>NZ_CP190825.1:0-2471506 GCF_058182375.1 Corynebacterium sp. LaCa_23
GTGACTGAACCACAAGCGAACCTAGAAGCTGTGTGGCGCGCGATCGTCGATGATCTGCTCGCGCAATCCGAACAGCCCAACTCTGAGGTCCCGAGCTTTTCGCATACGCAACGCCTCTACCTGCAGCTGGTTCGCCCGATCATGATGGTGGAAGGCTACACGCTGGTCGCGGCGGAAAATGTCAACGCCAAAGAAGTTGTAGAAAATGAACTCGGCGGATACATCTCCAAGGCCCTTACCCGCCACCTTGGTCGCCCGTGTTCTTTCGCCGTTACCCTGGCTACCCCGCAAGAGCCACAACCGCCGGCTAACCCGTCGAATTCGGGGCCGGCACCGGGAGGGGCACCGGCAAGCACGCAGACCCCTTCCTCCCAACCCAACCCGCAGGCGCAGCACATGCCACCGGCGCAGACCGATTCTTCCTCTGCGCACAATTACGTCTCTCGCCCCCAGCAAACGGATGCAGCAGCAGCCCGCGGAAACAACAACTCCACCGCAGGTCAGACCCCGCCTAATTGGCGCTCCAGCCATGCCCCGGCAAGCCTGGATGAATTGGCGGAGCACTACACCAGCCAGCAGGACTATAACCGCCAGCAACCAGAATTTGGCGGGTCTGCGAATGCCGCGCGCATTCCCCGGGAGGCCCCAGCGCACGATCCCAACCGGGAAACCTCGCTGAACCCAAAGCACACTTTTGAAAGCTTCGTCATCGGTTCTTCGAATCGTTTTGCCAATGGCGCGGCGGTGGCGGTGGCGGAAAATCCCGCCCGCGCCTATAACCCGCTATTTATTTGGGGTGGTTCTGGACTGGGCAAAACGCACCTTTTGCATGCCGCCGGCAACTACGCACAGGTGCTGCACCCGGGGCTGCGCGTGAAATACGTGTCCTCGGAAGAATTTACGAATGATTATATTAATTCCTTGCGCGATGACCGCCAGGAATCCTTCAAGCGGCGCTACCGCAACCTCGATATTTTGATGGTGGATGATATCCAGTTCTTAGAGGGCAAGGAATCCACGCAGGAGGAGTTCTTCCACACTTTCAATGCGCTGCACCAGGCCAATAAACAGATCATTTTGTCCTCGGACCGTCCGCCAAAACAGCTCACCACGCTGGAAGATCGCCTGCGCACCCGCTTTGAGGGTGGGTTGATTACGGATATTCAACCGCCTGATCTGGAAACCCGCATTGCCATTTTGATGAAGAAGGCCGCCGCCGATGGCACTGAGGTGGATCGCTCCGTCCTGGAGCTCATCGCCTCGCGCTTCGAGTCTTCCATTCGCGAGCTCGAGGGCGCGCTCATTCGCGTCTCCGCCTACTCCTCCCTGGTCAATGAGCCGATCAACGTGGAAATGGCAGAAATTGCGTTGCGCGATCTCGCGCCGGATTCTGCTGACAGGCAAATTACCGCGGCCTCCATCATGGAGGTCACCGCGGAATACTTCGATATTGATGTAGAAACCCTGCGCGGTGCTGGTAAGAAGCGCGCGGTGGCTCATGCCCGCCAGCTGGCGATGTACCTCTGCCGCGAATTGACCGAGCTATCGCTGCCCAAGATTGGCGAGCAATTCGGCGGCAAGGACCACACCACGGTGATCTACGCCGATCGCAAGATCCGCAAAGAGATGACGGAAAAGCGCAATACCTACGACGAGATTCAGTCCCTGACCCAGCGCATCAAGAATCGCGGTCGCGCCTAGATCAAACGAACCACTCGGTGGCGTCTTCCTTAAATAACAGGAAGGCGCCATTTTTGTAAGCAGGCGCCGCGCTTGCCGATGCCCCCACCTTTCACCGCCGCCTACCTGCGGTTATGTCCCTGTAAAGACCGTATGAACAGCTATCCACAGAGTTATCCACACCTGTGTAATTTCATGTATGTAATTTGTAGATTTTGCTCACAGTTTTAAATTCCACAGGCCCTATCCAGCACAGACGCCCCTGTGATCAGCACTGTGTGCAGATCCGTGGAAAACTAGTGCAGGCTGTGGATAAAACGATGACCCGCTTATTTATCCACACTCCGGGCCAATTGATCACAGCAAGATCACAAGAATTGGCACACCCCGGATCGCCGCGCTGAACTTGTCATTTACCCCGTTGATCACAGATCCCACAGCGCTTATTACTACTACTAAATTATTTCTCTGATCTTGTAAGTAGAAAGGGATGTGTGAAATTGTGCCCGGTCCCGAGCACGCGGCGCTGGCTCGGACGGGCGGAGGGAAAATTACAAGGTTCACCGGATGCGGTAAGTTGGAAGCCAGCTTTTGAAAGTTACACATTCCTACCCCGCCAAAGAGGAGCTCTTCGCACCATGGATGAAGCCGTGTCATTTCGCGTTGCCAAAGATGACCTTGCCAACGCCGTAGCGTGGGTTGCCCGCAGCCTGCCTTCCAAGGTCACTCAGCCGGTACTGCGCGCAATGCTCATCACCGCTGATGACAACGGCTTAGAGTTCACCGGCTTTGATTACGAGGTTTCTACCAAGGTGCGCATCGCCGGCATGGTGGATGAGCCCGGCCAGATCGCCGTTGCCGGTAAATTGCTTTCCGATATCGTGGCTACCTTGCCCAATAAGGAAGTTGAGATCTCCCAGGTAGATTCCAAGGCTTTGGTTACTTGTGGGTCCTCCCGCTTCGAGCTACCGCTCATCCCGCTCGATGATTACCCGCAATTGCCAGTCCTGCCTGAGGTCACCGGCACGATCCAACCGCAGCTCTTCGCAGAGGCCATCCAGCAGGTGGCGGCCGCAGCCGGCAAGGATGACACCTTGCCCATGCTTACTGGCGTGCACATGGATATCCACGGCAAGGATATTGAGATGACGGCTACGGACCGCTTCCGTTTGGCCATGCGCACCCTGAAGTGGGAGCCGGCCGCTGAGGATGTAGAAGCAAAGCTCCTGGTCCCGGCAAAGACCCTGCAAGATACCGGGCGCAGCCTGGATCCGCATTTGAATATCCCCATCGAGATTGCGGTGGGCTCCGGCGATAATATCGGTGCTGATGGCCTGTTTGGCCTGCACGCGGATAACCGCGAAACCACGACGCGCATGCTGGATGCGGACTTCCCGAACGTCCAGCCCTTGCTACCGAAGTCGCACACGAATATTGCCTCGGTTGAGGTGGCGCCGCTGCAAGAGGCCATTCGCCGCGTTTCCCTGCTGACGGACCGCAATGCGCAGATCCGCATGGAATTTGCCGATGGCCAGGTCACCCTGTCCGCCGGCGCCGATGCTGGTAATGCCACCGAGACGCTGCCGTGCGCGTTCCATGGCCGCGATGAATTCCTCATCGCCTTCAACCCGGGCTATCTGAAGGACGGCCTGGCGGTCATCAACACCGATCGCGTGGTCTTCGGGTTTACGGAGCCTTCCCGCCCCGCCATCATGATCCCGGAGCCAGAGGAACTGCCGGAAGCGGATGAGGATGGCAATTTCCCTACGCCGCAGACCAATTTCACCTACCTCTTAATGCCGGTTCGCCTGCCAGGTTAATGTTTATACGGGATCTCGATGTTCGGGATTTTCGCTCATGGCCCGAACTAAAGCTTGAGCTGGGCCCAGGGATTACTCTGTTTGTGGGCCGCAATGGCTTTGGCAAGACCAATATCGTGGAAGCCGTGGGCTATACCGCCCACCTGTCTTCCCACCGCGTCTCCCATGATTCGCCGCTGGTGCGCCAGGGCGCGCAGAGCGCGCGGGTGTCCCTTACCGCCGTCAACCAGGGGCGCGAATTAACCACTCACCTGCTGATAAAACCCCATGCCGCCAACCAGGCGCAGATTAACCGCACCAGGCTGCGCAGCCCGCGCGAGTTACTCGGCGTGGTGAAAACGGTACTGTTTTCTCCTGAGGATTTGGCCTTGGTGCGCGGTGAGCCCGCGGGGCGCCGCGCGTATCTCGATAGCATCATCGCCTCGCGAACCCCGCGCCTAGCTGGGGTTAAGGCGGATTATGACAAGGTATTAAAGCAGCGCAATGCGTTGTTGAAGTCGGCATCGGCAAGCTTGCGGCGCGGCTATGGCGATAGCGACGGCGCCTCGGCGCTGTCCACGCTGGATACGTGGGATGCCCAGCTCGCACGCTTAGGCGCACAGGTCATTGCGGCGCGCCTTGCGCTTGTCGATGCCCTCTTGGACCACATTCCCGCCGCCTATGCCGGCCTCGCGCCGGAGTCGCGCCCGGCGCACGTGGAGTATAAATCCACTATTGATACCTCTGACCGCGAGGTGCTGGAGGCGGTCATGCTGACCGAGCTGGCTAATGCCCGGCAGCGCGAGATCGAGCGCGGGATCTCTTTGGTGGGCCCGCACCGCGATGATCTCGTGCTCCACCTGGGGGATCAGCCGGCCAAGGGTTTTGCCAGCCACGGCGAAACCTGGTCTTATGCCATCGCCCTGCGCCTGGCGGAGTTTGAGCTCCTGCGCGAGGATGGGGGATCCGATCCGGTCCTCATCTTGGATGATGTCTTTGCCGAGCTCGATGCCAAGCGCCGCACCCAGCTGGTTCACCTGGCCGCCACGGCAGAACAGGTGCTAATTACCGCTGCGGTGGATGAGGACTTACCGGATAACCTGGAGCCTATTGTGCGTTACCGGGTAGGAGTGGAAGATACGGACCAGGGGCGCATTTCCACCCTGCACACGGAAGCAACCGCAGGAGAGGATAGCGAGGAAGAGGCATGAGTGAGGAAGAAGGGGACACCGGCACGCAGCGCACGGATCCCGTCACCCAATACTTCCGGTTGGTGCGCTCTACCTCGAAGAATCCGCCAAAGCTTACGCGCCCAGTGCCGAAGATGCCGGTGCCCTCCTTGGCGGATGCCCAACAGCAGAACTATCGCGGCTACCAGGTGGGCAGGCCTACCGGCGCCGATGGCAGGAGGCCGCAGCGAAAGATTGATGTGCCGAGCCTGGGCGCACAGATTAAAAAGGAGATTTCCCACCGCGGCTGGGAGCATGAATTAGCGCACGGCTGGGTGATGGGAAATTGGGAAAGCCTGGTGGGCGAGCGCATTGCCGCCCATACGCAGCCGCAAAAAATCAAGGACAAGATCGTCTACATTTCCTGCGATAACTCCACCTGGGCCACGGAATTGCGCTACCTGCAGCGGGAAATCCTGCGCAAAATTGCGGACCGGCTCGGCCCCGATGTCATCGCTGAGCTGCGGATCCATGGCCCGCGGCAGCAGCGCAATTACGAGGGTCGGCAGTGGGTGAAACCGCAGGGATCGCAAGATACCTACGGCTGATAAGTGGCTGATAGGAGCAGGTTAGCTCTGCCCTTTAAAAGATAAATAACCACAGAGCGCGCCACATAGCTACCTCTGGCCGGTGTGGGGTGTCATTCAGTAGGGGGTATGCGTGTAGAATAGTGAAAGTCTTAGAATTAGCTATAGCCAAAAGGAGAGCACGAATCCGTGGCTGAAGAACACGCATATGATGCTGGATCAATTACGATCCTGGAAGGTCTAGAGGCCGTCCGCAAGCGCCCCGGTATGTACATCGGTTCTACCGGATCGCGCGGTTTGCACCACCTTATCTGGGAGATCGTCGATAACTCCGTCGATGAGGCCATGGCAGGCTTCGCGGACAAGGTCACCGTCAAGCTTTTGGAAGACGGCGGCGTCGAGGTCATCGATAATGGCCGCGGTATCCCGGTGGAGATGCACGCGTCCGGTGCGCCGACCGTCCAGGTGGTCATGACGCAGCTGCACGCCGGCGGTAAATTCGACTCCGATTCCTATGCCGTTTCCGGCGGTTTGCACGGCGTCGGCATTTCCGTGGTCAACGCCTTGTCCACCCGCGTGGAGGCGGAGATCAAGCGTGAGGGTAAGCATTGGTACCAAAACTTCCAGAATGCTATCCCGGATGACCTTGTGGAAGGCGGCAATGCCCGCGGCACCGGTACCAAAATTCGCTTCTGGGCGGACCCGGAGATCTTTGAAACCACCGAGTTCGACTACGACACCATTGCGCGCCGCCTGCAGGAGATGGCCTTCCTGAACAAGGGCCTGACCATCGAGCTTATTGATGAACGCGTGACCGAAGAGCAGATCGAGCTCGAGGAAATCGCTGATGCGGAATCCGGTGAGGCGAGCGCGGATGAGACCTCCTTTGATGATGTGCCAGATGCCGGCGATACCTTCAACGAGGAAGCCGACTCCAAGAACGTCACCAAGGCCGATAAGAAGCGCCGCAAGAAGATCACCTTCCACTACCCGGAGGGCCTGACGGACTACGTAAAATTCCTCAATAAGTCCAAGAGCGCAATTCACCCCACCATCGTGTCCTTCGAGGCAAAGGCCGAGGACCACGAGGTCGAGGTGGCCTTGCAGTGGAACCAGGGCTACAAGCAGTCCGTGCACACCTTTGCCAATACCATCAATACCCACGAGGGCGGCACGCACGAAGAGGGCTTCCGCGCAGCTTTGACCTCCTTGATGAACCGCTATGCCAAGGAGCACAAGCTCATCAAGGACAAGGACGGCAACCTTTCTGGCGATGACTGCCGCGAAGGCTTGGCCGCCGTCATTTCGGTCAAGGTGGGCGACCCGCAGTTCGAGGGCCAGACCAAGACCAAGCTGGGCAACTCCGAGATCAAGGGCTTTGTGCAGCGCTCGGTTAACGAGTACGTCAATGACTGGTTTGATGCCAACCCGGCAGAGGCAAAGGCCATTATCAATAAGGCCGTCTCCTCGGCGCATGCCCGCATGGCAGCGCGCAAGGCGCGCGAGATGGTGCGCCGCAAGTCCGCCACTGATCTGGGTGGACTGCCCGGCAAGCTTGCGGATTGCCGCTCTAAGGATCCGCGGAGTTCGGAGCTTTATATCGTGGAGGGTGACTCTGCGGGCGGTTCCGCGAAGGCCGGCCGTGACTCCATGTTCCAGGCCATCTTGCCCCTGCGCGGCAAGATCCTGAACGTGGAAAAGGCCCGCATGGATAAGGTCCTAAAGAACGCCGAGGTCCAGGCCATCATCACCGCGCTGGGCACAGGCATCCACGAGGAATTCGATATCAAGAAGCTGCGGTACGACAAGATCGTGCTGATGGCCGATGCCGACGTGGACGGCCAGCACATCGCCACGCTGCTGTTGACCCTGCTCTTCCGCTTTATGCCGCAGTTGGTTGAGGATGGCCACGTGTACTTGGCTAACCCGCCGCTCTACAAGCTGAAGTGGTCCAAGGGCACGCCTGGCTACGCCTTCTCTGATGACGAGCGCGATAAGCTGTTGGCAGAAGGCCTGGAGCAAAACCGCAAGATCAACAAGGATGACGGCATCCAGCGCTACAAGGGCTTGGGCGAGATGAACGCCTCCGAGCTCTGGGAGACCACCCTGGATCCCTCCACGCGCCTGTTGCGCCGCGTGGATTTGGAAGACGCGCAGCGCGCCGATGAGCTGTTTTCCATCCTCATGGGTGATGACGTGGCCGCCCGCCGCTCCTTTATTACCCGCCGCGCGAAGGATGTCCGCTTCCTGGATATCTAAATCGCTGGCCTAGCCCTGTGCGTGCAGTGGCTAGGGAAAAGCTAGAGCCCACCGTGAATTCCACGGTGGGCTCTAACTATGGGGTGAGGTTAGCTGCGGGAAGAGCGCTGATCAGCAAACCCAAAGCTCAAGGACACCAAGCAGACGGCGATGATGACGCCAAAACCGGTCATGATCGAAACGGGCCAATCTCCGGAGGTGCTTTGGAGCATGGCAAAGACGATGGCGGTAATGACTGCTAGGCCAATGGCGGTGCCGATGCGCTGGCCGGTTTGCAGGACCGCGCCGGAGGAACCGGCGTAGTTATCTGGGACCTGCGCCAAGGTTAGGGTTTGGTTAGGCGAGACCACGGCACCCTGGCCAAGCCCGATAAATGCCAAGGAGAGGATGAGCCACCATTCGCTCATTCCCCAGTGCGTGGTGCCCCAGACGAATGCCACCGTGGCGATGAGGCCAAAGATCGTGGTCAGCATGCCGATGATGACCACCATGCGTCCGTAGCGCGAAATCTTGCGGCCCGCGATGGTAGCGGTAATGGAGTTGAGAAGCGCGGATGGAATGCCCACCGAGCCGGCTGCCAGGGCGGAGTAGCCCAGGCCATTTTGGAAGTACAACGCAACGAGCACCCAGATGCTGGTAATGCCCATAAACCACAACGTGGCGATGATGGTGCCATTGCGGAAGCTCGAGGTGGCAAAGATATTGAGATCCACCATCGGCGGGTGGCCGGTGGCCTTGTGGTGGCGCTCCCACAGCACCCACACGCCAATAAGCACGGCACCTGCCAGAAGCAGCCACCACACGGCCGGGGACCCCGTGGAGTCCATGAAGGGAAAGAGGATACACCAGACCGCGGCACCGAGGATGAGCGCGCCGATGGGATCCAGGGTGGCCAGCGCCTTGAAGATGCCCAGCTTATTGCCCGCGGCATCGCGGACGCGGGAAAACAGCGGGCGTGGGAACCACATGAGGCCCAGGATGATGGCCAGCAGGCCGATCGGGGCATTGACCAACATGGTCAGCCGCCACCCGTGGTCAGGGCCGCCGATCTTAATGAGGAAGCCGCCTAAGACCGGGCCGATGGCCACGGCGATTCCCACGGTGGCACCAAAGTATCCAAAGGCGCGGCCGCGCTCTTCCCCGCGGAAGTATTGCTGAATCATTCCCACTCCCTGAGGGTTCAGCAATCCGGCGCCAACACCCTGCACAAAACGCGCGATATTCAGAGAATGCGCATTCGGCGCGAAACCCGCCACGGCGGCGCTGATGGTGTAGACGGCGATGCCGAGCAGGAAGATGCCCCCGCGCCCCACGAGATCGCCGGCGCGCCCTGCGGCGACGAGGACCACGCCGAAGGTAAGCGCATAACCAGACAGCACCCATTGCACATCCGAATCCGTGGCACCAAGCCCAGACTGAATCGACGGCAGCGCCACGTTCACGATGGACACGCTAATCAGTGACATAAACACCGTGACCAGCACAATAATAAGAACCCGCCAGCGGGCGGGGTCTTGGCCGGCGGGGTAATCGGTGCGGTTTGCTTCTGATGTCGACGATTTATGATGCGGGGAATAAGTCACTTCCACACTTATACTCCGCAGCCCAGATAACCTTCAACCGCAGGAAAAGCAGTGGAAATTATTTATTTACATGTGCTTTTGCACGACGCGGCCGAATGCAGGAACTTCCGGGCTTAAGATCTTGGTGGCCTTGCCGCGCAGGGAATTATAGGGTTTGCGCAGTGCGGCGGAGTTCACCTTTTCTACGTGCTTATCTGCGATATTCATAATTTCATCGCTGACCTCTTCTTGCCGCGGTTCAAGGAAGGCGCCGAAATCATCCTTCCCGCTTTCCGCAAAGTCCTGCCATCGTGGATCCAGGGCATCGAGGACATCCGGCAGGATCCGCTCCAGCGCCTTGGGGACGACATTGGCATCGGCCTTTTTGGCGGCGGCCAATCCGCCTTTAATGGCCATGCCGGAAATGCCGGATTGGGAGGCGGCGACTTTTTCAACGAGATCCCCGCACTCGGCGATGAACTCGGTGCGGGTGGATCCATGCATCAAGGTAGAAAGGTGAGCCATGGTGCCATACCTTACGCGAATTTAGTGGCCATATAGACGCGGGCGCAGTACTGTGCGAAGGTCTGATTTCCAGCGTTTAACGCTGGCACCTTTTCTAAAACCTCCGCCATGGCTTGAGCTGCCTGCTGCTCATCGCCGTGAATGGCTATGCCCTCTAGGCGCGCGGTGCTGGCAGCGGCGGCGGCCACCAAGGCGGAATGGTTGATGATGCGGAGATTAAAGCGGGCACAAAACTCTTGGGCTAGCAGGTACAACTGTTCGGCGCTCATGCGTGGGTCTTTCGTGCCCTGCGGATTTCGGCCTCTAGATCCGCGCGGCCGGGGAGGAGTTCGCGGGCGGTGGCTTGCACGTGGGCATCGGCAAGCGTACGCGAGGCCGCCGCCACGATGGCACGCACCACCGCCTCGTGCTTGGAGGTGCCTTGCGCGGAGGCCAAGAGGGTAAGGGCGTGATCTTGTTCTGCGGTAAGCCGTAATGTCATTGCCATGCCCCAGTGATACCACAGTGATACCACCGGTGCGGCAAATAAGGCCGATAAAGCCCGGAGAAGGTAGAATTTGGCCTTATGAGTGACAATAACGACGATCTTTTTGATCGGATTTTTCCCATTGACATTAATGAGGAGATGGAGTCGAGCTATATCGACTACGCCATGTCCGTCATTGTGGGCCGCGCGCTGCCTGAGGTGCGCGATGGCCTAAAGCCGGTACACCGCCGCATTCTTTACGCCATGTTCGATTCGGGCTACCGCCCCGAGCGCGGCTACGTGAAGTCCGCTCGCCCCGTTTCTGACACCATGGGTCAATTCCACCCACACGGTGACTCGGCCATCTATGACACGTTGGTGCGCTTGGCGCAGTCTTGGAATATGCGCTATCCGCTTGTCGATGGCCAGGGTAACTTCGGTTCCCGCGGTAACGACGGCCCCGCCGCAATGCGTTATACCGAGTGCAAGCTCACCCCGTTGGCCATGGAAATGGTTCGCGATATCCGCGAAAATACCGTGGATTTCTCGCCCAACTACGATGGCAAGACCAGCGAGCCGGACGTCCTGCCGTCCCGCGTGCCTAACCTTTTGATGAATGGTTCCGGCGGAATTGCCGTGGGCATGGCCACCAATATCCCGCCGCATAACCTCAATGAGTTGGCTTCGGCCATCTATTGGTTGCTGGAGAACCCAGACGCGGACGAGGATGCCGCGCTCGCGGCCTGCATGGAACGCGTGAAGGGCCCGGATTTCCCCACCGCCGGCCTCATCGTGGGCGATCAGGGCATCAAGGATGCATATACCACCGGCCGCGGTTCCATCCGCATGCGCGGTGTGACCTCCATCGAGGAATCCGGTTCCCGGCAGACCATCGTCATCACGGAGCTGCCGTTCCAGGTCAACCCCGATAACCTCATCTCCAATATCGCGGAGTCCGTAGCCAACGGCAAGATCGCCGGTATTTCCAAGATCGAAGATGAGTCCTCTGACCGCGTGGGCATGCGCATTGTTGTGACGCTGAAGCGCGATGCTGTCGCCCGCGTGGTGCTCAATAACCTGTACAAGCACTCCCAGCTGCAGACCTCCTTCGGCGCTAATATGCTTTCCATCGTCGATGGCGTGCCGCGCACCCTGCGCCTGGATCAGATGCTGAGCAATTATGTTGCGCACCAGATTGAGGTCATCGTTCGCCGCACCCAGTACCGCCTGGATGAAGCCGAAAAGCGCGCGCACATCTTGCGCGGCTTGGTCAAGGCGCTGGATATGTTGGATGAGGTCATCGCCCTGATCCGCCGTTCGCCCACCGTTGATGAGGCGCGCGAGGGCTTGAAGGAGCTTCTCGATGTCGACGATATCCAGGCCGATGCCATCCTGGCGATGCAGCTGCGCCGCCTGGCCGCCCTGGAGCGCCAAAAGATCGTCGATGAATTGGCAGAAATCGAAGAAGAGATCGCAGACCTCAAGCACATCCTCGCCCACGAGGAGCGCCAGCGCCAGATCGTCCACGATGAGCTGGAGGCGATCGTCGAAAAGTACGGCGACGAGCGCCGCACCGAGATCCTGCCTGCCTCCGGCGAGGTCACCGATGAAGACCTCATTGCCCGCGAAAACGTCGTGGTTACCATTACCGCCACCGGTTATGCCAAGCGCACCAAGGTCGATACCTATAAGTCACAAAAGCGTGGCGGCAAGGGCGTGCGCGGTGCGGAGCTCAAGCAAGATGACATTGTGAAGAACTTCTTCGTCTGCTCCACGCACGACTGGATCCTGTTCTTTACCAACTTTGGCCGCGTCTACCGCTTGAAGGCCTACGAGCTACCGGAGAGCGGCCGCGCTGCCCGCGGCCAGCACGTGGCCAACCTGCTGGAATTCCAGCCGGAGGAAAAGATCGCCCAGGTCATTCAGATCCAGTCCTACGAGGATGCGCCATACCTGGTTCTGGCCACCCAGCAGGGCCGCGTGAAGAAGTCGCGCCTGACCGATTACGAGTCCGCTCGTTCCGCAGGGCTTATCGCCATCAACCTCAATGAGGGCGATGCGCTCATCGGTGCCCAGCTCGTTTCTGAGGGCGATGACATCCTGCTGACCTCTGAGCAGGGCCAGGCAATCCGCTTTACTGCCGATGACGACCAGCTACGCCCCATGGGACGTGCTACTGCCGGTGTGAAGGGCATGCGCTTCCGCGGCGATGACCAGCTGCTGGCGATGTCCGTCGTTCACGATGGCGAGTTCCTGCTCGTTGCTACCTCCGGTGGCTACGGTAAGCGCACCGCCATTGAGGAATACACCCCGCAGGGCCGCGGTGGCTTGGGCGTGATGACCTTCAAGTACACCCCGAAGCGCGGCAAGCTCATTGGCGCCATTTCCATTGACAAAGACGATGAAATCTTCGCCATTACCTCCGCCGGTGGGGTCATTCGCACCGAAGTAAACCAGATTCGTCCTTCCTCGCGCGCCACGATGGGCGTGCGCTTGGTTGACCTTGCCGATGATGTCGAATTGCTTGCCATCGACCGCAATGTCGAAGAAGATGGTGAGGAAGACGCGCAGGCTGTGGCCAAGGGCGAAAAGACCGTCGATGAGGTCCAGCAAGAGCACCACAAGGTAAGCGATGCCTCCAAGGATGAGGAGTAGGACATGGAACGACGAGACGTAACCATCCACCACATTTCGCCCACCTCGGCGTTTCGCGTTGGTCTGGCCCTGTCACTCGTCGGACTCATCGCGTGGTTGCTGGCCGTGTGCCTGTTGTACATCGGTTTGCACCAGGTGGGCATATGGGAGTCAGTCAATAGCCTCGTTGGTGGCGTCGGCGGCGGCTTTGAGGTCACCTTTGGCGTGGTGATCGCAGCCAGCGCGCTGATTGGCGTTATTTTCGCCGTCCTGTTCACCTTGCTCGCACCGCTGATGGCCGTCATCTATAACGCCATCGTGGATGTCTTCGGCGGGCTAAAGGTCAGCTTGGATGACATCTAGACCACTGTGAGTGAGAGACTATGCCGGCAGCTACGGTTGCCGGCATTTTCTGGTTTTAAGCGCGAAGTAGGGTACTCATTAGGCCAACGAAGAGCGCCTTTAAAAACCTCTTTGAGCTGCCGATTTGTGTTCTTTCCGGGGTAGTATGTAAAGTTACATCTCGTTCCGCTAAAGGGCCTATAGCTCAGTCGGTTAGAGCGCATCGCTGATAACGATGAGGTCGCTGGTTCGATTCCAGCTAGGCCCACCACGGAACAATGGGGCATTAGCTCAATTGGTAGAGCATCTGCTTTGCAAGCAGAAGGTCAGGAGTTCGATTCTCCTATGCTCCACAGCATCAGTCCGGTTTCCTTAAGGGAGCCGGACTTTTTCGTGTGTCCAGGTCGGTGCCATTAGGTAGGGAGCCTTTCTCGGCAGCTCCACTTCGCCTCTCATGCGAAAATGGCCCCTTTCGTTCCTGTAAATATACCTCCCCGGGGTATATGGTGGGGAGAGTAACCATCACTGTGTTCCACCGACGCTAGGACTCCTCTCGGTGCAGGGAGGAGAAGAAAGGAATTTTATGAGTACTTCCCACCAACACGGTGAGCATTCCGGTGCTCACCAGGCCGCGGAAGCGGATCATACGCAACACACAGATCATGGCGGCCACGAAGGGCACTCTCACGGTGACCACCACGGTCACGAGCACGGGCATGGCCACGGTCACGGCGATCACGCGGCGATGTTCCGCAGCCGCTTCTGGTGGTCGCTGCTGCTATCGGTGCCGGTCGTCATCTTCAGCCCCATGGTCGCAGAATTGCTCGGCTACGGCGTACCCGAATTCAATGGTTCAGCCTGGATTCCCCCGGTGCTTGGCACCATCATCTTCATCTATGGCGGCACGCCGTTCCTGCAAGGCGGCTGGTCGGAACTGAAATCCCGCCAGCCCGGGATGATGCTGCTCATCGCCATGGCCATTACCGTGGCGTTCGTCGCCTCATGGGTCACTACCTTAGGGATTGGAGGATTCGACCTAGATTTCTGGTGGGAGCTGGCCCTCTTGGTCGTCATTATGCTGCTGGGCCACTGGTTGGAGATGCGCGCCCTCGGCGCGGCCTCCTCCGCTTTGGACGCCTTAGCAGAACTTTTGCCTGACGAAGCCGAGAAGATCATCGATGGGCAGACCCACACCGTGCCAGTCTCTGAGCTGGCGGTGGATGACATAGTACTGGTTCGCGCTGGCGCCCGGGCGCCTGCCGATGGCACCATTGTTGAAGGCTCAGCCGAGTTCGATGAATCCATGATCACCGGTGAATCTCGGCCCATCTTCCGCGATAAAGGTGAGCGCGTGGTCGCCGGTACGGTAGCCACCGACAACACCGTCCGCGTCCAAGTAGAGGCCATCGGTGGGGATACGGCCCTGGGTGGCATTCAAAGCATGGTCGCCGAGGCGCAGGAATCCTCCTCCCGTGCCCAAGCCCTCGCCGATCGCGCCGCAGCATTGCTTTTCTGGTTTGCGCTAATCGCAGCCCTCATTACCGCGGTGGTTTGGGCCATTATCGGTAGCCCAAGCGATGCCGTGGTGCGCACCGTGACCGTGCTCGTCATCGCTTGCCCCCACGCCCTCGGTCTGGCTATCCCACTGGTCATTGCGATCTCTACCGAGCAGGCCGCGCAGTCTGGGGTCCTCATCAAGGAACGTATGGCGTTGGAGCGCATGCGCACCATCGACGCCGTCCTCTTCGATAAGACCGGTACCCTGACCGAAGGCGCTCATGCCGTCACCGGTGTCGCAACCGTTGAGGACATCAGCGAGGGGCAGCTGCTAGCAGTGGCCGCCGCGGCCGAGGCCGATAGTGAACACCCGTTGGCCCGCGCCATCGTCAAGGCAGCCGAAGACCACGCGGAAGCATCCCAGGAGCAGCTGCACAGCACCGATTTCAGTGCTGCCGCCGGCCGGGGAATCCAGGCCACCGTAGATGGGGCAGAGGTCCTCGTCGGTGGACCGAATATGCTGCGCGAGCTAGAGCTTGCCACCCCTGGGGTGTTCGATGCGCAGGTTGAAGAGTGGTCCCAGCGCGGCGCAGGTGTCCTGCATGTCGTGCGCGATGGTCAGATCATTGGCGCTCTCGCGGTCGAAGACAAGATTCGTCCCGAATCCCGCGCGGCCGTACAGGCCCTCCAAGAGCAGGGCGTCAAGGTTGCGATGATCACTGGCGATGCCACGCAGGTCGCCGAGGCCGTTGGCGAAGAACTGGGTATTGACGAGGTCTTTGCCGAAGTCCTGCCGCAGGACAAGGACTCCAAGGTCACCGAATTACAGGAGCGCAGCCTGGCCGTGGCCATGGTTGGCGATGGCGTCAACGACGCCCCAGCCTTGGCCCGCGCGGAAGTCGGCATCGCCATTGGCGCCGGTACCGATGTCGCCATGGAATCCGCCGAGGTCGTGCTCGCCAGCGATGACCCGCGGTCGGTGCTTTCAATGATCACCTTGTCGCGCGCTAGCTACCGCAAGATGATCCAAAACCTTATTTGGGCATCTGGCTACAACATCATCGCCGTGCCCTTGGCTGCAGGCGTACTCGCACCCATCGGTGTCGTGCTTTCCCCGGCGGCCGGTGCGGTATTGATGTCGCTATCGACCATCGTGGTGGCATTCAATGCGCAGTTGTTGCGCCGGATCGAATTGGACCCAGCTCGCTTGGCACCCACCAGCCACTAGGCGGATCAGTCCAGGCTCGGATAACTGGTACGGGGCTCCGGATACTTGGGATTATTTTAGAATTGAAGTCCAGTTGCTAAAATAATCCTCATGACCGAGCGGGACGACTTTTGGCTGGAAGAGGATGAACTAGCAGCATTCATGTCCCTGATGAGCGTGAATGTCCGGCTCACCAATATTCTAGACGCGCAGCTGCGCGATGATGCCAAGCTAAGCTTCTTTGAATATACGGTGCTCTCACGGCTATCAGAGGCTGAGAACCATGAGATGCGCATGCGAGACCTAGCCATCACCGCAAACGGCTCCCTGTCCCGTCTGAGCCAGGTTGTTACCCGTTTGGAGCGCCAGGGCTGGGTCGTGCGGCGTCCTTGCCCCAATGATGGGCGGACGACGATGGCGCACCTTACCGATAGCGGCTGGGACAAGGTAGTAGAAACCGCCCCGGGCCACGCCAAGCAGGCCCGCCGATCCGTTATCGATAACCTGACCCGCGCACAGATCCATCAAATGACCCAAATTAATGAGCGCATCATCAAAGCCATCGAAGCCGACGAGCGCTATGGCGGCCGCTATTAATTATTTTTTGGATAGCCGCGGCGGCCGGAGACGGTCTTATCAAAGGGAATCCAAAACCGCAGGGCTGCATCCTGGTTTTTGGAGATGCCAATGCGCGGGCCGCGCACCCATTCCGGTGCAGACTCGCGCTCAGAAAGCTGTACTGGCAAGTGGTTATCCTCCAGCGTTGCTCCCAGAGCCTTTCCGAGGTTCCCGGGGCCGCGGGCTAGGTTATGAAAATCGCTGGTGCCGCGGCGCGCGAATGCAGTATCGATCCCGGATAGCACCTCACCGCCGCGCAGTAGGCACCCTTGGCCCACGCCTTCGGGTGCGCACACGATATTGACATTGCGGTGGATGCCGTAAGAGGCATACACGTACAGTCGGCCGGGTGGGCCGAACATGGCGGCATTGCGCGGGGTTTTCCCACGAAAGGTATGGGCGGCGGCATCGTCCGTGCCCAAGTAGGCCTCGACCTCCGTAAGGCGAATGCTCACCCCAGCGTGCGTGATGACGCAGCCAAGGAGCTGCGGAGCGACGACATCAGCTGTGTGGGAAAAATCAATCATTAACGGGAGTAGTAGCGCTTTCCGTCTACCGGGGTGCGCAGCAACTCATCGAGGCTGACCGGTTCCAAGCCCTTGGCGCGCAGGCCGTCGATAATGCACTCGGCCGCATTGACGGTGGTCGGATGAATATCGTGCATCAAGACGATGGAGCCTGGGTTAGCATCCTGGACGGCGGCATTGCAGACGTGCTGCGAATCGCGGATCTTCCAGTCCAAGGTATCCACGTTCCATAGGGCCTGCGACAAGCCCTTATCCCTGGCTACCTGGTCAACCGTCTCATTGGTGGCACCGTAGGGCGGGCGCAGCCACTTTGGATTCTGCCCGGTGGCATTGCGGATCGCCGCATTGCCGGCGTCGATTTCTTGGGCAATATCGCCGTAAGCTAACTGGTTGAGCTGGCGATGGGTCTTGGTGTGATTGCCAATGGTGTGACCTTCTGCCTGCATGCGCTGGAGCGCTTGGGGGTACTGGTAGGCGTGATCCGCTAGCACCATGAAGCTGGCGTGAGCGTTTTTAGCCTTGAAGGTATCCAAGAGCTGGTTGGTATAAGGGCTTGGGCCATCGTCAAAGGTAAGGGCCACGCAATTCGGGCAATCTACGCCGTTACCCTGTGGCTGCGGGGCTGGTTGCGGTGCGGCCCCAGGCTGGGGATCCGGTGCGGGTGCAGCCTCGTTCTGCGGCTCGTCTTGCGGCGCTACCGAGGAAACAAGATCCTGTGCCTGCGCGCGGGTGCTGTCGATGCGGCTTTGAATATCGGTCTGAATCTCAGAAACCGCGGATTGGATATTGGGTTCTGAGGAGCCGGCTACTTTCGGGGTGCCTTCGAGGAATTGCGCATTGGCGCAGGCGGGAAGGGCAGCGGTGGCGAGTACGGTGAGCGCGGAGGTAAGAAGTCGACGCATACTTTTCCTAGGAACGAGGACAGATGGGCACGATTAGCCAGCCTACTCCACTGCGAAGGGAATTATGGATTAAACGCGTGTGATAAATGTGATAGAAGTAAATCACTGTGCCGCGGTGTCTTCGGCATTTTTGGAATGAGCGGCTGCAGTAGTAGAGTACAAGCCACTGGGGCATTAGCTCAATTGGTAGAGCATCTGCTTTGCAAGCAGAAGGTCAGGAGTTCGATTCTCCTATGCTCCACAGGAAAAGTCCGGATTCTGGTTAAAGAATCCGGACTTTAGTCATGCATAGGGTTATAAAAAGCGCTTGACCATGATGTAATGCTCGGCGTACACACCCACATGCTCGAATCCCAAGCGTTCATAAAGCTTCTGCGCACGCGGATTATCGGGGTGGACGGCCAGGGAAATACCGGGCGCTTTGAGGGTCTGGGCGAGGGAAATGGCGGCATCGATAAGCGCGGTGGCAATGCCCTGGCCCGCAAAGCGGCTTTCTACCGCGATGGCAAATTCTGGGATGGACGGTTCCACGAACCCGTAACCGTGATTGTCCTCGGTACCCCAACTGAGCCACACCCCGCCGGCGGGCACGAGGTCCTCCCAAGCGATGAAACCTCCCTGGTTGGGCTCCCAATTTTCCACGTAAAAGGAAAAATCATCGGCAAAACCGGAAGAAAGCTCGCCTCGTTCATCACCGAAGGTATCGGTCAGGAAGTTGAGGCGAGCTATATAAGTGCGATCGGATTCTTGTGTCGCGCGAATTTCCATAATCCCCAGGATATATGAAGAATCCGCCGGGCTAGTTAAGCCAAGTGATAGTTATGCACGTCCGCGCCGTTGAACTCGCGCATTTCACCGGATTCGTCAACGGAGCGGAAGGTAGCGCCGTTATCGATGGCAAAGCGGAGGTTATCCACGCGCGGGGAGGGATCATCGGTTACTGGGCCTGCGGGGAAATAGTACGTTGAACCGTCTTTGAGCTTGACGGTGAGAGACTCAAAGTTCATTGTTTATCTCCTTGTAGAAAGCCTTAATGGGTGAATTCAAGCAGGAGATTTTTGATTAGGCAAAGCAATGAGATCTAGGCAACGCCTACTGCACCCCCGCCGCGGGGGTGCGAAAGGAACTACTGCTCGTCAGATTGCAGGCGGTGCTTGCCTTCACTCTGGTGATCATCGGTGATGCGGGTGGTATCCGCTTCCTCCGCGGCGGCCTCTTCTTCCTCGCGGTGCTTAGCCAGCTGCTCATCGATGGACCCCAAGAGCTCCTCATCGCGCACAGCGCCCTCTTCGGCGAGGTCCGAATCGGCTTCGTGCTTAGCTTCGCTGGTGGAGGTGTAGACCAAGGTGGAATCTGGGGCGGTGTTTTGGGTGCCACCGCGGTAGTCATCCACGCGCGGTGGGGTCTGGGAAGGCTTGTCATTGGAGCGCAGCCAAGCGTAAATTGCACCGGTTGCCGCGGCGAGCAGGGCAACGATTCCGGCAACGGTCCAGAACTTGGAAGACTTCTTGTCCTTCTTGGTCTGCTTCTTTGCAGCCTTGGTGGCCTTCTTCTTGGTTTGCTTGCGGGCCTTCTTTGCCTTCTTGGTGGCTTCCTTCTTGGCCTCATCGAAACGCTCGACGGCATCTTCGCGGTAGTTATTGAATTCCTCTAGGGCGCGCTCGAGGCGGGAATGCGCGGCCTGGGTTACGGCGCCTGCCTGCTTGCGGGCCTCATCGAAGGCGCTATTGTCTTCCTTTTGCATCTGCTGGGCAGCCTCTTCGAGCGCGGTATACGTTTCGCGGGACTTTTCTTGCCGGTAATCGCGCAATTGCTTCCACAGGTTGGAACCGGTCTTCAACGCCATATTCACTGCGGTGGGGTTCATGAGTGCAGGTGCTCCTTAGATGAGATTTATCTGTCCTTTCCCATCCAGCATAGTGGCCAGCCTGGCACCCCACCACTGTTTTGGCGGGTGATTCAGGGGGTGGAATCACCCATAAAATAGACCGCTTGGTTCAGATTGGTGGATTAATATTCACGTCGATTTTGGCCAACCGCGCTGTTTATGGGCCTGCAAAGGTAATACCATTAGCGGCGTGCTACCCCGCAAACTGAACAGCTTGGTACGTTTTCCTCCAGACAGCAATTGAGATCGGGAAAAGGAGGTGACTATGAGCCCGCGATTTTCGGCGTCAGCACCATTGGATTCCATGAGTGAAGAAGAGCTAATGGTGCCGGAGCGTTTGGCGCTATCTTTCGAGGTAATTCCGCCGCGCCATGATGCCGATGAAGCCAAAATCGACCGTTTGCTGGAAACCTTGGAAAGCTACCACCCGGATTATATTGCGGTGACAAGTTCCAAACGGTCCGGTTGGCTCGAAGGGACGACGGCCTTTATCGAGCGGATTTCGCGCACCACCTCGATGCGTCCGCTTGCGCACCTGGCCTGCACGGCTGGTTCGCGCACGGAACTTATCGGCTGGACCAACCGCTTGGTCGATGCCGGTGTCCGCGGCCTGCTGGCCCTGCGCGGGGACCTGCCAGAGGAAGGTTTGCCGGAGCACTATCCGCAGCATGCCGATGAATTGATAAGCCTCATCCGGCAACTAGAAAGGCAGCAAGCCGCGCGGTTTGCCGCTGGCCGCCTGGCCGTCGGAGTCGCGTGCTATCCCAGCGGGCACGTTGAATCTAAAAACGAAGATGAAGATTTTGACGTCTTGCTCAAAAAGCAACGCCTCGGCGCGGACTTCGCCATTACCCAACTATTCTTCGACGCCCAGGATTACCTGCGCTTTACCAAAAAGGCCCAACTGGCCGGGGTGCATATTCCCCTTATTCCGGGAATCATGCCCATGACCAGCCTGCGCCGGGTGGAGCGAATGGGAGAGCTGTCCGGGCTCGCCGTGCCCGAAAGGGTGCGGTCGGCGCTCGCGGCAGCGACAACCCCAGAAGAAGAATACGAAACCGGCATGGAACTGACCGCCGAACTAGCCCGCGACATCGTGGCTGGTGGGGCGAGCGGGCTCCATATATATACCCACAACAATCCCGACAATACTCACGACCTACTAACCCGAATCGGAGTAGACAATGACCAACGCTAATTTCCCCAAGGCGACAATTGAGGGCTATCCCCGCATTGGCGCCAACCGCGAGTTGAAGCGCGCGCTCGAGTCCTACTGGGCCGGCCGCATCGATGCGGAGACCTTCGAGTCCGCCGCACACTCTCTGCGCCTGGATACCTATAACCGCCTGCGCGACCTCGGCCTGACCGAGGACTACGCCATCCCGGCAGACGTCGCTTACTACGACCAGGTTCTCGAAACCGCACTGACCGTCGGTGCCGTTGCCGGTGAAACCCTGGATGATGAGTTCACCCTGGCCCGCGGTAATAAGGACACCGCGCCGCTGGAGATGACCAAGTGGTTCGACACCAACTACCACTACATCGTGCCGGAAATTGCCGATGACCACGCCTTTAAGGCGTACCCACAGCGCATTATCAAGCTGGTAGAAGAAGCCCGCGAAGCAGGCCACACCGTGCGCCCGTACCTCGTTGGCCCGGTCACCCTGTTGGCCCTATCCAAGCAGGCTGAGGGTGCTGCCAAGGCCCCGCTCGAGCGCCTAGATGATGCCGTTGCCGCTTACCAGGAGGTTCTGGCGGAGCTGCACAAGGCCGGCGTGGAGTGGATCCAGTTGGCAGAGCCTGCCCTCGTTGCAGACCTGACCAACGCCAGCGATGAGGACTTGGCTGCATATACCAAGCAGGCATACTCCGCCATCCTGGGTGCAAAAGAGCGCCCACAGGTCTACCTGACCACCCCGTACGGCTCTGCCCGCAAGGGCCTCGATGTCATCGCAGAGCTCAAGCCAGAGGCCGTTCAGGTTGACCTTTCCGTCGGCACCTTGGCCCTGGATGAGGGCTACCTCGAGCGCGTCAAGAACCTGAACACACACGTCGTCGCTGGGCTTGTCGATGGCCGCAATGTTTGGGCCGCCAACCTGCGCGACCTGCGCTCCAAGTACGAGGACCTGGCCGGCAGCATCGATGAACTGTCCGTATCCACCTCCGTGTCCTTGCAGCACGTGCCGCACTCCGTCGAGGCAGAATCCAAGCTGCCTGCCGATGTCGCCCCATGGTTCTCGTTTGCCAATGAAAAGGTCAAGGAAGTCGTCGCCCTGGTACAGGGCCCAGAGGCAGCCGAAGAGGCCTACAGCGTCAGCGACCGCGCCGTGCGCACCCGCGCCGAGTCCGAGCGCATCAACAACGCCGCCGTGCAAGAGCGCATCTCTCAGCTGCCGGAAGGCGAGGTCAAGCGCGAGCCGGCCTTCAACGAGCGCAAGGAAGCACAGAAGGAGCTCGGCCTGTCGGAGCTTCCGACCACCACCATCGGTTCCTTCCCGCAGACCAAGGAAATCCGCCAGGCGCGTGCCGCGCACCGCAAGGGCGAGCTTTCTGATGCTGACTACAACTCCGCCCTCAAGGACGAGGTTAAGTCCGTCATCGAGCTGCAGGAGCGCCTCGGCCTGGACGTCCTGGTCCACGGCGAGCCAGAGCGCAATGACATGGTGCAGTACTTCGCGGAGCTGCTCGATGGCTTCGTTACCACCGAGAACGGCTGGGTACAGTCCTACGGTTCCCGCTGCACCCGTCCGCCGATCGTGGTGGGTGACATCTCCCGCCCGGCTGCTATGACCACCGAGTTGTCGAAGTTTGCACAGTCGCTATCGGAAAAGCACGTCAAGGGCATGCTGACCGGCCCGGTCACCATCCTGGCGTGGTCCTTCGTCCGCGATGACGTGCACCAGTCCGTATCCGCGGACCAGCTGGGCGTGGCCTTGGCAGATGAGGTTCGTGACCTGGAGGAAGCCGGCATCGACATCATCCAGATCGATGAGCCAGCCCTGCGCGAGCTGCTGCCGCTGCGCGAGCAGGATCGCAAGGCCTACCTGGACTGGGCAGTGCGCTCCTTCCGCTTGGTAGCCCTCGAGGCCAAGCCCACCACACAGGTACACACCCACCTGTGCTACTCGGAGTTTGGCCAGATCATCGACGCCGTCGCCGGCCTCGATGCAGACGTCACCTCCATCGAGGCAGCGCGCTCCCGCATGGAGCTGCTGGAGGATATCGATGACACCTTCCACTCTGAGATTGGACCTGGCATCTACGATATCCACTCCCCACGCGTGCCTTCCGTGGAGGAAATGGCAGAGCTTATCCGCGCCGCACTCAAGAACGTTCCGCTGGATCGCCTGTGGGTTAACCCGGACTGCGGATTGAAGACCCGCGGTTACGAGGAGACCGAAACCTCCCTGCGCAACATGGTGGAAGCCCGCGATGTGGTGCGCAACGCCCTCTAAATAGAACCTGAGAAATTCTAGGTTCTTAAAGAAAACGCTATGCAGCCGGTCTGCATAGCGTTTTCGTGATCTTGTACCCACCCGCGACGCTATGGCCGGAACCGGATTACCGTGGGCGCTATGAAGCATTCAGCATTTCGCAATAGCCAAGAATCCTTTCTTTCTGACTCCCTGGCCGGGTTCATCGCCCAGCATCCCGATGCCACCTGGCACGACGCGGGTTTTATTGGGCGCAGCACCCCGCTGCGCACAGCCGATGATAAACCGGCGGTCGCGGTCATCTCCGGTGGCGGATCCGGCCACGAGCCCATGCACGCCGGCTTCATTGGGCAAGGCATGCTCGCCGCTGCCTGCCCGGGCCTGCTGTTTACCTCCCCGAATGCGGTTCAGGTCAGCGAAGCCACGCAGTGGGCCGATCAGGGCAGGGGAGTGCTGCACATTGTGAAGAATTACACCGGCGATGTCATGAACTTCACCGTGGCGCGCAATGCTGCAGAGGCCGTAGATACTCGTTCCGTCTTGGTTGCCGATGATATTGCTACCGAAGGCACCGGCGAGGGCCCTGGCCGGCGCGGTACGGGTGCCACGATCCTGGTGGAAAAGGCGGCCGGTGCCGCGGCGTACCGCGGCGATGACTTGGATAAGGTCACCGAGCTTGCGAAACGGACCGCCGATCAATCCCGCAGCATGTCCGTGGCACTGGGATCCGGCTTTTTGCCCACCACGGGGCGCGAGACCTTTGATCTGGATGACGGGCACATGGAAGTCGGCGTGGGGATCCATGGCGAGCCTGGCACGCACACGGAGAAGGTTGATAATGCCCATGCCATCGTGGCCACCGTGCTGGAAAAGCTGGGTGCTGCCCTCGACATCAGCAGCGGCGACGAGGTGGTGTGCCTAGTCAATGGCTTGGGCGGCACCACGCCTTTGGAGCTGAGCCTGGTCTTTGGCGAGGCTTCCGCGCAGCTAGCGGAGAAGGGGATTACGGTAGTGCGCTCCATGGTGGGCAACTTCGTCACCGCGGTCAATATGCACGGCGTATCCATCACGCTGCTCAAGGCGGACGACGAGCTGCTCGAGCTTATCGATGCCCCAACCCAAGCCCCCGCCTGGCCGCATACCTTGGGCGGTACAAAGCAGGTGGAATCGGCGCGGACTACCTTTGAAGATGAACTGCCCACCGAAGGCGAAGAGAACCAGTGGTTGAGTGACTTCGTTGACCGGGTGCAATCTTCCATCGAGGAGCTGACCGAGCTCGACCGCAAGGCCGGCGATGGAGACTTCGGTACCAATATGGAGGCGGCGCTGGAAAGCATTAAACTGCCGCTGCGCGGCTCGGATGATGAGATTTTCACCGGCCTGGCCAAGCGCTTCCTCGTTCTTGCGGGCGGAACCTCGGGCGCGGTCTTCGGCAGCTTCTTCAACGACATGGCTCGTGCGGAGACCTTAGCGGAAGGTTTGAGCAGCGCGGCGGAGTTCATTCAAGAACTGGGCGGCGCGCAGCGCGGTGATTGCACCATGCTGGATGCGCTCATTCCGGCCGCGGAGAAGGCGCAAGAAATCGGTGCGGAGCGCCCAGACGAGCAAACGCTCCAGGCCCTGTACGAGGCCGCGCGGGAGGGTGTGGAAGAAACCGGAAAGATCGCCGCCAAGAAGGGGCGCGCGTCCTATCTGGGCGATCGCAGCAAGGGAGTCATAGATCCCGGTGCCCTCGTGGTTAGCTGGCTATTTGGGGGACAAGCCCTGTCAGCTGAGTAGGGGAGAACGATAGCGCGATCGCTGAGAGCGTTATGTCTTGCACAGCGGAGAGGAAGTAAATTCTTTACAATGGCTGGCATGACTCAGAAGACCGCAACTGCAACGATGCATACCAACTACGGCGATATTGTTATCGATCTCTTCGGTAACCACGCACCGGTAACCGTTGAAAACTTCATCGGTTTGGCCAAGGGCGAAAAGGACTACTCCACCCAGAACGCAAAGGGCGAGCAGTCCGGCCCGTTCTACGATGGCGCCATCTTCCACCGCATCATCGATAACTTCATGATCCAGGGCGGCGACCCCACCGGCACCGGCCGCGGTGGCCCGGGTTACCAGTTCCAGGACGAGTTCCACCCAGAGCTGCAGTTCGACCGCCCATTCCTGCTGGCCATGGCAAATGCTGGCCCAGGCACCAACGGTTCCCAGTTCTTCATCACCGTGGCGCCGACCCCGCACCTGAACAACCACCACACCATCTTCGGTGAGGTTACGGACCCAGCTTCCCAGGAAGTCGTTTCCAAGATTGGCAAGGTCGACACCGACCGCATGGACCGTCCGCACGAGGACGTTGTCATCGAGTCCATCGATATCGCCTAAGCGTTTTCTCGTACCGCGCCCGGCACCACACACCTTGCTGTGGTGCCGGGTTCGTTTAGTTTTATCCGAATGCCAACAAAGGGTCAGCTTCTACGCCATGGTGAAAAATTATTTGCGAACCGCCCCTGTTACTTCGGCCATTGCCGCGATCTGCATCATCGCGTGGTCAATTACCGCGGCACAAGCTCGCACATTGGGCGAGACCTTCTTTCTCTCCACGCTGAGCCAAGACTGGGCCTTGTGGGGGCCGCAGTACGCCGATGCGCCGCTAACGGCGCTGTCCTCGGAATTCATGCACTTGGACGGCGGGCATCTCGCGGTCAATATGGTGATGCTCCTGCTCATTGGTAGGGAAGTAGAGCGCGGCCTCGATACCGGGTTATACATTGCCGCGTATCTGGTTTCTTGTTTGGGTGCTTCCGCCATGGTGCTGTGGTTCGATTTTGGCACGCCCACGGTAGGCGCCTCCGGGGCGATCTTTGCGCTGATGGGCATGCTGGTGGGCGTCTTCCGGCAACGCGGGATGGACTTGCGCGCGCCCATCGTCCTCGTATTGGTCAATGTGGGCTATACCTTCGTCGCAGAGGGAGTCTCCCTGTGGGGCCACCTGGGTGGGTTGTGCACCGGCATTGTCTTGAGCTTCTTCCTCTTTCATCGAAATAAATCCGTGCGCTGGGCGGGTGTCGCTCTTACCGGTGCGGTCATCATTGTGTTATTGGCCCTGCGAGCTGGGGTTTGGGGATAACTGTGGAATTTGATCACCGGAATGGGTGTGCGAAAGAAATCCACAATAGTTATCCACATTGTGGATAACCACATTCTTGTAATTTACCGAACGCTTTTCCGGAGTTTTCCCTGATCACACAGGTTATAGCGGTATCGGCGGCCGAAAAATCACCTGTGGAAGCCCGTGAAAACACTTATCCACAGGGTGGGGATAAGTCTGTGAAATAAATATTCCACAGGTTTCTTCCACAGCCTGTGGATAACTTTGTACCCATCGTGTGGGCGAATAGGTAGATTGGGGCCACTGACCTGCACAAGGAGGACTGTGGATAAACAACCGCACGCCGTGATCGTCGGCGCAGGGCCCAATGGGCTCACCGCCGCGGCCCGCCTCGCTACAGCCGGTTGGCGCGTGGATGTGTATGAGCGCGCCAGCCACCCGGGTGGGGCAGCGGCATCGTCGACGGAGATCTTTCCGGGCACCATCGTTGATCTTGGCGCGGCCGGTCACCCCTTCGGCATCGCGAGCCCGGCCTTCCGCGCACTCGATCTGGAATCCCACGGCCTGCGCTGGCGCCATGCGCGCTATCCCATGGCCCATCCACTGGAGGGCGCGCCGGCGGGCATTCTCCACAATTCCCTAGAGGAGACCGCCGCGGGGCTCGGCACCGATGCCAGGGCGTGGACCCGCCTGCACGGCCACGTGGTGCGCAATATCGACGCACACGTGAACAACGCGCTCACCCCGCTGGTGCGCTGGCCCGAGCACCCGGTGCGCTTGGCGCAATTCGGCGCGCCGGGCCTGCTCCCGGCGAGCGCGCTCGCGCGGGCGGCATTTACTTCCCCGCAGGCCCGCGCCTTATTCGCCGGTAGCGCGGTGCACGCCATTACCTCGCCTACCAGGGCTTTTACCTCCGCTTTCGGCCTGCTCTTTGGCGCGCTCGGCATGACCCACGGCTGGCCGGTGGTAGAAGGCGGTACGCAGGCGCTTGCCGATGCCCTCGTCTCCCTCCTCCGCTCCCACAACGCCCGCATCTACACCGGCGCCGACATCACGGATGTGCGCAGCCTGCCCCGCGCGGATGCCCTTATCCTCAATCTCACCCCGCGCCAGATCCTTAGGCTGGGCGGGCTCGACCTTCCTGCACGGACTCGACGAAACCTGCGGCGGTGGCGCTATGGCAGCGCGGTGTACAAGGTGGACTTTCACCTAAGCGAACCCGTGCCGTGGGCCGATCCCCGCGTGGGCCAAGCGGGCACCGTCCACGTGGGCGGCAGCGTGGAGGAGATTGGTGGGGCGGAAAGGGACATCGGCAAGCGCCGCATGCCCGAGCGTCCCCTGGTCATGGTGTGTCAACAGCACGTGGCCGACCCATCCCGCGGGCTGGTGCTGTGGACCTACGCGCACGTGCCGCACGGCTATGAGGAGCGTTATCCACGGGAGGTGACCGGCCTTATCGCGCGGCAGATCGAGCGCTTCGCACCCGGTTTTCGCGATACCATCCTGGCCACCCGCGCGACGAGCCCAGCTGACCTGGAACGCTGGAACCCCAACCTGGTGGGTGGCGATATCGCCGGTGGCGCGATGACCGGGCTGCAGACCGTGCTGCGCCCGCGCCTCTCCGCGCACCCGCACCGGCTCGCGCCGGGAATATTTATGGCTTCGGGGTCCACCGCGCCCGGGGCCGGCGTCCATGGCATGCCCGGCTGGTGGGCCGCTGGGGATGTGGCTACCCCTTAATAGGAGCCCGGCGTTCGCAGTAGAGGAAAACCGCACCGATCATCCACAGCGTTACCGCGGCAAGATATTCAGGGGTGGTCGTGGTCTGCGGCTCGATACTATTGCCTGGGATAAGCCCAGTAACCAGTGGCTCCAGCACGAAACCGAGCACGGCAACGTAATCTAGCCAGCCCAACCTGTCGGAAAATGCCCCCGCCACGCCGAAAAGTGGCCCGGCGATAAGGGCAAAGAGGAACCACGCGGCATTGGAGGAAAAGGCCGTCTGCCAGTCGTAGATGCCAAAGGCGAAAAGCAGCCCGTAGTGCACCGCCAACATGAGCAGGAGTATGCCGGCTCCTGCGAAAAAGGCCGTGGTCCACCGGTGGGAGCACGCCTTGCCCATGAGGTAAGCAAATAGCGCCCACACCATGCCAGAGCCCAGCACTGGGCCAAGGTAATTGCGTAAGGACAGGCGCGCGGGTGCGGTGCCTTCGATCAGGGCGGGATCAGAAAACGCGATATGGACGACGGCATAGGCCACCGAGACGGCTAAGCCGGCCAAGAGAACGTACTGGGACCGGTGCCGCGGCGGTGCGGGTGAACGACTGGGCATGGTGTGCTCCTTGAGATGAGGATCCCGCCATGTCCGAGGCGAGTACTTGTGAAGGACATGAAACGGTTATAATTTCAATAATAATTGCATGCGCGATATCGCGGAAGAGCACTCTTAGTGGTCATTTAGACAGTAGATCGCACCCAATTTATCCCTGCGCTTTTGCAAGGTAGCTGCTTGATGACAAGACCGGAGGGTCCAGTTGAGCAGACTGATTATCAAGGCAATGAGCATGGATATGTCTCAAAATGCACATGTACGGCTAGTCATGAAGCAACAACCACAGTGTTAAGGGCTACGTAACTTAAAGGAGATACGTGGTCAGTTTTCATCTCTATTCTTCCGTAGGTCATTCATTGGTCGGGCGCATAAAGATATCCATCATCGATAAGATGGGATCTGACGAGGCAAAGATCCGGTCTGTTATATCACGCGGCGACCAGCTATCAGGGAAATCCTTGAACTCATTTGTGACAGTTCCGAGGGCCAAATCGGGACTATTTTTAACAGCCGTGAGGATGGTGAAAACCTCGTCAGGGGTGGCGTGGAAAGAGTTTATGTCATTAGCGCCGGTGGCATCAGCAATGCTGGCCCAATCATTTACTTCCGCAATATCGCTTAAAATATTAGAAACAATAGTTTCTGGTTTTAAATCCATATTTACGTTCTCCTGACGTGACGCGGTGGTTGGCGTAGGTAGCGCGCTTGCTAGAGAGAAGCCGAGGGTAGAGGTGGCATCGGCAAGCGATACTTCCTAAAGATCAATGTAGTCCAGTGGCTGGTGCGGGTCTATGCCTAAACGAAGTTGAGCATCACAGTCGATAGTCCTCGAAAATCTCACATAAAAAATTGAAAGTGACCCCATTGACAGCGGCTTATGGTACCAATAGGTTATAACATAGTGCTGCGCTGGGATATCGGCGCGTTTATGGGACGGTGCCTGCCCACACAACAGAAAAGTGAACGAAATATGCAGACACAGACGAAGGGCCGCGTAGAAGGCCTGTACATCGACGAGAACGTCGAGCTGCGCGCTGGTGCGCTGAACTTTGGCGGGCGCATTGAAGACATCTCGTTTGGCGATGTCCCCGCAGCGCACGCGGCCTGGCAATCCGGTGACCCAAACGTTTTGCTGTGGGTCCCAGGTTTTGTGGACTTGCACAATCACGGCGGCGATGGGGGAAGCTTTCCCAATGGTGATTATGACCAGTGCCGCGCCGCCGCGCGATTTCATCGCGCCCACGGCACCACCACGCTGATAGCCAGCATGGTTTCTGGAACGCAAGCGGAGCTGTGCGCGCGGGCGGAGCTGCTTGCCACGCTGGCAGAAGAAGGGGACATCGCCGGCATCCACATGGAAGGTCCATTCATCGCCGCGGCCAAGTGTGGCGCACAGGATCCATCGCGCATCGTGCCGGGAGACCCAGGCTTTTTCCGCAGGGTGATCGATGCCGCCCGCGGCCACCTGCGCTCTATTACCTTCGCCCCAGAAACCCAGGCCGCTGCAGAGATCCTTGAGGTTTGTGCAGAACACGATATTATCGCCAGCTTGGGCCATACCGAAGCCGATTATGAGACCACGCTGCGGATCATGGAGCAGGCGAAAGACTTGGGCGTCACCGTGACCGGGACCCACCTTTTTAATGCCATGCCGCCCATCCACCACCGTGCACCCGGCACGGTGGCCGCGCTACTCACCGGCTCGAAGGCCGGCGATGCGGGGGTAGAGCTTATTGCCGATGGCGTGCATCTTGCCGATGGCACCGTGGATATGGCCTATAACCGCCGCTCCTTTGCGGTCACCGATGCGATGGCCGCTGCCGGCATGGCCGATGGCTCCTATGAGCTGGGCTCCCTGCCCGTTACCGTGACCGATGGCGTGGCGCGGGTGGACAGTGGCGCCATCGCCGGTGGAACCTCCACCTTGGCGCAGCAATTTGCGCGTTTTGCCGCGCGCCACGGCGCAGAGGAGGCGGTTCGGTTTACCTCCACCACGGCCGCTGACGTACTGGGGGATAAGGACATAGGGCGTTTGGCTCCCGGCAAGCGCGCCAACCTCGTGGGCCTGAATGCGCAATTCGAGCCCATGCGCGTCATCGCTGATGGCATTGACATCACCGCCGCGACAGATACTGATTCACGTTAGGAAATACTGCATGGACATCCTCATTCGTTCCACACCAGCAGAGGTGGCTATTGCCGCCGCCGATATCTTCGTCCGCTATGCCAACGCCGGGGCCACCTTGGGCCTGGCCACGGGTTATACTCCGGTAGCGATGTATCAAGAACTCACCGCCCGCTGCGAGCGCGGGGAGGTGAGTTTCGCTCGCAGCCGCGCCTTCCTCCTCGATGAATACGTGGGGCTGGATCGCTTCCATGAGCAGTCGTATTACTCCACCATCCGCCGCGTATTTACCAGTCACGTCGACTTCATCGATGAGTTAGTGCAGAGCCCCGAGGGCGATGCCGCGGACTCGGACCGCGCCGCAGCCGCCTATGACCAGGCCATTCGCCATGCTGGCGGCATCGATATCCAGCTGCTGGGCATTGGTGGCAATGGGCACATCGGCTTTAATGAGCCCTCCAGCTCCTTGCAATCGCGCACCAGGCTGGAAACGCTACACCCGCGGACGGTGCAGGATAATGCCCGCTTTTTCGAGAACACGGATAGCGTTCCTCGCTACGCGCTGACCCAGGGGCTCGGCACCATCAGCGAGGCCCGCCACCTATTGCTGCTGGCCACTGGGACTGAAAAATCCAGCGCGGTCCGTGACATGGTGGAGGGCCCGCTGTCCGCGCACTGCCCGGCCTCGGTCCTCCAGCTACACCAGCGGGCCACGGTGATTCTCGATGAAGACGCGGCTTCCCAGCTGGAAGATCACGAGTACTACCGCTTTGTGGATGAGCACCGTCCGCACTAAAGCCCTCTTTTACCTCTTTACACCTTTGAAAGGACTCCTCCCGTGAAACTCAATATTATGGGGCCGCTGCAGCGGCTCGGAAAGGCGTTGATGGGCGCCGTGGCAGTACTGCCTGTCGCGGCGATCCTCGGCGGCGTTGGCTACTGGATAGCCAGCGTTGCCGGCCAGGATAACGTTGTCGCGCAGCTGCTCGTCAGCTCCGGTGGTGCCGTGCTGGATAACCTGGGCTGGATCTTCGCCGTTGCCATCGCCTTTGGCCTGGCCAAAGACTCCAATGGTGCCTCCGCACTGTCCGGTTTCCTGGCGTATGCCACCTTCATGAAGCTCTTGGGCCCCGACGCGGTGGCCGGCTATCGCGGCATCGAAGATCCCGAGGCTCTTACGGGCGATGAAGCCGTCGAATGGGCGGCTGAGGGTTGGAATGCAGTCGGTGACGGCAACGTTCTTTTCGGCATCCTTGCAGGCATCATGGCGGCGATGGTCTATAACCGCTTCCATGGCACTAAGCTGCCGGACTTCCTGGCCTTCTTCTCTGGCCGCCGCCTCGTCCCCATCCTCACCGCGCTTTTCGCCATCGTGGTTTCCGCCATCCTCTACTTCGTATGGCCCTTCATTTACCACGCGCTCTTCAACTTCGGTACCTCTATCCAAGGCCTCGGTGCTGCGGGTGCGGGCATCTACGGCGTGGCCAACCGCCTGCTCATTCCCACGGGCCTGCACCACGCACTGAACTCCGTGTTCTGGTTCGACGTTATTGGTATTAACGACATCGGTAACTTCCAATCCGGCCAATCCACTATCGACGCGGCCGCCGCGGCTACCTCCGCCGCAGAGTGCCCTGGTATTTGGGAAAACGGTCAGTGCACCGTGGACGGAGTTGTTGGGCGCTACCAGGCCGGATTCTTCCCGATCATGATGTTCGGCCTGCCAGGTGCCGCCCTGGCCATGTACCTGCGCGCGGATAAGGGCCGCCGCAAGGTCATCGGCTCCCTCATGGCCGCAGGCGCCCTAGCTTCCTTCTTCACCGGCGTGACCGAGCCGCTGGAGTTCTCCTTCATGTTCGTTGCCCCGCTGCTCTTCGTGGTGCACGCGCTGCTGACGGGTCTGTCGGTCTTTATCGCCTCCGCAATGGAATGGACCGCGGGCTTCGGCTTCTCCGCAGGTTTTGTGGATATGTTGTTGTCCTCGCAAAACCCGCTGGCCAATAAGTGGTACATGCTCCTAATTATGGGCGTTATCTTCTTCGCCCTGTACTTCGTTACCTTCTACTACCTCATCGGCTGGTTTAACTTGAAGACCCCGGGCCGCGGCGATGATGAGGACGCCCCTGAAGACGACGATGCCGCCACGGGCGATGATAAGACCGCCGCTTCTGCCTCCCGCATCATCGAGGGTCTCGGCGGCAAGGACAATATCGATTCCTTGGATTACTGCACCACCCGCCTGCGCGTGGGCGTGAAGGATCGCGCGCTTGTCGATGACCCCACTATCAAGCGCGCCGGTATCTCCGGCGTCATCCACCCTTCCGAAAAGAACGTGCAGGTCATCGTGGGCCCCTCCGTGCAGTTCATGTTTGATGAGGTCAACCACCAACTGCGCACCGGCTCCGCCTCGGTAGCTACGAAGTCGGCGAAGCCCAGCGAAGAGGCTCGCCCGGCGGAGAAGATCGGCACCGATATTCAGCTCCACGCCCCGTTCGAGGGAACCGTCGTGCCGCTTTCTGAGGTCCCCGATGAGTCCTTTGCTCAGGGCATGGTGGGCGAAGGCTTTGCCGTTATTCCTACCGTGATCGATGCCTTCGATGTCTGTGCCCCAGTAGATGGCACCATCACCATGGTCTTCAAGACCGGCCATGCCTTCGGCATGCGGACTGAAGAGGGTCTTGACCTGCTCATTCACATCGGCATCGATACCGTGGAATTGAAGGGCGAGGGCTTTACCAAGCTCGTGGACAAGGGCGATGTCGTCCGCGCCGGCACCCCCATCATTGCGGTGGAGTCTGAGAAGCTGCGCGAACGCGGCATCAACCTCATCACCCCGGTGGTCTGCCCCACGGTAAAGCAGATCGCTGGAGTAGATATCGAACACGAGGGCCGCGCTGACCAGAGTGTCTCTGTTGCCCGTGTGCGCCCGGCTGAACACTAAGGCCTAAGCACGGAAACCCTCGCGGTCACCTTGCGGTGGCGGCGAGGGTTTCTTTTTGGCGGCGGTCTAGCGCCAGCCCATGGTCATGAGCAAACCAATGAGGGCGAGGCCGAAACCAATCCCGTAGTTCCAACCGCCGAGCTCCGCCATGAAGGGGATGGATTCACCGGCGAGATAATTGACCACGAGCCACAGCAGGCCAATGACCATCAGGCCAAGCATGATGGCCACGTACCACTTCGGGGTGCCTTCAGAGTTGATTTTGACCGGGGTGCGATTCGCCCCGGCAGAGCTCGATACCTGGGTGGCAGAGCTCTGGGTGATCTTTGACTTTGGCATAAGAGACCTTCTCTAGATTTCAGTTCTTATCTCAGTGCTTACTGATGAATTACGATACCAGCAGCGGTGGTTACGGCAGTAGCGCCGAGGCTTCGAATTTCCAGATGCGAACCTCTACGTCCTGATCCTTGCGGATGGTATCGCCAGGATTGATGGACGTCCAACCGATCTTATTGCTATCGACCAAGGCGCCGGTAGGAATTGGCTCGCCCACGCGCAGCTGGCCATTCCAGCCCGCCTGGCGCAGGGCATTTTCGGCTTGTCCTTGATTCTTGTGCATTACCTCGGGTGCCTTCATGAGCATCCCATTGGATACCTCAATGGTGACAGTCTGGCCCTTTTCCAGCTGCGCGCCCTGGTTGGAGACGTTTAGCACGGTGCCTTCCGGCTCTAAGGAATCGACTTCGCGGACATTGACGTCGAAGTCACTGGCTTCGAGGCGGCTGCGCGCATCCTCTTCGTTCAAGCCGGAAACATCAGGAACGCGCTTCTTTTCGATGCCCTTAGACACCGTCACCCGGACCTTCGAGCCCTTGGACAATTGGGTACCACCCGCGGGGTTCTGCTGGATTACCTCGCCGGCGGGGGCCTCATCATTGCGCTCGGAAATATCGGAGTTCAGCTCTAGGCCTGCCTCTTCCAAGACCTGCGCGGCCTGATCCAAGTTCATGCCGGTGATATCCGGGACATCGATGATTTCCTTGCCGGAAGAAACGGTCAAGGTAACCGAGGCATTCTTCTGCAATTCCGAACCCGGGGCCGGATTGATGCGAATCGCCTTATTGCGATCGATATCCGGGTTAGCCTCTTCGTTAACGGTGACGAGAAGCCCCAAGTCCTCGAGATCTTTGACCACTTCATTGCGCGGGCGGTTTTCTACCTCCGGCACGATGACGCTATTGTGCTCCGCTACCTCGGTTTGGTCACGGCCACTCCTATCCTTTTCATCGTCGCTACTCCAGAAATCCCAGGCAAAATAGCCCAAGATGGCGACCAACAGCGCGACGAGGAGCAGCGCGAGCCATTTCATCCAACCGCCGCCTTCATCCTCTTCGGGTGCTCCGGTAGGACGCGTCGATTCGATCGGTGCCCGGTGGGATGTAGCAGTAGCGGTGGCCGGCGCGGGCATCGCCGTCGTGGCATCGTCCTCGTTGACGTGCATGCGGGCGGCCTCGGTGACCTGGCCCGTGCGCAGGCGGTCCAAATCGCCGGCCATCTCCCAGGCGGACTGGTAGCGGTCCGCGGGGTGCTTGGCCATCGCGGTCAGTACCACCGCATCGATATTGACCCGCTGGGTGGGGGTCAACGAGGGATCATCGATAAGCTCCGAAGGCGGGGTCGGTTCTTCCTGCACATGCTGGTAAGCCACGGCAAAGGGGGTTTCGCCTTCGAATGGGGTGCGGCCGGTGAGTACCTCGTACATGACGCAGCCCAGCGCATAGACATCGGAACGCGCATCGGCGTTCTTGCCGCGCGCCTGCTCCGGGGAAAGGTACTGGGCGGTACCGATAACGGCAGAAGTTTGGGTCATCGCCGAGGTCGAATCATCCAATGCACGGGCGATGCCAAAGTCCATCACCTTCACCTGGCCGGTATTGGTGAGCATGATATTCGCCGGCTTGATATCGCGGTGAATGATTCCCGCCTCATGGGATGCCTGCAAGGCCTCCGCGACCGGCTTGAGGATCTCCGCCGCCTCTTGGGCAGGCAGCGGGCCATCTTCGCGAATAATATCGCGCAGCGTGGCCCCGTTGACCTTCTCCATGACGATATACGGGATGGTCATGCCGTCCATCTCGGTCTCGCCGGTGTCATAGACCGCGACGATATTGGGATGGTTGAGCCTGCCCGAGTTCTGCGCCTCGCGGTAGAAGCGCTCGCGAAAGTTGATATCGCGAGCCATCTCCGTGCGCAGCATTTTTACCGCAACTTGCCGGCCTAAAGTGGTGTCCTCTGCGGCAAATACCTCGGACATACCGCCGGAGCCGATGATCTCACCGAGCCGGTACCGGTCATTGACCATGGCTTAGTCACCATCCTGTCTTAATAGGTCAGATAAATCCCCAGGGAGTTCATCGGGCTGTGAGTTTACTGTGTTTTTCTGCTCAGGTGTATTTTCGACGTGCGTCTCCTGCGGCTGGCGCTGCTGGGGCTGACGTTGCTGCGTCGGGGTATTCGGGGCCTGCTGGTTTCGCGTCGGGGCCTGCTGGTTCGGGGTCTGCGGCTGCCGGTGATTATCGCGCGGCGCCTGGTTGCCCTCCCGATCCGTAGGCTCCGTCTCCGTTACCGTCACTTCCTGCGGCGTCTCATTAGTATCTTCTTCCTCCAGGGTTTCTACCTGCGTGGTCGTGGGATCCCGGTATTCGGTGACCACGGAAGTTTCCTGGGTAGACGAAGGCTCGCTGTCGCCGCCCTCGCTACTCATGAGGTTCATGATGGCGTAGCCGGCCGCGGCAAGCAGGGCGATGGCCGCGACGATACCCAGGCCTTTAAGGAAAGACTTCCCGCCCTTCGAATCGCTTCCCGGGGCTGGTGCTGACTTGCGCTGTGGAGCTGGCGTCCCCGCCGCTGGATGAATGGTGGTGGGCTGGGCGACATCGGCAAGCATCTCCGTCGATGCCGAGGGCGAAGGCTCTGGGGCCTGCTGGTGGGGCGGAATGGACTTGGGCTGCGGTGGGCGCTTGCCCAGGCGCACATCGGATACCGCGACCGTAAATTCATTGCCATCGGCATAGCGGGTATTGGGATCCTTGCGCAGCGCGATACGAATGAGCTCGCGCGCCGGGGCGCTAATCGTGGTCGACAGCGGTTCAGGCTCTTGGTTGATGTGGGCAAGGGCGATGGACACGGAGGAATCGCCCGAAAAGGGTCGCTTACCGCCGAGCATCTCGTAGCCTACGACGCCGAGCGAATAGATATCCGAGGCAGGGGTGACCTCCTTGCCCTGCGCTTGCTCAGGCGAAACGTACTGGGCGGTACCTACCACCATGCCGGTGCGCGTGAGCGGTACCGAGGCAGCCGCCTTGGCGATGCCAAAGTCCGTAATCTTTACCTGCCCATTTTGGGTAATCATCAGGTTGCCGGGCTTAATATCGCGGTGCACCAATCCCATCCGGTGGATAATGGATAGGCCGTGACCCGCCTGCTCGAGCACGTCCAGCGCGAGTTCTTCCTGCAAGGTGTTCTCGCGCGCAAGCAGGTCCGCGAGGGATTCGCCCCGCACGTATTCCAAGGCCATGAAGCAGAATTTGCGGCCATTATCTTCCAGCTCGCGGTAGTCATACGTGGCCACCACGTTATCGGACTGGATAGATTCGGCCGATTCCGCTTCATTGCGGAAGCGGGAGAGGAATTCCTGGTTATCGGAAAATTCCGGCCGCAAAACCTTGATGGCTACTTCGCGGTCATTGCGAGTGTCATCGGCAAGCCACACCGTTGACATGCCACCGTGGCCAATGATCCACTGCAGCTCGTAGTCGCTGCCGATGAGTTCCTGGAGATGGTCCTTATTCTCGGTATTCTTCATTACTGCTCCCCCTGGTATGCGCTCAAGATGGCACGACCAATTGGGCCAGAGACTCTGCCGCCCGTTGCGGATTCGCCCAGGTTACCGCCGTTCTTGACGACGACCCCGACGGCAATATCGCGGTCCGGGTCAAAGGCCACGTACCACACGTGCGGAGCCAAGCCTTCGCCGTGCTCGGCGGTACCGGTCTTGGATGCAAAGCCATTGCCGTCGTAGCCCCACGAAGAACGCTCGGAGGCAAACATCAAGTCCTTAATGGTCGATGCGGTCTCTTCCGTCACGGCCTCGCCGCCCTTCTTGGGCTTGGTGGTGCGGATCTCCTTCATCTGGGCATCGGTAATGCGATTGACCAGGTAAGGCTCCATGCGCGTGCCCTTATTGGCCACGGTGCCGGCCATGACTGCCGCTTGCAACGCGGACATAGTGACATCGCGCTGGCCGATGGCCGATTGCGCCGTCGCCGCACCATCTGGAAGGTCGCCCAAGGTACCCCCGGAAGAAGAGACTCCCAGATCGTATTTCTCACCAATGCCGAAAGCATCCGCGTATTTGCGCAGCTCATCCGCGCCAATCTGCTCAGACATCTGCACAAATGCGGTATTGCACGACAGCGCGAACGCGGTCTGCAGGGTGACGGAATCTTGGCCGTTGCATTTCTCATTGCCGTAGTTGGTCAGCTCCGTGACGGCATCCGGCAGGGTAATCACGTTGGCACCGGTCAGGCTCGACGAGGGATTGAATCCATTATTCAACCCGGCCGCAGTCGTAATGATCTTGAAAATAGATCCCGGTGGCAAGGTATCCGCCGCTGCATGGTTGACCAGTGGCTGGCCCGCTTGCTCCTGCAAGCCCGTCCACGCCTCATCGGCGGACTCGCCGACCAGTGAATTCGGGTTAAAGCCCGGGTTGGAGGCCATGGCCAGAATCTTGCCCGTCGATGGCTGGATGGCAACCGCCGAACCTTCGTATCCCGGACCCGCCAACTGGTCATACGCGGCCTGTTGCAATGCTGGGTCGATGGTGACCTCTACATTGGCGCCCTGGGTGGGCTTATTCGCGATGGTATCCAGCCAGTGCTGCTTGAACAGGGAATCATCCGTGCCATTGAGAATGTCATTTTGCGAAGATTCCAATTCCGAAGCGCCGAATTGGCTGGACAAGTATCCGGTGATATTGCCAAAAGCAGGCGAATCGATGGGATAAGACCGGGAGTAGGTCTCATCCGGGTTTTCCGTGGATTGCGCCAGCACCGTATTGCCGGAATAGATCTGGCCGCGCGGGGTGGTCTGCAACTCAATAAACCCGCGCGAGTTCTTAGCGTTATGCGCGTATTTATCGTCCGAAAATGCCTGAATCACCGTCAGGTTCACCAACAGAATTGCGGTCAAGACGATGGCAAATAGGGACACTAGGCGGATGGATTTGTTCATCGGTAAGCCTCCTGAACCGACGGGAACATGGAGGTGTCACTCGGAGCATTGCTCGAGTTCTCCTGCATGGGTCGGCGTGCCGCGTTAGAGATCCGCAGCAAAATCGCCAACAGTACATAGTTAGCCATGAGAGAGGAACCACCGGCGGACATGAAAGGAGTGGTCAAGCCGGTCATCGGCAGCAGGGCGGAAATGCCACCGGTGACGACGAAGACCTGTACCGCCAAAGTAAGAGAAAGGCCTGAAGCGACCAGTTTGCCGTACGTATCGCGGGTACGCAACGCGGTATTGAATCCGCGGGTCACCAACATGCCAAAGAGGACCAAAACGGCAGCTAGGCCAATCAGGCCCAATTCCTCGCCGATGGCGGCGAGGATGAAGTCAGAGTGTGCCACCGGCACCAATTCAGGGTGTCCTTGGCCCAAGCCGCTGCCGGAAATACCGCCAGAGGACATACCAAAAAGGGACTGGGCCAATTGGTAGCCGGTGTTGTCGTAGTTAGCCAGCGGGTCCATGAAGTTGGAAAAACGCTGCTGGATTTTTTCGGATACCTGGTAAATGCCAAAGCCACCGATACCGACGAGGACGAGGCCAATAAATAGCCAACTAACCCGGCCGGTAGCCATAAATAGCATGCCCAGCACCGTGCTAAAGAGCAGCAATGCCGGACCGAAGTCATTGGAAATGCCCATGATGATAATGGCGATGGCCCACACGATGAGAATGGGGGCGAGGTCGCGCAAGCGGGGCAGGGAAATTCCCAAGAAACGATAGCCAGCCACGGTAAAAAGGGATCGCTTCTGCGTTAGCAGCATGGCAAAGAATAAGATCAGCATGATCTTGGAGAACTCACCCGGCTGGATGGAAAATGGCCCGAAGTTCAGCCAAATGCGCGCCTCAACGCCATCAGGTTGTGGCCACACCAATGGCAGCGCCAACAGTACGAGGCCGGCTGCGCCTAAGATATAGGAGTAGCGGGTGAGTGACCGATGGTCCTTGACAACCGCCAGGACCAGCACAAAGAGCACCAAGCCAACGACGGTCCACATGACCTGACGGACCGCGAGACCCCGATCATTGACCAAATCCAAGCGGGCCAAAACGATAAGCCCAATGCCATTAAGGATGGCCACGATAGGCAACATGATCTGGTCCGCGTAGGGTGCCAAGAAGCACATTGCCAAGTGGGCAATGGTAAAGACACCAATGAATCCACCGATGAGGTAGATCAAGTCCGTCGTAAGCGCATTATCTTGCGACAGCTCCAAACTGACCAAGGTAATGGCAAAGACAGCCGCGGCGAGAATAAGGAGGCCGAGTTCGATTCTTCGGCTAAAAAACTTCTGCATCAGCTACACCTCCCTACAAGTGACCCCAGGTTTGTTTTCCTTGGTGTCTTTATTATCTTTTTGGCTCGGTGCAGTGATACATGGCTTGAGTGCCTTTTCACCCAGGTCATTAATCTGATCCTGAACCTTGCTCAGATCACCGGCGGAAATGTGGTTGACCGCGCCGCGCTCAGACTCGGGCAGGTCAGAGACCTTCAGCGGGGTGAAGTCTCCCTTGCACTTCTGTGCAGAAAACAGCAAGGAGTTCTTGTCATTAATGCACACGTATTGGTGCGTGGAGCTTAAATCCTTGCCAAATACGGAATAATCCGCGCCTTTGAGGATGGTGATTTCCTGGGCATCGTTGGTCTCGGCGTAGTAATTATTGGACAAGAAGTTCTTGACCCACAGCCCCGCGCCGATAACGAGCGCCAGGATGATGATGAGCGCGATGAGGACCTTCCACCCGACTTTTCGTCGAGAAGGCTCGTCCTCTGCCTCTTCTTCATCGGAGTCCTTGGCCGCGTTGTCTTCATCAGCCATGACGGCCGGCGGAATCACCTGGGGTTTACGGGTGAGTTTCGCGGCGCGTGACGCCGAGGAATCCGGGTGCGTGGGTTCTTCTACCGAACCTGCAAGAGCACCAACGCGGAACGGCTCGTGGGTGGCGGGTTTTTCTTCCGTGACCTCGGCGATGACGACGGTGACATTGTCCGGTCCGCCCGAACGAATAGCGAGATCCACGAGGGTGGAGCCCGCCTGTTCGATGCTTCCCTGGCCAAGGGCAGTCTCAATCGTGGAAGCGGTAACTGGGTCCGAAAGCCCATCCGAGCACAGCAAGATGCGGTCACCCGCCTTGGCTTCGAACGTGAAGAGCGTCGGCTCCACCGCACGCCCGGTATAGGCCTTCAAGATGAGGGACTTTTGTGGGTGGGAAGAAACATCTTCTGCAGCCAGCTCGCCCTTATCCACCAAGGATTGCACATAGGTATCATCCTTGGTGATTTGCTCGAGCTTGCCATCGCGCAGCAAATAAGCGCGCGAATCACCCACATGGCAGACACCAAAGGTCGTGCCATTGAACAGCATCGTGGACAGCGTCGTGCCCATACCTTCAGTCTCCGGGTGGGCGGTGACGTGCTCGCTGATGGCTTCATTGGCGTCATCGGCAGCAGCTGCAAGGAGTGCTTCCGTGTCCTCCTTACCCGGATCCTGATCTAGGATTTCGAGGTGGTTGACCATGAGTTGGGAGGCGACCTCACCTGCGGCATGTCCGCCCATGCCATCGGCCAAAATCAGCAGGTGGGATCCGGCGTAACCGGAGTCCTCATTATTACCGCGGATAAGCCCGCGGTCCGACTTGGCAAAAAAGTTTAGCTTCAGTGTCATGCGTTCAACCTCACGGTAGTGCGGCCTAGCTTAATCTCGGAGTTCGCGCCGACTACCTCAGGTTGGTCGATGCGCACACCATTGACGAGGGTTCCGTTGCGAGATTCCAAATCCTCCACTACCCACTCGCTGCCGCGGCGAAATAGGCGTGCATGATGGCCGGAAGAATAATCATCCCCAGTGACAAAATCACAGTCAGCGGCGCGGCCCAAGGTGCATTCCTCGAGTGTGCCCAAATTCATGTGGGATCCCTGCAAGGGGCCCTCCACAATAGAAAGCTGCTTCACCGCAGCGTGACTGCGCGGGGACGCACCCATTTTTGACGGCTGTGGCATAGCACCTGCGGATTTATTGGTATCCCGCCGCATGGCATTCAAGGCCACCAGGACAAATACCCACAAAAGAGCCAATAAGCCGATGCGAAGCGCCAGCATGATGACTGCATCCATGGCGGCCTCCCTTCCTCAGTGTGAATTAGTAACTATGCGAATCAAGGCCCGTAATGCGGACCTCGACGTGGGAATGGCCCATGGTGATCACATCGCCATCGGCAAGCAGCCAGTTATCAATGGGAGTGTCATTGACCGTGGTGCCATTGGTGGACTGCAAATCCACCAATACGGCATCTTCGCCGTTCCACGTGATTTCCGCGTGCTGGCGGGACACGCCCGTATCCGGCAGGCGCAAATCCGCATCATTGCTGCGGCCAATAATATTTGACCCTTCCTGCACGTGATAGACGCGGGAAGAGCCATCCTGCAACATCAAATTGACTGCGGGGCCCTGCGTTTGCGGCGCGGGTTGGTCATCTTGCGCAATGAAAGCGGTAGTAGCTGCGTCATCCGCATTATTTTCGTGCGGGTTGGTCATCTGGTCCTCCTGACCATCAAAGTCGTGGAAAATCGCCTCGAAACCGGTCTCTTCTGTGGGCTCGTGATCTATAAACGAGGACACACGAAGCTGGCCCGTGCGCAGGCCCGATTCCTCCGCAATCCGCACAATGACGGGACCAGCGAGGGACCATCCGTTATTGCGGATAAAGCGAGATAATTGGTCTGCGCAATCGGCAGGCAAATCGGGGTCTTGCGACAAGTTCTCCAAATCCTTGGAGGAGACACCTACAGTCATGACATTGGGACTATAGAGCTTGTCATCGTCCCCGTGGCCGAGATTGTCCTGGGCTTCTTGCTTCAAAAGCTCATCAATCTCTGCAGGAACGACCTTGCCGCCGAAGACAAAAGCCATGCCGTTATCAAGGCCGCGTTGCATAGCGGAATCGAGCTTCGCCAGCCTTTCTAAAAACGCCACGAATTTTGCTCCTTTCCGCTATACAGCGATCAGTAGTGATCAGTAGTAGCCATTATAGTTTGTACACCCCTTTCAAACGTAGACGGCGGCGCGAAAGTTCCTAGATTTTCGCCTTTAAATGCGCAAAATAATCCGCTTTTCCTGCTGATTTGTAATTGCATGTGCTTCCTGTGCTATCTTTATCTAGTCGCACTGACAACCACACCCTGCCCGGGTGGCGGAATTGGCAGACGCGCTGGCTTCAGGTGCCAGTGTTCGATAAGGACGTGCGGGTTCAAGTCCCGCCCCGGGCACAATGAGCAGTTGAACAAACTGCACCACCGGAAGTAACAAACTCGAAAGGGTATGTTACCTCCGGTTTCTTTCATTTTTCAATCTTTGAGGTGCGAAGATTGCACGCGTGGGGATTGAGGGTGTGAATCCCACTGTCGTGGGTTTGATGAGGTAGTCGATGTTGCGGAAGCTTTGGCATCGGCGTGCGTTGTGCTCCGTACGTTGTTTCAAAAACGGGTTTCATCAAACGGAACAAAACCTGGGACACTTCATATCCCACCCCAGGCCTAATGACTTGGGTGCAGCGGCAACGCTCATCCGATTTAGGCAGAGTCGTTGCAGGATCCAGTGGGTCACCTGGTCCGTGGTCTTTGAATTGTCGGGCGCGCAGGCAAGGCCAGCACGGAAGATCTTCTGCAAGCAACGCTTGTTGGTGCACCGGTAGCGTGGAAGGCGCACATGAAGTTGTTGGGTGGCCGACGATGGGCAGATCGACCAGGCTGCGGATGACGTGGTCGCGGAATACTCCAGGCTGCCCGCAGGTAGGGCATTCATTGATCGGCTCGACGGGTTCGGCTTCAATAACAGTGACGTCACCGTTTTCTGTGGCACCGGTGATAGTAGTTCCTAGTTTTGCGGTGCGGCAGATGGTATCGACGATGACATTTCCGTTAGGCTGCACAGTAGGTCCTTAGTTTTGTACGGATGGATTAGATACCTTTTTCCTACAAAGCCAAGGACCCCAATATCTTGTGCCACGCCCGAACCCCCGGCGAACTAATCAATGCACTCTAAAACCGGAAGAGCCCTTTTAGTACTACTGGTGGATTTCGGTTTTGGTGGGGATTAACGCCGCCGGCTTCGGTTTTTCCGTTGAGGAGGTCGTTGACTACTTCCCGATGGTGAAATGGGTCGATGGTGAGGTAGAGAGGAACCAGTCACCTGGAAGAGATCGATCCAGTCGTTGGTGTGCAATCTGGGAGGTAGGGTCGCGGGGTCGATTCCTCGCGAGCGCAACCATGATTGTGTTTCTGAACGTGATGAAAACAACCCTGCCCTTCGGAGAATTTCCCCTATCCCGCGTCCCCGGGCAGTGAAAACGGTGTGCACCATCGCCTGAAAGGCTTTGCGCTGCTCTATCGGAATCTTCGGGTCACCCACCCGGCGGATCACTAAGATCCCCCCGTCAACGTTTGGCTGTGGCCGGAAAGCAGGCCTTGGTACCCGAGAACCCAGGTGAAATGTGAACCATGGGGACCACTGAGCCGTCATCATCGTGCTTGCGCCTACCCCGGCCCGGCGGCGAGCGACTTCCCACTGCATGAGGAGTACAGCGTCAGTCCATGCTGGCGCATGCAGCAACTTTCGAAGAATGGCAGTGGTGAGGTGAAAGGGAATGTTTCCCACAATGACGCAGGGAGTGGCGGGTAACCGGAAGTTAAGGAAATCATCATGGACCACTTCGACCGCCGCCGAGGAGGTTTCTTGTGTGATTTTGGCAGCTAGTTTTGCGTCCACTTCAACTGCCGTTATCGCCCTCCCCAAGTGGGCCATCGGGTGAGTGAGGGCACCGCTTCCTGGTCCGATCTCAATGATGGGGCCGGAGGTTTGTTTCACAAGGTCGATGATGGAGTTGATGATCTTGTGGTTGGTGAGAAAATTTTGGCCATGCTCGTGACGGCCGTGTCCGTATGCAGACATCAGGTGTGCTCCTTGGATTTGAAAGGGAGCCGGGCATGACAAATAGCCGCCCGGCTAAAGGACCGGAGCGGTTTTTAACCTACGGGGTAGGAAACCGCCTTAGCGGTTGGTGCGCAACCGCAAGAAAGCGGTACCTGAAATCAACATGGGTCTAATTATATCCATTTAAATTCGCGGGGGTCAAGTCCTGGGAAGTGGTGTATCTGGCTTTCGAGTATGTGGTTAGTTTCGGGGGCGGGGTTGGGTAAGCATTAGGCGGCGATCTCCTTGTCGTCGGTGGGAGTGTCGTCGACGAGGTTGGCAGCGATGATCTTCTTGGTCTGGGTCAGGCTTGTTAGCGATATGTAGCGTTTTTGCTGGATCCACTCATCGTGTTGTTTCGCAAGGACGGCCCCGACCGGCCGGATGACGGCTTCACGGTGTGGGAAGATCCCGACGACGTCGGTGCGACGTCGGATTTCTCGGTTGAGCCGTTCGGTGGGGTTATTGGACCAGGTCTTGGTCCATACCGGTTTCGGTGCGGTAGTAAAAGCTAACAGCTCATCGAGTGATTCCTCTAGGTAGTCGGCCACGTGAGGAAGCTTCTGCCCACAGAACTCTACATGCGGTATGGCAAACCTGCCTCAAGATGACGCGGGTGAAGTTGATCGGTGGTGGAAACTCAGACAAATGCGCAGGTAATTGAATGGTTTGTTTTGTACCGGTTGGAGCCGGTAATCTATAAAAGCCCATGACGGGCCACGCTTTGACGTGAAGGTACACAACCCACACAGGGTTACTGATTTGAAGTGACTTTAATGTCACTACTGACCAGGATTTTTTCTGGCTGGCGCAGGCGTTTGTCTGTGTTCTCGTGGCACACCCGTGTCGCGAGTCGGTAGCTGTGTGAAGGAGGGTTGATGGAAATTCCGTCAGCGCATTTTGGCCGTAAGGCCCATCGGGTAGTGCCCGACGACGCGATTGTGCGCGTCGAATTACGCTTGCCTGCGCCATTCGTGGCGAAGCTTTCTACTGAGTCAGCGAAGCGCGGGTGCTCCATGTCGCATGTGATGACGCAGTGGCTTTCCGAAGCAGGTCGCTTCCGTGGTGATGATAGTCAGGGTGCAGGGGGTGCATCTGTGACCTAATACTGCTTATCGGACAAATCCGAAAACAAATTCAGGGCCCGATCCTGCAAGATCGTGCCCTGCGGTCACGAAAATTTTTGTCGAAATTTTCGTGAGTATATCCATTCAACACGTTCTACCTATGTGAAGGAGATGGCTCAATCTTGTCATGCCTAAATGCGTTTTGCAATCGCGAATTTTCCAGTGCTCCCGTCGTCGTGGAATCGGGGTGCGATCATGGGGCGTTTTAAGGCCTTAGCAGCAGCACCAAGCTCCGAACCAACCAAGAGTGGTCGAGCTGGTGGTACGGCGACGTTGACGGTGGTGGCCGGAGATATAGCACCTGAGCGTGTGCGACGCTTGACCCGCCGGACCGTCCCTGATGCAGATCGGTATGCCCGACTTCGGGATGTGGGGATCCGGCGTCCTGTAGGCCCGTTGCGTTCGCAGGCAATCGAGAGGGCCGCGCTGGTCCAGGCCCATACGCGCGAGCTTGATGAGGTCGCCGATGCGAAAGCGTGCCGCGTGTTAGCGCGGTATCTGTACGACGAGGGGCTGGTATATGGTGTGGTCGATGAGGAGCGAGCCTTGGTCAGGGAGGCTGTCGATCGATGGCTTTTTAGAGATGACGTTTTCAATCGTCGAGCACAGCGCACCTATCGCACTATACTGTACGCCGCAGGTAGGGCACTGTATCCGAACCAATTTCCAGAGCCGCACCGCTCACGCGGTCCGCGTCGGAAGGCTGTCGCGCCAGCTTCCGAGCCACTGGCAGATGAGCTGTACGCCATCGTGCCCTCGCTGAGCGGCTCTTTGCGCCAGCAGCTGCTCGTGATTTTGGATCTCACCACCGGAGCGGGTTTGTCGGCAGGAGAAATCCGACGTCTCCGCGGAACCGATATCACTGCGCTAGAACTTCAGGAAAGAACCGTCGTCGTTGTTGCGGTACGCAAAAAGGGCGTGGTTAGTCGGGTGGTGCCGGTCGTGTGCCCTATTCGTGGGCACCGTCTGCTCACCCGCGCCCAAGAGGCTGGCGGTGGGTTCGTCTTTCCCTGTGTGGGGCAGACCATGCCACGCAACGCAATTTGTCATGTTGCAGATAGGTTGGATGAGCAGGGTTTTCCGCGTTTTAATGCGGCCGCATTGCGAAATCGTTGGGTGGTCGATTTGGCCACAGATCCGGCTATACCCGCAGCAATGCTGCTTAAGCTCGCTGGCATCGCGGATTTACGGATTCTGCACGACCTGGATGAATCGCTGCCGGACTATTCGTCCGCGGATATCGCGCATGCGCTGCTGCGGACCAAGGAGGCTGCAGAGGTATGACGATCGCACTACAGGAACAAAAGTTGACCTTTTCGCGCACCTACCTGGAGGAATGCGCACAAGTGATCGACAAATCTGGAGCACATACGTTCATCGATTTTTATCGACGGCAGGCAAAAGGAATCGGTGGGCGCACGGCAACTGGCCCACGCTACTCCATCTTTGCCGTCTTAACGATAGGACTAGCGCTGATTGGTACTCAACGTGCGCCGTCCATGGCAGAGATCTGGCGTACCCTCTGGGATCTGGATAGCGACACTCAGCAGCGACTGGGTCTTGACCTGCACGGATATAGTGGGGAAGGAACCTACCGCGCATTCGCCATGTGGCTGACCAGATATCTGGAACCGCTGGATTCTCTACCGGATATCCGTGCCCGCCGAGACAAAAACGGAGCTCATCGTCAAACGATGGCTGCGCGGACCGAGGAGCAGCAGCAGGCCTCAGTGGTCGCCAGTGAGCGCCTCCACCAAGTTGTTAATGCCATCGTAGCTGGGTCTATCGATGACCCGTCCCCGTCGGGATACAAGGGCGACGTGGTTGCGGATGAGACGATCATCGATTTGGCTGGTCAATCCCAAGGGCTGGGCAGCCGCGACGATAAGCAACGCGGTGCAGCATACTCCGGCGCCTTCTACATCCGCGATCGCGAGGACCACTCCCTGCATGCCGAGGCCGGAAGCCGACGCATCACCAAAGGCGGTGTAGGCCTCGGTGTGACTGCAGTCAGTCGGGTCGGGCCACCCCAGGCGGTCTATGGCATACCGTCGGTGATCACCGCCATATCAATCGACAAACCAAGCTCCGGGTCGGTGATGAGCTTGGAGCGTGCTCTTCGCTTCCACCAAGAAAATGGCTTTGACCAGCGCACGAAACGCGGTCGGATCCCTTTTCTCACCGTGGACATGGGCTACAACGTCAAACGTCAGTTTTCTGATGTTGTACTCGATGCGGGGTACGCGCCTATTGTGCGGTATCCAATCTCGTGGCGCACCATCATGGCCTCAGATGCGCCAGGAACGACTGACATGTCGAGCGGCCCAGTCCAGATCGCAGGCGATTTCTACTGCCCCATGGCCCGTCACCTGGCAGGTGACGGGAAAATCACCCGCCGTACTGTGGATCTTCTCGACGAACCGGACGGTTTCGAACAGCATGATGCACAGATGGAAGCCCTATTTCCACTGCTGATGGGCACGAATTCGCGTCCGTATCGTAAACGGGCGACCCGCGGTAGACCCAGTAAACAAGAAGTTGAAGGTGATCTTCCGGTGAAAATCGATCTGGTTTGTCCCGCCGTCCAAGGCAGGGTGAAATGCCCGCTTAAGCCGGCTTCCATGGTTTCTGCCGAAAATGGAGCCCCTACTGTTGCACCGTCCTGGGATGCCACACGGTACCGGTGCTGCTCAAGCTCGAGTATTACTCAAACCTACACGCCTGAGCAGTGGAAACGGGCCCAGTGGGGGCTAGTGCCAGGCTCGTGGGAGCACACCGCCTACTACGAATCCGCACGTGCCATTACTGAACAACGGTTTTCCATTATGAAATCCCACTACGTCACAGGTATGGATAACCTGAGGCGCGGCGTTCGGCGAGAGCCAATGCTCTATATCACCATTGCTCTGTGGATAGCTGCAACAAATCGGGCTATTCAGGATTCATACGCTAGGCGGCGGCCATCGGAGGATTCGATGAAAAAGCGCCTGCGCATGATTGAAGAAGACCTTGGTCGTACCCCGGTAAAGGCTCCACCTCGAACCTAAAAGGTCTGGAAACTATTTAGCACGCATGTACTAACACTCGTCCTGCTTCGGCAGGGCGAGTTTCTTCTGCCGTCAACGGGAGGGCAAAAGTAAAAAAGTTTGCTTGCTGAGGCCACTTATAGCACGGTCTTTCATCGACTTTTTGGCCTAGTTGAGGCGGAATTTATTCTCGGGAGATTACATAAGTGCTGCTCGGGAGCTGTACACAAGAATTACCGTGTGACCATGGGATGTGAACAGCACACAATCGATATCTCGAGACATCGTTTCTACGGTGCCTCGAGATTTTTCGTTTTCCGGGCGCAGTACAGCTTTGCCTAGTGGTGGGATGGGTTACACTATTGCGAATAATGTTCCCATGCGATGCCCCTCCCGAAGTGGCCGCAGTGGGCAATTCGACAGGGGAGCACACCACGACGATGCATCAGTTGAGCAAGGCATCCTAAATGCGCCCCTTTAGAAGTAGTGACGGCGTTTCCCTCTATTCATTGACCGCCATCTATTTTTTGATGTCACTGTGCGCGGCAATGACCAGCCTTTCAATTTCACTCCACTTCGCCGCTCTACACAAGGGCGAACTGTTGGTAGCAAGCATCTTCGTTTCTGGAGCCTGTGCCCAAGTTTTTGTGGTTCCCCTTCTGAGCCCGCTCTTTAACAAATTCAGCAGCTATCGAATAGCAATTTCTGTTCTCTTGTTGGATCTGTTGGGCCTATTAGCAATGACGGCCTATCCAGCGCCGTTGATCCTCATTTTCGGAAACCTCGTCACCGCATGCTTAAGCGGGCTGTCGATTCCAGCCATTTTCACCATCGTCGACTCCCAAGTCAGTGGAAGCCAGCAAGCGAAAGCTTTCTCTCTCTTGGATACGGCACGACTTGGCGGCGGATTCCTTGGCCCACTGCTCGGAGGATTGCTTCTTGACCAAAGAAACGTGCAGGCAGCGCTCTTCGTTGAAGCGTGCGCCGTAGCGTTCTCACTAGTTGTCTTTGTTGTCCTCTATAAATCTCGGTTTAACAACACTTCACCTCAGCTACAAATCAACGAATCTTCACCGAGCTTTTTCCAAAAGGTAGTCGAAGCTCCTTCTCTCTTACTGAAAAATAGAAGTTCTCGCTCCGCACTTACCAGCATTTGGGGAGCAATCATTTGCACCTCGATTTTCAACATTGCGCTTGTCTTCTATGTAACCAGTACCCTCCAGGCGAGCGGTACGGTATATGCAATCATTGCCCAGGCTTTTATCGTGGGCCGCATCTTGGGCGCACGGTTGTCAGCTCGCCTCGACACACACAACGCCGAGAAAACCTTGACCGGAGCAGGATTCGTCATGGGCTGTTTCATTGCTTTACCTGGGCTAATTCCCTCATTGTGGCTCTGCATTCCATGCTTCTTCCTCGCCGGTATCTGCAATGCCGTTCAGGTAGCTGCACTGCGAATCATCGTGGTGGGAACCGTACCTGATGAAGTTAAACCCAAAGCCCTTTCTACGATGGGATCGATAAACAGCTCTGCAATGCTTATCGGATACATCATCGGGGCGCCTGTCGTAAGCGCCATCGGCCCAGCAGCGGCACTTGCCGTATCCGGAATTGGAACCTCCGTGCTCACAGTGGGACCAGTCCTGAAACACCGTTTGCAACAATGACCATGTATTCACCTAGTTGCTATTTTTCTGCTTTTTCGTGCGCAGCATATCCATGCTCATTACGGCGCCGATGATGGCTGCGTGTTGTTGCTCGTTGAGGTCTGGCGCGATCCGCAGGAGATACGTGTTTTTACCCATGAAGTAGTTGCCCATGCCGGTCCACTTATTGGAGACATCGGCAAGCTGGCGATCCTGGGAGGTGATGGTGAGGTTCCAATCCCAGAAATCGCCGTGCACTTCGACGTCGGCAAAGCCCTCCATTGTTAATTTCATCTTGGTTTTGAACATGGAGAAGCGCTTGGTGATAACGGCCATGGGCTGTTCAATTCCCGGTAGGTGTACTTCGTAGGTATCCCGCAAAAAATTAGGCGGATCCGAGATCGTCATGACTGTTTGTTGGGGGTTGCCTTCGGCATCCGTGAGTGCGACCTCCAAGCTACGGGAGGGTTTAAACACCATTTCCTTAAGGCTGGTGGATTGCACAATGGTGCCCACTGGGGTCCCGTTGACATCAGAAATCATGAATCGATCCTTGAGGAGGGACTTGGTCTGGGAAATAACCAGCTCGTTGAGCGTGAATAAGTTTTGCATCATGCCAGCCAATGTATGGCAGTGGGCGTTTTTAATCCTCCTCCCTAGGGGTGGTTTTTGCTTCTTCCTGTGCTTGGTGGGCCTCCTCGTAGGCTCGCGCGCGGTGGGCGGTCATGGTTTGTGCAAAAGTTTGCACCCAATTCTTATTCTTTTCTGCCAGTGGGCCGGAAGGCTCGGTGACGGTCCAGCTGCCGTCCTCGAAGAGCCAAATAATGTCCCGGGTGTGTGGGTCCATGACGTAGAAGACGCGGCCATCGGTCTTTATGTTGTGGTGGTGCTGGCACAGGCAGGCAAGGTTTGCGGGAGTCGTCGGCCCGCCATCCGCGTGGTTGATGCGGTGATCCTTTTGGCACACCGTGGCAGGGCGGTTGCAGCCTGGGTAGCGGCAGGTGCCGTCGAATCCTTCGAGGTAGGCTGCCATATCCGGCGGGGTTACGTATCCCTTTACCTCTTTATCCGGGTTCATTTCCCGGATCTTGGAGTAGGGCAGCGCGTTGGAGCGCGCTGGGTCGAGCCACCCAACGGATTCAATGAATGCGGGGGAGTTGGGGACATCGGTTGCCTTGTAGGCATTCAGGATGACCTGGGGCGCTTCGGTATTGCCGGTGAGGAGGGAAATGGCGGCATCGGCAAGCGAGCAATCCAGCTTGAGCGCAGTCTCCTTGATGCACTTATCGACGCACGCCATCACCGAGGGATCCGCGCTCAGCGTCATCGCCGTGGTATTGTTTCCCCAATTTTCCATGGTGTAGCGTGGCTGGGTCGGCCCCTTCTTGACCGCAAGGGTGTCATCTTCGAGGTTGATGAGCTCATTAATCTTCCTTTTAATCTGCGCTTGCGTCCGCATGGCCTGGTTGGCGCGGGTGGGAGTGAGGTAGGCGGTGAGCTGCTCATCGATGCGCGCGATTACCTCCGGGGTCGGGTTGCCCAGGCGGTTAAGGGATTTATTGATGGCAATGAGGCGGTCTAAATCTAAGTGATAGAGCTCGTGTTGCAGCTCTTTCAGCTGCGGGAGCTCTTCCAGGCGGTACAGGGCCATCAGGATATGGCCGATTCGCCCTTCATTAACTCCGGTGGTGCGGTAGAGGGATTGGGTGACTAATTCGAAATCAGAATCGAGATCGGGGATCTGCTCAGTCCAGAACTCATATTCAGTCTTTCGCATTTCAAAAGCTACGCGTGTAGTGGGGTCTTTGGTGTTGGTCGTGGAAAAGTAGGGATCTTCCATGGCGTTTAAAACCTAAATTTGTGATGTGAACGTGTGTACGAAAAACACTATAGAACACCCACCGGACATTCGCCTGTTTTACGGCGTTTCTGCAGGTAGGACTGCATATTCTTTCGTCAAAATAAACAGCTTAAAAAGCAAAATTATGTGCTAGTTTAAGGCAGGTATGAGTCAGGAGCAGGAAACGCAGGAAGAACCAGGCCGCGCGTGGTGGCAGTGGTGGGCGCCCTTGGCGATGATCGCTGTCTTCTTGGTGCTCCCGCCGGCGATTTACCAGGCGGTTTCCGGCACGGTATTGCTCGGCATCATGGGTGGGCTTACCGTGCTTATTGCTCTTATCGATGCCACCACATTCCGCTACTCATGGACCATCTTCTGGGTTGCGGGCATCGCTTATTTCGCGGCCATGGAGATGTACTTCAACGAGGGGACATGGATTTACCTGCCGGTAGTGGTCCTTTTGGCGTGGGGTGCTAGCAAATTGGGCGCCAAGGTAAGGAAGCGCTGATGGAAATCTGGCGGTTGGACCACCCTGAGGCCGGCCTGCTCGAGGTTGAGCGCGGCTACGATGTCGAGTTCGCTGAGCAGGGCGAATGGCCCAAGGAGCCGAAGGAATTTACGCCGGTGCTTGGCGATGCCCCCTCTATCCACCGCATCCAGCTCTGGCGCAAGAATCCTGCACCCCGCATGCAGATCGTGGTCGACGGCGAGGTTCGCAGTCGGCACGACAAGCCGCGTGGCGGCCGTTATTCATTGCAGAAGAATCTGGAAAACGATCTTTCATTCAGTGAGAATAGTGCGCCGCGGACTAAGCCTTATGTAGATATCCAAGCCACGCCCTTCGGGGAGATACAGGATGTCTACTACCGCGATGGGGAGGAGGCCGTGGCCTTTGATCCGCCGGCGGGTTCCTTGGGCGAAAAGCGGCGCCAAGCAATGGAAGAAAGCCCCTTCAAGCGCGTGCTGTATCCGCTGCTCGGTGGGCTGGGGAAGTCTGGGTGGGCCATCGCGATGATTGTTTTGGCTCCTATTATTAGCCGCATCCTCTCGCGCTTGCTGCCGGATTGGGAGCTGCCAGATGTAGATTTCCCAGAGATTTACCTTCCGCTGCCAAATTTGCCGAACCTGCCGGAGCCACCGCAGATTACCTTGCCCGCGCCGCAGTTTGCGGTGCACTTTGAAGCACCGGAGTGGGTGGTTTTCCTGATGGATTACAGCAGGGTGTGGATGCCTATAGTTATTGCCATTGCCTTTGGGGTGATGGCGGTGCGCAATGCAAAGAAATCGGAGGCGAAGAAGAAGGAGTGGCAGAACCATGAAGATTCGCGGCGCGATTGATGAGGAGGGCCGGTGCAAGCATTGGCATTCGCCGCTCGACGTGGTGGCCAATAAGTGCGCGACCTGCGGCGAGTACTTCGCGTGCGCGCTGTGTCATGCGGAGCTGACGGATCATGAGTTTGGACCCATGCTTGTCGATGCCCCCGCTGCCCTCTGCGGTTCCTGCGGCCTTGAGATGGATTACCGGCTGTATTCTACTGTCGCGGCATGCCCGCAGTGTGGGCATATGTTTAATCCCGGCTGCAGCGCGCATGCTGGGATCTATTTTCAGGTCACCTCGTAAAAGCGAGGGGAGAGTGCTACTGGTTCAGGCCCAAGAAGCGGTTGACCAGGCTGTGGTAGGCGCGCACGGTGAGGTCGAGGTCCTCCAGGTAGAGGTGCTCATCGTGGCTGTGTAATTGCGAGTTGGCGCTGGCCATATCGCGGCCCTCGGCGTGCATCGCAAAGCCATAGGCATTGCCGCCCTTGCGGCGGGCGAAGCGGAGGTCGGAGCCACCGGTGGCGTGGACGGGGACGACGTCTTTATTGGGGAAGAACTCTTTGGCGGTGGCCTCAATGGTGCGCCAGAGCTCGGTATCGGTGGAGGACTGGGTGGCGTTTTCGGTGATGAGGTGTTCGATTTCTACCTCATCGGCGAGATCGCCCAGTGCGCTGCGGAGGAAATCGTCCAAGTCTTCCTGGGTTTGCCCAGGGAAGGGGCGGATATCCATCTCGAGGTAGGCGTGGGAAGGTAGCACATTGATGGCTCCGCCGGCGCGCAGGACGGTCTCGGCGATGGTGGTGTGGCTAAAGGCGTGGGCGTAGGCATCGAGGTTGCCGAACTTGGTGTAGTCACCGGTGCCATCGATAAGCTCTTTTTCGGTCTCAGGATCGAACTTGAAGGTGCGGACGAAGCCCTCCCAGATCTCGTTGGAGGCTGTGGGCGGCTCGGCCTCGGCGATGCGGCGGGCGACCTCGCCGATCTTTACGATGGCAAAGTCCTTGCCGTAGGGCGTCGAGCCGTGCCCGGCATCGCCGGTGACGTGGAGGCGGCGTTGGCCAGCGCCCTTTTCGCCCACGTTGAAGCCCACCGCGCCGGGCAGGTGGCTACCGCCGGTCTCGGAGAGGCAGTTCTTCCAAGAGAAGGCATCGGGGTGGTTTTCTGCCATCCACCGCACGCCCAGGCCACCGCGGGCCTCTTCATCGGCCATGCCCACGAAGGCGAGCGTTCCGCCGGGGTTGCCGGCGCGCGCTACCTCGCGGGTGACGGCGGCCATGGTGGCGGTAATAAAGAGCATGTCTACGGAACCGCGGCCGTAGAGCTTGCCGTCTTCAATGAGTGCCTCGAAGGGCGGCTTAGTCCACTTGGGCTCGTCGACGGGCACGACATCGGTATGCCCCATAAGGGTGAGGGGCTCCTTGGCGGGATCGCCGGGGACGGTCACCACGATGGACACGCGTCCCGGGTGGGATTCAAAGCGCTCGATGGAGACGTCTTCACCGGCAAAAAAGTTCTCAAGAGTATCGGCATTGCGCACCTCAAAGCCGGAATCCGGGGTGAGGTCGTTTACGCAAGCATTGCGGATGAGTTCTTGGAGGAGTTCGAGGGTGTCATCGTAAAGCGTCATGCCCCTTAGGGTAATCCCGCGAAAAAAATTTTGTGATTTTGGCCAAAGTTGAACGGCGTTCAAGTATGGTTCACTGCATGAGCATCATCGACATCGCCCGTGAGAAAGCTCTGGAGCAAGGCAAAGGCCTTAACCAGGAAGAACTACTACAAGTACTGCAGGTTCCAGATTCCCAGCTGGAAGAAATTGCTGATATCGCCCACCAGACCCGCCTAAAGTGGTGCGGCCCGGACGTATCGGTAGAAGGCATTATCTCCATCAAGACCGGTGGTTGCCCAGAGGATTGTCACTTCTGCTCCCAGTCCGGCCTCTTCGAGTCTCCAGTGCGCGCAGTGCGCCTGAACATCCCCGAGCTGGTGGAGGCGGCACAGAAGACCGCCAAGACCGGTGCCACCGAATTCTGCATCGTCGCTGCGGTGAAGTCCCCGGATGACCGCCTGCTGGACCAGGTGGGCGAGGCCATCGCCGCCATTAACGATGCCGTTGACATCGAGATTTCCTGCTCCCTGGGTACCTTGACCCGTGAGCAGGCACAGCGTCTGAAGGACATGGGCGCACAGCGCTACAACCACAACCTGGAGACCTCCCGCTCCTACTTCCCCAACGTGGTCACCACCCACACCTGGGAAGAGCGCAAGAAGACCCTGGATTACGTGCGCGAGGTAGGCATGGAAGTCTGCTGTGGCGGCATCATCGGCATGGGCGAGTCCCTGGAGCAGCGCGCCGAGTTCGCAGCCCAGCTGGCAGAGATCGATCCGTGCGAGGTTCCGATGAACTTCCTCGACCCTCGCCCGGGCACCCCGTTCGCTGACCGTCCGCTGGTTCCGCTGGGTGAGGGCCTGCGCGCCGTTGCTGCATTCCGCTTGGCGATGCCCTCCACCACCCTCCGCTTCGCTGGCGGCCGCGAGCTTTCGCTTGGCGATGACGGCACCGAGCGCGGTTTGCTCGGCGGCATCAACGCCATCATTGCCGGCAACTACTTGACCACCTTGGGTCAGGAAATCGAAAAGGATGTGGACATGCTGGGCCGCATCGATCTCCCGATCAAGGCTCTGTAGTGTCCGAGCCGAACTCTGAGTTGGCAACCGCCGTCCTGGCCGGGGACGAGCCAATTTTCCACCCCAATACCGGCAAGCCGATCGAAGAGGTCTTCGCGCTGCACCCCGCCGCAGCCGCCGGCCTCGACGTGCCGCGCTACTGCCAGATCTGCGGCCGCCGCATGGTGGCCCAGGTGCGCCCCGATGGCTGGCACACCAAGTGCTCGCGCCACGGGGAGCTAGATTCCGAGTGGTTATACGTAGAGCAGCTACCAGAGAGCTAGCATTACCAAGATAAGGAGCCGCTGCCGCAAGGCAGGCGGCTCTTTTTTCTATTGAAAAACAGCCGTGAACTGCGGGTAGGTAATCCTACTTGCGAAATTTGGTGCGTCCTACTTTAGAGATTTGGTACTCTCTACTTTAGAGATTTGGTGCGTCCTACTTGCGAAATTTGGTAAATATATGTTTGTTCCTCGGCAGCTCAGTGGATCTATAACGCAGTTAATGAAATGGTTTCCAGTTGTCAGCGTGACGGGGCCGCGGCAGTCTGGGAAGTCGACTCTTCTGAGAGAAATGTTTCCGGACTTGTCATACCTCAATCTTGAGGATCCAAGTATCCGAAGGGTGGCACAAGAAGATCCTGTGGGTTTCCTTTCGAGCCAACGTGGACCGTTGATTATAGATGAGGCTCAATATGCACCGGATCTGTTTTCCGTTGTCCAACTTCGTTCGGATGAAGTGGGAAGCCCTGGGCAATATATCTTATCCGGATCGCAAAATTTCTTGCTTATGGAATCCATAACGCAATCGCTGGCGGGCCGCGTTGGGATCAGTCATCTGTTGCCCTTCGGCTTCATGGAAGCTCGCTCTATATCAGCTGATCTGACCGTTGATGAATTTATGGTTCGTGGAGGATATCCGCGCTTGTACCAGGCTCAAATTCCTCCGGAAATCTATTTTGAAAACTACGTGCAGACTTATCTCCAACGGGATGTGAGTGGGTTACTCAATGTTCGGAATAGTGATAGCTTTTGGCGATTCATTAAGGTCTGTGCGCTGCAAGCTGGAAACTTAATCAACTATTCCGCAATCGCAAATGAGATTGATGTTTCTTTCCAGACGGTAAAAAATTGGGTCTCAATTCTGGAGTCTAGTTTCATCATATTTTCTTTACCCAGCCACCATTCCAATCCCCGGAAGGTGCTTACTAAGACCGCGAAGTTGTATTTCTATGATACTGGCCTGTTGTGCCACCTTCTTGGTATTTCTTCACCAGAAGAACTTTCTGTGCATCCACAGTCAGGTGCAGTGTGTGAAAATATGGTGGTAGCAGAAACCATGAAAACGCATATTCACTCTGGTCGCAAGCCGGATCTACGGTTCTATCGGGATAGTTCTAAAAGAGAAATCGACCTATTGGATTTTACGGGCGGCGATCCTAAGGCTTATGAAATCAAGGCATCGCAGACCTATCATTCCAAATACACGCGTCATCTCGCGACTGTAGGTGAAGAGCTGGAGATCAAACCCGCAAACCGCACAGTGCTATACCGCGGCCAGCATTCCTTCGAAGCGAATGGTGCGCAGGTAGTCCCCGTTGAGCAGTACTTGAAGGCGCTTGATTAGATTGGTGGGTATGGATCCCGCTGTAGCCCATGCTCATCAGTCCGCGCTGCGATCGATTGCGCGTGTCGTGGAGGAGACGGCGCCGCATACGGAGGCGGGGCAGGCTTTGGGGGACATCGCCAAGCAGCTGCGCGACGGGCCGGTGATGGTGCTGACGGGGGCGGGGGTATCGACGGAATCGGGGGTTCCGGATTATCGTGGGCCGCGGGGCTCGCTGAGCAGGCACCGGCCGATGACGTATCAGGAATTTCGCCATGATCCGGCCGTTAGCCATAGGTATTGGGCGCGTAGTTTTGTGGGCTGGCGCGTGATGGATTCTGCGGTGCCGAATCGCACGCATTATGCGCTCGTGGAGTTGGAGCGCGCCGGGCTGGTTAATGGTGTGGTCACCCAAAACGTGGATGGCCTGCATAAAAGGGCGGGTACGGAGAGGTTGGTGACGCTGCACGGTGATATGGAAACCGTGGTGTGTCTGCTGTGTGGTCACTATGAGGATCGTGGGCACTTCGATGCGCGCCTAGCGGCCGCGAACCCGGGGTACCTAGAGCGCCTAGTCGTGGAAAGGGACCAAGTTAACCCAGATGGTGACGTGACGCTGGATGAGAAAGACGTTGCGGCGTTCCGGATGGCGGGCTGCGAGCGCTGCGGATCGGAGCTGCTCAAGCCGGACGTGGTGTATTTTGGCGAGCCCGTGCCAGCCACGCGGCGGGATGCGGCATTTGCGCTATTGAACGAGGCAAGTTCGCTGTTGGTGGCCGGTTCTTCGCTGGCGGTGATGAGCGGTTATCGCTTTGTGCTTGAGGCGAAGAAGCAGGGCAAGCGCGTGGCCGTTATCAATGGCGGGCCAGGCCGCGGGGATAAGAAGGTGGATACGCTGTGGCGCACGCAGGTGGGCCCGGCTTTTGATGCCCTGCTCGATGAGTTGGAGATTTAATCAACGCGGCGTGTGCTCTACCATCCTGAGCAGCGTGCGCACGATGGCGTGCACGCGCCTATCCATGGGCATATCTTCGTGCATGACCACGGCGTGGCGGTCAAAATCTTGGATATAGATATTGCGCACCGCACCCTCAGGAGCGCCCTCTGGGTCGAGGAAGCAGGTCTCGGGCGGGACGACGACGGCATCGGAACGCGTGGCGATGCAGGTGTAGCTCACGCCGGATTCGAGGTCGCCATCGCGGTTGACATCGCGAAGCACCTCGCTGCCTACCACCTGGTCCATGCCGGCGGGGCCAAACCAGCCATCGATAATGGAGCGGATCACCGCCTCTTGGCGTTGGGTGCGAATGAGGCGACTGGCGATGCCCCCGTGGGTCGTCCCATGATTAGGCGCGCTGATGCTCATGAGGTGGACGACCTTTTCGGCGCCGCCGTCCATGCGCATCCAGTACCGCGCGAGCAGTCCGCCCTGGGAGTGGCCTACCAAGATGACCTTTTCTGCTCCGGTGACGGCGAGCACGGTATCGATATACGCGCCGAGCTGCTGCGACGATTCCGGGATGGTCTGCGTGGCGCGGTGACCGTAGTCAGGGGCAAAGACCGCCCAGCCGTCTTGGCGCAAGATATTGCCCATAATTTGCCAGACGCCCTTGGTATCGCAGGTGCCGTGGATCAGGATGACCGGCCAGGGGCGCTTGTCGCTCGGGCGGGCGCCCCAATCGTCTTCAAAAACGCCGCGTGGCTTCGTGCGTGCGCCGAGGGGGAGGGTCCTTGCGGCATCGGCATCGAGGGCGGAATCGCCGGGACTGGACTTGTCCTTTTCGGCCTTGAGTCGGTCAACGATCTCATCGGCGACGTCATCCTGCAAAGAACTGGCCGCGGCCGGGGAGGCGATACCAAGGCGAGGCGAATCTTTTTCTTCGGGTGCATCTTCCTCGTTCACGCGCCCGAATTTGAGGAGTTGTTCAGAAATAATACTTTTCAACTCTGCAAGAGATTCGACAGCCATGCCTTCCAATCATACGCGTTAATGCAGGTAAATGGCCTCTTTGGAAAAGTTGAAGAAATTTATGGAGAAAGCGCTTGACCTCGCGCCACAATCTTTGTAAACTTAGGCTTGCCTAATCACGGGCGGTGCTTACGGCGTAGGGCGCTCCACTCCTTGCCGCTAAGTGCCAGAGATTAGTCATGGGGAGAGGGCCCGCCGATGCGCAGTCGGCGGGCCTTCGTTTATGCCTCGGGAGGATAGCCGGGGTAAAAGTCTACGCTGCCGTGCTGCTCGGTCCCCGCTAAACTCGCCGGTATGACCGATCTGCAGCATGTCCACTCCGTAGATGAAGCGGTGACTCGCTTAATTGAGCATTATGAAACCTCGTGCGAGATGGCGCGCGAGGCCCTTGCCTCCGGCACCCTCGATGATTATCGCCACGTGGTCTATCCCAAGGTGACCGTGGAGATCCGTAAATGGCAGCCGATCGACCGCTCCGAGCCCTTTGGCTATGTGGACGAGGCCGGCAAGTATTCTGCGGTTGTCTCCAAGCCGCACATTATCCGGGAGTACTTGCACGAGCAGCTGACGCGGCTGACCAATAACTATCCGTGCGATATCTTCGTGGGCCAATCGGATGAGCGCATTCCGCCGGAATACATCAAGGATGCCCCGGCGGCCCCGCAGGAGCGCGGACCCATCCCGCGCCCGACCTTGGATGAGGTCAACGATGCGATTATTGATGGTGAGTGGGATGCCTTCCACGGCGAAGAAAAGCCGCTCTTTCACTTCGGAGCGCAGCGTTTCGATATTGCCTGTGCGCGCATTGAGCACTACACCGGCATCGAGGTCGATACGGTGCAGAAATACATTCTGTTTACCAATTACGCGATGCACACCACGGAATTCGTGAAATTCGGCCTGCGCGAGTTGACCAAGGAGGATTCGCGGTATACGGCGCTCGTATTGCCCAATGGGGAGACCATTCACCCCAATGATGCTGTGGACCTCGACCTGGATGGGCTAACGCTGACCTCGCGCTTTCAGATGCCCCGGTTCGATCTCATTACCGCAGGTGGCGATGGCATCACGATGATCAATATCGGGGTGGGGCCATCGAATGCGAAGACCATTACGGACTGCTTGGCCGTGCTGCGGCCGGAGGCCTGGATCATGATTGGCCACTGCGCCGGCATGGATGGGCGCATGCGCATCGGAGACCTGATCTTGGGCAATGCCTACGAGCGCCACGACCACATCTTGGACCGGCAGGTGGTTTCTTCCACGCCGATTCCGGCCATTCCAGAGGTCCAGCGCATGCTGGAGGCGGCCGTGGATGAGGTCTACGGCAGCGATAATTCGCTCATGCGCACCGGCACGGTGCTATCGACCGATGACCGCGATTGGGAGTGGCGCACCAGCCGGGATCTGTGGGAGTGGTTGCGCACTTCTACCGCGGTGGCGGTGGACATGGAATCGTGCGCCTTGGCGGCAAATGGGTACCGCTACCGCGTGCCTTATGGCACGCTGCTTTCCGTATCGGATCTGCCGCTGCACGCCGTGCCGAAGCTTCCGGCACAGGCCCAGGCGTTTTATTCCAATTCCAAGGAAGCCCACGTCATGTGCGCGGTGCGCGCGGTGGAACAGCTGGCTGAAAACCCGGAGCGCCTGCGCACGCGCAAGCTGCGGCGCACGTTGGGAGAGGTTCCTTTCCGGTAGCTGCTTTCCCTTGGTAGGTATCGCTAGTTAAACTACAAAGAAAGCCCATGACGCAAAAGGAGCCGCGCAATCGTGACTGAGAATTGGATCCACCCGGACCGGGAGAACCTCACTTGGGAAGTCTTCGGCGAAGCGAGCCGGAATCTTTCGGAGCAAATCGTGGAATCCGGCTGGTTTCCTGACTTGATCGTGGGCGTTGCCCGCGGCGGCCTGATCCCGGCCGGTGCCATTGGTTATGCCATCGGGGTCAAGGCCATGGGCGCTATCAACGTGGAGTTCTACACCGATATTGGCCAGACCTTGGATGAGCCGATCATCTTGTCCCCGCAGTTGGATACGGATTCCCTCAAGGGCAAGAAGGTGCTCGTCGTTGATGACGTGGCCGATTCCGGCAAGACCTTGGATCTGGTGGTGAACTTCTTGGAAGAAACTGCCGATGAGGTGCGTTCCGCTGTCGTCTACACCAAGCCGAAGACCATTTTCGAGCCGGATTATTCCTGGAAGAAGACGGATAAGTGGATCAACTTTGCCTGGTCGGTGCTGCCGGTCATCACGGCGGATGGCTCCTTTCAGGAAGGCTCGTAGTAGCTACTAGTATGTGCAGGCGTGATTAACGAGCAGCCTGCACCCACCGGCGTCATCGCCAGTTTCCGCTTTGCCTTTTCCTCACCTGCGCGTTTGCGCAAGGAGGTGCTCGGCGGACTGGCGGTGGCGCTTGCTTTGATCCCGGAAGTTTTAAGCTTTTCTATTCTCGCCGGCCTCGACCCGCGGGTGGGGCTGTATTCCTCGGTGATTATGGCGATGGCCATCGCCTTTACCGGCGGGCGCCCCGCCATGATTTCCGCGGCGGCCGGCGCGGTTGCCCTGGTGGTGGCCCCGCTCGCGCACGAGTATGGGCATGATTATGTGGTGGCGGCAGTGCTTGCGGCCGGTATCATCCAGGTGCTGTTGGCGTGGGTGGGCATCGCCAAGCTCATGCGCTTTATCCCGCGTTCGGTGATGACGGGATTCGTCAATGCGCTGGGCATTATGATGTTTACCGCGCAGCTGCCGCACCTTATTGATGTCCCCTGGATGGTCTATGTGCTGGTGGCCATTGGCCTGGCCATCATGATCATTTTGCCGCGGTTTACCCAGGCAATTCCGGCGCCGTTGGTGACCATCGTGGTGGTAAGCATCATCGCCGTCGCGGCGGGGTGGAAGGTGCCGGATGTGGCGGACCAGGGCGAGCTGCCCACGACGCTGCCGGGCCTTTTCATTCCGGATATTCCGTGGAACCTGGAGACCCTGCAGGTAATTGCGCCCTATGCCTTTGGGATGGCACTGGTGGGCCTCATGGAATCGCTGCTGACGGCGAAGCTTGTCGATGACATTACGGATACCCACTCCGATAAGACCCGCGAATCCTTTGGCCAGGGCATTGGCAATATATTGGCCGCGGCGATTGGCGGCATGGGGGTGTGCGCGATGATTGGCCAGACGATGATCGGCGTCAAGGTCTCCCAGGCCCGCACGCGCTTGTCGACGTTCCTCGCCGGCGCCTTCCTCCTCGTGCTGTGCCTGCTTTTCGGCGAGGCGGTAGGCCGCATTCCGATGGCCGCGCTGGTCGCGGTGATGATCCTCGTGGCGGCGACGACGGTCAATTGGCATTCCATCCGCCCGCGCACGCTCAAGCTGATGCCGCTTTCTGAAATCCTCGTCATGCTGCTGACGGTGGCGGGCACACTGGCTACGCATAACCTGGCGGTGGGAGTGGTATTAGGCGTGGTGGCGGCATCGATTGGCTTTGCCCGCCGGGTGGCACACCTCGTGGAGGTTGAGTTGGTAGATGGATATACCTACGTGGTGCATGGCCAGCTCTTCTTCGCCTCCTCGAATGATTTGGTTTACGCCTTTGATTACACGCTTGATACGGACTTCGTGGTGGTGGACCTTTCCGATGCCGAGGTCTGGGATGCCTCGACGGTGGCGACGCTGGATGCGGTGCAGAAAAAGTACGCGGATCGCGGCATTGAGGTGGAGTTTCGGGGCCTCGATGGGGCGAGCGCGCAGCGCCTGGAGCGCCTGAGTGGGCAACTGGGTGATTAATATCACATTGCAAATCTGATGTGCGGGGGCGTACTGGCCGCAAGGCGGTAAATGGAGCGACCTAGTGTGGCGGGATTGACCGTTTAGGGCAATGACCTCGAACTATTAGGCGATATTAACTTCGTGCCGTGGAGCAGCTTTGTCTTAACTAACTTAGGTGATCCAACCTGAAAAATGTCCCTGAGGTGCGGGTTTGATTAAGCATACCTTGCTAGACGGGAGATTTTATTTGGGTATTGTAGTGCCTACAACCAATTAATTGATTCCTACAGAAAGGATTTAGCAATGGATGAGAAGCTGCAAACCCTGCTAAACAATCAGGTCATTAACGAGCACGGCGCCGCTATGGTCTACACCCAGCTGGCCTACGAGATGGACAACCTGTCCTTCCCGGGCATGCGCGACTGGTTCATGGCTCAGGCTAGCGAAGAGCGCGTCCACGCACAGAAGCTTGCGGATCACCTCTTGGCACGCGGCTACCGCGTAGAGCTCAACGATATCCCGGTTGGCTCCATCAAGGCTGCCACCCCGCTGGATGCGTTCGAGGCTTCCTTGGCACACGAGCAGAAGGTCTCCGAGCAGATCCGCGAGATCGCCCGCGTTGCCCTTGACATCCAGGACCTGGACTCCCGTCAGCTCATTGACTGGTTCCTGGCTGAGCAGATCGAGGAAGAGGACACCGTTTCTGAGATCATCGACCAGATCAAGCTGGTGGGCAACGATGGTGCTGGGCTGCTGCGCATCGATTCCCGTTTGGCTAACCGCAACTCCTAAGTTGTGAATAACAAACACATCAAGATTTAATTCAATCCTCCCATGGCACTGCGCTGCTGTGGGAGGATTGACGTATGTCTGCACACCTCAAAGCAACCCTCTCTGCCACCCTGGCGGTATTGGCATTAAGCCTCATCATCGGTGCTGCGGTCATCTCAAGCCACGTGACCCTCGGCATCTTTTTGACCACCGCGGCGCTCATGCTGAGTCCGTTTGCGGGGGTGGTGATGCTGGCGTGTGGGGTCATCGGCAAGCGGGGGCTGGTCAACCGCTCCTTATATTCCTTGAGTGGAATGCTGATTCTGGCCTCGTTGGCCGTGCTCATCGTGTTACCGATGGCGCAGGCAACGGCGGCGCTGGTGATTTTTATCGCCGGTACCGCGGTGGGGATTGTGGCCGTGCAGACCCAAGCTACTAGGCGCGCATAAACTGGACGCATTATGCCGAAGTTGCTGTTTGATCTGTACGGCGTGCTGCTGCGCCCCGCCACGCCGGAAGCGCACGTTGAACTGGAGCGCTTCCTCGCGCCTGCGAACCCGGAGGCATTCTGGGAGGCCTATAACTATTTCCGGCCGGATTACGATGCCGGAATTTTTAGCGATAGCCACTACTGGAACGAGATAGCCGCCCGTGCGGGTATGGAGCCCATTGACTGCGCTGGGGCCGTGGCCTGCGAGAATCAGTACCTGCTCGAGGCGGACTCAGAGATGGTAGCGCTGGTCAAAGGGCTCATCGGGGAGGGCTTCAGCGTGGGGATTTTATCCAATATCCCCACGACCCTGGCGGAACAGGTGCGCGCGCAGCACCCGTGGTTGGCAGAGTGTGCGGCGGTAACGTTGAGCTGCGATATCGGGGTGGCCAAGCCGCATCCTGAGGCCTACCGGGTGGCGGTGGACGCGCTCGCGGCGCAGCCTAGGGACACGCACTTTTTCGATGACCGCATTGACTACATCGAGGGCGCTACCTATTGCGGGTTGCAATCCCACCTGTTTACCGGCATCGACTCCGCGCGCGAGGTTTTACGCGGTCTGGAGTGAGCGGCCGAGCTCTAACGGCTCGCGCAATAGCTGATCGGTGGCCACGGTGCGGGCGACGGCGCGCACGATTTCTTTGTGGCTTGGAATCATGCGCAGCTCCAGATCGTCCGAGGCAGAATCGCGCACGGTGGAGGCAAAAAGCTGGGGCGCGCGGGAATCGCCGGTAAAGGCCCCGCCGGCAATGACCACGGTTTTTGGTGCGTATTCGTGGACCATGTCCGCCGTAATCTGGCCCAGCTGGCGGGCGCGCTCATCCAAAATGGCGCGCACGGCTGAATTGGACTCGGCGATGGTCGCGACCTCGGGCAGGGTACTGGCCTCGATACCGTGGCGGCGCACGGCCTCCAGGATGGACTGGGTGGCCAAGAGGTGTTCGGAAGCGCCGTGGCCCAGCACGTCAGAGTGGGTCTGCGGGAGCGGGATGATGGAATTGACCTCGTCATCGACGGAGAGCGCAGATCCTAAGGAATCATCCGCGAAGAGCAGGAGAACGCGCTCGTTCGTGCCAATCTCGGCAGCCTGGGTCTCCGAGCCCAAAATGGCGGAAATGGCAGAGGTAACAACCACGGGAACGCTGAATTGGAAGCGCAGGCGCGCGGCGATATCCACGCCGTGCCAGCCCAGGTTATCCGCGGTGACCAGGCCCTCTTCATCCACGGTGCCCGAGGTGGTAATCCCCAAGGCCACGAGCCGGCGATCTAGGCCCGTCATCATGCGGTTGATGCCGGCCATGATGTGTTCAAGAAAGTCTTCCTCCGTCAGGCGGGCGACAGGAGTGGCGATCTCTTCTTCTGAAACGGTGCGGCCCTTGATGTCATAGAGGCCGATATAGGTCTCAGAGGTGCCGACAGCGATGCCGCCGAGCACCCAGTTATTATCCGCGGCCTCGAGGGGAACGGTAGGGCGGCCCCGGCCCTGGGATTGGGTGAGGTCGGTGCGCTCTTGGATGAGTCCTGCGTTGAGGAGCGCGGTGGTAGCGCGGGTAATGGTGGGCTGGGAGAGCCCGGTGGCTTCTACCAGCTCACTACGGGTAATGATCGGGTTCAGGCGCACCAGGTGAAGGCACTTAGCAGCCGGTGTACGGGGGCGCGTGAACACGGGGCCAGGTTTGATCATGAAAGAAAGTATATGTGTCACAGACTGCTTTGTCTAATCTATTCATAGGTGTATGTACCGAATGGTCTAAAGGTGGAGGTCGGCCGAAAATTCCCTATGCTGGGGCGCATGAAATCAGTAGCGGTTTATTGTGGTTCCGCCGTGGGCAATTCGCCCGCCTATAGCGCAGCGGCACAACACTTGGGCGGCGAGCTTGCCCGTCGCGGGCTGAACTTGGTCTATGGCGGCGGAAATATTGGCCTCATGCGCGAGGTTGCCAATTCCTGCCTGCAGGCTGGTGGCACCGTCACTGGCGTCATGCCGCAATCCTTGGTGGATTTAGAGATCTCCCACCCGGGCTTGACCCGCCTTGAGGTAGTGGACTCCATGGCAGAGCGGAAAACCCGGATGGAGCAGTTGGCGGATGCCTTTATCTGTTTGCCCGGCGGCGTGGGCACGTTGGAGGAAGTAACAGAGGTACTGACCCAACAACAGCTGGGCAGCATTCGCGGGCCCGTTGGCTTGGTTGACGTGGAAGGTTTTTGGCAGCCCTTTTGTGACATGTATGCCGCCATGGCTGAGGCGGGCTTCATCCTGCCCCGCTTTGTAAAAGCACTGGTCATAGAGGAAACTCCCGCGGCCGTGCTGGATGGTTTTGCTCAGTGGCACTACCCGGGCACGAAGTGGAACAACGATTAGCTAACAAGTTTGCAACATTTGGGTGGGGCTGGGTGGCTTATCAACAAGATAAAGGGTTAGACTTCCCTCTTATGAGTTCTGAGCAGACCGCTAAGCGCCAGCCCTCTCTACTGGACGCTTCGTGCGATAACTTCGTTCACGACCTAGCCGAGCTATCCCCAACAGATGCAACCGCGTGGGGAATTGACGGTTTTGAAGGCGAATTGCAGGATTTTTCCCCCGACTATTTTGAGGCGGTCGCTGATCGCACCCGCGATATGGTTGCGGATCTAGATGCCTTGGATGACACCACCGATGAATCCGATGATGAGGATGACTTTGATGACGTGGATTATGTCACCGCCGCCGTCTTGCGGGATCGTCTCTGCTTAGATCTGGATTTGCACCACCACGGCGAGGATATTCGCAGCCTTAATAATATTGCCTCGCCCGTGCAGACCATCCGGGATTCCCTGCTGCTTATGCCGCAGGAGACCCAGGAGGACCGCGAGGCCATTCGCTCCCGCCTGTCCAAGGTCAAGGGCTCCCTGGATGGCTACCGCGAGTCCCTGAAGGAGGCGGCCTCCCACGGCATGGTGGCACCGCACCGTCAGATCTCTGAGGTCATTGTGCAGTGCGAGCGGCTTGCCGATGCCGACTCCATGCTCGAAGGCCTCGGCCTCGACCCCGACTCCGCCGAGGTGAAGAAGGCCAAGGAGGCCTTTGGCGAGTTCTCGGATTGGCTGTCTAATGATTTGCAGCCGCAGTCCTCCAATAAGGACGCGGTGGGCCGCGAGCGCTACGAGCGCTTTTCCAAGCTTTTCGTCGGCGATTCCGTGGACTTGGACGAGGCCTATGAATGGGGCCTTGACCAGGTACGCTACCTGCGCGGCGAACAGGAGAAAATCGCGCACGAGCTCTATGGCCCGGAGTGCTCGGTGCGCTCTGCCATGCGCAAGCTGAACCACGAGGAGCGCTATACCCTGCGCGGTACCGATGCCTTGGTGGAGTGGATGCAGAGCAAGGCCGATGCGGTCATCGCCGAGCTCAATGGCAAGGAATTCGACATTCCGGAAGAAGTAGAAGAGATCGAGTGCCGCATCGACCCAGCGGGCACCGGTGGAATCTTCTACACCCCGCCCAGCGATGACTTCTCGCGCCCGGGCCGCATGTGGTGGTCCGTGCCGGAGGGGCAGGACACCTTCCACACTTGGCAGGAGCTGACCACCGTGCACCATGAGGGCGTACCGGGCCACCACCTGCAGCTGGGTTCTGCCCTGGTACAAGAGGATCTGAACCTGTGGCGCCGCGCGGTGACGTGGAATTCCGGCCACGGCGAGGGTTGGGCCCTTTACGCCGAGCAGCTCATGGCCGAGCTGGGCTACATGGACGATCCTGGCGTGCGGATGGGGCTGCTCGATGCCCAGCGCCTGCGCGCGGCCCGCGTCGTGGTGGACATCGGATTGCACCTGGGCAAGAAGCTGCCGGACTGCACAGTATCCGGCGTATGGGATAAGGCCCACGTGAAGACCTACATGCGCGAAAACACCGCCATGGATGATGCGAACCTCAATTTTGAGGTCAACCGCTACCTGGGTTGGCCGGGCCAGGCCCCGTCCTATGCCCTGGGTCAGCGCCTGTGGCAAGAAACCCGCGCCGCCGCCGAAGAGCAGGGCATGAGCGCCCGCGAATTCCACTCCGAGGCCCTGGCTCTTGGCTCGGTGCCCATGTCGGTGCTGCGCGAAGCCGTGCTCAATAACTAAACGCGCAGGCTAGCCGCGCAGGCTAGCGCCTTTTAGCAAACTTGCCGACGCTCCTAATGAGCTGCGGCAGGTACCCCGCAATGACCAGCACGGCGATGAGGCGGGTAAGCTGCACCGCGATAACCACCGGGCCAGCCCCGCCTTCCGCGGAAAGCGCGAGCACGGTCTCTAGCGCGCCGGGGCTAGTAGCTAGGTAGGCCTCGAAGTAGCTGATATTGAGCCAGTGCATCAGTGGCCACGCCGTGGCCGCGCACAGGCCGAGGACCGCGGCGATGGAAAGAATCGTCGCGGGAAGTTGTTTGGCAAAGGCCTTGAGCGCGGGGAGCGATAGCCCGCCGCCGCAGACCCACCCGATGGATAAAAAGGCGATGACCTTAAAAGCGTAGATGGGCTCTAACGTATGGCCTTCCGGCAGGAAGAAGGAGGCCAGCACCGTCAAGATCAGCGGGCCGAGCACGGCAGCTGCGGGCAGGTGCAGGAATTTGCCAAGGCTTTCGCCGACCAGCGCGATAACGAGCACTAGTGCGATGATCCACCAGGTGGTTTCCGCCTCGAGCCTTAAGTCGCCGCCCCTTCCGGCCGGCGTATCGAGGAAGGTCACGACGGCGGGAAGGGATATGGAAACGATCAATAACCGCAGGTATTGGGTGAGCGCGACGTAGCGGTAGTCGGCACCGAGTTCATCGGCAAGCGCGGGCATGAGCGAGGCACCGCCGGGGAGCATGGACAGGATGCCGGTTTCGGAGGAGACGTCCCGTGGCCGCTGGCGGTGCAGCATGACGCCGCAGAAGATTCCCAGCGCGATGGTGACAAAGGACATGGTTATGGCCGCCGGCAGGTATCCCACCAATTGGCCAAAGGAGACCACCGTTAGCGGCAGCGCGGCCATGATGCCGATGAATCCGCGCGATAGCCCATAAAATTTGCGGTTTACCTTGAGGTCTTCACCGGTGATAAGCGCCATGGCGCCAGAGGCAATGATCGCGGCCAAAATCCACGCGGCCGGCACCTGCCACATGCTAAAAAGCCAGCCCAAGAGGATGGAGACGGGCACGACGATGCCCCACCGCAGGATGGTGTGGGTGTCTACGCTTATTCTCCAGTGCCGCTTTGCCACGTATTCTCCCATCTTCTGCTCGTCTTCGATCGAGTCTAGACCTCCCCGCCGCGGGGTTTATGATCTCCTCATGGATATCGACGTGGCGCAGTGGACGGTGCTCCTTGTGGGAGCGGCGGGGGCAGGCTGGATCGACGCGGTCATCGGCGGGGGAGGCCTCGTGCTTATTCCACTATTGCTTGCCGTGGTTCCGGGGCTCGCGCCGGCAACGGCGCTGGCCACCAATAAACTTGCGGCGGTATCCGGCACAGCATCGGCGGCCGTGACCTTGGTGCGCAAGGTGCGCCCGCCCGCAGGGGAGCTCGTTCGCTACGCCCTCATCGCGCTCGTGTGCGCCGGGCTGGGCGCGAGCGTGGCGGCGAATCTAAATAGCGATATCATGCGCCCGCTCATCATCGTGCTGTTAGTAGTGGTGGGCGTCTTCGTGACCTTTAAGCCGAGCTTTGGCACCACCGAGTCACCCGGGATCCGCGGCGGATGGCGCACCTGGGCGGGGATTGTGGCGGTCGCGTCCATCTCCTTTTATGACGGCATTTTTGGCCCGGGAACCGGCATGTTTCTCATCATGGCCTTTACCTTTATCTTCTCTCAGAACTTCTTGAAATCCGCGGCGATGGCCAAGGTGGTCAATACCGCCACGAACCTTGGCGCGCTGGTGACCTTTATCCTTGGCGGCCACGTGTGGTGGACCCTTGGCATCGCGTTGGCCGCCGCCAATATGCTCGGCGCCCAGGTGGGCGCGCGGACGGTGCTCAGCGGCGGGACGAAGTTTATCCGCTACGCCCTGCTTACCTTGGTCGTGGTCATGAGCTGCTATCTATCCTGGCAGCAGTGGGGTTAGGCTACATCCGGTTTTTGGTCCGGGCGGTGGCGATGGCATTCCACGGATCCTCGGGCCACGGGTGCTTGGGGTAGCGCCCGCGCATATCGGCGCGCACCCCGGCGTAGGGGCCGGACCAGAAGCTCGCGAGGTCATCGGTGACCGCCAGCGGGCGGCCGGCGGGGGAGAGCAAGTGAAATTGCACGCGGTTGCCGCAATACTCCGGGGATTCGGCCAGGCCGAAGCATTCTTGCAGCTTGATGTGGACCACGGGGCGATCGCCCGACCAATCGATTTTGGCATCGCGGCCGGAGGGTACTGGGAGGCGTTCGGGCGCGAGCTCATCCAGGCGCGTGGCTTCGGGCCAGGGAAGCAGGCGCTGCAGGGCGGGGTACATGTCTATCTTGGCGGTGGGGGTTCCCGCGGCAATCTGGTGCAGCTCAGGCCCAAGCCACTCGGCGGGATCGGCGGCATCGACATCTGGCCAGGGGTCGCCGTAGTGCGCGCGCAAGTGGCGGAGCCTATCTTTTAAGCTCTGGGCCTTTTCGCTGAAGGTAAATAGGCCGAGGCCCTCTTCGCGGATGCCGGCGGCGAGGGCCTGCGCGGCGGCATCGCCGGTGATCTTAACTGGGGTCTCGGACAGCACAATCGCCCCGGCCGCCCGGACTTTGACCCCGCGCACGCGGCCCCCACGCAGGAAGGCGCGGGTTTCTTCGGTCACGCCGATGGCATCTAGCGCGGCGGATTCTGCGATGCGCGCGGCGGTGCGGATGATGGGGTTTCCGGCATTGGAGAGGGTGACCTCCGCGATGGCGAGCCACGGCGAGCCGGCCAGCCCGGAGTTATCCAGCAGCCGGGCGCGGGTGCCGCTGGCCAGCAGGTAGTCTTCGCCCACGCGCTTGGCCACCTGCTCGGGATAGGCGGTGGCGACGACCTCGCCGGGGTCTGCGGGGCCAAGATCCTCCACCAGGCGGGACAGGCGCTTGATTTCCTTGTGCGGGGCGGGGCGGCGGGTGAGATCGGTGGTGTTGGTGGGGGCATCGGCAAGCGCGGCGATGGTGGGGGCCGCCTGGCTGCCGTGCCGGATAAGGGCCGCGCCGAGGCGGGGATCGGTGGGCAAGAGGGCGAGCTCCTGCGTCGCGCCAATGCGCTCGAGGGTGGCGCGCGCGGCCGCAAGGGGCTGAGCGGGCGGCGGATCGAGCAGCGGGAAATCCGGGCCCGCGCCCCAGCAGTCCAGAAACAGCGCGGCCTGGGTGAGATCCGCGGACAGGATCTCCGGCGTGGTGTGCGGGGAAAAGTGCTGGTAATCGTCCTGGGAATAGCAACGAATGACCGTACCTGGCGCCTCTCGGCCGGCACGGCCCGCGCGCTGGTCCGCGCTCGACTTCGACGTGGAGACCGTCACCAGGCCAGACATACCGCGCTGTGCATCGCGCCGGGGAACGCGGGCCAGCCCGGCATCTACCACCACGCGCACGCCAGGCACCGTCAGCGAGGATTCCGCGATGGACGTCGCCACCACAATGCGCTGCTCATCGGTATAAAGCGCAGCATCCTGCTCCGCGGTGGTCTGCTTGCCGTGCAGTGGGAAAACATTATGGCCCCGCAGCTCCTCGCACACCAGGTTGACCTCGCGCACGCCGGGCACGAAGACCAGCGTGGATTCGTGTTGGCGGGCCGCCTGCTTGGCGATGCCCCCGTAAAACTCCCGCGACCCCGCCGCGCGCCCCGGCTGCGGCGCGTACTGGATATCCAGGGGATAGGTCACCGCCTCTGTGGTGTGGACGGGCGCGCCCATGAGCTGGGAAAAGCGCTGCGCGTCTACCGTGGCGGACATAGCGATGACGCGGAAGTCTTCGCGCAGCTCTGCCAGCTCCAGGCACATCCCGAGCACCAGATCCGTATCCAGCTGGCGCTCATGGACCTCATCGATGGCCACGGCGGCCACGCCCTCGAGCTCCGGATCCTTCAGCAGGCGGCGCAGCAGCACGCCCGGGGTGACGAACTCGACCTCGCTGCCCGTGCGGGATTCGCCGCGGATGGCGAAACCGACCTTCTCCGGGGCGCCGCTGAGGGTGCTCAAGCGCTGGGCGGCCGCGCGCACGGCCACGCGGCGCGGGGCGGTGACGATGACCTTGCCGCACCCTGCGGCGTGATTGGCTAGTGCTGGTGGCACGAGCGTGGTTTTACCCGTGCCGGGCGGTGCCTGAATGACGACGTTTCCGGTGTGGGGCAGCGAATTGATGGTCTCGGCTACGGGCAGCCCCGCGCCGATGCTGGCGAGATCGAACATTTAGTTGGCGGCCCCAAAACCTTCCACGGGGCCGTCCAAATCCTTGCGCTCCCACGAATCCTCATCGCCGTCCAGGGTGCGCACCACGCGGCCGGGCGTGCCCAGGACTAGCGAGTTATCCGGGATATCCTTGGTCACCAGCGTGCCGGCACCAATAACGCAGTTTTCACCAATGGTAACCCCCGGCATGACGGTGGCATTGGCCCCAAACCAGGTATTGCGCCCCACGGTGATGGGGTGGGCGATTTCCCACCCGCCCTCGCGCATCGCGTGATCATTGACGGGGTGGCCCACCGTAATGAACGAGCAATTGGGCCCAATCAGCACGCGGTCACCGAATGTGACCTTGGCTTGGGCCAAAATGCTGCTGCCAAAGTTGATGAAGACGCCCTCCCCACAGACGATATTGCAGCCGTATTCCATATTCAGCGGCGCGTGCGCCCCCGGCACGTGTGATTCCTCCGGCAGGATCTCCCGCAAGATTGCCTGCGCCTGCTCCTTATCCGTGTTGTGCAGATCGTTGAACTGCCCAATCAACCCAAAGGTGCGCTGGTGCTCCTTGTCGATGTCCCCCATGCCCGGCAGGTGCCACTGCCCACCGGTCATTCGCTCCCAAGTGCCGTAGCGTTGCAGGTCGTGCAGCTTCTGTTCATCCATGGTGGCCATTGTAGAGGGCGCGTTGGCTAACCGATTAGCGGTTAGGGTGGAGGAATGCTTTTTGATTCACTGCCGCGGCCGAATGCGTACGTCGCGCCGGGCGTGGGGCACGTGCCGGGGTGGGTGGGCATCGGCAAGCAAAAGGCCCTTGTAGAAGAGACGCGGGAGATTGCTCGCGCGTATGCGCATACACCGATGGCGATGGTGCAGCCGCGGTTGAAATCCGGCGGGCAGATGAGCGTATTTCAGCTGCATCTTGGCCGGTATTGGCATTATCCCAGCTACCGGTACGTGGACAATATGGAAGGCACGCGGGTGCCGCCGGTGCCGGATAGCCTGCGGGAATTGGCCCCGGCGGCGCTGCGGCAGGCGGCCCAGGTTGCCCCGGAGCTTGAACCATGGGTGGATAACTTCGTGCCGGAGATGGCGCTGGTGAATTATTATCCGCCCGGCTCGGCGATGGGCATGCACGTGGATGACTCCGAGGAAGCGCCCGCGCCCGTGATTTCGCTTTCGATTGGGGATGAGGCCCTCTTCCGCATAGGCCATACCGAAAATCGCACCAAACCCTGGGACGATGTGACCCTGTGCTCGGGTGATTTGGTGGTCTTTGGCGGGCCGAAGCGCTTTGCCTATCACGGGGTGGTGCGGGTAAATGATGGCACGCTGCCGGAGGGTTGCGGGCTGCAGGAAGGAAGAATCAACATCACCATCAGACAAGTTTCGGCGAGCGCGGTAGGCTAGGGCGGGTTACATAAAGGTTGAAGGAAAGAGGTTTTCTTATGTCCCGAATTGGCATCATCATCGGCTCCACCCGCGATAAGGCGGCGGGCCAGGCAGTAGGCGAGTGGGTCAATGACCTCGCCCAAGGCCGCGAGAACGGTGTGGAGTACCAGCTGTTGGAGCTCAAGAAGTTCAATGTCCCCATCCTTACCAGCGAGGTTGTTCCGGGTGCGGCGAATAAGCAGTACGATGACGCCAACGTGCAGGAGTGGTCCAAGGCCGTCGATGCCTGCGATGGCTTTGTCTTCGTGACCCCGGAGTACAACCACTCCGTGCCTGGTCCGTTCAAGAATGCCTACGACTCGCTCGGCGCGGAATGGGCGGGCAAGCCGGTGGCCTTCGTGGGCTATGGCTCCGTCGGTGGCGTGCGCGCGGTCGAGGCATGGCGCAATGTCGTGGCTAACTTCTCCATGCCACAGCTGCGCAACCAGCTGGACTTTAATATCTTCACCGACTGGAACGATGGCGAATTCCGTCCCAGCGATGACTCCTACGAGCGCGCAAACTCCCTGCTTTCTGAGCTCGAGGACGCACTTTAAGTAAAAAGCCCTGCACCGCGCAGCGCGCTGCGTAGCATGGGGTGCATGACTGAAAAGAAAGTAGCAGTAGTAACCGGCGCCTCCTCTGGCATTGGGGAGGCCACCGCGCGTTCTTTGGCCAAGGACGGCTGGCACGTCGTCGTGGGCGCGCGCCGTACAGACCGCCTGCAGCAACTTGCCTCTGAGATCGGCGGCGAGGCCTACGAGCTGGACGTTACCTCCGATGTTTCCGTTTCCAAGTTCGTCTCCCACCTCGAGCGTGTAGACCTCTTGGTCAATAACGCCGGCGGTGCCAAGGGTTTGGAGCCGCTTGTCGATACCTCTATCGAGGACTGGCAGTGGATGTACTCGACCAACGTGCTCGGCACCGTGCGCATGATTCAGGCGCTTATGCCCAAGCTTGAGCGGGTGCCGGATCTTTCCGGGCTGATTATTAATGTCGGTTCCATTGCCGGCTGGACCGTCTACGAAGGCGGTTCCGGCTATAACACTGCTAAGCACGGCGTGCGCGTGATCTCTCGCGCGCTGCGGCTAGAAAACCACGATGTGCGAGTCACCGAGATTGATCCTGGCCGCGTGGCCACGGACTTTTCCTTGGTGCGCTTCAAGGGCGATGAAAAGCGCGCGGCCAAGGTGTATGACGGCCAGCTCAACCTCGTGGCAGAAGACATTGCGGAGGCCATCCGCTGGGTGGCCGCCCAACCAGCCCACGTCAACGTGGATACGATGACCATCAAGCCGCGCACGCAAAGCTAAGGCCCCGCAGGCCTCTGCAAAGAGCAGCGGCGGGGCGGGGCCGTAGGCTTTATCGTCCTGCTTGAGCCTTAGTGCAGGCCAAACTGATCCCATGCGGCAGGGGCCAGGTTCTGGTACACGTGCTTGTGCTCCTGGTACTCGGCTAGGCCGGTTGGGCCTAGCTCGCGGCCATTGCCGGACTGCTTGTAGCCGCCCCATTCCGCCTGCGGCAGGTACGGGTGGAAATCATTGATCCAAATGGTGCCGTGGCGCAGGGCACGGGCAACGCGCTCGGCGCGGCCGGCATCGGAGGTGTACACCGCGCCGGCGAGGCCATACTCGGTATCGTTGGCGATTTCGATGGCCTCCTCCTCAGTGGTGAAGGTCTCGATGGTCACGGTCGGGCCGAAGGCCTCGTCGTGGACGCAGTCCATCTCGCGGGTAGCGCCATCGATGATCGTGGGCAGGTAGTACACGCCCTGGCCCAGATCCGTGGTGCCGGTGCCGTGCTGGCCGTTGGTGTCCTCGCTGGTGGCTGCGCGGCCGCCGGTGAGAATCTTGGCACCTTGTTCGCGGGCCTTGTCCACGTAGGCTGCTACCTTCTCGCGGTGGTCTGCCGAAATGAGCGGGCCGGTCTCGGCCTTCTCATCGGTGGGGCCACCGATCTTGATCTTCTCGGCACGCTTGACCAATGCGGCAACGAACTTATCGTGCAGGGACTCTTCCACCACGATGCGCGAGCCGGCGGAGCAGACCTGGCCGGAGTGGAAGAAGGCACCATTAAGCGCGTTATCCACGGCGACGTCGAAGTTGGCATCAGCAAAGATAACGTTCGGGTTCTTGCCTCCGAGCTCTAGCGCCGTGCGCTTGACGGTTTCGGCCGCGTTCTTTGCAATCAGCTTGCCGGTAACGAGGCCGCCGGTGAAGGAGACCATGTCCACGTCGGGGTGCTGGGAGAGCGGATTGCCGCAGTTAGCGCCGGCGCCGGTGATGAGGTTGCCCACGCCATCCGGCAGGCCGCATTCCTTTAGCGCAGCCATGAGCAGCATAGCGGTGTGCGGGGTTAGCTCCGCTTGCTTGAGCACGAAGGTATTGCCGGCAGCAAGGGCCGGGCCCACCTTCCAGGACACCTGCAGCAGCGGGTAGTTCCATGGGGTAATCAGGCCGCAGACGCCCACCGGCTCGGCGTCGATGCGCGAGCGCAGGTTGGGATCTTGCGGATCGACCACGCGGCCGGCTTGGTGCTGGGCCAAGGTGCCGAAGTACTCGAAAGCATTGGCAATATCGTCCATATCGCCCAGGGATTCCTCGTAGCGCTTGCCGGTATCCGCGGATTCGGCTTGAGCAAAAAGTTCCTTGTGCTCACGGATGAAATCCGCCAGGCGGATGACGATCTTGCCACGTTCGGCGGACGGCGTTGCGGCCCACTCGCCTTTATCGAATGTTTCACGTGCAACCTGGATGGCACGCAGGGTATCTGCCTCGGAGGCCTCGGAGACGACGCCGACGGTGGAGCCATCGGCAGGGCAGACAATGGTGCGGGTCTCGCCATCCTGGGCGGCCTCCCACTGGCCGTTGATGAAGAGCGACTTCGGGGCATCACCGGAGTGCACGCCCTGGAGCAGTTCGGTGGTGGTGGGATCGAACAAGGTGTTCTGGGTGCTCAAAGTGCAAGCAACCTTTCTCTAATTGAGGCGGTATCGCCCGCCAGTTTAACTATCTTCGCGCCAGGTGCGTTCCGGCTCGGCGCCATCGGAGACATCGGAATCGCCCGGCTGGCTTTGCTGCATGTAGAGGAATGCCAGGTGGCGCTCGTACAGGTCCAGCACGTTGTTGATGATCTGGTTTTCGGAGTAGCCGTAGACGTCATAGCCCAGCGAACCGGTCATGTCGTAGACCTCAAGGCGGTAGTACTCGCCGTCGCCCTCGCAGAAGTCCGGGCGCTCCGCGGAAACAGGGAAGAGCTGGTAGCGGAATTGGCGTTCGTTGTGCAGCCGGACCTCGAGATCGAGCTGGGGCAATTCGGCATCGGGAAGCTCACTGGTAAGCAAGATGGCGTCATAGCCGCGGGTGCGCATTTGCGTGGCCACCTGCTCGAGGGCGTAGGCGGCAGTTCCCCGCAGGTATTCATCCATGTCCTGCTTGGTGGGGAAGGAGTTGGCGCGGTCCAGGCGGTTTTTCCACAGGTTGGAATCGCTCGGCTCGCGCTCGGTGCGGCTGCTGATGGCGCCGTGCAACGCGGTTTTCCGGGCCTCGCGTTGGACGATTTCCAGGCGCAGCGACTTCCAGAGCGAGAACATGATGAGGTAGACCACGAACGCGAAGGGCAGGCCCATGACCACGGTCGCGGATTGCACGGTGGCAATGCCATCGAGCTGCAGCAATGCCAGGGTGAGCGCGCCGACGGTAATGGACCAGAAGATGCGCAGCCACCGGGCGCCATCCTGCCGGTTATCCGTGATGCGGGAGGTGAAGTTGGACATGACCAGCGCACCGGAGTCCGCCGAGGTGATATACAGCAGCAGGCCGATGAAGGTGGTCAGGAAGATAACGATGGCGGAGCCAGGGAATTCTTGGAGCATGTCATAGAAACCCTGCTCAGGAACGTTGATGGCGTTTTCCGCAAATTCCGGATAGTCGCCGGAGCGCACCATATCCAGGGCGGTATTGCCAAAGAAGGACATCCACATCAGGATGAACAGGAAGGGGAAGGTCAGCGTGCCCAGGATAAACTGGCGCAGCGTGCGGCCGCGGGAAATGCGGGCCAGGAATAGGCCGACGAAGGTTGCCCAGGCAATCCACCATGCCCAGAAGAAGAGGGTCCAGGACTGCATCCAGGTATCCACGCTGGCTTGGTCCTCAGCAAAGGCGAAGGTCTCCAGCGTCCAGGAGGGGAACTTGGAGACGTAGTCACCGATATTGGTGACGATGGCGTCGAAGAGGTAGGCGGTCTTGCCAAAGACCACGACGTAAACCATCAGCGCGATGGCCAGGTACACGTTGAGCTCAGAGAGGAAGCGAATGCCCTTATCCACGCCGGATACGGCCGATAGCGTCGCAATGACCACCGCGACAATGATGAGTGCGGATTGCAGCCCCAGCCCCTGCTCGATGCCAAAGATGAGGTGGAAGCCGTAGGACAGCTGCACCACGCCGATGCCCAAGGACGCGGTAACGCCGAAGACGGTGCCCAGCATGGCGGCAATGTCCACGGCCGAACCAATGGGCCCGTGCACGCGCTTGCCGATGAGCGGGTATAGCGCCGAGCGAATAGCCAGCGGCATATTCAGGCGGTAGGCGAAGTAACCAAAAGCCATGCCCATCAGCGCATAGAGCGCCCAGCCGGTAAGCCCGTAGTGGAACATGGCATAGACCACGGCCTCTTTGGCGGCCTCCATGGTTTCGCCATCGCCCACCGGCGGATCCATGTACATCGTGACCGGCTCGGCCACGGCGAAGAACATGAGATCCACGCCGATGCCGGCGGCAAAGAGCATGGATACCCACGAGAAGGTATTGAATTTGGGCCGGGAGTGGTCCGGTCCCATGCGGATGCTGCCGGTATTGGAAAAGGCGATGTAGAGGACAAAGACCACGGCGATGGTGGCGGTCAGGACGTAGAACCAGCCCAGGTTCGTGCCAATCCATCCGGTCACGCTGGCGAGGGTATTCGCCGCGGACTCCTGCCCGAAGCCCGCGTACAGCGCCATGGCGATGATGAGCACACCGGAAATGATAAAGACCGGCCAATTGGGCTTGGGCGCAGCCACCTCATCGGCGCCGACATCATCGCCGGTTTCGGCCTTGTAGCTGCCGACGATGGCGCGTACTTGGTTGCGCGGTTTACGGCCCTTGTCCCCGGCTGAGCGAGTATCCCCAGCGGAGTGAGCGAGAGAGGTGTCGGAGTCCCCTGTGCGGGACTCCTCATGGTCGTGCGGACCAAGGTTAGCCATCTACTTCTCCTAGTCTTGATCGATTAAGTACCGAATCCTTCGCACGAATGCCCCATAGTCCCCGAAAAAGAGGGGTGAGAGATAGGTTGGTGGCATAAATCATATGCGGGCAATCTATGCGTAAAGACCCCGGATTTCATCTACTTAGATGCATATCCGAACACCGTAAATATACATTAATCTGGGAAAACGTCCACCAGATGTGTATTCTGGGGGCGCTATTGTGCATAAATGAAAGCGAAAAAGCGCAGATTTTTTGCGCAGGATACAATGGATCCGCCCGAAATACGGCGAGAACTACGCGTGAGATGGCTCACAGAAGGAAGGGGATTTATGGGTATTGTGGATAAGTTGACTAAGAAGCGCTCGACAAAGAGGGCGACGGATGAGGTCAGCGATGTGGTCGTCGTCGGCGGTGGCTCTGCCGGCTCCGTCATCGCGGCTCGCCTGACCGAGGACAAAGACACCCGCGTGCTCGTTCTTGAGGCCGGACGCCCGGATTCCCTGTGGGACCTATTCATCCACATGCCTTCCGGTTTCTCTTTCCCCATCGGGGCAAAGAACTATGACTGGATGTATGAATCCGATCCGGAACCGGAGATGAATGGTCGCCGCATCTACCATGCGCGCGGCAAGGTGCTCGGCGGTTCCTCTTCCATCAACGGCATGATCTACCAGCGTGGCAATCCCATGGACTACGAAAAGTGGGGTCAGAACCCGGGCATGGATAACTGGGACTTTGCCCACTGCTTGCCGTATTTCAACCGCATGGAAACCACCGCTGCCGCAGACGACGATGATCCGCGCCGCGGCCACGATGGCCCGCTCTACCTGTCCCGTGGTCCTGCTACCTCGCAGCTGTTCCAGGCGCTATTCAAGTCGGTACAAGAGGCTGGCTATAACCTAACCAATGACGTCAACGGTTACCGCCAGGAAGGTTTTGCCCCCTTCGATCGCAATATCAAGCACGGCAAGCGTTGGTCCGCTGCCCGCGCCTACCTGTACCCCAACCAGGACCGCGACAACCTCGAGGTGCGTACCCGCGCATTTACCACCAAGATCCTCTTTGAAGGCACCAAGGCAGTGGGCGTGGAATACGAGTGGCAGGGTGGCACCCACCGCGTCTTCGCAGACAAGATCGTCTTGTCCGCCGGTGCCATCAATACCCCGCAGCTGCTAGAGGTCTCTGGCGTGGGTGACCGTGAGATCTTGGAAAAGCACGGCATCGACGTCGTCAAGCACCTGCCAGGCGTCGGCGAAAACCTGCAAGACCACCTCGAGGTCTACATTCAGTACGAGACCACCAAGTCCACCGCTTCCTCCCAGCCTTACCTGGATAAGTGGCGTTGGCCGTTTATGGGCCTGCAGTGGTTGCTGACGAAGAAGGGCCCAGTGGCTACCTCGCACTTTGAGGGCGGCGGTTTCGTGCGCTCCAACGAGGATGAGGCCTACCCGAACTTGATGTTCCACTTCCTGCCCATGGCGGTGCGCTATGACGGCCAAAAGGCCGACGTTAAGCACGGCTTCCAGTGGCACGTCGGCCCGATGTTCTCCGATACCAAGGGCCACGTGCACATCAAGAGCTCCGATATCCGGCAAAAGCCCTCCATCCTCTTTAACTACCTGCGCACTGAGCAGGACCGCCGCGAATGGGTAGAAGCCGTCCGCGTCGCCCGCTCCTTGCTGGATACCAAGGCAATGGAGGAAGTTGGCGCCCGCGAGTTCAGCCCGGGCCCAGAGGTCCAGAGCGATGAGGAAATCTTGGAGTGGGTCCGCAATGACGGCGAGACCGCACTGCACCCATCTTGCACCGCCAAGATGGGCGATGAGTCCGATCCCATGGCCGTGGTGAACCCAGAGACCATGGGCGTATGGGGAATCGATGGACTGTATATTGCCGATGCTTCCGTATTCCCCTCGGTTCCCAACGGCAATATCTACTCCCCAACTATGATGGTGGGCGAGAAGGCTGCGGACCTCATTGCCGGCCGCACGCCGCTCGAGCCTAACTACACTCCGTGGTACAAGGCTAAGCAGGATATGCCGCTCTACGCTGAGGGCGAAGCAGTCCGCGATCACAAGCACTCCATCCAGGGCGCTGACCACTAAGCACCCTCCCGCGGGATTGCTCTAGCGCCGCGTTTCCCATTGTGGGGCGCGGCGCTTTTGCTTGCCGACGTCCCCCTTTCCCCACCGCGCACCCCTCCGCCTGGCCAGAACCATGATTTAATCGCCGGGCAAGGAATCGGCCCCAATGGAATGAAGCTGGAATGAAGCGCCAGAGTAAAGGAGGTCAGTGATGCTCAGCATTATCGCTGTAGTCATTAGTATCGTTTTCGCCGTTGCCGTTATTAAGAAGCTCGATGACATCGATACGCACCTGAAGGAGCTGCTCGCCGCGCGCGAAGATGGCGAAACACCGCGTTAATCGTGCGGGTGGCTAAGGAGATGGTGAACGAATTTCGAATTAACCAACTGCAAAAGGCCCATACCGACCGTGAAATGGAATTTTCCTGCGATGTAGCTTGAAGGCTATGGCTTCGTAGACCTAAGTGGTTTCCAAGCAGCAGTTCCAGTACTTCGTACGTGGGGTAGCCAACACCGCCGACTTCAAGGAAGTATCATTCCCGGATACCAGCGAAAAGAGTTAGTCATTTGGCTATTAGAAAGCTTCGCTACGTGTGGTTCGACCCGTACGCAATGTCCGTGAGTGTCTAGCCCTTGAGGGAGAACCTGGTGTCAGTGTCGCTGGCCGCACCTACGCCGCCGTCATGTCCGCCGACACCCTGTTCATCACCATCCCCACAGGGGTGGGTGTGGACATTCACGTGAAGATTCTGGAGAATTTCGCCGCCCACGTCGCCCCCTCGTTGTTGGCAGCCGAACCGTGAAGGACCAGTCATCGCCTATCCCATCGACTAATTCTTGCAGGTCGCAGGACTTTCGCGTGACTGTTAGTTCAGCCCATTTTAAATAGTTCACCGAACACTGTATAGTTCAGCATATGCTGACTATTGCTTCGCGCCTCGACGTCATGAACCGGCTCGGCCGGGCCATGGCTGATCCGACGCGCTCCCGAATCCTGATAACCCTACTAGACGGTCCGAGCTACCCGGCTGTGCTCTCGCAAAGCTTGGATCTGACCCGCTCGAACGTTTCGAACCACCTGTCTTGCCTGCGCGATTGTGGCATTGTCGTAGCTGAGCCGGAGGGCCGCAAGACCCGCTACGAAATCGCCGATCCCCACCTCGCGGCAGCGCTCGAAGCGCTGGTCCACGCGACGCTGGCCGTCGACGAGAATGCCCCCTGTATCGACACTGAGTGCTCGGTGCCCGACTGCGGCGAGAAAGGAAAGAACGCATGAGTTCAGCATGTGGATGCGAACACGAAACCGGCACGGAGATTGACGAGCTCGATCGGCCATGGTGGAAGGACCCTGAGCTACTGCTGCCGATCTTCTCCGGCGTAGCCCTCATAACAGGACTGGCGCTGGACTGGTCCGACTTGGAGACGCCCGCGACGGTACTGTATTGGGTTGGCCTGCTGTTGGGCGCTTACACGTTCGCGCCTGGAGCGATCCGAAACCTTGTCACGAAGCGCAAGCTCGGCATTGGCTTGCTAATGACGATCAGCGCGGTCGGCGCGGTGATCCTCGGATTCGTCGGAGAGGCCGCGGCGCTAGCGTTCCTGTACTCGATCGCCGAGGCACTGGAAGACAAGGCGATGGACCGGGCCCAAGGCGGACTGCGGGCACTGTTGAAGCTGGTACCGCAGACCGCGACGGTGCTGCGCGACGGCACAGCGGCCGAGGTCGCAGCGAAGGACCTCGAGGTTGGCGAGCTAATGCTCGTGCGCCCCGGGGAGCGGATCGCCACGGACGGCATCATTCGGTCCGGGCGCTCCAGCCTTGACACCTCAGCGATCACCGGAGAATCCATTCCGGAGGAGGTTGCGCCCGGCGACGAAGTGCCTGCGGGAGCGATCAACTCCGCCGGGGTGCTGGAGGTCGAGACGACCGCAGCTGGAACGGACAACTCGCTGACCACACTCGTGGACCTAGTCGAGCAAGCGCAGGCGGAAAAGGGCGACCGCGCCCGGATCGCCGACCGGATTGCCCAACCCCTAGTGCCCGGGGTGATGATCCTGGCGGTGCTGGTCGGCGTTATCGGCTCGCTGCTGGGCGACCCTGAGACGTGGATCACCCGTGCGCTGGTAGTCCTGGTCGCAGCGTCGCCGTGCGCGCTGGCAATCTCCGTGCCGCTGACGGTCGTGGCCGCGATCGGCGCGGCCAGCCAGTTCGGAGTGGTTATCAAGTCCGGCGCGGCGTTCGAGCGACTCGGCGGCATCCGTCACCTGGCAGTGGACAAAACCGGAACCCTTACCCGCAATCAGCCTGAGGTTACCGGAGTGGTCCCGGCAGACGGATTCGATCGGCCGCAGGTGCTTTCCTTCGCGGCAGCAGTTGAGCAGCAATCGACACACCCCCTCGCTGCGGCGATCGCGGCAGCGGGGCCCGAAGCGCCCACCGCCTCGGACATCAGCGAGGAAGCTGGGCATGGCATCGGCGGCACCGTCGAAGGCCGACGGGTGCTGGTGGGCAGCCCCCGATGGATCGACGCCGGGCCACTGAAAGCAGACGTTGAGCGCATGGAGTCCGAGGGCCAGACCTGCGTCCTGGTCACCGTCGATGACGCTCTCGCCGGGGCGATCGGGGTCCGTGACGAGTTGCGGCCCGAGGTGCCCGAAGCCGTGCAGGCCCTGCACGCCAACGACGTGGAAGTAAGCATGCTCACCGGCGACAACTCTCGCACCGCCCGGGCGCTGGCTGGAATCGCCGGAATCGACGACGTGCGCGCCGAGCTGCGCCCTGAGGACAAGGCAAGCATCGTCGCCGAATTCTCCTCCAAGACGCCGACGGCGATGATCGGCGACGGCATCAACGACGCGCCGGCACTGGCGGGTGCGACGGTGGGCATAGCGATGGGAGCGACCGGCTCTGACGCCGCGATCGAGTCCGCTGACGTCGCCTTCACCGGCCACGACCTCCGGCTAATCCCGAAGGCGCTGCAGCACGCCCGCCGAGGAAGCAGGATCATCAACCAGAACATCGTGCTGTCTCTGGCCATCATCATCGTGTTGATGCCACTGGCGATCAGCGGCGTGCTGGGCCTGGCCGCCGTCGTGTTGGTTCACGAGGTCGCCGAAGTGATCGTGATCTTGAACGGCCTGCGGGCTGCGCAAGCGAAGCGCTGAGGCTGTGACCGGCAAGTCTCATAAGGGTTAAACCACACGCCGAGCGGACACACCTTGGGCCAGGAACGTCATTCGAGTTCACGGTCCGTCTCCGTGGAATTGGGATCGTACCCGGTGGCCTGTCCGTTCTCGGTGCGTGTGGGCACGGGGGCTGTGGGCGAGCCACCACCCGGCACGTGCCCCAGCCGGTCAAGGGCCCCCGAGCGCTCGGCGTCTCCAGTGCAGATCGTGGAAGGATCGAACTTGCTCAGGGACCAAGCGTCACTGCGAGACTCTTTTCGTCCCGCAACTTGAATAGTTCAGCGGCCTTGATACCACGGACATCTATTCAGAGTGCTGCCGAGTCTCATCGACACAGCCCGCGACTACCTGGGCAGTGTGTTTGACAAAAGACCCCACCCTCATCAGCGTTGCCGAGCCCTCGCCGTTCCAGTTGCCGTAACCGACTAGATGCAGATTCTTCACCGCGGTTTCGCGGCCGCGCATGAGGTGGCGGAATAGACCGAGAGCCGAACGAAAACCAGCGCACCAGATCAGATGGTCGTGCTCACTAAAGCTATCGAAGATGGGGGATGTCCCCGAGGTTCGGGCCGGAATCGCCGCCGAGAATCCGGCGGCGGCCGCGTCGGCGAACGAACAGGCCGCGCTTCAACCTACCCCCCAATAACGCGAAGCGTCATCAACGCCCCGCGTTACACGTTTAATTTGAACTCCACAGAGTGTCGGCGCAGTTTAACGTGTGCGAGATTCATTCTTGGACCCAGCCCAGTCGCTGGCGTTAACCTTGCACAAAACTACGGCGATGGTCCTGGACGGCCTTGCTGACTGAGCACCCGGCACCTCCATCACAGGCGTTCGTGCTCCCCACATCCTTCGCTCAAGCGGACTGCTATCCCGTAAACCGATGTTGTCACCCCTCCAGGACGGTAGCCTTATCAACCCAGCGAGCCAATAGGCTGAAAGCCGCGAGCTGCTCCAACGCGACTTGCTCCTCACCACCGTCGTGTGGAACATGCATCCCGGGATTGCGGATAGCCGCGTACAAGCCCTCTGCAAAGGCGCGGGCGCCCCGATGCAGGTTCTCAAACGTCTTACTGCCATCATTTTCCATAAGCCGAAGGCGCGGCACATTACGCTTCGGATCACGGAGTGAAAACGCCTCGTTGAAAAGTGCTGTTTCAGATACGTCTAGGCGGTTCAGTTTCGCTTGGGTCTCTGCATTGACGCGGATGGCAGCCTGCATCACGGCTTGATGGTAGTGCCCGTGATTCCAGTAACCCTTGCCATTTTCCCACGCCCACGGATGCAGATTGGCTGCATCTAAGTCTGGCGTGTTCTCTCCGAGCTTTTCAGCGAGTTCAGACCGACGTTCAAGCGCTGTCTTGGCTCGGGCCGCTTGACCCCTCAGCCAGCTATACTCCTTGTCCTGGACCGGAAGTCCTTGTCTCCACCCGGGAAGCACTCGGTCAAGGATCATTTCAACGACATGGGCGCGCGCCGCAGCCTCAGTCGGCGATCCACTCATAACGGTTCCAAGGTAGGCGATGCCCGGGCCCATGTCGGGGACTACCTTCGCTGTGACTTGCAGGAACGCGTCTATCTCATTGATCGCCCACTCGGGGTCCAGCTCGGCCATGCCTCCATTATGACGTATGGGGCTGACATGGCCGGAGAGAACTGGTCTGATACCCCCACCAGAAACACCTCGCATTGTTGCAGGCGCGCTGACGCGCGCACATAATGGAAACCATGAGCGACCCCAACTTCACGATCCGCCAGATCACCTTCGACTGCCACGATCCCTCAAAGCTCGCCAAGTTTTGGTCCGCCGCAACCGGCTGCGAAATCGCCGCGGATTACGGCGATTTCGTGATGGTTGATTCCACCCCGGCGCTGGGATTTCAGCGCGTTGAGGAACCGACACCTGGGAAAAACCGCATGCACGTCGACGTTGGCGGGGCGGAGCGCGAAACTTTAATAGAACGCCTCAAAGACCTAGGCGCCACCGAACTCACCACCCACGAAGCGCCGGGATTGGTGTGGACCGTCATGCAGGACCCGGAAGGCAACGAGTTCTGTGTGGGCAGCCCCAAGGCCTAGCTACACATTGCACCTAAATTCAACCATGTGCTCATCGAGTTTTTCAATCAGTCGCCGAACAAAATCAGCCCAATTACGGACTAGACCAAGGTTAAGCGCATCGGGCGTTGAACCTCGATGCACAATTTCACCTCGTATTATGACCAGCTCGGAAACCTGTTTCCGCACCGCCGCGTTGGTTTTCTTCTGCCATTTGATTTCCCGCAGCGGGCAGAAACCGAGGATACTTTTGTACAGGCTTTCGACACCGCCAACGCTAGCTGTGTTGAATCCGTAACGGCCGTCCGAATCTCCTTCGATTCACAATCGAACAAGTTCAAGTACAGCCGATCGCCACGAGTCGCCCACGAACACCCACGGATCACTACTTTGCTCAGCCACCCACGACCGTAACTTTTCCGGCAGCTCATCGGCTTTCTTATTCGTCAAAAGCCATTCAACCGTCTCGATCAGTGATTCTTCGACATAGACCTCCCACGCCGTATAGCAGAGGGATGTACCCGCGCGCAGTAACGGCCCGTAACCTGGCCCCGCGGGCTTTCCCGGCTTAGGGTCCTTCTGTGCGGGATGGTGGTCAAGAAGGGAATTGACATCCTCTAAGAGTTCTTGGGCAGCCTCTAACGCAGTCATATCCCTGACTTCCTTTACTTCTTGTTTCCAGAGGTAGTATTAAATTTAAACTCGACGGAGTGGCGAAAGAAGGCTACCTCACTCAGTTGCAAGCGATTCGAGAAGCCGAAAAGTGTGCCGCAAGGCGTTTCCTGCTCGGAAAGGCAGCCTCCGCAGGCTAGATCGTTCCGCGTCATGAAGAGCTAGCACCGCCGAAGTTCCCCTCAAGTCAGATTCGGACTCATTCTAACAGTCAGTCGCGGGGCGAAAACCAACTCAGCGCGGTCCCGACTGCAACTAAAACTGGTCCTGCCGAAACTAAATACCATCTTCTAACCGCTGGCGAAGCACGACTTCCTCTTCATCGCTGAGCCCAGTGAGTCTTTCCCCCTGATGTTCTTCTTCGAATCGCAGCGCATCCGCCAATGTTTCTTTCAACGGGCGAATCCGCAGGCCAGCTTCGTAGGCTGCGGCGCAATCGAGTAGCGCGATGTTGCGAAACTGTTCACCTGGTACCCACAACGGCAACGATTTTGGGCCCATCCACGGGGTTACATCATTAGCGAGAAGCAGTTCATCAGAGCAAGGTCGTTCCGTAGCCTCCGATGCGGTTAACTCACGCGAAATCTTGAACACATCGGACAAGGAAGTAGCAAACCCCGTAGCGTTAAAGGTTCCGAAAGTCCCAACTTCTGCAGACTCAACTATCCAGCCTGCAAGGTCTTTCACATCAATCATAGCGACGGGAAACGCCGGGTCTGGGACGATCACGTTCTCACCCGTGGGATGCGCGAAGCGCCACGGATAGTAACCACTGCGCCCTGTTTCGTCGCCGTAGCCGGCGATCAGACCGGATCGAACTACCATTACCGACCGATTTGTGCTGCGATAAATCGTTTCGCAAGCAGACTTTGCGGCTGGGTACTGCCCCATGTTCTTCATGTAGTCAATTTCAAGCGGAGCGACTACGGAATCAGACTCAGAAGAAATACTTCCCTGATCCTCATATACGCTGCTCGAGGACACAAATATACGATGCTTGGCCTCGAGTTTCGCCGCCGCATCCCGCGCATGCTTCGGCTGACTCGTCAGATCCACAATGGTGTCCCACGTTTTCCCCGCAACCTCATCGTACGCACCGTCACGGTCACGGTCCGAACTCACAAAGTCAGTTCCGTTGGGAACCTTCCCGTTACCCCGTGCAAGGCAAGTAACTTCATGTCCTCGCTCGACTGCTGCAGTCGCTATGTGTCCTCCAAGGAAACCGGTACCACCGAGCAATAAAAAGTTCATGTCACTAGTTGTGCACGAAACCTTCTCACACGTGAAGTGTCCCAGGTTTTGTTCCGTTTGAGTAGATGGGAAAATCTGGAATATGCCAAGAAAATTTGACCAAGATGCGAAGGACCGTGTGGTCCGTCTTGTAGAGGATCGTATCTTGGCGGAAAATATGTCGATGCAAGCTGCGTGCCAGGCAGTAGCTGCAAAGTTGGGGTTTCATGGCACACGGCTCGTCTATGGACTTAAGTCTGCTCGTCGTGCGGGAAACACCCCAGAACCTGTGCCTGAAGATTTGGCTGCCGAAAATGCCAGGCTACGCCGTGAAAATCACCAGCTTCGAGATACCAATGAGTTGCTGAAGGCTGCGTCAGCTTTTTCGCCTCACGACCAGGCCCCAAGCCTCGGTTATGATCCGGTTCATCGATAAATACCGCAATCATTTCTCTGTCGAGTTCATCTGCACTGGCGTTAAAAGAATAGCCGGGCTGGTGGGTTCATCACCGCGCGTGGTTATCGCCAGTCCAAAGCCCGAGGGCTAAGTGCTCGTCGCCTTCGTGACGGTTGTTCTAGTTGAACGCATTAGTGCTGTTCATCGGGATAATGACGGTGTCTTAAGCGTGCGGAAAATGTGGCATGCACTTCACCGTGACGGAATCGATATCGGTCGCGAACAAACCGCCCGGCTGATGCGCCTGGCTGGTGTTTCTGGCAAAGGCAAAGGCGGATCACCAATCACAACCCGTACACCTCAACGTGCCGGATCTGCGCCCGGATTTGGTCGAGCGTGAGTTCAAAGCCCAGGGCCTTAAACAAGCTGTGGGTGGCCGACATTACCTACGTGCGTACGAAGAAAGGCTTTGTGTACACCGCGTTTGTCACTGACGTTTACTCCCGACGGATCGTCGGATGGGCATTATCGGACTCGATGCGCACTTCAGGCATTACCGCTGCAAGCACTCAACCAAGCGACCCAAGTGTGCGAGGGAAACAACAGGTCTTATTCACCATTCGGATCACGGCTTATAGTACGTCAGCGTTGTCTACAACCAGCGACTTGCCCAGCACGGGATTGTCGCTTCTACTGGGACTGTCGGTGACTCCTACGACAATGCTCTAGCTGAAAACGTAACGGCTCTTACAAGAACGAGCTCATCCATACTCGCAGGTGGAATGACGTTGTCGAGGTAGAAATCGCGACATTCGAGTGGGTGTCATGGTGGAACGAGGTAAGGTTCCACCAAAGCCTGGGATATCGAACCCCGGCCGAGGCGGAAACCGAATTGTGGAAGAAAAACCCGCAACAGGGAATAATAGAAATCAAGGAACATGCCTAGGAACAAAACTCGGGACACTTCACTACTATTATTTACAGACTGAAACCTCTATCTGGTACAAGGATCTAGTTCATGACCATTTCCTCACTTCTTACCCTGATGGGGATTTGGCTCGCGGCTTTGGTGTCTCCGGGCCCGGATATCGTGCAGGTCATCCGCGTGGCCCCACGATTCACGCGCGCCGGGCTATTGTGCGCGGTGGGGGTATTTAGCGGAACGGTCTTTTGGATTGTCGCCTCCCTGGCAGGTTTATCGGCGTTGATTACGGCGCGGCCGGGCGTGCTGAGCATCTTGCAATTGCTCGGTGGTCTTTTCTTGCTGTACATGGGCGTATTGTCCCTGCGCAGCGGGTTAGCCGCGCGGCGCGCACCCGCGCGCGAGGTGGACACGGAAGACTACGCGGAGCAGGCGCGGGCGGCTGGCGATGCCGACGTCGAAGACATGACCAACTGGCGGGCCTTCAAGCTGGGGCTGGTGACTAACCTGTCGAACCCCAAGGCATTGGTATTTTTCGGGGCGGTATTCGCCCAATTCATCCGCCCGGAAATGTCTGTGGGGTGGACCATCGCCGTGGCGTTGATTCTTGCTGCCATGTCCTTCGTGTGGTTTTCTTCCTTCGCGCTGCTCGTGCGCGCGGCCGCGCGGTGGACGGCGCGGTATTCCGCCGGCATCGATATGGTCTCAGGCCTCGTCTTTGGGCTGCTTGGTGTGGTGATGGCCGGGGAAGGCGCCACCGCGCTGCTGAAGTCACAGTAGTTACCTGTTTCGCTGCAGGTGAGACACTTCCTACAGTTGTTTGCGTTAGTAAAAATGCATATGAATGTGGAGGTGTTAGGTGGCTATAGGTGCCCTTGTGACCCTGATGGGCGTATGGTTCGCGGCCATGGCTTCGCCGGGGCCGGATGTAGTGCAGATTATCCGCCTGGGTGCGCGGTCCACCCGCGCGGCGGTGTGGGTGGCCATTGGCAGCACGACGGGCCTTGCCCTGTGGACCATCGCTTCGCTCGCCGGGCTTTCGGCATTGATCTCTACGCATGAGGGCATCTTGGTGCTCCTGCAGGTCTTGGGCGGCAGCTATCTGCTGTGGATGGCCTATAGCGCGATTTCCTCCGGCCTGCGCGAGCGGCGCGCACCCGCCACCGTCGTAGGCACGGAGAAGCAGGCACCGCAGCCGCGCGGGTTTACCCCGGACGGCATCATCAAGGCGAAGACCGCCTACCGCATGGGGTTGGTCTGCGATCTTTCCAATCCCAAGGTGGTCATCTTCTTTGGCGCCATCTTTGCCAATTTCATCGACCCAGGCATGGGCGTGGGCGGAAACGTCGTCGTCGCCGCGGTGCTGATACTGGAAAGCTTGGTGCTCTTCGTCGGCGTCGGTTTGAGCACGCGCGCGGTATCGAAGTGGATGGCCAAGAACTCGGCGTGGGTGGACATCGTCAGTGGCATCGTCTTTCTGCTCCTCGGCGTGATTATCCTCTTTGAAGGCATTCGCGGGCTCATTGCGATGTAACCTGAAGTTATGATTTTTACTACCACGAATACCGTCGACGGCTATGAAATCACCAAATACCTGCGCATCATCGCTGGTGAGACCGTTACCGGGATCAATATGCTGAAAGACTTCGGGGCATCGATACGCAATATCACCGGCGGCCGCGCCTCTGGCTATGAAAGCGAGGCCATCAAGGCCCGCGAGGCGGCGCTGGATGAATTGTGGCGCCGCGGCCAGGAATTGGGCGCCGATGGCGTGGTGGGCATTGTCTTCGACTATTCCCCAATGGGCACCAATAATGACATGCTTTTGGTCACTGCCACGGGCACGGCGGTCTCGCTGCGCGCGCGTGACTAAGTTTCTCCACCCCCACCCATAGCCGCGCGGGAACGGCCTCTGGGTAAGCTGGGCGGCATGCTTGAGGTTGCAATTTCTGGCGAGTCCATCAAATTGGGCCAGTTTATTAAACTGGCCAGCTTGGTCGGCACCGGTGGTGAAGCCAAGGAACTTATCGCAGAAGGCGCGGTCACGGTCAACGGTGACACCGAAACCCGCCGCGGCGCCACGCTGCAGATTGGCGATGAGGTGTGCATCGAAGGCACCTGCGCGCGCGTGGGTGAGCCCGACGATGATGATGACTATTTTGATGAAGCCACCGCAGACGATGACTTTGATCCGGAAAAGTGGAGGAATCTATAAATGCCCGCATTTGAAGCCGAAGTAGGCATGCCCTACTGGATCGATCTGACCACCTCGGATCCGCGCAAGTCCGCCCACTTTTATGAGCAGGTCTTGGGCTGGGAAATCTCGGCCGAGTCCCAGGAGGACAACCCCTACCAGATGGCGCGCCTGCAGGGCCTGCCCATCGCCGGCCTCATCCCGCAGCCGGACGAGGCGCCTATGCCGGATACCTGGGTGACCTATTTCCTCTCCAAGGACATCGACGGCGATTGCCAGCGCACGGAGAACCTCGGCGGGCGCATCTTGGCCGCGCCCCAGCCTGTGCAGCTAGGGCACATGGCCTTGCTTGCCGATGCCGCCGGTGGCATGTTCGGCCTCATCCAGCCCTCCGGCCCGGAGCACTTCGTTGCCGGTGGCGAACCCGGCACCCCGGTATGGCACGAGCTGACCGCCACAACGCGATTCCAGCAGGCCATGGACTTTTATGGCGAGCTATTTAACTGGGAGATTCGCGCCATGGAGTCCGAGGACGAGAATTTCATTTACGCCACCGCGGAAGAAGACGGTGCCCCGTTCGCGGGCCTGTGGAATGCCGAAGGCCAGTTCCCGCCCCAGGTGCCGAGCTTCTGGCAGACCTACCTAGGGGTGCGCAATATCGATACCGCCGCCGAGAAAGCGGTAGAGCTCGGCGGTGAAATCATCCGTGAACCATGGGATTCCCCCTTCGGGCGCATGTGCTTGCTCGCGGATTCCACTGGGGCGACCATCACCCTGACTGAGGTTGAAGACGCCCCCGAGGATGAGCCCACCGAATCCGATGACGTGCTCAACCCCACCAGGGACTAAGCGCGGGGAAAGAGGCGTTTATGTCAGACTCCTCTGATTTAGCACAGCGCGTGCTAGCCATCGTGGCCGTCATCCCGCCCGGCAATGTGTCCTCCTACGGGGAGGTGGCAAAACTCGCCGAGTGCGGGGCCCGCAATGTCGGCACCGTCATGAATAGGCACGGTGGTAACGCCGCCTGGTGGCGCGTGGTCCGCGCCAATGGTGCCTCCCACGATCCCGTTCGCGCGGAAGAATACTGGGACCGCGAGGGCATCGAGCATTCTAACGGGCGCGTCGCCATGCATAAGCACGGCTTGGATGCGCGGGACCTAAACGAATTATTGGGCGATGATGCTATGCGCGATGAATGATTTCTCCACCACGCATAGTTGCATTAATCGGAATAGTAGATAGTTCTTCAGTCGGGGTTTCAAGCGGGTTTTGTTGCAAGAAGGTGATATCTGCAAGGAATCCTTCTTCAATTTTGCCCTTGTGTCCACTCCAACCGGTAGCACGAGCGGAACCAATCGTATAGGCATCGATAGCTTGCCGTACGCTTATGCGCTCAGCAGGGGAATATGCATTATTAGAAGAGGTCAATCTTTCTACAAAAGATTGAATTACCTTTAATGGGGCCCCTTCAGCTACAGGTCGGTCAGAACTTCCAGGTAATACGGCGCCGGCATCAAGTAACCTCTTAGCTGGGTAAGAATCCTTAACTCGGTCCGGCCCCAAGAGCTCTGCCATGCTATCGCCGAAAGCCTTAATGAAATGTGGCTGAGGGGCTAATGCGATATCGAGTTCTGCTATGCGTTGTACCTGCGCATCAGTGGTGACCCCACCATGCTCGATGCGGTGAGGAATGGTAGGGCGCCCATAAGCGGCGGTTGCCTTGTCGATGGTGTCGATAGCGAGGTCTACGGCAGCATCACCGAGTGCGTGCATGGCTAAAGACCAACCAGAGGCGGCAGCCCGCAGTGCGCTGGCTTGCATGGCTTCTGGGTCGTGCTGGAAATAACCGGAATTTCCCGCACACTGACAATAGTCATGAGTCATAGCCGCCGTCGTCCCGAGGATGGACCCATCTGTGAAAATTTTCGTAGGTCCAATTTGTAGGCGGTTGTCTCCCAATCCCGTGCGCATTCCGGTATCGAGGGTCAGAGCTTTTGGATCATCGGCGTGATGGGGAAGGTCGTGCAAGGCGTCTAGTGTGATCATCGTCTGTACACGGTGTCGTAGAAGATTATTGTCTCGAGCATTTTGATAAGCCTGCAGTTCAAGCGGGGAATGCCCAATCCATCCACCGGCAATTCCTGCATCGGTGACAGAGGTAAGGCCTTCTGCGGCATAGACCTTGGATGCCGCCGCTAATGCCTTTTCCAAGTGAGGAAGGGACTTCGGCTCGAGGAGCTCATTAATCGGGCGCATAGCATTTTCATCTAGTACTCCAGTAGCCTTTCCGCTTTCATCCACATTGATGGTTCCCCCTTCGATCTTTTGTTCAGGGTGGCTACCAATGCCGGCGCGTTCTAAGGCCTCAGAGTTCACTGTTATTGCGTGCCCCGAATTGTGTTTTATAAGGAGGGGCCGCGCCTTGGTAATGGAATCAAGGGTATTGATATCGAGGGGGCCGTCATCCAATAGATGTGGGTTAAAGCCGGAGGCGATGATCCACTCACCCGTAGCCTCATCGAGTGATCGCTTTAGGGTGTCATACACGGTGGAACATTTACGCGCATCAGCAAGGCTAATCTCTAAGAGGGTTTCGCCGAACCATACCGAGTGCGCATGGACATCGTTGAAGCCAGGTAGGGCGTAGCTTCCTTCGGCATCGAATTCTGTGTGAGCTGAGGAAGCGAAAGGGGCCTCTCCCGCTGGGGCAATATTGGCGAGTTGTTCCCCGAAAACGGCGATATCGTATAGCCTGTTCGTCTCCGTTAAGGGCAGATGAACATTGCGGATAATAGTGCTGAACTGCATCGTAACTCCCTATAGTTGCTTGAGTCACACCCTAACAGGTGGGAAATCTTCAGGGGGAGGGATTGCCGGTAAAGCTCGTTGAATTGTGCATTTATCCAATATGAAGATGATTATATTGTAAAAAATTAGGTTTGTTATAAGTTTATTTGCGCTGGGTCACAGTCTGTATAAAGTGTTGGCCAAGCAAATGAACGGAGAAAAAGTTGTCCGAACCACACAAAACGGCCCTTTCTGGGGCGCACCAGAACGAGGAAAATATAAGTGAGGAAGTCGTAAGCCAAGATATGGGACGGATTGCCTTATCGGCATTCGTCGGTACTGCCTTGGAATGGTATGACTTCTTCTTATTCGGTACAGCTTCGGCTCTGATTTTTAATCACCTATTTTTTGCATCAGGGGACCCGGCAACCGCGGCGTTGGCATCCTTTGCCACTTTTGGTGTGGGATTTTTAGCTCGTCCGCTAGGCGGCGTGCTGTTTGGTCAAATGGGCGACAGATGGGGACGCCGCCCCGCATTGATTCTTTCCATTGTGGTTATTGGTACTGCAACTGGGCTGGTAGGTGTCCTCCCAGATTACTTTGCCATAGGCATCGCCGCGCCTATCCTGCTGACATTGTTACGGCTTCTGCAAGGTATTGCAGTTGGTGGTGAATGGGGTGGCGCAACCACACTCGCTATTGAACACGCACCGGAAGAAAAGCGCGCTCGATATGCATCGCTCGTACAGGTCGGTTCGCCTGCAGGTACATTGCTATCCTCCGGTGCTTTTGCCTTGGTCTTTATGCTGGACGATGGCCAAGTAGATTCGTGGGGCTGGCGAATTCCATTCCTTGCAGCTTTCCCTTTGCTCGGGGTAGCGCTATGGATTCGTATGCAGGTTGAAGAATCTCCTGTATTTCGGGCCTTGGAAAATGAAGCAGAAAGCGCACCAAAAGGTTCGCTCAAGGAGCTGTTTACTGAATGTGCTCCTCAGCTTTTGTGGTCGACACTCGCAGCGCTTTTGGGCATTGGTGGATTCTTCGTGATGAATACATACGTGCTGAGTTATGGTTCTTCGGCGCTTGGACTAGAGCGGCAGTCATTGGTCAATGCGACTGTCTTGGCTGCTGTATTCCAGATACTCATCTTGTTCTTTTTGGGCCGCCTTGCAGAGAGGATTGGCAGCAGTCGAGTGATTGTCTTCGGCGGCATTTTAACCGCTATTGCGGCATGGCCATTGTGGATAATGATCGACACTGGGAATATGGCAATGGTAACGGTGGGCATCGTTCTTGGAATTTGCTTTGCCACTATTCCTTATTCCGTTATTGGTGTGTTGTTGGGGCAGATGTTCCCAGCCAATCTTCGCTATTCCGGAATGGCCATTAGCTACAACGTATCAGGCGCGATCTCGGGGCTTTTGCCACTCATTGCTACATGGTTGAACTCCTTTTATGAAGAACAATCCATAGTTCCAGCCATTATCTTCCTCATCGTTATTTCTCTTGCGACTGCCCTCGGTGGGTTCATGGGAGGCCGTCACCAACGAAGCGATGATGTGCAGGTTCGGGAGGGTTAGTTGCTGACCATTAGGAGTAGGAGCTCAGCGCTAACAATCGGATCTGCGAGGTCGACTCCGCAGAGTGCTTGAATTTTTCCGATTCGGGCGCGCACGGTATGTCGGTGGACCGCGAGGTGTTCCGAGGCGGAAGCGATTTGAGAGCCAGCGAGCAAGAATGCTTGAAGAGTGGGAAGTAATTGTGTGTCGTGCTCGGTATCGTAATCAGCTAAGACATCTATGGTGGTGCGGCGGCGTTTTTCTAGCGCCTCGCGGACGTACGGGTTATGTAGCCAATCTGGTGCGGGTGATGAGTAGATGCTGCTCGTCCCGCGGTCAAGCCTATGTGCATGTTTATTCATCTGCGCTATTAGCTCGGAATTGAGTTCGCGCCAGGGTATTCGCGGAAGGATTGAAACACGCACTGTTGGAAGATTGGGTGCGGAAAGTACTTTTTCCTGCGATACATCGTCTGCGGGGGCGGTGACGATTAGAGCAGCCGAGTTATCTACGGGCAGATGGAAGTAATTGGTTCCGCCTTGTGCGGTCGTATGTTTTAGTGAAGCTAGGACTCGCCGTAACTGTGCTGGGGTGTCAGCGCACACTAAGTAAGCGGTGACGTTATCGGACGTGGAGAGTGTTGAAAATGCAGCCTCTAGGAGCATTGGCACTGAGGATTCCAATTGCACAGCTAGGGCTAGCTGTCCCAAAAGGTCCTGTGCAGTGGACCACGGGGACTGCAGCAGTAAGCCAGCTAGCCCGACTACATGTCGGATTAGCGCGCGGTCAAAAGAGCCTATTTTTTCGGTGGCGCAGACTGTGAGCCCGTAACGATGCTGGGAATTGCTCTGAAAGTAGGTAGTTACCGTGGATAGGTTCCCTGAATTTTTAGAGTTCACAGAATGTGCCGTTGACGGTGAGTCCGAGACAGAGAAACTGGAATCATTCGTTGTTTTCAACGCATCGAGTCCTTGATACGTAGCACTTGCAATCTCAATGCCCTGGGCATCGGTGAGGGTGACTGCGGCGTGTAGCTCTTTTCCGGCATGAGTTATGAGCGAATTAATGCCTTGGGTCGCAGCACGATTTAATCGCTCTTGTTGGCGCTCAAATACGCGTCGTTGTTCTTGGTCTTGGCGGGTGAACTCCGCATTTACAGCGTTGATGATGGATATGAACGGAATGGCACGGGGGACCTCAAATAGCGTAAGGCCATGGTCTATGCATGCGCGTTCTAGCTCGGGAGGCACCTTAGAAAAAACCAAGCCGGTTCCGAATCCGATGCCGTGTACACCGGCCGAGGCCAGCGTGCGTGCGTAGAGAGAGAAGTCCGCCGGGGAATGTTCAAAGGCGAGGCCCAAGGTAAGGACGACTGCTCCTTCCTTGGTGAATTCGGTGGGATTTTTAAGTTCACTGGCTTGGACCGTGGTGAAAGACTGGTGTGGAGAATGAAGCGGGCGCAGTTGTAGTTTGCTTTGATGAAAAAGCCAGGTAAAAGTACTGGTGCTCATAAAAGTCTCGCTTGCTGTCGGAGTAGCTATACGGCCTGTATATCACAGTGGGAAATTTTCACCATAGTGTACGTAGAGGAGAATCTATGTAGACGGTCACAATGTATTTAGGCAGGTTGAAAATCACTGTGTGGAAAGGACACGATATGCGAGAGCTTGAATACCGTTTGGAGCAAACCCGCAAAGTAGTAGGCCAGCTCCCTGGGCCGAAGAGTGCTGAATGGGATGCCCGCCGTAAGGCGGCGCTGCCGGCTGGGCTCAATCCGGGCCTGCCAGGCTATGTGGTGGATGCCGATGGCGGGATCCTTGTAGATGCAGATGGAAACCGGTTCATTGACTTCGCTTCCGGCATTGCCGTGACCTCTGCAGGCGCCTCTAACCCGGCGGTGGTACAGGCGGTACAAGAAGCGGTAGCACACTTCACTCATACGTCTTTTCCTATCTCGCCGTATTCCTCATACGTCGAGGTTGCGGAAAAGCTCAACACAGTGACGCCCGGTGACCACGAAAAGCGCACCATTTTATTTAATTCTGGAGCGGAGGCTGTAGAAAACGCGGTCAAGATTGCCCGCAACTACAGTGGCAAAACCAGTGTGGCCGTGATGGACCGCGCGTTCCACGGTCGCACCAATCTCACTATGGCGATGACCGCCAAGCAAAGCCCTTATAAGTCAGGATTTGGGCCATTTGCGCCGGATGTCTTCCGCGCACCGATGTCTTATCCGGTTCGCGATGGCCTTAGCGGAGAAGAAGCCGCAAAGCGCACTATTACCACTTTGGAACAAGAGATCGGTGCCTCTAATTTGGCTTGTGTGGTCATCGAGCCGATCCAGGGTGAAGGCGGCTTCGTTGTTCCTGCGGAAGGTTATCTTCCCGCCATTGTTCAGTGGTGTAAGGATAATGACGTCATCTTTATCGCGGATGAAATCCAGGCTGGCATGATGCGCACTGGTACCTGGTTTGCTAGTGAACATGAGGGCATTGTCCCCGATATGATCACTACCGCGAAGGGCATTGCCTCTGGCATGCCGCTTTCTGCTGTAACTGGGCGTGCCGAAATTATGGATGCTCCACAGCCAGGCGGCCTTGGCGGCACCTATACCGGTAACCCGGTGGCCTGTGCAGCTGCTTTGGCCACATTTAAAGAATTCGAAGAAAAAGACTTCGGTGCCCGTGCTAGCCGCTTGGAAGACATTGCGCGAGAGGAACTGGCGGAGCTTATCAAGGATGAGCGTGTTGCCGACTTCCGCGGTCGTGGCGCGATGCTGGCACTGGAGTTTGTCACAGCGGACGGTGAGCCAGACTCTGAGTTGGTGCATAAGATTGCCGCCGCTGCGAAGGAGGAAGGAATTCTGATATTGACCTGTGGTCTTGACCACAACGTCATTCGCTTCCTGCCTTCGCTGGCTATTCCAGAGCACTTGTGGCGCGAGGGCTTGCGGGCGGTCGTGGACAAATTCCACGAATTTAAGTAAAGCCGGTTTGGCCTTTGTGCCACCCAGCCTAGTCGCCGGTTTCCCCTTCCCAAGGCTGGATACCGGCGCGCTCCCAAGCGTTGAGGAAGGCTGTTGTCTCTTCTTCGGTGGTGATGGAAACGCGCACGCCCTCATCGAGGTAACGGCGGATAATAATGCCTTCCTCCGAAATCTTTCGTTCTACTTCTTTAGCATCACCTCGTGGTAACCAGACGAAATTGGCACGTGATTCGGGAACACCGAGGGCCTGTGCCACGCGGGTGCGCTGACGTTTGGTTTCATCCACGCGTGCATCCAGCTCATCTTGAGCATGAAGTGCGGCGATAGCGCCCAGCTCGCCAATGTAGCTGACAGTGAGTGGCAAGGCGAGGAGATTGAGGGCATCGACAAGCTCGGGTGATGCCATGCCATAGCCCACGCGGGCGCCTGCAAGACCAAAGGCTTTGGAGAAAGTCCGAGCACCAATGAGATTTGGGTAGTTCTGAATCTCCTTGGCCGCATTTGGGCTATCCGGATCATCGTTGTATTCCCAGTAGGCTTCATCTAGGAGGACCACAATGTCCTTCGGTACCCGAGCCATGAAGTTTTCGAATTCTTCCTGGCTAATGGTGGTGCCGGTGGGGTTATTAGGGTTGCACAGGATGATAAGGCGCGTTCTATCGGTGATTGCATCGATCACTGCATCGAGGCCCAGCCGGTCATCATGTGTAAGCGGAGTCATTATAGGTTCGGCGCCAGCCATGCGCACATACAGCGGATAGGCTTCAAAAGAGCGCCATGGAAAGATGACTTCGTCGCCGGTATGGCAGGTAGCCATCACCGCCTGCTGCACAATGGCAGATGCTCCTGGGGCTACCGCGATGTTTTCTTCTGGTAGGCCCAGATAAGTCGATAATTCCGCTCGCAGCTCTGGTGAGCCATTGATTTGGTACCGATTCGCCACAGAAGCCGCCTGCGTCATAGCCCCCAGAACGGATGGAAGGGGTGGATTTGGAATTTCATTTGCAGAAAGCTTGAGCTTATTTGGCTCAGTTTTACCGGGCTTGTAGTCGGGGAATTTGTGCAAATCATCGCGTAGCATCGTAGTGCTTCTCCTTAATATTGAATGTCAGCAGTGGAGAGATCGACGTTGAAATATAATGACAATCTTTTGAATTGACAAGGACGGAGAGGGAAGGGAGCCTTTAAATCAGGTTCCAGACCGTTACGGCCATAATGACAAGGCCCATTCCAAAGACGAAGTAATTCCAGATATCATCCTTGAACTGGGAATAGTCATCAAACTTCTTAAACATGTAGACAGGCAGTAGGTAGACCAAGAAGGCAACGAAGATGCCACCGACCACGGAGATCATGTCCACGATGGAAGGGTTATAGACGGACACCAAGGTGGTAGCCGTAAAGACAATGATGTAAATGATGTTGAGCAAGGTGCGGCGGGACACCTTATTTGCTAACCGCGGTACAGCGATGCGCAGCAAATATTCTGTGCCTTCCTCAGAGCCCAGCATGTGTCCAAAGTAGGAAGAAATGATTGCGCACATGGTGATAACTGGTGCCATGTAGGCCATGAATTGTGAGCCCGTAATGTTTGCAAAGTAGGACAGCACGGGGATGTTTTGCTCAGTCGCTTCCTTCATACCGTCTGCGCCCAGGGCTAGTACACATGACCAGACGAAGAACATGGTGAATACGACCAGCAGAGCAGCGGTGTAGACCTCCGTGCGGGAGACATGTTTTTCCGTCTTATCGCCGTAAGTGGGCTGCATATCTACGGAGAATTGTGAAAGCGCTGCCATGTGGGAAAAGGAAAAGACCAGCACCGGCAGAATAAGTAGAATCCCTTTCAGGATGCTCAATCCACCGTCTTCATACTCAAAGTGGATAAAGCTTTGGATATCCCACTTTGGAATCAAATAGAACGAGGTGGCAGCCAGGGTGATGATGAGCGGGTAGACCAGTATTTGCGCTAGCCACAGCATGGGCTTGCGGCCAATGGCAAAAAGGCCAGTCATGATGCCAACGCAGACGATAGATAGTACCCACCGGTTAATGCTGGGGCCGCCGAGTTGATTGACGATAAAGCTGTCGACCACGTTGGTGATGCTGATGCCATAAATAAGCACCGTTGGGACGATGGCCAGCCAATACAAAATGGCGATGAAAAGTCCACCATTGCGACCTAAGTAATGGCGTACAAGCTCTAGGACATCTTTGCCGTGCTGTTCTCTTGGGGCACCGCTGACGATCCGAGCATAAGTCCGGTGAGAAAAGTAAACCAGAGGGAAGATGAAAACTGTGGCAAATACCAGCGGCCAAAAGCCAAACGAACCGGCGTTAAGCGGCAAGAAAAGAATGCCGGCACCAACGGCGGTGCCAAACAAGGTGATTACCCAGGAAAGAGTGGAACCAGTCGTTTCGGCCTTTTGCGTTTGCTGCGAATTATCATCCGGCGAGGAAGGATTATCAGTGTTTTCTGTGTTCGCCGGATCGTGAATTGGGGTACTCATAATGATCCTCAGTTATTAATTGGGGCGGATGGAATGAAAAGCCAGTCTTTTGACTGCCACGGTCCGCGTTTTAAGCGTTAAGTGCGCCTTGGCATAGCTCAGTCAGGGTGGCTGTCATCATGCGCACGCCGTCTTCCATGTCTTCATCTTTCGTAAACTCTGCCTCATTATGAGAGATGCCGTCTACGCTGGGGATAAAGAGCATGACGGTGGGGCAAGTATCTTTCATATTGGTCGAGTCGTGCCCCGCTACGGTTTGGACTTGTTCGTGCTTGAGGCCAAGCTCAGTGGCAACCGCATCGGCCAGGTGGACGCCTTCTGGTTGGTAGGGCGATAGCTTCCACTCATGCGTGGGGGTGAGTTCAATTTTTACCTTGGCTTCTAATTCGGCTTTGCTAACGATGTCGCGTACTGCCGCGTAGCCCTCATTGAGCGTGTCCCAGTCTGGGGAACGCAGGTCCAAGTTCATCTGCACTTCGCGGGCGATGGTGACTGGGGAATTGGGTAGGACTTTCATGGTCGAAACGGAGGCCTGCAGCGGGTGTCCTTCGCGGGCTTCGGCATAGCGGCGTAGTTCCGAAATCACAATGGAAGCACCAAAGAGTGCGTCTTGACGATCCGCCAGAAGGGTAGATCCAGTGTGCCCCTGTTCGCCGCGAACAGTGACTTGGAATTTTTTGGCGCCCCACGTCTCAGCCACGAGCCCGATGGTGGCACCGGAGTTATCCATGCCGCGTCCCTGCTCGACATGGATTTCCGCATACGATGCGGCCTTGGGTGGGGTAAAGCTGCCGATGAACCTGTGGCGTTCCAGTTCAGAGCGGGCAGTGGTCCCATCCAGCGCAGTTGATTCATAGGCGCTGGTGAGATCCATCTTTCCGGTATAAACCGAGCTACCCATCATGGAAGGTGTAAAGCGCGAGCCTTCTTCGTTGAACCAATTGACCACCGCGAGATTATGGGTGGGGGTGAGCTCGCCAGCCTCCACTCGGCGCTTGACTTCAAGCGCTGCGTGGGCGGAGGCCAGGACTCCGTAAGAGCCGTCGAAGCGCCCTGCTAGAGGTTGGGAATCCATGTGGGACCCAGTGAGTATGAAGTCGGCACCGTCTATGAAATTGAGCAATCCGTATTGGTTGCCAATCTCATCGTATTCGACGCGGAAATCGTGGCTTTCTAGCCAAGTGTGGAACCAGCGGCGTACGGCAGCATCCTCGTCGGTGGCTGCCTGGCGGTCGATTCCGCCGCCTGAGGTGGCACCGAAAGAAGACATGGTATGAAAATCTTCGATAAATTCCGGTGTGTCTTGTGTCGATGTAGCAGACATAAAAGGCTCTCCTCAGCTCTTTGTAGTGTGCATCACAAAGAAATACATTAGCGAGCAATATTACGTTTTATTAGTGAATTTGAGAAAATGATGGATTATAGTGGCTTTTATTGTGCATTTGCACAAAATTAGGTTGGAGAGAGCTGAGGCTGGTAATGGGAGGTGCAATGCCCGCAGAAAGCCTGGATACAGAGTGGAATGACCTCGTCCGCAGCATCGAAGGGGATGTGGGCACATTCGTCGATGAGTTCATCACGGAGTTTTTAGCACGCAGCCCCTACGGTGATATCGCCGTTGATGAGTCGGATTTGCGGGAAACTTCACGGGCGGTATTTACCGCATTGATTACTAAACTATGGGATGCTCCCCAGGGCGAGTCGGCCCTTCCTGTTGGCGAGCAAGCAGCGCTTGATAGGCGCTTACAGGAATTTGGCCGCTTGCGGGCACTGCAAGGGATTTCCATTACTGCGGTGGTAGAGATCATGCGCCTAGACTTCATCGTTCTTTGGCGCGGGCTAGCTAAGCGTTCCACCCCACAGACTCAACGTGCTCTAATCGCGAATGCAGAGCGGGTACAAGCTGCCGTTGATGAGATTTCTTCCCAAGTCAGGGTGGCGTTTATGCAGCAACAAGCGGCGATGCGCAATGACGCGAGGGTCAGTGCGCACCGTCACTTGGAAAGACTGTTTAATGCCCCAGAGCTAAGTCAGAACCAATTAGAGTCTATTGCCCAGGCCTTAGGGGTGGACCAACATGAGGTTTATGATGTTCTCGTTGCTGGTCCCTCACACGCCGCCCAGTTGGAGCAGGCTTTGGCGCCGTATCTGGCGGCCGGTTCGGCGTGGGGTATTTATGTGCGCCAGGCTTTTTGCGCTTTTTACCCGGTTGCAACAGCACGAGGTAATGAGGCGGCACCAACGGCAAGTCCAGAGGTTGCAGACGCGTTAGCACCAGAGGAATCCTGTGGCTTAGATCGTGCCCGTGAGATGACTGCGAAGGCCGTTTCCAGCATTGTTCTGCCAGCCCAACGTGGGATTGGGGCGGTGCGCGCGTGTAGTGGCGGGCTTATTGATATGGCGGCGGCGGTAGAAGCTTCCGGCGTGATGGGTGATAAGGGACCAATAGCAGCCGAGGAAGCTTTGCCCATAGCCTTAAGTAGTTATGCGTATCATCTGCTTCCCGGCGGTACTGATGAGCCCGTAAACTGTATGGAGCGATTGCCGGACAAAGAACGCACCAAGTTGATTGATACAGTCACATCCTATTTTGCGGACGGTTCTATCAAAAGCACCGCCCGCGCGCTGGATTGTCATCGCAATACAGTCATTAACCGGCTCAAGCACTTTCAAGCAGTAACAGGGTTATCACCATTGGTGCCTGCCGATGCGTTCTACATAGGAATGGTGCTCTATCGGCTAAAGCACCCTGTTAAATAGCGCGGTTTTATCGCGCCGCAGGCAATGACAGATCCTGATCGGTATACACATTGACCACGGCCGGAATGCCATTATTAACTGCATTTAAAGCGCGTTCGATAGCCTCGGAAACATCTGCGTCCGCGTCTACTGATTCTCCATGGGCACCGTACCCCTTGGCGACGGCGGCAAAATCCGGATTAGCCAATTGCGTACCGGAGACACGGTCTGGGAAGTGATTTTTTTGGTGATCGCGGATGGTGCCGAATTCACCGTTGGTCATGATGACCGTCAAAAATGGTGCCCCGAATTGTACAGCCGTGGCAAGTTCCTGACCATTCATCAGGTATTCCCCGTCGCCGGCAATGGCAACCACGGGGCGTTCAGGGAATTGCAATTTCGCCGATACCGCACCTGGTACGGAATAACCCATCGACCCGTTGCGCGCTGCTAGTTGAGAAGGGTAGTGCTGGGTGGGCAGAAATTGTTGTGCCCAAATGCAGTGGTTGCCTGCACCAAAGGTAAAAATGGCCTCTTCCGGGAGTTGGTCTTGCAACGCCTTAATGACTGCTTCCATATGCGCGGTGCCTGCAGAGGTTGCTCGCCAGTCCGACTCACTTGGAATGGTGGAGAACTCCTGGTGAGCGCGACGAGCGTTTTTAAACCACTCGGATTGCGCTGAAGATATCTCTCCGGTGTTGATGTTGTCGAGGGCTTCCGCCAAGGCAACGGGGGAAGCCAAGATATGGCGGCTGATGGCTCCGGAATGTCCACGTAGGCCGGTATCGATGTTGACCACGATATTTTCCGCATGGGGATCTTGGCGCAAGGTATATCCGTCGGAGGGGACATCGGTAAGCAAAGCTCCTACCTCCAGTAGCACATCGGCTTCGGAAAGGAGCTCTGCCGTATGTTCATTGCGGCCATAGCCCAACCAACCGGCATTGGCTGGCGAAGAAAAGGAGATGCGGTCGCTGGCGCGAAAATCGTGCACCACGGGAATCTGGTTGATTTCCGCGAACTTTTCGATCGCTCGCGCGGATTCTGGGGTCCAGCGGCCGCCGCCGGCAAAAATTAACGGCTTTTTGGCAGTAGCCAGCTTTTCCGAAACATAAGCGGCATCCGCTGCAGAAACGGCTCCCTCCGTCACTGGGATGGGTGCTTCAATTTCGCCTTCAAAGTCCTGGTAGAGCACATCTTCTGGTAATCCCACGATCACGGGGCCGGGACGGCCTTGCTTGGCCTGGAAGAAGGCTTCTGCCACGACGCGGGAGGCGCGCGTTGGATCATCGAGGACGAAAACCTGCTTGGCCTGAGTGCCAAACCACGCCTTAGGGTCGAATTCCTGGAAGGACTCACGGTCGCGGTCAGAGAAGGGGATGAGACCGACGAAGATAACCATTGGAGTGCCATCCTGCCAGCCGGTGTGGACTCCTACGAAGGCATTGGACGCGCCGGGGCCGCGGGTGACCATGGCAACACCGGGCTCGCCCGTAGCCTTGCCGTAAGCCTCTGCCATATAGGAAGCGCCGCCTTCTTGGCGGGACACGATCGCTTCTACAGGTGAGTTATACAGCCCGTCCAGGACAGGCAGGAAGCTTTCCCCAGGGACGAGGAATGCCCGAGAGGTGCCGTGGGCAGCCAGGGATTCGGCGATAGCGGTACCAACATGGCGACGAGTCATAGCAGTCACTCCTTAAAACTGTGCGCTGAATTACTGCATTCATTATCCAAGTCTGATGCTATGCCTGTCTAATGTCTAAACCGCTGCTATTTCATTACCACTACGCATAATCAATGCCTAAAATGGGTATGTGGATATACAACGCGTCAAATATTTCCTTACCCTAGCGGATTCGCCCACAGTCACCGCAGCGGCTTCTAAGCTCGGCATTACCCAACCGGCATTGAGCCGGCAATTGCGTCGCTTCGAAAAAGAGGTCGGCCTCGAGCTGTTGGAGAGGGGCACGGGCGCAACTGGTTCTCCTGCTACTTCATTGCGGTTGAACGATACGGCTCGATCACTTCTTCCCGCGTGTCGTCGCCTTTATGCTGAAAACCGAAGTACCGAACGTGCCACAGAAGTCCTGCGGCAAGGTGTCGTAGAACGGCTAATTATTGCTGCAACACAAACTACGGTTTCCACCATCGTGGCGCCTCTGATTGCTACTGCTCAAGAAGGCATTCCAGTGGTCACCACACAGCCGATAGAACACTATGCAGCATTCAATGCTTTGGAAGGCAATGCCGATGCCGTGGTGTCTCCATTGCCCCCACGAGATGACCTCTGCTTTCATGCGTTGGGGCAAGCCCCCATTCGCGCCTGGGTGCCGCCAAGCTGTGCGTTGGCCGGGCGGGACAACGTGGATATTGCGCAGCTATCCCAACACAGATTGGCGCTTCCTAGCCACCGCAGCGTGTCCCGCACTCTGTTTGATGCCTTCCTTGGTACCGCAAGCGCCCCGCTCGGAGAGATGATTGAATGCGATGACACCGCCACCTTATTGGCGTTAGCTAAAGCGGAGAAGGCCCTTGCGATTTGTACTGCAATTGCCGAGGCTAACTTGGTACCGCTAAAAATTACTGCGGGCGACGAAAGCCTTCAGGGGGTACCGCTGTATTTGGTGTGGAATCCGGGCCATTTTGCTAGCGCGCAATTAGAGGAATTGGGTGATGCTCTGCAGGACTATATTGCGGCGGCTACGACGGCTTAGAGCGATAAGCTGGGGAAAGAGAAGTTAGCGTGAGGGGACTAGCGCGTCCTCTGCGGTGCTGTGGCTATAGCTGTCATCGTTCTTGGCGTATTTATCGCCGCGCAGAATGAGCCAGATGTTTAGCGGATACAGGACGAGACCACGACAAGGACATGAGCATCCCCACGGGCGCGTCGCCATGCATAAGCACGGCATGGATGCGCGGGACCTAGAAGTATTGCTGCAATAGATAGTACAATAGGGAAACTTTTTGCATTTATAGCCTGCGGCGATGTACATCCAGGGCTACGCTAAATGCGTTATGAAAAAGCTGGCAATAAGTTCTCTCGTTACCGCACTTTCCTTCGTGACCATTCCCGCTGCCCAGGCGGTCAGCCTCGATCCCCACTCCGTGCCTGAGCGCACGCAGATCACCGTCAGGCACGATTCCGGCGCCACCGTCTCTACCGCCAATAGTCACGAGTCCCGCCCGGCGCTATCCTTGAGCAAGATCTACCTGGGGTATTGGGTGCTCAAGTACGGTTCTGTTGCCGATAAAGCCCAGGTAGAACATATGATCCGCTATAGCGACGATAACGTGGCCAGCGACTTGGACCGCCGCTACCCGCAGGCCATTCCCAGCATCATCCAAGAATTCGGGCTGAGCGAGACCCACTACACCGGCTACTGGGGAACACCCCAGACCTCGACCGAAGATGTCGCGCGGTTTACGGCGGAGATTCAGCACGACCCCATCGCGGCGCCCATTTTCGCGGGAATGGCCACTGCTGCTCCCGTGGCTGCGGACGGGTACCGCCAGGATTTCGGCACAGACCACATTCCCGGAGTATGGGGCACCAAATTCGGTTGGTCCGATGACCGCACCATCCACGCCTCCCTATCTACTGGGCATGGATTTACCGTAGCCGCCAATACGTATGGCGATGCGCAGACCCATACCGCGGATGTCACGCGCAGCATCGGCAATGCGCCGGTCGGCGGGTCCAGTGAGGCCATCGGCGCGCGCATTGAACACGACCTCGACCTGCCAGAACCTGCGCAGCAGGCGCTTCGCGATGCCACCCGCACCGCCGCCGACCTTGAGCGCCAAGCGTGCGCGAACGCTAATCAAGCCCTGGCGCAGGTCAGCCAGGTGCGGGTCTGCCAATAAGCGCCGAACAGCTGGCCTTTAGATCAGGTTCCAGACGGTCACGGCCATGATGACAAGGCCCATGCCAAAGACGAAGTAATTCCAGATATCGTTTTTGAACTGGGAATAATCATCGACCTTTTTAAACATGTAGACCGGCAGCAGATAGACCAAGAATGCCACGAAGATGCCGCCGACCACGGAAATCATGTCCATGATGGAGGGGTTGAAGACGGCCACGAGGGTCGTTGCCACGAATACGATGACATAAATGGTGTTGAGCAGCGCGCGGCGCGAGAGCTTATTGGCCATGCGGGGAACGGCAATGCGCAGGAGGTACTCGGTGCCTTCCTCGGAACCAAGCATGTGCCCGAAGTAGGAAGAGATGATCGCGCACATGGTAATTAGCGGTGCCATATAACCAATGAACGGCGTGCCCGTGACGTTGGCGAAATAAGACAGCACCGGGATGTTTTGATCGGCTGCCTCCTTCAATCCGTCCGCGCCGAGCGCGAGGACGCAGGACCAGACGAAGAACATGGTAAATACCACGAGCATTGCGGCGGTATAGAGCTCCACGCGGGAGACGAATTTCTCCGTCTTCTTGCCGTAGGCCGGCTGCACGTCTACGGAGAACTGCGATAGCGCGGCCATGTGGGAAAAGGAAAAGACCAGAACCGGCAGGATGAGCAGAATACCTTTAAGGATTCCCCAGATACCGCCTTCGTATTCAACATTAAGGAAGCTTTCGAAATCCCACTTGGGGATCAAGTAAATGGAGGTTGCCGCCAGGGCGATGATGAGCGGGTAGACCAGCATTTGGGCCAGCCACAGCATGGGGCGGCGGCCGATGGCAAAAAGGCCCGTCATGACGCCCACGCAGGCAATGGACAATATCCACCGATTGATGCTCGGCCCGCCGAGCTGGTTGACGATGAAACTATCGACCACGTTGGTGATGCTGATGCCGTAAATGAGCACCGTCGGCACGATGGCCAGACAGTACAATACGGCGATGAAGAGGCCGCTATTGCGGCCCAGGTAGTAACCACCAGCTCCAGGACATCCTTGCCGTGCTGTTCTGGTGGCGCGCCGCTAACTATGCGGGCGTAGGTCCGGTGGGAAAAATACACCAACGGGAAGATGAAGACGGTGGCGAAGACGAGCGGCCAAAATCCGAAGGCACCTGCATTGAGCGGCAAAAAGAGGATGCCGGCACCAACACCGGTGCCAAAAAGCGCGATGACCCAAGACAGGGTGGAGCCCACTGCCTTTTGCCGGTTGGCTTCCTCTGCGGAGTATTCGGGAGCTGCCCCCTCTGTACTTTCCGTGCTGTTATCCGTGCGGGACTCGTAAGTTGGGGCACTCATGAAGGTCTTCAGTCCTTTAAGTGGAGGATAAGTGGCAAAAGCGCCTTGAAGTGAGTGTAGCGAATGTCACTACTAACATGTGCCATAAACCACATATTTATGCGCCCGGGAGAGCTCCGGAAGGCTAAGGCGTCCAAAGCAACCGCGTTTGTCCACAAATCGAGGGAAATTTTGGCGGAATGCGGTTGTTTTGGACATTTTGGGAGAAACAAGCACGGCTTGGGGTTAGCGGGTGAAGGCTAGCGCCTCCTCTGCGGTGCTGTGGCTGTAGCTGTCATCGTCGTGTGCGTATTTATTGCCGCGCAGGATGAGCCAGACGCTCAGCGGGTACAAGATGATAGCTACGGCAAGGGCTTGGATGACGGCCGCGATATCGGAATCGTGCAGGTAATTCCAGCCAAAGTGCAGGAGGAAGGAAGCCGCGAGGCAGCCGAGCGTCACGCCGATGCGCCACCAGAGCGGCTTGGCGGCAGCGTAGAGGGCCCAGCCGATGCCCCAACCGGCCAGCGCCGTGAGCAAAACGTGCAGGCCAGGGCCAGCGATAAGGCGCAGGCCCCACATCTGTATGAGCCCGGCGAAATCGCTATCCGGGTGGGTGGTAGCGCCCATGGAGCCGTAAAGGATGTTTTCGTTGGCTTCAAAGCCAAGGCCCACGACGGCGCCGACCATCCACCCGTGCCAGGGGCGGTTGAGCTGGCGGAAGGACATCAGGACGAATAGCACGCCGGCGGCCTTGGAAATCTCTTCGGGATAGGCGCCGCTCCAGGACATGAAGGAATCGACCCAGCCTGAATTGATGGCGAGCTGCATGACCGGTGTGGAGCTTATAGCCGCCAAGCTAATGGCCATGCCAGAACCCCATAAAAAGGCAAGTGGTGCCCATACGCGCGCCGGGCGCGCCCACATGGGGCTCAGGCGCAATAGCGCGATGACTACCGCGACGAGGGCCGCCGCGATGAGGAAGCTGATAATGCCCATTAGCGGCGAGATAAACAGCGTAATGAATGACTGGGAGATAAATCCGATAAGCCCCAGGCCGGAGAAAATCCACAGCGCGGTGCGAAAGAGCTTAGACATTTAAACCAAGGCCTTTCCAGAAAACTCCGCGATATCAGCAGTGAATTCTTCTGGTAGTTCGTCTTGCCCGAAGGCCTTCCAGAGGCGTTGAGTGGTCGTGCGCGTTGCTGCGGAATCCCCGGTGACAGTGACCACCCAGTCCTTATTCTCGTCCGCGCCGGTGCCGTTGATGGAGATGGCGGCGGTGGAGGAGGGGGCATCGGCAAGCGCGAGGGCACCATCTTTTCCTTCATATACCTCGCCCTCTGGAAGGCTCGGAGCCATGCCATAGGCTCGGACCATACGGCGCAGGGTGTGCTCGTCGTCGTCGGTATCTTCCACGATGACCGCCTGCACGGTGACGTCACCGCAGGTCCAACCAACGCTGGCCAGCGAGGCATAATCGCGCTCGCAGTACAGATCGGAGACGGTAATGTCCCAGTCGTGGCTGGGATCAGACAGGGTTACCTGCTCCACATCGGCGTGGCGTTGCGGTAGCACCGCGTGGACGATGGCGGGCAAGGCAAGGACCACCGTCACAAAAGCAAGGGCGGCGATAAATAGGCTGCGCGGCCGGGCTGGTGGAAACCGGAATTTTTCCATAGTCCATACCTTAACTGGAAGGTTTGGCCTACAGTGGCAACCATGAAAGATCTTTATCAATTGGTCAATGGACCTTGGGTAGAAAATCACGTTGTCCCAGATGATCGCGGTGTGGATGGCACCTTCCACGCGCTGCGCGATGAAGCAGAAGAACTGGTTCATGACATCGTTAAAGATAACGATGGCCGCCCCGGCAAGCTCTATGCATCCTTCATGGATACAGAGGGCGTTAATAACGCCGGCATGGCCCCGCTGGATGCGGACCTTGACCGCCTGAGCTCTGCCGATCCCACGGAATTGGCGCACCGCCTGGGCGAGCTCGAGCGCGAGGGCGTGGGGGCACCGGCGACGTTCTGGGTAGAAAAGGACTCCGGCTCGGAAGAAGCCGTGGCCTATATCGTGCAATCCGGGTTGGGCCTGCCGGATGAAGCCTACTACCGCGAAGAAGCGCACGCGGAAACGCTGACCGCCTACGAAAAGCACGTGGCCGAGATGCTGGGCTTTATCGAGCCCACCCGCCTGTTTGGCCTCGGCACCGAGGTTGCAGCCGAGCGCATCGTGGGCCTGGAAAAGGAACTGGCGGCGGGCCACTGGGACGTGGTTTCTACCCGCGATGCGGTAAAGACCAATAACCCGTGCGAGTTTTCTGAGCTGCCCTCCATCACCCAAGCTTTGCTCGCCGGCGGAAAGCTGCCGGAGCATCGCGTGGTGAATATGATGCCGTCCTACCTGGAGCATTTGGAAAAGCTCTTTACCGCTGACCGCATGGCCGATTGGCAGCTGTGGGCCACCTGGCACATCCTGCGCTCCCGCGCCGCCCTCTTGCCGGAGGAAGTGGGCGCCAAGAACTTCGAGTTCTACGGCACCCGCCTTTCTGGTGCCACCCAGCAGCGCGACCGCTGGAAGCGCGCGGTGGGCTTGGCCGAGAGCCTGGTAGGAGAGGAAATTGGCAAGGAGTTCGTGGACGCGCACTTCCCAGAATCCTCCAAGCGCGAAATGGATGAGCTGGTGGACTACCTCATCGCCGCCTACCGCGAGCGCATTTCCCAGCTGGAGTGGATGACCCCGCAGACCCGCGAGCGCGCCCTAGAAAAGCTCTCCCAGTTCAAGGCCAAGATTGGTTTCCCCGATACCTGGCGCGACTACTCCGGGCTGGAAATTTCTGACCAGGGCGCGGAACTGATTGCCAATGCCCGCGCCGGGTCCGCCTTTTCCCACGACTATGAGCTGACAAAGATTGGCAAGCCCGCCAACCGCGATGAGTGGGTCACCACCCCGCAGACCGTCAATGCCTTCTATAACCCGGTGGTCAATGACATCACCTTCCCGGCCGCCATCCTGCGCCCGCCGTTCTATAACCCGGATGCGGATGCCGCTGAGAACTTCGGCGCCATTGGTTCTGTCATCGGACACGAAATTGGCCATGGCTTTGATGACCAGGGCTCGCAATTCGATGGCCAGGGTAACCTGAACTCCTGGTGGTCCGATGAAGATCGCGCGGACTTTGAGGCCCTTACGGCAAAGCTGGTGGAGCAATTCGATGGCCAGGTTCCCACGGTGCTAAAGGATGCCGGCACCGAATCTTCCGGCGTCAATGGCAAGTTCACCTTGGGCGAAAATATTGGTGACCTGGGCGGACTGGGCATTTCCGTGGTGGCCTACAAGAACTACTGCGCCGATAAGGGCATTGACTTGCTGGGCCAAGAAGAGGAATTTGTGGTCGACGGTGCCGAGCCGGAATTGGCCGAGCACACCTACAACGGCCTGCAGCGCTTCTTCTTGTCCTGGGCCCGCGTCTGGCGCACGGCCATCCGCCCGGAGATGGCGACCCAGTACCTGGCCATTGACCCGCACTCGCCCGCGGAGTTCCGCTGCAACCTCATCGCCGCGAATATCGCGGAGTTCTACGAGGCCTTCGACGTAGGCAAAGACTCCGCGATGTACCTGGCCCCAGAGGACCGAGTCACCATCTGGTAAATCGGTTCTCCCCCGAGCCCACCTTGTGCGCATCATGTGCACGCGTAGGCTCGGGGATATGACTGATGCACACGATAAAGATCCGCACCGGCCGCTAGAGCCCGGCCAAGAATGGCGCATCGGCGGGCAAGACCGCCAGATAAGCGAGGAAGAACAGCTAGAGCAGCTGGTTTCTTATATCGACGCCCATTATGAAACGCCGGATTTCCGCCCGCCTTGGGCCGGCGGTGGCTCGCCGGAGGCGGACCAGTATTGCGCACTGTTGCCAGACCGCATCACCCACGCCGCCATGATGGTTCTGGGCACCGGAGTTAATCACGCGCTTCCGGGTACGGCGTTTACGGACGGCATTACCGTAGACTCCGCCGAGGTCGGCGCCATTTTTCGCCCCTCTGAGCCCACCGGCCGGTGGGCGGTATCGCTGCACTCGGGCGGCTGGTGGCGCGGCGATGGCAAGGCGCTGGAAATGCAGTGGCGCCCCGAGGTTGCCGCCGCCGCGCAGCTTTCCGGCACCACGATCATTGACGTGGATTATCCGCTCGCGCCGGAGTATACGGTCAAAGACATGGTCGCGGCGGTCAACCGCGCCATTGATTACGCCCGCGAGCAGGGCGCCTCCCACGTCACCACGTGGGGATATTCTTCCGGCGGTGCATTGGCAGCGCTCGCGCCTGCCGATGCCCTCTTGCTCACCTTCCCCGACTTCGGCGCCCTGGCCAACCTGCCGGAGTACTACCGCGTGGGCTATAAGCTGCCTAAACAATTCCCTGAGACCTTCGTGCAGACTGCGACCGAGGACGAGATAGCCGATCGCGTCCACATCCCGCAGGCGCACGAGCGCGATTATGTCTCGACCCACCGCGTATCCACCCCGGCCGTGGCGCGCCAACGGGTGCAGGACGCCGCCGAATTTTTACGCGGTGAGCTGGCGTAATAGATTAGGGCTCCATTATTTCAGCGATAATCGGGAACTTATGCCAATAAGGCTGCGACTAGTGGGCCATGAAGACTACAACTCATGGTGCGCTATCGCGCCTGCATAAGTTTGCCGGCGTGATCGTCGCGCCGTTCCTCATTGTTGCCGCGCTCAGCGGCTTCTTCTACGCGCTCGCGCCCACTCTTGAGCAGTGGGTGTACCACGATGAAATCACCGCCACCGCGCAGGGCAGCCCACGCAGCTTGGACGATCAGATCGCCGCGGCGCAGCGCCAACACCCCGGCGCTGCGGTGGCCGCGGTGGAGGCGTCTGAAGATCCAGAAGAGACCACCCGCGTGCTGTTCACGGATCCAGATGCTAAGAGCCCTAGCTACACCCATGCGGTATTCGTTGATCCAGTAGACCTGCGCATTACCGGCGAAGAACAACAATACGGCGGCTCGCGGGCGCTGCCACTGCGCACGTGGCTGTCCAATGGCCACCGCACGTTGTGGTTGGGCGAGCCCGGCCGCATCTATGCGGAGCTAGCCGCGTCCTGGCTCGGTGCGCTGACGATCGCCGGTGTCTATCTGTGGCTCAAGCGCAGGAAGAAAACCCAGAAGAAAAACAATAAGGCGCTGCGGATACACGCCCGCTTGGGCAGCTGGTTGCTGCCCGGTTTCCTATTCCTCACCATCACCGGCTTGACCTGGTCGATGGTTGCCGGAAGCAATATTGGCAAGGTGCGCGAGGAGCTCAATTGGAAGGAACCGTCCGTGGCAACTTCTGTGGCAGAAGCCGGTGCCGGCACAGGGGCAGGCGAGGGTTCCGGCGCGCATGCTGGCCACGAGGGCCACGCGGGTCACGAGGGCCACGCTGGGCATAGCGGCGGTGAGGTCACGGACAACGACGTGCTCGAGGGCGCGCAGACGGCCTTGTCCACCGCCCGCAGTGAAGGGCTTACCGGGGTGCTGCGGATGACCCCGCCGGAGCAGGCCGGCGATGCCTGGACTGTGCGCGAGGGGCGCGCGGCATACAAGCTGCGTAGCGATGCCGTAGCGGTAACCGCAGATGGCCGTGTCATCGACCGCATCAATTCGGCGGATTGGCCGCTGGCCGCCCGGTTGACCTCCTGGCTTATCCAATTGCACATGGGCACCCTCTTCGGCATCTACAGCCAGGTGGTCTTGGCCGCGCTGGCGTTGGGCCTTCTCGTCATCAGCATCGCCGGGCTGTGGATGTGGTGGAATAAGCCGCGCCGCCGCCTCCCCGAGCTAAAAATAACCCCCGCCGTGGTGGCAGGGGTTGTGATCTACTCGATCATTGCGCCGCTATTTGGAGCATCGCTGCTCCTTTTCTTCGCCGGCGACTGGCTGGTACGTCGGCTGCGGCCCCAGTCCCGATCCCGGTCCCGGTCCCGGTCCGGCTCTCAGTCCGGACCGGGCCGCAGCAACGGGGCCAGCGGGCCTACTGCTCGTCCTCGGGGCGAATCTTCATCTCGGATTCCTTCCACAGTCCAGAACGGGTAACGTCCTCGTAATCGATCTCCGCCTCGGCTGGGGTATTGCCCTGCGAATCGGTACGCAATTCGTACTTTTCAATGGCACCCCAGTCGCGCGCCCAATCGTTGTTGAGGTAGCTCGGGATTTCGTAGGAGTAGTTCACCGCTTCCGCGGTGGACATGGCGCCACCACCGGCGAAGGACTGGAACTCCGTGAGCGAGGTCTGCGCCGAGGCATCCGGCAGGATGCGGTACTCCGGAATCTCGGTCACGCCGGCGTAGTGGTCAAAGGTGCGCTGGCAGGGGAACTGCAGGGCCACCGCCCAGTCCAGCAAGGCTGGGGTTTCCTTGGGGAATTGGTTATTGATGGTGTCCAACTCCGGCACGCGCGGTGGGGTAAAGGCAATCCAGTCATCCTCGTCGGTGGAGTCATCCTTGGCCACGAGGCGAACCACGTTGGCATCGTCAGGCAGCTTATCCATCGGGATGCGCAGGTTGCGCCACTTGGGGGTTGCACCGACGGCGGACATCTCCTCTTCGCCCTTATTGCTGACGTTGCCATCCTCATCGATGGTGCCGTACTCCAAGGTGAGCTCCATGCCGTCCTGTTCCACACCGTTGACGTCATGGTGGTAGATATTGCCGGCCGCAGAAACCGCGAGTACCGGGGTCTTCTCGGTTGCCTCCGGCAGGTTATACCACTGGGTGGTTACCTGCGAGGTGGCCTCTTGGTCCTCTGAGTACGAGCCCAAGACCGGCACGGTGGTGTAGTCCAAGTTGAAGGGCAAGTGCATGGTGGAGCCATTGACGCCTTCGGTGCCGCGCACGCCGCCCTCAGAGGTATTAGTGGTCTCTCGGGCGTGCTCATCCTTTTTGCGCTTGGTCTCCTGCGAATCAGAGGAACCAGAAGAATCGGAGTCATCGCTGCCCAATTCGGTTTCCGAGCCCGAGGTCGCGTTGTCCTGAGAGGCAGAATCGGAGTCTCCCGAGCTGCCGCCGATGGCACCGACGGAAGCCGAATTCTGGTCTTCTGGTTCGATCGACTCAGGGATATTATTCGGGCCGAAGCCAGCATGGGTCTCGTCCTCATTGATGAGCGAATCGCCCAAGCTACCGCTGACCGGAGTGAGGAAGGAGTCATTGGTATTGGTCTCCACCAGGGTCTCGTTGGCCAGCGAGCAGGTATCGCCGCGCAGGGAGGCGAGGTTGCCCTTGCCCACGGAGTAGGAATCCGCCTGGGCGATGGTGGACTTGGCAAAAGAGGCCATGGAAAAAGCCACCACAATGGCGCAGGCTAGCGCGATGGGCGCGGACATGATGCCGGCCGAGCGCGATACCTTGGCCGCGGCGTCGTCCTTGAACTGTTCCACAGTGCCGTCTTCTTGCGCCTGCAGCTTGCGGTGATCGTGGCGCAGGGACTGCACCACGCCAACCGCGAGGACGACCAAGGAGATGGCCAGCAGGATCTTATTGGCCTCAATACCCTTGAACTGCACCGTGCGGTCCCACCACGGGATGCCGAAGGAAGAGACGTACCACCATGCGTTCCAGCCCGCGAACGTTAGCGCTAGCAAGAAGATGACCGCCGCGATGCTGAAGGTGCGGGCGCGCGGCGAGTGCAGCGCAAACCGGGAGAGGACAACGGCCGCGAGCGCGGCGATGACACCGGCTACTCCGGCATAGATGCCAAAGTGGTGCGTCCACTTGGTTGGGGTGAACATGAGGAAGAACATGGACAGCGCCACGATGATGAGCAGGCGCTGGGTAGGGCCAACGGCGATGCCGCTGATCCGGCGATCCTTAATGACCGCCGCCGCAATAAGTGCCAGGCAAAACAGCATGGTAAATACGGCAAAACGGCGGGTAAGCGAGCCGTCCACGGATTCTTGGAAGAGTGTGGAGTAGCGGGCATATTCCGAATACCACGGCAGCGACGGGCCGACCTCAGAGCGGACGCGGGTGGATTCCATGACATTGGCCAAGGTTTGATCCCCGAAAGCTGCGACCATGATGGCGGTGCCAGACGCCAAGAATGGTGCGATGAGGGAAAGCCAGCCGGTGGCGCCGCCGCCCATGGCGGGAACGCGCTCGCTCATGGCGCGGAAAAGGTGGGGCACGCTCACGAGGAAGACGCCCACCGCAAATAGGCCGGTAGGCCCAGCGGCCAGCGTCAGGGTAGCAGCGATGGTACCCACCGCGGCGGGCAAAAGGCGGCGCGTGGCGATGGAGCGCTCGAACGACGCCCAGGTCAGCATGACGCCGAAGGCCACGATCGGCTCCGGGCGAATGCCGTTGTTATACGGCAGCCAGAAGGCCAGGAACATCAGCGCGGCCGTCCAGTGGCTGACGCGGCGCTTGTCGATGACCTCCCCAAACCGCGGCAGCATTTCGCGCGAGAGGATAAACCAGGTGATAAGACCTGCAATCAAGCCCGGCAGGCGCACGAAGACGGACGCGGTGGAGATTTGGGACAGCAGTGCGACGAGGTCGTAATACGGCGCACCGAAAGGCGCCTCGGGCACGCCGTACCAGCGGTAATAGTTGGCCATGTAGGTGGCGTTATCGAAGACGCGGCTCATGGAGAAGATGAAGCCATCGTCTGAAGTATTGGCGCCGAAGATATACCAGAATCCCAAGATAGCTGCGACCACGCCATCAAGTGGGCGCACCTTCTTCCACGATTCCGGCATGAACTTCATGCGGCGGCCGTCGAGCCGGTCGATGCGCCAGAGGCAGTAGAGGGACACAATGACCATGACGCTGCCCAGCCACATGGCGATGGTTTTAATCGGCGAAGGCGAAGAGGTAAACCGCGAGTTGATATCGACGTGGACATTGAGGCCATCATCAACCAAACGCTGCACGTCGGCCTTATCGTCCAATTCGGTATAGACGCCGGTTACCTGCGGGCGCAGATCGTCGTCGGTGGTCTTTTTATGCTTGCCCACGCTGACGGTGGTGCCGTCGCCGGTGGCGGAGATCTTGAGCTTGGCGGCATCGTCAAGCTGCGCTACCTCCTTGGCGTTGAGGGTAAGCAGCACCTCATCGAGCGAGACGACGGATAAGCCGTCATCGTTGGCGCGGACGAAGAGCCCGCGGTTCGAGGCCTTCTTTGACTCCGGCGGCACGGTGCCATAGACCATGTTCTGGCCATCGCGCAGCTCATTGACCGCGGACATGGGGATGGTGGCCTCTAGCGACTCGGGAGCCACGGAGATAAGCGGTGCGTTGATGGATTGCACCGAATCATGCTGCGGCCAATCATAAGACGACTGGGTCTGATCCACCGGCAGCAGCGGGGTGGCGATAAAACACAAGAAGCCAATCAATCCGGCAATGATCGCCGTCCACCGCAGCCCCTTAGGGGCGGTGGAAAAGCTCAAGCCGGAAGATCTCGCTTTATTCGAATTCACAGTTAGGCTATCTGACACGGCGATTAGTGTACGTCAGATAAGCCCTACTTCTTGGGTGCACGCCCGATAACACGGGCGAAGTGTGGGTGAACTTACTGGGTTCGTACCGCTGTTACGAAAGGACCGGTTTGTTTGAGCTCCCAGCCCTTGTCAAAAACATCAGCGTTGAAAAAGACCGCGCGGAAGCGAATATTGGGCTGGTTGGGATAAATATCCTCGGCCAAGTGCAGCTTGTAACCATCGTCCTTATTGTCCAGATCGCCGCGGAAAATCATGACATCTGGCCCGCGCCATGGGGTGGAATCCAGCGACTCCTTGAATTCCTCTGGGCTTTGCTCCCAGGAGTCATTCGCCCAGGTTTCAATCTGGTCATTGCGCGTCGTAAACTCGCCCAGCGGATTGGCATAGTGGCTGGTAAAGGCGTTAAAGCCCCAGTACGGGTAGTAGGCCATGAACGTCTTTTCATCCGTGAGGACCACGGTTTCATTGGCGGTATAGCCCTGGTCCTGGATGAAGTTGTGGATATCGAGGTAATGGTGGGAGGAATCGCTGGTAAAGCGGTCCCCACGCTCACCGTAGCCATCGGTATCGCGGTAGGCGTAGTCGATGGCGTCCTCATTTTCCTCTGGGATCTGCTGGGCGTAGAACACACCCGCCAGCGTCAAAATGACGCCGAAGACGGCGGTCAGGCGCTTATTACCCGCGCTGGAGAAGCTGGCGGGATACAGGCGGTGAATACCGACGGTGCGCACCTCCCCAAGGGCGAGGATGCCGGCGGTGGCAAAGAGCAGCACCACGATGACCTCGAGGCGGAAGCTCAGCAGCGTGGTGCCGGCCAGGGTTACCACCATGGATAAGATGATCCACCCGTAGATGCCGATGAGGGCAAGACCGAGCGCGCGCATCTCCGCGTTCTTCAGGCGCATGATGGTGTAGACCAAGCCGACCAGGCAGAGGAATCCGATAATGCTCAAAGACAAGAAGGGCACCGGAAGCTGCGTGCCTTCCTCTGGCAGGTAGTGCTGCGCGGTGGTCTGCAGCGGGGCACTGGAGTGCAGCACGCTCCAGAGATAGGGCGCCCATGCAATCAGCGCGATGGCGATAGAGATAACCGCGATAATGATAAGCCGGATAATGGGGCGCCAGGTGCGCTCATAGAATGCGGTAAATACCGCAATGAGGCTCACAACAGTAAGCGCGGCCGCACCAGTAAATAGCGTGTAGAACGTGGCGGAAATGCCCAGGTAGAGCGCCACCGCAAGGGTGGACAAGCGTGAGCCCTGGAAAGCCCTAGCGCTCAAGACCGCAATGGCGGGGATGCCCATGGCGATAACGGCAGAGTATGGCTCTTCCGCCGCAATGGTGAGCGTGACGGCGGTGGTGGTCAGCGCGATGGCGGTTCCCACGGGCAGGGACTTAGTGAGGTGCTGCCAGATGGGAACGAGGATGCAGCCTGCTACCGCGATGGAAATCAGCGACCAGGGCTGGTAGACCTCCCAGCCTGGGACGCCGAGCAATGAGCCGAGGCGCCCGCCCAGCCAGAACCAGCCCAGCGGATAGAAAGTGGGCATGTCCAGGTAGTTCATGTCCGCATAGCCCATTTGATCTACCGAGCGGGTAAGGAATTGGGTGCGGAATGCTTGGTCCACCTGTACGCCATCGAGCCAGAGGCGCGAAGCAGAAAGCGGCAGGCCGATAGACGCGAGGGTGAGAAGGGCCGGCGATAGGTAGGTCACCGCGTACGTTACCCACGTGCGCCACCGCGGCCTGGAGAAAGTCTCCTTGTAGTGGTCATAAATCCACCACGCGCTAAATCCACCGGCTAGAACCAAGGTGATGACGACGCCGACGGTAGATAGCGCGCGGGTGACCATGGAGGTATTAAAGGACGGCAGGGATACCGCCTTGAAGGCATACCAACCAAGGAGGGTGACAATGCCGCCGCCGAGGGAGGCAAAGAGGATACCCAGCAGGGTAGAGCGGTGGGATAGCGCATCTGCGTGATACGCGGTGGTGCGATTCTTCTCGCTCGTTGGAGCTTTTTGGGAAGGCGTAGCTGGGCTTGTCATGCCCTTTAGTTTCGCATACCTTAATCCCACTTCTGGGATAAGGCGCGGTGTGAGCTGGCTTATTAACTAGCAAAGCGCGCAGGGCCGCGGACCTTTTAGGGGCCCTGCGTACCCTGCGCGCTGCGAGGCACGCCGGAACCGCGGTTAGAACGGCAGCTTGCGGAAGATAGGCTGCGGGATGAACTTGAATGCCAACGAGACGTACTTGAACAGCGGGTGGACGTAGATGGATTGCTTGCCATCCAGTACTGCCTGCACGGTGGCCTTGGCCACGTCAGAGACGTTGACGGTCAGCGGGGCATCGCCGGCCTCGGCCGACATCTTGGTGCGAACCTGACCCGGGCGGACGACGAGCACGTTGGCGCCGGAGCCGCGCAGTGCTTCATCCAAGTTGATGTAGAAGCCATCCACTCCGGCCTTGGAGGCGCCGTAGACAAAGTTGGAGCGGCGCACGCGCATGCCGGCCACCGAGGACATCGCCACGATGGTGCCATGTCCCTGGTGCTTGAGCTTTTCGGCCAACAGCACGCCGACGGAGACGGGTGCGGTGTAGTTGGTCTGGGCAGAAGCCACGGCCTTGTCGTGGTTTTGCCACAGCTCTTCCTGATCCCCCAGGGTGCCAAAGGCCACGATGGCGATATCGACATCGCCGCGCTCCCAGGCCTTATCGATGACCGCCGGGTGCGATTCAAAGTCGGTGGCATCAAAGTCTACGATCTCTACATCCGCGCCGCGGGCCTCCAGGTCAGCCTGCGCCTTTTCGATGCGCGGGGACTGGGCGCGGGCAGCCAGGGTGACCTTGGCGGGGCCGCGCTCAAGGAACTCAGCGACGACGCCGAGGCCGATTTCAGAGGTACCGCCCAAAAGCAGGATGTGCTGGGCTTGGCCTACTGCATTAAGCATGGTTTAAAAATCTCCTTCATGAGGGTGGTGATGAGTCCAGTGATTAGTGCAGCTCGAGGCGGCGGGACATATCGGAGGCAAAGACCCCGGTGGGGTCAATGTCATTGCGGGTCTTGAGCCAGCCTTCTAGGCCCGGGTACATCTGGTGGAAGTTCTCGGCGGAGGTGCGCGATTCCTTTGCCAAGTACAGGCGGCCGCCAAATTCCATGACGCGGCGATCCAGGTCATCGAGAAGCTCGCCCAAGCCCGGGCGGATGGGGAAGTCCACGCAGACGTTCCAGCCCGGCATCGGGTACGACAGCGGCGCGCGGTTTCCTTCGCCGAAGAGCTTGAATACGTTCAGCGCGGAGTAGTGGCCGGAGCGCTGGATATCGCGGATGATCTCCTTGAACGGCTCCACGGCCTCCGTGGGAACGACGAACTGGTACTGCAAAAAGCCCTTGGAACCGTAGCCGCGGTTCCACTCACCAATGAGATCGAGCGGCTGGTAGAACTGCGTCAAGTTCTTGACCTGGTTCTTCGCCGGCGCGCCCATGGTGTAATAGGCCAAGCCCACAGCGGACAGGCTGAGCTTATTCAGCGTCCAAGACGGGAAGATATCCGGCACGGTCATCAGCTGCGGCGCGTTGAACTTCAGCGGATCCTTCGCCAGCTTGGGGGCCAATTCCTCGAGCTGCGCCAAGGTGGCCAGCGAGCCGCGGGAAATGGTGGAGCGGCCTAGCTTCGGCTCTGGGGAGATGACATCGAACCAGGCGGAGGAATAGGTGTAGTTGTGCTCCGAACCATCCGAGTGGAAGGCAATGGTTTCTTCCAGGTTATCGGTGCGATCCGTATCCGCGATGAAGTAGGCGGTCTCCGTCTTGGTCATGCGGATGGTAGCGCGCAGGATGATGCCGGTAAGGCCCATGCCGCCGATGGTGGCCCAGAAGAGCTCACCGCTGGGGTCATCGTCGCTGCCCTCTGGGGTGAGGTGGAGTACGCGGCCATCAGCAACCAGCAGCTCGATGGAAACTACGTGGTTGCCAAAGGAACCGGCGGAGTGGTGGTTCTTGCCGTGGATATCGGGGCCGATGGCGCCGCCGATGGTGACCTGGCGGGTGCCCGGCAGGACCGGAACCCACAGGCCATAGGGCAGCGCGGCCTTCATGAGCTGGTCGAGGGTGACGCCACCATCGACATCGACAAGCGCGGTCTCCGGGTCAATGGAGTGGATCTTGTTCAGCTTTTGCATGTCGATGACCAGGCCGCCGCCATTTTGGGCGGGGTCACCATAGGAGCGTCCCATGCCGCGGGCGATGACGCCGCGGCGCAGGTGGGCGGGCTTGTCCGAGTTATCTTCCGCAACCTGTGCCACTGCGTTCTTGATGACGTCCACGTCTTCCGTGGACAGCACATGGGCGGTCGTGGGGGCGGTGCGGCCCCAGCCGTGCAGGGACTTTTCGGTGGTATGTAGTTCCATCTCTTACTCTTTGCTCGACGGATTGTATCGATGTACCAGCCTACCTAGCTCATAGTGCGGTGGCTGGAGTGACGTTCGTGATATTTAAAACATCGTGGGGCACACAGGCGGCCCCGAATGGTGTGTTTCAGAGATCCATGATCTCGCGGATTTCTTCCGGCAGGCCTGCTTGGGACTCAATGGTGGGCCCTTCGTAGGCGCCCAAAATCTCGTACACGCGGCGCCGCGAAGTGGAATCCAAAATCGGCATTTCCTCTGCCATCAGGCGCGTCATAAAGGGGCTAAGCGGCAGATTGGTGTGCTCTGTTGCTTCAAAATGCCCGTTGCGCTTATCGTCCTCGGCACGCTCATCTTGAGCGGCTTGCTGGGCCGGCGTCATATGCTCTGTCTTTTCCGAGTACATGCGCAATAGCTTACCGCCGCTTAGAGTGGTCGCTATGACAAACAACCACGAAGTAGCAGAAAAATCCCGCGATAATTACGCCCTCGATGACACCTTGGCAGGCCGAATCACCCAAGCGGCCGCACAGGGCATCGTCACCTCCTACCCAGATTGGATCAAATCCACAAAGGGCCTTATCACCGCTTACGTTTTGTCCACGATTGGTTTTGGCGCATTGGTGGCCTATACCAACGCCCAGGCCGAAGAGGACGGCGATGAACCGCGCTCCCCGCAGGAATTTGCGGATAAGGGCCTAAAGCTCTGGGCCATTTTGGCCGCGGTGCTCATCTTGGTGGGCCTTGCTTTGTGGGCCGATGTAGCCGTGTCCCGCAAGGTGGTGTCTTTCCTGCGCAAGCGCGGCGTTAAGCGCCCGTGGACGCTGTTGGGAGCAATCGGAGCGGCCGCGACGTTTATTATCAGCGAGCTAGAAGCGCGCGATATAGAAAAACTGGCTTCTTAAAATTTGCGTATGGTGGGGCCCATGAATGCAGGGGTCACCGATATTGGACAGGCACGGGCTCGCCGTGCTGACCCGCTGCTGTCATTAAAGCGGGAACCGCTCACCGTTATTTGCCAAGCCTCCAATATCCGCGCGGATGAGGAGGTGCACCGCCAAATCGGCTTTAGCGATGCACTTACCCTGCACGAGCTGCAGAAAGTACTGCATATCTGCTTTGGGCTGCCGGATGAAAAGTCCCCGTGGCATTTTTATGAACACACCGATGCCCGCGGTCCGCGCCTTGATCCAGAGCGTCAAGCTTCCGAATTCCTCTGGCGTGAGGGAGACCAGATCGATTTTGTGTGGGGGCTCTGGGACTTTGAGCTGGTGGTCGCGGAAATCTATCCCCGCGATAATGGCACCCCCAGCGCGCTGTGCGTGGGCGGCTCGGGCAGCCTCTTTGCACCCTTTGAACTTACCGCGGTGAACCGGGCATTAACCGGTGAAAAGATCACCGATGAAGTCCTGGCACAGGTTAAACCCCAGGTAAGGGCGCTCATCGAGCGCACCAAGCTTTATGACTTTGTTCCGCTCTTACAGGCCATGGACTTAAACCGTGGAAGCGACCTATCGGCGGCCACCGCCGAGGCACTGGCTAGCCTGCCGCGTGAGGTTACCAACGAGGGCAAGGATGCCTTTTGGTCCATGGCCTTGGCGCTATCCTGCATGGGCGGTGACGAGCTGACCGATTCTGTGGTGGAAACCACCATGGATGCCTTGGGCTGGGTCAACGATGATGGCAACACCTTGAAAGGCGCGGAGATTCGCGCGCTGTGCGAGGCCTCTTTGCGCCAATTGGCCCAGGTTGGTGCCTACGGCAAAGATGCCGCCGCGCCGGTGTACCGCCTAGACATGTACCGCGCGCTGCTGCGCGGGTAAGCTAACTGCCTGTGACTAATCCACTTGAAGATGCTGCAGAAGTAAAGCGCCCCTCCAGCTCTTTGAAGCAGCAGCTGGTGCGATTTATTGCGGTGGGCGTCTTTGCCGCCGTCATTGACTATGGGCTGACACTGTTATTGACCCACTTAGGTCTGCACCGCTCTGGGGCGAAAGCGATTGGTTGGGTTTTTGGCACCATCGCTGCCTATCTGGCCAATGCGCGCTGGACCTTTGGCACGAAGGTGTCCGGCCGCACGGCCGCGACGGTGGGCGTGTTATACGTATCCACCTTTGCCGTGCAGAATTTCTTGTACTGGGTGCTCAATGAGCCCCTCATTTCTTTAGGTTTTGAGGGCGCGGTGAAAGACACCATCGCCTTCGTCATTGCCCAAGGCGTGGCGACGGTGACCAACTTTGCCATCCAGCGGGTCTTTATCTTTAAGGAAAAATAGGCCAGCGGCACGCCTTAGGAGCGATTACCGGGGGCGGCGGAAATCCTCGCGGCGCCCGCGGTTGTGCAGCTTGAGCCACTCCAGGAAGCCGGCCGGATCGTGGCGTTGGACCAAGAAGAACCAGCCAAAGCGAGCAAATTCCTGGGGCAAAAGCTTGCGCATGCCGCGCTGCCACAGCAGGTAGCCGCGGTTGCGGTAGGTGAAAAAGCGCTTGAACTCGCCTTCCGGGTACTGGGTATGCATCTTGCCGCCCAGGATGGGCTTGAATTCATCCGAGCCATCTGGGTGCAGGTAGCTGGTGGTCAAGGCGGTGCCGAAGGACAGCCCGGAGTTGACCAAGCGGCGGTGGTATTCCACCTCATCGCCGCGGATGAAGAGGCGATAATCCGGCACGCCGATGGTTTGCATCGCCGCGGCGGAAATCAGGGCGCCGTTAAACAGAGAGGCGATGCCGGGCAGGAAGTCTCCCTCGAGTTCCTCCATGCGGCGGCGCCACACCAACCCTTGGCGCAACGGGAAGGCCAGGCGGCCGGGATCGTCGATATTGCACACGGCAGGTGAGACTTCGTGCAGGTTATTATTTCCTGCCACGCGGTAGAGCTCTTCTAATACGCCGTAATCGGCGGGGCGGCCATCATCATCGGCGCACCACACGGCGTCGGCACCGAGCGATAGCGCGGTAAGAAAACCGAGGGCGAAACCGCCCGCACCACCCAGGTTGGTCTTGGACGGCACATAGACCGCTCGATCACCTGCCAGGGATTCCACCACGTCACGGACCGCATCTTCGGCGCCATTATCCACCACGATGACCCACTCGACGGGGTGGGTTTGGTTGACTACCTTTTCGAGCGAGGCGCGCAGCAAGTCCGCGCGCTGGTGGGTGACAATGACGGCAGCGGTGGTACCGGTGGAATCAAGGGTGGCAGTCATGCGTTCCATCTTGCCACCGGGGAATGGATCTGCCGCGGATAAACACTCCGCGTGTGCTAAGCTGACTTCCTATGGAAAGCATGTGGCCACCGTTCGGGCTGACGATTCGCGCGAGCGATACTACTCACCCTGGCGTGGAACTGCGCGTGATGCGCGATGAGGATATTGCGGCAATTGCCGGTGTGACGCCAGAGGATATCTACGGCGCAGACATTCCGGATTACGCCTTTCCGTGGCTCTTTAAGCCCGGGATGAATACGCCTGCAGCGGCGGCCCAGTTCCGGTGGACCAACCGCGCGCAGCTGCGCCCAGAAAAGTGGTCCTTGGATTTCATCGTGCGCGAGGTGCATTCGGGGGAAATCCTGGGCACCATCGATGCGCGGGCGCAGGACTTTGCTATGGCGCGAGAAATCGCGACCGGTTCCTGGGTCTTTCACCGGTTCCAGGGCCAGGGTGTGGGCACGCTCATCCGGCACGCGGTGGTGGCCTTTGGGCTCGATTACCTGGGTGCGCAGGCGATGACCACGAGCTGGGCGGCACAGAATGAGGCCTCGGCGCGGGTGAGCCAGAAGCTGGGTTACCAGGTGGTTTCTGAAGGAGAAGAAAAGGCGGGGCCAGAGAATAGTTCGCAGCGGCACGTGACTGCGCGCGTGGAGGCCGACACCTATAAACGCCCGGATGACCTGCACGTGGAGGTCTCCGGGCTGAGCCAGCAGCTGCTGGGGATGCTGCGCTAGCTTCTACCCGGCTGCCTCTTCGCCCTCAAAGCGCTGGCGCAGATCGCGCACGTATTCGCCTACTTCTGGGCCCTCGTACTGGCCCACGACCTCGGAGACCTCGCCCACGGAGCGGATTTCGCCGTGATCGATCCACAGCGCGGTATTGCACAGCTGCGCCAAAAAGTCATTGGAGTGAGAGGCAAAGACCAAGATGCCGGAGCGCTTAACCAGCTCTTGCAGGCGCACGCGGGCCTTGGCCATGAAGGCGGCGTCGACGGCGCCGATGCCCTCATCCAGCAGCAGGATTTCCGGCTCGATGGAGGTCACCACGCCGAGGGCTAGGCGCACGCGCATACCGGTGGAGTAGGTGCGCAGGGGCATCGATAAGTAATCGCCCAGCTCGGAGAACTCCGCGATCTCATCCATCTTTTTCTTCATCTGCTTGATGGACTGGCCCAAAAACAGCCCGCGGATGATGATGTTGTCGTAGCCGGATACCTCCGGGTCCATGCCCACGCCCAAGTCAAAGACGGGGGCGACGCGCCCGCGGACATCGGCAGTACCGCGCGTGGGCTCGTAGATGCCGGAAAGCAGGCGCAGCAGCGTGGACTTGCCGGCGCCATTGTGGCCAACGAGCCCGACGCGATCGCCTTCGCGCAGGTGCAGGTTAATATCCCGCAGCGCCTCAACCACCACGGTGTTGTGGGCATTTTTCCCAATGGCACCGCCCGCAGTAGAAAGCATGGCCTTTTTTAGGGAGCGGGATTTAGCATCAAAGATGGGAAAGTCCACGCACGCGTTATACGTATCGATTGAGACCATTAGTTTTTATCCTTTCAACGAGCCTCATGGTGGGGATGGGAGTAAAGGAAGGGAGGCTATACCCAGTAGCTCACGCGGAAGCGCCACTTGCGCATGACTAGCCCGGCGATGAACAGGCCGATTGCGGTGCAGCCGATGACGATCCACCAGTGGTAGGCGGCAACGGGCTCACCAATCATTGGGGCGCGCACGATTTCCAGGTAGTGATACAGCGGGTTGATTTCCGCGATGCGGGCGCGGTCCGCCACCGCACCGCCTTGGTCCTTGAGTGTATTGGTCATCCAGACAATCGGGGTGACGTAGAACAATAGCTGCGTCAGGGCCTCTAGCAGTGGGGCAACATCGCGAAAGCGCGTGGCGATGATGCCAAAGAACATGGTGACCCACACACCGTTGATGAGCAGGAGGAGCAGCCCGGGGATGAAGAGGAAGAATTCCCAGCCCAGGTTGCGCGGGAAGATCATAATGAGCAAGAGCCAGATGATGAGGTTATGGCCCAAAAACAGCGTTTGGCGCCACACCAGGCGGTACACGTGCACCGAAAGCGGGGCGGGAAGCTGCTTAATCAGTCCCTCATTTTCAATAAAGACCGTGGCGCCTTCCTTGATGCAGCCCGAGATGAAGGTCCACATAATAAGGCCCACGGTGACGTGGGGAAGGAATTCCGCGACGGGAATCTGGAAAAGCATGGAATACAGCAGGCCCAAGGCAAGCGCCATCACACCGGTGGCGATGGTGATCCAGAACGGGCCAAGGACAGAGCGGCGGTAGCGCTGCTTGATATCTTGCAGGCCCAGCTTGAACCACAGCTCACGCTGCTGTGCACCCCGCGTAAGGTCCGCGAAAGCAGCCTTGAGGGTCATGGACTGGGACGCTGGAACGGCCTCGCCTTCTGGCTGGGAGGTCATGCGGGCGATATCAGCGCGCAGTTGATTGTTATCTTGCACGCCCAACACCCTAGCGCGCGTGCTGGGCAAACGGGGAACTACACGCCGCTAGCCTGCGAAAACAGCGATGCCCAGGGAAAATTCAGATTTGGGAAACTGAAGCCAAATGCGTATACAGTAGGGAATCGACCGCCACGTGGTGGCAGTTGTTCAGTGCGATGAAGAAGGGGACCTAATGCCAGCAGCTTCGGCACACTATGACGTCTTTAGTGCGCGAGGTTTGTACACCGGGCTATCTGATGGCTGGACGTACCTCAACGCGCACGCGGTGCCCCAAATTTCGGAGCGCGTGACCTCCGGCGTTGCCCGGTCCTTCCGGATGGCGACGGCGGTAGCGACGCAAGAGGGCCCAGGCGGCGCCCACTCGGCCGCGCCAGAGCCGGGTCGGCTGGCAGGCGATGGCAACTACGCGGCAGCGCGCATGGCCATTGCGGATCTCACCGGTTCCAAGGCGGACCGCGTGGTCCTTGGCCCATCCTTGCCCGTGCTGTATCAATCCTTAGCGCGCGCGGCACGCCCGCTATTGGGCAGCAACTCCTCGGTGGTGCTGTCCAAGCTGGACCCGACCACGCTGTATTCCGCTTTTTCTGAGGTGCGCGCCGATATCCGCTGGGCGCAGCCGGATCTGGGCACCGGCGAATTGCCGGGGTTCCAGTTCGCGGAGCTTGTCGATGGCTCCACCAGGCTCGTCTCCTTTTCCGCCGCGCATGAGCTTCTGGGCACGGTATCCCCGGCCGAGGAGATCATTGACACGGTGCGGGGGCGCTCGCGTGCCTGGACGCTTCTCGATGTCTCCGCAATCGCGCCCTACCGCCCCATCCGCTTCGATGAGCTGGGCGCGGATATCGTGGGCATCGACATCGGCCTGCTTGGCGGGCCCCAAATGGCCGCCTTGGTCTTCCGCGATACGCGCATGCTCCGCCGCCTGGATGCCCTAAATCCCATCTATTCCAAGGAAGACGGCCGCAAGCTAGAAACTCCCGTCTCCTCCGGCTTGGCCGGCGGCGTGGGGCCGCTGGTGGACCACCTCGCGGCCCTGGCCGGTGGGGATAAGGGATCGCGCCGGGTGCGGCTTAATAAGTCCATGACCGCCCTGAGCGCTTACCTCGAGGACTTGCGCGCGGATCTGTACTCATTTTTGAGCACGCTTCCCGCCGTGCACATCCTGGGTATTACCGGCGAGGCAGCAGCGGGTGCGTCCGATAATCGCTTGCCGCGCCTTACCTTTGCGGTCCAAGGCGTGCCCGCGGAGACGGTGTACAAGCGCCTCTTTGATAATGGGCTCGTCACCACCCTGGCCCCGCAAACGCCTCTGCTTACGGAAATGGGCGTGGAAGAGATCGGCGGTGCCGTCACCGTGGCATTAGGCCCGTTTAATACCCACTACGATATCGAGCACCTCGTTCGCGTCGTTGCCTCGCTCGCCTAGGTTCGCTTGAGTAAGGCGCGCCGGGAAGCTACATCGTAAGCACCAGCGTGCCGGTGACCTCGCCGCTGTCGAGGGCGGTGTGGGCTTGGGCGGCATCGGCAAGCGGGTACGTGCCATGCAGCGCGTGCTTCACGCGGCCATCCTCCAGCATGGGCCACACATTCTTGATGGTGCCGGCGACGATCTCCGCCTTATCGTCCAAGTCACGCGCGCGCAGCGTCGTGCCCTGAATGGTTAGGCGCTTCGGCAGCATGGGGGCTAAGTTGATATCCGCCTTGGTGCCGCCCTGCATGCCAATGATGATGAGCTTGCCGTCCTTGGCCAGGCACTTCATGTTCTTTTCCAGGTACTTCGCGCCGATGATATCTAGGATGACATCGCAGCTGCCCTTGAGCTCGTCGACGAAATCCTGCTCCTTGTAGTTGATGAGAATATCCGCGCCGAGCTCGCGGCAGCGATCCAGCTTTTCCTGCGAGCCGGCGGTAACAGCCACCTCAGCGCCCAGCGCCTTTGCCACCTGGATGGCAAAGGTACCGATGCCACCGCCACCGCCGTGGATGAGCACGCGCTGGCCCTCGTGCAGGCCCGCCTCGATGCCCAAGTTGGACCACACGGTGCAGCCGACCTCAACCACGGCCGCGGTTTCTTCCAAGCTAAATCCCTTGGGCAGCGGAAGGAGTTGACCCTGCGGGACGGCGACGTATTCCGCATAGCCGCCGCCCGCGAGCAAACAGCCCACCTCGGTACCGGTTTCCCAATCCGTATCGCCGGCATCCTCAATCACGCCGGCGGCCTCTAGGCCAATGATTTCCGATGCCCCTGGTGGCGGCGGGTACGCGCCCATCGTCTGCAGAATATCGCCGCGGTTGACGCCCGCGGCCTTCACCTTCACCAGTACCTCGCCGGAACGCAGCTCGGGAACGTCTACGTCCTGTAGCTCTAGCGACCGTGGGGTATCAGGATCGGTCTGGACGATTGCCTTCATCTGTGTAGCACTCATACCGCCAATCTAATGGAGAAGGTGTGGTGTGCGCCACGTCCATTTCCTCGTGGGGCAATGTGATTCGCGCGGAACCGTTTAGTAAGCTAACCAAGTTGCCTTTTCGGCACGATGGAGACGTGGCAGAGCGGCCGAATGCACCGGTCTTGAAAACCGGCGAGGTTTATTCCTCCGCGGGTTCAAATCCCGCCGTCTCCGCAGGTGTCATGAGTCGCGACATGCTTGACAGGTCAGTCGCGACATCGTTGACAAACCGGCATCTCAGTTGTTTTTGTTCTGGGTGCCGGTTTTCTTGTTATTTGGGGTTTAGGGGTGGGTCCCCTTTTTTCCAGTAGGGCTTTTGGTAGTCGCGGGCTGTGTCGATGTAGTGCTCGGTGATGACTTCTCCGGTCGCAGCTAGTGATGTGGTTGTCGGCGATGGCCATGAGGATTTTTTGTTTCTTGAATGCGCGTCCGATGCCTAGGTGGAAGAGTTTGCCGGCGTAGCGGACGGTGACTTTGCCTTCTGTCCCAGACGATGTCTTTTCTGGTGCGCCATTCTTGTGTGGGATTGTTGAGGCTGGCTTTTGCCTAGGCCCACCCCACGAAATTAATACCCCCATACATGACCTTCGCTGCCTCTTACCAGATTACAGAGACAACTACAAGGCGTAACACCGGGATCCCCACCTTGCCCAAATGGGGCGGAAGCTCTCAGTTTCTTACACTGTCGAGACTGTATGTGCAGCATGAATGTTTAGATTAGGGTCTAATATACCCCCATATAGGTTGGTTCGAGTGTCGTTCCAGGATTTGAAAATCAAGGCTGTGCATGTGTTACCTGGCGTTTTGGTGAATTATTTAGGTTTTAAGAAAGTTCCTAAATATTTAACTATGGACTACCCGTATGCATAAGGCTACCCTAACCTTATCTGTCAATTATCTGGTGTTTAGCTGTTTTTAAATGCGGTGGCGGGAAAGGGCTACGGATGAAATTCGCTAAGAAGTTGACTGCAACTATTGCGGTATGTGCCAGTGTTACTTTTGCTGGTGCTGGTGTTTCAAGCGCCAAGGTTTTTCACGGCCATTGGATTGGTGGCCGTATTGAAGAGGCGTATCACCGGCTTGGTGGGTGGCAGACTTTTGGCGACGCTACAACTGATGAGCGTGTAGCTAAAAATAATGGTCGGTTCCAGGTTTTTGCTAAGGATGCCTCCATTTATTGGCATGCTGGTGTTGATAATGGAATTGCTCACCAAGTGGGTGGGCGTATTCGCAATAAGTGGGGAGATCTTGGCTGGGAAGGCGCGGCCTTGGGATATCCCATTACGGATGAGTTGAAGACCCCTGATGGTAAGGGGCGGTTTAACCATTTCCAGGGCGGGTCTATCTACTGGTCGCCAGAGACTGATGCTCATCAAGTGTGGGGAGGCATTCGCGATAAATGGGCTCAGCAAGGCTGGGAGACCGGTGAGCTAGGGTACCCAACCACTGATGAGTTGCTTACCCCGGAAAAGACTGGTCAAGTCCGTTTGAGTGGTGTTTCTACCTTTCGATAGAGCATGCAGTGTGATGGTGTCAGGGGCCAGCACGTGCTCGGTGCTTTAACTGGTTCATGCGACCTCCTTGGTGGTGTCAGCGTCTATGACGTTGGCGGTAATCAATGCTTTGGTCTGTTCCAGGCTGGTTAGTGACATGTAGCGGTTTTGCTGGATCCAGTCATCGTGTTGTTCTGCTAGGACAGCACCAACAAGGCGCACGACAGCGTCACGATTGGGGAAGATGCCTACAACATCCGTACGCCTGCGGATTTCACGATTGAGCCGTTCAGTAGGGTTATTCGACCAGACTTTCTTCCAGACGGATTTCGGGGCGTTGGTAAAAGCTAAGAGCTCGTCGAGGGCTTCTTCCAGGTAGCTGGCAACGTGGGGGAATTTATCTTCACAAAACGCTACGACCTCACGTGCTTGGGACCACACCGATTCCGAGTCTGGTTGCTGGAATATCGTATGAAACATCGCCGATAGGGTTGGCCACTGGGTCTTGGCAACCATCGAAGACAGGTTTTTAGAAAAGTGCGTTCGACACCGCTGCCAGGACGCATTCGGCAACACGTCACTAATCACATGCTGGATTCCTAGATGCGCGTCACTGGTGACAAGATAGACCTCATTAAGTCCGCGAGCTTTAAGATCCCTAAAGAACCCAGTCCACGACGCCACAGACTCAGATGTAGCAACCTGCATGCCGATAGCCTTCGGCATTAACCCCGGTAGCCACGAGGACGGAAGCTTTGACCACGCGTCCTCCTTCGCGGACTTTCATGGTCAATGCATCACAGGCAACATACAGGTATGGACCGGTATCGAGTGGTCGGGTACGGAAGTCTTCGACCATCTCGTCCAGGTCTTTAGCCATGTCAGATACCTGCGACTTTGAAAGATTATTAATTCCCAAACTGGCGACGAGATCGTTCATCCTGCGTGTGGACACGCCTTTTAAATAGCAGGTAGCTATTACGGTTGTTAGTGCTCGTTCTGCCCGAGTGCGTCGTTGCAATAACCAGTCCGGGAAAAATGACCCGGTACGTAGTTTGGGTACAGCGACATCAATGGTGCCAACGCGAGTATCAAGATCGCGGTGGCGGTAGCCATTGCGGACATTGGTTCGAGACTTAGACGTGGTGGCGTAGTCGGCGCCGCAGATCTGGTCTGCTTGAGTCGATAGGATTTGGTTGATGAATCCTTGAAGCATCTCGCGCATGAGATCTGGGGATGCTTGGGCAAGCAATTCGTCTAAGTAGGTAGTCGGGTCTATAGAATATGGGCTAGCGGCCATCGTGGTTATCCCTTTCGAGGAAGTGTGGTTACGGAATCGAAAGGTACTACGGTGGTCGCCGGCCTCATTCATAAGGGGCCCACCGTCAGTTACAGATACACCACGCTACTGGACGCAACCACGCCCCGACCTTAATATCGTCCACGAGGATGGTGTGTCAATTAAAACTGAGTTCGACCGCCCACCTGCATCCAGGGCGCCGTACCATGCACAGCAGCAGTTGGATGCGAATCCGGATGCGGTTATTTGGCTGCTTACACTAGACAAGCTTGATGAGTCCTCTGAACTTTGGAAAGTCATCAAAGCCAATCGAGATGGAGTAGACAACTATGTCGCTTCGCTCAGGGAAGGGATTTAAAGATGGGTGTGTACCTGCGGCGAGATATTGATTATCTGCTAGCCCCGTATTCTTATGATCAGTTATTTTTGAAGCTGCCTTTTGATTATGCGGTTGAGGCTGCCGCACGGTCAAATGTTTTCCACACGCCTTTAGACACAGCTAATAGTTACTGGTCACAGCAATACGTGAACATTGATACCACCGTCGATGATCTTCCCCATGCGCTACGCCTTGGGGTCCACGATCCGCAGTTTCCTCGTCGTTGGGCAGCAGTCTTAGAAACCACGAATCCCGATTGGGTGTGGTTTATCAGCGATGATACGAGCAACAATCACGACTTTTTCGCAACCGTTAGGTATAACGGTTCTATTCCTTTTGTTCCCGGTATGACACAGCTACGTATCGTGGATGAGCCAGATGAACGCAAAATCGTCACAGGATGGAACTACCGCTCAGGCAACAAGTGCCTCATCATCGACACCTACGATATGGATGCTGCTATCGGCAAACGCGCCCCTGTCGCTGAAATCCGAGGAAACAATACCTTTATTGTAGGGATCGGGGAAGGAGAATCCCGGTTCCAGGCTTTTACCGACTGGCCTGACGGCGAAGAATTTGCCTTCCCCGGACTAGAACGACTCAAAACCAAAAAAGGTCCACTACGCAAGCGGTTTACTACCGAAGATCTCTTCGAATGCGCACAACTTTTCGGACTCGATCCCTTCAACAGGCAATTCCTCACCGGGCGTGCAACACTCATCAATAGTGGATACCCTTTGCCTAAAAAGTACGGACCATGCGCTTTATTTGAACGTCGTGAACACACCTGGGACCGCGAACACGAAGGGAACTAAAGACAATGACGAAGTATTTCTACACCAATTCCATCGCACCGGTATCCCATGCTGTGGCGCTTCTTCGGTTTCCACTATCTACCGTTGTTGAAGAATTTCAACAGTGGGCATCAGGAATAGAAAGCATTTATACAAGGGAGTATTCCCACAGGAAGAAGCAAAAGGTTGAATGTGTAGTTCATGCGGACAAGGTATCGGCCAGTAGGAACCAGCTTGCAGAGTTACTTAAACCGCAAAATCACATTACGCAGTTTGTATTCGTCCCCACCGAGTCAGAATGGACTGCAGTTTTTAGCCCCTGCTGCTTTACCAAAGCGCCAAAGATGCCACGGATTGGTGAATTTGCCTGCCGTCTGGCGCGCAAGAAAGAAATTGAGTCACAAGTTCCTTACTACATCGAAATCAAGCACACGCCGTGGGTAGATACCGACGATGTAGCCTTTTTCCATCGCGCAAGCTATGGAGAAATAGAGTTTATGATGTGCGCGCTTCCCTCCGAATTGCCCGATGATCGTTTAGGCCGATTTGATTGTTGCTTCTACAGATCTTTTAGCAGCCACAAACAGTTAAAAGCTGATGGTACGCTGCACCGTTCCATGTCGTACCTCGAGGATCAAAGTGAGCCTTTTAAGGATTACGGTTTTGATTTTGACTCCCTGCCAAAGGTCACTGAGTTTCCACAAGAAACGTTTACAAAAGAACACGCGCAGATTATGTGGTCTCAGTTTGGGGAGAAGCAGATAGAATCCATCCTCGCCCCGCTAGGTGTATCCCCGTATGATGACGCATTCTATGGGACAGATGGTTACTTGGCCCGTCTAACACCAGCACGCGTTGTCGACCCACACACTAAGGAGTTGGTCACGGCTCCCGACTTCGATCCCCCGGCACGTATCCCTCTAGAAAAGTACCAGTTTTTCCAAGGGCTCCACGACGGCCCCCTCCGTTCCTGGTCGTCAACACCTATTGCAGAATAGAAGTCAGACGAAACACAACCTGAGGCATCTCAAAACGGCGCTCCAGACTCCAAACACGCGGAAGCATCGCTGTAACAAGCCCCGAACTTCATACCGAGCCGAAAGCACAAATGGCTACACCACTACACGGGACTTGACCTCCGTATCGGAAACGGACGAGCAGCAGACAATCTAACAATGAAGCCAAACTACGCCACACTTGTGGCCTAGACTGCAAAGAATAGAGCCCTCGTCTAAGTTGAATCTTCCAAAAAGGCAGGGTCTAGAAGATAAACATCTTGCGTCAAGGAGTTGTAGAAATGAAGTTCAATTTTGAGGTACCTGAACCGTTGCAGCGGTCTGTACCTGTTTCATACTACGAAAATATTCTGTCTGATTACCGATACCTAGATATTTCTTATCTCGGGATAGGCAGCACGGGCCAAATTTTTGGCAAATGTGAGATGGGGGGAATCGACTATGACATTGATGGCTTTGAAAACGACGGATTGATTACCTCAATAGAAATCTTAAACGCGCGGGAGACAGATAGCTTCCTTGATATCCCACTGTCATTGTCAAGCCGAAAGTTTGTCAAAGCCCTAAAAGATGTGGGGATCGAATTTGAACATAACCGTGACGGCATAACCATTCCCCACGACAATGGAACCATTGCTTTGTCATACCAATTCGGCAAAGTCGTGGCTATTTGCTGGGAATAGCCAGCCAATTTCAATCACACGAGTGCGCAGTCTGACTTACGCGACAGCCTAACCGAAGACCTTGGCGTACTAAACAACCGACGAAAAAGGAAGTGCATCGAGAAAATGAAAATTGAAGGTACCTGTCCCTTGCCCGTACAACCCGGAATGACGGTGAACCAGGCCACTAAAGCATGCTATGACTCGGAATTAGGTGCGGATACGTATGAAGAGCAGTTTGAAGGCTGGGTTGATATCGAAACACTCGAGCCCGGTGATCCTGGCCGCAAGATTGTGTGCTGCGTGGAAGACGGTAAGTGCGTCACCGTTGAAATGAAGTACCTGGAGGTACCAATCACGGATACTTTCTATGGCGTTGACCTTAATCGTCGCCCCGCCGAGACCGCACAGGAGAGCACCAAGCGAGTCGCACAAGAGCTACAGCGCCAAGGAATCCGTGCTGAGATAAATGATTTCCTCATCTTATTGCCTGACCAATTCGTCGCAGTCGAAGTCGACGAAGGCGTTGCGTGGTTTGATCCTGAATATTGGAGTCTTGAGGACTTTCTTGAAACGTCGTTCCTTGCCTAGTGAAAAGTAATTCTTAGACGTTAGCGAACTCGCCGGCGACAGCATGCTTTAACGGAAAACAATTAGGATAATCCCCAACTTTGGCGAAAGTTCTAGTTTCCCGCTTTGTACTGCGGTATATGGCTAAGGTCGTTGCGCTCGTATTGCGAGCAAGGATCTGAACCATGTTAGGTAGCCCTCGAACATCTAGCCCTGTAGGGCTGGAAGGAAATATAAGCTACACCCTATTGTTACGCCGGTGTGCGGCAGAATGTTTCCTGTAAAATAGGGCCGTTCCTAATATTGTTTTACACGTGTCTATCAGGGTCCAGGCCTTATGTTTACAGAAAGTGGTGAGTGTGGTGTTATCGTCTGACGGTTTCCATATTGAAAGTCATGGACCTGACCCCTGTTTGGTGGACACCTGATATCCAGCCCAGTCGGGCTGGGAAGAAAGGTAATCTACCATCATGTCCAGGTACTCCGAACAGTTCAAACGCGATGCCGTGGCCCTCTATAAGGAACAATGAGGACCTCTCGCTGAACTCAGCATCAGCAGAGCTCGGCATCAACCGAGCTTCGCTGCATTCTTGGGTCAAAAAGTACGGCACCGGCAAACGTGCCTGCATTAAAGCCGTGCATGATAAAGCCCAGGCAGCGAATGAATCCGAACGCATTCGCCAACTGGAGAAAGAAAACACAAAACTGCGCGAAGAACGTGACATCCTGCGTAAGGCTGCGAAATATTTTGCCGAAGAGACACGCTGGTGATCCGCTTCCAGTTTGTCTATGACCACCGAACCGAGTACTCGGTCAAGCGGATGTGCCACGTGTTGAAGCTCAATCGCTCCTCGTTTTATAAATGGGTCCACACCCGTGAAAAGCGCAGGTCAAGGATGTATTCTGATGCCCTTATTGGTGCAAAAATCAAGGCCACTTTTGATGATGAGCATGGTCTTTATGGGGCTAAACGCATCGCGGCAAGCCTCAACAGTGATACGGATTTCAGCCCGATAAATCACAAGAAAGTCGCACGAATTATGAAAGCCATGGGGCTTAGAGGCTTTACCAAGCGCCGCCGATGTGTCACTACCAGGCGCAAGCCTGGCCACCGAGTCATGCCGGATTTGCTAGGCCGCAAATTCGCAGCTAACGAGCCGAACCGCGTTTATGTCGGCGATATTACCTACTTGCCATGTAAAGGAGGGAAAAACATGTATTTGGCCACAGTCATTGACACTTCATTCACACAAACGTGCAGGTTATGCACTTGCAGACCACATGCGTGTCTCACTGGTCATCGATGCTCTATCCCACGCGCATGGTGTGCGTGGCAGTCTTGACGGGGCTGTATTCCATTCCGATCACGGCAGCGTGTACACCTCACAAGCGTTTAGAAACTATTGCTCGTCGTTGGGTGTGCGCCAGTCTATGGGAGCGGTAGGAACGAGTGCTGATAGAAGCCCTAGCAGAATCATTTAACGCCACCTTAAAGCGGGAAGTGCTGCGAGAGCGGAAAGTTTTTGACAATCCGATCGCCTGCCGCCGGGAAGTCTTCCGGTGGTGCATGCGTTATAACACGCGCCGGCGGCACTCCTGGTGCAATCTTGTAGCGCCTGATGTCTTTGAAGCCGAGACTTCAGCTACACTGACCAAAGCAGCATAGCTAGCCCCCGATCTGTCCACTTTCCGGGGGTCAGGCCCTACAGCAAATGTGGAGCTAACAGGACACCGGAAAGCTGCCTAAGTTAACAAGCTTCACGCTTGTTGCTGCGGCATTTCATACCGGGGGATGACGCGCCTGGTGCGGCGCAGACTTAATCTTGGAAATGTACAGGGGCAAGTCAGGTGTGGTTGTTTGCTGGCTTTGTCCTAGAGATAAAAATTACTCGACGAAAGGACATCATGAGTACCTCGGAACTTTATGTAGCAGCAACGGAATCCACTAACCCTAATGACACGTGGTGGTTCCTCGGGTTCCTGCCCATTATTTTGCTCGTCGCGTTCTGGATTGCGGCGGTTATTTCTATTATCGCTTCTGGGTACACGATTGCGGCCAAGGTTCTCTTTATCGCCGCTACCTTTGCCCTTCCCTTCTTGGGACCGCTCATCTGGTTCCTCTTTGTTCGCGGTAGGGAAGACAAACAAAGGCGCTAGAAGGGCCATCGTGCGGCTGGTCTAGGGCATCCCGTGCTGTTCCAACCACGCGTTAATGCCGCCGCGCAGGGAAACGACGTGCTCGTAGCCGCGGCCGCGCAATGCGTGGACGGCTTGCGCGGAGCGGATGCCGCTGGCGCAGTAGATAACGGCGGCATCGCGCTGGCCGATGTCCGGGTTCTCCCCGGAGAGGATGCGGTCAAGGGGCAGGTGCGTTGAATCAGGAATGGCGGCGCGGGCGCGCTCGGCGTCGGTGCGGACATCGATAAGCGGGGCGTGCGCGGGGATCTCGCGGACCTCGGGGGCATCGGCTGGCTGGGTAGGCTGCGCGCTGGTGGGGCGGATGGGGATATACTCCCAGGTCCCAGATAGGGCCTCAAAGTAGCCGAGCGTGCCAATAAGCGGGGTGCCGACGCCGGTAATGATCTTCAAAGCCTCCAAGGCCATCGCGGATCCCACCGTGCCAACGATGGGGCCCAGGACGCCGGCTTGGGAGCACGATGGGACCTCGCCCGGAGCCGGGGCGGTGGGGAAGACATCCTCGTACACAGGGCCCTTGCCGGACCAAAAGACGCTCATCTGCGCATCAAAGCCCAGGATAGAAGCCCAAATATGCGGAATGCCCAGGCTGTGGGCGGCCCATGAGCACAGGTAACGGGCGTCGAAATTATCCGTCCCATCGAGGATCACGTCGCAGCCGCGCAGCTGCTCGAGGGCGGTGGCCGTTTCGAGGCGGCCGTGGCAGATGATTTCTACCTCAGGATTGAGTGCGTGGAGGGCAGCCGCGGCCGATTCGGTCTTCGCGGTGCCAATGGTTGGGGTGCTGTGAATAACCTGCCGGTGAAGGTTGGAGGGGGATACTATATCGTCATCGAAAAGCGAGATGCGGCCTACCCCGGCCCCTGCTAGGTAAAGCAGCGCCGGTGAGCCGAGGCCGCCCGCGCCGATGACCGCGACGTGGGAGTCAGCCAATTTCTGCTGGCCCTTTTCACCCCACAGGGCTTCCTGGCGGGCATAGCGGATGCTCATTCGAGGCCCACCCAGTTGACGGAGCCATCGCCGTGGCTTTGTTCCTTCCAGATGGGAACCTCGGCCTTGACGCGATCGGCACAGGCCTCCGCGGCGCGGAAGGCATCGCCGCGGTGGGCAGAGGCGGCGACGACGGTAAAGGCCAGATAGCCCACCTGTAGATCGCCAGTGCGGTGGGCTGACCACAAGCGCACGGGGTGTTGGCCTGCTACTTCATCGACAATCTCGCGCAGCTTTTCCGGGGCGCTGGGGTGCGCGGTATAAGTTAGCAGGGTGACATCGGGCCGGCCGCCATCATGATCACGCACGATGCCCTCGAAGGTGACCACCGCGCCCATGGCTGGGGTGATGACCTCTGCCTTGGCCGCGGCAAGGAGGGGCTCGAGGGGCTGCTCGGTCAGCATCGTGCCGACAGTGAGCCCGGTCTGCGCGGCGACATAAGAGGGATCAGTGCTCATGTTTTCCTTCTAACATATCGACGATGTGGACGATTAATTCATCTAGCACGGCGCACCCATCTTTGACCCCGCCGGTAGAACCGGGCAGGGTCATGGCAAAGGTGGTGTCATTGACACCTGCGACCGTGCGCGAGGCCACCGCAGTGGGGATAGTCTCTAGGCCCTTATTCCAAAAGGCCATGGCGATGCCGGGAAGCTCGCGCGTGAGGTGGGGTTGGACGGCATCGACGGTGAGATCGTCCGGGGTCAGGCCGGTTCCGCCGGAGGTGAGGATGACCGCGGGCTTTTCGGCGAAGGCCTGGTCCACCGCTGCGGCGATATCGGCATCGGGCACCACGCGGGCAGCGGGGCAGTCGAAGCCCTTGCGGCGCAAGAAATCTACCGCGATGGGGCCCGAGCGATCTTCGTAGACCCCGGCGGCGGCGCGGGTGGAGGCGACCAAAACAATGGCGGTGCGAGCAGAACTCATAGGGGATAGACCTTTACTTCTTCTCCTGCGCTGAGGCTCTTACCAGCAGGAATGCGGATGAGGTGGGTGGCATCGACGGCTTGGGCCAGCAGGTGGGAGCTAGCGCCGCCGGTAACCCGGGCTTGCGCCTCGGCGTACCCGCGGCGGAATTGATCCTTGTGGGGTAGGCCCTCGATGGCGTGCGCGATTGGTACGCGATATGCTGCGGGCGCCCAGCCCAGGGTGGGGGCCACAAAGAGGCGGAAGCTCACCATGGTGGAAATCGGATTGCCGGGCAAGCAGATGACCGGGGTGCCATGGAAACTGGCGATGCCCTGCGGCCCGCCGGGCTGCTGATCCACGTGGCCAAACCAGCCGGTGAGCACCTGCCGGATGACCTCGTATTTACCTGCGGAAATCCCGCCGGAGGTGACGATAGCATCGGGGAGGTAGTCCTGCGTGGCCTCCTCCAGCGCGCGGGTGAGCACCTCTGGATCATCATCGGTGGTGACGTATCCGGCGACCTCGATGCCGGCGCGGTGGGCCATAGCGGAGATGAGCGGCGCATTGGCATCGGGAATAGCAGCAACACCCGTACCAATTTCCGCGCCACCGGTACAGACGAGGATGCGGGCAGGGCGATAAACGCTGACCTCCTCGATGCCCTGGGAGGCCAGCGCGGCCAGACGCACCGGAGTGAGCTTCTCGCCCTTGGCGGCCAGGAGAACGCCCTGCTGGAGGTCCGTGCCCGTACCGCGGATGAATTGGCCCTCCTCGGTGGCCGGAACTGTAATGGTCTCGCCTGGCTGGAGGAATTCCTGCGGCTGGCATTTTTCAATCGGCACGATGGATGCCGTGCCCTCTGGAACCTTGGCTCCGGTCATGATGGGGCAGGCGGTGTGCAAGGGACCATCCAGCAGCTCGGTGGGATTCGCGCCGGCGGCGATGGTGGGGCCGACCTCGTACGATCCGGCTGCGGTGGCGGGCAGCGCGTAGCCATCCATCTGGGAATTGCTAAAGCGCGGCGAGGGGAAGGCGGCATAGACATCGGCGGCAAGGACCATCTCCTGTGCCTGCCTTAAGGGCCGGGAGATGACTTGGCGCGGGCCGAGGGCTGCCGCGACCTCGTGTGCGTGGGTTTCGGGAGTGCGCATAGAGCCAAGTTTACCCGCGAGTTCGACACGTTCGAAGCCTGCGGGCATAGTAGAAAGCATGTTGACCGTTCACTATTTCGCCGCCGCTCGTGCCGCGGCCGGCGTTGCTTCGGAGCAGGTAAAAGCGCCCACCACCTTAGGCCAGCTCATAGAGCAGCTGGGCAAGGACCACACCGGCACCACAGAGGCCGGTATGAGCATGAAAGAGGTGCTGGGGCGCTGTAATTTTCTTATCGATGGCGCCGGGAACACCCAAGCGGACTCGCCGCTCATGGGCGTTTCCCGCGTTGACGTGTTGCCACCCTTCGCCGGGGGATAACCCGTTCTTTTAGACCGGCTTGCGCAGTGGGCTGGTAAAGAAATTAACCAGGCTGCTGACCAAGGACAAGATGATGGCGCCGAAGATTGCAGAGCCCCAGGAATTGACCACGAGGTGTCCAATCCCTAGGTCAAAGGTATTAAGCGTCCACTCCACGATCAGTAGGGCGGCGCCATTGATGACGAGCGCAAATAGTCCGAGAGTAAGGCAGGTTAGCGGGGCACCGATAAAACGCAGCACGGGCATGACCACCGCGTTAATAATGATGAAAACAATGGCCACGGCAATGAAATTACCCAGCTTATCCGGGGTGATATAAATCCCAGGGATGATGCCCACTACAACCCAGAGCGCAATCGCGATGGCGACCACGTTGAGGGCAAAATTGGTCAACGAACGCATTTAGCCTCCTACGGTATCGTTCCACGCCCGAAGCAGGGCGTTAGTTTCTTCCTCGGTTGTAATGGTAATGCGTATGCCTTCGCTAAAGGCGCGGACGAGCACGCCGCGTGTGGCCAGGCGCGCGGCTAATTCCTGCGGCGTTCCTAGCTTTTCAATATTCGCCGCCGGCAGCCATACGTGGTTGGCCTCCGAGCGGGGAACGCCCCACTCTGCCAGCTCCTTTTCCACGCGCTGGCGCTGGCCGCAGGTCTCTTCGGTACGCTCGCGCAGCGAATCCTGCGCTGCTAGCGCGGCGCGGGCACCGGCCTGGGCCACGGCGTTGATGGAAAACGGAATCGCTACCTTATTCAGTGCCGCGATGACGTCTTCTGGGCCATAGGCATAGCCCACGCGCACGCCGGCCAAACCATAGGCCTTGGAGAAGGTCCGCAGGAAGACCACGTTGGGGTAAGCGCCAAAGAGCTCGGTTCCCAGCGGGGTATCGGCATTCCGATTATATTCGATATAGGCCTCATCGAGGGCCACGAGGACATCGCCTGGCACCGCGTCCATAAATTCGGAAAACTCCGCCTTAGTCACGGTAGTGCCGGAAGGATTATTCGGATTGCAGACGAAAATCAGGCGCGTATCTGAGGTAATTTTCTCCGCCATTGCGGGCAAATCCACGCGCTGGTCCGCATCGAGCGGAACCGGGATGGGGTGCGCACCCACCACCTGGGCAAAGATGGGATAAGCCTCGAAGGAACGCCACGGGAAAATCACTTCCTCACCGGGCGTGGTGGTGATTTGTACCAATTGCTGGCACAGCGCGGAAGAACCCGTGCCCACCGCAACCTGGTCAAAGCTCACGCCTAAGTGCTCGGCCAGATCCTCACGCAACTCGGTGGCCGCGATATCCGGGTAGCGATTGGCCTCGGCAGCGGCGCGGGCCATAGCCTCGGCGGCCTCAGGCAGCGGTGGCTGCGTGGCTTCATTAGAAGAGAGCTTGAGGGCATCATCGTGGCGCGCGCCGGGCACGTAGCCAGGGATGGCGCGTAAGTCGGAGCGAATCATGGCTACCACTCTAGGTCGTCTCTCCTGCGCGCGTAGAAGAAAACCGGGGACAAAACCAGGGGGTTAGTTTGGCCGTGGCGCATGCGGCAGGTATTGTCTTTTACGGTTCTTTCTGAACTTGGAGATGTGCCAGAGCGGCCGAATGGGGCTCCCTGCTAAGGAGTTGACCCTTCTGGGGTCCGGAGGTTCGAATCCTCTCATCTCCGCCACACAAATCCCGGGCAATTGCGCTCGGGATTTTGTCGTTTGCCAGCTTAAACGGCAGTCCTAAACGGCGGGTTAAACGGGGTAAACGACAAAGAATGGTGGCCACCAAGCAGGGGCCAGGCCCCTATTCTGCAAGCAGGGACACGACTATTCCCTCGCTACGGGCATGAAGTGGAAATGCAGTTCTCCGAGGGCGCTTTTGGAGCGCAAGGAGATTTTTCAAAAGGATGAACTCGTCACGTGGTGAATTTTTATCGTGAATAATGGCGCTATGGATAAAGCGCAGAAGATAAAGAACGGAATTTTGCTCGCTTTAGCAGTCGCCTCTTTGGTGGTATTTGTTTTGTGGCTGACCGATGTAATAGGCATCGGCTTAGTAACCATCTTCATTGTTGTTCTGACTGCTGCTTCTGTGGGAGTGCGCGTGTGGGCGGAGAATGCAGGGCGTCAGTCTAAATAAGTAGTACACCGCACCCCGTTTATCCCAGGGTGACTGTTACGTGACCGTTGGTTCATGATTTTCCCTGGCGCAGGTGGTGCGGTGTAGGCGTAGTTTCCTTTGCTGATGCGCGGGCTTGACCACTTTACAGCGCCGGAAAAACCTCGCTGCGCAGGAGATCAGCAAGCTCGCACTGCGGGTCGGCGGGATCGATCCAGGCGGTTTCGGCGATTTCGGCTGCGGCGTGGGCGATGACCGGGCGCGGGTAGGTAAAGATATGCCCGCGGACGGTCTGGCCCGGTTCATTGGCGGCGGGGGCAGTGAAGGTGCCGAGCTCGGTAAGTTCAGGTAGGCGAACCCGGACGCCGATTTCTTCTTCCGCCTCGCGCGCAGCGGCCTGGACAGGGCTTTCGCCTTCTTCTAGCTTGCCGCCCGGCAGCTGGAACTTCGTGGATGAGGCCTTGCGTACGCCAAGCACGTGGCCAAAGGAATTGCGGAAAACGATTGCTGCGACTTCAATCATGGCCCCGATCATAACGAGGTGGCCGGCGAACAGGCTCGCAGCCTTATCGCGCCAAGGGTGGACATTGAATATAAGGTAGGAAGGCATGAGCGATTCGAGGTTTCCCCGCTCGGTATTTGGGGTAGGAAGCGACCCTGATCCGCGTTTTACGCTGGCGAATGAGCGCACCTTCCTCGCATGGATCCGCACCTCGCTCGCGCTGATTGCCGGGGGAGTGGCCTTGGAAGCTTTCGACGTGCCGCTGCCGGCGACGCTGCGCGCGGTGGTCTCCACATTCATGCTGGTGGTGGCGATTGTGCTGCCGGTAGTCGCGTGGGTGCAATGGAAGCGGGCTGAGCGCGCCTTGCGGCAACAGCGCCCGTTGCCCTTCAGCATCGCCATCCCGGTGCTTGTGGGCACCATCGTCGTTATCGCGGCTGTCCTGCTGGTAGGCGAGCTACTTGCCTAGCCCGCAGCAACATGGGGAGCTCTTTGACCCCGGCTTGCAGCCCGAGCGCACCCGCCTATCGTGGCAGCGCACTATCCTCGCGCTGGCGGTGATACTCCTAGGCGTTATGCGGGTGGTCAGCGTCAGCGTGTTTCTCCCGTTGCTGGCGCTCGCGGCTGGCGTGCTGGTGCTGATAGTGGCGGTGAGGAAGCGGGCATCGCTTGTCGATGCCTCCCTGCGAACCCACCGCCACCTCCCCGGCGCCGCCGTCTTGGCCAGTAGCGCGGGGCTGGTCTCCCTGCTTGCGGCCTTTGCCTTGTGGGGTGTTTTTGCCTAAAGGCAAAGTTTTCTACCGCAGCGCTGTGTACTGGTGGGGGATACGCGTAATCTATGTGAGGCTATATCAATTACGGTGGCCACCGGTGCCGCGGTATGAGGGGCGAGAAGGGCAAGGTGATGGCAATGGCGGATATTACTGAGCAGGCCAGCGATACGGTCGAGGCATGGTTGAAGCAGGATTCTGCCATTGACCCACAAAAGGCACCCCGCTTGCAGGCGCTGCTTGATGAGGTGCCGCTGCAGGAGCTCATCGCCATCGTCGAGCGGCAAAATGCCATCCGCGCCGCGCTGGCCCTGCGCTTGTTGCCGCGGCGTAAATCCATCGTGGTATTTGATGCCCTGGATGCCAAGCACCAGGCCGATATTATCGATGAGCTGGGCAATGCTGATGTCTATGAGTTCTTCGATGAACTTGAGCCGGAAGACCGCGTGGCCCTTTTGGATGAGCTGCCGGCGGAAATAGCGGACCGGCTGCTGCGCTCGCTTACCAAATCGAAGCGGGATGTCACCGGGGTTGTCCTGGGCTATACCAAGGGCTCGGTGGGCCGCCGCATGTCGCCCGAGGTCCCCGGCATCCATCCAGAAATGAGCGTGGAGGAAGCGCTGCGGACCCTGCGCGCGAAAGCCGATGAGCTGGAAACCATCTATGCGGTGCCCATCACCCGCGCGGATCGCCGCCTAGTGGGCGTGGTGACGCTGCGGGAGATTTTTACCGCGAAGGAGGGCACCACGATTGGGGACATCATGCAAAGCCCCATCTACGCCAATGCCAATGATGATGCGGAAGAAACCGCCAGGTGGTTCCTGCCGCTCGATATTTTGGCATTGCCCATCGTGGATGATTCGGACCGCCTGGTAGGGCTTTTGACCTGGGATGATGCCATTGACATCGTCGAGGCCGAGGATAGCGAGGACTCCGCGCGCGCCGGTGGTACCGAGGCTCTGCAGCAGCCCTACCTGTCCACGCCGCTATTGAAATTGGTGAAGTCCCGCATCGTGTGGCTGCTGGTTCTTGCGGTATCTGCGCTGTTGACCGTGCGGGTCTTGGACGCCTTCGAGGACACCTTGGCGCAGGCCGTGGTGCTATCGCTGTTTATCCCGTTGCTGACCGGTACCGGCGGCAATACGGGAAACCAGGCGGCAACGACGGTGACCCGTGCGCTGGCGCTTGGCGATGTCCGCGGGCGCGACCTCCTCGCTGTCCTCTGGCGCGAGCTCCGCGTGGGCATGCTGCTTGGTGCCGTATTGGGCTTGGCGGGACTCGGCCTGGCAACGGTGGTCTACGGCGTGGATATTGGCTTAGTCATTGGCTCGACGTTGTTTTTAATCTGTTCCATATCCGCTACGGTGGGCGGGCTGATGCCCATCGTTGCAAAGACCATTGGCGCGGACCCCGCCGTATTTTCTAACCCGTTTATCTCCACGTTCTGCGATGCCACGGGTCTGATCATTTATTTCCTCATCGCCAAGTCGGTGCTCGGGCTATAAAGGCCCCTGGCGTACGGGGCCTGGCGCGCCGGGCGGGGGTAGCGAACCGGTGGGGGAGATTTCACATTATGAGTAGCTGCGGTGTGTGAATTTTAAAAGCAGTGGGGGTGAATTCCGTAAAGTTTGTGGTTTCTGGTGCAAATGTTTTGTAGGGTCTTAGCATGCTCTGCACGGACTGAATGATGTTCGGGATGCACCAAGGATCTGGCTCGATTGCTGGTAATTGACAGAGCTATCACACCCCGCCCTGCTAAAAGTCTCTCTAGTGAAGGAGTTCGCGGCATGACCACCCCGCATACTCACGAATCTACCGCCCAATCAGAGGGCGCTGAGGATCCCGGTGCCCCACGCAATGAATGGCGCCGCCAATTCATTGGCCTTTTCATTGGCCTCGCCCTGGCCATCCTCGTATTTTTCATCTTCCCCTCGAATGCCATCGATACTGTCCAGCAGTCCACCGGCGTGGATGAGGAAGCCGATTACACGCTAAGCGCCATCCGCACCGTTGCGGCGGTGACCATCCTCATGGGCGTGTGGTGGATGACTGAGGCCATCCCGCTGGCTGCCACCGCGCTGATTCCGCTGGTCATCTTCCCGCTCGCTAGCGTGGGAACCATTAAGGAAGTCGGCGCACCGTATGCCTCTGCCACCATTTTCTTGTTCATGGGTGGCTTCCTTATCGCGCTCTCGCTGCAGCGCTGGAACCTGCACCGCCGCCTTGCGCTTTATGTGGTAAAGCTCATCGGCACCTCGCCGCGCCGCCTCATTTTGGGCTTCATGCTGGCCACCGGCTTTTTGTCCATGTGGGTATCGAATACCGCAACGGCCGTCGTCATGCTGCCGATTGGTACGTCCGTGCTGGCGCTTACCGCAGAGACCGTTGGCGGTTGGGATAAGCAGAAGAAATTTGCCACCGCCCTCATGCTGGGCATCGCGTACTCCGCTTCCATCGGTTCGCTGGGTACCCTGATTGGTACCCCGCCGAATGCGTTCTTGAACGCGTACATGGCCGATACCTGGGACGTTACCCTCGGCTTTGGCCGCTGGATGGCCGTCGGCGTGCCGCTGGCGCTAACCTTCCTGCTCATCGCATGGGTGCTGTTGATTACCATCTTCAAGCCGGAAATGACCGAAATCCCCGGCGGCCGCGAGCTCATCAACGACGAAATCAAGGCCCTGGGCCCATGGACCCGCCCACAGATCATGACCGGAATCATCTTCGTCCTGGCCGCCCTGGCCTGGGTATCCCTGCCCATCGTCCTTGGCGATTTTGATAATTATGACGATGCCATCGTCGGCATCGCCGCAGGTATCCTCTTGTTCATCCTGCCGGCCGATTCGGAGCGCCGCATCCGCCTGCTGGACTGGAAGACGGCCAATGAAATGCCATGGGACGTCCTCCTCCTCTTTGGCGGTGGTCTCTCCTTGTCCTCGGCCTTCAACTCCTCCGGTTTGTCCCTGTGGATTGGTGAGATGGCCAAGGGGCTCAGCTCCCTGCCCATCGTGCTCATCGTCGCAGCCGTGGCCGCCCTGGTCCTCTTCCTGACGGAGATCACCTCCAATACCGCCACCGCGGCGACTTTCATCCCCATCATGGGCGGCGTCGCCGTGGGCGTGGGGCTGACCACCGAAGGCGATATCAACGTCCTGCTGCTCACCATCCCGGTCGCCTTGGCTGCAACCTGTGCCTTCATGCTGCCGGTGGCAACCCCGCCGAACGCCATTGCTTATGGTTCCGGCTACGTCAAGATTGGCGAGATGATCAAGGGCGGCGTTGGCCTCAACGTCATCGGTATCTTCCTCATTACCCTTACCGTCTTCCTGCTGGCGGTACCGATCTTCGGACTGACGGTCTAGACACTAAGCTCCCTCAATAGCCATCCTTTAATGAAAAACGTTACCATTAAAGGATGGCTACACCTGTTACCGTGCTGTCCGGATTTTTAGGCAGCGGAAAAACCACGCTACTTAACCACCTGCTCGCGAACCGGGAGGGGCGCAAGCTGGCGGTCATCGTCAACGATTTTTCTGAGGTCAATATCGACGCCGCCCTCGTCGCCGGCGAAGGCCACTTCGAGCGCGGCGAGGATCGCTTCGTGGAGCTGTCGAATGGCTGCATCTGCTGCACCCTGCGCGAAGACCTCATCGAGTCCGTGGGCAAGCTAGCGCGCTCCGGCCGCTTTGATCAGATTGTCATCGAATCCACCGGCATTTCGGAGCCCATGCCCGTGGCTGCCACCTTTGAGTGGGAATTTGCCGATGGCACCACGCTTGCCGATGCCGCCCCCATCGACACCATGGTCTCCCTCGTCGATGCCTCTACCTTCTTAAACCAATTGCGCCGCGGCCGCAGCCTCGTCTCCGAAAGCATTGAGGCTACGCCCCAAGATGACCGCACCATTTCCGATCTCTTAGTGGACCAAGTCGAATTCGCCGACCTTATCCTCATTACCAAGACCGATCTTGTCGATGCCGCCGAAACCGAGCGCGTCATCGCCGCAGTCCGCGCCATGAATCCGCGGGCTCGCGTAGTGCCGGTGACCAACGGGGTGATCGAACCGGGGCTGGTTCTCGATGCGCATTTGTTTAATACCGCCACCGCAGCCGCCTACCACGGCTACGCCGAAGAGCTTGCAAACCCGCATACGCCAGAAACCGAGGAATATGGCATCTCCTCAGTCGTCTTTCGCGCCGACCGCCCCTTTAACCGCGAGCGCCTCATCGCCGCCCTCCGGGCGAGCACGGGCCTAGTGCGCTCCAAGGGTTATTGCTGGATCGACACCGACCTGCGCGTGGCCCACGCGTGGCAGCAGGCCGGCCCTAACCTGCAAATCATGCCCGCGTCATTGTGGGCCGCCAACGGCGTAACCCCTGGCACGGAGCTCGTGCTCATTGGTATCGATTTCGACCACGAATCCACCCTGCAGGCCTTTCAAGACGCCCTGCTTTCCGATGCCGAAGCCTCCGCCCTCGTATAGCCTTCCCCGCTTCCACACCGAGTCAAAGCGTGAACGGCGGGTGAACTACGCGCCTTTGACTATCCCGTCGAACGCGGCCCTGTACAGGCGATTTGTTAGTTCATGGGTCCGTGGGTATAGTAAATTCTCGTTGCACAGCAGAGCATACGCACTGCTATACAACGGACTGCGCCCGTAGCTCAACGGATAGAGCATCTGACTACGGATCAGAAGGTTGGGGGTTCGAATCCCTCCGGGCGCACAAATGTCATGAGTCGCGACATGCTTGACAGGTCAGTCGCGACATCGTTGACAAACCGGCATCTCAGTTGTTTTTGTTCTGGGGTGCCGGTTTTTCGTGTTTTGGCTCTAGGGGTGGGTCGCCTTTTTTCCAGTAGGGCTTTTGGTAGTCGCGGGCTGTGTCGATGTAGTGCTCGGTGATTATTTCTCCGGTCGCAGCTAGTGATGTGGTGACGTGGTTGTCGGCGATGACCATGAGGATTTTTTGTTTCTTGAATGCGCGTCCGATGCCTAGGTGGAAGAGTTTGCCGGCGTAGCGGACGGTGACTTTGCCTTCTGTCCCAGACGATGTCTTTTCTGGTGCGCCATTCTTGTGTGGGATTGTCGTTGGGGCTGGCTTTTGTGCCGGTGGTGTAGCTGTGGTGTGGGGTGTGTCGGCCTAGTGCGCGGTGTGGGCGTGTGGTGTTGTAGTAATCGCGGAACTCGTCGAGGAGTTGTTGCAGGTCAGCAATGGTGTGTGCGGCTGGTCGTGCGGCGAGCCATTTTTTGAGTGTTTGGTGGAATCGCTCAATTTTTCCTTGGGTTTGCGGGTGTCCTGGCCGTCCGTTTTTCTGTTGGATTTTGTGTGTTGTCAGGACTTTTTCAAAGGCATTTCTCCCGCCTTTGCGCCCGGCTAGCCGGGCGGTAAATACTAAGCCGTTATCGGTGAGAGTGGATGCTGGCGGGCCGTATGTGTTGATAAGGCGGGTTAATTCTTGTGCTACCTGTGGGCCGCTAAAGCCGGCTCGTGCGGTAATAGATAGCAGGTAGCGGGAGTGATCGTCGAGGAAATCCAGTACGTCGACGCGGGTGTTATCTGCCAGATAGATGTAGGTGATATCAGCCTGCCAGCATTCATTGGGCATGGCGGCTTCAAAGCGGACAAATGAGCTTTTAGGCTTCTTCTTCGGTGCCGGGGTGATAAGGCCTTCAGTGTTGAGGATGCGGCGGATTGTCGATGTTGATGGGCTGCGGTGTCCGTCTTTTTCCAAGTGGAAGGAAATGGTGTCTGGCCCGGCATCGAGCCCGTGGCGAGTTAATTGCTTGCGGATAGTGATGATTTCTTTACGCAGTTTGTCAGGCACTGCCTGTGGGTGAGTATGCGGGGCACGAGAGCGGGGCGCGATGGCGTCGGCGCCACCAGCATCAAAGGCGTTGAGGATCTGATAGACGCGCTGGCGTGAGATACCAAAACGCTGGGCGACTTTTGAAGGGCTGCGGCCTTGTATGCGGACTGCGTTGACGATGGCCATGTTGCGGTTGGGACTATTCATAGTGTCAAACATGTCGCGACTGATGAGTAAAACATCACCCGACACAGGGGCCTGACCCCCGGAAAGTAGACACGTCGGGGGTTAGCTATGCTGCTTTGGTCAGTGTAGCCGATGTGAGTGCTTCGAAGTCGTCGGGGGCTAGAAGGTTGCACCAGGAGTGCCGTCTGCGCGTGTTGTAGCGCATACACCACCGGAAGACTTCTTGGCGGCAGACAATGGGATTGTCAAAGACTTTCCGGTCACGCAAAACTTCACGCTTTAAGGCGGCATTAAAGGATTCTGCCAGGGCATTATCGGCACTTGTACCCACTGCTCCCATGGACTGGCGCACACCAAGATGGGCGCAGTGGTCCCTAAATGCCTGTGAGGTATACACACTGCCATGATCAGAATGAAAAATGAGGGTCTCTGATGGTTTGTGTGTGGGTTCCCAACCTGCCTGAGGGGATGGACCAGGATGACTACTGTGGCAGGACGAGATCTAAGCTGATAAGGCCAAGATTGATGCGGTTGAAAAGAAGCTGCTCGCTAACCCTGAAGTCGCGAAACTGGTTGATCACCTAGGCACGGTTGCATCTCCCTCCGTCGCACGGTGAGGCCGGGAAAGTGGGTGCACTCTTCTGTGGTCGGCGGGAGAGTGGGGCGGCAGGATTAGCCGGGGTAATAACGGCATTTATAAGACACAGGGCATGCAAACTGTTGATACAGCAACCTCCCAGACTTCCATTGTAGAAAAAGAGAGTCGTTATAAATATGGGTCGTGGTGGAAAGCACTGCGTCTCATCACATCGTGAAGGAGAGTGCTAGGTGAGTACATCATCGCGCATCGTCGGGCTGGATTTGGCTCGTTCACTTGCCATTATTGGCATGATTATTTTGCACATGGCCTCGTTGGTATGGAGTACCAAGGTCATTTTGTCGGGCCTTCCGGCCGCGCTATTTGCCATTGTCGCCGGCGTGACGATGATGCTCATTGGCAAGAACTATTCTGTACAGACGCTGCTGCGCCTGATTGCCCGCGGCGCCATCATTACGCTTATCGGACTGGCACTGCTTCCGGTCGGCGGGCAGATTCAGGTCGTGCTCGTTGCCATGGGTATCACCATGATGGTGGTCTCCTGGGTACCACCGCTGAACGTGTGGTGGAAGCTGGCCCTCTTCTTCGTCGCCGCCATTGCCTCAACCGTGCACTACGCGCCGTTTACCCTGCCGCAGGTCTATCCGTTGCTGGCTTGGATCGCGTATTTCATCGCCGGCATGCTGCTCTTTGAGGTCTACATCCGCCCAGGTAGCTTCCGCACGGCGCTGCAGTGGATTGTTACCGCGGTCAGCGCGGTGATTGCCGCGGTTGGCACCTACTTCCGCTTCGAGCCGGATATGCCTAGCTGGCTGCGCTTTACCGGCCACACCGGCGTCGCGGGCGAAATCCTGCTCTCCGTTGCAGTGGCTGCCGTGGTGCTGCACCTGTGCCTGCTCATCGGCAGCGCAGTACCCAAGCTCGTCTACCCCTTGGCCGCAATGGGCACGATGTCCCTGACCGTGTATGTCTTGCACGTGCTCTCCGCCTATTACTGGCAAAGCCACATTTCACTGCACAACACCGCGTGGGCGTGGGCATTTATTGGCCTATTCCTCGTACTCGCCACCATCTGGCGGAAATTCCTGGGCCAAGGCCCGCTTGAAAAGGCCGTCTCGTCCGCCGTTAAACTCGCCGTTCCTGCTGGAAAGAAGGACTAACATGTCGCGTAAATTTGCTACCGCTTTGACCACCGCTGGCATCATCGGGATGTTGGCGGCCCCCGCCAGCGCCCTTGAGCACGGCGAACCCGCCCCCGATAACGCCGAGTCCCAGACCGTCGTCGCTCTCAAGATGGGCCGCATAGGCAACTTCGGCGACTGCACCGGCACGCTGGTGGACAAGCAGTGGGTGCTTACCGCCCGCCACTGCCTGCAGTCCGTCAATAACGAAGGCACCCAGGCCCGCCTGGGAGGCAAGGTCTACGACGCGGATTCGTGGGCGCTGTCCCCGCTTTCCGATGCCGGATTGCTCCACCTCACCGAGCCCGTCACCGATATCAAGCCGGCCAAGATCTCCACCGATATTCCAGAGACCGGCGACCTTGGCACCCTGTACGGCTGGAGCAGCAGCTCCTCCATGGCGCGCAAGGGCCAGCTGCCGATGGCAGAGATGAAGGTCTCCGAAATCCTGGGCGGCGGCCCAAGCGATGACTCCGCACAGAAGCCAGGCGCCGACAAGGAAGCCCCTGAAGGCTATGAATCCGTGCCCGCTGAGGAAGCCATGCCGGGCCTCAAGATGCCGGGCGGCTCCAAGCCGGATGCAGACATGAAGGTCCCTGAAGGCTACGAATCCGTGCCGGCCGAAGAGGCCATGCCGGGCCTCAAGATGCCGGGATCTGGTTCGGGATCGGATAAGCCTAAGGTGGTCTCGCCGGGTGCCACCAAGCCGGGTGCCGAGCAGCCGCAGATTGTCAAGCCTGACGGCAACGGTGGGGAAGTAATGCAGCCTGGCCAAGGCGGCATGGCCCCGATGATCAGCAGCCCGATCCTCGATGTCCACTCCACCGGTAATGCCGGCATGCAGGGTGGCGATTCCGGCGGACCGTTCTTTGTCAACGGAAAGCTTGCGGGCCTTGCTACCGCGGGTACCTCCAATGCGGACCCGGATCTGCCCTCCCCAAGCGCGGCTATCACCACGCTCGCAGGCACCAAGGACTGGGTTGACGGCGTGATCAGCGGCAAGGATAAGGACGCCATCTTGACCGCAGAGACCACGCCTACCCCGCAGGCAACGCCGCAGACCAGCGGCGACCGTCCGTGGATCTACTTCACGGTAGCGGCCATTGGCCTTATCGGTGCCGCAGCGGCCGCGCGCACCTTCGCTAGCGGTGCTGGCAACGGTGCCGCCCGCACGTCGCGCCGCTAAAAAATCTCGATGCGCCCGCCCAAGGATTCGGTCTGGCGCAGCTGCGCCACCCACTTCGGGCCGCCGGGGTGCAGGCGCAGCACCGGCCGGGAGGAAATCTTGACCGGGGAGACCGATTCCTTGCGCGCGCCCGACCTGGCTTCGATGCGGGTACGGGCGCGGTAGCCGGCATCGGCAAGCTCGGCGATGGAAGGCTCGGGGGCGGCGAGCTTCTCCCGGGCATCGTGAAGCAGCTCCAGCGCCTCATCCAAGGCCTCCACCAGGGCCGGAGCATTGGTCTCGCACATCTGCCGCACGAGATCCGGGCGGGTGCTTGCCACCCGGGTCGCATCCTTGAAGGAACCGGCGGCCAGGGACTGCGCCAAAATGCCGCCATTATCGCCCACCGTGGCCAGGGTCTCCGCAAAGATATGCGGCAGGTGGGAAATGCGAGCGACCGCCGCATCGTGGTTGGCCACACGGATGGGCACGGCCTCTGCATGCACCATCTGGGTCATGCGCACGACGTCCGTAAAAGTCTCAATCCATTTCTTAGGAATCTTTTCCCCGCGCGCCTCATACTCGGCGGCGTAATCGTAGGTAATGCCCCACGCGGCGCGGCGGAAAAGCCCCGTCTGGGAGTGATCCCACCCAGATTTCGAGGTACCCGCCATGGGGTGCCCTCCCACGTAGCGATCCTCCATGCCGCGGTCACAGACCTGCTGGCGCACGGGGGTTTTCACGGAGACTACATCCGTGATGCCGCAGCTAGGGGCGTGTTCCTGAATGGCATCCAAGACGCTGCCCACCGCGGTCATGGGAACGGCGATCACAATGAGCGCCTCTTCAACCTCGGCGCGGTTAAGCACCGCGGGCAAGTCATCATTGACGTCAAACCCCTGCTTGACTGCGGTGCGGGCGGCGGACGTCGAGTGGTTGTATCCAAATACGTCGTGGTTATAGCCCGCGAGATCGCGCAGCAAGGAACCACCGATGAGGCCGAGGCCGATAATGCAGATGGGGCGTTGAACATCTTGAGAACTCACGGTGACAATTGTGGCACAACACGACTAATCTCACGAGGTATGAGCAACGAAAATTACTCTTTCGCGGTTACCGTCGCCCGCAACGAGGGACAATGGGTCGTGCGCAGCTTCGATGATGACTTTGAGGACCCGCAAACCTCCATCACCGCGGTGCGCTCCCTGCGCTCCGAAGGCGCGGCTTTCGCCCTTCTCTGCGTCGAGGACGCCTACTTCATTGCCGTGCGGCCCGTGCCCGGCGGGGTGAAAATGCTAATTTCGGACGCCACCTACGGCGTTGACGATGACTTTGCCGCGGACTTCATGGAGCTCAATGACTATGAGATTCCAGACGTGGACCCGGAAGAGGCCGAACCCTACGGCGAGGGCGACTTCGATATCTTCGCTGACCTGGGCCTATCCGAGGATCAGGTGGGCTATATCATCGACGATGAGGACGATTGGCCCTCCGATATGCTCCTGCGCATTGCCGGCGACCTGGGCTTTGGGGATGAGCTAGAAGACGTCATTGATAACGCCTAAGCCCCTGCAGCGCGCGCAGGAACGCATGCAGCGCGCCCTCGCGGTGGCGCGCCAAACCCCCGCCGGCGACGTGCCGGTTGGGGCGGTGCTTTATGATGCCACCGGCCGCGAGCTCGCCACCGGCGTCAACCGCCGCGAGCAATTGCGCGATCCCACCGCCCACGCCGAGATCGAGGCCATCCGCCAGGCGGTGCGCATCCACGGCGATGGTTGGCGCCTGATCGGCTGCGAGCTCGTGGTCACCTTGGAGCCCTGTGCCATGTGTGCCGGCGCCCTGCAAGCCGCGCGGATAAGCTCACTGGTGTTTGGCGCCTTTGAGCCGAAGACGGGTGCGTGCGGCTCGCTTGTCGATGTCCTGCGTGCCCCCACCGCCCCCTTTACCCCACAGGTTCGCGGCGGCGTGCTTGAAGAGGACTGCGTGGCGTTGCTAGAAAAATTCTTCACCACTTTGCGCGAAAAGTGGGTATAGTGGCTGTCACACTGTAAGCGACTCATTTAAGGAGAGAGAAAATGGGCGATTTGGAAAACAAGAAGGACGACCTCGCAGGCAAGGCAAAGGAAGCTTTCGGCGAGGCAACCGGTAACGAAGACGTAGCCAACGAGGGCAAGGCCGATCAGGTCGCTTCCGAGGCTAAGGACAAGCTGTCCGATGCTGCTGACAGCATCAAGGACAAGGCCAACGACATCATCGGTGGCCTGAAGAAGGACTAATTTTATAGTCCCTTCCTAGCGAAATCGCTGCGCTGGCTTAGTGCTGGCGCGGCGATTTTGTTGCATCGGGGGTCCTCCCGTAATCTGGAACGCGGTGGCGTGTCCGAGCGGCCGAAGGTGATCGCCTCGAAAGCGATTGTTGGGTAACCCCCAACCGCGGGTTCAAATCCCGCCGCCACCGCGCAAGGCCCCGACCTGTTAATGCAGGTCGGGGCCTATTTTTGTTTTCTGCGGCAGGGGAGCTTGGGTCTTTGGGTAATTTAAGCATCCTGCTTTGCGTGTGCGGCCCGTGAGCGGCGGCGCTGCACGGTAGGGAGGAACCATGTTGCAGTAGCTGCGATGAAGGCCATGGTGCCCGCGCTCCACATGAGGTACTTCACGGGGGTAAACCACCACGCCAAGGCCGCGATTACTGCGATGATTGCCCACACTGCGGGGACGAGGAGACTGGGCTGTTCGGCCCACGGTTCCCGGGGGAACCGGCTGCGCGCCTCTGTGCGGATGCGGCGCGGGGCCTTTTGGGATAGGGCGAAGGAGCAGGCGACCACAAAAGCCAAGCCGATGCCGGCGATGAGCAGGCTTCCGCTTACGCCGCCAAACATGAATACGCCGACGGAAAGCGCTAAGGATAAGCGTTCGCCGATTGTGAGAGGGAAGCTCTGAGTGGGATCGACATCTGGGTAGATGCTGGTGAAGATGTCTCGGTGGGGGTAGTTCTGCATTGTTTTCTTATTGGGGGTAGTTATTGACAGCTGAAAGAAAATCGGTCAGGATATGCTTACCTAAGTAAGCGTAGCCTATACATTCTTTTAGCGAGAAACAAGGTTCTCAACATGATTCGTAAACTGTGGAGGTCGGCGTTCGGCGTCATTGTCGCGGCGTTCCTCATGGCGGGATTCGCCCCGCTTCTATCTTCTACTCCGGTTGCCCACGCAGACGAGGCCTGCACATGGAATTGGGGCCTCAAGCAGTCATTCCGCAGCTACATCAAGGGAAATATTGCCCGCGGTGGCTGGGGTGCCAATGGCATTGGTTTTAAGGGGGACGAAACGGGCGATGGTGCGTTCGTCTTTACCGCGGGAAAGCCTGATGTCTCTGGTGGAAACGTCACGATTCCGTTCAACGGCACGCTGAGCTTTACCGGCCATGAAGGGGTCCTGGACATGACGATGTCGGACTTCAAGGTCAAGGCGTCTGGTAACCAGGCAAAGATCTCCGTGGACTATGTTTCCTACGAATTGAACCGGCAAGACTATAGCCGCGGTAAACAAATCAAAGGCGATGACGAAGTGATCGCCACCATCAATCTGGATAATCCGGTAAAAGACGGAGCTGAAAAGGTAGATTTGGCCGGCTCAACATCCCTGACCTCCGGTGGCGTCAAACTTTTCACTGGATTCTACAAAGAGGGTGAAGTCCTCGATCCGTCCTCCGGGACCATTGCGCTAGATGGTTCTTGCTCTGGCGGCTCTGGTTCCGGTTCCGGTGGCGGTTCGAAGCGCCCATTGACCTCTATCACGGGTTCCTTCACGGGCTTTAATAAGGAAGCCATGGACATCCTGTCTGAGACCAATGACACGATGAACGGTATTACCACGTTTATGGGCAATACCCAGGCATTCCTTGATGAGCTGGAGTCTTTCAATAACCGTGGTGAGTCGAACTCGAATTCGGGTGGCTCTGCTTCGGGTACGTCGAACTCCACTGGAGGAAACTCGGCTTCTACTAACTCTGCATCGGGAAATTCGTCACCGAGTAACTCCGGTTCGGGCGGAAGCGGCGGTGCTTCAGGAACTGGGAAAGCAGCGGGATCGGGTCCTGCGCACTCTGGATCCGCTAACTCCGGCGCCTCGGGCTCAGGTAATTCGGGCGCGGGTGCATCCGGCGGCGACGGTGCCGTCTGTGAAGCTACTGGTGTCACCCAAGCTACAGCACAGTGGGGCGTAAAGAAGTCCTTCCAGTCCTATATCACCGGCTCTATTGCGCAAGGCCGATGGGATCTATCTGGCGTGGGATATGAAAATGGTCGTTTCCAATTCACGGGTAACTCCGGCGCTGTAAAAGATAATGCGGGCTCCGTGCAATATGGCGGAAGCATCCAGTTCTCTGGCCACCACGGCAAGCTGGATCTGAACATTGCCAACTTGGAGATCACCTTCAACGGCAACTCTGGTGAACTCATTGGTGACGTGCGTTCTTCCAATATGGAAGGCGAGAAGAAGGACTTCGGACGCACCGTCATTGGCAGCTTGAACTTTAGCTCCCTGGACGTTGGCTCCGATGCCGTATCTGGTGAAGCTTCAGTATCGCTTTCTGAAACCGGTTCTCACGCCTTCGCCGACTTCTATGAGCCGGGTCTTCAGTTGGATCCGCTGAGCTTCCACGCCACCTTGGGCGGAAGCGCTGATTGCGGCGCCGTATCTGGTGGCGGCGGTGCTAGCTCCGGTTCTGGGTCCGGTGGTGCCGGCGCGGGCGGAAACGGAAAGGGCGGCTCTGCTTCCAAGGGTGGCGCTCATGCCGCAGCCGGGGACGCAGCGCATGCTGGTGATTCCTCGCAGGGATACGAGGACGGATCGAACAAGTTCAAGATCAAGTCCGCCACGTCTCCCAGCGGAAACATGGATAACCCGACCACCTATCTACTGCTGTTCATCGTCGGATTGATCATTGCCGGTGGCTCCACCAGCCGCCTTGTCATGAACAACTCTTAGAAGGATTGCCGTGAAACTCGTTCTTCGTTTCCTCGTACCGCTCTTGTGCATCTTCAGCCTTACCGCCTGCGGTGTGCAGGGTAGCTACACGGATCAGCTGCCGGATCCCGCCGATCTCTCGGACCCCAGGTCCTTTGAGGGCGTCAGCGACGTCAAGGACTTTGATGATATCGAGCCGGTTACTGATAAGGCGGAGCCGGCGCTTCCGGTGGAGCTTACTGATGCCGATGGTTACGACGTCACCGTCACCGATGCCTCCCGCATCCTCGCGTTGGATATCTATGGCACCTATACCAAGACGCTCAGCGGCTTGGGGCTTGCAGATAATATTGTCGGCCGCACGGTGTCTTCCACCGAGCCCAACTTGGCAGACCTCCCAGTGGTGACCGAAGGCGGTCACAATATCAACGTGGAAGCGGTGCTGGAGCTGAATCCCACCCTTCTTATCGTGGATCATTCCATTGGCCCGCGCGATGCTATCGACCAGATTCGCGCGGCGGGTGTCACCACCGTGGTCATGGAACCCGAGCGCACCATTGACTCCGTGGGCGAAGACATCACCACGCTTGGCGATGCCCTTGGCTTGCCCGACGACGCACGCGAACTAGCCGATCGATCCAACAAGGAAATCGAAGAAGCAAGGGAAGCCATCAAGGAATTGGTTCCCGATGATCCGATGCGCATGGCGTTCCTGTACGCACGCGGAAACGGCGGCGTCTTCTTCATCATGGGTGAAGGCACTGGTGCTAAGGACCTGATTGAAGGCATTGGCGGCGTGGATCTGGCTGCGGAAAATAATCTTTCTTATGCAGAACCCGCTAACGCGGAGGCACTGGCCCGCATCAATCCAGAGGTGATCATCATGATGACCAATGGCTTGGAATCCACCGGCGGAATTGATGGCTTGCTGGATCGACCCGGCGTTGCTCAGACCACCGCAGGCCAGAAGAAGCGCATCGTGACCATTCCGGACGGTCAATCGCTGGCATTCGGTCCCATGACCGGGCAGACCCTGGTGAAGCTAGCAAAGGCTGTGTATGACCCAGACAATGAGTAAGGAGACGGATACCTTCGCCCGCCGGCGGACTCAGCGCACCTGGGTATTCCTACTGCTGGGGATCCTCACCGTTCTCGCGGGACTCATCTCCGTCGTGCTGGGGCAATACTATGTACCGCTGTCTGATCTCTTTCCCATTCTGGCAGCCGGGCACGCGCAGGATTCCTTGACCGCAAGCGTGGTGTGGGACATCCGCCTGCCGCGCTTGGTCTTAGGGCTCGTGGTTGGCGCAGCCTTGGGCGTTGCCGGCACGCTGATGCAAGCGGTATTCGCCAATCCCCTGGCAGAACCTTCCATTATCGGCGTTACCTCCGGTGCGGGCGTCGGTGCTGCCGTAGTCATCGTCTTTAATATCGAGTACTTCGGTACCTTCACCGTTCCCGCCGCGGCCTTCCTGACCGCGCTGCTGGTTACCTTCATTATCTATCAGCTGGCGCGCTACAACGGACGCGTGGCCGTGGTACACCTGATTCTCACCGGCATCGCCATCAATGCGGTATGCAACGCGATCATCTCTTTCATGGTGTACCTGGCACCGACCGCAAACCGCGAAGCAATCATCTTCTGGCAGATGGGTTCCCTCAACGGTTCGCAGTGGAAACACGTCTGGGCGGTACTTCCCATCGTGGTGGTAGGCCTCGCGGTGGCCCTGCGCCTGGGCAAGCAGCTGGACGTCCTCGCGCTCGGCGAGCGCGCCGCCGCGCACACCGGCGTAAACGTGCCGCGGCTGCGCATCGTGGCAATCGTGGCATCGGCAGTGCTGACCGCCGCGGCTGTTTCCTTTGCCGGCCTCATCGGCTTTGTGGGGCTTATCGTTCCCCACCTGTTGCGCAGCATCGTCGGGCCAGAAAACCGCATCCTACTGCCCGCCTCCGCCCTGGGCGGTGCCGTCCTCATTGGTTTCGCCGACGTGGCAGCGCGCACGATGATTCCCTTTGCGGATCTTCCCATCGGTATTTTCACTGCCCTGGTGGGCGGCCCAACGTTCTTCATCTTGCTGCGCCGCATGATGCGCAAAGGAGTGCGCTGATGATAAACGTCAAAGACTTAACCGTTCGCGTGGGGGAGCACATCCTCGTGGATCAGGTGTCCTTTACTGCCCAGGCGGGCGAAGTAACCGGACTTATCGGTCCGAACGGTGCCGGTAAATCCACGGTACTTGCCGCCGTAGCCGGAGACATCGATTATTCCGGCGAGATCACCGTGGGTGGACTATCACCCAAGGCACCACCACGGGAGCTCGCGCGCACGCGTGCGGTAATGCTCCAGGACGTCTCGGTGTCCTTCGAATTCCTCGTCCGCGATGTCGTTGCGATGGGGCGTCGCCCTTGGGAGGGAACTGCCTACGCGGACCTTGACGATGCTTTTATTGACGCCGCCCTCGATACCGCCGGCGTCGCACACCTCGCGGGCCGAGACATCAGCACTCTGTCCGGCGGTGAGCGCGCCCGTGCTGCCTTCGCACGGGTGCTTGCCCAAAATACCCCGGTTATCTTGCTCGATGAGCCAACGGCCGCGCTGGATATCCGGCATCAAGAACAACTGCTGGGCTCAGTGAAAGCCCTTGCCCGCGAGGCCGGTGTTGCCGTTCTCGTGGTGCTCCATGACCTCAACGCTGCAGCTGCATATTGCGATCATGTCGTGTGCCTGTCGTGCGGGGGACTAGCAGCCCAAGGGCGCGTAGACGAGGTATTTACCGGTCGCACTTTGTCTCAGGTATATGACTGGCCTATTTCCGTCGACGGGCTGCGGGTACATCCACAACGTGCCACGCCCGCAATCAACCCACTCTTCTCACATCATTTGGAGGACTTCCATGTTTAAAAGAATCTTGGTCACCGCCCTTGCGGCGACAGCGCTGACCGTGCCGCATGCTTCTGCGGAAGAAACATGCACCATCGAATCCGGCTCCTTAAATTGGGGCATCAAACACTCGTGGCGCAGCTACATCAAAGGCCCTATTGCCCAAGGTGACTGGACTACTACTGGCTCGGTTCAGGAAAACGGCGAGCCTGACAGTAAAGACTTCACCTTTGGATTTGATGTCGATCCTGAAAAATCGACGGTCACGGTAGATGAGCAGGGCAACGTGACCGCTTCTGAAATCAGGACCAAGGACTCTTCGATTACCTTCACCGGCCACCATGATGCGCTGTACTCCAATGTTAAGAGTCCTTTTGTAAAAACAACTGGGGATGAGGTTCGTCTTGGTAGTGGCTACGAAGCCTATTACGTCGAAGGCAAGCATATGACGCAGTACACTAAGGACGATCAAACCGAAGCCAATAAGCGTACTGGAGAAGGAGCATTTGCTCACGGTAAGGGACAATGGAAGAAGGAAGGTAACACGCTCACCCTCTCCACCGCTGATACTTCCTACGAGCGGCAACCAGGCACGACAGACAAAAAGGCCGAAGGCGTAGATGTACTCTTCATGGGAATTTATGGGCCTAAATATAGCCCCAAGGTTGATGAAGCTCAGCTGACCCTCAACGTTTCTCCAGATTGTGGTCAGAAGAAGAGTCCAGAGTCGGAGGATCAGCATAACCCGGAGGCCCCAGAAGCTCCGCAGGGCGAGGCACCATCGAAGAGTGAGGAAACGACCCAGAACGAGCCGGCTCCGCAGCCACCGGCGACCTCGCAGAGCCAAGCACCTTCGCAGAAGCCAGAAACTCCAAAGCATACAGAGTCTTCAGAGACTAAGAAGCCGGAACCTAAGAAGCCAGAATCCGATAAACCGGCGAATGAAGCTCCCGAAAAAGGGAAAGATCAGGGGAGTGCAGATGAACATTCTGCCTTTGGCTCTAAGTTCGCCAAGATTTGGAACTACATCTTGGGTGTGGTGACTATCGGTAGCATGTTCGCCATCTTGGGGCAGGCCTTTATAAAGTCTGGAGCCCTAGATAGTGTCCGTGCTCTTCTCCATCGATAAAAGTAACGGCCAATCGCTAAAAGTCTAAAAGCCTAAGCGATGCGCGCGGCATCGGCAGTAAGTCCGGTGTCGCGCTTCTTTTTGTGGTAGTGCGCCACTCGTGACGCAGACGGTGGGTGGGAGGTAGTCCTTTCGGTTGATTTTTCTTCCCAGTCTTGTAATTAAGGGTTGCCTAACCTTAAATTGAATCTAGAACTTAGGTAAGCGTTACTTTGGAGGAAGTCAGTGACTGTTACTCTCAATAAGCCATTGTCTGCAGCGCTGCGCGAGGCAACCGCACACGCTCACGAAAATGCAGAAGGCTCTGCGTTTATGCAGCGCCTCATGTCGGGACGGTTGAGCAGGGCGGCTGCAGCCGACCTGACCGGCCAGTTGTGGTTTGTCTATGAGTCGTTGGAGCGTGCCGTCCGCAGCGTGGCGCACACTCCGATCGGCAGCGCGGTGGCCGATCCACGTCTCGAACGGCGCTACGCACTGGAGGTGGACTTGGCGGCTCTAGTTGGTGGTGATTGGCGTGAAAAGATCCGAATCTTGCCAGCTACTGCCGCCTATGTTGCGCGTTTGGAGGAGGTGTCCGGAAGCGCGGTAGAGGTCGTGGCCCATCACTATGTCCGTTACCTCGGGGATGTCTCCGGGGGGCAGGTCATTGCTGCGCGCTTAGGTGCGCTCTATGACATTGAATCGGATGCGCTGAACTTCTATGACTTCACTGCCATTGGCAAGATTCCCCCGTATCGCAAGGGGTATCGCGAGCGTCTAGATGGCCTTTCGCTGACCGCAGGGGAACGGGAGGCCTTGCTGTCTGAGGCACAGCGGGCGTTTGCTTTCAACTCGGGAATTTTCGCAGAATTAGATAAGCGTCACTGATTTACTTTTTCTAATCAATTAACTAAAGTAAGCCTTGACTAATATTGATAGGCAAGGCTTCACCACTGCTCTCAAGAGGAGAATCTCATGAAAACAACATCTGTTATCGCGGCCGGTGCGGTTGCACTCGGCAGCTTTACGGTCCCTATGGCCACCGCGGCTGAGGCTCCGGCTGATGGTTCCACCGAGATCGCCGCTGTGGAATCCGGCCAACTGAATTGGCCGATCAAAGAATCTTTCATTCATCACTTGGGTACCCCGTTTGCTAAAGGTGTCATTACCCCGGCTGAAGGCGCAGAAAAGGTGGGCAAGGATTTCACCTTCCCCGTCGATGTAGCCGAGACCACCCTAGACGCCGATGGCAACGGAACAATTGGTACCAAGGGGTCTGTGCACCTTCAGGGCTATCCAGGGCTGGGGCCTAACGGTTCCTACGGTATGGACTTGATGTTTTCGGATATTAAGGTGGAAGTAAAAGGTCAAGATGCCACCATTACCGCGGACTATAAGCTTACCGGTGCTTCCGGCCCATTTAAGGACCAGCCTGTCGACCAATCCGGGGATGATGCTGCTATCTCTACCTTCAAGCTCTCCGAGCCTTTGGTGCCAGAGACCGGCAAGAGCTACGCCACAACCGATGCCCCGACCTCATTTACCCAGACTGGCTCTGACATCTTCTTGGGCAAGTACCCGGTGGGGCAGCCAGTAGATGATGCCGACACGGATCTCACCGTGGCCTTCGAGGGGGCTTCCGCGAGCGATAAGCCGTCTGGCCAGGTGCCCTCAGAAAACAAGCCCTCCGCAGAAAAACCTGCGACCGATGGTTCTTCCCTAGGAAGCTCTTCCTTCGGCAAGCTGGATGGGGCTATTGCGGCCATTCTCGAACGAGTGAAGAAATTCGGCTCCTTCTTTTCTAACCTCGTTCTTCCCGGCTTGAACCTGGCAAAGTACGTTTAAACAGCGAGCGCTCTCTCGCGGCTGCATCGTCTAAGCCGCTCCGCCGTGGTCGCCCAGTCTAGTCTTTGACTGCACCGGGTGGCCACGGTTCTTTTTGGGGCGGCCGCCTTGGCATCGTCTGTGAATACGAGTTGCACGGTGGCTAAGTAATAGGGAATAAGGGGCACGGCAACTACACTAGGGCGAAGTTAAATCCGTCCGACTACGCGAATGCGAAGGTACATTTCCCGTGGCTAAACTCCTCTACCGGCTCGGGCGCTGGTCATTCCTTAATAAATGGAAGGTCATCGTCACCTGGGTGGTCCTGCTGGCTGCCGCCGGCGGCGCTACCGCCTTGTTGATGAAACCGATGACGAGCGAGTTCGCTATCAAAGGCACCCCGTCCATCGACGCCACCTACAAGACGATGGACCTCTTCCCGGAAGGCGGCAATCCCGCCAACTCGCCGTCGGTGAACCTGGTCTTCAAGGCCCCGGAGGGCCAAAAGCTTTCGGATCCCGCCAATGACAAGACCATCAACGCGGTCATTTCCCACCTCGAGGACAACCTGGAGATGGGCGATACCATGCGCTTTGGCAACCCCCTTGAGGTCTCGCCGCGGCTGCAGGACGAGGTCATCCACCAGTTCACGGAGATGGGGCTGCCGGAATCATCCGCGCGTGCCGATGCCGATAACCTCGCCATGGTCAACGAAGACGAGACCATTGCCTATACCACCTTCAACTTCGATGCCGAATCGCCCTATAGCGTGGAACAGGCCGATAAGGACATCGTGACGGAAGCGATGGATATTGGCAGGCAGCAGGGGCTTACCGTTGAGGCCGGCGGTGCCGGGTTTGGCGATGAGATTCGGGTCAATTCCACCTCCGAGGTCATCGGCCTGGGCGTGGCCTTCCTCGTACTCATCTTTACCTTCGGTTCCCTGGTCGCCTCCGGAATGCCGCTGATTTCGGCCGTCATCGGGGTTGGCCTGGGCGCATGCGGCATGATGATTACCACGCACTGGATCGAGCTCAATAACATGACGCCGGTGCTGGCCATCATGATTGGCCTGGCGGTGGGCATCGACTATGCGCTGTTTATCCTGTCCCGCTACCGCGCCGAGCGGGCCCGCATGTCCGCCCCAGAGGCCGCCGGTATGGCGGCAGGAACGGCGGGCTCTTCCGTGGTCTTCGCCGGCACCACCGTCTTTACCGCGCTTTTTGCCCTGCTCATTGCGCGCATCGAATTCCTCACCGCCATGGGGCTTTCCGCCGCCGCAACCGTGGCCATCGCCGTCCTCGTCTCCCTCACGCTCATCCCCGCGATGCTGGGGCTTCTGGGGGACAAGGCATTTGCCGGCCGCATCCCCGGCGTGGCCGGGAACCCCTCCCGCAAGGGCAAGGTGCGCCGCGGCCCGACCATGGGCAATCGCTGGGTACGGCTGGTACAAAAGGTGCCCGGCTTGGCGATGGCCCTCGTCGTCCTCTCCCTCGGCGCCATGACCGCCCCCGTGCTCCACATGGATTTGGCGCTGCCTGCCGATACCACCTCGAATCCCGATACCACTCAGCGCAAGGCCGCCGACCTGCTGGCTGAGGGCTTCGGCCCCGGCATCAACGGGCCGTTCCTCGCGGTTGTCGATGCCCACACCATCAACGCCGATTCCGCCGCGCTCGCCCCATTGGTGGCGGCCCAGGGCGGACAGGACGAACCCGAGGAAAACGCCGGCGAGGGCGCCAGTGAGGCACCCGCCGAAGGCCCTGCCGATAACCCGGCCGACCATGCGCCTGACAACGCGCCTGAGCCCGCGCCGAACGAGGCGCCCGACCAGCCAGCCGAGCACCCGGCAGAACACCCCGCGGATCAGCCAGCAGATCAACCCGGCGAACAGCCAGCGGAGCCGGAAATCGCCCCCGTCGCAGAGGTCGAGGACAAGGAAGCAGCTGCTGCGCCGAAGAGCGCCGAGGACAAGGCGGCGCTGGCGTCCTTCCTCTATACCGCGGATCAATTAAAGACGCTCGGCGGGGTAAAGCACGCGCAAATCGTTTCGCTCAGCGATGATCAGCGCGCGGCACAAATCATGGTGACCCCGGAAACCTCGCCGACGGAAGCGGCAACCATTGATGTCGCGCACGCGCTGCGCTCTGCTACCAAGCAGATCGAAGGCACCACCGGCACCGAAGTTGGCCTGACGGGTCTGACCGCCGTGCAGCTGGACATCACCGAGCGCCTGCGCGATGCGATGGCGCCGTATCTCAGCATCGTCGTGGGACTTGCGATCGTGCTGCTGCTCGTCGTCTTCCGCTCCCTCCTGGTGCCACTGGTGGCGGGCTTGGGCTTCCTGCTTTCGGTTGGCGGCGCGTTCGGCCTGACGGTGCTGGTATGGCAAGACGGCCTGTGGGGCCTCGTCCCGGGCCCCGGCCCGCTGCTATCGTTCATGCCGATCTTCCTTATCGGCGTGACCTTCGGCCTGGCCATGGACTACCAGGTCTTCCTGGTCACGCGCATGCGCGAGCACATCGCGCGGCACCCGAAGGGCACGTCGGGGCCCTATAATGCCGTCGACGAGGCCACCATCACCGGCTTTACCCAGGGCGCGCGCGTGGTGACGGCCGCGGCGGTCATCATGATTTCGGTCTTCGTGGCCTTTATCAATCAGCCGCTGCCGTTCATCCAGATCTTCGGCTTTGCCTTGGCGGCGGGCGTGCTTTTCGATGCCTTCTTTGTCCGCATGACCCTCGTCCCGGCCTCCATGTTCCTCATGGGCCGCGCTACGTGGTGGATGCCCAAGTGGCTGGATAAGATCCTGCCCACCGTAGACATCGAGGGCACCGCGCTTGAGGAAGAATGGGAAGCACAACACGGCCAGAAGGCCAGGGAAGAAGAGGAAGATAAGGAATGAAGGACTTAAGTTTCGACATCGATAAGCGCCTGCCCGAAGGCCCCGGCAAGAATGGCCGCAGCGGCGTTATCCACACCCCGCACGGCGATATCGCCACCCCGGCGTTTATCCCAGTGGCGACCAAGGCCACGGTAAAGACCCTGACGCCGGAGCAGATTCGCGCCACCGGAACGCAGGCGATTTTGTCCAATGCCTATCATCTCTACCTGCAGCCGGGCCACGACATCGTGGACGAGGCCGGCGGCGTGGCGAAATTCGAGAACTGGCACGGGCCGACCTACACCGATTCCGGCGGATTCCAGGTGATGTCTTTGGGCGTGGGCTTTAAAAAGGTCATCGCCATGGACTTGGCGGATCTCACCGAAAAGGATATTCGCGCCGCGAAAAGGGAGCGCATGGCCAAGGTGGATGAGGAAGGCGTGGATTTCCGCTCGATTATCGATGGCTCCAAGCACCGCTTTACGCCCGAAAAGTCCATGCAGATTCAGCACGGGCTGGGCGCGGATATCATGTTCGCCTTCGACGAGCTGACCACGCTCATTGATTCGCGCACCTACCAGGAAGAATCCGTGGCCCGCACGCATCGGTGGGCGCAGCGGTGCCTGGAGGAACACGACCGGCTTACCCGCGAGCGCTACCACCGCCCGAAGCAATCGCTGTGGGGCGTGGTGCAGGGCGCGCAATACGAGGACCTGCGCCGCCAGGCCACCCGCGGCCTCTTGGACCTAGACCGCGCCGCGCGGGAGAAGGGCCAGCGCGGTTTCGGCGGTTTCGGCATCGGCGGCGCGCTGGAAAAGCAGAACCTCGGCACCATCGTGGGCTGGGTCTGCGATGAACTGCCGGACGATAAACCGCGCCACCTTCTCGGCATCTCCGAGCCCGATGACATCTTCACCGCGGTCGAAGCCGGCGCCGATACCTTCGACTGCGTCGCGCCGACTCGCTTGGCCCGCCGCGGCGGCGTCTACACGCTCGATGGCCGCCTCAACCTCACCAATGCGCGGTTCAAGCGGGACTTTAAGGGTGTAGACGAGGAGTTCGGCGGCTACGTCACGGAGAACTACTCGCGCGCCTACTTGCACCACCTGCTCAAGGCTAAGGAATTTTTGGCCGGCACGCTGTGCACCATCCACAACGTGGAATTCATGGTGCGGCTAGTAGATAATATCCGCGCCGCCATCAACGGCGGCTACTACGAGGACTACCGCGATGAATTCCTGGGCCGCTACTACGCGGCGTCGAAGGCGCGGTAATCCTCGCGCTTTTTCACCAGCTTGATAACCGTGGAGGTAATGGGCAAGAGGATGACCTCAATCAGCGTCTTCCACACAAAGCCCACCACCACGTAGTTGATGAAACCGCTCGTGGTGTCGATGCCGATGACGGGCGCGGCGATGGCACAAAACAGCAAGGTATCGCCAAACTCGCCCACCACGGTGGAGGCGATCAGCCGGGAGAAAAGGCCCTTTTCGCCGCTGCGCTTCTTCATCGCGGTCAGCGTCCACGCGTTGAGCAGCTGGCCCACCAGGTAGCCGGCTAGGGAGGCCAAAACGATGCGCGGCACCAGGCCCAGCGTGGCGGCGAAGGCCTCCTGGCCCTCATAGAAATCCGCCGCGGGCAGCCAGATGGCGATGTAGAAACACACCACGGCGAGCAGGGCCATCGCAAAGCCGATGTAGATGGCGCGCCGGGTGGACTTGAATCCGTAGCACTCGGATAAAACGTCGCCGACGATATAGGCCAGCGGGAAGAGGAAGAAGGCGCCGTCGGTCACGAGCGGCCCAAGCTGGACGCCCTTGGTGGCGTTGATATTAGAAATCAAAAACGTCACGACGAAGATCGTGACGAGCCAGGGGTAGAGAGTGGAATGAACAGGGATGAAGCGCACTTGAGAGGAGGGGGATTTTTCCATGCCCACTATTGTGCCAAACCGTATGCTGGGACTATGAATTCCGCGACCACCGGGGCGGGCCGCTACGCCCCGAGCCCTTCCGGCGATCTGCACTTTGGCAACCTTCGCACGGCGCTTCTCGCGTGGCTCTACGCGCGCTCGACGGGGCGCAGGTTTGTGGTGCGGGTGGAGGACATCGACAAGCAGCGCTCCTCCCGCGCGGCGGCCGAGCGCCAGCTCGCGGACCTTGCGGCCCTGGGGCTGGACTGGGATGGCGAGGTCATCTACCAGCAGGGTCGCGATGCCGCCTATGCCGCGGCGCTCCAGAAGCTGCCGGTCTACGAGTGCTACTGCTCGCGCAAGGATATCCGCGAGGCTTCCCGCGCCCCGCACGCCATCCCCGGCCAGTACCCGGGCACCTGCCGTGCGCTTTCCGATGCCCAACGTGCCACCAAACGCGCCCAGCTCGCCGCCGACAACCGCCAGCCGACGCTGCGCCTGCGCGCCGATGTCTCCACCTTTACCATCCACGATGCCCTGCACGGCGATTACACCGGCGACGTCGATGATTTCATCCTGCGCCGCGGCGGGCAGGACGGCGGTTGGGCCTATAACCTGGCGGTGGTTGTGGATGATGCCTACCAGGGCATCGACCAGGTGGTCCGCGGCGACGATCTCTTATCCTCCGCCCCGCGCCAGGCTTATCTTGCTTCCTTATTGGGGATTGCACCGCCTACCTACGTGCACGTGCCGCTGGTCCTGAATTCCGCGGGCAAGCGCTTGGCCAAGCGCGATGGTGCGGTGACGATGCGGGATATGGGGGAACAGAGGGGCATCGTCAAGCAGCTGGCGCAGTCTTTGGGCTATGAGGCGGAGACCGCCGCTGAGCTCCTCGCGCAGTTCCGGCCGGAGGAATTGAGCCGCGAGCCGTATATTTGGCGCGCGTAATACTATCGAGCCCATGGAAGTTTTATTGGTTCTCATCGGGCTCATGCTGCTGACCGTCTTCGTCGTTGCGATCGGCGATAGGGTCGGGCTGCCCTGGCCCGCGCTGCTGACGATTATTACCGCCTGCGCCGTTTTCGTGCCGGGGCTGCCGCAATTCGACATCCCCACCGAGCTCATCCTTCCCATCTTTTTGCCGCCGCTGCTGTGGGCGCTGGCGCGGCGCACGTCCTGGGGCGTGATTCGCGGGCAGTGGGTGACCATCCTGAGCCTGTCCGTGCTGCTTGTCGTCGCCACCACCCTGGCCGTGGGCGCGACCGCCTACGCATTCCTGCCGGGGATTAGCATCGCCGCCGCCATCCTCATCGGCGCGGCCATCGCCCCGCCGGACCCCGTGGCCGTGGACGCGGTGGCCGAGCCCGCCGGCATCCCGCGCCGCATCATCACCACCTTGCAAACGGAGGGGCTATTTAATGATGCCGCCTCCATCGTCGCCTTCCACCTCGCGCTCGCCGCCGTGACCCAGGGCGGGGATATTTCTTTTGGCAGCGGCGTGCTGAGCTTCCTTTATTCGTCCGTCGTCGCGCTTGCCATTGGTTGGCTCATCGGGCGGCTGACGGCGCTGTTTATTACCCACGTCCACGATGTGGTCGCGCGCAACGCTTTGACCTGGGTGGTTCCTTTTGCCACCTTCCTCGTGGCCGAGGAGCTGGAGGCCTCTGGCGTTATCGCCGTGGTCATCGCCGCCGTCGAGCTCAACTCGCGCGCCGATATCCAGGCCGAGGACCGGCTTTCCGGCCAGTCTTTCTGGGAGACCATGGAGCTGCTGTTTACCGGTGTCGCCTTTGGCCTTATCGGGCTGACGGTTAATACCGCCATCGCGGAGGTCGGCTCGGATTTGTGGCATTCCGTCATGGTCGGCGTGATCCTTTCGCTGGTGGCCTTCGTGGTGCGTTTTGTGTGGATGTTCTTCTACTACCGCCTCAACGTCTCGCGCGGGCGCCCGCACGTTGCCCCGCTGCGGATGCAGGAGGTGCTGCTGATGACCTGGTCCGGCATGCGCGGCCTGGTGACCTTGGCGCTGGTTTTGTCCATTCCCACCGGCGTCTTCGCCTTCCACCACGAGCTGGCCGTTATCGCACTGACCGTCCTGCTGGTCACCATGGTGCTGCCCGGCCTGCTGCTGCCGTGGTTGATGCGGCAGCTCGATCTCACCGAGGCCTCGCAGGCCGCCAACGATAAGATGCGCGCCGCGGTGGTTTCGCGGGCGCGCGCCGCCAGCATCGATGCGCTATCGCAATTCCGCCCCGAGGACGATGCCACCGGCGAGGCCGAAACGGTCGATCCGGAAATTTCCGCCAACGTCATCCAGTGGTTCGAGGACCGCCTGGGCGATGGCGAAAACCCCGCTGAGAATAACGACGAGCGCAAGCAGCGCGCTGAGGAGGCCCGCCGTGTCGCGCTGGAGGCCCGCCGCACCGCGCTCAATGCCGCGCAGAGCGAGCTCCTAGCCCTGCGCAAGGATCGGGCCTTCAATCCGGCCATCGTGGATGAGATACTGGAAGAGATCGACCGCATGGTCATCGGCACCAATCACCGGGAGATTTAGCCCATGGATCCACAACGCTATGCTGAGCTCGAGGACGCGATGGACTACCTCTACGATTTCCTCGACGCGGACTTGGCGGACCGCGTGCGCGCCGAGCGCGAGTTCGTTCCGGCGGGCCTAGAAAGCTTGCTTGCCGATGACTCCCTTGACGACTACGTCTGGCTCTGGATCAAGGATTCCGGGCCGAATGGCTTCCGGCAGTACCTGCGCGATGGCGGTTATTCCGAGGCCGAGGTGCGCCAGACCTTTGCCTGGGCGCGCAGCGAGTGGGGCATGAATACCCCACCGCATATCGCGTGGCTCAAAGAGGACGGCTACGAGCCACCGCGCATCGACTAGGCGAGGCGGTACGGCCCCGCCTTGCGCACCGCCGCATCGATGACCTCTGGGTTCACCGTGACGGACTCGGAGTGCTTGATGACGACATCCGCGGTGGCCTCCCCGGTCATCTCGAAGGTGGCTTGGCCCATTCCCGTATCGGCAAAGATGCCGTAGAGCTTTTGCAGGCACTTGCGCACGTCATTGTCGTTGCGGACGCCTTCGATGGCGATGCGGGTTTCGGTGACAGAAGATTTATCGGTCATAGAAACAGATTCTAATCCTTCGGTGTTAGATGCGGCCGTTGAAGGCCTGGAGCGCGGAATCCTCACGGGTGCCGCCGCGGCCATCGCCGTAGTCGGCGTAATCACCAATCCAGGCAATGCGCGATACCCACTTCACGGCCTTATACCCGTGGTTCGACTCCACGCGGGCGCGCACTGGGGCGCCCAAGTGCAGATCGATGTCCTGGTCATTGCGCGAAATCGCCAAAATGGACTGATCTTCCATGGCGGTCTCGATATCGAAGGCCGCGTAGAAAGGCTCGCGCGGGCGGTTATCGTACATCTTTTGCGCCAAGCCATAGGACTCGATGAGCACGTAGTTGGCGCCTTCGGGGCGGGGGCAGAGTAGCTCGAGGACATCGGCAAGCTTGGGCCCTCCCCACTTGGAGGTCGCCGACCACCCCTGCATGCAGGTATGCGTGGCGATATAAGACGTCTGCGGCAGCTCCCGCAACTGCTCAAGGGTGACGGTCTTTTCGGTGCCGTTGACATCATCAGCCACGGTAATGGCGTAATCCTGCCAGCCATTGCGCTTGTACTCGGTCCACTCCGGGGACTCCTTCTCCGTCGGCGGCAGGCCGTTGGTCCAGTGGAAGGAGGAAATGGGCAGCGGCGAGTCCTTGGTCTCCTTGGGCTTGCGCGGGTGGAAGTGGTTCAGTGAAAGCTTGCGGCCGATTTCGGTGAACGAGACCAAGAAATTATGCGCCCGGGCGCGGTCCGCCAAGGTCCAGTAGGACAGGGCAATCCAGAAGATGATGACCGCCACGATGGTGATGACTACGGTGGTAAAGGCCTGCACATAGCGCTCGGTGGAAACGTCGCCGAAGACGATGTGGACCATGTTGTGCTCGCGGTGCACGAAGAAGACCAGCACCACGTGGACCAGGATGAACGCGGACATTAAGACCATGCCGATAAAGTGCAGCGACCGCGCGCCCTGGTGGCCGCCCAGCATCTTGACGAACCACGGGAAACGCACGCGGATGGCCGGCGACATGCCCAGACCGGTCACCATCATGAAGGGCGCGACGATGAAGATGACGAAGGCGTAGGCCAACTGCTGGAGGGCATCGTAGGGCGTGAAGTGCTCGATGCCGGGGGCGCTGAGGCTGATATAGACCTTGAAGGTATCCCAGGCCTCAGGGAAGATGTCCCAGGACGTGGGGATGAGGCGCTGCCACAGGCCAGTGGCAAAGAGCAGCACGACATATACCAAGCCATTGAGGACCCACAGCATGACCGAAAGGCCGTGCCAGTGGCGGCCCAGGCCCACGTTTTCGCGGCCCGGCAGCGTCACGACCGGTGACCACGAAAGCTCGTCCATCAAAGAGGTATATACGCCCTCTTCCTTCGGCAGCTTGCGCTTGGTAAAACGCAGCCATTCGGTGCCTGGGGCGCAGTCATTGCGCCACCACAGGCGCGGCATGGAAGAAAGCATTTCCAGCCCGGAGCGCAAGAGCATGCCGATGAGTACAAAGTTGATGAGGTGTGTCGCGCGAAGCCACAAAGGAAAATCGGGGTTTTCGCCGAGAGCCAAGACATAGTCCATGGGGGAGAGTCCTAGTGAGATAGTTTATGGGGAAAGGAACTATCTCTATTTTGACGGGTTTTCACGGATTAAACAAGCAGGCTGTAGATATGCGGAAATCCCGACCCTTTCGAGCCGGGATTTCCAGTGGCGGAGGATGTGGGATTTGAACCCACGAGGGGCGTGAACCCCGCACGCGTTCCAGGCGTGTGACATAGGCCGCTAGTCGAATCCTCCGAGAAGAAACATTAGCAGCCGTGGCAATTAGAATGCCAATCGCCTGGTCAGTACCGATTTTTGGGCAATTATTGGGTTTCGGTAGGGCAGGACCCGGCGCTCACCGAACTGCTGCCGCTTGCCGATGCCCTCACAGCCTTCCGCCTCGCCCCAAGCGATGTCGGGCGGCGGTGTATTTGGCTTATGCGGGCCGTGGGCGTTAAGGTAAAGACAGGATTCCGCGTGGCGTCCATCCTCTGAACTCCCCCAGGGCAGGAATGCAGCAAGGGTCAGGAGGCTCTGACGGGTGCGCGGGGTCCCTTTTTTGTGCAGGGTGCGTTAGTATTGGTGGCTAAACGTCGCACCACACTATGGAAGGTAAGACATACTAATGTCGCTTCTCACTCTGGAATCGTCCGCCTTGGCAGAACTTGCCGCGAAAGTCCGCGAAGAATATGCGGGACTGAAGGCAAAGGGCCTCAAGCTGGATTTGACCCGTGGCAAGCCTTCGAAGGCGCAGCTCGATCTCTCCAATGCGCTGTTGTCGCTGCCGGGTGAGGGAAACTATACCGATGCTGAAGGTGCTGACCTGCGCAACTACGGCAACCTGAAGGGCGTTAAGAAGCTGCGCGAGCTGTGGGGCGAGTTAATCAATATTGACCCAGAGCTCTTGCTGGCCGGCGATAGCTCCTCGCTCAACATCATGTTCGACCTGATTTCTTGGTCCTATATCTTCGGCACCAATGATTCGCTGCGCCCGTGGAGCGAGGAAGAAACCGTCAAGTGGATCTGCCCCGTGCCCGGCTATGACCGTCACTTCGCCATCACGGAGCTCTTCGGCTTTGAGCTGGTGACAGTGCCGATGGAAGACGACGGCCCGGATGTCGAGGCCATCGCTAAGCTCGCCCAGGACCCACAGGTCAAGGGCATGTGGCTCATCCCCATGTTCTCCAACCCCACCGGCGTACTTATCTCGGAGGAAAAGACCCGCCGCCTGGCAGAAATGGACACCGCGGCGCCTGATTTCCGCATCGTGTGGGATAACGCCTATGCAGTACACACGCTGACAGAGGAGTTTCCGGAAGTCTTGCCGGTGCTGGACATCGCCAAGCAGGGCGGGCACCCCAACCGCTTCTGGGCCATGTCCTCGAGCTCCAAGGTCACCTTCGCGGGCTCCGGCGTGAGCTTCTTCGGCTCCTCGGCGGAGAACCTCGACTGGTACCTGGCGCACGCGGGCATCCGCGGCATTGGGCCGAATAAGATTAACCAGTTTGCCCACGCCGAGTTCTTCGGGTCCGCGGACGGCGTGCGCGAGCTGATGCGCCGCCACGCCGAGCTGCTGGCGCCGAAGTTCGCCGCCGCGCGCCGCATCCTGGATGAGCGCCTGGGCGAGTACGGCGTGGCGGAATGGACCGACCCAGCGGGCGGCTACTTCATCTCCATGGACGTCGTCGACGGCACCGCCACCCGCGTGTGGGAACTGGCCAAGGACGCCGGCATCGTGCTCACCAAGGCGGGCGCGGCCTACCCGCACGGACGCGATGAGAATGACCGCAATATCCGTCTTGCGGTGTCGCTGCCGCCGCAGGAGGAAATCGAGGAAGCCATCGACGGCGTTGCCACCTGCGTGCTCCTGGCGGCCATCGAAAAGGCGGAGGGCTAAAATCAACGCCGACGAATCCGCAGTGTGGCTCAGCGAGGTCATCCCGGCTCCGCTGGAGTTCCGGTACGTCGATGGGCGCAGGCTGGGTTTAGCCACGCTTGCCGATGCCCAATCTCTCGCCCTCACCACCACCTTCAACGACGTCGATACCGGCCTGCGCAGCGATGCCGAAGGCCTAGATGTGCGCTGCGAACTGGTGACGGTGGCGCGCGTGGGCCAGCCCGAAGTCGCCGCCGCCGTGGGGGCCGCGGCCGCGAAGCTGGAGAAGGCGGGCGGCCTCTTGCCCGCGCAGCCCGGCGTCTTGCTGCCGTCGCTTTTAGATCTCCCTGGCGAGCAGACCGTGCACCACGGACTGCTCATCGCCCCGTACCTCTGGGGCGGGCAGACGCCGCAATACCGCGAGGATGACCGCCTGACGCTCGTGCTGCAGCTGGTCATGCTGACGGATGCGGAATATGCGTTTGGGGTGGAAGAAGGCGTCGGCAAGCTGCAGAAAGCTGTGGCCGAGCAGGGCATTGACCTGCTGGACTGGTCGCGCGAGGGTTAGCCGGTAAACTGGCTAACCGTGGCTTTATACCGGAAATACCGTCCAGCAACGTTTGCCGAGGTCGTGGGGCAAGAGCAGGTCACCACGCCGCTATCTGCCGCCCTCGACGCGGGGCGCATCAACCACGCCTACCTCTTTTCCGGCCCGCGCGGCTGCGGTAAGACGTCTTCGGCGCGGATTATGGCCCGGTCGCTCAACTGCGAGCACGGGCCCACCTCGACGCCGTGCGGCAAGTGCGATTCGTGCGTGTCGCTTGCGCCCGGCGGCCCGGGCAACCTGGACGTGACGGAGCTCGACGCCGCCTCGCACAATGGCGTGGAGGACATGCGCGAGCTGCGCGACCGCGCCTACTATGCGCCGGCGGAATCGCGCTACCGCATCTTCATCATCGACGAGGCGCACATGATTTCCCCGTCCGGTGCCAATGCGTTGCTCAAGGTGGTTGAAGAGCCGCCCGAGCACGTGATTTTCATCTTTGCGACGACGGAGCCGGAAAAGATCATCGGCACCATTCGCTCCCGGACGCACCACTATCCCTTCCGCCTGCTTACCCCGCCCGCGATGAAGGGGCTGCTGCAAAAGACCGTGGCTTCTGAGGGCGTGCAGGTTGAAGACGCCGTCTATCCCATGGTCATCGAGGCCGGCGGTGGCTCCCCGCGCGATACCTTGTCGCTGTTGGACCAGCTTTTGGCCGGTGCGGGCCCCGATGGCTTGACCTATGACCTCGCGCGCCCGCTGCTGGGGGTTACGGACGTCACGCTTCTCGATGACACCATCGCCACCCTCGCCGAGAACGACAAGGCCGGCCTCTTCGCACAGATCGACAACGTCATCGAGGCCGGCCACGACCCACGCCGCTTTGCGGTGGATCTGCTCGACCGCTTGCGCGACCTGATGATCCTGCAGGCAGTGCCGGGCGCCATCGACGCCGGCCTGGTTTCCGCGCCTACCGACCGCGCCGAGGTGCTCACCGCCCAAGCGCAGCGTTTTTCCGGCCCGCAGTTGACTTATCTTGCCTCCACCGTCAATGATCGCATCAGCGATCTGACCGGGGCCACCTCGCCGCGCCTGCTGCTCGAAATCATGTGCGCGCACCTGCTCATCGGTACCTCGTCCGGCGCGGCGCCGGGTGCAGCTCTGGGCGCCGCGAGCCAGCCAGGCCAATTGCCTCAGGCCGCCCAGCCCAGCGGCGCCCCGCAATCCGCACAGGCAAGCCAGCCCAACCAGGCCGGCCAAGGGGCACAATCGGCTCAGGCAGCGCAGGCAGGACAGCCAGGACAATCGGGCCAGGCGGCACCCTCTGCGGGAAACGGCCCCGCCTTTTCGGGTGCCCAAGACCCGCAGTCGGCAGCGGCCGCCATCATCGCGCGGCGCCGCGCAAAGTCCCAGGCCCAGCAAAACCAGCCTGCTCCGGGCTCCACCGCACCGGCGGAGCCACAGCAACGACAAAACCAGGCCGCCACGGGCCCTACTGGCTCAGAGGTGCCTGCACAACAATCAAATCAAGCGGCCGCTGGCACCGAGGCACAGTCGGGGCAAGCAACATCACCGTCACCATCGTCTCAACCGGAGGCAACGGCGCAGCAATCGCGTGGCGAGCATGAGGGTCCTGCGCAGTCGGCGCAGGCCACCCCGGCTGAGCAGTCTGCGCAGCCAGCACCGGCGGCGCAACATGAACAGCCAGCGCAAACGGAGTCGACAGGGGCTGAGAATCAGGGACGATCTGAGTTGTCCCAAGAACAACCGAGCGCGGAGCATGCGCAATCGGCGCAGGCTGATTGGGCTGGGCGGCCTGAGCAGCAGTCCACGGATTCGCAGTCTAGCGATGTGCCTGAAAAGGACGCTTCGCCTGCTGGAGCAGGCGACGACGTAAAAACTGACGTCGGCGCGGATCCATGGGGCCAGGAGCGCCAGGTTCCGCAGAATGCGCCAGCCCGCGGTAACAGCCAGGCGGAACCGCTGGAGAAGCCGGTGCCGGCGGCGCCCGCGCAGCCGGAGAGGCAGAGCCAGACCCAGGCAGCGCAGGCGCCAGCGCAGCCGGAGGGGCAGCAACAAGACCATGGAGAACAACAGCAGGCGCAGGGGGCATCGGCAAGCGGCGATGACGGTGACTTCGTGGAGGCAGTGAAGCGGAACTGGGTGGAGCTGAGGGGGAGCGTCGGCAAGCGGAATAAGGTCGCCGAAATCATGCTTGCCGAAGCCCGCGTGCTCGGATTCCGCGATAATACGCTGACGCTGGGGCATACCACCGGTGCGCTGGCAGAACGCATCAATGCGCCGGCGAATAATTCCGTCATCGTGGACGTGCTGCGGGAGGAATTCCAGCGTGATATTGAGGTCAATTGCGTGGTGGGCACGGACCCGAAGACCGCTGGATTCGATGCGCCGCGGGCCCCGCAAGCTAAACCCGAATGGAACCCCAACGCGCCCGAGCGGGAGCCCAGCGACGATAAGGAGGCGGAGAGTAAGCCTGGGTGGCGCTCGCGCATCGCCAAGGCAAGCGAGGTGGCGAAGCAGCGCGATGAGGAATTCGCGCGCACGCCGCAATTTAGCAACGGGGTGCCGCTGCCGCCCGAGCCGGAAAGCCCCGCGGACGAGCCGCCGCCGGAAGAACCGCCGGCCTATACGCGCGATGATGAAGAACGCGACATGGTCGAAGCCGCGCAGTCCGCAGGCGAAATGGACCACCGCAGCGCCACCGAGGTGGCGATGGAGCTCGTGGAAAAGGAACTAGGCGCACGCCGTGTATAGGACTGTGGCACGGTAGACTCGGGCGGTAGCAAAGCTATTGAGAAAGGACGAAAGCTATGGCTGAACAAGATTCCACCCCACAACCCAACGACATGAATGACCTCATCGCGCAGGCCGCGCAGGTGCAGGCCGAGCTGCAGAAGGCGCAGGAAGAAATCCTGGCCACCAACGTTGAGGGCAGCGCGGGCAATGGTCTGGTTAAGGTGACCATGACCGGTGGCGCCGAGCTGGTAGACCTGCAGATTGATAAGTCCGTGGTTGACCCGGAGGACATCGATACGCTGCAGGACCTGGTGATGGGCGCGTTTAAGGATGCCCACGCCGCTGCGGGCAAGCTGGCACAGGAAAAGATTGGTCCCCTCTCGCAGGGCATGGGCGGCCAGGGTGGACCGTCGATGGATGACATGTTCGGCGGCTTCTAACCGCGCGATATTCTTAAAAGGCCGTTGTCCCGATAGCGGGGCCGCGGCCTTGACGTAATTTTGGGAGTTGTGGTGTTTGAAGGACCTCTGCAGGACCTCATTGATGAGTTTTCGCGCCTGCCGGGCATCGGCCCGAAGTCGGCGCAGCGTATCGCGTTTCATGTGTTGCACATGGAACCGGAGGATATTGAGCGCCTGCAAAATGCCTTAGGCGGGGTGCGCGATGGCGTTACTTTCTGCCGCATTTGTTGCAATATTTCGCGCGAGGATGTGTGCCGGATTTGCATCAATTCGCAGCGCGACGCCTCCACCATTTGCGTCGTGGAGGAGCCGAAGGACATCCAGGTCATCGAGCGCACGGGCGAGTACGAGGGCCGCTACCACGTGCTTGGCGGTGCGCTGGACCCGCTGGCCAATGTTGGGCCGAAGGATTTGAATATTTCCACGCTCCTCCAGCGGCTGGGCGGGGTGTTGCCGGATAGGGAGCTGGCGGATTCCACGCCAGAGGCTCCGCTTTACGACGACACTCCCACCATCCGCGAAGTCATCCTCGCCACCGATCCAAACACGGAGGGCGAGGCCACCGCGGCTTACCTGGTGCGGCTATTGCGGGACTTCCCCGATTTAAAGATCACCAGATTGGCCTCCGGCATGCCGCTCGGAGGCGATTTGGAGTTCGTGGACGAGCTCACCTTGTCCCGTGCGCTCTCGGGGCGCTTGACCATTTAGGAGTCCGCGGCACCGACCGCGGTGCCGTTCGGGATTTACTCGAGCTGAGCGGTTTTGCGGTTTAGGGCACGGCGGCGGTCGGCCCTCGTGGGGCGCGGCCAGTAAAGACTGGGGGAGGCGCATTCGGCTCAGGCGGCGAAGCCGAATGTGACGGTGCAGCGGAACCCGGCGGGTGGGCTGGGCGGTCCGCGTGGCGCGGATGCGGCGGCAGCCAGGCGATGCGCCCGTTGACGCGCGCCATCCGCCCGCGCCCCGGAAGGCCGTTGATCGAATTGTGGTACGGGCACAAAAGGCACATATTCGCCGGGTGGGTGTGGCCGCCGCGGGCGTATTCGAAGATGTGGTGGGCTTGGCATTCGGCGGCGGGGCGCCTGCAAGCAGGCCAGGCGCAGCGCGCGCCTTCGGCCTCGAGCATGCGGCGCTGCTTGGCGGAGGCGTGGCGGGCGCGGTAGAGGTTGACGGGGCCTTCCTCGGGGTGGATGAGGGTGAAAAGGCCGGCGCCGGCGAGCGTGCGGCGGATAAGGTCGGCGCCGGTGATGGTGGCGCCGTTGGTCATGGCGAGGCGGACTTCGGAGCCCTCGCCGCGCAGGATCTTCAGGTAATCCGGCAGCTCGATGATGACATTGGTGGTCACGCTGGCCGGCGCGACGGCGCGGGAACCGGTGAGCCAGGCGAGGGGATCGCCCTTCGCGGTGGCCCAGATATCGGCCATTTCGGCGGCGGGGCCGGTAAAGCTCAGCGTGGTTTTCTCGCCGTGCAGGATGCGGCGCCCGCCGTCTTCGCGCTCGGGCGGCGGGGCGATGTCGCGTAGCAGGCGGGTGGCGGCGCGGGACACTTCGGCGGTGGTCCCGGCGGTGGCGCACAGCGTTTCGCGGAAGCGCCAGCGCTCGGTGGGATTCTTCACCCGCCGGGAGCGGCGCGCGATGAGCGCGAGCGTGCCCAGGCTGTGCTGGTTGCGGCGCGCGGCGGCTAGGGCGCGGCGTTGATAGCGCGAGTGGCTGGTGGGAGAGAGGAAAGCCTCGGCGGTGCGGCGCAGCTCGCGCGCTTGGTCCGCAGGCAGGGGCAGGTCAGCGGCAGCGTAGGCCTCTTCAATCAGGTCTACGCCGCGCTTGGCGATGTCCCCCAGCTGCTCCAATAACGTCATGCCCCGCAGCCTAGAGTTGGGGCCTGGGAGCTACAAGGCGACCGCGGCCAGCCTGTGGATAACTTGGCTCAATTCGGCTCTTTTTGGTTGTGAAGGCCGTGAATTGGGGAAGTTATCCACAGGTTTAGCGCTGGGAGCGCGGCGGCTCGGCGGCGTTGAAGCGCTCGGTGCGCAGGCGGTCGACGGCGGGGATATCCAGCGGATCGAGATCCGCGAGCGAGACGCCTATGGCTTGGGCGAGGAGCAGATCCGCGAGCTGTGGGTTCCGGGCCAAGGCGGGGCCGTGCATATAGGTGGCGATGACGCTGCCCTGCACGGCGCCTTCGTAGGTGCGCTGGGTGGAACCATCGGCGAGATCCGCGGTGGCGGCTTGGTCGGCGTTGCCGTTGCCGCGGGTGAGGGTTCCCAGCGGGCGAGCGGACGGACCGAGGATGGTCGCGCCCAGGTGGTTTTCGAAGCCGGTGAGCGGCTCGGTGAGATCTGCGGTCACGCCGGCGCCGGTAGGGGTGGAAGACACCTCGCCGATGGCGCGGTCTTGCATGCCGGCGGTGGTGGCATCGATAAGCCCGACGCCATCGATAACCCGGCCGGAAGCGCGGAAGGACTCGCCCAGGACCTGCAAGCCGGCGCAGATGGCCAAGATGGGGCGGCCGGAATTGGCGGCGCGGGTTAGCCCGCCATCGGCAATGAGGTGTTCTGCGGCAAGGATCTGCGCGGTGTCTTCGCCGCCGCCAATGGTATAAATATCCAGCGTCTCGGGCACGGGTTCGCCCAGCCGGATGGGGTGAATCTCGGCGTCGAGGCCGCGCATGCGGGCGCGCTGGCGCAGCACGAGGGCGTTGCCGTCATCGCCGTAGGTGCCGAGGACATCGGGAAGCACTAGGCCGATATTAAGCATTATTAGCCTCCTTGGACAGGGCCTTTTTCAGATCGCGGAAGGCGGTGTAATTGGCAAGGACCTCGATGCGGCCCTCGGGACAGGCGGCGAGCGCATCCATGGGGTCCGGGATGAGCTCGTGGGTGATATCCGCGTAGACGAGGCGGACGGCAAGGTCGGTGCCGCGCTCGCCGGCGGCCTTGACGCTGAGACCGTTAAAGCCCTCGAATTTTACGTCCCAGAGCCAGGACATGTCGATACCATCGGCAACCTGCCCGTTCGTGGCGATGACCAGCCCATCGGCGCTGCGGTCCACCATGGACAGGGCCTCTTGCCAGCCGGCGGGGTTCTTGGCCAGCAGCAGGCGAATCTCGCGGCCCTTCCAATGAATGGTGGAATACCGGCCGGCGACGTCATCGATGCTTTCTGCCGCGGCAATTGCGCGATCCAAGTCCACGCCAAAGCCTTCGACGGCTGCGGCGATGGCCTGTGCCGCGTTGCCGCGATTGGCGCGGCCCGGCAGCGCCAGGTTCAGCGGGCGCTTTGCGGTGGGGGTAATAACGCCATGCTTGTCGATGCCCCACGTCGGCTGCGGGCGGCGGAACTCGCGGCCATCGGCAAGCGGCTTGACCGCATACCAGTCATCCTCGGTGCGCACGACGTGGCCACCGGTGCGCGGGCAGGTGACGGAATCGCCGAGCCAGCCGGCGCCGGCAGAAACCCAGATGACGTTCTTGGCGTCATAGGCCACCGAGGTCATGAGCACGTCATCGCAATTGGCGATGACCAGCATGTCCGGGTGGGCCTCCACGGCACCGCGGAGGGCGCGTTCGATCTTGTTGATCTCGCCGACGCGGTCGAGCTGATCGCGAGTGAGGTTGAGCAGGACGAGCGCCTGCGGGTTGAGGTTATCGGCAACGTGCGGCACGTGCAGCTCGTCGACCTCGAGGACGAGGTGCGAGGCGTCCTTACCTGCCATGAGCGCGGAGATGATGCCGGCGTCCATGTTATCGCCGCCGTCGTTGGTGGCGACCTGGTGCTCGGCGCGGACCGCGGCGGCGAGCATACGGGTAGTGGTGGACTTGCCGTTGGTGCCGGTGACCAGCACGGCCGGGCGCCCGCCACCCAGGTTGGTCATGATGGAGGGGTCAATGGCATTGGCGATAAGGCCGCCGATCATTCCGCCGGCGCCCCGGCCGGTGGCGCGGGAAGCGGTGGTCGCCAGCTTCGCGGCGGATGTCGCGGCGGTGGTGCGCAACTTCTTCAAGGCACCCGGGACTGAAAAACTCATGCCCCCTAGGGTAGTCGGGGAAGCGGCCTAGGCGTTGTTCTTGGGCGCCGAGCCGCCAGAATTTCGCCGCCCCCGGCCGCGCCCGCCGCGCCTGCGCCGCCGCTTCTGACTCTTGCTCTGGTTATTTCCACCGCTCTTCTGCGGGGGCTGGCGCCGCGCAGTGGTGGGGTCTTCGATGCGGGTGAGGGCATCGAGAAACGCGGCATCGGACATCAGCGGGATGCCCTTGCGCTGGGCGTGCATGGCCTTGCCCACGAGATCCGTGGTGACATTGCACACGACAAGCGATGCCTCGCGGGTGAGCTTTTCCGAATAGTTCAGCTCCTCTCGCATGAGGGCGGAAATAATCGTATCCGGGTCCTCCAGAATTTCGGGGGCCACGACGATTTCCATGCCGCGGCGCAGCTCCTTGCCGGGCTCGTACTTGCCGGGGTTGTGGTGCTGCACGGGGGCTTCGGCGGCATCGACGCGCACGTGCGAGCGCTGCAGGCCAAAGCGGTCGGCGCGGACATCGTCTGGGGCATAGCTGCGCACCGGGCCGCGTTGTTGGTGCTGGTAGAGCTGGATGAGCAGCTCCGTCTCCTCGCGCGAGGTCTCCTGCTCTGGACGCCGGGCGCGTTCCACCGTCGCCTTAGGATCAGCATCCAAGCCATTCTGCTTAGCGACGCCCCTCAGCCGCACATCATTCGACCGCACCCCCTGCGCATACGAGGTGGCCAAGGTATCGATGATGCGCACGGGGGCGGGCATGTGGCCCACCTTTTGGCGGCGGCGCTTGCCCTTATTGCGACCGCGGTTGCGCGCGCGGTTTTGGCGGGCGGCGGTCATCATGGCGCGGCGGGCCTCGGCGACGATAAAACCCCAGGTATAGGGGATATCGTGGACGACGAGGGTGCGGCCATCGATAAGCTTATCCAGCGATTTGAGGATCCTGCTGAAGGCAGGTGCTTGCTCGATATCCGCGACGGTGAGCCCGTGGAGGTGGTGCGGGCCGGCGTCGATATCCGGCTTGAGCACGGCGTGGAAGCGCTGGCCAATATCGCCGGCGTTATCAAAGGCCACCGCATCGATGGTCACGATGCGCCCGGTCGAGGGGTGGATGCCCGTGGTCTGCAGCGTGAGGGCCACGTAGGGGTGCTTGGTGACGGTCTCGGTCTTGTCCGGCTGCTTTTGCGGCGCGCTGTCCGCGCTGGATGCGGAGGCCTCGGATGCTGTGGTGCTTGGAGCGGCCGAAGCGGCTGTGTCGGCCGGGGTTTTCGGCTTCGCCGGCCCGCCGGAGGGGCGGACGGCGCGGCGTGGACGGGGTCGAGGCCGACGCGGGCCCGGCTGCGCGGGGTCCGCGTCAGGGGTGGCGGAGTCGGCTGCGGAGTGAGGGGACGCCTGGGCGTGGGTCCTAGCCGCATGCTGGGACGCCATGGTCGCCGGCGAGGGAGCCTGCGGCGACCGTGGGGAGGGGCCAGGTGTGTTATTCATCAACCTAAGTCTAGTATCCCGGAATTCCTGTGGCGGGACAGGGCGCGCCGGGCCTTTTCATTGCCTAATCCGGTTTAGTGGACACTAAACCGCGACGATGAATACGGTCACCAGCGCCACGACGGCGACTAGGGCTATGGCCGTGACCCACCACCCGGTGTGGCGCGTGGGCTCCGGGGTGGCGGTGACGGCGCGGAAACTGCTGGTTTCGAAAGTCTCGGTCGCCGCCTGCGTGGTGGGGGTGGCAACTGCCACGGAGTCCTCGTTGGAGGCGGGAAGCGGGTCGCCGGCGTAGATGCTCAGCACACGATCGTTGCCGCGCGGGGCGTGGTAGGCGTGGGCGAGGATGGGGGCATCGGCAAGCGGGGGCAGCGAGGGGCCCGGGGATAGGGTGGTGAGGAACTTAGGGCCGAAGAAGACATCGACGGCGTTGGCGGAGGGCACGAGGTTGACCAGCACGTGCATCCGGGCCTGGGCGGGGATATCGAGGTCCGCGGGGAGATCGGTGATATCGATGGGCGGGGCGTAGCCCAGCATCGTATAGGGGCCGCCGGGCGGATTATTCGCCGGCAGGCAGAGTCCGGGGCGGGGAAGCAGGAGGGTGACGTGGCCATCGGCATGCGGCTGGGCCGTGGCGGCTGGGGTGAGACCGGCGCGGAAAAGCAGGTCGATCTCGGGGTATTCCGCGCGGTCCGCGGCGCTAATGGTGCCGATCTGGCCCTGTGCTTCCACGCTTAAACCGCCCTCCTGGCCGGGAGCCAGGGTGACGGTAAATTCCTCCGTGCCCTTCACCGATGCGCCGTGAATGGGCAAGGCCTGCACCGCGCCGAGGCCGCGGTGGGGGATGAGGTAGGTAGAAGAAGGCATAGTCGATCTTCTACCATGCCGGCCCGCGCCCGCGTTAGGCCAACGCGCGGTTTACTGCGGAGGTAATCGCGTTGATGGAGGCGCGGGTCGTGGAGCCGGCGATGCCCGCGCCCCAGACCTTGTTCTGGTTGACGTCGGCGGCAATGTAGCAGGCGGCCTCGGCATCATCGCCGGCCGAGCGCGACTGCTGGGAGTAGTCGATGACATTGAAGTCGATGCCCAAGGACTCCAGCGCATTGGCGTAGGCGGCGATGGGGCCGTTGCCGGTGCCGGTGACCTCGGATTCCTTGCCGTTGTAGGTCACGGTGGCGGTGACGGTGGCATCGGTATCTTCGGCGGAAATATTGTCGATCTCAAACGATTCCAGCTGCAGCGGGGTGGTGCGGTCCAGGAATTCGGTGGCGAAGATGTCCCACATATTCTTGGAATTGACCTCGCCGCCTTCGGTATCGGTGATTTCCTGGACGACGGTGGAGAATTCTGCCTGCATGGCGCGGGGCATATTGATGCCGTGGTCGGTCTTCATGATGTAGGCAACGCCGCCCTTGCCAGACTGGGAATTGACGCGGATAACGGCCTGGTAATCGCGGCCCACGTCCTTCGGGTCGATGGGCAGGTAGGGCACCTCCCAGATGGCATCGCGCAGCTCTTCCCAGCTGACGTCGGTGGAATTGGCCTCCGGGCGCACCGTTGCGGCCAGCGCGTCCAGGCCCTTATTGATGGCATCCTGGTGCGAGCCAGAGAACGCGGTAAAGACCAGTTCGCCGCCGTAGGGGTGGCGCTCCGGAACGCGCAGCTGGTTGCAATACTCCACGGTTTCGCGGATTTTGGGCAGATCGGTGAAGTCGATCTGGGGGTCAACGCCCTGGGTGAGCATGTTCAGGCCCAAGGTCACCAGGTCCACGTTGCCGGTGCGCTCGCCATTGCCAAACAGGCAGCCCTCAATGCGGTCGGCGCCGGCCATGTAGCCCAGCTCGGCGGCGGCAACGCCCTCGCCGCGGTCATTGTGGGGGTGCAGCGAAATCAAGATGGAATCGCGCCGGGCCAGGTTGCGGTCCATCCACTCGATGGAATCGGCGTAGACATTCGGCGAAATCATCTCCACCGTGGACGGCAGGTTGATGATCATCGGGTTCTCGGGGCTGGGATCCATGATGGCGACCACGTCATCGCAGACCTCGCGGGCGAAATCCAGCTCGGTGCCGGTGAAGGACTCAGGGGAGTATTCCCAGCGCCAGTTGGTATCGGGGTAGTCGGCGGCGATGGATTTGATGAGCTCGGCCGCATCGGTAGCCAGCTTCTTGATGGCCGGCTTGTCCTTGCGGAAGACCACGCGGCGCTGCAGCTTCGAGGTGGAGTTATAAAAGTGCACGATGACGTTCTTGGCGCCGGCGCAGGCCTCGAAGGTGCGGCGAATCAGGTGCTCGCGGGCCTGGACGAGGACCTGGATGGTGACGTCCTCTGGAATCTTATCGCCCTCGATGATTTCGCGGACGAAGTTGAAGTCCGTCTGGGAGGCGGACGGGAAACCCACCTCGATTTCCTTGTAGCCCATCTGCACCAGCAGGTTGAACATGCGGTGCTTGCGCTCGGGGCTCATGGGATCGATCAGCGCCTGGTTGCCATCGCGCAGGTCCACGGCGCACCACTGCGGGGCGTGGGTGATCTTCTTGCCCGGCCAGGTGCGGTCCGGCAGGTCGATGTCTTCGACCTCTACGGCGAAGGGTTGGTAGCGCTCGAACGGCATGGAGGAGCCGCGCTGCTTATTCCAGGCGGGCTGTCCCTCGCGGGGAGGGCCTGCAGGGGTGGTGATTTCGCGGGGTGCACTGATGAAGGAATCGTTGGGAGACATGGGGTGCGGTGTCCTTAATGTGTTTGGTGTCGGGAAGTGCGACGGCCAGCTGGGCTAAGGATTGCCAGACTCCGCGACGGGGCGCTGGCCGTAGGTTTAGGCCGAAATCCCGCCGCGGCAGATAAGGAGTAGGTCGTTCCGCAATGTCATACCGGTCACACTACAGAGAATCTCACTGCGTGGCAACATATTTCATTCAGCGGGACGCGCGGGCCCGTGGCGTACCATGCTGGTGTGCCTATCGCTTCTACCACCCGCCGCCCCACGGTGACGTTCACGCTGCGCTGCTGGTTTTATGCCGCGCTCGTGGCGGTTGTAGGCACGGCGATTCGCCTCAGCGTGCTCGCGGCGATGGCCGCGGCGCAAGGTGATTCCCTGTGGGGACTGTTGAATAAATGGGACGCCAACTACTATGTCGACATCGCCCGCGCGGGCTATGCCCCGGCGGAAGAAACGGCCCTTGCGTTCTTTCCTGGCTTCCCGCTGGTGGTGCGGGCAGTTAGCAACCTGCTGGGTACGGACGTTGCGGGCACGGCGATGGTCCTCAACCTCTTTTTCACCATCGCCTTGGCGGCCGGTGTTATGGCGCTGGCCCGGCAGATGGGGCTGGGCACGCGCGGCCAGGTGCTCGGTGCGGCGGTGGTCACCAGCGCGCCGATGAGCATCGTTTTTGCCATGCCCTATACGGAGGCGCTCTTCGGCGCGCTCGCGATCTGGGCAGTGGTAATGCTGCACGATCAGCGCTGGATTGCGGCCGGGGCGCTGATTTTTCTTACCTCTTTCGTCCGCCTGACAGCGGTGGATCTCATCGTGGTTTTCGCGCTTATGGTGCTCTTTAAGGCGCGGCGCACCTGGTGGGCTTGGCTGAGCGTGGCGGTATCGGCGCTGCCCCTAGCTGGCTATATCTTGTGGGCCAATCGCCATTTATCCGGCGCCGGCGGCTACTTCGGCCTGCAGGAAAAGCACTGGAATTCCGGTTTCGACGGTGGCCGGGCGACGGTGTCCTGGGTGGCGGAGACGCTGTCTAGCGCCACGAATGGCGGGTATCTCCTCAGTGCCGCGGTGATCATCGCCGCCCCCATTTGCCTGCTGCTGGCCTGGGGGCGCCTGCCGCTTCCTGCCTGGCTGTTTGCCGCGGTGCTGATGGCTAATGTGCTGCTTTCCGATGGCATCATGCACTCCCGTCCCCGCCTCTTACTGCCTGCAGCGGTGGTTTTGGTGCCGTGGGTGGGCAAGAAGGGGGCATCGGCAAGCGTGGGCGCCTGGGTGCTCTTCGGGGCCTGGTTTTCAGCCTATATGCTGGCCGTATTCGAGTGGGCCATCTAGCTGCGCTGGCTGACCGGGTTGCGCGACAAAATGATGGTCGCGGCGATCATGACGCCGAGCGCGGCCATCATGACGAGCCAGCCGGCGGTGGAATCGATGAGGAATTTCTCGCCCAAGACCATATAGCCCAAGCCGAAGGCGACGATGGGCTCGAAGATGGTCATGGCTGGCAGCGACTGCGCGAGCGGGCCGGCGTTGAAGGAGTATTGCTGCACCACGGTGCCGGTCAGAGCGAGTCCGATGAGGCCGTAGAACTGCCAGCTGCCCACCAGGACGCTCAAGCCCTCGTGGGTGAAGATATCGACCACGGCTTTCGATAGCAGGGCGACGAAGCCGTAGATGACGCCGCAGGCGGTGCCCAGGGCGAGCGGGCGCTGCTCGCGGAATTTATGGCCGGCCACGCCCAACGCGACCAGGGTGGCCAGGCCCAATAGCAACGCGGGCCACCACTGGCTCCACTCGGGCCGGGGATTACCGGCAACGGGGCGGCCGTAGACCACCATGACGCCGACCGCTACCGTCAGCGCAATGGACCAGAAGGTCTCGTGCACGGGCATGGGCCGCTTGGCGTACCAGGCCGAAAGCGGCAGGGTAAACATGAGCGAGAGCACCAAAATGGGCTGGACCACCAGCAAGGTACCAAAGCCCAGGGCGACGACTTGGAGGCCGTAGGCGAGTATGGCCGCGCCGGTGCCGACCCACCACAGTGGGTTGGTCATGGCGGAGCGCATGACTGAATCGTCTGCTTCAAGGGCGATGCGGTGGCGAACCACCGTGCCCCAAGCAACCGTAAGCGCGGAGGCGAGCGCGAAGAATACGGCCAGGAAGTTGCTTAACACCCGCTCAACGCTAGTAAAAAAGTCCCGGAGATGCATTTTGCTTGGCGATGCCGCCCCCGGCCCACCGCCTTGCGTGTGCACGGGGGTGGGTGTGAATAAAATAAAAGTATTGTTTCGGAATTATGATGAGGTGTAGCGCCTTGCGGGGTAGCATAGGAATTTGACTAGTGTCCGACAGGTATTTCTGTGGCGCGCCTGCGCCTAGGAGTGCCTTTTAAAACGAAAGGTGGCAACCACACCGTGGCCCTGATCGTTCAAAAATACGGCGGCTCCTCCCTCGAATCCGCAGATCGCATCCGCGCGGTAGCGGAGCGGATTGTGGCCACTAAAAAGCAGGGCAATGATGTCGTCGTGGTGTGCTCCGCAATGGGGGATACCACCGATGAGCTTCTCGACCTTGCAGCGCAAGTCAATCCCGTTCCCCCGCAGCGCGAAATGGATATGCTCCTTACCGCGGGCGAGCGCATCTCCAATGCGCTCGTGGCCATGGCGGTGGAGTCCCTGGGCGCGAAGGCCCAGTCCTTTACCGGCTCCCAGGCGGGCGTGCTGACGACCGAACGCCATGGCAATGCGCGCATCGTTGACGTCACCCCCGGCCGCCTGACCGAGGCCTTAGAGGACGGGCAGATCTGCATCGTCGCCGGATTCCAGGGCGTGAATAAGGACTCGCGCGATGTGACCACGCTGGGCCGCGGCGGGTCCGATACTACCGCGGTCGCCCTGGCCGCGGCGCTGAAGGCGGATGTGTGCGAGATTTACTCCGATGTCGATGGCGTCTATACCGCCGATCCGCGCATTGTTCCGGATGCGCAAAAGCTAGAAAAGCTCTCTTTTGAAGAGATGCTGGAAATGGCCGCCGTAGGATCCAAGATTCTGGTCCTGCGCAGCGTGGAATACGCTCGCGCTTTCAATGTTCCGTTGCGAGTTCGCTCGTCTTATTCAAATGACCCCGGCACGTTGGTGACCGGCTCGATGGAGGATATCCCCGTGGAAGAAGCAGTACTTACTGGTGTAGCAACTGATAAATCCGAGGCGAAGGTAACCGTGCTGGGCATCCCAGATCGCCCGGGCGAGGCCGCGAAGCTTTTCCGCGTCATCGCCGATGCGGAGATCAATATCGATATGGTGCTGCAAAACGTCTCCTCCTTGGAGGACGGCACCACCGATATCACCTTCACCTGCCCGCGCGCCGATGGCCCCCGCGCGATGGAGCTATTGAGCAAGCTGCAGTCTGAGGGTGGCTGGTCCAATGTGCTTTACGATGACCAGGTAGGCAAGGTCTCCCTCGTCGGCGCCGGCATGAAGTCCCACCCCGGCGTGACGGCGGACTTTACCGAGGCCCTGCGCGATGTGGGAGTGAATATGGAGCTTATTTCCACCTCCGAAATCCGCATCTCCATGCTGACTCGCGAGGCGGACCTAGAGAAGGCGGCGCGCGCCCTGCACGATAAATTCCAGCTCGGCGGCGAGGAAGAAGCCACCGTCTATGCTGGAACCGGACGCTAAACCAGAACAAATAAAGAGGAAGACAATGACTACCGTTGCAGTCGTCGGCGCTACCGGCCAGGTCGGCCGCGTGATGCGCTCCATTTTGGAAGAACGCAATTTCCCGGCGGATAAGGTGCGCTTTTTCGCCTCCGCCCGCTCCGCTGGAACCGAGCTGGAATTCCGCGGTGAGCAGATCGAAGTGGAGGACTTGGCCGAGGTCACCGAAGAATCCGTGGCCGATGTCGATATCGCGGTATTTTCCGCGGGCGGGTCCACCTCTGAGAAGTGGGCCCCGGTCTTTGCCGCCGCGGGCGCTACCGTGGTGGATAATTCTTCGGCTTACCGCAAGGACCCAGAGGTCCCGCTCGTGGTATCTGAGGTAAACCCCGAGGAGGCGAAGAACCCGCCGAAGGGCATCATCGCCAATCCGAACTGCACCACCATGGCCGCCATGCCGGTGCTGAAGGTCTTGCACGATGCCGCCGGGCTTAACAAGCTGCACGTATCGTCCTACCAGGCGGTATCCGGCTCCGGCCTGGCGGGCGTGCAGACACTCGCCGCGCAGGTCTACAGCGTGGGCGATCACAACGTGAACCTGGTCCACGATGGTTCTGCCCTCGATGATGAGGACCTGGGGCCCTTCGTTGCGCCCATCGCCTATAACGCGCTGCCCTTTGCCGGCAACCTCGTCGATGACGGCAGCAATGAGACCAACGAAGAGCAGAAGCTGCGCAATGAATCCCGCAAGATTCTCGGCCTGCCGGACCTCAAGGTCGCCGGCACCTGCGTGCGCATCCCCGTCTTTACCGGCCACACCCTGACCATCCACGCGGAGTTCGACAATCCCATCGCCCCGGAGCAAGCCACCGAGCTTCTAGGCGATGCCCCAGGCGTGACGCTTGCCGATGTCCCCACCCCCCTCGCCGCCGCCGGCAAGGACGATTCCTTGGTCGGGCGCATCCGCCAGGATCAGACGGTAGATGACAATAAGGGCCTCGTCCTCGTCGTCTCCGGCGATAACCTGCGCAAGGGCGCTGCGCTTAATACCATTCAGATCGCAGAACTGTTGGTATAGCCGCAAGGTACCACCGCGCCGGGCAGAGCTGCGAAGCCTTGCCCGGCGCTTTGCAATATGAAAAATCGGCTCCTCGCTTCCCACCGCGGGAAGGAGGAGCCGAATTGTATTTAGTGGCGCTTAAACCTTAGTCTTCGTCTTTCTTGCCAAAGTCCAAGTCGCTGTCGACGGAAGGTACTTCCGGCTTCGTGTGCTGGACGTAGGTGACGGAAGGTGCGGGCTCTGAACGGTCGTAGTCGAGTTCATCGTCCTCTTCGAGCTCCTCGTGGATATCCTCGGCGAGGTGATCGATGAATTCTTGCGTGTGCATATTGGAGGCCGCGGCTAGCATGCGCAGCTCGCGCTCATTCTTCTTGGTAAAGCGCTCGCGAGGGTCGAGCTTGCGGGCGACGAGATCGTGGGCACGCATGCGGCGATCGGATTCATCAGCAAGCATGCCGCGGTTTTTAATGCGGTTATAAACCATCACGAAAATCATCAGTAGGCCGAGGTAACCCAGGATGGGGTAGACGTTGCTGACCAGGGACTGGAAGCCGATGAAGGACAGGATGAAGCCGATGATGCAGGATGCAGCGTATACGGGGTAGAAGCGCTTCGGGTTATTGCGGGTCAGGCGCTTGCCCAGGGCGTAGAACATACCGATGGCCGTGTTAAAGACCATGCCGTAGATGACGAAGGTCATCAAGATGCCGAGAACCGGGTGGATACCCGTAATCAGCTTCAGCACCGGCATGTCCTCGCCGTTGACGTCCTTGGCCTCGAAGAAGAGGGCGAAGACGAGCAGGGCCAGCAGGATGAGGTAAAGGAAACCACCGATGAGGCCACCGATGCCCACGGCGCGGTTATCTAGGAAGTTACCGCCGATGACGATGGACATGGATACGGCCGTCATGACGTTCAGGCCGGTGTAGTTCAGGGCGGAGAGCCACCAGTTAGGCAGCGAGGTATTGACGTTATCGATGGCCCAGGTATTCAGGGATGTGAAGTCCACATCGGCCGTAAGGATGGTGTAGCCGGTGGCCAGTACCACGAAGACGATGATGAACGGGGTGATGGTACCGATGACGCGGGTAACGCGGTCTACATCCATAAGGCCCACCAGCAGCACGAGGATCAGCATGACGGTGCCGCCGACCCACACGGGGATGCTGGGGAATTGCTGGTTGATATTGGAGCCACCACCGGCGAACATGACGAAGCCGATGGAAAACAGCGTAATCAGCGTGGACCAGTCCAAGATCTTGGCGGTGACTGGTGAAGCGATCTTGTTGTAGACAGCGGTGTGCTCCACCGCCTGGAAATAGGAGCCCAGCTGCAGGATGGACACGCCGGTGACCATCATGAGGGCGGCGGCGAGGGCGATGCCCCACAGGCCCCATTCACCGAAAGCTACGAAGTACTGCATGGCTTCTTGGCCCGAGGCAAAGCCTGCGCCCACCACGACGCCAATAAACGCCATGGAAATTCCGATTGCGCGTTTAATCATGAGGGGAGAAACTCTCTTACTCACACTCGCCGGGCCCGGCTTTGGGAACGCGCGGGCCCGGATCGACGGTCGATTTATCACGTGTGTGTATCTAATAGAATCACATTTCAGCCGTGACTTCACAGCTGAAATCGCGTCACTTTAGCATTTTTCTACCCCGACCTCAGGCCGCATGCGCCCGCTGCGCTGCCCTAAGTACCTGCACTTTGATAAGTATTGCGGCGAAAGTATGCGTCTAGGTGGTCGAACATTCGGGGGTATTAATTTGCGCCCTCGATGAGGTCCTTGCGGGCGCGCGCCACGCGGGAGCGAATGGTGCCAACGCGCACCCCGGCAATCTTGGCCGCTTCCTCATAGGTATAGCCCAGCACCTGGGTGAGGATGAGGGCTTCGCGGCGGTCGGCTGGCAGGGCATCGATAAGCGCCCGGGCATCGATCCAATCGCTCCAGGAACCGGAATTTTCCGCGGCGGAGCTCATGGCGTCCTCGTATTGCGTGGCGGATTTGCGGGGCCGGGCCATATCGTGGCGGATATTATCCACCCACACGCGCCGGGCCAGCGAGAGCAGCCACGTGCGCGCGGAAGAGCGGGCGGCAAAGCGCGGCAAGGCGCCGATGACGCGCAGGTAGGTCTCCTGGGTGAGATCGTCGGCGATTTCGGGGCCGCCCAGGTGGGCGAGCAGGCGCCAGACATCATCCTGGGTGGCCTTGATGAACTCCGTAAGCGCTGCTCGGTCGCCGCGCCCAGCCCGGAGGGCGAGCTCGGTGACGCGGGCGTCGTCTGCTGCGGAGTGGTGGGTCACCTGAATGAATCTACCAGTAGCTCCTGGATTTCTTATCCAAGGTTGCGGTGGCTGGGACACGGGCAAGCAACACGTGCGCGCGCAAGGTAGCGCAGCGCCGTTAAACGTAGTAAGCTATGGGTTGTCCGTGATTGATAATTGACCCCAAATTATCGACTGATTGCCAGGAGGCAAAGACATACCATGACTAATTCCACTGCTGATGACATCCTGAACAAGGGACAGCGTCCCGCAGGTAAGGGCATCACGACCCGTCCGTCCGGCCAGCCCGTGCCGTCCGAGAACACGTCCGTGACCGCCGGCCCCCAGGGTCCGGTCGCGCTCAACGATATTCACCTCATTGAAAAGCTCGCCCACTTCAACCGCGAGCGCGTGCCTGAGCGTACCCCGCATGCCAAGGGCCACGGCGCCTTCGGTGAGCTGCACATCACCGAAGATGTGTCCGCCTACACCAAGGCCAAGGTCTTCCAAAAGGGCACCGTCACCCCAATGATGGGCCGTTTTTCCACCGTCGCCGGCGAACAGGGCTCCCCGGATACCTGGCGCGACGTGCACGGCTTTGCCCTGCGCTTCTACACCGAAGACGGCAACTTCGACATTGTGGGCAATAACACCCCGGTATTCTTCCTGCGCGATGGCATGAAGTTCCCGGACTTCATCCACTCCCAAAAGCGCCTGGGTGCTAATGGCCTGCGCGATGCCGATATGCAGTGGGATTTCTGGACCCGCAACCCGGAATCCGCTCACCAGGTGACCTACCTGATGGGTGACCGCGGCACCCCGAAGACCACCCGCCACCAAAATGGCTACGGTTCCCACACCTTCCAATGGGTCAACGAGGACGGCGAGGCATTCTGGGTCAAGTACCACTTCATCTCCCGCCAGGGCGTAGAGAACTTCACCGATGAAGAGGCCACCGTGGAAGCCGGTAAGAACCCGGATAGCCACCGCGCGGACCTCTACAACGCCATCGAAGAGGGCAACTACCCCATCTGGGACGTCAAGGTGCAGATCATGCCGCTTGCGGAGGCAGAGGACTACCGCTTCAACCCCTTCGATCTGACCAAGGTCTGGTCCAAGAAGGACTACCCGCTGCACGATGTGGGCTACTTTGAGCTCAACCGCAACCCGCGCAACTTCTTTGCCCAGATCGAGCAGGTTGCACTCGATCCCTCCAATATCGTGCCGGGCGTTGGCCTGTCCCCGGATAAGATGCTCCAGGCCCGCGTCTTTGCCTATGCGGATCAGCAGCGCTACCGCATCGGGCCGAACTACAAGCAGCTGCCGGTCAACCAGCCGCGCAACGCGGAGAAGGTCAATACCTACGAGCACGAGGGCCCAATGCAGTATTTCTACAATGCTCCAGAGGATCCGGTGTACTCGCCCAACCGCCATGCGAAGGGCGCGGGCGTGCTTGACGATGCCTCCGTCAACAACCGCGAGGACCTCGAGACCACCACTGCGGCAGACTTCTATGTGAACCCGGACCCCCACGGCCAGGACTTGGTCCGCGCGCCGTACGTGCGCCACGCGGAAGACGATGACTTTGTGCAGGCCCGCGACCTGTACGAAAACGTCTACGACGACGCCGCCAAGGAGCGCCTGGTCACCAATATCACCAACGCGATGGCCGGCGTTTCCGAAGAAACCGAAGAGCGCGTGTACCAGTACTGGACCAACGTCCACCCGGACTTGGGTCAGCGCGTGCGCGAGGTCTTCGCTGAAAAGAAGTAGCCCGCCGCTGCGGTTGTACTGCTTCTTAGGTGCATAAAACACAGGCCGCCTTCGACCATCTGCTGTGAGCTGGGGCAGTTGGTCGGAGGCGGCTTTTGTGATTTTTCTACGCCGGGCTAATTGCAGCGGCGCATATCGTCTGCAACGAATTGAGGCGCGCCCTGGTTAAGCCATTTATCCACGTCATAGCACGGCTCGCTCATCCCCGAGGTGGCTTGGCCAATCGGGCGGATGACCGTCCATGCTCCATCGACAAAGCGGGCCCATACGAGCCAATCTGTTTGGTTTTGACCAAAGTGTGCCCAAGTGCCATCGCAATCGAGCACCACAATATTGCTCATATCGGGGGCTAGGGGAGCAAAGGATGCTGGTGAGCAATCGCCCTTTGCTTGCCTGGCAGTAGTGGTGACCGTGACCTCTTGCGGGGTGAGCTGCTGCGCCTGCGTCTGTGCGGGTGAGGTGGCGGGGGCATCGGTTGTAGTAGCCGTCGTTGGCTCCGGAGAGCTCGTAGCGCTGGAACTCGAGCTGGAACTGGAGCTGGACTGCGCCACGGCATCAGAAAACTGGGGCTCACTGGGGTTGGCGGAGTTATCGGCATCATCGGCGCAGGACACCAGTGCCATGCTCAGCGGAAACGCGGCCGCGCAGGCTAGCGTGCGGGAGAGAACGGATTTTCGGGGGATAGGCATGTCTTAATAGTAGATTCTCTTTGTTATGCGCGGGGATCGGCGCGCCTGCAGAAAGGGAATGACCTGCAGCGATAGGTTACTAGCATGACCAAAAGCCTTGCCTCGACCGCGTCTACTGCGTCCGCGAGTTCCTCGCGGTGGCGCACGCTCTTACTGCTCGTATTGCTCGCCGTACCGCTTATCGTCGGCACGGCAGTGGCGGCCTGGTCGCAGTGGGAACCGGCGCACGCGTGGTCGAGCGCCGCGCAGCCTTATGGCGCACCGCAGGCGAATTCGGCATCGCCAGAGCTCAAGGAAGCTGCCGAGGCAGCCAGCCGCGCCCAGGCGCAGGCCAGTATCTTGAAATCCGGGGCGGACCGATTGAACAAAGGCACCAGCGAGTTGGATAAGGGCGCGGGGGAGCTAGGAGAGGGCGTCGACAAGCTCGCCGGCGGTTCGCAAGAGCTGGTGGCGGGGCTGAACCAGCTGCAGTCGGGGACGAATACCCTCGGCGGAGGAGCGACGGAGCTGGCCAATACCGTTGGCGGGGCCGTCGACCAGGTCGTGGGCCTGGGAGCCGTCCAAGGCCAAATCCTGGAGGCCATCGATGGCACGGTGCGCGATTTGGAGGGAAATGATTCCAAGGAAGCGAAGCAAGTGCGCTCGCAACTGGGGGATCTGCGCAAGCAGGTGGAAAATTTCCGCCTCGATGAATCCCTGACCGGGGAGCTGAAGAAGTTGAAGGATGGCTCGCGCGATCTGTCCAACCAGCTGGCGGTAAGCGGCTATGCCTACCACGACGGCATCAACCAGGCCGTGGCAGGTGCGCAGCAGCTCAACCAGTCCATCGCGGAGCTTAATAGCCGCGTGGATGAGGCACTCGATGGGGTGGGCAAGCTTGACGATGGCGCCGGCAAGCTCACCGGCATGGCAGAACAAAACCAATCGAACCTGGGCGAGGTGCAGCGTGCGCTGCCGCCCGCACACGTGGCGGCGGACGAGGATGCGCGCCAGCTGAGCCCGGTCATCGCCATGCTCATTTCCGCGCTCGTCTTGCTGGCCGGATCCGCCGCCGGGGTGGCCTGGAAACTGGGATTCCGCCCGTGGTTGATGGTCCTCGGCGGATCGCTGGCAGCGGTGGCCATCGGGGAGATTCTGCTTTACGTCCTATCCATCGGCCTTACCCCCATCGCCGCGGTGGCTGCCGGCGGGGCGCTATTCCTGGGTGCCCTGTCCTCCGCGCTTATCGTGCGCGGCCTGCTCGAACTGTGTGGCTTAACCGTGGGATCCATCCTTGCCGCGCTCTTTGGAATTGGACAGACCGCATTGGTGGGCTGGCTGTGGAAATCCGCGGCCATCGCCGGGGTGGACAAGGTATGGCAGGTAGTGGCCAACCTTTTGCCGCTGAACTGGACGACGGCTGCCGTGACCGTGGCTGGCAACGATGGGGAGGCCGTGGTGCTGTGGACGGGCCTTGGCGTCTTGGGCGCTATCACTCTCGTGGGCCTGAGTGCAGTGAAATGGCTCGTTCCTGTCAAAAAGGTTCAAAAATCCGGCGCTAAAGTATGAAAATTTATACTTAAATAGACAAAAGCTTGTATAAAGCTGGCAATATTTGCCAGCGCTATGGCTGGAATACGATAAGTGTTATTCTTACTAGTGCTCACACCGCCTACTTAGGGGGTAGGCGAGCGGCTTGCGCCGTTGTGAGTGATAGGGAATAGGGACGACGCGGTGCTGTAGGGGCGCCGCGTCGTTTCCCGTTTTTACCCAAAGCTATATATCCACGGTGAGCTGGGGTTGTTTATGCGGCTACCGGCAGGAATGTGCGCTACCACACAGTAATGTTTAACATTAGCCATACGTCTTTTGGCTAATGGCGTGCGCCATACGGGCGCCAGTGACATTTAAAGGAGCGCAATGCAGACCTCCCTCGGGCTAACCCTGATGGGATTGGCCATCATCTTTGTAACGGTGGGCATCCTCATCCGCGGCCGCGTTAATCCCATTATTCCCATGACCCTGGTGCCCGTCATCGGCGCTGTGATAGCCGGCTTCGGCATAGAAGATATCGCGGATTTCTTTGGCGAAGGCTTAAGCTCTGTCATCAACGTCGTGGTGATGTTCATCTTCGCCATCATTTTCTTTGGCATCCTGCAGGACGTGGGGCTTTTTACCCCGGTGATCCGCAGCCTCATCAAGGCGACCCGCGGCAATGTCATGGCCGTGACCATAGGCACGGCCGCCATCGGCATCGTGGCGCACCTCGATGGATCGGGTTCCACGACCTTCCTTATTACGATTCCCGCATTGCTGCCGCTGTACCGGGCGCTGCACATGTCGCGCTACGTCCTGATTACCATCGTGGCCCTGGCCGCTTCAGTGATGAATATGGTCCCGTGGGGCGGGCCACTGGGGCGCGCCGGTGCGGTAGTTGAGCAAGACCCCAACGATATCTGGCTGCACCTATTGCCCATCCAGGGTGTGGCGGTGGTCCTCATCTTCGCCATCGCCGCCCTATTGGGGTGGCGCGAAAAGCGCCGCTTGGCCAAGCTGCAGGAAAGCGGCGAGATTAAGGGTGCCATTTCAGTGGACGTGAATTCCTTGGCGGATGATTTTTCCGCCAAGCAGGCCGAAGAACAGCAGAAACTTGGGTTCAGGTACCGGAAATCCCGGTGGGTGACCATCGCGAATATCGTCGTCGCCTTGGCCGTGCTCGCCGCCCTGCTTTCGGGCTTGTTGCCACCGGCGCCCGCGTTCCTCATTGCTACCACCATTGCCCTGGTGGTCAACTTCGACGGCGCGATGGAGCAGGGCGATGCCTTACGGCGCCACGCCCCCAACGCCTTGTCCATGGCCGGAGTGATCATCGCGGCCGCGATGTTCTTGGGCGTGCTCAATGAGACCAAGATGCTAGAAGAAATCGCGCTGAGCCTGGTGAATATCCTGCCGGAAAGCGTGGCGCCGTATCTGCACGTCATCGTGGGATTCTTTGGGGTTCCGCTGGATCTATTGACCTCCACGGATGCGTACTACTTCTCGGTGCTGCCCATTGTCCAGGGCACGGTGGAGTCCTTCGGCGTCAGCGGTATGGGCGCTGCGAGCGCACTTATCATCGGCAACGTGGTCGGAACCTTCGTCTCCCCATTTTCGCCGGCGTTATGGTTGGCGTTGGGACTGGCGGACGGTCAGATGGGCAAGTACCTCAAGATAGCCTTCCCCATCGCATGGGTATTTTCCATCTTCCTCGTTGCCATCGCATTCTTTACCGGAATGCTGGCCTAAAAGTAGCGGGCCTGGAATCCAAGCGGCCCTATAGGCATGGAAAAGCCCGCAGTTTCCTGCGGGCTGCTGTCGGGATAACAGGATTTGAACCTGCGACCTCTTCGTCCCGAACGAAGCGCGCTACCAACCTGCGCCATATCCCGGTCACTGCTTAAAAGCAGTACTGAGATACCTTAACGCACGGTGAATGAGATCGGCAAAACGGCAGGTCTAGTCCACCTCAGTGATCCGCAGCAGGGTGGCTGAGGGGCGGCAGAATAAACGCACCGGGGCGAATTTGGAGGTACCCAGGCCATTGGAGACGTGCATCTTCATCGGGCCGAAATCATGCAGGCCTTGGGCGCGCGGGCGGTCGATGCCGCAGTTGGTCACGATGGCGCGCGAGCCAGGCAGGCAGACCTGCCCACCGTGGGTATGGCCGGAGAGGGAAAGCTGATAGCCATCGGCGGCGAATTTTTCGAGCACGCGCGGCTCGGGGGCGTGGAGGAGCGCGAGCGAGAGATCGGCATCCTCGTGGGGCGGCCCGGCGATTTCGGAATAATCGTCCAAGTCGTGGTGCGGATCATCCACACCGGCCACGGCGAGGCGAACATTGCCCACCTTGAACTCGTGGCGGGCTTGGTTGCCGTCGTACCAGCCGTGCTCCATGAAGGCCGCGCGCATGCCGCGCCAAGGCAGGTCAACGTAGGAAGGCTCGCGCTTTTTACCCAGCAGGTATTTGAAGGGGTTGACCGGGCGGGGTGCCCAATAATCATTGGTGCCGAATACGAAGACGCCGGGCCGGGCAAGCAGCGGGCCGAGCGCGCGCAGGGTATCGGGCACGGCCTGTTTATCGGAAAGATTATCGCCGGTATTGACCACGAGGTCTGGCTCCAGCGCATCGAGGGCGGAGACCCAATCGATCTTGGTCTGCTGGCCCGGGATCATGTGCAGGTCAGAAATATGCAGCAGGCGGAACTCTTCTTCGCCGCGCAGGGTGCCTTTGGGCAGGAGCGGAAGAGTATATTCCTTGAGCTCGAATTTGTTGAGCTCGCTAAAGCCCCAAGCAGCAACACCTAGGCCGGCGGCGACGCCGCCAAGAATCCGTTGAAGTTTCACAGCTTCTACACTACCTGCCTTAAATGGACGTATATTGAAAGGCATGAGCGAGCTAAAAGATACTATCCGAGCAGATCTGAAAACGTCGATGAAGGCCAAGGAAAAGCAGCGCACCAGCGCCATTCGCGCGCTGCTCGCGGCAATCCAGGCCGAGGAAACCACCGGCTCCCGCCACGAGCTGGAGGATGAAGACATCCTCAAGGTCATCGCGCGCGAGATTAAAAAGCGCCGCGAGTCCGCGGAGGTCTATGAAGAAAACGGCCGCCCGGAATTGGCAGAGGCTGAGCTTGTCGATGTCCCCTTTTTCGAGGCCTACCAGCCGCGCCAGCTCGATGACGCGGAGCTTAAGGCCTTGGTAGAAGAGGCAATTGCTGAGGTAGAAAAGGAAAACGGTGAAGCACCCACCATGAAGCAGATGGGTGCGGTTATGAAGGTGGCCAACGCAAAAGCCGCCGGCCAGGCCGACGGCAAGCGCCTTTCCGCAGAGGTAAAAGGCCAGCTTAATTAAGCTTTAGCGGCCGAGGAGGCTGCGGATATCGTTGCGGAAGTTATCGATATCTTCTTGGCGGATTCCAAAGTCCTCAGGACTGAGGTTGAAATCGCCGGCACCATGTCCTCCCTCGTTGCTCACACCGGTAGTGTTCGCGCTGCCGGTGTTATTTTGTGCGCCGGTGGCATTCGCACTGCCGACGCCGCTGGAGGGGGATTGGGTGGCAGGGGAGCCATCGGAAAGCTGCAGCGTAATCTCCGCGCCTTCCTTCTTGCCGTCCTTGCCGGTAATCGCGCGCACCACGCGGCCGTAGGGCACGTCCCCGCCAACGACGCGGGAGGTCTTTACCACGTAGCCCCGGGCCTCAAGGGCGCTGCGGGCTTGGGACTCGCTTTGCCCACGCACGCTATCGAGCAGCTTATCCCCGGTGGTGCCGTCATCGTATTTCTTGTTGTAATTGGGCAGCCCGCTCTGGGTAGCCCGCGGCAGCTGCGATGCCATGGTGAAAAATGTCTGCGCGGGCTCCAAACCACCGAAGAGGTTGCCGGTGCCGGTGCACTGGCGCACGGGCGAGGTACACAGCGGCTGGGTATCGGTGCCGTCGTTATAAATATAAGGAGCGGCGGCGAGCCCGTCGTTGAATCCCAAAAAAGCCGAGGACTGGTTGGACTCGGTGGTACCGGTCTTGGCGGCGATGGGGGAGCTAAACCCGGCGGCCTGGGCGGCGTCCTTGGCGGTGCCCTGCGTGGCATCTTCAGATAGCGCATTGGACAAGGCGTGGGCCACGTCTTGGTCTACCGCCTGCTCGCACGGGGTTTCCTTGAGGTAGACTTCGTTGCCGTTTTTATCCAGGACCTTGTCAATGGGGTTGGGCTCGCACCACCGGCCATTGGAGGCAATGGTGGCGCCCACATTGGATAGCTCCAGCGGGTTGACCGGGGTGGGGCCCAGGGTAAAGGAACCGGAATTGGCGTCCTTCGTGCGCTGGGCAATGGAGGTGTCCTTATCAAAGGTGCCCTTGTCGCCGTAGGAGCGCAGGCCAAGGCGCACCGCCATATCCACGATGGGCGCCACGCCAACCTGCTCGGTGAGCTTGATAAACGGCGTATTGGGCGAGTGCGCCAGCGCTTCTTGCAGCGACATTGTGGCCTTATAATTGCCCGCGTTCTCCACGCAGTAGCGGTTGGCGGGGCAGTTATCGGCGCCGCCGTGGCCAAGGCCTTCGGCCTCGTAGCGGGTGGGCACATCCACCGTATTTTTAATACCGTAGCCAGCCTCGATGGCGGCCGCGGCGGTAAAGGTCTTAAAGACGGAGCCGGCACCATTGCCCACCAAGGAGTTAGGCTGCGGCAGCAGGGTCTCATTATTGTCCTGGTCCAGCCCGTACGCGCGTGAGGAGACCATGGCCAAGACCTTACGGTCCGACGTGCCCGGCTCGATGACATTCATAACTTCGGCCACACCCTGGGCGTCCGGGTTGGTATGCGACTGCACCGCGGATAGCGCCGTATCCTGCACCTGCGGGTCCAGCGTGGTCTTTACGGTGTATCCACCGTGGGCGAGCTGGTCTTGGTCGATGCCCTTTTCCTCGAGGTACTGCAGTACAAAGTCGCAGAAAAAGCCGCGATCACCTGCGCCGATGCAGCCATTGTCCAGGGTACTGGGCTGCTTGCCGACGCCCAATTCCTCCCCCTTATACTCATCCGCTTCCGCCTGCTCCAGGTAGCCGTTATCCACCATGGATTGGAGCACGACGTTGCGGCGGTCAAGCACCTCTTCCTCATTGGTAAAGGGGTTGAGGCGCTCCGAGGACTGCACCATGCCCGCCAGCATCGCCGCCTGTGGAACCGTGAGATCTGCGGCATGGCTATCAAAATAGGTCCGCGCGGCGGCCTCCACGCCGTAGGCATGGTTACCAAAGGAGACCAGGTTGAGGTAATTGGTAAGGATTTCCTTCTTATCCAATTCCTCATTCATTTGCGTTGCCATACGCATTTCGCGCAGTTTGCGGGTGGCGGACTGTTCGGTCGCCGCGGCCCGTTCTTCATCGGTTTGCGCGGAGACCAGCAGGAGGTAGTTCTTGACGTACTGCTGGTCAATGGTGGAAGCACCCTGGGAGACCCCGCCGGAGGTGAGGTTGGTCCACAGGGCGCGGAAATTGCCTTGGAGATCGACGCCGCCGTGTTCGTAAAAGCGCTCGTCCTCAATGGAGACGATGGCGTTTTTCATCGCGTCCGAAATCTCATCGCCACTTACGGGGTGGCGGCGTTGGCTATAGACATAGGCCATATCTTTGCCCGAGGCGTCTTGCACCGTGGTGACGCCGGGGATATTGCCCGCTGTTAAGTCTTGCAGGTCCGATTGCATGGTCTGGTTGGTGCGGGCGATCGCCACGCCGGAAATGCCCGCAAAGGGGGCGAGCGCGAGCGCGATGAGCGCGGCTACCAAGACCGTGGACAGGGCTATCTTGGACAAAGATTTGAAGACAGTCACCCCCAATACCCTACGTGGTCTGACTGGCAATGGGGAAGGTTACCTGCACCCCCTAAAGTGTGACCTCGTAGACAATCTCGCGTTCTAGTGAATAGACTCAGGCCTCGGTACATAGTATTCCGTCTGGGAAGGAGAACACTCACCCATGACCGTTCGAGTGAAGACTGCGGGAATGTCCAATACAGCCCGAAATCCCGAGCGTGGTGAGTGGGTCACTCAAGCAAAGTGCCGCAATGAGGACCCAGACGCATTATTCGTGCGCGGCGCTGAACAGCGCAAAGCCGCCGTCATTTGCCGCCACTGCCCAGTATTAACGGAATGCCGCGCAGATGCCCTTGATAACCGCGTGGAATTTGGCGTGTGGGGCGGGCTGACCGAGCGCCAGCGCCGCGCGCTGCTGCGCAAGAACCCCCACATCACAGACTGGGCCAATTACCTGGCTAAGGGCGGCGAACTCGTCGGCATTTAAGGCGCTCACAGGTGTGACTTCCCGCGCGGTACCGGCAGCGCTGCGCAATTGAGGCGGCATAAGTCGTATTAAATCGCTAGAATGAGCGCCATGACTAAATGGGAATACGCAACCGCACCAGTACTGACCCACGCCACCAAGCAGATCCTTGACTCTTGGGGCGAAGACGGATGGGAATTGGTCTCCATCACCCCTGGCCCGAACCCGGAGAATGTGGTGGCCTACTTCAAGCGCGAGGTGGCAGAGTAAATGAGCTTTTCCGCTCGCTTGAAAGAGCTAGGGGTGGAGCTGCCGGGCGTCGCTAAGCCGCTGGCTTCTTATGTGCCGGCGCTGCGCGTGGGCAACCAGGTATGGACCTCTGGCCAGCTTCCGTTGGTGGATGGCTCCCTGCCGGTGACCGGCAAGGTTGGCGCTGAAGTCACCACGGAGCAGGCCCAGGAACAGGCCCGCACTGCCGTGCTCAATGCCTTGGCCGCTGTCGATGCAGAGATCGGGCTGGACAATATCTCCCGCGTGATCAAAATCGTTGGCTTCGTGGCCTCGGATCCCGGCTACGAGGATCAGCCAGCGGTGGTCAACGGGGCATCGGATTTCATTGGGGAGGTATTCGGCGAAGCTGGCACGCACGCTCGTTCTGCAGTCGGCGTTGCGGCCTTGCCAAAGAACGCCCCGGTGGAGATCGAATTGATCGTAGAGATCGCTGAGTGATCGGATAGGCTGGTAGGCATGGAGCACCCCGCATATAGTCAATTGCGTCCCGTAAGCCAATCCGTTGGCGTAGTTCTTTGTGATAATCCCAGCTATACCGCCCTCGAGGGCACGAATACCTGGATTATTAGTGCCGCTGAAGACTCCCGGTCGATCGTCGTGGACCCGGGGCCGGAGGATGAAGGCCACCTCAACGTTGTGCATCGTCATGCTGGTGAGGTGGCTTTAATTCTGCTTACCCACCGCCACGATGACCACGCCTCTGGCGCGCAGCGGCTCCGGCAGATGACTGGCGCGCCCATCCGCGCCTTCGATCCCAGCTATTGCAATGGCGCGGAGGCGTTACAGAAGGGTGAGATCCTGACTTTGGAGGGCATCACCCCGCAGCTGGAGGTCCTGCACACGCCGGGCCACACCGCGGACTCCACGTCCTTCTTCGTGTGGAGCGGGGAGGTGGAAAATTCCCGGCTAGAGGGCATTATCACCGGCGATACCATCGCGGGGCGCCACACCGTTTTGCTTTCAGAAACGGACGGAGATTTGGCCGATTACCTGCACGCCTTGGACGTGTTGGAATCCCGCGGCAAGGATGTTCCGCTCTTCCCAGGCCACGGTCCGGATTTGGAGGATACCTCGCAGGTGGCGCGCAAGTACATTGATCGCCGGCACTACCGCTTGGATCAGATCCGGGAAATCCGCTCCCGGCTGGGCGATGACGTGGATCTGACCACCTTGGTCAATGAAATGTATGACGATGTGGATCCGGTGCTGCGCCATGCCGCAGAGCAGTCCACGCGCACTGCGTTGAAGTACCTCGACGGTACTGACAACTAAAGCGCTGCGCGGCAGGTCACCGGCTTAAAACACTTATTCCCTCCACCTTCGGTGCTATGCACGGAGGATGGAGGGAATTTTTTGGTTTTAGCGCGCGCGGCGGGCGAGGTGCTCGGTATCGACGATGAGCACGGACTTGCCCTCGAGGCGAATCCAGCCGCGGTGGGCGAAGGTAGCCAGGGCCTTGTTGACGGTCTCGCGGGAAGCGCCGACCAGCTGGGCAATCTCTTCCTGGGTGAGATCGTGGTTGACGCGCAGCGCGCTGCCTTCCTGGACGCCGAAGCGGTTAGCCAGCTGTAGCAGGGTCTTGGCAACGCGGCCGGGCACATCGGTGAAGATGAGGTCCGCCAGGTTGGCGTTGGTGCGGCGCAGGCGGCGGGCCAGCACGCGCAGCAGCTGCTGGGCGATGGCGGGGTGATCGCTAACCCACTTATCCAGCAGCTCGGAGTTCATGGTGGCGGCCTGGACCTCGGTCACACAGACGGCGGACGAGGTGCGCGGGCCCGGATCGAAGATGGAGAGCTCACCGAACATATCGGAAGGGCCCATCACAGTCAGGAGGTTTTCGCGGCCATCCGGGGCGTGGCGGGCGAGCTTAATCTTGCCGGAGGTGATGATATACAAACGGTCACCGGGCTCGCCTTCATCGAAGATGGTGGTACCGCGCGGGAAGCGCACTGTCTCCATCTGCTCGAGAAGATTCTGCACTGCTACGGGATCAACGCCTTGGAAGATTCCGGCGCGGGAGAGGGTGTCCTGTACGCCTTCCACGTTTTACTCCTTGGATGTCGACTGCGATAAGTCACTAAAGTGCTTGGGCCACATCCTTTTGCGGGCTCCAGGGAGGCACGCTAATGCGGAACAAGCGGGGTCAATTTTTTAGCGTACCCCATTTTACAGTGCAGTTCGTCACTTTTGGGTACTGCCCCTTGTTTCGTTCACATAACAGAAATGGGAGCACTTACGACCCTAGCGTTACAGCCAGCGGGTTTTCTGCTAATCCGCGAAGACAATCGCTTCCAATTTTTCCATGAGGAGGGCAAAAAGGGCGATGCCAAGCGGAACGAAAATAACAAGTGAAATCATGTATTCCTATCCTACTAAGCTTGGCGGCATGAGTTCATCACTGCCGGCCACCGCGGCCCCGAGCAAGAAAGCGCCCGTCATTAATGAGCGATTGGCAGGCGAACACCCCGATGCGTGGTGCGAGCTCGATTTTGACTCGCCCCTCCAGCTCTTGGTGGCCACGGTGCTTTCCGCGCAGTGCACGGACGCGCGCGTGAACTCGGTAACCCCTGAGCTGTTTCGCACCTATCCCACCGCGGCCGATTATGCGGCGGCTAGGAGGGAAGATTTGGAGGCGATCCTGCGGCCGTTGGGGTTTCAGCGGGCGAAGGCGGGGCACCTCCTGGGCATCGGCGAGCGCCTCGTCTCTGAATTCGGCGGCGAGGTGCCACAGACCGTAAAGGAACTGACCTCCCTGCCTGGGGTAGGCCGCAAGACGGCGCTGGTGGTGCTGGGCGATGCCTTCGGGGTGCCCGGCCTTACCGTGGATACGCACTTTAGCCGGCTGATGCAGCGCCTGGAGCTGACGGGGGAGAAGACGCCGGTGAAGATAGAAAGGGACATCGCCAAGCTCATTGCAGAGGAACAGTGGACGATGTTTTCCCACCGCGTCATTTTTCACGGCCGGCGGGTCTGCCACGCCCGGAACCCGGAGTGTGGGGATTGCGTGGTGCGGGATCTGTGCCCGGCTGCATTAAGCTAGCGGTATGAAAAAATACGTCTTCGGCACCGTCATTGCGGCCATTGTCATCGCTGTCCTCGTGGTAGTGGGGGTCATGCAGCTGCGTGGGGATGACACCGGCGCGGATGAATCGGCGCAGGCCCCTGGCATGGAATCGGGCGCGGCGGACGGCCAGGACGTAGCCGAGCGCCCAGATTGCCCCGCGGGCCCCATCGCCGGGGTGGATCTGGAATGCCTGGGCGGCGATGAGGCAGGTCAAGGGGAGAAGGCGGATGAGGGCATTACCATCGCCAATGTGTGGGCGTGGTGGTGCGAGCCATGCCGCGCGGAATTGCCCCACTTGGACGAGGTGGCAGAGTCCCACCCGGACTGGAAGGTCATTGGAGTGCACGCGGATAAAAACGCCGCCAACGGGGCCGCGTTCCTCAATGACGTGGGGGTAGACCTGCCGAGCTTCCAGGATCCGGATAATAGCTTCGCGGGCACGCTGGGCCTGCCGGGCGTGGTTCCCGTGACCGTGATCCTCCGCGATGGCGAAGTGATCAAACAGGCGGCCCAGCCGTTTACCTCTGCGGACGAGATTGAAAAGACGGTCAAGGAGGCGCTTGCCGGATGAGTAAAGTATGGCCCGAATACACACCCGAGTGGATAAAACCCGCGCTGGGTGTCGATACGAGTCAGGTGCAAGAGCTCATTGGTAAGCGGCAGGCCTCGCAGCTCAATGGCTCCGAGGAAGAGGTGCCAACCAAGCGGGAAGCCGCGGTGCTGATGCTACTGAGCGGGAACAGCGTGGAGGATGGCGAAATTTTGCTCACGCACCGCTCGCCGTCCATGCGCTCGCACTCCGGCCAGATTGCCTTCCCGGGCGGCCGGCGGGATCCGGGCGATACGTCGCTGGTTGATACCGCGCTGCGGGAGGCGTGGGAGGAAACCGACCTGCAGCGCCATACGGTCACGCCCTTAGAGCAGTGGGAGCAATTGCACATTCGCGCCACGGGCAATCCGGTCAGCCCGATTTTGGCCCATTGGAAGCAGCCGGGCGAGGTCTATCCCGCAAGCCCGGCGGAGACCGATGATGTGTTTTTCGTCCCGATTAGGGAGCTCATTGACCCCCGCAACCGCCTGCTGGTGGGATTTAAGCAGTGGCAAGGCCCGGCGTTTTATGCCAATGACTACGTAATTTGGGGGTTTACTGCCGGGGTGCTGGCAGCATTATTGGATCATTCTGGGTGGAGCGTACCGTGGGATAACAATTCGGTCATAGACCTGCGTGACACTCTCAAAAAGTCCCGCAATAATGAGAAGATGTCCTAATTGCCCGCGCGCTTGAGGCGCCGGGAGACGCACGAGATTTCGATAGAGAAAGAACCAAAGCCATGACTGCTGCGCTCATTGTTGACGGCCTGATTGTGCTTGCCGTGTTAGCAGCATTGCTCAGTGGTTGGCGCAATGGTGCGCTCGCCGCGGTGCTCTCCGCCATCGGCGTGGGCGCGGGCCTCGTGGTGGGCATCGCCGTAGCCCCCAGCGTATTGCGCACAGTAGACGAGCCTTCGCTGCGCCTGCTCCTGCTCGTGGGCATCCTGGTTTTGCTGGTGGGCATCGGGCAGATCATCGGTTCTTCCTTGGGCACCAGCGTGCGCGATCGCATGAAGGCGCGCAGCACCCAACGAATAGATTCGCTCTTCGGCGCGGTCTTTCAGTCCTTCATCGCGCTCATTGTCATCTGGATGATTTCCATCCCCGTGGCCACCAATCTGGGCGGTTCCGCGGGGCAGGGTCTGCGCGATTCCCGCATCCTGAGCAACCTCAACGCGGCCGCCCCGCCGCGCCTGGCTTCCCTTCCCAATGGCGTGGCGGCGTTGCTCAATGAATCGGGCCTTCCGCCCCTGGTTTCGCCGTGGGAAAAGTCCATCAGCGGCGAGGACGTCGAGGATCCAGCCCCTGACGTGCAGGACCCGGAGCTGGTGCGCAGCATCCGCCCATCCATCATTCACGTGCTTGGCGATGCCGAAGAGTGCTCCCGCCGCCTCTTGGGTTCCGGTTTTGTGGTGGACAACGACTATGTGGTGACCAATGCCCACGTGGTGGCCGGCACCCAAACGGTGAGGTTGGATACGAAGCTAGGCCTGAAGGACGCCACGGTGGTCTACTACAACCCAGAGGTCGATATCGCCGTCTTGCGGGCGCCGGACCTGGGCATCCAACCCTTGCCGTGGGCGCAGCAGCCGGCCCAGACCGGCGACGATGCCATGGTCATGGGCTTCCCACACTCTGGCCCCTTTAATGCGGAAATGGCCCGGGTGCGCGATCGCATCACCATCGCCGGGCCAGATATCTACTCCCAAGGCCGGGTAGAGCGCGATTCCTATACGGTGCGCGGCAATATCCAACAGGGCAATTCCGGCGGCCCGCTGGTCAATACCGCGGGCGAGGTCTTGGGCGTTATTTTCGGCGCCTCAGTGGATGATTCTGAGACCGGATACGCGCTGACCGCAGATGAGGTCATCGGCCACATTGGGGATGTCACCCAATTGCAGCGCCCAGTAGAAACCGGCGAGTGCGTGGCGCACTAGCTTTCGTACTAGATCCGCGTGGGGTATGTCTCCCCACGCGCCGCCCTACGCGCCCCATGCGCCCTACGCGTCGAGCCAGCGGCGCAGCTCGTCGACGAACTCCTCGGGGGCCTCGAGGAAGGGCAGGTTCTTGGCCCCTGGGATCGAGGTGGCGCTAAACCCCGCGCGGGCGCGCAGGGCCGCCCGCTGGATGACGGGGTTCCACAGGCGCTGTTGGGCGTGGATGAAAAGGACGGGACGCTTGACGCTTAATTCGGACCAGTTCAAGGGCACCACGGCGGTGCGCATCCGGTGATTCCACAGGATCCCGCGGCGCACCTTGCCAATCTGGGAGGCGCGCAGGCGCAGGGCAAGGATGGACTCTAGGGTGGCATCGGCAAGCGCGGGCCCCGTATCCAAACTGAGCTCCTTGCGATAGGCCCGGGGGCTGAGCAGCAGGGTATTCGCGCGGGTGACCTTGGGCAGGTGGCAGAGGAGGGAACGCAGAATCATCCACCCAAAGTCCCAGGGGCGTGCGGCGATGGCGCGGCGGATATCAACCGGGTGCGCGGCCGAGACCGACACCAAGCCGCGCACGCGATTGGGGCGCTCGGCGGCCAGGCACCACGCTACCGCGCCACCGGTATCGGCGCCGACGATATAGGCATCCTCGTGGCCCAAGGCCTGAATGAGGCCATCCAGATCCCCTACTAGGGTGCGGATATCTTGGCCGGGATCGATGGGCGGCTTATCGGACATGCCAAAGCCGCGCATATCCACCGCGGCGACGTGGTAGCCGCACTGGGCGAGGGGCCCTATGACCTCCTGGAAATCGAACCAGCCGCCAAAAGCGCCGTGAATAAAAACGACGAGGGGATCGGCGCTATCGCCCGCTATGGCCACGTGCAGGCGGATGCCCCGGGTGTGGACAAACTCGTGCGCAAAGGGTCCTTCCAGCTCAACCGTGGAGGGGGGAAGTGGTGCTAAGGCCATGGAGGGCAAGGCGCCTTTCTATGTGTACAGAAAATCCGCCCCAGGAAAGGCTGAGGCGGATCTAGTCGTGCGTGCGGTTTAGGTATACAGGCCGTGAGTATCCTTCCGGTCCAGCGACTTCTGCGCCTTGCCCGGAATCAGGTTCTTGAGTTCCTTGGTGGAATCTATGGTCTTCTGCGGCGCCTTGACCTTCTTGACGTTCTTGACGCCGAGCAGGGCGAGGGCGCCGGCAGCCACGATCATCACGAGGAAGACGATCAAGAAGGCAGCCCAGCGCTCTAGCCAGAGCGCGAGGAGCTCAGCGAGGAAGAAGAAAAAGAAGAAGGAGCTGTACAGCGCGATGGTGCCGGCCGCACCGAAGAAGCCGGCGCCGATGCCGCCCTTCTTTGCGGACTGCGCCAGCTCCGTCTTGGCCAGCTCTACCTCAGAGCGCACGAGCTGGGACATCTGCTCGGTGGCATTGGAGACCAACTTGCCGATGGAGGTTTCGGAGGACGATGCATCAACATCGCTCAAAGGAATCGAATTAACCTTTGGTGCGAATTGATCGGTGCCGTCAGTAAATAATCCATCGTTGCTCACGATTAATTCTCCTCGTTTTCATCTAAACCTTGTAACGGCCCCAATGATAATAGAAATAGCGCGATTCCATGGTGTCACGCCAACGATAGGGGGCCTTCGGGGCTCGGGACGTCTAGGGCTATCCTAATGTATATGCCAGAAAATGACGCGTTATCCCCGCTTTTTCGCCTTCCGGGGGTGAAAGAAGGTGCGGAAAAGGCTGCAGCGGCCATCGCGCGCGCCCACCGCAGGCCCGCAGGGTTGCGCAGGTATGAGGTCATCTCCGCGGAGTCCTTGATGCGCGGGGCGCGCGCTAGCGTGGCCTTGGATGGGCACGCCATCCCCCCGCATCCTGGCCCAGGCGATGTGGAAAGCGGTCCGCTCGCCGGCGCGGTCAGCGCGTATTCCGTAGCGGCACCTGAGGTGGTGGATTCTACCGTCCGCTCCTTTGCCCGCGCGCCGCTGCAAGTGCTCGCGCGCATCGACGTCGCTGCCGGCGGCAACGGGATTCCCAGCGGCGATAGCGCGCGCTTGCAAGGCTTGGCGCGCCTGATTGCGCAGGGGAGCGGCCCGGCATTCCGCGATCTTTTGCCAAGCGTCGTGCATGCCGAAATCGCGGCAGGCGAATTCTTTGGCCCGCGCAGCGGCGTGGTGGCGCGGGTTGCCGCCCGCCTGGTCGCCATACACACCGGCTTCGATCCCCGCGGGTTCGCCGTGCCAGAGGTGTATTTCCACCGCCATTCCACGGCCTACCGCGAGTGCCGCGCGAGCTACCGCGACAGCCCCGGCGAGGTGGTGCTTTTTCACCTCTCCGCCTGGGAGGTAGGCGGCAAAGAAGCCGATGCCATCGCCCGCGCGGCCTAACCGTAAGCCCGTACCCGGTAGGCGGTGAACATCCATTCGGTGCAGGTCAGGACCGTGCAGGTAGCTTATTTTTCTTAGCTGTTGTGATCGGGTAATGAACGTGTCATAATAAGCGGTGCAAGGCCCCGATATACAGTGTGGCCTGCCCCGGCTCGCCCCCCGAGGCCGGGTTACTGACGGCCCGCGCGCACCCCCCGATGCGCGGGCCGTCACCTATATCTACGGTTATCCACAAGGCTTTGTTGAAAATGCAACTAACCGAGCGCTAAGTGGTAGCTTTCGCGCTTTTATCCACAGGCGGGAAGTCACGTCTCTAGTGCTGGTGGCGCGGGTGCTTCAGGCTAGGGGGCATGAATACAGCACAGTCTCGCTCCACCATCGTCGTTGCTATAGGCGAGGAAGCCTTGCACGCCGAGGCGGTCCATGCCGCCGCCGCGACCAGTCACGAGGTCATTACGGTCACCGATCCCCGCGATATTCCGCGCAGCCTCGCCGGGGCCTATACGGTTCTGGTTGATGCGCTTATGGCGCGCGTTATCGCTTCGGCCCAAGCCGCACAGGCCACTCCCGTCCCGGTGCTTTTCCTCGCCGCGGACCCAGGGCCCATTGATTATGAGGCGGCGCTTGCCTGCCATGCGGACCGCGCCTTTATAATCCCCGCGGAAATTAAAGACCTGCTGGCGGCAATCGCCCAGGCCGCGCACCCACCGGAAGACCGCCCCGGTACCGCCACCATCGCGGTGGTGGGCGCCAGCGGTGGGGTAGGCACCTCCACCTTTGCAGCGGCCCTGGCGCGATCCCACTGCACGGCGGGTGAGCAGGCGCGGGCGCTTCTTATCGATGCCACTGCGCACTCCGGCGGCCTCGATCTCCTCCTCGGCGTGGAAGCTTTGCCAGGCGCTCGCTGGCCAGAGCTCAATATTGGCGATGGCAGCATCGATGCCGCCGATCTCTACCGCGCCTTGCCTTCTACCGCCGATGGCATAGCGGTGCTATCCGCAGCGCGCAGTACGGTGAAAGACACCTTCACGCTAGATGCCACGCTTTTGGCGGCGGCGACGTCTGCGGCACACGCGGGAGAGGGCTTGTGCGTGGTGGATTGCACGGCGGAAAATATCCCTGCTTCCTGCACGCACGTGGTGCTGGTGGTGGCAGCGGAGGTGCGCTCGGCAGCGGCGGCCGCACAACTCATCCTGCGCCTGGATGAGGCGCGGCGCGACATCGTGGTGGTCCTGCGCCAACGGCAGTGGGCGGCTCTCAGCGCACCCGAGGTAGAAGACATCATCCACCACCGGGTCAGCGCCCAATTGCCCACCGTGCGCGGGCTCACCCGCAGCATCGAGATCGGTGGATTACCGGCCCGGCTCCCCGCGGCGCTTGCTAAGACCGCCCGTGCGGTGCGCGAGGAGGTAGGGGCATGAGCGCGGCGATGGATAGTTCGGCCGAAACCATGGAAAAGACCATGGAGAAGATGCAGCGCGTCATTGCCGCCGAGCCGGATCTGGTGCACGACGCCTCTAGCTTGGCCCGGCGGATCCGCGAGGAAGCAGGGGTTATCAGTGACGTCGCCGTGGTGGATCTGCTCCGGCGCTTGCGCCAAGATGCCACCGGCATGGGGCCACTGGATGCCTTATTGGCCCGGCCGGGCGTGACCGATGTCGTGGTTAACGGGCCCGAAGACGTCTTTATGGACCGCGGTGAGGGGCTCGAGCGCAGCGATATCACCTTTCGCAACGATGGGGAGGTGCGCCAGCTCGCTTCCCGGTTGGCGGCGGCCTCGGGCACGCGGCTTGATGATGCCCAGCCTTTTGCCGATGGCCGCGTCACGCGCCCCGATGGCGTCGTGCTCCGCGTGCATGCCCTTTTAAGCCCACCCGCCGTGGGCGGAACGTGCATTAGCCTGCGCGTATTGCGGCAGGCGCAGACCACCTTGCCGCAGTTGGTGGCCAATGGCACCGTGCCCGAAGACATTGGCCAGCTGCTTATCGCGATGATGAAAAAGCGAGTGTCCTTCCTCGTTATTGGCGGAACCGGTTCCGGCAAGACGACGCTGCTCTCGGCGCTTTTAGGGACCGTATCCGAGCGCGAGCGCATCGTGGTCATCGAAGATACGGCGGAGCTATCACCCCACCACCCGCATTGCGTGAGCATCGTCTCGCGCCGGGCAAACGCTGAAGGTAGCGGGGAAATCACCATGGCGCAATTGCTGCGGCAGGCGCTGCGCATGCGCCCGGACCGCATCGTCGTCGGTGAAATTCGCGGCCCAGAGGTAGTCGATCTGCTCGCTGCACTGAATACGGGCCACGATGGCGGAGCGGGTACCTTGCACGCCAATTCCCTCTTTGAGGTACCCGCCCGCATGGAGGCCCTCGGCGCGCTCGGCGGCCTGGACCGCAGCGCCCTGCACTCGCAATTGGCGGCCGCCGTCAGCGTGGTTCTCACCATGGAGCGCACGCCACACGGACGGCGCCTGGCCCATATCGGCGTCTTAGAAGGCAATCCGGTCACCCCGCGCATCATCTGGAGCGCAACCGAGGGGCCCGCGCCCGGCTTTGCGGAATTCTCCGCTTCCCTGTTGGAGGAACAGCGCGAAGAAGAAGGGGATCAGGCGGATGCTTAGCTTCTTATTGCTCGCCGCAGCCCTCTTGCTGTCTGCGCCCTCGAGCGCGGCCCGCATCGCCGGAAAGGGCAGCCGTATAAAGGCCAGCTCCTTGGTCATCTTGGGTGCCGTATTCTGCGGCAGCTTGGTCTTCTTCTCGGTCGGGCGGATGAGCATTGCGGTCGCGGCAGCGATCATCGCATGGTGCGTGTCGTGGTATATCAAGGACATCATGGCCGCCCGCGCGCGCCGGCGCGGCCGCGAGGCCCTGGCCGGATACTTCGGGGTCGTCACCGCTGACCTGCGCGCCGGGGCAACCCTTGCAAGCGCGCTATCGCGCGGGGCGGAGTCCCTACCCGTAACGACGCCGCGGGATATGAGCGCGGCCTTAGAATCCACCGCTACTGCGGCGGCGCGCGGCGCGCCCCCACACGTGGCGCTCTCAGGAGCCCATGCGGATGCAGAACTTACCCGGTTAGGCCACCTGCTCGAATTATCTACTCAGCATGGCATCGCGGTGGCCAGCCTCTTTGAGCAGGCCCAAAGCCGGATGGATGCGCTGCGTCGCCACCACCAATCCACCGCGGCCGGGCTGCAAGGACCCCAAGCTACGGCGACGGTCTTGGCCTGCCTTCCCATTGCGGGCATCGCCATGGGCGGGGCGATGGGGGCCAATTCGCTGGGCTTTTTGCTCGGCGGGGGAGTGGGCGGAATCCTGCTGGTCATCGGGGTGGGGCTTGCCTGCGGCGGTTTTGCTTGGTCCCGCGTCATCATCAGGAAGGCGGCACCATGATGGCCTTTATCTGCTTAGCGCTGGCCGTGCTCGTTGGGCTGCCGGCCGCCAAGGGGCGGCTGGGACCGGCTATGGAACAGAACGCAACGCAGCACACGGCGAAGACCCCGCGCGCCGGCCCGACGAAGCGCGATGGCGCAACAGTGCGCGGGGGATTGATGAGCAAACTCCAGCCCTCTACCACCGTGGATCCACTCCTCGTGGCCGGGGATATCGAGCTTTTCGCAGCTTGCCTGAGTGCGGGCCTGACGGTGCACGCCGCTGCTACGGCAGTCGCGCGTACGGCAGAGGCCGATACCCAGCACCTGTGGGAGACGGTATCCGCGCTCCTAGGAGTTGGCGTGCCCACGGAATCTGCATGGGACCACATGAAGGGCCATGCGGGATTAGAGGACGTGGCGGGGCTTGTCATCTTATCGGGCCAGTCCGGCGCCACCATAGCCGCCGGATGCACGCGAATCTGTACTTCTTTGCGCGCCGAAGCATCTGCTCACGCTACGGCTAAAGCAGAGCGCGCAGGAGTATTCATTGCCCTCCCGCTGGCGGTGTGCTTCCTGCCAGCATTCATCGTTCTAGGCCTCGCGCCCGTAGTGATCAGCTTGGGCGCGCAGCTTTTCTAGATGCACCATTTTTCACTTCTACTCAACCACCACACCTTTTAAGAAAGGACTCTCCATTATGTCTGCACTATTTATTAAGTACTCCCAGCTCACCCGCGCCCTCGTCCGCAACGATGAGGGGATGAGCACCATTGAATACGCCATGGGATCGCTTGCGGCTGCGGCACTTGCCGGCGTGCTGTACATGGTCATTAACGGCGGCGGCGTGGTCGATGCCATCGAGGGAATTATCACCGATGCGCTATCGAATACCCCGAGCTAACCGGGCGCACTAGAACACAAGAAAGGAGGAATCATGCGCACGGTAGTCGATGACGATGGTTCCGTGACCATCGAAGCCGCCCTGGCATTAAGCTCCCTCGTCCTCGTGGCGGCGGGCATCATCGGTGCGATCGCGACGATGGCGTCCTATATCGCGGCGGTGGATATGGCGGGCGCGGCGGCTAGGTCGCACGCCATCGGCGTCGAGTACCAACCGGCCCGCGAGGATGCCCGGGTGAGCGTGCGGGAAAGCGCGGGGCTTATTCGGGCATCGGTAAGCGTCGATGCTCCCATCGGCACCATGAGCGCGGAGGCGGTCTTTCCCGCGGAGGTGGCTGGCAATGACTAGCAAACTGCGCGGTGAGGACGGATACGCGACCATCGCTGCCACGGGAATCATCGTCGCCATCATCAGCTTATTGCTGGTCATCGCGGCGGTGGGGTCTCGCGTGACCGCGCGCCATGAAGCGCAGGTGGCCGCGGACCTTGCCGCGGTAGCCGGCGCGTGGGCCTTAGCCACCGGCCAGGATGCGTGTGCGGCCGCAGAAAGCACCGCGCGGGATAACGGCGCGATCCTTGAGGAATGCACTGACAATGCACCCGATATCATCGCCGTTGCCGCGGTGCGCGGCCAGAGCGCCACGGCCAAGGCGGGCCCTGTTTAAACCGCGGCCTCCTGCGTCATGGTGACGAGCGCGCCGAGCAGCTTGATGGCGCCGTCCTTGCTCAGTGGGTTATTGCCATTGCCGCACTTGGGCGATTGCACGCACGATGGGCACCCGGCCTCGCAGGGGCAGGAGCGCACCGCCTCAAAGGTGGCCGCGATCCACTCGGGGAAGCGGCGGAAGCCTTCTTCGGCAAACCCGGCGCCGCCGGGGTGGCCGTCGTAGACAAAGACGGTGGGAAGCGTATCCGCGTGCAATGCGGTGGATACGCCGCCGATATCCCAGCGGTCGCAGGTGGCGATAAGCGGCAACAGCCCAATGGCGGCGTGTTCGGCCGCATGGAGGGTGCCGGGGATATCGGCGGCGGTAATGCCCATCGCAGAAAGTGCCAGCGGGTCGATGGTATAAGCCACGGCGCGGGTGGTCAGCCGCTGCTCGGGGAGATCGAGGGGGATATCGTCGCCGATGGTGCCATCGGCAAGCCGCACCTGGTACCCGGTGACGCGGTCGGTGACCTCGACCTCCACGTCCGCCACCCACAGGCCCGGGGAATAATTGACCAGGTTATCGGCCTCGCGCACGATGCGAATATCCGTAGTAGAGCGCGGGGTGGTCGAATACTCGGGGGTCTCCGGGCGGGCGAGTGCCACATAATCGGATAGGAGGAGCTCCTCGATGACAAAACTTTCGCCCTGGTGCAGGTAAACCGCGCCGGGGTGGACCTGGCCGGTCGCGCGCGCTGCATCGATGGTGCCCAGTAGCCGCCCATCTGAGGCATCCACGATCATGACCTCCTCGCCCGCACCGCCGCGCAGCGATACCGCCGAGTGGGCGGTTTCCGGCGAGAGCTCCTCCGCGCTGGAGGCGGGAATGGGCACGGCAAACCACCCGCGCTCCCGGCGGCGCACGAGGCCTTGCTCCGCAAGCTGGTGGATGACCGCGCTGGCACCCCACTCAGCAATGGTGGCATCATCCAGCGGTTTTTCCACCGCCGCGCAGTAGATATGGCCAAAGAGGATATAGGGGTTCGTGGGGTTAAAGACGCTTGCTTCCACCGGTTTTCCCAGTAGCGCATCGGGGTGGTGCACCAGGTAGGTATCCATGGGTTCATCGCGGGCGACGAGCACCACGAGCGAGCCTTGCCCGCGGCGGCCCGCGCGCCCGGCTTGCTGCCAAAAACTGGCCACCGTGCCCGGAAAACCAGCGGTGACCACGGCATCGAGCCCGCCGACGTCGATGCCCAGCTCGAGGGCGGAGGTGGTGGCGACGCCTAAAAGGGAGGCATCGTCAAGCGCCTGCTCCAACCGGCGGCGGTCCTCGGCCAGGTAGCCGGCGCGGTAGGCGGCGATGCGCTGCGCGAAATCCGGCCGGCCCAAACTGCCGGAAAGGGTCTCGGCGGCTACCATCGCCACGACCTCGGCGGAGCGGCGGGAGCGCACAAAGGTCATGGTCCGGGCGCCTTCCGCGATGAAGGTTGCCATCAACTCGGCGGCCTCCGTGGTGGCCGCGCGCCGCACGGGGGCGCCGTGCTCGCCCTCTGCGCCCTCCAAGAACCCAGGCTCCCAGAGCGCGACCGTGCGCGCGCCGGTGGGGGCGGAATCCTCAGTAATCGCGTGCGCCGGGCGGCCGGTGAGGCGCTCGGCATGCCGGGCCGGGTCATTCATGGTTGCGGAGGCATAAATGATGGTGGGCTGCGATCCATAATGCCGGCACAGGCGGAGCAAGCGGCGCAGAACCAGGGCCACATTGGCGCCGAATACGCCCCGGTAGGAGTGGCATTCATCGATGACGATGAACTCCAGGTGGCGCAGCACCCGCGCCCACCGCGCGTGCGCGGCCAGCATGGACATGTGCACCATATCGGGATTGGAAAACACCAGGCGTGAATGCTCGCGCACGCCTGCCCGCGACTCCTGGGGCGTATCGCCGTCATAGGGCGCGGGCACCACGTTCTTGAGCTCCGGAATCCCTCGGCACAGCTTGATTGCGGATTGCAGCTGGTCCGATCCCAGGGCCTTGGTGGGGGTGAGGTAGAGCGCGCACGCGGTCTGTTCCTCCGCCAGCCTGGTGAGGATGGGCAGCTGGTAGCCCAAGGATTTGCCGGACGAGGTGCCGGTAGAAATCACGGCGTCGCGGCCCTGCCACGCGCATTCGGCGAGCTCGGCTTGGTGCGCATAGAGCTTGCCGATGCCCCCATCCATCACCTCCTCCTTCAACCCCGGCAGCACCCACTCCGGCCAATCGGCGTAGCGCGCCCGCTTTGCCGGGAGCGTGGTGTGAAACGTCAGGGTGGACTCAGAAAGGCGCCGCTGGATGAGTTCTAGGAGCTCTTCACCAATGGGGTTATCGCCAGCCGGGTGAGACAATTTTTACCCCCTTGTGAGTTAAATCTATCGCTTTGGCGTGGAACGTGTCACACTGTTGACAGGCCAATGTTGTCTTGGTGCGGTTTTATACTTCACGGTACTGCTCGAGGACCCATTTACCGAATAACTACCGGCGCGGCAATCCGCGCTACCTCTTTAAGAAAAGGAACTCAGTTCACCATGACACAAGGAACCGTTAAGTGGTTTAACTCCGAAAAGGGATACGGCTTCATCGAGCGCGAGGACGGCGGTGGAGACATCTTCGTGCACTACTCCGAGATTCAGGGCAGCGGTTTCCGCACCTTGGAAGAAAACCAGAAGGTCAGCTTCGAGGTTGGATCCGGCCCGAAGGGCGACCAGGCGCAGGCCGTTTCCATTCTCTAAAATTCTCTAGGGTTTTTAAGCGCCGTAGGGCGTTTCGGCGTAGCCGCGGCGGGTATCCCACCACTCCATGATGCTGTTTTGGGCCTTTTGCAGACCCAAGCCGATGAAGATGGCGGCGATAATGCTGATGACCATCGCAAATAGTGGGGTATCGGAGAACGCCATGCCGCCGACATAACCAATGGCCAAAGCCTGGAATACCCAGAGCATCACGCCAATGGTGTCGAAGAAGAGGAAGACCGGCCAGGGAAAGCGCATTGACCCCAGCAAAATGGTCATAAAGAGCCTGGCCGAGGGGATAAAGCGGGCAATGATAATGGCCGCGCCGCCGCCGCGGCGCACATTGCGTTTTACCCAGGAGAGGGCCTCGTAGGCCTTCGTTCCTTTTTGAATGCGGTTAAGCAGCGGCATGAACCGCGTGCCCAGCAAAAAGCACAGGTTATCGCCCAACATGGCGGCTACGAGCGCCACAAAGAACATGGTGGGCAGGTGCGGAAATCCCTGCGAACCGGACCAAGCGCCGACCATATTCAGCGGGATTTCAGAGGGGAGCACTGGAAAGAAACAATCCCCGAAAATGAGCAGGCCCACGATGGGATAAACCCACTCCGTGCCCATGATGGCTTCAATCCACATGGTTACTGTGTCAACCATCTAATCCTCCACGGGGTGTGTTGTGGGTGTGCTATCGTCCCCAACAATGCTTTCACAGCTGCTGGACTTTCTAAAAAGGTCAGTATAGACCGGTTCGGTGGGGGTGCGAAGTGCCCCCTACACAGCCTTTTGGTATTACCGAGTATATGGTGCGAAGAACGGTATAAACCACCTGTGTACGCTAGGGGCGATTGCTGAAAGCGCACAAATTTTAATGTTCGCATCATCGAAAGGGATGAAGTCGAAGTGGCAGAAGCGGCCGAGCCGGGCAAAACTTTAGTGATTGTGGAGTCGGCAACTAAGGCGAAAAAGATCCAGCCGTACCTGGGAGATAACTACATCGTGGAGGCCTCCGTGGGCCATATCCGCGATCTCCCGCGGGGCGCTGCCGACGTGCCGGCGAAGTTCAAGAAGGAATCTTGGGCCCGCTTGGGTGTTAACCCGGAAGATGACTTCGCCCCGCTCTACGTCGTCAGCCCGGATAAGAAGAAAAAGGTCGCTGACCTTAAATCCAAGCTGAAGCAGTGCGATAGCCTCTTGCTGGCAACAGACCCGGACCGCGAGGGCGAGGCCATTGCTTGGCACCTGTTAGAGGTCTTAAAGCCCAAGGTGCCGGTGCGCCGCATGGTCTTTAATGAGATCACCAAGTCCGCCATCTTGGAGGCGGCGGAAAACACCCGCGATTTGGACTATGACCTTATTGATGCCCAAGAAACCCGCCGCATCCTCGACCGCCTCTATGGCTACGAAGTCTCCCCGGTGTTGTGGAAGAAGGTCATGCCGCGCCTTTCGGCTGGGCGCGTGCAGTCGGTGGCCACGCGGGTCATCGTCGAGCGTGAGCGCGAACGCATGGCCTTTATCTCCGCCGATTACTGGGATTTGCTCGCTACCCTGGACGCGGGGGCGGGCAGCGGCGAGGGCCCGTCGGCCTTTGACGCGCGCCTGACCGCGGTTAATGGGAAGCGCGTGGCTGTGGGCCGCGACTTCGACGATCGCGGAAACGTGAAGACCAAGGACGTCATCGTCATCACCCAGCCGCAGGCGGAGGCCTTGGAAAAGTCCCTGCAGGGCGCGGGCATGACAGTAGCCGGGGTAGAGCACAAGCCCTATACCCGCAAGCCTTATGCGCCGTTTATGACCTCGACGCTGCAGCAAGAGGCGGGCCGGCGCCTGCACTTTACCTCTGAGCGCACGATGCGCATTGCGCAGCGCCTCTACGAAAACGGCCACATTACGTATATGCGTACGGACTCCTCTTCGCTGTCCCAGCAGGGCTTGAACGCCGCGCGCAGCTCCGCTACCAGCATTTATGGTGAAGAATACGTCTCGGATTCCCCGCGCGTCTATGACCGCCGCGTGAAGAATTCGCAGGAGGCGCACGAGGCGATCCGCCCCGCCGGCGAGTCCTTTGCCACCCCGGGCCAGCTGTCTAGCCAGCTGGATGCGGAGGAATTTAAGCTCTATGACTTAATTTGGAAGCGCACCGTGGCCTCGCAGATGGCCGATGCCAAGGGCACCTCCATGAAGGTGGCGGTCGCCGGCACCGCGACCACGGATAATGGCGCCTATGATGTCGAGTTCTCTGCAACCGGCCGCACCATTACCTTCCCGGGTTTCTTGAAGGCTTACGGCGCCGACGAGGATACGAGCAAGAAGAGCGAGAACCGCCTGCCGCACCTGGAGCAAGGCCGCGATCTGAAGGCCGAAGAGGTCTCGGCAGAAGGCCACTCCACCAACCCGCCGGCGCGCTATACCGAAGCCAGCCTGGTGAAAAAGATGGAAGACTTGGGCATCGGGCGCCCGTCGACGTATGCCTCTATCATCAAGACCATCCAGGACCGCGGCTACGTGGTCTCGCGCGGCAACGCCCTGGTTCCCTCTTGGGTAGCCTTCGCCGTGGTGGGCCTCTTGGAGGAAAACTTCACCGAGCTGGTGGATTATGACTTCACCTCGTCCATGGAAGATGAGCTGGACTCGATTGCCACCGGCACGGAGGATGGCACGGACTGGCTCAACGGCTTTTACTTTGGCAACGCTGAGGCCAACGAGCACAAGGCGGCCTCCATTGCGCGGCATGGCGGGCTGAAATCGCTTATCGATGTCAACCTCGAGGCCATCGATGCCCGCAAGGTCAACTCGCTCAAGCTCTATACCGATTCGGAGGGCCGCGAGGTCTTCGTGCGCGTCGGCCGCTACGGGCCCTATATCGAGCGCGCGATCGGCACCAACGAGGACGGCAGCGTGGAATACCAGCGCGCCAACCTCTCGGAGACGGTGACCCCGGATGGGCTGAATGAACAGCTGGCGGAAAAGCTCTTTGCTACCTCGCAGGGCGGGCGCCAGCTGGGCGAGAATCCCGAAAACGGCCGCATGGTGGTGGCGAAGGAAGGCCGCTTCGGCCCCTATGTCACCGAGGTCGTCCGCGATGATGAGCGGGAGAAGGCCGAGGCGGAGGCCTTGGAGATCGTCGCCAAGGAGCGCGCCGAAGAGGATAAGCAGCGCGCCGAGGAAGGCAAGCGCGCCAAGAATTGGGAGACCAAGACGGCCGCGAAGCAGAAGGAAAAGATCATCAATGACTACATTGATGAGAAGCTGAAGCCTGGCACGGCCTCGCTCTTTAGCTCGATGGAACCGCTGACCGTCACGCTGGAACAGGCCCTTGAGCTGCTGTCCCTGCCGCGCGAGGTGGGCGTGGACGACGGGGAGATGATTACCGCCCAAAACGGCCGCTACGGCCCCTACCTGAAGAAGGGCACGGATTCGCGCTCGCTGGCTAAAGAAGAGCAGATCTTTAGCATCACCTTGGATGAGGCCCGCCGCATTTATGCGGAGCCGAAGCGTCGAGGCCGCGCGGCCGCACAGCCGCCGCTCAAGCAACTCGGCGATAATGACGTCTCGGGCAAGCCTATGACCGTTAAGGATGGCCGCTTCGGACCGTACGTCACGGACGGCACCACCAATGCGTCCCTGCGCCGCGGCGACGATCCGGAGCAGCTTACCGATGCCCGCGCCAACGAGCTCCTTTCCGAGCGCCGCGCCAAAGAGGCCTCTGGGGAGACGAAGAAGAAGTCCACGAAGAAGTCTTCTAAGAAGAGCACAAAGAAGTCGACGAAGAAATCGACGAAGAAGGCCACTAAGAAGGCGACCAAAAAGTCGAGCAAAAAGGCCACTAAGAAGGCAGCTAAGAAATCCAGCTCGAAGCCTTCGCCCGGCACGAAGAACGTGGTTAAAGCCGGCTCGCGGAAGAAATAAGCGCGGAAATAAGTAAGGTGGCGGGCATGAATGATTTTCTTGCCCGCACCGAGGAAGGCACCGCGGCCTTAACCCGCGCGGTGTCTGAAACTTTTGCCGATGTCACCGACCCAGCCCGGCGCACGCCGCGGGGCTGGCGGCGTTTCGCGTACCTGGCGCTTGGTGAATCCACGGTATGGTCTTGCCTCTTTGGCTGGAAGAAGGCCCACGCCGTCACGAGCGCGCCGCTTTTGCCGCTATTGGCCGCGGAGGCGCAGGACCCTACCCTGAGCCCCGCCTTGTTAGCCGGCGCGGTGGGCCAGGTGGAAAAGGCGCGCCGCTTGCAGCACCCCTCCTTCCTCGGGGTGGCCGGCGTGACCGCTAGCCACGCGGCGTATTCGTGGGTGCTTTATCGGCGCGGCGCGCGCAACGATGCCCGCGGGTGGGGCCTGCGCGCCATGGCGTGGGCGGCGGCGCTCGTCGCTACGCGCAAGCAGCCCACCCGGACCGCGGTAGCGGTGGGCGGCGCGGCGGTGCTCACGACCTCGGCGCTGGCGGGCGATCTGCGCCTGCGCACCGATGCGACGAAGGGCTTGAGCCACGGCGCCAATCTCTTGGTCGCGGCGGAAGGCCTGACTGCGCTGCGGGCGTGGCTGTCTTTTGCTGAGTCTCAGCAGAAGACGCGGATACTGAAGAAAAACAAGAAACAAGCCAAGCCCACGAAGGCGGCCCGGGTGGTGGGCGCGGCGGAGGCCGGCGCCTTTGCTCTGGGGCACTTCCTGCTAGTTGACGCCCTGACTAGGTAAGGCCCTGACGAGGTACGCTCCGCTCCGGCTGCATGCTCGGCCCATAAGATAGCCGGCGGTGCACCACCTCGAAGGGCCCGCGCAGGCCCAGCGCTTCGAGCACGCAGGCGCCAATCACGGTTACCAGCCACACGCCGCAGGCGAGGGCGGCTTGGCCGAAGGCGCCAAGGTCATGGCCGTAGTCCAACGTGAAGGGATGCACGATAAGGAAAAACAGTATCGACTGGCCCACATAACCGCTCATGGATCGCTTGCCCAGCGCGACGAAGGGCCACAAGAGCGCGGGCGCGGAGGTACCGGCGGCAAGGCGTTCTTGCACGGGCTGCAGGATAAGCGCGAGCCCGGCGAGGATCCCCGGCCCGGTTAGCACGCCGAGGGTGGAATTGGCGCTACTGGCGGCGTTCGCCCAGCGCTCATCAATGACCCCGAGGGTGCCTAAGGACCACAGCGTGCCAATGACCAGCGTTACGGCGGCGGCGATGGCCACCCAGCGCAGGAGTTGGGGGCGGTGAGAGGGGACATCGGCAAGCACGCCCTCGCGCGCCCACACAAAGCCCACCAGCATGACCGGCAGGTACATCAGCACGATGAGCGGGGCAGAGATGATCTGTGCGCCCAGGGTGAGAAGCTGGCTGAGCAGCAGGTCACCGTAGGAATTTACCGTGCCAATGGCATCGACGGGGATATCGAGCCCGCCGTCAATCGCGGAGAAAATAAACGCGGCGATGCCGAGCACCGTCAGCACCCCGAGCGCGATATTAGAAATCTTGCGCAGCGTAGAATTGTGCAGCGTGAGCAGCAGGGCAATGACTATGCCCGCAATGCCGTAGACAAACATGATGTCGCCCCAAAACAGCAGCACCATATGCACCGCGCCCAACAGCGCGAGGAAGCCATAGCGCTTGGCGATGACCCTCCTTGCCTCCCCCAGCGGAAATCCCCGCCGCCACAGGCTCATCGCAATAAGCCCCACGCCGAAGCCCAGCAGGGTAGAAAACATGGGCAGGCCGCGGTTGTGCACGAAGAAAGCGCCGAAGACGACGGCGATTTTATCGAGCACGCTGTCATTGAGGATGCCGCCGAAATACGCGCCCGGGCGGTCCTCGGTGATGATCCACGCGGTGGTCATATTCGCTATCGCGATGCCTAAAAGCGCCATTCCGCGCGCAGCATCGGGCACGATGAGGCGGGTGCTTGCCATTAGATTTCGCACCTTTCTGCCAGGCTGGCGCGGATGGGGCGCGCCAACTGGGTCATGCGGCGGCGCCCGCGCAGCTCGATGGATTTCATGACGGTCCAGCGGGCCTGTTCGGCCTCGTTGGCGGTCTTTAATGTAGCAGCATTGGTCAGGACCTGGCCAGGGGTGTCCTTGGCCATTTCGGTCAGGCGGGCGGCCTCATTGACGGCATCGCCGATGACGGTGTACTCGAAGCGATCCGCGCCGCCGATGTGGCCGGCCACCACGTGGCCAGAGGCGACGCCGATGCCGGCCTGCAGCTCGAGCCCGCGCAATTCCCCGCGCAGCTCGCGGGCGGCTTGCAGGGCCATCGAGGTCGAGTCATAGACGTTGAGCGGCGCGCCAAAGACGGCGAGGGCGGCATCGCCCTGGAACTTATTGATGATGCCCTTATTGCGGTGCACCACCGTCACGACGTGCTCGAAGAATTTATTGAGCTCCGTGACCACCTCTTCGGGAGAATGGTTGACCGCGAAGGTGGTGGAACCGATGACATCGATAAACAGCACCGCGACCTTCCGGTCCTCCCCGCCCAATTCGGGGCGCTCATCAAGGGCGCGCTGGGCCACCTCGGTGCCCACGTAGCGGCCGAAGATATCGCGGACGCGCTGGCGCTCGCGCAGCCCGCGCATCATCTCATTGAAACCTGCCTGCAGGACGCCGAGCTCGGATCCATCGTAGATATCGACCTCGGCATCGGACTCGCCGCGGCGTACGCGGTTAATCGCATCCTGCAGCTCCACGATGGGATCGACCACGCTCATGATGGCGAAGCTGGTGCCGATAAACCCAGTGGCCAAGGCCGTGAGGGCCAGTGCCACGATGGCCGGGATGATTTCGCTGGCATCGCCGGAGAAGAGCCCGGTGTGCTGCCCCAACAGCACCAGCACGATGCCGAGCAGCGGCACACCGGAGGTCATCAGCCAGGTGGAAAACAGGCGATATTTGATGGGTGGTTCGACTGTGGAATCTTCAAAGCGGCGGGCGACGGCTTGCGCGGCGACGGGACGCACGAGGCGCTCTGCCTGCAGGTAGGTCAAGATGATGACCACCAGGCCCGCCAGGGTGGTGGAGATGCCCACGACGAGCCCGAGCCGCCCGGATTGCCCGCTGGAGATTGCCACCGTCAAGATGATGCCGATGAGCCAGACCGCGGCCGCGACCAGGGATTGGTACACGGGGATGCGCAGCACGAGGGTGCGCACCATATTTGGATCGTGTGCATCAGGATTGCGCTGCCAGTCCAGCACGGGGCGGAAGAGCAGTAGGGTGGCGGCGATGCCGATGATGACGGCAAAGATGAGGTAGACCGCCGCCACTCCCTTCAGGTTGGGCAGCTCGGCGGCAAAGTCCTCGATTTCCGGCATGGGCAGGAAATAGAGGATGAAGGTCATGATCGCGATGGCGCCGATGAGATTGGCGCCCAAGACCAAGGCAGCGTATACCGGCCATTGGGTTCCCATAAGCCAACGAGCGCCACGCAATAGTCTGTTCATAACTACTTACTGTAGTAAGACCAGTAGGCTAGAGCGAGTGAATACGGGAAGCGTTGCGCAACGATTGGCAGATACCCCAGGTGTGGCCCGCACTATCTTGGGTGCCGCGCGGGCGGCGCGGGGGATGCCGGGGGCAGATCCGCGGGCGATGAGCCATTCCTGGCTCTTTACCGGCCCTCCTGGTTCCGGGCGTTCCTTGGCCGCAATCGATTTCGCGGCCGCGCTCATGTGCACCGATCCAGAGGAGCCGGGCTGCGGAAAATGCGAGGCCTGCCGCGCCGTGCTGGGTACTAAGCAGCACACGGACCTGGTCTTGGTGGATCCGCAGGAGGTCATTATCCCGGTGGATACGGTGCGCGAGGTCATTGGGCGCGCCGCGAGCCTGCCCACGGTTGCCCCGTGGCGCGTCGTGATCTTCAATAACGCGGATCGCCTCAACAATAACGGCGCCAACGCGCTGCTCAAGACGGTGGAGGAGCCGCCGGAGCGCACTGTGATTATCATGTGCGCACCTTCCGATGCCCCCGAGGACTTCTCCCAGACCCTCCGCTCGCGCTGCCGGCACCTGTACATTCCCTCGCCGTCGGTGGAGAATATCGTTGCGCAGTTGGTGAGCGAAGGCGCCTCGGATCACGATGCCCGCCTCGCCGCCGTGACTTCCCTGCGCCACGTGGGCAGGGCGCGCCACTTGGTGGCGGATCCTACGGTGCAAAAGCGCCGCGCGGTGGCCATCAACCTGGCCGAGGACATCTTCCACGAATCCCAGGGATTCCAAGCGGTGACCTCGCTTCTCAAGCTGGTGGATGCGGAGGCGAAGGAATCGCACAAGGAGGAAGAAGAAGCGGAGCTGGCCAAGCTGGAAAATACCTTTGGCGTGGGCGCGAAGGGCAAGGGCGCGGCGAAGGCGCAGCGCGATGCTCGCTCCGCTATCAAGGACCTACAAGAACAGCACAAGAAGCGGGCGAAGCGGCGGGTCATCGATAACCTCGATTTGGTGCTCGTCGATCTCTCCGGAATTTACCGCGACGCGCTGATGACAAAGGTGGGCGCGCAGGTGGAGATGACCCACCCGGATTTCGCGGGGCTATCTGGCGAGCTGGCGCAGCGGGTGAGCGAGGAGGGCCTCTTGGAGTGCCAGTCCGCCATTTCTTATTGCCGCGAGCAGCTGACCCAGAACGTGGGCACGCAGATTGCCTTCGACGGCTTGGTGGGCAGGCTGCGGCGGGCCTGCCTCTAGCGCTGGGGGCTGTCTAGTACCGGGACCGTCGCTAGTATCGGGCCGGAGTTTAACACCGGCCCGCCAAAAACCAGGCCTGAGCCCCGATTTCTTTTCCGCGCCACCCCTGCGATAGAATCGCCAGTGCTGCTTTAAGCAGCGCGCCGCCTTAGCTCAGTCGGTAGAGCATTTCACTCGTAATGAAAAGGTCGCGAGTTCGATTCTCGCAGGCGGCTCCATTTTTATATGTGCGGGGTTCTTCCTTAATATAAACTCTCCTTCAATAGAAGCAGGCCATATGGCCTCGATGAGGGAAGGAACGAGACACTGCTTATTGCTACCGTCGCAGCAGAAATCCTCTTTTGGGCGTGCCTTATTCTGGGCGGTGTTCTCCGATACATCGTCAAGGCCCCAAGAATTGGACTGGCATTCTTTATCGCTACGCCAATTATTGACATAGTCTTGTTAATTTTCTCATTTTTCACTCTGCATACTGACGGCGAAGCGGGATTCATGCACGGTTTCGCAGCTTTTTATATCGCATTTTCGCTGGTCTTTGGCGGCGATATTATCCGCGCAGTGGATCGGAAACTCAGCGGGAAGTCGAAAACCGAGTCTGGGAATCAGTCCGATAATAATGTAAGAAAATCCGTATATGCCAGCGCGGTGACGGCTGCGATCCTTGTAGTTAGCATCGCGGTGGTAGGGCTAAACGGCAGCTTCTGGTTGATTTATTGGCTTATTGCCGTGCTCTTTACCCCACCGATGTGGTGGGGCATTGAAAAATTTAGTCGCCGTGCTTAAGCAGGCGCGGAACCACCTTGCCGGTGGCATTGCGCGGCAGCTTGGATAAGAAATGCACATCGCGGGGCACGGAGTGCTCGGCGAGCTTATCGTGCACCCAGGCGCGGATGGCATCGGCAGTCAGTTCGCGGCCGGCGGCATCGGCAGTAGGCACCGCCCAGACGGCGATGCGGCTGAAGGTCTCGCTATCCTCCACGCCACCCGCGTGCACCTCATCGATGCCGGGCATGGCCTCGAGCACCTCGGTCACGGACTGGGGGTGGACATTCTCGCCGCCCACGATGATCATGTCATCGGCCCGGCCCACGACGTGGAGGAAGCCCTGCTTGTCGATGTACCCAAGATCGCCGATCGACAACAATCCATCGATCCGATTGAGCTTGAGCTTGGGGTTGGTATAGCCGGTCATGGCGGTGGAATTAGTGAGGTAGATTTCGCCCACCTCGCCGTGGGGAACGGGGTGGCCCTCCTTATCGAGGATGCGCAGCTTGGTGCCATTGGCCACCTTGCCCACAACATCGGGGTTTTCTGCGACCTGTTCCATCGTGGCCGTTGAGGCAAGCGCCAGCTCCGTGGAACCATAAACATTGCAGAGGATGGGGCCGAAGCGCGCATTGGTGTCCTTGACCACCTGCGGGGTAAGGGCATTGCCGGCAGAGGCGATGAAGTTCAGGCTCGAGGTATCGAAGGCGCCCTCGGGATCGTGATCCACCAAGCGCTTGAAAAAGATGGGGGAGGAGAGCATGCCGTCGAGGCGGTAGCGTTGGACATCATCAAGCACCTGCTCCGGCTCAAAAATTCGGCGGGTGACAATGGTATTGCGCAGCCCCAAGGCGATATTGATGCAGGCCCACCCCCAAGTGTGGAAGATGGAGGCCGTCATCTGCACGCGCTGATCGGCGCGCCACGGGATATTGCCCACGATGGAGGCGAGCACGACAGGCAACGTCGGCTCGGGACGGACGATGCCCTTGGGGATGCCGGTCGTGCCGGAGGACATCAGCACGATGGGGCCGTGCTTGGGAAAGGCGGGCAGCGCGATATCCAGGGGATTCTTCACGATCTTATCGAGCGTGGGCAGATCGCTTGCCCCCGTATCGTGGGCGATGATGACCGGGATATCGAGGTTGGGGTCGACGCGGTCGATGAATTCATCATCGATGACGAGGACGTTAATGCCATTTTCTTCGATGCAGCCGGCCAGCTGCTCTGGGGAAGAACCGACGTTGAGCAGGTAGATCCCGGCACCAGCGTAGCCCTTGGCACCGAGCGGGATGATGATGCCGCGGCCGTTGCGGGCCATGACGCCGAGCCGGATTTCCGGCAGCTCCAGGGACTCTAGGTAGCGGGCGAAATTCTGCGCGTGGGATCGCAGCTGGCGGTAGGTGAGGGTGCCGTCGTCATCGATAAGCGCGAGGCGATCGGGGCAGGTCAAATAGGCCTGCTCGATTTCACGCGCCGTGGTGAAGCGGTAGCGCGCGAGGTTGGGCAGGAGCTTGATCTGCCCGCTCAGCCCGCCTTGCTGGGTAATCAGCCCCGATTTGAAGAGGGCAGGGAAGAACTGGCTGAGCGCGGACGCGTGGAAGGAAACATCAGACAATTTCATGAAAGAGATAACTCCGAAAAGGCGAAGATAACAAAAATATAACTACGATCGATATCGTTAGAAGAAAAGATGATGTTGCTTCTAACTCGAAAAATGTTACTGGAGTGACTAATCTACACTTAAGTTACAAGGTTTGAAGAAAAGGTCCCTCAATGAAATCCCTAAAACTCAAGGCATTTTCGGTCGTCGCTTCCGCGATCGCGGTGGTGGGCGTGGCGGTAGCGGCTCCGCAGGCTAGCGCGGCAGAGCGCAATCTCGTTTCCTTTGGCGACTCGGTCATGGCGGATCCGAATGGCGGGGAATACTTGAAGGATCGCTTCAATCCAACGCGGGTAATCGGGGAAAACTGCCCCACCTCCTTCAACTATGCGAAGCGGGCCGGCGCCAAAATGGGCCTGCCGGTGCGCGATTTCTCCTGCTCTGGTGCGGTGTCGATGTCGAACGGCCCGCAGATTTGGCAGCAGGTGGATGCCGCCATCGGATCGGGCGCGCTGACCCCAGATACCGCGCGCGTGTTGATTACCACCGGCTTCAACGACACCTATAACCACCGCGATCTGAATATGGATCAGATTCGCCGGGAATTCACGGATCGCACCGCCCCGCAGATTGAGCGGATCAAGCACGCCGCGCCGAATGCCCGCATTCAGATCGTGGGCTACCCCACCATCGGTTCGGGGCCGCACTACTGCCTCGTCCACGTTGGCCCGACGCCGCTGGATTCGACCTTCCTGCCCATGGTTCAGGACTACGAGAATAAGGCGCAGTGGATGCAGGTTGATCTGGCGGCCCGCACCGGCGTGCAGTTTTTGGATATGAAGCCATCGACCCGCAATAACGGCATGTGCGCTAATGCGAATGACCGCATGTGGGCAGGTCTCGTGGACTTTACGGCGGGCGCGGGTAACTTGCCTATCCACATGAACCAGCGTGGCCACGAGCACGCGGCCAATGTGATTGCGGCTTCCTAGCAACTATTTTCATTACCGCGGCCATATTGAAAATGTAGGTATGGTTGTGGACATGACTGTAAAAGCTGTTATTGCCCGCTCTAAGGGCGCGGAAGTTGAGACCGTAAATATCGTCGTTCCCGATCCCGGCCCCAATGACGTCATCGTGCGGGTGCAGGCTTGCGGTGTATGCCACACCGACTTGGCCTACCGCGATGGTGACATCGAGGATGCCTTCCCCTTCCTGTTGGGCCACGAGGCGGCAGGCGTGGTGGAGACCGTAGGCTCTTCGGTTACCCACGTGGAGGAGGGCGATTTCGTCGTCCTGAACTGGCGCGCAGTGTGCGGCGAGTGCCGCGCTTGCAAGAAGGGCGAGCCCAAGTACTGCTTTAATACCCACAACGCTTCGAAAGCCATGACCTTGGAGGATGGCACCGAGCTCACCCCTGCGCTGGGCATCGGTTCCTTCGCAGAGAAAACCCTGGTCCACGAGGGCCAGTGCACGAAGGTCGATGACATGGACCCCGCAGCTGCCGGCCTACTGGGCTGCGGCATCATGGCCGGCTTGGGCGCTTCCGTCAATACCGGCGATATCCAGCTGGGCGAGTCCGTAGCCATCTTCGGTTGCGGCGGCGTCGGCGTGGCGGCGATTGCCGGTGCGAAGCTGGCGGGCGCGGCGAAGATCATCGCCGTAGACATCGACGAGTCCAAGCTGGAGACGGCGCGCGAGTTCGGCGCCACCGACACCATTTGCTCGAAGGGCATGTCGGAGCAGGAGGTCATCGATGTGGTGCGCGATCTCACGGGCGGCTTCGGTACGGACGTTTCCATCGACGCGGTGGGCATCCAGCCGACGTGGCGCCAGGCCTTCTACTCCCGCGATCATGCCGGCCGCATGGTGATGGTGGGCGTGCCTAACCTGACCGACCACGTGGATATCCCCGCCATTGACCTGTACGGCCGCGGCGGTTCCATCAAGCCGGCTTGGTACGGTGACTGCTTGCCGGAACGCGACTTCCCCGCATACGTTGCCCTGCACAAGGCCGGCAACTTCCCGCTGGATAAGTTCGTCTCGGAGCGCATCGCGCTTGACGATGTCGAGTCTGCCTTCCAAACTATGAAGGACGGCAAGGTACTACGTTCGGTGGTGGAATTTTAATGCAGATTGAAAGCACTGTAACTTCTGGCAAGTTCCGCTTGGATGGCGGCGAATGGGACGTGGACAATAACGTCTACGTGCTTGGCGATGCCTCCAGCGTCTACATCGTCGACCCCTCCCACGATCTCGATGCCGTGGCAGAGTTGGTGGGCGATCGCCAGGTTGAGGGCATCATCCTGACCCACGGCCACAACGACCACTGCGAGCTCGCGCCGGAGGCGGCGAAGCGCTTCGACACGGATGTCTACATGCACCCGGACGATGACATGCTCTGGCGAGAGGCGAATGGCGATGCCCACTACATCGACCTAGCCGATAACGGCCAGTTCGACATCAACGGCGAGAAGATCACCGTCTACCACACCCCGGGCCACTCGCCGGGCTGCGTCGTCCTCTACGTCGATGGCACGCTGCTGTCTGGCGATACCCTGTTCAACGGCGGCCCTGGCGCGACGGGGCGCAAGTACTCGGATTTCGATGTCATCATCGAATCCCTGCGCAACGTCGTCTTCAACCTGCCGGAAGATACGAAGGTCTTGCCGGGCCACGGCGATGCCACGACGGTGGGAGCGGAAGCGGCGCGCATCGACGAGTACATCGAGCGCGGCTACTAATAATCGCGCAAGTACTCTCCGTAGCCGGATTTGAGGAGGGGCTGGGCTAGCGCTTCCAGCTCTGCCTGGGAGATGAATCCGGCTTCGCAGGCCGCCACCTCGGGGGAACCGATGATGATGCCCGTCCTCTTCTGCATCACCTCTACGTAGGCGGCGGCCTCGCTCATGGAATCGACGGTGCCGGTATCCAACCACACGCTGCCGCGATGGAGGCGCTGCACACTTAGCGCGCCGCGGCGCAGGTAGGCCTCGTTGATGGAGGTAATCTCGAGCTCCCCGCGATCGCTTGGCGTGATGGACTTAGCGATATCGATGACCGAGTTATCGTAGAAATACAGCCCGACGACGGCATGATTAGACCGCGGTTCCTCCGGCTTTTCTTCGATGCTCAGTGCTTGACCAGCCTGGTCGAATTCCACGACGCCGTAGCGCTGCGGATCCGATACTTCATAGGCGAAGATGATGCCGCCTTCTGGATTGCGGCACTGGCTTAGCTCCCCGCCGAAGCCGTGGAAGATATTATCGCCCAGGACCAGCGCAACGCTGTCATCACCAATGAAATCCTCCCCAATCAAAAAAGCCTGCGCCAACCCTTCGGGCCGGTGCTGCACGGCGTAATCGATCATCAACCCGAGCTGGGATCCATCCCCGAAGAGCCTTTGAAAAGCTCCGGCGTCCTCTGGGGTGGTGATGATGAGGATCTCCCGAATGCCCGCTTGGATGAGCGTGGTCAATGGGTAGTAGATCATCGGCTTGTCATAGATGGGCATGAGCTGCTTAGAGATGCCCTTAGTGATGGGATAAAGCCGCGTTCCGGATCCACCGGCAAGGATTATGCCTTTCATCGCTACTCCTCGCTGGCCTTGCTGGGCTCGCCAGGAACGCTAGGGTACAGCGCGAGGTACAAGGCGAGGGCGGCCCGCCAATTCTGCGGGGAAAAGCCCGTGGCCTCGATTTTATCTAGGGCAAGCGTTGATTCTTTGGGCCGTGGTGCTTCGGGGCCAGCGATTTCCCGATACTGTTCGGTGCTTACCGGCGTGACCTCTGATGGGTCGTGGCCCAAGCCGATGAATACGGACATCGCCATTTCATCGCGCCCGACGGTATCGCCGGAATTCGAGATATTATAAATCCCGTATTCGGGCTGGGTGCGCAGGAGATGCGCGATGCCCTTGGCCAAATCCTCAGCGAAGGTGGGGCGTCCGCGCTGGTCATGAATGACCTTTGGCTCCTTATCCGCTTCGGCGAGGCGGCGCATGGTGGCGATGAAGTTTGGGCCATCGCCAAATACCCACGAGGTGCGCACAACATAATGCTGCGGTGCGGTTTGCGCGGCGGTTTCGCCCGCGGCCTTCGACGCCCCGTAGGCGGATAGGGGCGAGGGGATCTCGTCTTCGGTATGCAGCTCCTTAGAACCATCGAAAATGTAGTCGCTGGATACGTGCACGAAGGTCAGCTGGTTTTCGGCAGCGATGCGGGCGAGCTTGGCCGGCGCCTCGGCGTTTACGGCCCAAGCGGCGGCGCGATCGTCCTCGGCGCCATTGACGTCGTTGTAGGCGGCGCAGTTGATGATGACCTCGTATTGCTTCCACTGGCGCTGCGGGGGATTGGTGATGTCGAACTCCGCATGGGTGCAGAACTCGGCATTCTTAAGAACCCGCTTCAGCGCCCTACCGAGCTGACCGTTCGCACCGGTCACGAGGATTTTGCGGGGAGGAATGGGGGTGACGTCTGCAAGCGCAGGCAGGTGCTTATCCTTTTCTGATACCTCGCGTGGCTCGAGGGGCCACTCCACCACGTCGAGGTTGATTCCGGTATAGCGCGCTTCGGGGGACCAGTGCTCGTTGACCAGATAAGAATAAGAAGTTTCCTCGAGGGCTTGGAAGCCATTGGCAACCCCGCGGGGCACAAATACGGCGGTCTCCGGACCCACTTCATGGGTGACGATTTCGCCGAAAGTTGCGGAGCCTTCCCGCAGATCGCACCAAGCGCCAAAGATCTTGCCGTTCGCGACGGAGACGAGCTTGTCCCAAGGCTCGGCGTGCAGCCCGCGCGTGGCACCGGTGCGGTTATAAGAAATATTATTTTGCACCGGCTGGAACGAAGCCAATTCTGGTGCGGCCTCGCTAAGTTTCTCGCGCTGCCAGTTTTCCTTGAACCAACCGCGGTTATCTCCGTGTACGTCCAGCTCGATGATGCGTAGGCCTTCAATGGCGGTGTTGTGTACCTGCATAATTACTGTCCTTGCTCTTTATAGCGGGCTTCTACAGAATTCTTATGGGAGCGCCACCACGTTTCGTTATCGCGATACCAGGCGATGGTATTTTCCAAGCCCGCCCGGATATCGGTGAAGCGGGGCCGCCAATCCAATTCGCGGCGCAGCTTGGTAGCGTCCATGGCATAGCGCTGGTCATGGCCGGGGCGGTCCGCCACGTGCTCGTACAGGGCTCGACCTCCCTGGGTATGTCCCATGATTTCGCAGATTATCTCGATGATGCGCTTATTATCGATGTCCGGCTGGTCAGCGCCGATATTATACGTTTCACCAATCCGCCCCTCTTCGATGATTTTTAGCACCGCCGCGTTGTGATCGTCGACGTGGATCCAGTCACGAACCTGCTCGCCCGTGCCGTAGAGCTTGGGGGTATGCCCGGAGAGGATATTGGTGATTTGGCGCGGGATGAACTTTTCGATGTGTTGGTAAGGCCCGTAATTATTTGAGCAATTAGAAATGGTGGCGCGCAGGCCAAAGGATCGGACCCATGCCCGCACGAGGTGATCGGAGCTCGCCTTGGTGGCCGAATAAGGGCTGGAGGGCGCATAGGCGGTATCCTCCGTGAAGTTGGTATCCGCCCCAATTTCTAAGTCCCCGAAGACCTCATCGGTAGAAACGTGGTGAAAGCGGACATCGTATGTCCGGCACGCCTCTAGAAGGGTATAGGTACCCACCACATTGGTGTGGATAAACGGGGAGGGATCCCGCAGGGAATTATCATTATGGGACTCGGCGGCGAAGTGCACGACGATATCCGCCTTGGCGACGAGCGGATTCACCACCGTAGCATCCGAGATATCGCTCTCCACTAATTCCACATCGAGCCCCGCAAGGTTATCCCGGTTGCCGGCATAGGTCAGCTTATCTAAGACGGTGATGCGGGTATCTGGGCGAACCTTGGCCATGAGGCGCACGAAATTGGCACCGATGAAGCCGGCGCCGCCAGTAACGAGCATGGTGTGCATGAGTCTCCAGTGTAGGGCAGTCCGTACAAGCGCTGCGCGTGGACAGCCCTAAAACGCTTGTACACGCACTTCTAGGCCGCACGACATGATCGTACGGCCTGAAGGCACGGTAGAGAGTGGGTGGTAGGGCATGCTCACGCTGCTCCGGAAGGTGGCGGACTAGGTGGTGAGTCCGTCCCGGAAGTGTGTGGCGAATCGGCAGGGGAACTGGGTGGTGAATCCACCGGGGCATGAGGCTGAGCAGGTGGGTCGGCGAGCTTGCGCGCCGGGGCTTGCTCTGCAGCGGGGGAGTTATTGAGCTCCACCGAGGGCGAAAGCCCGCCGGTATGCGCTGAGCGGTAGCCCACGCGTCCCGTTTCCGGGTCTCTTTCCGCATGCCCCATGCCATTGTGGCCATCGCGGTTATCGTTATTGTCCACGTGGTGCCGACGGCAGAGCAGGGTGAGGTTCCGGAGGTCTGTAGCTCCCCCGTGGGACCATGCCTGCAGGTGGTGGACATCGCAGTCTTGCCACGGCCGGTTGCAGTCCGGGTGGGTGCACACGATTTCACTGGCGGCAAGCGCCAGCTTTTGCCACAGCGACGCGGTGCGCTTGGTGCGCCCGAGCTCGAGCGGGAAGCCTTTGTCATCGACGGCGCAGAAAAAGTCGTGCTGAGCAGCGCCCAGGCGGAGGAGATCGAGCGGGGATAGGTCGATTCCCACGCTCGTGGTGAAGCGGGTGTCGCTGTTCATCGCTTGTAGCTCTTCAAGGGTAGTGGCCACAAAGAAGGAGCCGAGGCCGTCCGATTTCTTTTGCCCTGCGGACAAGTAGCTACCTAGAGCCGCGGTCAATTGATCCGCCATGCGCTGGGCATAGGTACGCGTATCGTCTTCGGGGCTCAGGCTCTCGCTGCCCTTATTCTTGGCAGGGGCGAAGGCACTAGCCAAGACCGCAGCGGCGGAGGCATCAAGGTAGCCGGAGATGTGCACGCCACCGTCTGCATCTTGGTGAGAAATGCTGAAGCGGCGCTTGCGCGTGGCCGCGTGCGGATCGCGTTTCCCGGAGGGATCCACGGCATGCTTATTCGCCTTGCGGATGGCCTGACGTAGCCAATCGCGCAGGGACTCATAGGAGCGGCGCTTGGCTTCCTCTAGAGCCTTATTGCGCAGCTCTCGCGGCCCAGGAACCGCGAACTTATTGAGGTTGCGCAGTTCCCGTTCGATGAGGTTGAGGACGCGCTCCGGGATGGGGTCTTCCTCGAAGAGCTTCTTGCGGCGTTGTTCTTCCGCCCGGCGCTCACGATCGGCGCGGCGGCGCGCTTCCTCCTCGGCTTTCTTTTGCGCCACCGCGTCCGCCTCGTCGTCTGCTGGCGGGGGAGGAGGTTCAGGATCCTCGATGGGAGCAAAGAGGTTCTTGCCATTGCGCAGGCGGGCAGCGGCTTCGGATTCCGTGAGGCCAAGGCGAGCGACTAAGTAGTCCTTGGCCTTAGAGGAGCCGACCCGCCTGCCGGCATCATCGCGCTCTGCAATGAAGGCAAAGGCGGCATCGATGGTGGATTTATTGCCCAGCGCTCGCTCTAAATGTTCGAAGTTGGGGTGGAGCAACTCGAAGGAGAGATCGTCCGGATTCTGCATAAGGTTGCGCAGGCGCGTAAGCCCCGCAGCCACATCTGAAATGGCTGAATTGATTTCCGTGTGCTTTGCAGTTTCCATGGTTCCCTCCTTCCTGTTTCGATTTCATGTTCTATTTTAATCTAATAAAACGCCAGCGCAACAGCAAGAAAGGAAATGGTCAATAGACTGTACATTCCCCACTCAAACGGGTTCAGCTACAACCAAACACGCCCAAAACGCACCTAAAACGCAACCAAAACCACTAAATCTGCACTCTCAGTGTCTTTTGCTGACAAATTATGAACCGTTAGTTGAGGAACATGGCTAAAATTGGAGTTGCCCATTTTGCAGGGTTGATGAAACTACTTTCGGATTGGCTGGGAATTGAAAACCAATAACGTTTTGACTGCAGATCGGGATCGGCAAGGTTGGATCATCTCAGATGGGCATGCGCCAATCTCAGCATCGTTATCACGGCAGGGTGGTCAGTGTGTGATCTCACTGGTTTCGGAATACGCCGAGCCTAAGGAACGTTGGACGGGTTCGGTAAGTCCCCGTGGCACCTGGAACCGTTCATTTGACTTCCTTTTTGTAGACGAACTGGGGCAAGTTGAGGTAGCAAATTGCTGGACAATTCAGGTGCAGGGTGCGGGGCCATTTCAGGGAGTTGAACGGTGGGAGCTGCGACCTCAACAATTGATCTTCGATGGAAATGGCAGGACATGGGAGAACGCATCTGAGGTTGTTTCGTACGTGCCGATGCTGCGTAACTGGATGCCGGAGTGTACAGAGCTTATCGATTCCGATTACAGAGACGATAAAAACTGGCTGGCGATCAATCTCAAGAAGCCGAAGACAATTCCGTTTAAGGGACAGTTGAACCACCGGATTGTTATTGAAGCACGTACTGAGTCAATCGGAATGGGCAAGGGGTTACAGGCATTTAGCACTGCTCGAATTATCACAAAGCTGGAGAAGCCAGAAGAACGTGATGTTGCGTTTGAGGAACATTCCGCAATTCTCGACTTTCTTTCGATCATATACGGTCAACCTATTGGTTTTTCTGAGCGAAGCGTTAGCTCGAGTAGCAATCCGGTACTTGACCTCAATCATCGACCAATCGATCCTGACTATTGGGAGGAGTGTAGAGTCGAAACTTTAGGTAACGAGGATGCTCTGCTTGATATAGAAAAAGGTCGAAATCCTGAGGCGCTAATCCACTATTCCACGGAAAACCCCGAAGTTCTTTCCCACTGGCTAGAGTTCTGGGCAGATAATAAGCCCGGTGTCGATGCTTTAAAAAGAGCTTTATCCGAAAAGATCTCTTGGGAGAATCGGCTGTTAAATGTAGCAGTTGCGGTAGAGGAATTCGGGCACAGAATCCCTGGCCAAGTAGAGCGGGGAACAGTAGATAACTGCTTTCCTGTCTATCTAAAACGGATATGCCTTAGCATGCCAAGGATTGCAATGTTGCATCCTGCGCAATGGGCTAGCCGATTTAACACCGCTTACAAAGGGATCAAGCATGCCGATAATGATTATCCTGAATTTGCAGAAATCGTGCGAACAGCAGAACAAGGCATTAACTGGCTTAGAGCCTGGTGTTGTTTCCAAGTCGACCCCCACAATCCGATTATGGACTACACCTGGAGCCGTATAACCAACATTGAAGAGTTCTATCCGAAATCGCAGGATGAATTAGATAATGACAATTGGGCAATTCTGTTGACGGACGAGGAATGGAAGCAGGAAAGCGCTCGGTTAACTAAAGCGAATAGTAGCTTCCGTTGGAATCACGCGGATATAGATGTATTGGATACTAGTGATCAAAATAGTGATGTTGAAGAAGGATATGGAGACTAGGCCCCAACTTGGCGCTCTCGGGTCTGACTAGTGAAAAATCGTTAAGGTTGATCTGCTCACACTTAGCCAGCTAACTTAGTCATACCCTCGTTGTGCCCACAACCCGTGTTCTGCTAACTCTCGTCTTGTACCGGCCAGGGCCCCTATATGTTGCGCCACCCCCGAACTCCGCTCGCTGGTCAGCTACGCACTCCGAAACGCGAAGAGCCAGTTTGCCGCGCGACGACTCTAATTAGAGGGGTTCGCCGCAGCTGGCGCAAACTTCCTCCCCTTCGTCGTACATCATTCCACAGCAGTAGGTTGGGTAGTCGCCCTCGGCGTCAAGCTCCTCGTAGCAATTTTCACAGATGTCACTCACATGGGACGGGCGGCCTTCTACACGAAAACTGATGTCTACCCAGATTAGGTCGTCGCTCTCTTTTCCGCAGTAATCACACGTTGTAATTTCACTCTCGACAACTGGCTCTTCTTCAGTTTCGCTGTCGCTGTCTCTTCCGAATACCCGGCTAAAGAAACTCATGGCTTTCCGTTCATGGATTGGGGCTATTTGCTTTTGTGTATTTTAACGTGTCTCCAGGGTCTTCGGCGGGTTTTATGGACCTTCTCCTCATGGGAGCAAGATCCAAGCCGGTGGTTATATGTCGCTCCTGTAGTGCCTATCGGCTGGCCATTATCGTACCCACTTCCTAGATTCGGTTAATCCGGAAACTTGGGCAACGCTGTTTCATCGAGCCATGCGGAGACGGTGGCATCGAAAAGAGCGGCGTTTGGCGCCGCCTCCCGGAAGGCCGAGAGAAGATCTGCGGGCTCGACCACGGAGTGCTGATGCTGGGTGAGGTAGGAGGTGAGGGTGGGGAAGAAGGCATCGCCAAGCAGCCGGTGAATGGCGTGTACCGCGAGGGCCCCGCGCTTGTACACGCGGTCATCGAACATATCGCGCGCGCCCGGATCAGAAACCTTGATGTCTTGGCGCTTGCGAGCCAAGACCTGATAATGCGAGCGCGCCGCCTCGCGCGCGGACGCGCCTCCCTTGTGCTCGCCCCACAACCACTCGCTGTAGCAGGCAAAACCCTCATTGAGCCAAATATCCGTCCACGCAGAAAGGCCGACGGAATTGCCAAACCACTGGTGGGAGAGCTCATGCGCGATGAGCCGCTCGAAGGCGTGATCGCCCTTCACATGGTTGGAACCAAAAATGGACAAGCCTTGGGCCTCGAGGGGAATCTCCAGCTCATCCTCGGTAATGACGACCTGATAGGAGGGGAAGGGATAAGGCCCATAGATAGAGGAGAAGAAATCCACCATCTCCTGCTGCTGGGAAAATTCCTCCCGCACGCGCTCGCGCAAAAACGCCGGGGCCCACGCCTGGGTATCAGCCCCCAGCGAATAAGAAGAAAACTCTCCTACCTGCACCGTTGCCAGGTACGTGGCCATGGGGTGGCGCGTGCGGTAGTGCCACCGAGTGGTGGAACCGCCGGCCTTGCGGGAGACCAACTCGCCATTGGAAATGACGGTAAAGGGGCTATCGGCGGTGATGATGATGTCATACGTCGCCTTTTCAGAAGGCGTGTCATCGCAGGGGAACCAGCTGGGCGCGCCATTGGGCTGGCTGGCCACCAACGAGCCGGATTCGGTTTCCTCCCAACCAATTTCGCCCCACGTGGTGCGGATGGGGCGCGGGCTGCCGCCGTAGCGAATGTGCAGCTCAAACTCGGTTCCGGCAGGGATTTCGGAGGCAAAACGCAGGCGCAGCTTCCCAGAGGATTGGCGGAACTTGGCCACCCGGGGCGCGTGCCTGGCGGTCACGCGTCGCGCCACCATCGCCCCGCCAAGATCTAAGGTTAAGGAGGTCAGTTCCTCCACCGCGCGCACGCTCAAAATGGCCTCGCCCTGCAGCAGGTTAGGCTCCACGCGGTAGTTCAAGTCCAGCGTGTAGTGGGTGACTTCAAAACCAAGGTTGAAGTCCACGCCAGTATAAGGATCAGTATGCGCACGCGAAAAGGCGGTAGGAAGCAATGTCATAATTGCACCCTACCGCCCGTTGCGCACAGCCTAAATTTAGCTATTGAAGCCCCGCTCGAATACTGGCCAGGAATCCTTCAGATCCTGGTTCCAGTGTGGCCACGAGTGGGTTCCGGTATTGCGGAAGTTAAAGGTTGCTGGCACGCCAGCCTGGTCAAGCTTGGCCTTGAAGTTGTGGGTGCAGTAGTTCACCCCGGCCTCGATGGCGCCGCCTTCAACCTGCAGGGTAGCGGAGCCCTGCGCTGCCTGGAGCGGGTTGTAGCCCTTGGACTGGATGTAGGAGAACGTATCCTCCTCGCTAGCCAAACCGGAGCCAGAGGACACGTACAGCTCGGTGCCGTGCAGCTTCTCGGCATTCATCATGGCGTCGTTATAGCGGTTGGTGGGAGAACCCAACGGGCCCCACATCTGGTCTACGCTGCCGCCGCCGCGGCCAACGGTCAGCTCTACGCCCTGGCGCTCAATGGGGTACGCGGTAGCCGCGCAACCTGCAAAGGAACCAACGGCGTCGTAGAAGCCCTGGTTGTGCTGTGCCAGCAGCAGGGAGGAGGTGGCGGACATGGACATGCCCGCGATGGCGCGGTGGTTATCGGCATTGATGTGCTTCTCGATGGCCCCCGGCAGCTCCTTGGTCAAGAAGGTCTCCCACTTCTGTGGCCCCTGGAGGAAGCCCGAATTCGGCTCAGAGATCCAGTCGGTGTAGTAGGAGAAAGCGCCGGCCTGTGGGACAACGACGTTGACGTCCTTCGAGTGGTAGAAGTCAACGGCATCAGAAAGCTTCAGCCAATCCATGTCCTGTTCCGCGCCGCCTGCACCGTTGAGCAGGTACACGGTCGGGCGGTTTTCATGCTGGGCGCGGACGACGGCCAAAGGAATCTTCCGGCCGTTCATCGCCGGCGAGGTTGCCTCGAGCTTTTCAACGCGCGCATCATCCTTGTACTTCTTGTACCAGGACTTACCCTCGATTTCCGGGGTAGGCTCCAGCGGGGAAATCGTGGACTGTGCGGCATCGCCCGCCACCTGCTGCGGGGTCAGCTCGGCCGCGCCTGCCACGGGGGCATAAGCCAAGCCCGTGCAAACCGCAGCTGCCGCGAGGACAGAATTGAGACGCTTCATGGTGCTTCTTTCCTGTAGGGAGTGGACTCGATAACTATACTTCGGCCGCGAAAAATTGGCATATTAAGGAAGTATATTCAGTGTTTAGACATATAGATATCGCCATTTATAGTGCCCAATAAATGCCCGCCGGTAAAGACCTAGGCCGATTTGGGGCATGAGCGGGGGTAAGCGGTGTTCTATACGCCTGTACCTTTGTTAATGATAACAAACACTGTGACAATTGAGGTTTGTGTGTCATAATCTCCCAAGAAGTCGCGGCGCAGCTGTAACGCCAGCAGAAATGGCTGCGTTAGTGCTTTTAGTGTGAAAAGCTAAGCAGTGCGATTGTGCACGTGCGCTCCAACAAAAGAAAGAACCTCAATGAACGTTTTTGATACCGTCCTCGTTTCCATCAACGAATTCCTCGGCCCCTTCATCCACTCCGCGTTGGAGGCCTACTCCAAGCTGCTGGTTTCCCTTCACCTGATCTAAACCTGCGAAGCCTCAAGGGCCCTGCGGGGGTGCATCTGCTGCTTGCCGATGCCTCCCTTTGCAGGGCCCTTTCCTTCTTCTCACCGCCGCATGGGGTGGGGTGCCCCCAAGTGTGACCAATTACGCGACAATGAGGAGAAAGTTACGTATCCTGTAGGGCGTGACTAACGAACAATATGACGTAGTAGTACTCGGTGCGGGCCCTGGCGGCTACGTTGCCGCCATCCGCGCAGCTCAGCTTGGAAAGAAAGTCGCTGTTATTGAAAAGCAGTACTGGGGCGGAGTCTGCCTCAACGTAGGCTGTATTCCCTCCAAGTCGCTGCTGAAGAATGCAGAGGTTGCCCACACCTTCAACCACGAGGCGAAGGCTTTTGGCATCTCCGGCGATGTTTCCTTTGATTTCGGTGTGGCCCACAAGCGTTCCCGCAAGGTTTCTTCGGGCATCGTCAAGGGCGTTCACTACCTGATGAAGAAGAACAAGATCACCGAGATTAACGGTCTGGGTTCCTTCAAGGACGATAAGACCATTGAGATTACTGAGGGCGATGACGAAGGTAAGACCGTTACCTTTGATGACTGCATCATCGCTACCGGTTCCGTGGTCAAGTCCCTGCCTGGCGTTGAGCTCGGCGGCAATATCGTCTCCTATGAAGAGCAGATCCTGAACGAGGAAGCACCGAAGTCCATGGTCATCGTGGGCGCCGGCGCCATCGGCATGGAGTTTGCTTACGTGCTGGCCAACTACGGTGTGGACGTCACCATCGTGGAGTTTATGGACCGCGTCCTGCCGAACGAGGACAAGGACGTATCCAAGGAGATTGCCAAGCAGTACAAGAAGCTCGGCGTGAAGCTCCTGACCGGTTACAAGACCACCTCTGTGAAGGACAACGGCGACGATGTCACCGTTGAGGTCGAATCCAAGGACGGCTCCAAGCAGGACACCCTGACCGTGGATCGCGCCATGATCTCCATCGGCTTCGCTCCGCGCGTTGAGGGCTTTGGCCTTGAGAACACCGGCGTTGAGCTGACTGAGCGCGGCGCAATCGACATCGATGACCGCATGCGTACCAACGTTGACCACATTTACGCCATCGGTGACGTCACCGCGAAGCTGCAGTTGGCACACGTGGCAGAGGCACAGGGCGTTGTAGCGGCAGAAACCATTGCTGATGCAGAAACTCAGCTCTTGGGTGACTACAACAACATGCCGCGCGCTACCTTCTGCAACCCGCAGGTCGCTTCCTTTGGCTACACCGAAGAGGCAGCCAAGGAGAAGTTCCCGGATAAGGACATCAAGGTTGCTACCTTCCCGTTCTCCGCAAACGGTAAGGCCGCTGGCCTGAATGAGACCGCCGGCTTTGTCAAGCTTATTGCTGACGGCGAATTCGGCGAGCTCATCGGCGGACACATGGTGGGCTCCAACGTGTCGGAGCTCTTGCCTGAGCTGACCTTGGCACAGCGTTTCGACCTGACCACTGAGGAAATCGGCCGCAACGTACACACCCACCCGACCTTGTCTGAGGCCATGAAGGAAGCCGCCGAGGGCATCAGTGGCCACATGATCAACCTCTAAACAAGCCTCCCCTATACCGCATAACGGCACCGCAGCGTTCTCCAAGAAGGAGGACCGCGGTGCCGTCTCGCTGTGTGTGACTAAAAATTCCAGCTAGTAAGGCGCGACCGCCGAGCGGTGAATATCGATATTGATTGCCTCGTTGATGGGCGGGAAGGCGCGCTGCGAGCAGTTTTCGCGGGCGCAGGTGCGGCACCCTGGACCGATGGGCGTGGCGGCGTGAAGATTGGTGAGGTCAAGGCCGTCTGCATAGACCGTGCGATCGGCGTGGCGGGCCTCGCAGCCTAAGCCAATGGCGAAGAGCTTATTGGTATCGCCGTAGCGTCCTTGGTGGTGCTGCACAGCGCGGGAAATCCACAGGTAGTTGCGCCCATCGGGCATCTGCGCGAGCTGGCGCGAGATGACACCTGGACGGGTGAAGGTCTCATAGACATTCCACAGCGGGCAGGTGCCGCCGTTATTGGAAAAGTGCACGCCGGTGGCGGATTGCCGCTTGGACATATTGCCGGCGCGGTCCACGCGCACGAAGGTAAAGGGAACGCCGCGCAGGTTATCGCGCTGCAGGGTGGAAAGCCGGGAGGCGACCGTCTCGTATCCCACGCCGAAGACCTGGCACAGGTATTCCACGTCATAGCCGGCGCGCTCGGCCTCGCTGTGCATCATGGCATAGGGCATGAGCGTGGCGGCTGCAAAGTAGCTGGCCAAGCCGCGTTGCGCCAGGCTGCGGGAGGCATCAGAGGTAAAGGGTTCATCGGCCACGAGCGCGGAGATTTGCTCCTGGGCCTCGAGCAGGCCGAGCTCGGCGGCCATGCGGAAGGCGCGTTGGCCCTCGCTCAAGCGCGAGGCGAGCGTGAACTGCCCGCTCTCGCGGTCAAAGCGGTGCAGCGTGCCATCCATCTGTGCCGTGAGCTCGATTTCTACGCCGTGTTCCTCACGCAGCCAGTTTGCCAGCGCTTGCTCGGTATCGCGAATGCCGAACCCGGAAACACCGAGGTCACCGGCGAGTTCCTCAGCGTGATGGTCCAGCCCGTCCAGGTAATTCTGCCGGGCATAAAAGAAGTCGCGCACCTCATCGTGCGGCATGGATAAGGCGGCGGCGCTTTCCGATGTCCTCCTCGTATCCGTCGCCAGCGACAGCTTATCTCGCACATTGCGGTAGCGACGGTGTACATCGACAAGCGTGCGGGCAACGGTGGGGTGGTTATACACCAGCTCCGATAGCTCCTGCAGTTCCACTGGGGAGGGGCATAGCTCCTTGTCTTGGATGACGTCCTGGATCTCTGCGAGGAGGCGGGAATCATCATCGCGGGAGAAAAACGTGGCGTCGACGCCAAAGACCTCGGTAATGCGCAGCAGCACCGGCACCGTCAGCGGGCGGACGTCGTGTTCAATCTGGTTGACGTAACTAGCGGAAAGGCCGAGGGTGCCAGCTAGGGAGGCTTGGCTGAGATCGCGTTCGCGGCGAAGCTGGCGAAGGCGAGATCCCACATACGTCTTACTCATGCGCCAAAGGTTACTAGTAGCGAGCGCGGCTGTGCATCTTTATGGCGAAAATTTTGTGAAGACTCTTCGCTACCTGGACACGCTGTTTGTGGGGTTTCATGCGAAAGTTTGACACATAAAGGGGTGGGTTAATCACTTGCGCAACATGGAGTGGCGAAGCTCACAATTTGGGCTACAAATATGAAACATCTGCATTGCGGAAATGAAGGTACCCAAGGTAACAGCGTTTTCGCATTCTTGTTCTCAGGATACCCTTACCTAAAAGATCTCACTGCCTAGTCGCGCTTGCGAACCAGGAGCAATTGGCCGCTCGAAAATAACTAGTAACCAGCGGTTAAGCCCAGTTAAGGTAAGTACGACTATGGAGGTGTCATGACTTTAAGAAATCCGGACCGTGAGGCAATCGCTCACGGCCACATCACTAATGAACCAATTCGTCAGCAGCCCGGAACGCCATCGTGGGTACTGAAGCTCATCATGGCCGTTACCGGTTTGCTCTTTGCGCTTTTCGTCGTCGGCCACATGGCCGGCAACCTGAAGCTGTACATGCCGGCACACAACGGTGAGCCCGCCCTGGATGAGTACGGCGAGTTCCTGCGCTCTATGGGTGAACCGCTGTTGCCGCATGGCTCTGCCCTGTGGATCATCCGCATCGTGCTGATCGTGGCAATCCTTGCCCACATCTACGGTGCCTTTACCTTGGCTTCCCGCTCCAAGGCATCCCGCGGCAAGTTCAAGCGCACCAACCTGATGGGTGGCCTGGATTCCTTCGCCACCAAGTCCATGCTGGTAACTGGTATCGTGCTGCTGCTCTTCATCATCTTCCACTTGCTGGACCTCACCATGGGCGTACAGCCGATGGCCCCAGAGGGATTCGTTGAAGGCTCTGTCAAGGCCAATATGATCGAAACCTTTAGCCGTTGGCCGGTCACCATCTTCTACGTGCTGGCAATGTGCTGCCTCTTCCTGCACCTGACCCACGGCATCCGCCTTGCCGCATCTGACCTGGGTATCACCGGTGCAAAATGGCGTCAGACCTTCTTGGTCTTGGCCTACATCATCCCGGCCGTTGTATGCATCGGCAACATCGTTATGCCTTTGTCCGTTGCCCTGGGCTTGGTCAGCTAAAGGAGATAGGAACCCATGACTACTACTGAACTCAAGCGTGAACACCCCAACTTCTCGCACCCAAAGTCCATCGTTGAGGGCGTCTCCGCTGGTAATATCCTGGAATCCCAGGAACCGCACGGCGTGCCGATGAAGGATATGTGGGCTCACCACGTTGACCACATGAACCTGGTCTCCCCACTGAACCGCCGCAAGTTCGAGGTCCTCGTTGTAGGTACCGGCTTGTCCGCGGGTGCTGCTGCGGCAGCCCTTGGTGAATTGGGCTACGGCGTCAAGGTCTTCACCTACCACGACTCCCCGCGCCGCGCGCACTCCATTGCTGCGCAGGGTGGTGTCAACGCCTCCCGCGCCAAGAAGGTGGATAACGACTCCGCGTACCGCCACACCAAGGACACCGTAAAGGGCGGCGACTACCGCTGCCGCGAGTCTGACTGCTGGCGCCTGGCTAACGAGTCCGTTCGTGTTATCGACCACATGAACGCCATCGGCGCCCCGTTCGCCCGTGAATACGGCGGCACCTTGGCCACCCGTTCCTTCGGTGGTGTGCAGGTCTCCCGTACCTACTACACCCGTGGCCAAACAGGTCAGCAGCTGCAGCTGTCCACGACCTCTGCACTGTACCGTCAGATCGGCCTGGGCAATGTGGAGCTTTTTGCCCACAACGATATGCAGGACATCATCACCTATGAGGACAACGGCAAGAAGCGCGCGGGCGGCATTGTCACCCGCAACCTGATTACCGGTGAGCTCAAGGCCTTCACCGGCCACGCCGTCATCCTGGGTACCGGTGGTTACGGCAACGTTTACCACATGTCCACCCTGGCGAAGAACTCCAACGCCAGCGCCATGATGCGCGCTTATGACAAGGGCGCTTATCTGGCTTCCCCGGCGTTCGTGCAGTTTCACCCGACGGGCCTGCCGGTCAACTCTGACTGGCAGTCCAAGACCATTTTGATGTCGGAGTCCCTGCGTAACGATGGCCGCATCTGGTCGCCCAAGGAAGAGGGCGACGACCGCGACCCGAACACCATTCCGGAAGAAGAGCGCGACTACTTCTTGGAGCGCCGCTACCCGGCCTTCGGCAACCTGGTTCCCCGTGACGTTGCCTCCCGTGCAATTTCCCAGCAGATCAACAAGGGCCTGGGCGTTGGACCGCTGAAGAACTCGGTCTACCTTGACTTCCGCGACGCCATCGAACGTTTGGGTAAGGATAAGATCCGCGAGCGTTACTCCAACCTCATTCAGATGTATGAAGAGGCCATTGGTGAGTCCGCGTACGAGACCCCCATGCGCATCGCTCCTACCTGCCACTTCACCATGGGCGGCCTGTGGACCGACTTCAACGAGATGACCTCTATTGACGGCCTCTTCGCCGCCGGTGAGTGCTCCTGGACCTACCACGGTGCTAACCGCCTGGGCGCTAACTCCCTGCTTTCGGCTTCCGTTGATGGCTGGTTCACCCTGCCGTTTACCATCCCGAACTACTTGGCTGACCACCTCAATGAGGACAAGCTGGCCGAGGATTCCGCTGAGGCACAGGAAGCCGTGCAGAAGTCCCAGGAGCGCATCGATAAGCTGATGCAGGTCCACGGCGATGACCCGCACGGTCCGTCCCACTACCACCGCCAGCTGGGTGACCTGCTGTACTTCGGCTGCGGTGTGTCCCGTAACGTCGATGACCTGAAGGACACCATCGAGAAGATCCGCGCGCTGCGCGATGACTTCTGGAAGAACGTCCGCATCCCTGGTGAGGCGAATGACATGAACCAAGTCCTGGAATACGGCCTGCGCGTTGCCGATTACCTGGACCTGGGTGAGCTCATGTGCATCGACGCCCTCGACCGCGATGAGTCCTGCGGCGCTCACTTCCGCGAAGATCACCTTTCTGAAGAAGGCGAAGCCGAGCGTGACGATGAAAACTGGTGCTTCGTTTCCGCCTGGGAGCCGGGCGCGAACAAGAACGAGTTCATCCGCCACGCAGAACCCCTGTACTTTGACTCGATCCCGCTGATGACAAGGAACTACAAGTAATGAAATTGACACTTGAGATCTGGCGTCAAGCCGGACCCACCCAGGAAGGTAAATTCGAAACCGTCCAGGTGGATGATGCCTCCGAGCAGATGTCCATTCTGGAGCTATTGGACCACGTCAACGACGGCTATGTTGAGCGCGGCGAAGAACCGTTCGCTTTCGCTTCTGACTGCCGCGAGGGCATCTGCGGTACCTGTGGTTTGACCGTCAACGGTCGCCCACACGGCCCGGGCCAGAACACCCCTGCCTGCCAGCAGCGCCTGTTCAACTTCAACGATGGCGACACCATCCAGCTGGAGCCCTTCCGCTCCGCTGCGTACCCCGTCATTAAGGACATGGTGGTTGACCGCTCCGCACTGGACCACGTGATGGAGCAGGGCGGTTACGTATCCATGGATGCCGGCACCGCACCGGATGCCGATACCATGCACATCAACCACGAGACCGCCGAGTACTCGCTGGACCACGCCGCTTGCATTGGTTGCGGTGCCTGCGTTGCTGCCTGCCCGAACGGTGCGGCACACCTGTTCACCGGCGCCAAGCTGGTTCACTTGTCCATGATGCCGCTGGGTAAGGAAGAGCGCGGCAGCCGTGCCCGCAACATGGTTGCTGATTTGGAATCCAACTTCGGCCACTGCTCCCTCTACGGTGAGTGTGCCGATGTCTGCCCGGCTGGCGTCCCACTGACCGCAGTATCTGCCGTTACCCGCGAACGTGCACGTGCTGCTTTCCGTGGCAAGGACGACTAAGCTAGAGTTATTCCGTAGGAATACTAGGAACGAGAGAAAGACAGAAAGACTCCGCCATGAGCGATAACACCCACGTAGTTGCTGACTACCAGAGCGAAACGTATCCGGAGTTCTCCGGCAAGATTCAGGACAACTACATCGAAGGCTACGACCCAGTATCCTTCGCAGCTCCTCACTCTTCCCTTCTCCGCACCTCCACGTGGGTCGGCATGGGCTTGATCCTGTCTTGCCTGCCAGCAGCCGGCATCCTCATCTGGGGCCTCGGCGTGTGGGACACCCCGCTGGGCACCGCAGGTGAAGGCAACTACGGCCTGACCATCGCCATCGGCGTCATTTCCTTGGTTGTGGTGGCCATCGCAGCCGCCGGCACCATCCACTATGGACGCCGCTACTACCGCCAGTACCGCAAGGAAACCGGCCGAGTTAACTAAGGCGCACGCCTAGTTCAGGCAACGTCTCAGTTTCTGTACTGACTCTACACAACCCCCGCCTCTACCGCATATAAGCTCTGCAGGAGGCGGGGGTTGCTTGTATTTGAAGCAGATAGGGGTTAAGTAGCAAGAGGGGATGCGGACATTTTTAGGAATATTTAGAGTAGCAGCTTGCGTCGGCGTTGATTGATGCTTAATCTGCCGAACTCAAGCTTGATTCTTCGTTCGTTTTAGAAGTCGACATAGTTATGAATCGCTTTTTCTAATTCCTCATGATGTCGCCATTTAGGCCCATAGAACATCTCATTTGGACCTGACCCCAGTTTGGTGGACACCTGATATCCAGCGGTTGCGTCCCTTAGTGTGGTGTAACGCTTGCTGATGGTGGGCCCGAAAATAGTAGGGCGGTCACCGTCGGAAACTTTCGACTCAACAACCACATCTCACCGAACGGCATATGACGATGACCGCTGCACCACATTCTATCGACCCTGCAACCTACTTGGAGAGAGTGTCTAATGGTTGACCCCCATTTGGTGGACACCTGATATCCAGCCCAGTCGAGCTGGGAAGAAAGGTAATCTACCACCATGTCCAGGTACTCCGAACAGTTCAAACGCGATGCCGTAGCCCTCTATGCGAACAACGAGGATCTCTCGCTGAACTCAGCATCAGCTGAGCTCGGTATCAACCGTGCCTCGCTACATTCTTGGGTCAAAAAGTACGGCACTGGCAAACGTGCCCGCACAAAGGCCATGCACGATAAAGCCCAAGCGGCGAATGATTCTGCGCGAATCCGTCAGCTGGAAAAAGAAGTCTCTAAGCTGCGCGAAGAACGCGACATCCTGCGTAAGGCCGCCAAATATTTTGCCGAAGAGACACGCTGGTGATCCGCTTCCAGTTTGTCTATGACCACCGAACCGAGTACTCGGTCAAGCGGATGTGCCATGTGTTAAAGCTCAATCGCTCCTCGTTTTATAAATGGGTCCACACCCGTGAAAAGCGCAGTTCAAGGATGTATTCTGGTGCCCTTATTGGTGCAAAAATCAAGGCCACTTTTGATGATGAGCATGGTCTTTATGGTGCTAAACGCATCGCTGCAAGCCTCAACAGTGATACGGATTTCAGCCCGATAAATCACAAGAAAGTCGCACGAATTATGAAAGCCATGGGGCTTAGAGGCTTTACCAAGCGCCGCCGATGTGTCACTACCAGGCGCAAGCCTGGCCACCGAGTCATGCCGGATTTGCTAGGCCGCAAATTCGCAGCTAACGAGCCGAACCGCGTTTATGTCGGCGATATTACCTACTTGCCATGTAAAGGAGGGAAAAACATGTATTTGGCCACTGTCATTGACACGTATTCACGCAAACGTGCAGGTTATGCACTCGCAGACCACATGCGTGTCTCACTGGTCATCGATGCCCTAGCCCACGCACACGGCGTGCGTGGCAGTCTTGACGGGGCTGTATTCCATTCCGATCACGGCAGCGTGTACACCTCACAGGCCTTTAGGAACTATTGCTCGTCGTTAGGTGTACGCCAGTCTATGGGCGCGGTAGGAACGAGTGCTGATAGAAGCCCTAGCAGAATCATTTAACGCCACCTTAAAACGTGAAGTGCTGCGAGAGCGGAAAGTCTTTGACAATCCGATCGCCTGCCGCCGGGAAGTCTTCCGGTGGTGCATGCGCTACAACACGCGCCGGCGGCACTCCTGGTGCAATCTTGTAGCGCCTGATGTCTTTGAAACCAAGACTTCAGCTACACTGACCAAAGCAGCATAGCTAGCCCCCGATGTGTCCACTTTCCGGGGGTCAGGCCCACCTAACCCGCATGAGGAGATGGACCAGAATGACTACTATGGCGAGACGAGATCCGGCTGATAAGGCCAAGATTGATGCGATTGAAAAGAAGCTGCTTGCTAACCCAGAAATCGCGAAACTGATTGATGACCTAGGCACGTCGACAACGGATGCCAATGGCCCAGTTCGGGGCATGTTGCAACGACCCTCTGAACTCAAGCCCGTCGCAAACGCTGCAAAGACCCCATTCGTAACGCCGTATTAGCGCTTATGATTAGGTGGAATCAGATAACTTAAGAGCTGAGTAGGCTACTGATGAAAAATGGGGCTTGGCCTCTTTAGCAAGTAATCACCGCGTCTCTCTTAGGAGCTATCGTGGTGACCATTATATCGCTCCAGAGCGAGCAGGGAACCTTAGTGGAAGCAATTTTAATCTTCTGCTTGTCTTCGGTTTTCCTTTTTATCGTGTTCTTTTCTGCAGCGAGACTATTCAACGCGCTCTACCGACGTTGGAACTTTTCTAATCAGGAATAGACGTAAATTTATAACGTTCATTCCTTTCTTGACTGGAACAGCAATTGTTCCCATCAATGCCGCAGTCGCACTTTGATCTGTACCAGCGCAGCGCCGAGCGTTCGTCCGCGGGATGCACCGGCAAGAGTGCTACCTGTATGCCCGGCAAGGTCGTAGGCGAATCTCAGTTCCGCGGTGTTGAAGTGTCCCAGGTTTTGTTCCGTTTGAGTAGATGGGAAAATCTGGAACATGCCGAGAAAATTTGACCAGGATGCGAAGGACCGTGTGGTCCGTCTCGTGGAGGACCGCATCTTGGCGGAAAATATGTCGATGCACCCCGCGTGCCAGGCAGTAGCTCCAAAGCTGGGGGTTTCATGGCACACAGCTCGTCAATGGACTTAAGCCTGCCCGCCGTGCAGGAAACATCCCAGAACCTGTGCCTGAAGATGTGGCTGCCGAAAACGCGAGGCTACGTCGTGAAAATCAAGAGCTCCGCGATACTAATGAGTTGTTGAAGGCTGCCTCGGCTTTTTTCGCCTCATGACTCGACCCGAAACGTTAAGAAATGATCCGGTTCATCGATGAAAACCGGAATCGTTTCTCTGTCGAGTTCATCTGCACTGGCGTTGAAAAATAACCGGGCTGGTGGGTTTATCACCTCGCGTGGGTATCGCCAGTCCAAGGCTCGCGGGTTAAGTGCTCGTCGACTTCGTGATGCTGCGTTGGTTGAACGCATTAGTGCTGTTCATAGAGATAATTACGGTGTCTTAGGTGTGCGGAAAATGTGGCATGCTCTTCGCCGTGAAGGAATCGATATCGGTCGTGAACACACCGCCCGACTGATGCGCCTGGCTGGCGTTTCTGGCAAAGGCACAGGCGGATCACCGATTACAACCCGAAAAGCTAACGTGCCTGATTTGCGCCCGGACTTGGTTGAGCGTGAATTTAAAGCTCAAGGACCGAATAAGCTGTGGGTGGCTGACATTACCTATGTACGGACACGAAAAGGATTCGTCTACACCGCGTTTGTCACCGACGTCTACTCCCGGCGGATCGTCGGGTGGGCGCTGTCAGATTCGATGCGGACCGAAGCTTTGCCGCTGCAAGCACTCAACCAAGCGATTGTGAGTGCTGAGGAAACAACAGGTCTCATTCACCATTCGGATCACGGCTCGCAGTACGTCAGCGTTGTCTACAACGAGCGACTTGCCCAGCATGGCATTGACGCTTCCACCGGAAGTGTCGGTGACTTATATGACAATGCTCTGGCTGAAAACGTTAACGGCCCCTCACAAGAACGAGCTAGTCCATACCCGCAGGTGGGATGACGTTGTAGAGGTAGAAATCGCGACGTTCGAGTGGGTGTCATGGTGGAACGAGACAAGGCTCCACCAAAGCCTGGGATACCGAACCCCGGTCGAGGTGGAAACCGAGTTTTGGAAGCAGAACTTGCCACAGGCAATAATGGAAAACAAGGCAAATGCCTAGGAACAAAACTCGGGGCACTTCAGTGTGACTCTTTTAGTGTATGAGCGCTGTGTGCATACCCCGGTGGGCTGAGGAGCATAGGTGACTACGAAAAGGGACTGCTCTCTTTTGCGCGTGCGCGCCCTAACGTTTTGAGCGCGCTCTGTTGCTCATACTGGTCAGGCAATGCGCCGGCGCATTGCCTGACACAAGCGACCTGCTATCTGGTCACCAGTGTTCATACTCTCTGACCATGGCCTATGGTCGCTGGCGCGCCTAGTTTCATGGTACAAAGCCCTAGGCGACTGACCTCAGGGCTACAAGCCTTGCAGCGCGCCTCGGCTGCCTATGCATGAGAACGAAACTCCTGGAGCGTCCAGGAAAGACGCGCTCCGGAGCGTTCCTCGCCGAGACAGACCCGTACAGTGTCATTAGTTCGCCGGTGGTTTACCCCAGTCAGGGCGCTTGGTTAGGTGCCACGACCCGCACGAGGGGCATTCGTAGATCCGCAGCGGCCCTGCCCGTCGCGACCGTTTCAGTGCTACGTGCACGGCGTCATCATAGTGCTCGTATTCGCGTTTACCAGTTTCGGAGCACAGTACGCGTTCGACTGGCGGCTTCTTCGACCTCCTCCGATGGTGCTTCATCACACAATGATTCTAAACTTCAGGTGTAACTGGCTCCTGTAGGTGACTGATGATGGTGGCAACAACTACGAGCGCTGCGGCACCGAAGACTCCACCGGCGACCGCGACGGCTGTGTGGAAGCCTGTGAGGAACGCTCCACTGGCGACCATTTCGCCGAGGACTGCGACGCCGACGACGCTGCCGGTCTGGCGGGCGGCATTGATGACTCCTCCTGCAATGCCGACATGTTCCGGCGGGGCCGAGGCCACTGCGGCCGAGGTCGCGGCCGGCATCGCGAAGGCCATCCCGAATCCAGCTGTGAAGGTCAACACCGCGACCACCACGTAAGGGGTTTCTGCGGTGAGCAGCACGAGGCTGCTGAAGCCGATCGTGCCGACTACCAGGCCGGTGAGCATGGTGGGGAACGCGCCCCACCGGGCGACGGCACGGCCGCCCAGCGGTGACGCGACCACGGCGCTGCACGCCTGTGGTGCCAGCGCGAGGCCTGCCAGCCACGGCTCGTATCCCAGGTACTGCTGGAAGAAGAGGGAGAGCACGAAGAGTTGTCCGAAGAAGCTGATGTTGAGCGCGAGCCCTACCATTGCGGCCACGGAGAACCGGGCACGAGTGAACAAGGCCATCGGCAGCATCGGGTCCGGGTGTCGTCGCTCTGCGATGATGAACAGGGCGAGGAAGACGCCCCCGGCGATCAGCGCGGCTACCTGCCAGGGTGACCATCCGTGTTCGCCTGCGGTGATGACTGCATAGGTTACTGCCACCAGCGTGAGCACGGAGAGCACCTGTCCGGGTAGGTCCACCCGTCTCGCGCGACTGCCCGTGAGCGCGGGAATTGCCCACAAGGTGAGCAGACAGCCGATAGCGACGATGGGGAGGTTGACCCAGAACACCGCCCGCCACCCGATCGCCGACACCAGCGCTCCGCCCAGGACCGGTCCGATCGCGGCGGCAACACCTCCTGCGCCGCCCCACAGCCCGATGGCGCGTGCTCGTTCCTTCGGATCGTCGTACACAGCCGACAGCAATGCCAGAGAGCCCGGCACGATCGCTGCCGCGCCCACGCCCTGGACGGTGCGACCAGCGACGAGGAACCCGCCTGTGGGAGCGAGGGCGCACACGGCCGAGAGTACAGCAAAGACCACCAGGCCAGCGAGGTAGACCCTGCGGGCCCCGAGACGGTCGCATGCGGCCCCAGCTGTGAGAAGGAACGCGGCGAACACGAGGGTGTAAGCGTCGACGACCCACTGCAGTGAGCCCACCGTCGTGTCGAGGTCAGTGCCGATCTCGGCGAGGGCGACATTGACGATGGTCGTATCGAGCATGACGATGAAGAAACCGAGGAGGGTCGCGACCAGCGCCGTGTGCCGATGCGCGGTCATACGCGAGACTCCAGCGAAGCCTCGGCGGGCGGGTGGCCGAAGTAGGTGCGCTTGCTCAGGTCTTGATCCCAGGTCCGGTAGGACCGGTCCAGTAGTGTCGGCAGCACCAGATCGAACAGGCGCCAGGACGCGGCGAAGTGCATGTCCCGGATCTCCCTGGCCGTCTCTCCCCCGGTGAGCGTGAGGAGTTGCTGGGCGACGAGGGGGCCCTCGTCGAGCCCAGCTGTCGTTCGCACTGCGGAGACTCCGCCCTGGGTCTCGTGGTTCTCGGCCATCCAATAGAACGGTGCCAGCCCCGCATAGCGGGGCAACGGGCTGGGGTGGAAGTTGAGGGCGTCGTAGCTCGGAACCGCGAGGAGTCGCTGCCCGAGCCGCAGCTGGTAGTTGGCGACGATGAAGTAGTCCGGCGCCAGGCCCCCAATGGCGGTAATGAATTCGTCGGTGTTGATGTGCGCCGGCCGCAGCGTATGCACATCCAGCTCGGCGGCGTCCTTCGCGAGGTCGAGGGGCTCGGGCTCATCGAGGTAGTAGTCACAGAGTGTGCCGGGTTCACGCAGCACCACAGCCGCCAGGATGACATCATCGTGCCTGGCAAGTCGGGTGAGGAAGTAAGAGCCAAAGACGGAATTGGTCTCGGTGAAGAGCACCATGCGTGTCATTTCGCCCACCACGCCTTCTCAACGGTCTTCGCTTCCCAGGTCAGGGTGTCGAAGAGCGCGTACCCGGGCTGCACGGGCAGAGGCGTACGGCCGGGCAAGTCCATGATCTCTTGGGCGAGGCGTTCAACGAGGATGCCTTCGGCCAGGGGCGGGCAGGCTCCGAAGATCGGCATCGTCTGCTTCTCCACGAACCACTCATCCAGCGTGCCTGGCGAGGGGAAGTCCTGATGCTCGGGCATGATGCGTTCCATCAGCCGGTGGATCACGTCCGGGGTGAACTCGGCATCCTCGGGGAGATCGTAGACCTCCTCGATGGGCATCGAGTCCTTCGTGTAGGTGAACACGACCGTCGAGTGCGCGACGGTCGGGATCTTGAACATGAACCTGCACCGGTCCGAGGCGCGGAAGGCGCGATGGAGGGCGTAGCGGTTGCTGATCTGGTAGAACTCCATCTGGTCCATCACATAGTCGCAGCCGTCCATGAACTCTTCAGCCGTGTCCGGGGTGATGCCCTCGGGGAAGACATCGATGTTGGCATCCCCGGTCAGTGCGAAGACCTGCTCCGCGACGACTTCGGCCTTGTTGCGGCCGATCGTGTCTCGCCCGGCGCCGTACTGGCGTTGCACGTTAGTCAGGTCGAAGTGGTCGGGATCGGCCAGTTTCAGGTTGAGTGCGCCCATGCGCACCAGGCGGGCGGCTGCGGCACCGCCGATGCCCCCGGTGCCGACGATGCCGATCACGGCATCGCGCAACCGTGCTTGGCGTTCACGCTGTTCCTCGGTGGTGTCGCCGAGCCAACCCAGGTTGCGGTCAACGCGTTCCCAGTAGAAGTCCTCATCGTAGTGCCCGCGTAGCCGTTGGCGGTCCCCGTTCATCGCGATCGCTCCCTTCGCCTCCTGATGCAATGAATCTGGTGAGTTCAGACTATGCCTGCGATTGTTCGGTCGTCACCGAACAGTTCCGGGTGCACACTGGAGGCATGGTTGCGCGCGTGTTTCCTGAAGCGGTCCCGGATATCTCGACAGTCGCGTCGGCTCTGGCTGACTCGTCGCGGGCGGCCATGTGTGCTGCGCTCATGGACGGGCGGGCCTGGACGGTTGGTGAACTTGGCAGGTACGCGGGCCTGGCCCGGTCGACGGCGAGCGAGCATGTTGACGTGCTCGTCACCCACGGTCTCGTCCACGACATTCGGCAGGGCCGGCACCGCTACATTCGCCTGGCCGGGGAAGACATCGCACGAGTGGTCGAGAGCCTTGGCGTGGTCGCCCGCTCGCCCCTGCCCACTCCTCACAGCCTCAGCGCGTCACGGGCGAATGCGAACCTACGTGAAGGCCGCACCTGTTATCAGCACCTCGCCGGTAAGCTCGGGGTGCGCCTGGCTGAACAACTGGAAGAGCACGAGTTCATCGACTCGCACTGTCAGGTCACTAATCAAGGTCATCGCTTGTTCATACAGTGGGGTGTGCCCCCGAAGATGCTCGACACGGGCAGGTCGTGCATGGACTCCACCGAACGCCGCTTCCACCTCGCCGGCCCTCTCGGCACGGGAATCTGCAAGACTCTGCTGGATAAGGAATGGCTTTCCCGCAGGGGTCGTACCCGGGCCGTGCGTCTCACTCCCACCGGGCGGGCAGCGCTCAACGACGCGGGGATCTCCCTCAATGGGCCCGAACCCCGGAAAGTGGACACGGGGATTTAATCACGATGCGATAGTAAGTGTAGCTAACCCGGCGTCTTCGAAGGCGTTCGGTGAGCGGTAACCGCACCATGAATGCAATCGTTTGGTGTTGTACCGCGTGCACCACCGAAACACATCCTGGCGGCAGGCCAACTGACTAGTGAAAACTAGACTCATCCTGCAGGACTTCCCGCTTCAACGAGGCGTTGAACGACTCCGCCAACGAGTTGTCCGCACTCGTCCCGATCGCGCCCATCGACTGGGTGACACCGAAGCGCACGCATAGTCTCCGGTACTGATCAGAGGTATAAACACTGCCGTGATCCGAGTGGAAGATCGCCCCGTCTAGGCTCCCGCGAACCTTCCGGGCCATCGTCAGGGCTTCTTCAACCAACTCGGTGCGCATGTGATCAACGATCGCAAACCCCGTCAACTGCCGCGAATAGCAGTCGATAACCGTGGCCAGGTACATATTCGACCCGTCCACGATCGGCAGGTACGTGATGTCGCCGACGTAGACCGCGTTCGGCCTGTCCGCAGTGAACCGGCGTTGCAGCAGATCCGGAAACCTCGGGTCCCGTTTACTCGACGTCGTCGTTTTCACCCGGCGTTTCCTGGTGAAACCAAAAAGGCCCATCTGCCGCATCAGCCGGGCGGTGCGCTTGTGATTGAGACGGCCGCCCTTGCCCCGGTCGTTGACGGGATCGGAGTCGATCGCCGCAGTCACTCATTTCGCGCCGTAGCAGCCGTTCTCGGCGTTGAAGGTGGTCTTGATCTGCGCTCCCAGCACCGCGTCATCGACGAGGCGTTGCCGGCGGGCAGGGGCAGCTGATTTCCAGGCGTAGTAAGAGGACCGATTGAGTTTCAAGACCTGGCATAACCGCTTGACCTCGTAGAGGTCTCGATGGTCGTCAACGAACCGGAAGCGGTTCACCAGTTCGTCTCTTCCGCGAAATACTTGGCCGCCTTACGAAGGATTTCTCGTTCCTCGCGGAGTTTGGCGTTTTCGCGTTCCAGTACGCGGATGCGCTCGGCGTCCGACAGTCCTGAGGCAGCGGTGGCGGAGTCCGACGCGGCGATGAGGCTGGCGACCTTCTCACCGTTGGCATTGGTTTTGGTGCGTGTGCCGAAGGCATCGCGCCAGCTGCGCAGCGAGTTGCGGTTGACCCCTGAACCGCTCGGTGTAGGTCTTGCGTGGCATGGTGGAAAGGTACCTCACTTCCCCAGCGACATGCTGGTTTCAGCGTGTCCACCACCAGGGGGTCAGGTCCTCTCGCGCAAGGTACGGGTGCTGACTGTAAATACTGTGGGGTTACCCGTAAGGGCAATAAGGTGTGTAGTTGCGGTGGGGTGTCTTGGTGGCAACCAAATCTATTGATTTGGGCGGCAGCCCAACGAGCCGTAAGGCGAGGCGGGAGCCTAAACCGTAACCCACAAGATGACGTTTTGTTGGTTGATCACCCCTGGGTATAGAGATACAGGGATATAGTTATAAGCGACCTGGGAAAATAGGTTTAATCGCAGGTGAAACCCTGGGGATAAGTGGCCTAATGATGGTAAATCAGCGCAGACTTGGCAGGACAAAAATGAAAGCACCCCGTAGGGTGCTTTGTCTTTGTTTTTCTAGGGGCTAGTCCAGTTCCGGGCGGGGTGGTCGTTGCCGGACTGAGGTGGCGGTCTTGGTGACGGTTGCTCCGTCCGTGTCGGCTTCGATGCCGGCGTTAGGCCACGCTGGAAATATAACAATTCCGCTACGCAAAAAGTCGAATGATTGTCCCTTGCCCCCTTCACGCGTTAGGTTATGTTTGTCAAGGACTAGGACGATAAGAACTCAGATTGGAATTCAGATGAAAACCAACACTGAAAATCACAAGAAGTTGTCAGCTTTTGCAGCAAGTGCAGTCTTCGCACTGAGCATGGCCAGTGGCATGCAAGCTCCCGCTATGGCAGATAGTGAAGGTAATTCGGTTGAGCTATCTAAAGCCAAGGAAGTGACCAACCGTGTTATGGAATCCTCGGCTCCCGAAGAAGCCATTGAAAAGCTATCATCGGCTGATCGAGAAGCTTTTGATAAGTATAATACTCCTGGTGATGTTGTTGTTTCTGAGGCAGCAGACTCGGGAACCGCGACACGATCTGCAGACTATTGCCGCAAGGATGGTGTGCATTTCGAGCAGAAAGCTTTGCTTGGAAACACACTTTACACATGGTGGCAGACCGTCGAAATTTGCGGGAACCCCGGCGTAAGTATTGATAGCGTCAAAGTAATTGATGCTGGCGGTGAGACCAAAACTCCAACGTGGTCATACGACGGTCACGCAAATGATCCAGTCGCATACGCGACTGGAAATGGAACTTGGACGTCTAAGTCTTCTGAGACTTTCAGTCAAGTAAAGTTGAACCGTCGGACTGAATGCATCACAGCAAATATTGTACCTTCAGGAGAGTACAATGCAGACAAGACCTGCAACTAAAGCAGGGTCGGGGATTTTACCTGCCTCGATAATTTTGATTTCTATGGGCGCAGCCGTTGCTGGGTTTCCCTACCTATTTTTCTTTCCTCTTCTTTGGGTTGCTGCGGACATTAAATGGCCCCAGCTTAATAGTCTTAAAAGAGGTAAGGTTCTTTTTTGGAGGGCAACTTCTATCGTTGTGTCCATTGCCTTAACAGTTAATCTACTTGTTTTAACTCCTACTCCTCTTTAGGGAAACTCACGAATGGAATTTTTTCGGTAGAGCTCACCTTGAAGAAGTCTGTGTTTGGGCAGAGAGCATGGACAGCAACTTTGGACCAAAAATCCTTTGAAACAGCTATCGTTCATCTCGACCTTGTTGGTGAAGTAGAGCAACAAGCTCAAGCTACCCGCGACCAACTTGCCGCCATCCGCGAGCGTGAAGCGCACGAGCTTGCCAATATGTCGCAACATGCTCGGCAGCTAGCGGATGGTAGGTACAACTACCGCGATATTGCCTACCTTCTTGGCATCACCTACGGCAGGGTGGGGCAAATACTCAAAGCGAAACCAGCACTGCCTAAGTATGCGCGACAGCCGCAAGCAGCAGGAGTACTCCGTGACGCTATACATATAGCTATAGGTATTGCTATACCGGTTGCTATTTGTAGTGCTATGTGCTTTGTTTCTGCTGGTAAGCGCAATGGCCCCTAGTAAGATTCCGTTCGCCAGCCTGGATGGGCTGGTAAACCGGCGAGTGCAATGTTATCAATACATTTGACAGTACACTATTGCAATAATTTATGGCCGCCGCTGCCTACCTCATCATTCAGCGACCGGGTAGCCGCGACACCAACGGGCACGCGCTTGGAAAGGCCATCCGCCTTATCCCAAGGAACGGCACGGACTACTCCGCTTCCTTGTCCGCAGCGTCTTGGCGTAGGGCTTCCAATTGCTCTTGCGGAATCGAGGGTGCTGACACGCCAAACTTAGGCGCTAGGTTTTGCAATTCGTAATTGACCACGGCAACGAGCTCATCAAGCTTGTAGCCCAAGAGAAGCTGATCCAATTCTTCCGGCGTTAACTTTTTATGTTCTGAATTTGGCCAGTCACCACGTAGGGCCAGCGCCAACTTCGCGCGCTCCGGCACGTCAACATCAATGCGAACTTCAAGCACCAGAGTCTCACTAGTCTGACCTCGCGAAACCTGGAAAGATACTTGACCTTTCTTTTGCACTACATCCTTCGACTGTTGTTCCCCGATGCGCTGCCCCTCAGCGCGAAGCAACTGCCACGTCGCATAGCCAGCCCGTTGTTCCTTAGACAAGAGTCCACTCCATTGTGTAGTCCATCTGCTGCAGTACTCCTGTTTCAGCGGACTCTACCGGGGCAGCAAATACAAAGTCCGTTCCCAGCTGACCACGGCCAGCATCAGGGAATTGTTCGTGAGCCTCGTTCACGTTTGCCAAAGCGGTAATCCGCCGAGCAATATTTTCTTTAAGCTCGGCGTAGGGAGCACTTCCGTGCTGGATACGACCATCTACTACAACGTGCGCCACATACGCTTCAACGGAGTTTGCGTACGCACGAATCATCTTCATTGTGTGGTTCTTCTTCCCAAGTCCCACCAATGATTCAAACTTGGTGACAACAGAGCGGTCGACACCCATGCGCGATGCCACCTCGCTTTGCGTCATACCTCGCAGTTTTCGAAACTCCACGAGTTGCTCAATGAGGTCCATTTGCGACCCGATGAGGTCCCCGGGCAACGCATCCTTCGGCTTGATAGTTAACTTCGCCATTATCAATTCACCCCTGCTTCCCTATGTTCCATCCCATCATAAGCTATGTGCATTAAAATGCACATCCCTATTTCGGCCATGGCCGAAAAGTGACCCGGTTTTTCTGACACCATCGCTTCCCTAGACGCATAGCCCGCAAAATATCTCGATCCTGCGCCTCGTTAGTCCTATGAGCTCCCTGACGCGTGTCATCAAAGATCCGCTTTTCTTTACACAAGCTCACAAGCATCTGGTGGGCCGGTTCACCCGGCCTCGAAGAGATATCGAGGAAGTACAGTCGAAAATGACGGTCCTCGCCATTCCCACCAGTTCCCCACCCTTTCAACTCGCCTAACCATGGCGGGTTCAGAATTTCATTGAGAACCCTCGTGCCCGATGGCTCCACCAATGCAACGTCATCTTCTCGGGCGCCACGCTCACTCCAACGCAGCAAAAGTTGTTGCATCTCGAGAAAAGCATCTTTATTGATACCTTCAAGCTTCTGGAACTCATCCAACGCCCCCTGCAGAAACTCCCAACGCGTCAACCCATCGTCCGCATTAACTGCCGGCAGATACACGTGAGGCATCTCCGGAAACTCGAAATCATCCACTAGTTCCTCCCGAACTCCCCTACGCAGGTATGCCCTTCAAATCTCACCTTCCCCCGTGACAAGCGCCAGCCGTGCCTACACAGCGGTATCTTTATTCATGTTTTCTCCTGGCTCCCGGCACACGTCGACGAGTGCGATGTTGTCAATACTTTCGACAGTACGCGATTACACTAAATCATGACCTCCCGCGTCGAGCTCCCTCATTGATTTCCCCACTGTGAAAGGCCTTCATGCCGCACGGTGATGCCACCGCCACCCGCCTGCCGATTCTCTGGCGGGTAGTTCTACCTGCAATCTTGGGTGCCATCGGACTGTTCTATTCCTCTCAGGCGCCGGCTGGTTCGGGAGGTTTCTACGCCGCCACATTCTTCACCGCCGCCATCTGGCTGGGCACATGGTGTTTGTGGGTCGACCGGTCATGCTTCCACGGCCACACACTCAAGGAGCTAGCCCTCGGCGCCGTCATCGGCATTGGGCTTATCGCCTTGTTCATCGTTGGCGCGCTCATGGTCCGCCTCGTCCCCTTTTTGGCGGCCCTGATAAACGATCTACTTGAAGTGCCCCGAGTTTTGTTCCTAGGCATTTGCCTTGTTTTCCATTATTGCCTGTGGCAAGTTCTGCTTCCAAAACTCGGTTTCCACCTCGACCGGGTTCGGTATCCCAGGCTTTGGTGGAGCCTTGTCTCGTTCCACCATGACACCCACTCGAACGTCGCGATTTCTACCTCTACAACGTCATCCCACCTGCGGGTATGGACTAGCTCGTTCTTGTGAGGGGCCGTTAACGTTTTCAGCCAGAGCATTGTCATATAAGTCACCGACACTTCCGGTGGAAGCGTCAATGCCATGCTGGGCAAGTCGCTCGTTGTAGACAACGCTGACGTACTGCGAGCCGTGATCCGAATGGTGAATGAGACCTGTTGTTTCCTCAGCACTCACAATCGCTTGGTTGAGTGCTTGCAGCGGCAAAGCTTCGGTCCGCATCGAATCTGACAGCGCCCACCCGACGATCCGCCGGGAGTAGACGTCGGTGACAAACGCGGTGTAGACGAATCCTTTTCGTGTCCGTACATAGGTAATGTCAGCCACCCACAGCTTATTCGGTCCTTGAGCTTTAAATTCACGCTCAACCAAGTCCGGGCGCAAATCAGGCACGTTAGCTTTTCGGGTTGTAATCGGTGATCCGCCTGTGCCTTTGCCAGAAACGCCAGCCAGGCGCATCAGTCGGGCGGTGTGTTCACGACCGATATCGATTCCTTCACGGCGAAGAGCATGCCACATTTTCCGCACACCTAAGACACCGTAATTATCTCTATGAACAGCACTAATGCGTTCAACCAACGCAGCATCACGAAGTCGACGAGCACTTAACCCGCGAGCCTTGGACTGGCGATACCCACGCGAGGTGATAAACCCACCAGCCCGGTTATTTTTCAACGCCAGTGCAGATGAACTCGACAGAGAAACGATTCCGGTTTTCATCGATGAACCGGATCATTTCTTAACGTTTCGGGTCGAGTCATGAGGCGAAAAAAGCCGAGGCAGCCTTCAACAACTCATTAGTATCGCGGAGCTCTTGATTTTCACGACGTAGCCTCGCGTTTTCGGCAGCCACATCTTCAGGCACAGGTTCTGGGATGTTTCCTGCACGGCGGGCAGGCTTAAGTCCATTGACGAGCTGTGTGCCATGAAACCCCCAGCTTTGGAGCTACTGCCTGGCACGCGGGGTGCATCGACATATTTTCCGCCAAGATGCGGTCCTCCACGAGACGGACCACACGATCCTTTGCATCCTGGTCAAATTTTCTCGGCATGTTCCAGATTTTCCCATCTACTCAAACGGAACAAAACCTGGGACACTTCAAGTCAACATTTCAGAGTTTATGCACAATTAACGTTCTCGTAACCTCTTTGTCTATAGGGTGATTTCCTAATTAATATGCGGTGAGCTATCGAGGGTGTTGTAAACATATGGTTAATTTTCACTCCTTTCGCTTGACCGCTTGAACGTTTGATGAATAAATAAAAAAGTCTCTAATTTCACATATCGATAGGGTGACGAATTTAGTCACTCATGTACCAGGAAAGGGTTTTATAAAATGTCCGTTAAGAAAATCTTTGCCTCTATCGCGCTTGCGCTGGCGACGAGTGGAGGGCTAGCCACTGCCGCTCAAGCCGAAGCCGCAACTGGCAATCATGCACAACAAGAGACGAAAAAAGATGCTTTGACGTTTGACTCAAAGGACGGACGCAGATCATTTGATGCAATGGACGGCGTAGGGCTTAAGCCTCACCTGCAAAGCGGAGATAAAGTAACACTCTCCGGGGCAACCGTAAATGTACATAATAAACACGGCGATCTAGTCGCTTCAGTAGATGCAGAACTACCTAAAGACATGAAGCTTTTCCAAGATAAGGACGGGACCATCGTCCCCGTGTCATCTTCGGGGATTGCTGAAAGGGCCTGCACCAACAATAAATGGGTCAAGTGGGGTGTAGGGGCAGCAGTTGAAGGCCTTGTATGCATTCCCGCTTCAGCGGGAACCGCTGGAGCCGCAGGAATCCCTTGCACCATTGCGGCGGGGGCAGCAGCAACTGCAGTAGGATGTTAAGCATGGCTAATCTCACCTCATTTGCTCTCGACGGCAGAGTGAAAACATCCTTCGGGAATAACATGCGCCCCATCACACTCGCTCTCCTTATGGCAGGGATTTTCACGTCTGCTAACGTTTTCATAACATGGAGCAATCCCGTTCCTTGGTGGGCTCACCTTTTAACATTTCTATTGTTCACAGCCCTCATGCTGGGGAGTGTAAAGACAGCAGCTAAGGAAGTGTCCCCGTCAGTTTATGAACTTCCATACGATAAGAGGTTGATTACTTTTTCTATAATAATGGCAGTCATTGCCATTATTGGTATTGTCATTTACACCTTGTCTTAAAGCATGCCATATGCATACTCGTTTTTATTTCTCCTGGAGCGGCGTCGACCCCATAAGTAAACGCATCAATTTCCTGATGTGATCTAAGAACGGCAATTACCACTTAAGTGAGTCAGGAGTACGTCAGCCGCAGAAGCGGAGGACGCTCCTGATTGGGTACCCTTCATCTACAAATGTGCCCAAATATATTGGTTTCAAGACAGTACTAATAATCAAGGTAAGCGCCGAAAAAGTGCGTCCATGGCCGATGTCACCACCCGCGCTGACTTCCCACACGGTCAAGGCGGAAAGACTAAACGGGTAAGAACCTTTAAAGGTTCTTACCCGTTTAGTCTTTTATCGTGTCTCAGAACTCTTATTTAGGAAAGCGCATTACACCTGTTGAACAGGAACTTCTTTGTGCCTAAACAATAGAAGCAATTTGAGCTGCAAAGACACTCATTTTAATATCCGCACCTGTCTGCTCGCGGAACTCTTCAGACGCCTCAGACCAATTCCCTTGTTTAGCAAGAGCTACTACATTTTTCATTCGCTCTTGGTGAAGTGTCCCAGGTTTTGTTCCGTTTGAGTAGATGGGAAAATCTGGAACATGCCGAGAAAATTTGACCAGGATGCGAAGGACCGTGTGGTCCGTCTCGTGGAGGACCGCATCTTGGCGGAAAATATGTCGATGCACCCCGCGTGCCAGGCAGTAGCTCCAAAGCTGGGGGTTTCATGGCACACGGCTCGTCAATGGACTTAAGCCTGCCCGTCGTGCGGGGAGCATCCCAGAACCTGTGCCTGAAGATGTGGCTGCCGAAAACGCGAGGCTACGTCGTGAAAATCAAGAGCTCCGCGATACTAATGAGTTGTTGAAGGCTGCCTCGGCTTTTTTCGCCTCATGACTCGACCCGAAACGTTAAGAAATGATCCGGTTCATCGATGAAAACCGGAATCGTTTCTCTGTCGAGTTCATCTGCACTGGCGTTGAAAAATAACCGGGCTGGTGGGTTTATCACCTCGCGTGGGTATCGCCAGTCCAAGGCTCGCGGGTTAAGTGCTCGTCGACTTCGTGATGCTGCGTTGGTTGAACGCATTAGTGCTGTTCATAGAGATAATTACGGTGTCTTAGGTGTGCGGAAAATGTGGCATGCTCTTCGCCGTGAAGGAATCGATATCGGTCGTGAACACACCGCCCGACTGATGCGCCTGGCTGGCGTTTCTGGCAAAGGCACAGGCGGATCACCGATTACAACCCGAAAAGCTAACGTGCCTGATTTGCGCCCGGACTTGGTTGAGCGTGAATTTAAAGCTCAAGGACCGAATAAGCTGTGGGTGGCTGACATTACCTATGTACGGACACGAAAAGGATTCGTCTACACCGCGTTTGTCACCGACGTCTACTCCCGGCGGATCGTCGGGTGGGCGCTGTCAGATTCGATGCGGACCGAAGCTTTGCCGCTGCAAGCACTCAACCAAGCGATTGTGAGTGCTGAGGAAACAACAGGTCTCATTCACCATTCGGATCACGGCTCGCAGTACGTCAGCGTTGTCTACAACGAGCGACTTGCCCAGCATGGCATTGACGCTTCCACCGGAAGTGTCGGTGACTTATATGACAATGCTCTGGCTGAAAACGTTAACGGCCCCTCACAAGAACGAGCTAGTCCATACCCGCAGGTGGGATGACGTTGTAGAGGTAGAAATCGCGACGTTCGAGTGGGTGTCATGGTGGAACGAGACAAGGCTCCACCAAAGCCTGGGATACCGAACCCGGTCGAGGTGGAAACCGAGTTTTGGAAGCAGAACTTGCCACAGGCAATAATGGAAAACAAGGCAAATGCCTAGGAACAAAACTCGGGGCACTTCAGTGTCTCGCTTGATGGTTCCTCATCATTCCCCTGGACTACGGGTTCAAGACGGTGATAATGCCCATGGCGGAGCATCGGTCTCCGATCAGCCTGGAGGTCTGGTCCTATAAAACTCATTCTTCCTTCACTCTTGGTATAGTTTTTCGTAGGGATTGAAGGCCGACAGAAATCACAGCCACCCTCGATTCGAATGTACAAAGATACGTGAGTGACTATGTTAAAAGGAATCACCTACGCATCGCTGGGTATGTTAGCGGTCTCCTCCTCCCTGTGGGCCATGTACATGCAAGACAATGCATTTGTGATTATGAGCCTGCTTTTTGGACCAGTGGTCACTATATGGCAGATTCATCTCTATAAGGTGACGATTCCAAGCGCCGTTAATTTTATTGCGATAACCACTGGGATTGTGTCGGCTTTAGGTTTTGCAGTCCGGGATGATTTTTCAAATTTAACTAAAGCATTCTTAAGCTTTGGCACTGCTGGCGCATTGATCGCCTATGTTGGTTTCGCCGTTGTAGTGATTATTAATTCTCGCCTGAAGTGAAGGCCGTGGGAAGTTTTCAGCTCCTCAATCCCCACCTTTACCCAGCTGCCTAAAGGCTTAGGGGCGATACAAATCCTAATCAAACGATTTTAGCCAAGCCAGCTTTCTTGCCCCTTTGCAATGCCAACTAGTGTTATAGAGCGAAGCTCGAATGCACCTACGAACTCCAAGGAGAATTCATGACGCACCGCTCGGACGCAGAGCTCGATACGGCGAGGGAGCCGGCATCGTCAGGCACCGGTGTGCCGCAGGCCGGCAATCAGGAGGCGCGCCGGGCGGACCTGCGGCGGTGGAAAGCGATTGCGCTGTCGCTGCTTTTGCTGGCGGCGGTGATCTTTTTGGGGTGCTCGTGGTGGCAGGCATCGGAAAGCGGAGCGCCGGTGTGGGTGGGCTACGTGCGTGCGGCGGCGGAGGCTGGCATGGTCGGTGGCCTGGCGGACTGGTTTGCGGTGACTGCACTCTTCCGCCGGCCGATGGGCTTGCCTATCCCGCATACCGCGCTGATTCCAAATAATAAGGACCGCGTGGGCGATGCGTTGAAGGACTTTGTGGAGGAGAATTTCCTGACCGCGGATGCGCTGAGCGCTAAGGTGCGGGATGCGGAGCTGCCGCTGTGGTTGGCGCGCCAGGGGGCAGAACCCGGCAAGGCGGAGGAAGTCTCCGAATGGATTGGTCAGCGCGCCGCTAGCGTCGTGGAGGACCTCGACCCAGCTGAGGCAGAGCAGTTCATCCGCACCCAGGTCATGGACCGCCTGGCGGAGCCGGAGTGGGGGCCGCCGTTGGGGCGGTTGCTGGAGGGCTATATCGCGGACGGCAAGGCGCGCCCACTGGAAGATGACCTCATTGACTGGGCACACGGCAAAATCCTTGGGATGGAATCGACCGTGGTCACGGCCATTGATGAGCGCATGCCTGGGTGGGCGCCGCGCTTTGCCCGCGAGATGGTGGGGGACAAGGTCTACTCCGAGCTCGTCGAGTTCGCTGATGAGGTTCGCCGCGATGGCAACCACGAGGCCCGCCTGGCCATTCGCCGCAACTTGTCCAAGTTGGCTGCGGACTTGCAGTGGGATGCGGATATGCGCGAGCGCATCGACAACATCAAGCAAGAGATGCTCGCCTCTGATCAGGTGCAGCAGGCACCGGCGGCAATGTGGCGCACGATTTCTACCACGCTGATTGATCAATTCAATGACCCGGAGTCCTTCCTGCGGCAGAAGATGACGGCCAAGGTGAAGGAACTAGCGCACCGTTTGCTCGAGGATTCCGAGTTCTTGGCCCAGGCCAATGACCTGGTGGACAAGGCTGCGCGCTATGCGGTGGAGAAATTCGCCCCGGAGATCATCGCGATCATCCCGGAGACCATTAAGCGCTGGGATGCGCAGGAGGCTTCGCAAAATATCGAGCTGATGGTGGGCAAGGATCTGCAATTTATTCGCCTTAACGGCACTATCGTCGGCTCCCTGGCAGGCTTGGCCATATATGCTGTTAATCATCTCATTTTCGGCGCCTAATGCGCCGGACTAAACCATCACACGGAGGATTTCATGACTGAGAAGAAGAAGCTTTTTGATTCCCTGAAGGAAGCCGGTGCGTCCGCGCTGAATACCGCCAAGGACTTCGGTGGCCGCCTGCAGGAAGAGCGCGAGAACCAGGGCGCAGGTGCGCAGGACCCACTGGGTGACAAGGACGGCATGCTGGATAAGGCCACCACCACCGCCAAGCAGTGGGGAGCGTCCATTAAGAAGGCCGCGGAGGAAACCCGCGACTCGGAGGCTTTCTCTGAGGCCAAGGACAAGTTCGCGGATGCGTACCAGGAAACCCGCGAGGGCGTGAAGGACGCGTATGGCTATGCCCAGGAGCGCGTGAACGAGAAGAAGAACGCGCCCAAGAACGGTAATTCCGCTGCGGCGGACAAGGACGATAATATTATCGATGGCGAAGTTATCGATACCGACGAACCCACGAATTAATCTGCATGTACGTTTTACTTGACATTGCCTATAAGTTTCCCATCTACTTCTTCCAGGCCCTGACCATTGCTGCCATCATCGGTGCTGTCCTCGCGGCATCTACGCGCGAGGACGCGTTTCGGGCCGGCGACCGCAAAGGTAAATGGGTATGGGTAGGCCTGCTTGCGGGCTCGGCGGTGGCGATGGCTACCGGCCTGCAATTTTTGGCGTGGATTGGCACGGTCATCACCGGCATCTACTGGTTTGACGTGCGCCCGCAGCTCAAGGCCATCATCAACGGCGACTACAGCTACTAAGCATGAAAAATCTCCTGCACGCTTCCGCCGCCGAGGTTAGGGAGCAGGCCACGGGGCAGCATGTTTTGGTCTCGCCGCACCACGTGACGGTGGCGGCTGCAGCAGAGCCGGCGGGCATTACCGCCGTGGCGGGCTATCCCACCGGCCGGCACCACACGCTCATCAAGGCCTCTGAGGCCCGCCTGGCCATCCAGTCCGGCGCGGACGAGGTCTGGGTCAGCGTGGACGCCACGCTTGCCGATGCCACCCCCATCCTCTCCGAGCTCGTAGCCATCCGCGAGGCTTGCCCGGACCCGGCCCGCGTGGGCCTCATCCTGCCGGAGGCGGAACCGGCACGGTCCCTCGCGGAAACCGCTGCCGCCCAGGCCGGTTTTCACAAGATTGTCATAGGAAAAGGCAGCGAGCTGTCCAGCTCGCTGCCCGTCGTAGAATTTCCCGCCGCCTAAGTCGCGCCCTAGGCCGCCACTCCCTAGGTCGGCGCTGTTAGGCGGCCTTCTTCTGCTCGCCGCTCTCGGCGGAGAAGTGGTCCATATCGTTCATCGGGACATCGGTGCCGGTGATGGTCAGCGTGAGCTTGCCATCGCCCACGTCCACGGATTCAACCTGCATGTCATTGGCAACGAGCTGCTCGGACATGCCGTCCTGCAGGGCATCAGAAATGGCGCTGGTGGCTTGCTCTGGCAGGGAGAGGCCAAAGATGGCGGCCTCGGTGGCATTGATCTCCAGCTTGCCGTCGCGGGCGGTGGGCTTGAGCGAAAGGCTGGCTAAGCCGCCACCAAACTTCACTTCAAGCTCGTCGCTCTGGTCATTCGCGGTGATTTCAGTGACCACCATATTCCCAATGGTTTCGCTGCCGGATTGGTCCGAGATTCCCTTTTGGAAGCTCGCCAGCAGATAGTCATCCGGAACGGTGGTGGTGGCGCGGAGGAAGCCGGCCACTGGGTTATCTGCATCCGTGGACATATCTTCCACGTGGATTTCAGAGGCGGGTTGACCCTTGATCTGCGAGCCTTCGATCTGCAGGGTCGACGGCGTGGTCATATCCATCTGGGAAATCGAGCCGCGCATAAGCCCAAAAAGGAGGGGGCTGCCGCCAAAGCTTACCGAGGGATCCTCCGTGACCTCGATGCCTTCTTCTTTGGCGCTATTTTTAAACTCCTCGGTCATCTGGTTACCAATGAACCAGCGCAGGCCAAATTCGGCGATGAGGATTAAAACAAGCAGCGCTACGAGGACGCCTACGACAATTTTCCAAGCGAGCGATCCGCCCGATTTCTTTGCAGCCATGACTACCAGTGTGGCGCATGAGGCGGCCGGTGGCAATGTGTGCTGGATATTAGCGGGGCGCGATGCTCTCCCAGCTCACAGTGAGCGTATTATCGCGCAGCCGGCGGCGGGGAGGGTGGAGGTTGAAGGGGGCATCGGCAAGCAGGGCCTGCGCCATGCGCCACCGCACCCGCGGGCCGTGCGGGGCCCACCCGGCGGCGCGATCCCAGGCCCTGTCGGCGGCCTGCAGGAGCTCGTGGATGGGCTCGCCGGGCACGTTGTGGTGGATGAGCACCTTGGGCAGGCGCGCGGCCACATCGGAGGGGCGGGCCACGTCGAAGGGATCCCACGCGAGCGTCAACGTCTTTGGCCCATGCTGATCGAGCAGGATCCATGCCGCGCGCCGGCCCAGCTCATCGCAGGTGCCCTCCACAAAGAACCCGCCAGGGGCCAAGCGCGAGCACACCGTCTGCCAGGCCTCCGCAACCTGGTCCACATCGTATTGGCGCAGCACATTAAAGGCGCGCACCACCTGCGGACGGTAGCCCGCGAGCTCAAAACCGCCCAGCTCAAAGCGCACGCCATCGCGCGGCGGCAGCACCCGGTCCGGGTGGATTTCCAGCCCGCGCACATCCACGCGGGGATTGATGCGGCGCAGCCACCGCGCCCATTCCACGGTGGTGGTATGGGAGGCTCCATAGCCCACGTCGAGCGCGAGCGGGGTGCGTACGTGGCGCAACAGCGCCGAGATTTCCGGGTGGGCGACCATCCACCTATCGCAGCGCCGCAGCCGGTTGTAGTTGGTAGTGCCGCGGGTAATAACGCCAAAAGGCCGACCCGCTGCTGCGCTGGCGCGCAGGTTATGAGCGTGGTCGGCCATGGGAATCGGTGGATGCTAAGGCTGGGGATGCCTTAGGAGTTTTCAGAAATCCACTGTTCGGTCAGCTTGCCCTCGTTATCAAAGAGCTCTGCCAGGGATTCGCCCACCTTCGGCTCGATGGCTGCGCCCATCATCGGGATCTTGACGGAGATCTCGTTGGTGTAGGTCAGCTTGGTCATCTCGCCCTCGCCGGCCAGGGAAATCTCGCCCTTGAAGTCCACCGGGGTGCCCTTGACGTCTGCGGTGTAGTTGACGTCAGCGGCCTGGCCGTTGAGCTCGCCCACGGTGACCACGCGCTTGACCTTGAGGTCCTGCGAGACCATGGCGCGCACTGCCTCTGGCAAGAGGTTGGTCGGCAGGACCTCGTAGAGAGTTGCTACGTTATCGGAGAAATCGTGAACCTGGCCTGCCTCCGGGGAAAGATTTTCCACGATGTACTCCCAGTACCCCTGGGTGAGCAGCGCCTTGTGAACCATGTCGATAGGCTGATTGATGGTTACGGTGTTTTCACTACGAGTTGACATGCTTAACAGACTACCTTGGTATACGTGCTTGATAAATTTTTGACGCAACAACTCACAGCAATCGACGGCGTAGACGTGGATCCCACGGCGAGCTTTGCCGATCTCACCACCTTGCGCGTGGGGGGAAAGCCACAGGTCACGTTGCGTTGTTCGCTGCCCGAAGCAGCGGTTGCGGCACTGCGGTACCTCGCGAAAGAAAAAGTTCCTTTCATCGTGGTCGGCGGTGGCTCCAACCTGCTGGTTTCTGATGGCGAGGTAGACGTAGTCGCCGTTGTCCTGGACTTTGCCGCGGTGGACATGGATACCCAGACCGGTCTCGTGCGCGCCCAAGCCGGCGCGGTATGGGACGAAGTCGTGGCGGAATCCGTGGCGCAGTCCTTGGGCGGCATCGAGTGCCTGTCCGGCATTCCCGGCACGGTGGGCGCGGTGCCCGTGCAAAACGTGGGCGCCTATGGTGCCGAGATTTCTGAGGTCTTGACCCGCGTGCGCCTGTATAACCTGCGCACCGATGCCGATGAGTGGGTTCCCGTCTCCGATCTCGATCTTGCCTACCGCTACTCCAACCTGAAATTCACCGGCCGCGCGGTGGTACTCGAGGTCGAATTGCAATTGACCACGGACGGGCTGTCGCGCCCCCTGCGCTTTGGCCAGCTTACCGATAACCCCGGCGAGCGCCGCCCCGTCGCCCAGGTCCGCGAGGAGGTCCTCGCCTTGCGCCGCGGCAAGGGCATGGTGCTTGATGCCGCCGACCACGACACCTGGTCTGCCGGCTCCTTTTTCACCAACCCTGTGGTCGAGTCCAGCGTCGCTGATGCCATCCAGGACAAGGTGCGCGCCACGCTTGGCGATGCCCCCGCCGACCGCATGCCCCGCCACCCCGCCGCCGCACAGGGCGATACCTCCCCGCACGAGAAGCTCTCGGCCGCCTGGCTTATCGATAACGCCGGCTTCACAAAGGGCTACCCCGGCTCCGGCCCGGCAACGCTATCTACCAAGCACACCCTGGCGCTGACCAATCGCGGAAACGCGACCGCCGCCGATATCGTCGCCCTGGCCCGCACGATCCGCGACGGCGTGCGCGAAGCCTTCGGCGTCGAGCTCGTGCCCGAGCCCGTGTGGCTGGGCCTATCCATGGACGAGGACTAGGCCGCGCCTTTCGGCGCGACGGGGCCGCAGCCGCTGTGGCCGCGCGGGTTTTAGGCCTGCGCGGACATAAAAACGTCCAAAACAACCGCGTTCTTCTAAAATTTGCCCTCATTTTTGGCGAAACGCGGTTGTTTTGGACGTAAGTGTCGCTTGCAGGCAGCACTGGCAGCGCGGGCAGCACGGGCGGCGCAAAAGCCGGCCCGGCGCAGTCTTAGGCAGCCATGACCTCGAGCCACTCCGGCTTGGCGTCCAAGAACTTGCGGGCCGCATCCTGTGCGCCCTTCAAGCTGTGGTGCGCGCCCCAACCGCACTGCTCTTCGTTGGCGGCGGGAACCTCGGTGGCGGAAAGGATATCGTTCAGCGCACCCTCAACGGCGCGCAGCAATTCATTCTGCTCCATGCCGTTGGTGATGGCGTAGAAGCCGGTGCGGCAGCCCATGGGAGCAAAGCCGATGAGCTTATCGGTGTAGTTGCGCATAAAGTTGGCCATCATGTGCTCCACGGAATGCAGTGCCTCCGTGTCCAAGTGCTCCTTATTGGGCTGGCAGAAGCGCAGGTCATACTTGATAATCTCCACGCCGCCGCCCAAATCGGTGCGGTCAGCCACGCGGATATAAGGCGCGCTGACGAGGCGGTGGTCGAGCTCGAAGGACTTGACGTTAATCTTTTCTTGGTTCTGTTCAGTCATACTCCCCAGCCTAATCGCTGCGAGTGTCACTTCACAGAATAGATTCTTAGGCCGCATACGCTGCGTAACTATGAGTGCCTTGGACGATGCCCCCGCAACCGGCAGCAAGCAAGCCCGGAAGCAGACTGCCCAGCAACAAAAGATCGTGCCAAGCACCGTTACCACCCTGGTCACCGTGGAAAGCCCCGCCGCCGATGTCGATCCGTGGGCGCGCGGCAACCGCCTGCGCAAGGACAGCTGGGGCCTGGTAATGCGACGCGTGTGGGCTGATTTCTTCCACGATGCCTTAATGGACCGCGCCGCCGCGATGACCTACCTCACCCTCATGGCCTTCGCGCCCACTGTCCTGGCGGCATATTCCATTGCCACGCTGGTCTTTTCTTCGCGCCGGGGAGAGGTGGAGGCACTGACTGCGCAGTTCATCGATACGTACGTGCCCCGTTCTATGGCGGAGGAAGCCGGCACCATTGTCAGCTCCATTATCGGTTCTACGCGGGAGGGCACGTTTGCACTGGTGGTCTCCGTCCTGATTTCACTCTTCGCCGCCTCGGCGTATGTGCGTGCCTTCTCGCGCACCGCCAATACTGTCTACGGCCGGGTGGAGGGACGCGGCACTATCCGCACATGGGCGTTGATGTGGGCCATTACCGTGGTCCTCGTCATTGGCGCGGTGGTGGTCCTGTGTGCCAATTTATTGCGCGATACCGTCGTGGACAGCGTCATCGAGCCTGTAGCACTCCGCCTAGGGCTGCATGGAACCGTGGACTTTTTCGGTGGCATTTTTATGCCGGTGTGGAATTGGCTGCGCTTTCCCATAACTGTCGTGGTGGCGCTGGCGCTTATTGCCGTGTGGTACCACTTTGCGCCGAACGTTCGGCCCAGCCGTTTTCGCTGGATCACCTTGGGCTCGGTGGTAGCGCTAGTGACGAACCTGGTGGTGTGGGGCGCATTTTCCCTCTACATCAAGTACCTGGCCGGGGTGAGCATTTACGGGGCATTCGGAACGGTCATGGCGGTATTTATGACCGTCTGGCTGTCCAATACGATGCTGATTTTGGGCATCAAGATCGATGCGGAGGTCCTGCGTGCCAAGGAGCTGCAACTTGGACTGCACGCAGAGCGCTATATTCAAGCCCCACCGCGCTCCGAATTCGCGGCGCAGCAGCAGGTGCGCGCGAAGAAGAAACTAGAAGAGCGCTCGGGGCGCATCTTTGCCGATGCCGCCCGCGGCGAGGAATAGCCCCGCACCGGGACGTAGCCCGCGCCGGGAATCCACCGCTGCTGAGGATTAGTGTGAGGACACTGCTGCCACCAAGATGTCCTGCACCTGGCGGCGGCGCAGCTTGCCCAGCTGATCGGTGGGCAATTCCTCGCGCACCACGAAATGGCGCGGGACCTTATAGCGGGCCAAGAGGCCGCGGCAGTGCTCGCGCAGCGCTTCCGCGTCGAAGGTGGCGCTGGGGTGGAGCACCAGGCAGGCGGCGACGTCCTCGGAACCATCGGCGCGCGGGACGCCGGCCACCGCGGCTTGGCTTATCGCGGGGTGGCTAAGCAGGGCGTGTTCCACCTCGCTGGGAAAGACATTAAAGCCACCGGTGATGATGACTTCTTTAATCCTGCCGACTAGCCGGAAATGACCATCGGCCTCGCGCACACCCATATCGCCGGTGCGCAGCCAATCGCCGTGGAATGCCTCCCGCGTGGCGGCGGGATTATCGAGGTAGCCCGAAAAAACCTGGGGCCCGCGCGCCAGGATCTCACCGGGCATGCCATCGGGTTGGCTGCGGTCCAGATCATCGGGATCGCCGATGCGCAATTCGGTATCGGCAAGCGGCTTGCCGATGGTCCCCACGCGCCGACCCTCACCAAGCGGGTTAATGGTCAGCACGGGGGAGGCCTCGGTAAGCCCGTAGCCCTCGACGAGCATGCCGCCGGTGCGGTCCTGCCAGGGCTCGATGATGCGCGCGGGCAGCGATGCCGCGCCGGAAATGGCGTAGCGCACCCCGCCCAGGTCTGCGGCCTGCTCGGCGGCCTGTTCGGCGGCCGCCTCGGAGGCAGATTCCGCCGCCAGTTCATTCATGGCGCGCTCATAAATGGTGGGAACGCCCGGCATCCAGGTCGGGCGGCGCTGTGCCAAGGCGCTGACCACGGCCGCGGGGCGCGGGGCGGGCAGCAGGATGATTTCGGCGGCGCAGCGCACCGCGAGCAAGACGCTCATGGTCAATCCATAAGAGTGGAACATCGGCAGCGTGGCGAGGAAACGCTCGTGGCCCGGGCGCAGATCGGCTTGCGCTTCCAATTGGATGCAATTGGCGGCGAGGTTGCCGTGCGTGAGCACCACGCCCTTGGGCTGGCCGGTGGTGCCGGAGGTGTAGAGGATGAGGGCGGCATCGGCAAGCGCGGCCTGGCGGTGAGGCACTGGGGCGCCGGAGAGGGGAAGGGGCGCCGCCAAGGACACGGGGATCACCGTGCTGGCCAGGCCATCGACCACGGCGGCGACCTGATCCCAGACCAGGGCGATGCGGGCGCCGTGGTGGGCAAAGAGCGGGGCCAGCTCGTGGGCGGTGTACTGAGGGTTATGTTCGACTACGACCGCGCCCAGGCGCAGCACCGCGAAAAAGGCAATGAGGTGCTGCGGGGAGTTGGGCAAGACCAGCGCTACCCGGTCACCGGGGCGGATTCCCATCTCCCGCAGGGCGCCGGTGGCAGCGGCGATGCGGGTATCCAGCTCCGCGTAGCTCAAGGTCTCGCCGCCGAAAAAGGTGGCGGGACGGTCGGGGAAGTTGGCTACTGCGGTGGCGAGGAAATCCGTCAGCGTGGCGTCGTACTCGAGGTCTGACATGGTGGTTAATACTAAGCCTTCTGCGTGAGGAGATCGAGGAGATCCTGCTGCACCATGCGGCGGCGGATCTTGCCCAGCTGGTCCGAAGCCAGCTCCTCAAAGTGGTAGAAGGTGCGCGGAATCTTGTAGCCGGTCAGGCGCTCGCGGCAGAAGGACTTGAGGCCCTCTGGGTCTAGGACGGCGCCATCGCGCAGGATGACGCAGGCGACGACGTCCTCGGAGCCATCCTTGCGCGGGCGACCCACCACGGCGACCTCCTTGACGTCTGGGTGCTTGCGCACCACTTCTTCGACCTCGGCTGGGTAGACGTTAAAGCCGCCGGTGATGATGATTTCCTTGATGCGGCTGACCAGCCGGACCCAGCCATCCTCATCCATGATGGCCATATCGCCGGTGCGGAACCAGCCGTTGTGGAAGGACTCCGCGGTGGCCTTTTCGTTATTGAAATAGCCCTGGAAGATCTGCGGCCCGCGAGCCAGCATCTCGCCCGGCTCGCCATCTGGCTGGGTTTCATCGAGGTTATCCGGGTTGCCAATGCGCACCTCAACATCGGGGAAGGGCAGGCCCACATAGCCCGGGCGGCGGTTGCCGTTCATGGGGTTGCCAATGAGCACGGGGGAGGTCTCCGTCATGCCAAATCCCTCCACGAGGCGGCCGCCGGTCATGGATTCCCAGCGCTCCATCACGTCAACCGGCAGGGTGGCGGCGCCGGAGAAGGCGTTGCTGATGCCGGCGAGATCCACGCCCTTGTCCTCGGCGGCGTCCATGATCTTCTCGTACAGCGTGGGCACGCCCGGCAGCCAGGTGGGGGTGTGCTTCTTAATGATGTCCATGATGAGCGGCATCTGCGGGGACGGGACCAAGATGAGCTCGGCGCCGAAATAGATGCTGAGCACGCACAGCGTGGTCATGCCGTAGGCGTGGAAGAGCGGCAAGGCGGCGAGGAAGCGCTGGTCGGTGGCATCCATATTCGTCAGCCAGGCCTCGCCCTGCACGCAGTTGGCGATGAGATTACCGTGCGAAAGCAGCGCGCCCTTGGGTTTTCCGGTGGTGCCGGAGGTGTAGAGGATAAGCGCGATATCGTCCTGCGTAACCTGGGCAATCTCGAGGTCCTTGCCGTCGCCGCCGATGGCAGAACCGATAAGCGTGGACCAGGCCACGGTATTCGGGGCCGCACCGGTCAGCTGCTCGCGCTTGGCGGCCAGCGGTGGCAGGGGAATCCGCAGCGCGAGGCGCTTTAGTGGCGGCATCGCCTCGATCATATTGACGGACACGATGGTCTCTAGCGGGGTGGTGGCGCGCAGCTTATTCAGCGTCTGCGCCGTCTTATCCCAGGCGATGACCACGCGCGCCCCGTGGTCCTGGAACAGCCCCTCGAGCTCGTGGGCGGTGTAGAGGGGGTTGTGCTCCACCGCGGTGGCTCCCAGCAACTGGATGGCATAAAACGCCACCACGTGTTGGGGGCAGTTGGGCATGACGATGGCGACCCTATCGCCAGGCCGGATGCCAAAGGCCTTAAGGCCCGCGGCGGCGGCGCGCACCTGTGCGTCTAAGTCCGCGTAACTCTGTGTACTGCCGAAGAAGTAGGTAGCGGACTTATTCGCATTGATGCGGAGGTTATTGACGTAGTAGTCAACGATGGTTTTATCGCCGTAATCAAGCGTGGCGGGGGTCCAGTCGCTGTAGTGCTTAATCCAGGCCCGGGATTCGTATGCGGACACGCGCTACCCTTTCGTTTGGTAAAGAAAAATATTACAAAGGGCGAGTATACCCAGAACGTGAGGAAATCCTCTAGTTTTCTTCGAGTGTCAGCAAAAAACGCTTGATATCTAGGCCGCCGGCATAGCCACCGAGCGATCCATCGCTGCGCAGCACGCGGTGGCAGGGCCGAATAATCGGCAGGGGATTGGCGCCGCAGGCTGTGCCGACCGCCCGAGTAGCAGCAGGACGCCCCACGGCGGCGGCGAGCTCGCCATAGCTTGAGATCTCGCCGTAGCCAATGGTGTCCAACTGCGCGTGAATTTGGGCGCGAAATTCGGTCGTCGGCGCCGGGTTGAGCGGCAGGTCAAACTCGCGGCGGCGCCCGGCGAAATACTCCGCGAGCTGCTCCTGCGCCGCATCTAAGATGTCTGCACCGCGCTTGTCGATGCCCCCATTCACCCCGCCGCTCACCTCGCCGCGAACCTTATTGGTTTCGCGGTGTCCCTTGCTGGTTCCGTCGCGACCCAACTGGATCGCGACGAAGTCAACGCGGGACAGCCCGTCTGCGTCCGCGGTGAGCAGCAGCGGGCCGATGGGGGTGTCGATGGTGCGCAGCATGGTGGTGTGAACGCTAGTTCTTAGGCGTTCTTCTCCGCTTCGAGGCGGTTGATGAGGTCTGCTTGCACCTCGCGGCGGCGGATCTTGCCCATCTGGTCCTTGGCCAGCTCTTCAAAGTGGTAGAAGGTGCGCGGAACCTTGTAGCGGGTCAGGCGCTCGCGGCAGTAGTCCTTGAGGCCTTCGGGGTCGAGCGCGGCGCCATCGGCAAGATCGAGGCAGGCAACGACATCTTCGGAGCCGTCCTCGCGTGGGCGGCCCACCACGGCGGCGTCGTCGACGCTGGGGTGCTCGCGCAGGATTTCTTCGACCTCGCCCGGGTAGACGTTGAAGCCGCCGGTGATGATGATTTCCTTGATGCGGCTGACCAGGCGGATGAAGCCGTCTTCTTCCATGATGCCCATGTCACCAGTGCGGAACCAGTCACCGTGGAAGGCGGCGTCGGTGGCTTCTTGGTTATTGAGGTAGCCCTTGAAAATTTGCGGGCCGCGGGCCAGCACCTCGCCCTCGACGCCGTCTGGCTGGGTTTCATCCAGATTATCGGGGTTGGCGATGCGCACCTCGGTATCCGGGAAAGGAATGCCCACATAGCCGGGACGACGATCGGTGCTCATGGGGTTACCCACGATAATCGGCGAGCACTCGGTAAGGCCATAGCCCTCCACGAGCAGGCCGCCGGTGGCATGCTCCCACTTATTGACGGTCTCAGAAGGCAGGGTGGACGCACCGGAGAAGGCCGCGCGCACGCCCTTGATGGGAACCTCTTGTTCCTCGGCTGCCTTGACGATGCGCTCGTACAAGGTAGGAACGCCCGGGACCCAGGTCGGGGTGTGCTTTTTCATCAACTGCATGATGAGCGGGATCTGCGGCACGGGGAGAATAACCAATTCGCCGCCGATGAGCTGGGCCAAGGTGACGTTCATGGTCAGGCCGTACGCGTGGAAGAAGGGTAGGGCGGCGAGCATGCGCTCTGGCTTATCGCCCAGGCCCGGGACCCATGCCTTGCCCTGGAGCAGGTTGGATACGAGGTTGCCGTGCGAGAGCATCGCGCCCTTGGGCGCGCCGGTCGTACCGGAGGTGTACATCACCAGCGCGACGGTGTCCTTATCAATGTCCTCCGGCGTATTGATATCGCTGCCGTTGCCACCGATGGCATCGCCAATCAGCGCCTCCCACGGCACGGTATTCGGCGCTGGGGCGGAAAGCTGCTCGCGCTTGGCCTTGAGCGGGGGAAGCGGCAGGCGCAGTGCGGCGCGCTGCAGGGTGGGCATGGCGTTGATCATGTTGATGGACACGACCGTTTCCAGGTTGGTGGTAGCCCGCAGCTTCTCCAGGGTGGGGGCGGCCTTGTCCCAGGCGATGGCGATGCGCGCGCCGTGATCCTGGAAGAGACCCTCCAGCTCGTGGGCGGTATAGAGCGGATTGTGCAGCACAACCTGGGCGCCGAGCTTCAAGATGGCATAAAAGGCCGCGATGTACTGCGGGCTATTGGGAGCAACGATGGCTACGCGGTCACCGGGGCGCACGCCGAAGGCCTTAAGGCCTGCTGCGGCGGCGCGCACTTGGCGGTCCAGCTCGGAATAGTTTTGGGTGCGCCCAAAGAAATACGTGGCTGACTTATCGCCATTGACCTCGAGGTTGTTGTCATACAGGTCCAACAGGGTGGTGGTGCCATAGTCGAGGCTATGCGGCGTCCACTCCGGGTAATACTGGAGCCATGCCTTTGATTCGTAAGCGGACAATGCGTGACCTTTCGGTAGCGTAGGTTGTTGGCAGGGGCCAGTATAGCGCCGCTAAGATGGGACAACATGCGCATCGCCATGATTTCTATGCATACCTCCCCCATTGAGCAGCCTGGCTCCGGGGATGCCGGCGGAATGAACGTCTACGTTTTAAATATTGCCTGCCAATTAGCCCAGCTTGGCGTGGAGGTGGACGTCTATACCCGCGCTACCCGCCCCAGCCACAAAGAAATCGTGGACGTGGCCCCCAACCTGCGGGTGATCAACATCGTGGCAGGCCCCTTTGAGGGGCTAGAAAAGGAAGATTTGCCCACCCAGCTCGCGGCCTTTTCCGGCGGCGTGGTGCAATTTGCCAAGTGGCAGGGCAAAAAATATGACCTTATTCATTCCCACTACTGGCTGTCCGGCCAAGTGGGGTGGCTGCTGCGCGATCTTTGGGGCATCCCCCTCGTCCACACCGCCCACACGTTGGCCGCGGTGAAAAACGCTTACCGCACCGCCGAGGACACCGTGGAATCGGAGGCGCGGCGCATCTGCGAGCAGCAATTGGTAGATAATGCCGATCTCCTGGTGGTCAATACCGATCAGGAAGCCCGCGACTTGGCGGAGCATTACGATGCCGAGCGCGACATCATTCGCGTGGTCTCCCCGGGTGCCGACGTGGGCCTTTTCACCCCTGGCACCGACCGCAATACGGAGCGCTCCCGCCGCGAGCTGGGCATCCCGCTGCACACCAAGGTCATCGCCTTTGTGGGGAGGCTACAGAAATTCAAGGGGCCCGAAGTCCTCATCCGCACCGCCGCCGAGCTCTGCCACCGCGAGCCCACCCGCGATTTTCGGGTGCTGATCTGCGGCGGGCCATCCGGGGCCAATGCCTCGCCGGAGGCGTATAGGGAATTGGCGCGGGAGTTGGGCGTTAAAAAGCGCGTGCGCTTTTTAGGCCCCCGCCCGCCCGAGGAACTGGTGGGGGTGTACCGCGCCGCGGATATCGTGGCGGTGCCCAGCTACAACGAATCCTTTGGATTGGTGGCGCTCGAGGCACAGGCCTCTGGCACGCCGGTCGTCGCCGCGGCCGTGGGTGGGCTGCCCATCGCCGTCGTCGATGGTGAGACCGGGTTGCTGGTGCCGTCCCACGATCCGAAGGAATGGGCGGATTCCTTGACCCAGCTGCTGGACGATGACCCCCGGCGCATCGCCATGGGCGAGGCCGCCGTCGCGCACGCCGCGCGCTTTAGCTGGACCAACACGGCTCGCGAGCTGACGGAGATTTATGCCGAAGCCCAGCAGATTCCGGTGCCTGACTGCCACCAACGCCGCGCGATGGGAGACTAGCCTCACTGACGCGCCGGGCGGTTTCGTGGCATGCTGGAGGCATGACTAACGGAAAACTGATTCTTCTTCGCCACGGCCAATCCACCTGGAATGAATCCAACCAATTTACCGGTTGGGTCGATGTTGACCTGACAGAAAAGGGTGAGGCAGAGGCCAAGCGTGGCGGCGAGCTGCTCGCGCAAGAGGGCATCCTGCCCAACGTTCTGTACACCTCCTTGCTGCGCCGCGCCATCCGCACCGCCAATATCGCGCTGGATGCGGCCGACCGCCACTGGATCCCGGTCATCCGTGACTGGCGCCTTAACGAGCGTCACTACGGTGCGTTGCAGGGCCTGAACAAGGCTGAGACCAAGGAAGAATACGGCGAGGACCAGTTCATGGCATGGCGCCGTTCCTATGACACGCGCCCGCCCGAGCTTGCCGATGACGCCGAGTACTCCCAGGCCAACGACCCCCGCTACGCGGACTTGGACAAGGTCCCACAGACGGAGTGCCTGAAGGACGTTGTCGAGCGCTTCGTGCCCTACTTCGAGGAAGAGATTCTGCCGCGGGCTAAGAAGGGCGAGTCAGTCATGATCGCAGCGCACGGCAACTCCCTGCGCGCGTTGGTCAAGCACCTCGATGGTATTTCCGATGATGACATCGCCGGGCTGAATATCCCGACCGGCATCCCGCTGGTGTACGAGATTGCGGAGGATGGCTCCGTGGTCAACGAGGGCGGCACCTACCTGGACCCAGAGGCCGCCGAGGCCGGGGCCGCTGCCGTCGCCGCGCAGGGTGGCAAGTAACCCGCTACTGCATATAAGTCCCTGGGGAGGTGCTCCCTGGGGACTTTCTAATGATTAGGCTTAATCACGTGGAATTAATTTTTGTCTTTCTCGCGGGCGTGCTCGTCTGCGCGGTGACGCTGCCATTAATTTCCCGGGTGCGCGAGCGTATGGCACGCCGCCAGCGCGCGAGCGATGCCCAGGCAAACCAGGTCACCACCGTGAGCCAAGGCCTGCATCTTGCGGTCCAAGGCTCGCCCACGGCGCTGACGGTGCTCGATAGGAACCAGGAAATCATCCTGTCCAATCCAGCGGCGCACGAGATGTCCGTGGTCCACGATCGCGCCGTCAACCCAGAGATCTGGAAGACCGCAGAGCAGGTCTTCGAGGATAAGGAAACCCGCACCGTGGACCTGGCCATCCCCAAGCGCCGCACCGGGCACCGCGTCACGCAGGTCAAGGCCGTCATCAAGCCGCTGACGCTGAACGATGGCCGCTTCATCATCATCTACGGCACCGATGAGAGCGAAAACGTGCGCATGGAATCCGCGCGCCGTGACTTCGTGGCCAATGTCTCCCACGAGCTGAAAACCCCGGTCGGTGGCATCGCGCTGCTTGCCGAGGCCCTCCTCCAAGACCCCGAGGACCCGGAGCACGTGAAGTACTTCGGTACCAAGGTGCAAAAAGAAGCCAACCGCATGGCGGATATGGTCAGCGAGCTTATTTCGCTGTCCAAGCTGCAGGGCGCCGAAGCGCTACCGGAAATGCAACCGCTTTACGTGGACGATCTCATTGACGAGGCGATTTCGCGCAATCAGCTCGCCGCAGACGCGCGCTCCATCAGGCTGACCCAAGGTCCCTCCGAGGGCGTGCAGATCAGAGGCGATCGTTCTCTCTTGGTAACGGCGCTGTCTAACCTGATTTCCAACGCGATCAATTATTCGCCAGAGGAATTGCCGGTCTCCGTCTCACAGAAGGTGGTGGGGGATGACGTCGTGCTGATCCGGGTAACGGACCGCGGCATCGGCATCCCGCCGGAGCATCAAAAGCGCGTCTTCGAGCGCTTTTTCCGCGTTGACCAAGCCCGGTCGCGGCAGACGGGAGGCACTGGCCTAGGATTAGCAATTGTCAAACACGTGGTGGCCAACCACGGGGGCAATATCAAGCTGTGGTCGCGGCCTGGCACGGGCTCTACTTTCACCATCGAGTTGCCCATATATAAGGAAGAGAAGCCAGCGCACGAGGCTGACTTGCAGGATAATGAAGACAGGGATTCCGTCGATGCGGCGGCTCCTGGGCTCCAGCGTGCGGTAGCACGCGTAGCAGCACGTCGAAAGGATAAAGCACAATGACCACCATTCTCATCGTGGAAGATGAAGAGTCGCTGGCCGATCCGCTGGCATTCTTGCTCCGCAAGGAAGGCTTCGAGCCGATTATCGCTCTCGATGGCCCATCCGCGCTGGAGAAATTCGCCGATAATGACATCGACATCGTGCTGCTTGACCTCATGCTGCCCGGCATGTCCGGCACCGACGTGTGCAAGCAGCTGCGCGCTACCTCCTCCGTGCCGGTCATTATGGTGACCGCGCGCGATGCGGAAATCGATAAGGTCGTGGGTCTAGAGCTGGGCGCGGACGATTACGTCACCAAACCGTATTCCTCCCGCGAGCTCATCGCCCGCATCCGCGCTGTGCTGCGCCGCGGCAACGATCAGTCCTCCCACGCCGACGCCGCGGAGGGTGCCGAGGCAGAAGACGAGCAGATCTTATCCGGCGGCCGCGTGAAAATGGATGTTGAACGCCACATCGTCACCGTGGTGGATGAACCGGTAGCGATGCCGCTCAAGGAGTTTGACCTGCTGGAATACCTCCTGCGTAACGCCGGGCGCGTGCTGACCCGCGGCCAGCTCATCGATCGCATCTGGGGTGCGGATTACGTGGGCGATACCAAGACGCTCGACGTGCACATCAAGCGCCTGCGCACCAAGATTGAGGAGCATCCCTCTCGCCCGAAGCACCTGGTGACGGTGCGCGGGTTGGGCTATAAATTCGAGCTCTAATACCAGCCGGCCTTGATACTGGCTGGGTGCTGGCTAAGCTTTACGCCGTGCTCGGCGGCCTCCGCACGAGCCCGGCATTGTTGCGCCAAAATATCGTAGCTTTCGCGCCCCATGAGCGCGACGAGCTCGTCCTCGTGCGATTGCCACATCGGCAGCGGATTGGCGTGGCAGGCGCCATCGGTAGAGCAGTACCAATCAAAGTCTTCGCCGCCATTGCCCCAACCGCGGCGGTCATATTCGCCGATGGTGGTGCGCAAAATCTCCTGCCCATCGGGGCGTTCTTCATAATCCTCGTAGCGCCGCAGCGGCAGCTGCCAGCACACCTCTGGCTTGACCACGGTCAGCTCCTCGCCGCTATCTACTGCCCATTGGTGCAGCGCGCAGCCGGTGCCCGTTTCCCAGCCGGCGCGGTTGGCAAAGATGCAGGCGCCATCCACGATGGGCGTTTTCAGCGCCGGCTCCGGTTCGCCGTCCTCGCCGTCAAGCTCATCCCATTCCAACCACGGCTCTAGCTCATCGGTGTTTTCTTGCGCCAGGAACTCATCTACCCCCGCTGGCCGCAGCTGCCAGTAGCGCGCGGGCATGCGGGAGACGGCATCGTAAAGCTGGTCCCGGTCTTGTTCATCGGCCATATATGCACCGTGCACGCAGCAGCCCACATCGGGCTGGCTCTTATCGATGCCCCTGCACGCCGACGTGCCAAATTGGCAGCTGTAGTGCGATTCCACCCACGTGAGATCGATGGAAAAGACGTGGTAAGGGTCGTTTGGGTTGGTAAATTCGAACCACTCCCGCGGAAAACCTGGGGCCTCTTCGCGCCCGGCTTTAATCGATGCCGCCGCTGGCGAGCTCGCGGGAAAACCTAGGTAAACGGTGTCAGATTTTGGGCGATTCACACCTAACCACGGTAGACCTACTACGCTATTAGTGTGCGATTAGGTGTATTAGACGTTGGAAGTAATACCGTCCACCTCGTTGCGGTCGATGCCGCAATGGGGGGACGGCCTACTCCGATGAGCGATTGGAAGACCCCACTCCGGCTGGTAGAGCAGCTGGATAAGAAGGGAAACATCCACGAAAAGGGCCTGAAAAAGCTCGTGTCCGCCGTGGGTGAGGCAAGTGAGCTGGGTGACAAACTCGGGTGCGCCGAATTTATCGCCTTCGCGACCTCCGCGGTTCGCTCTGCCCCTAACTCTGAAGCAGTGCTCGATGAGGTGGAAAAGCAGACCGGCGTGCGCCTGCAGATCCTCTCGGGCGTGGAGGAAGCCCAGCTCACCTTCCTCGCTGCTCGCCGCTGGTACGGCTGGTCCGCCGGGCGTATCACCAACCTGGACATCGGCGGTGGTTCCCTAGAGCTATCCACCGGTACCGATGAACACCCTGACCTGGCTTTCTCCCTCGATCTGGGTGCAGGCCGGCTTACCCATAACTGGTTCGATACTGATCCGCCGGAGAAAAAGAAGGTCAGTGCGCTGCGCGATTTCATCGATGCAGAGCTTGAAGATGCCGTTACGCAGATGAAGGCGATGGGCCCCGCCGGCCTAGCCGTGGGTACCTCGAAAACCTTCCGCACCCTATCGCGGCTGACCGGCGCGGCACCCTCGTCTGCAGGGCCATATGTCAAGCGCACCTTGACCGCACCGGGCCTGCGCCAGTTGATTTCATTCATCACTCGCATGACTGCAGCAGACAGAGCGGACCTCGAGGGTGTAAGTTCGAACCGATCGCACCAAATCGTCGCCGGCGCTTTGGTTGCCGAGGCAAGCATGCGAGCTCTGGGAATTGAGAAGTTAGAAATCTGCCCATGGGCGCTGCGCGAAGGTGTTATTTTGCGCCGGACCGACAAGGGATTGGAATAGGAAGAGATCATGGCTGACGAAAAACAGTTGACCGTGGCCGAGCTGCTGGCTCGCAATAAGAAGGACCGCACGGACAAGGACGAGAAGACCTCTCGCCGCCGTCGGCGGAGCCTCGATGAGGGCGGCGTATCCGTTGCCGAGCTCACCGGCAGCCTGAAGAAGGTAAAGTCCACCCCGCCTGAGGCGAAGCACACCAGCGTCTCCATCGACGATGACGCCCCTGTCATCCGCGCGCCGAAATCCAAGGACGAGCAGTCCGCGGGAAACAAGGCTGCGGAGTCTAAGACCTCGGAGTCCAAGCCTGCAGCGGGCAAGGCCGTTGCAGGTAAGCCAAGCGCGGAGAAGCCAGCCGCGGGCAAGCAGGAAGGCTCGAAGCAGGGCGTGGGGCGGTCGGGCATCGGCAAGCCTGCGCAAAGCAAGCCATCCCAGCCCCAATCCGCTTCCCCTAAGCCGGCTGCTGAGAAGCCTTCCGCGGCTACTCCGACTGCGTCCCCAGCGCCGAAGCAGAACGGCAAGCCGAATGGGCCTACCGCCTCTCCTAAGCCTGCGGCAGGTTCTGCCTCGCAGCCGACGGCCAAGCCCGCCCCCGCGCAGAAGGCAAACGCGCAGGAAGCAAAGAAACCTGCGCAGTCGGAGCCGGAGGACAAGGCTGCGGCTAAGGACGCCGAGAAGAAGTCTTATCAGCCGTCCGCGGATGACACTGCGGTGATCCAGCGCATCGGCAAGTCGCAGTCTTCGCAGCCCTCGCAGGACAAGCGCAAGGACGCCGCTGACGGCGCCGAATCCGGCGCCAAGGAAAAGGCAGGCGCAGCTGGCGCAGGTGCCGCTGCTGCGAGCGCAGCGGGAGCGAAGGATGCCAAGGACGCGGGAACCAAGGCCAAGGCTGGCGCGGCTGCGCAAAAACCTGCCGCGGCCGCGAAGAAGTCCGACGATACCGGTGAGCTGCCCCAGGTGCGGGACGAGGAAATCACCGAAGAGCACGAGAAGCTTAACCCCATGTCCATCCTCATCATGGTGGTTGTGGGCATCGTCTTGGCGATCATCATCTTCAAGGGCTTTGAAGTGCTGTGGGATAACTTCCCGCGCATCGTCGTGGCCATCCTGGCGCTCTGCGTCACCGCAATCATGGCTGGTGTCACGCATGCGCTGCGCACCGCCCGCGATGGCTTCTCTATGTTCCTCGCAGGCATTACCGGCCTCATATTGACCTTTGGTCCGCTGCTTTTGGTCATGCTCTAAACCGGCCATCCGCTGAGAACCACCCGGCTGCTTCCCTCGTGGAGGTAGCCGGGTGTCGTTATTTTTGGCATGGTGGAGACTATGACAAAGATTGCAATTTTAGGTGGAGGACAAATCGGTGAGGCTTTGACCTCGGGTCTTGTGGAATCGGGCTTTAATGCCTCCGATATCACGGTGACTAACCGCACGGCCTCCCGCGGTGAAGAACTCAAGAGCAACTATGGCGTTAACGTCACGACGGATAACGCCGAGGCGGTGGACGGCGCGGACTATATCTTCGCGTCCGTCAAGCCTTACGCCATCTTGGACCTGCTGGGCGAGATTAACCCAGCCAAGGACGCCGTGGTGGTCTCTATGGCCGCAGGGCTGACGCTGGAGGCCCTGCAGGCCGCAGCGGGCGAGGGCGTGCCTGTTGTGCGCGTTATGCCCAATACCCCGATGCTGGTGCGCCGCGGCATGTGCACCTGCGCCGCCGGCGAGCACGTCACTGAGGCCCAGATGCAGGGCGTGACGGAGCTGCTCGAGGCCGTTGGTGAGGTTGCGGTCATTCCGGAGAAGAATATCGACGCCGCGACCGCCCTGGCGGGTTCCTCGCCGGCGTACTTTTTCCTCGTGGCAGAGGCGCTTGTCGATGCCGGCGTGCAGCTCGGCCTCCCCCGCGATATCGCCGAAAAGCTCGCCGCCCAGGCGGCTGCCGGCGCGGGCGATATGCTGGCCAACTCGGGCCGCTCGGCAACGCAGCTGCGCGCAGGCGTGACCTCGCCAGGCGGCACCACCGCCGCGGCCGTGCGCGAGCTGGAAGAGTCCGGCCTGCGCGGTGCGTTCTACCGCGCCGCCGAGGCCTGCTCCGATAAGGCCAAGGAGCTGGGCTAGCGGCCTGCCTAATGCGGCCAGTTCCCCGTGGTGGGGGTGTAGTTACCTCACACCGCGCGGGGGCCGTACGGGAGCCATGAGGCGGTTGTTACGCAGCACTTTTGGCGGTGAACTGAACAACTGCTGTGAAAAAATTTGGCACTTGGGTCGCATTAGTCACATGTTTCACGATAGGCTGGGACAAGCACGTGCGTGAAGTCCTGTGGGAGGGGAAGCCTACAGCGCGTAACGAGCTGAAGGGTTAGATAATTATGGCAAATGAAGAAAAAGGAACCTTTCTGACCATCGCGGAGGTCGCTGAAATCATGCGCGTCTCCAAGATGACTGTCTACCGTTTGGTTCACGCAGGCGAAATGCCGGCAGTCCGCGTCGGACGCTCTTTCCGCGTTCACGAGTCCGCCGTCAACGAGTACCTCGAGGCATCCGTTTACGGAGCGTAGGTTCTCGCGCCTTTCAGGCAGCGCCCACTTCTGTTGGCCACTTTTAGTCAGCGGTGGTGGGCGCTGTCTCGTTTTTCCGCGCGACGTCTTGCCGCGGGTTTCCATCGGGGCCACTTTTGGAGACACGCTGGGGACTAGGTAAGATGGATCGCATTCGTGTCGGCACGCCGTGATGGCCCGCATATGTGCGGCCAAGGTGGCAAAGAGTGCACCTTTGCCGTTTCAGGCGCCGGCAGGTTCACAGTACGTACTAAAAGAAAGTGAGGACGCCTGTTATGGGTTCTGTCATCAAGAAGCGCCGCAAGCGCATGTCCAAGAAGAAGCACCGCAAGATGCTGCGCCGCACCCGCGTGCAGCGTCGTAAGTTGGGTAAGTAAACCCAACAGCCTAGGAATCCTCCGCACCGTGCCTTAGCGCGGCGGCGGAGGATTTCTGGTTTTAGTGCCGAAGCTGCTTCTACGCTGAGAGCGCTCCGCCGCGTGCGCTGCTACTTCCGGAAATAGCGCCAGCCGCCATAGGAAAAGGCGGCCGTGACAAGCGCTGGAAGGCCGTAGGTGCGGATGGCGCGGCGGATGGAGCGGTAGTCGCGGACGATCCAACCGCGCTCTTCTGCGATATTGCGCAGTTTGCGGTCCGGGTTAATGGCCACGGGGGTGCCCACCATGGTGAGCATGGGCATGTCATTGGCGGAGTCGGAGTAGGCGGTGCACCGGTCCAGATCGAGGCCCTCGATGGTAGCGAGGGCGGCCACGGCGTGCTTTTTGCCCGGGCCGTGGAGGATATCGCCGACTAGGCGGCCGGTGAACTTGCCGTCTTCTACCTCCGCGACGGTGCCGAGGGCGCCGGTAAAGCCAAAGCGACGCGCCAAGACCTGGGCGAGCTGGACTGGGGTAGCGGTGACCAGCCACACCTGTTGGCCGGCGGCTAGGTGCATCTCTGCGAGCTGCGTGGTGCCGGGGTATGCGCGGCGGGCGAGGGAGGCTTCGACGATTTCCTCGCAGAGATCGATGAGCTCATCTACGCTGCGGCCCTTGACAAACTCCAAGGCCTGCGCGCGACCGGCGGCAACGTCTTTTGCGTTCTCCGCGCCGGAGAGGCGGAATTTTAGTTGCTTCCAGGCCACTGGGAGTATCTCAGAGATGCGGATATAGCGCCGGCGGGCGAGCCCAAAGCCGAATTCCACCAAGGAGGAACCCTGAACGAGGGTATTGTCCACGTCGAAAAAGGCGGCGGCACCCACATCGACGGGGACGTCCGGATCTTGGTCCGTGATGCGCGGGGAGCCTGCGGCGTCGTAAGAGCCGGAGACGGAGGCGATGCCGGAGGCGAAGTCCTCGAGCTCGAGCCCGAATTCCTCTAAGGCGGCGGCAGCGGCCGCCTCACCTGCGGCGCGTTGTTCTTCCTCGCCCAAGGGGGCCAGCGCCTGGTTTTCTAAGAAGTTGCGCAGATTGCCGCGCGAGGCCGTCCAATTGGCCAAAAAGTCGCGGGGAGATTCGGGGAACCCGGGGGGAGGTATAGCGGACACGAGTGGAATAAACAGCTTTCGCAAACGCGGGGTGGACTAATATGTCCATAGTAAACGTTTCCACCGTCGGCGTCCTTATGAGGAGAATCCCGCCCCTATGTCCCAGCATCTAGTCGAGCTCATGGTGCGCCCCACCTGCGGTTCCTGCAAACGGGTAAAAGAGCAGATTACCCCCGTCATTCAGCAGGCCGGCGCCCAGCTGGAAGTGCGCAACGTAGAAGACAGCCGCGAGCTCGAGATGGAATTCGGTGACCGCGTTCCCGTTGTAGTGATAGACGGGGAAGAATTCGCCTGCTGGGAAGTCGATAACGAAGAGCTGGCTGCCGAGCTGCGCTGACGATTCGGGTTCCACGCCCATGCGGGGTAGTCTTTGGAACCATTGCGGTCAATCAAAAGGTTGAGGAGTGTGGAGCATGAGCGTGCTTGTTGTGGGAATGTCCCACCAATCGGCACCCGTGGCGTTGCTGGAAAAGTTGAGCATGGACGATGTGGTGCAGCATTCCGCCTGCGGGCAGTTGGTTGATGCCGAGTCCCTGACTGAGGCGATGATCATTTCCACGTGCAACCGCCTCGAGGTCTACACGGTGACCAATGCCTTCCACACCGGCGTGCAGGACGTCATCCGGGTGCTTAAGGAAGTCTCCCAGGTCGATGAGGAAGAGCTGCGCAATTACCTCTACGTGCGCTATGCCGATGCCGCCGCGGAACACCTCATGTCCGTTACCTCCGGCCTGGATTCAATGGTGGTGGGCGAGCAGCAGATCATCGGCCAGGTGCGTTCTGCCTACCAGTCCGCCTCCGAGCAGGGCACGGTTGGCCCGCGCATCCACGCCTTGGCGCAGTCCGCGCTGCGGGCCGGCAAGCGCGTGCACTCGGAAACGGAGATCGACAAGGCCGGCGTCTCGATGGTGACCTTCGCCTTTGACCAGGCACTGCAGCGCCTCGATGCGGAGGATCTGCAGGGCAAGTCCGCGCTGGTGCTCGGCGCCGGGGCGATGGCCTCGCTTGCGGCCACCCACGCGGGCCGGTTGGGCATCGGCGAGCTGGTGATTGCCAACCGCACCCGCGAGCGCGCCGAGCGCCTTGCCGGCCACGCAGAAGAGGCCGGGGTGCGCACCCGCGTGGTGGACTTTCAGGACCGCGCCGCCGCGCTTGCCGATGTCGACCTCGCCATCTCCGCCACCGGCGCCGAAGGCTTTACCATCACCGCCGGCGATATCCCGCCCGCGCACCCGCTGATGTTCATTGACCTCTCCCTCCCACGCGATATCGATGACGAGGCAACGAAAATCGATGACGTGGACTTGGTGAACATCGAGCGCCTCAGCAAGTCCCTGTCCGCGGCCGCCACCGACGTCGCGGCCGGCACGAGCCCGCACGAGCAGGCCCGCACCATCGTGGACGAGGAGCTTGCCGCCTATACCTCCGCCCAGCGCGTGCGCGATGTGGCACCGGCTGTCAGCGCCCTGCACCGCCGCGCGGCGGACCTCGTGGAGTGCGAGGCGGCCCGCCTGCAGCAAAAGCACCCGGAGCTAGAGGGCAAGCAGCTTGCCGATGTCCAAGGCGCCCTCAAGCGCGTCGCCGACAAACTGCTGCATGAACCGACGGTGCGGGCGAAGAAGCTGGCGGCATCGGATAGCAGCTTTAACAGCGAAAATGCCCTGCAGGAGCTTTTTGGCCTGCAGCTGGAAGGCTCCGGCGTTGCCGTGGCCGTCAATGAATTGCCCACGCTGAATAAGGAGGCGTAAATGTTCCAGATTGGTACCCGTGGCTCCAAGCTCGCCACCACCCAGGCAGGACACGTCCGCGATTGGCTTATCGATGCCGGATTCGATTCCGAACTCCACATCGTCACCACCGCAGGCGATACCAATATGGCCCCGGTCGAGCGCATCGGCGTGGGCGTATTCACCCAGGCGCTGCGCGAGGCGCTGTACCGCGGCGAATGCGATATCGCCGTGCACTCTTTCAAGGACCTGCCCACGGCCGAAGATGACCGCTTCCGCCTGGTCATCCCGCAGCGCCAGGACAGCCGCGAGGTGCTGGTCGCCCGCGATGGGATGAGCCTGATGCAGTTGCCGGAGGGCGCGCGGGTGGGAACCTCGGCGCCGCGGCGCATCTCCCAGCTGGCCGCCCTGCGCCCGGACCTGGATATCCGCCCGCTGCGCGGTAATATCGATACCCGCATGTCCAAGGTGACCGACGGCGAACTCGATGCCGTGGTGCTGGCCTATGCCGGCCTGCTGCGCGGCGGCTACGAGGACCGGGCGAGCGATATCTTCGATCCAGAATTATTCATGCCCGCCCCCGCCCAGGGTGCGCTTGCCATCGAGGCCGTCGCCGGCACTGAGGCCGCCGCGGCGCTCGACGCCGTTGTCGATGATCAAGCCACCGCTGCAGCCCTCGCCGAGCGCACCGTTCTCGCCCGCCTCGAGGCCGGCTGCACCGCGCCCGTGGCCGCTACGTCTCGCTGGAATGGTGATCAGCTCACGGTGCGCGGCGGCGTCTTTGCGCTGGATGGTTCCCGCCAATTGACCGCCACCGCCTCCGGCACCGCGGCGGACGCTGCGGAAGCGGCAGAGTTGGGCGCGCGGGTCTCTGACGAGCTTTTCGCCCAAGGCGCGGCCGACCTACTTGGTCAGTAATTTCTACTTTAAGCGCTAATAATTTAAGGTGTAGATACCATAGATCATTTTTTGCAATGATACCCGGCCCCCTTTAAGGGCATCCCAGGACGTCGCGCCTGGGATTTTGGCCGTTATGACCTTGATACCCACCGACGGCGCGGGGAGAAACACTGCAGGCGATCATGTCCGTGTGCGGTGCCGCGGGCCCAGATCTAGAAAAGAACTTTATGAGCAATGCTGTGTCAGACACCCAGTTGGGCAAGATCGTCTTCGTGGGCGCTGGTCCGGGAAACCCAGACCTGCTGACCGTCCGCGCCCGCGAAGTTCTGGCCAATAACGCTATCGCCGTGGCCGATCCGCAGGTCATGCAGGGAGTGCGCGATGCAGTCGCCACCGCGCTGCCCGTCCCGCAAGAACTGTTGGATGCCGCGGAAGAGGAATATGCGCAAATGTGCGCCGATGCCAAGGCCAAGGGTGCGCGCCGTAAGCCGCCCCGCCCGCCGGCACCGACCGCCGCGGTGGTCTATGCACCGGGCGAGGACATCGTCAGCCAGCTGCGCGAGTGCCTTGCCGAGGCCGATGGCGAGGACGTCATCCGCCTCGTGACCGGCAACCCGCTCAACCGCGAATCCATCAAGGCCGAAATCAACGCCGTGGCCTCCGCCGGCCTGAAATTCCAGGTTGTGCCGGGTATGTCCCTGCCCTCAACCGTGCCGTCTTTTGCCGGGCTGGCCCTGGGCTCGACGTACACGGAGGCCGATGTCACCGATGGAGCCGACTGGGACGCACTCGCCAATGCCACCCAGCCCATCGTCTTGCAAGCCACCAAGGACGACCTCGCGGAGATTTCCACCGAGCTGCAGCAGCGCGGCATGCCGGCGGAAACCGAGGCCTTTGTGACCGTCCACGGCACCACGCGCCTGCAGCGCACGTACGAGACGACGCTGGGGACCATCGCCAAGCTGGATGCAGACCTGTCCGGCCCGCTGGTGGTCACGCTCGGCCGCAGCATCGATGACCGCACCAAGTACTCGTGGTGGGAAAACCGCCCGCTCTACGGCTGGCGCGTGCTGGTGCCGCGCACCAAGGAACAGGCCGGGCCCATGTCCGCGCGCCTGGCCGGCTACGGCGCCATCCCACAAAACGTGCCGACGATTTCCATCGAGCCACCCCGCAACCCGGCGCAGATGGACCGCGCCATCAAGGGCATTGTCGAGGGCCGCTACAAGTGGATCGTCTTTACCTCCGTCAACGCCGTGACCGCCGTGTGGGATAAGATTTCCCAGCTCGGCCTGGACGCGCGCGATTTCGCCGGCGTGCACCTCGCCGCCGTGGGCACCAAGACCGCCGATGCCATCCGCGCCAAAGGCATGGTGCCGGAGCTTTTGCCGCACAAGAAGAAGCAAAACGCCGAGGGCCTGCTCGAGGTCTTTCCCAATTACGTCGAGGACATCGACGCCGTGAGCCGCGTCCTCCTGCCGCGCACCGATATCGCCGCCGATACGCTTGTCGATGGCCTCCAAGCCCTCCAGTGGGACGTCGACGACGTCGTGGCCTACCGCACCGTGCGCGCCGCCCCGCCTTCGGCCGAAATCCGCGACATGATCAAGACCGGCGGCTTCGACGCCGTGGCCTTTACCTCCGGGTCCACCGTGCGCAACCTGGTGGGCATCGCCGGCAAGCCGCACCAGCGGACGATCATCGCGTGCATCGGGCCATCGGCAAGCGCGGCCGCAGAAGAGCTGGGCCTGCGCGTCGATGTCGTGCCGGATGTTGCGGACGTGCCCGCGCTTGTCGATGCCCTCGCCAGCCACGTCGCCGCCCTCCGCGCTGCCGGTAACCTGCCCGCGCCCCGCAAGAAGCGTCGCGCGCGCAAGAAGACTACTAAGGTCGAGAAGGCGTAAGTTTTTAGTCTCGCTCTAAGGAGTACCCAATGAGCTCTTTTCCTGCCCGCCGCCCCCGCCGACTGCGCTCCACGCCGCAGATGCGCAACCTCGTCGCCGAAACCACGCTGCGCCCATCGGACTTAATTCTGCCGATGTTTATCGCAGACGGCCTCGATGAGCCGAATGAGATTTCCTCCATGCCCGGCGCGTACCAGCACACCTTTGACTCGCTGCGCCGCGCGACCGAAGAAGCCCTCGAGGCCGGCGTTACCTGCGTGGACCTGTTCGGCGTTCCGCTGGAAAAGGACAAGGACGCCACCGGCTCCGTGGCCTGGAATCCCGACGGCATTTTGAACCGTGGCATCGCCGCCCTGCGCGAGGAGTTTGGCGATGACCTCATCATCATGGCCGATACCTGCCTCGACGAGTTCACCTCGCACGGGCACTGCGGTGTCCTCGATGACCAGGGCCGCGTGCTTAACGATGAATCCGTCCAGCTCTACCAAAAAATGGCCCGCTCTCAGGCCGAAGCCGGCGCGCAGATCATTTCCCCGTCCGGCATGATGGACGGCCAGGTTGCCGCCATCCGCGCCGATCTCGATGAGGCCGGGCGCGATGACGTGTCCATCATGGCTTACTCCGCGAAGTACGCCTCCGCCTTCTTTGGCCCCTTCCGCGAGGCCGTCGGCTCCTCCTTGGAGGGCGACCGCCGCACCTACCAGCAAGACCCGCGCAACTTCCGCGAATCCCTGCTGGAGGCCGAGCTCGATATCGAGGAGGGCGCCGACTTCGTCATGGTCAAGCCCGGCCTGCCGTATTTGGATGTCTTGTCCGCAGTCGCGGAGACCTCCCCGGTGCCCGTTGCCGTCTACCAAGTCTCTGGCGAGTACGCGATGATCAAGGCCGGTGCCGCCAACGGCTGGGTCGATGGCGAGGCCATCATGCTCGAGTCGCTCACCGCCTTCAAGCGCGCCGGTGCCGACCAGATCCTGACCTACTTCGCCACCGAAGCCGCACGCCTGCTCAAGTAAAGGATTCTTGTGACACAGCCTTCTTCTCGTCCGACGCCGCCGCCCGCGTCGCCGCGCCCCGAGCCGCCCCAGCCCGGATCGCCTCAGGCTGGCGACCCGCACGGTCAGCAGGAACCGCAGCTAGGCGATTCGCAGGCAGGTGACCCGCGCGGCCAGCAGGGGCCCCAGCGCGATAAGCAGCGAGAGCCTCAACGAGACTCGCGGCCTAAGCCACAGCCCGGGTCGCCTCAGGGCGGCGCCCCGCATGGCCCGCGCGGTCAGCGCGGCAAGGACGCGAAGGGCGGTTCCAAGCGCCCCGAGACCGTGGTCTACATGTTGTGGCTCTGGCTGGGCGTCGTCGTCGGCGAGACCGTCCACCAGATCCTCAACGTGGTGCTGACCCTGCTCAACCACGATGTGCTCATGGCGCAGGCCAAGCAGATGGTCGAAAGCGCCTCGGGTGGCGAGGACGGCGAAGAAGTTTCGGACTCCTTAATTGAAATGGCCGCCTATGGATCGGTGGCGCTGTCGGCAGCCATTGCCATCGGCGTGCTGGTGCTGCTGCTGTTTTTGCTGAAGTCGCTGGCAGAGCCATCAAAACGCGCGGGCACCTCGCGCCGCATCTGGTTCGCCTTTTCCATTTACTTCGGTTTCCGCATCCTTCTGACCTTCATGGTCACGCCCGCGGGTGCCGACGTCCCCGACTGGCTCTTCGCTGCCGACGGCATGGTACAGATCTTGGTCGGCGTCGCCGCCGTATTGGGGCTCATCTTCTCCATTAAGCCCGACACCCTTGACTACACCGGCGAGCTCGAGCAAATGCGCGAGCTGGAAAAGGAACTCGAGCAGGCGCGCCGCGATAAAGAGCGTGAGAAGCGCGAAAAGCAGGAGGCCAAGGAGAAGGACGCCAAAGAGAAGGACGCCAAGCAAAAGGACTCCAAAGATAAAGTCGGCCGCAATCAGTCTCCGCGGAATTCCGCCTCCCAAAACAGGGGCGATGACGACAGGGTCAACCGATGACCAGCATGTTCCCCGGCCACGGCCGGCGCGATGATGGTCAAAGCGACGGTCCTGCGGATAAGAATCAACGCCCAGGGCCCCGCGACTATAACCGCCCCGTACAGAACATCACCCAGGAACAAGACTTGTCCGTGTGGCCGCGCCCGCTCCAGTGGGCGTATTGGGTACTCGTTGTTGCAGCCGTCATCATGCTGGTCAGCGGCATGGTCGGCATCTTCGGCGGAGGTGGCGAGCAGATGGAGCCCTCGGATTCGCGCGTCGCCGAGTACGTGCGGTCGAACCGCCTATTCGTCGCGGTGTTTAATATCATAGGCGCAATCATTCTGGCGCTCTTTTCCGCGCAACTCGCCAACGGATCGAAGTGGGCGCGCCGCATTATTTCCGTTGTCATTGCGATTGCCCTCTTCTTCAATATCGCAGCACTGGCGCTTGGTATCGGTGGTCTCGGCCTGCTACTGATCGCCGTGACGCTGCTTATCGCGGTGGTTCTGCTCTTCCGGCCCCAGTCCAATCGGTTTATCGCCCACCGCAGCCTCCACGGGCGGGGCTGACGGGCGCTGATCGCAGGGCTAGCGCTCGCCTCACGCGAGGTTAGTGCGCAGCTGGCCTACGGCTGACGGACGCTGATCGCAGGGCTAGCGCGCAAGCCGAGGCGCCATTGACACGCATGAAGCGCGCGGGCAAAGGCGCGGCAAATTAGCCCCTGCTCCAACTTTTGATTCATAATGAGGGGTATGTCTCGACTTAACCGCGCCCCCATTATCGACGCCGCCCTCGGCCGCACTCCCTCCCGCCCGCCGGTGTGGTTGATGCGACAAGCTGGTCGCTCCCTGCCGGAGTACCGCGCCGCCCGCGAGGGCATCAGCATGCTGGACTCTTGCTTCATGCCGGAACTCCTGGCAGAAATCACCCTGCAGCCGGTGCGCCGCCACGACGTGGACGCGGCCATCCTCTTTTCCGATATCGTGGTCCCACTCAAGGCCGCCGGTGTCAACGTCGACATCGTGCCTGGGCGCGGGCCGGTGATGGAGAAGGCGGTGAGGGAGAAGGGGGACATCGGCAAGCTGCCTATTCTGGAAGCTGACGTGCCTGAAGTCGCCCAAGGCATTGCGGGAATCCTCGACGAGCTGACCGAGACCCAAGCGCTTATCGGTTTCGTCGGCGCGCCATTTACCCTGGCCAGCTACCTCATCGAGGGTGGGCCGTCCAAGAACCACGAGCGCACCAAGGCGCTCATGCACGCCGAGCCCGAGACGTGGCACATGCTCATGCGTCGGCTCGTGCCCACCATCATTAATTTCCTGCGGGTGCAAGTCGATGCCGGCATCGACGCCATGCAGCTTTTCGATTCCTGGGCAGGCTACCTCAACGAGCGCGACTACCGCGAGTTCGTGCTGCCATATTCGCAGGAAATCCTGGCCAGCGTCGATATCCCGCGCATCCACTTCGGCGTGGGCACCGGCGAGCTGCTGCCGGCGATGTCCGAAGCCGGCTCCGAGGTCATGGGCGTGGATTACCGCGTGGCCATGGACGCCGCCGCGCAGCGCGTGAATTCGCGCGTGCTGCAGGGCAACCTCGACCCAGCGCTGCTTTTTGCCGGCGACGATGCCGTGCGCCACGCCGTGCGCACCATCCGCGACGAGGTCGAGCGCGCCCAGCAGCGCGGCGATATCGACACCCATATCTGGAACCTTGGGCACGGGGTGCTGCCCACCACCGACGCGGAGGCCATCACCCGCGCCGTATCCATCATTCACGAGGAGGGCTAAATGCGTATTGCCATCATCGGTGCCGGCCTCGCCGGCCTTACCGCCGCCTACGAACTGCGTGATCACGACGTCGAGGTTTTCGAGGCCGCCGGGCGGATTGGCGGCAAGCTGTATTCGGTGCCGTTTAATGACGGCCCCACCGACATGGGGGCCGAGGCTTTCCTCGCCCGGCGGCGCGATGCCGTGGAGTTCTTCCACTCCCTCGGCCTTGCCGGGAGTTTAGTTGACCCGTCAGGTTTGCGCTCGCTGGTCTACAGCGGGGAGCTCAAGGCCCTGCCGCAGGGCGGGGTGATGGGCATTCCGTCGCATTCCGAGCCGGTTGCGCACCTGGTTTCGGCGGAGACGGCGCGGCGCATCGATAACGAGCAGCCCTTCGAGTGGACCGTGGGCGGCGATGTTTCGGTCGGTGAGTTGGTGCGTCAACAATACGGCGGGGACCTGGTGGACCACGTGGTTTCCGCGCTGCTGGGCGGGGTGTACTCGTGCACCGCCGATGACCTGGGCCTGCGCGCCACCATCCCCACGCTTGCCGATGCCCTCGATTCCCTCGCCGCCTCCCACCCCGTCACCCTTTCTGCGGCCGTGAGCTCCCTCGAGGAAGCCCGCGCGGATAACCCCAGCGCTTCCGGGCCCGTTTTCCAGACTTTCCGCGGTGGCTACGCCGAACTCTACGAGACCTTGGCGGAGAAATCCGGCGCGAAGATTTTCGTTGACACGTTCATTTCCGGCATCACGCGCGATGGCGATAAGTTCCGCCTCACCGGCGCGCCGGGCGATACCGCGCCCTTCGACCGCGTGCTGGTAGCTACACCAGCACCCACCGCCGCGCGCCTGCTGCCCAAGGTGGCGCCGGATGCGGCGACGCGGTTGAAGGGGGTGAAGCTGGCGGCATCGGCAGTCGTGGGCCTCAAATTCGAATCCGACACCGATCCCTCCGGCACCGCGCTGCCGCAAAACTCCGGCATCCTCGTCGCCACCGACCAAGATGACGTGCACGCAAAGGCGTTCACGTTGTCATCGCGCAAGTGGCCGCACCTGGCAGAGCGCGGCGGGGCGCTGGTGCGCGCCTCGTTCGGCCGGTTCGGCGACGACGCCATCGTCCGCGCCGAAGAAGACGACCTCGTGGACTACGCCCTCGATGACCTGCAGCACCTGACTGGCTTCGACGGCCGCGCGGCTGGCGTTGCCGAAATCTTCACCCAGCGTTGGTTCGGTGGCCTGCCGCGCTTTGATGCCACCCACCTCGACACCGTGGCCGCCGTGCGCGATGCCTTGTCCCAGTCCTCAGGCGTCGACGTCACGGGCGCCTGGGCCGGCGGCGTGGGCGTGCCTGCGGTCCTCGCGGATGCGCGCGCTGCCGCCGTCCGCATCGCTAGCAGCTAGCTCGCGCGGGTGCAATTAACGCTGCTTGCCACTGGCACCACTTGCAGTCCGCGCTGGTTGAAACTAACCCCGGCTGTAGTTGACTCCACCGGGAGCCAGCGCCGGTTGCAGCTAGCGAAGTTGGTGGTTGGTGCTGCCGGTGGTTAAGCATCACCGGCTGTGTCTCGGCTGAACCGCGACGCGATTAGAAGAAGCAGCGAGGCGGATTTGGGCATGCCTGTTCAGGCAGCAGGGTTACTGCTGCCTGAACAGGCGCCAGTGGCCAATGCACGCGCGTGCGGAAACCTGACATGCGCGCAGATGATTGGCATGTGCGAGGACACGTCCCTCGGCCGGGAATGGCGGCGGGACCTGGGCGCTAGGTGCGTGTACTAGGTTCCGGCGCTGGGGCCGGGCACGGCATCGGGCACGGTGTCGGCCCAGGGCGGTTGCCACACCACCCGCCCGCGTCTGCGGGCGAGGCGACCACGGCGAGGTGGGGCATTCGGGTCATCGTCGTTGACGCCGTTGTGATATGGGCAGCAGGCCGCAAGGTTGGCCATATTGGTATCGCCGCCGTGCTGCCAGGCTTCCAAGTGGTGGATTTGGCACTTATCCGCAGGATAGTTGCATCGCGGCCACGGGCAGACGGGATTTTCGGCGGCGGCCATGAGCCGCTGCTTCTCGTTAGCCATGCGCTCGGTGCGGTAGAGGTTTACCGCGCCCTCGAAGGGATGCACAAGGGTGATAAGGCCGCGCTCGGAAAGGGCGCGCGCGACCAATTCGGCGCCGGTGAGCCGCGCGCCGTTGGTGAGTTGGATGGTGATTTCTTCGCCGTCGCCATCGATGATGCGGTCGAGCTCGTCGAGCGTGATGATCGCATTGGTCGTTACCGTCGGCCGCGGGGCGGCGGCGGAGCTGGAGAAAAGCCCCGCGACGGAATCTAAGGGCGCATCTTCGTCCAGGTTGGACTCCAAGTCAGCGATGAGGGCGGAGGGCCCAGTAATCGCGAGCGTCCACGGCGCGTCCTTGCGGCGGCGAATGCGCACGCCAGGGCGCGGCGGGGTGGGCGGATTGATCTCGCGCAGTTTCTTGCGCGCAAGCTTTTCCATCTCATCGGTATCCGCTGCGGTGCGGCAGAGCTCCACCCGCAGCTGCCATGCCTGACGCTTGGTCTTGGCGCGCGTGGCATAGCGCTCGATGACCTCGAGTGTTGGCAGCGCGTGAGCGCGTTCGCGGGCGGCGGCTACCGCGCGGCGTTGTTGGCGGGGAAAGGAGGTGGGGGAGAAGAAGGCATCGGCAAGCGTGAGCAGCGTGCGCGCCGTCCGATTCGGCGCACCGGCCGCGCGCAGCTCGCGGGCGGACATGCCAGTGCACCCGGCGACGATGTCGATGCCGGGCGCTAAAGCCGCGAGGTATGCCTGAAGTGCTGTCATGCCCCGCAGCTTAAGGTGATAGCGCAACTAAAGCGCGGCGCGCGGGCGCAGCCTGTGGATAACTCGCCCGAAAAGCGCTAAAAAGCCGCGGTTCGTTGACGCGACATGTGAATAACTAGCCCTTATTGCGGAAAACGAAGATGGATGAGAAGTCCTGGTTCCCGTGGCCCATGTCCTGCATCTCGGCGAAGCGCTCGATGGCAGCAGTTACGGCGGGCAGGGGCTTATCGGAGGTCTTCTCCATGAGCTTGGCGTCCTTGGCCAGGGCGTCGACGGTGAAATCGCCGGGGTCGGTATTGCGCTCGCCGGTGATGAACGGGCCTTTCATATTGGACATAAACGACAGGCCGGTGATATCGAGCATCTGCAAGATGACCTCGGAATCGAGCCCCTCGGATTCGCCGAGCTGCAGGGCCTCGAGCAGGCCTTCGGCGGTCACGGCCAGGGCAAGGTTGGCCAGCAGCTTGCCGATGGCCGCCGTCGCCGCCGTTTCCACCCCAATCAGCTTTTCTTCGCCCGCCCAGGCCTCGGCAAGGCCGAGGGCGAGCTCGCGGCGGTCATCGTCAGGCGTGCCAACATAAACGCCCAGGTTGCCCTCGCGCGCCGGGACCAGCGAGCCCACGACGGGGGAGTGGACGTAGGAATCGATGGCGGCGGCGAACTCGCGGGCATCGTCAGGCGAGACCGTCGTGGTGTCGATCCAGGTAATGCCCTCGGGGATAAGCTGCGGCTCGATGACCACCTCGCGGATCTGGTCGGGGCCGAAGAGGGAGGTAATGATGACCTCGGCGCCCTCGACGGCCGCGGCGGGGGTATCGGCGCGCGCAGCGCCCTCGTCCACGAGCGGTTGCGCGCGCTCAGCGGTGCGATTCCACACCGTCAGCTCGTGCTCAGATAGTAGGTGGCGGGCAAGCTCGGTGCCCATGCGTCCGGTTCCTAAAAATGCAATCTTCATACCTCCCCAGTGTGCCATCTCAGCGGGAATGCCGTTTTCTATGACGTATCGCGGAACCTCAGGGAACGTTGGAGGGTTGCTGTGAATTCCACCGACATGCACAGTCAAACTTTTGTATGTCGCGCGAGTCGCTAGAATGACAGACATGCCTAATACTTCCCAGTCGCAACAGTGGTTCGAGCGTTCCTCCAAAGTGATCCCGGGCGGGGTGAACTCGCCGGTGCGCGCTTTCGGCTCCGTGGGTGGCCAGGCCCGCGTGATCGAGCGGGGCGCAGGATCGCGCCTGTGGGATGTCGACGGCAATGAGTACGTTGACCTCGTGAGCTCGTATGGCCCGATGATCCACGGCAATGCGCACCCGGAAATCGTGGAGGTCGTGCAGCGGGCTGCCACCGGCGGGCTGAGCTTTGGCACGCCGACGGAGGGGGAGGCGCTGCTGGCGGAGGAAATCGTCAAGCGCACTGCGGCCGATAAGGTGCGCATGGTTAACTCCGGCACGGAGGCGACCATGTCGGCGGTGCGTTTGGCCCGCGGCTATACGGGCCGCGCGAAGGTGCTGAAGTTTGAGGGGTGCTACCACGGGCACGTGGATGCGCTATTGGCCTCGGCAGGCTCGGGTGTGGCGACTTTTGGCCTGCCGGATTCGCCGGGTGTGACGGGTGCGACGGCGAAGGACACCATCGTCGTTCCTTATAACGATCTGGATGCGGTGCGCGAGGCCTTTGCGGAGAACGAGGGCCAGATTGCCTGCATCATTGCGGAGGCTTCTGCCGGCAATATGGGCACCGTGGCCCCGAATGAGGGCTTCAACGCGGCACTGAAGGAAATCGCGCATGCCGATGGCGCTCTGCTCATCCTCGACGAGGTCATGACCGGCTTCCGCACCTCGTACAAGGGCTGGTACGGCGTCGATGGCGTGGCGGCGGACCTGGTGACCTTTGGCAAGGTGGTTTCCGGTGGCTTGCCGGCCGCGGCCTTTGGCGGTCGCGCCGAGGTCATGGACTACCTGGCGCCGGATGGTCCGGTCTATCAGGCGGGCACCTTGTCCGGTAACCCGGTGGCGATGGCCTCGGGCCTGAAGTCGCTGCAGCTTGCCGATGAATCCCTTTACCCCCGCCTGCAAGAAAAGGCCGACCAGCTTGGCGCGATGATTTCCTCCGCGCTGGAGGCCGAGGGCGTGGCGCACCACATTCAGCGCGCGGCATCCATGTTCTCCATTCGCTTTGCAGAGGGCGAGGGCCGCAACTTCGCGGACATGCAGGCAGCGGAGAACTTCCGCTTTGCCCCGTTCTTCCACGCGCTGCTTGAAAACGGCATCTACGTGGCACCGAGCGCGTTCGAGACCTGGTTCGTCTCTGATGCTCTTGGCGATGCCGACTTCGAGCGCATCGATGCCGCCCTCAAGCCCGCCGCGAAGGCCGCGGCTGCAGCGCGTCCCGCACAATAAGGCCTGCGCAACAAGGCCTACTCAACAAGGAGAGACATGACACGCACCATCGTTCACCTCGTGCGCCATGGCGAGGTACACAACCCGGGCAAGATCCTGTACGGGCGCATCCCGGGCTACCACCTATCCTCGCGCGGGCATTCCATGGCCGCGCGGACGGCGGAAAGCTTCCGCGATCATGATGTGACCTATTTGGCGGCCTCGCCGCTGCAGCGCGCGCAGGAGACGGCGCGGCCGATTGCGCAGGTAACGGGGCTAAATGTGGACGTCGATAAGACGCTCATTGAGTCCGGTAACCAATTCGAGGGCCTGCGCACCAAGGGTTTGCGCTCGGCGCTGTGGAACCCGCGGCACTGGCCCAAGATGGTCAACCCGCTGGAGCCGTCGTGGGGTGAGGCTTATGAGGGCATCGCCGAGCGCATGCTCGGGGCGGTCGACCGCGCGCATACTGCGGCGGAGGGGCACGAGGCCGTGCTGGTGAGCCACCAGCTGCCCATCGTGATGGTGCAGCGCACGGTGCTGGGCCAGCGCCTGCCGCATGCGCCGTGGAATCGCGAGTGTGCGCTGGCCTCGGTAACCTCGCTGCTCTTTGAGGATAACCAGGTCACCGATATCTTCTACTCCTCGCCGGCGCAGGAGATTTAATGGCACGCACACGCACCCGTGCGGCAACGCACGTTGTGGCAGCCGCGCTCTCCGTAACCGCCCTGACCCTGACCGCCTGCACGCAGGACGCCGAAAATGCGCAGAACGCGGTGGCCACCGGCGGTGAGTTCGAATTTATCTCCCCGGGTGGGGAGCGGGAAATCCACTACGAGGAAGCCGATAGGAAACCGCTGCGCAGCTTCAGCGGTGCGGACGTCCGCGATACGGATAAGACCATTTCCCTGGGTGACTACGAGGGTGAAGTCGTGGTCTTGAATTCCTGGGGACAGTGGTGCGCGCCGTGCCGCGCCGAGGCCGATGACTTGCAGGCGGTGCACGCCGAACTGCAAGAGCGCGACTTGGGCACGGTCTTAGGCATTAACGTGCGCGACTATAACCCGCAGGTCTCCAATGACTTCTTGGACGATAACGGCTTGGAATATCCCTCCATCTATGACCCACCATTTAAGACGGCTGCGGCGCTAGGTGGTGTTCCTACGTCCGTGGTGCCGACCACGATCGTCTTGGATAAACAGCACCGTCCGGCTACCGTTTTCTTGCGGTCCATCACTACCGATGACGTGATGGAAGTTGTGGATAAGTTAGAAAAGGAATAAATGGATTACGCAGCAAATATCGGCGGTCAGTTTGCCGAAGCTGCCACCTCCGGCCCGTTGATCCTCGGCATCCTTGCCGCGGCTCTGGCAGGGCTTGTGAGCTTTGCCAGCCCCTGCGTCATCCCGCTGGTGCCTGGCTATATCTCCTACCTCGCCAGCGTTGTTGGCGGTGAGGTGAGCTATGACGAGAAGCTGGGGGTGGGCGTCGGCAAGCGCAGGCAATGGGCCGTCGTCCTGGCGGCAGCGCTGTTTATTTTGGGCTTTACCGTGGTCTTTTTGCTGGCGACGGTCTCGGTCTTTGGCGCGATTTCCGCGCTTAGGCTCAACGCCGATACGCTGATGCGCGTGGGCGGCGGCGTCACCATTTTGATGGGTGTGGTATTTCTTGGCGCGATTCCGGCGCTGCAGAAAGACACGCGCCTGGCGCCGAAGCGCTGGACCACGTGGCTGGGCGCGCCGCTTCTGGGCGGCGTTTTCGCGCTGGGCTGGACGCCGTGCCTGGGCCCTACGTTGGCGGCGATTATGTCCATTTCCGCTGGCACCGAAGGCATGACCGCGGCCCGTGGCGCCCTGCTCATCGTGGGCTATTGCCTGGGGCTCGGCCTGCCGTTCCTGCTGGTGGCCCTGGGATCCGCGCGGGCGATGCGCACCATTTCGTGGGCTCGCAAGCACTCGCGCACCATTCAGATCATTGGCGGCGTGGCGATGATCCTCGTGGGCCTTGCCCTGATTACCGGCCTGTGGGGCGAGTTTATTTCCTTTATCCAGAAATGGACCGTGGACTACGGCGCAACCCTCATTTAGGAGAGACGTGAAATATATCCGCAAAGCTTGGCGCTGGCTTACCAGCATGCGCACCGCGCTGGCCCTGCTATTCCTGCTGGCGCTCGCCGCCATCCCCGGCTCCCTCTTGCCGCAGCGCGACCTGAACGAGCAGAACGTGCAGGAGTTCATCGAATCCAATGGCACCGTAGCGGAAATCTACGATAAGCTGCAGCTTTTTGATGTCTTTTCCTCCATCTGGTTCCAAGCCATCTTCCTGCTGTTGGCGGTCTCGCTCATCGGCTGCATCATTCCGCGCTCCATCGATCACTACAAGGCGTGGCGCACTCAACCCACGCGCGCGCCGAAGTACCTGCACCGCCTGCCGCTGAGCGCCGAGGGGCATTCGGATAAGAGCGAGGAAGAACTCAGCACGGAGATCCACAAGCGTCTGAAAAGGTGGCGCGTGGCCGAGTACGCCCCGGATAAGGATCGCGCCGGGGTGCACGCCTTTTCCGCCGAGCGCGGCTACGGCCGCGAGCTGGCCAACCTCATTTTCCACGTCGCGCTGGTGGCGATCCTGGTCACCGTGGCCGCCGGGCGCCTGGTCAACTACGAGGGCCAGGTCATCGTGGTGACGGAGTCCGGCTCGCAGGGCGGCAATACCTCGCTGGAGCAGTCCACGGAGTTTTGTAATACTTCTACCTCGAACTTTGACTCCTTCCGGGCAGGGCCGCTTTTCGATGGCACTGGGCTCCACCCCTTCTGCATGACCGCGCACGACTTCACCGCGAAGTACCTGCCCAATGGCCAGGCGGAGATGTTTACCTCCAATGTCTCTTATGCGGAAGGCGACGATATTTATAAGGATCCTTCCGAATGGAAGGACTACGAGCTCAAGGTCAACCACCCGCTGCGCCTGGCGCAAAACCGCGTCTACTTGCAGGGCCACGGCTATGCGCCGACGGTGACCGTGGAGTGGCCGGATGGTGAAAAGCGCACGCAGACCATCCAATTCCAGCCCACTGACACGACCTTCTTCCTGTCCTCGGGCGTGCTGCGCTTTGACCCGCCTGCGGGCATGTACCCGGATCTTTTCGAGCGCCGCCAAAACCAGCTGGCCATCCAGGGCCTCTTCGCCCCGACGGCCGAGTGGAGCGGTGAGAACGGTAAGCTTTTGCAGTCCTCCCACCCAGGCCTGAATGATCCGGCGCTGGCGGTCGATATTTACCGCGGCGATGCTGGCCTCGATACCGGTACGCCGCAGTCGCTCTTCTCGCTGGACACAAGCCTCGTACACTCGGGCCAGCTGCAAAAGATCGACCGCGTGAACCTGAGCCAGGGCGATGACGTCACGCTTGACGATGGCACCAAGATCACCTTCAACGGCGCCAATGAGTTTGCTAATTACCAGGTCTCCTATGACCCATTCCAGAAGTGGGTGCTGGCATCCGCGCTGATCATGTTGGTATCCCTGGTGGCCTCATTGATGATTAAGCGCCGCCGCGTCTATATTCGCCTGCGGCCGGATTCCGCCGGCGGCACCACCATCGAGATGGGTGGTCTCGCCCGCACCGACCGCGCCGGCTGGTCCGAGGAATTCCACGAGCTGCACCGCGCGCTCTTGGAGCTTCCGGATCCAGATGAGGTGGAAGAAGACAAACTCTATACTGATGATTAATCCAACTATAGTTGGATCCCGCTGTGTGCATGAGTAAGGTATTCAGCATTATCCCGCACGTGTGAAGGCTAGGTGGACTCCCTTGCAGATCGATCAGAATCTGTCGAACTTCTCGGATCTCGCGGTGCAGACCGCATTCGTGGTGTACTGCGTCGCGCTATTTATGTCGCTGTTGTACTACGGCCGCATTCGCAGCCTCATCGAGGCGCGCCGCGTGGGTCGCTCGGAGGCGTCCAAGGTATTGGTCGGCGCAGGGGCCGAGGCTGGCGCCGCGGCCGGGACCGCCACCGGGGCTGGCACCGGCACAGACGCGGCCACCGGCTCTGACGCCGCCACTGGCACGGGCGCAGCAGCTGCCAGCACCGATTACGAGGCTGAGGCGTCGTCTGCGGCCGCCACCTCGAGCGAGGAAAAAGTCGCGGAAAAGGAACGCAAGCTGGATAAGCTCGGCGGGATGACCACCTCGCTGATGTGGGTTGGCATTGCTTTGCACGCCGCGGCCATCGTGCTGCGCGGGCTGGCCACGGGCCGTTTCCCGTTTGGCAACCTCTACGAATACGTATTGATGGTGTGCTTCGGCGTGCTGCTGGTGGGCAATATCGCCATGCAGCGCAAGGAATGGCGCACGGTCTGGCCGTGGATCCTTACCCCGGTGCTGGCGCTGATGTTTTACGGTTCCACCAAGCTTTATGCGGATTCCGCACCGGTGGTGCCGGCGCTGCAATCGCACTGGCTGCCCATTCACGTCACGGTGGTGTCCTTGGGCGCGTCCATCGGCATCGTGTCCGGCATCGCCTCGCTTTTGAGCCTGTTGCGCCTGTGGCAGCCAAAGGACGTCGAACGCGGCTTCTTTGGCGCGCTGGCTTATCCGCTGCCGTCCGCGGCAAAGATTGACCGCCTGGCATACCGCTTGGGCGTTATCACCCTGCCCACCTTGGGCCTAGGCATCATCTTGGGCGCCATTTGGGCAGAATCCGCGTGGGGCCGGCCTTGGGGCTGGGACCCGAAGGAAACCGTGTCTTTTGCCACTTGGATCCTCTATGCGGCCTACCTGCACGCCCGTGCGACCCCGGCCTTCCGCAAGGCCGCGCCGTGGATCAACATCTTGGCTACGGCCGTGATGATCTTCAACCTCTTCTTCATCAATATGGTGGTCTCCGGCCTACACTCCTATGCGGGGCTGAACTAAATGGCCACCAACCATAGCCCGCGCAATAAGCAGGGAAAGCCCGCCGGCGATAACGAGCTCATCTTGGGCTTGGGCGCGCAGATTGCGCAGCGGCGGCGGGAGTTGGGCATCGTCCAGCAGCAGCTTGCCGATGCCGCCCAAGTCTCCCGCTCCACCCTCCACACCATCGAACACGGTGGGGCAGGCGTGCGGTGGGAAAAGGTTACCGCCGTGGCAGAAGCGCTGGGACTTGAGATGCGGTTCGTGCCAAAGGATTAATCCTGGTTGTCGTCCTGGCCCTTTGAATCACCGTTGCCGTCGGCGTCGCGAGTGCGGCGCTGGCGGCGTTTTTCTTCCTCGGCCTCCTGCTTGCGGCGCTGCTTGAAGCGCTCCTTTTCCAGGTTCCACAGGAACTCCTCGTCATCATCGGGGCCCTTGATGGAACGCGGTTGTTCTTCAACCTGGCGGGACTTCCAGGATGATGGCCCGAAGGCCTTCCACACCAGGTAGGCGGCGAGGACAAAAAGCAGTAGGAGGATTAGTCGACCCATGCAGATTATTCTACCTGTACGGCGTACAATCGACCCCCATGACGCACAACCCTGAGCCACCGAAGCCGGACCCCGAACTGCGCCGTCGCTCCCGCAAGGCGCTATGGAAATACGGGCTCGCGCGCGTGGTGCTTTTTATCGCGCTCACCGCGGTCATCGAGCTGCTGGCGGTAGCGATTGATTTCCCCATCCCCGTCCTCGTGGCAGCGCTCTTAGCGCTCTTTGTCGCCCTGCCGCTATCGATGCTGATTTTTAAAAATTGGCGCATCGAGGCCACGCAGACGTTGGCGGAATACTCCGCGCAACGCAAGGCGCACAAGCGTTGGGTGCAGGCCGAATTGGAAGGCCGCGCGGAGGCCTAGGCGCGCAAGCCTAGGCACGGACTAGACCAGGGCGACGGCGATGGCCTCGATCACCGCCCAGATGAGCATGGCGCGCCCGGTCAGCCCCAGCACGGGGATGAGCTCGGCTCCGGTAGCGCCGCGATTGACGGTGCGCACCGCGCGGAGTGCAAACGGGAAGTAGACCAGACCAGCGAGCGCGAGCCAGCTGCCGAAGGCAACCGCGATGGTAAGCACGAAGGGCAAGAGCAGCAGGCCGGTAAACAGCAGGCGGGCGTTCTTATTGCCCAGCCGCACCGCGAGGGTGATCTTGCCGGCCTCGGCATCGGAGGGAATATCGCGGATATTATTGACCAGGTTCACCCCGGAGCTCATGGCGCCGATGCCGATGGCCAGGGCTAGGCCAGTCCAGGAAATGCGGCCGGCTTGGGTAAATTCAGTGCCGAGCACGGCGACGAGGCCGAAGAATATAAAGACGGCGACCTCGCCCAGGCCGCGGTAGCCGTAGGGGTTCTTGCCGCCGGTATAAAACCACGCACCAGCGATGCACAGCGCACCGATGATAATGAGCCACCAGGCACCAGCGGCCAGAGACAGGATGATTCCGGCCAGGCCGGCGACGGCGAAGCAGCCAAAGGCGGCGTATTTCACGTGGCGCGGTTGTGCAAGCCCGCTGCCGGTCAGCCGCTGCGGACCGGTGCGGTCATCATCGGTGCCGCGGATGCCATCGGAATAGTCGTTGGCAAAGTTCACGCCGATGATTAGCGCCCACGCCACGATGAGTGCGAGCAGCGCGCGGCCGATATGCCCGCTATTAATGCCGAAGGCCGCGCCCGTACCTGCGATTACGGGTGCGAAGGCATTGGCCCACGTATGCGGGCGAGCGCCATTGATCCAATCCTGTGCGGTAGCGGAATAATTACCGGCTGATGAAGTCATAGCCACCATTGTGCCACTGCGTAGTGGGCGTACAGCAATCAGGAAGTCAGGGCCGGAGTCGAGGCTGGGGCCTGCGGTGGGGCTATGCGTTAAAGAGGGCGGCGACGGCCTGGCGGTCAACCTTGCCAGGACCGGTGGTGGGAAATTCCGCGAGGCGCTTTAGATCTTTTGGTAGCTGCCAGCGGGGGAGTTCGGCGTCTTCGAGGGCTTCGAAGATATCGCCAAGCTCGGCATTACCGGTATAGGCGGCCACGATGGCTTGGCCCAGCCGCGGGTGCGGGATGCCGACGACGCACGCCTCGGCAACACCGGGCACCCGAAGGATCTCGCGTTCCAAGACCTCTGGGTGCAGTTTCAACCCGCCGGAGTCGATGACATTATCGAGGCGTCCGGTGACGGTGAGGATGCCATCTTCGATGACGCCGGCATCGGAAGTGGCAAACCACCCGTTTCCGGGAAATGCCTCGTGGCTTGGGGCATTGCGGTAGCCCCGCGCGATGGTGGGCCCGCCGAGTAAGATGCGGCCGTCCTGGACGCGGGCCGTCGTACCGGGCAGTGGGCGGCCATCGTAGACGCAGCCGCCGGCGGTCTCGGAGGAACCGTAGGTGGTGGTGATAGTGATGCCCTGGTCCGCGGCCGCGGCGTGCAGGCGCGGGTGGATGGCGGCACCGCCCACCAAGATGGCATCGAAACTCTGGAGCGCATCGATGCCCTCCTGCGAGTCCATGGCCTTGGCCAGCTGCAGCGGGGTGAGCGCAGTGTAGGTGCGGTCGCCAGTGCGGGAAAGCTCCGCGGCGGCGCGGGCGAAGGCAGAGATATTAAAGCCCGCGCTGAGATCGAGGCAGAGCGGATCCACCCCGGCCACAAGGGATCGGACGAGGACTTGGATGCCGGCGATATGGTGGGCGGGCATCGCCAAGAGCCATTGCCCAGGGCCACCGAGGACCTGGTGGGTGGCATCGGCGCTGGCCACCAGGTTGGCCGGCGTTAGCTGCGCGCCCTTTGGGGTGCCGGTGGACCCGGAGGTGGAGACCACGAGCGCGATGTCCTCTGCGATGGGCTCGCCGGCGCGTTGGGAATTGCGCAGGAGGGTGGCGCGGGTGGCATCGGCAAGCGGCAGCGGCAAAAAGCAGGACCTACCGGCAATGGCGGATTCGAGGTCCGGCAGGATGGCCGCGGGATCGTGCGGGTCGACGGGCAAGGGGGCGAGGATAGTCACGGCACTAGATCTTAAGGCCACAGCGGGACAAACCCCGGTTGCGGCCGGGGTGAGTCGATGCAGGAATCAGCGGTACGTGTCCTCCTGATCAAAGGGCCGCTCGTTATTGGCCTCGGCCTCTTTAATGCGGCGCAGCATCCACACGCGGGAGCCGAGAACGCCCGCGACGGCGAGGACCGCGAGCAGGATACAGAATGCGATGAGCACGGTGCGGGGCACTCCTTAGTAGTAGTAAGGGAACTCGTCCCAGTTGGGCTCGCGCTTGTCCAAGAAAGACTGCTTGCCCTCGACGGCCTCATCGGTCATATAGGCCAGGCGGGTGGCCTCGCCGGCGAAGACCTGCTGGCCCATCAGGCCATCATCGGTGAGGTTGAACGCGAATTTCAGCATGCGCTGGGCGGTGGGGGACTTCATGTTGATCTCCTGGCCCATGCGGATGGCGGCGTCCTCGAGCTCGCCGTGGTCTGCGACCTCATTGACCGCGCCCATCTCATACATGCGCTGGGCATCGTAGGTGCGGCCCAAAAAGAAGATCTCGCGGGCGAATTTCTGGCCCACCATCTTGGCCAGGTAGGCCGAGCCATAGCCCGCATCGAAGGATCCAACGTCCGCGTCCGTCTGCTTAAAGCGTGCCTCCTGGCGGGAGGCCACGGTCATGTCGCAGACCACGTGCAGCGAGTGCCCACCGCCGGCGGCCCATCCATTGACCACGGCGATAACCACCTTGGGCATGGTGCGGATGAGGCGCTGGACCTCCAGGATGTGCAGGCGGCCGCCTTCGACCTTGGCCCGGGCCTCATCGACGCTGGACTCATCCGCCGTGGCATCATCGTGGGCGTGCTCGGTGGCATAGCGATACCCCGAGCGCCCACGAATGCGCTGGTCACCGCCGGAACAAAACGCCCAACCCCCATCTTTTTGCGATGGGCCATTGCCGGTAAGCAAGATCGTGCCCACATCCGGCGTGCGGCGGGCGTGATCCAAGGTACGGTACAGCTCATCCACGGTGTGCGGCCGGAAGGCATTGCGCACCTCTGGCCTGTCGATGGCGATGCGCACGATGCCATTCTTGCGCCCGTCTGCCGCCAGGCGGTGATAGGTGACGTCCGTGAGATCCCCAAAGCCCTCAACCGGGCGCCACAATTCCTCGCGGAATGGATTATCGGTGCTGTATTTCTTCTGCTCGCTCATAGCGCCCAGCATAGTGGGCGCGAAAAAGTTTAGTCCCCATTCCCAACCCTCACCTCTACGCACTGCCCAGCATGCTGGTAATGATCGATACTCAATAACTGCGAGGGGTTACCCGCAATGTACCCGTGTACCCTGTGCCGGCGCGGTCATCAATACGGTGGGAAGACTCGAACTTCCTCAACCCTTTAACGCCAAAGGGTGCCTAGATGTCCTCGAATTTCCCCTCGAAGGCGGGGGCATACTCGCTGCAAGTGCGTAAAGGCTACCGCCACGCGCGCGGCGTGGCATGACTAAAGCTTCGCTATGAAGTTATCAGTTCCGTATTCCAGTTCAACTGCTGGATGCGGGTATCAAGCTCCCGGTACTGCTTGGACAGGTCATCGACCCGCTTGCGCAGCTCTGCTACCGGCAGCGTGGCCACGAATTTAATCTCCGCGCGGGAGTAGCGGTCTTGGCGCGCGCCCGCGGCCTGGGCGAGGTCGTGGTAGATGCGGCGGGTGCGCACGAGGCCATCGCGAAGCGCAAGTGCCTGCATCAAGTTCTTCTCGCCATCAAAATCGGTGGCCACGTTCGTGGCATTGATGGCCTGCACGAGCTTATCGATGCGCCCGGTAATGCCCTCCAACTCGCGCAAAAGCTCGGCCGGATCCTCGTCCGGGGTATCGCCCTCCTGCACGCGGACGACGGAGAGCAGGCGCTCGCGCAGCTCATTGAGCCGTTCCTGCGCCTGCGCGCGCTCTGCTAATGCTTCTGCCAGTAACATGGTTCCTCCTTCGGGGTAGGTAGGAACCAACGTAGCCGGGGTGGGGGCTGGGGTCAATGGTTTCTAAGGATGAAAGATGCTTTTATCCACTACTTATTAGATCTTTTTGGCTGGGGTTCAGTTCTCATTACCCCTGATAGACTTCGGTTCCCCTGCCCCCTAGGGGCGGTAAGTTTTTAGAGAAACAACCTCCCTGCAAAGCGGCTATGCCTGGAGAACATTGTGGTTGCTCGGCAGGGAATTCCTCACGTTAGCTCACTAGCTGCAGATAGTCGGTAATGAGGTAACGTCCGCGGCGTGCATAGTACTTCTTGTGGGGTGGGTTCCCACCCCTTGGCCCGAATACGACTGTTTCAAAACGTAGTGAAGAAAATCTTGGGCATCGGAGTCGTCAGCAAACCGTATCCTTTCCACAATGAGTGCATCGCTTCCATTTCTTTCAGTGTCCGATAGGCAAACGTCTTGCTGGTGGGTGAACGAAGTTTACAATCTCAGTCAGGCTGGGAGGGGTGATTTCCAGCTTTCAAGCTGAGCGATGACGGTGGGAGCGTTGCGCACGAGAGTGGTTTTCCACGACAGGTTACCCTCTTTTTGAAGCCTTCCAATCAGGGCGATGGGATGAACCCCTAAGTGGCCGGCTTGTTCTTTAATCCAGGATGAGTGCACACGATCAGGAACCGCCGGTAAAGGGCTAGAGATCACGAGTTCGCTGGCCAGCTGGTCTGCCTCGGCTTCATTATTGGCACTGTCATCTGATAGGTCATCGAGGATGACCTCGCCATTATCGACAAGGTGACCCAATAATATGTGGGCTGTCTCATGCAGGATGGTAAATAGTATCTTATCGAGCCGTTTCCCTCGTCCCGATATGCCAATCACGGGGTGTCCGTCGATCATCATGGCGCAGCCGTCGAGTTTTGCTCCCGGAAAAGCCTCCACATAAACAAGTTTCACCCCCGCCTCGGCGAACAGAGTCTGGAACTCAGCAAACGCCTGCGGGTCACATGCTCTACTCGACAGCGTCCGGGCGAGGTCTTCTAGTGCCTTACGGGAGTAGGGGACAGCGTCGAGAACGCTGGCAGTTGCTCTAACGCAAGCCGCCCACGCTTCCTGCAAAACGGTGACATTTTCCTCGCGGTTACTACGGCGGGCGGCGAAGCTTATTCCCAAGGGATCTTCAAAGGATTTCTTGCCAAATAAGTTCAGCACCTCGCATGCCTGACTTTGTACGTCGGTGGCGGTGATGTATCCCCGCTTGACGAGCAGAGAGACGGGGGCTAACTCTCGTAACTGTGCGCGGGTTTTCACGGCGTTGAGGTTGTCCTGCGTACGGTCGTCCTGGGACTGCTTCCATAGCAGGTAGGAGTCCTGGACGTTAAGCCAGAATTCCGCGGAGGTGCCCAGGGCGGCGCCGATCTGGGCTGCGGATTCGCGCGTGATCTCCTTTTTTCCGGAAATAATCTCCGAGACAAACTGTGCCGGACGTCCGAGTACCTCGGCAAAGTCGGCCTGGGTCCAGTCGCGTGCGTCCAGCTCGTCAGCGAGGATCTCTCCGGCCGGGAATAGCTCCGCAGCAATTGAAGTATTCATGAGTTCACCTTCTCTCAGTGGTAATCCACCATTTCAATAACGATGACCACGCGGCCATCGCTGTTCGTTGCGAATTTGAGGATGAGCCGAAACTGCTTGTTCAGGCGGATCGAAGAGGTCCCGGCTCGGTCGCCTTTCAGTTGTTCCAGATGTAACGACCGCATGGCCCGCAGGTCGCGTTCATCCACGGCTCCCCTCAGGATTTGGATTTTCTTGCGATATGCCTTGATGATGTCCGAACCCCATCGTTTGGGGATGTAGGAGGAATCCTCGGCCATTCGTTGAAGTTCGTCGTCCTCGAAGAGGATGCGCACCAAGTCCACCTCGTCCAGTTCACTAGTGCCGCGCCCATCTGACGTGACCCATCCTTCTCTACTTGTATAGGGCTAATCACCCCTCATGTGAAGTATAATATGTCAGATGTGCCGGTTCTGCAAGATGGGGACTAGGTGTGAAAGAGGGCCACCTCGCTGCAGCGAGGTGGCCCACCGGCAGGATAAGCCTTCCAGATCTAAGAAAAGCCGAACCCGAAGGTTCGGCTGGAGCATTCAACGCCGGAAACGAGCCGACGCTTACTGAGGTTCAATTCTCGAGATACAGCTTATCTGGTTATCTACTGGATTTGTTGACGCGATGAAAATTTCCCCCTTTAGGGGTTAGTATAAAATGAATATACCGGGCTGTATGTGCTGAAGTGTTCTTACTTAGGCATGGGTAAGTAAGGCAGATAGTATGAATCCATGAACATTGATGACGTGCTCGACCGCGCCCACGTAGTCTCCCTCCCGCTGGCCGTGAAGTTTCGCGGCATCACCACGCGGGAGGCGTTGCTGATTGAAGGGCCTGCCGGTTGGGGTGAATTTGCGCCGTTCCTGGAATACGGGCCCGCGGAATCGGCCGCGTGGCTGCGCGCCGGGTTGGAAGCCGCTTACGAGGGTTTTCCTAAGCCCGTCCGCGAATGGGTAGAGGTCAATGCCACCATTCCCGCCGTTCCCGCCAGTGAGGTCCCGGCGATTGTGGATCGCTACCCCGGCTGCCGGACGTTCAAGATCAAGGTGGCGGAGAAGGGCCAGACGCTTGCCGATGACATCGCACGCGTCCACGCCGTCCGCGAACACGTGAGTGCCCGGGGCGTTATCCCGGTGCTGCGCGTGGATGCCAATGGCGGCTGGAGTGTGGCCGAAGCGGTAGAGGCCGCCCAGGCGCTCATGCCGTTGGACTACATGGAACAACCCTGCGCGAGCGCGGAAGAACTGGTGGAGGTGCGCAGGCAGCTCATGCGCAACGGACTTTTTGTGCGCGTGGCCGCGGATGAATCCATTCGCAAGGTTGAGGATCCGTACCGCGTGGCGGATCTGCAGGCAGCTGATGTGGCGGTGGTCAAACCCGCGCCGCTGGGCGGGGTGCGCCGCGTCCTCGACGTGACACAGCACCTGCGCGAACGGCATATGGATATTACGGTGGCCTCGGCGCTGGATACTTCCATTGGCATCAATATGGGCTTGGCGGCAGTGGCGGCGCTGCCGCAAATCTATGATGACGAGGATATTGACGTCACTCCGGCCGCAGCAGGCCTGGCCACGGGCATCCTTTTCGAAGAAGATGTCACCGCGCCACGCCAGCTACACGACGGGCACCTGCGCGCTGAGATCCTCGCCCCAGAACCGGACCGTCTGTCCGACCTAGCCGCGCCGGCCGATCGCCGCGAGTGGTGGTTCGAGCGCCTCCGGGAATCGTGGCAGCACCTGTAGTTGCGCCTGAAAGCATAAGAAAAGCGCCTGGCACTTGCCAGGCGCTTTTATCTATCTAAACCTTAGACCAACTCGTGAGTGAGGTTGGCCGGGCGGGTGTAGGTATTAACAACCGGGGACCACTTGATGGCGTCGTCCACGATCTTCTGCAGGGTGTCCTGGTCGGCGTCGCCGTCGATGTTGACCTTAACGTTGACGTCGGAAACGCCCGGGCGCTTGTCCTCGCCCAAGTCACCAACGCCCCAGGTTGGGGAGAGGTCGATGTCGCCAACGATGTCGAGCTCCAGCTTGGTCAGGGTAACGCCGCGGTGCTGAGCGATGGCCTGGATGCCAACGTTGATGCAGGCGCCAAGACCGGCCTGGGCGACCTCAGTGGGGTTGGGCGCGGAGTCATCGCCAAGCAGCGGCAAAGGCTCGCCCACCTTGATGGTGTGGTCGCGCACGGTGGTGTTATTGCGGAAGAAACCGTCAGCCTCAGTGTGGGAGCGGACGTGCTTCTTGGCTCCCTCAGGGTTGTCGATGTTCTTCTGTGCTAGGTCGTTGAGCTTCTCGCCGTCAATGGGCTCGAGAGCGTCGCCTTCTTTGTGGTTCGGTGTGAGATCAGACATTAAATTGCTCCTTGTATCAGATGTTTATTAACTGATGGCGCCATGGTAACGCGAAGACAAATATAAATCTAGAACAAGGGGTCTATTTTGTAGAGAACGCCAGGTCTAGAGTGAATATAAATGTGTGCACCACATTTCCTGACCTGTGAATTTAGAAATTGACACCGTAGTGTGCCTAGCCTAGGTTCGTTCTGAACAAACCACTTGGTCTATCTTAGAAAGAACGCATGGTTCACAATCGGAAGCTGTCGCGACGGCAGATACTGCGCAGCGCAGTGGCAATGGGCGGGGTAGCAGTAGGCTCGCAGGTGCTATCCGCATGTTCCACGCCGCGGCAGGAGGACAAGCCCCAGTCTGGACAATCCGGGCAGGGCGAGGAAACCCTCACCATCGGATTCGTACCCATCGCGTGCGCGTCCCCGCTGGTCGCCGCCGACGGCCTGGGCGCCTTCGCAAAGCAGGGCCTCAACGTTGAGCTGCGTAAATTCGCGGGATGGGCAGACCTCTGGACCGCCTATGCCACCGGCGCATTAGACGTGGCGCACATGCTCTCGCCCAGGCCGCTGGCCATCGATGCCGGTGCCACCAATGCCTCCCGGCCTACCGAGTTGGCCTTTACGCAAAACACCAATGGGCAGGCACTGACCTTGTCCACTTCCCACCTGGATACCGTGTCGCGGCCCGCGGACCTCGAGGGCATGGTGCTAGGCATTCCTTTTGAATACTCCGTGCATGCCCTCTTGCTGCGCGATTACCTCGTGGCCGGCGGGGTGGATCCGGTCTCTGATGTGGAGCTGCGCCTGTTGCGCCCGGCCGATATGGTGGCGCAACTTTCGGTAGGTACTATCGACGGCTTCATTGGCCCAGAGCCCTTCAACCAGCGCGCTCTAACTACCGGCTCAGGCCGCGCCTTTGTTCCCACCCGCCAGATGTGGGATAACCACCCGTGCTGCTCGGTGGCCGTGGCGAAGGAAGTGGACCGGGACGTGCGCGACCGCGTAGTCGCGGCGCTGCACGAAGGCGCGCAGTACGTCGATAGCCCGCACCACGTCCACGAATCGGCCTCCATGCTGGCCAAGGAGAAGTACCTGAATCAGAAGGAAGAGCTGATCTCGCGGGCGCTGGCCGGAAACTACACCACCTGGGACGGCAAGGACATGGTGGATCCACAGATGATTAAGTTCGGCGGCAGCACCTCTGCCACCGCAATTACGTGGATGGCCGCCCAAATGGCCCGCTGGGATCTGGGCGGAAAGGCAATGCCGATGGATGATCAAGCGCTCATAGACGTCACAAAATCCGTCTTGCCGCGCGAGGCCGATCTCACTACGGACCCAGTGGAAATCAACGGCCATACCTTCGATCCCCTGCACCCCACCGCCGGGTACCAGCGTTAAGGACCCCCACGCTTATGACCACACTGAAAAATCACAGCACTAGCACCAGCACAGCGCACTCCACTGGCACTCACACCGCAGCGCCCCATTCGGGCCGCACCGCCAGCCGGAAGAAGCGGCGGGAGAGCCCGTGGAAGGCAATAGGCCTGGGTATTGCGCTTTTCATTGCCTTCATCGCCATCTGGCAGGCGGTCGCGGCTGCGGGCTGGCTTTCCGATATCGCCCCCACTCCCGCGCGCACCTGGGACAGGGCCGTAGAGATCCTTTCTGATCCCTTCTACCGGGATGGGCCGGCCTCGGTGGGCATCTTTTGGCACATGGTGGCTTCCCTGCGCCGCGTGCTCATCGGCTTTGCCATCGCCATGGTGATAGCCATTCCGCTGGGCTTTTGGCTGGGATCTTCTACTACCTTCCGCCGCGCGACGGATCCCTTTGTCCAGATCCTGCGCCCCGTGTCCCCGCTGGCGTGGCTGCCACTAGGCCTGGCACTGCTTCGCGATGCCGAAAATACCGCCGTCTTCGTCATCATCCTCTCCGCCTTGTGGCCGACGCTGCTCAATACCATCGAGGCCGTCCGCGGGATTCACCCCACGTATAAGAACCTGGCGGCCACGCTCGGCACGAACCGGATGCAACAGCTCCTCTATATCGTCGGGCCGGCGGCGCTGCCGGGGATTATCACCGGCATGCGACAATCGCTATCCACCGCCTGGTTGGTCATCGTGGCCGCAGAAATGCTCGTCGGTGGGCAAGGTGTCGGCTTCTTTGTCTGGAATATGTGGAACCGCCTCGATATTGATGCCATCGTCGTGGTCATCGTCTTAATCGGTGTCATCGGATTGGCTCTGGATTACCTCGTTGCCTCCCTGCAGAAAGTGGTGCGCTATGACTAATGCCCATATCGAATTTGCTGGTATTACCAAAAGCTACGGCCCAACGAAGATCATTGGGGAAACTTCAGTATCCATTGGGGAAGGCGAGTTCGTGTCCGTGCTGGGGCCATCGGGCTCCGGCAAATCCACCATGCTGAATATGATCGCGGGCCTGGCATTCCCCTCTACCGGCGAGGTGCGCGCGCGAGGAGAGGCCGTGACCGGCCCAGGTCCTGACCGCGGCGTGGTATTTCAAAATCACGCGCTCCTGCCCTGGATGACGGCGCGCGGGAATATCGAATTCGGGCTGCGATCGGCCCGCCCGGAGCTATCGAAGGCAGAGCGCAGCAAGATTGCGCAGGACTTCCTCGACGAGGTCAGCTTGGGCCATGCGGCCGACCGGCGCCCGTCGCGGTTATCCGGAGGCATGCAGCAGTGCGTCGGTTTGGCGCGCGCCTTCGCCATCGGCTCGGATATCTTATTGCTCGATGAACCCTTCGGCGCATTGGATGCGCTAACCCGCCGCCAGCTGCAGTCGTTGCTGCTAAATGTGTGGGAAGAAAACCGCCGCACGGTGGTCATGGTTACCCACGACGTGGATGAGGCAGTATTGCTCTCGGATCGCATTGTGGTCATGTCGCCGGGGCCAGAGGCCACCATCATCGAGGACATTGAAGTTGGGCTGCCCCGCCCGCGCAGCGGCAGCGATGACTCCGCGGTGGTGGAGCGCAAAAATGAGCTGCGCGAACGGCTCCTTGGGCTGCTCGAAAACGGCTAGAGCGAGAGGATGTTCCTATATAGGTTGTCAACTTCGTGGGTGGGCTTGTTGGGGGTGTGTTGACTTTAGGTTGCTGGGTGCTGTTGCAAAGTTGGGGCAGTAGGAAGAGCGAGGTGAAATAATCACAGCCATGGGTATCTTCTCGGGTCGTCATTTCCCCCCGTGACATCATTCTGTGGGCAGTGCGGTGGTACTGCCGCTACGGGGTGAGCTACCGCGATCTGGAGGAAATGATGACTTCAGCGGGGCGTGCCGGTCGATCACACCAGGATCTACCGCTGGGTCCAGAAATGCGCGCCTGAGCTGGACAAGCAAACACGGTGGTACCGGCAGGTACCTGACTGGCAGGCCAGTTCCTGGCGGGTGGATGAGACCTATATCCGGGTCGGCGGCAGGTGGTGCTACCTCTATCGGGCGATCACCGCCGGTGGCCAGACCCTGGACTTTTACCTCTCTTCGAATCGGAACGTGGCCGCAGCGAAGTGTTTCCTGGCCAAGGCCGTCAGATCCAATGCGTCAGCCGGGTATCCCAGAGTGATCAACGCCGATAAAGCACCCTCCCTAGCCAGGGCAATCGCCGAGTTGAAGTCAGAGGGAATCTGCCCGCCAACAGTGGAACACCGGCAGGTGAAATACCTCAACAACATCCTGGAAGGCGACCATGGTCGGCTGAAGCGGATTCTCGGGCCGAAAGGCGCGTTTAAGAACCGGACATCTGCATATCGGACGTTGAAAGGGATGGAGGCGATGCACTCATTGCGGAAAGGGCTAGGTACGATGTTTGCCTACGGGCAACCGAACCCGGACGCGGTGATCGTCAACCGGGTCTTCGAGATGGCCTAACAACGCCCACACGCAGCGGCCGTCAGGGAATGAGAAACTGAGTCTTCGCTGCTCTCCGCCCAACTTTGCAACAGCACCTATTAAGTTAACTTTACGGATTTTGAGGGTAAGGTTTTATGATCCAGTCCAATAAACCAGGTGTAGGGGCGGTTATCGTAGCCCTAGCTGTCCTATGGCAAGGAATCGGCACTGCGATAGTCGGAGCCCAAGTAGACCCAGAGCTATCTACTTTTACTACGTTTTCAGCGTTTCTTATCGCGGCGATTATCTCCACAGTGGTCTATTTAGCGTTTTATCGTAGAAAATACCGAGCTACGGAAACACCGCATCCCCCCATGAAAATGACAACTGCAGCAAGCCTCAATCTGTTTACTGCGGGCGCTTTCTGCTTATTCTATGTTTCCACTACTTTGATGCAGCCCACTGCAGCAAGTGTCATCGAAACAGGAGTCGGCCCTTTTATTGTCGCAGTAATAATGACTTGGTCGGCCAGAAGACTCAGCAGTTCATTGGTGTCAACAACTGCAGTAGTGGTTCTGGCTCTATGTTTTTCCTCCTAGGAACGGGAAGCAGTTCACCCCAGTCTTATCTGGGTTTCGCTCTAGCTGTAGGCGCAGGAATTTCTGCGGTAGGAGTGCTTTACTCCTCGCGCTGGGCTACTGAACAAGGGAACAGCGTTCTCACGATTGCAGCAGTGAGGTTTCACTTAGCTTGGATTATTAGCGGTCTCGTGGCTTTCTTTTCCGTGGAAGCGGAGATGCTTCGAGGCTCTACCCTGTCAATCGTCCTGCTATCGGTGATGTGCATTACTTTTCCTATCCTGCTCTTGCAGTGGGGAATTACCTTAGCGCCGCCTTTCATCTCGGCACTGATCATCGCGGCCCTTCCGGCCGTGGTGATGGCTACCGAGGTGGCATTGGGCTCTCAAGTCGAACCAATTCAGTTAACTTTGTTGATGCTCATTGTGGCAATAACCATAAGCCAAGCAATGTGGGGAACACGGAAAAATGAAAATATTAGTAGTTGATGATTCTTCAAGTGGCGCCGATCTGGTGGCAACCCTGCGCCAAAAAAGGGACGTAGAGGTTGCTACTGCTAACCCGCCGTATGCCATCTCAGCTAACGAAGACGGGAGCATTTCCGATCCATGGGCCCTGGCCCTACTCCGGGAATGTAGCCAAGAAAAATTTGACCTTGTTGTGCCGGGAAGTGAAGTGCCCCGAGTTTTGTTCCTAGGCATTTGCCTTGTTTTCCATTATTGCCTGTTGCGGGTTCTGCTTCCAAAACTCGGTTTCCACCTCGACCGGGTTCGGTATCCCAGGCTTTGGTGGAGCCTTGTCTCGTTCCACCATGACACCCACTCGAACGTCGCGATTTCTACCTCTACAACGTCATCCCACCTGCGGGTATGGACTAGCTCGTTCTTGTGAGGGGCCGTTAACGTTTTCAGCCAGAGCATTGTCATATAAGTCACCGACACTTCCGGTGGAAGCGTCAATGCCGTGCCGGGTAAGTCGCTCGTTGTAGACAACGCTGACGTACTGCGAGCCGTGATCCGAATGGTGAATGAGACCTGTTGTTTCCTCAGCACTCACAATCGCTTGGTTGAGTGCTTGCAGCGGCAAAGCTTCGGTCCGCATCGAATCTGACAGCGCCCACCCGACGATCCGCCGGGAGTAGACGTCGGTGACAAACGCGGTGTAGACGAATCCTTTTCGTGTCCGTACATAGGTAATGTCAGCCACCCACAGCTTATTCGGTCCTTGAGCTTTAAATTCACGCTCAACCAAGTCCGGGCGCAAATCAGGCACGTTAGCTTTTCGGGTTGTAATCGGTGATCCGCCTGTGCCTTTGCCAGAAACGCCAGCCAGGCGCATCAGTCGGGCGGTGTGTTCACGACCGATATCGATTCCTTCACGGCGAAGAGCATGCCACATTTTCCGCACACCTAAGACACCGTAATTATCTCTATGAACAGCACTAATGCGTTCAACCAACGCAGCATCACGAAGTCGACGAGCACTTAACCCGCGAGCCTTGGACTGGCGATACCCACGCGAGGTGATAAACCCACCAGCCCGGTTATTTTTCAACGCCAGTGCAGATGAACTCGACAGAGAAACGATTCCGGTTTTCATCGATGAACCGGATCATTTCTTAACGTTTCGGGTCGAGTCATGAGGCGAAAAAAGCCGAGGCAGCCTTCAACAACTCATTAGTATCGCGGAGCTCTTGATTTTCACGACGTAGCCTGGCATTTTCGGCGGCCAAATCTTCAGATACAGGTTCTGGGATGTTTCCTGCACGGCGGGCAGGCTTAAGTCCATTGACGAGCTGTGTGCCATGAAACCCCCAGCTTTGGAGCTACTGCCTGGCACGCGGGGTGCATCGACATATTTTCCGCCAAGATGCGGTCCTCCACGAGACGGACCACACGATCCTTCGCATCCTGGTCAAATTTTCTCGGCATGTTCCAGATTTTCCCATCTACTCAAACGGAACAAAACCTGGGACACTTCAAAGATGGTCTTTATTCTTGCACCAATAAGGGCATCGGAACACATCTTTAACCTGCGTTTTTTACGGGTGCTCACCCACTTGTAAAACGAGGAACGATTCAGCTTTAACACGTGGCACATCCGTGTGAGCCGAGTACTCGGTTCGGTGGTCATCGACAAACTGGAAGCGGATCACCAGTGAGTCTCTTCGGCAAAATACTTCGCGGCCTTACGCAGGATGTCGCGTTCTTCGCGCAGCTTAGAGACTTCTTTTTCTAGCTGTCGGATTCGCGCAGAATCATTCGCCGCTTGGGCTTTATCGTGCACGGCCTTTATGCGGGCACGTTTGCCAGTGCCGTACTTTTTGACCCAAGAATGTAGCGAGGCACGGTTGATACCGAGCTCTGCTGATGCTGAGTTCAGCGAGAGATCCTCGTTGTTCTCATAGAGGGCTACGGCATCGCGTTTGAACTGTTCGGAGTACCTGGACATGGTGGTAGATTACCTTTCTTCCCAGTCCGACTGGGCTGGATATCAGGTGTCCACCAAATGGGGGTCAGGTCCGAACGCAGATAAACATAACCTGCCCCAGCATGGGGCTAGGAGTATGAATCCTGGGCTCCTCTGAACGGAACTGCTAACAGCGTAATGGGCAGGCGGTTGCCTGCCCCCTCGCTGCTAGCTACGCTTGCCCCGCGAGTGCTACCTGGGCCGCGTGCACGGCGGCCTTATCGGCTTCCTGGATGAACCACGAATCCGTGCCCGGAATGGGCGGGGCCAAGGTGGTATCCGGGTACTCGGCGTGGGCGGGGATTCCCACGAGGTGCAGGCGCTTATCCACCGTGCCGTCGGCGTTGTGGACCTGGCGGGTATCGGGGTCCTCAGCAGGCGAGCCGGTGGGTACCTCGATGCCATCGCTTGCGGTTTCCGTAAACGCGCGCACGCGCCCGGATTCCACGAGGGAGTGCATGAAGGAATCGTGAGGGGTGCGGCGGATGTCGGGCTTGTGTACCCAGGCATCGAGAAGCGTGGTGCCCGGGATGCGCTTGCCGCCGGATGCGCTGGAGCTCATGGTCCATTCGTCGGCATCGGCATTCGTGCCCAAGACGGGGTTGCCGCCGACGAAGCTGACGATGCCGGCATCGACAAGCGCCAGCAATTGCTGCGTGCGGAAGGGCGGCGGGCCGGAGCACGTGGTTTGGCCCAAGGTAATGGCCTTATCAAACATGTGGTGGCGCGACTCCAAGGTATAGCGACCCTCGGCGCCGAGGACCTGGGTGGGTTTGCGGGAGAAACCGACCGACCACAGGGCGGCGCGCACCGGACTATCCGGGCCTTTTTGGGCCTCTGCCAGGTCCTCGCACAGGCTCTGCACGATGTGCTCGGTGAGCTCCTGCTGGCTGGAAAAATCCTCCGTGAGCAGGTGCATCCAGCGCAGCAGGCTGAAATCCTTGGTGGTATGGCGCTTAATGACCTCATCCAGTTGGGCTAGGCCGTTATAGGCCACCCCTGCATCCACCGGGGTGGCATCGAGGGCGGCAATGATGTCCTCGCGGGAGGTGCGCAGGCTCTCCGGCTCGACGCGGACGAGGGTATCGATATAGGCCTGGTAGGCATCGCGGGCGACTGCAGGCCACACCTCAGTGTCATAGTTGATGGAGCGCGGGCCCGTGCGGTGGGACAGCTCGGCGACGACCTTTTTCAGGCGCGGGATTTTCGCTGCCGGTGGCAGCGATCCTTCATCGGATTGCGGCAGGAAGGGATAGCCGCGCCGGGAGGCGGCCGCAAAAGTGGGCTCGGTGCCGGTGGCTTCATAGCGCATGCCCCAAGGCTTGGAGGAATCCTCGACGAATTTACCGCCGCGGCCCACCGTAGACAGGATGAGGATATCGAAAAAGCCCATGCCAAGCCCGCGCACGAGGACCTTCTCATTGTCCTTAATGGAGTCAACGCCCTGGTCAATGGGGTTATCGGCGCGGATCCAGCGCAGGCTGGGGTTTTCTTCCAAGATCCTGAGAATCCACCGCTCGTTTTCGGTATAACCCTGGTTCTGCCAGCCCGTAACCGCCAAGGTGGAGCCTGCTTCAACGGTGGTGTCGTCGGTGAGGTACAAAATATCCGCGCCATCGCGGGAAGCAATATCCACCACGCGGGCGTGGTGTTGCTTGACCTCTACCCAGCCTGGTACATCCTGCAAGACGGAGCGGAAGACCCACAGGATGTAGTGGCCGTATAGCGCGCGCGGCAAATAGGATTCGGGGCGCAGCTTCTCCAGTTCTGCGCGGCCGAATTCCTCAAGCACCTGCGGATCCAGCGGATGGGCGGCGACGTAATCGCGGGCGCCGGGGGACACGTGGGCACCGCCAAGCGTCAGGCGGATCCACTCGTAGATGGTGGGGCCTTCCACCACTGGGGCCTCCACCGTGGAGTTGGGCTCAGAAAACAGCGTCATGCCGTGCGCGAAGGTATTCATGCACAGGTATTTGGGCTGGTTGATATCCCAAATCTTGCCGCCGCCGTGCTGGGCATCATCGATAAGGTGCAGCGTTAGCTTCTCTGGCGGGTGGGACACGGTATTGAGTTGTGCCACGAGGCGCTCGAGGACGGAAATGCCGCGGGGGCCAAGTCCAATCAGCGCGATGGATGAAGTTTTATCGGTCAACGCGGAGCCCTACCTTCTAGCTTATAGACCAAGCGGAATCGTCATAATAGACAATGAAGTCTATCAGCAAGAGTGTCGGCGAAATATGCACCGGCGGCAGCTTGGTGCTGGCAGGGCGCGCTCGCCAGCCGGAACACCCCGGGCAGGCGTGAAATTAATTCTTGGGCGGGCTGAGTGGTAGACAGGTCGGTAGGCAATTCGCGGCGGGGGTGGCGGGCCGAAGCGTTGCCTTAGGAAGCTGGTGCGCGGGTAGGATTGTGGTCATGACAATCAAGGTTCGCGATGCCCACTTACACAACCTGCGCAACGTCGATGTGGATATGCCGCGCGGCCAACTCGTGGCGGTGACGGGAGTCTCCGGTTCCGGAAAGTCCTCCCTGGCCTTTGGCACCATCCACGGGGAAGGGCAGCGCCGCTACCTGGAATCGGTGGCGCCGTTTGCGCGCCGGCTCATTAGCTCCGCGGTGGACCCACAGGTAAGCCAAGTGGAGGGCTTGCCGCCCACGGTGGCGCTGCAGCAATCCACCTCTGGCGGCGGGGCGCGCTCCACGGTGGGCACGGTCTCCGCGCTATCTAATAGCGTGCGCTTATTGTACTCGCGCGCCGGGGATAACCCTGAGGGCCTCTACTCGGATGCCTTTTCACCAAATACCCCAGAGGGCATGTGCCCGCAGTGCCAGGGCGCGGGCGTGGTGCACGAGCCCACCGAGCAATCGATGGTGCCCGATCCCACCTTGTCCATTGAGGAAGGCGCCATTAAGGCCTGGCCCGGTGCGTGGGCGGGCAAGAATTTTCACGATATCCTCATGAACTTGGGCTATGACCTGGATTCGCCTTGGCAAGACCTGCCGCAGGAAGATCGCGACTGGATCCTATTTACGGAAGAACGCCCCGTGGTCACTGTGAAGCCCTTGCGCGGCGCGGACCAGATCCAGCGCAATTATGAGGGCACGTGGCGCTCGGTAGCCAGCTACCTCACCAAGACGCTGCAGGAGACCCAATCAGAATCGCTGCGCAAGCGCACGTTGTCCTTCATGGAATCCCGCGAGTGCGATACCTGCCACGGCCGCCGGTTGAACCCGCGGGCGCTCAAGGTGACGTATGCGGGAATGAGCATCGATAAGCTGGGCGCGCTGCCCCTGGACCAGGTTTATGAGGTGCTCAGCGCGCAGGAACCGGAGGAAAACTCCGCAGAGGATCTGCTGCTCAAACAGGTGCTGCCGGCGCTGACTTCTGCCCTAGAGTTGGGGCTGGCGCACCTCAGCTTGGACCGGCCCACCCAGAGCCTTTCGGCGGGTGAATTGCAGCGCATTCGGCTAGCCGCCCAGCTGCGTTCCGGCCTCTTTGGCGTGGCCTATGTGCTCGATGAGCCGTCTGCCGGCCTGCACCCCGATGAGCGCGGGGCGGTGCTGGACATGTGCCGCCGGTTTATTGACGCCGGCAATTCGGTGCTGCTGGTAGAACACGATATGGATCTGGTGGCCCAGGCGGATTGGCTCGTGGACGTCGGCCCCTACGCCGGCGAGGGCGGCGGCAAGGTGGTCTATTCCGGTCCGGTCGAGGACTACGACGCCGATACCCCCACCGCCCGCGCCTTGGCGCAGCGTGAGCTCGCGCTTGCCGATGCCCCCCGTACCCCCTCCAACCACCTCCGCCTCCACGACATTTCTGCGCGCAGCATCGACGGGCTCGATGTGGACTTTGGCCTGGGGCAATTTACCGCTGTTGCCGGGGTCTCGGGTTCCGGCAAGTCGACGCTGGTAAGCACCGTGCTGGCAGAAACCCTCAAGGAATCCGCCACCGCCGTGGCGGATGAGGATAAAGATGATGCAGACGAGGGCGGCCACGAGTTCTCGCTTGCCGGGGTAGAGGGCCTGGATAAGGTCTCCCGTCTGGTGCAGATTTCCCAAAAGCCCATTGGCCGCACCCCGCGGTCCACGCTGGCCACCTATACCGGCCTTTTCGATAACGTGCGCAAGCTCTTTGCCTCCACCCCGGAGGCCAAGGAGCGCAAGTGGACGGTCTCGCGCTTTTCCTACAACGTCAAGCAGGGCCAGTGCCCCACCTGTGGTGGCGCAGGAAAAATCGAAGTAGAACTGGTCTTTTTGCCGGGTTCCTATACCACCTGCCCGCAATGCGGCGGTGCCCGCTTCAACGATGAGACCCTCGAGGTGACCTGGCACGGGCGCAGCATCGCAGAGGTGCTGGAGCTTACCGTGGATGAGGCCGCAGAGTTCTTTGCTGAGGAACCAAAGATCCATCGCGCCATCGCCACGCTGCAGGCCGTGGGCTTGGGCTACCTCCGCTTAGGGCAGGGCGCACCGGAGCTTTCCGGTGGCGAGGCGCAGCGCATCAAGCTCGCCACGGAGCTGCAGCGCTCCCGCAATTCGCGGCGCGGGCACACGGTCTACATGCTGGATGAGCCCACCACCGGCCTGCACCCGGCTGATATTGCCCTGCTCAATGCGGAGCTGCACAAGCTTGTCGATGCCGGGCATACCGTGATCGTCATCGAACACGATCTCAACGTTCTGGCGAGCGCGGACCGCATCATTGAGATGGGCCCCGGTGCCGGTGCGGACGGCGGGCAGATTATCGCCGATGCCACCCCAAGCCAGCTGGCCGCGGAAGATACCGCGACCGGCAGTGCGCTGCGGGCACGCCAACCTCAGAGCTAGCATCCTCTCCCCGGTTCGGCGCTGGCATCTGGGAGATTCCCTGGGAACTCACAGAAAAATGATGTACATCTGGTAGGCATGACAAATAATGGCTTTGGTGAAAACGGTTCCAATGGCCGAAACGGCTCTCACAATGATGACCGCGGCACTGACGAGACCCGCCAGTGGTCTGGCCCGGCCGAGGATGCCACGCGCCAGATAGGCCGCGTTCCAGATAATGCGGGCGGTAATGCCCGCAACCAGCGCCCGCAGCAGTATTTCCCGGGCGCGCAGCAGCCGCAGAATGAGACGCGGCAATTCGACGCGAACGCCGATTACCAGCAGAATTACCAACAAAACTACCAGCAGCCCGGCGGGCAATATGGCCAGCAGCAGTACGGCCAACAACAGTATGGCCAGCAACAATACGCCCAGCAGCAGTATGAGCCGGTGCCGTCGGACTATGACCCGGACCAGCGCGGCAGGGGAAAGAAAAACGGCGGGATGGCCGGGGTCTTTGCCGCCATCGCCGTGGTAGCCATTCTGGCAGCGGGCGCCCTGTTCTTCTTGTGGCGCAATGCCGCGAGCGATGCCGATAAGCCCGCGCCAGAACCGGTGACGGAAACCACGACCACGCAGGTGCCCACCACGGTGACTGAAACCGAGGATGCGGGCCCCGGCATCTCTGAGCGCTTGCGCAATCTGCCAAAGCTGCAGGACGAACTCCCTGAAGATATTCCTACCGAGCTGCCACCGGAAATTCAGGACCGCCTGGAAGAAGGCGATGACCTCGACGTGGAGCGCCTCTTGCGGGATCTCTTTGGCAATAGCGGCAACCAGCAGCAGGGCTAACCAGCGGTACCGGATATAGGCAGGGCGGCGGCGCGGCACGGCAAGGCGCGGCGGGAATGCCATTTGCCGATTGCCAGCCGCTGCGCCGCAGTAGGTAAAATCTGGCAGCATGAATGAATCGATGCAGCTGGCTGAACAGGTGGCCGCCCAATTAGCGCGCCACCTTACCGATGTGGTGCTGTGCCCGGGATCCCGCAACGCACCGCTGTCGCTCGCGCTCCTCGCGCGCGAGGATATTCGGGTGCACACCCGCATTGATGAGCGCGGCGCCGCGTTTACCGCCTTAGGCATGGCGCGCGTGCAACACCGCCACGTCGGGGTGGTGATGACCTCCGGCACGGCCGTGGCCAATACGCTGCCCGCGGTGGTTGAGGCGCACTATTCGCATACCCCGCTGGCCATAATCAGCGCGGACCGCCCAGAGCGGTTGATCGGCACCGGTGCCTCCCAAACCATCGTGCAAGATGGCATCTTCGGCGTCTATGCGGATACCACCCAGGTCAATGCGGCAGAGGATATCGCCGCCCTTGCGGAGCGGTTTGAGCGCGACCTCCAGGTGCATATCAATATCGCCTTTGACGCACCCCTGGTAGGAGATAGCCTGCCGGAACGGGTAAGTGGCGATGGCACCCGCGCGGCCACCCCGCGGTTTTATGACCACGGCGAGGTCGCGGTGGACTTGAGCAAAAATACCCTCGTCATCGCCGGCGATGAGGCCTGGGAGGTCGAGGGCTTAGAAGACGTGCCGACCATCGCGGAGCCCTCCGCGCCGGGGCCGTTCCACCCCGTGCACCCGGCCGCGGCGCATATTTTCCGCAAGGCGCAGGTTTCCGCGAATGACTATGTGGTCAATACCAAGGTCGAGCAGGTCATCGTGGTGGGCCATCCCACGCTGCATCGCGGCGTGCTCGCGCTGATGAATGACCCGGATATCGAGCTCGTGGTGCTCTCGCGCACGGCGGACTTTACCAACCAGCGCGGGGATAACGCGCGCCTTGGCACCACTGTCAAGACCACCGGGGAGCCAAGCCGCGAGTGGCTCAAGATTTGCCAGGGCGCGACCGACATGGCCGGCGAGGCCGTGCGCACAACCCTGGAGGATGAAGAGCTCGGGTTTACCGGCCTGCACGTAGCGGCGGCGGTAGGCGATACGCTCGCGGTCAATGACACGGTGGTGCTCGGCGCCTCGAATCCGGTGCGTGATGCCTCCCTTATCGGTATGCCCTTTGACGGCGTGGATACCTACGCCCCGCGCGGGGTGGCGGGCATCGATGGCACCGTCTCCCAAGCCATCGGCGTCGCCCTGGCCACGCAATCGCTGGACCCCACCAATTGGCGCGCCCCACGCGTGATGGCCCTGGTAGGGGATGTGACCTTCTTGCACGATGCCAATGGGCTGCTGATCCCGGAGGACCAGCCGCGGCCGGAAAACCTCACCATCGTGGTGGCCAATGACAATGGCGGCGGCATCTTCGAGACCTTGGAGCAAGGCGCGCCCGCGCTTCGCGATGCCTTCGAGCCGGCCTTTGGCACGCCGCATGGGGTGGGCATCGGCAAGCTGGCGGAGGCGTATGGTGCCGACCACCGCTTGGTGACCACCCCGCAGGAGCTGCTGGATACCCTGGCAGAGCTCAAGGAATACTCCACGGGCATTACCATCGTGGAGGCGCAGACCACCCGTGCCACGCGCCGGGCGCTGCAGGATAAGCTCACGCAGAAGGTGGGCCAGTAAGTGGCCCCGCGCTATAGGCCCGCGGTTTTTCGGCGCCGGCTGCACCAGCTTGTGCTGGCCATCTATGTGGCGCTGATCGTGGGGTCGGTGGGCCTGGTGGTAGGGCCCTTCCTCAATGACCGCGCCATTTCCGCGCAGCCTAGCCGGGCCTTGGCAACGGTCAAGGACGTCGGCGCGCTGCGCACTACCGTGGATTTCCAAGATAGCGATGGGATCTATCATTCCCCACGGCAAGGCTTGCTCTATCCGACGGATCTGGGCGAGGGCCAGCAGGTATGGGTGCAGTACGCCGAGGACAACCCGGATTTGGTGAAGGTAGAAGGCCGCGAGTGGACCTTGGCGGTCATACCGGCGCTGTCCGTGGCGGTTGTATCTACGCTTGCCGCCGTGGGGTTGTGGTGGCTTATCACCGTGACCACCCGCCGGGCTGAAAATCGCGCTGAAAAATAATTTACCCAGATTTTTCATTGGATTCACCAAAGGCCAAGAAAAATAGGCCATTATGGTGGCATGCGAGTTGCAATCGTGGCCGAATCGTTCCTCCCCAATGTCAATGGCGTGACAAACTCGGTGCTGCGCGTTTTGGAGCACCTGCACGAAACCGGACACGACGCGATTGTCATCGCTCCCGGTGCCCGCGAGGGCCAAGAAGAAATCCCCGATTATTTAGGCTTTCCCATCTACCGCGTGCCCACCGTGCGCGTGCCGCTGGTGGATTCGCTGCCGGTGGGCGTGCCAACCACGGCCGTGGATGACGCGTTGCGGAAATTCAGGCCCGATATCATCCACCTAGCCAGCCCGTTCGTGTTGGGTGCAGCGGGCGCATTTTCGGCCCGCCAACAGCGCATTCCGGCAGTGGCGCTCTACCAAACCGATGTCGCAGGCTTCGCCACCAAGTACCATGCCTCCGCCTTGGCCTACGCCGTGTGGGAGTGGCTGCGCACGATCCACAACTCTTGCCAGATGACCTTGGCGCCATCCTCGCTGACCATCCGGGACTTGGAAAAACACCACATTAAACACGTGCGCCACTGGGGCCGCGGCGTCAATGCTGAGCTTTTCCATCCCCAAAAGCGCTCTGCTAGTCTGCGCCGCAACTGGGACCGCAGTGGAAAGAAGAACATCGTCGGCTTCGTCGGCCGCTTGGCCGCGGAAAAGGGCGTGCACCGCTTGTCCGCACTCAATGGCCGCGAGGATATTCAGCTGGTTATTGTTGGTGACGGCCCAGAGCGCCCTCTGCTGGAGGCACAGCTTCCCGGCGCCGTGTTTACCGGCGCGCTCAGCGGTGAGGAGCTGGCGCAGGCCTATGCCTCGCTCGATGTTTTTGTGCACGCCGGCGAATTTGAAACCTTCTGCCAGTCCATCCAGGAGGCCCAGGCCTCTGGCGTGCCCACCATCGGCCCGCGGGCAGGCGGGCCCGTGGATCTTATCCAGGAAGGTTATAACGGCCTGCTCTTAGACGTGGATAGCTTTGTCGAGGACCTGCCCAATGCCGTCGATGCGCTTTTAAACCCAGAGATCCATGCGGAGTTGCGGGATAATGCACGCGCCGCCATTTCTTCTAAGACGTGGACCGCGCTGTGCGAGCAGCTGGTGGGCTATTACGAAGAGGTGTTAGAAGATACCCGCCGGGTGCCGCTGACCATTTTGGGGCAGCGCCCAGAGCTGCCACGGTGGGCGGCTCGTGCCCTTGGGGCGCGCGTAGCCTAGACTAGGCATTTGTGTCTAAGGCAGATCTGGATAAAAAGCCCTTCGACGTCGCGCGCATGTTTGACGCCGTCGGCGAAAAATACGACCTCACCAATACCGTCTTGTCCTTTGGGCAGGACAAGCGCTGGCGCAAGCGTACCCGCGAGCGCCTTAACCTGCAGCCGGGGGAGAAGGTCCTCGACCTCGCGGCCGGAACCGCGGTATCTACAGAAGAGCTGTCTAAATCCGGTGCGTGGTGCGTAGCCTGCGATTTTTCGCGCGGCATGCTCGCCGCCGGAAGCGAGCGCGATGTGCCCAAGGTGGCCGGCGATGGCATGAAATTGCCCTTTGCGGATAATACGTTTGACGCCGTCACCATCTCCTATGGCCTGCGCAATATCCACGATTACGAGCTGGGCCTGCGGGAAATGGCGCGCGTGACCAAACCGGGCGGGCGCCTGGCGGTGGCGGAATTTTCCACGCCCATCGTCCCGGTATTTGGCACCGTGTACAAGGAATACCTCATGCGCCTGCTGCCCCCGGTTGCGCGCGTGGTCTCCTCCAACCCGGATGCCTATATTTACCTCGCGGAATCCATCCGCGCTTGGCCTGGACAAGAGGAATTGGCGGCGGCCATCAACCGCAATGGCTGGGCCAACGCGGGCTGGCAAAACCTCACCCTGGGTATCGTTGCCTTGCACTCGGCAACGAAGCCGCTTGCCGATGCCCCACAGTAACCCCTTGTAGCCCGCCTAGACCGCCGCGGTGGAGGCCCACAGGGGCGTATCGCGCCGGACGGCGCCTACGCTGCGGCCCGCCATGCGCCACAGGCGGGCGATAAGGTCGCGGTCCTCCTCCGTGATGAGGTTGCCCATAAGGCGGGCTGCGGCGGGCATCAGCAAGCGGCCCACCGGCCCGCGCAGCGCCAATGGGCCCGCCACGGGCAGGAATTGCGGGTAGGTCAACAGGCGGGCGGCCGTGCGCGCAAGGAGGAAGGATTCGCCGTAGTGCTCGCGCAGGGTGGCCGGCCACGCGAGGGTGAAATCCTTCGGCCCGAGCATGCCCACCGCGAGCGCTGCGGTCTCGAGGCCGTAGTCGATGCCCTCGCCGTTTAAGGGATTGACGCAGGCGGCGGCATCGCCAATGAGCATCCAATTGGCCCCCGCCACATTAGAGACCGCCCCGCCCATGGGCAGCAGAGCAGAGGTGACGTGTTCGATGTCCCCAAGGCCCCACTCGGCGCGCTGCTGGGCTGCGTAGAACTCCAGCAACTTTTTGGTATTAATCTTGGCCGGCCGCTGCGCGGTCGACAGCGCGCCGACGCCGATATTGACCTGCCCAAGCTCTGCTCCCAACGGGAAGATCCACCCGTAGCCGGGCTGGACTGCATCATTTTCATCTTTTAATTCCACGTGCGAGTGCATCCATGGCTCGGTTGCTTGAGGGGAGGCGGCATAGGAGCGCGCGGCGATGCCATAGACCTCGTCCCGGTGCCAGGTGCGGCCCAGTTGCTTGCCAAAGGTAGAACGCACGCCATCAGCCACGATGAGCCATTTCGGCCGAATAATCTGCTTGCCAATGCGAAACGAGGTCACGCGGTTGCCCTCTATGACCGGGGCGCTCGCGGGGGTACCAGAGATAAGCGTGGCCCCGGCGGCGGTGGCTGCCTCTACCAGCTGTGCATCGAGCCTAAAGCGCGGCAGGGCGGTGCCCACCTGGGAAGGATAGGTCTGCGGCCACGGGGCGGTGACGTCCCCGCCGTAGCCATGCAATTTAAGCCCGCGGTTGCGGTAGGAGGCGTTAACCGTGATGCCAAGCTTGTCTAGCTGGTGCATTGCCCGTGGGGTGAGCCCATCGCCGCAGGTTTTATCGCGGGGGAAGGTGGACGAATCAATGAGGACAGTCTCATAGCCAGCGCGGGCGGCGTGGATGGCCGCGGCACTTCCTGCGGGTCCTGCACCGATGATGGCGACTTCGACAGGGCGGGGGGAATCGATCTGTTCCGACATAGGGACTATCATTGCACTAGTTCAACCCCTCAAGTGTGTTAAGGGGGCTGGTTTGGACTACGGTAGATAAACGATTATCTCTGGCTTTTAATTGCAAGGAACGCTATTTAATGACTCACGGCCACTCGCATGCCACTCACGTGGATCTTGGTGATCCACAGCTTAATGAACGCATTGGCGCGGGCATGGAAGCAGTAGAAGAAAAGCTGCGCAGTGAAACTGACCGCGGCCAGGACTTCTTGAAGGACAAGGTAAGCCATCTGTCCAAGGCAGGTGGCAAGCGCTTTCGTCCGATGATGGCACTGCTTGCCTCTGAGTACGGCGCCAAACCGGGCTGTGAAGAGGTTATTAAGTCCGCCACCGTTGTGGAGATGGTGCACGTTGCCACCCTGTACCACGATGATGTGATGGATGAGGCGGACCGCCGCCGCGGCGTGGAATCCGCCAACTCTCGGTGGAATAACTCCGTAGCCATCCTTGCCGGCGATGCCCTCCTCGCACACGCCTCCCGCCTGATGAGCCAACTAGATACCCATACCGTAGGCCACTTTGCGGATACCTTTGAAGAGCTGGTGACCGGCCAGATGCGCGAGACCATCGGTGCCGGCGAAGCCAACCCCGTGGACCACTACATGGCCGTTATTCAGGAAAAGACCGCGGTGCTTATCGCCTCTGCCGGTTACCTCGGCGCGTACCACTCCGGCGCCTCGGCCGACCACGCTGCGGCCCTGTACCGCATTGGCGGTGCCATCGGCATGATCTTCCAGATCGTGGACGATGTCATCGATATCTTCTCCGATCCGAAAGACTCCGGAAAGACCCCGGGCACCGACCTGCGAGAGGGCGTGTTTACCCTCCCGGTCCTCTACGCCTTGGAGGAAGACGGCGAGGTGGGCGACCAGCTGCGTGAGCTGCTGACAGGCCCCCTAGAAACCGATGCTGAGGTCGAGCGTGCTATCGAGCTCCTGCGCCAGTCTGGCGGCCGTCAGAGGGCGCTAGAGGACATTAACGCCTACCTGCGCACCGTAGAAGAACAGCTTTCCGTACTGCCGGAAAATTCCGCTAGCCAAGCGCTGCGCCAGCTCGCGGATTACACCGTCCGCCGCGTGGGCTAGCTGCTTGTCGATGCCCCCTCCTACACACCCCATTTCTCCCTGCTGCGCTGGCGATTTGGAGGTAGGTGGGTGCTTCATAGTAAAGTACATACACGCACCACAGAGTGCATGCCAGGTTGCCCGAGCGGCCAAAGGGAGCGGACTGTAAATCCGCCGGCATTGCCTTCAGAAGTTCGAATCTTCTACCTGGCACAACATGGAGCCCCACAAGCTGAAGCTTGCGGGGCTTCGTGGCATATGCGACAAAAAGTGTGTCTTGGGGCTTAAAGGTGGGTTAAGGGTCAAAATGTGTGTCTGGCTCGGCGTGTCGCTTGGGCTAGATTTGGCCTTTTTGGATGCCGATTGAATGGGTGTAGTTGGTGTCGATAGCGTTGTCGTAGAGGGTTGGTCGTCCTGTTTCGTGGTCGGCTTGGTTCTCGTTGTGGGTCAGGGTTTGTACTTTGGCGAGTTGGTCCTGGCCCCAGTTGGACTGCCTGGCGATTTCTACGGGATCGTCGGGCAGTTCTGTTTTTAGATACAGCCATCACGCTTGCCGACGTTTTCTCGGCTCCGCTCACTACCATTGAGAACGGTGGGCACTTCCCGGGGAGTGACGGCTACCTCGAATTTCTGCAGTTGTGGCAGCACATTATGCAGTGGCTGCGCAGCCTATGAGCCCTCTGTCATGGCTTTAAGTGCGGCAACGTGCTGTGCATAGGCTCCTGTTCCAGTCTGAGTCAACGCGACCCAGACGGCGTCTTTCGCGCGCGTGGAGCCATATTCGCGGGTGCGGCTGATATAGCCGCTGTCCTCAAGATGTTTCAACTGCTTGGACAGCGTATCGGCGGGAAGCTCGGTGAGTTCTGCAAGCACGGCGTATTTCATCTGCCTGCCGTCGGTTGCGCCTGAATGGAACAGCGCGGCACAAATTTTAAGCCGATTGATGGGGTGGATGACCGGATCCAGCTTTGCTGGGCGTGGTGAAGAATCCTTAGACATTGACACCCTTTACAGCGGCGTTGCGGTTCTCATACAACATCCACGCGGTAGCTGCAGTGACTACCGCTCCGGAGAACACTATCCAGGGCCATGAATCCGGCGTCGGTGTTGTAGACATGATCATTGCACCGGGTAGCAATACTCGTGACCAGGTTGCGTGATCGTTGCTCGGACCCATATTTGGATCGAGGCGCACGAATGGGTTTGCAATCTTATCCTTGAGGAGATAGCCCAGAACGAACGTCGGTACAAGAACCGCGAGGCCGTACCACCATGACAGCTTGGTTAGCGCGAGACCGCCGCCGACGCCAAGCGCCACTATCGCCACCGCCCACCAGCTCTGTTTCCACGTGGTGCGCTTTTGAACGTCGTGAATGATCTTAAGGTCGTCGCTCATCGTTCTTCTCCCTAACGCCAACTTCCCTGGTTTGCAACTAAGGCAAGTGTAACACTCGCTGTGCATGCAAGTCTAATGCTTGCCAAGTATGCAAGTGAAGGACTGTGCATAGTGGGAATGTAGCTACGCTCGGGGTCTAACGGGACTGGTGGTCTGCTACTGTGACATCTGGCCGACTTTTATTGACTGAGGCTCCGCAGGCCTTACATCGCCATCGGGTAGTGCCTTTGCTGGTTGTTCCATTGCGTTTGGTATCACCGCCGCAGTAGCAGCGTGGTCGGTTCTTTGGCATTGAGTCACCACACTACCGCCTACTACCACAGACTGGCAGCCACACTGGGGATTTACCGTGTTGAGGCCAGATATATGCTCCCAAAGCATATATTTCACGCTAACCTACAGGTCAGAACCTAAAAATCCCCGATCCCAGACACACTTTCTAACCCTTAACCCTTAAAGGTCAAAAGGGGATATTCCAGTTATGTCTTGCGCAGGACGATCGCAGACCTTATCATCCACCTGAGTTCATTCGTATTCCAGAATTCAGAAAGAGGTTTTTCCTTGAAGTTCGGAACTAAGCTTGCTGCTTCTATCGCACTAGCTTCTGTACTCGCACCAGCGCCAGTCGCTACATCCGCAGAAACTCCTCAGAACGAGGTTCAGCAGTCAACCAACATAGGGACGGGAAATGATGTCCTTAAGGAAAGGATTGCTAAGGCCCAGGAGGAGCAACAGGCACTTCTCGTAATCAATGACGCTAATGAGAGTGGATACTCCGCTGAAATAGTAAACGGCAATGTTCATAAAGAAGCAGACGCAGTAGTTGTAGAAAGCCCGAATGGCAAAGAAGAAGCTCTGCCCACTTCAAAGACTCTCACCACTGGAGAGAAAGTAGACATCGAATACTCGGTAGAGGGCAACCAGATCGCTGCAAAGTATTCAACGAATGTTGATCCAGAGTTGGTCGACGCAACCCTCATTCAGACTCGGTCTGCTGCTGGGTGTGCGGGGACCATCCTCGTAGGGATCGGAGGGACTACAGCAGCTGCAGTCGGGGTCGCCTCTGCACCGCTCACAGGCCCTATTGGGCCTACGCTGGCTGCAGCTACCATGGCAAGCGCATCTGGTTCTATCATAACAGCCGCTGACCAGTGCGGATAAATATAGGAAACACGAAAAAGTAAGGGGATAAAAATGGGCCTTGGACGTAGAATGCTGATCATTGCGTTGAGTACAAACGTTGCAATGATGTGCTTTGTGAGTGCTGTTCTAGAGATAGTTCTGCCGAATGATATACCGCAGTGGATCATCTTTGGAAATATTGTTGTATTCGTGGCATGTGTCTACTACACATACAAAGCAGTGACGGTATGGCCGGATAAAGATAAAGAGGAAATGGCCACGGGTAGGTGATTCCCAAATTTTGAAGCGTCCTGGGTTGAGTTCCGCTCCGTTTACGACCCTGTGTTGATGGGCTGAGTGAGATAGTATTCGGTTTCTACTTCTTGTGGGGTGGCGTAGTCCAAGGCCTTATGAATCCGCTGGGCCTGACCCCCGATGTGTCTACTTTCCGGGGGTCAGGCCCTAGTTTAGATTTCCCGTCTACTCAGAGGAAAAACCTGGGACACTTCAAACTTCAGTCTGGAATGATTACTGTCCGTCCTTGCTGCCCAGCCTTGGTAACCTCTACGGGTAGGCCATATAGGTGCTCAATTAGTTCTGAGGTGATTATGTCCACGGGATTTCCGTGGGCGACTAACTGCCCGCTTTGCATCGCTACTATATGGTCGGCGAAACGTATCGCTTGCTGGAGGTCATGTACTACGGCGATGACTGTTTTGTGCTCGTTTTTGCTGAGGTTTCTCACGAGAGTGAGCAAGTCATGCTGATAGCCCAAATCCAAAAAGGTTGTGGGCTCATCTAGTAAGAGCACTGGGGTGTCTTGGGCTAGCGCCATGGCCAACCAAGCGCGTTGGCGTTGACCGCCGGATAATTCATTCATTCGCCGGTCAGCCAGCGAATCCAGTTCCACCGTCGATATTGCTTGGGATACCTTGTCGAAGTCTTGGCTGCTGCGCTGCCCTAGCGGCCCTAGGTGTGCGAACCGGCCACGTGCTACCAGTTCCGTCACGGTGAGGTGTTCAGGGGCTATTGCATCTTGGGCCATGAGCGCGATGCGCCGCGATAATTCTTTGCGGCCGAAAGAATCAATCTGTTTGTTTGCTAAGGAAATAGTGCCTGCCTCTGTGGGCAATACTCGCGCCATAGCGCGCAGAAGCGTGGATTTGCCACAGCCATTGGGGCCAATAATGCACGTAAACTTTCCGCGTGGGAAGTCCACGCTTACGTTGTTTACGGCGGTGAAGTCACCGTAAGTGATGGTAGCGCCCTGTACTGCTACCGCGATGTCTCCATCGCTGTCTGAATCTGGGAAAGCCATTATGGGAAAAGTCCTTTCAAAATTACCTGCGGTAGGTGCGGTGCGCGAAGAGCATGAGGATGATCAGATACGTGCCGCCCAAGGTGACGGTTACGACGCCAACCGGAAGCATGGTGGGGTGGAAAAGCTGTTGCCCTATGATGTCGCAGACCAATAGCAAGGTGGCGCCGATAAGTGCACCAGCAGGGAGGCTGACTCGTTGGCCACCGGTAAGGAACCTTGTCAGGTGTGGTGCCGCTAAGGCTACGAAAGAAATCGGACCGGCCAGCGCGGTGCACAGTGCTGTTAAAAGGGCAGAGAGGAACACTAGAACAAGGCGGGTGCGGGTTACATTTAGGCCGAGGGAGTAGGCGGTGTCATCGGCAAGCTCTAGGGCCTCGCAACGCGACCTCAACGTGAAAGCTAGCACGATGATTAGTGCCAGCACGATGGCCGCTGGGCCGACAAAAATCCATTCAATGCCGTTGAGCGAACCAGCAGCCCACGTGGCCGCAGCCATGGCCGTGTCCAAATCTGCGCTCAAGATGAGGTAACGGTTGACCGCGGAGAGCGTAAGGGAGACTCCGATACCGACCAGGATGAGTCGCATGCCGCTGACCTGCCTGCGCAGGGCCAGGACGACGATGATCAGCGCGGTAATCCCGCCCCCAATCACCGCCCCTAATGCGACGTTAATAAAGCTGCTAAATCCTAAGTAGCTCACCACGATCACCCCGGTATAGGCACCGGTGTTAAAACCAATGATATCGGGCGAGCCCAGCGGGTTGCGGGTTACGGTCTGAAAAAGTGTGCCGGCGATAGCGAGGCCAGCTCCTACCACGATGGCAGCGGTGACCCTGGGCAAGCGCCATTCGTAGATTACGGTGGTGCCGAAGCCGGAGTCGGGGTGAATAAGCGCCTGCCAGGCCGACACGCGATCTAGTCCTGCGCCAGGGTACGTCAGCGCTACGACGGCAGCGAGAAGGACAGCGGCGATGCCCACAAAAAGCACAATTGTTTCGCGGCGGCGGTATCGCGCAGCGATGGTGCGTACCGAGGTGGTAGCGGTCCTCGTGGCGTCTAGTTCTGTGGGCCTCATAGAACCACCTGCTTGCGTTGTGCAAGGAAAATGAGGAAAGGAGCACCGATTATCGCGACGGTTACTCCGGCGGGTAATTCGCCGGGCAAGATAAGCCGCCCGATGATGTCGGCGAAGAGAAGCAGATTTGGACCGATTAACCCACTAATCCAAATCTGATCGCGCTCATTGGTGATGCCCACTTGGCGGACCAAGTGGGGGACAAGCATGCCGACAAATGCTAATACGCCGACTGCGGCAGTGGTTGTTGCGGCGAGCAAAGATACAACAAAGAGGGCCAGCGCGCGGGTTTGGGCTACGTTGATGCCAAGTGCTTCTGCAGCGTGTTCACCTAGCGGCAGGACGGTCAGGCGGGGTGCTAGGAAAAGTAGCATCACTGCGGCGATAGCCAATCCACACCCCATGAGATAAAGCGGGGTGGTAGCGGCTATATCCATGCTGCCCACCATCCACGCCTTGATTCGGGCGAAGGCTTGCGGATCTAGGAGCGACATGCCTTCAGAAAGGCCTTCGAACACAGCGCTTAACGCCACGCCGGCAAGGACGATACGGAGCGGATCAATGGCTCCAGACACGTCACGTCCTAGGCGCGCAACTAATAGCATGGTGCCACTCGCGCCGATCAAGGCGGCGGCGGTAAAAGCTATGGGCGAAGATAGTCCGAACACGCTAAGTGCGAGCGCGGCCGCAAAGGCGGCGCCGGCGTTCATACCGAATACTCCGGTATCTGCCAGCGGGTTTCGGGTGATGATTTGGAGAATGCAGCCGGCGACCGCGAGCCCAGTGCCCGCAAGGATGGCGGCGACGGTGCGTGGGATTCGTCGCTCGTAGAGGATGTCTCCAGCCGTGCCGCTGCCGGGGCCACCGCGGAGGCCTGCGACTATTTCAGAGGGGCTAAAAGACTGCGCGCCGATGAATAGGCTGAGCACAATCAGAAGCACCATTAGCAGAAGTGCAAGTGCAAGGAATACGCCGACCCGCCACCTGCGGCGACGAGCATTCGGTACACCCATTGGGGGGAGCGTTGATTTGGTATGCGTCATATTATTTTCAACAAATAAGTAAGTTAGCTTAGGCTAACCATTATGTCAGAAGTATTGTTCAACAAAAAACGCCTGCTATCAAGCATGGCTGCCGCCGTCGCCATTGCCTTGTCACTGTCTGCCTGCAGTGCCGCCGAAAATGACGAATCCAAGGGTGGTCCGGGCAATGAAAGCGTCTCCCATAGTGGTGAGCGCTTTGGTACCGCAGATGAAGAAACCGCTAAGTTGGGAACTGACGCTGAGCCCGGCCAGTTCCCGCGCACCATTAAACACGCCAATGGTGAAACTGAGATCAAAGAGAAGCCAGAGCGCGTTGTGGTGCTGGACATGGGCGAGCTCGACTCCGTGCTGTCCTTGGGGATTAAGCCGGTAGGCATGGTTACCTCTAAGGGTGCGAATCCAGTGCCGGATTACCTGGCTGACAAGGTGAAAGACGTACCTTCGGTTGGCACCATTCAAGAGGTGAACGTCGAAAAAATCGCGGAGCTAAAGCCTGATCTCATTGTGGGCAGCCAGCTGCGCGTGGACGATCTGTACGGGCAGCTTTCCGATATCGCGCCGACCGTGTTGGCTATCCGCCCAGGCTATCCATGGAAGGAAGACTTCCGGCTGATCGGTGACGCGCTCGGTGAAGAGGAGAAAACCGTCGATATCCTCAACGACTATGCGGATACCTTGGCTCAAATCAAGGAGAAAATGCCGAAGGACACGACGGTCTCCATGCTTCGATTCATGCCAGACAAGATCCGCCTGTACGCCAATAAGTCCCTCATCGGTGTCATTCTGCGCGATGCAGGACTGGCTCGCCCAGAAAACCAGGACATTGATGAGCTGGCAGCGGAGATTTCTCCAGAGTCCATTTCTGAAGCAGACGGAGATTACCTGTTTTACTCCAGCTACGGTGATCCATCGGCCACTGGTGAGGACAAAATTGTCGAATCCGAACAATTTAAGAATCTATCAGCGGTGAAGGGTGGCAAGGCCTTCCGCGTCAGCGATGACCTCTGGTTCTTGGGCCTCGGCCCAACGGGTGCGAAAAAGATCGCGGAAGAACTAGTCGAATACTTGGATGTTAAGTAATTGACCTGATGGCACCAGGGCTCGCCCGAGTTGGGCGCTTCCCGTGAAGGGAAAGAAGAGCCCTTGTGCTCTAGGGCGCCTTATAAAGCCTTATGGGCCAGCAGATTCGCGCTATGGTGGCGAAATCCTGCTGGCCCATAAAACTGTTTCCAGTAGGCGCCGGCTTAGAGCCCGAAGTAATCGCGCAGGTCGGCCGCGATGGCATCGAGGCGACCGGCGTCGGGGGACTCCAGGTAGCACTTGAGCTTGGGCTCGGTGCCGGAGGGGCGAACGATGACGCGGTCATCGTTATCGGTGAAGAACTTCGAGCCTTGGGCAAACTTTTCCACCTTGGACACCGGGGAACCGGCGAGCTCGGTCGGTGGGGTGGTAGAGACCTTGTCCATTGCTTGGGTAATCAGGCTCAAGTCCTCGACGCGGAATGTCAGCGGCTGCGTGTGCAGGGCGCCGACCGTGGCGTAGATATCATCCAAGCGGTCTAGGAGGCTGCTTCCGGCTGCCTTGCATTCGGCGGCGAGGCTGGCGAGCACCACGGAGGTGGAGATGCCGTCCTTGTCGCGCACTGCGTTGGGATTGGGGCAGAAACCAATGGCTTCTTCATATCCGAAAGCGAGCTCCGGGGTGCGGGCGATCCACTTGAAACCGGTCAGGGTTTCCTCGTGGCCGAGGCCGTAGTGCGCGGCGATGCGCCCGAGCAGGCGGGACGATACGAGGGAGTTGGCGAAGTTGCCGGTAGCGCCGCGGCGAGCGAGGTAATCACCAAGCAAGGCACCGGTTTCATCGCCACTGAGCTGGCGCCAGGTGCCATCGGTAGGCACGGCGGCGGCGCAGCGGTCGGCGTCGGGGTCGTAAGCGATAAGGATATCGGCACCGATTTTCTCGGCATGCTGAATGCCAAGGTCCAGTGCGCCGGGCTCTTCCGGGTTGGGGAAGGAGACCGTAGGGAAATCCGGGTCAGGAGCGGCCTGTTCTGGCACCAGCGAGACGCTAAAGCCGCAGCGAGACAGCAGTTCTTTACCCAGCTCGGCGCCCACGCCGTGCATGGCGGTCAGCGCGATGGTGATATCGGTATTTTCACCGACCAACGCGGCGGCGCGGTCGAGGTACTCCGCTCGGGTATCGACGTCCTCGATGTGATCGGAGGTGAGCGGGACCTCATCGGCATAGGGGGCCTTAGCGATGGCGGCGGCGATTTCCTTATCGGCCGGGGAGATGAGCTGCACGCCCTCGCCCGGGCCGGTGGCGACGCGGCCACCCAGGTACACCTTGTAGCCATTATCGGCGGGCGGGTTGTGGGAGGCGGTGACCATAATGCCAGCGTCCGCGCCCAGGGAACGGACCGTGAAGGCCGTCAGTGGGGTCGGGTTCTGCGCGGGCAGGACCAGGGCCTTGCCACCGGCGGCGGAGATAACCTGCGCGGCATCGCGCTGGAACTGCGCGGAGCCGTGGCGGGCATCGCAGCCGATGACCACGACTGGGGTATCCACCTGCTGCTTGAGCCAGGTAATAAGCCCGTAGGTGGTGCGGATGACTACGGCGCGGTTCATACGGGATTCGCCCGCGCCCACGGCAGCGCGCAGGCCCGCGGTACCAAAGTTCAGGGGACCTGCGAAGGCGGCGGCGAGTTCTTCGGAGTTATTTTCTTCAATCCAAGTCAGCACTTGGCGGGCGGTGTCTGCATCCGGATCGTGTTCGGCCCAGGTGCGGGCGTAGTCGATATCGAAGGTCTTATCCACAGACATGGCTTAAAGCTCCTCGAGGATCTTGGCGGAGGAGGATAGCCCCAGGCGGCTGGCGCCGGCCTCGATCATGGCGAGGGCATCCTCGGCGGTGCGGATGCCACCGGAGGCCTTCACGCCCAGCTTGTCGCCTACGGTCTCGCGCATGAGCTTTACCGCATGGGTGGAGGCGCCGCCGGCGGGGTGGAAGCCGGTGGAGGTCTTGACAAAGTCCGCCTGGGCGGCAGCGGCGGCCTGGCAGGCGAGGACAATGGCGGCATCGGAAAGCGCGGCAGACTCGATGATGACCTTGAGTACCGTGCCTGGGATGGCATCGCGCACGGCCTGGATTTCTGCCTGCAGCTCCTCGGCGCGGCCCTCGATGGCCAGCGGGATATTGATGACCATGTCTACTTCCTCGGCGCCATCGGCAACCGCGCGGGCGGCCTCAGCGGCCTTGATTTCCGGCTTGACGGCGCCGGAAGGAAAGCCCACGACCGTGGCGACGTGGAGGGACTCCGGGGTCTCGAGCGGCAGGGCGGAAGGGGAGACGCACACGGCGTAGGTGCCAAGCTCGGTGGCCTCTTCTACCAAGGCGCGGAACTGCTCCGGGGTGGCCTCCGGCTTGAGCAGGGTGTGGTCGATGTAGGAAGCAACGTCAGTGCGAGAAGTCATGATTATCTCCTTTAGGAAATAGAAGCGGATTCTTTACGGGCCATCTTGAGGTCAGAGACCACATAGAGGCCAGAGCCGATGGCGGCGATGAAGGTGAGGACCAACAGCGTGGTGGTGTAGCTGGTGGATTCCTGCAGCTTGGCGGTATAGGCAATGCCCAGGGGCACGGCGATATTAATGGTGAGGTTGTAGAAACCAATGGCGATGCCAGACTTGGCTGCGCTGATATTGCGCAGGGCGGTGTTGACCAGTGGGGCGTACATCAGCGCAAAGCCGCTGGCAAAGGCCACGATGGCGATGATGAGCACGGAAACGTGAACCTGCGCGAAGAACGCGGCGAACAAGAGCGCGCCGGCAACCATGCCAAAGGCGGTGTAAATGGTGGCGCGAGAGGACATGACCTTGCCAATCTTGCCGGAGAAGATGCCGACGAGGATGGCGCAGATATAGCCCGGAACCATCAACAGCGAGGCCTGATCCAAGCTCATGCCGTGCATGTCATGGGCTGCAAACGGCAGCAGGAAGATAAAGCCCAGCTGCGTGGAATAGACAAAGAGCACCATGATAATGGTCCACACGTAGCGGCCATTGGTGAAGAACTCCGGGGTAACCACGGGGTTCTTTGCGTTCTTGATGTGCACGGTGAATGCGGCAACGCCAACGATGGCAAAGATGAGCCAATACCAGGTGTAATCCTGCATGAACAAGATGAGCGCGCTGGCGAAGAGAGCAACGTAGAACAGGCCTATCGCATCCAGGTGGCTTTCCACGGCCTCATCTTCCGGCACATTCTTAATGATGGGCGGAATGGTCAGCAGGAGGATGAGCGGGATGAGGAACATCGCCGTCCAGGACACGTGGGTGGAGATGAATCCGGAGGTTAGCGCGCCAATGAGCAGGCCGGCCTGGAAGGCGGCGGTGGAAAAACCGAGGTAGGTCTTTTGATCATCCTCGCTCAAGTGCTTGGTCACGTAGATGACATAGAGCGTTTCAGCGGCGGCCAAGCCGGTGGTTTGAATCAGGCGGCCGGTTAATACCATGGCCCACGAACCGGAGAAGACGAAGGCCAGGATGGAACCCACGGCCACAAAAACGATGCCGGTAAGCATCAATTTCCGGATAGAGATGGAGTCCGCCAAGGCGGCGTAGACAACGGCACCGATACCAATGATCACGCCGGCCAGGGAGGCCTGCAGCGACGCGGTCTTATCGGAAATTTCGAGCGCTTCCGCGATCGGCATGGTCATCGTCTTGAAACCATTGTCAATGATGAGGGAGAAGACGAAGACGAACAGCAGAATGGGGACGGCGGCCTTGGGATTTACCTGGGTGCGCTCACCCGGGGTGGCCTTAACTTTTTTCAGCATGGCGGCGGGGTCCTTTTAGTCCAGGGCGTTGAGCGGCAGAGCAAGTTCCACCATGGTGCGGAAGGCGGTCTGGCGGTCTTCAGCGGAAAGCTGCTTGCCGGTGACGATGTTGTCGGAGACGGTAAACAGGCCCAAGGCGTCGACGCCGGCCTCAGCGGCGGTGGCATAGAGGGCCGCGGATTCCATCTCCACGCCGAGCACGCCCATGTGTGCCCAGCGGTCATTGACGGTCTGGTCCATGTTGTAGAAGATGTCCGAGCTCAAGATATTGCCCACGTGAATGTGCTGGTTCTGCTTCTCGGATTCATCAACCAAGGCCTTGAGCAGCTTCCACGATGCGGTGGGAGCGTAGGTGCCTGGCAGGTCATACTGGGACAGGAAGTTGGAATCGGTGGAGGCAGAGGAAGCAACGATGACATCGTGCAATTCGATGTCTTCTTGCATCGCGCCGATGGAGCCTACACGGATGAGCTTTTTCGCACCGAACTTATGGATGAGCTCCCAGGAGTAAATGCCGATGGACGGGATGCCCATGCCGGTGCCCATGACGGATACCGGCGTGCCGTTATAGGTGCCGGTAAAGCCCAGCATATTGCGGATTTCGTTGAACTGGACGGTGTCTTCGAGGAAGTTATCAGCAATGAACTTCGCGCGCAGTGGGTCACCGGGCAGCAGGATGGTCTCTGCGATTGGTGCGCCGTGCGGGTTGATGTGCGGGGTGGAAATGTCGGTGGCGGACATTGACGTGCTCCTCCATGTGAACTTCGGGTGTGTACATGGGTTAGTCTAGTCCGCCCGGAACCAATGTCAATGGGGTGGTTAACAAATGTTCCTTAAGTGTGACGCGTTTTATGCTAATTAAGCTCCAATAGCCTGTGAGCTGTGGATTGATCGGTCACGAGGTGAGTGGCCAAGCCCATCTCAAGGGCTACGTTGATGGCGCGGGTTTTGGTGTGTCCGCCGGCCACGAGTACGCGAGTGGGGCGTTGGGCTAAATCGTCCAAGCCGATGCCGACGGTGCGCGCATCCACGGCGGGGGAGGCGATGGTGCCTTCGGCGGTATAAAAGCGGGAACAGACATCGCCTACGGCATTGGTGAGAAGTTCCTCACTTTCTTCCTCGGTGAGATAGCCTAGGTTCAGCGCCAGGGACGCCTTTTCGATGGCCCCCGCGGTAAATACCGCCACGTCCACCGACGCCCCCATATCGAGGATTGTGGAAATGTGCCGGTCGCGGACGACCCACTCCTTGGCCTCGACGGAATCAAAGATGACCGGGAGGGGGAGTAGGTGCGCCTCGGCATTAAAGGCCTGGGTAAACGCCTGCATGGTGTGCAGATCCTTGGTGGAGCGCTCCGAGTGGGAGTGTCCACCTTTGAGCTGGACGATGTCCACGCCCTCTAGCGGACGCTTGCGTAAATGGGAGGCCACCGCGGACATGGTCTCGCCCCAGGAAAGGCCTACCGAGGTGTGATCGGTAATGAGCTCTTCCAGTAGGGCGGCGCCGGCGCTGCCTAAATCCGCAAGCAGGGAGCCGCCGGGAGGGGTGGCGGTGACGCGGGCATCGGCAAGCGAAAAGCGCTCGCAGAGCGCAGAAACCAGCTTATCGGACTGCTCGCGGGGATCGGTGATGCTCACGGTGACAAAGCCGCGCTCGGCGGCGTGGGTGAGCAATTTGGAGACCGTCGGCCGGGAAATTCCCAGGTGCGCCGCCACCTCCGCCTGCGAAAAACCAGAGTTGTAGTAGAGCTTCGCGGCGTCGAGAGAAAGACAGTCTTTATGATCCAGCATGCCTTTCATTCAAGCACACCGGGCAGGCAGTACCACCATCGTCTAAGCCGCAGAAATTTCCTCACTTATGGGCGCTGACGTGGCGATTTGTGCAAAGTGGAGGTGGCAGGTTACATTATTGAAGTCCGCAACGGAGAGCACAACGAAATATTGACGTGCTTGATGCTGGGATATGCCCCCTTAGCTCAGTCGGCAGAGCGTTTCCATGGTAAGGAAAAGGTCGACAGTTCGATTCTGTCAGGGGGCTCCATTCATGTCTGGAGGAAATATCTTCCTGCAGGATGAAGGTGTTCACCATGGCGGTGTAGCTCAGTGGTAGAGCAAGCGACTCATAATCGCTGTGTCGCGAGTTCAATTCTCGCCATCGCTACCGGGAAAGAAAAGCGCCACTGCGGCGCTTTTTTACTACCGTGCCTATGGCCTTAATGGAGCACTGGTTTCCGTGCGGAATTAGGGATCTGGTAAGGTCATCGGCGCGTGACGTTCAAGCGTCACGGATAACAAAATAGGGGCGTGGCGCAATTGGTAGCGCAACGGTCTCCAAAACCGTAGGTTGCAGGTTCGAGTCCTGTCGCCCCTGCAAGAATCCCCGTCACCAGGTTTTCCAGGTGGCGGGGATATTTTTGTCACAGATGCGGCGTACCCGCCTGGCGTGCTTTCCTGCCCGTGCAGCTTTTGCTAGGGTTGACAAAGTTATGTCTGGGCGGAGATTCATGCCTAGAAAAAGAATTCATTTCCCAAGGAGGGTTAGCTGTGAGCGATGAGCAGCAGCCGAACGGCTCGGCGGCCCCGCGTCCCACCGGTAAGCGTCAGCTTTCTGGTGCGGCTTCCACGACCTCCACGGACTCGGCGAAGAAGAACGTCGTCCGCGTTGAGGATAAAAACCGCACCGACAGCCCGGGTGGTGGCATCGCCGCATTCCCCGGCGAGGTTGTCTCTGAAATGAAGAAGGTGGTCTGGCCCACTCGTGGGGAGATGCTGCAGTACACCCTCATCACGTTCGCCTTCTTGATTGTCATGACCGCGCTGGTTTGGGGTGTTGATACCCTGGCTGGCCTCGGAGTTGAGAAGATTCTGACTAATTAGCTAGAATGGTCCCATAATCTTTTATCCCGCTGTTTCCGCACTCCGGAACGGCGGGATACTTTTTGCCCACACGCGCCGCGGGTAGGCTGGTTCTACAACACGCGCCGATGACATTTTGGAGTACCACTCATGAGCGACGAGAATAACGTCGAAAACCCAGGAACCTCCCTAGAGGAGGCCATGCAGTCCAACGTGCAGGAGCAGGCTGCAGAGCACGCCAGCGCAGTCGAGGACGCCCAAGAGGAGGCCGCAGCGCCGGCTGAGGCTGACACCGCTGGCGCAGAAGACGCTGCGCTTGCCGATGCCCCCGCGGCGGAGGCTGGGTCCGCAGAAGAGGCCGCTGCAGAGTCTTCCGCCGAAACCGAGGAAGAGGCCGAGGACGCCGCCTACCGCAAGCGCCTGCGCGAATTCACCCGCGAGCTGAAGAAGCAGCCGGGCCAGTGGTACATCATCCAGTGCTACTCCGGCTACGAGAACAAGGTGCGCACCAACCTCGACATGCGTGCCCAGACCCTTGAGGTGGAAGACTCCATCTTTGAGGTCGTCGTCCCCATCGAGCAGATCATGGAAAACAAGGACGGCAAGAAGAAGATTGTTAAGCGCAAGCTGCTGCCGGGCTACGTCCTGGTGCGCGCCGAGCTTAACGATGCCGCCTGGTCCGTCATCCGCGAAACCCCCGGCGTGACCTCCTTCGTGGGCAATGAAGGCAACGCGACGCCAGTCAAGACCCGCGATGTGGCTAAGTTCCTCATGCCGAATGAAGCTCCCGCCACCAAGGGCGAGGCCGCCCCGAACGAGCAAGAGGGCGAGCAGGTCGTCGAAATGCCAGAGAAGGAAGTGGCCAAGAAATACGCCCACGACTTCGAGGTGGGCGAGGCCGTTACCATCCTGTCCGGCCCGCTGGCTGCCGTATCTGCCACCATTTCCGAAATCGACCCGGAAACCGGCAAAATGCAGGGCTTGGTCTCCATCTTCGGCCGCGAAACCCCAGTGGAGTTGTCGCCGACGGAAATCGAGCGCATTTCTTAAAAAATGATTTTGTGCAGGGCGCACGGTGTTCTAGACTGGAACGCCGTGCGCCTTTTGCATGCGCACACGTAAATCATTTCATCCTCCGGTGGCCCACTGAGGTGAGCATCCGGACGGGCCGCGTTATTCATCGTGACGCAGGTCCGGTACCACAGGAAAGAGGTAATTCGATGGCTCCTAAGAAGAAGGTATCTGGCTTCATCAAGCTGCAGATCGAGGCTGGCGCCGCTAACCCGGCACCGCCAGTTGGCCCGGCACTGGGTGCCCACGGCGTCAACATCATGGAATTCTGCAAGGCTTATAACGCCGCTACCGAGAACCAGCGTGGCAACGTGGTTCCTGTTGAGATCACCGTCTACGAAGACCGCTCCTTCGACTTCAAGCTGAAGACCCCGCCGGCAGCCAAGCTGCTGCTGAAGGCCGCAGGCGTTCAGAAGGGCTCCGGTGTCCCACACACCGATAAGGTCGGCTCCGTCACCTGGGATCAGTGCAAGGAAATTGCACAGACCAAGTTCGAGGACCTCAACGCCCGCGACATCGAGGCCGGCGCACACATCATCGCTGGTACCGCCCGCTCCATGGGCCTTAACATCGATGGCGCACCGGAGAAGTAAAAACTTTATGTGGTAGGGCCAGCTTCGGCCCGTCAAATACCACGCCAATCCAGAAAAGGAATTGTTAAATGAGCACCAAGTCTAAGGCTTATAAGGCCGCTGCGGAACTGGTAGATAAGTCCCGCCTGTACCGTCCGATCGAGGCCGCAAAGTTGGCCAAGGAGACCTCCTCCAAGAACTTCGACGCCACCGTTGATGTCGTCTTTCGCTTGGGCGTTGACCCACGCAAGGCTGACCAGCTGGTGCGCGGCACCGTTTCCCTGCCTAACGGCACCGGTAAGGACGTTCGCGTCGCCGTCTTCGCTGAGGGCGAGAAGGCAACCGCAGCTCAGGAAGCTGGCGCTGACATCGTCGGCACCTCCGAGTTGATCGAGCAGATCAACGAGGGCAACCTGAACTTCGACGTTGCCATCGCTACCCCGGACCAGATGGCCAAGGTTGGCCGCGTCGCCCGCGTCTTGGGCCCACGTGGTCTGATGCCTAACCCGAAGACCGGTACCGTGACCAATGACGTTGCTAAGGCAATTAGCGAGGTTAAGGGCGGTAAGATCTCCTTCCGCGTGGACAAGGCTGCAAACCTGCACGCCATCCTTGGTAAGGCTTCCTTCGATGCTGAGAAGCTCGCTGAGAACTACGGCGCCCTCATGGATGAAATCCAGCGCCTGAAGCCTGCCTCCGCAAAGGGCATCTACGTCAAGCGCGCTACCATCTCCACCACCTCCGGCCCAGGCATTCCTGTGGACGGCTCCGTGCAGAAGGGCTACACCGAATAAGACGGTGATAGCGCACAGCGCGTGAACGAAGACCCCGAGGATTTTCCTTGGGGTCTTTTTGCATCGAACATCAGGCCCTGCGGTGTGAACGAAAAGCCAAGGTACTGGGCGTTAGTTTGCGTCTTTGATCTCGGCGTAGGCATCTAGCGCCGCCTGGCGCGACTGCCTGAGGTCCACGATGGGCGGGGCGGATAGCGTGGGCGCCCACTGGCGTATATACGCGCCATCCGGGTCGAAGCGCTGGGCCTGGGTTTCCGGGTTGAAGATGCGGAAGAAGGGTGCGGCATCGTCGCCGCAGCCGGCCACCCATTGCCAGTTAAATGGGTTGGACGCGGCATCGGCATCCACCAGGGTGTCCCAAAACCATTCCTCGCCTAGGCGCCAATGGATGCCCAGGTTCTTGGTAAGAAACGAACCCACTACCATGCGCACGCGATTGTGCATGTAGCCGGTGTGCCAGAGCTCGCGCATGCCGGCATCGACAAGCGGTATGCCTGTCGTGCCCTCCTGCCAGTCCTTCAGCCGCGGGTCATCCCAGGACCAGTCGAAGCGGTCGAATTTTTGCCGCACGTTGCGGGAGGCCAGGTCGGGTAGGTGGTAGAGCCGGTGCCAGGCAAAGTCCCGCCACAACAACTCGGACTGAAATTTCTCCGCGTTGGGCTCCTCGGCGGCGGCCACCCAGACTTCGCGCGGGGATACCTCGCCAAAGCGCAAGTGCGGCGAGAGCAGGGACGTGGCGTTGCGCGCGGGTATATCGCGCTCCTCGGCGTAGTGAGCTAAGTCGAGCTGGGCTAGGCGTTCGCGCGCACCGGCCTCTCCGGGAGTCCAATACTGGGCGAGCGACGCGGCCCACTGCGGTTCATCGGCGCTGGGGTTGGGCCAACTGCTGCTTGCCGATGCCCCCATCTCCCGCCCCGCCAGCAATTCGGGTACTGGCAGCGGTTCCTCATCAGCAAGCTGGGACCGCGCGGCGGCCGCGAAGGGAGTAAAGACTTTATAAGGGTTGCCCTGGGCGTTGGTGACCTCCCATGGCTCCACGAGGGTGAAACCGGGGCAGGAGATGGCGTTAATTCCGGCATCGGCAAGCGTTGCTTTGACCCTGGCGTCTACCTCGCGCAGCGGGCCGTGGTAGCGGCGGTTCCAGGTGACGGTATCGGCGCCAACCTCGTGGGCGATGCGGGGAATGACGGTGCGGGCATCGCCGGTAGCGCGCAGAAGCTTCACCCCACGGGAGGCAAGCTCCTGCGCTAGGGCATGGAGCGAACGCTCCCGCCACCAGTGAGTGGCGCCACCGAGCGGCCGGGTGCTGGGGTAGGCGGGCTCATCGAGGACAACGGCCACTAACTCTGGCTTTGAACCGTTTTTATCGGTGGCGGCCTCCGCGGCGCGGGTAAGGGCCTGGTTATCGGATAAGCGCAGGTCATCGCGAAACCACATGAGGGAAGTCATACTAGATAGCCTACGCGGCTGGGCAATTTGGGAATACGAGGAAAGCACGGTAGTATCTCTTGTGAAGTTTGAACGGCCTTGTGGCCGAGTCAAAGTTCACCGAAGACCGTTGGTCATCCACTAAGGATTGAAAGTTCTCCACCCTGGAGGCGGCCCACGCAGGAGACACTTTGCGCATTCCGCGGCATTTCTCATGTCGCACGCCCTGTGCTCTTGCACGGGGCTTTTCTTTTTGGAAGGCCCCGGCGGAAAATAAAAGAGATGTTTTGGAAGGAGGCGAGAGACAATGGCAAACCCAAAGAACACTGCAGACTTGGCAGAGCTGAAGGAGAAGCTGGCCGATTCTAGTTCCGTCGTTTTGACTGAGTACCGCGGCCTGACCGTATCCCAGCTGCAGGAGCTGCGTAACAACCTGGGCTTTGACGTTGACTACTCCGTCGCCAAGAACACCCTCTTCAAGATCGCTGCCAACGAAGCTGGCATCGAAGGTCTTGATGATTTGCTGACTGGCCCGACCGCAATTGCGTTCATCAAGGGCGAGGCAGTAGATGCTGCGAAGATCATCACCAAGTTTGCTGATGACAACAAGGCACTCGTCATCAAGGGTGGCTACATGGACGGCGACGCATTGTCTGCGGAGCAGGTTCAGGCCATCGCCAAGCTGGACAACCGCGAGACCACCCTCGCAAAGCTGGCTGGCGCTATGAAGGGTTCTATGGCGAAGGCAGCCGCTGTCTTCAACGCTCCTGCAACCAAGGCGGTTCGCACCGTTGTTGCTCTGCAGGACAAGAAGGAAGCAGAAGCTTAAGTCGTCACAACAGACGCACACATAAAACACCGTGCCTGTTACCCCATCACCGGGGAACAAGCACACAACACAGAAAGGACTTGCCATCATGGCTAAGCTCACCAAGGACGAGCTCATTGAAGCTTTCAAGGAAATGACCCTCATCGAACTGTCTGAGTTCGTTAAGGAATTCGAGGACGTCTTCGACGTTGAGGCTGCTGCACCGGTTGCCGCTGCTGCACCGGGCGCCCCGGCTGAGGGCGGCGCTTCCGCTGCTGAGGAGCAGACCGAGTTCGACGTCGTTCTGACCGACGCTGGCGCTAAGAAGATCGGCGTTATTAAGGCTGTCCGCGAGCTCGTTTCCGGCCTGGGCCTGAAGGAAGCTAAGGAAATGGTTGAGGGTGCACCTAAGGCCATCATCGAAGGCGCTTCCAAGGACGACGCTGAGGCTGCTAAGACCAAGCTGGAAGAGGCTGGCGCTTCCGTCGAGCTCAAGTAATTTTACTGAGCTTCACGCTTTCGAAGCCCCCACTCTTACCGCGCTAAATGCGGTGGGAGATGGGGGTTTCTCCCGTTTTATATGCCCCTTGGGGTTAAGTAGTAGGAAGTGTGTCTCGGTTTCAGAGTAAGCGCTGGTTAGCTTGTTTAAATAGGGGCTGAATAGGCTGCTGGGGATAATTCAGCCTTTCTTTTTGCTCAATCCATCGGAATGACACCTGCATTTGGTATGTGGTGAGCTGGTTGATTCTTCCAGTCACTACTAACCGACCACGATGCCCTATTTGTGCAGGGCAGATGAAGAAAAATGGCACAACATCCAAAGGGAAAACCAGATGGCGATGCAAAGACCCCAATTGCGGAAAGCTCCCTAACACGCCAGCGAACTGACCATACTCAGGCCCGGGACTTCCGCGCCTTCTACCGCTACGCGGTATCTACAACGTCTTTGCCGCAATTTGCCCAGCGGCAAGGAATAATCCGGTGGACTCTCAACCGCCGGTTTGCCCCCTTATAGCTTATCGATATCCCTAATAGTCCGAACCCGCACCGAATCTATGATCAAATCTTCATCGACGGCACCTACACCGGACTTGACTAACGGGGATCAAAAAATATCACCGGTAATCACCAAGCGTTCGCAATGTGAGGTTAAGCACATTTGGGTCTAACAACCTGCGTTATAGTTTAGGCTACCCTTAACTTGAAGTTAGGAGGTGAACTATGAAGGAAGATACCGCGAACTCCAATAACACTGACGATAATGGAAGCGCTTTCTCGCTTAATATTGAACCCACCCGCGTTTTTGACGTCATGATCCAGATGAACAACTAACACCTGCTCCTCATTCCATATCTTTGAAATGAGGGGCTTTAAAAGAATTATGAAACTATCGCGTAATACCAGATTTGATAAAATAGACGGAAATTCCAAATTTCGCATCCGAGCTGGTTCAGGAAACAATCGCACAGACTTCCAGGTGGATTCGCCGCAAGCCCAGGAAATATTACTATGGTTGCTAGTTCTTCGTGAGGAGAAAACACTTGAAGAAGTAGAGCAACAGGCCATTAAAATCATCGGCATCGATATCAAACAAGCTCGAGAGTTATCCGCAAAATTTCTTGACCTTGGCGTGCTTGAAGAATCTCCCGATCAAGTATCGGAACAGATCCGCGATGAGTGGGACAAATATGGCTGGAGGGACGCAGCCGATTTCCATATTGCTTGTCGCAACCTTAAATTTGTACCGGATTTGGACGGTGGGGAAACCTACCATAAAATTTATGACGATCTACTCAGTCAACCTGAGTTTGCCGGAGGCCAGCCGCCCCATTACTCGCCAAAAGAAACGGATCAAAAATTCACCATCCGTCACTGCTCTCTGAACCCGGAGATTACTGTAGAAGATGTTTTTAACCGATCGAAACCGATAAATAAGTTTATTGGAGCACCGCCAGACTTTGACGCAGTTATAGGCGCAATTAGAGATGGATTCAGTACTCAACGCCTCGTGAAGGGCTCACTAGGAGTTCATCAACAACGGCCATATCCATCCGGCGGAGCCAGACATCCTTTCGAGCTATATCTCATTTCGGACCTAGAAGGCAAAGGGACTTACGGTACTTATTGGTACGACCCATTGACGGAAGAACTAAATCTCCAGCAAGACGGCATAGACAAAAGGGCCATTGATGCAGCTTGCTTTGGAAAAGGCGGGATAGTTAGCTCTGAGATCTTTATTGCTATCAGTTGCCGATGGTCTCGTCATTCGTGGAAGTACCGTTATTCGCGGTCCTACCGCATGATTATGCTTGAGCTAGGCCATTTGGTTCAGTCACTCAACTTGAATTTTAGAGCTCGGGGTATAGATGTTTTTCAGTGCCCGTCTTTACATGACAGTACATGGTCGGAGCTTTTGTGCCTTGACGATGACTGTGCCGAAGCTCCTGTATATATTCTTTCTCTAGGGACACAAGGAATCCTCTAATGGAAAAGCAAAGACTCATTCATGGTTCCGCTGAACTTGTAGATAAAATTTTGTGGATACCAAAAACATTTACTGTTAGGCCTAGCGACACTAATGTACGAAACTGCTCGATTTCGACCGGTGAGGGAAGCAAGGCGCGACATATAGAAGTAGCCAATGAAATCGCAGCATCTTTGCTGGCTTCGAAAGACGGACTATTTGAAGAAGAATGGATAAACTATTTCGAAGAATCGTTATCCTTGAATATAAAAAATGCGACTTCACTGGCAGAAAAGCTACAGACTAATGGCATTTTAACGGATGACAGCCACTGCCTTACACCAAGCGAAAGCCAATGGTTAGAACTGAATTGGAGCGATGCGCTACACGAGTATTGGCTTGAACATGACATGATCTGGAAACATGATTATCGAAATAATCCAAAAGTGATGACGATTTCGAATGGCAAGAATGTTATTCCCGATACACCGCCTCCAGCACCAAGGGTTGCTACGCCTCTTCCAAATGAAAGTACAGTAATACTGCCACGAGGGGTGGCGCTACAAAAGTCTTTTTCGCGAACTGTTCAAGAACGTCGCACTGGATACAGATTCTCGAAAACGTTAGTTTGTCTCGAAGATTTGTCTTCGATTCTGAGATGGACAATGAAAGGTCTATGGACGGATGGAGTAGCCCCTCTCAGGGTTACTCAAAGTTATAGTAGAGGTGAGCCGTTCGTAGCTTTCGTCCTTCCAGGTAGGAATCCACCTAGCCCGTTAAAAAAGGGGACATGCTATCAATATGACCCAGTATCCGAGGGACTAATACCCGTATCACATCACCAGGAGCATCGCTTGTCATCCTTCTTGTGGGGCCAGCAATTCGCTGATGAGGTACCGGTAAACGTTATATTCGCTGCTAACTGGGCGCACTATATGTGGAAGTATCGGTCACCTAGAGCTTATCGCTGGGTCTTTACTGAGGGTGGTAGTTTCGCTCAGACTATGTTAATGGCTGCAACAGCGTTAGGGTATAAAACTTGGCAAACCCCAGCGCTCGACGATGAAAAATTCAAAAAACTCGTCAACTCTCACCCGATGGAGCTTGAGGCTATATATTTAATTTCCATTGGAAAAAGGGTGGACAATGAATGAGGATTTATTATATCGATATAACCATTCACGTCCACATTTCTCACAGCACTGGGGATCCCTTTGGAGTGACCTTGGTTTTTCTTTACCTCTACCAAAATATCCGTTGGATATTGGTTGCGGTACTGGGCGGTCAAGTTTCTGGCTTTCCGAGGAAAGTGAGGGTGTAGTTGCAGTCGATCCGGTAAAAGCACATATCGATGTGGCTAGAAAACATTTAAACGGTACAAATATAGAATTTCATCATACTTCCGCAGAAGATCTTTCGGCTATTAAAAGCGTGTCAGCTAAGGTTGACGCAGTAGTCTTTAGTGGATCTTTCGATTGGGTAAATACATATCAAACTCATAATTCTTTAAAACGGTTAGGTCTAGATCATCTGCCGGTTGTATGTCTTTGGAGCTGGTTCAATACCAGTGATTCTACTACACGCGCTTGGTATAAAATTTTCAGAAAGCATCTTGGAGCTCTATACGGTGCTGATGCAAATGAAGTTATACTGAAGGCTTATCTATCCTTGGATTCAGCTAGAGGTTCTGAATATTTTATTTCAATTCCATACTCGGCAGACATGCTTTTTGACTTCGTTTTGTCTTCTTCTTATTGGCGTCCATCTAGACCGCCCTGGGACGGTGCCTTATTGAAGCAAGATATAGACAATTTTATAAAAGAACGCGGAAGCGGCGGAGTCGTCCAAATAAATTTCGTAGAAATTGTGGTTAATGGGTTCTTAAATGAAAAGCCAAGTTAAAGACAACCCTGAATTTTGTATATCGCTGAATGTGATATCTGATGCTTTCGCAACCTCACTTTTCACTGCTGGTATCGGGTATTATACCGCAGAAATATCGTTCCTAAGTGCAAGTGATAGTATGCGCGCTGTAGGACTAGGTATATCACTGGGAACGATTACATCGTTAGCGATGGCAAGAATGGCAGACCTGTTCGGTGTCGTGAGACTGTTGGCCGGAGTCCAGTTTTTGCAAATTCTGTGTTACGCCTATTTAGGCTTCGCTCCAAAAAATGCAGGAAGCATCTTTGGGTGTATCCTCCTCCTATTCTTCCTAGGTAGGCTTGTCTCTCCTCTGCGCGGGACGCTTCCCCCTTTGTACCTCAGTAGGGAAAAGTTACTTGAATTTAAGGCGAAGCTGCGGACTATGACTCTAACAGTCGTCTTCCTTGGGGCTATAACAGTTTCCCTTGGGGCTCTGGCGCAGCTTCGGATGGAATTTCTGATAGCTTGCAGTGGCATTGTCGCGTACAGCCTCTGTGCTGCTTCGACTTTTAGGCTCTCGGAAGTCCCAGATACCGAAAGGGAAACGAAAAAGCTAAGTTCGATGTGGAAAGCACTTTCGTTTAACGATTGGAAGTTGTGGTTAGCTCTCCTCGTATCGTTTTCTGTCGTCGCTGTAAGTAGTTCAATTGCTCCCTATGCTATTAGTCTATGGGGAAATAAAGCGTCTTGGCTTCTTGGCTTCTCCTCAATTATTGGAATCTTAATAAATCGCGCGATCCATAAAATGATTTCCAATACCGACGGAGTGTTTAATAAGTTGACGAATAGGGCTCGTATTGCCATAGCGATCGGAATCGGCATAATTGCTTTCTCGATCTTGTCAACCGCTTTTTTGTTCTCCATAGCACTGATTCCATTTTTCCTCGTCATGGTGATTGTTATCGTCCTAGTTCACACAGGGCAGACGATTGCAACTGTAGTTGCTTGGGATACGCAATATAACGCAGGATCGGACGACAATAGAGCGTTGATAGTAGCAATATTTTCCCTATCATCCTCTTTTGGTGCCGGGTTAGCGCAGTTATTTGCGGCTAATATATACGGTGTAATCAACAGGTAGTCATCGTATTGCTCCCGCGGGGCGATCTTGATCTTTTGCTTTGTAGTACTCTTTCCAGACAATTAAAATTGGGCTTGCAATGGAGCCTTAATCTCCGTCGGAAAAACGTAGTCCAACGGAGTACTTCAATGGACGGAACCGCCCATCGTTGTGTATGGGTAGGCCTTCAACCAGAACTCGAGAGGGCCTGACCCCCGGAAAATGGACACGTCGGGGGTTAGGCCCCACCCCAATGTATGTGCGATCTGCGTATAGCTAGCACCGTCAAGGCACATCGCAAGGATCTGTTTGAAGTTAGCCACAACAATGAGCTTCTTTCCAAGTAGAAGTTGATGCGACACCAACGAATCGTGGTGTCGCATTAACTATGAAAGAAACCCCTTGCAGTACCAGGTACGCGCAACCCTGGTACCAACTACCCCAAATCGACACCATCGTTTCGTGGAATCACAAAGAAGAAGCCGAGTCTCATTCATAGGAACAGTTGACTTGCGCTCATGAGTGGCTAGGGGAATTCCCTTTCTCCCTCGCGTCTGCTTGCGCAAGGACGCGATCGGCTCGGCGCACAAAGATAAGGGCGGGCCCGATAGCGAGGAGCCCGGCGAGCGCATTGGCCCACAAACCAGTGGTCAAGGTCCAGCGATGAGACAATGCGGCCAGCGGGGTCGACCACACACTAGAGAGTGAAACGACGGTGCTCATTTGGATATTGGTGACTCGGCCAAAAGTTTCTTCTGCCAGAAGCCTGTGGAGTGCGGCATAGGTTACCGCGCCGGCGGCTGGGGCTGTAAGAACAGACAGCCCTAAGGGGATGATCATCAACAGGCTGGGGCTGAGCAGGGCACCACAGGCGATTGATGCAGCAACCCAGGCGCATGTGCCTACCTGAAGGGTGGCGAAGGAGAACTTCTTCTGCAACCAACCCGTCGACAAAGCCCCCACAATCCCGATGAGGCCTATGGACGTGCGGGCTAGTCCCGTTACCCATCCAGGGTTATTCCCCTCCTCAAGTATGAGGACCGCCATGAACAGCGAGCCGTTAATTGCGCAGTTCGACAGTGTTTGCATGGCAATGAGCCCGCGAAGTAGTGGCGCGCGAGCCACGATGGCTAAGCCTTCCTTCGTCGTGCGTAGGAGCTTGTTCTCTGCCTTCTTTGTGGGGTCTAGGCGAGCCCTGATGAAGAGGAAGAAGACAATGGTGAGGATATTTGCCAGACCGACAAACACGAAGGGCAGTGCCACATTGACTTCTAGAAGCGCGCCGCCCACAGTGGGGCCGATGAGTCCCGCAAATTGCAGACGTGCTTGGATGAGCCCTTGTTTGGCGGCGAGCTGTTCTTCCTCAACGAGCTGGGGCAGGCAAGGGTCGGAGCAAGCTTGACCTATCCGGTAAAAGAACATCATGCTCCCGAGAAGCGCACCGAAGACCATGGGGGAGAAACTTCCGGATAGGATGAGACTCGCTAACGCGAGATTGAGTACCCCGGCCAGAGCGTTGGTCACAATGATGAGTGGCTTGCGGCGCCACATATCCGCAAGAGAGCCGCCGATGATTCCGCCTGCCAGTGCAGCTATTCCGGTGATGGTTCCATACAGGCCGGCAAGGGTAAGGCTATCGCTCAAGCGTAGAGTGACCACCGGAATAGCAAGCCCGGCTCCTACCCCGGCTATCTGAGCCACGAGGTCAGACCACAGGAATAGTCTAAAATCACTTGGGTTGGTGCGATCAACTTCATTTATATTCAATGCTCCTCCTATAACAAAGCCATCTCAGTCGTCCCTAGGCCCAACTGCAATTAGCATGCCCCAGAGGAAAGATCGCCAATCTAGTCCCGCGTTGTCAGCGATGATGTCTTCCCGAAAGAGAGAAATGCCCCGAGAGAGGTGGTCAGTGGCTGTAGCAACCATTTGAATAACTTGGCTAAGGTGCCCAATTTCTAGCCAGAGCGTTCGAATCGAGTTTAGACTTTCGTATTTCCAGGATATGACTCGAGGATCACCAACAGTAATAAAATGTATTGGGGCATCCACGACATGCGATTGTTTCCCAACCGCGGTCTTCCATTCCTTATAGGGCTCTAGATGATTGAGAAACAGTAAGGAATGGTTTTTCGGATGGTATAAATAATAACCATCGTCGATTGAATCGCATCTACTAACGCGGACAATGAGCTCGGTTGAGCACAATCCTCCGGCAGATGGGGCCGAACGAAAATGGATGTTTCCGGACTTCTGTTCGTTTGTTGTTGGGCGCTTTGAAAAGCTTGCGGAATCGTAAAGGATTGATGCTAGTGACCTAAGGCTAATTGATTTTAGCTCTGTATTCGTAAAACGTGCAGATTTTCGAGAATTCAAAACAGATTTGAAGCTTCTGGAGTAGCTTATTGTCTCGCCGTGCGGAAGGTTCAATTCTTGCTTGGCGAAAATCGGATTCTCCCATACATGATGCGGTGGGCCGGTGAGCGCGAGTTTTTCCCTTAAATGCTGGTGATGCTCATCTAGTTGAGCGATTGTCTCGTCGGAACGGACTCCGCTGGCAAATGCGTAGTCGCGCGCGAGCGGAGGAGTATCGGGCCACATATCTAGAACCGTGCATTCGGTATTGGGGGGTTCATTAGAAAAATGCTGTAGTACCCCTAAGTTCTGGAGTTCCGGAAATGAATCTTCGCTAGACACGACCGTTACTCCACTAATAGTTTGACTATCTAGTAAGCGGAAGAGTTCCTCCCTTGCCTTCTGGTTTAAGATTGTCTGAGTTTGCTCTAGAGGGTTGTCCCAAACGAGATACGGTCCCTTGAACCGAAAAATGGCCCACTGTCGCTATTCTAAGCATCGTTTAAAGTCCTTTGTAAATATCTAGCAATGGCGTTGGAGACGAGATTCGTGCCAGCTCGGTCTTCGTAGAATAGCCAATCGAAGCAAACGTTACATTCAAGAAATATTGGGTCACCTCCTTGTATTAGGAGGTCGATGGCACATAAATTACAACCGGATAGTTGGGAGTATTCAATTAGAATATCTTTTAATCTTTGGGTAGATTTATATAGAGATACGCTCACGCCGTTGTTCTCTTGCCACAGGTCGTCTGCATTGTCATATCCCGATACTCGGAAAACGATAACTTCTTGGTCGATTACGTAGCAGCGGAGCTCATACTCTGAGTTCATATACTTCTGGAATAGGAGAGGTACCGGCTCATCACGAGTTGATTGATCTAGCTTCAAACGTTTAGGCATAGCTCCAAGAAGTGTTCCCGGAGTCGGTTCTACCCAGTGGGGCCAATCGGTTTGGCAATTGAAAAGGGAAACGCCGCTTCATATCCAATTGACGTTTGAGGGGTAGTAAGTCCAATAGAATTGGCGAGCTGAATTTGTGCAAGCCGTGACCGAGCGTTACAAAATTGATTTACGCTAAATAAAGCAATCTCTTCAAGCGTTTGTATGTAGGATATTGCCTGATCTTTGATATAAATTATTTCCTCTTTAACGCAGGATATATTTTTTATAGATTCGCGTGAAAAATGGCGGATCCAAGCTACTGCCACCGTGGTCTTGCCATGTTCCGTAACCAGTCTTCCGAAGTTATCTATTGGTAATAGCTCTTTACTGAGTTCGCCGTCGCTGTCAATTCGTACGACTCCAATGTTTTGGCTGGCGAGAATCAGCGACAGGAGGTCACATTCTCGGTCATCTTGGCGGGTTATGAAGACTACACTTTTTGATGGAAGCGATTCGGGGTGATTGTGGCGGAATTCTCGCTGAAAATCGTTGCTTGGGCCTTGAAGTCTTATGGTGATATTTTTGTCTATAAGGATGGTCATAGATATATGGCGGAGTCCTGTGGATGCATGCTTGAGGGGCTTGCATCCACAGGGGGTAGCTAAAAGTCCTTTTTTACGTCGTGATTTGCTGCCTTGATTTTGTAATCATTAACAAAGGCGTCCAGCTTGTGATTGGGTCGTGGTGTGGGGTGTTCTGTCTGGTTTAGAATCTCCCGCGCTATCTGAGTGCTGAGACGCGGTGCTACTTCTGTGTGATGCAAGGTAAAACCTCCCGGTAGTGTGATGTGCATTACTTGCGGTAATTAGAATCTACATGAGCACTTTGGGTCCGGGTATCCTACAAAAGTTCTAAATCTCGTTTCAGGAAGTGTGTTTTGAACAAACGAGTCGGTAGGATAAGCCACCATGCTGCCCAAGTCCCGCATCTTCTCCGTCCTTCTGCTCGGCCTCGGCGTAGCGATGGTGGCCGCCGGAGTAGCGGCGCCGGCGTTTTTGGATTTCTCGCCGCGGCTGCCGTTGGAACTCAAAAACACCACGTGGACTCTTAAGGATGAGTCCGCGGATTCCCAAGTGGTCAATAAGGATGGAACGTCGCCTTATTCCGGGCCGATGACCTACCAGATCAATGCGGGCATCCAAGAGCCTTCGGATGAAGATACTGCGACGCTGCGCATAGGGGAGACGCGCCTGCGCGGCGATGGCCAAGGACTCGATGATTTAAGCCAGGCGCAGGTGTGGACCTATCCCATTGACCGCCTGAGCGGTGAGGCAAAGGCAGAGGCCAGCCTGAGCCATACCTTGGCCAGCCCTGAGGAGAAGGTTGCTGTCGATGGGTACTGGCTAAAATTCCCGGCGGATGCGGAAAAGACGAATTACCCAGTCTTTGACCCCACCTTGCGCAAGGCAGTGGACGCGGTCTTTGAAGAGGAAACTGAAATAGATGGCCGTACGGTGTATCGGTATCACCAGGAAATCGAGCCAACAAACGTAGCGCAGCTTTATGCCGCCGATGGCAATACCACCTCTTTCCCCAAGGAAGATGGGGGACACGAACCTGGTTATTTGATGCACTCGGGTAGTACGGATTTCTACGTCGACCAAGCTACCGGCCTGGTGGTGGGCATGGACATGGATATCGATGACTACTACGCGGACCGAGAGGGCGTAGGCCGCGAGCGAGCATTCGTCTTTAATGGTTCCACCTCAGAGGAGTCCCGCGCGGCGCTACTCGATGAAGCGAAATCGTTCCCACGCAACCGCGTGGCGGAGATTGCGCGGTGGGCGGCACTGGGTATCGGTATCGTGTTCACCTTTATTGGAGTCATTGGGGCGCTGGGAATTTACGACCGTAAAAACAAGCATGTGCGCCGACGCGGAAAGAAAAGCGCCAGCGAAATAACTAGCGAAAGTGTCAGCTAAGAGTATTAAGCGCGGTTCGGGTTGCGGTGGAATGAGTTTTTAGTGGTACGGTGCTTGTGGTTGCCCCGCTAGATCTGGCGCAACATTATTGCCGCGTTGGCGCAGCGGCGAGCGAGAGCTTGCCCCCTAGCGCGGAAAGAAAAGCCTTAAGAGTGGTGTGTCTTTACATACCTGAGTTTTTCCTATACACTAATTCGTTGCGCTGGAATCTGGATCTTCGGTGCACATTTAGCCTTTCGGGTTGGTGATGGCAAAACCGACTTGACAAGGTGATTTTGTGCATTCTGAACCCAGACACTCCACAGCAGACCGAATGCTAAAATTACCAGCGGTTTTGCTGCTCGTCGGCCAGGGCGAGTAGCAATCCGCGTGAGGTGCTGGAAGGACCCATCTTGGCAGTCTCCCGCCAGACCAAGTCAGTGGCCAATATCCCCGGAGCCCCGAAGCGATACTCGTTTGCAAAAATTAGCGAGCCTATCGCCCTGCCGGGCCTCCTTGACGTACAACTCGATTCCTTTGCTTGGCTCGTCGGCTCGCCGGAATGGCGCGAGCGTGAGCAGGCTGAGCGCGGCGATAACGCACGCGTGACGAGCGGCCTTGAGGATATCCTCGAAGAGCTCTCGCCGATTCAGGACTACTCGGGCAATATGTCCCTGTCCTTGTCGGAGCCTCGCTTCGAGCCGGTGAAAAACACCGTCGATGAGTGTAAAGAAAAGGACATCAACTACTCCGCGCCGCTGTACGTGACCGCAGAGTTCATCAATAACGACACCCAAGAGATTAAGTCGCAGACCGTCTTCATCGGTGACTTCCCGATCATGACGGATATGGGTACCTTCATCGTGAACGGTACCGAGCGCGTCATCGTCTCCCAGCTGGTGCGTTCCCCGGGCGTGTACTTCGATCGTTCCATCGATAAGTCCACCGAACGCCCGCTGCACTCCGTGAAGATTATTCCTTCCCGCGGTGCTTGGCTGGAGTTCGACGTGGACAAGCGCGATACCGTCGGCGTGCGCATAGACCGCAAGCGCCGCCAGCCGGTAACCGTCCTGTTGAAGGCGCTGGGCTGGACCGAGGAGCAGATCAGGGAGCGCTTCAGCTTCTCTGAGCTCATGATGTCCACCCTAGAATCTGACGGTGTATCCAATACCGATGAAGCGCTGCTGGAGATCTACCGCAAGCAGCGTCCGGGCGAGCAGCCTACCCGTGAGCTGGCGCAGTCCTTGTTGGATAACTCCTTCTTCCGCGCTAAGCGCTATGACCTTGCCAAGGTTGGCCGTTACAAGGCCAACCGCAAGCTGGGCCTTGGCGGCGACCACGACGGTCTGATGACCCTGACTGAAGAAGACATCGCCGTCACCTTGGAGTACCTGGTACGCCTGCATGTTGGCGAGCGTGAGATGAAGGCGCCAAACGGCGAGATGATCTCGCTGAACACCGACGATATCGACCACTTTGGTAACCGTCGTCTGCGCACCGTGGGTGAGCTCATCCAGAACCAGGTCCGCGTGGGCCTGTCCCGCATGGAGCGCGTCGTGCGCGAGCGCATGACCACCCAGGACGCTGAGTCCATCACGCCGACGTCCTTGATTAACGTGCGTCCGGTCTCTGCTGCTATCCGCGAGTTCTTTGGTACCTCCCAGCTCTCGCAGTTCATGGACCACAACAACTCCCTGTCTGGCCTGACCCACAAGCGCCGCCTGTCCGCGCTGGGCCCAGGCGGTCTGTCCCGTGAGCGCGCCGGCATTGAGGTGCGAGACGTGCACGCGTCGCACTACGGCCGCATGTGCCCGATTGAGACCCCTGAGGGTCCAAACATTGGTCTGATTGGTGCGCTGGCGTCCTACGCCCGCGTGAACCCCTTCGGCTTCATCGAGACCCCGTACCGCAAGGTCGTTGATGGCAAGGTTACGGACCAGGTGGAGTACCTCACCGCTGATGAGGAGGACCGCTTCGCCATTGCTCAGGCCGAGGTAGAGCAGGACGAGGAAGGCCGTTTGATTGGCGAGCGCATCGAGGTCCGCCTGAAGGAGGGTGACATCGGAGTGACCGATGCCTCCGGTGTGGACTACGTTGACGTTTCCCCGCGTCAGATGGTCTCCGTTGGTACCGCCATGATTCCGTTCTTGGAGCACGACGATGCTAACCGTGCCTTGATGGGTGCGAACATGCAGAAGCAGGCGGTCCCGCTGGTTCGCTCCGAGGCCCCACTGGTGGGTACCGGTATGGAGCAGCGCGCTGCCTATGACGCGGGTGACGTCGTCATCACGCCAAAGGCCGGTGTAGTAGAAAACGTCACCGCTGACGTCATTACCATCATGGATGATGAGGGCCAGCGCGATACCTACATCCTGCGCAAGTTCGAGCGCACCAACCAGGGCACCAACTACAACCAGACCCCGCTGGTTTCCATGGGTCAGCGCGTAGAGGCTGGCCAGGTTTTGGCCGATGGCCCAGGTACTCACAACGGTGAGATGTCGCTCGGCCGCAACCTGCTGGTTGCGTTCATGCCGTGGGAAGGCCACAACTACGAGGACGCCATCATCCTCAACCAGCGCATCGTGGAAGAGGACATCTTGACCTCCGTCCACATCGAGGAGCACGAGATCGATGCTCGTGACACCAAGCTGGGCGCTGAGGAAATCACCCGCGAGATTCCGAACGTTTCCGAGGACGTTTTGAGCGACCTCGATGAGCGCGGCATCATCCGCATCGGTGCTGACGTCCGTGCCGGCGATATCCTGGTTGGTAAGGTCACCCCGAAGGGTGAGACTGAGCTGACTCCGGAAGAGCGCCTGCTGCGCGCCATCTTCGGTGAAAAGGCCCGCGAGGTTCGCGATACCTCCATGAAGGTTCCGCACGGTGAGGTGGGCAAGGTTATTGGCGTTGCTCGCTTCTCCCGCGATGATGACGATGACCTGGCACCGGGCGTCAACGAGATGATCCGCGTGTACGTGGCGCAAAAGCGCAAGATCCAGGACGGCGATAAGATGGCCGGCCGCCACGGCAACAAGGGCGTTGTGGGCAAGATCTTGCCGCCAGAGGATATGCCGTTCATGGAGGACGGCACCCCGGTGGACATCCTGCTGAATACGCACGGTGTGCCGCGTCGTATGAACATCGGCCAGGTTCTTGAGCTGCACTTGGGCTGGTTGGCTCACGCTGGTTGGAAGGTCGACACCGAGGATCCGGCTAACGCCGAGCTTCTCAAGACCTTGCCGGAAGAGCTTTACGATGTCCCAGCGGACTCCCTGACCGCCACCCCGGTCTTCGACGGTGCTACCAACCACGAAATCGAGCGCCTGTTGGCATCGTCCCGCCCGAACCGCGACGGCGACGTACTGGTCAACGAGCACGGTAAGGCCACGCTTTTCGATGGCCGGTCCGGCGAGCCGTACAAGTACCCCATCTCCGTGGGCTACATGTACATGCTCAAGCTGCACCACTTGGTCGATGAGAAGATTCACGCCCGTTCCACTGGTCCTTACTCCATGATTACCCAGCAGCCACTGGGCGGTAAGGCTCAGTTCGGTGGCCAGCGCTTCGGCGAGATGGAGGTGTGGGCAATGCAGGCTTACGGCGCTGCCTACACCCTGCAGGAGCTGCTGACCATCAAGTCCGATGACGTGGTAGGCCGCGTGAAGGTCTACGAGGCCATCGTGAAGGGCGACAATATTCCAGATCCGGGCATCCCTGAGTCCTTCAAGGTGTTGCTCAAGGAGCTGCAGTCCCTGTGCTTGAACGTGGAGGTTCTTTCCACTGACGGCACCCCGATGGAGCTGTCTGGCTCTGATGACGATGACATGGATAGCCCATCGCTTGGCATTAACTTGTCCCGCGATGAGGGTTCTTCCGCTGACATCGCCTAAATAGATTCTCGGTCCACTGCGGAATGCACGGTTCCGGTGTTTAACACCGGGGCCGCCGCGGGCGGGCAATAAAGATTAATTCATTAAAAGCCATCAATTCCTCACATGACGAGGATGAAAGGGAGACATTACGTGTTTGACGTAAATCTCTTCGACGAGCTCCGCATCGGTCTGGCCACTGCTGACGATATCCGTCGCTGGTCTAAGGGCGAGGTTAAAAAGCCCGAGACCATTAACTACCGCACGCTAAAGCCGGAAAAGGACGGCCTGTTCTGCGAGCGCATTTTCGGACCTACCCGTGACTGGGAGTGTGCTTGTGGTAAGTACAAGCGCGTCCGCTACAAGGGCATCATCTGTGAGCGTTGCGGCGTTGAGGTCACCAAGTCCAAGGTGCGTCGTGAGCGCATGGGCCACATCGAGCTGGCCGCTCCGGTAACCCACATCTGGTACTTCAAGGGCGTTCCTTCCCGCTTGGGCTACCTGCTGGACCTGGCACCGAAGGACCTTGAGCGCATCATCTACTTCGCAGCGAACATCATCACCTCTGTTGATGAAGAGGCTCGCCACAACGACCAGTCCACTCTGGAAGCAGAAATGCTGCTGGAAAAGAAGGACGTTGAGGACGATACCGAGTCCGAGATCGCGGAGCGCGCTTCCAAGCTGGAATCCGACTTGGCGGAGCTGGAGGCAGCCGGTGCGCGTGCCGATGCCCGCAAGAAGGTACAAAACGCTGCTGATAAGGAAATGCAGCACATCCGCGAGCGCGGCGAGCGGGAAGTCGCACGCCTGGATGAAATCTGGAACACCTTCTTGAAGCTTGCTCCGAAGCAGATGGTCATCGATGAGACCATCTACGAAGAGCTGGTTGACCGCTACGAGGATTACTTCACCGGCGGCATGGGTGCAGAAGCCATCCAGACCTTGGTCCGCAATTTCGACCTCGAGGCAGAGGCTGAGGAGCTGCGCGAGATCATCAACAACGGCAAGGGCCAGAAGAAGATGCGCGCGCTTAAGCGCCTCAAGGTCGTTGCCGCATTCCTTAACTCCGGCAACGACCCGGCAGGCATGGTGCTGGACGCTATTCCGGTTATTCCGCCTGAGTTGCGCCCGATGGTGCAGCTCGACGGTGGCCGCTTCGCCACCTCGGACCTGAATGACCTGTACCGCCGCGTTATCAACCGCAATAACCGCCTGAAGCGCATGATCGACCTGGGCGCACCAGAGATCATCGTGAATAACGAGAAGCGCATGCTGCAGGAGTCTGTGGACGCGCTCTTCGATAACGGCCGCCGTGGCCGTCCGGTTACCGGCCCGGGCAACCGCCCGTTGAAGTCCCTGTCTGACTTGCTCAAGGGCAAGCAGGGCCGTTTCCGCCAGAACCTGCTGGGTAAGCGCGTGGACTACTCCGGTCGTTCCGTTATTATCGTCGGCCCGCAGCTGAAGCTGCACGAGTGTGGTCTGCCGAAGCTGATGGCACTCGAGCTGTTCAAGCCTTTCGTCATGAAGCGCTTGGTTGAAAATGACTACGCCCAGAACATCAAGTCCGCAAAGCGCATGGTGGAGCGCCAGCGCCCAGAGGTCTGGGACGTGCTGGAGCAGGCCATTTCTGAGCACCCAGTGATGCTCAACCGTGCGCCTACGCTGCACCGTCTGGGTATCCAGGCCTTCGAGCCGAAGCTGGTCGAGGGTAAGGCTATTCAGCTGCACCCCCTGGCTTGTGAGGCGTTCAACGCCGACTTCGACGGTGACCAGATGGCAGTTCACCTGCCGCTATCCGCCGAGGCACAGGCAGAGGCTCGCGTGCTGATGCTGGCTTCCAACAACATTCTGTCCCCGGCATCCGGTAAGCCACTGGCTATGCCACGTCTGGATATGGTGACCGGTCTGTACTACCTCACCATGGACAAGGCAGAGGACGAGATTGGTGGCAACGGTCGTTACCGCGAGGCTGGCGAGGACTACCCGGCAACCGGCGTGTATTCGTCCTACGCCGAGGCCCTCATGGCCTACGACCGCGGCACGGTTGGCCTGCAGGCACCGATCAAGGTCCGCATCGATCACCTGCGCCCACCAGAGGACATCGAGGCAGAGCTCTTCCCCGATGGCTGGTCCAAGGGCCAGGCATGGTTGGGCTATACCACCATCGGCCGGATCATGTTCAACGAGCTGCTGCCGTGGAACTACCCGTACCTTGAGGGCATCATGGTCCGCAAGGGCGGCGGCACCGACGGCAAGGTCCTCATTGGTGACGTGGTCAATGACTTGGCCACCAAGTACCCAATGATCACCGTGGCTCAGGTTCTGGACAACATGAAGGACGCCGGCTTCTACTGGGCAACCCGCTCCGGTGTGACCATTACGATGTCTGACGTGCTGGTGCTGCCGAATAAGACCGAGATCCTCGAATCTTATGAGAAGGAAGCAGAGCGCATCGAGCGTAAGTACTGGGAGCAGGGTGCGCTTACGGAGCGCGAGCGTTATGACCGCCTGGTGGAGCTGTGGAAGGACGCTACCGATACCGTCGGTGAGGCTGTCGAGAGCATCTACCCGGATTACAACCCAATTCCGATGATTGTGAAGTCGGGTGCTGCCGGTAACATGCGTCAGATCTGGACGCTGGCCGGTATGAAGGGCATGGTTGTGAACTCGCACGGTGATTACATCACCCGTCCGATTAAGACCTCCTTCCGCGAAGGCCTGTCCGTGCTGGAGTACTTCAACAACTCCCACGGTTCCCGTAAGGGTCTGGCCGATACCGCACTGCGTACCGCTGACTCCGGTTACCTCACCCGCCGTCTGGTGGACGTCGCCCAGGACGTCATCGTCCGCGAAGAGGACTGTGGCACCCGCCAGGGCGTGCGCGTTCCTATCGGCGAGGTCTCCGGCGACAAGGTCGTCCTCTCCGAGCTGTGGGAGACCTCCGCTTCCGGTCGCGTGCTTGCTACGGACGTCAAGGACGAGAACGGCGAGGTCGTTGCAGAGGCCGGTGCAGACCTGACCGAGGAGCTCACGCAGAAGCTTCTCGATGCCAAGGTCACCGACGTCAAGGTCCGCTCCGTGCTGACCTGCCAGACCCCGGCCGGTGTCTGTGCGAAGTGCTACGGCAAGTCCATGGCGTCCGGCCAATTGGTCGACATCGGCGAGGCCGTCGGCATCGTGGCTGCACAGTCCATTGGTGAGCCTGGTACCCAGCTGACCATGCGTACCTTCCACCAGGGTGGTGTCGGTGGCGACATTACCGGTGGTCTGCCGCGTGTGCAGGAGCTCTTCGAGGCCCGTAACCCGAAGAACCGCGCACCGATTGCTTCCGTGGACGGCACCGTGTCCCTGTCCGATGAGGGCAACTTCTGGACCATGACCATCACCCCGGATGACGGTTCTGATGACGTGGTTTACGAGAAGCTCTCCAAGCGCCAGGGCCTGGCCCAGGTGCGTCGCCCGATGGAGTCCAACCCGGATGCGATGATCGAGCGTTCCTTGAAGGACGGCGACCACGTTGAGACCGGTGACCGCTTGATGCGTGGTGCGGCTGACCCGCACGACGTGCTCGAGGTTCTGGGCCGTCGCGGCGTGGAGCAGCACCTCATCAACGAGGTGCAGGCCGTGTACCGCACCCAGGGTGTGGCCATCCACGACAAGCACATCGAGATCATCATCCGCCAGATGCTGCGCCGCGGTACCGTCATCGACGCCGGTACCACGGAGCTGCTGCCGGGCAACCTGATCGACCTTTCTGAGGCCAAGCAAATGAACGCTGCACAGGTTGCAGAAGGCGGCGAGCCGGCGCAGCTGCGCTCGGAGATCATGGGTATTACCAAGGCCTCCTTGGCTACCGAGTCTTGGCTGTCCGCAGCTTCGTTCCAGGAGACCACGCGTGTGCTTACCGATGCCGCTATTAACAAGCGCTCCGATAAGCTCATCGGCCTCAAGGAAAACGTCATCATCGGTAAGCTGATCCCGGCCGGTACCGGTATCTCCCGTTACCGCAATATCTCCGTCAAGCCGACCGAGGCTGCGCGCAACGCCGCTTACTCGATTCCGACTTACGGCGATTCCATCTACGGTGATGACGGCTTCGGTGAATTCACCGGCGCTTCCGTTCCGCTGGATGAGGACTTCACCTTCTAAGTCCTAGAGCGCGTGCCCCTCGGCACCGCGTCCAGTCAGAGCCCCCGCTTCCGTGCACACGGTAAGCGGGGGCTCTTTCAGGATATTTCTCTATTAACGCAGATGGCCTATAAATATTTTAATTTTCAAATATGGGCTTTGAATTGGGATACAATTTAACGTCACTTTGAACGAGGATCGTTTTTCAGAATTGCCGGAAGGGGATCGCTCGCCGAAAAATATTGAAGAACGCTAGGATCCAAGCAATTAAGTAATTCAAAAATTTCCTTCCGGTAGATGCTGCAATCGATATCGATCAGTGACTCTTGGTGGCTAATTCTATTTCTAAGCAAAACGGCGTGATGCATGATAAAACTGGCTCGATCAGGGGAAATAGTCTTAGGACCCGATGACAGCGCCCGGCTAGTTATCTCTTTGTACACGGACTTGAGATTCGTATAGGTGGTCTCGTTAGGGTAATACTTGCGGGTGCCATCGGGGCGAATTGTCGGTTCTCGGTAGAAGAAAGCTTCCTTCCATTGAGTTAAGGTGACTTGGGCAATAATGTCATCACGGTTAATGGGTTGACCTTTTCGCGGATGAGTTCCTTCGACGAGCCCAGTTCCGTTGTCGCGAATCCCTTTAGCATTCCTGGCTTTTCCTAGGGCTCTGTTTGCAATTTGTTGGCTGACTTTGGAGAGAGGGAAGGATACATTGCAAGTGGGATGTTCAATCCAATTTTTATTGCTTTGAGGCTCCTGCTCATCGCTCCATTCATCGATCGCTTTGCAAATCTTGTTTCTGAGGACAATCTCAAAAACGGATAATAAGTTCCAAAGCGCCGCAGATAGTTGAAGGTCCCACCTATAAAGCGTGAGGGCTCGACCAGCATGATTTCCCATTTGGGTTAAATATTTTTCAGTGCGCTGTTCTCCCAACGTCTGTAGTACATGCTGTTCATGTCTGGATCCGTGCATTGCTTCGTCTTCCTCGGCATCGCGGATTAGGTGATCTTGTCATAGTGTGCTTTTTGGTCTATTCTCGGAATGGAGAGAGTGATATAGCCACCTAGGATCTTAATTCACTCCAGTAGGAAGGGCCACGTTCGAACACCGGTTACAAACCGAAGCATCGGACGGGGTCCTTTCGTTTTGAGAGCGTCTGATGGATTGTGTATAGGCTTCCCGTTACTGGGAGCCCAACTCGGCCGCCGAATTGGTTGTGAGGACCCGTATGCGTGCCTGCTAGTATGAGTAAAGCCTGTGGCCCAGATAAGTAAAAATGTGGGCCTTGGACTACTTGATTTAAAGCAATACACGGGAGCTTTCAGAATCTGTGGGCCCGCGGGCGCACAGGCCGCACAGGCACAGAAATGAAGGCTGAGATACTGCGATATGACGCGGTGAACCGTTGAACCTGATCCGGGTAATTCCGGCGAGAGGGAGGAAATAATGACTACTAATGCAGCTGCGTCCGCAGCACCAAAGCGCAATCTGAACTGGCGCGTGGTGGATATCGTGGTGGCATCCGTCTTGGGTGTTGCCTGTGGCTTCGTATTCTTGGGCTGGAATGCCGTGGGCTATGCCTGGTATGAGGCCATGGATGCGCTCACGCCGGGCCTTGGCGGTTTGGCCACGGGCATTTGGCTGTTGGGCGGCATCCTGGGTGGATTGGTCATCCGCAAGCCGGGTGCGGCAGTCTACGTGGAGGTCCTTGCCGCCACGGTGTCGGCCGTCTTGGGTTCCCAATGGGGTATTAGCACCCTGTACTCGGGCCTGGCACAGGGTATCGGTGTGGAGATCATCTTCGCCATCTTCATGTACCGCCAGTTCAACCTTGGCGTGACCATCCTAGCCGGTATGGCAGCAGGCTGGGGCGCTTTCGTCCTGGAGCTGTTTATCTCCGGTAACCTCGCGAAGTCCTTCGAGTTCAATATGATTTACTTGGTCACCCTGACCATCTCCGGTGCTATCTTGGCGGGCGCCCTGGGCTTCTACCTGGTGAAGGCATTGGCAAAGACCGGTGCCCTTGACCGCTTTGCGGTAGGCCGCGAACAGCGCGCTTAGGGTCTAGACTGCCGTGACTGATTTTTCACGCTTAGCAGGAAATGCCACAAAAATCGCGGCCCGCGGTTACGGGTGGACCCACGCTGGGCGTTCGCAACCGGCGCTGCAGGACATAGACCTTGTCATCGAACCCGGTGAGAAGGTCTTGCTGTGCGGGGACTCCGGTTCCGGCAAATCCACGCTTTTGGCGGCGATCGCCGGCGTCTTGGGCTCCGATGAAGAAGGCACGCGCACCGGCACCATCACCTTGGAGGACTCTGCGGGCACGGTCGAAGAACCGGGCCGGACCATTCCGGTGGGTTTGGTCCTGCAGGATCCGGATTCGCAAGTTATCTCCGCGCGCGTGGGCGATGATATCGCCTTTGGCTGCGAGAACCTGGCATATCCGCGCGAGGAGATCTGGCGCAGGGTGCGCCAAGCCCAAGAGTTGGTAGGCCCATATGTGGACCTGGATTTTCCCACCGAGCACCTCTCCGGCGGGCAGAAGCAACGCCTGGCACTGGCCGGGGTCATCGCCATGGGCGCGGGCGTGGTTCTATTGGACGAGCCCACCGCCAACCTGGATCCGGAAGGGGCGGGGGATGTGGTGCGGGCCGTCGGCAAGCTGGTAGAGCACACGGGTGCCACCTTGGTGGTAGTCGAGCATCAACATGCGGCGTGGGAAGGCGTGTTGGACCGCGCAGTAGAGCTGTGGGATGGACGCATCATTTCCGATGGCCCCTTTGCCGATGCCGCTCGCAAGCGCCAGGTCACCGGCCTACCGCAGGCGCGGTCGCTGACGAGCGATGCCCTCGATGAGTCCAACGCCGCGCTGTGGAGCGAGGATTTGGTGACTCGCTATGGGCCGCCGCGGTCTATCTCCCTGCCAGCGGGGGCCTCGACAGTGATCACCGGCCGCAATGGCGTAGGTAAATCCACGTGGCTGATGACGATGGCGGGCCTATTGCCAGCTGAATCCGGGGAAATCGGGGTCGCTGACTTCATCCGCCGCGGCGTGAAGGGCCCGCCTTCCCGGTGGAAATCCCGCGAGTTGGCTGACCACATTGGTTTCGTCTTCCAAAATCCAGAACACCAATTTGTCGCCCGCACCGTGGAAGAGGAATTGCGGGTCGCGCCCAAGGTCATGCGCGTTGATCCCCCAGAGAAACGCATCGCGCAGCTGGTGGAATCGCTGCGCTTGGGGCACTTGCTCAAGGCCAACCCGTTTACGCTATCCGGCGGCGAAAAGCGCCGGCTTTCTGTAGCAACGGCGCTGGTGACCGCGCCGGAGGTGCTGCTTTTGGACGAGCCGACCTTTGGCCAGGATCCCGGCACCTTTGTGGAATTGGTGGGCCTGTTGCGCCAATTGGCCGATGACGGCACCACCATTGCCTCCATTACCCATGATCCGCTGTTTATAGAGGCCTTGGGTGACCACCAGGTGGAGGTGCGCGGTGCCTAATCTCTTGCGCAATGTAAACCCGCTGACCCGCATCTTCTTGATGTTTGTCTGGGTCACGCCGCTGCTTGCCTCCATCGACTGGGTATCGGCGGCGCTATCGCTAAGCCTAACGCTCATTTTGGCACCGCTGTGCGGTGTCTCCTGGTTGCGGTTGTGGAAGACCGGCTGGTTCTTATTCCTCATCGCTCCGCTTTCGGGCATTTCCATGCTGCTCTATGGCGCGCCCGGGGGAGAGGAGTACTTCAGTTGGTGGCTTATTACGGTGACGGAAAATTCGCTCACCCTGGCCATCGCGATCACGCTGCGTGTGCTCGCGGTCGCCCTACCGACGGTGGTGCTCGCGCGCGATATCGATCCCACCGAGCTTGGCGATGCCCTCTCGCAGATCCTCCGCCTTCCCTCCCGCTTCGTCATTGGTGCTGTGGCCGGCGTGCGCATGATGACGCTGCTGAAATCCGATTGGCAATCGCTCGGCATGGCGCGCAGGGCCCGCGGGCTTACGGATGAAGGTCGATTCAAGCACTTGCTTACGATGTCCTTTGGCCTATTGGTCATTGCCCTGCGCCGCGGCGGCAAGCTTGCGACGGCGATGGAAGCGCGCGGATTTGGGCGCACCCCACCCGGAGGAGGGGAGCGGACCTGGGCCCGAGAATCCAGGTTGCACGCCCGCGATGGGTGGGTGATGGCCTGCGGCCTCGCCCTTGCTTGTGTACCGGTGGTAACTTCGGTACTTACTGGGGCCTGGAGATTCTTTGGCCTTTAATCCGCGAAAGCAGTGATTCAAGCACTATGGACATTGATGCCGAACAAGAGCGCCTCTTGGAGGACATCGTTAAGCTAGCAGCCTCGCGAAAGCGTGCGTTTAAACCCATCACGGTGCTTATCGATGGCCCCTCTGGCTCCGGCAAAACCTGGACCTCCGCAGCCTTGGCAGATCGCACCAATTGGCGCGTGGTTCACCTCGATGAATTCTATCCCGGTTGGCATGGCTTAGAGAAGGGCTCCGAGATGGTGGGCGAGCAGGTCTTGCGCACCATGAACCCCGGCTATTGGCGCTGGGATTGGGAAGCCAATTGCCCCGGAGACTGGGCTAGCCTCGACGTGCGCGATGATCTCATCGTCGAGGGCGTTGGCTCCGTGACCGCGGACAATATCGCAGCCGCGAAAAAGCGCGGCGCGGTAGTAACCGTGCGCATCGATGGCCCCCGCGAGCAGCGCTATGAGCGCGCGATTGCGCGCGAGCCGGCCTATGAGAAATGGTTTAGCACCTGGGAAGAGCAGGAGAAATCCTACTTTTCTGATAAGGCCGCAGAGCCGGACCTGACGTGGGAGTGGGAGTAGCCCACCCAAACCGCCGGCAGGATGCATTTCCTGTTTTGTATTCATAGCGCTGGCTTTGCTAGTCTTATCTCTAGTTCACTATGTACTGCGCACCCTGTGTGAATATGGCGCGCAAAGAACATGGTGAAAAGTCTGATCCTTAACAAGGCGCCCGCCTTGGGAAGAGTTCTGGACATGCGGAAGCGCCCCGGGAAAGAGCGCCTATTTTTGCATGTTTGGTTCCCTTCTTGAGAAGTGGTGCAATTCGACAGAAAGACTGTTTAATGCCAACTATTCAACAGCTGGTCCGCAAGGGCCGCCAGACCAAGCGCAAAGAGGTCTCTACCGCTGCGCTGAAGGGTTCCCCGCAGCGTCGTGGCGTGTGCACCCGCGTGTACACCACCACCCCGAAGAAGCCGAACTCCGCTCTTCGTAAGGTTGCTCGTGTGCGCCTTACCAGCGGCATCGAGGTTTCGGCCTACATCCCAGGTGAGGGCCACAACCTGCAGGAGCACTCCATGGTCCTCGTTCGCGGCGGCCGTGTGAAGGACCTTCCAGGTGTTCGTTACAAGATCATCCGTGGCTCCCTGGATGCCCAGGGCGTCAAGGACCGTAAGCAGGCTCGTTCCCGTTACGGCGCAAAGAAGGGACAGTAATAAACAATGCGTAAGAATGCTGCTCCGAAGCGTCCTGTAGTAAAGGACCCGGTATACAACTCCGAGCAGGTAAGCATGCTCGTCAACAAGATCCTCCAGGACGGCAAGAAGTCCACCGCAGAGCGCATCGTCTACGGCGCGCTTGAGGCTTGCCGCGAGAAGACCGGCACCGACCCGGTTGGCACCCTGGAAAAGGCGCTGGGCAACATCCGTCCGGACCTCGAGGTTCGCTCCCGCCGCGTGGGTGGCGCTACCTACCAGGTGCCGGTTGAGGTCCGTCCGGACCGCGCCAACACCTTGGCACTGCGCTGGATGGTGACCTTCACCCGTCAGCGCCGCGAGAACTCCATGATCGAGCGTCTCGCCAACGAGATCCTGGATGCCTCCAACGGCCTCGGTGCTTCCGTGAAGCGTCGTGAGGATACCCACAAGATGGCTGAGGCTAACCGCGCCTTCGCTCACTACCGCTGGTAATTTTTCAGCACCTTCATCAATGGCCTAAGCAACGAGAAACGAGTTTCGCGCTGATTTCCGGGTTCCCCGGCGGCGACACAAAACTTCATATCTCTTGCTTGGGCCATTTTGGTGGCACAGGGTGTGATTTAGTCCAGCACAGCTGGGCTAGTCCAGCGCATTCGCTTTGTGTCCAGTACACTGAAGCGATGGAAGTCTAGGAGCCGCTGGGCACCTAGCACGGCCACACAATGGCAAACTTTTCAAGAACTTATCCATGCAGGCGTCTTAGCCAGGTTTCTGGTCACGGCGTCGACGACTATTAAGTTGGGGTATAAACGTGGCACAAGAAGTGCTCAAGGATCTGAACAAGGTCCGCAACATTGGCATCATGGCCCACATCGATGCTGGTAAGACGACCACCACCGAGCGTATTCTCTTCTACACCGGTATCAACCGTAAGGTGGGCGAGACCCACGACGGTGCATCCACCACTGACTGGATGGCACAGGAAAAGGAACGCGGCATCACCATTACCTCGGCTGCCGTGACCTGTTTCTGGAACAACAACCAGATCAACATCATTGACACCCCGGGTCACGTTGACTTCACCGTTGAGGTTGAGCGCTCCCTGCGTGTCCTCGATGGCGCCGTCGCCGTCTTCGACGGTAAGGAAGGTGTGGAGCCACAGTCCGAGCAGGTGTGGCGCCAGGCTGCTAAGTACGACGTTCCGCGTATCTGCTTCGTCAACAAGATGGACAAGCTGGGCGCAGACTTCTACTACACCGTTGACACCATCGTTGAGCGCCTGGGCGCTAAGCCGCTCGTTATGCAGCTGCCTATCGGCGCTGAGGATGACTTCGACGGCGTTGTTGACCTGCTGAACATGCAGGCTATCACCTGGCGCGGCAAGGTCGAGACCGGTGCAGAGCCAACCTACGAGGAGATCCCTGAGGACCTCAAGGAAAAGGCTGAGCAGTACCGCGAGCAGCTGGTTGAGGCCGTTGCAGAGTCCGATGAAGAACTCATGGAGAAGTACTTCGGCGGCGAAGAGCTTTCCATCGACGAGCTGAAGGCCGGCATCCGCAAGCTGACCATCAACTCTGAGATTTACCCGGTCTACTGCGGTACCGCTTACCGCAACAAGGGTGTCCAGCCACTGCTGGATGCTGTTGTGGACTTCCTGCCTAACCCGCTGGACGTGGGCGAGGTTATCGGCCACGCTGTGGGCGATGAGGACCAGCAGCTTACCCGTAAGCCTTCCGTTGAGTCTTCCTTCTCCGCACTGTCCTTCAAGATTGCAGCTCACCCGTTCTTCGGTCAGCTCAACTTCGTGCGCGTGTACTCCGGCCAGGTCACCCCTGGTACCGAGGTCATGAACTCCACCAAGGGCAAGAAGGAGCGCATCGGTAAGCTCTTCCAGATGCACGCCAACAAGGAGAACCCGGTGGAGCAGGCTGACGCCGGCAACATCTACGCCGTTGTTGGTCTGAAGGAAACCACCACCGGTGACACCCTGTGTGACAAGAATGACCAGATCATTCTTGAGTCCATGGACTTCCCGGACCCGGTTATCAAGGTCTCCATCGAGCCGAAGACCAAGGCCGACCAGGAGAAGCTGGGTAACGCCATCCAGAAGCTCGCTGCCGAGGACCCAACCTTCACCGTTGAGCTGGATGATGAGACTGGCCAGACCGTCATCGGCGGTATGGGCGAGCTCCACCTCGACGTGCTGGTTGACCGCATGAAGCGCGAGTTCAAGGTCGAGGCAAACATCGGTAACCCACAGGTTGCTTACCGCGAGACCATTCGCCGCAAGGTGGAGTCCATCGACTACACCCACAAGAAGCAGACTGGTGGTTCCGGTCAGTTCGCAAAGGTTATCTGCACCATCGAGCCGTACAACCCGGACCCAGAGACCTTGGAAGAGGGCGAGTCCGCAACCTACGCTTTCGAGAACGCCGTGACCGGTGGCCGCGTGCCGAAGGAATACATCCCTTCCGTCGATGCTGGTATCCAGGACGCAATGCAGTACGGCTACCTGGCTGGCTTCCCGATGGTCAACATCAAGGCAACGCTGGAAGACGGCGCTTACCACGACGTTGACTCCTCTGAGATGGCCTTCAAGCTGGCCGGCTCCCAGGTATTCAAGGAAGCTATGGCCAAGGCAAAGCCGGTTCTGCTGGAGCCAATGATGGCCGTTGAGGTTGTTACCCCTGAGGAGTACATGGGTACCGTTAACGGTGACATCTCCTCCCGTCGTGGCCAGGTCTTCGCCATGGAAGACCGCTCTGGCGCCAAGGTCGTCAAGGCCAAGGTTCCGCTGTCTGAAATGTTCGGCTACATCGGTGACCTGCGTTCTTCCACCGCAGGCCGCGCTAACTTCACCATGGTCTTCGACTCCTACGCTGAGGTCCCTTCCTCCGTGGCTCAGGAGATCATCGAAGAGCGCACCGGCGGCGCTAACTAATAGCGACGCCCCGCCCGTTCAGCGGTGGCTAAGGGCTGGTAGTCTCTGCCAGTAGATGCCAGCCTCACCGCTAAATGTGGCAACTGGGCCAGGGTAGCGGCGGGCTGAGTTTGCAGCTAAAACCAGTGGTTGTGAATTGAGCCGGCCGTTACCCTCCCAGGATCCTTTATTTGAGACTCTTGTTGAGGGAAATGGCCGCGAAGATTCGCGGGGTTACCTCCTATAATGGCGGTTTGAAAAAACCGCGGGATAAATCTAGGATCGTGTAACTGGCACGTAAAGAAAGCGTCATTAGCGCTTTGTCCCAGATATTGGGTCAGGTGCCAATGACAACTGTCAACCACGTGGCTGCGAAGGTCGTAGCCACCATATAGTCCAGGAGGACATACAGTGGCAAAGGAGAAGTTCGAGCGTACGAAGCCGCATGTGAACATCGGCACCATCGGACACGTCGACCACGGCAAGACCACCACCACCGCAGCGATCACCAAGGTTCTGGCTGACCAGTACCCTGAGGAGAACCAGGCATTCGCGTTCGACATGATCGACAAGGCTCCTGAGGAGAAGGAGCGCGGTATTACCATTAACATCTCCCACGTGGAGTACTCCACCCCGAAGCGTCACTACGCACACGTTGACGCCCCGGGCCACGCCGACTACATCAAGAACATGATTACCGGCGCGGCTCAGATGGACGGCGCTATCCTGGTTGTTGCTGCAACCGATGGCCCGATGCCGCAGACCCGCGAGCACGTTCTGCTTGCTCGCCAGGTTGGCGTTCCTTACATCCTCGTTGCACTGAACAAGTGCGACATGGTTGATGATGAGGAAATCATCGAGCTCGTGGAGATGGAGATCTCCGAGCTGCTCGCAGAGCAGGACTACGATGAGGAAGCTCCTATCGTTCACATCTCCGCTCTGAAGGCACTCGAGGGTGACGAGAAGTGGGTACAGTCCATCGTTGACCTGATGGATGCCTGCGACAACTCCATCCCTGATCCGGAGCGCGCTACCGATCAGCCGTTCTTGATGCCTATCGAGGACATCTTCACCATTACCGGCCGCGGTACCGTTGTTACCGGCCGTGTTGAGCGTGGTCGTCTGAACGTCAACGAGGACGTTGAGATCATCGGTATCCAGGAGAAGTCCCAGAACACCACCGTTACCGGTATCGAGATGTTCCGCAAGATGATGGACTACACCGAGGCTGGCGACAACTGTGGTCTGCTTCTGCGTGGTACCAAGCGTGAGGACGTTGAGCGTGGTCAGGTTGTTATCAAGCCGGGCGCTTACACCCCTCACACCAAGTTCGAGGGTTCCGTCTACGTCCTGAAGAAGGAAGAGGGCGGCCGCCACACCCCGTTCATGAACAACTACCGTCCTCAGTTCTACTTCCGCACCACCGACGTTACCGGTGTTGTGAACCTGCCTGAGGGCACCGAGATGGTTATGCCTGGCGACAACGTTGAGATGTCCGTTGAGCTCATCCAGCCTGTTGCTATGGACGAGGGTCTGCGCTTCGCTATCCGCGAGGGCTCCCGCACCGTCGGCGCTGGCCGCGTTACCAAGGTTCTCGACTAATCGAGGCTTCGTAACCGCTCAGTAGAGCTTTAAGAGTCCGCTGCACCGCATGCCGGTGTGGCGGACTTTTTTGATTCCTACACGCCTTGAATTGGAAAGGTCTTCGTCCACCGGCTGCCGGTGCATTAGCGGCTGTCTGCTGCACTCCGTGGTAACTGTAGAGCCAGCCGGAGGCATAGTATCGCTGTTGGAGGCCTGAAGGCAGCGATATGGTTATGCCAGGGTAGAGGCTATCTCAGAGGTTCCTAGGCGCTTGGGCCAACGGCTTGGCTGGCACCCTTCGGCAGGAGGCGCTTAAGGATGGTTCTAAGGGTAATCCGGGGTCGTGGGGCTCTTAAGCTGGCGTACGGACTGCGCTAACGCCTAATGGTCCGGCGGCGCGATGTTGTCCCGCTCGCACGCACGGAGGAGCGAGGCTATTGCCTTTGAGTTGGGCCTGGATTGGGATACCGGGGCCAAACACACTCAGAGACGAAGGAAGGCCTCCCACACCTGCTAGCAGGTGGTGGAAGGCCTTTACTCGTTAAGGGAGGTAGGTACTACTTCTCCCAGCCGATGTTTTCCTTAGGAATGATAGCGAATCCGAGGGCACCCATGTTGGCGAGGCCCTTCTTCTGGCCGACCATCACTGGACCGTTGGCGTATGGAAGCAGTCCGTACTCAGCGAAGGCCTCGGACTCAAGCTCGTTGATGCGCTCGATCTGCTCCTCGCGGGTTGGTAGCTTCTGCATTTCCTCGATCTTCTTATCGAATTCCTCGCTACCGGTCGAGGACTTGTTGAGGGTGGAGTCGCTCGCGTAGGTCTGGCCGAAGTATGCTGGGCCGAATGGGTCAGATGCAGCGAAGCCGGAGAGCAAAAGGTCGAAGTCGCGCTCGCTGGTGATTTTGGAGAAGTCAGAGCTTGGGCGCTCTTCAATCTTCAGCTCGATTCCGGCGTCCTTGAGCATCTTCTGGACCGCGGTAGCGGTGGACTTGGAGACCTCATCATCGCCGATAAGCACGTATCGCAGAGACAGCTTGTCGCCGTCCTTGGCGTAGTAGCCATCATCGCCCTCAGAGTAGCCGGCGTCTTCCAGTAGGCTCTTTGCCTCTTCAACGTCGTACTCGAGAACCTCAGAGAGGTTGTCCTTGTAGTCTTCCTGGGTTGGGTAGAGAGTCAAGGAGCCAGGCATTTCCTCTTCATAGCCAAGGCCGTTGTAGCGGATTTCTGCGAGCTGGTCGCGGTCGATGGCTGCAAATACTGCGTGGCGAACATCCTTATCAGCCAGCTGTGGGGCCTTGGAGTTCAAGGTGAACAGGACGCTGGCCGGGCGGGTAGCTGCGCGGACATCGATGGAATCGCCCATATCTGCGGCGATGGTGAGGTTATTCTTACTTCCCACACCGGCCGCGTCGATTTCGCCAGCCTGGAAAGCGTTGATGGTTGCCTGGGACTCCATCACGCGGTAGCTGACCTTGTCCAGCTTCGGCTCATCGCCCCACCACTTTTCGTTAGGTACGAAGGACACGGTGCCGCCGCGGAAGTCGGCGTTGTCAACCTTGAATGGGCCCGCGCCGTATTGTGGGTTGAGCTTGCCCAAGTACTCTTGGTCAAACTTCTCGGCGGTATCAATTGCTGGGTGCAGGATGTCGTTGAAAAGTCCCTGCCACCATGGGTATGGACCTTCGAAGGTGACGACGGCTTCCTTGTCGTTCTCACCCTTTTCCACGGATTCGATGAGCTCGTAACCGTCTGTGGAGTTGACCTGGACGTCCATGTCCTTGCCGTTGTTGAAGCGCCAGGTGTTCTCGATAGCGGTCCAGTCAATGGGGGTGCCATCGTTGAAGGTTGCGTCATCATTGATGTCGTAGGTCACGACGGTCTTATCGCCCTCAGTGGACTCATCTACCGAATCCAGGTACGCAGGGTTCGGGGTGTAGTGACCCTCGCCGTCATAAAGCGCCATCTGCGGGTTGTACCAGCTCCACACGGTGCCGGTATCCACGGTCATGTTGGCGTGGAAGTTGTTTTGCTGCTCAGTCAGCTCGCCGAGGGCGAGGGTGAGCTCGCCGCCGTCCTTGATCTCATCGCGTTCTTTTTCGTTGTAGTCACCGGTGGGCTTGACGTCGATTTCGAGCCCGCCAACAGCCTTGTTGGAAGAACCGTTGCCGTCGCCACCGTCAGAACTCGAGCAGGCGGTGAGTGCGAGCGCGGTGGCGGAAAGAGTAGCAACCGTTGCTATGCGGAAGCGACCGAACTTTTTCATGGGGATTACTCCTTGCGTGAGATGAAGACGAAGTTGGCATAAACGGAGAGTTACGTAACCACAAAAGCCAACTGTGTGAATAACTATACAATATTCAAATTTGTGTCCGCAATCACTTTGGGAAAAGGATGCGGGGCTAGGGGGTAGCTAGGCCCGGGATTTTTCCCTGCGTGCGCGGGCAACCTTGGGATCTGGATTCGGGATGGCATCCAGAAGTTTCTTGGTGTAGTCGTCTTGGGGGTTATCGAAAATCTCATCCGTTGAACCGGACTCAACAAACTTGCCCTTGTACATGACCGCAACGCGGTCCGAAAGGTGGCGCACTACGGAAAGGTCGTGGGCAACGAAGAGATAGGACAGGCCCAGCTTTCGTTTCAGGTCCTCGAGCAGGTTAATGACGCCCGCCTGGATGGATACGTCCAAAGCGGAGACGGGCTCATCGAGCACGAGCACCGAAGGGCGCGTGGCCAGGGCGCGGGCCAGACCGATGCGCTGGCGTTGGCCGCCGGAGAAGTGGCTAGGGAAGCGGTCCAGCTGCGAAGAGTCGAGGCCGACTAGGCCCATGAGTTCGTTCACGCGGGCATCGACATCGCCGTCGTAGCCAAGCGAGTTGAGGGGTTCCGCGATGACCTCGCGCACGGTCAGGCGGGGGTTGAGTGAGCTCATCGGATCCTGGAAGACGATCTGGATGTCTTTGCGGGCCTCGCGGCGCTCGGAGCCGCTCATGCCATTGGCGTCCTTGCCATTGAGGACCACGGCACCGTTTTCTGGGTCCAAGTCCATGATCTCCAGCAGGGTGGTGGTCTTACCGCAGCCGGACTCGCCGACGATGGCCAGGCACTCGCCTTCGCGGATATCGAAGGTGATGCCGTCCACGGCCTTGACGGTGCCCACCTTGCGCTTAATCAACGCGCCCTTGGTAAGCGGGAACTGCTTGCGCAGGTCATTTACGGCGAGGGTGGTCTTGCGATCCTCGCGGGGAACGTCGGCCAAGACGTCATCGGAAAGCAGCGGTGGCTTGAACATCAGCTCACCGTCGATCTTGCGGTCGTGGATCTCCGGCGCGCGCAGGCAGGCGCTGCGGTGGGAGGTGGATTCGTCCTTTAGCGGAATCAGCTCCGGCTCGCCGGAAAGGCAAGCCTCTTGCGCGACGGGGCAGCGCGGGGCGAATTGGCAACGATCCTTTAGATCCACCAAGACCGGCGGGTTGCCCTCGATGGGGGTGAGGGGCTCCGAGGCCGAGGCATCGGGGCGCGGGGTGGAACCAAGCAGGCCCACGGTATAGGGCATGCGCGGGTTGGAGAAGATGGTATCGACATCGCCGTGTTCTACCGGCTGGCCGGCGTACATGACCATGACGTCATCGGCGGTTTCTGCCACCACACCCATATCGTGGGTGATCATGATGGTGGCGGCGCCGGTTTCGCGCTGGGCCAGCCGGATGACGTCCAGGATCTGGGCCTGGATGGTGACGTCGAGGGCCGTCGTCGGCTCATCGGCAATGAGTACGCGCGGGTTATTCGCAATCGCAATGGCGATGACCACGCGCTGGCGCATACCGCCGGAAAACTCGTGCGGGAAGGACTTCAGGCGCAGGTGTGGCTCGGGAATGCCCACCAGATCTAAGAGCTCGGTGGCTTGCTTCAGCGCTTCTTTCTTGCCGATGTCCTGGTGCGCCTGGATAGCCTCCACCAGCTGCGAACCAATATCGAAGACCGGGGTCAGCGCGGAGAGCGGATCCTGGAAGATCATGCCGATGCCATTGCCGCGGATGCCTGACATTTCCTTATCAGAAAGCCCGAGGAGCTCGCGGCCATCGAATTTTACGGAGCCTTCAACCTTGGCGTATTCCGGCAGCAGGCCCATGATGGACATGGAGGTTACGGACTTACCGGAGCCGGATTCGCCGACGATGCCCAGGGTGCGGCCGGGGTGTAGGTCAAAGCTGACACCGCGCACCGCAGAGACGGTACCTGCTTCAGAAGGGAAGCTGACGCGTAAGTCATTGACGGACAAGATAGGCGAAGTCATAGTTTACCTCCGGAATTGGAGTTGGGATCGAGTGCGTCGCGCAGACCATCGCCAATAAATGCCATGGAGACGGTCAGCAGCGTCAAGGTAGCGGCGGGGAAGTAGAACTGCCATGGGGCGGATTGCAGGGAGGCGGTGCCGCCCTGCAGCAAGGTACCGAGGGAGACATCGGGAAGCTTCACGCCCAAGCCCAGGAAGGACAGGGCGGTCTCAGAGCCCACGGTGCCCACCACGCCGAAGACGAACTGGATGATAAGCAGCGAACCAATATTGGGAATGACGTGGCGGATGATGGTGCGCATCTTGGATACGCCCATGTAGCTTGCGGCGCGGACATAGTCTTGCTCGCGGACGGTAAGGGCCAAGGACCAAATCACACGGGCCTGGTACATCCAGCCGAAGGCGATAAGGACGACCATCAAAAGCTTCCAGTCACCGCCGGAGTCTGCCACCACGAGGGCGATGAGCAGGAAGGTCGGGATGGACAGCAGGAAGTGGATAACGGCGAGGACGGCCTTTTCCGCGATTCCGCCCCACAGGGCTGCGGCACAGCCGATGAATGCGGAGATGACTAACGTGGCAAAGGACACCACGATGGCGATGGTCAGGGACCTGCCAAGACCGTGGATGGTTTGGGCATAAAGGTCATTGCCGGAATCGTTGGTACCGAACCAGTGCTCGGGGCTCGGCGGCTCAGACAGGGCGAGGAAGTCCGGTTCCGTGTAGTCCCACTGGGCAAAGAAATTGCCAAAAAGGGCGGCGAAGATGAGAAAGCCCAGGATGAAAACGCCGACGGTGGCCAGCTTGTTGCGGAAGAAGCGGCGGACGTACAGCTTGTACCGGGAAGTACCGCGGGGAACCTCCGGCAGCGTGGCCATGCGCTCGGCTTCCTCATTGCTTAAAGGATCCTCGGAGACGACCTCGGTGCGCGTAGAAACCTCGCCACGGGGCTGTTTCTTGGACATCTTTGGTTCTTTGGGATTTGTCATTTAGCTCACCCTTACTCGTGGATCCAAGGCGACAACAACGAGGTCTGCCAAGACGGCGGACACGGCCGTCATTGCGGCACCGAATGCCGCCACGGCTACCGCGCCATTGATGTCGTTCTTACTGATGGTCTGGATGAAGTACTGGCCCATACCGTTCCAGCCGAAGATGCGCTCCGTCATCACGGCACCGGTGAAGATGCCGGGCACAGAGAAGGCGACGGACGTTGCCACCGGAATGATGGAGGTGCGCAGCGCGTGCTTGCGGATGGCCTGCTGGCGGGTAAGTCCCTTTGCACGTGCGGTGCGGACATAATCCGCATCGAGGTTATCGAGCAGCAGCGTGCGCTGAGTCATGTGGTAGCTGGCGTAGCTGATGATCACCAGGGAAATCGTGGGCAAGACGAGGTGCTGCGCGGAGTCCAGGAGTTTGGGGAAGAATCCCTCGATCCCCAAGGACTTAGAGCCGACGACGTAGAAAATCTTCTTGCCGGTCAAATCGTTGATCTCCAGGGCGGCCCAGACGACGGCGATGGAGGCAACAACCACGTGGGTATTCATTGCAATGATGGAAATTCCCTGCCACACGCGGTCACCGGTCTTGTACTGGCGGGAGGCGGTGTATACACCAACGGCCACACCGATGACGATGGACAGGATGGTGGCCAGCAAGAGCAGCTGTGCGGATACCCAGATGCGGTAGCTGATCTCTTCGTTAACCATCTCACCGACCGGAGATTGTCCCCAGTCCCACTTCGTGAGGATATTGGTCAGCCAAGTCCACCAGCGCTCCAGGAGCGGGGTTTCTGGGCTGAGGTTATAAGGCTCGAGGAGGTTATTGATTTCCTCATCTGAAAGTGGTGGACGGCGCTCGGTGTAGTTCGAACGCGGGTCCAAAAACGAGGCCGCCAAGAAATAAGCCAAGTTAGTGGCTAAAAAGATCATGAGTAACCAGCCCAAGATCTTTTTGATCAAATACTTTGTCATGGGGAAATTCTCCGTGCGCGGTTAAGCAGGAAACAGTGCGAATAAATATGAAGCCAACGATGGAGTCGTTGTATGTGACTAATCTAATAAGATATAAGCGAGCGCACAATTCACGTAGCCCCGTGATGTACATCGCCAATCAAACGACAGGTATTTTTTCAGTGTAGACGCTTAGGGCCTTAAAAAGAAAAATGGGATTCAGCTGCAGATTTAAAAACCTGAATTGTTCAACAGTTATAGGGAACGCTTACCTGAAAATAAGTGAAAACGGGGGTAACCAATCAGCCAAGGCGGGCTGCTGCCCCGTGGCTGTAGTAGGGCGGAACGGCTCGGTAGGCTAGACCCTCATGGAAGATCCCACTCGCATTGACCCGACCTTGGCAGCGCTGCGCAAGGCATGGGAGGGCCAGCCCGATCTGAGCCTGCCGACGCTCTTTGCCTTATTGGCCAACCGGGGCATCGGCTGGGGCGTGAGCGACGCGGAGTTAGTCACCGAACTCGAGCGGCAGGCCGAGGTTCACCCGCCGCTATTGCCCTTGGAGGGCGGCCGCGTGGGCACTGGTGTGTGGCTCGTGCTTAGCGATGCCCCCACCTCCCGCATCACCGCCGATTCCTCCCGCATCATCGTGCGCCGCCCGAATGCTCAGCCGGTGGTGTGGGAATACAGCGCCATTAGGCCAACGGGGCCTGGCCGGACCTTCGTGGTTACGGATACTGAGGGCTTTGAACACCGCCTTGGGATCGTCTCCAGCATCATGCGCCTGGATGAGTCGCTGCCGGAACTTAGTGGCCTGAGCCGCTACGAGTTGGGTGACTTTGTCTATGTCCTCCGCGTGGACGACGCTATCGCTGTCCTAGACCACGGACTGCATCTCTTTCACAAGGAAAACCGGCGGGTGGTTGCCCATAATTATGCGTGGAAGAGGATAGAAAAATGCCGCCCTGGCGAGGAGTTGGAGTTACTCCTCGAGGGCGGCGATTATGCGCGATTGGGCAAGGTAGTTGAGGTTCTTGTTGCAGAGACCCCAAACCCCTTATTCAGCTAAATCCTTCATCGGCTTGACCTTGGTGAAGTGCAGCTTATAGCTGGTATCTAGGTCAGCGTCGGGGAAAGCCTCCCGGAAGTCGCGCTCATTCGTTTCTACAGCGTTGGTCAGCCGCTCCAGCGGCGTGTCTGGGTTGGCAACCACCGTGTACTGCAGCGTTGGGCGGGCGCGGTCGTATGCAACCAAGCGCTCGACCCGGTCCACACCCTCTAACGCGTCCAGATCCTTGGCCACCGCGGTGGCGATGGCGTTCATGGATGCAGAGATTGCGCCTTCTTCATTGGAAGCTGCGGATTCCACATTATTAAAGCGGCGGTGACGCAGGTTTACGACGATGAGCCACAAACCAATGATGAGCAATAGGGCAGAGGCACCGGCCAAGACCCAGACCCACCAACTATTGTCGCCCAAAGTGCGCCACGTATCGTGGTCTACCCACTCGGCCAGGTATTCAGCAAATTCCACATTGAAGTTAATGAGAATCGGCCACACACCGAGCGCGATGAGGATGATTCCGAGCAGGCCGAGGAGGATTCGGTCAAAGGTAGCAAGCTTTTTAGACATGATTATCCATCTCCGGAATCTTCTCTACGGCTACGGTGACCTTTGGTGGATGCGCAAGCACTTCCAAGGCACGGGTGACAGCAGTTTCTACGCGCCCCGGCAACTCGGAGTCTTGCTCATCGCCATTGACGGTAACCTTCGCGCTCTTGGTATCCGCGGAAGTCTGTGCGGACGCGACTCCCGGAACGCGGCGCGCTGCAGCAGAGCTCAAGCGCGCGACATCAACCGGACGCATCCACATGGAAGCGGACTCGGAAGCGACCTGGATGTGGGTATTGCGGCGCGTCTTTACCGCAGCGATTACAAAGATGAGACCAACGACGATGGAGCCCACGCCAGCCCAGATCATCCACGTTTCTAATTGCTCGGTGGCAATAAGATTGAGGACCGGCTGGACCCACGATTGGGCATTGGCGTCTGCGCCGACAAGCCAGGTTTCGCGTACGCCCACAATGCCAATGGCCAGCAGGACGAAACCTAAAATGACGGTCCACGTACGCACGGCAGGAGACGCCTTGGGCTGTTGCCCGAAATGCTCAGGCATATTCATCTCAGCCATTATTGCCTCCTTGCTCGTGGAATGGGGTGATGGAAATGGCACGCAGCGGCTCAGGCCGTGGCGCATAGACATGCAGCGGGCGCTGGCTCGTTGGGGTTACCTTGATGCGCTTGAGCGGTTCCTGGCGCGGGGCCTGAACCTTGCGCAGCGGGGCGGGCCTTGCGGTCCGCACGCGCTGCTCGCTCCGGGAATTATCGATCTCGATCTTGCGCAGTGGTCGTGGGCGAGGTGAGTGCACCTTGCGCAGGGGAGCCGGCCGCGCAACGCGAACGCGCTTGTACTGTTGCGCATTGTCGATGTCGATCTTGCGCAAAGGCTGCGGACGAGGGACAGAGACCTTTGCCTTCTTGGCGAAGGGACGTACCTGTCCGCTCGGGAGCAACCGAGCAGGGCGCGGGGCGCGAACACTGCGTACCCGCTCTGGGCGCGGTTCGATGATGCGGCGCGGTTCGTGATCTTCTGGAGCACTGATGTCTAACAGCTGGTGATCCGGAAGATCAGCGGAAATGCTGCGCACCGGCGCCTCCCGCGGCGTGTCAACGGAGCGCACCGGGGTATCGCCAGGCGGCGCCGATACTCCGCGGATGGCAACTTCCTTCCCGGAAGAAATCTCGCGGATATCCGCTTCTGGTGGAACGGCAACTGTGCGAACCACCGCCTCTTGCGGGGTATCGACGGTGCGAACCGCGGCTTCTTCCGGGGTCTCGATGCCTCGCACCTCGACCGAGTCCTGGGTGACAGGCTGGGTCACGGTAGACGGGGTGACCTCCGGCGTAAAAGCCGAAGCAGCAGGGCGCTGCGCTACCTGTTCTGCGGTAACGCGAGTATCCGGAACCGATTCACCAACGGTGACATTAACGCGGGTGGTGGTATAGCCGGTGTGGGCAGCAATGGCCTCTGAAATGGCGGCACGCGTACTTTCCGCGACTGCGGTAACCGGCGATGGCCACACCACAGCGATGGTCGCGCTTACTGCGGCGACCTCACGCTCTGGGTCCATCTGTACCGAAACCCGTGGATAACCGCGTCCGCCAATGCCAGCAAGCTTGGCATCTAAATCCTTTGTGCCAGGCACGCTAGCAATTGCGGCGGTCACGATTCGTTCCATGGTCCGCAGCGAGAAACGCGTGTGGCCCTTAGTGGAACCTTCTGACATTAGCCTTGGCCTTTCTCCTTGCCAATGAGGCCATTCCACACAGCGCTGAGGTCGATGCGGCCATCAAAATGGGAGCCCAAGAGGCCACCGATAGCAGCAAGCAGCACGGCGAGCAGCATCCAACCCCAACCTAAGTACAAAAAGAAGGCAAGTAGCAGGCCGATAACAATGCCCAATGTGGTGTAATTTTTCATATCTAATCCTTCGAGGGAGCAGCGGATAAGCCATCTACGGCATCAGAAAACTCAACGTCGACGCGATCTAATTCCGTACATGCCTTGCGGGCGGTCGAGCGGATTTCTTCCGCCAGACGGTACAGATCAGGTTGCGCACTGATATCAACGCGGACGTTGATTTGCAGGTGGCGATCGTCGCGGGGATCGGGCCGGCGCATGCCGGAAACCCTTTCGCCCGGGAAGAGTAGGTTCACCGAGCCGTAGCGTCCGCCGTCAAGGCCCGCGACACCGTTGAGCTTTTGCACCGCTTCCGCAATTGCGTGAGCGTGGCTTACCTCGAGCTCAAATTGCGCTCGGGGTTCAGGCATTGTTCTTATGCCTGGCCCTGGTTCAGTGCAGCCTGCTCTTCAGACTCGGAGTCTTCCTTCGGCAGCTTGACGTTGTGAACAACAACGTCAACGCGCTCTACGGTCAGGCCGGTCATGCGCTCGACAGCGTTCATGATGTTGCGGCGGATTGCCTCAGCCAGCTCGTGGATGGCAACGCCGTACTCAGCGGTGATGGCGATCTCGATCTTTGCGGAGCCGTTTTCTACCTCTACGTCAACACCCTGGCGTACGTCCTCGGATGCACCGAAGGACTCGCGGATGGTGCCCATCATGCGAGCGCCGCCGCCACCGAGGGAGTCAACGCCGGAAACCTCGCGGGCTGCAATGCCGGCGATCTTGGAAACAACGACGTCATCAATGGTGGTGGTGCCGTACTGAGTCTCCAGGTTGTTGTTTACCTCGCGCTCTTCAGAAGCGGCAACGTTGTTCTCAGAGTGCTTTGCAGGAGTGTTGTTCTCAGACATGGTCTTTAAGGCCTTTCCTTAAATATTGACTTGCATGGTCGCAATATGAAATTGAAGGACCAAGAACCAGCGGTTCTAAATCCCTCTTTGAGCGTACCTACCGCCTAACCGGACGTGGGGTCTGTGACAACAATATTTACCAAAACGTGATTATTGGCACTATTGCCGGGGTGGTTTGAAAAACACCAGCCCATCGTGCTTAAATACTTAGGTTGCTTTAACAGGGCAGCGCGAACCGGTAACGGACCGTCTTTAACACGGTGCATATCGGGGAGGCGCTGAGCTGGTAAAGCGAACATGACACCTTCGTTGTCACCGTGGATCAGGGCTTTCCTGAAACACAGACTGGAAGGTCATCCGATCGGGCTAGGTCCGCGCTAGAGCAGAGACACCCCGAGACGATGGACCGGAGGAGGGGCATGGCAAATAAACAGCGGCAGTTAGCGAATAGGACACTCTCCACGTGTAATGCGTGAAAACCGTCCTCTTCACAATACTTTGACTACGGGTCTTGTACCCCGTCAGGAGCACTGCAGACTGGCATTTGCCATGTGCTGTATCTCTTGGTTGTCATGACAGTCAGACCACTGGCGTTGTGTCAGGCCCCAGGCCCGGACAACGTTATAGAGAAATCGAGAAGCAATTTCCCACCGCTTCACGCCCCGGAAACGCCGGGAATGTGAAAGTGGGGAAGCGAGGAAGAGGATAAGCGTGGCGGGACAAAAGATCCGCATTCGGCTGAAGGCCTATGACCACGAGGCAATCGACGCTTCTGCAAAGAAGATCGTCGAGACCGTTACCCGTACGGGTGCTCGTGTAGTTGGCCCAGTGCCGCTCCCAACCGAGAAGAACGTGTACGCAGTTATTCGTTCTCCGCACAAGTACAAGGACTCTCGCGAGCACTTCGAGATGCGCACGCACAAGCGCCTGATCGATATTCTCGACCCGACCCCGAAGACCGTTGATGCTTTGATGCGCATCGATCTTCCGGCAAGCGTCGACGTGAACATCCAGTAAGCGACTTTGGTGGAGAACTAATAATGAGTGAAAACGAGATCAAGGGCATTCTGGGCAAGAAGCTCGGCATGACCCAGGTCTTCGATGACGAGAACCGCGTTGTTCCGGTCACCGTCGTTGAAGCAGGGCCATGCGTTGTCACCCAGATTCGCACCCCCGAAACCGATGGCTACAGCGCCATCCAGATCGCCTTTGGCGAGATTGACCCACGCAAGGCAAACAAGCCTGAGTCTGGTCACTTCAAAAAGGCTGGCGTAACCCCGCGTCGTCACGTTGCGGAAATCCGCATGGACGACACCTCCGCATACGAGGTTGGCCAAGAGGTCAAGGTAGACATCTTCGAAGGCATCACTTTCGTTGACGTCACCGGCCAGACCAAGGGCCACGGCTACGCTGGTGCTATGAAGCGCCACGGCTTCCAGGGTCAGGGCGCAGCTCACGGTAACCAGGCCGCTCACCGCCGCGTTGGTGGTATCGGTGGCGCTGCTACCCCAGGCCGCGTCTTCAAGGGCAAGCGCATGGCTGGCCGCATGGGCCACGACCGCGTGACGACCCAAAACCTGAAGATTCAGAAAGTCGATGTCGAGTCCAACCTGCTGCTCATCAAGGGTGCTATCCCTGGTGCGCGCGGCGGCCTCGTCACCGTTAAGACCGCAGTGAAGGGCGGTGCACACGCATGAGCAACCTCAAGCTAGACGTCCACACCTCTGAAGGTAAGACCAATGGCTCCGTGGACCTGCCGGCTGAAATCTTTGACACCGAGGCATCCGTTGCTTTGATGCACCAGGTTGTCAACGCACAGCTTGCTGCTGCTCGTCAGGGCACCCACGCCACCAAGACCCGCGGCGACGTCCGCGGTGGTGGCCGCAAGCCTTTCCGCCAGAAGGGCACCGGTCGTGCGCGCCAGGGTTCCATCCGTGCGCCGCACTACACCGGCGGTGGCACCGTCCACGGCCCGCAGCCACGTAGCTACGCACAGCGCACCCCTAAGAAGATGATCAAGGCTGCTCTCTTCGGTGCGTTGTCTGACCGTGCTCGCAACGAGCGCATCCATGTCATCGAAGAGTTGGTTCCAGGCCAGAAGCCGTCCACCAAGGCGGCCAAGGCTTTCCTCGAGTCCCTGACCGAGCGCGACAACGTGCTGCTGGTTATCGGCCGCGAGGACATCAACGCCCGTCGTAGCGCTAATAACCTGCCGAACGTTCAGATCCTGGACGCCGGTCAGCTCAACACCTACGACGTTCTCTACTCCGATGACGTTGTGTTCTCCGTTGAGGCGCTACACACCTTCATCACTCGCGCTACCGGCGCGGATAAGGAGGAGAACTAATGGCTAAGATTTCTAACCCGCGCGATGTCATCATCGCCCCGGTTGTATCTGAGAAGTCCTACGGTCTGATGGAGCAGAACGTTTACACGTTCTTCGTCTCCCCAGACTCCAACAAGTCCCAGATTAAAGATGCCGTCGAGCAGATCTTTGACGTGAAGGTCGACTCCGTGAATACCGTAAACCGTGCAGGTAAGCGCAAGCGCACCCGCACCGGCTTCGGTCAGCGTAAGTCCACCAAGCGCGCATACGTGACGCTCCGTGAAGGCAGCGACTCCATCGACGTCTTCGGCGCAGGCGCTTAAGCGCCACCGGAGAGCCGAAAGGAAAAGGAAGAATTATGGCTATTCGTAAGTACAAGCCGACAACTCCGGGTCGCCGCGCATCCTCCGTATCTGAGTTCGACGAGATCACTCGTTCGACTCCGGAGAAGTCCCTGCTGCGCCCGCTGAGCAAAACCGGTGGTCGTAATAACTACGGCCGCATCACCACCCGCCACATCGGCGGTGGCCACAAGCGCCGTTACCGTCTGATCGACTTCCGTCGTAACGACAAGGACGGCATTCCGGCAAAGGTCGCTCACATCGAGTACGACCCGAACCGCACCGCAAACATTGCATTGCTGCACTACGTAGATGGCGAGAAGCGCTACATCATCGCGCCGAAGGGCCTGAAGCAGGGTGCTGTTGTCGAGTCCGGCCCGAACGCAGATATCAAGGTGGGCAACAACCTGCCGCTGCGCAACATCCCGACCGGTTCGACCATCCACGCCGTTGAGCTCAAGCCGGGCGCTGGCGCAAAGCTGGCCCGCTCTGCTGGTGCTTCCATCCAGCTGCTGGGTAAGGAAGGCAAGTACGCCGTTCTGCGTATGCCGTCTTCTGAAATCCGCCGCGTGGACATCCGTTGCCGCGCAACGGTTGGTGAAGTTGGCAACGCCGAGCAGATGAACATCCGCTGGGGCAAGGCCGGCCGCATGCGTTGGAAGGGCGTTCGCCCGACCGTCCGTGGTGTCGTTATGAACCCGGTTGACCACCCACACGGTGGTGGTGAGGGTAAGACCTCCGGTGGTCGCCACCCAGTGTCCCCATGGGGTCACAAGGAGGGTCGCACTCGCAACCCGAACCGTTACTCCAACAACATGATCGTGCGCCGTCGTCGCCCGAACAAGAAGCGCTAAGAGGAGGTAAACAATGCCACGCAGCCTTAAGAAAGGCCCGTTCGTCGACGAGCACCTCCTCAACAAGGTGGATGCTCAAAACGATGCAGGCACCAAGCAGGTCATCAAGACCTGGTCTCGCCGCTCGACCATTCTCCCCGATTTCATCGGTCACACCTTCGCCGTCCACGACGGCCGCAAGCATGTGCCGGTCTTCATCGAGGACTCCATGGTCGGCCACAAGTTGGGCGAGTTTGCACCAACCAAGACCTTTAAGGGTCACGTCAAGGATGACAAGAAGGGACGTCGATAAGCGATGAGTGAGACCATCACCTCCGCATCCGCCACGGCCCGCTACGTCCGCGTTACCCCGATGAAGGCACGTCGTGTGCTCGATCTGGTCCGCGGCAAGTCCGTAAGCGAAGCTTTGGCAATCCTGAAGTACGCACCGCAGGGTGCTTCCAAGCCAGTTGCAAAGGTCGTTGCTTCCGCAGCCGCTAACGCTGAGAACAACTTCGGCCTCGACCCACGCACCCTGGTCATCTCCGAGGCATACGCCAACGAGGGTCCGACCATGCGTCGTTTCCAGCCGCGTGCACAGGGTCGTGCATTCATGATTCGTAAGCGCACCAGCCACATCACCGTGGTTGTCGAAAGCCAGCAGGAAGGGGCCAAGTAATGGGCCAGAAGATCCATCCTCACGGCCTACGTTTGGGCATCACTTCCGACTGGAAGACCCACTGGTTCGCGGATAAGGACTACGCGAACTACGTAGCCGAAGACATCAAGATTCGTAACTACCTCAACAAGGGCCTCGAGCGCGCCGGCATCGCCGACATCGTTATCGAGCGCACCCGTGACCGCGTCCGCGTGGACATTCACACCGCCCGTCCGGGCATCGTGATTGGCCGCCGCGGCGCTGAGGCTGACCGCATCCGCCGCGAGCTGGAAAAGCTCACCGGCAAGATGGTTGCCCTCAACATCCTTGAGGTCAAGCAGGTAGACGCAAACGCAACCCTGGTTGCTCACTCCATCGCGGAGCAGCTGGTTAACCGCGTCGCATTCCGTCGTGCAATGCGCAAGGCTATCCAGTCCGCTATGCGCCAGCCACAGGTTAAGGGCATCAAGATTCTGCTGTCCGGCCGCCTGGGCGGTGCAGAAATGTCCCGCGTTGAGCGCTACCACGAGGGCCGCGTTCCGCTGCACACTCTTCGCGCCGAGATCGACTACGGCACCGCAGAGGCCCACACCACCTTCGGCCGCATCGGCATCAAGGTGTGGATCTACAAGGGTGACGTCGTCGGTGGCGTACGCGAGTCCGAACTGAACGCTCCGGCACAGGGCCGTGGCCGCGGTGACCGCAACGGTCGCTCCCGCCGCGGTGGCCAGCGCCGCCAGCGTGCACAGCAGAAGCAGGAGGGCTAATCCATGCTGATTCCTAAGCGTGTTAAGTACCGCCGTCAGCACCGCCCGAGCCGTCGTGGCGTGTCCAAGGGCGGAAACCGCATTAACTTCGGCGATTACGCAATCCAGGCACTGGAGCCTGCGTACATCACCAACCGTCAGATTGAGGCCGCACGTATTGCCATCAACCGCCACGTTAAGCGTGGTGGCAAGGTGTGGATCAACATCTTCCCGGACCGTCCGTTGACCCAGAAGCCGCTCGGTGTTCGTATGGGTTCCGGTAAGGGCCCGGTTGAGAAGTGGGTGGCTAACGTGAAGCCTGGCCGCGTACTTTTCGAGATGAGCTACCCAACTGAGGCTGTTGCAATCGAGGCTCTGCGCCGCGCTGGCCAGAAGCTTCCTTGCAAGGTCCGCATCATCAAGAAGGAGGACCAGTTCTAATGGCAACCGGTACCCCCGCCCACGAGTTCCGTGAGCTCGACAACGCAGAGCTGGAAACCCGTCTGAAGGATGCGAAGGAAGAACTGTTCAACCTTCGTTTCCAGAAGGCCACCGGCCAGCTGACCAACAACCGCCGCATCGGCACGGTTAAGCGCGACATTGCCCGCATCTACACCGTTCTGCGCGAGCGCGAGCTGGGCCTGTCTGTCGCTCCGGGAGCTGAGGCTTAATCATGAGTGAGGCTAACGTGACTGAATCCAAGAAGGGACCAACTCCGAAGAAGGAGAAGGTCAAGGGTGCTCCTAAGGTCCGCACCGGCTACGTTGTCTCGGACAAGATGTCCAAGACCATCGTCGTCGAGATCGAAGACCGCAAGCAGCACGCTCTGTACGGCAAGATCATGCGCTCTAACAAGAAGGTTAAGGCGCACGATGAGGAAGAAATCGCAGGCGTAGGCGATCTCGTACGTATCGCTGAGACCCGCCCGCTGTCCAAGGACAAGCACTTCCGTCTCGTAAAGATCATCGAGAAGGCTAAGTAAACCCTAGCCAGCGCAGCCCCTGTACCGGACCACATGGTTCGGCGCAGGGGCCTCTCGCGGTTTTAGGACTCTTAAGGACGGGCCCTTCCATAAAACCAATAGGGCACCCAGGTGACGTCGTCGGTAGCAAGGCCCCAGTCTTTGACCGCGAGGCCGCGGACCTTCTTTGCCAAATCTCCCTCGCCGGAGACCCACACGTACCCTGGCACCGAGTCACCGGCATAATCTGCTTCCAGCGCGGCAACGATGGAATCCGCCTCCTGTTTCGGCTCGGTGCGAAGGACGCGCAGGCTGCGCACGCTGGGCTCCCACCTGGCCGTAAACCCAGGCTCTACTTCGTCATCGCTGGTGACCACGGCTACGACGTCGGTGGAAGCGAGCTTCGCCGGGTCATGTTCCTCTTGAAAGGCAAGGATGTGCCGCAGGGCAGGCAGGGCAGAGGCATCGGCGACCAATAGCTGCGCAGCCTCTGTCGGCCGCCACATCTCGTTGCAGGTAAAGAACCCCGCCGTATCGCCGGGTTGCGCGCGCAGAATCCACCGCGAGCCGGGGCCGGAATCGCCGTGGGTGACTACATCGACATCGACAGTCGCGTCCTCAGGGTGCAGCGCGCGTATGGTGTACCAGCGCAGGTCTGGACGCGTTTCCTCGTCCATAGCGGCCACCGCCGCGCGGATATTGACGCCATCGACGGGGAAGGGCGCAAATTCCTGCCCGGCTTGCGGCATGACGAGGCCAAAGTATTCATCGGGGCCGGCGAGCTCATACGTCCGGAACGCCTCAGCGTGAAATGTCAGGCGGTGCAGCCGCGGCCGGATCTGCTCATTAGCGGTGAGGGTAACGGGGATCAATTCGTGTTCAGGCATCGTGGACGATTGTAAGGAAGAATTCATGCGTCCAACATACCTGTGCACAGTTAAGCCTTGCCTAATTCTTTCGGGGGGGATAGGATATGCCACGTCATTTACCTCCTTTACCGAAAGGGTTAGCCTCATGAAGATTTTCGGACGCCGCACCATGGGTGTTGTGGCACTGCTGTCCGCCGGAGCCGTCGCCTTAGCCGGCTGCTCGCGCGGTGAGGGCGATGAAAGCACGCAGTCCACCGAAGCCGCCAGCGAGGAGCGCGTGGCTAGCCTGGGCCTCGGCGATGCCGATACGCTGCTCGCCCTGGGCATTACTCCCGTGACGGTGGCGCCGTGGGGCGCTGAGGGCGACGGCGATCCGTCCGGCGTCGGCCCTTGGTCAAAGAAGCTTCTTGGCGATGCCAAGCCCGAGGTCATCTACAACACCGCAACGGGCTTTACCGCTGAGACCTTTGAGCAGATCACCGCTGCCGATCCCACCAAGATCATTGCGGTGAACCAGGCGGTGGATGCGCGCGCGAAGGAATCCCTGGAAGAGATCGCGCCGACTACCGTCAAGCCGGATGGGTATGAAGACTGGCAGATTCCCTGGGAAAAGCAGGTAGAGGCCATTGCGGACGCCGTGGATAAGGAAGACGACGGCGAAAAGCTCATCAAGGACACCGAAAAGGCCTTCGAGGAATTCCGCCGCGAGCACACCGAATTGCAGGGCAAGTCCGCGGCCATCGTTATGCCTTATGACGGAAAGATTGGCCTGTACACCGATGAGGACGGGCGCGGACAGTTCATCGAGGATCTTGGCATGGAGATCCCCGATGAGTTGAAGGGCGATGGCAGCAGCTTCTTCGTTGACATTGCCCCGGAAAACTACGCAAAGCTCAACCAGGTTGAACACCTCTTTGTCCTGGATTACAACGGCTCCGCGGATGTCTTGAAGAAGGATAAGACCTTCCAGGGCCTCGATATTGTCAAGGATGGGCGCGTGCGCTACCTGGACACGGATACCGGCAACGCCATGAGCATGCCGAACCCAGTGACCATCCCCTGGGCAATAGATAAGTTTGAAGAGAAGCTGTAATTGTCAGCAACCACGAAGGACGGCCAGACTATCCAGACGGGTTCCACAGCGCAAAACCCCACAGCCACACCGGTGATGGCGCGGGGAAAGGGTCGCACGACGTTCCTTGTTGCCCTGATTCTCGCCAGCCTCGTGCTGGCGGTGGCGTCCTTGGCGCTGGGTTCCCGTTCCATTCCGCCTGATGAGGTCATCGCCGCGCTGCGCGGGGCAGGCGAGCAGGATATCCGCGATATCGTGTGGAACCTGCGCATGCCGCGCACCTTTTTGGCCTATTTCGCCGGCGCTGCCCTTGCCGTCGCCGGTGTCTTGGCGCAATCGTGGACCAGGAACCCGCTGGCGGACCCCGGATTTATCGGTATTACCGCAGGCGCCTCGTTCTTCGTTGCCCTGGGCACGGCCATTGGCATTGCTACCACCACCGGCATGCGCACCACCCTTGCGCTCGTTGGCGCGGGCATTACCACGCTGCTGGTTCTGGCCGTCTCGCGGCGGTTCCAGGATCCACTGACGCTCATTCTCGTCGGCGCCGGTGTCTCCGCCGCCCTGGGATCGGGAGCGGTGATCATCGGCCTGTATTCCACGGACGTCCTCGATAGCATGCGGCGCTGGACCATCGGCTCGACCTTTGGGCGCGGCCCAGAAGACGTCGCCATTGCGGGTATTGGCCTGCTCATCGGCCTGGCGTGCGCGGCAATGGCGGCCAGGCCGCTTGACCTATTGGCCATGGGGGAAGAGTCCTCGCTCGCCTTGGGCGGGTCTCCCACCACCGCGCGGGTGGGCGCAGCACTCAGCGTCGTGGTGCTGGCCGGCAGCGCCACGGCGGCGACCGGCCCCATTGCCTTCGTCGGCTTCGCCATTCCCCACATCGTGCGGCGGGTGGTTGGCCCAAGCGTTGCCACGATGATCCTGCCCTCCGCGCTCCTGGGCGGTTGCGCCGTGCTCGCCGCCGATATCATCGGTCGGCTCATCGTCGGTAACTCGGAGCTAGAGATGTCTATCGTGCTTGCCATCGTGGGCGCGCCCTTCCTCATTTGGGGCGCTCACCGCGGCGTGGGCAGAGCGTGGGGCGATAACGCATGACAACGATAAACAGTATCCTGCAAGCGCAACAGCGTCGCAGGCACGTCCGCGTACTCGCCGCCACGCTGGTATTTGCCCTTATCGCGCTTGCCGCCTACCTGGTATTGCTGGGGCAAGGGCCGCTCGAGTTGAGCCCGCGGCAGGTCCTCGATGTGCTCACCGGCGGCGGCAGCGAGAGCCACATCAGGGTGGTGTGGGACTTGCGCCTGCCTGTTGCCATCGCCACCGTCATCGTCGGCGCCGCCCTCGGCGTGGCCGGTTCCTGGACGCAGACCATGGCGCGCAACCCGCTGGCATCGCCGGATATCCTGGGCGTGACCGGCGGCGCATCGGTGCTGGTAGTACTGGGCACCGTGCATTCTCGCCCCGGTTTCGCGGACGGCATCCCGGACTTCTGGTGGCGGGCATGCTTGGCGATGATCGGCGCCCTTCTCGTCGTCATCCTCCTCGCCGTCCTGGGCGGCATCGGCACGAGCAATCGCATCGTCATCGTCGGCATCGCCTTATCGCTGATGTTTCAGGCCATCGTGGCGTATTTGATGCGCAGCGCCCAGATCCAGCGCGCAGCCGAGGCACAAACGTGGCTGGCGGGCTCGACCGGGTTTGTGCGCATGGAGGTCATCGTTCCCTTACTCGTGGCGTTAGCGCCGTTTATTGCCATAGGCATCTGGTGCGCGCGGGAGCTGCCGCTGCTTGCCCATGATGATTCCTCCGCGACCACCCTGGGCGTCAATATCTCCCGCCAGCGCGCCCTGCTGCTCATCGCGGCAACCGGCATCTGCGCCGTGGTGGTTTCGGTGGTCGGACCCATCGGGTTTATCGCCCTGCTGGCACCGCACCTGGCGCGGATGGTGGCGCGCACGCCTACGCCCTCGCCGGTGGCATCGGCAGCCGCGGGCGCGGCTCTGCTGACCGTGTGCGCCGTCATTGCCGGCGCGATTCCGGTCAACGCCCCGGTGGGTGCGGTTTCCTCGGTCATCGGCGGCTGCGCCCTGGTGGTATTGGTGTGGAATGCGGCCCGGCGCAGTTAAAAGCCGTGGCGCGGCACAGCGAAGTTCAGTCCAGCCCGCCACCCAAATAGTGCTACACACTCGTACGTGGATGAAGGAAAAGATATGACGGATAATCAGCCCACGAGCCCGAAGCGCCGGTGCAGCCTCCAAGCCACCGGCATCCATGCGGGATATAAGGACGGCGAGGATATCCTCTCCGGCGTCGACCTGCATGCCCGCGCCGGTGAGGTCACCACGCTCATCGGGCCCAATGGCTGCGGCAAGTCCACGCTGCTCAAGACGCTGTCTAAAATCCTGGCCCCGCGGCAGGGTAGCGTCATGGTCGGGGAGGCTGACCTGCATGCGATGAACGCGAAGGAAGCCGCGCAGCAGGTGGCGCTGCTGCCGCAGCACCCCGTGGCCCCCGATGGATTGCGGGTAGGCGAGTTGGTCGCGCGCGGGCGCCACCCCTATCAGGGCAGGATGCGCGGTCTTTCTCCTTCGGACCGGGAGATCATCGCCCAGGCCTGCGAAGCCACGGAGATTGTGGACTTCCTCGACCGCGATATTGCCTCCCTATCGGGCGGGCAGCGCCAGCGCGTGTGGCTGGCTTTGGCGCTGGCGCAGGATACGCCGGTGCTGCTTCTCGATGAACCCACCACCTTCCTCGACCCCGCCCACGCCATGAGCATGCTGGAGCTGGCTCGCGCACAGGCGCGCGCCGGCAAAACGGTGGTTGTGGTCCTGCACGATCTTATGCTCGCGGGCCACTATTCCGATTCCATGGTGGTGATGAAGGCCGGCGATATCATCGCGCGCGGTGCACCCAAGCAGGCGCTGGCTCCAAAGGTATTGGCGCAGGCCTATGGCATCGAGGCGGAGGCCTGGGACGACCCGCTTGGCGATGCCCCCATTATCGTCCCCCGCCGCGTTCTCCCCAGCGACAACTAAGCGCTCCCCGCGCTAAGCGCCAGGAGCGCTTGGTTCGGCTACTGCCGCGCCAACCGGCGGATATCCAAAACCGAAATGGCGATGATGAAGAGGTTGAGCACGCAGCCCACGCTCAGCAGGAAATTGCCGATGCGGTAGGTTCCTGTGCCGACTGCCGCCATGTTGCCGTAGATGTAGATCCAGATTCCCCAGCCCACTAGCAGCACGATGCCGGCGATGCCGGAGAGCAGCTTGAGGCTGCGTGGGGAGGCGGGGGCGAAGAACTTAAAGGCGGCATCAATAAGCGCGGCCGCTGCAAGGACGATGCTTAATCCACCCGAGAGCCACAGCGGGAGCAGGGCTGCGGTACCAATGACAACGGGGAGGATGAATGCGAGGAACACTAAGAGGAATAGGCCCAGGTGTATCCACAGCGTGCGTTTGGTGTAGCTCATAAGGCTGACTCTACTTCCTTGCGCAGTGGGGGATTGGCGCCGGTGCGGGAGACGGTGATGCCGGCTGCGGTGGCAGCAAAGTGGAGGATATCGCGCCACTCTTCGGTGCTTAGTGCTGCGGCCTTGTTTGCATCGAGGCTGCGATCATCGAGTTGCGTCAGTAGGGCTGCCATGATGGTGTCGCCGGCGCCGATGGTATCGGTGACCTCTACCGCGGCTGCAGGAACGTCGAGAGAAGTATCCCCAGCCCTGACGCTAATTCCGTCGCCGCCGCGGGTGGTGGCCACGATGGGGACCTGGTGGGTGAACTCCTCGCCTAAAAAGTCCACCTCTTCATCCGATAGCTTCAACACCGAGACGTGTGTCAGCAAATCCGCCAAGAATTTCTTATGCGCCTCGGTGGCATAAAAAGGCCGGATATTGGGATCTAGGGCCACGAGCGTTCCCTGCGCGGCGAAGTCCCTGAGCAGCTGCGCATAGCGGGAAGCGCCCGGTTCCAAGGCCAGGGAGACGGTACCGAAGCAGGCGATATCTGCCGGAGCTAGTTTGGGCTCAACGAAGCGATCTGCGGTGCCTTCCACATAAAAGTTATAGGAGGCCGTGCCGTTTTCCGCGATGGTGGTCACCGCCAAGGTGGTCGGTTCTTCGCCGCGCTGCACGTGGGCGGTTTCGACGCCTTCTTCTTCAAGGCGCCGGAATAATTCCTGGCCAAACCCTTCGGTAGAAATCCGCGATTGAAATTCCACGTCCGCGCCCAAGCGCGCCGCGGCGATGGCCACGTTGAAGGGGCCGCCGCCCAGCGCCGGGGTGAGGTCATTCAAGCGGCCGGGGGATACCGGAACCAGGTCCACGAGGCCTTCGCCGCACACATGAATAGTCATAGTTCCATAGTATCGGGGACATGAACCACCGACCGAACTTTCACCTTGCGCCACCACTGGGCCGCCTCAACGACCCCAATGGCCTTTTTGTGGATGGCGATATTCTGCACGCGTATTACCAGCATGACCCTGCCTTTCCGCACAAGCCCAGCCGGACCGGCTGGGGTCACGCCACCACCACGGTATCCGCGCCCACACCGTGGCGGCATTATCCCGATGCTCTTTATCCTGACCTGCCCTATGACAAGGATGGGTGCTACTCCGGTGGGGCCGTTGTTGACGGCACGGACGTGTGGCTTTTTTATACCGGGAACCTGAAAGAAGACGGGCGCCGCATCCCATCACAGAACCGCGTGCGGGTCATGGACCCCTCTGGGCCGGAAGGCGGGATTTATGTCCGCGATACCGCCAACCCGCTCATCGCTGATTCTCCGGAGGGGTATACCGGCCACTTCCGCGATCCCCATATTTCCCGCGCCGGGAAGGGATGGCGCATGGTCATTGGTGCGCAAACGGAAGACGAACGCGGAATCATCGTGCTGTATTATTCGCAGGATTTAAGGCAGTGGGAGTTCCAGGGTGAGCTTGTTTTTGATGATCCCGCGCAGCTTCCGGGTGGCTATATGTGGGAGTGTCCCAACTTGCTGACCTTTGGGGATAAACACGTGTTGATCTTCTGTCCGCAGGAGGAAACCGACCGGTGCGGCTACGTCGTCGGCACCTTGGACGGGCTTAATTTCCACGTTGAGCGCGGCTTTACCCTGCTGGATTACGGCACGCAGTTTTATGCGCCGCAGGCAACCGAGGAAAATATCCTGTTGGGCTGGATGGGCATGCCCGCTCATGATGAGACTCCAACGCAGGGGTGGGTGCATACCTTGACTATTCCGCGGCGGCTGTGGCTGGAGGATAACTATCTGTGCCAAGAACCGCTGTGGTCTGCGCTGCCGGAAACCCGCGGCAGGGACGGCTTTGGCTCGACCATCGATATAACGGGGGAGGGAGCTTATGCGCTTGTCGATGCCACCGGGAAGGAAGCATTCCGCGTGGTGCAAGGCGGTGGCACCATCTCTTTCAACGGCGGTGAGCCGATCACATGCCCCGATGGAGAAATGCGGCTCATCGCCGATGGCTGCGCCGTAGAAGTCTTTGCCGGCGGCGGTCGCATCGCCGCGGCATTCGCCGTTTTTGGGGATGCTCCCTGGCAGGCATGGGAGCCGCTGGACTAAGACCCTGCGGAACTAAGATCGACAATTTTTTGCTTTGTGGACATTTCGGCCCAAACAGACTTAAATGGGAAGTAGTCAATCACATTCGGTCATTTAATGTGACCTAAATAACAAAGGTTGGTCCATGGAGCATCAAGAGGTCGCCGCCCGCACTCTCAAGGCATTAGGCGGCGAAGAAAATATTATTGCCCTTGCCCACTGCGCCACGCGCTTGCGCATGGTGTTGGATGATTCGGACAAGGTTGATACCGCAGCGCTAGACAACGATCCGGATCTGAAGGGCACCTTCGAAGCCGGTGGCATGTTCCAGGTCATCGTGGGCCCGGGCGATGTCAATATCGTCTTTCAGGAAATGACCAAATCCATTTCCAAGGACGTCGCCGTGTCCACCGATCGCTTGAAGGATATTGCCGCGGAATCCGGCAACTGGTTTTCCCGCGCGGTCAAGGTCTTGGCCGATATCTTTGTTCCGCTAATCCCTATCCTGCTCGGCGGCGGTTTGTTGATGGCATTAAATAATGTGCTGACCGCGCCGGGACTATTTGGGGATCAATCCGTCATCGAAATGTATCCTTCGTGGGAAGGGTTTGCCGGACTGGTCAACCTCTTGGCATCCGCTCCCTTTGCCTTCTTGCCCATCCTCGTGGGCTTTACTGCTACTAAGCGCTTTGGCGGCAATGAATTCCTCGGCGCGGGTATGGCCATGGCGATGGTCATGCCGGATTTGGTTAGCGGCTATAACGTTGCCGAGGCTATTGAAAATGGCGAGATGCCCTACTGGGATATCTTTGGCATCGACGTTGCCCAAGCTGGCTACCAGGGCTCGATCTTGCCCATTCTGGTCATCGCCTGGATCCTGGCGACGATTGAAAAGTTCCTGCACAAGCACCTCAAGGGCACCGTGGACTTCATGCTCACACCCCTGCTTACCCTGCTGGTGACGGGCTTTATTACCTTTATGGGGCTGGGCCCAATCTTGCGCACCGCCGGTGAGTGGTTGGGTATGGGGCTGGCCAACTTGTATGACTTTGCCGGTCCCGTGGCGGGCTTCCTTTTCGGTCTGGTTTATTCGCCGATCGTCATTACCGGCCTACACCAATCCTTCCCGCCCATTGAGACGATGCTGTGGAATGAGGGCGGTTCCTTCATCTTCCCCATTGCCTCGATGGCCAATATTGCCCAGGGTGGTGTGGCCTTGGCCGTGTACTTCTTGGCGCGCTCCGAAAAGCTCAAGGGCTTGGCCGGTGCCTCCGGTATCTCGGCGCTGTTTGGTATTACTGAGCCCGCGATCTTCGGCGTTAACCTGCGGCTGCGGTGGCCGTTTTATATCGGTATGGCGGCATCAGCCATCGCCTCTACGTTCATCGCCATTTTTGGCGTGCTTGCGGATGCCCTCGGCGCCGCCGGCTTCATCGGTTTCGTCTCCGTTCCCCGCTTTGTCCCAACCTTCTTGCTGTGTGGTGTCATCTCCTTCGCCGTAGCCTTCATCGGGGCCTACCTGTACGGGCAGGTGCTCATCCACCGCAACGGCACCATTGATCCTGATGAGGTCAACCCTCCCGCTGCGCAGGCTTTGGCCGCCGAGGCTGCTGAGGAGTCTGCTGCCGCTGGCTCCGCCGCCGCAGATGCCGCGACAATATTTTCTCCGCTAGAGGGAAATGCCCTGCCCCTATCCAAAGTTAAGGACCCCATGTTCGCCGGGGGCAAGCTGGGTAAAGGTGTTGCCATCGAACCGACGGTGGGCAAGCTCGTCGCGCCTGCAGATGGCACCATCACCGTGACCTTTCCTTCCCACCACGCCTACGCCCTGCGCGTGGACGACCCAGCGGTGGGGCCGATTGACATCCTTATGCACATTGGCTTCGATACAGTAAACCTCAAGGGCGAACACTTCACCTCGCATGTCAATAAGGGCGATACCGTCAAGCAAGGCGAGGTTCTGGCTGAATTCGATATCGAGGCCATCAAGGAAGCAGGCCTGCCGGTAACGACGCCGATCGTTGTGTCCAATGCCAAGAAGACCGGTCCCGTTATTCCCACCGCGGCCTTCCGCGAGGGTGAACTCATTGGCTCTGGGACGGACCTATTTACCGTTGACCCGAAGGCTCAGCAGGGGACATCGAAACCTTCTACAAAGGAAGCTACGTCTTAAGGGACGGACAAGACAAAGGCTGGGGATAAACCCCAGCCTTTTTACTTGTTTGTGTGTCTTAGGCCCCGTTGCGAGCCCGGCGGGCGAGCGCATTGCCCAAGCCCTGGATTGCTTGTACCACCACGATGAGGATGATCACGGTGAGGATAATGGCTACGGTATCGAATTGCTGATAACCATACGAGACCGCCAAGTCACCGACGCCGCCGCCACCGATGGTTCCGGCCATCGCAGTGGCAGAAATCAACGTGATGGTGGAGGTGGTCAGCGCCAAGATGATCGAGGCCTTAGCCTCTGGCAGCAAGAAATAACGGATGGTTTGCCACAGGGAAGCGCCCATGGATTCCGCAGCTTCGAGGATGCCATCGCCAACTTCCAACACCGATTGCTCGATGAGGCGGGCCATAAACGGCGCGATGAAGATGGTTAGCGGCACCAGCGCCGCGGTCATGCCAATGGAAGTGCCGACGATAAGGCGCGTGAACGGGACGATCGCCACCATCAAGATGATAAACGGCAAGGAGCGCACCGTATTGACGAGGAAGTCAGTGATCCTAAACAGCACGCGGTTGGGGTACATGCCCTGTGGATTAGCAAGTACCAGGATGATTCCCAGGGCAACTCCGCCGATCGTTCCTAAAAAGAGGGAAATGCCCACCATATAAAGGGTTTGCCAGCCGGCCTCTAGGTATTGATCGATAGAAACCTTGGTATCGAAGATCTCAGTTAAATCCATTAGTTCACTACCTCTGCGTTGAGTTGGCCCTGCTGCTGTATCCACTGCACGGCATCGTTAAGCGCAGCTTCATCCTTATTGACGAGCCCGAGCACCAGCGTGCCAACCGTGCCATCGCGCAGGGCCACGTCGGAGGCGTGGATAAGATCCGTGTCGATGCCCCGTTGCACCAAGCCGTTGACAAGGCCTTTTGCCGCGCCGCTGTGGTGGGTGACGCGCAGGACGCGGTCATAGTGGGAGGCATTGACCGTGTCTTGCACCGACGCTGGAAGGTGCTGCGGGAGTACGGTCTCCACGAGCCGCTGCGTCAGGGGTTGCTGCGGGGCAGAAAAGACGCCGCTTACGGCACCATTTTCGATGACATGGCCGTCCTCCATGACCACAACGGTGTCCGCGATGCGGGAGATGATACCCATCTCATGCGTGATGATGACGACGGTGATATTCAGTTCCTGGTTCACGCGGACGATGAGATCCAGAATCTGGTCAGTCGTTAGCGGGTCGAGGGCTGATGTCGGTTCATCGCACAGCAGAATCTTTGGGTTGGTGATTAAGGCGCGGGCGATCCCGACGCGTTGTCGCTGACCACCAGAAAGCTGCTTAGGCAGCGATTGAGCGCGCCCTTCAAGCCCCACCATCTCTAGTACCTCAGTGACGCGCTGCTGGATTTCCTTCCTCGGGGTCTTGGCCAGGATGAGCGGCATTGCCACGTTCTGGGCCACCGTCTGCGTATCGAGCAGGTTGAAGTGCTGGAATACCATGGACACTTCTCCGCGCAGCTCGCGCAGTTGTTTCTTGGACAGCGCATTAAGGTCACGGCCTAGAACATTGACCGTTCCAGCGGTGGGCTTTTCCAGTCCGTTAATGGTGCGCAGCAAGGTGGACTTGCCGGCACCGCTCGTGCCGACGACCCCGAAGATGGATCCCTTTTCGATGTCCAAGTTGACACCTTCCAGGGCCGTCACCGAGGCCGACTTGGTGCGAAAGGTCTTGCCTAAGTCGCGAAATTCAACATCAAGCATGGAGAAAGTTCCGTATTACTTCTTGAGCGAGTCTGGGACGAACCAGTAGTTTTCCTCGTTCACGCTATCGACGTGGTCGAGGAACTCCTGGGACTTATAGGCCTCAATAACTGCCTTAGCCCAGTCGGCGTCCTTCTTGTCTTCCGTGGTGACGGCCTGGAGGATGAGGTCATCGCTGAGGTCTTCTTCCCCAAGGGCCAGGGAAGGATCGACCTTGGAGGAATAAGCGATGGAGCCTGGGATAATACCCCAGTCAACATCGTCCATGGAGCGCGGAATGGTAGCAGAGTCCATCGGCTGAATCTTGAGGTCGTGCGGATTGTCCTCAATGTCATTGACCGTCAAGAGGTTCTGGTCAGCATCGTCCTTCATGGTGAGCCAGCCAAGCTTGACCAAAAGGCGGAATGCTCGAGTCTGGTTCGAACCGTCCTGCGGGATGGCAACGGTGTGTCCCTTATCCACATCATCAATGGACTTATGGGACTTGGAGTAAATCTTGGTCTTAACGGTGGGGATATCGGTGAGGTTGGTCAGCTCGGACCCAGTCTCTTGGTTGTAGACGTTCATGTACGCCGTGTGCTGGTCTACGTTGAGATCAATCTGCCCCTCGGATAGAGCGACATCTGCCTGTCGCAGCTCGGAGAAGTCCGTGTAATCGACCTTAAAGCCTTCATCTTCAAGGATTGGCTCAATTCCGTCCTTGAAAAGCTCGGAATATGGCCCTGGGGAAGTACCGACCTGAATCGTATCCGTATCGCCGTCGTCTTCATTATCGCTAGCGCAAGCGCCCAGGGTGAGTGCGGTTGCGGCAGCGGTTACCGATGCGCCAATTTTTGTAAATAGAGAGCGTGACATGAGGAACCTTTAAATAGTAGACGTAAAAGTGGACGCCTAATAGACTACCCGGTTCAACTATATAGACCAAGTTGTACGGAGTGAAATCTCTGTGTTTCGAGGGTTGGTCTGGCCGCTGGGGGTTGGCATTTCCGCAGGTGGCCCGGGAAAAATATAGACCGTGCATAAATAATCGGGGGAATTTAATAGGATTTACTATGCAAAATTGTACAGGCGGGGTCTAGTTGTGTGTCAGGGCGCAAAAGCTTTGCGATGCTCCTTTTAGGAGCGGAGAGGGCGTGGGGAGGGGCTAATGAGGGTAGGGAAGGGCTATCGGGTTCTAGGGCATTGAGCCCGGCAGCCGTGAATCCCTCATTTGCCTTCCCCTTGGAATTTTTAACGCGCATAGAAAAAGGCTGTGCCGGCCGGGAATTGTTCCCGACCGGCACAGCCAGTCCTTTTTACGGTTTTACCGTGTAGGGGTGTTTCTTAAAGTGCTACACCTCTATGGGGTGATTGGCGGAGTCAAAGCGCTGCGTTTGCACTGTTTTGGAAGTAGCTAAGCCATGTGGTTCAATGTATAGGTTGCGAGAGCTGGTCGGTCCGTAGCGGTGCGTTTCCGAATCGCCGGTCCGAGACCCATCGACGCTTTTACGTGTTCGTTGTAAAGGCTCGAGCACAGCAAGTTTGTAGACCGCGTGTGGCAAGGACGGAAATCTTGTCGCACATCAATCCAGGTCAGGAGACCCATAGTGATTCAGCAAGAATCGCGTCTGCGCGTCGCCGACAACTCTGGTGCACGTGAGCTTTTGTGCATCCGCGTTCTCGGTGGCTCCGTCCGACGCTTCGCTGGCATCGGCGACATTATCGTCGCAACCGTCAAGGACGCTGTTCCAGGCGGCAGCGTTAAAGAAGGCGATGTAGTTAAGGCAGTTATCGTCCGCGCGAAGAAGGAAACCCGTCGTCCGGACGGTTCCTACATCCGCTTTGATGAGAATGCTGCAGTTATTCTGAAGGGCGATAGCGAACCTCGCGGTACCCGTATCTTCGGCCCGGTTGCTCGTGAACTTCGTGACAAGCGTTTCATGAAGATCGTTTCTCTAGCACCGGAGGTGATCTAATCTTATGAAGATCCATAAGGGAGATATGGTGATTGTCATTTCGGGCCCAGATAAGGGCGCGAAGGGCAAGGTCATCGAGGCATACCCGAAGCGCGAAAAGGTCCTCGTTGAGGGCGTTAACCGCATCAAGAAGCACGTCGCAAACTCCGCTACCGAGCGTGGCGCCGAGTCCGGCGGAATCGTTACCCAAGAAGCTCCGATCCACGTGTCCAACGTTGCGATCGTTGACTCCGAGGGCAACCCGACCCGCGTGGGCTACCGTTTCGACGAGAACGGCAAAAAGGTCCGTATCGCGCGTAGCAACGGGAAGGACATCTAAAAATGAGCGAGAACTACACCCCGCGTCTGAAGACTCGCTACCGCGAGGAAATCCGCAAGAACCTGAACGAAGAGTTCAACTACGACAACGTCATGCAGATCCCTGGCGTCACCAAGGTCGTCGTCAACATGGGTGTTGGCGAAGCTGCTCGTGACTCCAAGGTCATCAATGGCGCTCTCGAGGACCTGACCGCTATCACCGGTCAGAAGCCACAGCTGCGTCGCGCAAAGAAGTCCATCGCGAATTTCAAGCTGCGTGAAGGCATGCCGATCGGCGCACGCGTTACCCTGCGCGGCGACCGCATGTGGGAATTCCTGGACCGTCTGCTGACCATCGCGCTGCCACGTATTCGTGACTTCCGCGGTCTGTCTGACCAGCAGTTCGACGGCCACGGTAACTACACCTTCGGTCTGTCCGAGCAGTCCATGTTCTACGAAATCGACATCGACAAGATCGATCGTCCCCGTGGTATGGACATCACCGTCGTTACCACCGCTACTAACGACGAAGAAGGCCGTAAGCTCCTGCGCGAGCTCGGCTTCCCGTTCAAGTAAATAGAGCGCTAAAAATCCCAACTCCCTACAAGGAGTTGGGATTTTCTAGTTTTAATGCCAGCGCTTGGATTCTAGGGGTCGTTGCAACGATGACGGTTACTTTGGTGTGATACTACCGGTTTGTGTCAGGTGTCAGATGCGAGTTTTTGGTACCGGTGTTCTGGGGACTCGGTACTGCCGTGTTCTGGGTAGTTGGTACCGGGGCGGCCCGACTGAGTCGGCCCGGCTTTTGCACTATTTGGCCCTATTGGAGAGGTGGCTTTGCACATGTCAAAGTCTCCTATGCGGATTCGGTAGCCGTTGTTGAGACGGCTCACGAGTGAAGGCCTGACCCCGGAAAATGGACACGTCGGGGGTTAGGCCCCACCCCAATGTATGTGCGATCTGCGTATAGCTAGCACCGTCAAGGCACATCGCAAGGATCTGTTTGAAGTTAGCCACAACAATGAGCTTCTTTCCAAGTAGAAGTTGATGCGACACCAACGAATCGTGGTGTCGCATCAACTATGAAAGAAAACCCTTGCAGTACCAGGTACGCGTAACCCTGGTGCCAACTACGCGGACTCACGGTACCAACTACCCCAAATCGACATCAGGGCGTTGGTCATGACTTCGGCTGGGGTGCGCCAGTTGAGTGCTTTGCGTGGTTTGGGGTTGTGAATGTTGGCGATCATCTCCAGGTCCCCGGCGCTGTAGATGGACAGGTCACTGTTTTGGGAAGGTTTCTCCTGAGCCTGCCGTTGGTGTTTCGTTGCTGCCTCGTTCCCACGGCAATCCTGGATGGAAAAAATAGATGGGAATATCAGTGGCCATGGTAGAGGCTTTATGGTCAGCCATTTCATTTCCTTGGGCGGGTTGGGCCCTCCTTATTAAGATTTAAAAACAAAAGGAACGTCGAAGCTATCATTAGCCCAAGGGAGAATGTGTAATTTGAATCATTCAATAATCCACCAAAAATAGATAATACAAAACCGACGAAAAATACCCCAGATTCCGATCTTGGGTAAAAATCTCTACGTATAGAGGCGTTGTACAGGGCCAAGAATATTACCGCCACAGCAAGAGGGAAAACTCTTAATTCTCCCCAGAAAAAGCCTGCTAGAGAAGTGGATACAAGAATGATGAAAGGAGTTAAAGCAGATTTCGATATACGGCTAAACAAAGCTAATCACATTTCTTACGGGGAACCTTCGCCCGTCCATTGGTCATAAATTGCTCAGGGTACCATGTTGATTCACGTGGACCCAATTTCTCTTAGCGGTCAATTTATTCCATTATGTAGTCGGGCTATCACTGCATACAGGCTCAATTTCTACTGACTTTCCCAAGAACCCGTAAACAGTTAGATAAATTTAATTTGCATAGTGTTATCTTCGATAATAGGGAATGAGCCAGAAAGGTAGGTAGGCACCCAGCATATTCCATTGAACTGTTTTTAACATGCTGAATATAACCGTTCAGTTTAGTTTCCACCCCATTCGGGCAGAGGTTAAAGGCTTGGTGCGTAAATAACCACGTCAAAACGCAAAATGAGCCCGGCCCGAACTGGTAAGCGACCATGCTCGGGGACGAGCTCTGCGTCAGAAGTAGATGCTTCTTGGGATCTAAGGTCGTGGAGCAGTTCCCCGATGAGATTTCGTTGCAGTGAGGTGGTGCACCGAACCTCGGAACTTAAGGGCTACTGACTGTCCTTAGAGCGCTTTTTTACCAACACTATGCCGCCGACAATAAAGAGTGCGGCGAGCACGAGTACCCAACCGATATTGGCACCCGTGGAGGCTAGTGCACCGTTGTGGGAGCTGGAGGAGCCTCCGCCGGATCCGGAGCCCGGACCAGAGCCGCCGCCTGCTGCACCCTTAGCGGTTGTGGACTTGCTGGAGCCCTCCGACTTCCCAGTGCTATTTCCCTTGGCACCTGCATTCGATCCGGACGAGGTAGAAGCCTTGGACTTTTCGGAGCCCGGCTTGTTAGTGCCGGTGCTATTCGTGCCGTTATCTGGCTTGGTAGCGGCTGGCTGCTTATCCTTCGAGGAGTCTGCGGGCTTGCCCTTTTCCTTATCGCTTTCTTTGTCAGCGCCTTTTCCGCCGGGCTGGGTGGTTGAATCGCCCACGAGGAAGGTCACGGTGTGCCAGTCGGTGAGTTTGTCGCCGTTGTTGTTGACGGTGCGCATGTCCATCTCATAGCGGCCTGGTTCGGTAAAGATCCAGTGCGCGTGGACATGGAAAGGACCATCCTCAACGCCCTTAATCGTATGGGTACCTTTGCTATCGGCTAAGGTCCGTTCCGGTGTATTCAGGGAGGCAGTGTGGCCGGCCCACCATTGTCCATCCGTAGGCGCTGACTTAGGACGAACCTCGATAGCAGCGTCACGGTAGTCTTGCCCGACCTTGATCGTGTCCCATCCCGGCCACACAGCATTGTGATCCTGTTGTAATGGCAGGTGGTAAATCGTTGAGCCAGTCTTTACCATTCCGGTAAAGGACAGCGTCTTAGCCAGAGAGTCAGCGACCGGCACGCGTTGCGCATCGTGAATGCGCAACGCTACGTCTTCAGGCACGTTGTGGCGGTTGTCTTCGTTGACATAGAAGCCAAGTTTATTGTCCACAACCTTTGGCCCGAAGTCGATGTGGCCCTTGGTGATCTCGCGCTTTTTGGAAGGCTCTTCGCTGGGAGCGGGGTCCGTTGACTCTGGGGTTGGTTCCTTCGATGGGGCGTTGTTGTCGGTTGTGCCGTCGGTGCTGCCATTGGAGCCGCCTTCGGTCGCATTGTCATTGCCCTTGGTTGGTGGGGTAGCAGATGATGAATCCTCGGTAGCTACCTTGAAGCGCAGAACGGCCTTCTTCGCGGTTTTGCCGTCTTTTTCGGCGACCGTGACACCGACTTCATACGTACCGGGCTTGTTGAATGCCCAGTTGAGGTGCATGTGGTCAGGGCCTTCGGTGGTATAGGAATGCGTACCATCGCTGCCGGCAAGGCGCTGGTCTAGGCCGGTTTGATCAGCCAGATATGCCAACCATTCGCCGTCCTTCGGGGCTTTGACGGGGGTGAAAGTAAAGGTGTAGTCCTTCTTGGTGTCCTGGTACGCATCTTCGGTGCTTATCCCAGGCCACACCACGCCGGTGCGCTGTGTCTCTGGCAGGACGTAGGCTGCGCTGCCTTTCTTTCCAAAGTGCGGGATGTCCTTGTTCAAGGTGGTCTTGACCTGCTTGGGAACGGTGAAAAAGACATCGGAAGGCTTACGCCAGATTGCACCAATATGGTACAGATTCGTCTCGTCCTTGATGCCTAGGTGCAGCTCACCGTCCTCGTGGATTGGGGCGATATCGACGTGGCCTCGGTGCAGATTGAGCTCCTTGTTGGGGGTGTCCTTATCCTTCGGGCCCTGCGGTTTGGGTTTGGGGACATTGGGGACAGAAGGCTTCGGGGTCGTGGAAGGTGCTTCAGGGGAAGACTCTTCGGTTGGGGTGGAACCCTCTGACTCTTCTGCTTCTTCCGAACCTTGCGGCTTCTTTGGTGTGTTGGAGTCTTCTGGATTCTCCGAGCCTTCTGGTTCCTGCGTGTCCGCGGAATCGGGAGCATCTGCGAACGAGACGGTGGTCTCAGCTATCGGCTTATAAGCCTCTTTGTGAGTATGGCTAAATAGCGTGGCGCCGCCGGCATCGGAACGCGAATCAGGAACGATGCGTAGCATGAGCTGGTAGCCGGGCTGCTTACAGCTATCGATGAGTTGCCTGCTCGTCCTTTGTCCTGGCCCGGAAGTAAAGCCGATTTCGCAATCTGCAATATGCTTTTCCGGTAGGTTGGTCATCGGTTCGCCATTTACCTTGTAGAAGCCGCCGGTAACGCGCACCGTGGTGCGGTCATCTTCGGGCTCTACGGTGATGTCGATATTGCGGTCACCATCGCCGTATACCTCGCTGGTGGACACGGTGATATCTGGGCTCTCGATCTTAAGGGGCTCTGTCTCAAACGGCTCTATCTCTTCCATTTCGGGAGTAGGAAGCTCGCCGCTTTTCGTTGTAAAAGCTTCGTCATCTTTAGCGGCCCTTTCCTTGACGGTGACGGCGCTGGTCCAGAACTCCACGGGTTCGGATACCCAGCGTGGGCTTGGGGCGTCATCGTCTGGGATAAAGATGGCTTGGAAGTCGGATTTTTCTTCACCGATCATTTCATCCCACGATGCCTTACCGCCTTCTACCTTGCGCTCGGCAAGGTAGTGGCCATTGATGGTGAAGACGGCGCGGCCGGTGTCTTTGGCATTTCCCGTATCGAGTGACAGCGTGGTGAGGATGCCTTCCTTCGCGCCCTTGGTATCGGCTGTGGAGGGAGCCATCTTGAACATAGGGGCATCGGACTCGGAATCTTCGGCTGCGGAGCCTTCAGACTTGGCGTCGTTAAAGGCAGCATCAAGATCGGTAATCGTGCGCTCGGCGGGGTTGGTCCCGCCTACCTGCCAGACTAAGGTTTGTGGCTCGGAGTGGATGAAGGTGCCATCCTTCTTTCGCGCAGAAGCGCGGTAGGTGACCTCGTAGTGGCCGGGACGGGTAAACGTCGTAGCGTTATGCGTATGCGTTCCCGCGTTAACCCATGTGGTACGGAATCCCGGATCGTGGGAGGACCAGAGTCGGTTGAGGGGGTAGTCCTCTCCGTTGTACCTAAATAGCTCCATGCGGCCGGGGCCCTTAAAGTCCACGATCTCCATGTTGAAGGACTTATCGCGGAATTGATCGGTAGGTAGATCTGCAGCGGCGCCGAACCCAGCCCAGATGGGCATGGTGTTTTTCGGGAAGCCGACCGCGGGGCCGCCGTAGTACATGAGCTGGTTTGTCTTGGCCTTAAGAAATTCAAAGCGTGGGTCATCGGGCACGCGCCAGGCATAGGCTCCTAGGCCGCCGTCGACGCGGCCGTGGCTCACCCAGTTGATCGTGTCCTCGATGGGGACTAGGCCCGCACTATTGGACATGAGCTTGAAGTTCCCGTCCTGCCACACCGCGTGCGGGGAATCCACGTGTGTTTGGGTGCGGACAATCGGGGCATCGCCAGCGAGGGCGAGGGGAGCGTGGAATAACGCGAGCGCCAAGGCCACCACTATGGTGGCAAAGCGCGCAAATGAGGTGCGCAAAGGCATAAGGTTCTCCCAAGGTTAAAGGCAGTGAACTTTTATGTAGATTCAAACGAATATTACACTATTGCAAACCGTTATCGGTACATATAGTGAGGTGAGGGAAAATATACCTGTGCGCTGGGAAAAGGGAGGATATGAAAAGTCCCTACTTCCGGCGGTGGAAGTAGGGACTGCGGGGAGTAGGCGGCGGAGGGGTGGCCGGCGATTAAGCCTTCTTGTCCTTCGCGGTGTGGGTGGTGCCCTCGTATTGCCATCCCACAACGGCATTGCGCACGGCGGCCTCGAGGGGGTTGGCGGGCTGGATGCAACTAATCGTCAGCAGCCTGCCTGGCATCGCGTCCTCGCCCCATACGCTGGAGTCACCGGCCAGGCCCTGTTTATCGGGGTCGTGGAGATCGGTTGCGGTGTAGATGAGCCAGTTCTGGTCGGAATTCTTGGTGCGGACGTAGAGCTTATCGCCGATGCTGACCTTGTGCTCGTTGGCGGCGCCATCGTAAAGCTTATTGAATACGGCAGGCACACCCGCGCCGGTGTGGCCGGCGATGACGACGATATCCTCGGCATTGGTTCCCGGCAGGGAATACGGGCGATCATCGGCGGTATAGGTGCAGGCCTTATCCATGGTGTCAGGGTTGATGGCGCCATCGAGCACGCGGCAATTGTCATCGTCGAACTTCGCATGGACATCGATGGCGGGAATGAACATCTCTACCGCGGCGGATGGCTCGATGACGGGGGCTTGTTCCGCAGTGACCTCGTTGGTCTCCAGGCCTTCCGGCGGGCTGATGCTGCGATTGATGGAGCTGATGACTAGCAGCGTGACCACGATGCCGGCGGCGATGCGCAGGACCCAGGACGACTTCCACGCATCTTTGACGCGATCCCATCCGGAAGGCTTCTTCCGGTGCCTGGGCAGGGAGGTCTCCTTGAGGCGGCGGTTGGGGTAGCGGCGCTGAATGCGTCGCGCGTGGTTTTCGGCCTTGCGCCAATCGCGATCGTCGGAACGGTGCCTGCCGGAGCGTCTAGGCTGGGCTCCTATGGCGTCGCTGCTCGATGGCCGGGGGCGCGTGCTGCGGGTCCTGCGGGAATAAGACGTAGCGGCAGTGTTGCTTTCTGATGCCGCCGAGTGGCGCGATCGCGCCGCAGAACGTTGGGGCCTCTCCCTCCGTGGCCGGTCTTGGTGGTCCATGCGACCTTCGAGGAAAAATAGGGACATTAGGGACGATAGGGGTGGGTGTGAACCAAGTTTATAGTAATAATTTCTGTTTAGTTTTATTGACGCGGTGAATGCATAACGCGCTACGATAATCCGTGATTCTCTTGTCCGTATAAGTACAGCTAAATAAGGAAAATAAAAAACGGTGTCTCTCAACGAAGCTGCCAAGGCCGGATCCCTGAAAAAGGCCGCCCTACTCGATCAATCATTTTCACGATTTTCTGTCCGCGCAATCCTCGCCGGTGTGTATCTGTGCATCGGCACCGTATTTGCCGGCGTCGTTGGCCAAGCGGTGGAAGGGCTTGCCCCGGGCCTGGGGTCCGTGACCTTTGCCCTGTTCTTCGGCCTAGGCCTCTTCGCCATCGTTATCCTCGGTGCGGAGCTGGCCACGGGCAATATGATGTACATGGTCTACGGAGCGATGCAGAAGCACTTGTCCTGGGGCAAGGCCTTCTACGTACTGCTTATTACCACGATCTTTAACCTTGTCGGCGCCATCATCTTTGCCGCCGTCATGGGCATGTCCGCCAAGCTCGCGAATATGGATCCCTCGCACCTGTTGGTCACCATCTCTGAAGGCAAGCTGACCAAATCCCCGCAGGGAATGCTCGTAGAGGGCATGGCCGCGAACTTCGTGGTCAATATGGGCATCGTTGGTGCGGTCTTCGCCAAGGAAATCGTGTCGAAGTTCATCGTCATCGTCCCGATCATCGGCATCTTCGTGGGCTTGGGACTCGAACACGTAATTGCCAATTTCTGCCTCTTTGCGCTCACCTTCTTCGGCAGCGATCCACTGCCGGCAGCGCTGACCGTTGGCAACGTTGCCCTCAACTGGACGCTGGTGTGGATTGGTAACTTCATCGGCGGCGGCTTGCTTATCGGTGGCGTGTACGCCTGGCTCAATAATGGGCCGGAGGATTACCGCGACTAGGCCAGCGTGCCCGAATAAAGGTTAAAGCGATCGGCGCGGGCAAAGCCCACCAGCGCCATGCCGGTCTCGCGGGCGGTCTCTACGGCAAGGGAAGAGGCGGCGCTGACGGCAACCAGCATGCCAAAACCGGCCATGGTGGCCTTTTGCACCAGCTCGAAACTGGCGCGGGAGCTCATGACCAAAATGAGGTCATTGGCGGGCAGGCGCTCTTCCATGAGCAGGTGGCCAATGACCTTATCGGCGGCGTTGTGCCTGCCGATGTCCTCCCGGATGACCACCGGCTCGCCCTCGAGGGTAAACGCGCCGGCGGCGTGGATTCCGCCGGTCTTGCGGAATTCCTTTTGGGCGGCGCGCAGCTTTTCCGGCAGCTGGACCACCAGCTGTGGGTCCACGGGGATCTGGGGGATGGAATAGCGAGACTTCTTCGCCAGCGCCTCGATAGACGAGGTACCGCACACGCCGCAGGCGGACGTCGTCGTGGTCAGGCGGAGATCGCTCAAGTCCAACGGCGTATTCTTCACCAGGTCTATGTCCAGCAGGTTATAGGTATTCATGCCCTCGACGGTGGAACCGGCGCAGTAGCGGGCGGTGGTGACATCGGAAAGCGCGGCAATATGCCCCTCGGAGTGGAGGAAACCGTGCGCCAGCTCAATATCATGGCCCGGGGTGCGCATGGTGGTGGTGATGGTCTGCCCACCCACGCGAATCTCAAGCGGCTCCTCACCGGCGACGGTATCGGCGCGGGTATCTACCTGCGCGTGCTCGCCCAGGCGGACCTTCGTGACGGCAAACGTGGCATTCTTGCGTCCGGCCATTACTTCAGCGCCTCCTTGAGGGTTTCTATATTTACCTTGGCTTCTGCCGTGCTTGCCGATGCCAATCCCACCACGAACGCCGTCAACGGTGCTGCCGGCCGCGATTGGGTATGGGCCACGTCCTTGGTTAAATCCAGCAGTTCCCGGGTTAGCGCCGTGGCCTCATGGGGCTCGAGGTTTAATAGCCGCGCGGCTTCTTCGAGCCATTGGTGGGCGGTGCGGATCGGATCTTCGTTCTCGGTACTCATCTCAACTACTCCTCATTCATGTGGCGCTGTATCCGACTGTAATGAATGCAGGGGATTTATTTGGAAAACCGCAGGATATGGCGTAAAGTGTTCCGGCGTGCCTGCGCTGCAGCCGGTGCACGCGCAAAGCCTTGCGGGTTTGGCGTGTTGAACTGGCAAAACGCAGAGCCGAAAAAGAATTGAACATCAACTTTGTTGTAGGCCCCTCGCCGTTTATAGCGGACCGTTGTCTGAATCAAAGGGTGGCGAGCGCCTTGCGGTATTGACCGTGAGGAGCGTGAGTAGCCCGAAATCACACGGAAAACGCTTTGGTGAGCACGGGAACCGCAACGAGAAAGGTACACGGTCACTCATATGACTATGACTGATCCTATCGCCGACATGCTGTCGCGCGTGCGTAACGCAAGTAACGCACACCACGACGTCGTGTCGATGCCTACCTCCAAGTTGAAGGCAAACATTGCTGACATCTTGAAGCAGGAAGGCTACATCGCTGACTACACCGTCGAGGGTCACACCCTGTCCCTCGAGCTGAAGTACAACAACCGCGAGCGTTCCCTGTCTGGTCTGCGTCGCGTGTCTAAGCCGGGTCTGCGTGTGTATGCAAAGTCCACCGAACTGCCACAGGTCTTGGGCGGCCTGGGCGTGGCTATCATTTCCACGTCCCACGGTGTGCTGACTGACCGTCAGGCTGAGGAGAAGGGCGTAGGCGGAGAAGTTCTCGCCTACGTCTGGTAAAGGGAGGTTTGACACATGTCTCGAGTCGGTCTAGCACCGATCGCCGTACCAAACGGCGTCGAAATCAACATCAACGGCCAAGACGTTGAGGTCAAGGGCCCTAAGGGTACCCAGAGCGTAAACGTTCCGGATCCGATCACCATTAACGTGGAAGACGGCATCTTGACCGTTTCCCGCCCTGATGATCACCGCAAGCACCGTGCTCTGCACGGCCTGTCCCGCTCGCTGCTCAACAGCGCCGTCATCGGCGTGACCGAGGGCTTCACCATCAAGATGGAAATCTTTGGTGTCGGCTACCGTGTGCAGCAAAAGGGCCAGGACCTGGAATTCAGCCTGGGCTATTCCCACCCGATCCTCATCAAGGCTCCGGAGGGAATCACCTTCGCAGTGGACGGCAACACCAAGCTGTCCATTACCGGTATTGACAAGCAACTAGTCGGACAGATCGCCGCTAATATCCGTCGCCTGCGTAAGGACGATCCTTATAAGGGCAAGGGTATTCGCTACGAAGGCGAGCAGATCCGTCGCAAGGTCGGAAAGACGGGTAAGTAAGCAATGGCAAACACTGAAAACACGAAGCGCACTCCAGTCGGCAAGGACATTTCTTCTCGTCGTCGCGAAGCACGCGCACGCCGCCACTTCCGTATCCGTAAGACCCTGCGTGGCACCCCTGAGTCCCCGCGCTTGGTCCTGCACCGCTCTTCGCGCCACATGCACGTCCAGGTCATCGATGACCTGGCAGGCCACACCCTGGCCTCCGCATCCTCCATGGAAGCGGACATCCGTGCACTCGAGGGCGATAAGAAGGCAAAGGCTGCCAAGGTGGGCGAACTGATTGCTGAGCGCGCCAAGGCCGCTGGCATTGAGCAGGTCGTCTTTGACCGCGCAGGCTACAAGTACCACGGCCGCGTCGCTGCGCTGGCAGACGCCGCACGTGAAGGTGGTCTGAAGTTCTAATGATCATCGTCAACGGAAACATCAACGGAAGGATCGCGTAATGTCGGACCGTGAACAGCGTGACGGCGGACGCTCCGCCGAGAACAACAAGAACAACCGCGGCGGCAACGGCCGTCGCAACGATCGTCGTAACCAGCAGGACAACGAGCGCGATAAGTACATCGAGCGCGTTGTGACCATCAACCGCGTCTCCAAGACCGTTAAGGGTGGCCGCAACATGTCCTTCACCGCTCTCGTCGTCGTTGGTGACGGCCAGGGCCAGGTAGGCGTTGGCTACGGCAAGGCTAAGGAAGTTCCGGCTGCAATCCAGAAGGGTGCAGAAGAGGCTCGCAAGAACTTCTTCCGCGTACCTATGGTTGCCGGCACCATCACCCACCCGGTAGAGGGTCGCGACGCAGCGGGCATCGTCATGATGAAGCCTGCCGCTCCTGGTACTGGTGTCATCGCCGGCGGTGCTGCTCGTCCGGTGCTCGAATGCGCTGGCGTGCAGGACATTCTGTCGAAGTCCCTGGGCTCCGACAATGCACTCAACGTCGTCCGCGCTACCGTGGACGGCCTCAAGCAGCTGGTCCGCCCCGAAGAGGTTGCCGCACGCCGCGGCAAGTCCATCGAAGAGGTCACCCCGGCCCGTATGCTGCGCAAGCGCGCAGGTCAGGAGGCATAAACAATGGCTCTGAAGATTACACAGGTAAAGGGCCTGGTGGGCACCAAGCCGAACCACCGCAAGAACATTGAGGCTCTGGGCCTCAAGCGCATCGGTCAGTCCGTTGTTAAGCAGGACACCCCGATCATCCGCGGCATGGTTCACAAGGTTCGCCACCTGGTCACCGTCGAAGAAGTGGCAGGGGAGTAAACCATGGCTGATATCATCAAGCTGCACGACCTGCGCCCAACCGCAGGAGCAAACAAGCCCAAGACCCGCGTTGGCCGCGGTGAGGCATCCAAGGGTAAGACCGCTGGTCGCGGTACCAAGGGTACCGGCGCTCGTAAGCAGGTTCCCGCTGCTTTCGAGGGTGGACAGATGCCCATCCACATGCGTCTGCCTAAGCTCAAGGGATTCAAGAACCCGAACCACGTTGAGTACCAGGTTGTTAACGTGGCTGACTTGGCCGAGAAGTTTGCCGATGGCGGCGACATCACCGTCGCTGACATCGCAGCTGCTGGCCTCGTCCGCGCTAACCAGCCGGTCAAGGTCCTGGGCAGCGGCGACATCAACGTTAAGTTGAACGTCACCGCAGACAAGTTCTCCAAGTCCGCTGTAGAAAAGATTGAGGCTGCTGGCGGTTCCGCCAACACCAAGTAATCTGGACTAGAGACTAACTACACCCCCTTTCCTCGCACCTTGTGTGCGGGGCGAGGGGGTGTAGTCGATCTATGCGGACGTATGCATGGCAGTGGTAGTGTTATCACCGTAAACACTCATCCCTACTAGCTAGGAGTTTGCTATGTCGTCCATTTCTTCATTCCTTGCCGCTGTCATCTCCGCCGTGCTGGCGCTCGCCGGCTCCACCGGCCCCGTTGACGCCAACCCGCAGCTGTCCCAGCCGGATAACGCTGAGACCGCGCAGGTGGCCCAGGAGCAGTAATCGCGCTGATTTAAGCCTCCGGCCCTGTCGGGGATTGGGCCCGTAGCTACAAAAAGGGTGGAACGCTTTCACGAGCGTTCCACCCTTATGTGGTTTTGGGAGCCGTCCTATGCCTCGTCCACGGTCTTTTCAAAAAGGCCGGGGAAGCGGTCATCGGGGTCCGTTACGGCCTTGATGGCATCGGGAAGCTTCCCGCCATAGAGTTCCTCGAACCGCTCGCGGGAGTAGAAGGCCTCGGAGTACAGCGACTTGTGGCCGCCCAAGTCATTGACCTTTTCTTCAATGACGCGGTTGAAGGCCCCATTGCCAGGAGCGCTGGGATCGACGTGATCGCCGTCCACACCGGACCAGAAGCCGACGTTGACCCACGTCTTTCCGGGGCGCAGTGGGTAGAGCGGCCAGGGGTCCTGGGACTCGGCGGCAATATCGCCGGTGCCCACGAGTTCGCCCACGCCATTGCGCAGGCGGATGGGGCACAGCCACACGGGCTGGATATCGGAGGCCTGGAAGAACCAGTGGAGGAACTCTGGGAGGTTTTCCGGGGTGACCTCAATATCCTGGACCACGCGCTCGGCGCGCGGCTTGCCGTGCGGCTTTTTGATGAAGTTGTACTCCAACTCGTACTTGCGGTCCAGGCGCACCAGCTTCCAATAGAAGGAGCTGCGGCGCAGCTCGCGCGGCCAGACCTTGCGCACCTTGGGGTTCTGGGCGCCAAAGGCACGCGAGCACCAGAACCAGTCAGTATCCCAGCGCCAGATATAGTCGCGGATGGTAAGGCGGTCGCGCCGCATGCCCTGGGCGTGCTGCAGGCTGCGGTAGTAGATCTTATCCCGCGTGTAATCGGAGGTAGGGCCCTCCTCATCGGTAAAGCGCGCGAAGACGAGGTAAGCCTCGTCCTCGGAAAAGACCACGCCGTCTAGCCCATCGACGGTCTGACCCTCGTGGGTGTGGACGACGGAGACATCGGCAAGCACGCGGCTTGCCTCCTCCACCGTGTGGAAACGCTGCTCGCGCAGCTCCACGTAGGGCGGCACGGGCTCGAGCTCAATCTTGAGGCGTACCGCGTAGCCCAGAGAACCGTAGGAATTGGGGAAGAGGCGGAAGAGATCGACGTTCTGCTCGCGCGAGCAGGTAAGGATCTCGCCGGTGCCGGTGAGGATATCCATCTCGATGACGGACTCGTGCGGCAGGCCGTTGCGAAAGCTCGTGGATTCCACGCCCATGCCGGTGACCGCGCCGCCCAGGGTGATGGTTTTTAGCTGCGGAACGACGAACGGCATGAGGCCGTGCGGCAGGGTGGCATCAACCAAGTCCTCGTAGGTGCACATGCCCTGCACATCGGCGGTGCGGGCGAGGGGATCGACCTCGATGACCCCGCCCAGGCCGGAGACATCAAGGCCTATCTGATTCTCGCTGCGGCCGCGGAAGAGGTTAGAGGTCTTTTTGGCCAGGCGCACGCGCTTGCCGGCGGGGACCTCGCGGAAGCTGCGCAGCAAGGTATCGACGCCGGCGCGGTGGGCCTGCCAGCCCACGGGCTCGATGCGCACGGCATCGACCGGGCGCGGCTGCAGGGCAGAAACGCGCTCGCGTAAGTGATCCAAAAGGGTCATATGGGCTCCTTTTAAAAGCGGCTGTCTTCCCACCAACGGCGCTCAGGCACGCCGGCGCGGGAGCCAGCCTCGCCGAGCTTGATGCCCAAGAAGTGGTAGAGGTTAATGATATTGCGCTCGAAGCCCCACTCCGAGCCAGCCATGTAGATGCCGTAGAGGCGCGCGGTGGGCAGGCCGACCAAATCGCAGGCCTCTTCCCAGTTCTCCTTCAAGTTCTCACACCACTCGTGCAGGGTGCGCATGTAATCAAAGCGCAGGGATTCGGTGTGGAAGACCTCGAAGCCATTGTCCTGCATGGCCTTGGTGACGTTGCCGGAACCGGTGAGCTCGCCATCGGGGAAGATATAGCGGTCGATGAACCCGCCCTTGGGCGTCTTGTGGTTATCCGGGTAGGTGATGTTGTGGTTCAACATCAGCCCGCCGACCTTGAGCTTGCTGTACATGAACTTGAAGAAGTCATCGTAGTTCTGCACGCCGATGTGCTCGATGATGCCGATGGCGGAGATCGCATCAAAGCCTTCTTCGGTGACATCGCGGTAGTCCATGAAGCGGACCTCAGCCAGATCCTGTAGGCCTTCTTCCTCGATCTTCTTTTGGCCCCACTCGGCTTGCTCCTGCGACAAGGTCACGCCGATGGACTTCACGCCGCGGCGGGCGGCGTAGCGCACCATGCCTCCCCAGCCACAGCCTACATCCAGGTGGGTGTCGCCTTCTTTCAGGCGCAGCTTGTCAAAGATGAGGCGGTACTTGTTTTCCTGCGCTTCCTCCAAGGTGGCATCCGGGGTGGGGAAGTAGGCGCAGGTATAGGTCATGGAATCGCCCAAGAAGAGCTCGTAGAAGTCATTGCCCACGTCATAGTGATCAGAAATGACGTCGGCATCGCGCTCCTTGGAGTGCTTGGACAGGCCATCGTGCAGCTTGCGGCGCAGCCAGGAGGCACGTTCTACCTCAGGCACCGGCTGGATGTGGAAGGCGCCCATGGAAGCCAGCGAACGAATCACGCGGGCCAAGTCTTTAGCGCCGGGCTTTTCGAACTTGTCATACATGGCATGCAGGGCATTGAAGATGCCGTACGGGTGGGCGGGGTGCTCGCCTTCTACAGAGATGCCGTCGGTGACGTAGGCGCGGGCGAATCCGACATCGCCTGGGTGGGTGGCGATATAAGCAAGTCCGCCGAGGCTATTGATGGTGACCTTGTAATCAGCATCGGCAGGGCCGGTGGCAGAGCCATCAAAGGCCTCCCAGCGGAAGGGGTTGGGACTAGGGATAAAGACGTCGATGATCTCAGCAACGGTCATCGGCGTGAATTTTTTGCTCATTCAGACTTCTTTCGCAACGTTGGGTTCACACCAATAACGACCTTGGCGTTTAGGGACCGCCAGGCCGGAAAACTACGGGTAAAAAATTGCGCAGGGCAATAATTAACATGGTAAACCCCCAGCGGAATAAGCGCGAAAGAATAGGCAATCATTGTCACATAATGCGGGTTAGATGTGGCGCGCAGATATAAGGCTGGTAGGGTTATGGGGTCAAAAGTGTTCCACCGTTCCTTTGGGACTCCTTGTCTTTACTTCTTAACGCCAAGTGAGGAAGATGTGGAGCCCTGCGGGAGCCATAGAGTGTCCACCTCCGTGTGTTGCTGCGTGAGGAATCCATAGATTCGCGCGTGACAGCGGTAGGCCAGGAGGATTTTGTAGTGTCCGCCATTTTGCAGGCTTTTAAGGATGCCGACCTACGCAAGAAGATCATCTTCACCATCGTGATGATTATTGCGTACCGCATCGGTGCACAGATCCCGTCGCCGGGTGTAGATTACGCGTCAATTGCAGGGCGCCTGCGTCAGCTGACAGAGGAATCCGGAGACCTCTACTCCGTGATTAACCTGTTTTCTGGCGGCGCCCTATTGCAGCTGTCGATCTTCGCCATCGGCATCATGCCCTACATTACGGCGTCCATTATCGTGCAGCTGCTGACCGTGGTCATCCCGCGCTTTGAGCAGCTGAAGAAGGAAGGTCAGTCTGGGCAGGCGAAAATGACCCAGTACACCCGCTACCTCACGCTCGCCTTGGCGCTGCTGCAATCCTCCGGCATCGTCGCGCTGGCGGACCGCGAGCAGTTGCTGGGCCAAGGCGTGCCGGTCTTGGCGGAAGACCGCAACTTCTTCACCCTGATCCTGCTTGTGGTGACGATGACCTCCGGCGCCGTCCTCGTGATGTGGATGGGCGAGCTGATTACGGAAAAGGGCATTGGCAACGGAATGTCCCTGCTCATTTTCGCCGGTATTGCGACGCGCCTGCCTACCGATGGCATGAATATCCTGCAAAACAACGGCGGCATGGTCTTCGCGATGGTGCTGGCCGGACTTATCGTCCTGGTCGTCGGCATTACCTTCATCGAGCAGGGCCAGCGCCGCATTCCGGTGCAATACGCTAAGCGCATGGTGGGCCGGCGCCAGTACGGTGGCTCTTCCACCTACCTGCCGCTCAAGGTCAACCAGGCCGGCGTTATCCCGGTCATCTTCGCCTCCTCGCTTATTTACATGCCGGTGCTGATTACGCAGATCGTCAACTCCAGCTCCGTGCACACCCCGGATAACTGGTGGCAGCGCAATGTGATTGCGCACCTGCAGGCGCCGTCCTCCTGGCAGTACATCGTCTTGTACTTCCTGCTGACCATCTTCTTTGCATACTTCTACGTCTCGGTGCAGTACGACCCCGCTGAGCAAGCCGATAACATGAAGAAGTACGGTGGCTTCATCCCCGGCATCCGCCCGGGCCGCCCCACCGCGGAGTACCTCGGCTTTGTCATGAACCGCCTGCTGAGCGTCGGTGCCCTGTATTTGGCGTTGATCGCCATCCTGCCGAATATCCTGCTGGATCTTGGCGTTGGCCACTCTTCGGCCGCCGGCACCTCCGCCTTTGGCGGTACGGCCATCTTGATTATGGTCTCCGTCGCCTTGACCACGGTCAAGCAAATTGAATCTCAACTTCTCCAATCCAACTACGAAGGACTACTGAAATAATGCGTCTTGTACTTCTCGGCCCTCCCGGTGCTGGCAAAGGCACCCAAGCAGCAATCCTGAGCGAAAAGCTCGGCGTTCCACACATCTCCACCGGTGACCTCTTCCGCGCCAATATTGGCGAGGGCACCCCGCTGGGCGTTGAGGCGAAGTCCTATATCGACGCCGGCAAGCTCGTGCCTACCGATGTCACCGCGCGCATGGTAGAAGAGCGCCTCAGCCAAGACGACGCCAAGAACGGCTTCCTCTTGGACGGCTTCCCGCGCACCACCGAGCAGGCAGACATCTTGGAAGAGCTGTTGTCCAAGAAGGGCGAAAAGCTCGACGGCGTATTGAACTTCGAGGTTTCTGAGGACGTTGTTGTCAAGCGCATGATGGCCCGCGGCCGCGCCGACGATAACGAGGAAACCATCCGCACCCGCCTGGGTGTCTACCGCGATGAGACCTTCCCGCTCATCGAGCACTACGGCGATGCCATCATCCCCATCAAGGCAGAAGGCTCCGTCGAAGAGATCAACGCCCGCGCCATGGAAGCGCTGGGCAAGTAATGGCTTTTCGGCGCCGCACCAAGCGCATTCCCGCCCGCACCCCGGGCGAGCTGGATGCCATGCAGGCGGCTGGCGAGATCGTCGGCAAGGCGCTGCAGGCAGTTCGCGCCGCGGCGGCGCCAGGAGTGAGCACGCTGGAGCTCGATGCGGTGGCGGAACAGACCATCCGCGCCGCCGGTGCCACCCCTACCTTCAAGGGCTACGAGGGATTTCCGGGCTCCATTTGTTCCTCCGTTAACGATGTCATCGTGCACGGGATTCCGGATGCGAAGACCGTGCTTGCCGATGGCGACCTCCTCTCCATCGACTGCGGCGCCACCCTCGATGGCTGGGTAGGAGATAGCGCGTGGTCCTTTCCCATCGGTGAACTGGACCCGGACGTTGCGGCATTGAACGCGGCGACCGAGTGGGTGCTCATGGAAGGACTGCAGGCGATGGTCCCGGGCAACCGCCTGACCGACGTGTCCCACGCCTTGGAGCAGGCAACTTACCGCGCCGAAGATAAGTTTGGCGTATCCCTCTATATTGTGGATGGTTACGGCGGCCACGGAATTGGCCGGACCATGCACGAAGAGCCCTACTTGGAAAATGAGGGAAAGCCTGGCCGCGGGCCCCTCATCCAGGAGGGCTCTGTGCTAGCCATCGAACCCATGCTCACCTTGGGTACCGTCGATAGCGCGGTGCTAGAAGATGACTGGACGGTGGTCACGCTCGACGGTTCCGTTGCCGCACATTGGGAGCACACGGTAGCCGCGACGGCGGACGGCCCGCGTATCCTCACCAGGCGCTACTAATAAATTCCCAGTACATATTCCCTGAAAAATCGCCGCTTAAACTAGGCGTAAATCCCCTGAAAGGTTTATACTCACCACTATGTCTAAATTCAGCCTCCGCAAGTTAAGTGCCACCGTTGCTGCACCAGCAGTGGCTGGCGTCATGGCATTGAGCACGATTGCCGGCGCCCCTGCAGCCTCTGCTCAGCAACTCCCTTCCCTCGATCAGCTCACTGCCCAGGCCCAGCAGCAGCTTGATAACTTCCACGGCCAGACCCGCGACCAGGCATGGCAGACCCGCAATGACATCCTGGACCAGGCTGAGAAGTACACCCCGGAACTGGTGCCTAACGTGCAGTCCGCAGTCGATAGCGCCCTGGAATTCCTCTTTCCGGGCCTAGTGGCTCAGAAGAACGAGGAAGCACGCCAGGCTCGCGAGGCTGCTGAGCGCGCACACGCACAGCAGATTGCGGAAGAAAAGGCGAAGGCTGAAGAGGCGGCGCGCCGTGCGGAGGAGCAGCGCCGCGCTAACCAATTCGACCGCGGCTCCTGCCCGGCAGATGCCAAGATTTGTGTCGACCTTGACGGCCGCCGCACCTGGCTGCAGGAAGGTGGCGACGTGTCCTACATTTCCCCATCCATGTCCGCCGGCATGGTGGGCGAGGAAACCCCGCGCGGTACCTTCCACGTCAACCGCAAGGTGAAGGACGAAATCTCCCGCGAGTTCAATAACGCGCCGATGCCGTACTCCATCTACTTCACCAATAACGGCCACGCTTTCCACCTGGATAACACCAACGTTGATTCCAACGGTTGCGTCCACCTGCCTTACGATGCAGCGGTTCGCTACTGGAACGATGTCCAGATTGGTGACAAGGTCTACATCTACTAATTCGGTGTAGCTCACCGCGTTAACGCGCCTCGCCCTCGCGCTTGGTTCCGGAATTTGGAACTGAACGCGAGGGTATTTTTAGTTTTCCGCTGCCGGTTGGGGATTTATGAAAGTGCGCGCGGTTTGGAAATCGTGTCGCTGCAGCGTATGCTGGTTTGACGGTGTATAGCGCCAGTAGGTTTGGTTGGCTTGCACCACCGCAGTAGACAACAAACATGCAGGTGACAGGTACTTGTCTGTCGCCAGAAAAGTAGAGGTTATGGCTAAGGAAGGCGCAATTGAGGTAGAGGGTCGCATCGTCGAGCCTTTGCCAAACGCAATGTTCCGTGTCGAGCTCGACAATGGGCACAAGGTTCTTGCACACATTTCCGGTAAGATGCGTCAGCACTACATCCGCATCCTCCCGGAGGATCGCGTCGTCGTAGAGCTGTCTCCTTATGACCTGACCCGCGGACGCATCGTCTACCGCTACAAGTAAACACAGTCAGCCTCCTCACCCAAGGGCGAAGCATGGCTTTGTCCTGTACACCTCAGGCTACGGTGGCCTGAGCCCGCACTGGTAAGCAACCCAAGGATTCCCGGCACGGTCCGGGCGAAGCGTTGCATGGAGCGGGACGGATGGGGAGAAAACCGCCGTAACAACCCGAAAGGACACGCCTTATGGCACGTCTAGCTGGTGTTGACCTCCCACGCAATAAGCGTATGGAGGTCGCTCTCACCTACATCTACGGCATCGGTCCAACCCGTGCCAAGGAATTGCTAGAAAAGACTGGCATTTCTCCTGACCTGCGCACCGACAACCTGGAAGATGAACAGGTTTCGGCACTGCGTGACGCAATTGAAGGCTCCTGGAAGGTAGAGGGTGACCTCCGCCGCCAGGTTCAGGCTGATATTCGTCGCAAGATTGAAATCGGAAGCTACAAGGGTCTGCGCCACCGTCGCGGTCTGCCGGTACGCGGTCAGCGTACGAAGACCAACGCGCGTACTCGTAAGGGCCCGAAGAAGACGATCGCAGGAAAGAAGAAGTAGTTCATGCCTCCAAAGACTCGTTCCGGCGCACGCCGTTCCGGCCGTCGCGTCGTCAAGAAGAATGTGGCTCTGGGCCACGCATACATCAAGTCCACCTTCAACAACACCATCGTCTCGATCACCGATCAGACCGGTGCTGTTATCTCCTGGGCATCCTCCGGCCACGTTGGCTTCAAGGGTTCCCGTAAGTCCACTCCGTTCGCCGCGCAGATGGCCGCTGAAAGCGCCGCACGCAAGGCAATGGACCACGGCATGAAGAAGGTTGACGTATTCGTCAAGGGTCCGGGCTCCGGCCGCGAGACCGCCATCCGTTCCCTGCAGGCTGCAGGCCTCGAGGTTTCCTCGATCACGGATGCAACTCCACAGCCGCACAACGGCTGCCGTCCGACCAAGCGTCGCAAGGTTTAAGGGAAGGAAAGAGGTAAGAAAATGGCTCGTTACACTGGCCCCGCTACCCGCGTATCCCGCCGTCTTCGCGTCGACTTGGTCGGCGGAGACATGGCATTCGAGCGCCGCCCGTACCCTCCGGGACAGGCTGGCCGCAACCGCATCAAGGAATCTGAGTACCTGCTGCAGCTCCAGGAGAAGCAGAAGGCAAAGTACACCTACGGTGTGCTGGAGCGTCAGTTCCGCCGCTACTACACCGAGGCTAACCGCCTCCCAGGCAAGACCGGTGACAACCTGGTCATCCTGCTGGAGACCCGCCTCGACAACGTGGTTTACCGCGCAGGTCTGGCACGTACCCGCCGCCAGGCTCGCCAGCTCGTTTCCCACGGTCACTTCACCGTGAACGGCAAGAACATCAACATCCCGTCCTACCGGGTTACGCAGTACGACATCATCGATGTCCGCCCGCGTTCCCAGAAGATGGAATGGTTCGAAGACGCTCAGGACGCTCTTATCGATGCCAACGTACCGGCATGGTTGCAGGTCGTTCCTGATACGCTGCGCATCCTCGTGCACCAGTTGCCCGAGCGCGCTCAGATCGACATTCCGCTGCAAGAGCAGCTCATCGTCGAGCTTTACTCGAAGTAAACTGTTATACCGCACGGCCCTGCAAGGCCACGCGGTCCATCAGGAATCTTCAACCTCAAGATTTTTACCCCCCTCTACCGGCGTCAAATAGCGGTCGCCGAAAAGGAGAATTGCAATGCTCATTTCCCAGCGTCCTCAGCTCACCGAGGAATTCATCGACTCGTCTCGTTCCAAGTTCGTCATCGAACCGCTCGAGCCGGGCTTTGGCTACACCCTCGGTAACTCGCTGCGTCGCACCCTGTTGTCGTCCATCCCGGGCGCAGCGGTAACCTCCATCAAGATTGATGGTGTGCTCCACGAGTTCACCACCATCAACGGTGTGAAGGAAGACGTTTCTGAGATCATCTTGAACATCAAGAGCATGGTCCTATCCTCCGACTCCGATGAGCCGGTGGTTATGTACCTGAGCAAGGAAGGCCCTGGTGATGTCACCGCGGGCGATATCCAGCCGCCGGCTGGCGTGGAGATCCACAACCCGGATCTGCACATCGCTTCGCTAAATGACACCGCTAAGCTGGACATTGAGCTCGTCGTCGAGCGCGGCCGTGGCTACGTCCCGGCTGCCGCAACTTCTGGGGAAATCGGCCGTATTCCAATCGACCAGATCTACTCCCCAGTGCTGAAGGTCTCCTACAAGGTCGAAGCTACTCGTGTTGAGCAGCGCACCGACTTTGACAAGCTGACTATCGACGTCGAAACCAAGAACTCGATTTCTGCCCGCGACGCCCTGGCTTCTGCCGGTGGCACCTTGGTCGAACTGTTCGGCCTGGCACGCGAGCTGAACAACGCAGCCGAAGGCATCGAGATTGGTCCCTCCCCGCAGGAGACCGAGTACATCGCCGCCTACGGCATGCCTATCGAGGACTTGAACTTCTCCGTTCGCTCCTATAACTGCCTGAAGCGTCAGGAGATCCACACCGTCGGCGAGCTTGCAGAATGCACTGAGTCCGACCTGCTGGATATCCGTAACTTCGGTCAGAAGTCGATTAATGAGGTAAAGATCAAGCTGGCTAACTTGGGCCTTGCTCTGAAGGACACCCCTGAGGACTTCGACCCAACCCAGCTCGAGGGCTACGACGCAGAAACCGGTGACTTCAAGGACCCGGCTGCGGACGATTCCGAGTAAAGAATCACCCTGAACTGCGGCACTCGTTGCCGCGCGCTCAACTTTTACCGCACACGAGGAGTAAACAATGCCTACCCCGAAGAAGGGTGCCCGTCTCGGTGGCTCCGCCAAGCAGCAAGCTCACATGCTGAGCAACTTGGCAGCTAGCCTGATCGAGCACGGCGCCATCAAGACCACCGATGCCAAGGCGAAGGTTCTTCGCCCGTACGTCGAAAAGATCATCACCAAGGCTAAGTCCGGCACCATTGCTGACCGCCGCGCAGTGCTGAAGCTCATCCCGCGCAAGGATGTTGTTTCCCACCTGTTCGACGAGGTTGCACCGAAGTTTGAGAACCGTGAGGGTGGCTACACCCGCACCATCAAGCTGGACAACCGCACCGGTGACAACGCCCCGATGTCCCAGATCTCCCTCGTTCTTGAGGAGACCGTGACCTCCGAGGCTAACCGCGCTACCCGCGCTGCCGCTTCCAAGGCTGCTGAGGCTGAAGAGGCTCAGGCAGACGAGGCTGCGGAGACCGAGGCTCCGGCCGAGGACACCGCAGCTGAGAACACCTCTGCTGAGGAGTCCGAGGAGAAGTAATCTCCCTCGGTCACTGAATTCGCGCAGGCCCTAACGCCCTGCGTGGATTGCAGTTCCTACTCGCAGAAGTAGCGCATAATCGCCGCCTTCCCATTCTCTTTACGAAGAGACAGGGGAGGCGGCTTTTGTCGTTTTGGACTTGGAGCCTCAGGTACTTGGTCCCACTCCGTCGTCCCGCCCCTCGTCCCACTCCGTCGTGCGACTTCGCCATGCAGCGGACCACGCAACTTCCAATCCACAACGACAACTATGTACAACCTCCTACGCTCAACCTCCTATGCGCATCCTCCACTGCAATAACTGAGCAAATACGGCCTTCAGATATTGCATTTTCTGCTCAAAACGAATAGGGGAGGTGTAGCAGGAGAGGTTGCACATTTCGGGAACTCGCCGATGCCTCCGGTAGCATTAGGTCCACCATGACTGAAGCAGCAGCGATCGCAGATGAGGGACCAGCAGAAGGATTCGTTCGGATCCGGTTAGATCTGGCCTATGACGGCACCGATTTTCACGGATGGGCCAGGCAAAAGGGCGGACTGCGCACCGTCCAAGGCGTGCTCGAGGAGCAGCTAACAATGATCGCTCGGACGGAGGTACCGCTGACGGTAGCTGGGCGTACGGATGCGGGCGTCCATGCTCGCGGGCAGGTGGCGCACGTGGATGTGCCGCAGGAGATGCTGGAGCAACGGTCCGTAGCAAATGATCCCGGGAAGTTGGTGCGCAGGCTTGCCAAGTTGTTGCCGGAAGACGTCCGGGTGCACGGCTGCGATTTCGCGCCAGAAGGTTTTGATGCCCGATTTTCTGCGCTGCGCAGGCATTATGTGTACCGGATAACCACCAGCCAGAGGGGTGCGCTGCCGACGCGGGCGCGCGATACGGCCGAATGGTTTAAACCGGTAGACATCGGGGCCATGCAGGATGCGGCGACGGCGCTGGTGGGTCTGCACGATTTTGCGGCCTTTTGTAAGGCCAAGCCGAATGCCACCACCATTCGCGAATTACAGGAATTTAGCTGGCAGGATGTCTCGACGCCGGAAGAACCGCAGCTCTTTGAGGCCCGGGTGACCGCGGACGCCTTCTGCTGGTCGATGGTGCGCTCTTTGGTTGGCTGTTGCTTAAGCGTTGGGGAAGGCCGCAGGGACGTCGACTTTGCCGAGGCGTTGCTGCAGGAAACCAAGCGCTCCTCTCGCATCCCGGTGGCACCGGCGAAGGGCCTGTCTTTAGTGCAGGTGGATTACCCGGAGGCGGGCGAAATGTCCGCGCGCGCGGATATAACGAGGGAAAAGCGCACGACCTTGTGAAAACACGCTGCCAAGTGGCAGGGGTGAGGAGCCTGCGCTAGCCTGAGGTCTGGGTTTATTTAGACTTTTCGGGGAATTTTCGGGGGGAAATTCATGGCACGTCCATTGCCAACGACCAAGGCCCAAGTCTCGGGCCATAAATTTTTACGCCGCCGCGTGGAACACGGGCTCGTATTGGGCGATACCCGTATGATCCATGATCCGCTAGCCCGCCGCCGCAAGGCGATGATATTCGGCGGGGTAGGCGTGGCCTTTTTGGCCGTCGGTTCTGGGCTTTTGGCCTGGTTGCAGCCGAGCCCGCAGCCAGGGGATGCGCCCATCGTGCGCTCGGAGCAAGGCCAGCTCTTCGTGGACGTCAACGATACGTACCACCCCGTCTATAACCTGTCGTCCGCGCGGATCATCGCCGGCGAGGCGGCCGAGGCGCAGACCATTGGGGACGAGCATTTGCGCGAGGCCTCGTTGGGCACGCCGGTGGGAATTTCGGATGCTCCCGGCTATTTGGCCGCACCGGGCGAGACCCCGCAGCGCTCGTGGGCGGCGTGCCTTGCCGGCCACGATGAGCGGCCCGCGGATAATCCCACCAGCATCGATGGCCAACAGGTGGCCCAAGAAGAGGTCATCGTGGTGGCGGATCCGCCGCAGGAGGGTTTTGGGGAGGAGCGCGCCGCGCTCGCAGAAACGGATGGTGTGCAGTGGCTGCTCACCGCGGACGGGCGCGTGCGCTTGCCCGATGCGCAGAGCACGGAGGGCCGGGTCATCCGCCGCGGGATTGGCATCGACGGGAGCACCCATTCCTGGCCCGTCCCCGCGGAGTTGCTCAATGCCTTTGCGGAGCAGCCGCCGCTGACGTTTCCCGATCCGCTGCCGGACATCATGGACACCGGGCAGGGCCAGTGGGCCCAAACGGACGACGGCGTCGCCGAGCTTTCCGCCACCCAGGCAGACATGTTGGTTAGCTACGGCGCGACGCGCAAAGAAGCCTCACCACAAGAGGTAGGCGCGCTTGCCGATGCCCCCTTAAACTTCCGCCTGCCCGCCACCACCTTCGACTTCGTTGGCCCAGATGAGGGCTGGATGTGCGCTGATAGCGATGGTGGGGCAGCGCTGGTGACTGAGAACCCCGGGACGGTAGCGCTCGCCGGAGAGGGTATAGCGGATCGTTTTGGCGGGCTATCGGCAGGCGGCGTCGGAGTGGATACCGGGCATGGCTATCACGTTGTCTCGCCTACGGGGCAGCGCCATGCGGTGAACAATAAGGAACTCTTAGAGGCCCTCGGCACCGGTATTGGGGCGGAGGTTCCGTGGGAAATCATCCGGCTTTTGCCAGAGGCTTCGCGCTTGGACCGGGACGAAGCCCTGCAGGTCAGCCCCTAGGCCGACTTGGGCCGGCGTAGCCCGCGGGCAACCGCCAGGCCGGTCAGCAGCAGGACTAGCCCGCCGAGCACCCAGCCGGTTCGGCTCGCAGCCGGGGAGCGTTCGTCTTTGGCGGGCTGGATAGTCAGATCGCGCGCGGGTGCGGCATATTCGCCATCGATATGCGTCAGAGCGGCGAGTGGATCGATGAAACCGTTGCCGGGCTCGCCGGCAGAGAGGAGCCGTTGGCGTATATCGGCAGCGCTGGCGTCTGGGTAGCGCTCGGCTAATAGGGCGGCGGTGCCGCTGACTACTGGGGCCGCGAATGAGGTGCCGTGAAACTGTGCCAGGGAATCCTGTTGGTTCTTCCCTTCTGCCCAGCCACCGGCGGGATTAAGCGCTAAAGGGACGAAGCCGTGGGCGGATAATTGTGGGCCATCGGCAGGCGTGAGGGAGTACTCGGCGAGTGCGTGGGCATCCTCTTGGGCGCTAACGGATAAAACGGTTGGTGAATCAGCGGGAAAGACGTGATCGCCTTCTTCACAGGTGCCGGAGGAAATATTGCCGGAGGCTGCGATGACTACCGCGCCGGCATCTTCTGCGTGGCCGAGCGCCTCATCCAAGCGGGAGCTATCGATGCGCCGCGCGGTCTTCTCTGGAACGCAGGACACCACGGAAATATTGATCACCCGGGCGTTGTCCTCCACGGCATGATCGATGGCGCGGGCCAATGTGTCGAGCGAGCCGGTGGTGCTGTCCTCGTCGGACTCGCCGGCCGTGCCATCGTATTGGCGATAATGCGCGCTGGTTTGGCGGATGGCGCGGATCTCAGCGCGTGGGGCGATGCCTATATCGTGCCCGGCAATGATGCCGGCTACAACGGTGCCGTGCAGGTCGCAATCTCGGTGCGGATCCGGTTCTTCCGGAGCGACCAGGTCCGCGCCTGCGGTGAGATTCGGCAGCTGATCGTGGTGGGCAACGCCGGTATCGATGACGGCTACCTTTATGCCCTCGCCCGTGGCAAAGGAATGCAGCTGGGAACGGTAGGCGCGTTGGTCCTCGGAAGGCTCTGGCGCTAGGGGAGAAGGATGCGCGGTGGCGCATTCCCGGTCCGGTTCCCGTGCGCCCGCGATGGGCGCGGTGGGAGCTCCTGTGATGAAGCCGCTGGTTCCGGCGAGGACACATGCGGTAAGGGCGCAAGCAGCAAGCCTTGAACTGCCGCTGAAACCAGGTAGTGCGGAAGAACGACGCGAGCGGGTGTGGCCCATTATCCCAGCCCCCTGATGAGCTCGAAGATCCCGGCGAGGTGCGCGGCAAGCGGCAGGCAGGCGGCGATGGTGAGGGACTCAATGCGTTCGAACCAGGCGATGGTCGTTGGTTCCACCTCGCTCATTTTGGCCGTCCACAGTGGTGCGCTTAGCATCGCGGTAAGCAGGAGGGCCGCAACCACCGTTGGCGCCCAAGCGCCAGCAAGCCCATCTGCGGCAATCGCATGCACGGCGCACAGGCAGGCGGTAAGACAGGCAACCATGGCGACGAGCATGAGAGCCCAGCTAGCAAGCACGCGCCCGTGACGCGTGGCGTGCATGACCACCGTTCCGGCAACGGAGACGTAGAGTGCTTGGACGAAGCCGAGCCCGGTTAAACCGGTGCCGAAAAGCACGGCGATGCGAGACCCGATGGTAGCGGCGGATCCCGCCTCGTCCACGGTCCCGTCCGTGGCCACAAGGGTGCCGGTGCCAGTGAAACTGAGCGCGATAAGGGCCGGGATGAGGCAGAGCGCGATTGCGCAGCAGATGCCCTCGTAGGCGTACCCGGCGCGGGTGGCGCGATCGTCCACATCGGGCTGAAGCTCATCCGAGACGGCGAGGTCTTGGCCTGCGGTGGGCAATTGCGGCACCTTGAGCCCCGCGGTGGCGATGGTCAGCGCGGGGGCGGTGGCAAGCATTATGATGCCTGCGATAACGGTGCCCGCAGCCGCTGCCGTGCCGTGGCTCGTGCCGATGCCCGAATTGCCGCTGAGCCCAGGAAGCAGGTAGCTCACGGCTGCAATGAGCACTAGCCCGGCGATGGTGAGCGCGCCGGAGGTAATGCGTACCGTGCTTAACCGGGTGAGGTGGCAGGCCAATAACGCCGCGAGCAGGGTGGCGCTGGTGGTGAGGGCGGCATAGGGGGCATCGGCAAGCGCGGGCGAAATAAGTGTCCAGCCGCTCGCCGCCCCTGCCGCCAGGGTGAGCATGACAAGCGATAGCGCCCGCGTCCACAGTGCGAGCACGAAGGCCGCGATGGCGAGCCCGGCGCAGGCCACCGCCGGAAGTGAGAGCACCCAAGCGACGGCGAAGGCCGCGGCGAGCCCGGTCCACGCCCAGACGATGGGAATGGCGGAGGTGGTGTCGTCGCGGCTCTGGGCGGCGAGGGACTCGGCGGCGTCGCGGATTACGGGCGCGGGCCGCTCCTCGCGCGGGGCGAGCACCAGGATGGAGCCTTCCGCTAGCGGCGTGGCGGCAAGCGGTGCGGTGAGGTCGATGGCGCGCCCGGATGCCGTGCCGGCGCGCCAGGGTGAGGCGATCGCGGGTGCATCGACAAGGTCAGTAAGTTCTGCCATGAGCTCGCCCAGGCTGGAGCTTAACGGCAATGCCACGTCTGCTTCCTTGTGGAAGGATTCTGCGTGGATGCGGATGGTAAGGCGCAGGTGATGCGCCGTTGGAGCGGTCATAATTCCCCCGAATTGTCTCATGTTTGTGGGCGTCCCCCTTGCCCAACGCCACATATTGTGGCTTACTGGTGGCGTCGTGTCCACCGCAGCGCGGGGAATCTTGGCAGGGGGCCAAGAGCGCTAAGCGTGTGGATCGGGGGAGGATTTTACCCATGCTTGGGATCGGGGAAACCCACATCGTGGAGCCATTGTCCATGCCGCTTCGGGACGCGCCACCGCCGCTTCCCACCGGCACCGTCGAGGCAGAGGAAGTGCCGGAAGCGGTGCGCCCGCAGCCGGTGCCGCTGGTGCGCCTGCTGCTGCCCATCGTGATGATCGCCGCGATGTTGGGCATGGTGGCGCTGATGGTGTTGGGCGCGGGCGATTCGCGGCATATCAGCCCGGTATCCCTGATGTTTCCGCTGATGATGCTGGCCAGTATGGCCATGATGTTTGGGCCGCACAATAGCGGGCAGGACCCGGATGAAACCCGGCGGACCTACTTGCGCCACATTAAGGCACTGCGGGAAAAGGCCCTGGATAATGCCGGTGCGCAGCGTGCGCACGAGCTGTATCGGCATCCGGATCCGGCGGGGCTGGAACCGCTGGTGGGATCGCGGCGCATGTGGGAGCGTGGGCCTGATGATCCGGATGCCTTGGAGGTGCGCGTGGGCACTGGGCCCACCACGTTGTGCACGCCCATCAACGTGCCTGATTCTGGTGCGACCGAGGACCTGGACCCGGTCTGTGCGGTGAGCATGCGCCAGGCCATCAAGGCGGTGGGCACCGTGCCCGATATGCCGGTGGTGATCCAATTGCAGGCCTTTAGGTTTTTATCCTTTACCGGCGATAATGCCCGCGATACGGTGCGCGCCCTCGTCATGCAGCTAGCCCTGGCGCACGGTCCTGAGACCATCGGGATCGAGGCCATCGGCGGCGAGTGGCAGTGGCTGAAATGGCTGCCGCACACCCGGGAGCCCGATAAGGCGCGGTTTCGCATTGTGCTTGTCGATGCCCTCCTGACCACCGGCACCGAAGACTTCTTCCACGGCGATTCTTATACCACCGTCATTGAGGTAGGCGGCGCGCCGTCGTCTGCGTTGAGCCTGCGCGCGGAACAAGAAGGCCTGTGCCTCGTCGCGGCGGATACCCTGCAGGTGGTCACGGCCGCGGGCGTGGAAGAACTAGGTACACCCGATAGTTTGGGCACTGCCGCGGCCACGATTATGGCCCGCCGGATGGCGGTCTTTCGTCGCCCCGATAGCACCTCTGGGCGCCGAGGCAATGATTTGCTGGGGCTGCTCGGTTACAGCGGCGTGGACGAGTTGGCCGCCAGCGGCATGTGGCACGGGCGCGATGGTGCCTCGCGGCTCATGGTGCCCATCGGCATCGATTCCATCGGGCAGCCGGTGACCGTGGATCTCAAAGAATCCGCGCATGGCGGAATGGGGCCGCACGGCCTATGCATCGGGGCGACGGGCAGCGGTAAATCTGAGCTCCTGCGCACCCTGGTGACTGCACTTGCCGCCACGCATAGCCCGGATGAACTCAACCTGGTGTTGGTGGATTTCAAGGGTGGTGCGACCTTCCTAGGCTGTGACCGCCTGCCGCATACTTCTGCGGTCATTACCAACCTTGAAGAAGAATCCACCCTGGTAGAGCGCATGTACGATGCCATTTCCGGGGAGATGAACCGCCGTCAAGAACTCCTGCGTACCGCCGGCAACTTTGCCAATGTGGGCGAGTACAACGCTTCTGCGGATGCCGTGCGGGACTATGGGCCCTTGCCGGCGCTGGTCATCGTCGTCGAAGAATTTTCCGAGCTCTTGGGCCAGCACCCGGACTTCGCCGAGCTCTTCGTTGCCGTGGGGCGCTTGGGGCGCAGCCTCCACGTGCACCTTCTTTTGGCCTCCCAAAGGCTCGAGGAAGGGCGCTTGCGGGGGCTAGATTCCCACTTGTCCTACAGAATCGGCCTGAAAACCTTTTCCTCCGCCGAATCCCGCCAGGTCCTTGGTGTGACCGATGCCTACCACCTTCCCGGCCAACCCGGCGCCGGTTACCTGAAGTCCGATGCCGAGGACCTCACCCGGTTTCAGGCCTCCTACGTATCAGGGCCGCTCGCGCGCCGGGCTGCACCTGGCGCGGGGATGCACGCGGCCACGGACCAGGACGGCAACCCCGCAAGCCCGCCGCGCCGGGTGGAGCTTTTTACGGGATGGGCGCAGGACGATGCCGCTGCACAGAATTCGCCCACGGTGGTGATGGATGAATCCACATCGGTTCTTACCGAGGTGGTTCGCGCCGCCGGCGAGGAGGCCGCCGCGCGCGGCCAGGAGGCCCACCGCATTTGGCTGCCTCCGCTGCCGCCGGTCATTGAACTATCGTCCCTCGATATGGAGGGCGCGGAGTCCACCGCAGCGGAACTATCCGCGCCGATCGGGATTATCGATAGGCCGTACTACCAGCGCCAAGACCAACTAGTCATCGACTTTCACCAACACGGCGGCCACCTTGCCCTGTGCGGGGGACCGCAATCCGGCAAGTCCGGTGCGCTGCGCACGATAGTCTCCTCCTTGGCGCTTAACCGGCGGCCGGAAGATATCCGCTTTTATGTCATTGACTTGGGCGGCGGGCAGTTAGCGGCCCTAGACCGGTTACCGCACGTTGCCGGGGTAGCCGGGCGCGAAGAAGGCGAAAAGATCCGCCGCATCGTCGATGAGGTCGCCGGGTTTATTCGCCGGCCGGAATCGCGCGAGACCTTCTTGATTATCGATGGCTGGCACCACATCGGTCCATCCAATGCGGAGTTTGAGGATTTAGCCGAATCCATTACGGATATCGTCGCTGATGGCGCCTCCGCCAACGTCCACGTTGTCATCGCGACCTCCCGGTGGACCACGATGCGCCCGGCGATTAGGGACCTCATCGCCCACCGCCTCGAGCTGCGCTTGGGTGAGGCACTCGATTCGCTTATTGACCGCAAGCTGCAGCAAAAACTGCCCAGCGCGCCGGGCAGGGGGCTGACACAGGCGGGCGAAAATATGCTGCTTGCGCACACCTCGAATCAGGATATTGCCCATATCTGCCGCGTGCATGCAAACGCCGTTCCCGCCCCGCGCTTGAAGATGCTGCCGGCGGTCCTGACCCCAGAGGCGCTCGCCGCCCATGGCGAAGCACCTACTGGCGGCATCCCGTGGGGCATCGGCGGGCGCGACCTTTCCACCTTGGCGTGGAATCCGGAGCGCGAGCCGCACCTAGTTGCCATCGGCGCCCAAGGCTGCGGCAAGTCCAATTTCTTGGCACAGATAATGCGCGGGATTAGTAGCCTTCCGCGGGAGGCGGCGCGACTGGTGGTCATCGATCAGCGCCGCGCTCACCTGGGCACGCTGGATCAGGACATGGTGGCGGCCTATGCCGCAACGCAATCAAGCGCGCAGGAGGAAATCGTTAATACCGTGCGCACGCTGGAACAACGCTTGCCGGGGCCGGATATCACCCCAGAGCAACTCGCCGCCCGCGATTGGTGGGAGGGCCCGGATATTTACGTGGTGATCGATGATGCGGACTTGGTCAGCGATATCGCCCTGGCACCCTTAATCGATCTCCTGCCGCACGCACGGGACATCGGCTTGCACATGGTCATCGCCCGAAAATCCGGCGGCATCGGCCGGGCACTGTTCGGCCAATTCTTTTCCGCGGTGCGCGATCTGCAACCCGCATTCCTGCTTTTCGATGCCGACCGCGACGAAGGCACCATCTTCGGGCTCAAGCCCAGCCACCAGCCGCCCGGGCGCGGGCAGTGGAGCATCCGCGGCGAAAACCTGGGAATCGCCCAGGTGGTCTATGGGGAAGGAGAAGAATAAATGTCTACAGAAACACCTATCTCCTCACCAGCGGCAACGATTACGGTGACCGTTATGGATGCGGCCACCATCTTTGAAGGCCCAGAGACCGTGTACCGCTACGATCTCGCCGGGACCGGCATCGTAGAAGGCAAGGCCTTAGGCCACGTCATGGACCAGATTGCGAAGATCGCTGGATCAGCTTGGCCGGACGTGGACGTATCCGTCATCGCGGATCCCTCTGGCACCGCCATCTCCCGCGAAGCCGTCACCATCGTGAAGCGGCAGCTCGATGTAGCCGGTGCCCGCGTGCAGCAGTCAGATGCAACACCCGCACCGGAATCAACTCCAGTACGAGAGGCTGAATCGGCTGCGGGCGAGGCAGGGGCACCGTCGGCAGTAGCGGCGGCATCGGCACTTGCGGATGCCCTAGAATCCGCGCCCACCGCCCAGATGGATATATCCATGGAACACACGGAATCAGGAATGGAAACCGAGACCGGCACCGGCACTGGAACCGGAACTGGAAAGCGAGCAGGGAAGGAGAGGGGAACGAGCACGCGGTGGGCCGATAAGCTGCGCGGCTGGATAGGTGCCATCGATATGTTTCATGTCGCCATCGTCGTGGTGATCCTCGCCGTCGTTGGCGCCTCGTGGTGGGCCATGGGGGCGAATGCGTCCGATAATGAGGACGGCGGCGAGGCCGGCACCGCCGCTGGAAGTGCCACCGCTGCGAGCGCCGCCGACTCCGTGCCAAAGGAAGAATCCGGTGGTGGCAGCGATGGCAACGCGGACGCGGCTGGCGACGCGGGCGGTGACGGCGAGCTCAACCCAGGCGAAAAGCGCCTTGATATCGAAGGGCTCTCCGTCGTCCTTCCCACCGGATTTCAGGCCACTGTGGAGGAAGGCCTAGTGACCGCCACAGGAGAAGACCCTGATTTAAGGATTCTCTTAGCGGCGGACTCGCTTTTTAACGTGCCGGCCAAGGCGCTCTTTGGTGAAATCAAAGCGCAGGTAGACAAGGATCCGGAACTGCGCGATGTATCCGAGGACGCAGGGCGTTTGCACTATATAGAAGACCCCGGCGATGGCTCCGTTGTGGAATGGACCATCTGGGAAGATACCGGGCACCACATGTCGGTGGGGTGCCATACCCGTCATAATGCCAATGCCGTGCAAAAAGCCGCGTGCCGGATGGCCACCGAATCCCTGAGTAAGAAATAAACAGAAAAGTTTTTAACGTCCCGGGAACCAAATGGGTCTGAGCACAGTCCAATAACGGTGAGAAAGCACAGAAGCTTTTTCGGGGGAAATCACACTCAACATCTCTTCCCGCCCTAAGGAGGGGCGCACTGTTATGTCTCAGACTTTTAAGACACAAGCCGATGTCATGGTCTCTACCGCCGGCCGCGTCGATAACACCAATGACGAGGTCCAAGGCGAGCTCACCCGCCTGCAGGGTGTAGTTGATTCTGTCCGCGGCAGCTGGGCCGGCCAGGCGCAGGTTTCATTCGATAACTTGATGCAGCGCTATAACACCTCCGCGCAGCAACTGCGCGAGGCATTGACCTCGATTTCTGAAAACATCCGCAGCAATGCCCACAACTTTGACAACGTCGAAGCCGAAAACACCCAGGCCTTCTCCAATGTTGGCGGCGGCCTCGCCCTGTAACCCAGCCACCTCCACCAGCAACTTCGAAAGGAAGCATTTTTCCCATGTCCGAAATTAAGTACCAATTCGGCGCCATCTCTTCTGCCGCAGCTGATATCAACGCCACCTCCGGCCGCATCAACAGCACCTTGGCCGACCTCAAGTCCCGCCTCCAGCCCATGGTGAGCACCTGGGAAGGTGAATCCGCAGTGGCTTATAACCAGGCCCAGGCCAAGTGGGATAAGGCAGCACAAGAACTCAATACCGTGCTGGCAACCATCTCCAAGACCGTGTCCCAGGGCAATGACGCCATGAGCGATGTCAACCGCCGCGCCGCCGCTAGCTGGGGTTAACGCACCCTTGGCGGCATCTATCTAACCTGTTTCTTTAAAGCGCAATAGGGGAGTCGGGCGGTGCCCGTGCCCGTATCCATCCGGCAGGAGGCGAACGCAGCCGCCGTCTCCTTACCGCGCTACTTGCACAAACCGCCACATAGAACCTCTTTTACCGGTACCTCTTCTTCCTGGAAAGGTGCCGGTTTTGGCGTTTTGGTCTTTTACTCCGGTAGCGGCTAAAGTTGTAGCCCTATGTGTTCGCTCGTCGGCAAGCAGCTGGCGAAGCGCTTCCCGCAGGTCTCCACCGGCCGCTGTTGGGAAGCGAATGGATGCTTAGCGCTGGCCGGCAGTTCCGAGACAGACTTTCAAGGAGTCATTTTGTCTACTTTCCACCCAAAGAGCGGTGACATCACCCGCAAGTGGTACGTCATCGATGCTACTGACGTGGTGCTGGGCAAGCTTGCTTCCACCGTGGCAGACCTGCTGCGCGGCAAGCACAAGCCACAGTTCGCACCCAACGTTGACACCGGTGACCACGTCATCATCATCAACGCTGACAAGATTCACGTTTCTTCCACCAAGCGCGACCGCGAAATGCGCTACCGCCACTCCGGTTACCCGGGCGGCCTGAAGACCATGACCCTGGGTCAGTCTTTGGACGCCAACCCGGTCCGCGTTATCGAAGAATCTGTTGCCGGCATGATGCCGCACAACAAGCTCTCCCGCGCTTCCATCAAGAAGCTGCACGTCTTCGTAGGCGATGAGCACCCGTACGCCGGTCAGAAGCCGGAAACCTTCGAGTTTAAGCAGGTGGCACAGTAATGGCTGAGCAGAACATCGACAACAATGTAGCCGAGGCTGCTGACATCGCTGCAGCAAGCGCCGCTACCGAAGAGTTCACCAACACCATCGGTGATTCGTTGGCTAGCGCCAACGCTGAGACCGAGGCAGAGGTTGAGGCCGCTGCTCCGGTTCACGAGGGCCCAATTCAGACCGTCGGTCGCCGTAAGCGCGCCGTCGCTCGCGTTCGCCTCGTTGCTGGCTCCGGCCAGATCGTGGTCAACGGCCGCGAGTTCGCTGAGTACTTCCCGAATAAGCTGCACCAGCAGGACATCCTCACCCCGCTGACCCTGCTGGACCGCGAGAACCAGTTTGACCTGAAGGTCACCGTTAACGGTGGTGGCCCAACCGGTCAGTCCGGTGCCCTGCGCCTGGCTATCGCTCGTGCACTCAACATCTACAACCCGGCTGATCGCTCCGCCCTGAAGAAGGCTGGTTTGCTCACCCGTGACGCTCGTGCAGTTGAGCGTAAGAAGGCTGGTCTGCACAAGGCACGTCGCGCACCGCAGTACTCCAAGCGTTAATCTCGCTTCTACTGCGCGCGCAAGCGCCATACATTGCCGCTGCTTCCCATTCTGGGAGGCGGCGGCATTGTCGTTTTATCGCTCTTGGCGGTGTCCCTTTCGGTTGGGACGGCCAAACCCCGCCTGGCCGGCCTCTTGAGGCTTAGCCTTGCGCGAGACAAAGGCGCTCAGCTCGGGTCGCGATGAAGCGCTCGCACGCCGCAGCGCGCCACGGACTGTAGGGACAGAGAAAAGCCCGCCTCTCATCGCGGTGAGCGCTAATGCGCAGCGCGATGGAGGCGGGCTAGGGACCTAGAGCCTAGAGGAGAAGGCCGGTTAGGCAGGGAGATTATTCATCGTCTTTTGCGGCCTTGTCCTCGGTTTTCTTCTGTGCAAAGTTCTTGAGCTCGGCGCGGCACTCTTCGCGGAGAGCAGCCTGCTCTGCAAGGTATTCATCCGATGCGTTGATGGTGTACCACTCGTGGAGGTACGGGTCATCGTTTTCAATTTCAGCCCCAGCACCGTGGTTTTCTGGAACGGCAGAAGAGCTGAATACGAAGTCGCCATTGTGTTCTTGGAGGCCCAAGTGGGTGCCGCGCTCGATGGCAGCATGTGCGTATTTCCTGCGCAGTATTGCAGGATCGCGTGCCAAGTCTTTGCCCCACGCCACCATGATGCCGATGAGGATGAAGGTAAACGGCAGCGAGCTGGAGACCATGATGGACTGCAGGCCGCTGAGCGCATCCTTGCCGGCGATAAGGAGCAGGGACAAGGAAATGCCACCCAGGGCAACGCCCCAAATAACGGAAATCGACGTCGAGGGGATTGGTCGACCTGATTGGGACATGGAGCCCATGACGTTGGTAGCGGAGTCAGCGGCCGTGTTGAAGAAGACCACCACAGCAAGGAGAACGATGACCGTGGTGATGCTAGAGAGCGGCAGCGATCTCATGAGATCGAACATCACATTCTCGCCGGAACCTTCGATCTCGATTCCGTCTCCGTCCAGGTGGGTCTTAATTGCGGTGGCACCAAAGATGACGTACCAGAAAAGCGAAAGGGTGGTGGGCACGAGCATGATGACGAAGACGAATTCGCGAATGGTGCGCCCGCGGGAAATCTTCGCAATGAACATGCCGACGAAGGGCGACCAGGAAATCCACCACGCCCAGTAGAGCATGGTCCATGCGGTGACGAATTCCTTCTCCGGCTCACCCTGGGAGGCGGAGAGGGACATCATGTCTTCGAAGTGCTTGAAGAACTGCAGCAGGGAGGCGGGAAGCAGGTCCAGAATATAGAGCGTCGGCCCAGTGATGAGCACGAAGACCGCGAGTCCGATGACCAGGCCCATGTTGATATTGGACAGGATGCGGATGCCGCGCTTGATGCCGGACATTGCGGAAAGAATGAAAAGGATGGTGAGGATCGTAATGATCACCACCATGATTCCGTTGCCTTCGAGGGGCTTGCCGGTAAGGATCGAGGTTCCCGTGCGGATCTGCAGGGGCACCGATACCCAGCGAGGTCGCCGTGCCGAAGAGGGTGACCAACACTGCGAAGATATCGACGATCTTTCCAAATACCCGGTTATTCGAATCCGTAATGAGGGGTTCAAATAGCGAGGAAATGAGCGGGATGCGGCCGCGTCGATAAGCAGCATAGGCAAGCGCGCCGCCCACTAGCGCGAAGATCATCCACGGCAACGTAGCGTGGTGCAGAACCGCCTGGGCAAAGGCAGGAAGGATGGCTTCTTGGCTGCCGGATTCGACACCGGAGAGATACGGCGGTGGAGTCAAGAATAGGGCAAGCGGCTCCATCGGGCCGTAGAAGACCAGGCCGATTCCCATACCGGCGGCAAAGAGCATGGCGATCCAGGCGTTCCGGGAGAAATCAGGCTTGGAATCATCGGCGCCGAGCTTAATTTTGCCGGTTGGGGCGATGGCGATCGTCAGCAGGAATGCCGTGGTGGCAATCATGATGATCGTAAATAGCCATCCAAAGTTTTGGACGACCCATGCCCGCATGGTGCTTCCTGTGTTGGCCAGGTTATCTGGGGCGATGATGGCCCACAGGATAATGCCAACTGTTGATGCCAAGGCCACCGCAAAGACGGTTTTATTGGTCTTGAAATCTGCGCGGGTGTTTTCGACACTTACTCCGGGAATGAGGGCTGGATGAATAGCGCGTTCCCCAGAAGCGGCTTTCGCAATGGCTGATCGTGCCTTTTGCGAGGTAGTTTCAGGTGACTTGTCACCTGAAGATCTAGGTTCGTTCATCGTTGATCCTCTCTAGGGCAAAAGAGTGAAGTATAACCTAGCTAATAATTTCATATAAAAGGCAAAAAGTACGACTTTAAGCAAATTTTGCTTTTCACCACAAGGACATTTTTCGTGATGTTGGTTACCTAATTAGCCCGCTTGCCGATGCCCCAAACATGCGACCCGCGGGACTAACAAGGCATAATTGTCTGCATGACTCGACTATTTGGAACCGATGGAGTTCGCGGCCTCGCGAATAAAAAGCTGACTCCCATTTTGGCCTTGACGCTGGGACAAGCGGCTGCAGAGGTCTTTACTGCGCAGCGCGAATCTTATGAGCGCCGCCCCTTGGCAATCATCGGCCGTGACCCCCGCGTATCGGGCGAAATGCTCGATGCCGCTATCGCCGCCGGCTTGGCGTCGCGCGGCGTGGACGTTGTGCGCGTGGGGGTGCTTCCTACCCCAGCCATCGCCTTTTTGACGGATGATTACGGAGCGGATCTCGGCGTGATGATCTCTGCCTCCCATAACCCGATGCCAGATAATGGCATTAAGTTCTTCTCCGCAGGCGGCAAAAAGCTGCCGGATAGCGTGGAAGATAAGATTCAGGCCGCGATGGATAACCTCGTTGAGGAGGGCCCGACGGGCACCAAGCTGGGCCGCATTATCTCGGAGGCGCCCGATGGCCGTGAGCGCTATCTAGCGCACCTGAAGGAGGTCGTCTCCACTGACTTGAGCGGCATCAAGGTGGTCGTGGATACGGCCAATGGCGCGGCCTCAAAGGTTGCTCCTAGCGCCTATGAAGCAGCAGGCGCTGAGGTCATCCCGATCTACCACCGGCCCAATGCCTTTAATATCAACGAAAATTGTGGTTCCACCCATATTGAAAAAGCCCAGGCAGCGGTGCTTGAGCATGGTGCCGATTTGGGCCTTGCCCACGACGGCGATGCGGACCGCTGCCTCGCCGTCGATGCCGAAGGCAACGTCGTCGATGGCGATCAGATCATGGCCTTGCTCGCGGTTGGAATGAAGGAAGACAATGACCTGCGCTTTAACACGCTCGTGGCCACGGTCATGTCCAATTTGGGCCTGACGCTTGCCATGGAGGAGCAAGGCATTGAGGTCCGCCACGCGGCGGTGGGCGATCGCTATGTGCTCGAAGAGCTCCACCGCGGCGATTTCTCCCTCGGCGGCGAGCAATCTGGGCACGTCGTGCTTCCCGATGACTCCACTACTGGCGATGGCACCCTCACCGGCCTTTCCATCATGGCGCGTATGGCCAAGTCTGGAAAGAGCTTGAAGGAATTGGCCTCCGTGATGACCGTATTGCCGCAGGTGCTCATCAACGTTCCGGTATCCAATAAGGCGGCGATCATGGATTCTGCCGAGGTCAAGCAGGCCATCGTCGAGGCAGAAGAAGAGCTCGGGGAAACCGGCCGCGTCCTGCTCCGACCCTCTGGCACCGAAGAGCTGTTCCGCGTCATGGTGGAAGCTGCAGAAGAGGAACATGCCCGCAAGGTGGCGGGTAGGCTTTCTGCCGTCGTCGCCTCGGTATAGGCAGGAAAATAAGAAGTACCGGGAACCATTTGGTATAAACCCCAGTCCAATGAAGGTGAGCACACTTACCGCATATGGATTTGGGGATTATACCGATGTCTGAGGTTTTTCTTCGCCCCGCAGAGGCGATGTCCGCACTACAACAAGCTATAAGCGCCAACGATGAACAGCGCCAAGCCCACCGCGCCGATGTTCCAGACTTTCCCGTTGCCGCGGCTGGGCGGAATTTTTCCGGCCACGGGGAGCGCATACGCAGCATCCTCGCGCGCATTCATGACAATGGAACGTGGCGCTTAGACAATATCTCTGCCACGGGCCAGGCAGCGCACGATCAGATGCGCGCATTCGCCACGTACGATGCCGGCTTTAGCCGCTCCTTTGCAGGAGAAAGCGGAAAGGCAGTGGACTAATGAGTACGTTGACTAAGTCGCTTTTAGGGGATTATTCCGCCGCCATTTCGCAGTTCCAATTGGCCTGCCTGGGAAATTACTCCGGCCCCAGCATGCCCTTGGGGCTTCTGAGTGAGCTCATCAGCGCGGTAGATGGAATCGCCCCACAAAACATACTGCGCCATACCATCTCCGCGGTGGGAGGAAATCTCCCGCACAGTGGTGGAAAGGGGCTTGCGGATTTCTTGCGCACTGACGACTCCGATGTTGCTAACGGCACCTTGCGCGAGCACCTGACCGGCATTCAAAAAGACTTTGATATCCACCGCGATGAAGGCAAGCAGCTTACTGACTCTGCCAAGCAATGCTCCGGCGCTATTTCCGATGTCGTTGATACCTCCGATACCGCACTCACCGAGCTGATTTCTGCGGTAATCCCACTGCTCAATATCTTGTCCATGGTGGCTACCAGGCACCCGCTGGCCAAGTTCATTATTCCCATCGTCTCCACTATTGGTGCGAAGATCATCGATGACACCAATGACTCCATCGCTAGCACGTGCCGGGACCGCGATGATGCCATTGAATCCTGTTACGACGAGTTTGAGTCGCGCTGCGAATGCGTCTGTGAGCGGCCTCTTCCTGAGGAATGCCCCGAGCCGGCAGAGGCCGAGGAGGATTCCTGCCCACCGCCAGTGGAAAAGTGCCCAGATACGCCAGCTCCCACGCGCCCGATGCCCGATGGCGGGGGCGACACCGTCCCCAACCCGCCGCAGCCAGCGCAGCCGACGCAACCCGCATCTACCGCTGAGTGCCCGCCCAAGCCGGAACCGATGCCAGAGCCGACCCCGGAGCCAAAGCCAGATCCGAAGCCAGATCCGAAACCGGCACCGCAACCACAATCCGCACCCGAGCCGAAACCAGCTCCCGAGCTGCAACCGGAGCCGAAACCAGGACCGGCTCCGAAGCTGGCTCCTGAACCCGCACCTGAGCAGCACCCTTCCGGGTGCCAGTGCCAACAGTGCCGCGGTTTCGTAAACGAGCCGCCTCGACAGAACGAATCCACGACCACTCCGGCGCACGCAGATCCGAATCCTGAGCCGGAACCCAAACCACAAGACTGCCCACCAGAACAACAGGAACAACCCGCACCGCAGCCAGAACAGGACCCAGTACCTGAGCCTGTGCCGGAAGATTCTGAATGCGAAAAAGAACCAACAACACCGGCTGCCGTGGAAGATGATGCGGCCTGTGACATCGAGTCCTCCTGCAGCGGCAGCTTGGGAATCGTCGGTGCAGGAATCGCTTTGGTGGGCGTAGGCCTCATCATTGAGGGTGCTGCGGAGTGCCTGGAAAATATCGCCGATGCAGATTGCCCAGAGCTTGAACCGGAACCTGCGCCTGAGCCGGAACCCGAGCCCGCACCGGAGCCTGAACCAGAACCTTGCCCTGAGCAAGAACCAGAACCGGAACCGGAGCCGGAGCCGTGCCCAGAACCTGAGCCGCAGCCCGAGCCCGCGCCTGAACCGTGCCCGGAAGACGGAACAATTGAGCCGCCTCCGGAGCTCTCTCAGGTGGAAGAACCGGCCCCGCCACCAGAAAAGGTGCAGCACCTACAGGCAGCGGAAGCCGCTGGAGCTGGAGCACCTGCGCCAGAGCCGCAGCCTCAACCTGAGCCTGCACCAGCGCCGGCACCGGCACCGGAACCTGCACAGCCACAGGCCCCAGCCCCGGAACCAGCCCCGGCCCCCGAGCCTGCACCAGAGCCAAGCTCAGATGAACCATCCGTGACTGCACGAAAGGCAGGGCAGTGGTAATGAATAACGATTTTGCAGAATTCGCGCAGGGGTTTCGCGAGCGCACCGCGCGGCGCATGTTGGAATTTGAAAAAAGCCTGGCTAAGGCCCAAGACGAGCTAGAAAAGTCCACGGCCAAGGCCGTGCAACAGGCTAAAAATGGGCAGCGCGGGGGAAGGGACGGTGATGCGGTGGGGCATCGGCAAGCAGCTGCTGGAACGTGGCGCCGAAATAGTGCTGCCCCAACGCGTGTCAATAACGCATCGGGGCAGGTGAAATCTGTGCTGCGACGTGGATAGGTCTAGTTCAGCGAGTTAGCTTTTAGTCATCGCGGGCAACGCCGGCGCGCTCGGCCAGTTCATCGCCGGTCAAGCTTTCTACCTTCTTCGCGCTCGCCTCAGGATCCGCAAAGCCGTCATAGGCAGACTCGCCGGCAAGGGTAGAGAGCAAGAAACCGGTGACGAGGCCGCGGGCGATTTCGGTGGGGCCGGATTGGAAGGCGCCGGAACCGATGGCTAATTTGCGGAAGCGATCTTCGCTAAAGCCGGCCTGCGTGCCCTTATCGATGGCCCGGTAGGCCACCTGGCCGCGCCAGTTATAGGCCAGCTTGGCGGGGTTTCCGGCATTGAAAATATCATCGCGCCCAGAGCCAATGACCAAGCCCGGCGTATCGAGGCTGCGGGCGGCCTCGACGGCGGACGGGGCGGTCACGGCGGGATAAATTGCGGCGACGGCCTTGACCTTCGGGTTATCAACCGCGCTCAAAACCGCGGTGCCGCCGCCCATGCCGTGGCCGATCATGCCGAGCTTGCCCGGCGATACGGTGATATTGCCGGTTCCGAGCTTTACCCCAGCGGCGATCTGCAACGCAGATTCCATGTCTGCAGACAGGTTGCGGTGATCGGGGAACATGCCGGTCTCAGAATTGGGGGCGACCACGACGATGCCCCAGCTGGCGAGGTGGCGCAGCGTGGCGTGGTAATCCTTGATTTTGTGCATCCAATCGTGGCCAAAGGCGACGGCGGGCAGGCCTTGGCCTTCCGCAGGGGTATAAACCTTGCCGGTAATACCCGCATAATCGAGGTCGCCAACCAGCACGCGGTTGCGGCCACGCTTCGATAACGTTCCTAAGTGTTTATTCAAATTCGCAGACACGCATTCTAGGATAGATGAAGATCACCCCGTGCTGGTGGCAAGGGGTGGCGAGTGGCACATGCGGGGGATTCGCGGAGGACAAAAGGGGTTGGCGGTGCCGAAGTTATATGGGTTGCCTTACTTGCGCGGCGGCGAGAAGGCGGGCGAAAATGTGCACTAGGTAACATTTTCTATGCTTCTCTGGGAAGGCAGGTCGCCGCATATGACTACCGGCACCCCTAAGATCGACCAATTATTTCCGCAGGATGGGCCGGAGGTAAAGACCGGCATCATCGACAGGGTGGCCTATGCCTCCGATGCCTCGCACTACCTCTACACCCCGAAGGCCGTTATTGAAGCGCGCTCGGCAGAACACGTGGCCGCCATTTTCAAGGCAGGGCGGCAGCAAGGTATTCCGGTGACCTTGCGCTCGGGCGGCACCTCCCTGGCCGGTCAGGCTTCCGGCGAGGGCTACTTAGTGGATGTGCGCAAGCATTTCCGGGGCATTGAAGTCCTCGATGACGGCAAGCGGGTGCGCGTGCAGCCAGGGGCGACCGTGCGCCAGGTCAATGCGCGGTTGGGGCTGCGCAATCGCAAGCTCGGCCCGGACCCGGCCAGCGAAGCGGCCTGCACCATCGGCGGCGTGGTGGCGAATAATTCCTCCGGAATGGCCTGCGGCACCGAGTTCAATACCTATAACACCTTGGAATCGCTGACCTTTGTCTTGCCTTCTGGCACGGTGATCAATACTGCGGACGCGGATGCGGACCGGCAATTCCAGGCGCAGGAACCCGAGCTGGTGGATACGCTGACCCGCCTGCAGCGCCGCGTGCGCGATAACCAGGAATCAGTAGATATCATCCGCCGCCATTTCCAGCTGAAAAATACGATGGGCTACGGGCTTAATTCCTTCCTGGACTTTGACAGCCCAGTCAAGCTTTTTGAGCACCTGTTGGTGGGGTCCGAAGGAACGCTCGCGTTTATCGCGGAAGCGGTCTTTCGCACCGTGTCCATCTCTTCCCTCACGACGACTACCGTGGCAGTCTTTAACGATCTCTCCGCCGCTACGAAGGCATTGCCTTCCCTGGTGGAGACCGGTGCCGCCACCCTGGAGCTAATGGATTCTGCCTCTATTCGCGTCGGCCAAGGCTTTGATAAGGTCCCGCAGGCCATTACCGGCTTCGATGTGGATTCGCAGGCCGCGCTGCTTATCGAGTACCAATCCGATGACAAAGAAGAGCTGCGGGAAAAAGAACACAAGGGCTCGGCCCTTTTGCGCGAATTGGACCTGCAATCACCGGCGGAATTTTCAGCCGATATTCCCACCCGCACCGCCGCGTGGAACTTCCGCAAGGGCCTGTATGCCCAGGTGGCAGAAGCGAGGCCCTCAGGAACCACGGCGCTCTTGGAAGACGTTGTGGTGCCGGTGGGCGATTTGGCCGATACCTGTTCCTCCTTGCAGGAGCTTTTTACCCGCTATTCTTACGACGATGCGGTCATTTTCGGCCACGCGAAAGACGGCAATATCCACTTCCTTCTAACGGACCGCTTCGAAGGCGATAGCGCCATTGGCCGTTATAACAACTTCAATGAGGAAATGGTGGACTTGGTGCTTTCGGCAGAGGGAAACCTCAAGGCCGAGCACGGCACCGGCCGCGCCATGGCCCCGTATGTGCGCCGCCAGTACGGCGATGAGCTTTACGAGGTCATGCAGCTGCTCAAGCGTGCCTGCGATCCCGCCGGCACGATGAACCCAGGTGTCATCTTGGACGATGACCCCGATGCGCACATTACAAATATCAAGCTCAACCCCACGGTGGAAGAAGAAATCGACCCGTGCGTTGAGTGCGGCTATTGCGAGCCGGTCTGCCCGTCGAGGGATCTCACCTTGACCCCACGCCAGCGCATCGTGGTGCGCCGTGCCCGCCAGCGGGCGCAAGAAAGTGGCGATACACACTTGGTTGCAGAACTCGATGAGGCCTATGAGTACATGGGCATCGATACGTGCGCCGTGGATTCTATGTGTCTAACCGCCTGCCCAGTGGGCATTGATACCGGTAAATTCATCAAGAAGCTGCGCCACGAGAATGCTGGGGCCGCAGAAGAAAAGGTTTGGTCTACCGCCGCCAAGAATTGGCAGGTCACCAGCCGCGGTGCAGCAACGGCGCTAACCGGCGCGCATATGCTGCCGGCGCAGCTGGTCACGAAAGTCACCGACGTGGCCCGCTCGCTCATCGGCCCCGATACCGTGCCGGGATACCAGCCGGAGCTCGGCAAGGGCGGCAAGTCCCGCGAGCGCCTGGCCGGGCGCGTGGGAGATCGCTACGCTGAGACCTCGGGAATCTACCTTCCAGCCTGCGTAAACTCCATGTTCGCCCCGCAAGGCGAGGGCATGGGTGCAACGGTAGCCTTCATCACCGTCTTGGAGCGAGCGGGGATCGCGCTGGAGGTTCCCAAGGGCATCGAAAAGCTCTGCTGCGGAACGCCATGGTCCTCAAAGGGCATGCGCAAGGGCCACGACATTATGGAACAGCGCGTGCGCGAGAGCATCATGGAGGCCACAGATAACGCCCGCCTGCCCGTGATCGTGGATGCATCCAGCTGTACCGCGGGCTTCCAGGAGATGCTGGAATCCATTGGCATTACCGTCATCGATGCGCTGAGCTTTACCGCCGATACGCTGCTGCCGCGCCTCGAGACCACCCAGCCGGTGGATTCTATGACGATTCACCCGACCTGTTCGGCGTTCCAGCTCGGCATGATGGGCGATGTTGAAAAGGTCGCCCGGGCCGCAGCTACGGAGGTGCATATCCCCACCGCCTGGAATTGCTGTGGTTATGCCGGCGACCGCGGCATGCTCCACCCAGAGCTCACGGAGTCCGCCACCCGCGCCGAGGCCGCCCAGGTCACGGAGCTGGGCGCGCAGTATCACGCTTCGACCAACCGCACGTGTGAGCTGGGCATGTCCCGCGCCACCGGCGAGGATTACCACCACGTCCTGGAGATGCTGGAGCGCGCCACCCGCTAGCGGTCCGGTAGGGAAGGGGCGCGGCTGCTTGCAGATGCCCCTCTTCTCCCACAACCCGGTCAGCTGCAGCCAAGGAGCTTCGTGACCAGCGTGTTCCTGCTGATTTAGCTAAAAGAATTACCTCGACTGAACCCGATTCCCTCATCAAAGTGGGCCGAAGGAAATTATTATGCATTCAAAATTAAAGTTCCGCTTGCAAAGGGGCTAAAATGACGAGGTAATTGATGAAATCAATAATTTAAAAACGTTCCCACTGTGCGTGTGCTTAGTTCGCACGCACTCAGCTGCTAGTGAAGGATTGTGCGCATGGCTGAGACGAAACAACAAAAGGGCGGGGCTCGCGTCGCCGTTCAAAAGTTCGGAACATTCTTATCCTCGATGATTATGCCGAATATCGGCGCTTTCATCGCTTGGGGTATTCTCACCGCTCTATTTATCCCAGACGGGTTCTTCCCGAACGAAAAGATAAATACGATGGTCGGCCCCATGGTGACGTACCTGCTGCCGATTCTTATTGCATTTACCGGCGGTAAATTGGTGCATGAGGTCCGCGGTGGTGTGGTAGGTGCCATCGTTACGATGGGTGTCATCATGGGTACCTCCGCGCCAGAGTGGATTGGCGAAGACGGTCACTCGTCGCCCATGTTCCTAGGCGCCATGATTTGTGGCCCTCTGGCTGCCTGGCTATTCAAGAAGCTTGAGTCCTTGTGGGCTGGAAAAGTTCGCCCTGGATTCGAAATGCTGGTGGACAACTTCTCACTGGGTATTTTCGGTTTCGCTGGTGCTATCGCATCGATGTACCTACTGACTCCAGTGATGAACTTCATCATGGACATTGCTGGGCGGGCAGTGGAGTTCCTAATCTCCAACAACCTCTTGTGGCTGACCTCCGCTCTGATCGAACCTGCGAAGGTATTCTTCCTTAACAACGCCATTAATCACGGTGTTCTTACTCCGTTGGCGACTGACCAATCAGCAGAGACTGGTAAGTCGGTCCTCTACCTCTTGGAAGCTAACCCAGGACCTGGTTTGGGAATCCTGCTTGCCTTCATGGTCTTTGGCGCGGGGTCGGCGCGAGCAACGGCTCCTGGAGCCGCTTTGATCCACTTCTTCGGTGGTATCCATGAGATTTATTTCCCTTACGTACTGATGCGTCCGCAGCTTCTGCTTGCCGCAATTGGTGGCGGAATGGCCGGTGTTGCCATCAACACGATTATGGACGTTGGACTTCGCTCGCCTGCAGCCCCTGGCTCCATCATCGCGATTTACGGAACCGTCGCGTCCGATTCTTATCTCGGGGTAACTATTGCAGTTCTCGCGTCCACTGCAGTGTCCTTTGCTATCGCTGCGCCGATTCTGAAATTCACGAAGGGCACAGACGACTTGGATAAGGCCACCGCAGATATGGAGGCTATGAAGGGGAAGAAATCCTCTGTAGCAGGGGCACTTTCTTCTCAATCTGCAGAAGAGTCCCCTGAGATTCGCAATGTTGTCTTTGCCTGCGATGCCGGAATGGGCTCTTCCGCGATGGGCGCTTCCGTGCTCCGGAATAAAATTAAGGAAGCAGGATTCGGAGACGTAGTCACCGTCACCAATTCGGCAGTCAATAATCTAAAAGATAATTACGAGCTCGTCGTCGTTCACGAGGACTTGGCAGAGCGTGCAAAACCAGCAACGCCGTCTGCTATTCACGTAACAGTAGATAACTTCATGGCCTCGCCGCGTTATGACGAAGTGGTAGAGCTAATTCGCGAGCAGCAATCTGGTGAATCTTCCACCACAGCTCCAATTGCAGACGAACAAAATGCTGCAGAAGACCCCGCAGCTTCGGATGCTGTGTCCGAGAATGCCTCTGCCGGTACTGACGTACTTCGTCCGGAAACGATTGTCCTCGATGGGCATGCAACTTCCCGTGAAGAAGCAATTGACCAAGCAGGAGCATTGCTAGTGTCTGCAGGGGCGGTTGAGCAAGCTTACGTAGATTCAATGCATGAACGCGAAAAGTCCGTATCCACCTTTATGGGCAATGGTCTGGCAATCCCGCACGGAACAAATGAGGCAAAGGAATCTATCAAAGGATCTGCCATCTCCTTTATCCGTCTGGATGAACCCGTAGACTGGGGCGGCAAGCCCGCCACGTTCATTGTCGGTATCGCTGGTGCAGATGGCTCTCACCTCAAGACATTGTCGAAAATTGCCAAAATCTTTGGCAAAGCAGACACCGTGGAGCAGCTTGAACAGGCCAAAACGAAGGACGAGATCCTCGAAATTTTCGAAAAGGTGAATAAGTAATGGCTACTAAGAAGGCATTGCATTTCGGTGCGGGAAATATTGGTCGTGGATTTGTGGGAGCAATCCTGCATGAAGCCGGCTACGAGCTAAAGTTCGCGGACGTTGCTGAACCATTGATCAACTTATTGAACGATCTTGATTCTTATACCGTGCACGAAGTGGGCGCTGACGCTCGGGACGTAACGGTGACCGGTTTTTCCGGTGTGAACTCCGCAGAAGACGAGGAAGGTCTGTATGCGGAGATAGTTGATGCGGACATGATTACTACTGCAGTAGGTCCCACTGTGCTGGGACTTATCGCGCCTTCAATTGCAGAGGGGTTAAGGCGTCGTGCAGCGGCTGGTAGCGCAAGGGTGCCTGTGATGGCATGCGAAAATGCGATCAACGCCACTGATGGGCTGGCTGATGCCATCCGCAAGGTCTATCCAGAGGTTGATGAGGTGGCATTTTTCCCTAATACTGCTGTCGATCGCATCGTTCCGAACCAAGAGCGTCGGACAGGCGCTGAAGCGCTGGATGTAACTGTTGAGACCTACCATGAATGGGCCGTGGAAGTTGAGCCGTTTGCACAGGCTGGCGTTGACGTTCCCGATATCTCTGGAATTACTTGGGTAGATAACCTCGCGCCGTATATCACCAGGAAGCTCTTTACTGTAAATACGGGCCACGCAGCGACTGCGTACTTTGGAAAGCAGCAAGGAATCTCCGCTATCTCCGATGCTTTGTCGCGCGAGGAAATCCGTGGAAAAGTGGCCGCTGTTTTGGCAGAAACGAAGCAGCTCATTATCGAGAAATTCGACTTCGATCCTGAGGTCCAGCAGGCGTACGTTGATAAGATTCTAAAGCGATTCCAAAATCCAGAGCTTCCAGACACTACCGACCGAGTAGGTCGTGCGCCATTGCGGAAGATTTCTCGTAACGAACGGTTCATCGGACCCGCTGCCGAATTGGCAGAACGAGGGTTTGAAGCTACTTCTTTGGTCGAAGCTGTGAGAGCTGCCTTGGACTTTGATGTTCCTGAGGATGCGGAGTCAGTCGAGCTTCAAAAACGTTTGCAAGACGCTGCGGGCGACCGCGCGGCGACGGATTCCCTGGCAACTGAGCTGACCGGAATAGCTCCGGAACACCCACTATTCCCCGAGCTATCTGAAGCATTTGCCCGTTAATTAATGATGTAGGATCACTTCTTATGTGTGGAATTGTTGGATATATAGGTCTAGCTAACGGTGACCGCGACTACTTCGCTCTGGATGTAGTTCTGGAAGGTCTACGTCGATTGGAATACCGCGGCTATGACTCCGCTGGTGTGGCGATGTACGCCGATGGGGAAATCGGTTGGCGGAAGAAGGCGGGCAAGGTTGCTGCCTTGGACGATGAGATTGCAGCGCGTCCGCTGAAGGATTCCGTTTTGGGAATCGGGCACACCCGTTGGGCCACCCACGGTGGTCCGACCGATCTCAATGCACACCCGCACGTCGTTGACGGTGGCAAGCTGGCCGTGGTGCACAACGGCATCATCGAAAACTTCGCGGAGCTGCGCACCGAGCTCTTGAACAAGGGCTACAACTTCGTTTCTGAAACCGATACTGAAGTTGCCGCGGCATTGCTTGGCGATGTTTTCCACAACGACGCCGCCGGTGACCTCACCAAGGCAATGCAGCTGACCGCTAAGCGCCTCGACGGTGCGTTTACCCTGCTGGCCATTCACGCTGACCAGCCGGATCGCATCGTTGCCGCCCGCCGCGATTCGCCCCTGGTCATCGGCTTGGGCGAAGGCGAGAACTTCTTGGGCTCTGACGTCTCGGGCTTTATTGACTACACCAAGTCCGCAGTGGAAATGGACAATGACCAGGTAGTCACCATCACTGCTGACGATGTGGTCATTACTGACTACGACGGCAATCCCACCGAGGGCAAGTCCTTTGAGATCAAGTGGGATGCGGCCGCCGCTGAAAAGGGTGGCTTTGATTCCTTTATGGAAAAGGAAATCCACGATCAGCCTGCCGCCGTGCGCGATACCCTGTTGGGCCGCTTTGATGAGCAAGGCCAGCTGACCTTGGATGACTTGCGCATCGATGAGTCAGTCTTGAAGTCCATCGATAAGATCATCGTGATCGCCTGCGGCACCGCGGCCTATGCCGGCCATGTGGCGCGGTACGCCATCGAGCACTGGTGCCGCATTCCCACCGAGGTCGAGCTCGCTCACGAGTTCCGCTACCGCGATCCGATCGTCAACGAGAAGACCTTGGTCGTGGCCTTGTCCCAGTCCGGCGAGACCATGGACACCTTGATGGCCGTGCGCCACGCCCGCCAGCAGGGCGCGAAGGTCATCGCCATCTGCAATACGCAGGGCTCGTCCATTCCGCGCGAATCCGATGCGGCGCTCTACACCCACGCGGGTCCCGAAATCGCGGTGGCCTCCACCAAGGCTTTCTTGGCGCAGATTACCGCGACCTACCTGCTGGGCCTGTACCTGGCACAGCTGCGCGGCAATATGTTCTCTGATGAAATTCAGGGGGTTCTTGCTGAGCTGCGCAATATGCCGGATAAGGTACAAAGCGTCATCGATGAAGAACAGCAGGTAGCCGGCCTGGCCAACTCCATGAAGGATGCGGAATCCGTGCTCTTCCTGGGCCGCCACGTAGGCTTTCCGGTCGCCCTCGAAGGCGCGCTGAAGCTCAAGGAGATCGCCTACCTGCACGCGGAGGGCTTTGCCGCAGGCGAGCTCAAGCACGGCCCGATCGCGTTGATTGAGGAGGGCCAGCCGGTCTTCGTTATCGTGCCGTCCCCGCGCGGGCGCGATTCGCTGCACTCCAAGGTGGTATCCAATATCCAGGAAATCCGCGCCCGCGGTGCCATTACCATCGTGATCGCAGAAGAAGGCGATACCGCGGTAGAGGATTACGCTAACCACGTTATCCGCGTGCCAAAGGCGCCGACGTTGATGCAGCCGCTCCTCGCAACCGTGCCCCTGCAGATCTTTGCCGCGCACGTGGCAAAGTCAAAGGGCTACGACGTGGACCAGCCACGTAACCTGGCCAAGTCCGTGACCGTGGAGTAATCCACAACTGCACGGCATTAGCCAAGCCCCTTTTCTTCCTGCTGCATTTTCTTGCGCGGGAAGAAAAGGGGGCTTTCGCTTTTCTAGGCTTGAAATTGCTATACTTTTCGCAGCAATAGTTGCCGGTGAAAGGAGTGGGCAGTGCTCATCCGTCGTGGTTTCGCGTAAGACACAAGATAAAGAACGGATTTAAGCATGCCTATTTTATTGAATGACCTTTCGTTAGTTTGGCCAGATGGTCAAACCTGCTTTAGCAGCCTAAACGGTGCCTTTTCTGGCCCTTTAACTGCGCTAATTGGGGATAATGGTGCAGGAAAGATAACTCTTTTAGAGGTCATACTAGGAAATATTCCAGCCACTGCGGGGACGGTGGAAAAGCCGGAATCGGTAGCGTACCTGCCGCAAGACCTCGCTTGGAATGAAACTGATGTGATAGCAGACATTTTCGGTGTCTCCCAGGTACTCGCGGCGATTTCCAAGGTCGAAGCTGGTGAGTATGAGCCAGAACTTTATGAGTTAATCGGGGGGCCGACCCCCGAAAAGTGGACACGTCGGGGGTCGGGCCCTATAGATGACCTTCCTGGCTGCTGGTGGGAACTGCAGAAACGGGACAAACCGGCCCCATGCGTCCTGCCAGACCTTGACTGAGCGGGGATATTTCTCACCCAGCTCGGAGGCTTCAAATTCGTCTAAAGCAACCTGTGCTGTGGGCTCGTCCGTGGCAGTGTAAATCTTTTTCAACGCGGCTGATACGCCCCGGCGATCCCCGTAGGCTACCCACCGGTTAGCGGCGCGAATCAGGTGCACGATACAGGTTTGCACCATAGAGTTCGGCCAGGTTGCCTCAACTGCCTCTGGCAGGCCTTTCAGCCCGTCACAGCAGACGATAAAGACGTCCTTGACCCCACGGTTAGAAAAGTTGGCGCATACCTGCGCCCAGAATGAAGCGCCTTCTTCCTCGGCAATCCACAATCCTAAAATGTGCTTAATACCGTCGAGATCCACGCCGATTGCCATGTACGCAGATTTGTTGACTACTCGGCCATCGTCGCGGACTTTAATGCGCAACGCGTCCAGGAAAACCACGGGGTAGAACTCGTCTAGCTGGCGGTTTTGCCAGACCATAACCTCATCGAGCACGGCGTCAGTAACCGCAGAAATCGTCTCATGGGAAATATCGACACGCATCGCCGTTGCCATATGATGCTGGATATCCCTAATTGTCATCCCACCGGCATACAAGCTGACGATCATGTCATCAACATCAGTCAAGCGCCTAGAACCTTTAGGGACCATAGTCGGAAAGAATGTTCCAGCCCGATCCCGAGGGACATCAACGGTGACTGGCCCGTAGTTAGAATCCACGGTCTTTGGATACGACCCGTTGCGGTAATTGTCTGTTCTAGCTGCAGCTTTAGCGCTCCTGTCGCCAGACTCGTAGCCCAGGTGGGCATCCATTTCAGCGTTGAGTCCCCTGGTAATCGAGGCTTGTAACATGCCGCGAACTAGGTCGTTGGCATCCGTTGTGGACGTGCCTAGGTCATCAATCAGTTTCGCGATGTCAGGATTAGCAAGCAGCTTCTTTTCAATCGCATCAATCTTGGCCTTATCAGCCGGATCTCGTCTCGCCACAGTAGTCATTCTGGTCCATCTCCTCATGCAGGTTAGGTACCCACACACAAACCATCAGACACTCTCTGGTGTGCTTTCCGGGTGAGTAAAAACAGACCACGATGCCCGGTATGTGCTGGGCAAATGAAGAAAAACGGAACCACATCCAAAGGCACAACCAGGTGGCGGTGCAAAGACCCGAACTGCGGCAGCTCCACGACACGAACCCGCACCGATCTCACTCAGGCCTGCGACTTTAAAGCCTTCATCTCCTATGTCACCTCCACAGTGACGTTGTCTGAACTCGCCGGGCAACAAAGGGTGAGTCGTTGGACACTTGATCGCCGATTGAACCGTTTTGGCTCATCGACGTCCCCAACGACGGTGCCCCGCAGCGCGTCTACGAGCAGATCTTCATCGACGCCACCACGTCATTGCTTGGCACTGGACCAAACACGAAACTGTCCACGCATACACGCAGCTTCTTCGCAAAATCGCCGAGCCGCTCTGCGTCGTCATCGACGTCGGACAAGGCGCACTCACCGCGATTAAAGCCTGCTGGCCAAACGCGATGATTCAGCGTTGTCTCGTCCATGCGCAACGCGTCATCCGCCGCTACACCACCTCACGGCCGCGCACCGACGCCGGCAAAACCATCTACGCACTGGCGCTGAAACTAACCCGTGTCACCACACTCGAACAGGCACGGGAGTGGACGCTACGTCTGCACGACTTCGGTCAGGTATTCAAAACATTCCTCAACGAGAAAACACCCGTGCCAAAGGAACGCCGAACACTCAATAACCAGTGGGAATGGACTCATCTGCGAATACGCAAAGCCTACAACTCACTGCTGCACCTATCGCGCAACAATTGGTTGTTTACTTACCTTAAGCCACCACCGAATGTGCCTGATCCTAAGCGCTGGGCTTCAACGACAAACAGTCTTGAAGGCGGCATAAACGCCCAGCTCAAACGCATCGCCGATGCGCACCGAGGCAGGTCAGGGGAACGCCAACGAAAAATGCTCGAGTGGTACCTCCACACCAAAAAGCAACTGCCTGACGATCCGCTAAATATCGCCAGGCAGTGCAATTATGGCCAAGATCAACTCGCCAAAGTCAACGATCTTGCCGAAGAAAACCACAACAAAGCCGACCAAGAAACAGGCCGACCAGCCTTCTACGACAACGCTATCCCAACCGAGTACGAACACTCGATAGGAATCAGAAAAGACCCCATGAAGTAACTAACCGTGTACCCGCCCCGCAACACGCCGAACGGACACACATTCTGCTACTTAACCCTACTTTTTGGTTGTTCATGTTTCAGCTTCTCTACACATTCAAAGGACAACTGCACAATGACCTAAAGCAGGCCGACTTGGCCTCAGTGGCTGCGCTTACCGCCATCCATTTCCATTTAATTGTCAATAAGCGTCGACGGGGATAGGCTGAGTGCATGGCACACGAGCACCACGACCACGATCACTCCAGCACGCCGCTGCGCGCACTCTTGATTGCGCTAGGCATTACCGGCACCGTCTTCTTCGCGGAGCTGATCGGCGGCTGGTTGGCGGGTTCGATGGCGCTGATGGCGGATGCGATGCACATGCTTTCCGACGCTGCGGGGTTGATCATCGCGGTGTTAGCGGTGTTGGTTGGGCGCCGACAAGCATCGGCTCAGGCCACGTACGGCTACCGACGAGTGGAGGTGCTTGCTGCACTGGCGAACGCAGTGATGGTGCTGGCGATCTCGGTGTGGATTGTCGTCGAGGCGGTGCGCCGCCTGCAGAGCCCGGCCGAAGTGCAGGGAAAAACGATGCTGATCATCGCGGTGATCGGCCTGGTGGCGAATGCGCTATCGGCGTGGGTTCTGCACCGGCACCGCAAATCCTCGATCAACGTGGAGGGCGCGTTCTTGCACGTGTTAGTGGATATGCTCGGCTCTGTCGCAGTAATCGTGGCCGGCATCGTGGTACTGACCACGGGGTTTGTGGCGGCGGACGTGATCGCCTCCCTAGCGATCGCGGCGATGGTGCTGCCGCGCGCCTGGCAGCTCATGCGGCTTTCGACGAGCGTGCTGCTCGAGCAAGTCCCGGCGGACTTCGACGCCAGTGCGATCGAGCCCGCGCTGCGGCAGGTCGAGGGCGTTGCTGACATCCACGACCTGCACCTGTGGAGCCTGGACGGCGTGAACGTGCTCACGACCGTGCATATCGTGCGCGACGGCACCGTCGGCACCGGCCCGCTGTTGGATGCCGCCCAGCAGGCCCTGCGCGAACACGGTATCGAGCACTCCACCATCCAGATTGAGCACCCAGAGCACGAATCCCACGAGACGGTGTGCTGATTCCCTTCTAACCTGACTTAGGCCAATTTTGTGCGGAAGTTCGCGGCCGGTGATTACTTGGATGGTGGCAGTGAGGTCGGGCGGGAATGGTACGGCGGCGTGAATGGTTTCGCCGCCAACGACGAGTTGAAAGCTGCGGTATTTCTTGAGTGTTCTCACGAGGCGTTTGATGAAGTGACCACTGCGGGTCTCCATCAGGTGGGTCACGGCTAGTGCTGCCATCACAATATTGAGATGTGCTGTGATCGAGTTTTGTTTCCTCGCATAGATTGGGCGTGCTTTCAGGTCTGATTTCGACATCCGATACGACATTTTCAATGTGGAATAGCCTGCGGTAATGCCCGATAACCTCCTGGGCGGGAAGAGCGGTCAGGTCGGTTTCATAGCCTTTAATTCCGGCTAGGGCTCGGTGTTTGGCAGCGAGAGCGTAGTTGACCTTCTTGTTCGGGGTGGAAAGATCGAAATAGCGGTTGCGCTTAATGGCGATTTCGCCGTCAACAGCGCGTTTGGCTTTTGCGACTTGCTCTTTGATTCCGCGCAGGCCGCGTCTGGCCCGATCATAGGAGTACTGGAAGTGGGTCACCGTATTCGGGGTTGTGTGTTTGCGCGCATCGCTTGCCGAGGCTTGTGTCCAGATCTGGCCGTGGGCGTAGGCTTCACCAGGGATTTCCCGCCGCCAGGTTTCAATCACCTCAGGCACGGTGGGGTTTCACCGACAAAATGTAGTGCAGACCTGCATCTATCAATGCTTGCTTGTTCGGAGGGTGTCAAGTTGTTTGTGTGTGGGGCTAGGTTTATAGGTATTTGTCGAAGCTGTCGGGGTAGGCCACGGCCATTTGGTTAATGGCTTGTTTCCAGCCGGAAACTCGGGCTCCTTCCATGAGTCTGCCGGCTGTCGCTGAGACTCGTTTGCCTTGCTTTGCCCTCTTTGCGGCTCGTTTGTCTTCGATGTTGCAGATCATCAACCACAGCGTCTTTATCGCTGATTCATCGTTGGTGAACTGCACCCTGTTGCGGGTAGCTTTACGCAGCTCATTGTTGAACGACTCAATGGAGTTCGTCGTATAGATTACCTTTCTGGCTGCTGGTGGGAACTGCAGAAACGGGACAAACCGGCCCCATGCGTCCTGCCAGACCTTGACTGAGCGGGGATATTTCTCACCCAGCTCGGAGGCTTCAAATTCGTCTAAAGCAACCTGTGCTGTGGGCTCGTCCGTGGCAGTGTAAATCTTTTTCAACGCGGCTGATACGCCCCGGCGATCCCCGTAGGCTACCCACCGGTTAGCGGCGCGAATCAGGTGCACGATACAGGTTTGCACCATAGAGTTCGGCCAGGTTGCCTCAACTGCCTCTGGTAGGCCTTTCAGCCCGTCACAGCAGACAATAAAGACGTCTTTGACCCCACGGTTAGATAAGTTGGCGCACACGTGTGCCCAAAAGGAAGCACCTTCTTCTTTGGCAATCCACAATCCCAGGATGTGTTTGATGCCATCTAAATCCACGCCGATTGCCATGTACGCAGATTTGTTGACTACTCGGCCGCCGTCGCGGACTTTAATACGTAGTGCATCCAGGAAAATGACTGGGTAGAACTCGTCTAACTGGCGGTTTTGCCAGATCATGACCTCATCCAAGACTGCGTCTGTAACCGCTGAAATCGTCTCATGGGAGATATCAACCCGCATCGCAGTTGCCATATGGTGCTGGATATCCCGAATGGTCATTCCGCCGGCATAGGACCTGACCCCCATTTGGTGGACACCTGATATCCAGCCCAGTCGAGCTGGGAAGAAAGGTAATCTACCACCATGTCCAGGTACTCCGAACAGTTCAAACGCGATGCCGTGGCCCTCTATGAAAACAATGAGGACCTCTCGTTGAACTCAGCATCAGCAGAGCTCGGCATCAATCGAGCCTCGCTGCATTCTTGGGTCAAAAAGTACGGCACCGGCAAACGTGCCCGCATAAAAGCCATGCACGAGAAAGCCCAAGCGGCGAATGATTCCGAACGGATCCGACAGCTAGAAAAAGAGAACGCGAAGCTGCGCGAAGAACGCGATATTCTGCGCAAGGCCGCGAAATATTTTGCTTAAAGCAGACTCACAGGAGTTGCGCTTCCAGTTTGTCGATGACCACCGAACCGAGTACTCGGCTCACACGGATGTGCCATGTGTTAAAGCTCAATCGCTCCTCGTTTTACAAGTGGGTGAGCACCCGTCAAGAACGCAGGGTAAAGATGTGTTCCGACGGTCTTATTGGTGCAAGAATCGCAACCATCTTTGATGATGAGCACGGGCTTTATGGTGCTAAACGCATCGCTGCAAGCCTCAACGACGATACGGACTTCGGCCCGACCAATCATAAGAAGGTTGCACGAATCATGAAAGCCACGGGACTTCAAGGCTTTAGCAAACGGCGTCGGTGCACCACCACTAGGCGCAAGCCTGGTCACCGTGTCATGCCAGATCTAATAGGCCGTACATTCACCGCTGACGAGCCGAACCGTGTGTATGTCGGCGACATTACATACCTGCCGTGTAAGGGCGGCAAGAACATGTATCTGGCCACAGTCATTGACACCTATTCACGGAAACTTGCAGGTTATGCACTCGCAGACCACATGCGTGTCTCACTGGTCATCGATGCTCTAGCCCACGCACACGGTGTGCGTGGCAGTCTTGACGGGGCTATTTTCCATTCAGATCACGGCAGCGTGTACACCTCACAAGCGTTCAGAAATTACTGCTCGTCGCTGGGTGTACGCCAGTCCATGGGAGCAGTAGGAACGAGTGCCGATAACGCCCTAGCAGAATCGTTTAACGCTACTTTAAAGCGGGAAGTGATGCGAAATCGGAAAGTCTTTGACAACCCAATTAGCTGCCGTCAGGAAGTCTTCCGGTGGTGCATGCGCTACAACACCCGCAGGCGCCACTCCTGGTGCAACCTCGTAGCTCCTGATGTCTTTGAAGTCGCGACTTCAGCTACACTGGCTAAAGTCGCATAGTTAACCCCCGACGTGTCCACTTTTCGGGGGTCGGGCCCGTGGTTGCGCTAACTTGGGGTACTCTGTTGCTCGAATTATTGTTGGCAGCAGCTTGGATTTCTAATGTGCGGGCGAAAGTAATTTTGCTATTTGTCGGGATTGCCTTTCACTAGGCATAGCTGTTTTTATGGGGTTGATTAGTTTCTCTATGGTGATGACGGGCGCCCTCGTGATGTACTTAGGGTCCGCTACTATTTACTTTGGAGGTGTCGAAGTGGGGCGTCGGCGCTATAGATCCCACGTGCCAGATTAATTCATGCTGGCGAGTATCTCGTATTTAAATTTGCTATTGCTTAGGCCGGAAATGTTCCAAAGGGCGGAAAAGAGACTTTAATGCTTGTTTCGACAGTTTTTATCATTATTGTTTTTAATGTTTTGAGTTTGTTGTGCTTCTTCATCTCTAAGGAGTCACCCAAGGGAAGCTTTAAGTCATGGGATTACAGCAGGATGCCTGGTATCATGACGTCTAACACGTTAAGTTCTCGAGAAGCTTGGAAGGCAGCACATCGTTCTACTTCCTTTTATTTCATGCTTCTTGCTGTCTACTTTGCTCTGGGATCCGTCGTTAATCTAGTTGTTTTATGGGCAAGGGTGGATGTTAATAGCGAGGTTGTTTTCACCGTGACCATTATGCTTGGTATTGGCATGTTTTTGGGTCTTGTGATCATGGGGGATCGGGTTGCTTCGCGAATTAAGTAGGTCGGTTTTCTTCGGGCGCTCGGTTTGATGGTAGTAGGTTCTACTGTAGGTGGTAATTTCGAGGCGGCTGCAAGTTCTTCTGTTTTAGTGCAGTGGGCGAATTCGTCGGTTGCTTCTTCTTTGCCTGCTGATCAAGAGGGGCCGAGGGGAGTGGGGTTTGGTGTATGTGGAGTAAATTCAGCGCGCGGGTGGAAAGTGGCACAATAGTGGCATGCTGAAAACCACAATTGATCTTGCTGCCATCGCGCACAATGTGCGGCTGATCAAGGAGAAGATCGGCCCAGACGTCAAGCTGATGTGCGTGGTGAAGGCGGATGCTTACGGGCACGGAGTAGAAAAGGTCGTGCCCGTAATGCTGGAAGCGGGGGCGGATTCCATTGGCGTCGCCACGCTGACAGAAGCCGTGCAGCTGCGGCGTATGGGTGTGGACTTACCCATCGCGGCATGGATCTGGCAGACGGATCAGGTGCTAGAAGAGGCCCTAGCATGTGGAATCCAGATTGCGGTCAATTCTCCCGCGCAGGCCCAGAAGCTAGTAGAGGCAGAGGTTCCCGCTGAGGTCTATATCAAGGTCGAAACCGGAATGCACCGCTCTGGGGTGGATAAGGCGGAGTGGGGTGAGGTTTTTGCGCTGCTGCGGGATGCCCCGCATATCACCGTCCTAGGCCTTATGTCCCACTTTGCCTGCGCCGACGATCCGGATAACACGCATAATGACACCCAGGAAGAAGAGTTTCGGCGCGCCCTGGATGCGGCGCACGCGGCGGGTCTGGAGTGTCCGGTCAATCATTTGGCTAATTCGCCGGCCACGCTCTCGCGCCCATCGGCGCACTTTGAGCAGGTGCGGGTGGGTATCGCGTGCTATGGGCTCGAGCCCATCGCGGGGCGGGACCATGGATTGTGCCCTGCAATGACGTGGTCCGGAACCGTCTTTGGGCTTAAGCCGATCGATAAGGGTGAGGCCACCAGTTACGGGCGTACCTGGAGCGCGGATAAGCCGGGTTTCCTAGCCACGGTGGATTGTGGCTATGCCGATGGTCTGCCGCGGGCGTACCAGGGCCACCTTCAGGTGGGCATCGGCGGGCGGCTTTATCCCCAGGTAGGCCGGGTGTGCATGGACCAAATTGTGGTGGATCTAGGAGAAAACCCGCACGGCATTACCCCCGGTGATGAGGCCATCATCTTTGGCCAGGGTGGCATGTCTGCCACCGAGCTTGCTGATGCCGTGGGCACCATCAACTATGAAGTGGTGTGCCGGCCCACCGGCCGCACCGAACGCGAATATATAGGAGAGTCCGATGCACAGTAACTTTCCGGAGCCTGGAACCCGCGATCTGGCAACGGTGGAACAGACCCACGCCTGCGGCAAGGAACTGGGCGCAGCGCTGGAAGCTGGCGATGTCGTCATCTTGGATGGCCCATTGGGCGCGGGCAAGACCACCTTCACCCAAGGCATAGCCCAGGGCATGCAGGTCAAGGGCCGGATTACCTCGCCCACGTTTGTCATTGCCCGCGTGCACCGCTCCCGGGTTGGGGGACCGGACTTGGTGCACGTGGATGCGTACCGCCTCTTGGATGAGGGCGGGGCCAATTCCGGCGATCCCCTGGGGGAGCTGGATGCCTTGGACTTGGATACCGAGCTTGCCGATGCTGTCGTCGTCGCCGAATGGGGCGGCGGCCTTATCGAGCAGATTGCGGATTCCTACCTCTTTGTGAGCATCGACCGCGAACCGGCGGAGTTCGCCGGTGCCGATGAGGACGTGCGCCGCGTCAGCTGGTCGTGGCGTCACAACGATTAGCTAGGACTCATTAATTTGAAGGTATAAGTGATGGATATCTTAGGGCGTCAAGTTGCTTTAGGTATTTAAGGTGCGGGATCCTTGAAGGGTGTTAGAACTCCTAGCCTCCAGTCCTCTGCTCGCCCTTTTTGCCATCATGGCCATCGGTTTGGCCATCGGCAAAATCAAATTCTTTGGCATCTCTTTGGGCGCCGCGGCCGCGATGTTCGTGGCGCTCGGGCTGTCTACCGCCAATCCGGATATCCAGATTCCACCGCTGGTGTATCAATTCGGCTTGGCCATCTTTGTCTATGCCATTGGCCTGAACTTCGGGCCGTCGTTCGTTCGCGAATTTGCTACCCGCGGCTGGAAGCTAACCGTCTTTATGATCGGCATGTTGGTCCTGCTCGTGGGCGTAGGCTTCGGGCTCATTCGCGTCTTCGGCCTCGATACGGATGTCGCCGCGGGTATGTTTGCTGGTTCGCTGTCGTCCACCCCAGGTATGGCAGCGGTGGTGGATATGCTGGGCAATTCCACCCCGGTCGTCGGCTATTCGCTGGCTTATCCGGGCGCGGTCATCGGCGCGATCCTGGTCGCCGCCATCGGCGCGAAAATTCTGAAGGTGGACCACGAGGCAGACGCCAAGGAAGAGGGGATGATTCCCGCCCCGCTGGTGGCCAAAGGCGTGCGGCTGACCAAAGACTTCCCGGATACGGCCGGGCACCTGTATCAAGTTACCGGGCACAGCGTGGTGGCCACCCGCGAGATTTCCGATATGGAACACCACCGGCTGGCGCAGCCGGATATGCCCCTGCGCAAGGGCGAAGCATTCCTTATTAATGGCTCCGAAAAAGACGTCGCCGGTGCCATCGAGGTGCTCGGTGAGGAATACCCCGTCGAGCTCACCCCAGAGGCGGGCCTGGAATTTAAGCGGATAACCGTGTCTAATCCGCAAATTGCGGGCAAGCGCATCCGCGATATCGATGCGCTCGAGCATGGATTCATCATCGCGCGCGTGCGCAAGGGCGATAGCGATGCGGTCCCGCACCCGGATATGGTGCTGAATTACTCCGACCGCGTGCGCGTAGTCTGTAGCTCGCACCACGTGCGCGAGGTGCGCAAGTACTTGGGCGATTCCGAATCGGCGCTCGGCAATGCTGACCTCTTATCCATGTCCATCGGTTTGACCTTGGGCATGCTGCTGGGCCTTATCCCCATCCCCATGCCGGGAGGATCGACCCTGCAGCTGGGCTTTGGTGGCGGCCCCGTCGTGGTCGGCCTATTCCTCGGCTACCTGAACCGCACCGGCCCCATCAATTGGCAGATGCCCTTCCACACCAGGGAAACACTTTCGAACCTGGGGCTGACGCTCTTCCTGGCGGGCGTGGGGACATCGGCAGGCGCATCGTTCCGCGATGCCCTGACGGATCCGTCCTCGCTGACCATCATCGGCGTTGGCTTTATCATTACCTTGGTATCGGCCATCCTCATCGGGGTCATCGGCATGCTGGTGCTGCGCTTGAAGTGGGACGAGGCCATGGGCTGTGCGGCCGGCATGACCACGAACCCGGCAGTATTTGCCTATATCCGGGGCCAAACCGGCACGGAGCTCGCTGGGCGCGGCTGGGCAACGGTGTACCCGACCACCATCATTGGCAAGATTATCGCCGCTCAGGTGCTGTTATTGTTATTGCTTTAGCCCCGTATGTCCCGCGCTAATTATTCTCCCACTGGGTAAGCCGCCTACACTGGCAGGCACTACCCCGTGGGTGAGTGTTTGTTGGCCGCCGAGTAGCCTCGGTAATAGAACTGACAATCACTTCACCATATGTACATATAGGACCCCTTGACCCGAGGAGCGTTACTCACCCCATGACTAAATTTGCTCGCAACCTGACCACGACCATTATCGCGCTGTTTATCATTGTGATGATGGTGCTCGTTGCCGGGGCCACCCTGCGTGATGAGGATTCCTTGGAGGGCAACCTCACCAACACCTTGCAGCATGCCCCGCGGAACCTCGAGGTAATGTCGCTTATTCCTTCTGATGTCTACGGTGCGGACTACAGCGCCATCGGCTTCATTTGCGAGGGCATGGCAGAAGACAAGGTCAAGGAAGCCGCCCCGAACCCTGATGACATCACCTTCGAGGACGGCGTTGTTCCTGAGGGCAAGAGCTACGTCATGGCGCTGGGCCACAACGTTGATCCCTATGTAGAGGAATTGGATTCCTCCGAGGTGGAGGTCTGCGAGATGATCAACGCCCAGGTTAAAGCCATGGAGCAGCAGGGCCACGGCCTAGACGGCGGGGTTCCGCTGGTCCAGGGCTCCCAGCCGCTGACCTTCCAGAGTGAAGACGGCGTGTGGAAGCTGGTCGGCTAATGCGCGTCCTGGCCATTGATACGGCGACGACCGCCCTGGTCACCGGGGCAGTCGACACCGAGTCAGGGCAGATTACGCAGCGCATTCTGGCCGATGCGCGCGCGCATAATGAGCGGCTCATGCCCACCATCCTCGAGGTAATGAGCGAGGCCGGTCTGGAGCTCGACGACCTCGACGCCATCGTTGCGGGCATGGGCCCTGGCCCCTTTACCGGCTTGCGCGTTGGCATGGCCACGGCGCAGGCGCTTGCCGATGCCCTCTCCATCCCCCTCCACGGCGTCTGCACCCACGATGCCATCGCGCACGCTGCGCTAGTTGGGGCCGATGCAGCCGATGAAAGGGAGGCGGCGGACGCGGCGCTAGTTGCCACCGATGCCCGCCGCAAGGAAATTTATTGGGCCACCTACCGCGCGGGACAACGCATTGCGGGCCCAGATGTATCGAAGCCGGGGGAGCTTGCCGTGCAGGATATCGCGCAGGTGATCATCCCGGAGAAGCTGGCCGACCAGCTGCCGGAAGAACTCGCCACGCTGCCGCGTAGCGAGGGCGCACCCACCGCCGAGGGCTTGGTGGCCGTCGCGCGGCTCGACGCGGATCCGGCGCCATTCGTGCCCATGTACCTGCGCCGCCCCGATGCGGTTCCGCCCAAAAAGCAGCAGCTTTCCGCGGCCATTCCAGAGGTGCGGCTGTGAACCTGCGCGAGCTCACCCCCGCCGATGCCCCGCGCTGCGCCGAGCTGGAAAAGGTGCTTTTTCCCGGTGAAACCCCGTGGACGGAAGCAGTATTTGAGCAAGAAATGGCCCAGCCCTTCAACTTTTACCTCGGGGTGGAAGGCGCCCTCGATCCCGCAGCGCCGGAGGAAGGCGAGGATCCGGTCTTATTGGGCTATGCCGGCATCGGCATGATGGGCCCAGCCGCAGATCCAGAGTTCGAAATCCACACCATCGGCGTCGATCCTAAGGCCCAGCGCCGCGGCATCGCGCGCATGATGATGGATAATATTTGCTATATCGCGGACCTAAAAAGCGCGCCGGTCTTTTTGGAGGTGCGCGTGGGAAACGATCCCGCCATCGAGCTATACCGGCGCTATGGCTTTAGCATCGAGGGAATCCGCCGCAATTATTACCAGCCCTCCGGCGCGGATGCGCACGTCATGGTGCGCCCCAGCCAGTCGCCACAAGCAAGCCAGCGCGAAGCAAAGGAGCAGTAATGAAGGTCATGGGCATCGAGTCCTCCTGTGATGAGACCGGCGTGGGCATCGTCGAGCTGGATCAGAACGGCCATATGGAGATCCTCGCCAATGCCGTTGCTTCGTCAATGCAGCAGCACGCGCGCTTTGGCGGCGTCGTGCCAGAAATCGCCTCCCGCGCGCACCTGGAGGCCATGCCGCAGGTGATGCGGGCGGCGTTGGAGGAGGCGGGCATCGATAAGCCCGATGCCATTGCCGCCACCGTGGGCCCGGGCCTGGCCGGCGCCCTGCTCGTCGGCGCTTCCGCTGCCAAGGCCTATGCCGCCGCGTGGGGCGTGCCTTTTTATGGCGTCAACCACCTCGGCGGCCACGTGGCCGTGGCCAACCTCGAGGGCGAGAGCCTGCCGCACTCGGTCGCGCTGCTGGTCTCCGGCGGGCACACGCAGTTGCTCGAGGTCGAGGCCGTGGGAAAGCCGATGCGCGAGTTGGGCTCCACGCTTGACGATGCCGCCGGTGAAGCCTACGACAAAGTCTCCCGCCTCCTGGGGCTGGGGTACCCGGGCGGGCCGGTCATCGATAAGCTGGCTAGCCGCGGAAAACCCACCATTGATTTCCCGCGCGGCATGTCGCGCGCCGAAGATCTGCGCGGCGAGCACCGGCATGATTTCTCGTTCTCGGGGCTAAAGACCTCCGTTGCGCGCTATGTGGAGCGCGCCGAAAAGGCCGGCGAGACCATCTCCGTGGAGGATGTATGCGCCTCGTTCCAAGAAGCTGTGGCCGATGTGCTCACCGCCAAGGCCATTCGCGCCTGCGAGGATACCGAGGCGAAGGTGCTCCTGCTCGGTGGCGGCGTCGTGGCCAATTCCCGGCTGCGGGAGCTGGCCGCCGAGCGCTGCAAGGCCGCTGGTGTGGAGCTGCGCGTGCCGCGGTTTAATCTGTGCACCGATAACGGCGTGATGATTGCTGCCCTCGGCGCCCAGCTCATTCATGAGGGTGCTGAGCCGTCGGGCCTGGGTATCGGCACCGATACGCAACTGGACGTGGAAGAGCCACAGTTAACCTAAAGTTCTTTTTCCTCGCACTGCGGGGTGGGGGAGTCGGCGGTAACGTTTAACGCGTTCACGCCCTCTCCGCTTTAAAGGAGCTTTCTCTCATGACCGTTGGTTTCCTCGTCAACCCCGATCTCACGCGCCGAAAAATCGAGTTCGAATTAGAACACGCCAACCAGTTCTTGGGCGGCACCACCGAGGATCGCGTCTCCGTCGTCTTTCAAGATGACGGTACGACCTACGCCGCGCTGTATAACCCAGAAGCCAAGCAGGAAGGCGCCGAGCCCAACCCGGTTGCATCCCTGGCACGCAATGCCGCGGACACGGGAAACTCCGCCTTTTTGCAAGACCCCATCCGCGCTATCAGCGGCCCGGTCATCTTCGTGGATGCAGAGGGCGAGGAGGACTCCATCGATGAGGTCATCGCTTCCGTCGAGCACGGCATCCGCGCGGTGAAAAACTACCGCGAGGATTTCCCTGACGAGTACACACTCTGGCGCGCGGCGGTCATCAACTCCACGAAGAGCGCGTAAGCACCCATCCTTTAGCGTTCGGTGTGGCGCAGCCACATCAGCACGGCCTTGACGCGGCGATTGGCGTCTTCGGGCCGAAACCCGAGCTTGAGAAAAACATTGGAGACGTGCTTGCTTACCGCCCCAGCGGTTAATACCAGCTTGTCTTCGATTTCTTGGTTGCTCAATCCCTGCGCCATCAGCCCCAAAACCTCGCGTTCGCGGGCGGTTAATTGGCTCAGCCCCGTGCGCCGCGCGGAGAGCAAGGCGGTAACCACTTCTGGGTCGACGACGGTGCCACCGCCCGCCACTTCCTCGAGGGTGTGCACGAATTCATCCACATCGGATACGCGCTCCTTGAGCAGGTAGCCGAATCCGCCGTGTTCTAAGAGCCGATCCAAGTAGCTTGCCGCCACGTACTGGCTAAGTACCACCACCGGTTGCGACGGGTCTGCCGCCCGCACATCGTGCACGGCGCGCAGCCCATCATCGCTCATGGTGGGCGGCATGCGGACATCGGAAATGATCAGATCGAAGTCATCGCTGTCTGCGCAGGCGCGCAATTCTTCCGCATCGTTGACGGCGGTCACGCTATGGCCCAGTGCCGCCAAAAGCTGTTCTAGCCCGGCGCGCAAGAGGGCAGAATCTTCTGCCAATAAGAGTTTCATCGCGCCTCCTTTAGCGGTAGTGAGATGGTCAATGTTGCTCCTTGTCCTTCTTCATGCGCGGGGGAGAAGTCGACGCTGCCGCCGAGCGCCGCGGCCCGCTCGCGCAGTCCGGCTAGGCCAGTGCCCCCAGTCGTTCCCGCGGGCTTTCCGGTGTTCGTGCCGGCGGTCGCGTCGGCGCTCGTGCCAACAGTCGCGTCGGCGCTGGTATCAGCACCGACACGGGAGTGCGCGGGGTCGGACGCGCTAGGGCCTACTCCTGTAGAGAAGCCACCGGAGCCGTTATCGCGGATGCTGAGGTGAAGATCGTCGCCAAAAGAGATGGACACGGTGGCGGCGGTGGCCGCGCCGTGGGTGGAGGCGTTGGTCAGCGCCTCTGCTACCGCGTGGTAGGCCAGCAGCGCCGTGGTTTCCCCAATCGATCGCTCCGCGCCTTCGACGTGCAGTTCCGCGTCGAGCCCGCTGTGGGCCAAGAGTTCATCGAGGGCGGGGATGAGGCCGTCATCGAAAAGCACCTGCGGTGCAATGCCGCGCACGGTAGCGCGCAGGGCGGAGAGGGCTTGGGTGGCGTTATGTTCGGCATCGGCAAGCGCCTGCTGGGCCTCGGGCGGGGACTGGAGTTTGGCCGCAGCCAGGTTGAGCTTGAGCGCGGTCAGGTACTGCTGCGGACCATCGTGGAGCTCGCGCTCGATGCGGCGGCGCTCGCCCGAAAAGGCATCAATAAGCGTGGCGCGCGAGGCCGCCAACTCCTGTGCGGAGGGGCTCAGGGCGAGCCGGGTGAGGGAAATGGAGGCTTTGACCAGCAGGCGGTTGAGCACCACCAGTAGGACGAAGAGCACGGCGGCCGCGAGCCAGCACACGACAAAAATCAATGGGCGATTATCGGTGGTCCACTCGCCGGCATTGAACTCGGCCTGCGGAATAAACGGCGCGATGACCAGTACGCCCGCGACAAAACCGACAGAGACCCAGTTGACAAAGCAGGCCACGCAAATAAGAAGCTGTAGTAAAAGGTGATAAAACTGCTGCCAATCAAACCATCTGTTGGCCCGCCGCGGGGGAATATCAACGCCCATCCACTTCGCGCCAATGCGGCCGATAAACTCTGCGGCGCGGGCTACCAGCGGAATCCACGGCAGCATGAGCACCGAAATCACGAGTCCCGGAAGGGCGAGTATTCCGAGGACGAGGCTCCACCCATTGGCCTTGACAGTTCGCATATCCGTTCAGCCTAGCCGCCGCGCCGGGGTGGGGGCAGTAGAGCTAGCCCCACCATTTTTCGGGCAGCCTTCCCCATCGCGCGTGCGGGGGCCGGCCGGTGGAATGGAAGGCATGTTAAAAGCACAGAATCTGAGCAAGCGCTACGGCAGCCATACCGCACTCGCCGAGGTGAACTTAAGCATCGAGCCGGGGGAATTTGTCGCTATTATGGGGCCATCCGGTAGCGGCAAGACCACGCTGTTGAACCTGCTCTCCGGGCTGGATAAGCCTAGCTCCGGCACGGTCAACGCGCCGGGCCGCACGGAGCGCGCCTTCGTATTCCAGGACTATAACCTGCTGGAATCGCTCAACGCCTGCAAAAATGCCACGTTGACCGCGCACTTTTCCGGCCGGCGCTGCAGCCGGGACGCGGTGCAGAAGACCTTTGCGTCTCTGGGGCTTGACGGGCTGGAGCGCCGCCTGCCCGCGCAGCTGTCCGGCGGCCAGCAGCAGCGCGTCGCCGTCGCCCGCGCCTTGCTGGCCGGTGCGCCGTATATCTTCGCCGATGAGCCTACGGGCGCGCTTGACGATGCCACCGCCCAGCTCGTCCTCACTCACCTCCGCACCGCCGCACGGGGCGGGGCCGCGGTGGTCATGGTGACCCACTCGCACCTCGCCGCGGAGGCCGCCGACCGCATTATCGAGCTCCAGGAGGCCAACCATGCTGGTGTGGCTTAAGGACTTACAAAGCAATTGGCTCTCATGGCTTGCCGTGGCCTTGACCATGGTGGTCTCATCGGCCGCGTGCGCGCTGGCGGTATCGATGCTGGTGGCCACCTCGGATGCGGACGAAGATCCCACGGGGCCGCTCGGCGGCACCGTGCTGGGCATGGCGGTCTGCACAGTGGTGTTGATCACGCTGTCGCAGATGCGGCTGATTATTGAAGAACGCGAACCCGTGTACCGCTCGTGGCGCATGATTGGTATGCCTGGGTGGATGATCAATAGCTTCATCGTGGGGCAGGTGATTGCCGTGAGTGCTATCGCTGCGCTGATAGGGACCTTCCCGGCACGCCTGTTTGTTGAACCCATGGCCGCGGCCTTTCGCAGTGATGGGATTCCCATGCCGGAGTTGGCCATTACCCCGCTAGTCATCCGCATCGCTGTATCCATTTGCGTGGCATCGGCGGTCTGCGGTGCCCTAGTGCCACTGCGCCGGGTCTTTCGCCCGCGGGTGGAACCGCGCCGCGTGTGGGTGATGCTGCGCTGCCTTGTGGCTGCCGGTTTGGTGGGCGGTGCCGTGTACGGCTGCCTGCAGATAGAGGAGCCGGCCGATAGCATCGCCGCTTCCATGGGGCTGGTCATCCTGGTGGCATTCATGACGCCATGGCTCATGCCCGCCGTGGACCAATGGACGCGACTATGCGGCATCGCCGGGGCCAATGTGCGGGTGCGCCGCCGCTTTTCCGTGCCCCATATCGTCCCGTGGGTGCTGTTTGGTGGCTTGATTGTCGCGGTCGGCTCGGGGATAAGGATGTTCAAAAGTAGTATGGGCGACTTAGACACCTTGTCATCGGGGCAGGTCTTCGCGGCGTTTCTCGGCCCAGTCGTGGCCCCAAGCATCGTTGGTGCGGTGTTGACTTCACTCATTATGCGCTCGCGCATCGCCAGCGATGTTCGCGGACTGCGGTTGGCCGGTGCCTCGCCAGCAGCGTGGGTGCGGGTGCAGGTGGGCGAGGCCTTCTGCCTGACTATTACTGCTGCGGCCATAGTCATCACCTTGAGCGCAACGGTGGTCGCGCTGCTCAACCACCTGCTGCAGACCGATTCTCATTCCGGGATGAGCGCCCTATGGGAGGGCTTCGCCGGGGTGTGGTGGGCGCCATTCGGCCTAATTTTTGGCGCCATGTTTCTTGCGCTGTGCGCGGTCAAGCTCATTCTCGCGGGATTCCTGCGCTCAACCGCCCAGATCCGCACAAACTGATGGATGAATCGCCGATATTCTGATGGGTAGAACGCGCTCAAACTGATGGGTGAAACGGCTTCAAACTGGTGGATGGATTTAAAATGACTGCTCAAGGCTGCTTATTCACCGTCTTTGACCTACACGGCGCATTAGTGTGGCCCCGCTGCGGGGGTCGCGTCGTTGTTGAGGGTTAGCAGTCACGAGGGTAGAGTGCTAATCAGGTTGTTTGACCCACAGTTGTTCACCCGCGACGACGGCTGTGCTGGACATCCACAACCGGCACGCGCGCGCCATTAAGGCGCGCAAACGAACAATACGGAGGAAACATCATGGCAACTATTAAGCCGCTTGAGGACCGCGTCCTCGTACAGATCGTAGAAGCAGAATCCACCACCGCATCCGGCCTGGTTATTCCGGATTCCGCAAAGGAAAAGCCGCAGGAAGCTACCGTTATTGCCGTCGGCCCGGGCCGTTGGGAAGACGAAGATGACCGCATCCCAATGGATGTTAAAGAAGGCGACACCGTTGTCTTCTCCCGCTACGGTGGCACCGAGCTGAAGTACGACGGTGAAGAGTACCTGCTGCTGAGCCAGCGCGACATCCTCGCCATCATCGAGAAGTAGGAAATACTTATGGCAAAGCTTATTGCATTCGACCAAGAAGCCCGCGAGGGAATTCAGCGCGGCGTCGATACGCTGGCTGATGCCGTCAAGGTCACCCTCGGCCCCCGCGGCCGCAACGTCGTGCTGTCCAAGGCCTTCGGTGGCCCGACCGTCACCAACGACGGCGTGACCATCGCCCGCGATATCGACGTCGAGGAGCCCTTCGAGAACCTCGGCGCCCAGCTGGTCAAGTCCGTTGCGGTCAAGACCAACGACATCGCCGGCGATGGCACCACCACCGCTACCTTGCTGGCCCAGGCGCTCATTTTTGAGGGCCTGCGCAACGTTGCAGCCGGCGCTAATCCGGTAGAGCTTAACCGCGGCATCTCCGCGGCGGCGGAAAAGGCCGTCGAAGAGCTCAAGGCGCGCGCCACCCCGGTCAACTCCGCCTCTGAAATTGCGCAGGTAGCCACCGTGTCCTCCCGCGATCCGGAGGTCGGCGAGATGGTTGTCGGCGCCATGGAAAAGGTGGGCAAGGACGGCGTTGTTACCGTTGAGGAGTCCCAGACCATGGACTCCACCGTGGATGTCACCGAAGGTATTTCCTTTGACAAGGGCTACCTTTCCCCGTACTTCGCTACGGAGGAAGAGACCAACCACGCGGTGCTTGATGATGCCGCCATTTTGCTCGTCCGCAACAAGATTTCTTCCCTGCCGGACTTCTTGCCGCTGCTGGAAAAAATCGCGGAGACCAACCGCCCGACCCTCATCATCGCGGAAGACGTTGAAGGCGAGCCGCTGCAGGCGCTCGTGGTCAACTCCATCCGCAAGGTCCTGAAGGTCGCCGCCGTAAAGGCACCGTACTTTGGCGAGCGCCGCAAGGGCTTCATGGATGACTTGGCCGTGGTTACCGGCGCCACCGTGGTGGACCCTGAGGTGGGCGTCAACCTGAACGAGGTCGGCCTTGAGGTGCTGGGTTCCGCGCGCCGCGTGACCATCACCAAGGAAGACACCGTGCTTGTCGATGGCGGCGGCAGCGCCGCAGCCCTCGATGATCGCCGTGAACAGATCCGCGGCGAAATCGCCCGTACCGACTCCACCTGGGATAAGGAAAAGCTCGAGGAGCGCTTGGCTAAGCTCTCCGGCGGCGTCGCCGTTATCCGCGTCGGTGCCGCAACCGAGACCGAGGTCAACGAGCGCAAGCTGCGCGTCGAGGACGCCATCAACGCCGCTCGCGCGGCCGTAGAAGAAGGCGTCATCGCCGGCGGCGGCTCCGTGCTGGTGCAGATCTCCAAGGAACTCGAGTCCTTTGCCCAGGACTTCGAGGGCGAGGCTAAGGTCGGCGTGCTCGCCGTTGCCCGCGCCCTGACCCGCCCGGCATTCTGGATTGCAGAAAACGCAGGCCTCGATGGCTCTGTCATCGTCTCCCGCGTATCTGAGATGGCCAACGGTGAAGGCTTTAACGCCAACTCCCTGGAGTACGGCAACCTCATCGATAACGGCATCATCGATCCCGTGAAGGTCACCCACTCCGCAGTGGTCAATGCCACCTCCGTTGCCCGCATGGTTCTTACCACCGAGGCATCCGTCGTGGAAAAGCCGCAGGAAGAAGACAACGCTGAGGCCGGTCACGGCCACGGCCATCACCACCACTAATTCCTGCGCTATAGCCCAGAGCCCGCCGCGGCCTCCCCGTCTTATTGGGTCGGCTTGCGGCGGGCTTCTGGCTTATACGTAAAGCACGCGGAAACCATAACCCGTGCGATGCCCCGGTAGGCCTTTTTAGCCGCCAGTGGCAGAAGGAGAGAGGATAGTTCACAAAAGCCGCCAAGCTTTGGGTTCCTCCTCAGCCGGCGGCCGCCTCGTCTTTAGTGGCACGCTCCAGGACTTAGCGGGCTCGAAGGAGTCCCTCACGGGGCGTTATTTGCAGCAGGCGCTGGCCAAGCAGGGCTAGTCCGGAACCCCGGACTCCCGCCCGCCGCGAGCGAGGTGTGTGGGCTTTACGCGCTAACTTAAATTGTGGCTTAAGCGTTGACCGTTGCGCGGCGACGCTTGCGCAGCGCCACCACGCGCTCAGACTCGCTCATTCCGCCCCAGACGCCATACGGTTCGGCCGAACGCAGGGCGTGCTCGCGGCAGAGCTCGATAACCGGGCAGGAATTGCAGATGGCCTTGGCGCGGTTTTCGCGCTGGGCGCGGGCGCGGCCACGCTCTCCGTCTGGATGGTAAAACACGTCCGAGTTTTCACCGCGGCACGCACCTTGCAACTGCCAATCCCAAACATCTGCAGTAGGTCCGAGAAGAGACTTGGACTGAGACACGTTTCTTAAGCTCCTTATAACAGGACGAGAATTCTTACGCTGGCGGCCGGTGGAGAGTCATCCGCGAACCGCAACGATTTGTAGTGTGTCGCGTCTTGGTAAACAAAGGGTTACTAGTATTTAACTTCTAGGTATTGTATTTATTTATGGGACTCGTTAGCGCCCATTTACCTGCAATAATGACTAAGGTTAACGAATTATGAATTTTCCTCTTTCTATTGTGCAGGGGGCATAAACCCGCCTTCAATGCGGGTACAACCGCTGGGCGCGGGTTTCTTGGTGGGGTTTTCTTTGCTGGGGCATCGCCAAGCACGGGCAGTGCCGAGGCGGAGGTGTGCAACGCAATAGTCCCTTTGCACTCCCTGCCCCAGAGGAAATATGGTTGAATATCGATTTAATAGTCTGCAGAGGGTGCACTCGTGAGCGATAAGGATAAAGAGCTAGCGGAACTCGTCCCGCTGGCCGCTGGTGGTAGCCGCCGCGCACTGCAATCTATCCTGCAAATTATTCATCCGCAGGTGCTGCGTTATTGCCGCGCGCGCATCGGTGGCGGGCGCCAGCCCACCGCGGAAGACGTGACCCAAGAAATCTGCCTCGCCGTCGCCACCTCTATCGATTCCTATGAAGACAAGGGCCGGCCGTTTATGGCCTATGTCTACGGCATCGCTTTTAATAAGGTCACCGATGCCCACCGCGCCATGGGCCGCGACCGCTCTACACCCACCGAAGAGCTTCCAGAAAGCACCGCGAACGAGGCGACTCCCGAGGAATGGGCGCTGGAAAATGACGGTAGTAACAGAATGCGCGCCTTGCTCGATACCTTAAGTGACAAGGCAAAAAACATCGTTATTTTGCGCGTGTTCGTTGGTCTTTCGGCAGAAGAAACCGCCGATATCGTGGGGTCTACCCCGGGTGCGGTTCGCGTCGCACAGCACCGAGCTCTCGCACAATTGCGAAAGGCTCTTGGGCAACAACTAGCTACCGAGGGCTAAAGCCACAACCCCCGCTCTAGTCGCACGCGTACACCTTAAGAAAGGAAGGAGGGACAGAAACCATCATGGCCTCCAAGCATTCTAAAAAGAATAACGATGACCTGACGGAGCAGCTCCAGCCCTTGGTAGATGATGATGCATTCCTCACCGAGCTGTCGCAGGGCAAAGATCCCTCCAACGGCAGCGATGAGCTCGCTGGGCTACTGCTGGGGCTGAAGCGGGACATCGATAAGCAGATGCCGCCAGCCCCGCGCGTGGATGGGGTAGAGGAAGAACCGGAAGTCGTAAGCCTCAATAAGGTGCGGTCTCGCCGGCGCAATCGCCCCGTGATGCATGGGCTTATCGGCGCGGCCGCCGCCACTGTGATCCTCGCCGGTGCGGGCGGGGTCATGGTTAATTCCGGCGCCTTTGATCACCCAGATGAAACCCGCAACGTGGAGCTGGCCGGGACCTTAGATGAGATGGAATCCCGCGCGGCAGAGGGAGATATCGAAGGCGCGCGCGAACTCATGAAGGAAGCCCGCGCCAAGCTCGAAGAGGCTGAAGGCAAGGAAGAAAACGCCATCGCCGCCAAGGAAGAGGCCGAAAAGAAGCGCTCTGCCCGTCCGAAGCACACGACCGTGACGGAAACCGCCACCGAGACCGTGCCGGGTCAGCAGCCGCAGGACAAGCCCGAACCAGCGCCGAAGACCGTGACGGAAACGCAGTACCAGACCTCAACCGTGGTGGTAACGGAGCAAGCACCGGAGAACTCGCAGCCGGAGACGCGCGAGCCCGAAGAAAGCCCCACCACAACCATTCAGTTGGGGCCAGGCTCCGAGTAACTAGGGCGGTACTTACGCCCTAGCGGTTTTCCAAGCCGTCGACGTAACCCAGCGCGTAGTCCCACGGCACGTAGCGGCGCGGGTCCGGCTCTGCCCCCGGCTCGTGTACTGGGGCGAGCTCGCCTGCCAGCGTGGCGCGCATATTGGCGGCCATAATGTCCCACTCGTAGAAGTGGTTTTCCTGGCAGTCTTCACACAGGAAGAAGATGCCATCGATCCCGCGCGGGCCGAGCACACTTGCGAATTTCTCTACCAAGGCGAGATCGTGGATAAGGGCGAGGCGGTCTTCATCGGAAAGCGGCATGACCTGCTCGTCCTCCTCCAAGAAGGAGGCGGGGTCATTCGGATCGTCTGCAAAAGGATCGCGGGGCATATTGGCGAAGAAGTTCACGCCTGCGAGCCTATTGAACTTGCCCGCTTAAGGCAATTAACCCCTAGCCTGAATGGTGTCATTGGCCGGGCACGCACTACAGTTGGGGTAGCCGCTGAACCTGTTTAAGGAGATACCTCGATGAGCGATTACCCTATTCACACTGGTGGAGATGACCCGAACAAGGTAGCCCTGCGCGGCTTGACCTTTGATGACGTGCTTCTTTTGCCCGCCGAGTCCAATATCGTGCCCTCCGAGGTCGATACCGGCGCGCAATTTACCCGCAATATTCGCCTAGGCGTGCCGCTGGCATCCGCAGCGATGGATACCGTGACCGAGGCCCGCATGGCCATCGCCATGGCGCGCCAGGGCGGCATCGGTGTGCTGCACCGCAACCTGTCTGCGGAAGCGCAAGCTGAGCAGGTAGAAATCGTCAAACGCTCCGAGTCCGGCATGGTTACGGACCCGGTCACCGCCCGCCCCGAGATGACCATTGGCGAGGTCGACGCCCTGTGCGCCCGCTTCCGCATTTCCGGCCTGCCGGTCGTGGATAAGGACGGCACCCTGCTGGGCATTTGCACCAACCGCGATATGCGTTTCGAGCCGGACTTTGACCGCAAGGTCAGCGATGTCATGACCGCGATGCCGCTCGTCGTCGCGCGCGAGGGCGTGTCCAAGGACGAGGCCCTAGAGCTGCTGTCGGCCAATAAGGTAGAAAAGCTGCCGATTGTTGATGCCAATAACAAGCTCATTGGCCTTATTACCGTCAAGGACTTCGTCAAATCCGAGCAGTACCCCAACGCCTCCAAGGATGCTTCCGGCCGTCTGTTGGTTGCCGCGGGCATTGGTACCGGCGAGGAGTCCTATCAGCGCGCCGCCGCGCTTGTCGATGCCGGCGTTGATGCCCTTGTCGTCGATTCCGCCCACGCCCACAATAACCGCGTGCTCGAGATGGTCTCCCGCGTGAAGAAGGACTTTGGCGACACGGTCGATGTCATTGGCGGCAACCTCGCCACCCGCGAGGCCGCCCAGGCGATGATCGACGCCGGCGCGGATGCCATCAAGGTCGGCATCGGCCCGGGCTCCATCTGCACCACCCGCGTCGTCGCCGGCGTTGGTGCGCCGCAGATCACCGCGCTGATGGAAGCCGCAGCCGTCGCCGCTCCCGCGGGCGTGCCGGTCATCGGCGATGGCGGCATGCAGTACTCCGGTGACATCGCCAAGGCGCTGGCTGCCGGTGCCGATACCGTCATGCTGGGCTCCATGTTCGCCGGTACCACTGAGGCACCCGGTGACATCGTGGTCTACCAGGGCAAGCAGTACAAGCGCTACCGCGGCATGGGTTCCATGGGTGCTATGCAGGGCCGCGGGCTCTCCGGCGAAAAGCGTTCCTACTCCAAGGACCGCTACTTCCAGGCTGACGTACGCAGCGAGGACAAGCTGGTGCCAGAAGGCGTGGAGGGTCGCGTGCCCTTCCGCGGTGAGATCGATGCCATCGTGCACCAAATCATCGGCGGCCTGCGCGCGGCCATGGGCTACACCGGCTCGGCCACCCTAGATGAGCTCAAGACCAAGCGATTTGTCCAGATCACCGCCGCGGGACTGAAGGAATCCCACCCGCACCACCTGCAGCAAATCGCCGAAGCCCCGAACTACCGCTAGGACAAACATGCGTGAATACGCCGAAATCGGCATCGGCCGCGAGGCCCGCCGCACCTTTGATTTAGACCAGGTCTCCATCGTCCCCCAGCGCCGCACGCGCTCGTCCAAGGACGTGGATACCACCTGGAATATCGATGCCTATACCTTCGATACCCCCTTCGTTTCGCACCCCACCGATGCTCTCGCCACGCCCGAGTTCGTCATCGAGATGGGCAAGCAGGGCGGGCTCGGTGTCATCAACGCCGAAGGCCTGTGGGGCCGCCACGAGGACCTCGAGGGTGCCTTGGCACGCATCTATTCCCAGCCGGGCGATAATTCCACCATTCAGGAGCTGCACGCCGCCCCGCTTGACGATGCCCTCCTTGCCTCCCGCATTGCCCAAGTGCGCGAGTCCGGTGTGACCGTCGCCGTGCGCGTTTCGCCCCAAAATGCCCGCGAGATGGCGCCCAAGGCCATCGCGGCTGGGGCCGAGTTACTGTTCATCCAGGGCACGCTGCTGTCCGCGGAACACGTCGCCACCGGCGGCGAGCCGCTGAACCTGAAGGAATTTATCGGCTCGCTTGAAGTACCCGTCATCGCCGGTGGCGTGGCGGACTACACCACGGCGCTGCACCTGATGCGCACCGGGGCGGCCGGCGTCATCGTGGGCGCGGGAGTGACGACTAACGCGGAAACCGTCGGCATCGATACCGCCATGGCCACCGCCATTGCCGATGCCGCCGCCGCCCGCCGCGACTACCTCGACGAGACCGAAGGCCGCTACGTGCACATCATTGCGGATGCGGAATTCGATAACTCCGGGACCATCGCCAAGGCCTTCGCCTGCGGCGCCGATAGTGTCGCGCTCGGCCCCCTTCTTGCCCAGGCCCGAGAGGCAGGCGGTAGGGGATGGTACTGGCCGGCTACCGCAGGCCATCCTCGGTTCCCGCGCGGATACGCGCAGTTCGCCGGCGTCGATACCGACCTCGATGTGGATTTCCTCACCGCAGGCGATGCTGCGCCCGTGGCTGCGCCGAGCCTGGAAACCGTGCTGCACGGCCCATCCAGCGAACCATTCGGCCGCACCAACCTCGTGGGTGCGCTGCGGCGTGCCCTCGCAAAGTGTGGGTACACCGACTTGAAGTCGTTCCAGAAGGTCGAGCTCGCGGTTCGCTACTAAGTAGCGCGCGGCGCGCCTCGCACGGTGCGGGCTCGCGCTGCTGCGCCCCGAGTCCCACCGCGCGCCGAATCGCTGCGCCCGGCGCCGCCGCGCCCACGGCTTCCTGGCGCACCCTGTGTTACTTGCGTCCATGGGCCCTCGCGCACCCCGATTCGCTTGCGCGGCCCGCGCCACCACGGCGCGAAAGCCGCCGCAATGCCCTACATGAGCAAGCGCTTCCTGGGCCGCGGGGCCTATGGGTTAGACTATGGGGCGTGACTAAGCCAAATACTACCCCGCGCCCAGTCCTCGTCGTGGACTTTGGCGCTCAGTACGCGCAGCTCATTGCCCGCCGCGTGCGCGAGGCCAAAATCTATTCCGAGGTTGTTTCCAACTCCGCCTCTATCGAGGAAATCAAAGCCAAGGACCCCGCCGCGCTTATTTTGTCCGGCGGCCCGTCGTCCGTCTATGCCGACGGTGCCCCAGCGCTCAAGCCTGAGCTGCTAGAGCTTGGCGTTCCGGTCTTCGGCATTTGCTACGGATTCCAGGCCATGAACCACATCCTCGGCGGTACCGTATCGTCTACCGGTGAGCGTGAATACGGCCGCACCGACATCGACGTCAAGGGCGGCATCCTGCACGAGGGCCTCGAGCCCACGCACAAGGTATGGATGTCCCACGGCGACGCCGTCTCCGCCGCCCCCGAGGGCTTCGACGTAACCGCAACCTCCGCTGGCGCGCCCGTGGCCGCCATGGAGTGCCCGGCCAAGCAGATGGCCGGCGTGCAGTACCACCCAGAGGTGCTGCACTCGCCGCACGGCCAAGAAGTGCTCACCCGCTTCCTCACGGAGATCGCCGGTCTGGAGCAGAACTGGACCGCCGATAATATCGCCGAGCAGCTCATCGCGGATATCCGCACCCAAGTAGGCGAGGAAGGCCGCGCTATTTGCGGCCTGTCTGGTGGCGTGGACTCTGCGGTCGCTGCAGCCTTGGTGCAGCGCGCCATTGGCGATCGCCTGACCTGCGTCTTCGTCGACCACGGCCTGCTGCGCGCGGGCGAGCGCGAGCAGGTTGAAACGGATTTCGTGGCCTCGACCGGCGCCAAGCTGGTCACCGCCGACGAGCGTTCGGCCTTCCTCAAAAAGCTGGCGGGTGTTAGCGACCCCGAGGAAAAGCGCAAGGCCATCGGTGCGGAGTTCATCCGCTCCTTCGAGCGCGCCGTGGCCGGCGTGCTTGACGATGCCCCCGCCGGCTCCACCGTCGACTACCTCGTCCAAGGCACCTTGTACCCGGACGTCGTCGAATCCGGCGGCGGCGATGGCACCGCCAATATTAAGTCGCACCACAACGTCGGCGGCCTGCCGGATGACGTCGAGTTCGAGCTCGTCGAGCCGCTGCGCCTGCTCTTTAAGGACGAAGTGCGCGCGGTGGGCCGCGAGTTGGGCCTGCCGGAAGAGATCGTCGGCCGCCAGCCCTTCCCGGGCCCTGGCCTGGGCATCCGCATCATCGGCGAGGTTACCGAGGATCGCCTCGAGACCCTGCGCCAGGCGGATCTGATTGCCCGCACCGAGCTGACCAACGCTGGCTTGGACGAGCAGATTTGGCAGTGCCCGGTCGTGCTGCTTGCCGATGTCCGCTCCGTCGGCGTCCAAGGCGATGGCCGCACCTACGGCCACCCCATTGTGCTGCGCCCGGTATCTTCCGAGGACGCCATGACCGCGGACTGGACCCGCTTGCCGTATGACGTGCTAGAGAAGATCTCCACCCGCATCACCAACGAGGTTAAGGACGTCAACCGCGTGGTCTTGGATTGCACCTCCAAGCCACCGGGAACCATCGAGTGGGAGTAAAACCCACAAAACGGCATGCGTATAAGGCGCTCAGTACTTGAGCGCCTTTTCGCATACCTGCGGCTAGTTGCGGGGTGTTACGGGTGGCCGCCAGACGATGCGACCGCCCACCCTTTCTAGCCGTCCGCGCCGAGGCGGGGCATTGGGATCGTCGTCGTTGATGCCGTTGTGGTAAGCACAGCACACGACGAGGTTGTTCATATTGGTCTCCCCGCCGCGGCTCCAGGCCGTGAGGTGGTGGACCTGGGATAAATCGGCCGGCTGATTGCATCCGGGCCAGGCGCAGCGCGGATTTTCCGCGGCCGCCATCATCCTCTGTTTATCGGTGGCCACGCGCGCCGTGCGGTAGAGGTTGACCGGCCCTTCTACAGGATGCACGAGGGTGACATAGCCCGTTTCGCCATCACCGCTGCCGCTGCCGCTGGGGCCGGGGGCGGAATAGCCGGCATCGTTAAGCACGCGGCGCAGGTACTCGGTACCGGACATGGTCGCACCGTTGGTGAGATCGAGTTGCACGTCGTCGCCGTGGCCGTCGCGGATGCGAATGAATTTCTCCAGCGGCACGATGGCGTTGGTGACCACCGTGGAGCGCGCGGCGCTGCCGGCGCCGAAGAAGATATCTTCCACCGCCTGCAGCGGCTTTTTATCGGCGGCTGTAATCGCGCCCTGCAGATCCGCAATGAAGCGGGAGGTACCAGTAATGGCGAGCGTCCAGTAGTCATTGGGGCGCCGGTAGGTGCGCACGCCGGGGCTGACCGTGGACTTTTTCATCTCGCGCACCCGGCGCCGGGCGTGTTTGATAATGGCGCTCATCTCCGCGGACATCGCACAGCACTCCGCGCGCAGCTCCCACGCCTGCTTCTTGCTGGGCGCGCGGTTGACCACGCGCTCGATGCCGGCAAGGAGGGCAATGGGGTGGGAGTTGGCGCGGGCATCGGCAATGGCGCGGCGCTGCATCCGGCTAAAGGCGGTGCGGCCGTAGTAGCTTTCGCATAGAAGGAGCAGGTCGGCGGCGATGGCATCGGGCGCGCCGCGCTCCATGAGCTCAGCCCCAGATAGCCCGCGGCACGCGGCGATGATATCCATGCCGGGCGCGAGGGCGGTGAGGTAGGTCTCGAGTGCGTTCATGCCGCCTACGCTAAGGCGGTGTTAGCCCGCGCTCAATCGCTAGGGCAACCGCAAAGGCGCAATCTGTGGATAACCCGAATCTGCAGCGCGAAAACCAGGGGAAATCCTGTGGATAAGTCCCCGCAGTGTCGCATGGATTAGACAAAGGCCAGCCGGCGCGTGCCATCCACGTGGGGGAAGGCGATAAAACTTATACCTGAGACCGCAACCCACACCAGCGCTGAGCCCCACGCGGGCAGGCCGAGGATGGGTGCGAGCATAATAAGGAGCCACAAAATCATCAGCGGTACTAGCTGCGCGATGGTGGGGATGAGATCGGCATCGTGCCGGTCGGTGTAGGAGCGCATCTCGCGGCGGTAGGGGTGGGCAAAGACCAAGACGAAGGCCGCCACGAGGCAGACCGCGGCCCCAGATAGGGTGGCGAAGAAATGGGTGCGGGTGGTCAGCAGCGCGACGGTGGCACCGAGCAGGATGGAGGATCCGAGGCGCACCCACGGCGGGGTGGGGATGGGGGTTGGATTCTCGCGCATAGCACCGTAGGCCTCGTTCAGGTTCATGCGCTTAAGGCTACCATTCGAACATACAGTTGCATGTGTCCGGTTGAGGGTTCATACTGTGTGGGTGAGTCAAACGAACGTTCGCCTGGAAAAAGCGGTAGCGGGGCTGGAGAGGTCCGACCGCGTTGCGGTGCTGCGCGCCCGCATGCAGGCGATGGAGCAGGAGGATGAAGACGAGCTGGTAGATACCGTTCCCCAGCTGGCGCGGCTACTTCCCGCAGGTGGGCTCGCTCGGCGGAAGGTGGTCTCGTGTGCGGAGTGTCCCGCGCTCGTGGTGGAGCTTATCTGCCATCTTACGGCCCGCGGGGGCCATGTGGGGATAGTGGGGTGGCCGGATCTTTCTCTCGCACAAGTTTCCGAAATGGGGCAGCTTAACAACGTGGTCACCGTCCCCGATCCGGGCCTGGAGTCATGGGCGGTAACCAGTGTGCTGGCAGAGGGCATGGACCTTATCGTCCACCATGGCCCGCCCGGCGAGCTGAGCCCGGCCAAGGCGCGGCCGGTGTGGGCGAAGATCCGCGGCGGGCAGGCTGCGGTGCTGACCGTGGGCGCGCGGCTGCCGGGCACCGCGGTGCGCATTGGGGCGGAGGTGAGTACGTATCGGGGCATCGGCAAGGGCAGCGGGCGCATCCGCGGCGTGGATATCGATCTTGCGGTGGACTCGAAAAAGGGCACGGCGCGCGGGAGCCTCACCATGGGCGAAGCCCGCAGGTTGGAGGCCGTATGAGGGTGGCCGCGGTGTGGTTTCCGGATTGGCCCATCCAGGCGGTTGGGCAGGCGGGGCCGGTGCTGATCGCGCGCAATCATGCGGTGCTGGTGTGCGATAGCGCGGCGCGCCGGGCGGGCATTCGGCGTGGGATGCGCCTGCGACAGGCCCAGGCGATTTGCCCTGAGGTAAAGGTGGTGGAGGCGAACCCGGATAGGGACGGCGCGGCCTTCGCGGAGATTGCGGCGGGCTTGGACGCCGTGGCCTCGTCCGTGGAGGTGCTGCGGCCCGGCCTGGCCATCGTGGACGCGGGGGCGGCGCTGCGCTATCACGGGCCGGAGGCGCTGGAGATGCTTGCCGATGCCACCGCGCACGCCGGTTTTGATTCCACCCTCGGCGTGGCAGACGAGATCGCCACGGCCATCATCGCGGCTCGGCACCGCGGGGTAGGCGCGGTGGTGCCGGAGGGCGGGTCCCGGGATTTCTTGACCGCCCAGCCCGTGGGCGTCTTAGCCGAGGAGGCTGCGCTGGGGTTTTCTGCGGAATTTGTGGCCCAGCTGCAGAAATTGGGCGTGCGCCGGTTAGGTGATGTGGCGGCGCTGCCATTTAAGCAGGTGGTTACCCGGTTTGGGCAGCAGGGCAAACGCGCGCACGAGGTGGCGCACGCGCGGGCGGACCGGCGGGTGTCCCCGGAAATGGCGCGGCCCGATCTGTCCGTGAGCAGCGAGCAATCCATCGAGCGCGTGGATGCGGCGGCATTCGTGGCCAGGCAATTGGCCGCGCAGTTGCACGCGCGGTTGGCGGAGGCGGAAGTGGTGTGCGTGCGCCTGCGCGTGGTGGCGGAGCTGGCCACTGGTGAAACCGTGGCCCGGGTATGGCGCACGCACGAGGCGTTGACGGAGCAAGCGACCGCGGACCGGGTGCGCTGGCAGCTGGATGGGTGGCTTACGGCGGCGCGCTCGAGCGGCAAGGACGGCGCCGCGATCGTGCGGCTGGTGCTCGAGCCGGTGGAGGTGGCCAAGCCGCAGGCCGATGGCCTCTGGGGCGGGGATGCCTCACAGGAACAGGTCAAGCGGGTGATTTCGCGCGTGCAATCGCAGCTGGGCATAGACCGCGTCTTGCAGCCGCGGGCCGCCGGTGGCCGTGGGGTGGCCGAGCGCATCGAGTACGTGCCCTATGGGGAGCAGCGCGATGCCACGCCGCAGGGCAGCTGGCCGGGCAGGATTTCCGCACCGCTTCCCGCGCGCCTAGGCGGCGGGCCGAACCACCCGGCCGCGCGCATTCGGCTTATCGATGCCGCCGCGCGGGACGTCATCGTCACCGCCGAGGCCCTCCTATCCTCTGTGCCCGTGGCGCTCGGGTGGGGCGCGCACCGCTACCGCGTTATCGGCTGGGCTGGCCCGTGGCCGGTGGATACGCAGTGGTGGACCGAAAAACCACAGCATGCGGCGCGGCTACAAATTGTGGGCCAGGCTGAGCGGGAACAGCGCCAGCGCGCCTGGCTCTTGGTGTGGGCAGAGGGGCGCTGGCGCGTGGAAGCGACGTATTAGGAGCGAATATCTACCACGAGGCGCGTGGGATTTTCTAGCACCTGTACGGAATAAGGCTTGCGCTGGTTCATGCCGATGACAAACTGGCTGCGGCCCTCATAGGTGCGGCCGTTGACCACTTGGGTAATAACGCCGCCGGCAGGTGCCTCGACGATGCCAATGCGCGGCTCGTCGATGCCTGCCTCAAACGGATAGACCACGCCATCGATATTGACATTGAGCGCGGTATCACCGGAATAGTTAATGGGTTGGCCAGAGCCTTGCTGCTTGGGATTATCGGCGTAATCCACGAACCAGCCCGGGGAGCCTTCGCCCTCGAGCTCGAAGACGGCGCGCTCAAAACCATCGTGCTGGCCCACGCGCACCTTGGTCACCACGAGCTGCGAAGGGGCCTCGGGGCGCAGCGTTTTCATGCTCATATCCGCCTCACCCAGCGGGTTGATGTGCGAGTTTCCCACAGAGGCCGCCATGGTGGTGTCATCCGCTGATTCGGTGCTGCAGCCGGTGAGGAAGGCTGCGGCGGCAAGCAGGAGCGAGAGGCGGGCTTTATACATGACCACTAGAGTATAATTTCCAGTAATTGCTGCCTAGCATTGGGGCCAGATCTTGACCGAATTGTTGCCAAATATGTGAGCTGAGTTGCAGACGGGATAGGCTAGGATACATGACCGATTTCTGTTCAGATTACCAGGTGGAACCGCTGCCCGGCACGGCGAAAAAAGAATCCGTGTTTGTCCTCTTCGAGTGGCCCGGCGGCTGGTCGCGCGACGTGCTTGATGGCGATACTTTTGGCCCGGAGCTTACGGCCCAGCTGAAGAAAAAACTCAAGGGCCAGGTCGGGCTGCAATTGATTCGCCGCCCTGGCCGCGATGGCCGCCAGATCGGCACCATGCACCGGTGCTACCTGGTGTGGGCCGAGCAGGGCGTGATGGAATTGGTCCTTTTGACCGGTCCGGAAAAGATCCTGGACCTGGATCTCACTGCGCCGGGTCGCAACGGGGGAGGATCCCTCGATACGCCGCTGGTTTTGGTGTGTACCCACGCTAAGCGCGATAAGTGCTGCGCCGTGAAGGGCCGGCCGCTCGCCGCGGAGCTGGTGGAGGATTACCCGGATATGGTGTGGGAGACCTCGCACACGAAGGGGCACCGCTTCGCGCCCTCGGTCATGCTCATGCCGTGGGCCTATTCCTTTGGCCGGATGAATAAAGAAGCCGCCGCGCAGATGATTGCGGCGGCGGCGCAAGGAAAGTATTTCTACCCGGTCAATCGCGGGCGCGGCATCTTCGGCCCGCGCGGCCAGGTGGCGGAGTTGGCGGTAGCGCGCGAGCTTATCGATGCCTCCGAGGACCTCTACTACGGTCAGCTCCACGCAGAAGACGAAAAGCAGGGCCCCGTGGTCACGCATGCCGATGGCCGGCGGTGGAGCGTGACGCTCGAGCAGCGCGCCGTGGAAGGAGTGGTCTCGTCCTGCGGCGACGCGCCCAAGACCGGCAAGGCGCTTGTGGCCACGGGCGTGGAGCTTATTAGCGGCGCATAACCTTGGAGGAGAGCCAGTTGCCAAAGAACTGCGCGGCCTGCACCAGCACGATGATGATAAGCGTGGCCACGACGGTGACTTCCCACTCGAAGGCGCGGTAGCCGTAGACGATGGCAAAGTCACCCAGTCCGCCGCCGCCGACGTAGCCGGCCATGGCGGACATGTCTACGATGGCGATAAACAGGAAGGTATAGCCCAGAATCAGCGGGCCGAGGGCCTCCGGGATAATCACGGAGGTAATGATCTTCCACGGCGAAGCGCCCATGGCGCGGGCGGCCTCGATAACGCCGGGGTCGATGGCCACGAGGTTTTGTTCCACCACGCGCGCCACGGAGAACGTGGCGGCGATGACCATCACGAAGGTGGCCGGTTCGCGGCCGATGGATCCGCCCATCACGGCGACGGTGAGCGGCTGCGCAAACGCCAGCAAAATAATAAACGGGATGGGGCGAACGAAATTCACCAGCAGGTTGACCACCAGGTAGACGGCCTTATTTTGCAGGATGCCGCCCGGGCGGGCGGTGTAGAGCAAAATACCGAGCCCCAGGCCCAGAATGCCGGCGACGACGAGGGTGGTCGAGACCATGATGAGGGTGTCGACGATGGCATCGACAAGCGATCCGCCCAAGCGGTCCCAGTCGGCGGCGGCGAGATAGTTGACGTTCATCGTTCAATCTCCTCAATTTGAGTGGTGGCAGATAGGGCGCGGTAGAACTCTTCGATGGCGGCGTCGTTGCCGCTCAAGCGCACGGTGAGCTTGCCAAAGGAGTGCTGCTGCAAGGTGGTAATGCCGCCGTGGACGACGGCGATGGATACGCCCGCATCCTTCAGCTTGGCCGCGGCGCCGAAAAAGCCGGATTCCTCGGTCAGGTTGATGGTAAACAGGCGGCCTTCGTGGGCGAGCAGGTCATCGGTTTCCACCACGTCGGGCTCATTGCGCAGCGAGGTGGCGACGAACTTGGCGGCCACGGCGGTCTGGGGATTGGAAAAGACCTGGTAGACGCTGCCTTGTTCCACGACGTGGCCATTTTCCATCACCGCAACCTTATCCGCGATGGAGCGCACGACCTCCATTTCGTGGGTGATGACCACGATGGTGATGCCGAGCTCCTTATTTACCCGGCGCAGCAGGTCGAGGACCTCCTGCGTGGTGGTGGGGTCGAGGGCGGACGTGGCTTCATCGGCAAGCAGCAGCGACGGATTCGTGGCCAGGGCGCGCGCGATGCCCACGCGCTGCTTCTGGCCGCCGGAAAGCTGCTCAGGGTAGCTTTTTCCCTTATCTCCCAGGCCAACGAAATCCAGCAGCTCCTGCACGCGCTGTTGGCGCTCGCGCTTGCCGATGCCCTGCAGCTGCAGCGGGTACTCAATATTGCCCGCCGCAGTGCGGGAGTTCATGAGGTTAAACTGCTGGAAGATCATGCCGATATTGCGGCGGATGCCGCGCAGCTTCTTTTCGGACATGCCGACGATATTCTGGCCATCGAGCAGCAGCTCGCCGGAGGTGGGCGTATCCAGGCCGTTGATCATGCGGACCAGGGTGGATTTGCCGGCGCCGGAGTAGCCGATGATGCCGATGATTTCGCCGGAATCGACGGTCAAGGAGACATCGTCAAGAGCTTTGACCTTGGCCTTTTTCTGCTGGAAGACCTTGGTGATATTGCGGAACTCAATGCGAGTGCCGTTCTGGGTGGAATCTGCCACGGGTTGCGTCCTTAGTGAGGAAGTGCCAAACCCCGCCGGGGTGAAAACCGGCGGGGTAGAAGGCAAGGGTGATTAGTCCAAATCTGCTTCGAGCTTGTCCAGGATTTCCTGGAGTTCTTCTGGGGTGCGCTCGACCTCGACGGAGGTACCTGCGGAGTCCTCGTCGACGCCCTTTTGTACCGCATCGGAGTGCCAGAGCTCGGCGAGCTTCTTGATGTCCTCGTTATCGGCGTCTTCCTCGCGAACGGCGAAGACGTTGATATAAGGCTCTGCCTCTTCGGAGTTCGGATCATCCTGGAAGACGGCGGTGGCCGGGTCGATGCCGGCGCGCTCCAGGAAGGAGTTATTGATAATCGCCGGGGTGCCCTCGCCGTGTGCGGATGGGGTCTGGGCTGCATCGACCGGCACGACCTTGACCTTGGACTTCTTCTCATCGATGTCCAGCGGGGTCGGGGTGATAAGCCCGTCCTTCTTCAAGGTGATAAGGCCAGCCTGGACCAGCACGTTGATGGCGCGGCCCTGGTTGGTGGAGTCATTCGGAATGGCAACTTCTTCGCCCTCGATGCCGTCGAGGGAGTCGTGGCCCTTCCAGAACAGCGCCAGCGGCACGATTTCGGTGGCGACGATGGGCACCAGGTTGGTGCCGTTGCCGTGGTTGTACTCAGCCAGGAACTTCAGGTGCTGGAAGTTGTTGGTATCCAGCTCGCCCTGGTTTAGGGCCTGGTTCGGGGTGTTGTAATCCGAGAAGGACTTGATGTCGATGTCGTAGCCGGCGTCCTTGGCTTCTTGCTCAAAGGCAACCCAGGCCTGCTTTGCATCATCGGTGGTGCCAACGGTGATGGTCTTGTCATCATCTGCGTCGGAGGAGCAGGCCACGAGGCTGGTGGCGGCGACGGTAACGGCGGCGGTAGCGGCCGCTGCGCGACGAATCTGCATGAGGTCCCCTTACATGTAGGAGTTGAAATAAATTGACCGTTTAGCAATCTAGCAATAAGCGAACCGCTTTGTCTATTGAACACATCTCATCGCGCCGGGTTGTATAGAACACCAATTCGACATTACCCTGTGAAGGGTGAAATTTAATGGTGGAAAGGCGCTGCCGTGGTCGCGTTTAGAAAGGATACTATCCGGCAAGGACACTGCCGCGCCCGTCGCCGTACATCACCTCGGTGGCGGCGATGAGTCTGTCCAGCGTGGGCACTCCGCCGTGCCCTTTGCGGAGCTGCACGCGGTAAGCTCTTATAGCTTTCTCGACGGTGCCGCCGAGCCGGAAGAACTGGTCGCCCGCGCCCTAGAGCTTGGCCTCGAGGGGTTGGCCGTTGTGGATCGGGATGGCTTCTACGGCCTGATGAAATTCGCGGAAGCCGCAGCTAAGGCCGGACTTCCGGCCATATACGGCGCGGAGCTTTCCCTTGCGGAAGCCCCGGTGACCGTGTTGGCGCGCACCCCGGAAGGCTACCGCCGCCTCTCGCGCCTTATCGCCCGCGCGCGGATGGATGCCGGGGAGAAGGGGAGTGTCGCGTACCCGCCCCTAGACGCCGTGGCGCGCGAGCTAGAAGGGGAGTGCTTTTTCCTGCTGGGGTGGGAGGCTATACAAAAAATCGATCACGTTCTCGAAAGAATAAAAATAGACAGCATAGTTCTCGAATATGCGTGCACAATGTCTCCCGAAGATGCGGATCACCACAGTTTCCTGGATAAGTACAATAATCTCCGCGCCATCGCAACCGCTCGACCTGCGGCAGCAACGCGCGACCAGGTACGGCTCGCCGCCGCTAAACGCGCCTTGGCGCACCGTCAATCCTTAGAGGAAGCCGCACCGGATACCCACCCGATGGGCGCAGGCTGGATGCGCTCCGGCGAGCAGATGGCCCAGTTGCTTCCGGGCCGGCCCGAGCTTATCGCCGAAACCGTGCGCCTTGCCCGGGAATGCTCCTTTACCTGGGGTGCCCTCGCGCCTAACCTGCCGGACTTTGTCGTGCCGGAGGGGCATACCGAGATGAGCTGGCTCGAACACGAGGTGTGGCGGCGCGGTAAAAAGCGCTACGCCTCGCGCCCGCCCGAAATACAGGCCAAGGCGAAAAAGCAGATGCGGCACGAGCTGGGCATCATCAAGCAGCTGGGCTTTCCGGGCTACTTCCTCATCGTCTGCGACCTGGTGGATTTTTGCCGCCAGGAAAATATCCTCTGCCAGGGGCGCGGCTCGGCAGCCAATTCCGCCGTCTGTTTCGCGCTGGGCATTACCAACGCCGAGCCCATTTCCGCGCAGCTGCTCTTCGAGCGCTTCTTGTCGCCGGATCGCGATGGCCCGCCCGATATCGACATCGACATCGAATCCGGCCGGCGCGAGGAGGTCATCCAGTACGTCTATCGCACCCACGGTCGCGACCGCGCCGCGCAGGTAGCCAACGTCATTACCTACCGCCGCAAGGGGGCTACCCGCGACGCCGCCCGCGCGCTGGGTTACCCGCAGGGTTCGGCCGATGCGTGGTCGAAGGGCATAGCCGAGCCGCCTGCCGATGTCTCCTTACTCGCCGAGCAATTCCTCGACCAACCGCGCCACCTCGGCATCCACTCCGGCGGCATGGTCTTATGTGACCGGCCGATCGCGGACGTGGTGCCGATGGAATGGGCCCGCATGGAAAACCGCTCCGTGCTGCAGTGGGATAAGGACGATTGCGCCGCCGCCGGGCTGGTGAAATTCGACCTGCTGGGTCTCGGCATGCTGGAAGCGCTGCACCACATGATCGATGCCGTGCGTGCCACCACCGGCCGCGAGGTGCGCCTGTGGGAGCTCGACCTGGCCGAGCCCGCGGTCTACGACATGCTCTGCCGCGCCGATGCCGTCGGTGTCTTCCAAGTGGAGTCCCGCGCGCAGCTGGCCACGCTGCCGCGGCTCAAACCGCGCTGCTTCTTCGACCTCGTGGTGGAGGTCGCGCTCATCCGCCCCGGCCCCATCCAAGGCGGTTCCGTGCACCCCTACCTGCGCCGGCGCGATGGCCTCGAGCCCGTGACCTATGACCACCCGGTGCTGGAGAAATCGCTGGGCAAGACCTTGGGCATCCCGCTTTTTCAAGAGCAGCTGATGCAGATTGCGGTCGATGCCGCAGGTTTTACTGGCGCGGAGGCCGATGACCTGCGCCGGGCCATGGGCTCGAAGCGCTCGCCCGCCAAGATGGCCGCGCTGCGCAGCCGCTTTTATGAGGGCCTGCGCGTGACCAACGGCATCGAGGGCGAGGTCGCGGAGAAGCTGTGGGCCAAGATTACCGCCTTTGCCGCCTATGGTTTCCCGGAATCGCACTCGCAGTCTTTTGCTTCGTTGGTGTATTTTTCCGCCTGGTTTAAACACCACTATCCCGCGGAGTTTTGTGTGGGCTTGCTGCGCGCGCAGCCCATGGGCTTTTATTCGCCGCAATCTCTCATTCAGGACGCCCGGCGCCACGGGGTGCGCGTGCTGCCGCTGAGCATCAACGAGTCCGGCGCGCAGGCCACGGCGCTGCCTACCGGCGAGATTCGCTTGGGCCTCAACCTCATCAAGGGTCTGGGGGATAAGGCCGCCGAGTGCGTGGAGGCCGCCGCGCCCTTTAGTAGCGTCTCCGATCTGTCGCGCCGCGCGGATCTCAGCGTGGAGCAGGTGGAGGCGCTGGCCACGGCGGGGGCGCTGGAGTGCTTGGGGTTGGAACGCCGCCAAGCGCTTTGGCAGGCTGGCGTCGCCGCCACCGAGCGCGAGGGCATGTTGCCTGGCACGTCTGCGCTCGCCTCGCCGCACCTGCCCGGCATGTCGGCCTTCGAGCTGATGGCTACCGATGTCGCCGCCACCGGCGTCACCCACGATAAGCAGCCTATGGAGTTAGTCAGGGCCGCGCTTGGCGATGTCCTGCCTTCCTCCCACCTTCCCCACGTCCCCGATGGCACCCGCGTGCGCATCGCCGGCATCATTACGCACCGCCAGCGCCCGCGCACCGCCTCCGGCCTGACCTTTTTGGGCGTGGAGGACGAAACCGGCCTGATGAATGTGATGGTCTCGCCCGGGCTGTGGTCCCGGCAGAAGGTGCTCGCCCGCACCGCCCGCGCCCTTATCATCCGCGGCATCGTGCAAAATGCCACCGGCGTGGTAAGCGTGGTTGCAGACAAGCTCGAGCCGCTGGATTTTGGCGATTTCCTCTCGCGCGGCTCCCGCGATTTCCGCTAGTTTTCTCCGCATCGAAGCCCAAAAGCGGTGGCTAGGCCGAGAAAACATCGCCGGCTAGTACTAAGCGCCTGCGGTGAGTTAGTCAGCCATTAGGAATTCTTCCTATAGATTTCCGTGGACATAGGTCAAAGTACTGCATAAGGCCAACATAATGACAAGGTTTTCTATTCCACTTCGAAGATATCGCCCGGCTGGCAGTCCAACGCCGTACACAGTGCCGCAAGGGTGTTAAAGCGCACGGCCTTGGCGCGATTATTCTTCAGGACGGACAGGTTAACTGGCGTGATACCTACCTCTTTGGCGAGTGCCGCTCCGGTAATACCGCGCTCTTCCATTATCCGGTCGAGGTGGCAGATCACCTGGGGTTCTTGCTCCTCAGACAAGGCCTTCGACCTCCTCTTCGAGCTTGCTGCCGCGCTTGATGGCAACTGAGAAGAGCTGGAGGGTGCAGACAAAAAGGTAGGGCAGCGCAAGCTCGCCTAATGAGGAACCGCTCTGGTTGGCCCACCAGTCAATGTCGAGCTGCGAGGAAGCCCAGTTATTGCCCATACCTTCGAGTGGGAAGCGTCCGATAAACCAGACGAGAATCCCAAAGGTCATTCCATTAAGGAAGCGGATGTTTTTCGTGTTGAAAACCTGCCCACGAAGCATTGGTTTCACCAAACGATAGGCAAAGAACGCGATAATCAAGATTCCTGCAATCTTGACGACGAGCCCCGCAGTGAGCATCCAGAATGGCCCGCCGTCGAGGTTGTGCTTGCTTAGGCCTTCCGGGATGGCCGCACTCAGCGCGGTGGAAAAGTGTCCGGTGGCAAGGTCGCGCAGGTAGGTGGGGCCGAGGATGGCAATGGTGAACAGGCAGAGGGCGGCCGCAGCGTTAATTTCGCGGCGCTCAGCTTGGGAGGTGGGCTGTGGGGTGGTCATGACAAGCCTTTCCGCCGATTTCTTATCGACTTTCGATGTTGTCGTAATTCGATAATATCGAATAACGATAAGTTGCACAAGGGTACGAGTCCGATTGCTACTGTCAGTAGCTATGAGCGAAGAAATGAACCCCGTCTCGCCGCGTTTGATCAACGTGCGCTATATCCGCCACCTGGGCTGGACGAGCATCTTCGCCGCGGCGGCCGCAGCGGCAGGGTACTGGTGGACTACGTGGTTCTACTGGGCGGCGGGGCTCTTCGCCGTCCTCTTTTTCTGGCTGATCTGGCTCATTCCGGCCCAAGTGCGCCGCATGGGCTGGTGCGAAACCGACGATGAGCTGCTCATTACCCGCGGCAAGCTCTGGCACACCTTTACCGTCGTGCCCTACGGCCGCATCCAGTTCGTCGACGTGACCGCCGGCCCCCTCGAGCGCGTTTTCGGGCTCAAGGAGCTGCAACTGCACACTGCCTCCGCAACGACGGACGCCACCATTAAGGGCTTGGAAGCCCCGCTTGCCGATGCCCTGCGTACCCGCCTTGCCGACCACGCCCGCGAACGGATGAGCGGCCTATGAGTGCTCCACCGAACTACCAACGCGTCCACCGTTTGACCCCGCTGCTGCGCCTGTGGTCGGTCATCCTGGCCGTCATCGCGGCCTTTGCCTTGAACGTTAATATGGAAGCGCTGCGCAGCATCTTTGCCTTTGTCACTGGTGACAACCGCACGCAGGCCCTGCGCGATATCAGCATGGCGTTGGCTGGTTTCGCTGCCGTGTGCTTTGTGGTGTGGCTAGTCTCCGGCGTATGGTGGCGCCAGATGGGCTACCAGCTGGGCGAGGAGGAACTCTCCCTGCGCCAGGGTCTTTTTTCTACGCAGCTGCGCACCGCGCGCTATGACCGCACGCAGGCTGTAGACGTCGTCGAGCCCGTCATCGCCCGCCTCTTCCGGCTCGCGGCCGTGCGCGTGGAAACCGCCGGCGGGCAATCCTCGGCCATCGAGATCGCATACCTGAAAAAGGCCGAGGCCGAATCCCTGCGCGCCGAAATCCTTTCCCGCGTCCGCGGCGAGTCGCGGGAACAGCAGGCAGAGGAAGAAAACGACACCCTCATTCCCGAAATCCCCATCGCGCGTTCCCTGGCCGCGGCCGCCTTGCACGCGTCCACGATCGTCCTGCTTGCGGCCCTTGTCTTCCTCGTGGTCACGCCGATGTCCCTGACCATCACGCTGCCCATCCTTTTGGCTACTGTCCCGCGCGCCTGGAACGTGATTGACTCCTCATGGCGCTATACCGCCAGCCTTGAGGATGGCGTACTCAATATCACCTACGGCCTTGCCGATCGCCGCCGCCAAAACATCCGCCTCGAGCGCATCCACGCCGTCCAGGTCACCCAGCCCTTCCTATGGCGCCCCTTCGACTGGTACGAAACGCGCGTGTCGGTCGCCGGCTACGGTGGCACGGCGAGCGGCGAGGGATCGGGATCGACGCGGATCGTGCCCGTCGGCAAGCGCGAGCAAGCCCGGCAATTCCTGCCCGCCGATGCCGCCCCGACCTACGCCTCGCCCGCGCGCGCCAAATGGGTCTCGCCCATCGATTACCGGCAGCAAACCGTCGCGCTGGCCGGCGACTACGTCATCGTGCGCGCCGGCCGCTTCAACCGCCGCGTCCAAGCCATCGAGCTGCGCCACATCCAGGAACTCACCCTGCGCCGCGGCCCGATTTCCCAGCTATTCGGCCTAGCCACGGTGGAGCTCGACCTCGTGCAGGGGCCCGTGAAGATGGCGGCGCGCAACCTCGCGCTTGCCGATGCCCACGCCCTCCTTAACCGCCTGCGTTCCCGCGACCTGCCAGAACTTACACCGCTCCCTTAAACCCCAGCTGGCGCCAGGCCTCAAAGACCGCGGTTGATGCGGAGTTGGAGAGGTTCATCGAGCGCCTAGCCGGGACCATCGGAATGCGCACCTGATCGGTGATGCGCGGATGGTTGACGTGTTCATCCGGCAGACCGGTCGGCTCCGTGCCAAAGAGCAGCACGTCGCCGTCTTGGTACTCCACGTCTGTAAACCACTTATCCGTATGCGTGGTAAACGCGAAAACGCGCGCGCCGGGCAGCGCCTCCATGCACGCGTCGAAATCCTTATGAATCTGCACATCCGCCAGGTCGTGATAGTCCAGCCCGGCGCGCTTTAGGTGCTTATCGTCAAAGTTAAACCCCAGCGGCTCAATCAGGTGTAGGCTCGCGCCCGTCACCGCCGCGGTGCGAATGGCATTGCCGGTATTGGTGGGAATGACGGGATTGTCAAAGACGATGTGCAGCTGGCTCATGCCTTCAGTCTAGGATGGGGGCTATGAGCGCTACCAAACTAGATGGCACCTTGTACCGTGACGAGATTTTTGCGGACCTCGCCGAGCGCGTGGCCGCCCTGAAAGACAAGGGGATAACCCCTGGCCTGGCCACCGTTCTGGTGGGCGAGGACCCAGGCTCCCAGTCCTATGTAAAGATGAAGCACCGCGATTGCGAAAAGTTAGGTATTAATTCCATCCGCAAGGACCTGCCGGCGGATATTTCGCAGGAAGAGCTCGAGGCGGTCATCGATGAGCTCAATGCCGATGACGCCTGCACCGGCTACATCGTCCAGCTCCCGCTGCCCAAGCACTTGGATGAGAACGCCATTCTCGAGCGCATCGATCCCGAAAAAGACGCCGATGGCCTCCACCCGGTCAATCTGGGCAAGCTCGTGCTTAACGAGGAAGCCCCGCTGCCGTGCACCCCGAATGGCTGCCTGCACCTGCTGCGCCGCTTCGGCGTGGAGCTGAACGGCGCTAAGGCCGTCGTCATCGGCCGCGGCGTGACCGTCGGTCGCCCCATTGGCCTGATGCTGACCCGCCGCAGCGAGAACTCTACCGTCACCCTGTGCCACACCGGCACGAAGGATCTTGCCGCCGAAACCCGTGAAGCCGATATCGTCATCGCCGCCGCCGGTCAGCCGCACATGCTCACTGCGGACATGATTAAAGAAGGCGCCGCGCTTCTCGATGTCGGCGTGTCCCGCGTCGACGGCAAGCTCACCGGCGATATCGCCCCCGACTGCTGGGATAAGGCCGGATACGTCTCGCCCAATCCAGGCGGCGTCGGACCGCTCACGCGCGCCTTTTTGGTACGCAACATCGTTGAGCGCGCGGAAAAGCTGGCGTGAATTTAGACAACCCCCACGACGCGCACCTGGCACCGTCCCCGCTGCCCGCCTCCGTGCAGTGGGTGGCCATCGGGCTCTTCATCGCCGGGGTGGCCTTGTCCGGCGGCTATGCCATTTTCGAGTATTGGCGCAGGGCCACCTTCTTGCTCGGGCTTGCGCTGCTGTGGCTGACGGTGGTGCGCCTGACGTGCGATTCGAGCCGCGTCGGCGTGCTGGCGGTGCGCTCGCGCCGCTTCGATGCCACGTTTACCGGCGTCATCGGTGCGCTGATGGCCTTTCTCGCCTACTCCGTGGACGCGCTGGGCAGCTAGTTATCCACAGGTGATTGTTTCAGTATCACCAATCTGCGGCGTGTCGCGTGGTTATCCACAGCCGCAGCACTCTTGGCCTCGCGCCCTCCGCTACCCGCGGTTTAGGCTCGGGGCCATGATTTCGGATTACCTCGCAGCGATTAACTCCCCGATGGCGCTCATCGGGGAGTGCGCTGGGCTATCCGAAGCCGAATTGGTAGACCGCGGTTTCAGCGACAAAGAGGCCGCGGAATTTGCGCGGTTGGCGGATACGTATTTTGGCAGGACATCGTTTAGCGCAAAGCAGCGCGCCGCCCGTACCACCGCGCTCCCGCTCGATGCGCTGAAAATCATTGAGGTGCACGCGCAGAAGCTGAAGACCCAGCGCGCGGCGTGGGCCCTGCGCGAGGAGTTGTGCCGGCTCAACGTTTCTACCAGCGAGATAGAAAAGCGCGCCCGCCGCCGCGTCAAAGAAGAACGCACCCAAAAGCGCGCGGAGGGCGTCCGGCTCACCCGCCGCACCGATGACCTGTGGACGCTGACCATTACCGCGGAATCTGAGCTGGTAGCCGAGATTAATAACCACGTCTCTACGGTGGACGATGCGCGCCGGGTATTTGCAGAGGGCGCGGCCACCTCCACCATCACCACGAACGTGGTCCTGACCTTGGATGACATGGTGAAGGTTACCCACGGCGAGGACGTCACCCTGCAGCTAACCAACGGCGCCACCATCACCGGGGCGCAGCTAGCCGAGCGCGCGCTTGCCGATGCCGGCCTCATCACCCTCATCCACCCCGTTACCGGCCCCGTGAACCTGTACCACACGCGCCGGCTCGCCACCTGGAAACAGCGGCAGATGGCGATGGCGGAAAATCCGGTGTGCCCGTGGCCCGATTGTCATATTCCTGCCGATGAATGCCAGGTTCACCACCTGCAACCGTGGCTGCTCGGCGGCGAGACCAATGCTGAGAACCTGACCATCGCCTGCAAGTATCACAATGCCGTCAACGACGATGACCCCAATGCCCCGCCCCGTCGTGGGCGCCTAGAGCGCCGCCCACATGAAGGTATCGTGTGGCGCCCGCCCTGGGCCCGATAAAAAACATCGCCGAAGCCAGCGCAGTTAAACCCTGCGCCGCTTCGGCGATCCTTGTATAAGTATCCTTGCCACCCGGCACGCCGCGCGGACCCCGCGACGACAAGCCATGCGCCAAGGCATGCCAGCGCGATGGCCACCCGCGCGCTGCTCATACCCGTCGTGCCGAACCACCCGCCACCGCATGCCGCTCCGAACTGCCCGCCACCTGCACGCTGCTCATCCCAGTCGCGCCGAACCACCCACCACCGCATGCCGCTCCGAACTGCCCGCCACCTGCACGCTGCTTGTTCCAGCCTTGCCCGGAGCACTCGGCAACCGCAAGAAGTTGTGTCTCGGGCCGAGTGTCCGTGCGCAGGTGGGGATGGCTAGATGGCGTAGTCGATGGTGCTGTCCACGTCCAGTGGGTGCGGTTGGGACAGGGTGAGGAAGTTGCGCAGGATGCGGTCCATCTGGCGCGATTCCGTGAGGAATGCATCGTGGCCAACAGGTGAGACTACCTTCGCCATGGCCAGCAGGTTGCCCAGGTTGCGCGAGAGGTGTTCCTGCTGGTGATACGGATAAAGGATGTCCGTGTCGACGCCCACGACCATGGTCGGCACCTGTGAAGAACCGAGCGCGCGGTTCAGGCCGCCGCGGCCGCGGCCGATGTCGTGGCGGTTGAGGGCCTCGGTAAGCGTGACGTAGGAACCGGCATCGAAGTGATCCGCCAGCTTCGAGCCCTGGTAATCCAGGTACGAGTTCACGGCGAAGCGCTGGTCGTGCCGGCGATAGGGCCCCAACGGCTCTTCGCCGGTTTGGGCCTGAACACCAAAGCGCTCATCGATTTCCTGCTCGCCGCGATACGTCAAGTGCGCGATGCGCCGCGCTGCCGCCAGGCCCTCGCGGGGGCGCTGAGAGGAGGAATAATAGTCGCCGCCGTGCCAGAAGGGATCGCGTTCAATCGCGGAAATCTGTGCCGACTGGATACCAATCTGCCACGCGGAGGCGCGCGCGGAGACGGCGATAACGCACGCGGCATCGACAGCCTCGGGATACATCAGCGTCCATTCCAAGGTGCGCGCGCCACCCATGGAACCGCCGATGATCGCATGCACGCGCGTTATCCCCAGCTCTTCCAGCGCCTTTTTCTCTGCGGCTACCAAATCGCGAATAGATAGCGCCGGAAAGCGGGATCCCCAACGGCGGCCATCCGCATGCGGGGAAGAGGGGCCAGTGGAGCCATTGCAGCCACCGAGTGCGTTCATGGCGATTACGCACCACTTCGTCGTATCCAGCGCTTTGCCGGGGCCAATGAGATCGCACCACCATTCGGCCACATCAGCGTTGCCGGTCAGCGCGTGTTCCACCAGGATGACGTTATTCCCGCCGTGCGGATCGCCGAGGAAATGGCCGAAGCGGTGGTAGGCGATGTGGGCATCGGAAAGCGTGGCGCCTGCTTCGGTGTGAAAATCGCCGATACTTATACAGCTCATGCCAGCGCGTTAAATCCCAGTTCGAGGTCAGCAATGATGTCGTTGATATCTTCAATGCCCACGGACAAACGAATGGTGGACTGTGCAATGCCCGCCGCGGCCAGGGCGGCATCGTCGGACTGCGAGTGAGTGGTGGTTGCCGGGTGAACCGCGAGCGAGCGGGTATCGCCGATATTGGCGAGGTTGGAGTGGAGCTTTAAGGCATCGATAAACGCCCATGCTTCCTCGCGCCCGCCCTTGATGTCGAAAGACAGCACGGAGCCGGTGTAGGAATAGCCCAGCTTCTCCTTGACCTTCTTATACGGCGAGGAATCCAGGCCGGCGTAGTTGACCTTCGTCACCTTGGCGTGGCCTTCTAGGTACTCGGCCACGGCCTGGGCGTTGGCATTGTGCTTGTCGATGCGCAGCCCTACCGTCTCAATGCCATTGAGCGTCAGCCATGCATTGAACGGGGAAATGGCGGCGCCGGTATCGCGCAGCAGGCCGGCGCGGGCCTTGAGCGCGAAGGCGGGGGCGCCGAGGTCGGCGTACTTCAGGCCGTGGTAGGCCTCGTCCGGGGTGACGAAGTAGGGGAATACTGGCTTGCCGTCGCGCTCGACGGTCCAGTCGAAGGAGCCGCCGTCAATAATCGCGCCGCCCACCGCGGAACCGTTGCCGGTGTAGAACTTCGTGGTCGAGACCACGACGATGTCCGCGCCCAAGTCGAGCGGGCGGGCCAGCGCCGCGGTGGCGATGGTGTTATCCACGATGAGCGGGACCTGGTTAGTGTGGGCGACCTCGGCGATGGCCGGGATGTCGAGGACATCGGCTACCGGGTTGCCAAAGGTCTCGCCGTAAAAGGCCTTGGTATTGGGCTGCACGGCGTCCTGCCAGGATTGGGGATCGTCCGGGTTTTCTACGAGGGTGACGTCGATGCCAAGCCGCTTGAGTGTGACGGTAAAAAGCGTGGAGGTGCCGCCGTAGAGGCGCGGGGAGGTAACGATGTGATCGCCTGCCGAGGCGAGGTTGAAAATGGCCGCAGTCTCTGCGGCCTGGCCGGAGGCAAAGGCTACGGCGGCCACGCCGCCTTCAAGGGAGGCCAGGCGCTCTTCCAGCGCATCCTGCGTTGGGTTGGTCAGGCGGGTGTAGATGGGGCCTGCATCGGAGAGATTAAAGCGGTTAGCCGCGTGCTCGGCGTCATTAAAGACATACGAGGTGGTTTGGTAAATCGGCACGTTGCGGGAGTTGTGCGCGCCGTCGAGGTTTTGGCCTGCATGAACGGAGCGAGTGGCAAAGGACCAGTCTGCGTTGGAGTTATCGTATTTCGTCGTCATGCCACGCAAGACTAGACCAAGCGGTATGTAACGTACAGCACCCAGCGCCGAAACCGCAGTATAGTCCGAGAATAAAAATAGACTAAGCGGTAAACTTCTTACCCTGCGCGAGCCGCCTATAGCCCGGCACTCCAGCATTGGTGAGCATGGTGTCGAAGGCGGTGCGGCCGACATCAGAAAGCACGGCGTCGTGGATGGGAACCGTGGCTGCGGCGCCCACGCGCTGGGCGTAATCGGCCGCCTCAGCAGCCTTTACCCACGGCCCGGCAATGGGCAGGAGCAAAACCTCGGCCGAATGATCGATGTACTGATCGCCGGGGTGGAGCAGGCCGCCCAAGAGGTAGCCCACGTTGACCGGGCGCGGAATATTCGGGTGGATCGGCGCGTGTTGGCCGCCGAGTACCTCGATGTCGAGGCCGGCGACGGTGATGGTCTCGCCCGGTGTAACCGCGGTACCGCGCCCCAGTTGTTCGCAGGCTTCGGCAGGTGCCCAGAGTGGGGCATCGGGAAGCCGGTCTGGGTCTAGGTGATCCGCATGCGCGTGGGTAATGAGCACCGCATCGGCATCGGGGATAGTCGGCGTCATTGTTCCGGGATCGATAAGGATGCGCCCGCCTGGTGCCTCGACGGCGACGCAGGCGTGGCCAAGCAGACTAAATTCCATACGCCCCAGCTTAACCGAAGGTAAACGAGTAAAGCTTTAGCCCTTCGCTGACCTCGAGCTCGATGGTTTCCGACATCTCCTCTCCCTTGACCAGGTCAATCGTGCCATCCTCGTGGACGGGAAATTCCTCGGTATCGCCGTGTGCGCGGTGCAGGGTAACGGTGCCTTTCCCGGAGACCACCAACTGCACCCATGCGGCGTGATAGTTCAGGCGAAGCCGCGCGTTGTTGCCCGCAGTAATGGGCTGGTCCTCCAGCGTCCACGTCCCACCCAGCGAATACTGGCGTTTCGGCTCGCCGAGCTCAAAATCGTGGGTTCCGGGGCGGTAACCGTTGTTGTCGAAATAGCGAGCCCGGTCCGTGCCCAGGTAGGTTTCCGGATTGCGCTCAGACGCCCCTGTGTAATCGCTTCCTTCCAACGGCTCGGGTAGCGCAACGCCGGGGTCGCGCTCGAGCAAAAGCTCGCGAATGTGGCGCTCGGTGGCGGCGTAATCGCCCTCGCCGTGGTGGGTTTCGCGCACCGTGCCGTTGCTGTCTACTAAGTAGTGCGCCGGCCAGTAGTGGTTGTCGAATGCCTTCCACGTGGCGAAGTCGTTATCTTGGGCGACCGGATAATTGATGCCTTGCTCCTTGGCGGCCTTGCGGACGTTGGCGGCCTCGCGCTCGAAGGCGTACTCGGGCGCGTGGATTCCCACGACCTCGAATCCAAAGTCCTTGTAGTGGTCGTAGATTTTGGTGATGTGCTCGTTGTTGCGCTGGCAGTTGATGCAGGCATAGGCCCAGAAGTCGATGAGCGTTACCTTCCCATTTGTGCGGGGATCTACGGGCTCGTCGGTATTAAACCACCCGGTCAGGCCCTGGAACTCGGGTACGGGTGTGCCCTCCGCGCTTGTCGATGTCTCCCCCTTCCACTCCACACTCGGCAGCTTCTTTTGCAGCCACGTCGGCACGCCTGCGGCAATGGCAATCGCCATGGCGATGACCAAGATGCCGGCGGTGATGCGGAGGGGGCGTTGGTGGCTTCGGAAAGCGTCAACGCGTTTGCCGGCCTCGTTGCCGCCAAGGGCGAAGGCAAGAAGAGGGATGGCGACGCCAGCCGCGAAGGACAGGCAGAGCACAAGGATATGGGCGTCGATCTGGCCGGTAGCCCCGGCGACGGAAATCGTCGCGAGGACCGGCCCGGCGCAGGGGACGAAGATGACGCCCATGGCCAGGCCCACGGCGAATCCTCCCTTATCGCGCGCCTTGGCTTGCAGCCCGCCGGCGTGTGGCAGTTTCTGGAAGGGCCATTCGAGTATTTCTTGCACCTTGGGGAAAATCATGCCGAGGCCCACGAGGATGAGTAAGACGACGCCCACCTTCCACACGATGTCGGCGGGCAGATGCAGGGCGTTGAGTACCGTAGTGGCGAAAAGCGTCACGAGGGTGAAGCTGGTGACCAGCCCACCTACTACCTGCCAAGGCCGCCGGCGCGAGCCGCCGCTGACCGCGACGACGAGGGGTAGAACCGGCAGGATGCACGGGGAAATTCCCGTGATAAGGCCACCGGTAAACCCGATAAACAGTGTCTCTAGCATTCGTTGTGTCCTCCGAAATGTCGGTGCAGTGATATATCAACCAATTCGGAGTCGGGGCGAGAATGGATTGCTGGAAAGTTTTCCAATCCGTTTCCGCTTACCGCTCCGAATGGGTGGATAGAGGGCCGGAAAAGCCGGCCCGCGACTACAAGGAGAACCCTCATGAAGAAGATCATTTCCGCCGCAGCTGCCCTTGCTATCGCCGCCGGTAGCCTGGCTGCCTGCAATAACGATGACTCGAAGTCTGGGGAGACCTCGTCTGAGATGATGACCCCGTCGTCCGAGATGATGGCGCCTGAATCGGACAGCATGGACAAGGACTCCATGAAAAGCGACGAGATGATGGCGCCTGAATCCGATGCGAAGATGTCTGATTCCATGATGAGCGATGAGATGGCGCACTAATTCACCGTTATGCCCGCCCGAGTGCTGGAGGTAAACTCACACCCTGTGTCTACGCTCACTCCCGACGATCACGCGCGATTAAACCGCCTCTTGACGGCGTCCGCCGCGGGGGATAAGCGTGCCTTCAGCCAGTTCTACGACGCCCTCGTGCCGACCATTTACAGCGTGTGCCTGCACGTCCTGCGCAATCAGGCGTTGGCGGAGGAAGTGGCCCAGGACGTCTTCGTAGAGGTGTGGACCAAGGCCGTGGACTTCGATCCGGAGAAGGGGACGGCGCGTTCGTGGGCGGGGCGGATTGCGCATGGGCGGGCCGTCGATAAGCTGCGCAGCCACGTTGCCAGCGTGGAGCGGGATGACCGCGAAGCCGCGCTTGCCGATGCCGCCTATCACCTAGACATCGAAGATGAAGCCCTCAGCAAAGTGGAATCGCAGCGCCTGCGCGCGGCCGTCGACAAGATTGGCGAGCCGCACCGCACGGCCGTGATGCTTGCATTCTTTGCTGGATTAACCCGCGCCGAATTGGCAGAATCAACAAATGTACCGATTGGTACGGCGAAGACGCGCGTGCGCGATGGCGTGCAGAAACTAAAACTTATCCTCGGGAAGGAGGGGAAATGAGCAACACGCACGAGTTTTCTGAAGCGGAGTTTGATGATTTCCTCGATTCCCTTCCTGAGATCGATCCGCCGCCCGAGATGAAGGACAAGGTATTTTCCTCCCTCGACGTGGAAGCCGAGGTGGTGGAGATGCCGCGCCGGCGCTGGCGGGCTTTTGTTGCGGTCCCCGCAGCCGCGGCCGTTGTGATCGCCGGTGTGGTGCTGTGGATTCCCCACCAGGGTGGAGAAGACGCTGGTGAGGGCAATACCGTGGTCGCAGAATCGTCGGGCGAGGAGTCCATGCACCACATCATGGAGGCTGATGACCTGATTCAAGGAAAGGCCGATGCCTCAGGTGCGCGGCTGGATATCGTGTCCTCGGCCTCGATGGGCAAGTCCGGCGCGATGGTCGATGGCCAGCCTGAGCTGAAGGAAGGCATGGGCGCGCAGGTGTGGGCGATTTCCGAGGACAAAACGATGACCTCGGCCGGCGTCATCGGCCAAGACCCGCACGATGGAGTGTGGATGCCTTTTGAAACCAATGCCGTCAAGGTCATGGTGACGGAGGAACCCGCCGCAGGCAGTGCGGAACCTACGGGCCGCACGCTCGTCGAGGTGCGTCTGAGCTAACGATCCTCGCTTGCGGATTCCTTTTTTGGCTTGCGCTGAAACAGGTACCAGATTCCTAGGATCGCGCCGAAGAGCAGGAGTGATGATGCGATGAAAACCATCGCGATCACCATTGTGCGGTGCGGATCGTTTAAGAAAATCATGCAAACGATGGCGGCGAGGAAAATCGCAGCGAAAAAAGTGATGAGCCAATTGCGTTTAGTGTGCTCTGCGAATGTCATGCATTAATTGTTACGGAAAAACCGGGGGTAAACAAGCTGGGTGGGCATTCTGGGGGCGGAACCCGGCTATATGGTGCACCGATTTTCCCAATAATGCCCGCGTGCGGTCTGGCGGATGTGGGCGAATGGGGGTAGGGGTCTTCCGTTCGACTATTTAACACCGCTTTGTCCGTTCATAATGATGTATGTCGAACTCTCTACAACTGTGAAAAGGACACTTTATGGCCACCACCACGACTGGGGTTGAAGACCGGAAGAAACCGGTCCTCAAGGTGAGCAACGTGTGGGTGCAGGGCATCGCCCTCGTCATGATCTTTGGCTTTTTGGTCATGGGATTTTTGGCGTACCGCACTTATGACGCATCCATGCCGTTGCCGGAAAAGATTGTCTCCGAATCCACGGGCGAAACGGTCCTCACCAAGGACGAAATCACAAACGGCCAGGCGCTGTACCAGGCCCGCGGCCTGCAGCAATACGGCTCCGTGCTGGGGCACGGTGCCTACCTGGGCCCGGACTACACGGCGGAGTACCTGCGCCGCGCCCTCGACCACGCCCGCGAGGAAAATGACGCGAACGGTATTCCCGATTTCGTTGATTCTTCCGCCACTCCCGAAGAGGCCGTGGTTGAAGAATTCCGCACCAACCGCTATGACGAAGAAACGGGCGTACTGGAGTGGACCGATAACCAGATTTCGGCGTTCGAGGCCAATAAGGACTACTACGCGCAGTACTTTGGCCCGGATTCCCACAACAGTGGCTTGCCGTCGGACTTTATTACCGATGAGCAAGACATCAATAACCTCGTCGGCTTCTTCGGCTGGACCGCGTGGGCTTCGGCGGCAGAGCGTCCGGGCCACGACTATTCCTATACCAATAACTGGCCAGCGGAATCGCGCGTGGACAACGGTCCGACCGCGGATCTCGTGGTGTGGTCGGTGCTCTCGCTCATCGCGCTTATCGGCGGTACCGGTCTGATCTTTGCGATTTACGGTCGGTGGTCCAAGTCCATCGGCTGGCATTCGGAAGAAGCACCGAACCTGGACTTTAAGCAGCCGGGCGAGGTTGGGCTGACCAAGTCGCAGAAGGTGGTGGCTTGGTTCGTCCTGGTCATTGCGTTGCTGTTCTTAATCCAGGCGCTACTGGGTGCGGCCAGCCAGCACTATCGCACGGAACTAACCGGCTTCTTTGGCATCCCGCTGCAAGAAATCCTGCCCTATAACGTCTCGCGCACCTGGCACGTGCAGCTTTCCCTCCTATGGACCGCCGGCGGGCTCTTGGCGGCCGGCATCTTCCTGGCCTCGTTCGTGGGCAAGAAGGAACCGAAGAAGCAGGATTGGCTCGTATGGTTCCTGCTCGGCGCCATCGCGGTCGTGGTCTTTGGATCCATGGCCTTTGAATGGCTTTCCACCATGGGCTACATCGAAGAGGGCACGCTATTTTCCCAGCAATGGGAATACCTGGACCTGCCGCGCTTCTTCCAGGTGCTGCTTACCATCGGCATGTTCGTATGGATTGGCATCATCTACCGCCAGCTGCGCGGCCGCCTGAAAAACGAGCACAAGTCCAATATGCCGTGGCTCTTCTTCTTCGCCGGCCTGGCCATCCCAGCGTTCTACGCGGTGGGCAACCTGGCGGGATCGGAAACCCACATCTCCGTCGCGGAGTTCTGGCGCTTCTGGGTGGTTCACCTGTGGGTGGAAGACTTCCTCGAGCTATTTACCACCGTCATGGTGGCCTACGTCTTCGTCCTGCTCGGCGTGGTTCGCGAAAAGATCGCCCTGGGCATCATCTTCTTGGACGTCATCCTCTATTCCACCGGTGGCGTGCTGGGCACGATGCACCACCTGTACTTCTCGGGCACCCCGGTCGAGCACATGGCCCTAGGCGCATTCTTCTCGGCCGCCGAGGTCGTGCCGCTGACCCTGTTGACCGTTGAGGCATGGACCTTCATGCAGCTGGGCTCCCGCCAGCGCGCCTCGGGCGAGCGCCCCTTCCCGCACCGCTGGGCAGTGATGTTCCTGGTCTCCGTCGGTTTCTGGAACTTCTTGGGCGCGGGTATCTTCGGCTTCCTCGTCAACCTGCCTATCGTTTCCTACTACGAAATCGGCACGGCCCTTACCGCGAACCACGCCCACGGCGCGATGATGGGCGTCTACGGCTTCCTGGCCGTGGGCCTGTCGGTCTTTGCGCTGCGCTACCTCATCCCCAAGGACAAGTGGTCCGATAAGGCCATGGGCTGGGCCTTCTGGCTGCAAAACCTGGGCCTGCTGTGGATGGTGGTCATTTCGCTCCTGCCGCTGGGCATCATGCAGCTCTACGAATCCGTCGGATCGGGCTACGTGGAAGCGCGGTCGCTGGGCTATATCACCCAGCCCGGCAACTTCATCATGGAATGGCTGCGCCTGCCTGGCGATGTCATGTTCCTCCTCGGCGTCCTGCCCTTCCTCTGGATGGCGTTGCGCGGCGTGCTCTACAAGAAGGAGATCCCAACGGTGGAGGAGCACCCAACCAACCCGCTGTTTAGCATCATCACCCCGGACGAGGACGACCACGCGGGCGAGGTCCCCGTGGGTTCCTCGGTGGGGCTGGTTTCGGGCGGCAAGGGGCGCGTCGACAAGCGCAGCTCCACGGGCCGGCGCTACGGGTACATCGATGAGCGCGGTGCCTTCGTTGAGGAGGAAGATCCCGATGCCGAGCGCGGCGATTCAGCCACCGCGCCGCGCCAGGAATTTGAATCGCGCACCAAGTGGGGCGGTACCTACCGCTCGGATAAGAAGGACGACTAATGCCGGGTGCATTTACCGTACTATCCGCGTGCTACGGGCTCTTCCTGCTCGCAGTGGCCTGGGTATTCGACCTGCTCGCGCAACAAACCGCCAACCGCACCATGTCCAACCAGTCCGGCACGTTCCGGTACTTGGAAGACCACGATGCTTGGCGATGCCCCGAAGATCACTGGCTCTGGCCCTCCAGCTTCGACCCAGAAAACCGCGTCATGCGCTACCGTGCGAACCCGACCGTGTGCAATACCTGCCCGGTCAAGCAACAGTGCACGGTCTCGCACCACGGCCGGGAGGTCACGCGCCAATTGGACCCGTGGCCGCATTCGGATTCGGGGCGTTTCCACCGCGGCATCGCGCTGGCGGTCGCGGCGATGGGCTACCTGCTGCCGTTGGCCTCGCTGATTAGCTATCATTCGCCCACGGAGGTGGCGTTGACACTGGCCACGGTGCTCATCATTACCGGATTCGGCGTGTACCCGCTGGCCCGCCACCTGTGGAATACGCCCTCGAACGCGCCGCAGCTTGTGGTGCCGGAGATGGATAACCGCGAGGCGGAATTGGCGGCGCAGGTTGATCGCTATGGTTCGAAGTACGGAAAATCCACGCGCTATCGCTCGGTGCGTCAAGAACTGGAAGGGGAAGTCTAAGTGTCCGCTCCCGTATTCTGGCCGATCGTCATCGGCATCATCATCGCCCTCATCGGGGTATTTTTGTCTTACTCGCTCAAGGTGATTAAGCAGTATGAGCGGGGCGTGACCTTCCGCTTTGGCCACCTGCGGCCGATGCTGGAGCCGGGGCTGCATTTCTTGCTGCCGGGCATCGATAAGCTGGAGCGCGTGGATTTGCGCGTGGTGACGCTGACGATTCCGCCGCAGGAAATCATCACTAAGGACAACGTGTCCGTGCGCGTGAATGCGGTGGTCATGTTCGAGGTTACCGATTCGAGCAAGGCGGTCCTCGAGGTCGAAAACTACGCCGTGGCCACCTCGCAGATTGCGCAGACCACCCTGCGTTCGCTCTTGGGGCGGGCGAGCCTCGATGATTTGCTGGCCCACCGCGAGGAGCTCAACGAGGACCTGGCGGCGATCATCAACGGCCAAACCGAACGGTGGGGAGTGCTCACCCGCATCGTGGAGATCAAGGACGTAGAAATCCCAGAGATGATGCAGCGCGCCCTAGCGCGCGAGGCGGAGGCGGAGCGCGAGCGCCGTGCCAAGGTCATTTCGGCCCACGGTGAGCTGCAGTCCTCCCGCGAGCTGCGCGAGGCCGCCGAGGAGCTGGGCAAGGCCCCGGCGGCGCTGCAGCTGCGCTACCTACAAACGGTGCTGGAGCTCGGCGCGGACCAAAACTCCACCATCGTCTTCCCACTGCCCATAGACATCATGGGTGGCTTCATGGAAAACCTGGGCACCTTTAATAAGGGATTTAAGGAATTCAGCGAGAACTTCTCGCAGGCGGTAAATACGGAAAAGCCTGCGGACTAGGCGCTTAAGAATGCGGCCCCTGCCCAGCGGAGGGGCCGTTTTTCTGTGCCTCTCGAAGTTGCGCGATGGCCTGCGAATTCTGCTTAATATCATTGGAATTGCGCGCGACCTGCACGATTAAATAAATGACACCGGCTATAAGTCCGATGTAGATAGCTAGCGGGATGAGCATGAGCAGAAGTTCGAGCGGGCCAAGCGTCATTCTTACGTCTTTCTGTGCGAGGGCATTTAAATTCAGGCTAACATTCGCGTTGCGCGGCGGCGACCGCGCTCAGGCTGTGGCGCAGGTCGTCATCGCTTAAATGACCAAAACCTAAAACGACGCCGTCTTCGGCGTCCACGCCGCCCCAGTATTCGCGCAGCGGAGTCAGCTTGATGCCGCGGGCGGCGGCACGCGGGACGATGGCCGGGTCGCACAGCAAAACCGCATGTAGACCGCCATTGATGGGCAGTAGGCGCGCGGCGGGGAGAGAGCCCAGGGCATCGGCCACGAGGTCGCGGCGGCGCTTATAGGTCCGGCGCATGCGGCCGGTGTGGCGCCGCAGCGCCCCGCTGGCCAGGTAATGGGCGAGCGCGGCCTGCGGGATGGTACCGACCGGCTGGCCAAAGATATCGCGCTGCTTGTCGATGCCCCCGCGCAGCCTATCCGGGACCACCACATAGCCACAGGCGATGGACGGCGAAATCACGGTGGAAAAGGTCCCGAGCAACACGGTGCGCTCTGGGGCGAGCGCGGCGAGCGCGGGCAGTGGCTGGCCTACGTAGCGCAGCTCGGAATCGAAATCATCCTCGATGAGTAAAGCGCCGTGCTGGCGGGCCCAGGCCACGAGTTCGGCGCGGCGTTCGGCCGGCAGCGACGCGCCATACGGGTACTGGTGGCTTGGGGTGACAATCAGCGCGTCGAGGTCGGTGGCCGGAACGGTAACGCCGTCGGCATCGGTGGGCGCGTTTACTAATTGATGGCCCAAGGCCTGCGGGATGCGCCGCAGGCTGGGATAGCCGGGAGATTCGACGCCGACGCGCAGCGCGGTGCCCAGCGTACGCAGCACGAGCGCGAGGCCATCGCGGGCACCGGCGGTGATGACGATGCGCCGCGGATCCACGCGCAGCCCGCGCATGTGGCGCAGGTGGTTGGCGATGTGGTGGGGGAGTGGAGGGGCATCGGAAAGCGGCTGGGCGGCGGCATCGCGCCAGGCCGCGCGCCATTCGGGGGTGATAATGCCGGCGGTATCGGGCAGGCCGGGGGTCAGTTCCAAGAGGTCGGGTGTGGGAGGGGGCTGCGGCGCGGGCTCGGGGCGCGGCGGCGGGCTGTGGGGCAGGCGGGGGTTGATGACGGTGCCGGAGCCGACTTCCGCGCTGAGGTAGCCCTCGGCAGTGAGCTGCTCATATGCGGTAACGACACTGCCGCGGGAGACGCCGAGCTGGGTGGCCAGAGTGCGCGTGGAGGGCACGGGCTCGCCGGGAAGCAGGGCGCCGGAGGTGACATCGGCGCGCACGGCGGCGGCAATTTGCACAGGCAGGGCGCGCGTATCGGCGGGGTCGAGGCGCAGGGGCATGAACACAGTATAAGTGGTACACCCCAACACGCGGGAAATGGTTCTTTACTTGTACCACTTGAGCAGGGCAGTATAGAGTGCATGACCGAAAACATTGCGACCACGCGCGTGAAACGTGGACTAGCTGACATGCTCAAGGGCGGCGTCATCATGGACGTCGTAACCCCGGAACAGGCGCGCATCGCCGAGGATGCGGGCGCGAGCGCCGTCATGGCACTTGAGCGCGTGCCTGCCGATATCCGCGCCCAGGGCGGCGTGGCCCGCATGTCCGATCCGGAGCTTATCGAGGGCATCGTCGACGCCGTATCCATCCCCGTGATGGCGAAGGCGCGCATCGGCCACTTCGTCGAGGCACAGATTCTGGGCGAGCTCGGCGTGGACTTCATCGATGAGTCCGAGGTGCTCAGCCCAGCCGATTACGTCAACCACATCAATAAGTGGGACTTCGACGTGCCGTTCGTGTGCGGCGCGACCAACTTGGGCGAGGCCCTGCGCCGCATCACCGAGGGTGCGGCCATGATTCGATCCAAGGGCGAGGCCGGCACTGGCGATGTCTCCGAGGCCGTCAAGCACCTGCGCACCATTCGTGCGGAAATCGCCCGCCTGCAGCACCTCGACCGCGACGAGCTGTACGTCGCCGCCAAGGAACTCCAGGCGCCGTATGACCTGGTTGCGGAGGTTGCGGAGACGGGCAAGCTGCCGGTCGTCCTCTTCGTTGCCGGCGGCGTGGCCACGCCTGCCGATGCCGCCCTCGTCCGCCAGATGGGTGCCGAAGGCGTCTTCGTGGGCTCCGGCATTTTCAAATCCGGTAACCCGTCGGCGCGCGCGGAGGCCATCGTGAAGGCCGCTACGCTTTACGATGACCCCGCCGAGCTCGCCAAGCTCTCCCGCGGCCTGGGTGAGGCCATGGTCGGCATCAATGTCGGCGATGTGCCGGCACCGCACCGCCTGGCCGAGCGCGGCTGGTAATCGCGTGGTCATGCCACAAGAAGCTAGCGCCACGATCGGGGTGCTCGCGCTGCAAGGCGGCGTGGAAGAACACCTGCACATCCTCGAAGGCCTGGGGGCGGACACGCGCCGGGTGCGCGTGCCGCGCGACCTCGAGGGCCTGGATGGGCTGGTGATTCCGGGCGGGGAGTCGAGTGTCATCGACAAGCTCGCCCGCACCTTCGGCGTGGCAGGTCCGCTGCGCGAGGCCGCGGCCGCAGGCCTGCCCGTGCTCGCCACCTGCGCCGGGCTGATTTATTGCGCCCGCGAGCTGGATAACCCCTCGCCGGGCCAGCAGACCCTGGGGCTGCTCGATATCACCGTGCGGCGCAATGCCTTTGGCAACCAGCGTTTTTCCGCCGAGCGCACCGTGCCGGTCGTGGTCGGGGAAGAAACGCTGCCCATCGAGGCGAGCTTCATCCGCGCCCCGCTGGTCACCCGCGTGGGCGAGGGCGTGGAGGTCATCGCGACCGTGCCGCGCGACGGCGCGGAGGAGGCGGTCGTGGGCGTGCGCCACGGCGCCGTCACCGCTTTGAGCTTTCACCCGGAAGAAAACGATGAGGCGCGCGTGCACGCCGCCTGGCTGGACAGTATCCGCTAGGCGCCGGAGAGGCTGCGGCGCTTGAGCAGCGGCGCGACGTCCTTATCGCGCCCGCGGAAGTCGCGGTAGGCCGCGCCGAAATCGCGGGAGGCGCCCCGAGAGAGGATGAGGTCCCGGAACTTTTGTCCTGCGGCGCGCAGATCGCTTTGCTCCTTGAACCACTCGAAGCCATCGGCATCGAGCGCCTCCGCCCACAGGTAGGAGTAGTAGCCCGCGGAGTAGCCGCCGGCGAAGATGTGGTTGAAGTACGTTGAGCGGTAGCGCGGGGCGATGTGCGGGTTATCCAGGCCCACCGCGCGCAGGGCCTCCTCCTCGAATGCGTCCACGGCCTCCGGGGTGGCCTCCAGCGTTGCGGCGTCCTTGGCGCTGAGCGAATGCCACGCCAAATCGATAATGGAGGCCGCCAAGTACTCCGAGGTGGCAAAGCCCTGGCCAAACTCGGAGGCGGCGGTCACGGCATCGAGCAGCTCATCGGGGATCGGTTCGCCGGTGTCGACGTGGCGCGCATACTGCTTGACCAGTTGCTTATCCAGCGCCCAGTTCTCATTGATTTGCGAGGGGAACTCCACCCAGTCGCGCGGGACGTTGGTGCCGGCGAAGGTGGGGTAGTGGACATCGGAAAGCAGCCCGTGCAAGGCGTGGCCGAATTCGTGGAAGAGGGTGTGCACCTCGTCCAGGCTCAGCAGGGGCTGGGAACCATCGGCGGGCTTGGTAATGCCCAGCACGTTGACGATGACCGGCTTGCGCTCCAGCAGGCCTGACTGGCCCACGAACTGGCTCATCCACGCGCCACCGCGCTTGGTGGGGCGGCCGAAGTAATCCGTGAGCAGCAGGCCGATTCCCTTATCGCCGTGCTCGACGTTATCTTCGTGTTCGTCATTTTCTCCGTGCTCGACACCCTTGTCGAGCACCTCCCAGACGCGCACGCCCTCGGCATAGCCCTCCAGGTCCTCGCGCGGGGCAACGGTAATGCCGTACAGGCGCTCGGCAGCAGCGAATACGCCCTGGGTAAGGACCTTGTCCAGGGGGAAGTACTGGCGCAGTTCCTCCTCGTCGAGCGAGAAGTCGCGGGCGCGGACCTTGGATTCCCAGTAGGGCCAGTCGGCGGCGTGGAAGTTTTGCTCGTTGAGCGTGGCTTCCTCGGCTAGCAGCTTGTGCTCGCCGGCGGCATTGGCCGCGGCGGCGGGAGCGAGGTCTGCGAGCATGTCGCGCGCGGCGTCGGCGCTGCCAGCGGTTTCTTCCGCGATGACGTAATCGGCGTGGGAGGCATAGCCCAGCAGCTCGGCGCGCTCGGCGCGCAGCTGGACGGCCTCGATAAGCCCTGGAATGTTGTTCTCGGAGCCCCTGCTTGCCGATGCCGCATAGAGCTTCTTCCGCGCCCCCTCCCGAGCCAGGCGGGACTGCTCCGATTGCACGGTAGGCAGCTCGAGCGGAATGACGTAGCCTTCGCGGCCTAGGGCCTTGGCATCCGCCTTGGCCGAGGCGATGCGTTCCGGCGGCAGGCCCTCGAGCTCTTCCTCCGTGAACTCGACGGCGTGCTCGCGCGTGGAGGCCATGAGATTGCGGCCGAATTCCTCCGATAGGGCGGACAGGCGCTGGTTGATATCGGAGAGGCGGGCCTTGCCGGCGGCATCGAGATCCGCTCCCTGGCGCGCAAAGGTGCGTAGCAGGTGTTCGTGCAGGCGCGCGCCCTCCTCATCGCCGGCGGGCGGGGTAGCGTCCTTGATGCGCTGATAGAGCTTTTCGTCCTGGTACATCGCGTCGTAGTGGGCGGACAGGCGCGGATAGATATCGGCGGCGATCTCTTCCATCTCATCGGTGACGTCCGTGCCAGAAAGATTGCCAAAGACCGACATCACGCGGTCGAGGTCCTGGCCGGAACGCTCGAGGGCTTCCACGGTGTTTTCCCAGGTGGGGGCAGCGGGATTTTCAGTAATGGCGGAGATTTCGGCATCGTGGAGCGCGAGCGCTTCGTCGAAGGCGGGGCGGTAGTGCTCGACCTTGATCTCCGCAAACGGCGGGAGTTGGTAGGGCAATGATGAAGGGTGGAGTAATGGATTAGTCATAAATGACCAATGTACCCATTTACTCCACCCTGTGTGATGGCTTTCACTAAGATTGCTAGCCCACGGGAACGAGCTCCGCGTCTTCATCCTTCTTCTTTGGCGCGGTGGCCTTGCGCTTTCCGGTATTCATCACGATGATGTCTAGTACGAGGAATGCGGCAAGGGTAATGCCCAAAAGCGGCATAAATACACCGACGGTGGCGGCAAAGAGCGCGCCCAGGCCGGTGGTGGCCCAGGAGAAGTGCCGCTTGGAGCCAGGTGCAAATTGCGGCCGACGCTTCCACCACATGTAGTAGCCCAGAACAACCATGGCGGCAATGGCGAGGCCGAGGGCGAAGAGGGCAATCTGCAGCGGTAGGCCAAACATGATGCCCATGTGCAGGTAGATGCCCCAGCTGCTGAGCTTGCTAAATAGCGGCAGCTCGGAGAAAGGCAGGCGGTCGATGACCTCGCCGGTGGAACCGTCGACGGATATCTCATCGGAGGTATAGCGCCACTCGACCCAGCGCTCGCTGACCTTCCACCCCGAGTTGGTGTCCTCCGGGGCGTACAGGCGCAGCGGGCCCGTTAGTCCTTCCGCGCGGCCGGTGGCATAGACGCGCTCGGCCTGCTCGGCGATGACCTCCGGCTCCGGCGCTTCGCCCGCAGCTTCCGCATCCCCGCCGTGAGCGCCGTGGGCGCCGTGAGCACCGTGGCCTTCGTGCCCGGCGTGGGTATCGTGTCCGCCATCGGCGGAGGAATCGGTGGCGAGCGCGGTTTCAACCGGCGTGGCCTTCCAGTTCATCTTTTCCACCACGGAATTGACGTTCTCGCCGGCCAGCTGGGACCAAGTAATGCCGGTGGCGGACAGGCCAATAAGCCCGATGAAAATCCAAGCGCCCATCGTGGAGTGCAGGCGGGTGGCCTTCCAGCGCTTGGAGCGCTGTGGCTGCTTCTTTAGCGGTGCGGCAGCCTTCTTGGGCCGGCGGCGAATCCACCACATGTAAAGGCCGCCGCAGGCTAAGACCCACAGCCAGGAGGCGGCTAGCTCGGAATAGAGCTCGCCCGGCTGGCCTAGGTGGAAGCTTTCATGCAGCGAGGAGATCCAGCGGCGCAGCGGCATTTCGCCCAGGCCGGAGTAGGTGGGGTAGTCACCAATGACCTCGCCATCGGCCGGATTAATAAACACGGTGCGCTGCAGGCTCTCGTCGATGCCCGGATCTGCCACCAGCACGCGCGTGGAGTCCGTCGCCGATTCCGCCGGCCACACCTGGGAGACCGGCATATCCGGGTGCTCCTTTTGGGCAGCGCTGATTTGGTCCTCCAGGCTTACCGGGTTATTTACTTCCTCAACGGTCATGACGTCGCGGTAAGCAAACTTTTCCAGGGTCGGCGCTAGGGCGTAGAGGCAGCCGGTCAATGCTGCGATCAGGATGAAGGGGCCGACGAACATGCCGCCGTAGAAGTGTATGCGTTGGATGAAGGAACGCAGAGCCGTCCGACTCATAAAATAGTTCTCTTTCGTGCTTAGTGGTCAGTTGCATGGGTGCTGATATCAACTGCACTAATAGTCGGAACTTAGGCAACCCTGGTTCCCGGAAGGTGAAAAAATTTTTTCAGTTGTGTGAAATTGAAGGAGCGAAAACGACGACACTGCGCGCCCCAGTGAAGGGAACGCGCGGTGAAAATTAGCTGGTGAAGAAGCTTTTACTTTCTCAGGCCATCGATGAAGTTGTTCCTGGTTTCCTCGGCTAGCCGCTTGTGCTCGCCTGCCGCGTAAAGAGTTTTTGCGGAACCCAATCCTTATGCTGCTCAGCTAGTACGGCGCCGACGAGGCGGAGGTCAGGTCCGTTGGATCGATATGATGGTCGCCCTATTGTGCACGGCCGTGAGGCTTACCACGAGCTCCACACCACGCTAGCGGGCGCAACCGTTTTGGCTTGAGAAGCAAGAAACGAGCAAGAAAAAGTTTGCGCAGTTAGATGGGTAGATTTGGTGATAAAAGCGGTTGTTTTGGCCGGATTTCGGCGAACGAAGCAAGAAAAGACCGCCTCGAACTCCGAGGAGTAATCGAGGCGGTCTGTGGCTAGAAACCTAACGCGGGTTTACTTCTTCAGGCCATCGATGATCTCGTTGAACTGTGCGACAGGGCGCATGACAGCGGAGGTCTTCTCGTCGTTGGGCCAGTAGTAGCCGCCGAGGTCGGCGGGCTCACCCTGGGCATCGATAAGAGCCTGGGAGATTTCATCGGCCTTGCCGGAAAGGTCGGAGGCGACGTCCTTGAAAGTGGCCGCGAGATCGGCATCCTCGGTCTGGTTAGCCAGCTCCTCGGCCCAGAAGGTGGCCAGGAAGAAGTGGGAACCGCGGTTGTCGTTCTCGCCCACCTTGCGGGATGGGGACTTGCCCTCGTTCAGCAGGCGCTCGGTGGCCTTGTCCAGGGTGGTGGCCAGCACGCCGGCCTTCTCGTTGCCGTTGGTCTGGTTCTCGTGGCGGAAGGACTCGGCCAGCGCCAGGAACTCACCGAGGGAGTCCCAGCGCAGGTGGTTTTCTTCCTGCACCTGCTGGACGTGCTTCGGGGCGGAGCCGCCGGCACCGGTCTCGAAGAGGCCGCCGCCTGCCATCAATGGAACCACGGACAGCATCTTTGCGGAGGTACCCAGCTCGAGGATGGGGAAGAGGTCCGTGTTGTAGTCACGCAGCACGTTACCGGTCACGGAGATGGTGTCCTCGCCGCGGCGGATGCGCTCGATGGAGGTCTTGGTAGCGGTGACCGGATCCTGGATCTCAATGTCCAAGCCCTCGGTGTCGTGGTCCTTCAGGTACTTTTCCACCAAGGACTGGATATTGCGGTCGTGGCCGCGCTCTGGGTCGAGCCAGAAAATGGTCTTCATACCGGACAGGCGGGCGCGGTTGACGGCGAGCTTGACCCAATCCTGGATCGGCTCGTCCTTGGTCTGGCAGGCGCGCCAGATATCGCCGGCCTCGACGTCGTGCTCGATGAGCACCTCGCCCTTGGAGTTGCGGACCTCAACGGTGCCGTCCGCGGGAACCTTGAAGGTCTTGTTGTGGGAGCCGTACTCCTCGGCCTTCTTAGCCATCAGGCCGACGTTTGGCACGGTACCCATGGTGGTGGGGTCAAAGGCGCCGTTTTCCTTGCAGTCCTCGATGACGGCCTGGTACACGCCGGCGTAGGAGGAATCTGGGATGACGGCGAGGGTGTCCTGCTCCTCGTCGTTCTTATTCCACATGTGGCCGGAGGTGCGGATCATTGCCGGCATGGAGGCGTCAATGATGACATCGGAAGGCACGTGCAGGTTGGTGATGCCCTTGTGGGAGTTGACCATGGCGAGATCGGGGCCATCGGCAAGCGCGGATTCGAAGGCAGCCTTGATCTCCTCGCCATTGTCGAGCTTGTCTAGGCCCTCCAGGATGGAGCCCAAGCCGTTCTCGCCGTTCAGGCCGGCGGAGATGAGCTCGTCGCCGTACTTATCAAAGACATCGGCGAAGTAGGTGCGCACGACGTGGCCGAAGAGGATGGGGTCAGAGACCTTCATCATGGTGGCCTTCAGGTGGGTGGAAAAGAGCACGCCCTCTTCCTTGGCGCGCTTGACCTGCTGCAGCAGGAACTCATCGAGGGCCTTGGCGGACATGAAGGTGCCGTCGATGACCTCGTCCTTAAGTACCGGCAGCTCCGGCAGCAGGGTCTGCTCGCCGTCGGCGGTCTTCAGCACGATGGACAGGGTATCTTCCTCGGGGATGATGACGGACTTCTCATTGTGGCGGAAGTCGTTATCGTCCATGGTGGCGACGTTGGTCTTGGAATCCTTGGACCACTCGCCCATGCGGTGGGGGTGCTTCTTAACAAAGTTCTTTACGGCCTCCGGCGCGCGGCGGTCGGAGTTACCTTCACGCAGGACGGGGTTAACGGCGGAGCCCTTGACGGAATCGTAGCGGGCCGCGATGTCCTTTTCTTCGTCGGTGGAGGGATTATCCGGGTAATCAGGCAGGTCGTAGCCGGCGGCCTGCAGCTCGGCGATGGCCTTCTTTAGCTGCACCAGGGAAGCCGAAATATTCGGCAGCTTGATGATATTAGCCTCTGGGGTCTTGGCCATTTTCCCCAGCTCAGCCAGGGCGTCTTCCACCTTCTGCTCCTCGGTGAGGCGCTCCGGGAACTGCGCGGCGATGCGGGCAGCCAGGGAAATATCGCGGGTTTCTACGTCAATGCCCGCGGTGGAAGCGAAGGCCTCCACGATGGGCTTGAGGGAGTAGGTCGCCAGAAGCGGCGCCTCATCGGTACGGGTCCACGTAATCTTAGCCATGATTCTCCTATTAAATGTGGGAAAATTTCTTCAGATGACCAGATTACCGATTTTGTCCGCTCCATGTGGAGCGCTCGGTACATTCTGGGGCTGGGTGGCATCGGTCACGGGGCCATGCGCTGGGTAAATCTCTTCACCTGTCCACGCCCTGAACATGCTTTATGCCCAGGTGGGGTGTATCGTCGCCCCTCGTGAAAATTATCGATCAGTTAAGCCCGCGCAGCGCCCATGAACACCGCATTCACCGTCGGCCTTTGCCCCGCCAGACGGAGATTTCTACCGCGCGCCGCACCATCGTCATGGTGGCGATGGCCCTTGGCGCGTTTGCTATCGGTACCACCGAGTTCGTCTCGATGGGCCTGCTGCCGCTGATCGCGGAGGACTTCGGGGTTTCTGAGGATACCGCCTCCACGCTGATTACTACCTACGCCCTCGGCGTGGTGGTCGGTGCGCCCCTGATTGCGGCGTTTACCGGCAAACTCCCGCGCCGCCGCCTTATCCTCTTGCTTATCGGCTTTTTGGTGGTGGGCAACCTGCTGTCGGTCCTTGCGCCGAATTACTGGGTGCTCATGGTGGCCCGTTTTATCGCCGGCATGCCCCACGGTGCGTACTTCTCCGTGGCCAACCTGTCTGCGGCATCGATGGCCCCTCCCGGCGGGCGCGGCAAGGCCATGGCGTTTGTGGGCATGGGCCTTGCCATCGCCACGGTCATCGGCGTGCCCGCGGCACAGGCCTTGGGTTCCGCGCTGGGCTGGCACGCGGCCTACCTGGTGGTCGTGGTCATCGGCCTTATTACCGCCGTGGCCCTGTTCTTCCTCATGCCGCACATGACGGAGATGAAACAAACGGATATCCGCACCGAGTTCGGCGCCTTCAAAAACAGCCAGGTGTGGCTCACCGTCATCATGGGCGTGGTCGGTTTCGGCGGCATGTTCTCCGTCTATACCTATATCTCCTGGACCATGACCGAGGTCGCGGGCCTGAGCGATAGCCTGATTTGGGTCGTGCTCATGGCCTACGGCATTGGCATGACGATTGGCAATGCCTTTGGCGGCTGGTTGGCGGACCGCAACCTCGAATTCGGGATCATTTTCGCCTTGGCCAGCCTGATCATCATCCTCACCGCCTTCTACTTCCTTTCCAGCCACGCCATCCCGGCCACCATTTGCTTTGGCATGGTGGCGTTTATGGGCTCCACGCTGGTTCCCTCCCTGCAACTGCGCTTGGTCCACGTGGCAGGCGATGCCCAGACCTTATCCGCCGCGCTCAACCAGTCCGCGCTCAATATCGCGAACGCGGCCGGTGCGACCATCGGCGGCATCGTCGTCGGCGCGGGCCTGGGCTACTCTGCTCCGGCGCTGGCGGGCGCCGGCTTGGCGGCCGCAGGCTGCGTTGTGTGGGCGATAACAATGTGGGATAAAAAACGCCTTGCCAATCGCGGCTAGAACTACCACCGCACACGCCTATATTCTGGAGCACCATGAGCCTTACCATCGCTAGCGTCAACGTCAATGGAATCCGCGCCGCCTGCAAGCAGCGCAATGAGAATAACCCCGGCATGAATGCCTGGTTGGAACAGACCCCGGCCGATATCGTGCTGATGCAAGAGGTCCGCGCCACCCCGGACCAAGCCACAAAGGCCCTGGCGCCCGCCCTGGAGGCGGGCTGGCACTTGGAGCTTGCCGATGCCGCCGCTAAGGGCCGCGCCGGAGTCGGCATCCTCTCGCGCACGCCGCTTGCCGATGTCGAAATCGGTTTCGGCTCCTTCACCGATGCCGGCCGCTGGATTGCCGCCACCACCCGCGATATCCGCGTGGCCTCGCTGTATCTGCCTTCCGGTGATACCGATTCGCCGAAGCTGGATGAAAAGTACCGCTTCTTGGACGAATTCGATTCCGTGCTGGCAGAAAACGCCGATAAGGACATGGTCATCGGCGGCGACTGGAATATCTGCCACCGGGCCCAAGACTTGAAGAATAATAAGGCCAACGAAAAGAAAGCCGGCCACCTGCCGGAAGAGCGTGCGTTCTTAGACCACGTCTTTGGCAGCTTCCCGGATGAGGCGCCGCAGGAGAAAAAGAACCTGGGCGAATGGCTCGGCGTCGTAGACTACGCGGGCACCACGCCGTGGGAGCCGGCCACCGCGCCGCAGTGGTTCGACGTGGCGCGCCGGCTCCACCCAGAATCCGACGGACCCTATACCTGGTGGACCTATCGCGGCCAGGCCTTCAATAACGATGCGGGCTGGCGCATTGATTACCAGGCCGCTACCCAGCCGTTGCTCGATCGCGCGCAGCGCACCTGGGTGGATAAGGCCCCGACCGTGGAGCAGCGCTGGTCCGATCACTCGCCGCTGCTGGTGGAATACGTCTGATGTCGCCGCTATTTAGCGTCCTGTACGTCATCGGCATTACCGCCGAGTCCATGACGGCTGCGCTATCGGCCGGCCGACAAAAACTCGACCTGTTCGGCGTGACGATGATCGCCTCCATCACGGCGCTAGGCGGCGGCACCGTCCGCGATATCGTGCTTGCGGATCCACCGCTGACCTGGGTGGAACACCCCATCTATCTGGTCATCGTCATCGCCGCCGCCATCGTCACGGTGGGCATGTCCTTTCTCATGCACTATTTCCGCCACCTCTTCCTCATCCTCGATGCCTTGGGGCTGGCGGTCTTTTCCGTGCTGGGCACCCAGATTGCCGCGCACTTGGGCTACGGCTTCATCATCGCCTCGGTATCCGCGGTCATCTCCGGCGTCTTCGGCGGCGTGCTGCGCGATCTGCTCTCAGACCGCATTCCGCTGGTATTTTCCGGAGAATTTTATGCGGCCATCTCGATCCTGGCGGCCGGACTCTACATGATCCTCCTGCGCGCCGGGCTATCGGAGGAACCCACGGCGATCATCACCGCCCTAGTCTGCTTTAGCGCGCGCCTTGCGGCTATCTACTTTAAGAAGGGCCTGCCCGTCTTCGAGTACCGCGACGGCGAGCAACAGATGGATCCGCGCCTGCGGCTATCGGCGCGCATCGTGCGCGATGGTGCCCGCCGGGCCAAGCGGAAGGCGGGCGCGGCCACCCGCTACGCCAGCCCGATTACCCGGCCGCTGATTCGTAACAAGCGCACCGCAAGCGATTTTTCCTCCCCGCTCAGCCTCGAGGAGCTAAATAGCAACCGGATCGCGCGGCCGACCGCTCACGCATCCATTACCCGCCCCAGCGGCAAGCACTCGCCGGGAGCGAGGGGAGTGGATGTGCAGCAGCAATGGACCTTCAACAAGGAGGATGTGGGCAGGCAAAGGACCCCCAAGCACAAGCAGTAGTGCTAGTATTAACACGTTAAAAATTTCGAAATCTGCAACGGAGAAAGTTCATGGCTCGCGCAATTATTCCTTTTGTCCTTGGCGCCGTAATCCTCGCCCTGAGCATCTGGTGGTGGACCGCTGTCGGACCGTCCTTCGCCTTCCTTGGCCCCATCGTCCTCATGGGCGTCGGCGGTGCCTTCATGGTGACCGGTTTCGCCGTCTTCATGGACATCGTCAGTCCCACCTCCCGCAAGGTCTAAGGGCGCGGTCTGGCGATGAGGGCTATCGATCTGCTTACGGACATGGCGCAACGCCCGCTCGATGCGCTCGCCGCATTGCCGGATCTGACTAACGAGACCGCCAATGCGCACTTTGGTGATCACCCGAATTCGATCACGTGGCTGCTATGGCACACCGGCCGCATGGCAGACCTGCAGCTAGCGCAACTGACTGGGGAAGAAGAGCTGTGGCAGCGCTACGACCTCGACCTGCCGGATGCCATGGGCTATGGCCAATCGGCGGAGGAAGCGCGTGCGGTGACCACGCAGGACATCGGCAAGCTCCGCAGCTATACCCAGGAAGCATTGGAGCAGGTCAAGGCGTATGTGACCTCGCTGGAGGATGACAACCTCGATGACGTGATCGACACCTCGTGGACGCCGCACGTTACCCGCGGCGTCCGGCTGGTCTCGATTTTTGATGATGCCGCGCAACATCTTGGGGCGGCCAATCAACAAGCAAAAATGACGGAGTAACATTACCTGACATGACTGATTCCACTGCATCTAATTCTGCGTCCCGCGTACTTTCCGGCATTCAGCCCACCGCTGATTCCTATCACTTGGGAAATTACTTGGGAGCGCTGAAGCAGTGGATCGACCTGCAGGAAGGCTACGATGCCTTTTACTTCATCCCGGATCTGCACGCGATTACCGTGGAGCAGAATCCGGAGGAGCTGCGCAACCGCACCATGGCGGGTGCTGCACAGCTCATCGCGCTGGGCATCGACCCGGAAAAATCCACCCTCTTCGTCCAGTCCCACGTGCCCGCCCATGCGGAGCTGACCTGGGTATTCCAGTGCCTGACCGGCTTCGGCGAGGCCTCCCGCATGACGCAGTTCAAGGATAAATCCGCCAAGCGCGGCGCCGATCGCACCTCGGTGGGTCTTTTTACCTACCCCATCCTGATGGCGGCCGATATCCTGCTGTACTCGCCGGATTACGTGCCGGTGGGCGAGGACCAGCGCCAGCACCTGGAGCTCACCCGCAATCTGGCCGAGCGCTTTAATAATAAGTACGGCGAGACCTTCCACGTGCCGGAGCCGTTCATTCCAGAGGGCGCGGCGAAGATCTATGACCTGCAGGATCCGACGTCCAAGATGTCTAAGTCCGGCCCCAACCCCAAGGGCCTGGTCAACCTGCTCGACGCCCCGAAGACCTCTGCCAAGCGCATTAAGTCCGCCGTGACCGATGACCTGGGCTCGGTTGCCTTCGACCGGGAAAACCAGCCGGGCGTATCGAACCTGCTGGTCATCCAATCCGCGCTGACTGGCGAGTCCATCGACTCCTTGGTGGAAAAGTACGCCGGCCAGGGCTACGGGCACCTGAAGGTGGATACAGCGGAGGCGCTCGAGGCCTTTACCACCCCGCTCAAGCAGCGCTACGACGAGCTCATGGCGGATCGCGGCGAGCTGGAGCGCATCTTGGAGCGCGGCGCCCAGACCGCACAGGAAGTAGCGCAGCCGCTTGTCGATGCCGTCTATGAAAAAGTCGGCTTCCTTCCTCGCCCGCGCAGGTAGTAGGTACCCCTTAACCCACCCCACCGAGGGACAAGTGGATGTTTGCCAGCTACGCTATACGAGGATAAACGCTGTGCGAACAAGAAGGGAAGCACGTGTCCACCACCACGCAATCCTCCTCTAAAAAGACGGACCACTACGGTATCGAGCGTGCCAACGCCGATGATCCGGGAGCGATAGATAAGGTCCGGCGTAAATCGCCCATGGTTGATCACCTCATGCGCATGCAAGAGCGCTATGCCGCAGAGGGCGGTAACCAATTTTCCGCCGGCATTACCTATTACTCGGTGCTGTCCATCTTCCCGTTGGCGATGCTGCTGGTGGCCACCATCGCCGCCGTCCTTGCTAACCGCGAGGACCTGCTCAATGACTTGCAGTCCTATATCACGGACTCCATTGACGGGAACCTCAGCGAGTCGGTCAATGAGATCTTGGATAAGGCCATTGACCAGCGCGGTGCCATGTTCGGTATCGGTGGTTTGACCACCCTGTGGTCCGGACTGGGGTGGATGAACCACCTGCGCATCGGCATTTCCGCCATGTGGGGCATCGATGCCAACGACGGTGGCTCCTTCCTGAAGAAGAAGTTCTCGGATCTTCTGGGCCTTATCGGCCTGATCGTCGCCTTTGTCGTGGCCTTCGGCGTGACCGCGGCGGGTTCCTCTGGGCTTACGCAGAAGGTCTTCGATCTGTTGGGCATCGATTCCTTCCCTGGCATGGGCTACGTGTTCTTCTTTAGTGGCCTGCTGCTGGGACTTATCGCTAACTTCATCGTCATGTGGTGGCTGATTATGATCCTGCCGCGCACGAAGGTGCCTAAGAAGTCCGGCTTTATCGGCGCTGCCATTGGTGCGGTGGCATTCGAGGCTATTAAGCAGCTGTCCACGGTGATTATGTCCTCTGCCACCGGCAGCCCGGCCGGTGCGGTCTTTGGCCCGGTCATCGTCCTGATGATCGTCATGTACTTGGTGTGGCGCGTGGTGCTGTATATTTCCGCATGGACCGCGACGACCGCAGAATCCTTGAAGTACGCGCACCCGCCGGTTCCAGAACCCGCCGTTATTCGCGTGCGCAATGAGGTGCGCGAGGGCGCACCGGTCGGCGCGGTCTTCGGCGTGGGTGCCGCCCTGGGGGCTGCGGCCGTGGGTGTGGCGAAGCTCTTCCGCCGGAAATAATTATCCTCCCTACGGGTGAGGACCGCCGCGCGCCTTACCTTTAAGATAGGACACTATGAACGCCGATGATATTGCCCCAGACCTCTACGAAAAGTGGGACCTCGACCGCAGTGGCGGCGAGGACGAGCTTTCCGTTTTATTGGAAGCAAAAGACATCAAGCTCGGGCAGCAGGGATATAACCAGGATGAGCCGCGGCGCGTCCAGCTGCGCATAGCGGCCAGCATCCTGGGTTCGGCGAAGAAGAGGGCCGAATACGATGAAGCATTGCGCACCGGCCTCCGCCCGACGTGGGGCGAGCTCGGCACACTGAGCTCGGTGGGGCAGTGGTCCCCGGCCCCGCGCCCGCAGCCGAACTTCTACGATCAACCACAGGGCCCGGCACAGGCACCTGGGTTTGCCCAGCCCAGCCCGTATAGCTCCCCGTACGCGCGCGATCCATTCGCCCAGCATGCCTCGCCGCAGCAGCAGATGGTGCCATCGCCCGCTACCGCGCCGGCGCCAATCCAGCACCAAGCGCAGAAACGGCCGTCCCAGGAAACGCGCATCGGCATGGGCATCTTGGACTTTTTCTTGGCCGGCGGCATCAGCGGCGCGGTTGGCGCGGGCGTCGACGAGCTCGCGGATGTAGAAGCCCTGTCCTTTGTCGTTTTCTGCATCGTCATGGTGGTCTACGTTCTGGGCAGCGAAGTTTGGTTGGGCGCTAGCCCGGCAAAGATTCTTGCCGGCTATACCGTGCGGGACGTGGATACGAAGGAAAAGCTCAGCCTTAGCCAGTCCGCCAAGCGCCAGTGGTGGCGCCTAATTAACGTGATTCCTGGTATCGGTCAATTGGTGGGTATGTTGGGTGCGGTGGTGCACGCGACCACCATCAACGAGGAAAACAACCTGCGCGGTTCCCACGACGATCTCGCAAACGCCGAAGTGGTTAAGAGGAAGCCGCGCAAGTAAAACGCGGGTGGGGCGCGGATATGGCGCATCCTAGGGTGCGTGCCTACGATGGTGCGCATGCATGATGCACCTTTGATTAGCCCCGAAAACAAGGATTCCGCCGAGAGCGTGGTGGAACAACTGCCCAAGGTATCCCTCTGGGAACCGGTCCGCTCGCAGGCCGGCACCGCGGAGGAATTGAATGCGGATATTCGCGAGCAGTGCGCCCAGCTTGCCGATGACCACGTGGTCTACGCCGAGCTGCAGCTCAACCCCGCGGCTTATTCTTTCGATACGTCAGCGGTTGTGCGCAAGGTGGCCGCAGAACGCTTCGGCGATCTTGAGGTTCGGTTTGTCCTCGAGGCGGCAGAGCCGGCGGCTAACGCTGAGGACTCTGCGGGTATTGCGGGCTACACCCTGCCGGAGGGGAATGCTGCCGCAGCGGCGGAATTCCGCGCGAAGTACCTGCCTACGCAGATCGCGGTGGGCGAGGATTTCGCCGCCACCGAAAGCGCGGCGCAGGCCGGAGTGAACCGTTTGCTGCGACCGGTGAATATGATCGATGATTTCACCGCCGATGTCGATGGAATCCGCCCGGGCAAGGCCTCCGGATGGATCCGCGACCGACACATTCCACTGGTATTTTCGCCCGTGGACGATGTCGAGGAACTCACGGATCACCCGCTGCCGCTGTTACAGCAGCTCGGTTTTACCTGCTCCGTCTCCTCCGGTGATTCCACACTGAGCAGGCAGTTTCTCGCCTTGAGCGAGACCTTTGGATACGGCTTGGAGGAGTTTTTCGATCTCACCGTAAAGGCGATTGAGAATATTTTCGACACCGAAGAGACAAGGCAGCGTATCCTTGAGACCGTTGTCCTTCCGGCCTACGAGGACCTCTCCGATCCGGAACTTGTCGGCCCCGATACTGAGGAGTCGCTCCAAGATTCCGGGTTCTCAATGAACCTGAATGACAACGCTTCCGAAGAGTAATAGATAGTTAATCTACATAAAGGAGGAAGACATGCCTTCCGCACTATTCGTTGTTACCGCCGCTGATAAGTGGACGCTGGCTGATGGCAGCGCCCGTCCTACCGGTTACTGGGCCGAGGAGCTCATCGCTCCGCACCGCGTTTTTAAGAACGCTGGTTGGGATATCGACTTTGCTACGCCGAACGCAAAGGCACCCGTGGTAGACGAGTACAGCCTCGAGGTATTGTCTGAGGGCGACCGCGCCGAGCAGGAGAACTACCTCGCAGAAATCGGTCCAGACCTGGAAGACCCACTGAACCTGGCCGATATTAAGGAAGCCGACTACGACCTCGTCTTTTACCCCGGCGGCCACGGCCCAATGGAGGACTTAGCTTATGACCAGGACTCCGCCAAGCTGCTGCAGGAGCGCATCGACTCCGGCCGCGCGCTATCCCTGGTCTGTCACGCACCGGCTGCATTGCTCGCGCTGGACAATGACAACTGGCCGCTTAAGGGCTACACCATGACCGGCTTTACCAACGCCGAAGAGGGCGAGGAGACCATCGCCGCCGCCAAGTGGGTTGTTGAGACCCGCCTGCGCGAGCTCGGCGCTGATTTCAAGCAGACCGACCCGATGCAGCCTTATGTTGAGGTTGACCGCAACCTCTACACCGGCCAGAACCCGGCATCCTCTGAGCCTTTGGCACAGCGCATCCTGCGCGACTTCTAAAACCGTGGGCCACGCTGGGAAGCGGCGCCAACAGGAGCCGCCGTTCCTAGCCGCCTCGTCGGGGCTCTTGGCCACAAAAGAAGCCAGCCACCCAGATCGGGGAGTGGCTGGCTTTCTTCTGTTTTAAAGAGACCTGGTGATTCTAGAAGCGGGAGAAACGCTTAATCAGCATGTTCTCGAGGCCCTTCCAGGACTCGGCGTGTTCGTTATACGGCTTCGACGGGACGTAGCCGGCGTGCTCGGTGGAACCGAGCATGTAGCCCAGGTAGTCCTGCAGGCGCGGATTGGCCAGCATATAGGAGTTGATGGAATCGTCCCCGGCCCAGTCCGCGGCATCGGCGCAGACCTCGTAGCAGCGGGCCAGCTGGTCGGAGTCTACCGCTTCTGGACCCTTTTCAATATCGCGGACAAGCCCGTTGAAGGAATACTGGTTATCCGGATGGACTTGCACCTCTAGCTCACCGGCGTTGGCTGCGGTGACGACGTCCTCCCAGGTGGACACGCGTGCCAAGTCGTGGTCATCATTGTCGATGAGCCACCGCACTAGCGTCTTGGAGGAATCGAAGGTAAAGATTTCGCCCCACTTGCCCAAGAAGATGGGCTTGCCGTCTAGGTAGGTGCGCAGCGTGTAGACGGACTTCGACTGCGCGGTGATCTTAATCGGGTCGATTCCGGCGGCGGCCCAGGGGGACTCGTCATAAGGATCGGCAGCGTCTGCTGCGGCCTTGCGCTTTTCTTCGGCTTCCTTGGCTGCGGCTTCGGCGGCACTCGCGGCCTCGGAGATGCGGGTTTCGGCATCGGAGATAGCGGCGGCGTCGAATTCATCGCTAGGAACCACGCGGACGTGCTTATCCAGATCCGCGATGACCTTCTTCCAATTGGTCAAGATGACCCGCCCGACGCCGGTCCACTCATTCAGTCCCTGCTCGCCCGAGTAGTGATCGGCGCCGCGGGAGACGTTGCGCAGGATGGAGTGGGTGGCGAAGAAGATGGTGGTCTGTTCGGCAGCGGCGACATCGGCAAGCGCGGATGCCACCTCGAGATCGCGCGCCACGGTGGAGACATTGGCGTGGCTGGGGCGGCCGGCGAGGGCTTCTGGCATGCCGATGAGATCGTATTCATCGCGCTTGGCCGGGGTGACGCGGTGCGCCGGGCGGGCGGAAAATTGCTCCCACTGCGGGTGATCCAGCAGGTCATGCTTGGCATCGGACTCTAGGTAGCACAGCAGCTCAGCGGGGGAGTCAAAGACCAAGACGGAGTCATCGTCGCCCAAAAAGGCTTGCCACTCGGAGCCATTTTCGCGCCACTTGGGCGCCCAGAGGGTATAAAAATCGCCCTCAGTCAAGGAGAGCTTAATAGGCACAATCGCACGGGTACTCATGAGCTTTTAGTCTACCCAACGCCCCAGCTGCCGCGCGGAATTGCCGGGGCCTTGTCAGGCAGTCGGCCGCCAAAAACCCTTAAATTGCATGCCCATATTATTCGTTCGCAGCGGGTTGGTCTGTACGGGGTCGCCGGCCTCCACAATCTCGCCATTACCGGAATACATCGCCACATGGCCATCCCAGACCACCAGATCGCCGGGCTGGAGTTGATCGGCGCTGACCTGCTTGCCGATGGCCTGCTGGTCCGCCGTGCGCGGTATATCCACCCCCGCTTGGGAATAGGCCCACTGGGTAAGCCCTGAGCAGTCAAAGCCACCGTTGCCGGTTCCGCCCCAGGTATAGGGCTGGCCCACCTGGCTCTTGGCCGCGGCCACGGCCGCGCGGCCTGCCTCTGAGCCAGCTTCTGCGCCCGCTGATGCGTGCGGCGCGGGTGCAGCACCGAGCTCCGCCGGAGGAGCCACCGCGGTATGCGTCGCCGCGGCGGCCGTGGCCTGCTGGGGCTGGCCAACGGCTGATTCCACCGGTCGCTGGGAGATGGGCAACAGGGCCGCGGCGGTGGTGGTGAGCTCGTCTTTCAGTCGGTTGACCCGGGCCATCGCCAAGCCAATGTGCTCGTCTATCACGGTGCGAAGGGACGCAAGCGCTGCAGCCCGGGAGGCGGGATCAAGGGAGATTAATCCCATCGCGATGGGCGCAGCGGCCTGGATGAGCCGCGTGCCGATGCCAAAGATATCGCCGGCAGCCGCCGTAACGAGGCCGCGGGCCTGGTTGAGTACTGCGGAGATGGTCTCGTTATCGCCGGTGAGGAGGTTCGCGGCGGCGATAAGCTGCGAGGCATCACCGTGCGCGATATCCGCCAGCGGCTGGGCGGCGGAGAGATCTGGGACGCGGGGAAGTTGGACATCGGGAAGCGGCGAAGGCTGCAGCGCGGCGATATTTTTAATGGCGGTAGCAAGCACTTAGATCGCCGCCCCGAGTAAGTCGCGCAGCGCCGCATCGGAGTCTTCCGCTTCACGCGACATCTGGAAGGAAGACTGCGCGATGTGCCCCATATCGTGGCGCAGCATGGTCATCCGCGCCCCAATATTGTCTAAGGCGGCATGAACGGCCTCATTGAACCCGGTAAAGGCCGAATCTTCGGGCAATGCCGGGTGGGGTGGATTGTCTCCCTGCGCGTTCGCATGCAGGTCACGGGCTAAATGACGGGCGTGGGCGGTATCTATCTGAAATGGTCTCATGCCCTATTGGACTGGCCAATGGCCCAAGTGGTTCCCAAAAAGTTTAAAGTAGTGGGCATGGATATCCACGTCGTAGACCACCCGCTTGCTGCTTCCCGCCTGACCCTGATGCGCGATGCGCGCAGTGATAACTCCGCTTTTCGCGCTGCGCTCAAGGACCTGGGAACCATGCTCGTATATGAAGCCTCCCGCGATTTGGCGGTAGAAAACTTCGCTTGCGAAACCCCGGTTGCCACAGCACAAGGCACCCGCCTGCAGGATCCACCCATCATCGTGCCCATCATTCGCGCCGGGCTCGGCATGGTGGATCCCGCCCTGTCGATGATTCCAGATGCCCAGGTCGGCTTCATTGGCATGGCGCGCGATGAAGAAACCCACGAGCCCGTGCCGTACTTGGAGGCGCTGCCGCAAGACCTGACCGGGCGCACCGTCTTCGTCGTTGATCCCATGCTGGCCACCGGCGGATCCCTGCTGCACGCCCTGCGCCTCTTGGCCGCCCGCGGCGCTACCGATATCACCGCCATCTGCATGGTCTCGGCCCAAAATGGCGTGGATGCGCTGGAGAAATCGGGCCTTCCCGTCCGCCTCGTCACCGCCGCCATTGACCCTGAACTCAATGCGGATGCCTATATCGTGCCGGGGCTTGGCGATGCCGGCGATCGCCTCTACGGCCCGCGCAATATCGATCTTTAAGCTAGTATTTCTCCCTGAAAGCCCGAAGGCGGCTTTCAAAGGGGGAAATGATCGTGAGTTTTATTCAACTAATGTGGTCGAGCTACGGCTACGGATTTTCGCAACAACTGCGCCGCGTGCGCGAGCGGCGCGGGGTATCCCAGCAAGTGCTTGCGGATATTTCGGGGGTATCGCGCAGCCAGATTTCCAACCTGGAACGCAATGAAAATGGCCTACACACCATGGCGGACCCGCAATTATCCACGGTGTACAAACTGGCGCTGGCTTTAGAAATCCCGCCGGCGGTCCTCTTGCCGGCCGGTGGGGACGTGGTGGAGGGCCACTTGGCAGACTCCGCCGTGCTCGGGGTAGAAGATGTGGCGCCCTTTCCACAGGACTACATCAACCAGCGGCGCTTTAGTGATGCGCGGGGCTAACCACCCTGACTTACTGAACCGCATGGTCTAGTTGTAGACTGCCTCCAAGAGATAGTCCAGCAACAGGGAGGCGTGCGCGTGATCTCGGAGTTTATTAACGAGTGGTTCGATGCTCACCGTGCGGAGGTCATCGCGTGGCGGCGCCATATCCACCGCAATCCGGAAACGGCGAACCAAGAGGTGGAAACCACCAATTACATCGCGAATATCCTTGCGGATTACGGGCTCGAGCCGCAGCGCTTCCCGCACACCGGCCTCATGGTGGATATCGGCCCGGATACAGAGCTTGGCCGCTTGGCCTTCCGCGCCGATATCGATGCCCTGCCCATTACCGAGGTAACAGGGCTGGAGTTTACCTCCGAGAAGCCCGGTACCATGCACGCGTGCGGCCACGATGTGCACACCACCGTGGCGCTCGGCTTGGCGTGCGCGCTGGCGGATTTCCAGCGGGTTAATGAGCTGGAGCTGGGCATTCGCGTCATCTTCCAGCCGGCGGAGGAAGTGTGGGTCGGCGGGGCCACCGACGTTATTTCTTGGGGCGCGTTAGAAGGCGTGCATTCCATCTTCGCCATCCACGCCGAGCCGAAGCTGCGCGTGGGGCGCATTGGCATCCGCGCCGGGGCTATTACCTCGGCAACGGACGTGGTGGAGCTCAAGATCAAGGGCCCGGGCGGGCATACCTCGCGCCCACACCTATCCGCGGATGTGGTCTATGCGCTGGGCAAGGTTATTACGGAGCTGCCGGCGCTGCTGTCTCGCCGCGTTGATCCGCGCACCGGCACGGTTTTGGTCTTTGGCCAGGTCAATTCCGGCTACGCTCCTAACGCAATCCCGGAAACTGGCATGCTGACCGGCACGATGCGCACCGCCGATATCACCATCTGGCGCCAGATGCAGGAGCTCTTCGCGGAGCTAGTGGATCAGATCCTCGCGCCGGTGGGGGTAGAACACGAATTGTCCTATAACCGCGGCGTGCCGCCGGTGCTTAACGATGACGTCGCTACCGCCATGCTCGCTTCTGCCGCACAATCCATCGACCCGCAAGCCGTGGTCCAGGCCCCGCAGTCTTCCGGCGGCGAGGACTTTTCCTGGTATTTGGAAAAGGTGCCCGGTTCCATGGCGCGCCTTGGTTGCTGGTCCGGGGAGGGGGAGCAGCACGATCTGCACATGGGCGACCTCATCGTGGATGAGCGGGCAATTGGTGTGGGCATTAAGCTTTTCGGGGCTGTGGTCGAGCAATTTATGGGGGAGAATGCGCAGGCGGACTAACGCGCTGGGGTTACCTACGGGTTAGACTCGTAGGCGACTTTAAAAGTGGAGCCTATAAAGGAGCAATTGCGTGTTGAACCAGACCAAGCGAATTGTCATCATCGGCGGTGGCCCGGCGGGCTATGAGGCAGCGCTGGCTGGCGCCAAGTACGGCGCGGAAATCACCATCATCGAAGACCAAGGCATGGGCGGCAATAGCGTGGTCTTGGACTGTGTTCCCTCCAAGTCGTTTATTGCCGGCGCCAATATTAAAACGGACTTGCGCCGCGCGGATGACATGGAGCTGAACGAGGGCATCGGCAAGGCGCAGCTTTCCATCAGTGCGCTGAACCAGCGCGTGCAGGACTTGGCGGCTAAGCAATCCGGTGATATCCGCAATACCATGGATTCCCTGGGCGCCCGCGTTATCGATGGCCGCGCGCACTTCCCGGAGGATCAGCAGGCCGATGCCTTTGGTGGGCACAAGGTCACCGCGGTCTTCAATGAGGATGGCCACGAGGAGACGCTGGATGCGGACCTCGTCTTGGTGGCTACCGGCGCCACCCCACGCATTTTGCCCGGCGCCCAGCCGGATGGCGAGCGTATCCTGACCTGGCAGCAGGTCTATAACCTCACCGAGCTGCCGGAGCACCTCATTGTGGTGGGTTCCGGTGTCACCGGTGCGGAGTTCGTCTCCGCCTTTGCCGAGCTGGGCGTCAAGGTCACGATGGTGGCCTCGCGCGATCGCATCTTGCCGCATGATGATGCCGATGCCGCCGACGTCCTCGAAACCGTGCTGAGCGAGCGCGGCGTGGAGCTGGAAAAGAACTGCCGCGTGGAAACCGTTAACCGCACCGAGGACGGTAACGTGCTGGTCACCACGCAGGACGGGCGCGAGATTCACGGCTCGCACGTCATCATGTCCATTGGTTCTGTCCCGAATACCAAGGATCTGAAGCTGGAAAACGTGGGCGTGGAAACCGCGAAGTCTGGTCACATCCAGGTAGACCGCGTCTCGCGCACCAATATTGCCGGCATTTACGCAGCCGGTGACTGCTCCGATCTTTTCCCGCTTGCCTCCGTGGCCGCGATGCAGGGCCGTGTGGCGATGTACCACGCGCTTGGTGAAGGCGTCTCGCCGCTGCGCCTGAAGACCGTGGCTAACGCGGTCTTTACCCGCCCGGAGATCGCCGCGGTCGGCTTTACCCAGGCCGAGATCGAGGCCGGTGAGGTCGCCGCCCGCGCCATTACCATGCCGCTCAATACCAACCCGCGTGCAAAGATGCGTTCGCTGCAGCACGGTTTTGTCAAGCTATTCTGCCGCGCAACGTCCGGCCGCGTGATCGGTGGCGTCATCGTCGCGCCGACCGCCTCCGAGCTCATCCTGCCCATCGCTATGGCAGTGACCAATCAGCTCACGGTGAACCAGCTGGCCGATTCCTTTGCGGTCTACCCATCGCTATCTGGCACCATCACCGAGGCCGCCCGCCGCTTGGTGGCCCATGATGACCTGGAGTAAACCTCGTTCCTAGAACGTGGAGTAAGCATGCTCCGCAGTGCGGTTAAGCTCGATTTTGATCGGCCTATCTGCCTCCGGCAGGGCGCGCTGTGGACAGAATTCGCGGGGGCAGGCCGTACAGCCTGGGCCAATCGGGGTGGCGGCGGAACTGTCCAGGTTCAAGGCATCGGCATAGACGATGCGATCCGCCTGGGTGATATCGCAGCCTAGGCCTACCGCGAATTCCTTGCGCGGGGTGCCCCACGACTTGGCGGTTCCCTGCACGAAACGCCCGATCCACAGGTAAGCGTGGCCATCCGGCATGGCGGCGACCTGGCGGGTAATGCGGTTCGGGGTTTCAAAGGCGCGGTGGACTACCCACAGGGGGCAGGATCCACCAGAGCGCGCGAAGTGAAAGGCGGTAGAGGACTGCCGCTTGGAAATATTGCCCGCGCGGTCGGTGCGGATGAAGGAAAAGGGCACGCCCTTAAGCCCTGGGCGCTGGAGCGTGGCGAGGCGCTGCGCGGTTGTTTCAAACCCAGTCCCAAAGTAGTTGCACAGCAGGTCGATATCGTAGCGGGTATCTTCTGCCATCGTGAGAAAGCGCTGGTAGGGCATGGTGACAGCCGCCGCGAAGTACTGCGCAAGGCCCAGGGTGGCTAAGTCTTGGGATTCGCCTTCGGGCAGTTCAGATACGAGGTTGTCACAGATATCGCCGTAGGCCAGCAGGCAGTATTGCAGGGCCATTTCAAAGACCAATTGCGCCTCAGATAACCCATCGCGCAGCGAGAGCTCGCGCGTATCTGGGTCGAAGCTGCGCCGAGGGCCGGGACGGGAAAAGCGCACCGTAACCCCCAGATCCTCATGCATGCGGGAGGCGAGCCGGCCGCGGCGCAGGACGCGATCGCCCAACTGGCCAGCGAGTTCTTCTGCGAGCACATCGAGCTCGTGGATGTAATTATGCGCGTCATAAAAGAAATCCCGCACCACTTCAAAGGGGGAGGGGTCCGCAGCGGGCGCGCGGGAAGCAACATCAACAAACCGCGGCATCAACTCGGGAAAGCGAGAGGCGAGATCCGAGAGCGTTTCTTCAGAGGCATCGGGGAAGATGTGGCGGAGCTCGGTAATCGTATGGATATCGCGGTCTTCGGCGAAGTAGCTGGGATCCACGGTAAAGCGCTGGGCTAGCTGCATTAACACGGTTACGGTCAGCGGGCGCTGGTCGTTTTCCAACTGGTTGAGGTAGCTCGTGGATAACCCCAACTTCTTCGCCATCGCCACCTGGGTGAGCCCGCGCTGCTTGCGCAAAGCGTGAATCCGTGCCCCCGCATAGTGCTTGGTCATGCGTCCCCGTCCTTCCTTTAAGTCCCCTGCGCTGTGAAAATCACAAGTTTTGCAGATTTCACAAAAGAAGTCCGCTAATTTCCACAAACATTACTTATAGCGTGCACCACATGCAAACATTTACTGTGATTTACAACGCATTCTTGATGAAGGAGGACGCAACTAGTGAAAAACCATGAGGTACGCACCCATAAATCCGCCGAGGACTTCCCATACGAGGAGCACCTGGCGTTCAAGGTGGCCGAGGTGGCCGCGGACCCCGTAGAGGTCCCGGAAGAAACCACCGAGATGATCATCAACCGCATCATCGACAATGCTGCCGTGGCTATGGCCTCTGTTGCCCGTGGCCCTGTGACGTCCGCGCGAGTGATGGCAGAAGCCCACCCCGTGGACAAGGGCGGTTCCACCATTTTCGGCATCGATGGCACGTATTCCGCAGAGTGGGCCGCACTGGCCAATGGCACCGCAGTCCGCGAGTTGGACTATCACGACACCTTCCTCGCCGCCGAATATTCCCACCCCGGCGATAATATTCCGCCGCTTCTTGCCGCAGCGCAGCACAAGGGTCTGAGCGGCCGCGACCTTATCCGCGGCATTGCGACCGGCTATGAAATCCAGGTCAACCTGGTCAAAGGCATGTGCCTGCACGAGCACAAGATCGACCACGTGGCGCACTTGGGGCCATCGGTAGCCGCAGGGCTTGGCACCATGTTGGGCCTGGATAGGGATACGATTTACCAGGCCGTCGGCCAGGCGCTGCACACCACCACGGCAACCCGCCAGTCCCGCAAGGGCCTGATTTCTTCGTGGAAGGCCTACGCGCCGGCCTTCGCGGGCAAGATGGCCATCGAGGCCGTCGACCGCACCATGCGCGGCGAGGGTGCCCCGGCACCGATCTGGGAGGGCGAGGACGGGTTCATCGCCTGGATGCTGCATTCACCAGAGCGCACCTACACCGTGCCCCTGCCAGAAAACGGTGAGGCCAAGACCGCCATCCTGGATACCTACACCAAGGAACACTCCGCGGAATACCAGGCGCAGGCTCCCATCGACATGGCCTTTGCGCTGAAAAAGACGCTGGAGGATAAGGGCCTGAAGACGGCGGATATCGAGTCCATCGTGCTGCACACCTCCCATCACACCCATTACGTCATCGGCACCGGCGCGAACGATCCGCAGAAGATGGATCCTTCCGCCTCCCGCGAAACCCTGGACCACTCTGTGATGTACATCTTCGCGGTCGCGCTAGAAGATGGCGTCTGGGACCACGAAACCTCCTATTCCCCTGAGCGCTCCAACCGCCCGGAGACCATCGAGCTGTGGCAGAAGATCTCCACCGTTGAGGATCCCGAGTGGACGCGCCGCTATCACTCCAACGACCTTGAGGAAAAAGCCTTCGGCGGCAAGGCCGTTATCACTTTCAAGGACGGCACCGTCATCGAAGACGAGCGCGCCGTAGCTGACGCCCACCCGCTGGGCGCCCGCCCCTTCGCCCGCGAGCAGTACATTGCCAAGTTCAAAAAGCTTGCCGATGGCGTCGTCGACGAGGCCGAGCAAGAGCGCTTCCTCACCGCCGTGCAAGACCTAGAAAACCTCACCGATCTAACCGAACTCAACGTGCGGGTCAGCGATGAGCACCTTGCCACCGCGCCCGAGAAACCGGAGGGAATCTTCTAATGGCTGGACTATTTGGTTCTACAATCACCAACGCTGAAAAGCGTGCGAACTTCCGCAAATCCATCGAATCCGGATCGATCACCACGCTGCCGGGCGCGTTTAACCCGCTGACCGCCCGCCTTATCCAGGACATCGGCGGCTTCGACGGCGTCTATGTATCCGGCGCGGTACTGGCTAATGATTTGGGCCTGCCTGATATTGGGCTTACTACCTTGACCGAGGTGGCCCAGCGCGCCGGGCAGATCGCGCGCGCTACCGACTTGCCCGTGCTTGTCGATGCCGATACCGGCTTCGGCGAACCCATGTCCGCCGCCCGCACCGTCGCCGCCCTCGAGGATGCCGGCCTAGCCGGCTGCCACCTGGAGGATCAGGTCAACCCGAAGCGTTGCGGGCACCTCGACGGCAAGGAAGTGGTGGACAAGGAAGTCATGGTCCGCCGCATCAGCGCGGCCGTCAACGAGCGCCGCGATCCTAATTTCATCATCTGCGCGCGTACCGATGCCGCCGGTGTCAATGGCATCGATGACGCCATCGACCGCGCTAAGGCCTATGCCGAAGCCGGTGCGGACCTCATCTTCACCGAGGCGCTATATTCCCCCGAGGACTTTGAAAAGTTCCGCGCCGCCGTGGATACGCCGCTGTTGGCGAATATGACGGAGTTTGGCAAGACCGAGCTGCAATCAGCAAAGACCCTCGACGGGTTGGGATACAACGCCGTGATCTGGCCGGTCTCCAGCTTCCGCGTGGCCATGGGCGCTACCGAAGAATTCCTGCGCGACTTGCAAGATACCGGCATCCAGACCGAGTGGTTAGAGCGCATGCAGCACCGCTCCCGCCTGTACGAACTGGTCCGCTACCAGGAATACAACGAGTTTGACCAGTCCGTATTCACCTATTCCAAAGACAGCTACCAACCCATTTTTGAAAGCTAAGGAGCCAGTGACCATGTCCGATAAGAAAAACGAAACCCCAGAAATCCGCAAGGGCCTTTACGGTGTCGTTGTCGATGAAACCGCCATTTCCAAGGTCGTTCCAGAGACCAACTCTTTGACCTACCGCGGCTACCCGGTCCAAGAACTGGCCCGCTACTGCTCCTTCGAAGAGGTCGCTTACCTCTTGTGGAATGGCAAGCTGCCGGGGCAAGAATCCCTCATCCGCTTCTCCGCGCGTGAGAAGGCATTGCGACACCTAGACCGCCACCTCATTGACCTGATCATGTCCATGCCGCAAAGCTGCCACCCCATGGACGTTCTGCGCACAGCCATCTCCTTCATCGGTGCCCAGGACGCGGAGGAATACACCAAGGACTCCGAGCACGTGCGCCGTACCGCGCTCGAACTCATGGCGAAGATCCCCACCATCATCGCGCTCGACATCCGTCGCCGCCGCGGTGAGGGCTACATCGAGCCGTCCCGCAAGAAGGGCTTTGCCGAAAACTTCCTGTGGATGGTCTTCGGCGATGAAGAAGGCTCCCCAGCGGTCAACCGCGCCGATATCGAGGCCTTTGATAAGTCCCTCATCCTTTACGCCGAGCACTCCTTCAATGCCTCCACCTTCTCGGCGCGCGTGGTTACCTCCACGATGTCTGATACCTACTCCGCCATCGTCGCCGCCATTGGCGCGCTCAAGGGGCCGCTGCACGGTGGTGCCAACGAGGCCGTCATGAAGAACTTCCTCGAGGTAGACGATCCTGCCAAGGCCGAGGAGTGGACCAAGAACAAGTTGGCCAACAAGGACCTGGTCATGGGCTTTGGTCACCGCGTGTACAAGAACGGCGACTCCCGCGTTCCCACCATGGAAGCTGCCTTCAAGGAGTTGGCCGAGCAGCACGACCAGACCAAGTGGATCGACATGTACGACATTATGGCCAAGACTATGGAAGAAAACACCTCGATCAAGATCAAGCCGAACTTGGACTTCCCGGCCGGCCCTGCCTACCACATCCTCGGGTTCGATATTCAGTTCTTCACCCCGATCTTCGTCATGGCCCGCATCACCGGCTGGACCGCGCACATCGTGGAACAAAACGAGAACAACTCGCTGATTCGCCCGCTGTCCGCCTACGTCGGCGAAGACCAGCGCTCCGTTCCGCCTAAGTCCTTCTAATCGCTCGGCCTCCGCGCGGTTCGTCCCGCGGTGGGCCGTTGAGTAGGCCGTTAAGTGGACCGCATTTGCTCCCCACGTTCACGTGGGGAGCATTTGTGCATCCTGCTGCGTTTATCGGCGTTAAATGTGCATCCTTCTACGGTATAACTGAGCAAACCGCGCCCTCAGATGTTGCATTTTCGACTCAGGTATTGCAGAGGAGGATGCACATGTAGCGTCTGCGGCTGCGAAAAATTTGCCGGCTGAAAATTTGCAGACTTTGCAGAATTGCTAGGCCTGTTAATACTGGTTGGCTGGCAGAAATTGCTTGCGTGGGGTTTAAGTTGCAGGTGAGTGTAGAAAATCCCGTTTTTAAAAAGGGATGATAAAAACTATTCTTATCTCTAAACTGAGAGACGGATCACCCCAGTGGGGACGTTGCAACGCGGCGTCTTCCAAGTTGAAAGGAACACCCAAGTGGCCAATTCCGCCCTTCCATCGTTCGACAAGATTTTGGTAGCCAACCGCGGTGAAATCGCCGTGCGTGCTTTCCGCGCTGCCTTTGAAACGGGGGCGAAGACCGTCGCCGTCTATCCTCGTGAAGACCGCAACTCCTTCCACCGCGCCTTTGCGGATGAAGCAGTGCGCATTGGTAACGAGGGACAGCCCGTTAAGGCGTACCTCGATATCGAGGAAATCATCCGCGCTGCCAAGAAGTCTGAGGCGGATGCGATCTATCCGGGCTACGGCTTCTTGTCCGAGCGCGCTGATTTGGCCCGTGCCTGCGAGGACAATGGAATTAAGTTCATTGGCCCCACCCCGAGCACGCTAGATCTCACCGGTGATAAGTCCGCTGCGGTTAACGCCGCGAAGGAAGCGGGGCTGCCGACACTGCAGGACTCGGAGCCGACTACGGACATCGATAAGCTGGTAGCAGACGCCGGTGACTTCAGCTTCCCGGTCTTTGTCAAGGCCGTCTCTGGTGGTGGCGGGCGCGGTATGCGCTACGTGGAATCGGAATCTGAGCTGCGCGAACGGGCGGCAGAGGCCTCGCGCGAGGCGGAGGCGGCCTTCGGCGATGGCAGCGTGTACCTCGAGACTGCGGTGATTAATCCGCAACACATTGAGGTGCAGGTGCTTGCGGATTCCCAGGGCAATGTCATCCACCTCTTTGAGCGTGACTGCTCCGTGCAACGCCGCCACCAGAAGGTCGTGGAAATCGCTCCCGCGCCATCGCTGGATCCGGAGCTGCGCGATCGCATCTGTCAGGATGCCGTGAACTTCTGCGAGCACATCAACTATGAGGGCGCCGGCACGGTGGAGTTCCTCGTGGATGAGCGCGGCAACCACGTATTTATTGAGATGAACCCCCGCGTGCAGGTGGAGCACACCGTGACTGAGGAGGTTACCGGTGTGGACATCGTCAAGGCGCAGATGAATATCGCCGCAGGTGCTTCCTTGGAAGACATCAACCTGTCGCAGGAAAATATCACCATTACCGGCTCCGCCCTGCAGTGCCGCATTACTACCGAAGACCCGAATAATGGCTTCCGCCCAGATACGGGTACGTTGACCGCGTACCGCTCGCCGGGCGGCGCTGGTGTGCGCCTGGATGGTGCGACCTCCGTGGGTGCTGAGGTATCGCCCAACTTCGACTCCCTGTTGGTGAAGATGACCTGCCGCGGCACCACCTTCGAGCAGGCCGTCCACCGTGCCCGCCGCGCGCTGAACGAGTTCCACGTCTCCGGCGTGGCCACCAATATTGGCTTCCTGTGCGCCTTGCTCAATGAGTCGGACTTCGTCAACACCCGCGTCGATACCGGATTCATTACCGAGCACCCAGATCTGCTCAAGGCGCCACCAGCGGTGGATGAGTCCGGCCGTATCCTGGACTACATCGCGGATATCACCGTGAATAAGCCCAATGGTGATAGGCCCACCGCGCTGCGCCCGTTTGATAAGCTGCCGAAGTTCAACACGGAAGAGCCGCTCCCGCGCGGTTCCCGCGATGACCTCTTGGAGCTCGGGCCGCAGAAGTACGCGGAAAAGATTCGCGCCCAAGACCCTTTGATGGTCACGGATACGACGTTCCGCGATGCCCACCAGTCCCTGCTTGCCACCCGCGTGCGCAGCACCGCCTTGGTTTCCGCGGCAGAGGCCGTGGCGCGCCTGACCCCAGATCTCTTCTCCGTGGAGGCATGGGGCGGTGCTACCTATGACGTGGCCATGCGCTTCCTCCACGAGGATCCCTGGGTGCGCCTGGATCTGCTGCGCGAGGCGATGCCGAACCAGAACATCCAGATGCTCCTGCGCGGGCGCAATACCGTGGGCTATACCCCGTACCCGGATTCGTTGTGCCGCGCCTTCGTGCAGGAAGCGGCTAAGTCCGGCGTGGATGTCTTCCGCATTTTCGATGCGCTTAACGATGTCTCCCAGATGCGCCCTGCCATCGATGCCGTGCTCGAGACGAATACCACCGTGGCCGAGGTAGCCATGGCGTATTCCGGTGATCTTTCTTCGCCGAAGGAAGACCTCTACACCTTGGATTACTACTTGAAGCTCGCCGAGCAGATTGTAGAATCCGGCGCGCACATCCTGGCCGTTAAGGACATGGCGGGCCTGCTGCGCCCAGAGGCCGCGCACACGCTGGTGACCGCGCTGCGCAAGGAATTCGATCTGCCGGTCCACGTGCACACGCACGATACTGCCGGTGGGCAGATCGCTACCTACTTCGCGGCTGCGCGCGCTGGCGCCGATATCGTCGATGGTGCCTCGGCGCCGCTGGCCGGCACCACGTCGCAGCCATCGCTCTCCGCGCTCATCGCTGCATTCTCCAACTCCAAGCGCGATACCGGAATCGACCTGCAAGCGGTCTCGGACTTGGAGCCGTACTGGGAGGCCGTGCGCCAGCTATACGCCCCGTTTGAAAACGGCATTCCTGGCCCGACCGGCCGCGTGTACAAGCACGAGATTCCGGGCGGTCAGCTGTCGAACCTGCGCGCGCAGGCCGTCGCATTGGGCCTGGCGGATCGCTTCGAGGTCATCGAGGATAACTACGCCGCCGTCAACGAGATGCTCGGCCGCCCCACCAAGGTCACCCCGTCCTCCAAGGTGGTGGGTGATTTGGCGCTCCACCTCGTGGGCACCGGCGTTGCTCCGGAAGATTTCGCGGCCAACCCGACGAAGTACGATATCCCGGATTCCGTGGATCAATTCCTCCGCGGCCAGCTGGGCACCCCTCCGGGTGGCTGGCCGGAGCTGCGCGATAAGGTCCTCGATGGTCGCGCCGAAACCGGTGCGCAGATTAACGATGTCCCGGCAGAGGAGCAGCCGCACCTGGAATCGGATAACTCGGATGAGCGCCGCGCCAGCCTGAACCGCCTGCTCTTCCCCAAGCAGTTCGAGGAATTCAACGAGTTCCGCCGCAAGTATGGCAATACCGAGGCGCTGACGGATACGACCTTCTTCTACGGCCTGACCGAAGGCGAAGAAAAGGTAGTGCACTTCTTCCCAGAAGATTCCACCGATCGCTCCAACCTTAAGCAGATCGTGGTGCGCCTCGATGCCGTGGGTGAGCCGGATGAGAAGGGCATGCGCAATGTTGTGCTCAACGTCAACGGCCAAATCCGCCCGATGAAGGTGCGCGATGAAAACGCCGAATCCACCGTGGCCACGGTGGAGAAGGCGGACCCGTCCAATGACGGCCACGTAGCGGCCCCGTTCGCCGGTGTGGTCAACCCCACGGCAGAGTCAGGCGACGAGGTCAAGGCCGGCGACCAAGTCGCGGTCATCGAAGCGATGAAGATGGAAGCCTCCATTTCCGCCACCAAGGATGGTGTGGTGGACCGCGTGGCCATTGGCCAGGCCACCAAGGTGGAAGGCGGCGACCTCATTGCCGTAATCAACTAGTCTGCACACTCAAGCGCCCCGCTTCCCTCGATTTATCTCGAGGCAGCGGGGCGCTTTGGTGTCTAGCTGTGCTAAAAATCAACGATTTCGTCCATCCAAATGACCGCAACCGTCGACGAAATCCTTGCTCTAGATGGACGAAATCGTTGATTCGCGAGGATGGCGGAGGCTCGCCTTAACCAAGGATGACGGGCAATGCTAACGAGCCGACCAAGATGAGTACCACGAGGCCGAAAAAGACTTTGGCCTGCCACCGGGCATAATTAAATGACATTCCCGTACCGAAGCGCTTATCTACCAGTACCGCCGGATCATCCGGGTTGTAATATATTACTCCCCATTTATAGAGGTGGTCATTGTCCGGTGATTCTTTGTCTTCATCAGCGAAGTGAATACCGCGCAATTGTTCGGATAACCGGGATTGCTTGTAGAGAAGAAATACAACTAGACCGATGCTGCCACCAATGGTGAGAATCAGCATTGTGGTGATCGCGGCGCCGTTGAAGCGTTGATAATGCGGGATAGGGCCGGTTACCTGCATCAGCGCCATCCCGGCGCTGATGAGCAGGGTGAGGACTCCCATGCCGGTGTTCGTCAGGGCGAGGTTTGCTTCGTTACGCAGCCGCGCTTTAATGCTGCGCTCAGAGCGTGGGGACACCTCACTATGCGCGATAAAAGAGCAGATAATGGCAAATAGGCCCAGCAATGCTAAAGCGACGAATGAGGAGAAAAACACGCTCCCAATTGATTTGTCGCTCCAATTGTCGGCCTCCATGGATTCATTCCAGTGCACGGGAACGGGGTCCGGAATGGCGGACCAGTGGGAAGCTACGATGATGGCACCGGCCGCGATGCACAGCAGGGAAGAGAGCATGGTTACCCACGGAAAGGTCGGGGTAGGGATGCCGCGAAATTCGGGCGCATCAATGGCTGTGGTGGAAACACGGGCAGCGATGCTGGTTTCAACCTCGTCGAACCAGCCGCCCGCCTTTTTAGCCGCGATGATACGGCGGCGTTGGGACGCATAAGCCCACATGCCACCGAGCGCCACCACGAGGGAAGGTAGTGCGGCTAATAACGGCAGTTTCCAGGCAAAGAGGGACATGGCCGTTGCCACGATGCCGCAGCTCCACGTGCGTATCTTGAATCCGGCGAAGGCGGAGGTAACCGCAGGATCAGAAAGATAAGTCTTGGGCACGCGCACTCCGAGCGGGGTGCCAGGTGAGGCCAGGGAGGGGGCTGTGGCCATGATCCAGGTGATAACCAGGGTGGTGGCGGCCATTATGAGTGTGAAAATCATGGTGATACTTCCAGGTCATTAAGGGTGGAGCTGAGTCGAGCGTGGAGCTCATCTGGGCTAAAGCCTTGGGTGCGGGCGAGTGCGACTATGCGGCTTAATTGCTCTTCCAGTTGTTTTTCTTGCGCGGTGGTGCGAGCACCAGGCCTGACGATGGAGCCGGAGCGTCCGGCGGTTTCTACAAGGTCCTCGGAAACCAAGAGGTCGTATGCCTTCTTCACGGTGGCAGGGTTAATGCCTATATCCTTGGCAACGCGGCGGACGGGATCTAGCTTGTCGCCATCGGAAAGCTGTCCGCGAGTGATAGCCAAAACGATTTCATCGTGAAGCTGTTGAAAAACGGGGACGTCAGATTCGGGGTTAAGGGTAATGAACATCTGTCACCTCCAATCTTTTTCTGTATTACTTGCTGTAACACAATCTGTATTATTTTATGTGGTACAGAAAAGAGGGCAAAAAGAATCCCAGGTACCGGCGACTTAATGCAGTGACGTACCTGGGTTGCGGGGCAGGGAGACTAGAGAAAAAGGGCCCCAGCGATGGCAGCAATACCGTAGCTCCCGCGCATGAAGTAACCGAAGACCTCGGGAGAGAAGGAGGCGCCGAAGCCGCCGGTATCGATGATATTCATGGTGGTAACGCGTGCGGGACGGGAGCGCTTAAAAGCGGTGTAACTAAGCCCCAAACAACATGCTGCGAGCGTGAACAGGGACAGCTTCCACACGGTGGCGATGAAGGCGGTGCCGACAACGGCAGCACCTGCGGTGGCAGCCAGTGGCAGTCCCCAGTCGGGCCACGCACCATCGACGATGCGGCCGAAGGAGGCGGCGCGGCCAGTAGCGGCGCCGACAATGGTCCAAGCGGCAGCAAATCCAATAAGAGCAAGGCCGCCGAGCTGAGGTGCTAGCGCTAGGGTCAGTCCCATGACGGCGACCGCACCGAGGGGGATGTACCACCGGCGAAACAGGCGCCGAGCAAAGAGGAGACTGAGCGAAGCCGTGGCATGTGAGCGCGGGCGCAGGCGAGCGGATTGGGAGGCGATAGCATCGGCAGAAACCTCAGAATCCAGTAGCCCAAAGGAGGACGAGCCGATGGCACGGGTACGGCCCGCGCGGAGGAGCGAGGCGAGTTCGAAGGATCGCCAGCCGATGGCAAACCGCAGCAGGGGGAGGGTTATCGCCGCATAGAGTGGAAGATGCAGCGATGCACACAGGGCAAGACCTAGGAGGCTCACGCCGGCGAGCTGGGCAATAGACAGCTTATCGACGCCTCCCATGCGCCCCCGCGGCCTATCCGCATAGACCCAACGCCCGAGCGAAAGGCTGCGCAGCGGATAGAGCGCCTCGAGGAGGATGATGAGGGCGAGCGAGCCGAGCCCGGCACCAATGGTCGCGGTTGCGGGCAGAGCAGCGGCCGTGCGCTGTGCTAGCGAGGGCAGAAGCGCTGCAGCATTGTGCCAGGCGTAGACGCTGACGCTCGCGATAAGTGCCGCGATGAAGGCGTAATAGATGGCTGAGGAAGCTGTGGAGAGAAGTTTCATGAAATCTTCACTACTTCGTCGCAGGCAGCGAAGATGGCCGGAGAATGGGAAGCGAGCACCACACAGCGGCCATTGGCTGCCAGGTGGCGTAGCTCCTCGGCCAAGAAGGCGGTCCAGGTGTGGTCGAGGTGGCGCTCGGGTTCGTCGATAAGCAAGGCTTTGGCCGGCTGATAAAGCTGGGCTGCGAGGTAGACCCGCTGGCGCTGGCCAGAAGAAAGGCTGCTGACAGCGGAGTTCCGGATGGCGTCGTCGATGGCCCAGAGCTCATGGACCTCGGCAAAGTTTACGCCGGAGCGGCGGGATAGCAAGCTAAAGTGCTCACCCACGGTGAGATCGGGGAGGAAGACTGGGTCCCCGACGGAGATGACGGAACCGGCCGCCGCAGCGCTACCGGGCGCGGCACCGTCGATGAAAACGGTGCCATTTAGTGGGGCAATCTCGCCGCTCAACGTCTGCAGCAGCGTAGATTTACCCGCACCATTCGGGCCTTTTAGGCCGTATACGCGACCGGCATTAAAGCTGCGATTGAGGTGCCCCAAGGCGGCGGAATGTCCGTAGTCTGCATCTATTGTCAACATCGTTGCCAGGTTAGCAGACAGGTGGCTGGCCCTAGGGGGCGGTAGCTTTGATGCGATTCAATTGTTTCAGGAAGTAATCTTGGATTAAAACCTTGGGTATGATTGTGCGTTCCTGTTCTATTGATGGGCTTGGCTCCTTGTGCCTGGCATGTAAGTCACAAGAGCCTGTCTAGAGGTTTTAGGGTGCCGTAATCTCTCATGGCGAATCGGATCACAGGTTTCTCTTTCTCGTCGAGCCCAGTATTTGATTCGGGATAGATTGCCACACACAAACCATTAGACACTCCCACTGCCGAGGTTCTTTTAGGCCGGTGGGGCAAAATGAGCGCGAACGCCGAGGATCCTCCGATGGGCTAAGCTAGCCCGATCTTCGCGCTGAGAATGCTCGTCTGCGCCGTGAGCTGACACAAACTCCGTACGGTTCAAGGTGTATAAAGCTAGAGGACGCAACCAATTAATTGTGTCGCTGCATACCTAGTTCGCGGAAACGTCTAAAAGCAACCGCGTTTGGCCATTTTCGGCCCTGATTTTTGTGGAAACGCGGTTGCTTTTGGGAAATTTTGGCGTGATTAGTTATCGAATCTGGCCGGGCGGGTTAGAGAACCATTGGTGCAACGATGACGCCGACGATGGCGGCATTGAGCATATTGGTAAGGAAGCCACCGAAGAGTGCGCGCGGGCCAAGTTTTGCTACTTCACCGCGGCGCTCAGGGATGAGGCCACCGATGGAGCCAATCTGGATGCCGATGGACGACAGGTTGGCGAAGCCAGCGAGGGCGAAGGAGGAGATCAAGACGGCCTTATCGCTGAGCTCATCGACGCTTTCACCGAATGCGGTGTAGCCAACGAACTCGTTGAGGATGGTCTTTTGGCCGATGAAGTTACCCACCTCGAGGGCCTCGTTCCAAGGCGTACCGATAAGCCAGGCCACTGGGGCGAAGATGATGCCGAAGAGGCCTTCCAGCGACCAGTTATCTTGACCGAAGAGGGAACCAATGCCGCCGAGGATGGCAGAGAGCATCACGATCGAGGCGATGAAGGCGATGAGCAAGCAGGCAACCGAGATGGCGATCTTACCGCCGGCCATGGCACCGCTACTGATGGCGTCAATGATGTTTTTAGATTCGGTATCGCGGACGTCTTTAACGGTGGCGTCGAGGTTCGTCTCTTCCGTCTCTGGCATAAGGCCCTTGGCGACGAGCAGCGAGCCCGGCGCATTCATGAGCGATGCGGCGAGCAAGTACTCCAGGGGCGCGCCCAAGAGCGAATAGCCGATCAACGTGGATCCGGCCACGGAGGCAAAGCCACCGACCATACAGGTATAAAGCTCGGATCGGGTGAGCTTGGGCAGGTAGGGCTTAATCACCAGTGGGGCTTCGGATTGCCCGAGGAAGATGACGGTGGTGGCCCAAACCGATTCCACCTTGGAGGTACCCATGAGCCACTTGATGGCGGATCCGACGTATTCCACGAAGTACTGGATAACCCGGAGGTAGTACAGGGCGGCGATGATGGCGCCCAAGAAGATGATGACAGGCAGCACATTGAGGGCGAAGACGAAGTCATCACCGAAGAGGCCGCCGAAGACGAATTGGGTGCCCTCGTTGGTAAATTCCGTGAGCTTAGTTAGCCCATTGGCGATGCCCTTGAGGGCTTTGAATCCAGGATCCCACGCGAGGACCAAGAAACAGAAGACCACCTGCAGGACAAGGCCCACGCCAATGGTGCGCCACTTGATATTTTTACGCGAGCTCGACAGGACGTAGATCACTGCAAGAATGGCGATGATGCCGAGCAATCCTTGTAAGCGTTCCATATTTTCTGACCGTTCTTTGAAGGGACTTTTTAATTAGAGTGACTCTGGGCCAAAGGAGTGGGGGAGGATCTCGGCAAAGTCGTGGCTCCGGGGCTTTCCATCGACGGAGACGATGACGCGCTCGCAGTTAAACTCCCGCAGGACCTGGCGGCAGGCACCGCAAGGGTAGCAAGGCGCGGACTTTAAGCCGACGATAGCAACCGCTTTAATCTGCGGGATGCTGGGCAAGTGGCCATCGGTGGCCGTTACGTCTGCGGTGGTGACCATGTGCGCGGCGGCATTGCGTTCGGCGCAAATGCCTAGCGGACTGGAGGCGTTTTCGACGTTGGAGCCGGTGACAATGCGGCCATCGGCAAGCAGCAAAGCCGCACCGACTGGGAAAGAGGAATAGGGAGCCCAGGCGTGGTGGGCTGCGTCTTCAGCGAGGTTGAGCAATTCGGCATCGGTGGGAGGCGAATCCGGGGTGGCGTTCATTGCGGTATGGACTTTCTTTGTACGGGGGTGAAGAGAGACTGCGTTAATTCTCCATTAGAACAAAAAGAAAAATACTCATTGACATCTGTTCTATAGGGAATAATAATTGGACGTGGTGGAGTGTACAACCACTATATATAGTGCAGTAAATCACATTATGTGCTTGTATGTTTCGGTTTCCAAATCATTACAGGAGGAGTCGTCATGGCCGAGAAATTCGATGCGGTAGATGTTATTCGCACCAAGCGCGATAAGGGGGTGTTTAGCCCGGAGGAAATCGACTGGGTCATCGATGCCTATACTCGCGGGGTCGTGGCCGATGAGCAGATGGCCGCACTCAATATGGCGATCTTCCTCAACGGTATGAATCGCGAGGAAATCTCGCAGTGGACCAAGGCGATGATTGCCTCCGGTGAGACGATGAGCTTTGAGTCCTTGTCCAAGAAGACTGCGGACAAGCACTCCACCGGCGGCGTTGGCGATAAGATTACGCTGCCTCTCGCGCCCCTCGTTGCCGCCTTTGGCGTCGCGGTCCCGCAGCTTTCCGGCCGCGGTCTGGGCCACACCGGTGGCACCCTGGACAAGCTGGAGGCCATCCCTGGCTGGCAGGCGGATATTTCCAATGAGCGATTGATGGAAATCCTGGAGGATCCGGGCTGCATCATTTGCGCGGCAGGCTCTGGCCTCGCGCCCGCGGATAAGAAGATCTATGCCCTGCGCGATATCACCTCCACCGTTGAAGCGATTCCGCTTATTGCTTCCTCCATCATGTCGAAGAAAATCGCGGAAGGTACCTCGTCTTTGGTCCTCGACGTCAAGGTGGGCTCTGGTGCCTTTATGAAGGACGAGACCTTGGCCCGCGAGCTGGCGCAGACCATGGTGGACTTGGGCAATGACGCCGGCACCGCCACCACGGCACTGCTCACGGATATGTCCACCCCGTTGGGCCGCAAGGTGGGCAACGCGCTCGAGGTTGAAGAATCCGTCGAGGTTCTGGCAGGCGGTGGGCCAAGCGATGTCGTCGAGCTGACCCTGGCACTTGCGCGCGAGATGCTGGAAGCGGCCGGCGTGCACGATGCCGACGTGGAAAAGGCGCTCAAGGATGGCCGCGCCATGGACAAGTGGAAACAAATGATTAAGGCGCAGGGCGGAGACCCAGACGCCAAGCTTCCCGTGGCTACGCATACCCACGATGTCATCGCTGAATCCGATGGTTACCTGACCGAACTCGATGCCTTGTCCGTCGGCGTGAGCTCCTGGCGCCTGGGTGCTGGCCGCGCCCGGAAGGAAGACCCGGTACAGGCAACCGCGGGCATCGAATTGCACGCGGTCAAGGGCGAAAAGGTATCCAAAGGCCAGAAGCTTTTCACCCTGCACACGGAGACCCCAGAGCGCTTCGAGCGCTCCCTCGAGACCTTGTAGCAGGGCTTTAAGATTACCGAGGCCCCGCTGGATAAGGAGCGCCAGATCATCCTGGACCGCATTGGTTAAATCAGGAGTAATGGAAGAGCAATCGACCCGATGATGATGAGTGCCATGACGGCGAGGAAGACCTTTGCCTGCCACGTGGCGTAGTTGAAGGACACTCCGACGCCCAGGCGCTTGTCCACCAGCACCGCTGGGTCATCGGGATTGTAGTACAGGATCCCCCACTTATAATGCTCGTCATTATCGGGGGATTCTTTGTCTTTATCCGGAAGTTTCACCCCACGCAGCTGTTGCTCGAGCTGCGATTGGGCGCGCAGTATCATCGCCACGATGGCTATGGTGCCGCTAATGGTCATCACCACCATGGTGATAAAGGAGAGGCCAGCTAGGTCCTGATAGCTCGGTACCGGGCCGGTTATCTGTATAAACGCCAGCCCGAGGGACATGAGAAGCAGCAGGACGCCCATCGCTTCGTTGGAGGCTGCAAGGTTTGCCTGATTCCGCAGCCGCGCCTTGATGGAGCGCTCCGAGCGTGGACGAACCGCGGTGCGTTGGATAAGCCAGCAGATGCCGACGAAAAGCAACCACATTCCCAGCGCGATAAACGTGATGAAAAAGACGCTGCCGATGGACTTGTCGCTCCAGCTATCGGGCTCCATAGAATCATCCCAGTGCACCGGTACGGGATCGGGGATATCGGTCCAATGGGCGGCGACGATGAGCGCGCCGGCGACGATGGCAAGCAAGGAACCCAACATGGTCAGCCAGGGAAAAGACGGCGTAGGTACATCAATATCCTGCACGGCTTCGGAGTCTCGCCCCGCTACCTGGGCGCTGACCGCGGTTTCTACCCCGTCGAACCAGCCGCCGTTCTTCTTAGCCGCGATGATATAGCGGCGCTGGGAGAGGTAAGCCCACATGCTGCCGATAATGACCAGCAGGGAAGACAGGGCCGCCACCCACGAATGGTTAACGTAGAACAGCGAGATAACCGTCGCGGCGATGCCCACAACCCACGTCCGAGTCTTAAATCCAGAAATAGCACCGACCACAACGGGATCCGAAAGGTGGCTTTGGGGAACGCGAACGCCGAGCGGGGCGCCTGGCGCCGCAAGCGCCGGGATTGTGGTCATTATCCACGTTATGACCAGCGTGGTCGCGGCCATGAGGACGGTAAGAATCATGCGAGCTCCTTCAGTGTGGAATCGAGATAGCCGTGGAGCTCCTCAGCGGAAAAGCCCTGGGCGCGGGCGAGGGTTGCCACGCGGCGCAGGCGTTGCCGAACCTGCTGTTCTTGCGCCGCGGTGTGCGCGCCGGGCCGGACGATCGATCCGGAGCGACCCGCGGTTTCGACGAGGCCATCAGCAACGAGCAAGTCGTAGGCGTGTTTTACGGTGGCCGGGTTGATACCAATATCCGCGGCGACCTGGCGCACGGGATCGAGCTTGTCGCCGGCAAAAAGCTGCCCGCGGGCGATGGCCAGCACGATTTCATCGTGAATCTGCTGGAAGACCGGCGCATCCGCGTCAGGGTTGAGCGTGATGAGCATGAGCTACCTCCTTCCAATAAGTTTTGTGCAACTAATAGTAGCACAGTCTGTATTAGTGGAGGTAATACAAAGCGGAGACTGGGGCCTAGATATGCACCTGCGAAGTGAGGCTGAGCTCTTTGCAGAAACCGTCATCGTGGCTGACCAGCAGGTACGCACCCTCGTAGGACTCGAGGATCTGCACGAGCCACTTTATGGTGGTGATATCCAAATTATTGGTGGGCTCATCAAGCAAGAGGAATTGAGGGCTGGGCTCGGCCAATAGGACTCGGGCAAATTCCGCGCGGAAGCGTTCGCCGCCGGAAAGCTGGCCGGTGCGGCGGTGCACCTGGTCATCGCGAAATAGTAGCTGTGCCAATTGATCGCGGATGACTTGTGGGTGAGCCGTGGGATTGGCCTCTGTTACCATTTCTAAGATTGTGCGATCTTCTGGCAGGGTGATTTTCTGCCGCAAGTATCCACAGTCCAAGCTGTACTCAACGCCGCCCCGCGCAACCTCATTAAGGAACGTGGTTTTCCCGCTGCCGTTTGGTCCCATAAGGCGTACATGCTCAGGGCCGGTTATATCCACGATGCTACTGGTGAGCACGCGGGTGCCGTTAGGCAGCTGCGTGCCTGGGAGGTCAAGGTGTACGTGTTCGTCCGGGCGGATCTTATGTTGCGCAGCTTGATAGGCAGCAAATGCTTCCTTTACCGAACCCGATGCCTGAGCCGACCGCTTAGCCGCGGTATTTTGGGCGCGATTCTTGTCATTTCCCATCGCCATCCCGGGCTTTCGGCGGTTGTGCGAGAAGGCCTTCCCGCGGCGATTGTCCCTGGAAATTCGCACCTGCATCGCCTCGCGCTCGCGCACCTGCTTGCGGTGTTCGGCCTTGGCCTCGCGCGTTTCTGCTTCAGCAGCGCGCTGTTCGGTTTCTATCGTCTCCCGGTAAGCGTGATAATTTCCGGAAAATAACCGCAAACTTCCCGCGTAGAGTTCTGCAATGTGCTCGACATGGGAGAGCAGGTCTAGGTCATGGGAGATGACAAGAATGGGCGTAGAAGCGCTGGAAATAAGCTCGGTGACCTTGGATTTTCCTGCTGCGTCCAAGTTATTGGTCGGCTCATCGAGGATGACAAAGTCTGGATGATTAAAAAAGGCGGCGTTTAATGCGATGGTGACCGCTTCGCCTCCAGACAGCGTACCGATGGTGCGATCTAGCGGGTAGGGAACCCCTGCGTTATGGAGGCACGCATGAATCCTGTCTTCGATATCCCAGTCGTTACCAATGGTTTTCAGCAGATCCTCGGAGTAATTTCCCGCTTCAAGTGCGTGGAGCGCGGCAATCTTTTCCGCCGCGCCGAATACTTCGGCGATGGTTAAGGAATCACGCAAGCCAAGATCTTGGTCTAGGTACGTGACCTCTGGTGCCGTGAATGTACCCGAGGACGGCGCGATCTGGTGGGACAGGACCTTAGCAAGGGTTGACTTTCCGGAGCCATTATCGCCAATCATCCCCGTAACCGAGTCAGGGATCGTTCCGGAAAGCTGTGAAAAGCAGGGCGTGCCGTCTGGCCACGACAGGCTGAGTTGGGAAAAAGAAATCGGCATGAAGAATCCACCTTTAAAGAACGAGTGTGCAAGGGACGTCGTACTAGGCGGAAATCTTCATAGCCCTCAACAATAGCAGCTGTGGTGCAGAACACAAGGGTACTAGCTAAAATTCATCTCTTGCTGGAACCGGAGGCCTGCAAGAAATGGGTGCCAGATTAAAATCGGCGGAAGAACTTACCCTGGGTGAGCTCCTCGAACCCCGGTAGTGGCGTGGCGGACGCGATGCCGGGGGCGGTTTGCTCGGCCGCGAGGTCTGTAGCATTGGCAACGAGCAGGTCGTGGGCGCGGGAAGCCTCGTCGTCGGTGCCATTCGTGGCGACGATGAGCTCTGGGATGTCCTCGGGATCGAAGGGGGTGAGCCAGGTGGCATCGTCAAGCGGGTCAGCGCCCGAGTCCCCAAGGAAGGCTGGGCCCTTGGTGGCGGCGGGGTAGTAGCGCAGGAGCGCGGCCCCCACGGGCTCTACAGTTGGGTCCTCATTGGCAGCAAGGGGCAAGGCGATGACGCCGCCATCAACGATGGGGGACCAGTCCGCGATATAGGAGGGGAAGAGGCTCGCAAGGTAGTCGCGGTCCTCTTCCTTGGCCAAGCGAACACCAAGAGAAGAATCAGTCATTCTTCCAGGTTAGCTGGCACGGTTACTTAATTTCCAGCAGCTGCGCGCCCTTGGTAGTGGACGCGCCGGCCTCGACCGCCAGCCCAGTCACGGTGCCGGACTTGTGGGCCTTGACGGGGTTTTCCATCTTCATGGCCTCAAGGACCATGACGATATCGCCTTCTTCTACCTCTTGGCCTTCTTCCACGTTGACCTTGATAACCGTGCCCTGCATCGGTGCGGTCACGGCATCGCCGGATACCGCGGCCTTGGCACCGGCACCCTTGCGCTTTTTCCGCTTGCGCGCGCCGGTAATGCCAAAGGTGGCGGGCAATGCTACCTCGATGCGGCGGCCGTCGATTTCTACGGTGTGGACCTGGGAGGCCTCGGGCGCGCCGGCTTCCGCATCGGTGGAATCATCGTGCGGCGTCAGCTGGTTATCCCAAGCCTCCTCGATCCACTTGGTGTAGACATCGAAGGAACCATTTTCCGCGGTAAAGGCGGGATTCGCGACGATGGCCCTGTCAAAGGGCAACACGGTGGGCAGGCCTTCAACCTGATATTCAGCCAGGGCGCGGGCGGAGCGCCGCAGGGCGGTTTCGCGGTCCGGACCCCAGACAATGAGCTTGGCCAGCATGGAATCGAATTGCCCGCCGATGACCGAGCCCTCGACGACGCCCGAATCCACGCGCACACCCGGGCCGGCTGGCTCGGAGTACTTGACGATGGTCCCGGGAGCCGGCATGAAACCGGCCGCGGCGTCTTCGCCGTTGATGCGGAATTCAAAGGCGTGCCCGCGCGGTGTCGGGTCATCGCTGAGCGAAAGCTTTTCGCCCTGGGCAATCCGGAACTGCTCGCGCACGAGGTCCAGCCCGGTGGTTTCCTCCGAAACGGGGTGCTCCACCTGCAGGCGGGTATTGACCTCGAGGAAGGAAATCAGGCCATCGGCGCCAATCAAATACTCCACGGTGCCGGCGCCGCAGTAGTCAGCTTCGCGGCAAATGCGCTTGGCGGACTCGTGAATGGAGGCGCGCTGCTCGTCGCTCAGGAAAGGCGCCGGCGCCTCCTCTACGAGTTTTTGGAAGCGGCGCTGCAGGGAGCAATCGCGCGTGCCGACGACCACCACATTGCCGTGCTTATCCGCCAAAACCTGGGCCTCCACGTGGCGGGCCTTATCGAGGTAGCGCTCGACAAAGCACTCGCCGCGGCCAAAGGCGGTGGTGGCCTCGCGGGTCGCGGATTCAAAAAGCTCCGGAATCTCTTCGGCGGTGTGCGCGACCTTCATGCCGCGGCCGCCGCCACCAAACGCCGCCTTGATGGCCACGGGCAGGCCGTGCTCATCCGCGAAGGCCTTGACCTCGTCCGCGTTGGCCACCGGATCCTTGGTACCAGGGGCCATGGGGGCTTCGGCGCGCTCGGCGATGTGGCGGGCCGTGACCTTATCGCCCAAAGCGCGGATGGATTGGGGAGGCGGGCCGATCCAGGTCAGGCCGGCATCGATAACGGCCTGAGCAAAATCGGCATTTTCGGACAAGAAACCATAGCCGGGGTGGATGGCATCCGCGCCGGACTTAGCGGCAGCGTCCAGAATCTTGTCAAAGACAAGATAAGAATCAGCAGAGGTGGAACCGCCGAGGGCAAAGGCTTCATCGGCAAGCGTGACGAAGGGCGCCTGCGCATCCGGTTCGGCATAAACGGCGACTGAGGAGATCCCGGCATCGCGAGCAGCACGAATGACGCGCACGGCGATCTCACCTCGGTTCGCTACGAGAACCTTGGAGATCTTCTTGGTTTCTACTGCCACGGCAGTAACCTCCTGAATACACTTCGTTTACTACGGGATCTATTGTTGCACACCAAAATATTAATTCGTCCGTTTGGCAATAATTGTTACGTTTAAACAAAAATAAACCCACATCGTCACGATGTGGGTAATTAATGACCGGACGAAAATCTACTTTTCAATCGGCATATTGACCATGTTGCCCCACTCAGACCATGATCCATCGTAGACCTGCGCCTTTTTAAAGCCCAAAAGGTAGGTCAGCACGAACCACGTAAACGCGGCCTGCGCGCCCACGTGGGAATACAAAATGGTGGGGGTATCCGGCTCCAGCATGCCGTAGTTGACCTTGAGGTCATCAATGTTGCGGAAGCAAGAATTGGGGTAGGTTGCGCGGTCCCACTCCAAGTTGATCGCACCCGGAATGTGGCCGTGGCACATGGTCGTGCCATACGGCGAGTTTCCATTCGGGTCGAACTCCGTCGCCTCACCCGCGAATTCCTCCGGCGGGCGGGTATCAACCAGGGAACCAGTTGCCTCGCGAACATCGGAAACAAAGGCGCGCAGGACGGAATCGTCCCGGGTTACCTCGGGATAATCCGACTCCGGGAATTCCGGGACCATGAAGGAGGTATCGCGTTCTTCTGACATCCACGCATCGCGCCCGCCATCGAGAAGGCGAACATCCTTGTGTCCAAAGAGGGTAAATACCCACAGCGCATAGGCCGCCCACCAATTGGACTTATCGCCATACAAAACAACGGTATCGTCTTCGTGGATGCCCTTTTCCCGCATCAAGCGGGTAAATTCCTCGCCGTTGATAAAGTCGCGCGTCAGCGAGCTCAACAGCTCGGTGCGGAAATTAATCCGCGTGGCCGTGGGAATGTGCCCGATATCGTACAAAAGGGAGTCTTCATCGACCTCGATGACGCGCAGCCCTTTAACGCCCAGGCGCGCAGACAGCCACGGAGCGGAGACAAGCCGCTCTGGGTGCGCATATTGCTGGAATGGGGGATAGGGGTCTACTTCTGCCACTGCCCGCCTGCCTTTCTAATAAAACGGGATGATTCGCTCCCACCACTCTAACCCGATGAATGCCAAATTGATCACTTGGGAGGCCGTAGTGTGGTATTCCATACAATAAAACAGCCAAGTGGGGGCGGGAAAGCATTAAACATAATAGTGCTTTTACTTGGAGCCGCGATTCTACAAGTTTTCCCGCTGCATTACTTAAGGAGCGCACCCAGCAGCTCTCGAAGATTAATCGGGGCAGCGAATTTTAATCATGTTTACACCGCGCCACGCGCTGAAAAGGTCTATAGTCAGATCGTTCTGTTTCTCCCTAGACCTAGGAATATGGGCTGCGATTATGGCTGATCATAGCGACAACTCCACCAACGACAACGAGGAATTCTCGAAGGGCTTCGTTGCCCGTGATTTCTCTGAGGGTCCGCGCAATGACACTACCGAGGATTTCGGTGCTTTTGCGGACAATGACGCGCGAGCTTTCGGTTCCCATGGCACCCCGCAGGCTGGCCAGGAACAAGGCTCGCAAAGCAGCCAAGAGCAGCACCCGCAATCGGGCCAGGAACAGGCGGCTTATCAGCACCCCGAGTACTCGCAGCAACCGGGTCCAGCGCAACCGGGGCCCGCGCAGCCGCCAAATTCCTATCCAGAACAGGGCAATTCTTGGCAGGGACAGCAGGCGTGGAACGCGCCGAATGGGCAGCAGCCAGGATTTACTGCGTATCCGAATAACAGCGGGCAGTTCCCGCCACAGGCTCCGCGCACGAAGACGCCAACCGATGGCTTCTTCTCCGGCCTCTTGGACTTCAGCTTCGATAAATTCATCACCGTAGGCTATGCTTCGGCGATTTATGTCATCGGCATGATCATCCTTGGCTGCACGTGGTTGTTGGGCCTACTTTTAGGATTCGTTTTCTTTGGTCCGTTCGGGATTATCACCGCCATCTTGGTTACGCTTATCTGCTTTGGCGAGCTCATTGGCTTGAGGCTCTTTTTAGAGTTCGCAGTCGCAAATATCCGGACGACGCAATATACCCGCGAAATCCTGCACCGGCTGAACTAGGCATGAGCTACAAGAAAAGCACATTCTCCTCTGGGATTGAACAGGGAGAATGTGCTTTTTATATTGGCCTAATAAGCCGCAGTGTGGGCTTAGTCGAGCAGCTGGGCAACGCTATCGGGGTCGGCATCGGAAAGCATCTGGCGGATGCGGTCGTACTCATCGTCCTCGCCGATGGCCTTGGCGGCGCGTCCGAGGGCGGCAATGGCGCGCAGGACACCCTGGTTGGGCTCGTGGGAGAAGGGGACTGGGCCCCAGCCCTTCCAGCCGTTGCCGCGCAGGCGGTCCAAGCTGCGGTGGTAGCCGGTGCGGGCATAGGCATAAGCGGTGATGTACTCGTTGGGGTCCGCGCCCTCGAGCTTGGCGAGCTCCTGCTCCGCGAGCATGGCCCATAGCAACGGGGAATCTGGGTGGTCTACGATGCCGGCCGCAGGCGCGGCCGCGTCCTTAGCGCCGGGATCGGCGGGCAACTTAATAGGTTCTGGGGCAAGCATGTCTTTCATTTCCATAAGACACACTCTAGCGATGCTCGTGCGGGCCTACCAGAAATCAGAAACGCTGAGCCCAAAAGAGTAGAGCGCGCGGCGCACCACCGGTAGGGACAGCCCAATGACAGAGGAGGGATCGCCGTCGATACTATCGATAAACCAGCCACCCATGGCCTCCAAAGTAAACGCTCCCGCGCACTCCAAGGGCTCGCCAGTGCGGGCGTAGGCCTCAATATCGGTGGCAGAAGCCTCTGCGAAGCGGATGGTAGTGGTGGAGGTTTCCACGTGGCGCTGCGCGCCAAAAATCAGGCAATGGCCGGTAAGCAGCTGCGCGGTGCGGCCTGCCTGGTGGTGCCAACGCTCGATGGTGGCGTCGACGGTGTGCGGTTTGCCCTGCAGTTGGCCATCCAATAGCAGCATGGAATCGCCGCCGATGACCGGCTCGTCGGGGTACCGGGAAGCAACCTTCTCGGCTTTGGCGGTGGCAAGCTTTGCCACGGTATCGGCAGGTGAGTGCCCCACCAACTGGTTTTCTAGGGCGCGCTCGTCAATTTCGGCGGGCTCGAGCACCGGTTCCACGCCGGCCCCGCGCAGGATGGCGGCGCGCGAGGGCGACTGCGAGGCCAAAATGAGGCGCATTAGTAATACCGCACGGTGTGGAAGGCGGAAGGATTAAAGACGCGCTGCGCGCCGTAGTGGTCGAAGCGCTCACCGGGCCTGCCCCAGTGGTTGCGATCCCCAAAGGCACCGGAGTGGTCCTTTTTCATCTGCTTGAGCACCGTCGATAGCGCGGCGCGCTCTTCTTCCGTGGGGTTTCCCTTCAGGACTTTGATTTCGGTTTCAGACATTTTTTCCTAAACAGTTCCGTGCTTCTTGGGTACCTGGGCCACGACCTTGCGCTCTAGCAGGCGCAGACCTTCAACCAGGTAGTGGCGGGTGGCGGAAGGCTCGATGACATTATCGGCCAGGCCGCGCTCGGCGGCGGCGTAGGGGTGCAAGAAGAGCTCGTCCATCTCTTCCTGCTTATCCTTATCGCCGTAGATGGCCAGCGAGGTCTCGGCCGCCTCGGCGACGGAGATTTCCGCGGTCGGCCAGGCATAGACCAAATCCGCGCCCAGATCCTTGGACCCCATAAACGCGTAGGCCGGGCCAATGGCCTTGCGGGTGACCACCGTAAGCTTGCCGACGCTCGCCTCCGCCTGCGCATACGCAAACCCCGCCGCCCGGCGCAGGAGACCGGCCTTTTCTTCCTCCGGCGTGGCAACGAAACCGGGCGAGTCCACGAACTCGATGATCGGGGTATTAAAGGCATCGCACAGGCGCACAAAGCGCGCCGCCTTTTCCGTCGCGGCCGAATCCAACGCGCCGCCAAGTGAAAGCGGTTGGTTGGCAACGATGCCCACGGCGCGGCCATCCACGAAGGCAAAGCCGGTAATGATATTGGGCGCAGCCTCGGCCGAAAGCTCAAAGAAGGAGCCCTTATCGACGACCGCGTTGACCACCTCGCGCATGTCATAGGCATCCTCTGCTGAATCCGGGATGACGGAATCCAGATCGAACTCGGCGACCTCGCGCGTATCGATGCGCGTTGCCTCGGCGCGGTTATTGGCCGGCAGGTAAGCCAGTACGTCGCGGACCAAGGCGAGCGCTGCCTGCTCGCTCGGGGCGCTGAGCTGCGCGGTGCCGGATTTCGCGTGGACTGCGGCACCACCAAAGGTTTCCGGTTCCGCTTGGGTCACCTCGCCGGCTGCCTGGTGCAGGCTGGTGCCGTGGGTGACAATGAGGACATCGGCAAGCGTGGGCGCAAAAGCCGCGATGCCGCTTGTATCCCCGGCCACCACAGAGATCTGCGGGATAAGACCGGAGGCCTCCGTCGCACGGGCGAGGTTGCGGGCGTAGCCGGCCAGCGTGACGATGCCCTCTTGCACGCGCGGGCCGGTGGAATCATAGATGCCAACGATGGGCACCCCGGTTTTCAGCGCAAGGTCATAGACCTTGGTGAGCTTTTCCGCATAAACCTCACCCATCGTGCCGTCAAAGACGGTGGCATCCTGGCTGAAGATGCACACGCGGCGCCCGTCGATGGTGCCATAACCGGTGACGATGCCATCGGTGTACGGGCGATCGTGCTCGCGGCCAAAGTCGATGGAGCGGTGGCGGGCCAGTGCATCGGTTTCTACAAAGGACCCCTCATCGAGCAGCTGATTCACGCGGGTGCGGGCGGCTGGCTCGCCTTCCCCCAACGGCGCGCGGGACTCGGTGAGCTTGTTATCCAGGTCCTCAATCTTGCCAGCGGTGGTCTTCAGGTCAGTCATAGGCGTTGAGTTTACTAGTGGAAGGCCAAAGATGCGGAAATTGTCTGGATTCGCGCAGGCCGGTTAGCGGTGGCGACGGGAGGGCGCCGGCGCGGTATAGGCGCGGCATCGGTGGGGCTGGGCCTTTAGGAAGCATTAGATCCCCTTTATTGGGGGATGGGGCGCGTGGCAATCTCTGGCATTTCTTACCAGTAAGACGGTATTTTCCCACCGCACGGCGGGTGAGAAGGCATGGGTGAAAAATTCTGTAACTGTTGAGGACTTATAACAGCGGGCTTAATATTAGCTGCGTCTTCACGAATAATTTCTTGTATATTTCACAACCACAAGGATGGTCTTCAGGTGATTTCAAAGAGACTGAGATTCATCGCCCCACTTGCCATCGCGGCGCTTATTGCCCCCGCAGCACAGGCGCGCGATATTCCTCCAATGCCACAGGCATATCCCATTACCAATCTTTACAAAAGCTGCAGTGCCGCCGGAGATTACGCCGAGCGCGAATGGCGTTTTGCTGAAACCGGGCGTCGCTATTTAAGCGATGGCACCCTGCAATTTAAAAACAGCACCGACCAGGAAGTGCCGTATACCGCAGAGGTAGAAACCGGCACCAACCACGAGATTGATGCCAATTCCAAGGCCAAGCTGCCCTCTGGCTGGGATACCACCGCTAAATCCGATATCGGCCTAAAGCTGGCCAACGGCTGGCGAGACAAGGAAACCTTTGGCCCCGTCAAGCTCAAGCCGGGCGAATCCTTCCGTGTGGAATACGGCGTGGTGGAAAAGGACTTTATTTCCATGTTCGTCGGCTGCAATGATGATCGCCTCGAAAACATCCCGGGCGCCAATGTCATCCGCGGTAAAGGCCCAGCAGAGCGCTATGCCTTTGCCTATATCATCAAGGCCGATGGCTCCGTATCGGATCTGGCCATGGAAATTCCTTCCCGCTCCGGCAGCACGAATTCTAAGCCCATCGAAGGAAACTACACCGCGGTCTCCGGTCCCAGCTTGGAAAAGATTGCTGATCCAGACAAAGACGAGATCGTGCAGCCGGCCGCCGAACCCCAACGCGATCCCGCGTGGCCCAAGGAAGGCGATACGTGCGAGGCCAAAGAAAAGTCCTGGTACCCGCTGGATATCACCGCGGTGCAGCCAACCTTCCGCAAGCCCGGTTACTCCACCGACTTCCTCAACTGGTCGCACGGGGACTATGAATTTGCGCCAGTGACCGACTTCGTCGTCGGCGCCCAGCACGATCCGTATACCAATTGGCGGGGCAATAGGGGCGATATTCCACAGGGCTGGCTCGAATCCGTTGGCGCCGTCAAGCGCGCCTATATGCCGGTTGGTACTGAGCTCAAGCACATACACCTTGAGCCCGGGGAACGCGTGCGCGTGGAGTACGGCACCACCATGACCCGCATCAACTACCGTGAGGTGCACTGCGGAAAATCCGGCAAGTACGACCTCACCTCGAACTATAAGCAGACCACCGCCCCGAGCGGTTTCTGGGCCGAGGCCACCATCACCTCCAAAGACGGCAGCACCCGCACCGTAGACGTCACCCCTGACGAATACCGCGATCTGCCCGTACCCACCCAAACCATCTACTAACTACCTTTTAGGAGCACACCTCATGCGCATGTCCAAGATTGCGTCCACCACCGCGGCTTTGGCCGTTGCCACCGGCGTATTCGCTGCCCCAGCCGCTAACGCATTGCCACAGCGCGACCTGGGCCCAGCAAACCCCACTACCATTGGCGAGCGCTGCGCCAACCCCGGCGATACCGGCCAAACCGTTGACATCAAGCGCACCTATTTCGACGGCTCCGCCGGTACCTGGACCATCTCTAACTACAACGACGAGCCGCTTCCAGTGACCCGTTCCATGAAGGAAACCAAGACCAAGGAGTGGAACGTTTCTGCTGGTGTGGACTTCAAGCTGCTGGATCTGATCAACTTCACTTTCTCCTCCAGCTACACCTCGAGCCAGTCCTATGAGGTTGGCGAGCAGATCGGCCCATACGATATCGCGCCGGGCAAGACCGCTGTGCTGAAGGCCGGATGGGTAGTTTCTGATTTTGAGGGCCAAAAGACCGTGTGCGGTTCCGACCACACCTGGCAGGCCAACGGCGATACCTTTACCGCAACCCTGCCCAAGGAACGCCACGTCGCGGTCTCCACCCGCGATAACAACGATTGGGGTTAAACCGTGAAGGCGAAGTCCATCGCTAGTGCGATCGCAGCGCTGAGCCTGGTGGCCGTCCCCGTCGCCCACGCCTCTGACTTCGGCGGAGACTTTGAGCTGCCCCAGCGCTGGAACGATGACTTTAAGCCCGGCACGCATTGCGCAACGCCGGGGGAGAACTCCACCTATGTCACCGCGAAGCGCCGCTGGTTCAAGCAAACCGATGCCGCCAGCGTGGCAAACCACAACGCTGAGCCGCTGCCGGTTAAACACACCGTATCCAAAGCGCGAACGGAAACCGTTCAAGTGTCTGGCTCCGTGCGCGGTGAAGGCGATCTGGCCAAGATCCTGACCAAGACCTACGGCTTCAACTACGTCAGCGAACAACACTGGAAGATTAACCAGGTAGTTGGGCCATATACCTTGCCGGCAAATTCCCAAGGCAAGTTGGTGTGGGGCTTTACCATGCTGGATACCGACGGCCAGGATGTGCGCTGCAATCAAGATCAAGTGTGGGAAACGGTGGGCAAACCATACTCGGCCACCGTTCCAGAGTCCCGCTATTCCGAGCTGCGCTTAGAAGACGCCCCGGACTGGAGTTAAGTCATAAGGAAATGAGCCCAGCTGCACCCTGTGAATGGGGGTGTGGAGCTGGGCTCTTTGTGTGGCAGCTCAGCGCGCACTACCCGTGGCGCGCACAACCCGTAGCGCGCACCGCCCGCTTTGTAGAAGTGCATCCTCCAAAGTGCACATTCCAAAGTGCAGGGTCCCCTGCAACAGTTGAGGAAGATTTGCGATATCTGAAGGCTGGGTTTGCTCAGTTATCGCAGTGGAGGATGCACAAAGTTAAGCCGGCAACCACGCGTACCCGTAAGGCCCGACCTCGACGGGGCCTAGGTCAACGGAGCGGTCGCTGAAATTGTGCAGGCACAAAAGGTCGCCGCGCTGGTAACCCAGCACGCTTTCTTTTCCGGTTTCCACCGGCTCGCAGGGTGCCGTGCCCAGCTCGGGGTGCGCGTGGCGCTCCGTGATCATGGTGCGCACGCTGTGCAGCAGGGAAGTGGCATCATTGAGCTGCGATTCCACGGATGTGCCGCCGACGATGGGCAGCCGCGCCGGGGTGCGGGAACTAAAGCCCGCGGTTTGGCTATCGTCCCATTGCATAGGGGTGCGAACGGCATAGCGGTCCGGCAAAGAGGTGTCATCGAGCATGCCAATTTCATCGCCATAATAAATAAAGGGCGCACCCGGCAGGGTCATCAGCAGCGAAAACATCAGCTCCACCTTCCGGCGGTCCCCGCCCATGAGCGGCATGAGCCGCCTGGCGATGCCCACATGCGCCCGCATCCCTTCTTCTGGCAGGTAGGTCTGATACATCAGCTCGCGGACGTCATCGTCGACCATTTCCAAGGTCAATTCATCGTGGTTGCGCAGGAAGGTACCCCACTGGCAGCCCTCGGGCAGCGGCGGTAGCTGGTCGAGGATGTCGTAGACGGGGGTGGCATCGCCAAGCGCGAGCGCCTGGTACAGCCGCGGCATGACCGGGAAGTTGAAGACCATGTGGAAGCGATTGCCGGAGCCGTAGTACTCCATCGTCTCCTTGGGTGGCTGGTTGGCCTCCGCAATGAGGACGGCCTCGGGATAGTGGGTATCCATAAAGGAGCGAATCTTTTCCACGAACTCCACCGTCTCCGGCAGGGATTCGCCGCCGAGCTCATCGCGCTCGAAGAGGTACGCGATGGCATCGAGGCGCAGGCCATCAAGGCCCTTGTCCATCCAGAAGGACAAGATATTAAAGACCTCATCCTGCACGTCCGGGTTATCGTAATTGAGATCCGGCTGGTGGGAGTAGAAGCGGTGGAAATAGTACTGCTGGCGCTCCTCATCCCAGGTCCAGTTGGAGGTCTCAACGTCCGTGAAGATGACGCGGATTTCGGGGTAGCGCTCGGGGTCATCGCCCCAGACGTAGAAATCCCCAAATGGGCCATCCGGGTCGGAGCGCGAGGCCTGGAACCACGGGTGATCGGAGCTGGTGTGGTTGAGCGCCAGGTCCGTCATGATGCGCATATCGCGGCGGTGCAATTCCTCGACCAGTTCCTCGAAATCGGCCATCGTGCCGTAATCGGGGTGGATGGAATAATAATCGGCGATATCGTAGCCGTCATCGCGCAGCGGCGAGGCATAAAACGGCGAGAGCCAGAGGCAGTCCACGCCCAACCACTGGAGGTAATCCAGCTTGTCGATGACCCCGCGCAGCGTACCGATGCCCTTATTCTCGGCCTCGTTATTGCCGGAGTCCTTAAAGGAGCCCACGAGGGCTTGATAGAAGACGGCGTTGTGGTACCAGCTCATTGCAGATCCTTTCTTTTTGCCCGCCAGGCAAGGTAGGTCAGTGCGCACAGCGCGCCGGCCACTAGGCCGGGCCATACGGCGGGGGAGTCTTCAAATAAGTTCACTACGGCTTGGATGACCGCAAGGCACGCGAAGAAGCCGAGGAATCCGAGGAGCGAATCCCACAGCAGGGACCGGCGCATTAGGCCTTGACACCTCCTGCGGTAAGCCCGGCGACGATGCGGTGCTGGAAAATGAGCACCATGATGATAAGCGGAATGGTCACCAATGCACCAGCCGCCATGGTTGCGGCATAAGGGTACTCGAAGGCCGAGGGGCCAGAGAAACGGGCGATGGCCACCGTGACCGGCTCGGTGCCCGTCGTGGATAGCTGCTTGGCCAACATGAATTCATTCCACGTGGTGATAAAGGCAATGATCGCGGTGGTAAAGAGCGCCGGTGCGGCCAACGGCAGGAGGATGAGGCGGAATGCCTGGGCGCGGGAAGCGCCATCCACGCGGGCGGCCTCCTCGAGCTCCCACGGCAGCTGCCGGAAGAAGCTGAGCAGGGTATAGACCGTCAGAGGCAGGGCGAAGGAGATATTCGGGATGATCATCGCGCGGTAGGTGCCGATCCACTCTAGGCGGCCAAAGAGCTGGAAGAGTGGGGTAACCAGCGCGATGGCGGGGAACATGGAGGCTGCCAGGATGATGCCGGTGACAATACCCTTGCCGGGAAAGTCATAGCGGGAGAGCGCATACGCGGTAAATACGCCGACCAAGACGGCTACCGCGGTGGTTGCGAGCGAGATGAACAGCGAATTGCCTAGCGCGCCGAGGAAGTCATTGCCCTTGTCCGTCGCGAGGGCATCGCGGAAATTATCGAGCGTGATATGCGTTGGCCAGGGCGTGGTATCGAAGGTGAATTCCTGGCTGCGCAGGGCGGTGACCACCATCCAATAAAAGGGAGCAAGGCCCCAGAACATGATGAAGATAATGCCCGCGTAGTGTCCGAATTTACGCATTATTTTGCACCCTTTCTGCCGGAGACATCCGCGCCGAGGAAACGGATGAGGATGAAAGCGACGAAGAAGATGAGCAAGAAGATAAGGGTGGATAGCGCCGAGGCGGAATTGAAGTTACCTTGGCGCATATCTTCCACCACCAGCTGGGAAATGGTGGCGGTTGGGGAGTTAGACGAGCTCGAAATCATGATGACGGGAAGGTCATACATGCGCAGCGCATCCAGAGTGCGGAAGAGTACGGCCACCATCAGGGCTGGGCGCACCAGCGGCAGGGTGATGCGGAAGAAGGTTTGGATGCGGTTGGCGCCATCGACGCGGGCGGCATCGTAGACATCCTTGGGGATCATCTGCAGGCCAGCCAGGATGAGCAGCGCCATAAACGGTGCGGTCTTCCACACGTCTGCAATGATGACGGCAAAGCGCGCATAAAACGGGTCCGTGGTCCAGGCGATATTCGTGCCCAGTAAGGAATTGACTATGCCGTCCGGGGCGAACATGAACTGCCACAGTTTGGCGGTCACGGCGGTAGGAATGGCCCAAGGGATAAGCACGGCGGCGCGCACTAAGCCGCGGCCGCGGTACTCGCCGTTCATGATGATGGCCATGAACATGCCGAGGATGGTCTCCAAGGCGACCGTGACCACGGTGAAAAACAGCGTGATTTTTACGGCCGGCCAGAAGTCGGTGGCGATAACACCGGGCGGGCACGTCGTGATTTCCCCCGCACCGGAAACACAGCGGTTATTGATCCAGTACAGGTAATTGTCTAGGCCGGCAAAACCGCCTTCTTCAAAGATGCCCGTTTGTGGGTTAAGCTGCCGGTTTCCCTGGAAGGACAGGATGACCGCGCGCACGATGGGATAGCCGATGATAATGCCCAGCACGATAAGCGCCGGGGCGATCAGCGCGGCCGGCCGCCCGAAATTGGCAAACCTGCTGGAGCTAGGGCTGCGCTTGGGTTTCTTCGATGATGGGTGCGTCTGTTGCGTCGGCGAAGTGGTGACCACGGTTATTCGCCTTTCTGGTTCAGATAATTTCTGGTGCGCTAGATTCTATCCCCAACTAGGGTGGGAAAACCACAAAGGGTGAGGCTATGGCGTATGCGCCTTCCTCACCCATTTGTGCACTAGCGGTTCGCTATGTATTTCTCAGTTTTATGCATGCTCCCTGCTCGTGGGATACGAGGGGTAGGGAGCGTATCTTTAACCCTGCGAAGCAGAGTCGATGGCCGCCTTCATATCGGAGGTGGCATCCTCGACGGACTTGCCATCGGTCAGCGCGGCATAAGCGTTGTCCTGAATGGCCTTAGAGATGGCGGAGTAGAACGGCGATACCGGGCGCGGTGCGGCGTTTTCCAGGGATTCCTTTAGCGCTGGCAGGTAGGGGAATTCCTCCTGCAGCTGCGGGTCATCGTAGATGGAGGAAAGAACCGGCGGGAAGGACTGCTCAGCAAAGGACTTCTGGTTTTCCTCATTGATGATGAAGTTCATGAAGTCCAGGGCGGTGCCCTTGTTCTTGGAATTGATGTTGATGCCGTTGTTGTAGCCACCCAAGGTGGATACGCCGACGCCGTCCTTGCCCAGCGGTGCCTGGACCTCAACGTCGATGCCGGCATCTACGGCATTGGTGTACATGTAGGGCCAGTTCACTGCGAAGGCGGTCTTGCCCTCGGTGAAGGCCATGTTGGTCTCTTCCTCGGTGGCGGCGGTGGAGTCCTTGGAAATGATTCCGTCTTCATACGCATCCACCATGGCCTGCAGGCCTTCCTGGGCCTCCTTGGAGTCGACGGTGGCATTGCCGTCATCGTCAAGCACCGAGCCGCCCCAGCCCTCCATGAAGCCGGCGGTGTTCAGAGCCAAGCCCTCGTACTGCTTGAGCTGGGTGGTCAGGCACTTCTTGCCATCTTCCAGGGCCTTGCAGGCGGATTCGAGGTCAGCGAATTTCTCCGGGGTAGCGTCCGCGAGCTCAGTATTGCGGAAGAGGAGCTGGCCATTGGTGTTTTGCGGCAGCGCATACAGCACGTCATTGTAGGTTGCCGATTCCACGGTGGCCGGCAAGAGCTCCGAAGTATCGGTCTCGAAGTCACCGTTGAGCGGCTGGAGCCACTGGTTGGCGGCGAATTCCGCGGTCCAGACCACGTCGAGGGCCATGACATCGTAGTCATCGTTACCGGCCTGGAGGGACTGCACGAGGGTCTCGCGCTGGGCATCTGCCTCGCCCGCGAGCTCCTTGAGCGTGACCTTTTCATCCGGATTTTCTTCATTCCACTTATCGATGATGGGAGTGATCTTATCCGTGTCGTTTTTGCCCATGGCAAAGGTGATGGGGCCGTGGGAGTCAGCGCCGGAACCGGAACCGGATGCGGAGCCATCCGCGTTATCTGCACCATCGTCAGACGTGGAGCAGCCGGCAAGGGCCAGTACCGCCGTGGTGGCGACTGTGGTGCGAATGAAGTACTTCTTCATGGGGGATTCACCTTTCAGAAAGCTTGGGTGTTCCTTAAAAATAATTTACAAACACCGCGCGCTGAATAGATTTTGATTATTCACCTCTATACGGGGGTGCTTTAGGTGGTGATGCGCTGCCCGGTTTCTGGATCGAAGCGGTGTGCCGCGTTTTCATCAAAGGTCAATACAACTTCCTCGCCGCGCTGCGGCGGGGTGCCTTCGCAGCGCGCAACGAAACGCTCGTCACCCACCGTGGCGTAAACGAAGGATTCGGATCCCAATTCTTCAACCAAGTCGACCACGCCGTGCAGGCCCTCAGCACCCTCATTGAGGTGCATGTTTTCCGGGCGCACGCCCAGGCGCTCGCCGTTGTGGTCAAAGATGTTCATCGCAGGCGAACCGATAAAGCCGGCCACGAACTCGTTGGCCGGTTCCGCATAAAGCTCGCGCGGCGGGGCAACCTGCTGCAATACGCCATCTTTGAGCACGGCTACCCGGTGCCCCAGCGTCATGGCCTCGACCTGGTCGTGGGTGACATAGACCGTGGTGGTCCCAAGCCGTTGCTGCAGGCTCGCAAGCTCGGTACGAGTCTGCACGCGCAGCTTTGCATCCAGGTTAGATAGCGGCTCATCCATGAGGAAGGCCTTAGGATTGCGCACGATGGCACGGCCCATGGCCACGCGCTGGCGCTGACCGCCCGATAGGTCCTTGGGCTTGCGCTTAAGGAACTCGCTTAGGCCCAGCATTTCCGCGGCATCCTGGACCTTTTGCTTGATTTCAGCCTTCGGGAGCTTGGCCAGTTTGAGCGAAAAGCCCATGTTTTCTTCCACCGAAAGGTGCGGGTAGAGCGCGTAATTTTGAAAAACCATCGCGATATCGCGATCGCCCGGCTCGAGGCCCGTGACATCCGCATTATCGATGAGAATCCGGCCACTAGACGTTGGCTCAAGGCCCGCCAGCGCGCGCAGCGTCGTGGACTTGCCGCAGCCAGAAGGGCCCACCAAAACGAGGAACTCGCCGTCCGCGATTTCTAGGTCCAATTCCTTCACGGTGGGCGCCGCCGCGCCGGGGTAGGTGATATTTACCTTTTCAAAAGTGACCTTTGCCATGCGCAACACACTAGCACCACCAGCGGGCGGTATCTTGGAATCTATGACTGCACTTGATAAGCACCGCATTCGCACCGCCCTGGCAGAGGATTTCACCACCATCGATTTTGTGGATCAGACCGGTTCCACCAATACCGATCTGATGCAGGCCACAAACGTTGCCGATGGCACCGTGCTGCTTGCCGATGAGCAGCTATCCGGCAAGGGCCGCCTCGGCCGGGCGTGGACGGCGCCGGCCGGCTCCCAAGTGATTTTTTCCGTGCTGCTCTTGCCCGATTCCCTCGATTACTTGGGCACGCTTCCGCTGGCTGCCGGCCTGGCCGTGACCGATTCCATCGAGGGGTCCGTGCTGAAGTGGCCGAATGATGTGCATATCGATGGCAATAAACTCTGCGGCATCCTTGCCGAGGCCGGTCCCGTGGGCCAAGCCTTCAAGTCCGCACCGAAGACCGAGGTCAACAAGGCAGAACTCAATAAGACTGAGTTGAACAAGGCTGAGGTCAACAAAGCAGAAGTCAATAAGGCCGAGGTGAATAAGGCCGTCGGCGGGCAGGCGCCCTTCGCGCGCGTGGTCGTGGGCATGGGCATTAATGTCACGCTCACCCGCGAGGAATTGCCCATCGAAAAGGCGACCTCGTTGGCTCTGGAAGGCCGCGATACCGACCGCACCGAGCTGGCCATTACCGTGCTGAAAAACCTGCGCCGGCGCATTACGCAGTGGGAGAACCAAGATCCGCAGCTGATGCAGGATTACCGGGCGGTGTGCTCATCTATTGACCAAGAGGTGCGGCTGGAGACCCCGACTGGCGATGTCATCGGCCGCGTCGAGGGCATCGGCGATGACGGCCGCATTAACGTCGCGGGCGAGTACTACTCCGCCGGCGACGTGACGCATCTGCGTCCGGCGCGATAAGCGCCGCACGATAGGCATCGCGCGGCAGGTGCTGCGGAGTCCGCGTGGACTGAGCAGCACGGCCTCGCACTGGTACTATCCATGGCTATGGGATTGATGAAGATGGGCCAAGGCGAGGTTAAGCGCGCGGACGTGTCCGCGCCGTTTCGCGCGCTCGTTTTCCCATTCTTGGAGCTCATCCTCATTACGGGCGTGCTGTGGATTGCCATCGGCTGGTGCGATGCCGAGGGGGTAGAACCAATACTGCGCAATGGACTCGTCGTTTTGTGGGCTGGGCTGAGCACGTGGCGCTTCCTTATTCCTTTATATAAGGCCCGCCGCAAGCGGTTCATCGTGACCAACCGCCGCGTCATCGTGCGGGAAGGACGCCACATCGATTCGATCCCGCTGGAAGATATTCGCGGCGCCCGCAAGCGCCGCGGCGGTATCTCCATTGCGCTCAACGGCTGGGACAGAGCCATGTATTTTCCCACCGTAGCCAAGTCAAAGCAGGTGGCGGAGATTATTAATGATCGCCCCTGGTTTTAACCTCGGTGGAGTGCAATTGCTTATCAAGATCCTCCGGCGCGAGGTTTGCGCGGCCGAATTCTTGGGTCAGCGGCAGGCGCAGTTCTAGATCGGAACCGGGGCAGAGCTCGATTTTCGCTTCATCCACGGTGTAATCCAGCACGTGTCCGCCAGACTTACGCGCGGCGTCGATAAAGTGCACGTGGCAGCCGGGCACCGAAATCCCGCGCTCGTACACGGGAGTGCGGAAGCCACCGATGACGCCTTCGACATCGCTAAAGTGCATCTCTTTATCGCCACCGACCGCCTTGGTCATTGGGGGATAGGGCTTGGTTTGTTTAACCACGGTGCGCGTTGAGACCTCAGAAAACCTGCCCGTGATGCGGACGGCGTACATGTAATTGGCGGAAGGTTCCACCTCATCGATGAAGGCGGAAAGCTCGTTGCGGCGCAGGCCCCGTGGGGCATCGACAAGAATGCGCGGCACAAAGTTGGTGGCCACGGCATAAGGGGTCTGCTGGTCTAGGTCCGCAACCCGCGCGGAGCCATCGCCGCGCAGCTGGTAGCAGGTCCCGTCCAAGATGATCATTTCACCATCGAGGCCGTTAAAGGTGCCGATACCAAAATTGCCCTTTCCTAGCAGCTCAGAGATGGTCATCTCGCCGTCATAAATGCCATCAAGGAGGGCGCTCATGAGGGAGTTCTGGAAGATCGAATGACGGGTAAACATGGTATCCAAGCTAATATTGTGGGCGTGAGTGTCTCAAAACCTATTGTAACTGTCTGTGGCGATGGTCAGCTGGCGCGCATGATGCAGCCTGCCGCCGCTGAACTCGATATTCATCTGCGGATTCTTGCTGGTAGCCCGGATTCTTCGACCGCGCAGGTTACCCCGGATATCGTGGTGGGCGATTACCACAAGTACGAGGATCTGCTCGCGGCAGCCCGCGGCGCGGATGCGGTTACCTTTGAGCATGAGCATGTGCCCAATGAGCATTCCGCCGCGCTTATCGATGCCTCCTTCAACGTCCAGCCCCAGCCCAGCGCCCTGCGCTATGCCCAGGACAAGCTGGACATGCGCGAAAAACTCTCCGCTCTGGGGGCGCCCGTTCCGCGGTTTAGCGCCATCGAATCCGTCGCCGATGCCCGCGCTTTTTTCGATGCCGTAGACGGGCGCGTTTGCCTCAAGGCCCGCCGCGGTGGCTATGACGGCAAGGGCGTGTGGTTTCCTTCGGATGCGGATCTTGATGAGCTCGTCGCCGAGCTATTAGATGCCGGCACGCCGCTCATGGCCGAAGAGAAGGTGGATCTGACCCGCGAGCTGTCCATCTTGGTAGCGCGCCGCCCATCCGGTGAAGCCAAGGTCTGGCCCATTACCCAGTCCCGCCAGGCCAACGGCATCTGTGTCGAGGCCATCGCGCCCGCGCCCGGTCTCTCGCCTGAGCTGGCAGAACGTGCCTCTGCGCTGGGGCTAAGCATTGCCGAATCCCTTGGCGTGACCGGCGTGCTGGCCGTGGAGCTTTTCGCCTTCAACGGTGAGGGTGGCGAGGACATCTCCGTCAATGAATTGGCCATGCGCCCGCACAATACCGGCCACTGGACCCAGGATGGCTGCGTTACCTCGCAGTTTGAACAGCACCTGCGCGCCGTACTCGACCTGCCCTTGGGCGCGGTGGACGCCCTCGCCCCGGTGACCGTTATGGCAAATGTGCTCGGCGCGGACGAAGACCCCAAGATGCCTATGCCGCAGCGCGTGCGCGAGGTCATGGAACGCTACCCGCACGCCAAGATTCACCTGTACGGCAAGGATCACCGCGTCGGCCGCAAGATCGGCCACGTCAATGTCGCTGGTACATCACTCGATGAGACCCGCGATGCCGCCCGGCAGGCCGCGCACTTTCTCATGCACGCAACGTGGGCATAACTCTTAAAACCTAGAAAGGACATTATGGAACCGCAGGTAGGAATCATCATGGGCTCGGACTCGGATTGGCCCACCGTCGAACCCGCAGCGGAAGTCCTCGCGGACTTCGGCATCCCCTTTGAGGTTGGTGTGGTTAGCGCCCACCGCACCCCGGAAAAGATGTTGGCCTACGCCAAGGGAGCGCACTCCCGCGGGCTTAAAGCCATCATCGCCTGTGCCGGTGGCGCCGCCCACTTGCCGGGCATGGTTGCAGCGGCCACGCCGCTGCCCGTTATCGGCATCCCGCGCGCACTCAAGGACCTCGATGGCCTAGACTCCCTGCTTTCTATCGTGCAGATGCCTAGCGGCGTTCCCGTGGCCACCGTCTCCATCGGCGGCGCAAAGAACGCCGGCCTGCTGGCCGCCCGCATCCTGGGCGCCGGAGACCCCGCCCTGCAAGACAAGATGGTTGCCTACCAAGAAAAGATGGCAGAAGAAGTTGAGCAGAAGGATAAGAACCTGCGCTCGAAGCTGCTAGGGGAGTAGTCCCTAGTACTCTGTGTCCAAAACAACCGCGTTTCTCCAATTTTGGGCCCGATTTTTAGAGGAACGCGGTTGTTTTGGACATTTTTGTATGGCGTGCGTAGGTTTCCTGGCTCCTAGGGCGTTCATCGGGCGGCGCTGCGTTCAAAACAACCGCGTTTCTGCATTTTTCGGCCTGATTTTTAGAGGAACGCGGTTATTATGGACGCCTCAGGGCTGAGGTCGGTGGCACGTGGCCCTGCGAGTCCGTGCCGCCTCACTTACACTTCCACTCGGGGCGTAAGTGCTCCGAGGGGGAGTAGATGAAGGAACTTTTAGTATCGGGGTTGAATCAAAGGCAACTGAGGTCCGGTCTGGCCAGCGGCAAGATAATTAAAATTCGCCGTGGGTTGTATACGTGGCGGAAACCCACACCATTCGAGCTCGCTTACATCGTGCATGAAAAATGGCCTGGAATAATGCTCGCGGGGAAATCTGCGGTTGAGCTCTATTCCGAGAAGGAACTGACCTTTCCGCTGCATTGTGCCTACGAGCACCCGCTGGCGAACTCTACTTGGTTAAAGGTGCAGCGTACGCGGCAGACAACGACCTTTAGCCAGGATGGCGTTCCCGTGCAGAATCCGCTTTTGGCCGCGGGAGAAGTAGGAGAAGCGGAAGCGTTGGCAATGCTAGAAGGGCGCTATAAGACGCGACGCGGGAAACAAGCCCTAGAGAAGGAATGGGGCGCTATCTCTCGGGTACCGGCAAGGGTCAAAGAACTGGTGAAAAAGGCCGCCATCGGGGCCGATAGTGAAGCGGAGAGGAAGGTGACCCGCGCATTGCAGGAGCGCGGTAAAAAGGTGCAGGTTAACCACCAAATTGGTCCGTACCTGTGGGACATTGTGGTGGGTAAGGTGGCGGTAGAGATTGATGGTTACGATTATCACAAGGCTGAAGACCTAGGTACTTTCATTAAGGACCGATGGAAGGGAAATAACGCTGCGGTGAAAGGCTATACGGTGTTGCGGTACTCGGGGAGCTGCGTGAAGCACCACTTAGTGGATGTAGTGCAGCAAATAATCGAAGCAGACGAGAACCGCACCAACTTCACGTCGCACGTTCACAAGCCCGTGTGGCAGTGGCATTGGATTCTCGCCGGATTTGAGTCCGAACCAATCTACGGCTAGATACCGTTGAACACAGTTCTATTTCTGCGTGACCTCTGGCAACCTCGAAGAGGTCGTGGGATAGGACGGCTGGGCGCCGGCGCTGGTGGCGGCGAAGGCACCGACGCGGGCGGCGAAGGTGGCGGCATCGACAAGCGTGGCGCCTTCAAGGAGCTTGGTGCAAAATGCTCCGGCAAAGGCATCGCCGGCGCCGGTGGTATCGACCGCGGTGATCTGTGGGGTGAGGATGTCCGTGTTGGATTCGGGCGTTGCCACGTAGGCGCCTTCGGCCCCGAGGGTCAGCACCACCGATTTAAAGCCGGCGGAGACGAGGCGGTGGGCGAGCTCGCGCGGGGTGCCGGTGGAAGAAAGACCCAGTTGCTCAAGGATGAGGCCGGCCTCGTGCTCGTTGGCCATGAGGGGATCGGCCTGCAGGAGGGCGTCGCGGTCCACCTCGATGACCGGGGCGAGGTTGACGACTACGCGTCCTTGGGCGGCATCGACAGCAGCTTTGAAACCGGAGGCGGGGATTTCGCCCTGGAGCAGGACCACGTCCGCATCGGCGATGGTGGATTGGCGGGCGGTGACGAAGGGGGCATCGACAAGAGCGTTCGCGCCGGGGGAGATGACGATGGTGTTTTCGCCATCGGCGGAGACCGTGATGACCGCCAAACCAGTAGTGGTATCGGACTGTTCCACCGCGCTGAGATCGATGCCGGAGCTGTGCATGTAGTGCATGGCGGGCTCGGCGTAGGGATCGGAACCGACCGCGCCGACGAAAGCTACATTGGCGCCCAATTGCGCAGCGGCTACCGCTTGGTTTGCGCCCTTGCCACCAGCGAGGATCTCGCCGCCGGAGCCCAGCAGGGTTTCGCCGGGGTGCGGGTGGCGTTCGGCGTGGACAATAAGGTCAGCATTAATCGAGCCGACGACGGTGAGTTTGCTCATTGGAAATCCTCCACGGTGTCTTTGGTGACGGTAATAACCTCAACAGGGACATTCTTTTCTGCGCTCTCGCCGTGCAGAAGCGCTGCTGCTTGTTCAATTGCTCGGGCACCAAGCTCGGCAGGCTGCTGGGCGATCGTTGCCTCCAGCTTGCCATCTTTTACGGCTTTGAGTCCGTCAAAGGTGCCATCGAAGGCAACAATTTTGACTTCCTTGCCGGCTCTGGAACCGAGAGCCTCAACAGCGCCTAAAGCCATCTCATCGTTTTCTGCAAAAATGGCGCTGATATTCGGGTTCGCCTGCAGCAGATTGGTAGTTACGTTGAGGCCTTCAGTGCGGTCGAAATTCGCAGACTGTTTGCCGGCGATCTTGATGCCCGGGTACTGCGCGATCCTTTCCTCAAATCCCTTGCCGCGTTCGCGCGAGGCAGAGGTACCGGCGGTTCCCTGCAGGATCAGAATTTCGCCCTCTTCTCCGATCGATTCTGCGAGTTTATCCGCCGCTTGGGCGCCACCGGCCTCGTTATCAGAAGCAACCATGGAATCTAGTTCCACGCCGTTGACGTCTCGGTCGACCCCAATGACTGGCACACCATCATTTTTGATGCTGCGTACAGCGGGGGCGACGGCATCAGAATCGGTGGGATTAATGACAACGACTTTTGCGCCCATGGATGTTGCATTTCCCAACTGATTGACCTGTTGAGCCGGGTCATCGGAGGCATCTTGGATATCGAGGGGAACGTCTAACTCTTTGGCTTTATCTTGTGCGCCGTGGAGTAACTCTACGAAGAATGGATTCGTTTGCGTCGATACAGAAAGGGTGATGCGGTTTCGGTCCTCCTCGGAGCGGTTGCACGAGGCAAGGCCCAACGCTAGAGCTGGGACGATGAGTGAGGCTAAAAGTGTCTTCATGGTGTCCTGCCTAATTCGCGGTCTTATTACGGAATACGTCGAAGCCCACGGCTAGGGCGATGACCAAGCCGATGACAATCTGCTGCCAGAAAGAAGAAACATTGAGCAGATTCAAGCCATTGCGAATCACGGCCAAAAGGATGGCGCCAACGAGTGTGCCCGTGGCTTTGCCTTGTCCGCCGGAAAGGGAGGCACCACCGATGACAACGGCTGCAATAGCATCTAGCTCATAACCGGTTCCGGCTTGTGGCTGTGCGGATTCAAGGCGGCCCGCCATAACCATTCCTGCCCAGGCGGCGAAAAATCCGGAAAGCGCGAATACTGCGATTTGGATACGCCTTACTGGCAGACCAGACAGGCGCGCGGCTTCAAGGTTTCCGCCGATGGCATACATGGAACGGCCGAGGACGGTGCGCTCTAAGATGAACCAGCAGATAACGCCAGCGATGACCATCATGATGATGGGAACCGGGAAGCCGAATACGTCGCCGCCGAAGGCGTTAACTGTGGGTGCAGTTTCGATGGGCGAACCCTGTGAAATTACGAGCGTGATGCCGCGGGCGATGGACATCATGGCCAGAGTTGCAATGAAAGAGGGAATTTTTCCCCAAGCAGTGGCCATACCGCAGATAGCACCGGCGAGCGCACCGACGAACAAACCGATAAGCAGAGTAAGCCAGCCGGGAAGCCCAGCGTTGGAGAACATGTAGGCCGAAACCATTGCTCCCAAGGCCGCCACCGAGCCAACAGAAAGGTCAATGCCTGCAGTGACGATGACGAAAGTCATGCCAAAGGCCAAGATGGCCACCGTGGCAGCTTGAATACCTACGTTGAGGAGGTTAGCCACCGTAAGGAAATAGGGAGTGGCGATAAAGAGCGCGATACACAAGGCGATGAGCCCCACGAGCGCGCCATTATTCATGGCCCAGTTGGCAATGCGATTCTTGGTCATGAGTATTCCTTATTTTGTAGAGGCGGAAGGTGGTGTGGCGGATTCGGTGTTGACTGCGGAGACTTCCGTAGCGGCAGCTACGTTGGAAACGGCAAGTGCCATGACCTCGTCTTGAGTGGAATCCTTGGGTAGCTGTCCCACCAGTTGGCCACCGGACATTACGAGGATGCGGTCAGACATACCGAGAATCTCAGGCAGATCAGAGGAAGCCATGAGTACTGCTCCGCCTTCTGCAGTTACTTCGTTGATGATGTTGTAGATTTCTACCTTTGCACCAACATCGACGCCGCGAGTTGGTTCATCAAGCAATAAGACTTTGGAGCCGGCCAGTACCCACCGGCCGAACACAGCCTTCTGCTGGTTACCACCCGAGAGATCACGGATGGGTTGGTCCAGCCCGGCCATACGGATCCGAAGGGTTTCGGCAACCTCACCGGCACGTCGGTGTTGCCCCTTGCGGTCTGCGAGCCCTGCCTTCGCCGTGGGATACAAGGTGGCAAGGCCAAGATTGTCGGATACTGAGGCATCGAGAATCAAGGCTTGTGATTTACGGTTTTCCGGAATATGGCCCACCCCCGCGGCGATGGAGGAACTGATATCGCCGTTGGGCAGAGCGTTTCCTTCGACATGTATCGTGCCTGAATCGTACGAATCTGCTCCGGCGATAGCGCGGATAATCTCTGTACGGCCCGCTCCCACAAGGCCGGCCAGCCCGACCACCTCGCCGGCGCGCACTTCAAACGAGACATCGTGAAATGCGCCTTCGGAGGACAGGTCTTTAACTTCAAGCAGTGCCTTACCAGGCTGAGCCGAAGCTTCTCGCGGATACTGGTTTTCAATCTCACGGCCAACCATAAGCCGCACCAGCTCGTCCTTATCGGTATCAGCGGGGACTTCAGCGATGAAGGCGCCGTCTCGCAGCACACTGATGGTTTCTGCGATTCGCGCCAGTTCATCGAGGTGATGGCTGATAAAAACCATCGCGACGCCCTTGGCTTTCAGGTCCTCTAATACCGTGAAAAGGGCATCGACCTCTTTGCCCGTCAATGCCGCGGTTGGCTCATCAAGAATGAGGATGCGCGCATTCATCGATAGGGCTTTGGCTATTTCTACCAATTGCTGCTTGGCGATGCCCAGCTCGCTTACCGGTTGATTTAAATCAACGTCCAAGCCGATGAGGTCTAATGCTGCTTTAGCTTGTGCTTTGAGGTGTTTTCTGTTGACTAGGCCAAACTTATTCGGCGTCCGCCCGAGCATGATGTTTTCTGCCACAGACATCGTGGGAACGAGGTTGAGCTCTTGATGGATTGTGGCGATGCCAAACGCTTCGGAGGCTTTGGTATCGGGGATTTTTACCTCGGATCCATCAATGAGGATTCGTCCTGAATCCGGCTCGTGTACGCCTGCGATCATCTTGATGAGTGTGGATTTCCCGGCACCATTTTCACCGAGGAGGGCTTGAATCTGCCCATAGCGTACGTCTAAATCTACGCCTTTGATGACCTCGACTGGTCCGAAGGACTTAGTAACGTTGTCGAGTTTGAGGACGGTATCGCTCATGTGTTTTCTCCCTGCACCTCGTGGGCTGTGGACATCCGCGGAATATAGCGGGTGGGAAGGATTTTTCCTTGGGGTTGTCGTTTGTCTTCGATGGATGCGATGAGTTCAGCAGCGGCGGCTCGGCCCATGCAGGCGACATCTTGGTCCACCACGGAAATTGGGGCTGCTTGAAACCGCAGATAGATAAAATCATCGAAACCAACGAGCGCTACTTCTTGGCCGATGGATTTACCGGCGTTATGACAGGCCTCTAATGCGCCGGCAGTCATCATGAAATCCCCGGCAACAATTGCGGTGACTTCTGCTTGCAGCAGTTCGATGGCGCCCTTATAGCCTTCCTTGTGCCGAAAGTTGCCTTGGTGGATGTGTATATCCATTCCCTGAGCGGCCTGCTTAAACACTTCGAGGCGCTGGCGACCAGTAGATGTTTCCTGCGGCCCCGAGAGATAACCAATCTTGGTATGCCCCTTGTCCTTGAGTTGGGCCACGGCGTCGTTGATTCCATGGGTGGGGTCCGAAACTACGGCTGGCAGCGAGTCGAGTTCGCGGTCAATGAGAACGAGGGGGCGTTGTTCCTGCGATTGCGCTAGGGCATCCTTTGTCCCAGCGAGTGGTACGGCGATGATGCCGTCGACTCGTCGTTGTCCCAATGCTTCCAGTGCTGTCACTAGGCGTTCCGGATCTTCCCCGCAATTGGTAATGATGGTGGCGATACCTTGGGCGTTTGCTTCTTTTTCCACCGCCGCTGCCATGGCAGCGAAGTAGGGGTTATCTAGATTGGGAATGATGAGCCCGATGGCGTGTGAGCGCGCGCTGCGCAGGGCCCTCGCTTGAGCATTGGGCCTGTAATTAAGCTTATCGGCGATGTCTTGAACCCGAGTCCGCGTGGCTTCTGAGATCGAGGTATTTCCCGCCAACGAGCGTGAGGCGGTGGAAATGGACACCCCAGCAGCCGCGGCGACGTCTTTCAGCGTGGTTGTAGCCATGCCGAGCTCCTCATAGATGGGGAATAAACGACTAAGTGTGCAATCGTTTGCACGATTATTTTAACTCTACGGTTTGGCTCTTATCAGTGTCAAGGGTTCCCGCCGGTCTAAGCTAATAATCATGGATAATTCCCAGCGCGATCCGCTCCTTGTATTGGGCTCCCGTGTCACCCACGGCCATCCGGGCGCCATGCTGCGGTCTCGCTTGGATAAGGCGCTCGAACTCTATTCTGGGCAGACGGTCATCGTCTCTGGCCGCGGGGAAGCGGGCGCGATGGCTGAGTACCTAATCCAGCGGGGTGTTGATCCTGCGGATGTGCTCGTGGAACCGGCCGCTACCAGCACAAATGAGAACCTAGAAAACGCGCACAGCCTCGCACCAGATGCTGTGTTGCAGGTGGTTACCAACGATTTCCATGCACTGCGCACCACATTGTGGGCTTGGCACTTGGGGATCGCGATTAACGTTCATCCCGCGCGCACGCCGTGGCTTTCGATGCCGAGCAATTACCTGCGCGAGGTTGTGGCGACCCCGCATTCCGCGGCGCGCATCCTGTGGCGGCGACTGCGCAAGTAGTGGGAAGCGATTGTGCAGTGGGTGATCTCGTCTGGCTTGGACTGCTGGGAGGCTAGTATTCCTCGCATTCTGGGGGAGAGGTAAAAATCAATCTCAGGCATGTGGGTACGCAATGGTGTGGGTATGTACACCGCAGTAGCCCTGAAATGGGTCAATCTTGCAGTGGCCGAGCTGGCCAAATGCTCCTTTTAAGGAGATGGTTGTGCAAACGATTGACTTGATTTTGCGCGAGATCTTAAGCTGATTTCAATCACACGTTATAGCCAGAAAGGTCGTTAATATGACCGGTTATACATCGAATGAAGAGCGCGCCGACATTGAGTGCGTCAGCATCTCTCATGGCGATTACTTAGCCGAAATTGCCCTATGGGGCGGCGGCGTGAAGTCCCTGACCTTTCAGGGACGGCCGCTGTTAGAAACCTATAAGGACAAGCCCCCGATGATGGCCGGGGTGGTAATGGCGCCGTGGCCTAACCGCACCGAAGACGGTCAATTCACCTGGCAGGGTGAGCACTACCAGCTGGGCATTACAGAACCAGAGCGCAATAACGCTATTCATGGGCTTGCAGTGAACTGGTGGAAGCTAGTTGAACAGCATAAAGACGAGGTCACGCTAACTTTTAGCATTGGGCCCCACAATGGCTGGCCTTGGACTGTAGAGCTAGTGGCCACCTACGCCGTGGATGACAGCGGCTTGCATTCTCATGTGAAGGCCGTGACCGAGCACGCCGAGGAGATTCCATTTGCTTATGGGCTTCACCTTTACTTGTCTGCGCAGGGTGCACCCACGCACGAGTGCGTGCTCAACCTGAATGTGGATGAGCACCACCTTCTGGATGAAAGAAACCTGCCCACCGGTGAGGTGCGCCCGGCGAAGTTGGTGGACACACCGCTGGACCGTGTGAACTGGGATGACTGTTTTCACGGACACGGCCCGCTTGTAGCGGACTATACCGCCGATGGCCGCGGGGTCCGCTTGGCCATGGATAGCGGTGTGGAGTGGGTGCAACTGTATACACCGGAGAATTTTCCCCGCGAAGTAGCACCATCGGGCAAGGCCTTGGCAGTTGAACCTATGAGTGCGCCACCTAATGCCTTGCGCAGTGGGATAGATCTTGTGCGACTAAAGCAGGGGAAACCGCAAGTTTTTAACCTACATTTGTCTGCCGTAGAAAAATAAAATCGAGAAAGGTCAGCGATGGAAACAGCTGAATCCGTATTGAGGCTGGATGCCTCATGGGTGGACTACCTGTTGGTAGCCATTTACTTCCTATTCGTGTTGGGCATCGGCTGGGCGGCAAAGGCCCGGGTCTCAAACTCCATTGACTTCTTTCTATCCGGAAGGGGTCTGCCGGCTTGGGTAACCGGGTTGGCCTTCGTTTCCGCCAATCTGGGTGCGGTAGAAATTATTGGTATGTCCGCCAATGGTGTGGAGTATGGCTTCCAGACCATGCACTACTTCTGGATCGGTGCCGTTCCCGCCATGGTATTTCTTGGCATCGTGATGATGCCGTTTTATTACGGCTCCAAGGTGCGTTCGGTCCCAGAGTTCATGCGCAAGCGGTTTGGCAACGCAGCACACTTGGTGAATGCGATTTCCTTTGCCATCGCTCAGCTGCTCATTGCCGGCGTGAACCTCTACCTTCTAGCCACCATCGTAGAAGCCTTGCTGGGATGGCAGATGTGGGTATCTCTGCTGGTAGCCGGGATTATCGTGCTGTCCTACATCACATTGGGTGGCCTTTCCGCAGCCATTTATAACGAGGTATTGCAGTTCTTTGTCATCGTGGCGGCACTCGCACCTTTGACGATTATCGGCCTCAACCGAGTCGGCGGATGGAGCGGCTTGAAAGATGCCGTTGCTGATGAATCGCACTTTCACACGTGGCCGGGCACGGAAATTTCCGGTTTCGAAAACCCCGTGTGGTCGGTCATCGGAATCGTCCTGGGTTTGGGCTTTGTGCTGTCTTTCGGTTACTGGACCACAAACTTCGTAGAAGTGCAGCGAGCAATGGCCTCGGATTCCATTTCCGCGGCCCGCAAGACCCCGATCATTGGTGCTTTCCCCAAGATGTTTATCCCATTCTTGGTGGTCATCCCCGGCATGGTGGCTTCGGTATCGGTTGCGGACCTGATGGAAGAACGCGCCGAGCCGAACGACGCCATTTTGCTGCTAATGCGCGATTTATTGCCCAATGGCCTCTTGGGCGTGGCTATTGCCGGTCTGCTGGCATCCTTTATGGCTGGTATGGCCGCCAATATCTCTGCCTTTAACACAGTTATGTCCTATGACATCTGGCAAACGTATGTGGTTAAGGATCGTGAGGACGATTATTACCTCAAGTTCGGGCGATGGGCTACGGTAGCGGCGACGGCGATTGCGATTTTCACCGCGTTGTTGGCGAAAAACTTTGGCAATATCATGGATTACCTGCAAACGCTCTTTGGATTCTTTAATGCGCCGCTCTTCGCCACGTTCATCTTGGGCATGTTCTGGAAGCGGATGACTCCGCACGCCGGTTGGTCGGGCTTGGTTGCCGGTACGGCTTCGGCGATTGCGTTCTGGTACGTAGCTACCTTCACTGACGCCATTAATCTTCCGGGGCAGGGAACTGCGTTCGTTGCTGCTGGTGTCGCCTTCGTTGTGGATATCCTTGTGTCCATCATCGTCAGCATGTGCACCCAGCCCAAACCTGACAGCGAGCTTGTGGGCTTCGTCTCCTCCGTTACCCCAAAGGGTCACTTCGAGGACTACACCGAAAAGTCCCTGCCGTGGTACCAGCAAACTGTCCCACTGGGCATTATTTGCCTCGTCATTGCCGTCGGCCTCAACATCATCTTTGCCTAAGGAGTAGCTCATGTCTGATAAAAAACACGCAGGCGCGTTTGACTTGCGCAATGTGATTGGCGCCTTATTAGGCCTGTACGGAATTATTCTCATTGCTTGTTATTTCTTCCTTGACCCTGGCGTCAACCCGGATACCGCAATGCCAAAAGAGGCGGCGAATAACCTGTGGGCAGGCCTGGCAATGCTCGCGGTAGCAGCGCTTTTTGTTCTGTGGGCGCGCCTGAAACCAATCCGGATCCCAGGAGAAGACTAATGGTTGATATCACTCACGCTCAGCTTGCCGATGGCCGCGAGATCATCTACTTCGACGATCAGCCGCATTCCGATCGCGTGCTTGATGATGCCCGCGATATTCCCACCGTTGCTCCCGCTTCCGAAATGCGGCGCGATCCATTGACGGGAGACTGGGTTGCTTTCGCCGCACACCGCATGAACAGAACCTTCATGCCGCCTGCCAATGAGAACCCTCTAGCCCCGACGCGGCCAGACCAACTGCCTACTGAGATTCCCAGCCCCAGCTATGACGTGGTGGTTTTTGAAAACCGCTTTCCCTCGTTCTCCATGGCCGCCACGATTGAGGAACCGGATAAAGATGAGCTCCTCGGCATGGTCCCGCGCCTGCCAGCCCAGGCCCGTTGCGAGGTGGTGTGTTTTACCGAGGACCCAACCCTTTCATTCCGCGATCTGCCTGAATCCCGTATTCGCACCGTGATCGAGGCCTGGGCACACCGCACCGCCGCATTATCCGCCATCGACGGAGTGCAGCAAGTATTCCCCTTTGAAAATCGCGGGGAAGAAATTGGGGTTACCCTCCAGCACCCGCATGGCCAGATTTATTCTTACCCGTTCCTTTCCCCGCGGTTGCGCTCCATTGTGGATTCGGTTCGCGCCTATGATGGCGATCTTTTCCAGGATCTTCTCGATAGGGAACGGGAAGCAGACGATCGCATCATTGCGGAGACGCAATATTTCACGGTATTCGTTCCTGCGGCAGCTAAATGGCCGCTTGAGGCGATGGTTCTGCCCAATGACGATGTCCCAGACTTTTCGGCGCTCGATGAAGCACAACGCGCCGACCTTGCTGGAGTGCTGAAAAAGCTTTATTCCGCGGTCGATCGCTTTTTTGAGGGCGTGGAAAAGACGCCATATATTGCCGGCTGGACACAAGCCCCGGTGGATCCGGAGCTTCGCCCGGGCATCCGGATGCATTTGCAGCTATTTTCACTCATGCGCTCGCCAAATCGCATGAAGTATCTTGCCGGTTCTGAATCCGCGCAGGGAGTGTGGATTAATGACACCACACCAGAACGCATCGCTGCGCGCTTTAAGGAGGTCTGGGATGCCTAAATGGTTTTCTACGCGCACAGACGAGGAACTTGCTACCGCTGCCCGTCGGCTTTTCGTGGAGACTTTCGCTGAAGATGAGGCAGGTGCTGCTGCCCCTGAGCCGGTTGGGGTGTGGGCGGCTCCAGGGCGGGTGAACCTCATCGGCGAACATATTGACTATGCCGGTGGTGCGTCCATTCCTTTTGCCCTGGAACAAAATACGGCCGTGGCCGTGCGCCCGCGTACAGATGGCGCAATCCGCATTGCATCGGAATTCGATGGTTCCGTAGCTCAGGCCTGTGTTCCGCTTTCTAGCGTGAAACCGGGACATCCTGCTGACTGGTCAGGTTACGTCGCAGGAGCCATCTGGGCGGCGGTCGAGGCCGATCTATTGCGGTGCGATGGACTCGACGTCGCGATTGTATCGGACGTTCCCGTTGGCTCTGGTTTATCCAGTTCTGCAGCGTTGGAGTGCTCTATTGCCGTAGCGGCTTATGAACTCGACCATGGGCATTTACCCGATGATGCTGCCCGCGGCGGGCTCGTTGAAGCCTGTATTCGCGCGGAGAACGAGGTGGTGGGCGCCTCCACCGGGGGACTGGATCAAAATGCCAGCCTCTTTGGGCAGCGTGGAAAGGCCTTATTCCTCGATTTTGCTACCGGTGCCGTCGAACGCATCCCATTCGATATCGCCTCCCAAGACTTGGTGCTGCTCATTGCGGATACCAACGCACCTCACACGCTTTCCGATGGCCAATACGCCTCCCGCCGCGGAGTTATCGATGACGTGCAATCCGCAGCTGGGTGCACCATCCGCGATATTCCGTATGCCGTGGACTTTGCCGCAATCGTTGCCGAAAAGTCCTCGGATTCGGCCGAGCTGTACCAAAGGCGCGTGCGCCATGTGGTGGAAGAAACCGAGCGCACTTTGAGTGCTGCTTCCGCCTTGTGCGCATCCGATATGGATACATTTCGCCAGCTGATGCGCGATAGCCATGTCTCGCTGCGGGATCTTTACGAGGTCACAACGCCCGAACTCGATTCTGCTTTTAACGCGGCAGGTGAGCTCGGTGCGCGCATGACTGGTGGTGGCTTTGGCGGTGCGGTTATCGCCCTAATAGCGAAGGACGAAGTGGACGCGACCGCGCAGGCTATTGAAGAAGCAGCGGCACAGCAGGGCTTTCCCGCTCCGACCTTCGTGGTGGCCCGCCCTGGAGAGGGCGCGCGCCGATTGCAATAAGCGTGCTGCGGCGGTAACCGTTACCGGGGCTTTACCGCCTTGAGCGCCTTGCTGATCCCGCTTTGCAAGGTAGGCCGCGATTGCTTCATGGGGTGGGCAATGGCGCGCAGCCCCATATACGCAATCTGATCGGCGGCGCGATTGAGCGGATCACCGGCATGACCGAGCACCCTGCGGATATCCACTTCGCAGGTGCCTTCGAGGTCGCCCCAGGCCTGTTGGAACCGGGAACGCGCACCAGATGAGACCCCGCGCCACCTGCGTCCAGATCGTGCCGCCTTCGAGCCTTTCTTGTGCACAATGTGGTTGACCGCATCCAATGCCGCAACGGAGTCGGATTCGATGACGGCCTTCGTCGCACCTACCTTGAGCAGGTACTTTAAGGCGAGTGTGAGCGCTTCTAGCTCCAGTTCGTCCGTGCTGGCTTTCGTCTCGCGGGTGCGCAGGCGGTAGTCGCCGTTGCCTGCCACGAAACACATCGAGCCCTTGAACACGGTATCGGAGGAGGCGTCGGTGGCGATGCGCACCACCGTGCCCGCCGGCCACGACGTCGTGTGCGAGAAGTTGGGCCACCATTTCGCCTCTGGCGTTTCGACGTGGTTGGCTTCTTTCTTTTTCGGGGCCTCGCCCAGCTTGCGCGCCTTCCGCGCGGTCAGGCCAGCTTGTTTGCGGCGTGCGGAGCTCGCGCTTGCCGATGCCCGATTCTCCCCCGCAAAGCTCCCCGTCACCGTATAGCCGCGCTTCTCGAGCGCCGCTCGGAGCGCATTTTGCCTGTGCCCGGTGACAATCCAGGTGCGCCCATCGATTCCGTGCAGGGCGCGTTGCAGCTCGCGTACCGCAACTTTAACGATATCGCCTTTTTTGATCTGGCCTTTGCGCACGAAGCGTGCCTGGGCGGTATTGACCGCAATGACCCACCCCTCGATGGTTCCATCCTCCGCTGAATCCCAGCGTTCATCCCACAACGCGATCGCCACATGGACCGGCGCAGACACCATGTCCTTGGTGATTTTGCGGGTGCCATAGGTGCGCGATTGCGTGCCGGTGAGTGCTGAGAGTTCGAGGGGTTCCATTGGTTCTAGTAAATCACGCCCCATTCCAGCGGTGAGCTGCACGCGCCTGATGTGGGCTCGATTCGTGAAGGTTCGCGATAGTTCTAGTACTCGTTGCGGTCCGGACCGCAACAGTGCCGCAAAGAGCTGTATGGTGGGCTGTTCAAAGGGCCCCTCAGAAGCTCCGCCAAAAGCTGCGCAAAGCCGCTTCAGCATACTCCGCAACCGGCAGCTCGAAGGCCTCCTCAGGGAGCTTCGCAAAATGTGCAGGGTCCTATGCAATATTTGAAGAAGATTTGCGATATTTGAGGCGCCAGTTTGCTCAGTTATTGCAGTGGAGGTTGACCATAGGAGGCTGACCTTCGAACTCTGACCAAAGCGACCGACTTCCGGGCCTTCGCAAAAGGTGTTAGTCGCCCGTCCCTTGGGATTGGCACCCGTTCGGTGCAGGTGTCCCGCAAGGAGCTCAGAATGTGACCATTTGGAGCATCACGCTCAGCAGTTTCTCCAAGAAGCGGCGAAGATAAAGAGCATGTTAAATCATGAGTTCATTAATCTTCGTTATGCAGGTTCAACTAGTCCTTACTATCCAGCGCTCTACTCAGGAGAACTAAAGCGGGTTGCACCCTGGATTGCAGTAAAAACAACGACGTGGGAAAGCTGGCCATGGCATAAGCAACAGTTGGCCCTTACTTTAGGGGCCGGCCTAAGTGCGCACAGGGCATCGTTGGTGGCTAAGTCAGCTGCGCGTATTTGGGGAATTTGGGTGATTCCCCGGAGAAATGAGCTCATTGAGCTCGCTTCACCGTCAGGAAGTATTCCACCGCACACGCAGTGGCCGCGAAAGTATTACCGCATGGCACGGATAGAGGAAACAACGGTGGAAAGGTCTGGAGTCCGCGTGACGAATCCGGCGCGGACATGCTTGGATATCGCCAGGCTACATGGGTTTGCGGAGGGGCTTGTTGCGGTCGATTCCGCGTTACGTGCGGGCCTGGTTTCGGTAGAAGATCTGAAGGAAACACGGGCAGCGATGGCTCGGATGAAGGGGCCTATCCCCATGAAAATGGTAGTCAAGCATGCGTATGCCGGTTCCGAATCACCGTACGAGTCGCTTTTGCGGGCGTTAATTATTGAAAGGATTCCCGCTGCCACTGTGTATCCTCAATTTCGCGTATTGGGAAAGTATCGGGCTGACTTATGTATCGATGGGTGGCTCATTATCGAGGTCGACGGGGACACTAAGTACGACGGTACGTATGGGACAGCGCCGGAAACAGTGGTCAAGGAACAGATGCGCCGGCAACGAGAAATCGAAAACCAGCAATTTACGGTATTGAGATTTGGGCCAAAAGAGCTGGTCAATGACCCGAATAGGGTCGTAGAGACAATAGTTGAATACCTGGAGCGAAAGGCGGGAAAAGTAGCGTAGATCACCCCCGCAGCACCCCTTGCCATAAATGTTGTTGAACAACCTCCGGGGGAGCAATTATGATGATGCGAATCACATTTAGGAGAGACCGGCGTCACGAAAGGTGAAATTAGTGAGTGCTGAAAAACAGGCTTCCGCCCCGCCCAAGGGCATCGGCGCCATGGCGGGCGCCATGTTCCTCATGGCTACCTCGGCTATCGGCCCGGGCTTTTTGACCCAGACTTCGGTCTTTACCGTCCAGATGGGCGCTTCTTTTGCCTTCGCAATTGCGCTGTCCATCTTGGTGGACATTGCCATCCAGCTCAATGTGTGGCGCGTGCTCTGCGTGACGGGAATGCGCGCCAATACTTTGGGCAATACCGTCCTTCCCGGCTTGGGTTGGGTGCTTGCTGGCTTCGTCTTTTTCGGCGGGGCGATTTTTAATATCGGCAATATCGCCGGCGCGGGCCTAGGCTTGAACGCAATGTTGGGCATCGATGCGCGCATCGGCGGCGTCATTGCGGCGGCGATTGCGGTGTTCATCTTCCTCTCCCGCCGCGCTGGAATGGCGCTGGACCGCCTCGTGGCAGCCCTGGGCGCGGTGATGATCCTGCTCATGCTGTATGTGGCCATCGTCAGCCAGCCGCCGGTAGGGGAGGCGCTGAAGAATACCGTCGCGCCGGGTGAAATCGATTTCTTCGTCATTACCACCATCATCGGCGGCACAGTCGGTGGCTATATCACTTTCGCCGGCGCGCACCGGTTGATCGATGCAGGCTTATCCGGCGTTGAAAACGTCAAGAATATTACGCGGACCTCCGTCAGCGGCATCATCGTCACCGGTATTATGCGCATGCTGCTCTTCTTAGCGGTATTGGGCGTGGTGGCTACCGGCGTCACGCTAAAAGAAAATAATACCGCCGCCGATGCCTTCTACCACGCGGCCGGTGAATTCGGCCTTCGTGCATTCGGCATGGTGCTCTTTGCCGCAGGGCTGTCCTCCGTCATCGGTGCCGCTTATACCTCGGTCTCCTTCGTGACCACCCAGGAAACCCCGGCCCGGACCCGTAATATCTTCACCGTTATCTTCATTGCGGTCTGCACGGTCATTTTTGTAATAATCAACTCCGCGCCGCAAAAGCTCTTGATCTTCGCCGGTGCGATTAACGGGCTCATCCTTCCCATCGGCTTCGCCCTGGTGATGTGGGTGGCTTGGCGCCGCAAGGATCTGCTGCAGGGCTATAAGTACCCAAAGTGGCTGCTTATCCTTGGCGGCCTGGCCTGGTTGCTTACCATCTTCATCGGTCTCCGCGCAGTCTCAGGAATCACAGCGATATGGGCATAATGCACACGCCAGAAGAGGTGCGCGAGTTCGCGCGCACCCACGAGATGACCACCACCGCCGGGCACGCGCGGGGATACATGCAGGCCAACCTGCTCTCGCTGCCCAGCGCATACGCCTTCGACTTCCTGCTTTTTGCCCAGCGTAACCCCAAGCCGTGCCCCATCGTCGGCGTGCTTGAGGCGGGGCAGTACACCTCGGATCTGCTACCTGGCGGCGATATTCGCACCGATATTCCGGCCTATCGCATCTTTGAAAACGGTGAGCACACGGCCACGCTTGCCGATGCCACCTCCTATTACACCCCCGACATGGTCAGCTTCCTCATCGGCTGCTCGTTTACCTTTGAAACGGCGCTGGTGGATGCGGGCATCGAGATCGCGCATATTAAACAGCAGCGCAATGTGCCGATGTACCGGACGAATATCCCTACTACTCCTGCGGGCGTATTCTCCGGGCCAATGGTGGTATCGATGCGCCCGATTCCGGCATCGCAGGTTTCCGATGCGGTGCGCATTACCTCCTGCTATCCGTCCGTGCACGGGGCGCCGGTGCACGTGGGGGATCCGGCGGCCATCGGCATTGCGGATTTAGCGCACCCGGACTTTGGCGATGCAGTGGACATCCCAGAAGGTTGCCTGCCCGTCTTTTGGGCGTGTGGGGTTACTCCGCAGGCCATCGTGATGGAATCAAAGCCGGAGCTGGCCATTTCCCATGCGCCGGGCAAGATGCTGGTGACCAGTGCCCGCGATGCGGAGTATCTCATTCCATAGGCATTTAACTGCCGCTTAATTAGTCCGTGAAGGACAAGATGGTATCGCAAGTTTCTAAGAGGCTATCGCGCAAGTGCGTGGTGGCCTCTTCGCGTTTTCCATCCGCGATGAGCGTGGCTACAGCAACGTTGTCTTGAATGTGCTCGGCGTGCAGCTGCGGGTAGCGGGGGATGACCAATAAGAAGGTAAGCCGCATGCGCGCGAGCAGGTTGCTCATCTGCTCATCCAAGGTGGGGGATCCAAGCCCTGCCACCAGGGCTTGGTGGAAGCGCTGGTTAATGGAGGAGACTTCCTGGTGTTTATCGCGCTTCGCGCACTCGAAGGCGGAGGAGGCGAGGGAGATGAGCGAGGGGGCATCGGCAAATGCGCCCCAGCGCGCCGCGGCGGGTTCGATGGCGGCGCGAGCGGCGAATAAATCGCGGATATAGGCGGCATCCGGGGTGGCGATGAAGACGCCGCGGTGGGGGATGCGTTCAACCAGGCGCTCAGCGGCGAGCGTGGTGAAGGCCTCGCGGAGGGTATTGCGGGAGCAACCGAATTGCTCGGCCACCTTTACCTCACTGAGCTGCTCGCCGGGCTGAAAATTGCCGGCCGACATCTCTTGGCGCAAAGCGGTGGCGACGGACTGGGAAAGCATGACCCTCACCTTACTGAATGGGTGAGGCGTCAACGGCCATTCCGTATGACTTAAAGATCTAAAAGTTCTAAAGAGGCGGCGAAGTTCTAAAGGATCTAAACTGAAGCCATAGTTCTAAAGGATCTAAAAGGAAGGTCTGGCATAGTGATTCCGGATAAGAATCCTTTTCGCCCCAGTTTCGGCGCGTCGCCGGTGCAGCTGGCCGGGCGCGAATTTGAAATCAGCTCGTTTAACTATGGTCTCGTGGGTGGCGTGGGCAGCATGCAGCGCGCCTTGCTGGTCAGCGGTACGCGCGGGGTGGGCAAAACGGTACTGCTCAATGAGTTTGAAGAATCCGCGCGCCGCCTTGGGTGGGTTGTCATCCGCGCCTATGCGGATGCCCAGATGGTAGCGCAGCTGCGCGATTCCACGATTCCGGAAGCCATCGAGGAGCTGGACTATACGGAGACTCCTGGCCGCAAGATCACGGGATTCTCTGTGGCGGGCGTGGGATCTGTAACGACGCAATTGCCCCACAACCAGGCCCAACCCAGCTTGGTCTCGCGGCTGCGCAGCCTCCTGAAGGCCGCGCGTGCGCATGATGCTGGTGTCCTGTTGACTGTCGATGAGGTGCAAGCGGCCAGCGTGGATGAGCTTGCGCAGCTTGCCACCGCCATCCAGGATCTCATTCGGGACGAGTACGATATTGCCTTCGCCGCCGCGGGATTGACGTTTGGGGTAGAAGAGCTATTGGAGCACGAGGGCACCACCTTTTTGCGCCGCGCTCAACGGCTGGATTTGGGGCTGCTTGATGATGCCACCGTAGCCGAAACCCTCCACAGCACCGCCACCGCGGCTGGGCGCGGTTTCAGCGAGCGCGCTTTGGAAGAGGCGACCGCATTGGTGCGGGGCTATCCGTACCTATTGCAGCTGGTCGGTGCTTTGGCGTGGACCCGTGCGGTACTCGATGGGGCGGATGCCATCGAAGAGCGCCACGTGTCCTCCATTGCGCGCGAGGTTCCAGCGCATATGGGCAACCAGGTGCACAAGATTGCGTTGAAGAATGTTCCTGATGCCCAGCGCGCTTTTCTCAATGCCATGGCGGAGCTGGAATTCGAACACGGGGCTGATATTCCCACCGGTGCCATCGCGGCGCACCTGGGCAAGACTCCCAATGCCATTTCCATGGCCCGCAAGCTGCTTTTAGAACGCGATCTCATCGCTAGCCGCAGCTACGGAACCGTGCATTTCCTTTTGCCCTACCTTGGCGAGTATTTGCGCGGCCAAGCACCCAGTTAGGCAGCACGCGCTAGTCGATGGTCGCAATCACCGTCGCGGAATCCAGGCGGTCGCCCTCTTCAGCGAGGATCTTGATGGTGCCGCCGCGCGGGGCCTTGATGGCAGATTCCATCTTCATGGCCTCGACCGTGGCGATGGAATCTCCTTCGGAGACGCTATCGCCATCGGATACATTCCAGGCCACGAGGTTGGCCTCGAAGGGGGAGGTGACCGCGTTATCGTCGCTGGACTGTGCCCCGGCCGTTGAGGGAGCGGTGGCAGTGGCACCAGAATCACCCGCGGCGCCCGCGCCAGCGCCGGCACCAGCACCAGCGAGGAAGTCCATGGGCACGCCGATATTGACGAGTTTGCCATCGATTTCCACCGCTACCGTCCGGCGCTTGGTGTAGATGGCCTCGACCTTGTCTACCTGGTTGGCGGCAGAGGGCCGGTAGTTGTGGTCGAGCCAGTCGGTGAACACGCCGATGTCGCTGGCACCGGCATCGGCCTCGGCGGAAGACGGGGTGCCAATAAGTGCTGGCTCGTCCATCATGTCGCGGTGGAAGGGCAGTACGGTGCGCACGCCGGAGACATCGAATTCGCGCAGCGCCTGGCGCGAGCGGGCGAGGGCCACCTCGCGCGTGGGTCCCCAGACGATGAGCTTGGCGATGAGCGAGTCATAGTACGGCGGAATGATAGAACCCGAGCGGACAGCAGAATCGACGCGGATGCCGGGGCCGGTGGGCGGCTCGAAGGAGACGATGGTGCCGGGGCAGGGAGCAAAGCCGTTGAGGATGTCCTCGGCATTGATGCGGAACTCAAAGGCGTGGCCGGTGGAGGCTGGATCCTCAGAGATAGACAGGGGCTCGCCCGCGGCGATGCGGAATTGCTCGGCGATGATATCGGTGCCGGTCACCACCTCGGTCACGGGGTGTTCGACCTGGACGCGGGTATTGACCTCCAAGAAGGAGATGGTGCCGTCCTCGGAAACGATGTATTCCACGGTGCCGGCTCCGGTATAGCCCACGTGGGAACAAATGGAGCGGGCGCCTTCGATGATGCCGGTGCGCTGGGCATCGGAAAGCGCGGGCGCCGGGGCCTCCTCGATGAGCTTTTGGAAGCGGCGCTGGGTGGAGCAATCGCGGGTGCCCAGCACGCGGACGTTGCCGTGGGTATCCGCCAGGACCTGCGCCTCCACGTGACGCGGGTGGGTAAGGAACTTCTCTACGTAGCACTCGGCGCGGCCGAAGGCCTCCATGGCCTCGCGCCCGGCGGAGTTAAACGCGCCCTCAATCTCATCCATTGAGTCCACGACCTTAAGGCCGCGCCCGCCGCCGCCATAAGCGGCCTTGATGGCAATCGGCAGGCCGTGCTCCTCGGCGAAGGCGCGGGCCTCCTGCCAATCATCAATGGGATCGGAGGTGCCCGGGGCCAGGGGCGCGCCGACCTCTTCGGCCACGCGGCGGGCGGCAATCTTATCGCCCAAAAGCTCGATGGATTCCGGGGAGGGGCCGATCCAGATCATGCCGGCATCGGTGACGGTGCGGGCGAAGTCAGCATTTTCGGAGAGGAAACCGTAGCCCGGGTGGATGGCATCGGCACCGGCGCGCACTGCAATATCCAGTAGCGCCGGGATATTCATATAGGTATCGGCGGCGGTATTGCCGGGCAGCGCATAGGCTTCATCGGCAACCTGGGTGTGCAGGGCGCCGGCGTCGGCCTCGGAATAAATGGCGATGGACTTAATGCCCAAATCGCGGGCCACGCGGGCGATGCGCACGGCGATTTCGCCGCGGTTAGCAATGAGGACGGTTTTAATCTGCATTTTCTTCTCCAGTATTTAAAGCTTGGGGTGTCACGAGGCGGAAGGTCACGCGCGCGCCGGGCGGGAGCTGCGCGGCGATGTCGATATCTTCTTCCAGCACGGTGGCAATGACGGGGTAGCCGCCGGTGACGGCATGGTCGCGCAGGAAGACCACCGGCTTGCCATTCGGCGGGATCTGGATGGAGCCGGCCACCATTCCCTCTGAGGGGAGCTCGCCGTCCTTGACGCGTTGCACGGTGACATCCCCGTCTTTCGTCCCCGAAAGCCTGAGGCCAACGCGGTTGGAATCAGAGGAAACGACCCATTCGGTATCCAGGAAGGTGGAAATATTATCGCCAAACCAGTCATCGCGCGGGCCCAGCACGCAGCGCAGCGTCGCGCGCGTTTTGCCAGCGGAATCAGCGGATACGCGCAGGGGGTTGACCAATTGTGCATCCGTCATGCCGGTCGAGCGCGGCAGCACGCCGATGACATCGCCGGTGGTGACGGGGTCGGGGCCGAGGCCGGAGAGGACGTCGGTGGCAGAGGAGCCGAGCTCGGATTCGGCAATAATACCGCCGCGAATGGCCACGTAGTTGCGCATGCCCACCGTTGCGGCACCGACCGTCACGGTCTGGCCGGCGGTAACGAGCACCGGGCGGGCGAGGTGCACGGGCATCTCACCCAGACGGACGCGGGCGGTGGCGCCGGTAACGCAGATGACGGTATCGGTCAGCGCGCGCAGCTTAATGCCGCCGATATTTTCTAGCACCGTCGCGCCCCGCGGGTTGCCAACGGCAACGTTCGCGGTTGCCGCGGCGGCGTGGTCGGCGGCACCGGAGGGTGTTACGCCCAAGTCACCTACGCCGGGGCGGCCAAGGTCTTGAAAAAGCGTGAGCAGGCCGGCATCGAGGACCTCCATGCGGGGCAGGCGGGCCGGCGAGCGCTTGGACTCCGCGCTGCGATCCACCAAGTCCGGAAGCTCGTCCACCGCGCGGTAGCGCACCCGGTCGCCGGGCTGCACCAGTGCTGGCGGGTTCGCGTGCGAATCCCACATCGGGGTATTGGTGGTGCCGAGCAACTGCCAGCCACCTGGCGAAACGCGCGGGTAGACCGCAGAGAACTCGCCCGCAATACCCACGGCGCCAGCCGGAACGGCCGTGCGCGGATCGGCGCGGCGTGGCACGGCCTTGGCCTGGGCCGGATCAGAAGGCGCGCAGTAGGTAAAACCGGGGGCAAAACCACCAAAGGCGGCGGTCCACTCGGTAGAGGTATGCCAGTCAATCAAGGCCTCGCGCGACATGCCGAGGAGCTCGGCGGCGGCGTCGACATCGTCGCCATCGTAAAGCACGTCGATGTCTACCGTGCGCGTCTCCTTCGCGGTAGCGGCGGCAGGGGAGAAGTCCGTCAGGAACTCTGCGGCCGCGCGCGCGGAATTCGGCGCCTCAAAGGTAATGAGCAACGTGGTGGCGGCGGCAATGCAATCCACCTGATTCTTGAGTGGTTTAGCGGACAGCGCCGCGTGCCACGCCATGACCTGCTCGAGCCCGTCCAAATCAATGAGCAGGGCACGGGTGCCTACGAAGTGAATGTGTGGCATTAGATAAAGCTCCGAATGTCGATTCCTTCCGCGCTGAGGCGCTCGACCACACCGCGCAGCAGTTTCACGGAGCCCGGCGAGTCACCGTGGGTGCACACGGATTGGGCATCGACATCGAGCGTGGTGCCATCGATGGCGGTAATGGATCCGGTTTGGGCGACTTCCAGCACGCGCTTGACGACATCCCCTTCATCCCCCATTACCGCATTGTCCTGCTTGCGGGAGACCAGCGTGCCATCGGGGTTGTAGTTGCGATCCGCAAACGCCTCGCGGATGACGGTGAGTCCTTGGGATTCTGCAATATCGACCGCGAGGCCGCCTGGCAGCAGCATCACGGGGAGGTCACCGAAGGCCTTAATGCCCGCGATAACTCCCTTGGCCTGTGCCTCGTCCTTGACGATGGTGTTGTACATCGCGCCATGCGGCTTCACATAAGACACCCGCGTGCCATTGGCGCGCGCCAGCGCATCGAGCGCACCAATTTGGTAGGTGACCTCGTCCGCGAGCTCCGCCGCGTTGTAGTCGATGAAACGGCGGCCGAAGCCGGCTGGATCGTTATAGCCCACGTGTGCACCGACCGTTACTCCCGCACGCGCCGCGGCCTCAAGGGTCTGGGCAATGGAGTGCGGGTCACCGGCGTGGAAGCCGGTGGCGACATTGGCGGAAGAGACCATCTCCAGCATCGCAGCATCATCTGCTACCGGGTTGCCAGCGGTGGTTTCACCCAAGTCTGCGTTGAGATCAATGTGGAGCGAAGCCATTCAACACCATCCTTAATTGTTGAACAATAAGTATGGTTCCAAGTGTAACCCGTGCCACTGCCTTTTGTGAAGTCGGTTACTTTTTGGGCGGAGTGGTGTCGGTGGAACAGCTCCTCTCAGCAGCGGCCGAGGGTAGGGCAGAGGACTAAGACTCCACGGCGGCGTGGGGTTCGGCCTGGAGGACAGAGGAGACAATCCCTTCTGCCTCTTCGCGGGAGTTGGCCTCGTGCAGCTGGGCGCGGAAATCTTCCTTCATGATGGCGCGGGCGAGGGTAGACAGCAGCTTTAAGTGCTGTTTTCCGGCGTCATCGGGAACGGCGATGAGGAACGCTAAGGTCGTTGGTTCTTCGCCGCTTCCCCAGGTGACACCGGCTTCGGGAAGCCGGGCGAAAGCCAGCGTCGGTGTGGTAACCCCAGCGGAACGAGCGTGCGGGATGGCCACTCCGTGGCCCACGCCGGTGGAGTGTTGGGCCTCGCGGGCAAGGGCGGCATCGGCAACCGCGGCGGCGTCGTTAATGCGGCCATCGGCTGCGGCGAGGGAAACCAAGGATTTGATGACGGCCTCGGAGTCTTGGCCGAGCGGCTCATCGAGGCTGATGGTGGAGGCATCGAGAAGTGGGAGCTCAGTAGGTGACTGTGTATCCTCGTCCGATTCCGGGGAGCGTTGCGTCAGGCGAATGAGCAGGAGCATGAGCGCGGCACACACGGCAACGCCGCAGAGCATGGACACGAAGAACCACGCCACCTGATCCACCGCGCCGAGGACGGCGACGATGGGGCCGCCGTGCATGACATGATCTTGGACCCCGAAAGCGCCGGCCATGGCACCGGCGACGGCACCACCGACGACGTTGGCCGGGATGACCTGCAGGGGACGCGCCGCCGCCAGGGGAATGGCGCCTTCGGTGATGCCGAAAAATCCCATGAATAGCGCGGCGATACCGGAATCCTTTTCCGCCTTATTGAACCAACCGCGGCGCAGGAGGGTGGCCACGCCCACTGCGAGCGGCGGGACCGCGATCGCGGCAGCAGCCATACCCATCGGGGCCGCATTTCCCGCAGCGATCATGCCGCCGCCAAACAGGAAGGCAGTCTTATTGAAGGGCCCGCCCATATCGAAGGCGATCATCGCGCCGATAATAAGACCCAGCACAATCGCAGACGAGCCTTCCAGCCCGCCGAGGTATTCGGTCATGGCCTCAAAGGCCGTGGCAATCGGCGCGCCGATGAAATAGATGAAGGCCAAGCCCACTATCAGCGTGGTGAAAATCGGGATGACGATAATCGGCCAAATCGGCGCGATGAATTTGTGCACCGGAATCTTCTTGATCGCAAGGGCCACGTAGCCGGAGAGAATACCGGTGACGATACCGCCCAAGAATCCGGCGCCAGCCTCTGACCCGTACAGCGAGCCGGTTGTGGCGATGAGCCCGGTGATAAGGCCCGGCGCTAAGCCCGGCCTATCCGCGATGCCGACGGCAATGTAACCAGACAAGACCGGCACCATCAGCGAAAATGCCAGGCCGCCGAGTTCATTGAGCGTATTCCAGAAGCTATCTTCAGGAATCGAGAGCCCCTCCGGCGTGGGCGTGCCGCCCAAGGACAGCGCCACGGCGATGAGCAGTCCGCCGGTAACCACGAAGGGAATCATGTGGGAAACGCCGTTCATCAGCGCCTTGTACATGGTCTGCCCGATACCTCGCAGCCCAGCATCGTCCGCTGCGTCCTCTGCCTCGCTTTCCGATGCCCCCTCATCCTCACCCTTCCACCGCTGCGCCTCCAAGGACTTGGTCAGTAGCCGCTCTGGGTGCTTGATGGCCTCGTCCACGCCGGTGGCTACCAGGCGCTTGCCGTGGAATCGGTCCTTTGCGATGGCCGTATCGGCACCGATAACAATCGCATCGGCTTCCTCGATGTCTTGCGCGCTGAAGTTGCCCTCCACGCCGATGGAACCGTGCGTTTCAATCTTGATGCGGTAGCCCAGCTTTTTGGCGGCGGCCTCCAAGTTCTCGGCGGCCATATAGGTATGGGCGATACCCGTTGGGCACGCCGTGATGGCGAGAATGAAGGGCGAAGAATCTGATGTGCTCATACTCTTATTAAAGGCACCCGTGTAAACGAGCACAAGGAAAAGGGGAGGTTCTTTGCGCAGAGTCCGCTGTGCGGGGGCCTGTGTGCGGGAGCCAATGCGCAGTGCCCGATGTACAACCTCCTCTGTGCAGGGTCCTATGCGCATCCTCCTCTGCGTCAATTGAAGGCGCGATGCGATTTTTGAGGGGCGACTTTGCTCAAATTGAGCATGGGACCTATAGCATCGCGGAGATCGCACCAGTGTTGACCGGCGGTACCCTAGAAACAGAACTAGAAGTAAACCGTAACCGCCCGCATCTTGGGAACACGAGTGAATCGTGCCCACTTGAACCGAAGAAAGCCGCATCGTGAGTACAGCATCGCCGGATAATATCCTGCTCTACCTGCCAGAAAAGCAGGAAGAGCAGATTCGGGAGATCTTTGCAGGTCTTGCCGAGCGCGGATTCCCCGTGCAAAACCAGCGCCCGCATATTACGGTGACCTTCGCACAGAAGATGGAGCCCCACGTTGTGGAGCTTGCCGCGGAGCTTTTACCGGCGGTTATTCCGGCGACGTTTCGGCGCGTGGGAAACGTCATCTTCGGCACGAAGCGGAAACGAACCGTGGCCTGGTTATTAGAGACTAGCGATGAACTCGAAATAGCAGCGCGGAAGATTAGCGCTGCCAATCCTGAGGGCCGCGGACCGCGCTGGACGCCGCATCTGACGATGGGCCTGCGCTTACCGCGCGAGGATGTGGGTGGCTATTTAACCGCGATGGATGAACTGACGTCCTCGCACTTTAAGGAACTTAACGCAGTAGAAGCTGCGTATTGGCGCCCGCGCACGCAAGAAAAGACCGTGCTAGCGGGAGGCTAGCCAGCGCGAAATCGATTTAACGTATTGCGTATATACATCTAATACTCGCGGGATTGAATTGGAGACGATTCCCAAATCAACTTCAACGTATTGGTGAGTAATGACATTGCGCAAAGCCGCACTCTTATAGAAATCCTGCTCCAAGTCAGCGGGTAAAACGCCCGCGCGGATGAGATCTTCGAAACCGCGACGGCTACTAGAGTCCGCAACGTTTAAGGTCGTTGCCGCAATGTGTTGGTTAATATCCGTGGCAAGATCGATTACTTGCTGCAGCATGAAAAACACGGCATACATTTGTGAAAGGTCAGAGCGCAGTTCTTTCGCATCTGAATCCCGGTATTTTTCAAGCTCGCCAAGTATGCGCCGGAGGGAGACAAGCCTTTTGCGGATAGTGTCTGATTGGAAATCCCGTGGACTCATGACATTAAGCTCCTGAGCTCGAACTCGCGGCGGTACGCCGTATTGATGTACTCCCGTGCCGCCATCATTTGCAGCGTTCCATACTTGGAATTGGACGGATCGACCAAGAGCTCACACTTTTGCAGAGCTTCATGCTGCGCCACCGTGTCTGCGGTATCCAGGCACATGAGATCGATGCCGTCGCCGTAACGGGAGTAAAACGCCGTGGCAACGTCGAGCAGATTCGGCCGGTCAGCCTTCGCGCGCGAGAAATCAACCGAATAGGCAAGGTCAACATCATTCGCATTGGTGGCATCTACGTGCGCGCTGCCAAAAAGAACCAGCAGGTCAATGCCGGTATCCAAGCAGAATGACTCCAAGGACCCGTCATCGGCCTCAGCGCGCAACCGCGCGGCAAGCTGTGCTGGAGTGCTCATAACCATCACCTTACCAACGCCGTCAGCAGGCAGAGACGCGCAGAATTGCGGTGTGCTTAAAGCAGCGCCTGAATCTCGCGGGCGACGCGCAAGACGGTGAGGTCCTGGCCCGGCTTGCCGATGACCTGCACCGCATCACCCACTCCCTTGGTCTCTGTAGTGCGCAGCGGGATAGTGATCGCCGGCCAGCCCAAGACATTGAATGGCTCGGTCCAGCGGCGCAGGCTGGCAGCGGAATCTGCAGTGTTTTCTACAGTGATGTCCTCCCACTTGATGGGGCCGGCGTCGAGGGTGGGGGTGAGGATGATGGGGGAGGCATCGACAAGCGTTAGTGTTTTCGTGCGCAGTTCTTGTACCTGCTGCGCCGCAGCGTCGTAGTCTGCCTGAGAAATATCCTGCCCGCCGAGGACGCGCTGCAAGATGACGCCCTGGTACTTATCCCGCTGATCAAGGTAGGGCTGGTGGACGTCGTAAGCCTCCTTGAGGCGCATCGGCGCGTAGAGCTTCGCGGTAGCAGCGATGGTGGATTCGAGGTGGGAGTAATCGAGGTCTTCTACGGCGGTCAACGTGGAATCCTGTAGCGTAGATAGCAAGCCAGAAAAGCGCTCATCTTGGGTTTTCAGCGCAGAGACATCGATGGTGGATACATGCTCGGCCGGCTCCGGTGTCTTATCCACCGTGGCTAGCAGGGCCTGCTCAATGAGCTCGATGGAGCTGGCGAAGAAACCGATGGAATCGAAGCTCGGCGCGAAAGGGAAGACGCCATCGAGCGGGATCGTGCCGGTGGTGGGCTTAAATCCCAGGACACCCTGGCTGGCGGCTGGGACGCGCACGGAACCGGCGCTATCGGAACCCACCGTGAGATCGAGCGCCCCGCACGCAACCAGCGCCGCCGACCCAGAGCTTGAACCGCCGCCGCAGACCTGCGGATCGCGAGGATTGATGACGCGGCCATACGCGGAGGCATCACCCAAGATGCCATAGGAAAATTCCTGGAGGTTGGCCTTGGCCACGGGAATCGCGCCGACATCCATTAGCCGCTGCGCCACCGTGGCGTTCTTGGTCGGAACTGGTCCCGTATCAACGTTGGTGCCACAGGTCGTTGGCACCCCGGCGATATCCACGATGTCTTTAAAGGCAATAGGCAATCCGCGCAGCGTAGGCGCGGAATCCACCGCGTCTTCATTAAAAGAAATGGTGGAAATCACCGCGTTGAATTCTTGCTGTGCGTAGGTCAGACGGTCAGAAATTGTGGACATGGTGAAGGCGAATTCCTTTCCACGACGGTTTATACCGTTTACAGGGTGACTTGCTGCTTTCCAGGGTACAGCTGGTGAGCACGGAGGAATTGAAGCTATGCCACACGCTGAAACCGTGGCGGTCTTCACCGACCAAAAGTAGGCTCGAGACATGACGCGAAAAATTATTCTGGATTGCGACCCCGGCCACGATGATGCGGTAGCCCTGCTTCTGGCCATGGGAAACCCGAACATCGATCTGCTGGGCATTACCACCGTCGGCGGCAACCAGACCTTGGACAAGGTCGCCCGCAATGCCCTGGTGGTCAAGGAGATTGCCGGACACCCAGAGATTCCGGTCTACGCCGGCTGCGATCGCCCGCTCGTGCGCCCCGTAGAAGTTGCCGAGGCCATCCACGGCTCCACCGGCATGGACGTCAACGGCGTCGATCTTCCGGACCCAAGCACCGCGCTTGCCGATGCCCACGCCATCGACTTCATTATCGACACCATCATGTCCCACGAACCCGGCACCATTACCTTGGTCCCAACGGGTCCGTTGACCAATATCGCTATGGCGGTGCGCAAAGAACCGCGCATCGTAGAGCGCGTCAAAGAGGTCGTGCTCATGGGTGGCGGCTACCACGAAGGCAATTGGTCCCCCGTTGCCGAATTCAATATCAAGATCGATCCTGAGGCAGCACATATTGTCTTCGAAGAGTCGTGGCCAGTCACCATGGTCGGGCTCGACCTTACCCACCAGGCACTAGCCACCGCCGAAGTCGAAGCTGAAATCAAGGCCTTGAATACGCCCGTCGCAGACTTTGTTGTCGGTCTCTTCGGTTTCTTCCGCGAGGCGTATCAGCAAAACCAAGGCTTTACGGATCCTCCGGTCCACGACCCGTGCACCATCGCCTACCTCATCGATCCGAGCATCGTGCAAACCCGCAAGGCACCCGTTCACGTTGAGCTCGCCGGAGCACTTACCACCGGCATGACCGTGACTGACCTACGTGAACCCGCCGATGACACTTGCCATACCCAGGTCGCTACCAAGCTGGACCATGCGGGCTTCTGGCGGTTGGTTACTGACGCCCTCAAAAACCTGGCCTAGCTCTTTGTGTGCTTTGACCAACGTAGACTGCTTCATTGCAGTTAAGCGAACCGAGTCCCGATTGAGAAGGGCGGCATTGCTTTATAAATACTGATATAGAGCGGCGGCGTTTGATGGCGAAGAAAATGAAGGAGTACTACTTCTCACTTTAAAAAGCCGGTTGTGGGGTCAAGGATCTTTGTAGACTTCTTCAGAATTGAGAAGTCCTCGCAATTTTTGGGAATGAGGCTGCTCCTCGTCAATATCCACATCCGCAAATTCACAGTTCGGGGCTGGTAACTCGATGCGGATAAACTGAACAGGAAAACCCAACTCGAGGAGCCACCATGAACCAGAACAAATTCCGTCACGTCGTCGTCATGGGAGTCTCTGGCTCGGGTAAGACGACGGTGGGGGAGGCCCTGTCGCCGCTGGTCGGGCTAGAGTACCGCGATGGCGATGATATGCACCCGCAGGCGAATATCGACAAGATGGCTGCGGGAACGCCGCTGAATGATGAGGACCGGGAGCCGTGGCTGAGGCAGATCGGTCAGTGGCTAGCGGAAAGACCGGAAGGCGCGATGGTGGGGTGCAGCGCGCTGAAGCGAAAATACCGGGACCTGATTCGGGAGTATTGCCAAGGTGTGGCGTTTGTGCATGTACACGGTGACTTTGATGTGTTGTATGAGCGGATGCAACACCGACCGGGGCATTTCATGCCGGCGTCGCTGTTGCAGTCACAATTCGACACCTTGGAGCCATTGGAAGAGGATGAAACTGGTCGCGTCTTCGATGTGACGCGGCCAGCGAGAGAGATTGCAGAAGACGCTGCTGCTTGGATAGAGGCCGGCGCCTAAAAGACTGCAGCCGCGCCGTAGAGGACGAGGACGAGTGCGAAGCCGATGACGGAGATGAGCATCTGATTGACGGTCCACGTCTTCAGGGTTGTCATGGTATCCATGCCCATCAGGCGGCCGACGAGCCAGAAGCCGGAATCGTTGACGTGGGAGCCGAAGACTGAACCGGCGGCTGTGGCCACAACGATGAGTGCGAGTTGGAGCTCGGTGAAACCGCCAGCTTCCACGGCGGGGACCATCAGGGCGGCGGCGGTGGTGAGTGCGACGGTGGCTGAACCTTGTGCCAGGCGGAGGGCTACGGCGATGAGATAACAGGCCAGAATGACGGGGATGCCGAGGCCGGAGAGGGAATCGGCAAGCGCATCGCCAATGCCGGAAGTGCGGAGCACGCCGCCGAACATGCCGCCCGCGCCGGTGATGAGCACGACGGAACAGATAGGGCCAAGCGAGGAGTCAACGAGCTGTTCCAGCGCCGTCTTTTCCACGCTGCGGCGCAGGCCGAGGACTACCAGCGCGATAAGCACCGTAATCAGCAGTGCGATTGGAGTTTGGCCGAGCATGACGAAGAACCTGACCCACGTGGCATCAGCATCGATGGTGCCGTAGGAAGCTAGGGCATTGAGTCCGGTATTGAAGAAGATAAGCACCATCGGGATGAGCAGGATGGAAATCACCGTGGCGGCAGAGGCAGGTTTTAAGGGTTGTTCTTCCTTTTCAAGGACAGGCCCGGCGATGGCGTCAGTGACCTTGAATGGGAACTTCTTTCCGGCAAAAAGTCCGAAGCGGTAGCCAGAGATATACCAGGTAGGAAGGGCCAGCAGCAGGCCGACGAGCAGCACCAATCCGAGGTCGGCGCCGTAGAATTCGCTAGCGGCAACAGGACCAGGGTGTGGCGGCAGGTAGACATGCATGACAGAAAAGGCGCCGGCGGCCGGCAGGCCAAAGACAAGGACTGGACCGTCCAAGCGGCGGGCGACGGCAAAGATAACCGGGAGCATCACGATAAGCCCAGCGTCGAAGAAGATTGGAAAGCCCATAATCAGTGAGGCGATGCCGAGTGCAAGCGGCGCTTTATTCTCGCCGAAGCGGCGCACCATGGCATCGGCAAGCGACTGAGCACCGCCGGAAGCCTCCACGAGCCGGCCGATCATGGCGCCGAGGCCCACCAGAAGCGCCACCGAGCCGAGGGTAGAGCTAAAGCTTTCCATCATCGTAGGGACAATGCCCTCGAGCGGTATGCCGGCCGCAAGTGCCGTCAGGACGGAGACCACCAGCAACGTTAAAAATGCATGCAGCTTGAAATAGATGACAAGCACGAGGATTAATGCAATCGCAGCGATGGCGATGCCGAGGAGTGGGCCAGTAGAAAGTGTTGGCTCCCAAGTATCCATAAGCTAGAGGATCCTTTGCGTCCGTTTGAAATTTAATAGGGCGTATTAGCCTTATCAATCCGTCACGGTAGCAGCATTGAATTCGCCCGAGAACGCGTTCTGCGCGCAAACGTGGAAAATGAGGCTGACGCGACACCCGATGGAGGTGAACCGCCGCGGGTTTCCTGGGATGAGTAGACAAGGCTACATTGGAATTATCTCTCTCACCTTTGGAAAGGACTCTTTATGAAGCGCAAGCTCGGCTTTTCGGCATTGATATTGGCAGGTGCGGTGGCACTCGGGGCGTGTTCTTCCGGCGGCGATGATGCTGCAGAACCATCGACCAGTGCACAATCGGAAGCGACGTCCTCTACCTCAGAGGCTGCGCAAGCCTTAGGCAAGGGCGATAGCTTCGATGTACCGTGCAGCGGCAATGATGACACCACGTGCATGACCGTGAAAATCAACGACATTGTCGATGATGCGCACTGCGCAAGTACCGAGTCGAAGAAGGGGAAGTTTGTCGCGGTAGAAATTTCCGCGTCCATGCCTGAGGGCGCGGATGACGGATTCACCTCGCCTTTTAGGTCTATGCCGTGGCGAGCAAGCACCGCTGACAACAAAATTAATAATGCACGGGCAGAAGTCAGCTGCGATGATGGCAGCTACCTCAACCTCATGGATGAATTCCCAGGCTACAGCGCCGACGGTACGGCTTTCCTCGATGTTTCTAAAGACACCAATATGCTGCACTTTAAGGCCACGAATGAGGTGAGCTACAAGATTAAGGTGGAAAGTGGCGGTGAAGCGGAGCCTTCTTCACAGGAGCCCACCAATGAAGCAAGCCCCAAGAATGACCCTGCCCAAGAGCGCGCAGGCGAAGCTGAGCAGCCCGCCCCACAGCCGAAATCGGGAACAGATAGTGGGGGACAACAGCAGGTAAACCCGAACAACCAAGGCGGCGATGCTCCCCAGAATGCTGGCGATGCGCCTGTCGTAGGAATTACCCAAGCCCCTGGCGTGGAGAATCCTCACCCTCTCGATAAAACGGTTGCTTCCTGTGGCGACCCATCCAATCAGCAACCAGGGACCACCTATTTCACGGATGGGACGACTGGGTGGACGCAACAGTGCGCAAGCCAGATGGCGCAGTAAAAACAACTCCAGCGCCCGGGCCTCAGTGAAGGGCCGCAGGGCGCTGGAGCTGGTTCTCTCTATCTCTCTTGCGTTCTCTCAAACGCTAAGGAAAGTATGGCGCTAGACCCTGTTATAGGCATTGAAAAAAGCTGAAATTTTCCTGAAAGTTAGTGCAGGCTAAGAAGATCACGGGGTAGGCACGCGGTGCGCTAGTCTGGGAGGTAGAAGAAATAGCCAAAATGTGCGTGGAAGCTGGGGCAATGGCCGCCGGGAAGTGGCCTGGATCGCAGTTTTTGCACGAGGTAGAGGTGGAAGACTTGTCGTCGCAGTATGATCCGAATTTTCACCGGCAGATGGGCGTGGAAGCTGACGTCGTCTTGCGCGTCGGAATGATGCTGATGGGGGCGGGCACCTCGGGCTATCGCGTGCTGCGCGGCATGAAGCGCAGCGCCCGGGCGTTGGGGTTTGATCATCTGGACGCCAATGTGGGCCTGACGCAGATTACCTGCACCTTCCACCGGGGCGATTCCTTTCGCACCGTGATTGCGCGCACGCACTCGCCGGCCGTTGATGCCTCCCGCATTGAGGCATTGGAGGATCTCACCCATAACCACCTGTATTCCGGCATTACCGCGGAAGAGCTTTCGGGGATGCTCGACTCCATAGAAAGTGACGTGAAAAAGCGCTGGAGCGTGTGGGTCCTATCCACGGCGGCAGCGGTCGCGTGCGCGGCGTTTGCGTACCTGAATTTCTTCCCAGTGCAAGCGGTAGGGCTCGTGGCGCTGGCGGCATTCGTGGGGCAGTTTGTGCGCTATGAAGTGCTTCACCAGCACGTGCACCAAATTGGCGGGATCATTGCCGGTGGCGCGGCAGCCAGCATCACCTTCTTTATCCTCATCGAGCTCCTCGGATTTGCTGGGGTAGTAGAGCCGAGCTCGCTGTCCTCGGGTTATGTCGCGGCGGTGCTCTTTTTGATTCCGGGGTTCCCACTCTTTTCGGCCCTGATCGATATTGCGCGCTTTGACTTTGATGCGGGCATCGCCAGGCTGGGCTATGCGTTCACGGTCATCTTTACCGCTACGTTTACCGTCTCCATGGTCAGTTGGCTAACGGATCTCAGCCCGGATCCGCCGGTTCCCGCACCGGATACGCGGTGGTACCTGCTGGCTTTTGTCGCCAGTTTCTTTGGTATTGCTGGCTTTGCCTTCCTCTTTAATTCCTCGCGCCGTATGGTCCTAGTGGCCGCAAGCGTGGGGACAGTGGCCAACGCGGTGCGCCTTGGCCTCCTTGAGCTGGGCACGACCATTTACTTTGCAGCGTTTATCGGCGGGCTCATTATCGGGCTCTTGGGCGCGGTGGCCTCCCAAAAGGCGCGGTTGCCGCGCATCACCACCACCGTGCCGGCCGCCGTCATCATGATTCCTGGAGTGACGATGTTCCGCGCGGTCTATTACCTCAACGATGGCCAGATGGATCAGGCGGTGGCGAATGTGGCCACCGGCCTGATGGTCGTAGGTGCCATCGGTGCAGGGATGGTATTTGCCCGGCTGCTGACGGACCGCGATTGGGCGCTGGGACGCCTTATTGATTTCGATAAAGAGATCCCGCGAAAGAAGCCCGCCTAGCGCGGGTGGTTCGGCCTTGCAGCGGGGCCGAGGCGATAGCCAGCGGCGGCGGCCAGAGACGGCGGCCAGAGGCAACAGGCAAAGCGGCAGCCAATAACACGAATAGTAAAACGCCAGCGGCACCCGGTTCCTTTCGGTTCCGAGTGCCGCTGGCGTCTCTCTCTACAAGGGTGTTTCCATGTATCGGTTTTCACCGCCCTCTGGAAACTGAGGGGTTCTCTCTATCTCTCTCGTATGCGCTCTCTCAAACGCATGATTTAAGTATGGGGCACGCGGCTGGGCTCGCCATGGAATCTGCCTGAAAGGTTGCTGCAAAGTGCTGTGAGTTAGGTGGGGAAGGGAGGCATCGGCAAGCGAGGCGTGTCGGCGAGGCTATAAAGGCACATAAAAGTGACCTAAACCATAATAAATTCTGTAGGCTCGTCGCTACGGGGGCAGACTATGCTGCGCCATTTTTGCGAAAGAAGCTCAACAGAAACGAGGTGAGGAGCATGGCTCCTCTGATAGCCCCACCGCCAGCGAGCGATGAATCTGCGCGAACGGACGTGGACGTTCCTGGCACTTCACATGAACAGCGCGTTTCCGCCATCAAGGCCGCATTCATCGGCACGTTTATTGAGTGGTTCGATTATGCGGCCTATATCTATATGTCCGCGATTATCTCGCGCGTCTTCTTCCCAGAAATGGAAGGCCGCCGCGCGCTGATTTTGACCTTCGCGCTCTTCGCGCTGTCATTCTTGGTGCGCCCCATCGGGGGAATCGTCTGGGGACATATTGGTGATAAGCACGGCCGCATCCACACGTTGACCTATTCCATCGTGTTGATGTCGCTAGCGACCGCCTGCATCGGCCTATTGCCTGGGTATGCCACCATCGGCTTTGCCGCGACGCTCTTGCTTCTTATATGCCGCATGGTGCAAGGCTTTTCCGCCGCCGGTGAATATGCCGGCGCCGCCACCCACCTGGCTGAGATTGCCCCACCTGGGAAACGCGGGATTTATGCTGCGGTGGTGCCCTCGGCCACCGCATCCGGGCTGCTCTTGGGCTCGCTCATCGCGGCATTTCTTACTGGCGTGCTTGATGATGATGCCCTGCATTCCTGGGGCTGGCGCGTGCCCTTCCTGGTGGCGCTGCCGCTGGGCCTGTACGGCCTGTGGATCCGCCGCCACACGGAGGAATCCAACCGCTTTGAAGAGCACGCGGACACCGAGCTTTCGCCGCTGCGCCAGGTGCTGAAATACCCCAAGGCCCTGGCCATTGCCTTTGCCGGCGCGGTGCTCAACGCGATTGGTTTCTACGTCATTTTGACCTACCTGCCCACCTATCTTTCGGAGGAGCTGGGCATGGCAGAAACCCCGGCGTTTATCGCGTCTTCGGTGGCCTCCGCGTTCTACGTGGGCTTTGCGCTACTTACCGGCCTGCTCTCTGATCGCCTGGGACGGCGCACCACCATGCTGTGCGCCGCGCTCTTTATGGGCCTTGCCATTATTCCGGCATTCACGCTTCTCGATGGCGCAGGCATTCTGCTCGTCATCATCATTCAGGTGTGCCTGGGTGGGGTGCTGGCGCTTAACGATGGCGTCTTGCCCTCCTTCCTTTCCGAGCAGTTCCCCACGCATGTGCGCCTGTCTGGTTTCGCGCTGACGTTTAATACTGCCAATGCCATCTTCGGCGGTACCGCCCCGATGATCGCGACGTGGCTGATTGATACCACCGGAAATAAACTAGCCCCGGCCTTTTACCTTGTTGCCGCGGCGATCGTGACGGGTACTGCCGTGCTCTTCGCGCCGCGCAAGAACAAGCTGGTGGCATAACCCGCGTAACCCGTGCGGGTTATGCCTGTAGAACTAGTAAAACGCCAGCGGCACCCGGTTCCTTTCGGTTCCGAGTGCCGTTGGCGTCTCTCTCTACAAGGGTGTTTCCATGTATCGGTGTGCACCGCCCTCTGGAAACTGAGGGGTTCTCTCTATCTCTCTCGTATGCGCTCTCTCAAACGCATGATTTAAGTATGGGGCACGCGGCTGGAACAGCAATGGAATCTATCTGATAGGTCGCTGAAAAATACTGAAAGTTTCCTGTAAATCGATTTGCGCTGGTAAGCGGCCCTCAAAGATTATCCTTCTAGCAGCCCTTCATCGATGAGGAAATCCTGTGCCACGGCGGTGTAGTCCTCACCGTCGACGTCCACGCGGGCATTGAGCTCCTGCATCTTCTCATCCGTCAGGAGTTTCGCGAGGGGAGCGAAGAGATCCTTGATCTCTGGGTATTCTTCCGAGACCTCGGTGCGCACAACCGGGGCGAGGTTGTACTTGGGGAAGAAGAGCTCAGGGTCCTCCAGCACGGTGAGGTTTAAGGACTTAATGCGGCCATCGGTGGCAAAGATGGAACCGAGGGTGCACTCGCCCTTATTCAAGGCGGCATAGACGGCGCCGGAATCCATAATCCTGATGCGGTCGCGCGGTGGTTGTTCAATGCCATAGCTATCCAACATGGTAAGCAGGCCGTCATTGCGGGCTAAGAACTCGCTATCGGTGCAAAAGGTCTGCTCGTTGGCGGGAACTCCCTTGATATCGGCCAGCGATTCGAGGCCGTACTGTGCGTGGGACTGCTCGCTAATGGCCAGCGCGTACGTATTATTCATCGGCGCTGGGGGCAGCCAGGTAAGTCCATGGTCCTTATCGGCCTCCTTCACTGCCTCGTATTGCTCCTGCGAGCCGGGGACCGGATCGGCGTTGCCCAGGTAGGTAATCCAGGCGGTGCCGGTGTATTCAAACATGGAGTCCATATCGCCGACCTCCAGCGCTTGGCGCGCCGAGGTAGAGCCGGGGATATTGGTTAGGTCCTTTACGTTGGCACCTGCGGATTCCAAGAGGATGGCACCAATCTTGCCCAGGATGACCTGCTCGGTGAAGTTTTTGGAACCGATGGAAATATTGGCGCCGTCCAAGTCGATATCGGCTAGGTCGCCCTTTAACTGTCCGCTCGGGATGAGGCCACCGGCGGTGCCGAGGCCACATCCAGCGAGGAAGAAGGTGCTTGCGGCGGCAAGTGTTGCGAGGAGGCGTTTCATTTGATCATTCCCTTCGGGGCGAAGACAACCTCAAGAACGCGGCCCACCCATTCGACCGCTAAGGCTAAGGCGGCGATGAGGACCGCGCCAGAGATGAGAATAGGGTTGCGGTAGAGGGTAATACCGGTGGTAATCAGCCCGCCGAGGCCGCCGGCATCGATAAAGGTGGCAAACGCACCAGCGCCGACCAAAAGCACCAAGGAGGTGCGGATGCCGGTCATGATGACCGGCAGGGCCATGGGCAGCTCAACCTTGGTGAGCACCTGGATTGGTGACATGCTGAGGCCATAGGCGGCCTCGACAAGCTGCTTATCCACGCCCCGCAAGCCCGCAATCACGTTGGCGAGCACGGGCAAGAAGGCATAGAACCAGAGGCCGAGGATTGCCACTGGCTCGCCAAAGCCCAGCCAGATGGCCAATAAGACGATGACGCCGACGACGGGCGCGGCCTGGCCAATATTCGCGATGCTGGTGATGATCGGCGCCATGAACTTGGTGGACTTGCGCGTTAGCACGATGCCCAGCGGCACGGCCGTGGCGATGACCAGCAGTGCGGAGATAACCACGAGGACCAAGTGCTCGCGGGTCATGGTGAGCACAGAACTAATCTGCAGGGTGCGCTCTTCAATATCATCCAGCTCGGCCGTGGCGTGCCAGATGAGCCAGCCGCCCACCGTGAGCACCACCAGGATGGGGATGCCGATGATAAGGAGGCGGTCTTCACCGGTCAGGCGCTTAAATTTCTCCACCGGAATCCACCTCCTTTTCATCTAAAGCCTCTTGAGCCGCGGCGTTCATCTGCTGGATATAATCCGTGACCGTTTCGTAGTACAAAACGCCCACGAATTCACCGCGGCGGGTAACAAGCGCGCCGCTGTGGGAGGAAGCAAGCATGGCAGACATGGCATCGCTTAGCGTAGAGCGCGCATCCACAACGGAGTTGAGCTCGAACTGCGGCTCCGGGATGGTCTCGTAGCGCTCGAGCTGGCGGGCGAAGATCCAGTCGCGGGGATGGCCCTTGTCATCGACGATGACCACCATTTCTTCGCCGGCCTCGCGCAAGCGCGCTAGCGCCTCGGTAGTGGATTCGCCGATGCGCGCGGTGGCCTGATCCGCAAGCTCCAGCTCGTCCGCGCGGCGCAGGTTGAGCTGCTTTAGGGCAGAGCCGGAACCAATGAAGTCGGCCACGAAGTCATTCGCGGGCGCGGCGAGGATGTTTTCGGGCGTATCGTACTGGCTGATCTTTCCGCCCGGCTCAAAGATGAGGATGCGGTGGCCCAGCTTGATGGCCTCATCGATATCGTGCGTGACGCAGATGATGGTCTTTTTCAGCTCGGATTGGATATTGACCAATTCATCCTGCAGGCGGGTGCGGGTGATGGGGTCGACCGCGCCGAAAGGCTCGTCCATCAAGACCACCGGCGGATCCGCCGCTAGGCCACGGGCGACGCCGACGCGCTGTTGCTGGCCACCGGAAAGCTCGCTGGGGAAGCGATCGCGGTAGGTGGCAGGATCGAGCCCGACCATATCCAAAAGCTCGTCGGTGCGCTGAGAAATCTTATCGGCCTTCCACTTCTTCAGCTTGGGCACAAGCGCAATATTATCCGCGACGGACATGTGCGGGATGAGCCCGCCGCCTTGGATGACATAGCCAATATCGCGGCGCAGCTGCGTGGGGTTTTTCTTGGTGGCGTCCTCGCCATCGATATAAATGGTGCCGCTGGTTGGCTCCACCAAGCGGTTAATCATCTTCAGCGAGGTGGTTTTACCGCAACCGGAAGGGCCGACGAATGCGACCAGCTCGCCTGCCGGAATTTCGAAGGAAAGGTCCTCCACGGCGGGGGAGTCTTGGCCCGAATAGGCCTTGGTGACGTGATCGAAGACGATGCTGGCACCGCTATTGCTCGCGTCCGCGGCGTGCGTGGATGAAGCGTGCGTTGAATCAGACATTCTTAGATACCTTTCGGGGTGGTCAATTTTTGGATTCCGGCGAGAATCGCATCCACGATGAGCGCAATAATGACGACGCCGATGGTGCCCACCAGCGTGAAATTAAGTGCGTTGGTGCCGCCGATTTGGCTGAGTCCTGAGTAGATATATCCACCCAGTCCTGGGCCGAGCGCATAGGCGGCGATGGCGGCAACACCCATAGACATCTGGGTGGAAACGCGAATGCCGGTCATAATCACCGGCCAGGCCAGCGGCAGCCGGATGCGGAAGAGGATGGCCGTCGAGCTCATGCCCTGCCCGCGGGCGGATTCGATGACATCGTCGCTGACATTGTGCAAGCCGACGATGGCATTGCGCAGGATGGGAAGGACGGCATAAAAGACTACGAGGGCAACCGACGGTATGGTGCCGATGCCAAACAGCGGGATGGCAAGACCAAGCAGCGCCAGCGATGGCAAGGTCAGGCCAATGGAGGTTAAGGCATTAGCGATAGCCGCACCGTGCGGGCGCTGGGCCACAAAGATGGCAATAACCAACGCGATGACCAGGGCCACGGCGACTGATTGGATGACAAGGCTTGCGTGTTGGTAACTGCGGAAAAGGATATCCTGCCAGCGCGCAGCGATAAATTCGTTCATTTCATCACCTAAAAGAAAGAGAATAGGGCGCAGGGAAAACTATTAGGGGCACAGACTCTCTGGTCCTTCCTCTGCGCTGATGATGTGCTTCTAGCGTACAAGCTTTTTCCAGCGGGAAACAATGGTGGGGATGTGGGCTCACGGTAATACCGGTCTTATCAGGAAACTAGAAAAACACCACTTGGCCAATAAGGGCAAGGGCAGCGGTAATAGCTACCACCGTGACAATGCGGTTAAGGCGCTTGGTATCGATGAAGTGGTTGAGGTAGTTGGCAATAAATAGGCCGATGACCACTAAGGGGCTATAGGCCGCGGCGGCATAGACCTGCGGCTGGGTCACCTGGCCGTTAAAGCCCAGAATGATAAGGGACATGACGGTACCGATCACAAAGGTGCCGGCGAGACTGCCGCGCGTGCGCTGTGGGTCGAAGCGCTTCATAATCAGCGCCATCGGTGGGCCGCCGATGGAGGTAGAGGTTCCCAGGAATCCGGAGGTAAGCCCGGCAAGAACGGTATTGCGCCTGGTGGGCTCGGGGCTCCAGCCGAGGCTGGAGAGGGACATCGCCAAGAGCACGGCGCAGCCGATGAAGATGGAAAGGCCATCGTGTGAGAGGGATGCGATTGCCCACGCGCCGGCGAACGAGCCCGGAATGCGGGCGATGACGGATATGCCGACCAAGCGCCATGAGGTTTCGCGGTAGGTTCGCGCCAGCGTGTAGATGGAAATGCACAGCGCGAGGAGCAAGATGAGCGTGGGGACTAAATCTGGGCGCAGGAGCGCGATGATGGGGGTAGCGATGGTGCCGAGCCCAAAGCCGATCGAGCCCTGAGTGATAGTGCCGACCAAAATGAGCACACCAATAAAGATGTAGACCCACGCGTCTGAAGAGATTCCCAAGAACATGATGGAAGGCAAGTATAGGGCACTTGGCCTAGAGCCGGGCGGTTACTTTCTCATTCGCTGCAATTTCATCCAGGCGGGACGCGGGGCAAAGTCCTGCGACGATGACGGCGGAGCCGCCGGCCGCTAAGGGCTCGAGGACGGCGCGGGTGAAGGAAGATTTATCGCTCCACCCGGTAGATAGCAGCCGCTCTGCGCCGCCGGGCGGGGCCACCAATTCCGGCAGGGGTTGGGTTTCACCAAAGTATTGATCGCCATAAAAACGGACGGTGGGGCCGAAGTCGATGGTACCGGTGGGCAGATCCCCGCCGGATTCAACGATACCGCGGCCAAAGGGGTCGTCGCTGATGAGCACGATATCGGCCTGCGGCTGGCGCTCTTGGGCGGCGAGGTAGCGGGAGGGGGAGGTAAAGACGACATCGGCAAGCGCGGCCGATTCACCGAAATCAAAGCTGGGCCCGGCGGCGAGGGCACCTAAGGCAATGACGGCGGCCTGCCACGAGGTGGGCACGTCGATGGCGATGGTGGAATCCGGCTCTAAGTCGAGCTCTTCTTCCAACATATTGGCGATCTTGGCCACCCAGTTATCGAGTGTCTGGGCGGAAAAATCCATGCGCGCGCCGGTGGATTCGTTATAAACAGTCAGCCGCGGGGTGGCGGCATCGGCGTTTAAAAGATGGGCGAGTAGTTCCATACCCGCCCATCGTAGGCCAGCCTGCTTAGTTCACGCAGCGCGGACCGTCGCCGCCAGCATCGATTTCAGGGGCGACCTTGTTGGCACCGAAGTCATTGCCTGGGGTTCCTACCAGGTCGGTATCTTCTTCGGCTGCGGATTCCTCGGCGCTGGCTTCCTCATCGGAGGGGCCCTGGTAATCATCGGTGGCCACGACGAGCAAGGTATTGGCATCGAGCTGCGGGTTTTCTACCACTGGCAGGCCACCGAGCTTTTCCGCCAGCTTCTTGGCATCTTCGCTCTCGGGGTCTGCGGCAACAACTTGGGACTCTGAGTAGATGCCGGGCTGGGCATTGGCGGAGCGCTCGACGGTATAGCCGGTGTTTTCCAGCCAGGTGCCGATGCCTGCGGCCAAGCCATCGATATTGCCGGCATTGAGGACGTGGACCTCGTTATCGGAGTTGATATCGGCATCGTGCTCCGCTGCGTTTTCGGCGTTTTCCTCCTTGTGGGCCGCGTCTTCTTCGGCTTCCTCGTGCGACATGGCCAGATCCTCCATGAAGCGGTGGACCTCATTGGTATCGATGGTGACGATGGATTCACCGTAATCGCCGCGGCCATCGATGGAGGTCACCGGAATGGTGGTGAAGGTGACATTGCCGCCGGCCAGGCCTGCTAGCTGGGTGACAAAGCCCATGATGTCCCAGCCGTCATCGATGACCACGGAGCGCTCCACGGCCTTGGCAATCTTGGAGAGCTTGGATGGGCTGGTCAGAGTGTCATTATCGAGCACCTTATTGACCAGCGAGGCCATATACGCCTGCTGGCGCACGATGCGGTCGAGGTCACCGCGCGGCAGGTTATAGCGCTGGCGCACGAAGGTCAGCGCCTGCGCACCGTCGAGGGTTTGGGTGCCCTTGTGGAAGTTGGCGCCGGACATCTCGTCCTCAACATCCTCGTTGAGGCAGACCTCGACGCCACCGACGGCATCAGTAAGCAGCGTAAAGCCCAGCAGGCCCACCTCGGCGTAGTGGTCAATGGATACGCCGGTCAGGGAGTGCACCATCTTCAGCAGGCCTTCGCGGCCGGCTTCTACGCCGCGCTTTTCGATGTCCTTATCCGTATACGGTGCCTTTTCGCCCTGCGCCTCCGCCTGGGCGTTTTCCTGCTGGAGCTCTTGGACCTTGTCGTTTTTGTGCGAGGCGTAGACGGCATTGATCTTCATATTGCCGTAGTCCGGATCGTTGACATAGGTATCGCGCGGAATGGATACCGCGGTAGCGCGCGAGCCGTCTTCCGGAATGCGCACGAGCATGATGGTGTCGGTGTTTTCCTCGCCCTCGGCAACGCCGGCGTGGAGATCCGCCAGCTCCTTTTCAGAGAGCGGGTTGCCCTGGGCATCGGTACGCGAATCCTTGCCCACGAGCAAGATATCGGCGGCGCCGTCCAAGGAAGGATCGGATAGACCATCCTCGCCCAAAGATAAGTCTGAGGCGGAGGACATGCCCGTATCCAGGCGCCCCACCGTGGCGTAGCCCACGCCGGAGACAGCTAGGATGAGGGCAGAAATAACAGCCACGATGGTTTTGGTGGCCGTGGAACCCTTTTGCTTAACCGCGCTAGCGGCAGAGGGCGCGGGTTGGATATTGCGCGCCCGGCGAGTGTTCTCAGAAGTCACAAGTGAAGGCTTTCTACTTTCCGGGGATCTGGAGACAGTTTAGGGGAGATCTCGCCAAAATTAGGGATCCGTGACCAGTTTCGCGCAATTGAACAGTGTCTGTCTCCGGACACAGCCTCTGGCGTGACTAAGCTTGGGGCCCATTGTGACTACTGAAACTACAGCTCCGCTCGCCATTATCACCGTGACCTATAACCCCGGTGAGTACTTGGCGCGCTTTATAGGCTCCCTGCCGGACGCCAGCGCCCAAGGCGCACAGGTGGTGCTGGCGGATAATGGCTCGACCGATGGCATCCCCGAAGCCGCCGCGGCGGAAAGGGAAGGGGTGGACTTCCTCGATACCGGCGGCAATATTGGCTACGGTGCCGGTATGAACGCCGGTGCGCGGTGGGTGCGCGAGAACCGGCGCGTAGATGATGAGTTCTTCCTTATCTCTAACCCGGATGTCACCTTCAGCGAAGGCGCGATTGACCAGATGATCGCGTGCGCGCGCCGCTGGCCGGATGCCGCGGCGGTAGGCCCGCGCATCGTGGAACCAGACGGCAGCAATTATCCGTCCGCCCGGTCGGTGCCGAATATATCCACCGGCATTGGTCACGCGCTGTTTTCTAACCTGTGGCCCTCTAATCCGTGGACGCGCACGTACCGCAATGATGCCGATATGTCCGTCCAACGCCCCGCCGGGTGGTTATCCGGATCCTGCCTCTTGGTGCGCTGGGAGGCCTTCGATGCCATCGGCGGTTTTGATGAGCGCTACTTCATGTACTTAGAAGACGTGGACTTGGGCGATCGCTTCGCGCGCGCCGGGTATCAAAACATTTTCTGCCCGGAAGCCGTCATTAGCCACGCCAAGGGGCATTCCACCCAGGCGCACGCCGGGGCGATGCTGCGCGCGCACCACAGCTCCGCGTACCGCTTCCAGGCGGACCGCCACCCGGCGTGGTGGCAGGCCCCGTTGCGCGCCGCGCTGTGGCTGGGCTTGCGGGTGCGGGGCGCGGTAACGGCCGCTCGCGCCAGTACCGCCAAAGATTCGGAAGCCTGAAGCGCGTGCCGTTGACCTGGTTTCTGGCCGCGGCCGCATACACTGACCTTCGAAAAACCTCAGAATAAGATTGTCTGCATACAAAGGATGACTATGACTGAAGCAGCCACCACCCACGGTGCCACCACCGATGCAGTGATTTTGGTGGGCGGGCGTGGTACCCGCCTGCGCCCACTGACCATTGGTACGCCCAAGCCCATGCTGCCGACGGCAAACTACCCGTTCCTGCAGCACCTGCTCGCCCGCATCAAGGCCGCGGGCATTGAGCACGTGGTGATGTCCACCTCGTACAAGGCAGAGGTTTTCGAGGAATACTTTGGCGATGGCTCCGAGCTTGGCCTGGACATTGAATACGTGGTGGAAGAAACCGCGCTGGGCACCGGCGGCGGCATCCGCAACGTCTATGACAAGCTGCGCAATGACACCGTCATGGTATTCAACGGCGATGTTCTTTCCGGCATGGATCTAGAGGGCATCTTGACCACGCACCACAACAAGGGTGCCGATGTCACCATGCACCTGCTCAACGTGGCGGATCCGCGCGCCTTTGGCTGCGTGCCCACGGATTCTGAGGGCCGGGTCACGGCCTTTTTGGAAAAGACTGAGGATCCACCAACCAACCAGATCAACGCCGGTTGCTACGTCTTTGACCGCTCCGTCATCGAGTCCATCCCGGCAGGCCGCGTAGTTTCGGTCGAGCGCGAGACCTTCCCGGGCTTGCTTGCCGATGCCCGCCTGGTCGTCGGCCACGTCGATAACTCCTACTGGCGCGATATGGGCCGCCCCGATGACTTCACCCGCGGCTCCTCCGACTTGGTGCGCGGCATCGCGCCATCGCCGCTCTTAGAAGGCCGCACCGGTGAATCCCTTGTGGAATCCTCTGCGGGCATTGCCGGCGGCGTGCTGCTGCTATCTGGCACCGCGGTGGGCCGCGGATCTGAGGTGGGCGCGGGCTCCCGCCTTGAAGGAACCGTGGTCTTTGATGGCGTGCGCATCGAACCAGGGGCCATCATCCACAACTCCATCATCGCCTCCGGCGCGCATATTGGCGCCAATGCGGTCATCGAAAACTGCGTCATCGGCGAAGGCGCCCACGTTGGCGCCCGCTGTGAGCTCGTGGACGGCATGCGAGTCTTTCCCGGTGTGACCATCCCCGATGCCGGCATCCGCTTTAGCTCCGACGCCTAAAACACCCGCCACCTACCCTCCGCACCTCCTGCAGCTCGGTAACGCTGCGCGGTGCGGAGGGCTTTGTGATCCTTGCCCGGCTGAGATTTTGGGAGACACGCCGACACTTCCTGAAAATTGTTGACAGAAAAACCGGGCACCACTATATCTAGTACCCCCTACGTACACCCCCGGATGGCACCGGGTGTTACTAATGTGACGGATGGGGATCGTGTGCAGCGTTTTTGCGATAAAGCGCGGAAAAGGCGCTAATTCAGGTTGACGATATTTAGTGATCCGGTGTGAAATTACATCAGTGCAAGAAACGGCGACCGACACACCCGTTTTTACGGATTGGCTCGCGGATTGACGGCGATTCAGTCGTACTTCAGCCTCGTGTACAGTCGGTTGCACTGATTAGGATTACCCAACCTCGGAGAAAGGAAAAGGCGTGGACAAAATGGCTAATAACAACGCCATTCTCCGTGGCGGTGCTGCTGCAGAGGTATCGCTCGATGAACTCTTCGGTGCCGTCGAGCAGGAGTGGCAGGATCAAGCGTTGTGCGCGCAGACGGATCCAGAGGCATTCTTCCCCGAAAAGGGAGGTTCCACCCGTGAGGCAAAGCGCATCTGCCAAGCCTGCGCGGTGCGCGATGAGTGCCTGGAATACGCGCTGGAGCACGATGAACGCTTCGGAATTTGGGGCGGGCTTTCGGACCGCGAACGCCGCCGCCTCAAGCGCGAGATTGGTTAATTAAGTTGTGTGTGCTCTAGCCCTTGGCTGCGCCCCTGAGTGGTGTGGCCAAGGGCTAGAGTTTTCTCTGTGGTGCGAAAAGTAGCCCTACCAGCTATAGCGCGGGTCTACCTCCTCTGGGGCGAGGTTTAAGTAATTGGCCACCAGGGCGGTAATGACCGTGCCGAGGAGCTCCGCGCGCTCGGCGGAGGTGACGGCACGCTGCTCAATGGGCATGCGGAAGATAACGAGGCGGGCGCGGGTAGGGCTGCCAGCGGAATCGACACCGGCGGGTACGATGCGGCCGAGCGGCACGGGGCCATCGGCAATGATTTCATCCGGCAGCACCGTCATATCCGCCGAAAGGCGCATGCGCGGGATGGTATCTACGGCAAGGTCGAGCCCGCGCAATTGCGGGGCGAAGGCATGCTGAATGGGGGCGTAGGCCTCGAGGACGGCGGCATCGAAAAGCTCGCGGGCGCTGCGGTAGCGCGGGGTTTGCTGTGGCAGCAGGGGCCCGTGCAGGCCGCGCCCGTGGCGGTCACGGGCGGGGCGAATATGCGGGCGGGGGCGAGCGGCGGTCATGGCGTTGATTCTAAAGCTCTAAGGTTGCGCAATAAGTGCAGCCACGCCGGGGAAGTACTATCTAAATCTCAACCAAGGGTTTAGACTAATGCGCGTGACTGAATCTCGCCATTGCTCCCGCCCAGGCTGCGGCCGACCCGCCGTGGCGACGTTGACCTATGCATACGCGGATCAAACCGCCGTGGTTGGCCCGCTGGCAGAAGAGGATAACCCGCACAGCTGGGATCTCTGCAGCACCCACCGCGACCGCATCTCCGCGCCGGTGGGCTGGGAGCTGGTGCGCGTAGACCGCATCGAGCTCGACGAGGATGACGACCTTATGGCCCTGGCCCAGGCGGTCAAGGAAGATGGCAGGGTGACCACTGGGCTTGTCGATGACCGCAGCGCCGGCTCCGGGGCAGATCCCATCGATTACGCCGCCACCTTCGATGGCGCTGATCCCGCCAATTCCAATCACCCAGTATTTCGCACCCGCCGCGTGGCCTATGCCAAAAAGGCCCGCCGCGCCCACCTGTCCGTCGTTCCTGATACGCAGAGCGAAGATAATCCTGCCGAGAAGCAGGACACGGACACCGAATCTGATTAAACCAAGGGCGCTGAGCACAGCGCCTGAGAAAGCTCGCGCTAGCTAGCCGCAGACACGGAAGGAGCACTGCGCTAGTTGCCCGCAGCCGGGGAGTAATATTGCGAGGTATGCGAACTCGTGAGCATCTTGATGCAGTGATTAAGGCCTATGACGTCCGTGGCGTGGTGGGCGAAGATATCGATGAAGACTTCGTGCGCGATACTGGCGCCGCCTTCGCCGCAATCCTGCGCGAAGAAGGTGAAAATACCGTGGCAGTCGGCCACGATATGCGTCCGTCTTCACCCGCGTTGGCGCAAGCCTTTGCTGAAGGCGTGGTGAGTCAGGGCCTCCACGTGACGCTTCTGGGGCTTACCTCTACCGATGAGCTCTACTATGCCGCGGGTTCTATGGAGTGCGCGGGCGCGATGTTTACCGCCTCCCACAACCCGGCGAAGTACAACGGCATCAAGCTCTGCCGCGCCGGTGCCGTCCCCGTGGGGCAACAGACTGGGTTGGAAGAAATCAAGCAGATGCTTATCGATGGCACCCCAAGCTACGACGGCCCTAATGGTGCCATCGCCGAGCAAGAAATCCTGACCGGCTACGCCGACTTTCTGCGCCACCTCGTGCCGCTGGAAGATTCCAAGCCGCTGGTCGTGGCTGTCGATGCCGCCAATGGCATGGGCGGGCACACCGTCCCCGCCGTTTTCGATGGCCTTCCCTTTGATGTCCGCGATCTCTACTTTGAGCTCGATGGCACCTTCCCCAACCACGAGGCGAACCCGCTGGATCCCAAGAACTTGGAGGATCTGCAGAAATTCACCGTAGAGCAAAACGCCGATATCGGCCTTGCCTTCGACGGCGACGCCGACCGTTGCTTCGTGGTGGATGAAAAGGGCCAGCCGGTATCGCCGTCTGCCATCTGCGCGCTGGTGGCCAGCCGCTACTTGGATAAGTTCCCGGGCGCGACCATCATCCACAACCTGATTACCTCCAAGACGGTGCCGGAGCTCATCGCGGAAAAGGGCGGTACCGCCGTGCGCACGCGCGTGGGTCACTCCTTTATTAAGGCCCAAATGGCCGAGCACAAGGCGGCCTTTGGGGGCGAGCACTCCGCACACTACTACTTCCAGGAATTCTGGAATGCCGATTCCGGCATGCTGGCCGCCATGCACGTATTGGCCGCGCTGGGGCAGACGGATAAGCCGCTCAGCGAGCTCATGGCGGAATACTCCCGCTACGAGGCATCCGGGGAGATCAACTCCACCGTGGCGGATCAAAAGGCCGCCACCCAGGCGGTACTCGATGAGCTGGCGGATAAGATTGAATCCGTCGATGAGCTCGACGGTGTCACGGTCGAGCTCAAGGGCACGGACGCGTGGTTCAATGTGCGCGCTTCCAATACCGAGCCGCTGCTACGGCTCAACGTTGAGGCGAAGACCTCCGAGGAGGTCCAGCAGATTGTGGACGAGGTCCTCGCCATCATCAGGCGCTAATTACTGGAGTTACTGAATTACTGCGCGCGGGAGTGGGCGACCATGTCTTCCCACTCCACGTACTTCTTTCGCTCGCGGCCTTCGCGCTCGCCCAAAGCGCGCTCGGCGGCATCGAGGCGCTGCCAATCCTGCCAGGTGAGGTAGTCGATGCCCTTTTCTGCGAAGGCCTCGGTGATATCGCCGGCGGTGGGGGACGGTAGGGCGCCCGCGGCGGCATCATCAAGCAGCATGCCAATGGTTTCGCTGGCATCGGACTTGGTATTGCCAATCAGGCCGACGGGCCCGCGTTTTACCCAGCCGGTGGTATAGAGACCAGACACGATGGCACCCTCTTCGTCGATGACGTGGCCGCCGTCATTGTTGATGACGTTTTTCTCGCTATTAAATGGCACGCCATCCACTGCGTCCGAGCGGTAGCCCGTGGCAAAGTAGACCGCTTGCACCGGCCACGTGGTGAATTTACCCGTCCCGCGCACGCTGCCATCGCCGGTCAGCTCGGTGCGCTCCGTTTTAATCCCGCTCACCCGGCCGTTCTCACCGAGGATCTCCACCGGCTGCTCAAAGAGGTGGATCTGCAGCGTATGCGGAGCTTGTTTGGGATCGCGAATGGCATATTGCTCAAGGACCTGGCAGACCAAATCCGTGGACTTGCTGGAAGCGCGCGCCTCTAGCGAGGCTTCATCGTAATCAATATCTTCGGGGGAGACGACCACATTGATGTTATCCGAGTGGTCGAGCTCTTTGAGCTCTTGCGGGGTGAACTTGGCTTGGGCGGGCCCGCGGCGCCCGAAGACGCGTACGGTCTCTGCCTTATTTTGTGCCAGCGAATCGTAGACATTATCGGCGATCTCGGTCACCTTAAGTTCATCGCCAGTCTTGGCCAAGATACGCGAGACGTCCAGGCCCACATTGCCCACGCCGATGACAGCGACCTCGCTGGCGGAGAGGTCCCATTCGCGCTCAAAGCGCGGATTGCCGTCATAGAAGCCTACGAACTCACCGGCGCCGTACACGCCCTGCAGCTGCGCGCCAGGGATATCGCGGTGGCGATCGCCTACTGCACCGGTGGCGAAGACGACGGCATCGTAGTGCTGCTGCAGCTCGTCCACGGTGATATCGCGGCCGATGTGCACGTTGGTAAGCAAGCGAATCTGCTCCGTGTCCAATACGCGGTGCAGGGATTTAATGATTCCTTTAATGCGCGGGTGGTCAGGGGCCACGCCGTAGCGAATGAGGCCGAAGGGAGCGGGCATCTGCTCAATGAGATCGATGTGTACATTGCCACCGGTCTTTTTCACCAAGATATCGGAGGCGTAAATGCCAGCGGGGCCGGCACCGATGACGGCTACGTTTAAGGGTTTTTCTGACACGGTAATTTTGCCTTTCTTGTCTGCGTATTCTCCCGCGGTGGGGTGAAGGGAACGGACCCTCGATAAATATGCGTAAATAGACCACATAGTCTATTTGTCGTGAGTGAGCGCGGGATTTCTCTTAAGAGAGTGAACCGTATGGTCTGTATACAGACAAGCGGAAGAATTAGATTCTTTATTAAACCTTCTCAAAGTGCAGGTCATAGCTTTGGGAAAAGTGAAAATAAAACAGACCGCTTTGTCTGCAATCTATAGACGGGTAGGTTTTCCTTCAACGCTTTGAAAGGGAGGTCTACACCACATTATGGCTACCGCAACAACGACCAAAAGCAAGCCACGTGCCAATAAGCCCGAGGGCCAGTGGAAAATTGACGGTAAGGAACCGTTGAACAACGATGAGGCCATCAAACAGGACGATGGTGGCCTTTCAGCCAAGCAGCGCGTGATAGACATCTACTCCAAGCAGGGATTTTCCTCCATCCCGCCGGAGGATTTAGCACCGCGCTTTAAATGGTTGGGGCTATATACCCAGCGCAACCAGAACCTGGGCGGGGAGATGACCGCCAAATTATCTAACGCGGAATTGCAAGATGAATACTTCATGATACGCGTGCGCTTCGATGGCGGCCGCGCCGATCCAGCCAAGCTGCGCGCGGTGGGAGAAATCTCGCGCGATTATGCCCGCTCCACCGCGGACTTTACGGACCGCCAGAATATTCAGTTGCACTGGATTCAGATCGAAGACGTGCCCACCATCTGGGACAAGCTCGAATCTGTGGGCCTGGGCACCTTGATGGGCTGCGGCGATGTGCCGCGCGTCATCTTGGGTTCGCCGGTCGCGGGAGTGGCCGAGGATGAAATCATCGATGCCACCCCAGCCATCGAGGAGATTAAGAATAATTATTTACCGCGCGAGGAGTTCCACAACCTTCCCCGCAAGTTCAAAACCGCCATCTCCGGCAATGCGCGCCAAGACGTTACGCATGAAATCCAAGACGTTGCCTTCGTCGGCGTCAACCACCCCGAATACGGACCCGGTTTCGATTGCTTCGTGGGCGGGGGACTATCCACCAACCCGATGCTCTCGCAATCCTTGGGCGCGTGGGTGCCACTCGAGCGCGTGCCGGAAGTATGGGCGGGCGTCGTCAGCATCTTCCGCGACTATGGCTTCCGCCGCAACCGCAACCGCGCGCGGCTGAAGTTTTTGGTGGCTAAATGGGGCATCGACAAGTTCCGCCAGGTCCTCGAGGAAGAGTACCTGGAGAAGCCGCTTGCCGATGGCATCCCGCTCGAGGTCAACCCCGGCAGCCGCGATCACCTGGGCGTGCACCGGCAAAAGGACGGCAAGTTCTACGTCGGTGTGAAACCCACCGTGGGCCATGCAACGGGCGAGCAGCTCATTGCCATTGCCGATGTCGCGGAAAAATTCGGCATTTCGCGCATCCGTACCACCCCGATGAAGGAATTGCTCTTCCTCGATGTGGAAGAAGACGATATTCCGGCGCTTTCGCGCGCGCTGGATGAAACGGGTCTGTATTCCCAGCCCACGGAGTTTCGCCGCGGCGTCATTTCCTGCACTGGGCTGGAATTTTGCAAGTTGGCGCACGTGACCACGAAGGCCCGTGCCATCGAATTGGTGGACATCCTCGAAGACACCCTGGGGGATTTGGATGTGCCCATTTCCATCGCACTCAATGGCTGCCCCAATGCGTGCGCGCGCTCCCAGGTATCCGATATCGGACTTAAAGGTCAGATTGTCACCGATGCCGATGGCAACCGCGTCGAAGGATTCCAAGTCCACCTAGGCGGTGCCCTCGGCCTTTCTCCCGACTGGGGCCGCAAGCTCCGCGGACACAAGGTCGTAGCCGATGAGGTACCGGACTACGTCATACGGCTGGTCAATAAATATAAGGAACAACGCGAAGAAGGCGAGCAGTTTCGCCACTGGGTACTGCGCGCCGAGGAGGAAGATCTGCAGTGAATTTCCGCCGTAAACCTAATCCCAATCGCAATCACCCCACCTTTTGCCCTTACTGCGCCGGCACCGATCTGTTCCCGGATGAAGAAGACGACTTTGCCTGGAATTGCCAGGAATGCCTGCGCGTATTTTCGGTCCGCTTCCACGGCCAAGACGATGCCCCCGTGGCACCGGCCCCGGCCGTTTCGTCCACCGAGGCCCTGCAGCGCTCCCTAGCTCGCCGCGGTCACTCCACGGCTCCAGTGGATTAAGGATGCACCATGACCGCACTGATTACCTTGTCCCACGGCTCGCGCCACCCGGGCGCCGCCGCTGGCATTGAACGGCTCACCCAGGCCGCTGCCGCCGCGATTCCAGACCGGCCTGCTTATCGTGCGGCGCACCTGGAGTTCAATACTCCCGATCTCACCGCAGCTGCGGTCGACCTCGCCCGTTGTGGGGAGGATACGGCCGTAGTCATTCCATTGCTCTTTACGCAGGGCTACCACCAGCGCGTTGACGTTCCCCGCGTTATCGCTGCGGCTGAAGAAGCTTCAGGCGTGCGCTTGGTACAAGGCGAGTGCTTGGGCGGAGGGCGCGCCGCAGAGCATGGTGTACGAGATGTGGGCAGGCGGGAAGCCGCAGAAGCGGACCTGGCGGCGGTGCTCGCGGCACGCGCAAGGCCGGAAGATACCCACCACGTCATCTACTCCGTCGGTTCCTCTGATGCTGCGGCCAATGACTCCATCCGCAGGCTTACCGCTCGGGTTTCTCAACTCACTGGCGTCCCCGCCACGGCCGCGTTCGCCACCCGGGGTGGCAGCAATGACATCCATGCATTGGCGAGGAGCACTGCGCGAATGCGGGTTATCCCGCTCTTTGTCACCGCAGGATTGCTCCTTAAACCACTGTCATCTACCCCCAGCAATGTCACCGTCGATCCCGTTCTTGGTACCGATCTCGCTGGCATCGTTGCTGCCCACTATCACATCGCCCAGGAGGTCGGTGTCCCATGCTAACCCTTATTTTAATCGCCGTGGCCGGTGCGGCCGCCCAGCTTGTCGATGGCGGCATCGGCATGGGCTTCGGCGTCACCTCAACCACCATCCTTCTCCTCGCGGGCCTTGGGCCCGCCCAAGCCTCCGCCGTCGTCCACACCGCTGAGCTGGGGACCACCGCAATGTCGGGCCTGAGCCACGCCCGCTTTGGGAATGTGGATTGGAAAACCGTCTTCCGGCTGGGTGTGCCGGGTGCCATCGCGGCGTTTATCGGCGCCACCGTGCTCTCCAATATCTCCACCGATGCGGCAGCCCCGATTACCGCGCTCATCTTGGTGGCCATCGGCAGCAACCTCATCTGGCGCTTTTCCCGCCCGCGCCGGACGAAGTTCGTGCAAAAGCGCAGCCATTCCACCCCATTTTTGATCGGGCTCGGTTCTGTTGGCGGCTTCGTTGACTCCACCGGTGGCGGCGGCTGGGGTCCGGTATCCACCTCCACGCTCATGGCCATTGGCCGCGAGCAGCCCCGCCGCATTGTCGGCACGGTAAATACCGCCGAATTCCTGGTCACCCTGGGTGCCACCCTCGGCTTCGTCGTTGGATTGTGGCAGGATATCGTCGCCAACCTCTCCGCCGTGCTGGCCCTGCTCATCGGTGGTTCCATTGCCGCCCCGATTGCGGCCTGGGTGATTTCCCGGATTGAGCCGGTCGTCCTCGGTGGACTCGTGGGTACGGCCATCGTGGCTCTCAATATCGGCAAGGTCTTAGGTGGGCTAGAAACCTACTTTGGGCTGACGGTACCGGGCTTTGTCTCCCCGCTGCTCATGGTCCTAGTCCTCGTCGTGGGCATTTCCGCCACCATCCACGGTGCGCGCGCTACCCGGGCAGCCCGCGCAAGGGAATTGGAAGCCGAAAACGCCGAGGCCAAGGCGCACGCGGAATTTCATGCCGCAGGCTTTGCACACAGCGCGGCCGGTGCCTCTAAGGACGCGAGCATCGTGGAGGAGTCCGCACCGCAGGCGGATAAGGCCTAATCCCCGGCTGGGTCGAGGCCGGCAACCTCGCCAATGACATAGACGGCGGGGGAGGAGACGTTATTGTCCTTCATTGTCTGCGCAAGGCGTTCTAAATCGCAGCGAAATTCCCGCTGCGTATCCAGGGTGCCCTCCTGGATAATCGCGCACGGTGTCGACCCAGCAAGCCCGCCTTCCTGCAATGCCCTGGCAATCGCCGGGGCATTTTTCACGCCCATGATGATGGACAAGGTCGCGCCGGACTGGGCCAGGGCGTGCCAATCCACCAGGGACTTCTCGTGGCCAGGCGGCAGATGCCCTGATACGACGGTAAAGCCGTGAACCATTCCGCGCTGGGTGACGGGGATGCCAATGCCCGCGGGCACGGAAACCGCGGAGGTCACCCCTGGAATGACGGTGGTGGGGATAGATGCCTTGGCTAGGGCCTGTACCTCTTCAAAGCCGCGGCCGAACACGAAAGGATCGCCGCCCTTTAGCCGCGCTACCTTCCGCCCGGCTTGGGCGTGCTCGATGAGCAGCTCGTTGATCTTGTCCTGGGTAATGGACTTCTTGTAGGGCAGCTTGGAGACATCGATAAGCTCCTTGGCTGAAATATCGCAGAGCTTATCCAACTGCGGGGCAGGGCCCAGGTGATCGGTCAAGATGACCTCGGCCTCCTGTAGGGCGCGCATGCCGCGAACCGTAATCAGGTCCCACGCGCCGGGGCCGCCACCGATAAGGGATACGGGGTGAATCTGTGCGGACGTCATGCCGCACCATCATAGTGGGAGCCAGACTATGCTTGAGCGATATGGATAACGGTTTCACTGAGGGTTCCGCCTATGACACCGAAACGGTGCGATTTTTTGATGTCGCCCACGAGGGCGCGCAGATTCGTCTGCTCGCCGGGCAAATGGAGCGCTGGGGTGAGATCCTCAACGGGCTCAATCCGCGCTCCCTGGTCATCTTGCCCACCGATGCCATCGCCCGCGAGGCAGCGCACCTCGGCGTCGGCTTGGCCGAACCGCTGCGCATCCCGCTGGTGGTGACGGAATCGCTGCCGCAATACGTGGGCGCGCTCGATATCGTCGTGGCGGTGGGCGAGCCCGCAGAATGCGATTGGGCCTCCCGCGCGCTCATTGCGGCGAGCCAGCGCGGCGCCACCACCATCCTGGTGGGCCCGGCAAGCGGCCCCTTGGTAGAGGATTGCCCGGAAGACACCCTGATTGCCCCGTCGCTTCCCACCGCAGAGGGCTGCTCGCCGGCGCGATTTATCACGGCCCTGTACGCGCTGTGCAGCATCGTTCATACCTCCCCGCGCGCGGTGTGCGAAGAATTAGAGGACCTTGCCGCCGCCGTGGACCGCGAGATCGAGCAGCTTTCGCCAGAGCGCGATGATGCCATCAATCCCGGCCGGCAGCTGCGCGAATACGCCGAGGGCGCGCGGATTATTCACTCCTGCGTCATCGATCCCTATGCATATGCCGAGCGCCGCGAGCGCGTACACATCGATACCTTGGTCGCCCGCATGGCAGCAACCATCTGGGCTGTGCACGGGTTGCCCGGCACTTTCGTCGAGCCCGCTGACCTGCGCGGCGCACTCGATCGGGGTGCTGAATCTAGTACGGCGCCCGCGCCTGCCGATGACCTTTTCTACGACCCCTTCATCGACGGTGCTGGGACGGATGCACCTTTGATACCCTTGAAAGTGATTTTCTGGGGGCAGGAAGAGGCGAACCTGCCCAACTCGCTTGCAGTCCGCAGCACCGACCCGGAACCGGGCCTTGGGCATCTTGCCCGCTCACTGCAGCTTATTACGCGGAGTTTTGCCGCGACCGCCTACGAGATTTCTAAAGGATAGAAATAAATGCAATTACTGGAAGGCGCTACCCGCAACTACTCGTGGGGTTCGCGCACCCTCATCCCTGAGCTGCGGGGCGAAGAAGCCGCAGAAAAGCCGGTGGCTGAACTCTGGTTTGGCGCCCACCCAGGCGATCCCTCCACGGTGGATGGCCAGCTTCTCAATGAGGTTATTGCGGCGGATCCAGAAGGCCAGTTGGGCGCTCGAGTCTATAAAGAATACGGCGAGAACCTGCCGTTCCTGTTGAAGATCCTCGCCGCCGAAGATCCGCTGTCTTTGCAGGCCCACCCGTCTAAGGAGCAGGCCGAGGAGGGTTTCGCCCGCGAAAACGAGGCGGGCATTGCCCTGCAGGCTGCAAACCGCAATTACAAGGACGATAACCACAAGCCGGAACTTATCGTGGCGCTGTCGGATTTCTACGCCATGGCGGGTTTCCGTCCCCTGGCACAAACCCGCGAGCTCTTTGCCGCCTTGGAATGCCCGGAGCTTGAGCGCTACCTGGCCATGCTTGACGATGACCCCGCGGAATCCTCCGAGTCCGCCAACCTCCGGGTGCTTTTCACCACGTGGATTACGATCCCTTCGGCCAAGCGCAAGGAGCTCATTAAGGCCATCGTTGCCGCCGGCGAGCGCCTGATTGCCGTCGATCCCAAGGATTGGAAGGCGCGGGTCATGGCTACGGTGGTGGACCTTAATGACCGCTATCCTGGCGATATCGGTGTGCTTGGTGCGCTCTTGCTCAACCACATCGAGCTTGCCCCGGGTGAGGCCGTCTACCTCGATGCCGGGCAACTCCACGCGTATGTCTCCGGGCTGGGCGTAGAAATCATGGCCAATTCCGATAACGTTTTGCGCGGCGGGTTGACCCCGAAATTCGTGGATGTGCCGGAGCTGGTCAAGGTCCTGACCTATGCGGCCGCCAATGAGCCGCGGGTGCAGCAAAAGGATAAGCAAAACCAGGACAATGTCCACGGCGCCGAGGCGTGGTCCTATCCAGTGCCCATCGATGAATTCCTGCTCGACCGCGCCGAGCTCGGGCCGGATTCTTCCGTCGACCTCGACTATGACGGCCCCACCATCGCCTTGTGCACCGGTGGGTCCCTCAACCTGCGCAATGCTGCGGGCGAGGAATTGATCCTTTCCCCGGGCCAGGCCGCATGGCTGCCGGCCTCCGACGGCATGGTTACCGCCCAGGCTCACGCTGTAGAAAAGGAAAATCCTGAGGGCAGCACGGCGCAATTATTCGTCGCCCGAGTCTAAGCGGCCTCACAACTATGCCCCCTTGCTGGAAAATCCCAGCAAGGGGGCATTTTTAGGCGCTAGCCGCGGTGAAAAGTTAGCGCGCAGCAGAAGAACTGGCGGCTGAGCTTCCCGTTGCCGGGAGATCCGTGGGTTCTTGGTTTCCTGGCTGCTGCGTAGGAACAAGCTTCTCGGTTGCCTGCGGCTCGGCGTGGGACTTATTTTTCGTCTGCTGTGTACCAGAAGGCGCGCCCGCTCCCGCACCGTGTCCCTCTGTAGTGGCATCGGGAGCCGACGGGGTGCGCTGCGTGCTCGACTCGGGACGAGGCTTGTGCGGAGCCTGCGTCGCTGGCGGCGCCGGGATACCGGATTCGGCGGGCTCCTCCGGCTTACCAGGCTTGCCGGGCTCGCCACCTTGATCAGGCTTCTCTTCGCCCGGGGCAGGGGATGGAGCCGGTGAGCTCGGTGCCTGGGACGACGGTGCTAGGTTATCCGGCTTGCTGGGGTTATCTGGGACCGCCTGCATGGTGCCGGTGCCTGTGCCGTTACCATTTTGCGGCACCTGCCCGCCCTGGTTAGACGGGGCATTATTAACGGAAGTTCCTGGCGAGTACACATTTTCGGGGCGGTACACCTTGGTAGGGCGGGTGGCCGCGTGGGGATGCGTGACGGCATTCGGCGCCAAGTATGGGTCCGTTGATTCAGGGTGCTGGTGGTCTGATTCACCGGCGCCAGAATTGGCCTCTGCGGGGGCAGAGTTTTCCGTCGAAGGCTTCTTATGCGTCGACGATGTCGTCGATTCTTCAGCGGAAGTATTTTTTGGTGCCACGGTAGAGGTAGGGGACTCATTCGCGGCGTTGGAGTAACGGGCGCTCGGCGTGCTCATGCGCCACACGCCCACTCCCACGACGACGGCGGCGATAAGGCCGAGCACGATGAAGACGTACACGCGACGTGAATCTGGTTTCATCGTGCCCTCCTTTCTTGGTTGCATAGGGTGGGTAACAAGTTGATAACGAGAGTATCATGTATTGGAATTTCCGCGACAGGCTGCGGATTCCGTGATATGTAAACAACGTGGAGATGAGAAATGGCAGTGCTTATGCAATCCTTTTCATGCCCGATTTTTCTCCGCCGGAAAAGCGTGTATAAATGGCGCTAAACCCGTCGAAGGAGTGAGAGATGAGCAGCTGGGACGAAGAGATTTTTAGCACCGATCTCAACGTGGATTTTCTAGATGAATTGGCAAACCTCGATGAAGAAGGGGTAATCCGCGCAGTACAGGATGCCTGCGAGGTGGCCCGCAGCAAGGACGATATAACCGAAGAGGAACAACTCAACGCCCACGCCGCGGCCACGATCGCCGCCATTTGGGCGGGTGCGCCGTTCAGTGCCAGCGAAACCGTTGAGGACTACCCCTATATTAGGGACTTGGTGGGAACCGTTGACGATACCTTGACCGAAAATGCCCTCGAGATCTTGGACACCGTCGAAGAAGACTACGACGTGGAACCTTTTATCGAGGCACTTTCTTAAAAACCATGTCCTTCGGTGCCAAAGGCGCCGCCACAGAGCAGAAAGGATTCTGCGTATCTCACCATGCTCATAAGCATTGAAGGCATTGACGGCGCCGGAAAAAATACGCTTGCGACCGCAGTGCGAAGCGCCCTCGAAGTCCCAGTAAGTACCATAGCCTTTCCGCGCTATGAGACCTCCATCCACGCGCAGCTCGCGCGCGAGGCGCTGTACGGAAAGATGGGCGATCTCACGGATTCGGCCTACGGTATGGCCACGCTCTTCGCCCTCGACCGCTTTGGGATAAAAGAGGAATTGCGGGCGGCGAAGGAAACCCGCGAGATAGTCATCTTGGATCGCTATGTGGCCTCCAATGCTGCCTATTCCGCGGCCCGGTTGCGCGACGATAGCCTCTTCCAGTGGGTCTACGACCTAGAATTTGGTACCTTGGGCCTGCCGAAAGCGGACCTGCAGGTGTATGTGGATACGGCGGTGGAGGTGGCATCGGCAAGAGCGCAGTCCCGGGCCGCCACCGATTCCACCCGCGAGCGCGACCACTATGAACGCGATGGGGGATTACAGGAGCGCACCGCCGCCGCCTACCGGTGCTTGGTCGAATCCGGTTGGGGTGGGCGCTGGATCGCCACCGCCGATGCGGATACTATTACGGCAGCAATTAATGACCTTGTAGGAGATTAAAACGTGGCGCCAACGATTTTGGTCGTGGATGATGATCCAGCGATCTCGGAAATGCTGACCATTGTCCTTGAATCTGAGGGACTAAACCCCGTCCCCGTCATGGATGGCAACGATGCCGTTCCTGCCTTCCGCGAGCACGAACCGGATCTCATCCTTTTGGATCTTATGCTGCCGGGCATGAACGGTGTGGATATTTGCCGCACCATCCGGCGCGAATCCGCGGTGCCCATCGTCATGCTGACCGCCAAGACCGATACCGTGGACGTGGTCTTGGGCCTTGAATCCGGCGCGGATGATTACATCACCAAGCCCTTTAAGCCGAAGGAGCTCATCGCCCGCATTCGGGCGCGCCTGCGCCGCACCGATTCCGCGGAACCGGAAACCCTTGAGGTCGCCGACCTGATCATCGACGTGCCGGAACATACGGTGCGCCGTACCGATGGCACCGAATTGAACCTGACCCCGCTGGAGTTCGATCTCCTACTGGAAATGGCGCGCCACCCAGGCCAGGTGCATACTCGCGAGTCACTCCTGGAGTCCGTCTGGGGCTACCGCAATGCCTCCGATACTCGTTTGGTGAACGTGCACGTGCAGCGCCTGCGCGCCAAGATCGAGCACGATCCGGAAGATCCGCAGATCGTGCTGACGGTGCGCGGCGTGGGGTATAAGACCGGCAAGGCCGGTGCCGGGGAGTAAGGAAACATCAGAATTCTGGACCGCGTGCGGCGCATTCGTGACGCCATAGTAGATACGCTGCGCACCTCATTGCAGGCGCGCGTTATCGGCATGATTGTGGTCGCCTCCTCGGTGGTCATGATCATCTTGGCCTACGCCTTGGTCTCCGTGCTGACCCAGCGGTTGGTATCCCAAAAAGAAGACGTGGCGCTGCAGGAACTCGAACGCGCCCGCACGGCGGTGGAACAGCAAATCGATGCCACCAGCTCGGCCAACTCGGTGCAGGTGCGCATCAACTCCGCCCGCGCTTCTTTGGATCAACTCTCTGCGCAACAAGGCGATGCGCAGGCCGTATATGAACCCGTCATCGTGGTGGAAAACCAAGATGGATCCATCACCACCTCGCCGGAGGATTTCCCGGTGCCGGAACAAATGCGGCAGATGGTGGGCCAGGACCAGATTGCGCAGCAGTATTACCCGGTCCCGCGCGGCAATGGCGATTACTATAACGCGCTCATGGTGGGCACGCCCACCGATGCAGAGATTCCGAATCTGCAGGTCTACCTGGCCCTGTCCATGGAATCGGAAGAGTCCACGATGGCGCTGATGCGCGGCCTGCTCTCTGCCGCCGGCGTGGTGGTCGTGGTCTTGCTGGTGGGCATTGCCTGGTTGGCAACCCAGCAGGTCATTACCCCGATTAAGTCCGCGTCCCGCATTGCCCAGCGCCTGGCCGCGGGTCACCTCAAGGAGCGCATGGCCGTGGACCGGGACGATGAGATGGGCCGGCTTGCCGCCTCCTTTAATAATATGGCGGATAAATTGTCCTCCCAGATTGCGCAGCTGGAGGAATACGGCGATTTGCAGAGGCAATTTACTTCCGATGTCTCGCATGAGCTGCGCACCCCCATTACCACCGTGCGCATGGCCGCAGACCTCATCGAATCCGAGGCCGATAGCTTGCCCGCGGGCGCGCAGCGCGCCTCCAAGCTCATGTCCAGGGAGCTGGACCGCTTCGAGGAGCTGCTCGCGGATCTGCTCGAGATTTCCCGACACGATGCCGGCGTAGCGGACCTATCTACCACGGCCATTGACCTGCGTTCCTGCGTGGACGCCGCCTACCGCCAGGTTGAGCACCTAGCCCAAAAGCTCGACGTGGAGGTGGTCCGCAATATGCCAGACGAGCGGATCACCATCCAGGCCGATTCCCGGCGCATCGAGCGCATTTTGCGCAACCTCTTGGCCAATGCCATCGACCACTCTGAGGGAAAACCCGTGGTCATCGATATCGCCACCACGGAGAAGGCCGTGGGCGTGGCGGTCACGGACCACGGCGTGGGCCTGAAACCCGGGCAAGAAGAGCTGGTATTCAACCGTTTCTGGCGCGCGGATTCCTCCCGTAAGCGCCACTCTGGCGGCACCGGGCTGGGCCTTGCCATTGCCCGCGAGGACGCGGTCTTGCACGGCGGCACGCTCGATGCCTTTGGCGTCTTCGGCTACGGTTCCCGCTTCCGCCTCATCATCCCGCGCGAGCCGAATACCGAGATTGGTGAATCACCCATCTCCCGCGAGATTCCAGGCGCCCCGGGCACCGGTTCAGACGCCGCGCACGACGGGCACGATGCGCTTGCCGATGCCCCCGCTATCGCTGATCCCGCTACCGCCAGCCCCGCTACCGCTGACCCCGCAGAAAACGGCATCGCTACTGACTTCGCGGCCGATGCAGCTCATGAGCCTGATGCTGCAGATGCTAGGGAAGCGGACGCTGGGGAAGCGGATGCTGGTGCAGCAGAAGATGAGGGCGAGGGTGGCGCCGGTGGGGCATCGCCAAGCAGCAGCTCGGTGGTAGGCCGCGGAATTGGCATCGACGATGACTCGGTGGAGGCGGCCGAGGCGGATGGTGACGGAATCCTGTGGCCTTCTGAACGCAACCGTGGGGCCGCCTCGCCCGAGAGGCGCTCTTATAAGGCGCCGGATTTTAAGGGGGATAAATAAATGAATTCGGTCATTATGAAGGGAATATGGCGGCGGCACACCGCCGTGGGCGCGGTGGTGGCGCTGTGTTTTGTCACCGGCTGCTCAACCTTGCCGCACGATACTAGCCCCCAGGTCGTGGGTACCTACCACAAACAGGCCGATGGCCCGGAAGAGGTCATTGCCCCAGAGGTGGGGGCGGACCCGGACCTTACCCTGCGCGATTTTTATCGCGCCGCGGCCGTTCCAACCAATGACCACGATGCCGCTCGCGGGTTCCTCACGAATAACGCCCGCGGGGCCTGGGATGCCTCGGGCGATGTCATGGTGGTCGATAGCCTGGATATCGTGACCGCGCCCGATAAGAAGCAGAATACGGCGGCGGATGCGCGCTCCTTCAATGTGCGCGGCACCATCATTGGACGCCTCAAATCCGGCGGGGCCTATGTGCCGGAAAATGAGAGCTACGAAGCTACCATCGACATGAAAATGGTAGATGACCAGTGGCTCGTTGATAGTCTGCCGGCCGGGTTGGTTATCGAGCGCAATGAGCTGCGCAATCATTACACCCCGCAATCGCTCTACTTTTATAAACAAACCGATGACGTCCTCGCCCCGGACCGCCGGTGGCTTTATAAAGGCAGCGAGGAATCCGAGTCCACGCTGATTACCCTCTTGATGGAAGGCCCATCTAGCAGCATCGCTCCGGCCACCCGCCGGGCGGCGGATGAAAAGGTCACCTTCGCCGGCTATGACAACGAAAACGGCTACCAGTTCGAGGGCCTGTCGGACCTGGATGAAAATGACCGCACCCGCTTTGCGGCGCAATTGGTCTGGACGCTTTCTGATGCCGGGCATATCGGCCCCTTCAAGGTCAAGGCCGATGGCAGCAATCTGGTAGAAGGCATGGACACCGTCAGCGTGGATGATTTTGCTGACTATAACCCCAAGGTAAACAGTAATTCCCTGTCCACGCTGTACGCCCTGAACGAGGGCAACGTGCTGGAGGTCGATAGCGGGGTGGCCGAGCCGGTTAAGGGCTCTTTGGGCTCGAGCGGCAATGTGCAATCGGTCGATGTCACCGAGTCCGGCATGATTGCGGCGGTTAGCCGGAAGCCTAGCGGCGACTTCAAGCTGCAGATGGGCGAAATTGGTGCCGCGCTGCAGGATTCGGTCGATGGTAAGACGCTGGCGCGGCCCACCTTTGAATATAACGGTCAGGCCGTATGGACGGTGGTCGATGGTGACCGCATCGTGCGCGTCGTGCGTTCCAAGACCACTGGGCGGATTTCAGAATCCGAGGTCGATGCCCGCAGCATTGACGATATCGAGGGCGAAATCTCCGTTATCCGCCTATCCCATAGCGGCGCACGCGCGGCGATGATCATCGATGGCCACGTCTACATCGCCGCGGTGGCCCAATCCAGCAGCGGCGATAAGCGCATCGTCAATGCCCGCGAGGTGGGCCCTGAAGTTTCCGGCTCGGCATTATCGCTGGATTGGAATAATGATGGCTCGCTCATCGTGGGCACGTCTTCTGGGCAGTCGCCGGTATGGCGCATCGAGCAGGATGGTTCCTCGGCTTCTACCATGCCGACGGGTAATATCACCGCCCCGGTAGTTGCGGTGGCTACCTCGCCATCGAAGCTTTATATTACGGATTCCCATGCCATGCTGGAGCTTCCCGCCACGGTGGTCGATGAGGTGAACTGGCGCGAGGTGCCCGGCCTGCAGGGGCGCCGCTCTTCGCCTATCGTGTCCAGTTAGAAGGCGGCGGCGCTGGGCGACGCTGCCGCAGAGGACCTTTCGGGGGATGGGGTGGTGTCGCGCCGTGAGCGTGCGAGAGCTGATTTTTCCGCGTGCGTGCGCTGGGTGCCGCGCGCCCGGCCACGTCTTGTGCCCGCAGTGCCGGGAGCACCTGCGCCAGCCGCCTTACCTGGTAAGCCGGCCGCGGTTGCTCGGGGCACCGGTATTTGCCCTAGGATCCTATTCCGATATTCGCCGCAATATCATCATCAGCATGAAGGAACAGGGCAATAGGGAAGTGCGCGATTATATCGGTGCGGTGGTGGCTGCGGGCGTGGCGCACTTGGCCGCCCGTGGCGAGATTCCCCGCGAGCTGTGCCTGGTGCCGGCCCCTACGCGGCGCCGCTCGGCGCGCATGCGCGGCGGCGATCCCGTGATGGCCATGTGCCAGGCTGCGGCGCGCCGGCAGCAAGGGCTGCGGGTGCGCGAGGCGCTTGTCATGGGCGCGGATACGGCGGATCAATCCGAGCTCAATGCGCAGGATAGGTGGGCGAACCTGCAGGGGCGCGTGGGGATTAGCGCCCCGGTGGGCGGTGAGCAGGCGCTGCTTGTCGATGACGTTATAACCACCGGCGCCACCCTTGCGGCCAGTATGGCGGCCCTGCGCGCCGCCGGCGCCACGGTCTATGGGGCGTTGGCTTTTGCCGATGCTTAAGGAACATCACAGGGTGGGGTGCACGGTGTTACCCCCTAATGCCATCAGGTCATAACCACTGGTATTATTAGAGGTGTCACAGAGGAACAGTTACTGTGATTGTTTCTAGTCCCCACAACCAAAGGGAGGCATCTCAATGTCCCAGCCAAACAAAGCTCAGGTAACGATTACGGGCCGTAACGTTGATGTACCGGAACACTTCCAAGAGCGCGTCAACGACAAGCTGGCAAAGATTGAACGCCTTGATCCCACACTGACCTTCTTCCACGTGGAGTTGCAGCACGAGCCAAACCCGCGCCGCGAAGCAGAGTCCGACCGCATCCAGATCACCGCAACCGGCAAGGGCCACATCGCCCGCGCAGAGGCTAAGGAAGACTCCTTCTACGCAGCGCTGGAAACCGCGATGGGGAAGATGGAACGTTCCCTGCGCAAGGTGAAGGTGCGCCGTGAATACGTCAAGGGCGGCCACCGCGCACAGAAGGGCACCGGCGAAATCGCCGCTGAGATGGTTGCGGAGGCAGAAGCACAGCGCGCTAAGGAAGAGCGTTTGGTCGATCCTTATGCTGAGACCGTCGAGGACGTTCGCCCCGGCCAGATCGTGCGCACCAAGGAGCACCCGGCCACCCCGATGAGCGTGGACGATGCTTTGAGCGAGATGGAGCTGGTTGGCCACGATTTCTTCCTCTTCGTTAATGAGGAAAACAACAAGCCATCCGTGGTTTACCGTCGCCACGCTTTCGACTACGGCATCATCTCCTTGTCCGAGGATGCAGAGGGCTAAAATCTCCCGCGCCTGGCTAAAGAGTTAAGCCTCTTTATCCCCCCTTCCTACCCATCACGTTAGAACTCGATGAGGTTTGGAAGGGGGATTTGTCATGCTGTGAGCTATCCATTTTCTTAGTGCGTTTAGTGTGAAATCACTATCGTTTAAGGGCGGGTGGAACGCGACAAGGGCAGTGGCGTGAGTACAATTGCGGGAAGTTAACTAATGTGTCGCGACAAGAAGGACTAACGAATAGTGTTTGGACTTTCCAAGCTGCTGCGCGCGGGCGAGGGCCGTACGGTCAAGCGCCTGGGCAAAATTGCAGACGATGTAATTGCACTCGAGGATCAGTACGCGGAGCTTTCGGACGAAGAGCTAAAGGCCAAGACTGACGAGTTCAAAACTCGCCTAAAGGATGGCGAAGAAAAGAACGACATCTTGCTCGATGCTTTTGCTACCGTCCGCGAGGCCGCTTGGCGCGTCCTGGGACAAAAGCACTACCCCGTGCAGATCATGGGTGGTGCCGCCCTGCACTTTGGCAACGTGGCGGAGATGCGCACCGGTGAGGGTAAGACCCTGACCTCCTTGCTGCCCGCTTACCTCAACGCTTTGGAGGGGCAGGGCGTACACATCGTCACGGTCAATGACTACTTGGCCAAGCGCGACGCCGAGATGATGGGCCGTGTGCACCGCTGGTTGGGTCTGTCCGTGGGCGTTATCTTGTCTGAAATGCGCCCGCAAGAGCGCAAGGTAGCCTACGACTGCGATATCACCTACGGCACCAATAACGAGCTGGGCTTTGATTACCTGCGCGATAACATGGTGCGCACCCTCAATGATGTAGTTCAGCGCGGACACAATTTCTGCATCGTGGATGAGGTGGACTCGATTCTTATCGATGAAGCCCGTACCCCACTCATCATTTCCGGCCCGGTTGATGGCTCCTCCCAGTTCTATGGCGTCTTTGCCCAACTCGCCCCGCGCATGCGCGAGGGAATCCACTACGAAGTGGACCACAAAAAGCGCACCATTGGTGTCTTGGAGGAAGGCGTGGAATACGTCGAAGATCAACTCGGCATTGATAACCTCTACGCGCCGGAGCACTCCCAGTTGGTCTCCTACCTCAATAACGCTTTGAAGGCCAAGGAGCTCTTTACCCGCGATAAGGACTACATCGTTCGCAACGGCGAAGTGATGATCGTGGATGGCTTTACCGGCCGCGTTTTGGCGGGACGCCGCTACAACGAGGGCATGCACCAGGCCATTGAGGCCAAGGAGCAGGTGGAGATCAAAAACGAGAACCAGACGCTGGCGACGGTTACCCTGCAGAACTTCTTCCGCCTCTATGAAAAGATCTCCGGCATGACCGGTACCGCGGAAACGGAAGCCGCGGAGCTGCATTCCATCTATGGGCTGGATGTGGTTCCTATTCCTACCAATAAGCCGAACCAGCGCACCGACCACTCGGACCGCATTTACAAGACCCAAGAGGCAAAGTTCGCTGCGGTGGTTGATGATATTGCAGAACACGTCGAGCATGGCCAGCCGGTCTTGGTCGGTACCACTTCTGTGGAGCGCTCCGAATACTTGTCGCAGTTGCTTAGCAAGCGCGGCGTGCAGCACAACGTGCTCAACGCCAAGCACCACGAAGAAGAGGGCCAGATCATTGCCCGTGCGGGCCGCCCTGGCACCGTGACCGTGGCAACCAACATGGCCGGCCGTGGTACCGATATCGTGCTCGGCGGTAACCCGGAAGTTATCCTCGATGAGAAGCTGCGCGAACGCGGCCTTGACCCCTTCGAGGATGAGGAAAAGTACCAGGAGGCCTGGGAAGCCGAGATCGACGGCGAGAAAGAGCGCTCGAAGCGCTTGGGCGATGAAGTGCGAGAATCGGGCGGGCTCTATGTCTTGGGTACCGAGCGCCACGAGTCCCGCCGCATTGATAACCAGCTGCGCGGTCGTACCGGCCGTCAGGGTGACCCGGGCGAGACCCGCTTCTACCTGTCCATGCGCGATGAATTGATGGTGCGGTTCGTGGGCCAGTCTATGGAGCACATGATGAACCGCCTCAACGTGCCTGATGATGTCCCCATCGAGGCCAAGATGGTCTCGAACTCCATTAAGGGCGCCCAGGCGCAGGTGGAGAACCAGAACTTTGAGATGCGCAAGAACGTCCTGAAGTACGATGAGGTGCTCAATGAGCAGCGCAAGGTGGTCTACTCCACGCGCTATTCCATCCTCGATGCCGATGACATCAAGGACGATATCCGCACCATGATCGATGACACGGTCTCTGCCTACGTCGCGGGCGCTACCGCCACCGGTTATGTCGAGGACTGGAACCTCGAGGAACTCTGGAACGCTCTTGAGGCGCTCTACGGCCCCACGATGTCCCCAGAAGAATTGGTGGAAGGCTCCGAGTACGGTTCCCCAGGCGAGCTCACCGCGGAGCAGCTGCGCGATGCCCTCGTCACCGACGCGAACCGGGAGTACGACAAGCTGGAGGAAGCCGTGTCTGCCATCGGCGGAGACAAGCAGATGCGCAATACCGAGCGCATGGTCATCCTGCCGATTATTGACCAGAAGTGGCGCGAGCACCTCTATGAGATGGACTACCTCAAGGAGGGCATCGGCCTGCGCGCGATGGCGCAGCGCGACCCGCTGGTGGAATACCAGAAGGAGGGTGGCGATATGTTCACTGCCATGAATGAAGGCGTGAAGGAAGAAACCGTGCGCCAGTTGTTCATGCTGCGCAAGCAGTTCAAGCAGCAGGAAGAAAACCAAGAATCCGGCGGTGACTCGGGCTCTGGTCCTGCAGGCCAAGAAACCGTAGAGGCATAAAATCTCCGCGCTCTTTTGCACCCCTTCCTCTTCCTCCCCGCCCTCGCGCGGTGGGGAAAGCGGGAGGGGCGCTGTTAGTTTTAGAGCAGCCGAAACGAGCGTAGCCCTTGGTCCGTGGCGGAGCCGGTAAAGGCGTGACGGTGCGTGCCGATGACCGCGGAACCGAAGTATTCGCCATTAGGCCGCGCGTGCAGGCTGGTAAGGCGCAGGGTATCGGTGTCGTAGGGGCTTTTTCGCCGGTGTACCCAAGAGCCGATATGCAGGCGGATGGAATCCGAAAAGCGCGGAGAATTAAGGTGTGCCAGCGGGCGGTAGCCGGCGGCGACCTCAAGGATAAAGACGACCCAGGCTTGGATATGGTGCTGGGCGGCTACCTCTGCCGTCGTGGGCAGACGGCCGTAATGGATGCGGTGCGGGGCGATGTATCGCTTGAGATGAGAGTAGCCGGGAATGGGCTCATACATGGTGAAATGAGTGCTCCTGCAAAAAGGGCAGGGAGGCGAACGCGTGATAATTATCTCATGGGGGCGCTGCGCGCGCTATTTCTGGCAGTTTCCTGTATGAGGCGGGCGAGAATATAAGCGCAGTTCGCTATACTTTCGGGAGTTACAAAGTATTCGTGTACTGAAGGATTAAAAATTATGCGTGGTCTCATCATTGACTATGTCGGCGTCCTCGATGGCGCTGAAGAGGACAATCGCCGCTGGAAGGCTCTGCTGTCTGCGGCGAAGGCAAATGGTGCCGCAACCGCTATTCTGTCTAATGACCCGGGTGGTTCCGGAGCCGAGCACATTCGCGAGTGGGAATATCGCGGCAACGTTGATGCCGTGGTGTTGTCTGGAGAAATCGGGGCGGAAAAGCCGGAGGTTGCGGCCTTCCAAGCGGCTGCCGATGCCCTCGAGCTGCCCTTGAGCGATTGCGTCATGGTCGATGATTCGATCCTTAACGTGCGCGCCGCCGTCGATGCCGGAATGATCGGTTTCTTGTACACCAGCTTCGACCGCGTTTCTGTAGAAATTCAAGCCGTATTCGATATTGAAGGGGAATTTTAGTGGCTGAAGCCCGCGTCTATATTCCGGCGACCTATGCCATGCTGGCGGAGCTCGCAGAGACCGGAACGCTCGCGGCGCGTTCCGGGTGGGGATTCATGGTGACCCCAGCCCTGCGGGATTTTTATACCGCAGGCGATGAAGAAGAGATCGCCTACTCCGCCTTCCTCGAGGCCTCCATGGCTTCGCTGCGCCTGTTGACCATTGGGGATGAGGAGAAGTTCCCGCACCGTCGCGTGGTCATTTCCATCGACGTTGCTGACACGGCAGTCACCCCGCGCCCAGATATGGGTGAGCCGGTGGTAGAGCTCCAGCCAGCGCAATTTGGCACCGATAACCTCGCCGCCATTCACGTGGATATTGAAGAATCCGAAGAGGCAACGGCCAAGGCCATCGAGGCCATCGATACCGCGGACCTCGGCGATGAGGATGCGGAGCTTGCGGTGGGCGATGCCCTGGATAACTTCATGGCCTTCTACCACCCCACGGAGCTGCCCTTCCTTGTGGAATTGCTCTAGGCCGCGCTAGTTTTCCCACTCCACGTTGGTGCGCAGGGCTTGCAGCAGCCCGCGTACCGCATCGCGGCGGCGGGCGGTAGCGGTGCCCTCGGGAATGATTTCTGGATCATCGAGCCCGCATTCGGGATCCGCTGGTGGACCCGCGTGCGTACAACCGCGCGGGCATTCCTCAATGGCCGCGGCGAGGTCCTCGAAGACGCCAAGGACGGTATCCGCGTCCACGTGCGCCAGCCCAAAGGAGCGAATGCCCGGCGTATCGATAATCCAGCCGCCCTGGGAGTCGGTGCTAGGAGCGTCGGTGGGCAAGGGGAGGGCCACCGATTGCGTCGAGGTATGCCGGCCCTTGCCGATGCCCGATACTTCCCCCGTTTCCCTTTCCGCATCTGGGACCAGCCGATTGACCAGCGTAGATTTGCCCACCCCGGAATGCCCGATGAGCGCGGTAATATGGCCATCTACCTGCGCGCGCACGGCTTCCAAGCCATCCTCGACCCCGGCCTCGACCACCGTGACATCTAGGTCGGCGAACTCTTCTGCAAACGGCGTCGGGTCCGCGAGATCCGTCTTGGTAAGGCACAAGATGGGGTGGAGGTTGCCCACGAACGCGGCAATCAAGGCGCGCTCGACAAAGCCGGACCGCGGGGGAGGGTCGGCCACGGCGGACACGATCAGCAATTGATCGGCATTGGCTACGACGATGCGCTCATACGGATCCGTGTCATCGGCCGTGCGGCGCAGCACGGAGGTGCGATCCGCCAGCTTGACGATGCGCGCCAGCGTGTCCTTCGCACCAGAGGTATCACCAACCACGCCGACGCGGTCACCGACTTCGATGGCGGTGCGGCCCAGCTCGCGGGCGCGCATGGCGGTGACGGTGGGGCCATCGTCAAGCGCGACGCCCCACCGACCGCGGTCCTTGGTAATTACCATGCCGTATTTGGCATTTTTGTGCTTGGGCCGATCCTTGGTGCGCGGGCGCGAGCCCTTGCCGGGGCGCACGCGCACATCAGATTCATCAAAGGAACCGAAACGTCTAGCCATGTAAATCCTGTTGGTCGGGGTGCAACATCGTCTCCCACATGCGGGCGAAGCCGGGCAAGGTCTTGGAAGTGGTGGAAATATCCTCAATCTGGATACCAGGGACCTTTAAGCCCACAATGGCGCCGGCGGTGGCCATGCGGTGATCGGCATAGCAGGGCCAATCGCCGCCGTGGAGCTCGGCGGGTTCGATCACCAGGCCATCGTCAAGCTCGGTGACCCTGCCGCCCAGCGCATTGATATTCGCCGCGAGTGCCTGCAAACGGTCGGTCTCGTGGCCGCGCAGGTGGGCAATGCCCGTGAGTCGGGACGGCGTTTCCGCGAGCGCGCACAGGGCCGCAACTGTGGGGGTAAGCTCCCCGATATCGCCCATATTGCGCTCGATGCCCTGCAGCCTTCCCGCCGGGTTGCCCTCTGCTGTGACGCTATTGTGCTCCTGGGTTACCATCACGCCCATATCCAGCAGGATATGGCGGATGGCATCGCCCGGCTGGGTGGTATTCGCCGGCCAATTCTTGATGGTCAGGCGCCCGCCGGTGACCGCCGCTGCGGCGAGGAACGGCGTGGCATTGGAGAGATCCGGCTCAATGAACCATTCGCGCCCGGCAATGGGGCCGGGATGCACCGTCCACGTCGTGCCATCCGAATCCACGCGCACGCCCGCCTGGCGTAGCATGCCCACCGTCATTTCCACGTGCGGCATGGACGGCAGTTGGCCGCCCTCGTGGGTGAGCTGGATGCCCTGGGAAAAACGTGCCCCGCTCAGCAGCAGGCCGGAGACGAACTGGGAAGAACCAGAAGCATCGATGGTGACCTTCCCGCCTTCTGGTACGCCGTTGGCGGACACCGTAAAGGGCAGGCTATCGCCTTTTACATCAACGCCGAGGCTGCGCAGCGCATCCAGCGTCGTGGACATGGGGCGGTTATAGGCCTGCTTATCGCCATCGACGCGCACCGGGCCATCCGCCAGCGCCGCGACCGGTGGCACAAAGCGCATCACGGTGCCGGCCAGCCCGCAATCCACCGTGGCACCGTGCAGCTTTCCCGGCTGGACGTGGATATCGGCCCCCTCATGGGTGAAGCGAACCCCCATGGCGCTGAGCGCATCCTCCATCAGCTGCGTATCGCGCGAAACCAGCGGGGCGTGCAGGATAGACGGGGAATCAGCCAGCGCGGCCAGGATGAAGGCGCGATTGGTAATCGATTTCGATCCTGGCACCTGGTGTTCCCCCGTAACGGGGCTGGTAGCCAGCGGGGCGGTCCAAGGTTGAGACATAGTGTCCATAATAGAGGCCATGTGCGGAAGATTCGTTCTTTTTACCGAGTCCCTCCTCGATGAGGTGGGAAACCTCCCAGGTGTCCAGGAAGTCCACGCCCCACAGGGTACGCCCGGGCCCCGATATAATATTGCCCCGACCCAGCCCATTCCCATCGTGCGCGTGCGCGAGGAGCTAGCGGAAGTCGATCCCGCGCGGTGGGCGCTCTTGCCGCAGTGGAAGAAAGACCTAGATGGCCCGCCGCTTTTTAATGCCCGGGCAGAAACGGTGGCGAGCAAGCCATCTTTTCGCACCGCCTTTAAAACCCAGCGCTGCCTTATCCCCATGAACGGCTATTACGAGTGGCACAAGGATGGCTCCACCAAGACGCCGTATTACGTCCATCCAGACCAGGGACTGCTGTGGGCCGCGGGGCTCTGGGATACCGGGTTGGATCGGCTCTCCGCCACCATCGTGACCACCGCGGCTACCGAAGAGATGGAGTGGCTGCACCACCGTTTGCCGCGATTTTTGGCGCCGGAGGAGATGCGCACCTGGCTCGAGGGCAGCGCTGACGAAACTAAGGAGCTGCTAGCGCCCACGGGCCTGCGGGGGTTTGAGTGCCACGCGGTGGATAAGGCCGTGGGGACTGTCTCTAATGACTATCCGGAGCTACTCATCCGCCAGTAGATCGACAAAGTCAGCCCCGCACAAGTGTGCGAGGTCTTCTGCGTTGAGCTCGATATCTAGGCCGCGGCGGCCGCCGGAGATAAAGACAGTATCGAAAAGCACCGCGGATTCCTCGATCACCGTGGGCAGCGCGTTCTTTTGCCCGAGCGGGGAAATGCCGCCGTGTACGTAACCTGAGGATTTCTCGGCATCGTGCACCTGCGCCATGGTGGCCTTCGGTACGCCTAGGGCGGCCGCCGCCTTCTTAAGGCTTAAATGGTGCGTCGTGGGAATCACGCACACCGCCAACTCGCGGCGCGGACCTTTGCCCGCGGTGAGATCAATGATGAGCGTTTTCAGCACGCGTTCGGGTTCTACGTCTAAGGCCGCCGCGGCGTGATCACCAAAGTGATCCTTGCCCGCCTCGAAGGTGGATATGGAGTGTTTGACTCCGGCATCTTCGATGACTTTCAGGGCCGGGGTAGCGGCATGCGGGGACTTTTTGGCCATATAGGAATTTTAGCGTGAGACGTTAGGATAGATTGTGTGGTTAAAGAAACAGTGAGCGAGAAGGAGCTGCAGCGCCGCTTTGAAAAGGAAGCGCTCCCGCTGCTTGATCAGCTCTATGGCGGCGCGCTGCGCATGACGCGAAACCCGCAAGACGCGGAAGACTTGGTGCAAGAGACCTATCTCAAGGCCTATAAGTCCTTTCATTCCTTCAAACAGGGAACGAATTTGAAGGCGTGGCTGTATCGCATCATGACCAATAACTACATCAACTCTTATCGCAAGGCGAAGCGGCGCCCTACCGAGTCTTCTGCCGATGACTTGAGTGATTTTCAGCTCTATACCACCGCGGGACACGATTCCACCGGCTTGGAATCCGCCGAGGTGGCAGCGCTTAAAGAGATGCCAGATAGGTCCATTTCGCAGGCCATTAATGACCTACCGGAGGACTACCGGATGGTGGTCTACTACTCCGATGTGGAGGGCTTAGCGTACAAAGAAATCGCCGAAATCATGGATACTCCATTGGGAACGGTGATGTCTCGCCTTCACCGTGGAAGAAAAATGCTCCGCAAGGCGTTGAAGGACGTAGCACGTGAACAAGGAATTGGATTAGAACACCCGGACATGGAGGACAAGTAATGGAAGGCGCAACCGGAAAGAACTGTGGTGCGTGCAGCTCCACTGAGGTACACAACCTATTTTGCGAGCTTCTCGATGAATCCACGACCTACGCCCGCGCTTTAGCCATCCGCGAGCACATCGCCCAATGCGATTTTTGCCAGCAACGCCTAGAGCGCGAAGAACTCGTCCGCTCCCTCGTGCGCAATTGCTGTGCCGGCCAAGCTAAGGCACCGCAATCGCTGCGCCGCCGCATCTCGGTAGAAATTACGGAGATCGAATCCCGCTGGTAAGAAGCGCCCTTCAGAGCTACGAAAACCTCTGGAGGCTTCTGGGGTTCCTGGGGTGCAGAAATTTCTTGTTTAGATCTTAACTTAGATATAGCAAAAGCCCGGCTGGGTAGTGCTGAAATGCACTGCCAACTAAGCCGGGCTTTATGTTTGCTGTACGTTATGCGCCAGGACGCTTGCCGTGATTAGCGGCCTTCTTGCGGCGATCCTTGCGCTTGCGACCACGCTTGCTCATTGCGCACTCCTTCGTTGAGGGTTTCTGAACTTTATTCAACTGTAGCGGCTAAGGGCGCCGAAACGAAAATTGGGGTGAGTTTTAGGTTCCCCGGGTCCGCGCTTTTAGGCGGACACGCGGGAACGGCCGCGGCCGCGATTGCGGCGACGCTTGAGGGCGCGGCGCTCCTCTTCAGACAGGCCGCCCCAGACGCCGGCGTCGAGGCCGGACTCGAGTGCCCAGTTGAGGCAGGAAGAAGCGACGGGGCAGCGGTTGCAGACCAGCTTGGCCTTGGCGATCTGGGTAAGGGCAGGGCCGGAGTTACCTACTGGGAAGAACAGCTCTGGGTCTTCGTCGCGGCAAACGGCTTCGTGGCGCCAATCCATGATTGATATCTCCTAACAAATTTTTGACAGCAGTAAATACGAGCGCAATCCATGAGGGGTAGGAAAGCACCTTGATTTTTAGGTGGTGTGTGAACTGGTCTGCTAGCAGTGGGGCCCGGTCTCGAGGTCGGGCCAGCGTCGCCGCCGCCTATGGTTCACGGTGTTGTTACCTGAAGTTTCCTCCAGGTTAAGAAGAGGTTTACGCCCTCTTTCTTTTTGCTACTAGAGAATCATGACATGTTTACCCGATCGCCGCTAGGGTTAAAGGCTAAATTGTGGTTAACATCACGATAATAGGCGCGGTGTGGGGGCCATAAATGTCAAAATTGAATTTTAAAGAAGCCTGTGAGAATCGCCCTGAGCTGCGGCTATAGGTGCTATGTTGTGAGTGTGGTGAGGGAGAGACCGTCAAATCTCCCAGCTCAGCCCCTTGCCCCCGCGCTAGCGCAGGAAACATCGAGGCCCTGCCGTGGGTGGCATAGAGAAAATTCGCGCCGGATTAGTAGACTGTGGCTTTGTGTCTAAGCAGAACAAACGCCAGGTAAATAAACAGCAGCGAGATAAGGCGGCAGCGCCAGCGGCACCACCGGATAGTGCCCCGCGGTCGGTGTTGATAGGCGCTGGCATTGCCACGGTGCAATCCATCGCGGTTATTTGTTTTGGCATTTTCCTCATTGTGCGCGAAGCGGTGGGTGCGGAAAATGACTCGATGGTCTCTGATTCCGGATCGGGAAGCTTTGTAGGGCTTGGCACCGCCATCTTTATCTTCATTGTCTTTGGCTTCGTCATCGCAGGTGCCTGGGCCATGGTGAAGGGAAAGCGATGGGGAAGAGGTGCCGTGGTCCTCGTAGAGCTCATCCTGGGCGCGAGCGCGTTTCAAATGTATAGCGGTGGATCGCCGGTGCTGGGAACTATCACCCTGCTAAGCGCGGTCGCGGTGCTTTACCTCTTGATGTTCAGGCGCGAGTCCTCAGAGTGGGCCGCCTCGAATTTCTAAGGGCCACTCGCGTTTGGGCCATTCGCACGGGAGCAGCGAGTGGCACTCGCTTAGTCGCTGCTGAGGCCGACGACGGTATCGCCGCGGGTTTCTACAATGGTCTCGCCCGCCAACGTGAGGTGGACGGGACCACGGTAATCTCCGCGGTCGACGGCTATCTCGCGCAGTACCTCCCCGGTAGACCAGTCCACGACAGCTATGCCCTGTTCGGTGGGCATCAGCATGCGCCCAGCTACTGAAATCGGGGTGCCGATGGCGCCGTCAATGACGTGATCGATCCGCAAATCACTGGGCGTTAAAAGGTAGAGGCGCTGCCCATCAAACCACGTCATATGGTGCGGGAGATCCGCAACGGCCGGGGCGAAAGGGCTTGTGCCGGAATCGATGGCGTCGGAAGGCTTTACTGGGGTAGAAGAAAGCTTGTCGCCCTCGTTGTTATAGGACTCAATGCGGGGTTCTGGGCCGGGGATATAGACCGCGGCGGCGTCTTGGCCCACCGCGATAAGCCGCACTCCATCGCGATCGACGGAGACATCCGCGTCCATTTCTGGTTCCCGGGAGTCCTCCGGGGTGGTGGTTTGAAACCTTAACCAGGTGGTGTGAGGTTCCTCCGGGCACGATTCCGTCAGCGCGAGATTCTCGGTACGCGTCAACGCCGAAGAAATGGTGCACTCCTCGTGCGGTTGCTTCTGTGCCTCCTGCTTGGCCTCCACGTCGCCGTATTCCACGGTGCGCACGAGATCTGAGCGCCATAGATCGATTCGCCCGGCAGAAACGGTCCCTACCCGGTCATTGGATTGCACGGGTACAACATCCGGGGAATTAATAGCGCTGCGGGTGGAGTCATATTCGCCCGTCGCCGCATCGATGGCAACCGTATCCCCGCAACCCACGCCCGTGCGATAGGTGGCAACCACCTTGCCCCAGGCAGTCGATAGCGAGCAGAGTTCGGCATCGCTGCGGGTATAGGTCCAGGCCGTGGAGCCATCGGCATTGGTGGCCGTGAGTACATCGCCATCGTGGCTAATGCTCAACCCGTGGGCGGAAATGGCGCGGTATTGGCCGGGTACGGGCTGGTTGGGCAGGCTGTAGGCAGTGGTGAGGGAGGAGGGGACATCGGCAAGCACAGCGGCATCACCTTCCCCAGGAACCGCCTCTTGGTGCAGGTCCGCCTGGTGGATATTGGCGGTGGCGACCGCGCCGCCCACCGCGATGGCGCAGATAGCGCCGATGATGCCGGTGGCCTTCCAATCCGCAGCGGTTGCCCGCAAGATGGGGGCCTTAGTCATCGGCGCCCTCCTCGGGGCGTGCCATTACCGCGCCGCGCCCCGGACCGGGACCGAGACCGGGACCGCGACTGGGACCGCGATTGGGTCTGTCCGGCGGACCTTTTATGCGCCGGAAGCTGGCCAATCACGCTGGTGGCAGGGCCCACCTTTTCCTGCACGCCAGCGGGGATGGACAGCGCCTGGGCAAGCTCCGGCGAGGTGGAAAACCACTGTGGCGGCGTGGCCGTATCTAGGCCTAGCTCATCGTTGATGACCTGCCATTTGGCCAGCTCATCGTAGCCAACGAGGGTGACGGCGGTGCCGGTGTGCCCAGCGCGGCCGGTGCGCCCGATGCGGTGAATAAACGTCATGGGATCATCGGGAACCTGGTAGTTGATGACGTGGGTGACATCATCGACGTCGATGCCGCGCGCGGCGATATCAGTGGCAACGAGGATGTTCACCTCGCCCGAGCGGAAGGCCTGCAGGGACTTCTCCCGGGACTTTTGGCCCAAGTCACCGTGCACTGCGCCGACGCGGAAGCCGCGCTCAGCAAGGTCATCGGCCAATTGTGCCGCCGAGCGCTTGGTGCGGGTAAAGATGATGCTGCGCCCCCGGCCTTGGGCTTGCAGGATATGCGCGATGACCGGCACCTTATCCATGCGGTGTGCCTGAAAGGTGACCTTGCGGGTGGTTTCGTGCGTGACCTCATCCGCCTCCGATTCGGCCCGGATGTGTACGGGCTTATTCATGAACTGGCGCGATAGGTTCAAGATGGCGCCCGGCATGGTGGCAGAAAACAGCATTGTTTGGTGCGCATTGCCATCGAGCGCTTCCAAAATGGCCTCTATGGAAGGCAAAAATCCCAGGTCCAGCATCTCGTCGGCCTCATCGAGCACCACGATGGCGACGTGGCGCAGGACCAGATCGCCGCGCTCATGCAGATCGAGCAGGCGGCCTGGCGTGCCGATGACCACGTCGACGCCGCGCTGGAGAAGCTTAATCTGCTCCTCGTAGGGGCGCCCGCCGTAGATGGAGGCGAGGCGGACCGGCAGGTGTGCGGCCGCGTCCTGCAGATCAGCGGTGACCTGCTGGGCTAGCTCGCGGGTGGGCACGACGATGAGAGCCCGTGGCGTCCCATCCAGTGGGGCAATATCCGCGTCATCAAAAACGCGATCGAGCAGTGGCACGCCAAAGCCAAAGGTCTTGCCCATGCCGGTGCGCGCCTGGCCAATGAGGTCTTGGCCATTGAGCGCAATGGGCAGGGTTAATTCCTGGATTGCAAAGGTTCGCGCGATGCCACGGTCAGCGAGCCCATCGCAAATTTCGGCGGCGACGCCGAGTTCCGCGAAGGTCGGTGGCTGGGTTTTTATGACAGACACACCTTGATAGTAGCCGGGATGGTTATAGTGGGGCCATTGGCATGTAAAACTCTCGTTAGAGGAGGATAATTTTTATGGATATCAAGTTTGGTTTTGCAGATACCCCGCGCGAGCTGATCATTAGCACCAGCGGCGAGCAGGCGGAGCTGACGCAAAAGATTAATAGCGCCTTGGCGGAAAACTCCACGTTGGAGCTAGAAGATGACAAGGGCCGCAAGTACCTCGTGCGCACGGACCGCGTGGTGTACGTCGAAGTTGGTGCCGCGAAGAAGCAATCCGTCGGTTTCGCCGGCGCCTAAGCTTGAGGCTTTCTAAAGGTTTGCTAATTCAGTGTGTGAATAAGCAACCGGGTATCCTCAATGCCTATGGAAAGTAGGCAGAATCGCAAGGCTCAACAGGGCCATAGGCGAATTCCGGATCACCCGAACCCGGTGGTCCGGTTCGCCCACCGCTACGGCTGGTGGCGTGTGGTGGCTATCCCCGTGATGGTGCTGCTTACCGTCTGGGTGATTGTGGATATCGCGTCTGGCTCTTCGGGCGATGACAATGGCGATGCATCCAGTGCGGAAACTACCGCCGCCGCCACTCCTACCCACGAAGATCTCACGGGCCCGGATCCCGCAAATGCGGAGGCGGTAGAGCGCGAGATTAGTGAGATGCCCCCTGGAAGTGACTTCACCAAAAAAGGAAAGGGCACGTTCCACGCAATCGGCCGCCCCGGCGCCGTAGCCGGTGAAGGCGGCGAGAAGAAGGTGCGCTATTCCATCGAGGTAGAAGATGGGCTCAACACCGCTCCCTACGGCGGCGATGATGCCTTTGCCGCAATGGTGGAGGCAACCCTTGCGGATCCACGCGGGTGGACCGCTCAAGGTGACTTCGAATTCGAGCACGTTGCCTCTTCAGACGATCCCGATACCCGCATCCAGCTGACCTCTCTGGGCACGGCTGCGGAACGGTGTGGCGAGAAGATCGAGACGGAAACCTCCTGCCACACAAAGTTCACTGGCGAATCCACCACCATCATTAATGAGGCGCGGTGGGTGCGCGGGGCCACGCCCTTTGAAGGCGATTTAGGCAATTACCGCCAGTACGTCATCAACCACGAATTGGGCCACGCCATTGGCTATGCCTCCCACCAGCAATGCGGCGGCGAGGGCAAATTGGCCCCGGTGATGATGCAGCAGACGCTGAGTTTGAACAACAAGGAATTGCATGACCGCAATCCCAAGGAGGTCTATCCTGATGAGGATGTGACCTGCGAGCCTAATCCGTGGCCATATCCCAATCCGGAGCACAAGGATCCCCACCAACCCCAATAAGGAGTACTGGATGCCGCTTCCCCCAGAGCATGTTTTAAGCGCCTTCCACGCGGAGACCGGAGCGACAGGGTCGCGCCGGGCCCAAGGCGATCAGCTGGGCCCGGTTTGGGATAACGGCATCAAGGTGGGCGACGTTGTATACTCCCAGGCCGGGCCCTTCGCGGCGTGGTCTGCCAAGGTGCGCGAAAGGCTCAGCGTGCCGGGCGCGCGGGTATCGCGGCCGGTTCTCGCGAGCGACGGGCGCCACACCGCCGCCGGGTGGAAGGCGACACAGTTCCTTCCCGGCGAGGTCACCGGGCGCATCGATGAAGCGGCGCAGACGGCCTTGCGCTTGGACGATGCCATGGCCAATGCGCCTGCGCCGCCGGGTGCGCACCGCGATGATGCCTTTGCCCGCGCGGAGCGCACCGCCTGGGCGGAGACGGGGGAGGCCTACGACAAGGCCGCGCTTGCCGATGTCCCCTTGGTCACCGCCCATACCGCCCTGCTGACCACCACGGTCTTTTATGGCGCGCACCCACCGGGAATCGTGGATCTCGTGCCGAGCCAATCCGCCCGCCCAGCCGGGTGGAGCGCCGCGCTCGTGATCGTGGACGGTTTGATCGCACAGGTGGTAGATGATGATATCTGCCAGCGGTTTGGCCACGTGCCGGGCATGCAGGAGCTTTTGCTGCGGGCGGTGTCTTATCGCCGGCATATCAATGATCTTAATCCGCGGTCGCGCTCGAATGTGCGTTCTAATATTGAGCGGGTAGAACAGTTTCTTGTGTCTAGGGCATCTGCGATACTGGGGCGGTGACTTACAATCCCCATTCCACCGCCCGCGCGGGAGTGGTCTTACCGCCGTCGCCCGAGGTACGACTCATCGCCCGCACCCCGTCCGCACACGCCCGTTCCTGGCCCGTTGAGCTGCCGGAAACCGGTGCCTGGAAGGTAACCGGCACCGCCGGAACCGGCGTATCCAGTTTCCTTATCGATACCGTCATTCATGCCCTCGACCGCGCCCAGGACACAGGGGCTGATCCCTCCGGCATCCTCGTTGTTGCGGCCTCCAAGGAATCCGGCGCCCGCCTGCGCCGCGAGCTTTCAGAGCGCCTTGAAGATTATGCGGCACAATCCTCTATGGTCCGCTCCATTCACTCCTTGGCCTTTGCCCTACTGCGCAGTGCAAGCGACGAGGAATTGCGCCTTATCACCGGCGCGGAACAAGATGCCGTTATCCGCGAATTGCTTGAAGGCCACGCTGAATCCGGTCACGGCGACTGGCCGGAGGAAGTTCGCCCCGCCCTTGAGTACGTAGGCTTTGCCCGCCAACTGCGCGATTTTCTTTTGCGCTCCATCGAACGAGGACTCAGCCCCGCAGATCTGGAGAGCCTCGGGGCCAAGTACGGCCGCGGTATGTGGAGTGCTGCCGGTACGTTCCTGCGCGAATACGAACGCGTCCAAGCCCTATCCGGGGCGCATTCCTATTCCGCGGCCGAGTTAGTCAACCAGGTCCTGCTGCGCCCAGAACTTACGAGTTCCCACCCGTGGCACACCATCGTGGTCGATGACGCCCAGCTATTGGATCCCACCGCGGGCAAGCTCATCTCCCGCCTAGCACCCGATGCACAATTGCTGGTCATCGGCGGTGATGCGGACCAATCCGTCTTTGCCTTCCGCGGTGCTAATTCGCAGTTCCTTGAAGAATTTCCCGCGGAACACTCCGTGGAGCTTTCGCAGCCGCACCGCAACGGATCCCCGGCCTGCGTTTCCATCGTGGATTCTGAGGGCCGCCTGCGCGATGTGGTGGCCGATACCGTGCGCCGCCGCCATTTGGACGATGGCGTGCAGTGGCGCGATATCGCCGTCATCGTCCGCTCAACGGCGGATATTGGCCAGATGCGCCGCACCTTGCTGGCGGCCGGGGTGCCCGTGCATATCAGCCCTACCGACGTCATTTTGGCGGAACAGCGCCTAGTATCTGCCATGCTCCTTGCCTTGCGCGCCTTGGAAGAAGACCTCAGCAATGCAGAGCTTGAGGAATTGCTGACCGGGCCCGTGGGAGGGGCGGATCCCGTCACCCTGCGCCGCCTGATTCGTGGCCTGCGCCGGTGGGCGCCCGATACGCGCGGCATGGACAGCCTGCGCGAACTCTTGCACGGCGAGCTACCGGACTTCAACGGACAGCTCACGGAGCGCGAGTTTTCCATCCTGGAGCGCGTGCGCGCGGTGCTTGCAGCGGGCCGGCAGGCCATACAAGCCCAAGCCTCTGTGGAAGAAATCCTGTGGGAGGTATGGAGTGCCTCCGAGCTGGATATGCGCCTGCAGGCATCCGCCTTGCGCGGCGGCGCCACCGGCTCGCAGGCGGATCGTGACCTCGATGCCATGATGGCGCTTTTTGATGCCGCCGGTGATTACTCCGAGCGCCGCCCTGGCTCCTCGCTGCAGTCCTTTTTAACCCACATCACCGAACAAGAACTGCCCACCGGCGTGCGCGACCGCCGCACCGCCATCCCACAGGCCGTGGAGATCATCACCGCCCACGGTGCCGTCGGCCGCGAATGGGATACCGTCATCGTCGCCGGAGCCCAAGAAGGCGCGTGGCCCTCGCTGGGGGAGACCGGGTCCATTTTTGGCCAAGAAGATCTCATCGATCTCCTGGACCGTGATATTGAGCCTGACACCCCTGTTAGCCACATCGCCTCCCGTCTGGCCGAAGAGCGCCGGCTCTTCCACGTCGCCACTACGCGCCACCGGAACCGGTTACTCATCGCTGCGGTGGAAAATCCTAACGAGGATGCCTTTGCAGAGCCTTCCCGCTTCATCGCGGAATTTACTGGGCGCGGGGTTGATGTGCCTGGGACCATGGCGCGCCGGGAAGCCAGCCGCGCCTTGCGTGCGACCCAATTTCCCCGCGAGCTGGGCTTGGACGTTCCCGAGCCAGCACCGGTGTCCCTGCGCGATGGGCTCGAGGTCGATCCCCTCGATATATCGGTGCTGTCTGTACCTTCCTTTGTGGCGCAATTGCGCCGCGTGGTCACGAACCCAGATTCCGGCGAGGCGGAGCGGAGCCAAGCAGCCCGGCAGTTGGCGCGCTTAGCGCAGGCGGGAATCCCAGGCGCCCACCCAGACCAGTGGTTCTCCGCGCGCTCTGTGGCATCGCATACGCAGCTGCGCGGTAGCAAGAGCCTATCGCCATCCCGGGTCGAAGCCCTGCTCAACTGCCCGCTCAAGGCGATTGTGGGAAACTTGGCCGAAGATCCCAGCGGCGCCGAGCACCTCCTGCGCGGCACCATGGCACACGCCTTCTTGGAGGCCATCGGCCGCGGCATGGATGCGGAAAAGGCCCGCCTGCTCGTCATGGAAGCCTATGAGCTCATCCTGGATGTTCCGCAGTGGCAGCTACAGAGCAAGTTGGAAGAATTCTCCCGCCTGCTGGAGCGCACGCAGCAATGGGCACAGCAATCCGAGGTTAAAAATGAACTCGCCGGGGTGGAAGTACCCGTCTACGTCGAGGTCGCCCCGGATATTCGGGTCGGCGGATTCATGGACCGCTTGATGCAGGATGGAGACGGAAATTACCTGGTCGTGGACCTCAAGACCGGTAAATCTGCAGCGACGCAGGCGGAGGCGGAAGAAAACCGCCAACTAATGACCTACCAATTGGCCTTGTCCCGGGGAAGCTTCGACGGGCAGCGCGTGCGCGATGGCGAAGGGATGCCGCGCGCAGGCGGAGTTCTTGTCTATCCCGGAAAAGATTCCAGCAAAATTACCACCCGCACTCAGAGTCAGCTCACCGCGGAGGCGCTGGAAGAGTTTTCCACATTACTGCCACCCCTGGCGGCGGAACTGCGCGGTCCGCAGCTGACCGCGCGCACCAATAAAGATTGCGATAAGTGCCCCATTCGTACCATCTGCCCGGTGCAGGAGGAAGGAAAGATGACCATCCATGTCTAAGCAGAATTTTTCCCCGGAGGAAATAGCCCAAGCACTGGGCAAGGATTACCCACCTACTGAGGAACAAGCCCACGTCATCGAGGGTCCTTTTGGCCCCAAGCTCGTGGTGGCTGGGGCCGGTGCCGGTAAGACGGAAACCATGGCCTCCCGCGTGGTCTATTTGGTAGCCAATGGCTACGTGCGCCCAGAGGAAGTGCTGGGGCTGACCTTTACGCGCAAGGCGGCGCAGCAACTAGAACAGCGCATTCGCCGCCAGCTCATTCAACTGCGCGATTCCGGGCTTAATGTCCCCGGTAGTCCCGCCGCGGAGGCGCTTAACAATATCGCACCTACCGTGGCCACCTATGACTCTTATGCCGGCGAACTCGTGCGCGAATACGGCCTTTTAGTCCCAGTAGAGCCCTCGGCGCGCATCATCACGGAGGCAGAGCGCTTCGCTATTGCCTACGACGTGGTGAAAAACTACGGCGGACAATTATCGGATGAAAAGACCTTGGGCTCCATTACGGAAGTCCTGCTCAAGATCACCTCCGATATGGACAATTCTTTAAAGGATCCGGATGATATCGCCGAATTCGCACGGGATTTCCGCGCCGATATAGACAACCTGGAAAAGGCCCCGAGGACGAAGGGCGAGTATTCCAAGGACCTGCAGAAGTACATCAATGTCCAGGATCTACGCGTGCAGTACGTGCCTTTGATCGAGGAACTCAAGCGCGCGCAGGCAGAGCAGCAGGTCATCACCTTTGGCGAGCAGATGTCTGTAGCAGCGCGCCTCGCGCAATCGCACCCGGCGGTGGGCAAGCAACAGGCGCAGCGCTACCGCGTGGTCATGCTGGATGAATATCAAGATACGTCTTATGCCCAGCGCGTACTCCTGCGCAGCCTCTTTGGTGGGGAACACAAGGACATTTCCGTGACTGCGGTGGGCGATCCCATGCAGGCCATTTATGGCTGGCGCGGGGCTACCTCAGAAAACCTCACCGCGTTTGTGGAGGATTTCCCGCAAGCCGATGGCACGCCTGCTCCCAAGGATCAGCTCACTACCTCGTGGCGCAACCCGTCGGGTGCCTTGGAGCTGGCCAACTCGGTAGCTGCCGGGGTCTTTGGGGGCGGCCCGCGGCCCGTCGATGAGCTGCACGCGGCCCCGCACAAGGGCGAAGGCGAGATTGAGTTGGGCTATTTCGCCAGCGAAGATGAGGAACACGAGTTTATTGCGCAGAAATTAAGGCAGCAGTGGGATGCGCGCGAGGGCGATGGCTTTCGCGCAGCGGTGCTGGTGCGTACCAACCGGCAAACCGCGGCCATTGCAGCAGCCTTGGATGCCGTCGGTGTCCCCAATGAAATCAATGGCTTGGGTGGATTGCTGTGGCAACCGGAAATACAGGACCTTGTAGCGCTGGCGACCATGTTGGTGCGGCCGGAAGACGTGCAAGCGGCCCTCCGCATTTTCGCCGGGCCCATTTGCGGGCTGGGTATGGGCGATATCCAAGCCCTTGCCGCGCGGCAAAAGAACTTGGCGGGGGCAAAACAAGAGCGCCTGCAATGGGAAGAGGGTATGGATCCAGAGGAGTATCTGCGCGCCCAATTGGCGCAGCTTACGGCTGAGGGCTCAGATCAAACGGTGGGGCTTGCCGATGCCCTGGCGGACCTCGGCGAGCGCGACCGCTACACCCCAGAGGGCTTGGCGCGCATGGAAGAGGTATCTGCCAAGCTGCGCTACCTGCGCACCTACTCGCTGTCCAAGCCTTTAAGCGATCTCTTCGCGGACATCGAGGCCATCTTCAATATCCGCACCGAGGTCCTTGCCCGCGGTAGCGCCGGGGGAGCCACCCACCTGGATAAATTCGCCGATATCGTCGCAGGATTCCACGGGGATTCTTTGTATGCGCTCCTAGATTATTTGGAGCTCGCCCGCGAACATGAAGATGGCCTCGGGCTTGGGGAGGTGCCCACCTCTACGGATCGGGTACAGATTATGACCGTGCATAAGGCCAAGGGCCTGGAGTGGGAGCACGTCTATGTCGTGCACGCTGATTCTTCGAGCTATAAGGCCCAGGCAGAGACCTTTTTGTCCAAGATCGAAAAGGTACCCGGTGACAATGACTACATCGAGGTCTCACCAGATGCGGTCACTCGCTCGGAATTCGAGAAGGCCTGCAAGGCATTCTTGGATGATGATCGCACGCATAATGCGGAGGAAGCAGCACGCCTGTTTTATGTGGCCTTGACCAGAACCGAGTCCACGCTGACCGTTACCGGATCCGGCACGAATAACCGGACGGGCAAGGCTAAGAAGGGCCCGTACGAGTACCTCGAAAGGCTAAAAGAAACCTTCCCCCAGTACGTAGGGGAGTGGACGGTGCCCGAAGAGCCGGTGGACACCTCGGCCAATGCGGCAGACAGCGGGCTCTTTCCAGCCCTTGAAGCAGATCCGGATTCCCTGGCTGGCGCGGATGCGGTGCTGGCCGCCATGGAAGACCTTCCTGAGTTAAGCCACGGCGAGACCTTCGAGCTGTGGGAACAGGATGCGGGCGCGCTCATTGAGGAATACAAGTCCTTGCAACAACCGGTTGTGGATGTGGAACTTCCCAGTGAACTTACCGCTTCTGACATGGTGGCCCTGGGCAGCGATCCGCTCCAGTTTGCGCGCCGGCAACGCCGCCCGGTGCCGTTTAAGCCCAACTCCTATGCCAAGCGAGGCACCGCCTTCCACGCGTGGCTGGAAGAGCGCTTTGGCAGCCCCGCGCTGCTAGGGGAAGAGGAATTGCCGGGCATCGATGAGCCTGAGGACTTCGACCTGGAAGAGCTCAAGGAATCCTTCCTGAATTCCGAGTGGGCGCAGCGCCAGCCGGACTTTGTGGAGGCGCCGTTTGAAATCACCATCGGCAGCGCGGTGGTGCGCGGGCGAATGGATGCCGTCTTCCGCTTGGCAGATGGCACCTGGATGGTGGTGGATTGGAAGACCGGGCGGCCGCCGAAGGGCGCGGCCATGGACGCGGCGAAGATTCAGTTGGCGGTCTATGCCGAAGCCTGGCGGCGCATCCACGGCGGCGATAAAATCCGTGCAGCTTTCCATTACGTCCACGATGGTTATACTTTTGAGCCAGATACTTTAGCCCAAGGTGAGGAGCTGCGTAGCCTGCTTGAATCGTCAGTAGCAGGCCACTAGGGCTAAGGTATGGGGACGGAACGCGGACGATGAATGGATAGTTGCGTCCCCGTATAACCGGCGGAATCAAAAAATCGATCCAGAAAAGAAGGCTGGGCCAGTGGCCAAAAAACATGCGAAGGTGCTCAAAGGGCGTATTAAACAGCGCTTTTTGCCGCAGGTCGAGTTGTCCTCGCAACCTGATCACGCGCTCCTTGATGTCATCACTGTGCCCAAGGATCAAAACGCCAGCCCGTGGCGCCAGTTGGCCAAACGCGCGCTGTGGGCATTTGGCATCCTCATCTTTGTCACCATCGTGGTGTACTTAGACGGTGAGGGCTATAGCGAGGACATGTCGCTTTTGGATTCCTCCTACTATGCCGCCGTCACGCTGACCACCGTGGGGTATGGCGATATCGTTCCGGTTACGGAGCAATCGCGGTTTATCAACCTCGTACTTATTACCCCAGCCCGCCTCGTCTTCCTTGTGCTGTTGGTTGGTGCGACGCTATCCGTGCTCACGGACAAGGCCCGCCGCACCTTTGAAATCCAGAACTGGAGAAAGCAATTGCGTAACCACACCGTCGTTATCGGCTATGGAACGAAGGGCGCTGGGGCAGTCGCCGCGCTCTTGGCAGATGACGTGCCCACCTCCCAGATTGTGGTCATCGATAATAACCGCGCCTCGCTGGCTCATGCGGAACACCATGGGCTGGTCACCATCTTTGGCTCGGGCACCAAGCAGGACGTGCTTAAGATCGCCGGGGTGGAGCACGCAAACTCCATTGTGGTCACCCCGTCCTCGGACGATACCGCGGTGCTGTGCTGCCTATCCGTGCGCGAGCTTGCCCCCAAGGCCAAGATTGTGGCCTCGGTGCGCGAGTCCGAAAACCGCCATCTCTTGCTCCAATCCGGTGCAGATTCCGTGGTGACGTCTGCAGAGACCGCCGGCCGTCTGCTGGGGCTTGCCACCGTGACCCCCACCGTGGTGGAAATGATGGAGGACCTGCTTTCTCCTAACGAGGGCTTTTCCGTATCAGAGCGCGCCGTGCGCGAGTTCGAGGTTGGTTCCAACCCGCGCCACCTGGCGGATATCGTGCTCGCGGTGCTGCGCAATAACGAACTTCACCGCGTTGATACCGCTGATGCCTCCGCACTGAAACCGGGCGACCGCCTGCTGTATATCAAGCATGACTTGGAACAACCCGTGGAAGTGCAAGATGAGGACGAGGAGGATTAATTGTATTTGCCCGTAACGCACACGGGTCTAGTGCCTGCCACCGCGAGTGGGGACGCCGCGTTGGTGGAGCAATTGCCGGAGGGCGTGGGAACGCCGGAGATGGTGGACATCGGCACGCTGCACGTTTTTGCCTGCCCGGAAGCAATTGCGCGGGGAATGGGGCAGTTGCAGCCTGCAACCTTTTTCGCCGATGATTCCCTCGTCATGCAGGCCATTGCCTTGATTCGCAACCGGCTGGAGCAGCGCTTCGATCCGCGCACGGGCCACCCGTTGGACTATCCCACGCCGGGTATCGTCGGCCGCGATCCGCAGGATTCGCGCCGCATGGTGTTTCCGCGCCTAGACCCGGCGGTTATCGGGCTCATTGAGCTGAAGGGCGAGGAGAAGATTTTGCTGGCGCGCAATCGCGGGCGCAATGGCTTCTTTTCCTTGATCGCCGGATACGTGGAACCGGGCGAGACCATTGAGGCCGCTTTCGCCCGCGAAACCATGGAGGAAACCGGGCGCCACATTGACAATCTTCGCTACTGGGGATCCCAGCCGTGGCCGCCGAGCGGCTCGCTTATGCTGGGCTTTCACGCAGAGACATCGGATGTCCAGCCCACCTGCCATACTGATGGGGAACTGGAAGAAATTCGTTGGGTGACCCGCGCCGAGCTGCCTGAGCTCCCGCTGGCCACCGCGGGTTCTATCGCACACACGATGATTATGGAGTGGTATCACGGTGAATAAGCCGGATTTATCCCTGCTGGATGAGGATCAACGCCGCGCGGCCACCGCCCCGCGCGGGCCGGTGTGCATTTTGGCGGGCGCGGGCACCGGTAAGACGCGCACCATTACCTATCGCATCGCCAATATGGTGGATCAAGGGTTCGTAAATCCCCAGCGCGTTTTGGCCGTGACCTTTACTGCGCGTGCGGCGGGAGAAATGCGGGATCGCCTGCGCATGATGGGCGTGGCTAGCGTGCAGGCCCAAACCTTTCACGCGGCCGCGCGGCGCCAGCTGAAGTATTTCTGGCCGCAAGTCGCAGGCGATCTGCCGTGGACTCTATTGGACAATAAATTCCCGCTGGTAGCCCGCGCGGTGCGCTCGGTGGGGCTGGATAATTCCAAAGACATGATCCGTGACGTGCTGGCGGAAATCGAATGGGCGAAATCCGCACTGGTCAGTGCGGAGGACTATGAGAGCGTCATCGCGGAAACGGATCGCACCGCCCCGGCCGATGCCGCCAAGGTGGCCGAGGCCTTCCGGCGCTACGAGAAGGCCAAGGCTACGCCGGATATGATGCATTTGGACTTCGATGATCTGCTCATGCACATCGCTGGCGCCATCGAGAACGTCCCGGCCATTGCGGAGACCTTCCGCGAGCAGTACCGCACCTTCGTCGTTGACGAGTACCAGGACGTCACGCCCCTGCAGCAGCGCGTGCTGAATGCTTGGCTGGGCGATCGCGATGATCTCACCGTGGTGGGCGATGCCAACCAGACCATCTATTCCTTCAATGGCGCATCGCCGGAGTACCTGTTGAATTTTTCGCGCAGCTATCCGGACGGGACCATCGTCAAACTGCAGCGCGACTATCGCTCTACGCCGCAGGTCACGGACCTGGCTAATCGGGTCATCGGCAAGGCTACGGGGCGCGCGGCGGGCACCCGCTTGGAGCTGCAGGGCATGCGCGAGCCTGGGCCGGAGCCGACGTTTAAGGCCTACGAGTCCGAGGAAAATGAGGCGCAGGAGGTGGCCGGACAGGTGCTCACCCTGCTCAACCAGGGCGTGCCGGCCTCAGAAATTGCCATCCTGTACCGCATCAACGCCCAGTCGGAGCAGTTTGAGCAGGCGCTTGCCGATGCCGGAGTGGTCTACCAAGTCCGCGGCGGTGAAGGTTTCTTCCGCCGCCCGGAGATTCTGGAGGCCATTCGCGTGCTCATTGCCGCCACGCGCCGCGATGATTTACCGGAGGACCCCGTGGCGATTGCGCGGGCCGCCTTCGTCGAGCTTGGGCTCAGCGCCACCGAACCGCAGGGCGCGCAGGCCCGCGAGCGCTGGCAATCGCTGAACGCGCTGGTGGGATTGATTGAGAAGATCGTGGAATCCACCCCGGGCATCGATCTCAACGGGGTGCTGGGTGAGCTGCGCCGCCGCTCCACTGATAAGCAAGCCCCCGCCATGGAGGGCGTTACTCTCGCTACGGTGCACGCGGCAAAGGGCTTGGAGTGGGACGCCGTCTTCCTCGTCGGACTGAGCGAAAAGCTCATGCCCATCAACCACGCCATTAAGGCGGGTAACGAGCAGATCGAGGAAGAGCGCCGCCTGTTTTATGTAGGCATTACCCGCGCCCGCGAGCACCTGGCCCTGTCGTGGGCATTGGCGAAGACCGCCGGTTCCAGGGCCTCCCGGGAGCGCACCCGCTTCCTCGACGGCATCGCGCCAGGCGTGGAATCGGCTGCGGGAAGTGGCCGCTCCCGCCGCCCGAAACGCTGCCGCGTGTGCAGCGGGGTACTAGAGACCCCGGCGGAAAAGGTCATTGGCCGGCATGAAGACTGCGAGGGCAATGGCGATGACGAAGTCTTTTCCGCCCTGCGTTCGTGGCGCGCGCAGGTTGCCCGGGAAGAAAAGGTTCCGGCCTATGTCATCTTTACGGATGCCACGCTGCAGGCCATCTCGGAAGAGCTACCGGTAGATGAGGCGGAGTTGCTGTCCATTTCCGGAATAGGGCCCAATAAGCTGGAGCGCTACGGCGAGCAAATCCTAGAGGTCATTCGCTCTGTGCGGTTGTAGCCAGGTTGACCTTGCCGCCGAAGCACACCGGGCACCGCGGATGGGCGATGGCCGTGCGCTGCTGGTGGCGGCCGTAGACGTCTACCTCCCATTGTTGGCCTGGGCGCGGAAATGAGGTTGGCGCGCCTGGCGGGAGGGGGCGTTTGCTTAGGCGGCGGATCACCACCTGTGCTTGGGCCGCTACCGCATCGATGACCAGCTTTTCTGGCTGCCTGCGCACGCTGGTGAGCTGGGAGGCAATGGTGCTCCACTGCGGATCCGCATCCACGCGGAATAAGTGAATGCACAGCGGGCAGGGGCCTTGCCCTTCCACACGCAGGGGCCCGATGATGCCGCGGTTATCTTGTAAGGAAATGGGCAGCCAGGTTGTCGGGGTGCCGGCAAGCGCATTGGCGCAATCGATGGGGCAGTGGAGCTGGTCGATGCCAAGGACCGTAAAAAGCCCATCGAGGTCGTGGATATAGGAAAAGATATTGTCCTCATCAAGGGGGATGCGTACCGTATATCCATCTGCTGCCAAGCGGGCGCGCAGGTCCAGAGCAAGCGGGGATTCGCCTAGCATGATGATGGTTTCAGGCTGCTCGGGATGTGGTGGCTGGGGCCAGAGGATGCCATAGTCCAGAGCATCCTCGATGAGGCTGCTGGCGGCGGCGCTATCCAAGCCGGCCGCTTCCAACCGCGCCGCCAATTCCCCGGAATCGACCGGCTGATGGGCCGTGGCAAAAGCGCGGGCCACACCTTGCGCATTGCCCGTATCCGCCACCGCCACCCGGGTGGCGTCCATCCCAAATTGCACCACGGAATCCTCGCGGCAAAATACGCCACACCCTGGCGCCAATGTCACACGTTGAGCCGTGCCTTGTGAGCCAGTCACTGGTTTTCCCCTCGATTCCCCTTTTATCACCCCGAATACGGCATATGTGCCGCATGTGCGTCCATTGCACCACAGGTACAATGGCCTGTCATGTCGAGCACGCAACCACCAGGACGTACCCACCCTGAGGTCAAGGTTATCCGCTCTGCGCGGCGGCGAAAGTCGGTGCAGGCGCGCATGGTGGCAGGGGTATTGGAAGTGCGCATTCCTGCCTGGATGTCCGCCCGCGAGGAAAACGAGGCGGTACAGGACATGCTCGCGCGCCTAGAGAAGAAAACCGGTGGTGCGGCGAAAACCGATGCGGCGCTCCTCCAGCGCGCCGAACAGCTCAACGCACAGTACCTGGAAGGACGCGCATGGATTGGGTCCATCCGGTGGGTGAGCAATCAAAATGCGCGGTGGGGTAGTTGTACTACCTCCACCGCGGATATCCGGCTGAGCAACCGCTTACAGCAGGTTCCGGATTATGTGTTGGATTCGGTCATCATCCATGAGTTGACCCATACCTTCATCCCGCGTCATGGGCGCGAATTCTGGCAGTGGGCCGATAGGGCACCCCACGCCGAGCGGGCCAAGGGCTACCTTGAGGCCTACCAGCGCTGGGGCGGTTAGCGCGAGCTACTTATCCTCGCCGCCGTTGTCCTTTTCGGAGCTGTTGTCGCCGTCGTCCGCGTCGTCGCTGCTCTGCGCGTCCTTGTCTTCTGCAGAATCCTTGTCCTCTTCGGACTTGCTTTCGGAGTCCTCGCCGGAGCCCTCGCCGTTTTTGAGCATCTCTTCGAGCTTGGCAAATTCTTCCTCGAAGCCCTCATCCGGCTCATCATCCAAGAGGGAATCGATGAAGGCGGCCGGGTTATCGAGGTGCTCTGCGGTGGGCAGGAAGTCTGGGTGGTCCCAGGCCTTATCGCGCTTTTCGGCACCTACGGCCACGGTGGCGCGGCGCCACAGCTCGGCGGCCTCGGTGACCTTTGGGGCGTTGAGCTCGATGCCCACGACCTTGCTAAAGGCCTGCTCGGCAGATCCGCCGGTGCTGCGGCGGTGTGCCCAGGCCTCAGTGAGCTTGGAGGTGGAGGGGATGCGCTCGCCCAAGGCCTCGCTCACGACGTGCTCGGCCCAGCCCTCGACCAAGGCCAGCAGGGTTTCCAGCCTTGAGGCAGCCGCGGTGTTCTTCGAGGTAATGCGCGGCGATAGATCCATGCCCTGCAGTTTGCTCATGGCTTCCTGGATGGCCTGCGGGTCGCCGGATTCCAGGTTCAGCTCGCGGGCGAGCTCTTCAATGTGGGAGGTATCAATGACCAAGCCGATGGCGTATTCCTCCACGGAGGAGACGATGCGCTCTACCAGCCACGGCACGTGCTTAAACAGGCGCTGGCGGGCGGCCTCGCGCGCGGCGATATAAACCAGTACCTCTTGGCCCGGAACGTTGAGCTCGCGCGCGACCTTCTGAATGGTATGCGGCAAAAGCGCCACCGTATTGGCCGGGGCGATGGGCAGGCCAAAATCGGAGCCGGTCAGTGCCTGGCTGGCCAGATCGCCCAGGGCGTGGCCTAGCTGCATGCCGAAATTCATGCTGGACATCTGGCCCATCATCTTGGTCATCGGGCCCATCATTTCGCGAGCCTCTTCCGGCATGGATTCCAGCTGGGCATCATTCATGTGCTGGGCCACGGGGGTGACCATGCGTTCCCAGGCGGGCATGGTTTCTTCCAGCCACTGCTTGGAATCCCATGCCTGCGTGGTACCGGAAGCGGTGGGGAGAATAGAGGCATCGTCAAGCCAGAGCTCCGCCAGGCGCACCGATTCTTCTACTGCCTTGGAATCTTCCGCGCTGATGTCTTTTGACTTGGGGATCTGCTGCAGGGCGATGCGCTTGGCCATATCGTAATTGACCGGCCCGGAGTTCTGGGGCGAGTTCATGGACGAGCCCATGCCGGATAGCATCTGACCGAACTGGTTCAGCATGTCTCCGAGGCCGCCACCATTACCGCCGCCGAATGCGCCGAACGGGTTCTGGTCACGACGGCCGTCATTATCGTCGTCATCGTTATTTGGGAAAGAAAAACCGAATCCGTTGCTCATGCGCTCCAATCTACCGGCACCGTGCGGAAAGTTTCCATGATCACAGCAACGCTGACAGCGAACAGTACGCCAAAGGTTGTAGGCTATTGCTTCGTGAATTCTCCTGCTAGCCGTCGCGTCCGCACCATCGCCTGGGGTGCTATCCCCGTTGTGCTTACCGGTGCGTTGGTATCGCTTGACCATATCCCGGGCACCGATGTCTCGCTGACCGTTCCCTATGCCGCCGAAGGCCCCGGTCCTACGGTGGATACGCTGGGCGAGGTTGATGGCACCCAAGTTGTTGATGTGCAGGCGCCAAAGACCTATGAGCCCAGTGGGCACCTCAATATGACCACCGTATCCGTGCGCACCAATATGACCTTGGCGCAGGCGTTGGGGCGCTGGGCGCTTACCGATGACACCCTGGTGCCCATCGATACCGTCATTCCGCAAAACATGACCGATGAAGAGGTCCAAGAATCCAATAAGCAGGCCTTTACCCAATCGGAGTCCGCGGCCACCATCGCGGCGATGGACTATTTGCACCTGCCGGTCAAAATCACCGTGGCCGAGGTCATCGAGGACGGCGCCGCTTCGGAGCACCTCAAAAAGGACGATGTCATCACCGCAGTCGATGACACCGAGGTCACCGAGCCAAGCGAGGTCCAAGACATCATCAAGGACAAAAGCCCCGGCGATAAGGTGAAAGTCAGCGTGACGCGCGGGGATAAAGAGCTCAGCGAAGAAATCGAATTGGGCGAAAACCCGCACGATAAGGGCAAGGCGTTGCTCGGAATCGCCATGCTATCCCAGCCCAAGGACGATATCTCGGTGAACTACAACCTGCAGGATATCGGCGGGCCGTCAGCGGGAATGATGTTTACCCTGGCGGTCATCGACAAGCTCAGCGATGAAGACTTAACCGGCGGTACCTTCGTGGCCGGCACCGGTACCATTCAGGCCGATAGCAAGGTTGGGCCAATTGGTGGCATCGAGCATAAAATCGCCGCCGCGCACGAGGCAGGCGCTGAGCTCTTCTTGGCGCCTAAGGACAACTGTTCAGCGGCGGCCGGCAGCGACCACGGCGATATGACCATTGCGCAGGTAGAAAACCTCGACGATGCCGTGGCGGCCATGAAGGACTTTGCGGCGGGCAAAGACGTCAAGGAATGCACCTAATAAAAACTCATAAGGCCGGGGCCTAGTCCTTTACTAGGCCCAATTCCTTAATTTTTTCTTCCGGGTCCACCTGGTCAGAAGAGATCATCTGCTGCATGACCAGGCCTTCCTTATTATCCACCACGGTGATAACGGCCGTGGCGCCCAACGTGGACCAGCCGACGACGCGATCGCCATCGTCTTCGATGGCATGGGAGCTGCGCAGCTCTGTAAGTACCTGGGTGGTCTGGGAGGCCTTGGAGTGGGACTTAAAGAATTGGAATTGCCCCACCTTAGGACCGGAGCAATTGTAGGAAGAATCCCCGCCGGTGGAATCGCAGCGCTCAAACTGGGCGAATAGGTCCTTGGGCGCCAGCGACTTATAAACGTCATAGACCTTGGCCACCGACTTATCCAGCTCACTGCTAGCGCTCGGCTCGCGGGTGGTGCTTTCTTCGGAAGCCTCGTCCTCGTCCTTGTCTGCCGATTCTGACTCCGTGGAAGACGTGGAGGATTCGGTGCTTGATGCCGCGGACTCCTTGTCGTTCTCAGAGGTCGTGGTGGTGGTGGCCGCAGAGGTGGTCTCTACGGGGGCATCGTCAGGCGCATCAGCATCGGAAGAACAACCTGCCGCAGCCACGCTGAGCCCTAGTAGCGCCGCCGCGGTAGCGGTGCGGGCAGAAGAACGGCGGGTGAAGGAAAGGCGTCGCACTGTATAGAACTCCTTGGTTGCGGGCTTAATTGCCACTTAGTCTAGTTCATCCGGATCCTGGTTGAGGCCATAGCGCAGCGCGGCGATTACGCCAGGGGCCACCTGCGGGCCGCCGCGGAGCTGAATATCGTCCTCAGCAAAGGGGCCGGCCGCCTCAAGCTCTTCTTCAGTGGGCCGCAGCTGCAGCAAGGTGGTCTCAATTCCTTCCTCGCGCAGGGCACCCGAATACAGGCGCGCGGGGCGAGGGGAGGGGTCCTCGCTAGAAGTATCCCGGAACTTGATCTCCTGGGCCAAGATGGCGCCCGCGACCTCGCGCGGCCAGGCCAAGCGGGAGACGTAATCAGCCAATTCCTCGGAACCCGGCTCGATGTTTTCCGGGACATTGTCTTGCACGATAAGGGTCAGCGGGGACGCGGTTTCCTCATCCATGGCCGCTAGCTGGTCCGCCACCAGATGGGTGGGAACAAGGGCGAAGATGGTGGGGCGGGCGTCCCAACCTTCAGCATGGACGAACTCCACGGCCTCCGTCATAGCGCGGTTTAAAGCTGGCTGTGATAATTCGGGGGAACTCATAGGCATCCTTATTCGTTATCTGGGTATTGATTCCTTAAACTGGAAAAAGTCTACATGTTTAATATTCGCACTATTTGATTGGAGCTGGCGTTGTCCCTAGGGTCATCCACACCAGCCGCCCCATTGAAGCGGCCACCTAAGGTCGCGGCAATTATTGCGGCCATCATTGCCGTCCTCTTATTCTTCGGACCCATGCTCGTGGGTATGTACACGGATTGGAGGTGGTTTGGCTCCATTGATTACCGCAGTGTTTTCACCACCGCGATTATTGCGCGCATAGTCCTCTTTATCATCTTCGGGCTCGTTGCTGCCGCAGTGGTGTGGGCAGCCGGGTTCTTTGCCTGGCGCGGCCGCCCCGATTCCCTGGATATGGGGGATTTGAATTCGCCGGTCTATCAGTACCGCCAGTCCATTGAGAAGTCCATGGGCGTGCTGTTCAAGGTCATCCCGGCCATCGTGGGCATCATCGCCGGTTTCATCGGCCAGTCCCACTGGCGCGATGTGATGCTATTCCTCAATGGTCAGGACTTCGGCGTACAAGACCCCCAATTCCACCACGACTTGGGCTTTTATGCCTTTAGCCTGCCCGTGCTGCAGATGGTGGTCAGCACCCTGTCCATCCTGCTTGTACTCGCCTTCCTCATTGCCCTATTCGGCCACTACATCTTGGGCGGAATCCGCATTGGCAATAAGGCCGCGGGCGTGCGCGGCTCTATCTCCCGCTCGGCGCGCTTGCAGCTTGCCATTACGGCCGGGCTGTGGATGGTGGCCCAGGTCGCCGGATACTGGCTGGAGCGCTACGGGCTGCTGTATTCCGAGCACGACCTGTTTACCGGTGGTTCCTACACGGATATCCACGCCTACCTGCCCGCCAAGATCATTTTGATGATCATCGGCGTCTTCGTCGCTATTGCGCTCTTTATGGCCATCGTCATCAAGGACCTGCGCATCCCTGGCCTCGCCGTCGTGCTCATGCTCGCGTCCTCGCTCATCATCGGCCAGGCATGGCCGCTGCTCATGGAGCGCTTCTCGGTACAGCCAAACCGCCAGGCGAAGGAAAACGAGTCCATTGCCCGCAATATCGAGGCCACGCGGTATGCCTATGGGCTTACCGATGACCACGTGACCTACAAGGAAAACTGGGGCGGCGACAACGTATCGGATGACAAGGTTGCCTCCGATAACGCCACCATCAATAACCTGCGCTTGCTGGATCCAGAGATTTTGTCGCCGACGTTTACCCAGATGCAGCAGCTGAAGAACTTCTATGGGTTCCCAGAAACGCTGTCCATGGACCGCTATGAAATCGATGGCAAGATGCGCGACTTCGTCGTTGCAGCCCGCGAGCTGGACCCGAATGAGCTGCGCGAAAACCAGTCCGACTGGATCAACCGCCACACCGTATATACCCACGGCAATGGCTTCGTAGCCGCGCAGGCCAATACCGTCGATGAGGTTGCCCGCGATGCCGGTTCTGCTCGCGGTGGTTACCCCATCTTCACCGTCTCTGACCTACAGACCCAGGCCGGCGAGTCCGAGGGTGAGGGCGAGACCCAAGATGCCGAGAAGTCCTTGGGCATCAAGGTAGACCAGCCCCGCATTTACTACGGCCCGGTCATCGCTAGTGCCGCAGATAATTTGGACTACGCCATTACCGGTACCACCGGCGAGAACCCAGTGGAGTACGACACCGATAGCACCAACTACACCTATGACGGTGAGGGCGGCGTTGAGATTGGCAATCTCTTTGACCGCACCATGTATGCCGCCAAGTACCGCGAGCTGAACTTCCTGCTTTCGGACCGCGTGGGCAGCGAATCCAAGCTGCTTTATGACCGCGACCCCCGCGAGCGCGTGGAGAAGGTTGCCCCATGGCTGACCACCGATTCCGCTACCTACCCGGCCGTTATTGATGGTCATCTGAAGTGGATCGTCGATGGTTACACCACCCTGGACTCCCTGCCGTACTCGCAGCGCGCTTCGCTTTCCGATGCCACCCAGGACGCCCTCAACCCCGATGGCACAACCCAGCGCTTGGTCAATGACCGGGTGGGCTATATCCGCAACTCCGTGAAGGCGACCGTGGATGCCTATGACGGCAGCGTGGACCTCTACGAGTTCGACAAGGAAGACCCCGTTCTCAAGGCCTGGGAAGGTGTCTTCCCGGATGTGGTGAAGCCGGAATCCGAGATCTCCGATGAGCTGCGCGAGCACTTCCGCTACCCAGAGGACATGTTCAAGGTGCAGCGTGACCTCTTGGCCCGCTACCACGTTGATGACCCGAACGTCTTCTTCAATAACGACGCCTTCTGGTCCGTACCGAATGACCCGACCGCAGAGGAATCCCGTGACCTGAACCAGCCGCCGTACTACGTGATGGCTGCCGATCCGGAAACCGGCGACCCGAGCTTCCAGCTGACCACCTCGTACCGTGGTCTGAACCGTGAGTTCCTGTCCGCACACATGGCGGTATCTTCCGATCCGGATACCTACGGCGATATCACCGTGCGCGTGCTGCCAACCAATACGCAGACCCAGGGTCCGAAGCAGGCACAGGACGCCATGATGTCTTCTGACCAGGTTGCCCGCGACCGCACCCTGTGGGAAGGCACCAACGATCTGCACAACGGTAACCTGCTGGCCTTGCCGGTCGGCGGCGGCGAGATCCTCTACCTCGAGCCGATTTACTCGCAGCGCAAGGATCAGGCATCCGCCTTCCCGAAGCTGCTGCGTGTGCTCGTGTCCTACAAGGGCCGCGTGGGCTACGCACCGACTATCGGTGATGCCCTTGAGCAGGTGGGAATCGACGCCAAGTCCGCCCAGGACATCGAAGAGATCGAGGGCGACTCCGGCGACGACGATGCCGATAAGGACAGCTCTTCTGCGGACAAGAAGGACGAGAAGAAGGAATCTACTGAGGAATCCGCTCCGGCTTCGGCCCCTCGTTCCTCCGATGAAGCAGGCGCTATCGAGGACATCAACAAGGCCCTGAAGGGCCTGGAGGATGCCCGCAATGGCTCCTTTGAAGAGTACGGCCGCGCCTTGGATGAGTTGGACAAGGCAGTTGAGTCCTACCAGAAGTCCGAGGGCTAAAGCCTCTCACTTCGCGTAGTAGAAACTCAGGAAATAAGGCACCTACCCAGGGGATTTGGGTAGGTGCCTTCCTGTCTGTATAGTTACAGAAGTCGCCGGGACAGAGCGAATACATTAAGTATTAACGCACTGTTCAAGCGCAGATGATGGAAGTCATCTCGACGCGGGGTGGAGCAGCTCGGTAGCTCGCTGGGCTCATAACCCAGAGGTCGTAGGTTCGAATCCTGCCCCCGCTACCAACTTCCAGGCCCTGGCCAGAAAAGATTCTGGCCGGGGCCTTTACTTATGCGCCACCCTAGTGGGTGGGCTTAACCCTTGGGCGTAGACCTAAGCCGGTTTCCTGAGTGGAACGATGAGTGGATCTCCAGTCTCCGGATCCTCAATGACCCGCGCCCGCAGATCAAAAGCCTCCTGCAGGAGCTCTGCGGTGATGACCTCTGCGGGTGTACCGGAAGCAATGACCTGGCCGTCTTTCATAACCACGAGATAATCGGAGTAGCGCACCGCCAGGTTGAGATCGTGTAGCACCATTACCACCGTTCTGCCTAGTTCCTGGCGCAGGCTATCGACTAGTTCGAGGATGTCCACGGAGGTCGCGAGATCAAGGTACGTCGTCGGCTCGTCTAGGAAGAGGATGTCGGTGTTTTGCGCCAGCACCATGGAGATCCATACGCGCTGGCGCTGGCCGCCGGAAAGCTCATCCAACGTGCGGCTGGCAAGATCCGCAGAACCGGTTTGCTTTAGGGCCTCGAATATTGCGTCTTCGTCCGTGGAGGACCACTGGCGGAACCACGCCTGATGTGGGTGCCGCCCGCGGGCCACCAGATCGGAGACCAATAGCCCTTCAGGTGCCACGGGTGATTGGGGCAGGACTCCCAGTATGCGGGCGACGTCCTTGCGCTTCATTTCAGAGATGTTTTGTCCATCCACACTTACGTGCCCTGTACCGAGGTCGAGCAGTCCTGACATGGCGCGCAGCAAGGTCGATTTACCGCAGCCGTTCGGCCCCACGATGGTGGTGATCTTTCCGGCCGGGAACGTGGCGCTGAGATCGCGGATAATGGTGCGCTGTCCGTAGCCCACCGTGACCGAGGAAGCGACGACGCCACCGGCGGTATTTGGTCGGTCTGCGCTTGGCTGGGGAATGGGGGAGGTCATGCGTCTGTGCTCCTAGTGCGTTGAACGAGTAGGTAGATGAGGAAGATGCCGCCGAGCGCGGAGGTGACAATACCCACCGGAAGTTCCACCGGCAGAACCGCTTGGGTGACGATGTCCGCGCCGAGCAGCAGTACTGCGCCGGTAAGCGCCGACGCCGCAAGCGGGGGACTGGGTACGCCACACAACCGAAGGGCCACCTGGGGCGCTACGAAGGCGATGAAGCCGATGGGCCCGGCAGCGGAGACCGCTACCGCAGCTAGGGCTACGGCCAATGCCAGCATCGCTACCTGCACGGCGTTGACGCGCTGGCCCAGCGCCCGGGCGAGATCGGGGCCCAGAGTGGTGGCCAGTGCTTGGTAGGCGATCCAGGCCAGCAAGGGGGCGCAGACAAGCACAAGGGCGACCATGGGAATGGTGGTGCTCCACTCCGACTTGGCCAGGGATCCTGTGAGCCAGAACTGTGCCTGGCTTGCATCCCGCAGCTCCGCGCGGACCATGAGGAAATTGATGTAGGAACTCAGCAGCGCGGTAATAATGATGCCCACGAGGACGAGACGGTAGGAATCGGCTTGGCGTCGCCAAGCCAGCGCCCAAATCATCGTGGCGCTCAGGATCGCGCCCAGCAACGCGGCCAGAGGAATGCCGATTCCGGCGAGCCAACCGGCGAACCCACCGCCACTGCCGAGGACGATGACCGTGACGGCCATGGCCGAGGCTCCCGTGGTGATGCCGAGGATATCGGGGCTGGCCAGCGCGTTGCGGGTGACTGTTTGAGTGAGCGCACCGGACAGCCCCAGCGCGCAGCCGACCGCGATGGCCGTGGCCACTCGAGGCATGCGCCACTCCAGGACCACGAGCCTTTCCACGCGGCTTCCTTCCCCTTGGAAGATCACCTCAAGTACCCGGGGAACGGAAATAGGGTAGTCACCCAGCCCGATGGAAAGCGCGCCCAAAAAGACGATGAGCGCCGCGGCGATGATGCATACCAGCACCACCCGCGGGCGCCAGAGGAAGGAGATGGGGCCAGCCCGGAATGGTACCCCGCCCGGCATCTGCCACGAAGTTCTTTGTTTATCCTGTACGGCCTGCGCGGCCTTGTTTCGTCGCATCACAGCGTCATCACCTTCTTCCGGTAGATCAAGGCGATGAAGAACGGTGCACCAACGAAGGCCAAAACGATGCCCACTTGGAGCTCGCCGGGGCGGGCGATGAGGCGGCCTACCACGTCCGCACACAGCAATAGCGCCGCGCCGGCAAGTGCTGAGTACGGCAAAATCCACTTATAATCTGGGCCGGTAAGTGCCCGGACGATATGGGGCACTACCAGGCCAATGAAGCCCAGCGGGCCCGCGGCAGCCGTGGCCGCGCCAGCCAACAAGGCGATGATCCCCATGCCGGCCAGCCTTGCGGCCGCGGTATTGATGCCGAGTCCTGCGGCCACGTCGTCGCCTAAGTTCAAGATGTTTAACTGAGGGCCGGTGGCAAACGCCAGGATCAGTCCCACCACTATGAACGGCAGGATCCCTAGTGCGATGTTCATATCCCGGCCGGCGAGGGAGCCGACGGTCCAAAAGCGCATCCGGTCTAGGTTATTCTCATTGGTGAGTACGAAGGCGCTGGTGATGGCGCTTAAGACCGCTGACAATGCGGCGCCGCCCAGCACTAAGGTCAAGGGATCGACGGCTGCCTTGCCTGCGGAGGCGAGGCCGAAGACCAGTGCCGTGGCAGCGATAGCGCCGAGGAAGGCTACCACCGCGGTGGCCCACGGGGCGGTGATGCCAAATAGCGCGAAGCTGACCACAACGCTGAGCGCCGCGCCGGAGCTAACGCCCAGGATTCCCGGATCCGCCAGGGGATTGCGGGTGTGGCCTTGGATGAGAGCACCGGCTACTCCCAGTGCCGCCCCCACGATGATGGCCAGGATGGTGCGCGGCAGCCGCAGCTCAGCTACCACGCGTTGGTTGGTGGAAACTTCGTCCTGGCCACCGCGTGCGGCCGGGAGTTCCCGCAGCGCAGTCCACACATCCTCCGCAGGAATGGAACGGGCGCCATACAGCAAACTGCAGATAGTGCCAACGAGGACCAGCAGGAGCAGCGCCCCTAGACCCAGGAGGCGGGTAGTGCGCACACTCATGGCGTGGCCTCCAATCGCTGCTTCCGCTTGCCGATGCCCCCACGCCCAGCCAATAGTGCCCAGCGAGCACCGGTGCTGCGGAGTGACGCCACGGAAAGTACTGGCTCACAGGTTGCGATGGGATTCCCTAAGTCGCGGGGTGGAGAAAGGTACCTAGCTACTCCCGCTGGGCGGGGAGGGGAGCTTCGCCCGAGGCGTGGCTCAGGCTGTTGCTGGGTGTGATTGTCAATCATGGACAAGCATATTACCGTTTTCATGTAAGGTAAGCCTTCATTTAATTAAAAGACTGTAAAAGTGAAGGGCTGCAAGTCATCGCAACTGGCCCTAGGCGCCCACTATTTAGGTGAAACTCTATGCGGCACCTTTTGTAGTGCCTGTCTCAAAGTTGAGTGTGCTGCATGTGCATCGCATAGGCGGTAGCTGGAAATCTTTAGTGACCAGCGTAACATTGATTATTTAGGCAAGCCTAAGTTATCTTTTTATCGTGCGAGAATATGTCATTGTCTCCAACGATTGGGGAACTTGGTTGCCCCCCCATTTGGGTATAACCAACCAAATATTCTGAACTTTCCCATTTGTGAACGGGCTAGGCCTTGCGCTGAGATCCGTCACCAGTAATAACGGAGAAAAATGACACTCAAGAAAATTCTTGTCGGTACTGCTACTGTGCTGGCTCTGGGCACCGCGGTGACGGCGTGTTCGACTGATGACCAGTCCGAAAACTCTGCAGACTCCCAGGCGGTCAACGCCGAGCAAGGCGCATTCCCCACCACCATCGAGCATCGCTATGGTTCCACCGAAATCAAGGAAGCCCCACAGCGTGTGGTCTCCCTAGGCTATACGGATCAGGACGCGCTGCTGGCGCTCGGAATCACACCGGTTTCTGTGAAGTATTGGGATAGCATGACCCCGGATGGGCAGGCTGCGGGCAACTGGTCTAACGACAAGATCGAGGGAGATACCCCTCGAATCGACAAAGACACAGAGGTCAATGCGGAAGCTATCGCTAAGGACAAGCCAGATCTCATCGTTGCTGTGTACTCGGATATTGATGAAAATACATACAAGAAACTCTCCGATATCGCCCCTGTCGTCGTGCAAAAGGGTGAATATAAAGAGCTGCAGCAACCGTGGGACGTGACTACGGAAGAGATTGGGCAAGCCGTAGGAAAGCCTAAAGAAGCAAAGCGTCAGGTGGAGCAGGTTAAAGCGAAGTTTGCATACCTAAAGGACCGTCACCCAGAGTGGGCCGAGAAGGAACTCGGTGTGGCCACCGTCTCTGCCGACAGCCTGGCCGTGTTTGCTGAAGAAGATCCGCGCAGCCGCTTCTTTACCGAGCTGGGGTTCAAGATCAACCCCGCCTACGCGGCAATCACCAAGGATAAATTCTACGGCGAGGTCTCCAAGGAAAACGCTGACCAGGTTGATTCTGACGTACTGGTGTGGGATCAGTTGTCCTACGCTCCGACGCAGGACAAGGCATCTGTTACTGAGGATCCAATCGTGAGCAAGCTACCCGCCGTTAAGGACGGGCACAGTGTCTACTTGGAAGGTGACCTAGAAAAGGCCTTCGGATGGCAGACCGTGCTGAGCTTGGACTACCTGTTGGATAAGATCGAGCAGCCGTTGGCGGACGCCACGAAGTAATAGGAGTCAATCGCTGAACCGCTCCCGCATGAATGTGAGGGGGCGGTTTTCGCTGTGTGGGAAGCCGGTCGCACCGCCGATCCGCTGCCCGGAAGTGCATCGTCAAGCAGCATTTTCTTTGGCCCCCGCACTTTTATAGCTAGGGGAATGGGTCTTGTGCAGGTGTGGGCTTAGGGGTCCTGTAAATAGGAAATATCTATAGGGAAATAGTTTAACAAATCTATTGCAACGTGGCCTAGGTAACGCTAACCTAACTTAAAAGTTGCCTTCGGGTCTACCGGACAATCCGATGAAAAGAGCTGAAAGGCAACCTCAGGAAACCGACTTTAAGGAAAAGGGATGTCAGTAAAAAGGGGCGCGCGTTCATTTATCGCTGCCGCTATCTGTGCCGGATTGGTTCTGTCAGGCTGCTCGTCGAACGATTCAACCGATGAAGCGGCAACAACCTCCGAAGTTGCAGAGGACGTGACCATTGAGCACGCACGCGGCACGGATACGTATCCGGTCAATCCGCAAAATGTGGTTGCCGTGGGGCCGGCCGTTGATAACCTGCTGGAACTTGGAATTAAACCAGCAGCCGTCGTGCAGAATGCAAAAGACAAGAACTCGCCCTGGCGCGAGGGCAAGCTTGATGGCGTCAAGGTGATCGATCAGACAGACTTCAAGACTCTGCCCCAGGAACAGATTGCGGCAATCGAGCCCGACTTCATCGTTGGTGATTACTGGACAATTTCTGAGGCTAATTACAAGGAATTGTCTGCAATCGCACCGACTCTCGGCGGAATCTCCGATAAGGGTGAGGGAATTGGCTGGGAATCTCAGCTAGAAGCTTTGGGCAAGATCTTCAATAAGGAATCCGAAGCGAAGAAAGCCATTGAAGAGGATCAGAAGCGTTTCTCCGACGTGAAGGAGAAACTGCCTAACCTCTCCGGTAAAACCGGCATTGTTTCCCAGTTCGCCCAAGGCTCCTTTGGCGCCGTTGCTGACCCTGAGGATCCGGGTGCCTCCTTCATCTACGATTTGGGCATGAAGTTCCCGGACAAGCTGACGGACGGATCCGTGCCAGTTGATAAGGGTCGCGTCACGCTTTCTCCGGAAAATGTTTCCTACCTGGCCGCTGATTTCATGGTTATTTATAACCGCACCGGCTCAATCGAAGAGGTTGAAAATATTCCGGGATACAAAGAGCTGCCACAGGTGAAATCCGATGCGACTCTCGCTGGCGATGAAGCGGTCGTCGCCGGACTCAACAACCCGACGAGCTTGAGCCGAGCTTGGGTGCTGGATAAGACGATGCCGACGCTGGAAAAAGTTGGAAAGTAGTCAAGGTCCGCACAACCCTGATACCTGCTAGAAGGGGTTCACTCCGTTGCAGCAGGTAGTCATGAACGCCTTCCGATTTATCGGAAGGCGTTCTCTTCAATGGACTGTACCCAAGGTAGTGGTGCGTCCGTTCTTACCTTTCCAACACCGAAACCTGGCCTCACGCTTCCCGCATATTCGCTCATCGGCACAGCACGATGACTGTATTAAAGGTGAGTAGGTGAGCCGGAAAATGCTTGGCGCTGGGAGAGGCGTTCAAGGCGTCAGCACAACTTAATAAGACAATTTAGGCCATCGAATAAAGTGAAATAAAAGCCATCAAAACCGAGAGGGGAATGGTCTCAAAAATGCCAAGGAACAGCCGGAGCAGGGAAATTTATCCAATTTCTTACCGGGAATTGTATGTGGAAAATATCGAAGATATATCGCCAGCCATGCGGCGAATTACGCTCAGCGGGGAGCAACTCCGAGACCACGATCGCGATGGTATTTCCGTTCCTTCGCTGATAAGCCATGGTTTTGACGACGACGTTCGGCTCATCTTCCCGGATCCGGAAACGGGGGAGCGGCCGCACCCAATAGCGCAAAATGATGGCAACTTATTGTGGCCAGAAGCCGTTAAAAACCTATTCCGCACATACACGGTTCGCCACTTTGACGCTGTACGCGGGCGATTAGCCATAGATTTCGCGCGACATGGTCAGGGCTTGGCCGAAAACTGGTCCCAGAACGCCCGAATCGGTGACGCCATTTTTGTGGCAGGCCCGAAGTCGTGTGCACAGTTACCTACGCATACCGATTGGCTTTTCTTGGCCGGAGACGAGACGGCGCTCCCAGCAATCGGCCGCTGCCTGGAATCGCTCCCGGCTGGGCATGATGCGATTGCGGTGGTAGAGGTTCCGACGAGCGCTGATATTCAAGATTTAGACATTCCAGATTCAGTACAGATCCACTGGGCAGTACGTGACCAGGGTGAGGACTTCGTAGAAAAGTCACGTGCGCTTTTTGAGGGGACTTCTCGGTCGGCATTGCCAGGTGGCGAAGCATACGCATGGGCGGCGGGGGAGGCCTCCCGGCTGAGACCGATGCGGCGTTTGTTTAAGGCTTCCGGAATTTCCCCTGAGCATCGGGAAATCACAGGCTACTGGCGGCGTACCAGCCAAAGCGACGCTAAAGAAAGCGCATCGAGCAGCAGCAATAGTGTTTTGCACAATATCCATGATCTGGCTGAGCTGAATTCAGCCTTTGCGCTCCGCACTGCCGTGCGTTTAGGGCTCTTCCAAGAAATCGATGCGGGTGCGAACACGGTCCCTGCTCTTGCTGCTGCGACAGAACTGCACGAGGATGCGCTACGGAGGTTTATCCGTTACCTGGCGGCTCTTCAACTCGTCGAAGTACACGAGCGTACCCTCGCATTGACCGCAATGGGCATGGAACTGGCGGATCCAGATTCAAATGTGGTGCGTTGGTTAAGCGGGCCTGCGCACCTTGAGGCGATGGCGCTGATGCGCCTTGAGGACAGCCTTCGCACCGGTGGGCCAGCGCTTCAAGGCGAAAAGGGATTGCCGTGGTCAGAATATCTTGGCCAAGACCCGCACCTGGCAGCCGAACGCTTTGAGCAAAAGAATGTGAGTGCTGGGTGGACTGCTCCTTCCGCGGCAAAGGAACTGCAGCAGTACCTGGATGACACCGCTCGCGTTCTCATCATTGGCCAGGGAGGTGCAGTATATGCGGATGAAATTCTCCGCCGATGCGAACATGCTGAGTGCCGGATTATCACCGATGCGTCCTCGGAAGCGGTGCTACGGGAAATCGCAGGAGCTTCTCGTGAACGATGCGAAACGAGTGGTGACGGAAGCGGCTTTAATCCCACCGAAGCAGACTATGCGTGGGCAACTGACGTTATTTTCATCGATCCCTGGAGCGTCTTTGGTAGCGAGGCGGTGGCCGCCGAATTAGGCCGCACCACTCACGGGGATAAGTCCCGCCGGGCTTATATCCTTACCGAGGTCCTCGAGGAAGCCGGCGGCGATGAGCATTCCTATGAAGAGGACTTGGTAAGGCTTTCCATGTTCGGCGCCAAGGTGCCGACTCAGGACGATGTCAGCGCTGCTACAACTGATAGCTCCGCTCTTATTTCTTCTGCTACGGCTGTTGGCTGGGGCAAACACCTTTTCGTCCTGGAGGCAGGAGCGGTTTCCTAAAGAGGAACCTCGGTAGGACAAATGCCTCGAGCTTAACCTTTTATTTCCGGACCACGGTCCCGGACGGGAGCCGGGTGGCCGTGGCTGCCATAAGCGTGGTGAACACGGTGAAGTAGGCAAAGGTTGTCCAGCCGATCCCATGGGTGAGGGTCATCAGCACCGTGCAGACGGATACGCCTAGTGCGCTGCCAAGTTGGGTCGCTATGTGGCCCGCAGCGCTGGCATGGACGACTTCATCTTTGGTTAAGCCGTGGTAGGTCGCGGACATCGTGAGCACCGTAAGGGCTCCGATGCCGCCGCCGCGCACAAATAGCGCGCAGCCTTGAAGGATGAGCCAGCCTGCCGCCTGGCCGGTGAGAAAAGCGAAAGGTAGCGTTCCGATAATAGTGGCGACAATGCACATGTAGACGGTCTTCCGCGTACCCCATCGGGCGATGAATTTTTTCGATGCCGAGCGGCTGAAATAGGCGCCCACGCTTTGTAGGGCCAGCAGAAGTCCCGCATGCAGTGCGGTGTAGGCGTAGTTGCTCTGATAGTGCAGCGGAATGAGGAACAGCCCGCCATAAAATACGGTGCTTGCAATGGCCAGCGTTGCCCACGCTGAGGAAAAGGAGGCGTGGGTAAATAGGCGGATATCGATAAGCGGCGATGGCACCCGGAGCGCATGCAGGACAAAGTATCCAATCAGCCCCGCGCCGGCGGCGAGGAGAATTATGCTTGTCCAAGAGTTCATGTGCCCGATGGTGGTAAAGCCATAGACCGCTGTGAGCAAACCCGGGGCGAGCAAGAGGTATCCCGTGCGGTCCAGCTGGGCTGCAGGGTCTGCTGGGGTCCGTTCTAGATAGTGCACGGCAAGGGCGATTGCGGCGATGCCGATGGGAACGTTGATGAGGAAGATGGCGCGCCAGCCGATGGCATCGACAAGCATCCCGCCCAGTAATGGGGCAACTGCGGGCGCAATGACCGCCGGTAGGCCGATTGCGGTGATGGCGCGTGTGGCCTGGTCCTTCCCGGCGTTGGTGACAATGAGGGTCTGCATCACCGCCACCGAGAAGCCCGCCGCGAATCCCTGCAGGACGCGGAAGGCGATGAGCATGTCTATATGCGTCGACACCGCACACAGGATTGAAGCGACGGTGAAGATTGCGAGCGCGGCAATCCAGAGATTTTTGGCGCCGAAGCGGCGCGTTGCCCAGCTGCTGAGCGGAATGGCCATAGTAGAGGCCAACCCGTAGCTGGTGATGACCCATTGGGCGAGAACTATCGGTGCGTTGAACGCCTCGCTGATGGAATGAATGGCGACGTTAACGATGCTGATATCTAGCAGCGGCAAAATTGAGCCGAAGACAAGGGCGATGACGACCCGCCTAGTCTGGGGGTCGAGTTTTTCTTCTTCCTGCATGAGGGGTTCCCTTCGAAGTGTGTGCGCGTGTGCACATGGCGTAGTGAAGTGTGGTCATGGTGGAGATAGTGATGGAGGTATTAGGAGGCGAATGGTCCGTCGTGGGTGAGTGCGGTGAGCATTTCGGCGAATTGTTGTTGCGCGGATTCCGGCCAGCGGGCGAGGAATTCTTCCAATTGTTGGGTCAGGCGCGAGCGCATCACGGCGACGTTGTCTTCTCCCAGTGGGGTCAGCGACAGCTGTATCCACCGCGCATCGCGGGGATCGGTAGTGCGATCGATGAGTCCGGCCTTTTCTAGGACCGAGGCGTGGCGGGATACTACCGAGCGATCTAGGCCGATGACGGTGGCGAGCTCTTTCGGAGTGGAGGGTCCACAGCGGTCTAGGCCGCTGAGCACCAAATATGTGGATTCGTTGACTTCTTCACCGAGCCCCTCGGTGAGATGGGTATACATACGTCGACGGAGGCTGCGCTGGGAAAGTAGTCCCAGTGCGTCGGCGACTTGTTTGCTTGGAGTGTCCATGCCAGAAGAATACATGCATAGTGCACGCGTGTCTAGTACACGCGTGTGTAATGCACGTCAATTTTGCCGACTGATGGCGGTGGAAGGGCAGAAAGTGTCCAAAATGACCGCGTTTGTCCATTTTTCGGGTCGATTTTTGGTGAAACGCGGTTGTTTTGGACAACGTGGCGCTCCCCCGAGCCTGTTTCTGCTGGGCCGGCGTCTCAAACGTGCGAAAAGCGATGCTGATTCTTCCATTCTCGGTTCCCGTGCACGCACCTTAACTTTCTGGAACGCTAGGATAGGAGAAAATAGATCTAGTTAAGGAGTACAAAGCAATGGCTAAAGAAACTGCACGCGCCCTTGGACACGAAGTAGACGTGGATCGCGAGAAATTTACCTACCTGGCATCGACTGATGCCGAGGGCAACAAGATTGAATCCGGCAAGGCTGCGAAAGCCGGGGCTGCGGGAGCTGAGACTGCTGGAGCCGCGGCTGGCGGAGCTGCTGCTGCCAGCGCCGCCGCCACGGCAAACGCAGATGAGCAAAATGATGCTGCGGCGCAGAGCGATTACGAGCCGAAGAACCACGTGGTTACCGGCGCTGAGGAAGAGCACGTTGCTGCTGCGTCCGAGCAACCAGACCTGCAGGAAAAGCTGGATGAGGACAACGCGGATTATGAGCCCTCACAGCACGTGGTGGGCGAGGCCGAAGAGGAACACATCGCTGCCGCACCGGAGCAGCCGGCAGAGGATGCAGCAGATGATGAGCGCGATGACTTTGATGACCTGAAGGACAAGGTCACCGAGGCCGGCAACGTCGTTGAAGAAGCCATCAACCGCGCCAAGGACTTCGTGGAAGACAAGGCGCAGGAATACCAGGAGGGATCCGGTAAGAAGGGCGGTTTCTTTGACCGCGTGAAAGACGTTGTGCGCGAGGCTCGCGATAACCTCGATGAAAAGCGCAAGTAGTTAACCGCGCCTAGGCCGCTGACTTTCTCCCGTAGGGGAGGGGCAGCGGCCTTTGTGTTGCCACGCTAGTCCAGCGCGTGCAGGTAGAACCGGCGGATGAGCAGGCGGCGGGGGATATCGACAAGCGGGCGCAAGAAGGGCAGGAAGGGCTCGGAGGCGGCATCGATAAGCAGCAGCGTCCGCCCATCGCGCAGGCGCTCTAGGGTGAAGGTTTCCTCGCCGCGCTCGAGGTGGCCGGGCAAGGTGCCGTAGGTAAAGCCGCAGCGCCCATCGTCGGAGAAAGCCTCGACCACGCGGCAGCGGAAATCAAACGGGCCAAGGCCCATGGTGACCTCGGCGCCTTCTTGGACGACCGGGTGGCTGGGGCGCACGCGGAAGAGGCCGCTGCGCTGGATGCCCCAGCGAAAGAGCCGTTGGGCCGCGGTATCGAAATCGGCGTCGATGACCCGGCTCATGTGCAGCTGTGGGAATCCGGCGGTATCGGCATAGGAAAGCGGCTCTGGCATCTTAAGCACCGGCGCTTTTCCGTGGGGACATCATGGGGTAAAGAATAGGGCATCGAAAAGTTTTGGGGACGGATTAATTGCGGGATCACCCCCGAAACCTGAAAGAACGGTAACGGCTTGGAAACAGTCACAGGACTTAGCTGCTTTCACACGCGATCCATGTCAGGATTTAGCTAGCACGATCTTGACAACTGAAAGAAGGTAGTTTGATGCTTCGCATTCCGCACCTAAAGAAAGTCCTGGTGGGCTCGGCTTTCGCTGGTGCGTTTTTCTTGGGTTCCCCGGCAGCAGGAGCCCAAGAATTGCCCCAACCGGATATTGACTCGGCAGGGTTTATCAACCACGTGCGCGAGGGCCTCGCGGGCTTTGGTGTTGAGACCCCAGAGGTGGATAAGCAGGTCACCGATACCGTGGATTCCGCGCTGCAAAACGCCCGCGACACGGTGGCAAGTAACGTCCAGCAGGGGGCTCAGTATGCGGAGCCGGCCACCAACCCGAACCCCTTCGGGCTGCTGGAACAAGCCACCCAGGTAGAGCAAAAGCCCTTGGGCAATAACCCCAACTACCAGTGGAAAAATGATGGCTTTTCCAAGGTAGCTGCGGGAAAGCCTGACGCGGACTTTGTCCTGCACCGCGTGCCGGGTTCCCTTTTCGATGCCCCGCGCATCCCCGAAGAATCCGATGCCGCCATGAATCAGGGCAAGTCCCTGTATGGCCCCGGCACCCCTATCTACGTCAATGGTGAGACCATGTGCACCTTGAGCGTTGCCGGCAATGACGCCGCCGGCCGCAAGGTGGGCCTGACCGCGGGACACTGCGGTAATGAGGGCGATGCGATTACCTCGGCCGATTCTGAGCACATCGGCCCGACGGGCACCATCGTGTCCAAGAACGCTGCATTGGATTATTCCGTGATCGAATTCGGCTCCAACGCTGAGGTCACCCGCACCTACAACGGGGTTACCGTTAACTCCCTAGGCGGGACCGTCAACCCGGGTGAGACCGTGTGCAAGCAAGGCGTTGCCACCGGCAAAACCTGCGGTATGACCTATCAGCAGGCGCAAAGCGTCCAGGTCAACCAGGTCTGCGCCATGATGGGCGATTCCGGCGCGCCGCTGCTTGCCGGTGACCGCCTCATCGGTTCAATCTCCGGCGGCTTCCTGCCGGTGAACTTCCCGTGCCGCACCCCGCTGCAGGGCGCGGTTCACAACCCCACCGCCGCTACCAATATGGATACCGTGTTGGCGGATATGAACCGCCGCGGTGGCGTTGGCGCAGGGTTCAAGCTCCCCGAAGCATAACCGCGAAGCAGGTAGCGCCCCATTCGGCATCGAAAGCCGGACGGGGCGCTTTTTTGTGCGCAATTTCTATAGCCATATAACGCGCATCCGCCCCGCCAAAGTGGGGGAAAGCGAAGGCTATCCTTGTTCGCGGACAGCGGCCTAAACTAAACTGAGACTTACCTATTGGCCACTTAGGGTTAGTCAATATCTGCTGTGAATGTCCCCCTTCTACAGCTAAGTTTGAACCGAGGTTCCCCATGCACAACCCTTTTTCCTCATCCCATCCCACCCCACCAGAATCTGGGTCCATGCGCGCGGATCAGGCACCCACCGATGCCGTGGTAGAACTGTCCGCTGAGTGCCTGCACAACGCGATCGAGACCCAACCGGCGCTGGCCGTGCGGCTGCGCGAGCTGGGCTTTCGGCCCGGCACCCGCGTGCAGATCGGCCGCACCGTCGCAGGTGGCGCGCGCGTGGTGAGCGTGGGCACGGCTCGCTATGCGGTGGATGCGCACACGCTGCGCCAACTCGAAGTCATTCCAGTGGAGGCATAAGCCATGGCACATAACTCCACGGCCCCAGCAAGCTGCCACAGCACCTCCACCATGCGGATAGCGGCGGAAGGCACGCCCGTCCTGGCACTGGTGGGCGCGCCGAATTCCGGAAAATCCACACTCTTTAACGCATTGACCGGCGCGAAGGTCCAGACCGGCAACTGGCCGGGCACCTCGGTCGAGGTCAGCCGCGGGCTCTGGAATGCGCAGCCAGAGGCCTTCGACATCATCGACCTGCCCGGCGCCTATTCCCTAGACCCCATGAGCCCCGATGAGGCCTTTACTAAGCAGATGCTCATTGACTGCCCCGCAGACGAGCGCCCCGATGTCGTCGTGGTCCTCGTGGACGCAACGGCCCCGGCCCGCGGGCTCAACTTGGCGCTGCAAATCGCCGCCGAGCCATACCGCGTCGTCCTCGGCGTGACCAAGGAGGATATGGCCGAGCAGCAGGGCATTAGCATCGATACTGACGCGCTCTCCCGCGCTACCGGCATGCCAGTGGTCAGCGTCAATGGTCGGCGCCGGCGCAACCTCGACGGGTTGGAAAGCGCCGTGGCGCAGGCCATGCGCGCCGAGCCAATCATCATTCGCGAGGATTCTGGCCTGGATCAGCGCTTCGCGGATCTCGATGCCGCCGAAAAGGCCGCGGTCCACCGCGTGGAGGTGGGTGAGACCCTCACCCAGCGCGTCGACCGCGTGGTGCTGCACCCGGTGGTGGGCCCGCTGCTCTTCCTCGCGGTGATGTGGGCGGTCTTCTTCATCACCACCACGGTGGCAGGGCCCATGCAGGACGGCCTCGAAGACCTTGTCACCGGTCCGGTTTCAGATGCGGCCCGCGCCGGGTTAGAAGCCATTGGCCTCGACCATTGGCTGATTACGGGCTTGCTTATCGATGGCCTTATTGGCGGCGTCGGCATGGTCCTGACCTTCGCCCCGCTGCTGGCGCTGATGTTCTTGTGCCTCGCGGTGCTGGAGGATTCCGGCTACATGGCGCGCGCCGCGGTGGTCACCGATAGGGTCATGCGTTCGATTGGTCTGCCTGGCAAGGCCTTTATCCCCATCGTGGTGGGCTATGGCTGCAACGTGCCAGCGATTTCGGCCACACGCGTGCTTGGCGATGTCCGCCACCGCATCCTTACCTGCCTGCTCATCCCGTTTACCTCGTGCTCGGCGCGCCTTATCGTCTTTATGATGCTGGCGCAGGTCTTTTTCCCAGATCACGCCGGATCGGCCGTCTTTGGCATGTATGTCTTATCCATCGCCTTGGTGGTCGCCGTGGGCCTGGCGCTGCGCAAAACGGTCTGGCGCGCCATGCCGTCCGAGGCGCTCGTTATTGACCTGCCGTCGTATCAGCTGCCCACGTTCAAGCTATCGCTTTCGGTCATGTGGGTGCGCCTGAAGGGGTTCTTACACACCGCAGGCGGCATCATCGTGGCCACGGTGGTGGTCATTTGGCTGCTCATGTCCATCCCGGTTACCGGTGGACATTCCTTTGACGAGGAAGCCGTCCCGTCGGAGGACTCGGCCTATGGCGCGGTTTCGAAGGCAATATCCCCGGCGTTTGCGCCGACTGGCTTCGATTCGTGGTCCCTGACCGGCCCGCTGGTAACAGGTTTGGTGGCGAAGGAAACGCTGATTTCCACCTGGGCGCAGACCTACGCCGTCGATGATGTCACGGAAGCCGATCCTGAAGAACAAGCCGAGTCTTCGCTTGCCAATCACATCCGCAGCGACTTCGACGCCGCCTCCGGCGGGCACGGCCTGGCCGCGGTGTGGGCGTATATGGTCTTCCTCTTGGCCTATACGCCGTGCGTGGCCACGGTGGCCGCGCAGCGGCGCGAAATCGGCTGGAAGTGGACTCTCATCGGCTTTGCGCTCCAGCTTGTCACGGCGTGGGTCTTGGCCGTCGGCGTCTTCCAAGTGCTGAGGTTATTCCTATGAGCCCTACAGACAAGGTAAAAGAAGCGATCCGCGGCGGTCACTCCACCCCCGCGGACATCGCCCGCGCGACCGGACTGGGGCAGGGGACCGTGGAGGTCATCCTCGCCCACCTGGAGCACAGCGCGCAGCTCGTGCGTGAATCGCTGTCCTCGTGCCCCACGGGCGGCTGCGGAAATTGCTCGCACAGCGATGGTTGCTCCGGCGCCGAGGCCGGGCGCCGCGAACCGGTCTTATTGAAGCTTTCGGCCCACCCTTAATCCTGCAGCATCTGCAGCGCGGCCTTGTGCAGGCGGCCATTGGAGGCAATGGCCGATCCGCCGTGCGGCCCAGGATTGCCGGACAGATCCGTAAACGTACCGCCGGCCTCGGTCACGAGCAGGGACGGGGCGGCGAGATCCCAGAGGGAAACCTCCGGCTCGGTGGCGATATCGACGGCGCCTTCTGCCACGAGGCAGTAGGACCAGAAATCGCCATAGCCGCGCAGGCGCCACGTCTTATCCGTCAAGTTGAGGAACTTATCGCGCAACCCGCGCTCGGACCAGCCGGTCAGCGAGCTCATGGCCAGGGAGGCATGCCCAAGTTTCTCGATCTGAGAGACGTGCAGGCGCTTCGGCTCGCCACCAAAGACGCGGTAGGCACCGGCGCCCTTCGCCGCGTACCAGCGCCGGCGCAGGGCAGGGGCGGAGACCACGGAGACGACCGGTTCGCCGTCCTCGAGCAAGGAAATAAGCGTAGCCCACACGGGCACACCGCGCACGAAGTTCTTCGTGCCATCGATGGGATCGATGACCCACTGGCGGCCCTCGTAGCAGGCCTGGCCGCCAAACTCTTCGCCTAAAACCTCATCGCGCGGGCGGGAGCGCTTCAGCGAATCGCGAATGTGCTTCTCGCAGTTGAGATCCGCATCCGAAACCGGGGTCAGGTCCGGCTTTTCCTTGACGGATAGGTCGGTGGCCTCGAAGCGGTGCATCGTGACTACATCGGCGTGACCGGCCAACTCGAGCGCGAGACCTAAGTCTTCTTTGAATTTACCCACGGAGCCATTCCTCCATTTGTTGAACTACCTGTTTATTTCCGGCCAAGCACCACTCGACGCCACCGGCTTCTACCTTGCGGGCGGCACCACCAGCGGCCTCAATGAGAGCTTTGCCAGGGAACCAATCCCAATCCGCTACCGAATGCTGCATCCATGCGCCCCACGTGCTTTCTGCCACGGAGGCCAAGTCCACCGAACCGGCACCAAGCATACGGACTGTAGCAAAGTTTTCGGTCACCCGCTGCCACGCGGCACGAATTTCCGGATCCGCCATCGACGTTGGGTGCAGGTAGGACGAGAGAGAGATTTCTTCTGCCGGCTTATCCTGCAGCTTGGCAACGTCCCTGCCATCGAGCGAGGTGGGGTAGTCGCGCCCGCCAAACCAGGTATAGCCCATGGCGGGGCGATGGACGGCGCCGAGGGCGACCCCGGAGGCATCGGTAAGCGCGAGCGCCGAGCACCAATAATCCGAGCCGGAAGTGAAATTGTAGGTACCATCCACCGGATCGATGACCCAGTTGCGCCCGGACTGGGACTCGCGGGCGGTGCCTTCCTCGCCCACCAAGCCGTCCTCGGGGCGCACGGCCTCTAGCACGCCAGCGATAAAGCGCTCGGCGGCGCGGTCCGCATCCGTAACCACATCAGAAATAGAGGTTTTCTGCTCAACCGAGACTCCCATCTCGCGCAAGCGCCAAGCCAAGCGTCCGGCGTTATACACAAGCGCCTGCGCCAAATGGGCATCCCCATCGTCTGCATGCGCGACAATAAACGTTTTGATGACCGCATCGATCATCTCCTGCAAGCTTGGCTTTTGATCCATGCACACCATTGTCACCCTAAATCCAACCAATGGCTAATTCTGTGGGGGAGGTGGGTAAGATTGGGCCCTATGCGTCCCGAAGTAATTACACGGCTCAAGCAATTGGACACCACCCTGACCACCATTGAAAAGGTCATGGATCCGGAAGCCTTGGCTGCGCGCATTCGGGAATTGGAAGCCCAAGCTGGGGATCCCTCGCTGTGGGATGATCCTGAGCACGCACAGAAGGTCACCTCTGAGTTATCTAGCGCGCAAGCAAAGGTCCGCAAATTGGAGTCATTGCGCGGGCGCTTAGATGATATGCCGGTGATGTACGAGCTCGCGGAGGAAGAAGGTACCGTCTCCGTTGCCGATGAAGACCTTGCTGAGCTGGAAAGCGCCATCGAATCCCTCGAGGTAACAACCATGCTCTCCGGGGAATATGACCCGCGCGAGGCCGTGATCAATATCCGGTCGGGTGCCGGCGGGGTAGACGCGGCCGATTGGGCGGAGATGCTCATGCGCATGTACACCCGCTGGGCCGGAAAGCACGACCACAAGGTGGATATTTACGATATTTCCTATGCTGAGGAAGCCGGTATTAAATCCGCCACTTTCGTGGTGCACGGGGAATACATGTACGGCCAGCTATCCGTGGAACAGGGCGCGCACCGCCTCGTGCGCCTTTCGCCCTTTGATAACCAGGGCCGGCGCCAAACCTCCTTTGCAGAGGTTGAGGTCCTTCCCGTGGTGGAGCAAACGGACCACATCGACGTGCCAGATAACGAGGTGCGTGTGGACGTGTACCGTTCCTCTGGCCCCGGTGGACAGTCCGTTAACACCACCGATTCCGCGGTGCGCCTGACCCATATCCCCACCGGCATCGTGGTTACCTGCCAGAACGAGAAATCACAGATCCAAAATAAGGCCTCTGCCATGCGGGTTTTGCAGGCGAAGCTCTTGGAGCGCAAGCGCCAGGAGGAGCGGGCGGAGCTCGATGCGCTCGGCGCCGGCGGCAATGCCTCTTGGGGCAACCAGATGCGCTCTTATGTTTTGCACCCGTACCAAATGGTCAAGGATCTGCGCACCAATTTTGAAATGGGCGATCCCTCCAAGGTGCTCGATGGGGACATCGATGGTTTCTTGGAAGCCGGCATCCGGTGGCGGATGCAACAAGAGCGCGGCGAGGATTAACCTCAACCGCGCCCTGCAGGATTAAGCCGGGTAGTGCATCGGTGCGCCCGGTCCAAGTGGGATACCCAGCAGGTACCACACGATAAAGAAGATAAACCAGCCGACGATCATGGCGATGGAATACGGCAGCGCCAGCGACATCAGCGTGCCAACGCCCGCCGGCTTGTAGTAGCGCTGCAGGAAGGTCAGTGCCAAGGCGAAGTACGGCGACATCGGGGTGATGATATTTGTCGGCGAGTCACCGATACGGAAGAGCATCTGGGAAACCTCCGGGGAGATGCCCACGTACATCATCATCGGGACGATCACCGGCGCCATCAGCGCCCACTGCGCGGAACCTGAGGTAATGAACAGGTTGAGGACTGCCACCATGGCCACGAGCGCGGCGAACATCAAGATGGGCGGCAGCGACCATGCCTGCAGCAGCTCAGAGCCCTTAATGGCGGTCCACACACCGAGGTTGGACCACTGGAACCACGCCAAGAATTGGGCGACGGCGAAGAAGAGCACCAGCATGGGAACCAAGGTCTTAATGCCTTTAGCCATAAAGTCTGGCACGTCAGAGGCGGACTTCAGCGTGCCGGCGTAGATGCCGTAGACGATGCCGCAGACCAAAAAGGCCAGGGCAATGGGAACCGCAATCGCGCTAATTAGCGGCGATTCCATGAAGCTATCTTCCTGGCTAGCGAGCGGAGAGCCCGGGATAAAGAGCAGGGCGAAGAAACCCGCGAGGAAGATGAGTAGCGCGATGCCAGAGGCGGTCAAGCCCTTTTGCTCCTCCGGCTTTACCCGCAGCTCGTCTTCTTCTTCCTCGAAATCAACGTCGCTTTCTTCCTCGTCCGCCTCGTTATCAGCGGCGCCGGCGGCCTGGGAGAAGGAGACTTCCTCGTAATTGATCTTGTCGTGGTTGACCAGGTCGCGGGCCTTTTTCACCATGAACCATTCCGTGACGGCGGTGATGATAAGAGACAGCACGATGGCGGATGGGATGACGAAGAAGATATTGGCCAGCGGGCTGACCTCATAAGCCTCATCCACAAACTGTGCGGCAGGAGTGGAAATACCGGCCAGCAGGAGGTCAGTGATGTTGAGGATCAGCGAGGCGTTGAAGCCCGCCGAGGATGCCGCAAAGGCCACCATGGCACCCACGATGGGGGAGCGGCCGACCGAGTGGAAGGCCATCGCGCCCAGCGGGATGAGGATGACATAAATGGCATCCGAAGCCACGGAACCGGTCACGCCGGCCAGGGCGACGATGAAGGTAAGGAACTTCGGGCTGACCTTGGTCACCATGGCACGCACGAGCGCGGACAAGAGCCCAGACTGCTCGGCCACGGCCACACCCAGCATGACGGCAAGGATGACGCCCAACGGCGGGAAGCTCGTGAAGTTTTCCACCGCGTCCGTGACCATGCGCGAGATATTCTCGGTGGTCAGGAGGGATTCAACCTCGATGGTATCGCCGGATTTAGGATCCTCGGCGCTCATGCCAATCAGATGGCCAATCCAAGAGGTAATGGCGACGATTATCGCGAGGATGACGAAGAGCCAGAAAGGATCGGGGAGTTTATTGCCAATCTTTTCTACGGTGCCTAAAAAGCCGCTTGCTTTCTCCGGTTTTTCTTTGGTTTTAGTCTCGGCCATAGTAGCGGCACTTTCTGTCGATCGGGTCGGGCATCATTGCGTACCAGATTTTGTGTTCTAGACTACACTACTAAATAGCGTTCACAGGTCACTGTCAACTTTGGTTGCTACAGTGGCGGGGTGATTACTTTCAATAACGTGACTAAGGTGTATTCCGCCCAGTCCCGCCCCGCGCTCGATGGGGTGTCTTTTGAAATTGCGGACGGTGAGTTTGCCTTCCTCATCGGCCCTTCGGGGTCCGGAAAGTCCACTTTTCTTGAGCTCATGGTGCGCTATAGCAATGTGACCTCGGGCGATATTTACTTCGGTGACTTCCACGTCAATGAGTTGAAGGGCAAGGATATTAACGCCCTGCGCCAATCCATTGGCTACGTATTCCAAGATTTTCGGCTGCTTCCCAAGCTGAACGTGTACCAGAATGTGGCGTTTGCCCTGGAGGTCATCGGCAAGAGCAAGCACCGCATCTCCACCGCGGTGCCGCAGGTGCTGGAGATGGTGGGGCTGGAAAACCGCCACCATGCGATGCCGCACGAGCTTTCCGGCGGTGAGCAGCAGCGCGTTGCTATCGCCCGCGCCCTGGTCAATCGGCCGAAGCTGCTGCTTGCCGATGAACCCACGGGCAACCTCGATCCCGCCACCGCCGACGGGATCATGGACTTGCTGTTGCGCATCAACAAGCGTGGCACCACCGTAGTGATGTCCACGCACAATTCCCGCGCCGTGGATAAGGCGAAGAGGCGCGTGCTGGAATTGCGCGATGGCACGCTCGTTCGCGATGAACACAACGCCGCCTATTCGGCGCAGGAGGAGCAGGCATGAACCTAGGATTCATCTTCCGCGAGGCCACCAAGGGCTTGGGCCGCAACCTGACGATGACCATCGCGATGCTCATTACCACAGCCATTTCTGTCGGCGCCGTGGTTGCCGGCATCATGGTCACCAACCTCACCAAGGATACGAAGGATATCTACTTGGACCGCGTCGAGGTCATGGTGCAGCTCAACGAGGATATTTCCGCCACGGATCCAAACTGCTCCACTCCCGCCTGTGCGGATTTAAAGGACCAGCTGGAATCCGATAGTTCCGTGGAATCCGTGGAATTTCGCAACCGGGAGGCTTCCTACGAGCGCTTCCGTGAGCTCTTCCAAGACACGGATCCGGTGATGGTGGAACAAACCTCGCCGGACGCGCTGCCCGCCGCGTTGCACGTGCGCCTCGTGGACCCGGAAGAGGCCTCCGCCATCGATGCCGTGCGGGATAACCCGGCGGTAGAAGAGGTCGTGGACCAGCAAGAACAGGTGCGCGAAGCGGCAAGCAACCTCGATTCCATCCGCACCGCCACCTTCATCGTGGCCATCGTGATGTCCATTGCGGCCATCTTCTTGGTGGCGAATATGGTGCAAATCGCCGCCTTCCACCGCACCCGCGAGACCGAAATCATGCGCATGGTAGGCGCCTCGCGCTGGATGACGCAGGCGCAGTTCGTGGTAGAAGCCGTGCTCGCTTCCCTTATCGGAGTGGTCTTGGGCGGCGCCGGGCTGCTCGTGGCGAAATCCCAAGTGATCGATCCTTCCCTGCAGGGCTTGTATGAATCGCAGCTGCTGGCGCCGATGAAGTCCAGTGATCTGTGGGTAGCGCTGCCGCTAGTGGGGCTGCTCGCCTTGGCGGTTACCGCTGCCACCGCGCAGATTACCCTGCGTTCTTATGTCCGCCGCTAAGCCGTTTGCCGGGTGCGGTAAACGAGCAGTACACTGAGGCAATTATGGCTAAAAAGGGCAAGAAGAATAAGAAGGCGGCTTCCGGGGACGCCATGCTTGCGACCAACCGCCGGGCCCGGCACGACTATAAGATCCTCGAAGAATTCGAGTGCGGCATCGTCTTGCTCGGCACGGAGATCAAATCCCTCCGGGAAGGCAAGATCTCGCTTAATGATGCCTTCGCCACCATTGATAATGGCGAGGTGTACTTGCGTAACTTGCACATTCCGGAGTATTCGATGGGGTCCTGGACCAACCACAGCCCGCGGCGCACCCGCAAGCTGTTGCTGCACCGCCGGGAGATAGACAAGCTCTACGGTCAGGTGCGCAACGGCAATAAAACCTTGGTGCCGCTCAAGGTGTACCTCAAAAATGGGTACGCGAAGTTGTCGCTGGCGCTCGCGCAGGGTAAGCAGGATTATGACAAGCGCGAAGACATCAAGCGGCGCGACCAGAACCGCGAAATCACCCGCGAGCTCGGCCGCCGCGTGAAGGGGATTAATGCTTAAGACGGTAAAGGTTCACGACGCAGTCAAGGGCGAAGACTCCATTACCGGGACGGGCGTATTGGTAGACCGCCTGTGGCCGCGGGGCATCGCCAAGGCGGACCTGGACTATGACGAATGGTTTAAGGACGTGGCGCCCAGCCCCGAGCTGCGCAAGTGGTGGAGCCATGACGAGGATTCTTTCCAAGAGTTTTCGCGCCGCTACCGCGCCGACCTCGATGACCGCGAGTCCGAGGAACTCACCCGGCTGCTTTCCTTGGCAAAGGAGGGGGACCTCACCCTGCTCTTTGGCGCTGCCGACCGCGAGATTAACCACGCGGTGGTCTTAAAAGACTGGTTGGAAGAGCACTTGGAGAAATAAAAGCGTCTGCGGTAGTGTTAGAACAACCGTAGGGAATGATGCACTATCCCGTCCCTACAGTGCTATGGGGTTGATTTGGTTTCGACTTCGTACACTGCGCCAGGGGAAGCGTGCCGGTGAAGGCTATCGACCACCGTTTAAGCGTCGTAGCAAACAAATAAACGCAGAGAAGAACTCTCAGCGTGACTACGCCCTCGCTGCCTAATTACAGCGACGCGTGTCTGTCAGCCTAGGTTTCGTTCCTGACCTAGAACCTGGCATCGACTAAGGAACTTGCCGTCTGGCTGTGTCATCAGGGCCAGATGGGACTCTTACTGGTGACTGGGCCCATCATCCGGTACGAGTTCGCCCGAACCGGAGGGCCGAGCAGAGATCATGTGCGAACTGCGCACGGAGAAGCCCTGGCAAGGTGACGAAGGACCCGGGTTCAAGTCCCGGCAACTCCACCGAGAGTCCCAGCTAGATTCAGTTCTAGCTGGGGCTTTTCTCATAAGGTTCACCGCGCGCGGCTAGGGTGGTGGCCATGCAGCGAGTATTCGATTCCCACCTCCACATCATCGATTTTTCCCACCCCATCCAGGAGAATCAGGGTTATACGCCGCCGGAATTTTTGGTTCCGGCCTATGACGTATGGCGCGAGAAGCTGCGCGGTGAGGGTTTTGATATCACCGCCGGCGCGGTCGTCTCCGGTTCCTTTCAGGGCTTTGACCAGGGGTATCTGGCAGACGCGCTAGGGGAGTTGGATAACGTCGTAGGCGTGACACAGCTGCCTGCCGATGTCCCCGATGCCGAAATCCGCCGCCTCGAAGGCCTAGGCGTGCGGGCGGTGCGCTTTAACTTCCGGCGCGGTGGCAGCGCAGCGCGCGAGGACTTGGAGGAGTTGGCGTGGCGGGTCTATGACCTGGCTGGCTGGCACGTGGAGCTTTATGTCGACGCGGCTACGCTGGGTGATTTGGCGCCGGTGCTGAAGAAGCTGCCGACCGTGAGCATCGACCACCTGGGCCTGAGTGCGCAGGGGGTAGATGGCCTCTTGGAGCTTGTCGATGCCGGGGTAAAGGTCAAGGCCACCGGATTCGGGCGAGTGGACCTCGATCCGGGGGAGGTGGTGCGCCGCATTGTTGACGTCGATCCAACCGCGCTCATGGCGGGTACCGATCTGCCCTCACAGCGGGCGAGCCGGGTGTTTTCGGTCGACGATTTCCGGACCATTGGGGAGGCCGCGGGGGTGCATGCCGATGCCGTTTTCTTCGCAAATGCAGCGCGTTTCTACGGTCGGGACGATGCTCTTTAGGAAAGGTTACCCTCAACCTTGATTGGTTAGGGTGACTTAAGATAAGTTAATGAGGCATTTGTTTCTCGTCTATAAGGAAAGCACAATGAAGAAAATTCATCGCGCTCTTTTGTCTGTCGTGGCTGTCGCCTCCTTGGCACTTACCGCATGTAGCACTGCGGAAGAAGAGGACCAGGGTTCGAATAAGGGGACATCGGAAAGCGCACTGCAGATCGAAGATAATAACGGCACCCACGAGCTGGACGTACCGTTCGAGCGCGTCGCGGTAACGGATAACCGCGCCTTCGAAATCCTCGCGGATTGGGACGTCAATATCGTCGCTGCCCCGCTTGGCATCGTCCCGGATACCCTCTCGGACAAGATCAATGAAGACACGATCGAGGCCAACCTGGGTATGCACCGCGAACCCGACCTGGAAGCGCTGGTTGCCGCAGAGCCGGACATCGTCATCAACGGTCAGCGCTTCACCCAGCACCAGGCCGATATCGAGGCTTTGATGGAAGACACCCCGGTTCTCGACTTCTCCCCGCGCGACGATAAGGACATGGCGGAAGAACTCATCCGCCAGACCGAAGCACTGGGCAAGATATTCGACCACGAAGATGAAGCAAAGAAGCTTGTCGATGACTTCAACAAGGCCCTGGACCGCGCTAAGGACGCCTACGATCCTGAGAAGACCGTCATGGCCGTCAACACCTCCGGTGGCGACATTAACTACATCGCCCCAGGTAAGGGCCGCTTCTTCGGGCCATTCTTTGACCTGCTGGGCATGAAGCCATCCCTCGAGGTGGAAAACGCCAGCGATGACCACGAGGGCGATGACATCTCCGTCGAGGCAATCGCTGATTCCAACCCTGACTACATCCTCATCATGGACCGCGACGGTGCCATTGCCAAGGATGAAGCAGGCTACACCCCAGGTAAGAAGCTGGTAGAGGATTCCGCGGCACTCAAGAACGTGACTGCCGTGAAGGAAGGCAAGATCGTTGCCGCTCCGCAGGATACCTACACCAATGAAAACATCATTACCTTCACGGAGACGCTCAACGCGATGGCAGACGCGTTTGAAAAGAACTAGCCACCACTAAAAACCGGAAACCGGAGGGATTTTGTGCCCTCCGGTTTTCAGGTGCGTAAAGGATAGTTATGGAAACCACCACCCGCACAAAGGTCTGGGATTGGAAGCTCGGCCTCGGCGTGCTCATCGTCGCCGCGTTGCTCGTTGCCTCCTTGCTGACCGGGCAGTACGACGTTTTTGGCGCCGACGATGGCGCCGCCATGTTCGGCATTACCCGCTTGCCGCGCACCATCGCCTTGGTGCTCGCCGGCGCGGCCATGGCTGTAAGCGGCCTGGTCATGCAGCTGCTTACCCAGAACCGCTTCGTTGAACCATCTACCACCGGCACCACGGAGTGGGCCGGGTTGGGCCTGCTCATCGTCATGGCCGTCGCGCCCACGTCCTCGATTCTGGTGAAGATGATAGGTGCGGTGGTCTTTTCCTTCCTAGGCACCGTCGTATTCTTCCTCTTCCTGCGCCGGGTGACCCTGCGCTCCTCGCTCATCGTGCCGATCATCGGCATCATGCTGGGCGCCGTGGTCTCTGCAATCTCGACGTTTTTCGCCCTGATGACGGATATGCTCCAGCAGTTGGGCATCTGGTTCATGGGCTCGTTTACCGCGGTGTACAAGGGCCAATACGAGGTTTTGTGGATCGTGCTTTTGGTGCTGGTGGCGGTGTACATTTACGCCGACCGCCTCACCGTCGTTGGCTTGGGCGAGGACGTGGCCACCAACGTGGGGCTGAACTATAACCGCATGTTGTTGCTGGGAACTGGTCTTATCGCCATTGCTACGGGCGTGGTCACCGTTGTCGTAGGATCTCTGCCATTCCTTGGGCTTATCGTGCCCAATATTGTCTCCATGGTGCGCGGCGACGACCTGCGTTCCAACGTGCCTTGGGTGTGCCTGCTGGGCATCGGCATCGTCACCGTGTGTGACCTGGTGGGCCGCGTCATCATCGCCCCATTCGAGATGCCGGTTTCGGTCATCCTTGGCGTCATCGGCGCCATCGTCTTCATCATCATGATTGTGAGGTCGACCCGTGCTAACTAAGATGTCCGCCCCGCCCAAGAAGTACTGGATCACCCTGGCCTGCGTATGGATCCTGGCTGCATCTTTGGCTTTTGCCTACCTGGCCTATGGCAACCCGATGGAATTTGGTACGCGCAAGTTTTGGCTCATCGCCCAGCGCCGCGCCGATGCCCTCATCGCCATGGCGATCGTCGCCGTGTGCCAAGCCATGGCGACGGTTTCTTTCCATACCGTGACCAATAACCGCATCTTGACGCCATCCATCATGGGCTTTGAGTCGCTGTACGTTGCCATCAATACCGCGACCATTTTCTTCCTGGGCGCTAGTGGGCTTAACGATGCCCGCACCGTGCCCACCTTCCTGATGCAAATGGCCGTCATGGTGGGACTTTCACTGGTGCTCTATTCGTGGCTGCTGACCAATAGGAAGCAGAATATGCACGCCATGCTGCTAGTCGGCGTGGTCATCGGCGGTGGTTTGGGCTCGCTATCGACCTTTATGCAACGCATGCTTACCCCCAGCGAGTTCGACATCCTGACCGCGCGCCTGTTTGGCTCCGTCAATAACGCCGAATCCGAGTACTATCCCATCGCCATTCCCATCGTGACCATCGCCACTACGCTCTTGGTGCTGAATGCGCGCAAGCTCAACGTGATTTCCTTGGGCGCCGATGTCAGTACCAACCTGGGCGTGAACCATAAAGCGCACGCAATTTACACGCTGGTGTTGGTCTCGCTGCTGATGGCGACGACCACTGCGTTGGTAGGTCCCATGACCTTCCTGGGCTTTTTGGTGGCTACGCTGGCTTATCAATTCGCCGATACCTACGATCACCGCTACATCTTTCCGATGGCGGTGGGCTTAGCATTCCTCGTGCTCATTGCGGCCTACTTCCTCATGCAGCACGTATTTTCCGCCCAAGGCGTGGTGTCCATCATCATTGAGCTGGTAGGTGGCTCCGTGTTCCTGTTTGTCATTATGCGAAAGGGCCGACTGTGATCGAATTAAAGAACGTTTCTAAAACCTATTCCGCCGAGACCGCTATTGGTCCGCTCAACCTGACCATCCCGCAAGGAGGCATCACCGCGCTGGTGGGGCCGAATGGTGCGGGTAAGTCGACGATGCTCACCATGATAGGGCGCCTGCTCGACATGGATGAAGGCAGCATCGAAATCGCCGGCTATGACATTCAATCCAGCAAGTCCGCCGACCTGGCGAAGATTGTGTCTATCTTGCGGCAGGAAAATCACTTCGTCACGAAACTAACTGTGCGCCAGCTCGTGGGCTTTGGCCGCTTTCCCTATACCAAGGGGCGGCTCAACAAACACGATGAAGAAGTCATTTCTAAGTACATTCACTTCCTACACTTGGAAGAACTGCAGCACCGTTACCTTGACCAGCTTTCCGGTGGCCAGCGCCAGCGCGCGTACGTAGCCATGGTGCTGTGCCAGGAAACCGATTACGTGTTGCTAGATGAGCCTCTGAATAACCTGGACATTTCGCACTCGGTGGACATGATGCGCCATCTGCGCGAGGCTGCCCAGGAATTGGGGCGCACGGTCATCGTGGTTCTGCATGACATCAACTTTGCCGCGCGCTACGCAGACTATATCTGTGCTTGCAAGGACGGGCAGATCGTCGAATTCGGCCCGGCCGAGGAGATTATGCGCGACGATATCCTGACACCCATCTTCAATACTCCGGTGCGAGTAATCGATGGGCCCGATGGAAAGATCGCATGCTATCACTAAAACCAGCGTTGGCCTGCGAGTTTGCGTTGTGTAGTGGGGTGGTATAAATTTTAGCGAGTCGCCGAGAGGTAGCCGGTTGGTTACTTTTGAGTGACTTTTTGTACTGACTTGGCTCGAGGATTTGACTTGGTTCAGGTTGTTGGGTAGGTTGGTACGAGCCGCCGCTGAGAGGTTAACGTTTGGTTAATTTTCTTGTGGTGTGTGGATGTTGTTTGAGAACTCAATAGTGTGCCAATGTACTTATTTTTTATTTTTGTGTGCATGGTTGTGTGTTGATTGGTCTGTTGGCCGGCAAGCCTAGTGTGCTTGTTGGTTGGTGTGTGCCGGTAAGGTGTTGGAATACGCATCTTTTTGAATACTGTTTAGTGTTTCGGCTGCATTGATGGATTGGTTGGCATGTGATTGTGTTCAACTTTTTGTCTCCCTTTTTTGTGCCCCGTCGGGTTGGGGAGGCAGTTTATTTTTTTCTTTGTAGTAATTTTTGGACGCCAGCATGGGCCTGCTTTTGTGGGTTTGTGGTGGTTTGTTCTTTTGGTTAGGTTTGGGCTTTTCACGGCCTTTTCAGTGTTTTGCTGAAATTCTTTTTGTGGAGAGTTTGATCCTGGCTCAGGACGAACGCTGGCGGCGTGCTTAACACATGCAAGTCGAACGGAAAGGCCCTGCTTGCAGGGTACTCGAGTGGCGAACGGGTGAGTAACACGTGGGTGATCTGCCCTGCACTTCGGGATAAGCTTGGGAAACTGGGTCTAATACCGGATAGGAACCATCTTTAGTGTGGTGGTTGGAAAGTTTTTTCGGTGTAGGATGAGCTCGCGGCCTATCAGCTTGTTGGTGGGGTAATGGCCTACCAAGGCGGCGACGGGTAGCCGGCCTGAGAGGGTGTACGGCCACATTGGGACTGAGATACGGCCCAGACTCCTACGGGAGGCAGCAGTGGGGAATATTGCACAATGGGCGCAAGCCTGATGCAGCGACGCCGCGTGGGGGATGAAGGCCTTCGGGTTGTAAACTCCTTTCGCTAGGGACGAAGCTTTTTTGTGACGGTACCTAGATAAGAAGCACCGGCTAACTACGTGCCAGCAGCCGCGGTAATACGTAGGGTGCGAGCGTTGTCCGGAATTACTGGGCGTAAAGGGCTCGTAGGTGGTTTGTCGCGTCGTCTGTGAAATTCTGGGGCTTAACTCCGGGCGTGCAGGCGATACGGGCATAACTTGAGTGCTGTAGGGGTAACTGGAATTCCTGGTGTAGCGGTGAAATGCGCAGATATCAGGAGGAACACCGATGGCGAAGGCAGGTTACTGGGCAGTTACTGACGCTGAGGAGCGAAAGCATGGGTAGCGAACAGGATTAGATACCCTGGTAGTCCATGCCGTAAACGGTGGGCGCTAGGTGTGAGGGTCTTTCTACGACTTTCGTGCCGTAGCTAACGCATTAAGCGCCCCGCCTGGGGAGTACGGCCGCAAGGCTAAAACTCAAAGGAATTGACGGGGGCCCGCACAAGCGGCGGAGCATGTGGATTAATTCGATGCAACGCGAAGAACCTTACCTGGGCTTGACATACACCAGATTGGGCTAGAGATAGTTCGTCCCTTTGTGGTTGGTGTACAGGTGGTGCATGGTTGTCGTCAGCTCGTGTCGTGAGATGTTGGGTTAAGTCCCGCAACGAGCGCAACCCTTGTCTTATGTTGCCAGCATTTGGTTGGGGACTCATGAGAGACTGCCGGGGTTAACTCGGAGGAAGGTGGGGATGACGTCAAATCATCATGCCCCTTATGTCCAGGGCTTCACACATGCTACAATGGTCGGTACAACGCGTTGCGACACTGTGAGGTGGAGCGAATCGCTGAAAGCCGGCCTTAGTTCGGATTGGGGTCTGCAACTCGACCCCATGAAGTCGGAGTCGCTAGTAATCGCAGATCAGCAATGCTGCGGTGAATACGTTCCCGGGCCTTGTACACACCGCCCGTCACGTCATGAAAGTTGGTAACACCCGAAGCCGGTGGCCTAAACGTGTTAGGGAGCCGTCGAAGGTGGGATCGGCGATTGGGACGAAGTCGTAACAAGGTACCCGTACCGGAAGGTGCGGGTGGATCACCTCCTTTCTAAGGAGCTTTTATTTTGGCTGCAGTTGCAGCCATGACCCACAGTTGTGGGTTGTCCACTGTTGTTTGATGGTGGGTTGGTGGTTGAGTAGGCGAGTGTTCTGCTGCCACCGAATATGGCAATTCCGGGTAGGACATACACCTTAATCGACAGGACCGAGTGTTGAGACAGTGCTTTGTGACATGCGTAAAAGTGTCCATGCATACAGGAAGTAAAGTTGATTGGTAAGTCGTTGGTGCATTGTTGGGTGTCTGGGGCATTATCCCCCTTTTTTGTGTGCCTGACTGGTTGATGGATGCCATTCATTGTGGTGGTGTTTGTTGCTGGTTGGGGTGTTGTGTGAGAACTGTATAGTGGACGCGAGCATCTCACATGATGCCGCCTGCTTTTGTGGGTGGTGTTGTGTGTGTGATGTGATTTTTCTTTTTGTTTATTTTGTCAAGTTCACTTGTTGCTGCCACATGCTGGCTGCATGGCTTCGTGTTGTGTGGTTTGTGTGTGGTGGTTGGTGTGTTCGTTATTTAGGGCGCATGGTGGATGCCTTGGCATGCTGAGCCGATGAAGGACGTGTAAGGCTGCGTTAAGCCTCGGGGAGTTGTCAATAAAGCGTTGATCCGAGGATGTCCGAATGGGGAAACCTGGCCCTGGTTATGTGGGGTTACCCTTCAGTGAATTCATAGCTGTTGTGGGGGTTACGCGGGGAAGTGAAACATCTCAGTACCCGTAGGAGGAGAAAATAATAATGATTCTGCTAGTAGTGGCGAACGAACGTGGATGAGGCTAAACCGTGTGCATGTGATACCTGGTAGGGGTTGTGTGTGCGGTGTTGTGGGGCCTGATTTTGTGTCATCTACCAGTGGCACGCCCTTTTTGCATTGTTGTTAGGTGAAGTGGTTTGGAATGGCCTACCGGAGTAGGTGAGAGTCCTGTAGCTGAAGATGATGATGTGGGGGTTGTTGGGTTCCCGAGTAGCAACGGGCTCGTGGAATCTGTTGTGAATCTGCCGGGACCACCCGGTAAGCCTAAATACTCAGTGTGACCGATAGTGGATAGTACCGTGAGGGAATGGTGAAAAGTACCCCGGGAGGGGAGTGAAATAGTTCCTGAAACCATGTGCTTACAATCCGTCAGAGCGCTTTTTATTGTGTGATGGCGTGCCTTTTGAAGAATGAGCCTGCGAGTCAGCGGCATGTCGCGAGGTTAACCCGTGTGGGGTAGCCGTAGGGAAACCGAATCCTAATGGGGTGATAAGTGGCATGTCCTGGACCCGAAGCGGGGTGATCTACCCATGGCCAGTGTGAAGCAGCTGTAAGAGGTTGTGGAGGCGCGAACCCACGTAGGTTGAAAACTGCGGGGATGAGCTGTGGGTAGGGGTGAAAGGCCAATCAAACTCCGTGATAGCTGGTTCTCCCCGAAATGCATTTAGGTGCAGCGTCGCATTTAGCTTGGTGGAGGTAGAGCGACTGGTTGGTTGAGCGGGACTACAATCTTAGCAATGTCAGCCAAACTCCGAATGCCATCAATTGTGTTGTGCGGCAGTGAGACTGTGGGGGATAAGCTTCATAGTCGAGAGGGAAACAGCCCAGATCGCCGGTTAAGGCCCCTAAGGGTGTACTAAGTGGAAAAGGATGTGGGATCGCGAAGACAGCCAGGAGGTTGGCTTAGAAGCAGCCATCCTTGAAAGAGTGCGTAATAGCTCACTGGTCGAGTGGTTCTGCGCCGACAATGTAGTGGGGCTCAAGTACACCGCCGAAGCCGCGGCAAGCAACAATTTTTTGTTGTTTGGGTAGGGGAGCGTCGTGCATGGGTGGAAGCGTTACCGTGAGGAGGCGTGGACTGTGTGCGAGTGAGAATGCAGGCATGAGTAACGAATTGTAAGGTGAGAATCCTTACCGCCGGATGACTAAGGGTTCCTGGGTCAAGTTCGTCTTCCCAGGGTGAGTCGGGACCTAAGGCGAGGCCGACAGGCGTAGTCGATGGATAACCAGTTGATATTCTGGTACCCGTACATGTGCGCCCATGATAAAGCACGGATACTAACCACTGCGGATACGCTACCTTTTCACTTTTTTGAGTGTTGGTGGTGTTGATGTCGTGGGGCCTGATGTGTGGTTCAAGTGATGGGGTGACGCAGTGAGGTAGCCGCGCCACTTAGTGGATTGGTGGTGTAAGCGTGTAGGCCGTGTGGTAGGTAAATCCGCCACACTTTGTGGTTGAGGCGTGATGCGTAGACCCAAAAGGGTTGATGGTGGTGATCCTGTACTGTCGAGAAAAGCCTCTAGCGAGTGTGTGTATGGCCCGTACCCTAAACCGACACAGGTGGTCAGGTTGAAGATACTAAGGCGTTCGGGTGAACTGTGGTTAAGGAATTCGGCAAAATGCCCCCGTAACTTCGGGAGAAGGGGGGCCCTGTGACGTGAAGACCCTTGCGGTTGGAGTGTTGTGGGGTCGCAGAGAATAGAGGGAAGCGACTGTTTATCAAAAACACAGGTCCATGCGAAGACGTTAAGTTGATGTATATGGACTGACGCCTGCCCGGTGCTGGAAGGTTAAGAGGACCGGTTAGTTAACGTTTGTTAGCGAAGCTGAGAATTTAAGCCCCAGTAAACGGCGGTGGTAACTATAACCATCCTAAGGTAGCGAAATTCCTTGTCGGGTAAGTTCCGACCTGCACGAATGGCGTAACGACTTCTCTGCTGTCTCGACCACAGGCCCGGTGAAATTGCATTACGAGTAAAGATGCTCGTTACGCGCGGCAGGACGAAAAGACCCCGGGACCTTCACTATAGCTTGGTATTGGTGTTTGGTTCGGTTTGTGTAGGATAGGTGGGAGACTGTGAAACCGTCACGCTAGTGGTGGTGGAGTCGTTGTTGAAATACCACTCTGATCGGATTGAGCATCTAACCTTGGCCCATGATCTGGGTTGGGGACAGTGCCTGGTGGGTAGTTTAACTGGGGCGGTTGCCTCCCAAAATGTAACGGAGGCGCCCAAAGGTTCCCTCAGCCTGGTTGGCAATCAGGTGGTGAGTGTAAGTGCACAAGGGAGCTTGACTGTGAGACAGACATGTCGAGCAGGGACGAAAGTCGGGACTAGTGATCCGGCACCTACTTGTGGATGTGGTGTCGCTCAACGGATAAAAGGTACCCCGGGGATAACAGGCTGATCTTCCCCAAGAGTCCATATCGACGGGATGGTTTGGCACCTCGATGTCGGCTCGTCGCATCCTGGGGCTGGAGTAGGTCCCAAGGGTTGGGCTGTTCGCCCATTAAAGCGGCACGCGAGCTGGGTTCAGAACGTCGTGAGACAGTTCGGTCTCTATCCGCCGCGCGCGTTGAAACTTGAAGAAGGCTGTCCCTAGTACGAGAGGACCGGGACGGACGTACCTCTAGTGTGCCAGTTATCCCGCCAGGGGTATCGCTGGTTGGCTACGTACGGAAGGGATAACCGCTGAAAGCATCTAAGCGGGAAGCCTGTTTTAAGATGAGGTTTCTTTTGAGGTCCCCTAAAGACTATGGGGTAGATAGGCCAGACTTGGAAGCACTGTAAGGTGTGAAGGCTACTGGTACTAATTGACCAAAACAAACACACCACAACAACCCCCGAACACCACGTGTGGGGATGATTGTTGGGTGGACTTGTGAAGCGAGTAAACAAACAAAAATACACATTATCGTGTGTGTCGCGTCCACTATGCAGTATCTGACACAACACCACACACAGTGGGTAGTGTTCTGATAGGTTTGTCGGTGGTTCATAGCTGCAGGGAAACGCCCGGTCCCATTCCGAACCCGGAAGCTAAGCCTGTACGCGCTGATGGTACTGCAACCGGGAGGTTGTGGGAGAGTAAGTCACCGCCGACACCAAACAACAAAACAACAAAATAACGTTAGTACCGAGAGGGGCAAGGACACCGATTTCAACGGTGACCTTGCCCCTCTTTTTCGTGGTCCCATAGTGTTCTATAATGTAGCCTATGAGGACTCTTGCACAGGCGGTAACCGATCTCGTTCGGACCAATGACCCTGATCTGTACAAGGGTGAACGCGGAGTGTATTACAGCGACCGCATATTTGAAGCTGCTGAGCTATTAGAACAAGCAGTGGAGGATCCTGCACAACTTCTCGGGATTGTGCCGCCGAGTCCGTCCGATATTGTGCTTGTTTCTCTAGACGCTGTAGAAGAGATTCTCAAGACTATCCCTAGGGTGAATGATTATGCCCATGCCGTAAGGGATACCGGCGAAGTCTTGGCGCGGGTAGTTCCTTTCGCGGCACAGCAAGCTAGTTATTCTGGTTGCGCTTTGGCTGGCTGGTTTATACGAATGAATGAGATTGTGCCAGCGGAAGAAATTGACCTCGACCCAGTCTATTTGGCACCTGCCTTTGGTGAAGAGGGGGTGGCTCGCATCCGTTCGTGGAATACGGCGGAGCAAGGTAGTGGATACGTGGGGCGCCGGCTAGCGGTACTAGAAGGAACTAGTGAGGCCGTCCTTCGTACCCATGGTCTCAAGGGAAGTGCGGCGTCGCGCTATGAGGAGATTATTGGCGGCCTTTGTGACATCGGCCGCTACGATCTTGCCTTCGATTGGTCCGAGAAGGCGGTTAACGAGTGCGCCGTAGAGGAAACTCGAAATATAGCCTCGGGTTGGGCCGTACTTGCTAAGGAGCATTTTCCCGCACACTCGGAGCGCGTGGCTCGCAGTGTATTCGACACATATCCAGAACTGTCGTTCGCTCAACAACTCTATGCTGCGGGCACCGACAAGGCGAAATCTGCGGCGCATATACAAGACACGTTGGCGGTGAAGCCGTGGGACTTAGCGATGTTCCAGCACTTGTGCCTTGAAGACCCTGGACTTGCCTGGAGAACCGTCGCAAAGGCGGGAATGGAACAGTCAATGGCGCAACGATTCCTCGATGACCTCCCGGCGCAGGCTCTTCCCTTCGTTCGCGACGATGTCGCAACGTATTTAGATTCGACTCGGGTTGGTCGCGACATGGGCATTCAGCTGCTGCAGACCATGAGGGAAAAGTCGGCGGAGCTAGGGGAGCCCTGGGAAGCGGACTTCAACGCATTCTTGACAGGCCTGCGCCGTCGCTACGCCGAACGGCATGTCATTTTAAGGCGACTGGACGAGGTTTTTCTTATTTCTTAAGTCGACTACCGCTAAAACGCCCAGGTAGTTCCTATAGGCAACCATGAAGTCAAGGGCACCAGGTAGGGACAGCAATGTATGGACAATGCTCACGGGGTGTACAAATCCGTTAACTTGTTGTAAGCGTGTTTACATGAGCGAGTCAGTGATCAGTTTGCGCGTTGACGCGAAGCAAAAGGAGCGCCTAGATGCGCTTGCTTCGCGGACTGGACGGACAGGGGCCTTCTATCTTCGCAAGGCCCTAGATTCCTACCTAGATGAACTTGAGTATGTGTATGCGCTCGAAGCCGAAGCCGAAGCAGCACGACGCGGAGAATTGGACACAATCTCGTTGCAGGACTTAGAGGACGAGTGTGGCTTGGTCGATTGAGTTCACCCCACGTGCGGCTAAGTCGTTCCGTTAGGTCGGACCAAACGGGGGTCAGCTCCGACTGATTTAGACGATTTTGGTCCTCCGCTTTGCTAACGCGCTTCGCGGTATCAAGAACGGCCTTCCGTAGGGGATTCCGACTACAAGGTGATCATGTTGCCCATCACGCTTGGCTTATTCGACTAGAATTATTGAAAACTATTTGCGACACTCTCGTAGATTAAATATTCTAAACAGGGCTATCTAAGCTGATTGCTATCAGCATTTTAGTCTTTGACGTGATTTGCATGTATCCATTTGCCGTCCAGTTGCAAATCTGTGTACTTATACGTACACACACCACATCCGCTCACAATGAAAATTGTGATGGTGTGGTTTTCATTTTTATGGGGGTCAGGTCCGTGCGCGCATTAAAGCTGTGCATGAGAAAGCCCGAACCATCGATAGGCTCGAGACGAATGCTAGTAGAGCACGGCAGTCATCGGGGAGTTGTTAATTATGGCTGTCTTGGCTTCTAACTCAGCATGTGAAGGGGAAACCTCGATAGGGGAGCTCTTACATCTAATTTTCGTATCATGGAAAATACGATAACTAAATCCAACCGTAACCGTCCCACCATCCCTCACTAACGCTTTGTCTCTTCCCCAGTGACAATTGCTTACGATCCCATCGCACTCAACGCGCGGGAACGTAAAAATCTTGTGGAACCACCAGCTCACCCAAGTTGGTTTGAAAACCGTGCGGATTTCACGGCAGTCCACAAAGTTCTCTACGTTTTTATCGTCTTCCAACTTAGGTACCCTTTCTCAACAGGAATGGTCGAAGCAGGGGCCTGACCCCCGGACAGTGGACACGTCGGGGGTCAGGTCCGTCAGAGTAAGCTCTTCTACCGCAATATCGCTCTATATAGGAGCGGCTTGAGGTAACTCTGCTACTTGCCCGCGTGATTGCTACGGTGGCTGAAAGGTCATCATTACAACAGGATGCCCCATAAGAGTTAGAGCATTTCATGGATTAGTAATCCAGTGAATTTTTGCCAACACCACCTCAACATCAAAACCGACCGACGCGTCAACTACACCATGGACCTAGGCACCGGCACCGTACCTACCAAGTAGACCACCCGAAAGGACCACTGGCCACCCACGACACACACTGGCACTACACCTGGAAGCAATTCTTAGACCACAAAAAGAAAAAGCACCAGAAACTATCTGGTGCTTGAGAGTCCTGGCTAGAGGACGAGCAGGTCATAGCGGGTGGCTTTGACATCGGAAAGCCGCTTGCGGGCGCGCTCTAGGCGCTGCCATTGTTCCTGGGGGATGGATTTGCGGGCGATGGTGACGGTTTCAGCATCGGGAGTTCCCCAAGCAATGGGCATGGGGGAGATTTGCTGCCAATGCTCTTTATCGGAGGTGGAACGCTGGCCGGATACGGCGGCGACCGGAACCTTGGTGCCAACGGTGCGTTGGACGCCGGGGATGGAAGACACCGTGCGCAGGCACGCGCCCCAGCGTGGGGGAAGGGACGGATCCACATTAGTATTTACCAAGGCAAGAAGGATCATATCTCGTTCGTTGACCTGTGCGATGACGGCGGGAGCGAGCGGATAAGAATCATAGAGGGATTGGGCCGTTCCTACCTTGCTTGCGGCGGCGACGCCGACGATGGCAACGACGATGCCAAAGAGGATGAGCCCTAAGCCCAAGGTGATTCCCCAGGAAAAGCTCCACCAAACAGCGGCACCGGCGATGATCAGGATGAGGCCGAAGATAAGCCCGGACACGCGAAGCCGGTTGGAATCACGCAATAACTCGTTATTGGCCTTGGCAAAGGACTCGTCAACGTCGAACTTAAAGATCTTCATTGGCCTAAGTCTACTGCGTCCATGAGCCGGTAGGCATATCCTTGCTCGGCGAGGAAGCGTTGGCGGTGCATGGCGTAGTCCGCATCTAGGCTGTCGCGGGTGACCAGGGTATAAAAGAGCGCCTCGGTTTCCTTCGGGCGCAGCAGGCGGCCGAGGCGTTGGGCCTCTTCTTGGCGGGAGCCAAAGGTGCCGGAGACCTGGATGGCTAGTGCAGCTTCGGGCAGGTCAATGGAGAAGTTGGCCACCTTGGAAACGACGAGGATGGCCAGCTCGCCCTCGCGGAATTGCTGGAAAAGTTTTTCGCGCTTGGCGGTAGAGGTGGTGCCATCAATGACGGGGGCATCGAGGTGTTCACCTAATTCGCGCAGTTGGTCCACGTATCCGCCGATGATGAGCGCTTGCTGGTCGTGGGAAGCAAGGATCTTATCGACGGCGCGGAGCTTGGCCGAGGCCTGTGCAGCGATGCGGTAGCGATCGCGCGGCTGCGCGGTGGCATAGAGCATGCGTTCTTCCGGATCCATATCCACGCGGACTTCGATGCACTCCGCGGTGGCGATATAGCCGGCCATTTCCAGCTCTTTCCACGGCGCGTCGTAACGCTTCGGGCCGATGAGGGAGAACACATCGCCTTCACGGCCATCCTCGCGCACGAGGGTGGCGGTAAGCCCTAGCCGGCGCCGCGATTGCAGGTCCGAGGTCATGCGGAATACGGGTGCGGGCAGCAGGTGTACTTCGTCGTAGATAATAAGGCCCCAGTCGCGGGAATCGAAGAGTTCAAGGGCGCGGTACTCACCCTTGGTTTTTCGGGTGACCACTTGATAGGTGGCGATGGTGATCGGCTTGATTTCTTTCTTTTCACCGGAGTACTCGCCGATGTCGTTGGCGGAAAGCGTCGTGCGGCGCAGGAGCTCGTCGCGCCACTGGCGGCCAGCAACGGTATTGGTGACCAAGATGAGGGTGGTAGATTGCGCCTTTGCCATGGCGGCGGCACCAACGATGGTTTTTCCGGCACCGCAAGGCAAGACCACTACGCCCGAACCGCCGGACCAGAAGGCGTCGGTGGCGTATTCCTGGTAATTGCGCAGGTGCCAGCCATCCTCGTTCAGCGCGATGGGGTGGGATTCACCGTCGATGTAGCCGGCGAGGTCTTCGGCGGGCCAGCCGGCTTTGAGGAGTTCCTGCTTGAGGCGGCCGCGCTCGGAGGGCGCGACGGCGATGGTGTTGTCATCGATGCGCGCACCAAGCAGTTTTCCTACTTTGCCCCGGGAGAGCTCGGTAAGGATGGCGGGCTCTTCGGATTCGAGGATGAGCCCGTGGGCGGGGTGGGCGTGGAGGCGGACGCGGCCGTAGCGCGACATGGTTTCGGCGACATCGACAAGCAGCGATTGCGGGACCGGGAACCGGGAGTAGGTTTCGAGGACATCGACGACCTGCTCGGCGTCGTGTCCGGCGGCGCGGGCATTCCATAGCGCCAGGGAAGTAATGCGGTAGGTATGTACGTGTTCGGGGGCGCGTTCCAGCTCCGCGAACGGTGCGAGGGCGGTGCGCGCAGCGGCGGAATCTGGATGATCGACTTCCAGCAAGACGGTCTTGTCTGACTGCACAATCAGTGGTCCGTTCATGCGTCTAGGGTAACGGAGGTGATGCGGTGCAAGGGAAACCGGATGGTGGAGCCATCGGCGGCGCGGGCATCGATTTGGCCGCCGGCGACGGTAAGCGGGGTAACGGTGCGGGTCTTGGTATTGCCATTTTTATCGGCATAGCCAATGGTGATGGGGCGTGCGGTACGTGCGGCGGCGTGGACCAGATCCAGGTTGGGCAGGCTTGGAGCCTCCCCAGTGGTGAGATTGCGCAGCGCACGCGTGATATCGGGCGGTGCGGCTTGGCCGCGTGGGCTGGGCGTTGGCAGCGTTGCGGGCTCGGGCGCGATGGACAGGCTGGCGCCATTTTCGTCCTCGGCGGCGGGGGAGAGTCCGTACTCGCGCAGGCGCTCCAACAGGTCGCTGACGCGCAGCTGGGAAATCGCGACCGTGGGGGCGAGCAGGCGCAGCGGGGCGGCCTTCATTGCGATGTGTAAGAGGGCTGGGTCCTCGCTGCGCAGGTAGGATAGGGCCGGTCCGGAGCGCAGGGTGCCGTGGCGCCCGGCGATGTCCTCGATGTGGAACTCCAGCGTATGCGGGACATCGCCATGCGAGGTGAAGAAGTCGCGGATCTCTGTGCCCGTCATCCCGCGGTCGAGGCCGCGGCGGAGTGAGGCATCGCTGATGCGGTAGACGCTGGCTAAACCGGGCGATTCTAGGTCCGCGAGGGACTCCAGGGTGTGATGGGCGGCAGGCTCGAGGGGCCCTGGCACGAGCACGGTCATATCCGCTTGAATCAGGAAATAATCGATGGTGTCTGGGGTTAAGGCATCGGCCGCAGCGAAGCCATCGATGAGCACGCTGGTAGCTCGCCCGAGCGCGATGGCACCTATCCATTCCGCCTCGTGGTGCAGCTCATCGATGGTCTCTGGGGAGGTATGCGTGGCAAAAAGCGGAAAGGAAAAATGCAGGTCCGCTTGAAATTCAGCTGCGGAAAGCGGCTCTGCGGAGTGGAGGTAAACATCGAGGATATGCCGGCGGAACTTGGGCAGGCGATCGGTGCTGGCAGAGAGCACCCGGCCGGATTCCCACGGGGTCCAAGGGGAATGTTCCCAGGCGGCGAGGAGCACGCGCCACTGGGCGGCTAGTCCTGCGTCGAGCCATTCTTGGGCGGAATCGGTGGGAGCGAGGAAGTTTCCCTCGTACCCGGACGGTTCGCCGCGGTTGATAAGGCGCGCAGACAGGCCGAGCGTGATGAGGCGGCGCAGTTCTGGTTCCGCAATGTCGAGCTGCTTGCTGAGCTGGGTAAGCGGGCGCACGCCGACGGTTTTATCCTTGAGGAGTTCGATTGGCCGAGCGCCGAGAGCAGAAATTAGCTGTTGCATGCCGCGCACCACGGACAGACCCGCGGCAGTACCGGCGTCATCGGCCTTGCGGTCTGTGGTGGGCTGGCCGCGACGCGCAGAGGGTTCGGTGGGAATGTGCGGGACGGTATGCCCCTTCATCGCGCGGTGCACCTCGCGCGGCAGGCGGACGGTCTGAGAGTCAACGCGCTGCAGGAGCTGCTTGTCAATCAAGCGCGGTACTGGGTGGGACGGATTGGTCTCTCGCGTGGTACCGATGCCATTGGAGCGCGCCAGGGTGGCAAGGACGTGGCGTTCGTCTTCAGGGAGGGCATCGATTGTCTCGGGTGATACATTGAGTTGATTAAGTAGTGACCAGCCCGTGGGGAGTGCGGGCATGACCTCTGGCGGGATTTGCACCGCGCCAAAGGCGAGGCCGCGTTCCTTGAGCTCGCGGGTGATGGCGGGGTTGTGGTCTTCTACCTCTGCAAGCTCCCCGCCGCGCTTGGCGATGTCCTCCAGCACCGCCAACTGCTGCGCGTTACACTCCGCTAGCGCTCGGGCGATGGAGGTGCGCAAGAGCAATCGCGTGGCCAGCGCCGCGATGGAGGGTGGCAGCGGGGTTAAAACGTCGGGGCGGTGGCGAAGGATGGTGGCCAGTTCCTCTTCAGTGAGGGAATTAAGCCAGGTGCGAAAATGTGGGAGGTGGGAGGACTGAGTCATGATAAATCACAATTTTAGCGCTGGATTGAGTTACGTTTTTGCCCGAGGTTTGAAATAATAAGGCTATGTCGAATGAAAAGAATGGCTTTGTTTCCCCGGCGTGGCCGGACAATGAAAACCGCGAGCATGCAATTACGGAAATTTCTGCGCCTTTTGCTGGTGCCTCCAGCCCCTACGGCGATGATTTGGTGCTGCCGATGCCGGCAGAGAAGTTGAACTACGTTCACCCTTATACCCGCATCAACCGCTAAAAAAATTCCCCTTGCTGCAGAAGGCGAGGGGAATTTTTATGTGCTTATTTAGCGGCTGAAGTTCTCAATTAGCTGTGCAACCGGGTCGATGACGTTGCGGTTCGCGGAGTAGAACGCGTTAAAGTCGTGGCGGTTGGCGTGGTAGAAGTCGGTGAACTGCGCCGGCAGCTGCAGGCCATAAGCGTTAGCGGTGTCCTTAACGAGGTTGTAGACGGCGTCTACGGCGAGCTCATCGGACTTGTTTTCTACTGCCTGTTGCACTGGCTGCGGTGCCTCAGCGGGTGCGGAAGGAGCGGTGCGCTCGGTCGGCGCGGAGTTCAGGCCGAGGGAGGCCGAGCATGCGGGCCATGCGCCCCAGCCCTGGTTAGCCAGGGTGCGCTCAGCGATGACAATCTGCTGCTCGCGGGTTGCCTGGTTAGCGGTAGGGGCGAATTCACCGCCGCCGTATGCCTGCCAGGTCTGCGCGTTGAACTGCAGGCCGCCGTGGTAGCCATTGCCGGTGTTGATGTGCCAGTCGCCGCCGGACTCGCACTGTGCGAGGCGGTCCCAGTCGGAGTCAGGGGCAGCGGCGGCGTTCGGTGCCATGATGGCGGCGGCTGCGCCCAAGGCAACGGTGCCCGCGGTGAACTTAGCGGCAAAGTGGTTAGTCTTAGCGGAGTGGCGTCCCATAAAAGTAGTCCTTTCCGTGGTGCCCGTTTTCGTGGAAATGATTTGCGCCTAGAAGAAAGGATGGGCGGGGAAACCTTCTTTGCGGCGACACTGGGGGCCAGCGTAGCGGTTTATAACGAAATAGTCACGTTCTGGGCACTAAATGGGAAAGAATTGAGACTATTGTGGTTCCGTCTGTAATATTTCCGCAGGTAATTGCGGTGTTGTGAACTATATCACACGACACGTGGAACTTCTGTTCTGTATAACTTCCAGCTAAACTTAAGAATTTACCCAAGAGAAGAGGTGGATACCTATGCCCATTGGCAAAGTGAAGTGGTATGACGCCGAGAAAGGTTTCGGTTTCGTTAGCAACCCGGGCGATGAAGACGTCTACGTCGGCCGGAATGTCCTGCCCAAGGGAGTAGAAGAAATCTTTCCGGGCCAGCGCATCGAATTCGATTTCGCGGCGGGGCGCCGCGGGCCGCAGGCGCTGCGGGTGCGCGTGCTGGATAAGCCGCGCCGCCGCACGCCGTCGCGCAAGCCGGAAGAGCTCGGCAGCATGGTCTCTGATGTCATGACCCTGCTGGAATCCCAGGTGCAGCCGGTGCTGAACTCGGGGCGCTACCCCGAGCGCAAGACCGGGCGCCAAGTAGCAGAAATCCTCCGCGCGATTGCGAAGGATTTAGATAGTTAATTATCCATGGTGGATAGGGACCACACGGTGGCGAGGGGGGTTTCTTCGCCATCGTCGTCGGTGCCAATCATGAGGGAGGAGACCTCCACCACCATGAGCCGGGGGCGCTCGCCAGTCGATGCCTCGATGGGATCTACCGAACCGGGGATATCTACCTCGGTCGTTTCATTCGCACCGTGAGAGGTCTCATCATTGGCGGCGGGGTCATCATAAATGGACAGCACCTTCCATTCGTGATTAGAAATCTCCTCGGGGATTTCAAGATGCAAGGTGTCATCCTCGCCCACGGTTAGCTGGGGGACATCGCCTTCAGGGCAATCGGTTCCCGGCTCGCATACGAGGTAGGGCGTGACCTCCTTGGTGTTATCCCCCACGGAGGCGGTAATCGCAATCTCGCTCGGCTCAGGGCCTGGCCGCGAATTGCGCCAGCTCTGGAAGATCACCGCGGAGGCGACGATGACCGCCACGACCACGATGAGCGCGAGGATTTGCAGCAGCGACTTTTTCCTTGCTTCCTTACGGGTTGCCATGGCCCATTACTTTACTCGAACGCGGTAGAGCTCATCCCACCGCTTGCCGGTAAGCCAGAATTCATCGGTGCCCTTGATATGGGCGATGCCATTTAAGACATCATCGGGATCGGTGTATTTCGATTTATCGATGGCATCGGTAGAAATCACCGCGGTGACCTCCCCAGAGGAGGGATCGATGCGGTAGATATCGTTGGTCTGCCACACGTTGGCATAGACATCACCGTCCACGCATTCCAGCTCGTTGAGATCCTCTACGGGCGAGCCCTCGAGGGTGACCTCGGTGGTGGAGCGCTCCGCAAAGGTTTCCGGATCCATGTGCCGCAGGGTAGAGGTGCCATCGGACATGATGAGCTCGTCCTGGTTGGCACAAAGCCCCCAGCCTTCGCCGGTATAGGTGGCGGTCCCAGTGCGCTGGAAGTCGCCGTCATAGCGCAGGGCCTGCCCGCGCTTCCAGGTCAATTGCCAGATGGAATCGCCGTATTGGGTAATGCCTTCCCCAAAAAGCGAGTCATCCAGGGCATGGGCTTGGAGGACCTCGCCGGTTTCAGGGGAGAAGCGGATGAGCTTGGATTCGCCCCATTGCCCGGTGCCGAGCAGGAGGTTGCCCTCTCCGTCTTCTTCTAGGCCTTGCGTAAAGGAGTTCTCTGGCAGCGGCGCGGTATCGAGGACTTCCACTGATAGGTGCTCGGGGGAGGAAGATTCAGAAGCATCAGAAGAGCAGGCTGTTAAGGCGCAGCAGGGCACGGCAATGAGCGCGGCGCGGCGGAGAAACGACATGCACCATATGTACCACTGTTGGCGGGCCATCATGAATAATGAGGGGCGTGAGTAAGCGAAAAGCAAATCCGTTGATCGATTCCCGCGCCGTACGCATTGCGCGTGAGGCATTGGAAGAGGTGGGGGAAGGGGGCATCGGCAAGCATAGGGGCGTCGCCGGAATGGGCCGCAACGTTGTCACCCATCGCTTTGCGGCGGATATGCCGGGCTACCCAGGATGGGAATGGCAGGCCGTGCTCGCGTGCGCGGATGGCTCGCGCTACGTCACCGTCAACGAGGTGGCGCTGGTGCCGGGCGGGGAGGCGCTGCAGGCCCCGGAGTGGGTGCCGTATGAGGATCGCGTGCTGCCGGGGGATTTGGGCCCGGGAGACCTCATGCCGCCGGCCATCGATGATGAGCGCCTGAATGGAGATGAGCTTTCCGCCAAGGGGCTGGCGGATGCCAAGCATCGCTGGCAAGAAGAATATGGCCCAACCTCGGAGATGGCGGCCAAGGCGCACCTGCAGTGCCGCACGTGCGCTTTTTATATGCAATTCATGGATAACTTTGGGGTATGCGCCAACGAGTATTCCGCCGATGGTCGCGTTGTACATGCGCGCTACGGTTGCGGTGCGCATTCGCAGACGCGGGTGAGCGAGGAGAAGGCGCCGGCCGCGGCCTTCGATGATGAAAAGCCCATTTACCAAGATTTTGATTTTGAGGATTAAGGCAGCACACTTAGGGCGTAAAAATACCGCTCTACGTGAAAGGGCACGGCGTGAAAGCCACTCTCGATCGCTATTTCCACATTTCTGAACGCGGTTCCACCATCGGAACCGAGCTACGCGCGGGAACGGTCTCGTTCTTCGCCATGGCATACATTATTTTGCTCAACCCGCTGATCCTGGGCACGAGCCCGGACGCGGAGGGCTATACCTTAGGCGTGCCGCAGGTTGCGGCCGCCACGGCGCTGGTCGCCGGCGTGATGTCCATTGCCTTCGGTGCGATTGCGAAGTACCCCTTCGCCATGGCCGCGGGCCTGGGCATGAATACCTTCGTTGCCGTCAGCATGGTCGCCACCAGCGGGCTGACCTGGCAAGAAGCAATGGGCCTCGTGGTAATCGAGGGCCTTATCATCGTCCTGCTCGCCGTGTCCGGATTCCGCACCGCGGTATTTGACGCCATCCCGCAGCCGATGAAGGCCGCGATGGGCGTGGGCATTGGCATGTTCATCGCCATGATCGGTTTCGTGGATGGCGGGTTCGTCACCCGCGTGCCCGATGCCGCACAGACCACCGTGCCGGTGGGGCTGGGCATTAATGGCTCGATTGCCACCTGGCCGGCGGTGGTCTTCGTCATCGGCCTTATTGTTTGTGCCTTTATGGTCATCCGCAATGTGCCGGGCGGGCTTTTTATTGCCATCATCCTCAACACCGTGATTGCTTTTATTGTTCAGGCGCTCACGGACTCCGAGGACTGGGGCATGGCCGCCCCGGAGAGCCCGGAGGCGCTGGGAGGCCTGCCGGATCTTTCCATCGTGGGCGATGTGAACCTGGTTGGCGCCTTTGCCAATATTGGCGTGATTTCCACGGTCCTGCTCATCTTCACCCTGCTGCTGACCAACTTCTTTGATGCCATGGGCACCATGACCGGGCTGGGCAAGCAGGCCAAGCTCGTGGATGACAACGGCAACCTGCCGGGTATGAAGAAGGCGCTGGTCGTGGAAGGCGCCGGCGCGGTGGCCGGTGGCTTGGGCTCGGCATCCTCGAATACCGTTTTTGCGGATTCCTCTGCCGGCATTGCCGATGGCGCGCGCACCGGCCTGGCCAATATCATGACCGGCTTGCTGTTTATCGCCGCGATGTTTTTCACCCCGCTCTATGAGATCGTGCCCATCGAGGCCGCCGCGCCCGTCCTGGTCATCGTCGGCGTGATGATGGCCGCGCAGCTCACGGATATCCCGTGGACCCGCATGGAAGTGGCCATCCCGGCCTTTTTAACCATCGTGGTCATGCCGTTTACCTATTCCATTGCTAACGGCATTGGCGTGGGCTTTATTACCTTCGCGCTCATGTCCACCTTTGCTGGTAAGGCCAAGCAGGTGCACTGGATCATGTGGCTGCTTGCTGGCTTGTTCGTCATTTACTTTGGCATCGATCCGATTTCGGAGGCCATCGGCTAGCCTGGAAGGCATGCACATTTCTGATCCCCGTGACCCTCGTCTGGATGATATTCGGAACCTCAATAAATCCGATAAATCCGGCGAGGGTTTGGTCATTGCAGAAGGCCCCTTGGTGGCCGCCCGCCTGATGGAATCGCGGTTTCCCATGCGTTGCTTGGTGGGCTTTCCCCAGAAGCTGGAGGCCTTCTTTGCCGAGTACGGCGAGCCCGAGTGCCCCGTCTACGAGGTCTCGCGCGAGACCCTGGCGGAGGTCGCGGGCTTCGATATGCACCGCGGTTTGGTTGCCGCAGCGGACCGCGCCCCAGAGCCGGAGGTGGGCGAGATCCTGGAGCAGGCCCGCACCATCGCCGTGCTGGAGGGCGTGGGGGATCATGAAAATATCGGCGCCATTTTCCGCCACGCGGCCGGCATGAACGTGGATGCGGTCTTGCTCGGCTCGGGTGCTGCGGATCCGCTCTATCGCCGCTCGGTGCGCGTATCCATGGGCCACGTGCTTCGCGTGCCCTTTGCCCATTTGGAGGGCGGTTTCACCACGTGGCAGCGTTCCTTGCAGGCGCTTGCCGATGCCTCCTTTACCCTCATTTCCTTAACCCCCAACCCCCAGGCGGTGCACCTAGCAGAGGCCATGCACGGGCAGGACAAGGTGGCCATGCTGGTAGGCGCGGAGGGCCCCGGGCTTACCGAGCACGCGATGAAGGCCACTGATATCCGCGCGCGGATACCGATGGCCCCTGGTACCGATTCCCTTAATGTTGCGACCGCGGCCGCCATTTCCTTTTATGAGCGCCAGCGTTCCTTGAGTGACTTGAACGTCTGACGCAGCCAGTTGCTAATCAACGAGCCGAGGTGCTTGGCGGTAGAAAGGATCTCATCGCCAGTGGAATCCGGCTCGGCATCGTGATCCTCGTAGTCGTCATAATCGTTCAGGCCCAGCTTATTCGCTGATTGGGCGGCGAACTCGCTGACCGGCTGCTTTGGCTTGGGCGGATCGATCTTGGGTTCGGGGCGCCCGTCCACGGCATAGCCCACGACGTCCAGGTCTGGGCCTTCCCTCCCCACGGTGATGCCCAACCAGTGTTCCTGGGCGGCCTCCATGATGCTGTGGGGCCTAAACGGCAGCGAAATGCCGCCGAGGGATTCGTCCTTTTCGCCGGCCCAAAACGGCGCCTCAAAGGGCTCGGGCAGGCCAGTGTCCTCGTAGAGGCGGTCGCGGGTGGCGCACAGGCAGCGCTTGAGTTCGCCGCCTTCCCACAGCGCGAAGCCTGCATAGTCTTCGTCCGCGTTGCTAACCAGCGCGATAACCCGCTGGGCGGGGACTGCGTTTAAGAGGTCGTTCGGCAGTTGGGAGAGCAGGACGGAATCGCCCTCGCAGACCGTTTGCACCACGGTAATGCCTGGATAGCCGCCGATGTAGTACTCATTCGGATCCGTCTGCGCGGAGCGGTTCAGGGGGAATTGCCCGATCGGGGTGACCGGGAATTTCGGGTTGAGCTGGGCTAGGAACTTGCGGCCGAACCCGCGGTCAGCCTTGAGCTCGGTCTTGAGAACTTCTTCAGCGCCGGGCTTGGAGATGTACCACAGCGTGAGAACGGCATGAGAGATGTCCACTGTTTAGTCCCTCGGGCGCTTGGTATTGGAACGAACGCCCAAGAGCACGTCCTCCCAGTGTGGGGTGACGGCCTTGCGGCGGCGCTTCGAGGGCTTGGCTTCGGAGGAAGGATTCTGCAGGAATTCCTCTTCTTCCGTCCCTTCGCTGGAACCGGAAATATCGGTGACATTGGCGGGCTGATCGCCGTCAATGGCTTCGTCGTAGCGGCCGCTGCCCAGGGAGGTTAGCGAGCGCACCGGCTGCACGAAGTCCGGGTCCGTAAGATCTGCCGCGACCGAGTTGCGGGCCTCGACCGTAGCGGGGGAGGACATGGACTGCTTGAAGGTCCATTCCGCCTCGTTTTCAGAAAGGCCAGCCTTCCAGGTCACCCGCACAACCCACGGCTCGCCTTGGTGGCGGTAGGCATCCCACGTGGACTCCGAGAGGGAGTGACCGCGGGCGGCAAAGGAGCTTGCCAGTACTTCCCACAGGGTGAGCTTGGCCGGGCCGTCTTCGCGCACCGGGTGGGCCTGCTTGGCCACCTCAGAAATGCGGTTGCGCTCCAGCATGACCGGGTAGGCGAAGGGCTCGATGCGCGATTCATCCACGTGCATCTCTTCCGCGAGCTCCGCGGTGGACGCGCCGGCGCGGATGCGGTTTTGGATCTCTGCCGGCCGGATCTGCTTTTCTTCCTCTTCGTGGGAGGGCTTGGGCATCGGCGCTAGCTTCGGCGGCTCCGGCTTGCTAGCGGCGGGCGTGAGGGCGGAACGCAGCTCATCGGTGATGGGAAGGGAAAACTCTTCGCCTTCTTCGGTGCGTAGCACCAATGAGTCTTCGCTCGATTCGCTGTCAACGAGAAACAGCTCGCGCATAGTGTGGCGCTCCTTTGCCTATCGACGGAAGGACGGATCTGTGATGCAGTCAACTATAACGCGAAAAGGCCCCGCGCCATGCGAGGCGGCGGGGCATGTTGATGACTTAGTTGGCATCCAGCACGTAGTCGATGCACTGCGTGAGCTTGGCGATGTCCCCAGGCTCAATCGCCGGGAACATGCCCACGCGCAGCTGGTTGCGGCCCAGCTTGCGGTACGGCTCGACATCGAGGATGCCGTTGGCGCGCAGGGTGGCGGCAAGGTGGGCGGCATCCACGGAGTCATCGAAATCGATGGTGCCCACGACTAGGGAGCGCGCCGCCGGGTCGCTGACGAACGGGGTGGCCTCCGGCCGGGCTTCGGCCCAGTTGTACAGCGTGGAGGAGGACTCGGTGGTGCGCTTGACCATGCCGTCGAGCCCGCCGTTGTCATTCATCCACTTGATCTGGTTATCCAGCATGAGCAGGGTGGCGATCGCCGGGGTGTTATAGGTCTGGTTCTTGCGGGAGTTGTTTACCGCGGTCTGCAGGTTCAAAAACTCCGGAATGAAGCGGTCGGAGTTGTTGATCTTTTCGATGCGCTCTAAGGCCGCCGGGGACATCGCGGCGAGCCAGAGTCCGCCGTCGGAAGCAAAGCACTTCTGCGGCGAAAAGTAGTACACGTCGGTCTCTGCGATATTGACGGGAAGGCCGCCGGCGCCAGAGGTGGCATCGACAAGCACGAGCTGCTGGTCGTTGTGGGGGTGGGGGCGAACGACCTCCGTCATCGCACCGGTTGAGGTTTCATTGTGGGCCCAGGCGGCGACATCGGCATCGGCAGCAAGCTCGCGCGGATCCGGGGCGGTGCCGGCGGGGGATTCGGTAAGAGCCGGGGCATCGAGCCACGGGGCCTTGGAGGCTGCCTTGGCAAACTTGGTGGAGAACTCGCCAAAGGTCAGGTGGGCCGACCGGCGCTCGATGAGGCCAAAGGTGGCCGCGTCCCAAAAGGCGGTGGCGCCGCCCAAAGACAGGACGATCTCGTACCCTTCAGGAAGCGAGAAGAGATCGCTTAAGCCCTCGCGTACGGATCCCACGAGGTTTTTCACCGCCGGCTGGCGGTGCGAGGTGCCCACGATAGCGGGGTCTATGGCCTCGATTTGGGCGGGACGCACCTTGGAGGGGCCGCAGCCAAAGCGGCCATCGGAAGGCAAGAGATCTGCTGGCAGGGTGATTTCTGGAGTACTCATGCCGCCAGTGTAGAACAGTTCCGGTTGCATGGCAGGTATTTTGATGCCCGTAAACTTGTTGGCAGAATCACAAAGTTTGCTAGAGTGTGAATAGGTATAAGGCTGACTTGTCTAAGTTAGTGCCTTAAAGAACTCTTTAACAGGGAAAGGAAATTCCGTGTCTACTGAAGAAAACAAGGTAGTACTCAAGCACGCTGGCAACGAGTACGAGATGGATATCAAGCAGTCCACTGAGGGCGATTCCGGCTTCGATATCTCCAAGCTCCGCAAGGAAACCGGGCTTGTTACCTTCGACCCCGGCTACACCTCCACCGGCTCCACCGAGTCCAAGATTACCTTTATTAACGGTGAGGAGGGCATCCTTCGCTACCGTGGCTACGATATTGCTGAATTGGCAAATAACGCCACCTTCAATGAGGTTTCCTACCTGCTGATCAAGGGCCACCTGCCGGATGAGCAGGAACTCTCGCAGTTCAATAGCGCCATCCGCCACCACACCCTCTTGGATGAGGACTTTAAGGCGCAGTTCAACATCTTCCCGCGCGATGCCCACCCGATGGCCGTGCTTGCTTCCTCCGTGAACATTCTCTCCAGCTACTACCAGGATCAGCTGGACCCACTGGATGAGGAGCAGCTGGACAAGGCCACCGTTCGCCTGCTGGCTAAGGTGCCGATGCTGGCCGCTTACGCTTACCGCGCATCCCAGGGCAAGCCTTATATGTACCCGGATAACAACCTGAACGCGCGCGAGAACTTCCTGCGCATGATGTTCGGTTACCCCACCGAGGAGTACGAGGTTGACCCGGTTGTCTCCAAGGCACTGGACAAGCTGCTCATCCTGCACGCTGACCACGAGCAGAACTGCTCCACCTCCACCGTGCGCATGATTGGTTCTGCGCAGGCCAACATGTTCGTCTCCATCGCTGGCGGCATCAACGCCCTGTCCGGCCCGCTGCACGGCGGTGCTAACCAGGCCGTGCTGGAGATGCTCGAGGACATCGAGAAGAACAACGGCGGCGACGCTACCGACTTCATGAACCGCGTGAAGAACAAGGAAAAGGGCGTTCGCCTGATGGGCTTCGGCCACCGCGTGTACAAGAACTACGACCCACGCGCGGCCATCGTCAAGGAAACCGCACACGAGATCATCGATCACCTGGGCGGCGACCCAATGCTGGACCTGGCCATGAAGCTGGAAGAGATTGCGTTGAACGATGACTACTTCGTCTCCCGCAAGCTCTACCCGAACGTGGACTTCTACACCGGCCTCATCTACCGCGCCATGGGCTTCCCGACGGACTTCTTCACTGTCCTCTTCGCCATCGGCCGCCTGCCGGGCTGGATTGCCCAGTACCGCGAGCAGCTGGAGATGAACACCAAGATCAACCGTCCTCGCCAGATTTACACCGGTGAAACCCTGCGCAAGGTTACCCCTCGCAGCGAGCGCTAAATAGCGCTTTTGGTCGCCCCAATTCAGCCGAATCGGGCTTGAGCACTATAATTGGTGCAGCTCGGTTCGGTTTTATTGCGACCGCACGAACAAACTAGATTTCCCAAGGAGAATAATCCCCATGGATAAACCTGTTATTGAAGCCCAGTCTGGCCCGGCGCCGACCGACCTCGTCATCGAGGACATCGTCGTAGGCGATGGCGCTGAAGCCCAGCCTGGTGGCGTAGTGGAGGTCCACTACGTTGGTGCCGAATATGAGACCAACCAAGAATTCGATTCCTCGTGGGACCGTGGCCAGTCCATCGAGTTCCCACTGACCGGTCTCATTGCCGGCTGGCAAGAGGGCATCCCGGGAATGAAGGTGGGCGGTCGCCGTCAACTCATCATCCCGCCGGAAAAGGCCTACGGCCCCGCCGGCGGCGCGCACCCGCTGTCCGGCCGCACCCTGGTCTTTATCATTGACCTCATCCGCGCCGACTAAACTGCGCTACAAACGTTGAACCGGCTCCCGAAAAAGGGGAGCCGGTTTTTCGCTGTACTGGGGCCTTAGTTCTTTCAAGTGCCCGCATAAGACGGGAAACTGGGGCACAATGGGAACTATGACTGTGCCAACTATTTCTTTCAATGATGACCGCGAGATGCCCCAGCTCGGTCTGGGCACCTACAAGCTCAATGACGATGAATGCATTCGCGTAGTCCGCGAAGCCATTGACCTGGGCTACCGCCACTTTGATACGGCGACGCTGTATAAGAACGAGGGGGCCTTGGGTACTGCGCTGAACCAGGCCATTGACGCGGGCGATGTCAGCCGCGAGGACCTGTTTATCACCTCCAAGGTCTGGCACTCCCACCACGGCGCGCAGAAGGCGGAACAGGCCTTCCAGGAATCCATGGAGAAGTTGAAGCTGGATTACTTGGACCTGTACCTCATCCATTGGCCGTGGCCACAGGGTGGGCTGTACGTGGAGACCTTTGAATCCATTGCCCGCCTGCAGGGGATGGGGCAAATCGCTTCCATCGGTGTTGCTAACTTCTACGAGGAGGTCCTCGAGGATCTCATTGACAAGACCGGCATTACCCCGGTGCTCAACCAAGTAGAGCTGCACCCTGGGTTCACCCAGCCGCAGCTGCGCGAGTTCCACCACAAGCACGGCATCGTGACCGAGGCGTGGTCGCCGCTGGCGCGCGGCGTGGTGCTTAATAACCCGGAGATTGAAAAGATCGCCGCCGCGCACGAGGCTACCGAAGGTCAGGTGGTGCTGGCGTACCTGATGGCCAAGGGCATTTCCGTTATTCCGAAGTCCGCCCGCAGCGAGCGACTCAAGGAGAACCTGGCCGCCGCGGAGCTGGAGCTGGGCAAGGACGAAATCGCGGCGATTGACTCCTTGGAAGGCCAAGAAGGCTTTGGCCGCATGTTTAATGATCCCAGCGAATTCCCAGGCGCGGAGGGCTAAGACAGTACCTCGAGCTAAGGAGCCACCGGCGACGGCGTCGTCGGTGGCTTTTGCTGTGCAGGATGGCTGAGTGGGAAGTACGTGCTGGTTAAGGCACTCACCTCGCTGATAGGTGGTTCCTTTCGCGCCGCCTTTACTCATTAGTTAATGTCTGGTTAACAAAATTTGCGAACACGTTAACTCTGGGGTGGAGGGGGTGATTTGCAAAGAATATTAGCCCAGTTCACCGGAACCTATCGGGCTAAAAGGGGGGAGTTTTTGTGAGGCATATTGGCAATATTTACTGCTTTGCAAAGATTGTTCTGTATCTTACATAGCAACGCGGGTAGTGATGGACAACACATTGCGCCTCGTTTGTACAGAACCTCTCTCACCCAAGGAGACAACCCTTCTATGAGTGATACAACTGCTCCAGTCGAGCGCCGTGAGCTTACGGCAGCCGACTACATAGAAATGCGCGATAGCGAAGAGTTTGGCGAGCTGCGCAGCGCTTATCGTAGTTTCACCTTTCCCATGACCGTCGCGTTTTTCGTGTGGTACATCGTCTACGTGCTCACCGCCGTGTTTGCGCCTGATTTTATGGCCATTGAGCTCGGCGATGGCGGCTGGAACGTCGGCCTCGTCTTCGGTCTGGCCCAGTTCCTGACCACGTTCATTATTACCTGGATTTACGTGAAATACGCCAATAAGAATATTCAGCCTAAATCGGTTGCTATTCGCGAGAAGTTGGAGGCCAAGTAAATGACTACCACTTACCTTGCACAAGAAACTTCTGCCGGTAACCCGATTCTGAATATCTCCATTTTCGGCATCTTCCTCGTGGTTACCATGGCCGTCGTGTTGCACGCCGGCAAGTCCACGAAGAAGGCGTCTGACTTCTATACCGGTGGTGGCTCGTTCTCCGGCCGCCAGAATGGCTTGGCCATTTCCGGTGACTACCTTTCTGCGGCATCCTTCCTCGGCATCGTTGGTGCGGTGGCGCTTAACGGCTACGACGGATTCTTGTACTCCGTCGGCTTCTTCGTCGCTTGGCTCGTAGCCCTGATGCTCGTGGCTGAGCCGATGCGTAACGTGGGCCGCTTTACCATGGCGGACGTTTTGTCCTTCCGCCTGAAGCAAAAGCCGGTGCGCGTGGCCGCGTCCATCGCCACACTCTTCGTGACGCTGTTCTACCTCATTGCCCAGATGGCCGGCGCCGGTTCGCTGGTGGCCGTGCTGCTGAACATCCATGACTTCAAGTGGCAGGCAGTTGTCGTCGGTATCGTCGGCGTGCTGATGATCCTCTACGTCTTGGTCGGCGGCATGAAGGGCACCACCTACGTGCAGATGATTAAGGCCGTCCTGTTGGTGACCGGTGTGGTCGTCATGTGCATCATGGTGTTTGTCTCCCTGCGCGGTGGCTTCAGCAACATGTTCAGCACAGCGATTGATATGCACGCGTCGTCCGACTACCTCCATGAAAAGGGCTATGAGGCCAAGGAAATCATGGAGCCGGGCCTGAAGTACGGTGGCTCTACCGCCGCTAAGCTGGACTTCATCTCCTTGGGTATGTCCCTCGTGTTGGGTGTGGGCGGCTTGCCACACGTTCTGATGCGCTTCTACACCGTGCCGACCGCCGTTGAGGCGCGCCGCTCCGTGACCTGGGCCATCGTTATCATCGGTGCCTTCTACCTGATGACCCTGATCCTGGGCTACGGTGCAGCCGCACTGGTTGGCCCGGACCGCATCCTGAACGCACCGGGTGGCGCGAACGCCGCGGCACCGCTGCTGGCACTGGAAATCGGTGGCTCCATCTTCATGGCCATTATTTCCGCCGTGGCCTTTGCTACCGTGCTCGCCGTGGTGGCGGGCCTGGCGATTACCGCCTCCGCCTCCATCGCGCACGATATCTACCACGCGGTTATCCGCAACGGTGAATCCACCGAGGCAGAGCAGGTGCGCGTCTCGCAGGCCACCGTGGTGGTCCTGGGTATTGTCTCCATCATCTTGGGCATCTTGGCGATGACCCAGAACGTGGCCTTCCTGGTATCCCTGGCCTTCGCAGTGGCGGCATCGGCAAACTTGCCGACCATCCTGTACTCGCTGTACTGGCGCCGCTTCAACACCGCGGGTGCCGTGGTCTCCATGTACACCGGTGTTGTCTCCTGCTTGGTCCTCATCTTCTTCTCCCCAGCGGTATCCGGCACCGAAAGCGCCATGTTCCCGAACGCGGACTGGTCTATCTTCCCGCTGACCTCGCCGGGTCTGGTCAGCATCCCGCTGTCCTTCTTCGTCGGTTGGTTCGTCTCCATCGTGACCAAGCCAGATAACTTGGACGAGCTGGCGGCAGAGATGGAAGTTCGTTCCCTGACCGGTGTGGGCGTCGAGGCCCCAGTCCAGCACTAATTGCCCGAAAAGGAGCAATTACCGGTAATATGGTTCGACGTGTTTAAACCGTCCTCTCTCAACGCGGCGGCATCAGTAAAGGCTGGTGCCGCCCTTGCCGTGTGCATGCTTGCCTGCTCTACGGTTGCTGGGTGCAGCAATAGCGAGCGAGACAGCACCGCCAAAGCCGAAGACACCACGATTACCGCGCATAGGGCGACAACGGTGCCCCCGCGGATCAATGAGTTCCTCAAGGGGGATGAGGGCCATTCCATTAGCTATATTCGCCTGCACGATGGTATGTATATGGGCTCTGCGGCAGAACACGATCCCCGCCCGGCGCTTAGCCTTATCAAGCTCTATATTGCTACCTACGTCATTGAGCAGGGCGAGTACGAGGACAAATACGAGGCGCTCGGTATGATCGCCAGCTCTTCTGATAAGAGCGCCGAGGAGCTGTTTAAGAAGTACCCGGATTCCATCGATAAGATTGCCAAGGAATACGATCTGGAATCCACCAAGGCGGGCGAGACCTGGGGTTATTCGGAAACCTCCACCTATGACGTGGCCAGCTTCATCTCTCAGCTCATCAAGCGCGATGAGACCCACCCCGTGCTGGTGGCGATGTCGCACGCGGATCCCGTCTCAGAAGATGGCTATGACCAGGATTATGGCACCGCGAAGCTCTCAAATGTGGTGGGCAGCAAGTGGGGCTGGTCTAATGACAAGTCCATCAATTCCTCGGTGTCCTTTGGCAAGAACTTCGTCGCCGCGGCCTCCATTAATGGTTCTGCCGATGACCTCACGGACTACGTCAAGAGCGAAATCACCGGCGAGAACCTGGGTAAGGCTACCGAGCGGTTCCTGAAGTACAAGGACGGCGAGGACGTCCCGCCCATCGAGACGACCTTGGAGAAGCCGTCCTCGAGCGAGAAGAAGGACGAGGACAAGAAGGACGAAAAGAAGTCCTCCGAGCCTAAGGGGAAATAGGCCTACTTAATGGCCTTGGCGATGTCCTGGGCGGCATCGGCAAGCCCGCGAATTTGCTCGTTGCTTAGCGATGACCCCTTAAAGCTCACCCCATCCGCGTTGAGCTGCGGCAGCTCCGGCATATTTGGGATGGCCTTGTCCAGGGTGGAGCTGAGATCCTGGATGCCTGGCTGCTTGGAACCGGGCGTCCATTGGCCCCAGTCGCTGGCGTAGACCTCGTTGACATCGACAATGACGTTCTCGATGGTCTGCTGGCGCGACTGCGGCAGCTGGTGAATGGTGGTCTTGGGGTGGATTTTCCCGTTGGAACCCCAATCGTGCATCCAGTAGAAGGTGCCAATCCCATCCTGGCTGGCCCACTCGATGGTGTTGTAGTTTCCGTAGACGCCGGTCTGGTAACCGGCCACAGACAGGGCCTTGGAAAATGCCTGCAGGTACGGCCGGATGAACTGGGTGTAGTGCTCGCGGGTGGGGTTATCGTCGATGGCGATATAAATGGGGCGGTGCGTGGGTCCACCGGCGGCCTTGTGCACCGAAATGGCCTGCGGGGCGTGGATGGCAGCGCCTGCCGCGCCCTGCTTCCAATCGGCGGTTTCGGCGCGGCCGAATTGATAGACCGAAGCCGTGGGCAGGCCGGCCGCGGCATTGGCCGCAGCCTCTTGGAGCGTGACCGGCTTGCCGGTCATCCAGGCTGCGCCGGGGCGCTTATTGGAGACGTAGCGAATGGCACCGATGTGTCCCGCGCGCTTGATGGCGGCGGGGGAGGGGATGCCGGAGGAAAAGTCGATGATGGTCCCGCGCACTGGGCCGAGGGCGGCGGCAGAGGGTGTGGCCGCACCGATGGCTCCGGCGGTAACGGCAAGGGCGCTTGCCTTCAAGAGGCCGCGACGAGGCAGGGATGGTGACATAAAAAGCTCCTGCAGTGATCGCATTAGTCACAATAGTTAACAAATGCACCATAGCAGGAGATAGTGGGGGAATCGTGTTTATTTTGACTCGTTGCTAAATTCCACGTTCGTGGCGTGTTCCACGGTGCGAGATACCGTGCAGTCCTTCTCGTGGGAAATGCGGATGAGGTTATCTACCAGCGCGCGGGCCTTATCGCCGTCCGGGGTGGAGGGGAAGGCGAGGTCGAAGGCAACGCGGACATCGGAAAGCCGCGAGGCGCCATCCTCATCCACGCGGTCGCCCTCTGCATGCACCCGGAAAGACTCCGGCTCGGTGCGCCGGGAGGTCACGACATCCACATCCACCGCGGTGCATCCGGCGACGGCAGCCAGCAGGAGCTCGACCGGCGATAACAGGCCCTCCCCGCGGCCGAACTCGATGCTGGCGCCATCCGCATTGGTGGCGCGGTACACCGAATTTTCTACGCGGTTAAGGTCAACGGAATACTGCTTAGTGATTTCACTCATGGCTTAAAGCTTAAGCCAGGCTCGGGATATAGGCCACGCTGCCGCCCAAGGACATGGTGATAAAGATAGGTGCGATAACCAGGGGCCCAAGCCATACGCGGCCGGTATTGGCATAAAACATCTTGTTCAAGATGGGCAGCAGGATCATCATGGGCAAGATGGACTGCAGCATGTTCACATACAGCCAGTCATCGGTCCAGTGCACCGTGCCGGTGGCGGCGAAGACGGAATATTGGATAACGAAGATCATCGCCAAGCCGACGGAGTTGGCCAGCGCCGCAATGAGGTAGGTCTGCCACTTAGGCGTATCGCTATAGCGCGTGCCCACGCCAGCGCGAATGGAGTTGGCCAGGTAGAAGATGAACATCGCCGGCACGTACATCAGCGCCACCAGGAACCAGCGCAGCGTCAGCGGGCGCGAGGCTACGACCAGGAAGCGGTAATCGCTGTGGAAGGCGAGGTAGACGATGGATAGCACGGAGAAGTACACGAAGAGCAAGATGAAGGCCAGCAGCAGCGTGCGCCAGAAGGTGCGCCAACTCATCGTGATGCCCCACGCGCGGGCGCGCTCGCCGCGGGCATAGGTGGACTTATCCCGGGTGATATAGAACAGGATGAGCCCGACGATGCCGTTGACGATGGCCCACAAGACCACCGAGTTGACCATGCGCGCCGGGAAGAACCAGGTGCTGACCTTATTCGCGGCATCGTAGAAAACGTCTTGCGAAAGGTTCGCCAGCGGCATGAACGTGAAGAACGCGATGGCCGCCGAAAGCACGAAGAATGCCCAGAACTTCGCGGCCTCTTTGCCCCGCGGACGCTTCGGTACCGTCGGGAGAACCTGTGCCACCGGGGCGAAGTAGCGGGTACGCAAGAGCATGCGGGTCAGCGGGAAGAGCATGGCAATGCCGCCGATGAGGGACAGGAGGTTAAAGACCTCCTTGAGCCACCACGTCTGATTGCCGGAATCCATCTTCACCGGTGCATCCAGGGTGTCATCGAAGAACTCGAGGATACTGCCGATGGCACTGGGTGTAAGCGGCTGCAGCGGGTGCAGCGTTTCATCGTTATAGGCAACGCGGTACGTGCCCTCGTCGATGTCCCCGTAGCCCCGGCCGATCTCAATGCGGTCCACCTGGTCTTGTTTCTTGAGCCCAGAGTTGACCATGGACAGGGCCTCTGGGGCATCGCGCAGATCGCCATCGCCGTTGATATTGCGGTAGCCGCCTTCATCGTAGCGGGCATACCCCAGCGCCATATTGGAGTGCACGTGGGCAAACTTCTTATCGTTTAAGTTCTTGAGCCAGCCGGAGATAAAGACCGCGGAGATCTTGTCCAGGTCCTCGGCGCGCTTGCGCTCGCCGTCCGTGATGGTGGTGCCGCCTTCGCTATCCGGATCCTTGGCGGCCTCGAGGGCGTCATCGACCTTCTTGCCATACTTATTGGCGGCGGTGCGCACCGCGGTACCGCCGGCGGAGTGGCCAGTAATGCCGATGCGATCCTCATCGACGTAATTGAACGTATCCAGGTGATCTGTGACGTAATCAATAGCGGTGACCACGGCGGTATCGCCATCATCCGGGTGCTGCGAGCTGGACTCGCCCTGGTTATACGGGTCAACTACCAGGGTGACAAAGCCGCGCCGAGCCAGCTCCAGCGAGTTGGACACCTGGGTTTCCTTGGTGCGCTGGAAACCGGGCGAGACGATCACCATCGGTGCTTTATTCTCCGGTGTCGCGTCCTTGGGCCGGAAAAGATCCGCGGTCACGGTGGCGCCGTGCTTGCCGGCGATTTTGAGATCGGTGACCTGAATATTGCCGCCGTTGGTCTGCACCAAGGAGGAGCCCAAGGCACCAACGACAACGATCACAATGCAGACAAAGAGCTTCCAGCCATCGCTAAAGCGGCGCTTTTTGGTGAGCTCTTCCGGGCTTGTCGATGCCTGCTCGGCCACGGTTTTGATAGTCCGTTCCTCTGCGGGAGTGGCTGGGGGAATGTTGGATGCGGACATGTACGCGTTCCTTATACGTAATAGACGGTTAGTACATGGGCACAAAGTGTCCGAAGTGAAGAATGTTATTTTTCAACCGCTAAGTACTGTAGAACGGTGTGCACATTCCGGCAAAAGATTTCACTATCCGGGGGTGAAGTGCAAGTGCTGGGTGCGGGCTGCCTTCTATGGCGGGTCGATTTAACTCCTTTGGGGTGAGCTCCAGTCTCTCACGTAATCTTCGCTGCCTTGGGGTATGTGAACCTGCAGTACAGGGGAGTGTACTAGCCCCACATGGGGGAACTATCTATACGTCAATAGATATTAAATACCTGTAAGACTACCGTTATAAAAAGAAAATTTTGGACAATCTACAAGGAGACGCAATGGATGCGGTGACTGCAGGTAATGCCAGTTGGATGCTCATAAGCGCAGCTCTCGTGCTGCTGATGACGCCAGCGCTGGCACTTTTCTATGGAGGCATGACTGAGCGCAGGGGCGTGCTCAACATGATGCTGATGTCCTTCGGTTCTCTCGCCGTGGTCAGCATTATCTACGTCCTCTGGGGTTGGTCGATGAGCTACGGCACCGAGTCCTGGGGCGGAATCGTTGCCAATCCCTTCGAACTTTTCGGGCTGAAGGATTCCATTTTTGATGACAACGGTGGCTACATCGAAGGGGAGAATGGTTATCCCAACGTCATCGATATTGGATTCCAGCTCACCTTCGCCGTTATCTCCACCGCGATTATCTCCGGTGCGCTGGCAGGCCGCGTGAAGTTTGGCACGTGGATGATTTTTAGCGGTATCTGGGCAACCCTCGTCTACTTCCCGCTGGCACACATGGTCTGGGGCGGCGGCATCCTTGGTGATGGCGAAAACAGCATCGCCAGCTGGATCTTCGGCAGCGAAGACGGCGAGGCCCTCATTACACCCATCGACTTTGCCGGCGGTACCGTCGTCCACATCTCCGCTGGTACGGCCGCTTTGGTCTTGGCCATCGTGGTGGGCAAGCGCCAGGGATTCCCGCACAGCGTGCAGCGCCCCCACAACCTACCCATGGTCATGTTGGGTGCCGGTCTGTTGTGGTTCGGTTGGTTCGGATTCAATGGCGGTTCCGCCTTTGCTGCCGATGGCCTTGCCGGCCTGGCCTGGATCAACACCACCGCCGCTACCGCTGCAGCCATCCTGGGCTGGTTGCTCGTGGAAAAGATTCGCGATGGCTACAGCACCTCTCTGGGTGCGGCCTCCGGTGTTGTGGCCGGCTTGGTGACTATCACCCCGGCAGCTGGTGACTTGAATCCCGTAACCTCCCTCATCATGGGTCTATTCGGCGGCATGCTCGGCAGCGTGGGCGTGGGACTGAAGTTCCGCTTTGGCTTCGATGACTCCCTCGACGTTGTGGGCGTCCACCTGGTCGCCGGCCTGTGGGGCACCATCGCTATTGCCTTCTTTGCCAATGACCGCGGCATCTTTACCGGTGGCGGCGCCGACGGCTGGAAGCTGTTGGTCGTCCAGTTCCTCATCGCCGTAGTTGCCGTAATCTTTGCCGCCATCATCACCGCCATTATCGCGGTAATACTCAAGTCCACGATTGGCTGGCGCGTGACCGACCAGATTGAAACCGACGGCATTGACTTCGGTGGCCACCGCGAGACCGGCTACGACATCGGCGGCCGTGCCATGCGCGGAACGACGAGCCGGGACTAATCCACCGAATAAACAGCGAAAGTAGGAACAGACATGAAACTCATTACAGCCGTGGTCAAGCCGTTTACCTTGGACGATATCCAGCAAGCGCTCCAGCAACTGGGCTCGCCCGGAATGACCGTTTCCGAGGTGGAAGGCTTTGGCCAGCAACGCGGCAACAAGGAAATCTACCGCGGCGCCAAGTTCGCCACGTCCTTTGTCAACAAGGCCAAAATTGAGCTCATCGTCGCCGATGACCAAGCCGAGGAGATCGTAGACGCCATCGTCGAGGCCGCCTGCACCGGCGAAATTGGTGACGGCAAGATTTGGATATCCTCCATCGATGACATCATCCGCGTGCGCACCGGCGAGCGTGGAGAAAAGGCTATTTAAATTCCAACAGCCCAACGCCCTAGGAACTCCGCACAGCAGTGGAGACCTGGGGCTTTATGCTGCGGTGTACAGAACTGGCCTTTTAGCTTTCTAGCTGACCTGTTTCTTTTGCTGAAGCCATAATATTGGCCAGTGCATCCACCAAGCTATCGAGCACATTTTTATCACTAGAAACCAGAGCATCCCGCTGCTTGCGCTGTTCGATGCCACTAAAAATTGCCCGCGTTGCTTCGGCCTTAAACCGCTTAGAGCGCTTGAGCTGCTCCTTGGAGTTTTCTTGGCCGAGTTTGACGGCTGCTGGCTGGCTAGACAGCGTGCCCCAAGCAGCAACGATCATTTGGGCGGTATCGCCGCTGTCAACGTCAACTCCTGCGAGCGAGAAAAGATCATTGACCTTTTCTACGGCTTCATCAAAGGCGCTGCGCAGTGGAGTCTGTGGCTCGCCCAGGCGAACAGTGAACTCCGGCACCTGCAATGCCTCAGATTCGCCACCGGTAACGCTATGGTCCTCTTCAACTTCACCTTGGGCAATCGCGACGCCGGCCAACGTGACACCGGTGAGGAAGTCTTCACTGTCATCCAGCTCGGTAATGTGCAGGTTTGGCTCTAGGACGCTGCACAGCATTGCGCGCCGGGATACATCAGCATCGGCATAAGCGATGATTTGGGATAAGAACTCGTAGGCATGGCGATATTTCAGCACGTGGGCCTTGAAATCCTTGGCGTGCTCGAGAGCACTTTTATCGGCAGAGCTACGGTCTGCACGCCAGCGGCTAAGGATTGCGTCAGCGGCACCGCGTAGCTTCTCTGAATCTTCGCCGGCCATATAGGTTTCGGCGACCTTGTTCATCTCGTCGGGATCGTAATAGCCTGAGGTATCGAGTTCGTCGGCAAGCGTGTGCAGCGAGTTTGGGTCAATGTCGGTATCAATCGAGGCGCCTTGGTAATAGCGCTTGAAGTCGGCCTCAATGAGTTCGGGATCGTTGACGAAATCGACCACCATCGGAGCAGGCTTCTTCGGATAGATTCGGTTCAGGCGCGACAGGGTTTGCACCGTTGCCACACCAGAGAGGTGCTTGTCCACATACATCGCGCACAGACGCGGCTCGTTGAACCCAGTTTGGAACTTGTTGGCCACGATGAGCACGCGGTAGTCCAGGTCGTCATCTTTGAACGCGCGTTCCACGTCGGACTCGCCGTTGAGACTTACCTCGGTCACGGGCTCTGGTTCGTCCTCCATACTCACAGCATCGGAGAATGCCACCAGCGAATGGAACCCGTAGCCTTTTGCAGTGATGTAGCGGTTCATCTCGCGGGACCAGTGCACTGCTGCTTTGCGCGATGAGGTGACCACCATGGCACGAGCCTGACCATCGAGGTGGTGCGCAACATTGCGGCGGTAGTGCTCTACAACGACCTCGACTTTTTGGGCAATGGAGGTCGGATGTAGGCGGACAAAGCGTACCATGTCCGTGACTGCGGCGGACTGGTCTACTTCCTCGGTTCGGCCCAGTTCATCGCGGACCTCCGCCCACATGGTGTAGGTGGAGTAGTTGGTGAGCACATCCATGATGAAGTTCTCGGCAATGGCCTGGCCCATGGGATAAGTGTCGAAAGCGACGTAGTGGCCGTCTGGGGTCTGCGAACCGAACAGGCGCAGGGTCTTGCCCTTGGGAGTGGCAGTGAACGCTACGAACGTCATATTGGAAGCATTGGCTACTGCTTCCTGGCGCAGCTCAAGTAGGTCATCGGCGGTGTATTCCTCTGTCTCATTCACGTCGACTTCTGCCAGCAGTTCACGCAGCGCCGAGGCGGAGGATCCGGTTTGTGACGAGTGGGCTTCATCGGCGATCACGCACCAGTTGCGGCCCTGAATATCTGGGTCACTATCGAGCAACGAGAGCACATACGGGAATGTCTGCAATGTACAGGTAATGATGTGCCCGCCCTCAACCAGCGCCTGCTGCAACTGGGGTGACTTCGAGCCGGAGTTTTCACCAACAGAAACGACCAGGCCGCGTGAAGCGGCGAGCGCCTGCATGTCTTGGCGGATATTGGTATCCAGCGCAGTGCGGTCAGTAACGACGATGATGGAGTCAAAGGTCTTAGTTCCGTCATCGGCTACCTGCCTAATCAAGCGGTGGGCTAGCCACGCAATCGTCTTGGTCTTGCCAGAGCCTGCGGAGTGCTCGATGAGATAGCGACCGCCAGCGCCGCGCTGAGCTACATCAGTGGTGACTTTCTCCACTGCTCGCAGCTGGTGGAAGCGCGGGAAAATGAGCTTGCCTTGAGTTCCGCGCTTGGAATTAGAATCCGGCTCCCACACAGCAAAGTCGCTTAAGATACGTAGGAGGAGCCTAGGCTGCAACACCTGCTCCCACAGGTAGGAAGTAGCAGACTTGCCTGCAATTGGCGGGTTTCCACCTGCACCGTCGTGGCCCTGGTTAAATGGCAGGAACTCAGTTTCCTTTCCTTTGAGTACCGTGGTCATGTAGACCTCATCATTCGACACCACGAAGTGAACCAGTGCGCGCCCCGGCAGGAGCACGCGACGATTCTTCGACGGCACACGATCCCTGCGGTATTGCTTCATTGCATGAGTTACTGACTGCGTGTTGTCGGTCTTCAGCTCAAACGTGGCCACCGGAATGCCGTTGACCGTGGCGACGAGATCCAGTGTCTCGCCACTGGTCGTATCAAAGTGAACCTGCCGGATAATGCGCAGCCGGTTGTCCTCTGCACGCTTCGCCGCGGACACACTGAGCGGGTTGGCAGGTGGGAATGCCACCATGGGGCCAAAGGTTGCTGAGCGCGCATTAGTTTGTGCGTACTTAAAGCCCTCGCGCAGCGTTCCCAAAAGACCACCGCGTATGCGCCCGGTTTGTGCGTCCTTGCGGGTTGTGGATTCTAGCCGCTTGGCGACGTATTCCAATAGCAGACGCTGCGCGTTTTTGCGCGTTTCCTCGGTCGCGTCCTGCGGCACGGCTTTGGCGTAATCCTCCGGGTACTGGGTTTCCAGCCAGTGAAGCACGTCTGCAGGAAACAAACCAAGGCGTGCATCCCAGCCAGTGTCGCTCATTCCTTTCTCATAGATCCAACCGCTAGCTTTAAGCGACTCGCAGATGGTTTCTTCTAGTCGCTCTTCGAGCGTAATGTCACGTTTAGGCATGAGCTTCGTCCTTCGGAGTAGGGGTGTCAGGGGTATCAATCTGGCCAGTTACCGCCGCAGAAATCACCGCTGCGCGACGCTCAGCAAGCAAATCCCGCAACTTCGTAATGTCCTCCAACATTGAATCAATCTCAGCGGTCTCACGATCGATCTCGTCTGCAATGCGGCGCTGTTCGGTAAGGGATGGGAGGGGAACTTCAAGTTTGTATAAGGTCTCTCTCGTTATTTGGGGTTGAGCACTGCCGGAGACGATTAGTTCATAATCGGACGCTTCAAGTGCAAAACGCATAAATATTTTATTAATGTATTGAGTTCTAGGCTTTACCACCATTGCATTTCCCGTGATCCAAGAGAATGGGGCCGTTACATTAACAGCACCACAGGTCGCGCCACGACAAGCCACAGTAATCTCGGAATCCTTATGGTTGTAAAACTGATAGCGCCCAATTACGCCATTTGCACCATAAACAGGGAATTGTCCATCGCTGCGCATTTCCTCTTGGGAGATAGTTTTAGGCTGGTACGCGGAAGCGACTCGATCTAGTTTAATTTTGGGATAGCGCCGAAAAGAGTCACTTCCGCTTTCTACATTTTCTCCACCAACCATTGAGATGATGGCATTATTGCGTCGCTCTTTCAGCAGCCGCTCCATCTTGTCCAAATCGGCGCGCATACCGTCGATCTCGGCGGTCTCGCGGTCGAGGTAGTCGGCGATGGCGCGTTGGGTGTCCAGCGGTGGGAGGGGGATCCTGACTTGGGTGAGTCCGTTAATGTCCAATGTCGGTACTGGGCCTGGATTCTCCAAATGCGTGACGTCGATTAGGCATGTGGCATAGTGCAGGTATTTTGAATCTACTTCCTTTTGAGGAATTAGTGCCAACATGTTGTTATCGATGCAGCAATCAAACTTGGTCTGAACGAACCGGCCTAACAATAATGCTGCGCCGATTTTAGCCATCAAGATGCTGCCGGACGGGACAATCGCAGCCTTGAGTTCGTGAGCTTCGTCAATACTTATTGTGTTGCGTGAGTCATTGATTGTGCCGTCTTCTCCGACTATAGATAGTGATCCGACCTTATAAAAGGGCAATTCTTTTGAAGTCTGCCCTTGCATCCGAGGTGGAAACCCAGAGCCTGATTGGGTTGTTGAGAGTAACCCGAGCTTAGGCATAATTCGAGAATCAGTCTCAGCCATTACTTCCTCACCTGCCCGAACTTCTCCATGAGACGGCCCATGACCTCGGCCACGTCGGCATCGATTTCGGCTAGGGGACGAACCGGCTCTGGTTTGTAGAACACGCGCTTAAATGGGATCTCGTAGCCGGTGACGGCCTTGGCTGCGTCCCAGGTGACATCTGGGGCGAAGGGGAGTACTTCGCGCTGCATGTGCTCGTCAATGTCTTCGGTCAGTGGCACGCGCTCAGTCATGGTGAATGACGGATCGAGAACTGGGTTGCCCTTGCGGTCAACTGCTGGCTCTACGTCTGGGGCGGGGACGGCGATGACCTTGGAGATGGCGTCGATAAGCGTGGCGGGCATCTTCACACCGTGTTCCTTGGCCGCGGCCTTGAGTGCGTCCGGCAGATCGTTGTAGGAAGTGTCAGCCACCGCGCGCACAACGTCGGCGTGTGCTTCAACGGCCTGCTTGTGTTCCAGTACCTCAGCAATTGCTTCGTCGGTGACGTGAACTCCCAGTCGTGCCTGCTTGGTGACCTTCACGTCTCGGAAACCTAAATCGTCCGGCGTGAGGACCTTGGACATATCGCTATCGGCAAAGTCGCTATAGGCTTGGAGCACCTTGTTTCGGTCAGCTTCGCGCATCTCGCGGCGCTTGTCGCCTAATCCCTTATCCGGGACAGACCAGCACTCGGAGGCGTCGATAAGTTGTACATAGCCCTTGCGGTGGTCTTCCTTGTTTGTGTCAAGAATCCATACGTAGGTGGAAATGCCGGTGCCGTAGAACATGTTGGTGGGTAGCTGGATAATTGCGTCCACGAGGGAATTCTCTAGTAGCCACGCGCGGATCTGATCAGGGCCTGAACCTGGGCCACCTGTAAACAGTGGCGAGCCGTTGGATACCACCGCGCCACGTCCTCCAGAACCGTTCTCGCCTGCAGGCATGAGCTTGGAAGCAACGTGGGCAAGGAACAGCATCTGGCCATCGCCCTTATTGGGCAGGCCATGGCTAAAGCGGGAACTAGGAACCTTGGCCTGCTCCTTGACCGACGATTGCTGCACCGACCAGTCGGAGCCGAACGGCGGGTTGGACAAGATGTACTCGAATTGCTCGCCCTCATAGAGATCAGTCAGCAGAGTGTCACCGTGGCGAATCGCATCCGGTTCACCTCCTTGAATAAGGAGGTCAGCTTTGCCAATGGCGTAGCCGGTAGGCATGAGTTCTTGGCCAGCGAGGTTAACTTCAATGTCGGGATTAAGCTCTTTTAACGCACGTGCTGCAACCAGCAACATACCGCCCGTACCAGCGGTGGGATCGTAAACGGTACGTGAAGCACCTGAAGAGGTTAGTCCAGTGTCATCGGAAGCGAACAGGATATCCACCATGAGGCGAATTGCGTCACGCGGGGTATAGAAAGCACCTGCGGCTTTGCCTTTGGTGTTGAACGCGCGGTACATGACGTTCTCGAATAGGTCGCCCATCTGAGCATCAGGAAGCGCCTCGAGAGACATATCAATGGTGGAGAAGTGCTTAATCACCGGCCACAAGCGGCCTGCCTGATCAAGGGTGCTCATCTTCACTCCGAAGTCGAATGCATCCCAGATATCCCGAACAGACTGTGAGAATGCGCCCACGTAGTCCATCAATGAGTCGTAGACATGGTCATCGGTTTCAGCGATGCGAGTGAGATCGAGCTCCGACCTGTTATAGAAGGAAAGTCCAAACTGGGACTGCACTTCCCAGTCCATGTACGCCTCGCTGACCCCGTCGGCGTGCAAGGAGCTGACCAGCTCAAGCACCTGGTCCTTGGTCGGCGCCAGAATGCATTCAAGGCGGCGGAGAACTGTCAGTGGCAGGATGTAGTCGCCGTAATCCTCGGGTTCCACGATGGACCGGAGGTACTTATCGGCGGTGTTCCAGACGACAGACTGGTTGAGGTTAGCGGTGCTCAATCTGGGAGTTCTTTCTAGCAAGGCGTGGGGCAGTACCTTTGTAACCTTAGTTCTCCGAAGTAAAGAAGTGGTGGAAGCTCGGGCTTAGATTCCAGAGGATTGAAGGCTCAGGCGATACAGCCAGCAACGACCGTACCGAAGCTCCGACTATTTTCAGCTGAGTTCTTTTCGAAGAATTTCGAATGCTTCAAGATATTGGATCCCCGTTTTTCCTATTTCCCTCGAGACGCACTCGCAAATTGCTTCGATTAGCGCGAATGCGGGAACCAGAGTGTCAGAGGGGCCGAATGCCTCGACGCGGGTGACCAAGGTTGCATCACTGTACGAGGATATAGGGGACATCCATCTATCTGTGGTTAAGATAACCAAGGCGCCTTTTTCCTTGACTAGCCGCGCAATTCGTTCTGAACGTGGACTGTATCTCCGGAAGTCGAAGAAAACCCAAATGTCGTCGGCAGACGTTTGGGATATTAATTCAATAAGGGCAAGATCGGACAATGGTGCTGCTAGTTGGTTACCACGGAAGAGACTGAGCTGAGCAACAAAATGTTGAGCTAGTACCCATGAGAAAGTTCCGCCGTGAGAAACAATGCGGTGCTTTTGATCCGATAGGAGGGTTATGACTTTTTCAATATCGTCTTTTTTGGCGTATTTAAAAGTCGATTCAATTCCGCGTAAAAAAGCTTCGGCTGAATGATTGAGTGTCTGTTCTACTCGGTCATTAGCTAGGCTGGGGAAATCGTCCCCAGCCTGGCTGAGTGGTGAGGCATCTCTTTCAGAAACCTCTTTCATTAGAGCGCTCTGAAATTGCTTAAACCCTTTGAAGCCCATGGTTTGCACAAAGCGAACGATCGTTGCACTGCTGACATTTGCTTGGACAGCAAAGTGCTGGACCGTCTTAAGGCCGACCCAAGGATAGCTGTTTAGCAGACACCTTGCCGCATCCTTTTCTGCTTGTGACAGGGTTGGAAATTTAGCATTGATCTGCTCAGTGATGCTGTAGGACATTATCTTTCCAGTAAGTTATCCGCTGCGGCAATATAGCCAGTGATAAAAGCTTTGGCGACGTGGATAATTGCTTCATCTGGTGGTAAAAATTCGGCATCGTGTAGTGAAGGGGTATCGCCTTCGTTGACCCCCACGAAACACATTAAAGAGGGACAGTTTTCTCCGTAATAGGAAAAATCATCGGCGCCTAGAGAGCGCATCGTATTGGCTAATGGTATGTCAATCTCTGCAGCGTACGACTCAAATTTATTAGCCAAGGAGTCTGCGTTGACCAGGGCTGGTTCGCCGGGAGTATATCTGGTTTCTGCAGAACAGCCTAAGCTCTGTGCCGTAAAAGTGGCGAATTGATTGATCTGGTTTGCAAGTTCGTCATTTGTTTCGATGCTAGTGCTTCTAATCGTTGCGAAGATGCTACCAGTTTGAGGCAAGACGTTTGCGGCTCCTTGTCCGACTGAAATGCTACCGATGCTCACCACAGCTGGGCTCATTGGATCGTTATTCCTACGTACTACCTCGGATAGTCCGAGAGCGATCTGAGCAGTAGGTGTCGCTACGTCGTTGGCTTTGTGAGGATAAGCCCCATGCCCTCCTTTACCGCGCACTCTGATTTCGATTTCGCCTGCCGCAGCGTTGACAAATCCAGAGCCGGCCGCGATTGAGCCGAGTTGAATGGCTGGATGCACATGTGCCCCGATTACATGGCTGACTTTGTGCTTTTCTAATAGACCGGATTCGGAGATATCAAGAGCCCCCGAAGGATAGGTTTCTTCTCTGGGCTGAAGAATTGGGACTAACCCAAAAGGAAGATCGATATTTTTTGCTGCGTTGACGACGCCTGCTAACGCCGCAAGATGAATGTCGTGGCCGCATGCATGCATTTTGTTGGAGGTGGCAGCCCACTCGACGTTTGTATTCTCTTGCACTGGCAAAGCATCCAATTCGCCACGCATTCCGATACTGGGGCCTATCGTTGGACCAATTCGGCCGACTGCGCCAGTCTCTGCAACGGAGTCAAAACTGATGCCCATTTCTTTTAGCATCAGTTCTTTTGTAGGGCCCTCTTCGCCGCTAATTTGCGGATGTTGGTGAATGGTTTTTCTGAGTGCGCTCGATTTGGAAGCAGTTTTCAGGAACTCATTAATCCATTGTTGAGATAGCTTCTTCAAATGCTCGTTCATGTTTCCAGCTCTCCTAATCTACTTCATAAAGTCGTGCTGCGTTTTCGTAGCCGATCATCCGAGCGATTCGGTAGCATTCGTCAAGAGGCCAATTCGCTTCTTCGTGGAAGTTGATTAGAGCCTTAGCTAATCCCTCGCGGAACAATTTCGCCCCTAGATAGTATAGCTCAGGGAGTCCAAACGCATCGGAGCTGAATAGAATCTTTCCGAAAGGACTTAGTTCTAGAGATTCAGCAATTACAGCATTAGCGCGGGCCCCAGTGTAATTAATCGCTAGCCCTACATCGAAGTAGACATGTGGAAACACGTCCGCTAGGTACCCCGCCTCTCGATGGTAAGGGTAGCAGTGTAGCAGAGTAAAGCGCGCGCCAGATCCGATCGATTGCCGAAATAGATTGGTAAGCAACAGTGGATTGCATCGATGAAGGTCCACGTCGTCATCGCCATATCCGATATGGAGCTGAATTACTTGAGCTTTGTCGATTGCGAACCACAGTAGGTGTCGAATGATTGTACTATCCTCGAGTCGAATACTTCCTTCCTGGGCTAGTAATTTAGTCACCGCTTTTGATAGTTCATTCTCGGTTGGACGAGTGAATGGGAAATCTAAACCAACCCGGTATGCGGCAATGGACTTTACTCCTATTGCATTTTTTATTCGAGCCCGCAGAGTGGTGTCGAGTTCTTCGAGAAAGGCAGCCTCCTTTTCGTAGGTTTCCTGATCGCGGATTTTTTCAGCTACTTCTTCGGCGACCCTTTCTAGCCGAACTACTTCATGGACAGTTTTCCCGGTTAGTTGATGTAGTTCGTTAGGGGACGTGATCATATCTGCGGAGTGACCTGTCTCGAGACCAAAAGTCTCGATTCCGGTGGCTTCGAGAAACTTCTTGTTAATGCTTTCTGATGGCATAGATGTTCTCTTCGCCATGTACTCTTCTGGTGAGCAAAATGAGTCCAATCCTAAGACTGGAGCACAGGCGCCTCGAACCTGAAAACCAATTTGGGAATCGAATCGAGTCGTTCCGACGGTTGCTGGGCTAGACGACTCGGAAATGAGTTCTTCAAAGTCGGGGCGCTGAAGTTGTTCAGTAACGGTTCCATGGCAGTGGTGGTCGAACAATGGAAGAGAATCCAATGCATGTAGGAACTCATTGATACTCTTAATAGACATCTGCATACACCTCACATTGCTCTTCGATGCTTTTTTCTTCTAACGTGGCAATTTCATCTCGCTTCACCTTAAGGAAAGTTTCTACCCAAGCCTCGGAGAACCAAGAACGAACAACTTCATTTTCTTCGAAAGCCTTTAGGGCTTCTTCCAAGGTCGATGGCAACGGCTGACCCTCGAAAGAAGAGTCTTTGTCCGAGTCCGCTTCACCTACTACCACCCTTACAGGGTCCAAGTTTTCAACTATCCCAGCCATGCCTGCTCGAATGATAATACCCATCAGGATCCAAGGATTTGCTCCGACGTCTCCACCGCGGAACTCAAAGTGGAATTGTTTGTCAGGCTTTCGATTACCAATTTCGTTAGTTGGGCAGATTCTTACAAGTGCTTCTCGGTTTTGTTCCCCGCAGAAAGCCTGCGCGACAGACCACTTATTTGGTTTCAGGCGGTGATAGCTGACGGTAAGAGGAGCGAACAAGCTAGTCATTGGAGCAGCGTACTTTATAATTCCTGCATTAAACTGGCTAGCAATCTTAGACATCCGCCCCGGTTTGTTTGGATCAAAAGAAATGATTTCACCATTGCGTCCATAAAGTCCATAGTGAACGTGTACGCCGGATCCACCCTCGGAGGCGTCTGGGACAGGTGAAAACGTAACCTCACGACCGTAAGCTTTGAAGCAGGTACGCACGATTTCTCTGAGCAGAATTGCACGATCAGCAGCCAAGACTGGATCGGATGGTTTCATAGTGAGTTCATACTGGTAAGGTGCATACTCGGGAAGCCAACATTCTGGTTCAATTCCAGCTTGCTCTAAGATTTCGAAAATCGTTCCTCCTACAGGCTCTCCGTCTACGAAGTTCGAGAACGAAAATGGGTGAGTGGATTCGGAGGCATTTGTTTCGGTGAACTCGTGTTCAAATGAAGCAGTAAGGGTGAGCCCGTGTTCGTCTTTCAGTTCTTCTACCGCATTTTTTAGAAAGGTACGCGAGCAAGACTCCCAAGCCGTTCCATCATTGTTGACTAAGTCAGAAAAGCAGACGTTAAAATCGGGGAGGTTTGGGATTCCCTTCAAATGAAAAAGGGCATTGGGATCTGCTAGTAGGCGAATGTCACCAGTTGAATCGTAAGGAATGCCACTGACGATGTGACCTAGAGGCCCAATTCCCAGGTTGGCTGGCACCCAACCCACGCTTGTGCCTTCTTTGAAGTCCTTTGTGCTTACAGCGCGGCCTTTGGTTCGAGCCGAGATATCGCTTGTTGCGAGGAAAGTAAAGGTGCTTGAGTTTTTGGGGTTAGACATTATTCGATGTCCTCCTTAGTTAGTTTTCTTCCAATTTGGTTAGCTAATCGGGGTTTTGCCAAGACGATTATGAGTCCTAAAAGGCACCAGGCCCCTGAAATCCAAGGGAAGTAGGTGTACGGCGCCTCTTGGCCTACAACTTGAATGAAGTAGACGTAGACTAGATAGCCCACAGCAAGTAGTGGAAAGATGGTTTCCCACCGAGGAATGCTGGAATCTTTTTTTAGAATAAATTTGATAGCCCCTACTGATGCCATGCCATAAGCAACAACCATGCAGAGGGTGGCAATTGTCGCGTACCAATAGTAGATTTCGACGCTGCTCCGCCCAGCAGTTCCAAGTGCGAGAGCCAAAAGCAAACCGATAATGTTAGTGGCCCATACGGAGCTTTTAGGAATAAACGTTTTTGAATCGCGATTTGCGAACGTTGAGGGACCGAAGCCGTCGCGAGCAAGAGTGTGGATGAGCCTGGAGGTGGCGGTACTCGAGCTGAGGAACGCCCCGAATGCAACTGCGAAGGCGATTACTGAAATTAGAACCGAGAACCACTGTCCGATGTACATTGAACCAAGCTGAGTCAAAGTTGAGGACGATTCGGCAAACATAGCTACGCCCTTCTCGTCAGTTCCGAAACCATTGACTTGGGCGAACATGACGAATACGTAGAGAAATCCACCAATGATTACTGCTAGGAGCAATGAGAGTGGAACTGTGCGTTTGGGATTTGCCGTTTCTTCTCCAAGCGATGAACCAGACTCAAACCCTGCCCAGGAAAGGAAAGCGAATACAGATGCCGTCATTACGGCTGACCAAGAATTCCCAGCCGGAGTAAGTGTTTGAAAATCAAGGGAAGTAGAAGCTAAAGAATCTCCTCCGGTCACTTTGACCAATATGACAACGGAAAGGACCACCATCGCTAAGATTCCAACAAAGCCGATCGCAAGCGTCACACGAGCGGCGGCAGATGAGTTTCTTAAATTTAGATAGAGTCCGGCTGTAGAGACAATGATAGGTATGAGAAGCCAAAGGCCAACCGGAGTTTGAGCCCCCAATTCTTGCAACATTGCTTCGAAAAAAACGCTACAGGCGCCCAAAATGCAAGTAGTCATGAAGACATATGTGCCGAGTAATGCGAAGCCGCTAAAGAATCCAGATTTGGGGCCAATGGTGATACCGGCCAACGCATAAACCGAGCCTGCATGTTTAACTCTCTGAAGAAGTCGTACGAAGGCATAGGCAACGAAAAGTGTTCCGGCAAAAGCGATAGCAAATGCGAAAGGAACCGCCTTGCCGACTAGTCCGGCAACTCCGATTCCATTCAAAGACATGGCCATAACTGGTCCCATAAATCCGACAGAAATCGCTGTGACCTCCCAGGCGGAGAGCTTCCTTCTTTCGGAGGGAGGAGAGTTTATTGTAGAGGACCCCATTTTATAGTTCCTTTCACCAAAAGTGTCCTGTGAAACAAACCATACATTACTATGACATAGGTCGCAATGGATGGAATGGGGGAGAAGGGCCTGACTCCTGTTTGGCGGACACCTGATATCCGGCCCAGTCGGGCTGGAAAGAAAGGTAATCTACCACCATGTCCAGGTACTCTGAACAGTTCAAACGCGATGCCGTGGCCCTCTATGAGAACAATGAGGACCTCTCGCTGAACTCAGCATCAGCAGAGCTCGGTATCAACCGTGCCTCGCTTCATGCTTGGGTCAAGAAGTACGGCACCGGCAAACGTGCGCGTATAAAAGCCATACAGGATAAAGCCCAAGCGGCGAATGAGTCATGAGACGGATCCGCCAGCTCGAAAAAGAGGTCTCTAAGCTGCGCGAAGAACGTGACATCCTGCGCAAGGCCGCTAAATATTTTGCTTAAAGCAACTCACTGGAGTTCTGCTTCCAGTTTGTCTATGACCACCGAACCGAGTACTCGGTCAAGCGGATGTGCCATGTGTTAAAGCTGAATCGTTCCTCGTTTTATAAATGGGTCCAAACCCGTGAAAAGCGCAGGTTAAAGATGTATTCTGATGCCGTTATTGGTGCGAGAATCGCAACCATCTTTGATGATGAGCTTGGTCTTTACGGCGCTAAACGCATCGCTGCGAGCCTTAAGGGGGACTCGGCGTATGCCCCGGTCAATCACAAGAAAGTTGCACGAATTATGAAAGCCATGGGACTTAGAGGCTTTACCAAACGCCGCCGATGCATCACTACCAGGCGTAAGCCTGGCCACCGCGTCATGCCGGATGTACTAGGCCCGCTTATTCACAGCCACCGAGCCGAATCGCGTTTACGTCGGCGATATTACCTACCTGCTTCTGGCAAGGGAGGCACAAACATGTATGTGGCCACAGTTATTGACACGTATTCACGCAAACGTGCAGGTCATGCACTCGCAGACCACATGCGGGTCTCACTGGTCATCGATGCCCTAGCCCACGCACACGGCGTGCGCGGCAGTCTTGACGGGGCTATATTCCATTCCGATCACGGCAGCGTGTACACCTCACAAGCCTGGGCCTGACCCGGAAAGTGAACGCGTCGGGGTAGGCCCTTGACCGGATTCTCGAGAGTCGAAATGAGGGTAACCTCACAATCACTATTGGTGGAACAGTTTTCCGTTTTGGTTACTGATGGCCGCTAGACGGTTATAGACCGCCTTGCGACGTTTCTTTGACTGGGCTACCAGTACAAAATCAATATACGCGTGACTATCAGGCGTTCCTTCGAGCATGGAATCATCCCAAACTGAAAGTGCGGATTCATCTGCATCGTAGAGCTCTCCATCTTCAGTTGGTAGTGGAACTTTTTCGATTTCAGCAACGGACATTCGTGCAACCACAGAGGGTGGGGTGAAAGTCTTTCCTTCGCGTTCTTTTCTGGCTCGGATAATTTCGGTCTTTTGCTCTAAAGCGTGAGCTGGGGTGATTTTTCTTTCTTGGTTGACTGAAAGTTTGTTCCCGTCGTTGCTGGCTAGCACGAACGCTTCTGGTGTTACCAATCCATTGTCGAAGTGTTGAGCATTGACGACTCGGAGGATGTTCTGTTCAGGCTCTGAAATTCGTTGCGGTTTATTCACTAGATGATCCTCCGAACCCATTCCATGATGAGATCTGAAGGGTGTTTCCCGAGTGAGTCAACATCCTTGTCGATTGCATTCATTGATTCTGTATTGGATTTATGGAGGTAAAACCCGCCTTCTGGTTCCACTTCGATTGAGAAGTGTTGGTTTCTATCAATCCAAGAAAATTCGATAGCTCCTTCTATTGAAGGTGCGACTGTATGCGGCAATTTCCCTGCATTTACAGCAGCCTTCAAAACTGTTAGGGCTTGGTCGATTTGGTCACTAGCGAAGGGGGCACCATATTCACCGTCCAGCCAGCCTGATTGTAATTCTCTAATCTCATTGAGGCGTGTCTGCAATCGGTTGTAATCGGCGGTGAGCTGGGTCGTGTTGATTTTATCGACAGAGATGAAGCTGTGTGTGTTGGAATTATTTGTAAACTCGACCTGTCCTGTAACTTCGACCCAAGCCCAGGTCTGTTCGTTTTCTCCGTCAATCTCGAGTTCGAACCCGTGGTTATATTTCGCTGTTGCCGAAACTCGGGATGCTGCATCTACAAAACTAAAAGTGCGTTTGGATACGTTCGTGCGACTTATTAGACCGCTGTAGGTAACATATTTATGCAGTGGCCGGTCAAGCTGCTCAATTAGGTATTTACGTGCGACAGTCGTGTAAACAGGTTTCTTGCTCCAGTCGGTGATCCTACCATGTCCGACTTGTAGGTTTTCATCCTCACGGAGGGTGGAACCTATATTGCGGATTGCTGACGGAGGTAACTCAAAAACACTTTGGGGTAGTGGTCCATATTCAGACGCAACTCGGAGAATCTCTTCTAGTTCCTCCATGGCTTGGCGATAATACTCCGTGAATTCGTCAGCGGAAGCGGAGAAGAGTGTTGGTGCGTCTGGGGTACTACGCATTCTTTCCAAGAGTGGCGTTGATGATCCTTCCGCGATGGTGTTGATTCGAAGCTCGAAGTCTTGCCTGAAGTTATTCGGCAGTTTGGAGCTTTCGGGATGCTCTGTTCTCCAGCGTAGTTCGATAAGTTGATAGAGTATCTCGTCTAGTGCTGCGATTTCTTGAGCGGTTGCAGCAGGCATTCCAAAATCTTTGAATCGGTCGCCGTCCAAGTGCAGAGAGGCGACTGTTTCAATATTTGGATCGATTTGAGTCACAGCTATTGAGTATAAGCGGTCGAACACTATGAGACAGTATTTTGGTCGATGTTTTCACGTTCTTCTCCGGTACTGGCAAATTTGATTGATGCTTGGAGAGCAGTCCAATACCCGTTGTACTCGTTTGTGAAACGACTTGTGATCTGACCGCTGATTGGTGAACACGAGGATACGCGCGTCCAATCAACCTACTGGTTGATTCAAGGTTCAACCGCCTCTGCGATTCAAATCCAGAGAAGTCGGGGCAAGATATGTATTTAGAGAAATTGATCCACTCGGCTATCCGGTCAAAACGATGACTGGGAAGGAGTAATGACATGAAGGCTTTGTACAGGGCAGCGATTTTCTACCTTGTCTTGGGCTTGGTCGCCGGCTTGTTTTATCGGGAGTTTACGAAGCTACAAGATTTCCCGGAAGGCGAATATACGCAGCTAAGCGTGGCTCACACCCACTTGCTGGCATTGGGCTTCATGCTATTTCTCATCTTCTTGGCGCTGGAAAAGATCTTCGCATTGTCGCGGCACCGCCAACTATTCAACTCATTTTTCTGGCTGTACAACGTGGGCGTGGTGCTCACCGTCGGCATGCAAATTTCGCACGGCATATTGACGGTGCTGGGCAAGGAATCCAATGAGATGATTTCTGGCATCGCCGGTCTGGGACACATTTTTATCACGGTGGGTCTGACGGTCTTCCTCGTGAATTTGGGCCGGGCTATCAAAGAACCAGATGAGGGCAGCACCAATGCTTCGGTGAACGCCGAACTATGAGCGAGCACAGCGCACAGGAAAACGTTACGGTGCCTACTCGCCGCGATTGGATAAGCCTGGCGGTTCTGTCCGTCGGGCTGGGCGTCATTGTTCTAGATGGCACTATCGTCGGCGTGCATTGCCCTCGATCATCACTGACCTGCAGATCAACCTGACGCAAGCGCAGTGGGTCAACAGCCTTTATGCGGTTTTGTTGGCGGCGCTGCTGCTGTCGACGGGCAAGATTGCTGATACCTGGGGCCGCAAGCGTGCTTTCCTCGCCGGCCTGACTATATTCATGGCCGGCAGCGTAATGGCGGGTTTTTCTACCTCCGCCGCTACGCTGATCTCCGCGCGCGCCGTACAGGCTATCGGCGCCGCGTTCATCATGCCGTCTACGCTCTCTACGGTTAATGCCGTATTCCGCGGCAAGTACCGCGCCGCAGCCTTTGGCGTGTAGGGCGCAGTGATTTCCAGCGCGGCAGCGGTCGGACCGCTTGCCGGTGGTGCGCTGACGGATTGGGTGTCCTGGTATTCGCGATTATCGAGGGCCCCGGCCTTGGCTGGTGGGACCCCCAATCCTCATTCAGTATCTTCAGCTGGACGTGGTCAGAACACGCGGCCATTTCGCCGGTTCCGGTGGCGCTCGCGATTTCGACCGTAGGCTTCGCGCTGTCAGCCATGGCAATCGGTGCATTCTTCTCCAGTGCGGCAGCCCGCCACGTCGCAGTATGGTACGGAGGCGCCTGGCACCGTGCTCATCGGGCTCGGCTCGGAAGCCGTCGGCGTCCTTATCCTCGTCTCGTTTATGGGGCCGGATACGAATGGTTGGATCATCGCCGCGCAGTGGTCGCTCGTCGCCGCCACCGCATTCCTCGCGCTGGGCTTTGTTGGTGCACTTCGGGTGCGCCGTGCTGCGGGGGAGAAGGGTGCCCCCGCAAACAATGCCGATCTCGGTGCCCGCGTTAATCGCGTCCAGAACTGATTTTCCACCCGCGTGCTGCTTTGCGTTGCTGCCAGAAGTGACGGTAGATACCGGGGACATCGGAAAGCTCAGCGTGGGTACCAAGTTGGCTGACGTGCCCGTGTTCATCCAAGACTACTATTTGATCAGCAGATTTGATTGTATCCAGCTTGTGGGCGATGACGATAAAAGTAGACTTCTCCCGTAGCTCGTCCATTGCGGCAAGGATATTTGCCTCATTTTCTGCATCGAGCGCGGAGATAGCCTCATCAAAGAGTACAATCGGCGCTTGCTTGAGCAGCGCACGAGCTACAGATACGCGCTGGCGTTCACCACCGGAAAGAAGCCGCCCGCCTTCACCAACAGGAGTATGCCACCCTAGGCGGTTGGCAATAGAAGTCACGCCTGAAAGATTAGCTGCACGGAAGATTTCCTCATCGGAGGCATCGGGACGACCAACGCGGATATTAGCAATCAGCGAATCATCAAAGAGATAGACGTCCTGAAAGACCATGGATAGTCTGGACATTAGCTGTTCGGTTCCAAGCTCGCGGATATCTACGCCGTCAACCATCACCGCCCCGGAATCTACATCCCAGAATCGCGAAATAAGGCGCGCAATTGTGGTCTTTCCGGAGCCAGAAGGGCCGACAATGGCGGTAACGGTGCCCGGTTGGGCGTGGAAGGCGACATCGACCAATACCGGCTTATCTCCGTATCCGAACGTGACATTGCGCAGCTCTACACTTCCCGAACCATCGCCTGGGCACGGAGTAGTGGGTTCTGGCAGGGAAGGGGCATCGGTGATGAGCTCGGTTTCTGCGAGCGCGATACGGCCTGCGTCTAAACCGACGAAACAAGAGCCCAGCTGCTCAAGCGTGCGGGTAAACCTCAAGCTGATTCCGATGATCGCAATTGTTTCTAGTGGCGATAGGGTGCCTTCAACGGCAAGATCCGCGGAGACCATAATGAGAGCCACGATGAAGATCTGCACTACTATGCCGTTGAGTAGCAAAGCTAATGTGGATATCCATAGCTCGCGTATCCGTGCTTTATGATCGATTTCTAGTGCTTGCTCAAGCGGCGCAAACCCTTGTGATTTTCCCGCCGCGCGCAAGGCCGGCTGGCGGTTAGCAAATTCTACGATGCGCTGGGAGAGCTCTTTACTCGGCCCGAGTGCGCGGTTCGATGCTTTCTCACGAATCCATGCAGCCAACTGCATCACCACGAGCGCCAATGGTGCGATGATTAGAAAGACCAATCCCAACCGCGGATTCCAGAAACACGCTCCAACCAACAGGGTCATAAGTGCTGCACCATCGCGGTACACCATGCCTTGAGTATGTGCAAGAGTCTCGGCCGCCACCATAAAACGATCTGAGACGAGACGAGATAGCCCGCCGGTATTAGCCGGTATGAACCAGCCGAGCGGTAGCGTTGCCAATTTATCGCCCACAGTCGTGTGCGCGGTTCGGATGAAATCCAAGGCCGTGTGGTAAGAGGCCATGGTTGCGAAAAATCGTAGCGCAAAAGCTACGAGCGCAATTGCCAAAAGCGTCCACATCCATGGTGCGATCGTCGTATCCCCATCGAGTGCCTTTGTAAGTGGCACGAGCGTGAGAACGGCGAGGCCGTCAAGCACGCCAACGATAAGCGATAGACAAGCATGCCTTTTATTGAGCTTATGACCTACAGGACTTTGCAGCTTTTTGACACTGCGAGTAAGTAACGGATCACGAAGCCGCGAACTAGCAGGCGTGGTGGCATTAGACATGAGAATTATCCTTCACAGGCTTGAGGCGGATTATTTGGTCTGCGCCTTGGATTGACTCCGGTTTGTGGGCTATGACCAAGACGGTCTTGTCTCTTACGAGTGTGGCCAGAGCCGCTTGAATTTCTGCTTCACAGTCAGGATCAGTTGCCGCAGTAGCTTCATCCAGGATCAATATTGGGGCATTGGTAATAATTGCCCGGGCAATAGAAATGCGTTGCTGTTGTCCACCGGATAAAGAGATGTTCTCACCAACAACGGTGTCGAGCCCAGCTGGTAAAGCGCGAATATCAGCAGCTATGTGCGCGGCCTCTGCTGCTTGCCAGATCTCTTCATCACGAGCTTCTGGGCGTGCAAGGCGAATGTTTTCCCGAATACTCATTCGCAGTAAGTGAGGATCTTGTAAGACGAAAGCCACAGTGCGGTACAAACTGTCGAAAGTGAGATCACGGATATCCACGTTGTTGATAGTGATTGTGCCCGAATCTGGATCCTGGAAACGCGCCAGCATCGTTGCTGCTGTGGATTTGCCAGACCCGGAGGGGCCAATCAATGCCGTGACAGTGCCTGCGTTTAATTGCGCAGAAAAGTCTTGGAGGACTGGTGTGTCTGGGGCGTAGCTAAAGCTGACCTTATGGAACTCCACCTCCATGTCTTCACTACTGGCATCGAGGCTCTTTTGGCCTTCTTTCACGTGGGAAATTGTCATGACTTCATCAAGGCGCAACGCCGCATTGCCAGCGAGCTGGTAAGACCACATCATGCGGCCGACGGTTTGAATCGTGCCCGGGATCACCAGGGCAATCAATGTTGTGGCGATGACTTCAGCAACCGTGACATAGTCCCCGGCTATTAGCAGAGAACCGACTCCTACATTGATAAGGATGAGCACGGGAACCGCCACCACGGATTCTGAAATTGCGCTAACGCGAAGAAGCGGACGTACCCACTCGTAATAGAAGTCAGCGAATTGTTTAGCAGCTTCGCGGTACCGAGCGTGGGCTTTGCCAACGGTGCCGAAAGCCTTGACGACGGAAATACCTTCGGAGAACTCCACTGCAGTGGCAGAAACCTCTCCAAGATAATCGTCCATTTCCGCAGTTTTTGTGCCCATATCTTTCATTGAATACGCCTGGATTGCTAGGAAAATGGGCACAGTGGCAATAGAAAGTAGGCCAAGGCGCCAATCCAAGATAAAGGCATAAACTAGAAGCGCAAGAGGCGTGAAGATTGCGGCAACTTGCTCTACAGGAGCATGGGCTGTCAGGGTGTGCAGAGTTAGCGTATCGTCCTCGACTGCTTTGCGGACTTTGCCGGAATTAGTCTGGCTAAACCACGAGAGTGGTGCTTTCGCAATAGCGGTAATAATTCGGCGCCGGTTAATCCCCACCAGTTTTGCATCAGCGAAGTGGGTGATCGTAAGGGCAAGGAAATAGAAGAATAGCTGGCCCAAAAATGCTGCAAGGAGCCATTTCACAATGGACGCGATGTCATCAGTATTGCCGTCGATTAGAGCATTTCCCAGTGCCACCAACGCGACGTAGGGTGCTACGGCGAGTACCGAGGATATAAGCGCGAGAAACTGTGCGAAGTAGATGGTTATTTGTACTGGGGCCAGTAGCTTTTTTAGAGCAACCTGGCCGGCTTTTTGTTTTGCGCGAGCCTCTTCTTCCGGTGACGCACCGTGTGATTCTGGTGCGTGGGTTCCGCTTGATTCTGTGGAACTTTGTTTTACCTCAGACATTTCTTTCTCGATTCTTATTGATTTCCGTCATATCGATGATTCTGGTGACTGATTCTTGGATGAATTCGTGGTCATGGGTGATAACGATGACCACTGCGCCGCTTGCTGCAAGAGATCGAAGCAGCGCAGAGATGGATTGCAGTTGGCGCCAGCCCACTCCAGAGGTAGGTTCATCGAAGATGTAGACCTCTGCTTGCTCGGCTTGGGCTGAAGCTATGGCTAAGCGTTGCCGTTGCCCACCGGACAGAGACTGCGGATGCCGTTGGGCCATCTTTTCCAGATCGAGGCGATGGAGAATCTCGTTGACATCGATGTGGTCCCGCTTCTTCTTTGCCAGTCCGAGCGTGACCTCTTCTTCGGTGGTGGCAGCGAATAGCTGGCGGCCAACGTCCTGCATCACCATGTACGCGCTACGCCTCCGAGCTGTTGCTCCTACGCGTTTGCTGTTCAAACGGAGGCTACCGCCGCGTTTGGGAGAAGCAAGACCACAAATGATCCTGGCGAGGGTGGTTTTGCCAACACCGTTGGACCCGATTAAGGCGGTGACTTCGCCGCTGGAGAAAAATGCGTGGTCAATGTTTAGCACCTCATGCGTGCCGTAAGAAAAACGGATATTGCTTAACTCGAGTCCGCTCCGCTGGGGATCGGCGTTTTCGGGCGTGGGTGGTGCCGGCACGCTCGCGGGCAGGGGAACGTGGTGTAAGCTGCGTAGCCCCAATTGTTTGCGTTCGGGTTCGTCTAAGGCATAAAACTCTTGCGCGTGGAAACTCCGCGCTATTTTTCCCTGAGTCAAGTAAATAACTTGGTCAGCGATATCTTTTAAGAAAAAGAGGCGGTGATCAGCGATAATGATCGTTGTGCCTAATTCCTTCAAGCGGTGTAGCACGCGTGCAAGAATATCGATGCTTTCCATGGAGAGATTGGACGTGGGTTCATCGAGAAGCACGAGACTGCCCGGAGACACAAGCGCGCATGCGCACGCCACGGTTTGTAATTGTCCACCGGATAATTCTTTGAATCGCCGGCCCCGAAGCTCGTTAATGCCTAGCAACTCGACCGCTGATTGAATCCTCGATTCAATTTCTGCGGGATCCACACCAAGGTTTTCTAGCCCGAAGGCTAATTCTGCATTGACGCTTTCAGTGAAAAACTGCGTCCGTGGATTCTGGAATACTGAGGCGCTGAACTCGATGGCGCGGGAGAGCGGTTCTTCCGCAGGCTTAAAAGCCTGGTCATCCTTTGTAATAGTGATGGTGCCTAGTAGCTCTCCTGGATTGAAATGGGGGATGAGTCCGTTGATCAACTTGAGCACCGTGGACTTTCCCGATCCGGAATCACCGGTAATCAGTAGGCACTGTCCTGGAGAGACAGAAAAAGACACATCAGATACACCTTGAATGCCTGGCCGAGCGCCCAATGGATATGTAAAAGAAACTTCGTGGGCGTTTACACTGGTTGCGATACTGCGTTCGTTCATAAGCGGACCTCCGTGGGAAGCCAGACAGAGGCAACAACGAGGCCCAACCCAGCTATTGCAGTTGCATCGACAAGCTTGAAGGAAAGATCGGCGGTGGTGGTTGGGCGTGTGGGTCCTCCCAATCCGCGGACAAGAGCAGAGGCAGCGAGCTCATCACCAGCGCGGACGACGGCGCCTAACAAGGGGATGATCAGCATCGCGGACGATTGTGTGGGCTGTGTGAACCAGCTTTTTACTCCAGGCTGGAGACCCCGAAGGACCATGGCATCGCGGATGGCTTTGGCTTCTGCCACGATGATCGGCAAAACGCGCAGGAACACCGCCGGTGGAATGGTGGCCCAGCCTGGTAAACGCAGGTCCCGCAGTGCTGAGGTCAACGTGGATGGTGTGAGAGTGAGTAAGCCGAATGCGCCGATGGATATGCTGATGACAAAACGGCTTAGCCACGAAAAAATTGCCGCCGAAAAAGCGAAAAATGTGGAGCCAGGAAGCTGTAATAGGCCCCAATACCCTAGATAGGATAATGCAAAAGCGCACAGGCAAATAAGACCATAGTGTGGCTTTACTGTAGCTAGTGCGATGGAGCTGAAGGCGATAGAAATCAGCAGTGTCGGTAGGTGGCCGTGGCTGAGAGCTACCGCATTGATTACTAGAACAGAAAGCAGCACGGTCCGTGGATCGATTGAAGATCGACGAAGCACGCCCTGTTTGTCCAAGCTCACAGGAGACCAGCGCTTTCAAAGTGTTTGCGACTGACGCGAACTCCGACCTTTCCTCCGATAAAGCCGACGATGAGCGCACAAATGGCCAGTACTCCAATGGTCCATGGCTGGAAGATATCCGACATAGCATCGGCGTATTCTTGGCCCATTTGGTCTGCGATATCGACGTAGTATGAGTCCGTATCCATAATTAGCGGGATAAAAGGCAAAGAAACCCAGGCACAGAAGACGCCATAGGCAATAGGGAAGGACTTAGCAATCCCGAGGTGGCTTTTGTGATAATCAAATCCGCGATAAACCCAAGAATTATGCTTCCCAGCAAGGTCCAGAAGTAGTGCCCGGTGAGCATGAATGCTAATCCGTTAATACCGCCGACAAGGGTGAAAGCGCCCATTTTGGGCGTGCGGGCAGCATAAAGCGCTAGCACGATTCCATTTGCGATTGCCGCGATGAACCAGCCAATGAACATGAATTGTGGTCCTGCGAATCCAACCATCCCGGTTACAAAAGTGATTACAAAGTAAAGTGCAGCAAAGATGCCAGCGTTGATGAGATCTCTGGTGTTTAAACGTGCCGTCGACCCACTGGATGAGCTTGTATTCCGTGCGGGTGTAGAGGACTGTTGGGTCATGGTAAACCTCGATTCATGAACAGTAGGGAAAGTAAGGCTTACCTAAAACATATAATACTGTTTATAAGGTATTTCTAGCTTGATCTGAAGATTTACCCTTAATGGGGGCGAATGCAGATAAGCGGTTTTTAGGGATCATAAAATAACTATTTATTGATATGAGGGAACTAAGGTGTACCGCCTCTGCATGCTTGGACCGAATGAAATCAGACAGCAAACGGATCGTTATCGGGATTGCTGTTGACGATGAGCTCAATATGATTGGTGACAGAGGATGCTGTTTCTTCACCGAAGAAGTGAGTAATGAAAGCCACCGCCATATCAATTCCTGCCGCCACACCGGATGATGTCCAGAGGTTGCCGTCGTGGACCCATCGAGCTTGCTTTTTCCATTCAATTTTCTGGCCGTGCGTTCTAACCCAGTCGAACGCGTTCTTATTTGTGGTAGCGGTGTGGTTTTCTAAAAGGCCCGCGGCGGCGAGTAGCGCTGACCCAGTACAAACTGAGGTGATGATGTCCGCCGAGCCTGCAAGGGCGGTTAGCTGGCGGAGGAATTCTGGATCTTGAACAAGTGAGCGTGTACCGCGTCCTCCTGGCACAAGCAGAGTATCTCCAGAGAAAGATTCAAAACGCATTGTCGGAACTATGCGTACCCCTTGAGCGCTGCTTACCGGACTGTCATGTTTTGACAGATAGTTGACTTCAAGGCCTGGTGTATTTGCGAGTACTTCTGCGGGGCCAAAAACATCGAGTAACTCGAACCCATCAAAAAGTACGATGCCAATGTTGTGCGGACGCGTCTGGCTCATGACTAAACCGTATCAAAACCGATTTTGACGACCTTAGTGTTTTGGTACGCGGGGTCAATAAGCAGAAGCGTGGAAAAATCTACCCCTCTGATGCAGGTCAGAGGGGTACAAATTGGTGCCCCAGAGAAGATTCGAACTTCCGACACCGGCTTTAGGAGAGCCGTGCTCTATCCCCTGAGCTACTGGGGCGGGGATGTTGCTCATGCAACTCGGATCATCATAGCAGTGCGGCGCGAGTGCGCCCCAAAAGGCTGCGTGCGCGGCCGTTTGTATAGGTCGGGCAAGCAGCCTTAGCTATGGGGTTTAGGCGCCTGCCAGCTCTTCCTGCTTGTTGCGCACGGAGGATGCAGGCGGGTTGGTCTCGTGGGTGCCGTCGGAGTACAAGACGGTGGGGATGATGCGGTTGCCGTCGTTGACGGACTTGATCCACTCGTTGATGTCGTCGGCGTTATCGCCTTCTACGTCCACGAGCTCGTAGGGGGTTTCGGTGCGGTCCAAGTTCTTAATGAGCTTGGCGCAAAATGGGCACCAGTCGGCGTAGAAGATGGTGACATCGGCATTGGTTTCGGGTGCTTGTACAGTCATTATGCTGCGTCCTTTCTATCGTAAGTTAAAAAGCGGTACTTCATGGGTAGCTCGCTGGCCGGCTGCTCGGGAAGCTCTAAATGCCCTTTGTCAGAGGTAAGCCAATCCGTGCTGTAGGCCAAGCCGAACGTATCGGGGATATCCGGGGCAAAGACGGCATCCTCGCCATAGATATCGCCGATGTTTACGCCCATGAGAGTGACCTCGATGCGGTCCACCTGGTCCAAGGCGGCGGTGTAGATTTGGCCGCCGCCGATGACCCAGGCATCGGCAAGCGCGGGCATCGTCCTGCCCACCGTAGCACCAGCTGACCACGTACCGGGCGCGCGCGAGGAGAGCACGTAATTCTCCCGGCCGGGCAGGGGGCGGAACTTGGGGTTGAGGGATTCCCAAGTCTTGCGGCCCATGATGACCGGCGCGCCCATGGTGACGTCCTTGAAGTGCTTGAGGTCCTCCGGCACGTGCCAGGGCATCTGCGCGCCATCGCCGATGATGCCGTCCAGGGACTGCGCCCAGATCGCGCCGAGCATTAGACCGACACCTGCGCCTTGATGGCCGGGTGCGGGTCGTAGCCTTGCACCTCAAAATCGGCGAAGTCATAGGAGAAGAGGTCCTTCGCCTTGTTGAGTTTAAGCTGCGGGTACTCGCGCGGCTCGCGGGACAGCTGCTGCTGTACCTGCTCTACGTGGTTGTTGTAGATATGGCAATCGCCGCCGGTCCAGATGAGATCGCCCACCTTGAGGCCGACCTGCTGGGCAAACATGTGGGTCAGCGCCGCATAGGAGGCAATATTGAAGGGCACGCCCAGGAACATATCCGCCGAGCGCTGGTAGACCTGTAGCGACAGCGTGTCATTGGCCACGTAGAGCTGGAAGAGCAGGTGGCAAGGCATAAGCGCCATCTGGTCGAGCTCAGATACATTCCACGCGGAGACCAGGTTGCGGCGCGAGTCCGGGTTGTTCTTTAGAGTATCGAGCGCCTGCTGAATTTGGTCGATGTGGCTCCCATCCGGGGTGGGCCAGGAGCGCCACTGCACACCGTAGACCGGGCCCAAATCGCCATTCTCATCGGCCCACTCGTTCCAAATGCGCACGTTATTATCCTGCAGGAATTTCACATTGGAATCACCGCGCAGGAACCACAGCAGCTCGCCGATGATTCCGCGGAAGTAGACCTTCTTCGTGGTCAGCAGCGGGAAGGATTCCGCCAGGTTATAGCGCAGCTGTGCGCCGAAAATGGAGCGCGTGCCGGTGCCAGTGCGATCGCCTTTGGCCGTGCCTGATTCGAGGACGCGGCGGAGGAGATCCTCATACGGGGTTTTGATAGTGGCACTAGAGGCGGTGGACGTATCACTCATGGTGCCCCAGTGTAGAACGTTAGAAAGCCATGGGGATAGTTGGAGTTTTTATTTCCTGTCGGCGCTGGTAGTGGGACTGCTTGCGCGAAGTGTTTCTCGCAGTGCCTGCTCGATCGGGGTAGCTTCCCACTGGGCGTCGGCACCACTCAAGATGGAGGGGCGCTCCCACAGATAGCGCATCTCCAACAGCCCATTAAGATCGGAGTTAAAGAGCCCGCCAAGCTTGAGCATCCACGGACGCAGCGTTATGGGCGAGTGCCGGCAGCCTGCGAGATGTGCGAACTCCGCTTGGGTAATTGCAGGGGCGCAGGGTACGGAAATGATAGGTGGGCTGGTGGGGTCAAGGAGGGCATCGGCAAGCGCGCGGCCAAAGTCCGGAAGGTAGGTAACCGAATGCTTGGTATGCGCATTGAAGAGCGCGAGGGGAATGCGCTTGCCGATGATCAGTTGGTGATACACGCACCCCGGGCCAGAATCCGGGCCAAATAGATCTGCGGCCACCACCGATACGGTGCGGGCAGGTGAAGCGAGGCGAGTATTGATGAGCGCAGCGCGCACACCGGGTTTTCCTTGTCTGGATGTGGTTAAAGGGGTACCGGGTGAAAACGATTTGTAGCTCGGATCGAATCCGTAGATGGATTCTGGAAAGACGATAGGGATGGCGCGTTCGGCGGCGATGTGGAGGGCTGTGTCCTCAGCGGGGATGAGGAGCGTACGCCATGCCTCGACGTTATAAGCTGCGTGGATGCAGTGGACAATGCCGTCGACGTCTGCGGGATAGGACTCTTTTTGGGTGGCATCGCCGGTGATGTGCTGTACGTGTGGGCCTAGGTCGAGTGTGGAACCGTGGCGATTCATGATGATGCATTCATGGCCTCGGGCGGTGAGTTCGCGGGCAACCGCACGGCCAACGGGTCCAGCGCCAGTGATAAGGTATTTCATTATCCGGAGTCCTATTCATATTAGTGACTGGTGCTCTCTAAAAGTATAGGGCGGGGCCACTGAAAGCAAGAGCAGTGCTCTCTTTTGTGAGTTGCTATAGTTTTCCCATGGCACAAACCCCACGCGAGCGCGCCCGAGAGCAGACGATGACCCGCATCATCGAGCTGGGACGGCAGCAACTAGCTAGTGGTGGTGTAGAGGCGCTGAACCTACGGGCCATAGCCCGTGAGCTAGGAATCGTCCCTTCTGGTATTTACCGCTACGTACCGGATAGGGCGAGCCTTATTACTCTCCTCATTGTTGATGCTTTTGACTCCCTTGATGGGGCAGTGGTGCGGCGCGATGATCCGAGTGCGCAACCGCGTGAGCGATTCATTGGCCTCGTAGGTGCGATGAGGCAGTGGGCCCTTGAATTTCCGCAACGGTGGGGGCTGATTTACGGCACCCCGATTGTGGGCTATCAAGCGCCAGCTGCCGAGACGATAGCAGCGGGTACCAAAGTTAGCCGCCGCCTCGCCGCCTTGCTAGAACAGTCTACGGTCGCGTCGTTGGGGCAGCGATCGCGCCAACTGGATGCAGATATGGATGCAGCCGCGAAAGATATGGGCTCCGAGCTCAGCGCGGACGCCATGGAAATGGCGTTGGAGGCTTGGGTGAGGATCATCGGGCTGATCAACGCCGAGGTTTTCGGCTACCTAGGGCGCGATACGCTGAGCGAGTTCGCTGAGTTCCATGCCCGCGCTGTGTCGCGGCTCGCCGATGAGTTAGGGCTCTAAAATCCGCCATTCTCCTCGGCAAAGGCCGCGGCGTGCTCTAGAATCTCGTCTTTGAGCTCGGGGCGGCAGATGAGCAGATCGGGGATGAAGGTGTCCTCGTTATTGAAGGTGATGGGGCTGCCGTCGAGGCGGGAGCAGTGCAGGCCGGCTGCCATGGCAACGCCTACCGGGGCGGCCTGGTCCCATTCGTATTGGCCGCCGGCGTGAATATAACCGTCATAATCACCCAGCAGCACGTGCATGGCCTTAGCGCCAGCGGAGCCGACGCCCTCGGTTTCATAGCCCATCTTTTCCGCGATGTAGCCGGCCACCTTGGGCGGGCGGTTGCGGGAGATGACGAATTTCTTGGATAGCGGGCCGGCGACGGCGCGCACATCGGAGGACTTGAAGGTCACGCCGTAATCCGGCAGGCCCACCGCGGCGTGGACTGGGGTGCCGTCCTCAACGAGGGCGATGTGTACCGCCCAGTCCTGGCGGCCGGTGGCAAATTCCTTGGTGCCGTCAAGCGGATCCACGATCCAGACACGCTTCTTTTTTAACCGGGCAAGGTCATCGGAGGCCTCTTCAGAAAGCACGCCATCGCCGGGCCGGTGCTGTTCTAATACGCGGGCGATCCATTCTTGGGCGGCGTCATCGCCGGCATCGCCAAGCGAAAGGCCCCGTAGCAGGCCACCATTGCGCACACCCTTTAAAATCTCGCCGCAGCCTTGGGCGAGCGAATTGGTCAGGCGGGAATCAGAAATCTCGACGGTCATGGTGCCCACATTACAACGGGGACTAGAGTGTGGTCATGCCAGAAAACATCCTCGAGCGCTTTCGCCCCCAAGTGGCGCAGTGGTTCCAGGATGTTTTTGCCGCTCCCACCGCGGTACAAGCCCAGGCATGGGACAAGATTTCCCGCGGGGATCACGCCCTGATGGTTGCCCCCACTGGTTCCGGTAAGACGCTCGCGGCGTTTTTATGGGCGCTAAATAACCTGGTAGAACGCGAAGGCCAATTGGCCCTGCCGGTAGGCAATGCTGCTGGCTCCGCTACCGGGGTGCGGGTGTTGTATATCTCGCCGCTCAAAGCGCTGGGCGTGGATGTGGAAAATAACCTGCGGGCGCCGCTGACCGGCATTGCGCGCACCGCGGAAAAGCTGGGCCTGGAGGCGCCGAATATTTCCGTGGGCGTGCGCTCGGGCGATACACCCTCGGCAGAGCGTTCCCGGCAGGTGCGCAAGCCGCCGGATATCCTCATTACCACCCCGGAATCGGCGTATTTGATGCTGACCTCAAAGGCGGCGGGGATTTTGAAAACCGTCGATACCGTCATCATCGATGAAATCCACGCGCTGGTCGGCACCAAGCGCGGCGCCCACCTCGCCCTGACGCTGGAGCGCCTGCAAGAAATTGCGGGGGATTTTCAACGCATTGGGTTATCAGCCACGGTGCGCCCGCTTTCGGCCGTCTCGGATTTCTTAGGCGGCAACCGCCCGGTGGAAATCGTGGCGCCGGAAGCGCACAAGAAGTGGGACTTGGATGTGCGCGTGCCGGTAGAGGATATGTCGGATCTTCCTACGCCGGAGGCGGGCTCGACCATCGGGGAGCTCACCGTCGATGATGCCATCGGCATTACCGGCGGGCCGGAAGGCAGCGGCGACGGCGGGGAAGAATTCGGTGGGGAGGACTTCGGCGGGGAAGAAGACACCGCGCTGCCCACCGCGAACTCCATCTGGCCGTTTATTACCCAAGACCTCTACGCGGACATCATGGCGCATCGCTCCACGCTGGTCTTTGTGAATTCGCGGCGCAGCGCCGAGCGACTGACCAGCCGGCTTAACGAGCTATACGCGCAGGAATATGACCCGGATTCGCTCTCTCCCGAGACCCGGCGCGATCCCGCCCAGTTGATGGCGCATTCGCACGTTGCGGGCAAGGCGCCGGCGGTCATCGCACGGGCGCACCACGGCTCGGTGTCCAAGGACGAGCGCGCCATGACGGAAACGATGCTAAAGGAAGGCACGCTGAAGGCCGTGGTGGCCACGAGCTCGCTGGAGCTGGGCATTGACATGGGCGCGGTGGATTTGGTGGTGCAGGTAGAATCGCCGCCCTCGGTGGCCTCAGGCCTGCAGCGCGTGGGCCGCGCCGGGCACCATGTGGGCGCGGTATCGCACGGCGCGTTTTATCCCAAGCACCGCGCGGACCTGGTGCAATCGACGCTAACGGTTGCGCGCATGCGCGGCGGGATGATCGAGAAGATGCATACCCCGCGCAATCCGCTGGACGTGCTCGCGCAGCAGACCGTGGCGGCGGTGGCCGCAGCGGGCGAGGAAGGCTTAAGCGCGGATGACTGGTATGACATCGTCAAGCGCAGCCATCCTTACCGCGAACTGGCCCGCGAGGTTTATGATTCCGTCATCGATCTGGTCAGCGGCGTGTACCCATCCACGGATTTTGCGGAGCTAAAACCCCGCGTGGTCTATGACCGCGTATCCGGCGTGATGACCCCGCGGCCGGGGGCGCAGCGCGTGGCCGTGACCAGTGGTGGCACCATCCCGGATAGGGGAATGTTTGGCGTCTTCCTCTATAGCGGTGGGGAATCCGGGAAGGCCCCGCGCCGGGTGGGCGAGCTCGATGAGGAGATGGTTTATGAATCCCGCGTGGGCGATGTCTTTACCCTGGGCGCGACCAGCTGGCGCATCGAGGAGATTACCCGCGACCAAGTCCTAGTCACGCCCGCGCCGGGGCATACGGGCCGGCTACCATTTTGGAATGGCGATGGCGCCGGGCGCCCCTATGAGCTGGGCCAGGCCTTGGGCGAGTACCGCCGCGAGGTAAATACGGACCCGAGCATTATCGCGGATGCTGATGAGAATGCCCGCAGCAATATCTTGTCCTACCTGCGCGAACAGCAGGAGGCCACCGGGGTTATTCCGGATGAAAAGACGCTCGTGCTCGAGCGCTTCAAGGATGAGCTGGGGGACTGGCGCGTGGTGCTGCACACGCCCTTTGGCCGGCCGGTCAACTCCGCCTGGGCCTTGGCGGTAGGCGCGCGGGTGGGCGAGCGCACCGGCATGGACCCGCAGGCGGTGGCCGGCGATGATGGCATCGTGCTGCGCCTGCCCGAGGGCGAGGCCGATCCCGATGGCACCATTTTTGCCTTCGACGCCGACGATATTGCCGATGTCGTAGCCGAGCAGGTGGGCAATTCCGCCCTTTTTGCCTCCCGCTTCCGCGAGTGCGCGGCCCGCGCGCTGCTTTTGCCCCGCCGCAATCCCGGCAAGCGCGCCCCGCTATGGCAGCAGCGCCAGCGCGCCGAACAGCTTTTGGATGTTGCCCGCAAGTACCCGTCCTTTCCCATTATTTTGGAAACGGTGCGCGAGTGCGTGCAGGACGTTTACGATGTCCCGGCGCTGCAGGAGGTCATGCGCGATCTGGGGCACCGCCGCGTGCGCATCGCGGAGGTCACCACGGAGCAGCCTTCGCCCTTTGCCTCCTCGCTGCTATTTAATTACACCGGCGCCTTCATGTACGAGGGCGATTCCCCGCTGGCGGAAAAGCGGGCGGCGGCCCTCGCCCTTGACCCAGCGCTCTTGGCCAAGCTGCTGGGCACTGTAGAGCTGCGCGAGCTTTTGGATCCCGCGATCATCGACGAGGTCCATACCCAACTGCAGCGCACCGCACCCTCGCGCCGGGCGCGCACCACCGAGGAAGTCGCGGATCTCCTGCGCGTGCTGGGCCCCATCCCGGTCGAAGAGCTGGGCGAGCATACGGATGTTCCCCTGGCCGCCTTGGATAACCTGGGCTCGCGGATTATGCGGGTGCGCATCGGCGGGCGCGAGCACCTTGCCCAGTCCCAGGATGCGGCGCTGCTTCGCGATGCCCTCGGTATCCCCATCCCTCCCGGCATCCCCGCCCAGGTCGCCACGCTTGCCGATGCCCTCCCACAGCTCATCAGCCGCTGGGCGCGCACTCGCGGCCCGTTCGTGCTCGCGGACCTAACCGCTGCCTTCGGCATTTCCGTCTCCGCAGCACACACCACTCTGGCTAGCCTGGATTCGATTGTGGAGGGTCACTACCGGCAGGGCATCGATGAGCAAGAGTACTGCGCCGCCGAGGTTCTAAAGACCATCCGCTCGCGCTCGCTCGCGGCCGCGCGCGCGGATACCGAGCCCGTCTCCGGCGCCGCCTTCGCCCGGTTCCTCCCAGAATGGCACGGCATCGCGCCCGCTGGTAAGCGGCCCGCACTCCGCGGTGCTGATGGCGTATTTTCTGCCCTCGAACAGCTCGCCGGGGTACGCCTTCCCGCCTCGGCCTGGGAGTCCATCATCCTGCCCGCCCGCGTGGGCGATTATTCGCCGCGCATGCTGGATGAGCTGACCGCCAATGGTGAAGTGATGATCGTCGGCGCTGGAAAAGCCGGAGCCGCTGACCCGTGGGTGATGCTCCTGCCCACCGATTACGCCGCCCAGCTCGCCCCCGAAACCGATTCGGAGGGCGTGAGCATGTTGCAGCGCGCTATTTTAAGCGTGCTGGAACGCGGCGGTGGCTTCCTCTTTTCTGATATCGCTGCTGAGGTTCCCGGTACCGCCGAGGAAACCCGCGAGGCCCTTTGGGGGCTGGTGGAAATGGGCCTGGCCAGCCCGGATTCCTTCGCTCCCATCCGCACGCGCTTATCGGCAGGCGGGCGAGGGGCCTCCCGCGCCAGTCGCGGTTCTACGGCCCACCGCTCCAAGCGGCGCCCCACGCGCTCGCGGCTGCGCATGGGCCGCACCTCGTTTGCCCAGACCCAGAACGCCAACGGAGGAGCCGGCCAGACCCCGCCCGATATGCTCGGCCGCTGGTCGCTGGCGGTGCCTGCCGCCCAGGACGCCACCTCGCGGTCCGTGGCGCACGGCGAGGCCTGGCTGGATCGCTACGGCGTGGTCACCCGCGGCTCCGTGGTGGCCGAGGACGTCCTCGGCGGCTTCGCGCTGGCCTATAAGGTCCTGTCCGGCTTTGAGGAATCCGGCAAGGCCATGCGCGGCTATGTCATCGAAGATCTCGGTGCCGCGCAATTTTCCACCCCGGCCATTATCGATCGCCTCCGTGGCCTAGCGGATTCCCCCGATGTCACCGGCTGGCCGTCTGGTACCACCGATCCAGAGACCTTCGTGCTCGCCGCCGTGGATCCCGCCAACCCCTACGGCGCGGCGCTGCCTTGGCCGCAGCGCGATGATGCGGGTGGCAAAGCCACCGGCGGGCCGGCCCGCTCCGCCGGGGCACTGGTCGTGCTGTGCGATGGCCTCCCCATTGCCCACCTCACCCGCGGCGGCAAGACCTTGACCACGTTTATCGACGCCCTGCCCGATGGAATCGAGACCACCGACGTCTACGCCCGCCTCCTGTCCGCGCTCGTAGAACTCATCGCCGCCGGGCACATGTCGCCCCTGGTGATTGAAAAGTGCAATGGCAACCCCATCCACCACACCCCGGCGGCTAGCATCCTGCGCTCGCTGGGGGCCGGAATCACCCCGAAGGGCGTGCGCATTGTCGGTCGCGCCGCGCCGCCGCGGGTCCCGCGCCACGGGGCGAAGGACGGCTCGCCGGAGGATTTTCGCGGTGATTCGCGTGGCGGCCTGCGCGGCGGCAGGCGTGCCTCCGAGGCCATCGAGGAGCTCAGCTTCGACGATCCGCCTCCGCCCCCGCCACCTCGCAATTCTGGTGGCTTCCGCCCGCGCGGCGGGTACCGTCGCTAGCGCTACACGCCCGCAGGTGTATTTTGGTGGGGCCACTGTGTCTGAGTCCGACGGAAGGAGGCCAGCCCCCATGCCCGAAGGCGATTCCGTCCTACAACTTTCGCGCCGCCTGCAGTTTATGACTGGGCGCGAGGTCACCGGCTGTTCCGTGCGCGTGCCGCAGCACGCCACCGTTGACCTCACCGGCACCATTTGCGAGCGCGTGTGGCCCTATGGCAAGCACCTCTTTATGCAATTCGACCAGACCATCGTGCACACCCACCTAAAAATGGAGGGCACCTGGGCCATCCACTACGCCGGCGACCGCTGGCGCAAGCCCGGCCATAGCGCGCGCATCGTGCTGCAACTGTCCCATTCACCGCGCGATATTGAGCTCGTAGGCCACTGGTTGGGCTTTGTCGATATCTTCGATGCGGATCAGTACTTTAGCCGCATCAACCACCTTGGCCCGGATATCTTGGACCCCGACTGGGATCGCGAAGAGACGGTGCGCCGTTTGCGCGCGCGACCCGAGCGCAGCATCGGCACGGCGCTTTTGGACCAGAAGATCGTGGCAGGCATTGGCAATGAATACCGCGCCGAAATCTGCTTCCTCGCCGGCGTTCACCCGGCCGCCCCGGTGGCAGAGGTGGATGTGGAACAGGTATTGGACATCGGCAAGCGCATCATGTGGGCCAACCGGAACTCGCCCATCCGCGTGACCACCGGCGTGCGCCGGGCCGGGGAGACTACCTATGTCTTTGGGCGCAACCGCAAGCGCTGCCGGCGCTGCGGCACCATCATTCAGAAGGATTCTTTGGGCGGCGTTGACCGCGGTGGGGACGAAGGTGAATTAGAGCGCATCATCTGGTTCTGCCCGCACTGCCAGCCGCTCTAAGGTTCCTTTACGCTTTTCGCGCTAAGCTGGCGGGCATGCGATCACTACTAAATCTTGTTTTTAATATCATCTGGTTACTCTCCGGCGGCATCGTCCTTGCGCTGGGCTACTTCCTTTTTGGCATCATCGCCTGCATCTTCATCGTGACGATTCCGGCGGGTGTGGCCTCGTTCCGCATGGGCCAGTTCGCGCTGTGGCCGTTCGGCCGCTCCGTGGTGGAGCCCCGCAAGGGCACCGGCGGGATGTCTGGCATCTCCAATGTCATCTGGTTCGTCATCGCTGGCCTGTGGCTATCCATCGGCCACGTCGTTACCGCCGTCATCCAGGCGATTACCATCATCGGTATCCCCGTTGCCTGGGCCAACCTCAAGATGATTCCAGTGACCTGCTTCCCGTTCGGCCGCAAGGTTGTGAGCTCGAAGAATATCCCGTCCGGTTGGCAGCCCATGGTGAGGCTGTAAATTCACCTCGCCTGAGAGCGCCTGGCCCGAAGCGACACGTTGCTCCGCGGCTGGGCGCTTTAGTGATCTGTGGTGCTTAGGCACGAAAGTGTCCACAACAACCGCGTTTGTCTGAATTTGAGGGCAGATTTTTCAAGAACGCGGTTGTTTTGGACACTTTTACGCTAGAGCCTGGGGCGTATGCCCCGGGCGCGGGCCGGAGCTAACGGTTGGCGCGGTACCAGCCGATGAGCTTATCGGTGGACTGGTCGCCGGAATCTACCTCTTGGCTGCCGGAGACGGCGGGGGCCAAGTCATTGGCCTGCTGTTTGCCCAGCTCCACGCCCCATTGGTCGAAGGAGTTGATATCCCAGATGATGCCTTGGGTAAAGACGATGTGCTCGTAGAGCGCGATAAGCGCGCCCAGGGTGGTAGGGGTAAGTTCCTCGGCCATAATCGTGGTAGTGGGACGGTTGCCCGGCATCACCTTGTGCGGCACAAGGTCTTCCTCCACGCCTTCGGCAGCGATTTCTTCGGCCGTCTTGCCAAAGGCCAGCACCTTGGTTTGGGCGAAGAAATTACCCATGAGCAGGTCATGCATCGAGCCGGTGCCGTCCGCGGTGGGGAAGTCCTCCTTGGGGCGAGCAAAGCCGATGAAGTCCGCTGGGATGAGGCGGGTTCCCTGGTGCATGAGCTGGTAGAAGGCGTGCTGGCCGTTGGTGCCCGGCTCGCCCCAGTAAATCTCGCCGGTATTTCCAGTGGTGACCGCGGTGCCATCGCGGCGCACGGACTTGCCGTTGGATTCCATGGTCAGCTGCTGCAGGTAGGCCGGGAAGCGGCCGAGGTCCTGCGAGTAGGGCAGCACGGCGTGGGTTTGGGCGCCGAAGAAATTGGTGTACCAGATGCCCAGCAGGCCCATGAGTACGGGCACATTGCGCTCTAGCGGGGTGGTGCGGAAGTGCTCATCCATGGCGTGGAAGCCTTCCAACAAGCGCATGAAGTCCATCGGGCCAATGGTGCACATCAAAGATAGGCCAATGGCGGAATCGAGGGAGTAGCGCCCGCCCACCCAATTCCAGAACGGGAACATATTATCCGTATCGATGCCGAATTTCTCCACCTGCTCCGCATTGGTGGATACGGCCACGAAGTGCTTGGCTACGGCGGATTCATCGCCATCGAATTGTTCGATGAGCCAGCGGCGGGCCGCGTGCGCATTGGTCAGGGTTTCCTGGGTGGTAAAGGTCTTGGAGGAGACGATAAAGAGGGTGGAGCCGGCATCGAGCCCGTCCAAGGTGGCGGCCATATCGGCGGGATCCACGTTGGAGACGAACTCCGCGGAAATGCCGGCCACCTCAAAGGAGCGCAGGGCCTGTGCGGCCATGGCGGGGCCGAGATCGGAACCGCCAATGCCGATATTGACCACCTTTTTGATGGTGTGGCCGGTGTGCCCCAACCAGGAGCCAGAGCGCAGGGCGGTGGCGAAATCGCGCATGCGGCCCAAAACCTCGTGGACATCGGCGGCGACATCTTGGCCATCGACGTGCAAATCATCTTCTACCGGCAGGCGTAGCGCGGTGTGCAACACGGCGCGATCCTCGGTGTTGTTGAGGTGCTCGCCTGCAAACATGGCATCCCGGCGGCCTTCCACGTCGGCGGCGCGGGCTACCTCGACCAGGTGCTGGAGGACGTCTTCATCGATGAGGTTTTTGGATAAATCCACGTGCAGGCCTGCGGCGTCGAAGGTGTAGTTTTCGGCGCGGTTTGCGTCTGCGGCGAAGAGTTCGCGCAGGCGCATGTCCTGCTTTTCTTCATATACCTTGACCAGGTCTTTCCACTGGGACGATGCGGTGATATCCATGGCAATTGGCCTTTCTGGCGACGAGCGCATTGGCAATGTGTACCCCTCCCACCGTAGTCGAGAATGAGTGCCAACGGCACCGTGAGAAGTGTGGCATTTAGAGCATGAGCGCGCCCGCCCAGCCGGCGATAAGAAGTGGGATATTGAAGTGGATAAAGGTGGGGATGACGGAGTCACGGATGTGATCGTGTTGGCCATCGGCGCCGAGGCCGGCGGTGGGGCCGAGGGTGGAATCGGAGGCGGGGGAGCCGGCATCGCCAAGCGCGCCTGCCGTACCGATGAGCGCGACCGTGGCCGCGGGGCTAAAGCCAAGCGAGGCGCACAGGGGAACGTAGATAACGGAGATAATCGGCAGGGTGGAAAAGGACGAGCCGATGCCCATGGTGACCACTAGGCCGACCAAAAGCATGGCGCCTGCGGAGAGGAACTTATTGGTGCCAAAGAGGTTGGCGGTGGCATCGACAAGCGGGCCGACTTCCTCTGTCGCCGTCATGACTGAGGCAAAGCCCTGCGCGGTGATCATGATAAAGCCGATAAGGGCCATCATTTTCATGCCGTTGGTAAATACGTCATCGGCGTGCTTCCAATCCACCGCGCCGGAAATGAGCAAGATGCCCAGGCCGGTCAGGGCGCCGACGAGCAGGCCATCGGACTCGAAATCGAGCGCCTGCATGATGATTTGGACGGCAAAGGTGGCGATAATCGCCAGGATGGAAACCCAGATTTTATACCGCGAGGGCGTTTCCTGGTGCTCTTCGGCGGCAATGGGCCGGTCCTCGTACTCGCGCGGGGCGCGGTAGCTGAAAAAGATGGCGATGAGCAGGCCGGTGAGCATGCCCAGGGCCGGGATGGCCATGACCTGCATAATATTGATATCGGAGGTATCCAGGCCAGCCTCTTCGATATTGAAGAGCAGGATATCGTTCAAATAGATGGACCCGAAGCCCACCGGAATGAACATGTAGGTGGTGATAAGGCCGAAGGTCAGGCACGTGGTGATAAGGCGGCGATCCAGCTTGAGCTTATTCATCACCGCCAATAGCGGCGGGACAAGCAGCGGGATGAAGGCAATGTGGACGGGGATGAGGTTCTGGCTCATCACGGCCATGGCGATAAGGCCAAGAACGAGCATCCACTTTGTGGTGGCCGCGGCCTTGGGATCTAATTCGCCGGTGCCGCCGAGCTTGGCGATGAGAAAGTTGGCCAAGATTTGCGGCAGCCCGGCGGAGGCAACACCCATCGCGAAGGCGCCCAAGAGGGCATAACTTAAGGCAATCTTGGCGCCGCCGCCGAGCCCGTCCTGGAAGGCAACCATGGTGGCATCGAGGCCCATGCCGGATATAAGGCCGCCGACTATCGCGCCGATGAAAAGCGCCACCACCACGTGCACGCGCAGGAGGGCAAGCGCGAGCATGACGATGACGGCGATGAGTACTGCGTTCATGCCCCGAAAGCGTACTGCATAGTATGGGTGAGCTCGTAATTAATCCGAGGGGTTGAGTGGTGGATTTAGCCCAGGCGGCCGCGCCCCATGCGCAGCAAAGCAGAGGCGATGGTGGGGCCTTCCTCACCAAGTTCCGCGCGGAACTCATTGAGAATGGCGATCTCGCGGGTGTGCACCAAGCGCGTGCCGCCGGAGCTCATGCGGGTGCGGCCCACCGCGCGGGAGACCTCGGTGCGGCGTTTGACGGCATCCAAGATGATCTGATCCAGGCGGTTGATTTCCTCGCGATACTGCTGGATTTCCGCATCAGATAGGGGATCATCCGTGCCGGTGGGCGTGCGGATATCCAAGCCATTGTCAACGATGGATTCATTATCTTCAGCGGTCATGGTCCCTTATTGTGCCACTTGGTTAGGTATTTAGAAAGCGCAGTGTATGCCGCAAATACGGGCCATGTCCGGTGGGGCTAGTAGGTTGGTAGGCATTATGACGAATAACTCTCCATTTAGCCCAACTTCTACCCCGCGCGAACCCGTATCCGGTGCTGCTTCCCGCGGCGGCTTCGCCCCTAGCCAGCCCGAGCCGCAGAACCCCTTTGGCAGCACGCCAAGGCCCGCGGAATCCGATCCTTTAACCCAAGGTTTGAATCCACAGCAATTAGAGGCGGTCACCCATACCGGCAGGCCCCTGCTGATTGTCGCCGGCGCGGGTTCTGGCAAGACCGCGGTACTTACCCGCCGCATCGCGTACCTCATGCGCCACCGCGGGGTAAACCCGTGGGAAATCCTCGCCATTACCTTTACCAATAAGGCCGCCGCAGAGATGAAGGAGCGCGTGGGTTCCCTGGTCGGTCCGGTGGCCGAGCGCATGTGGGTATCCACCTTCCACTCCATCTGCGTGCGCATCCTGCGCCAGAACGCCCAGCTCGTGCCGGGGCTTAATACCAACTTCACCATTTATGATGGCGACGATGCCCGCAGGCTTCTATCCATGATTGCCAAGGATATGCAGCTGGATCTGAAGAAATACACCCCGCGCGTGCTGGCCAACCAGATCTCCAACCACAAAAACGAGCTCGTGGGCCCGGCCGAGGCAGCCGACAAGGCGCAGCAGACCAAGAACCCCTTTGAGACCACCGTGGCGGATGTCTACGCCGAGTACCAGCGCCGCCTGCGCGCGGCCAATGCGGTGGACTTTGATGACCTCATCGGGGAAGTAGTGCGCATTTTCACCGAGCACAAGCAGGTAGTGGAGTTTTATCGCCGGCGGTTTAAGCACGTGCTCATTGATGAGTACCAGGACACCAACCACGCCCAGTACGCGCTGGTAGCAGCGCTCGTGGGCAAGGGCGAGCTGGGTCCTGATGCCCCAGAGTTGTGCGTGGTGGGTGATTCCGATCAGTCCATTTATGCCTTCCGCGGCGCCACCATCCGCAATATCGAGGAATTCGAGCGCGACTACCCGCAGGCGCACACCATCTTATTGGAGCAGAACTATCGCTCCACGCAGACCATCTTGAACGCGGCTAATGCCGTGATTGCGAAAAACGAGAACCGCCGGGAGAAAAACCTGTGGACCGCGCACGGCGATGGCGAATCCATCGTGGGGTATGTGGCGGATAACGAACACGATGAAGCCCGTTTTATCGCCGCAGAGATCGACGCGCTGGCGGATAAGGGCCACAGCTATTCCGATATCGCCGTGATGTACCGGACCAATAATGCCTCCCGCGCGTTGGAGGATATCTTCATTCGCTCCGGCATTCCCTACAAGGTTGTTGGCGGAACGCGCTTTTATGAGCGCCGCGAAATCCGCGATATGGTGGCCTACCTGCGCATTATGGATAACCCCGACGATACGGTGAGCCTGCGCCGCATCATCAACGTCCCCAAACGTGCCATCGGCGATAAGGCCCAGGGCCAGATTGCCCTGCACGCGGAGAACCAGGGGATAAGCTTTGGCAAGGCGCTTGCCGATGTCCCCCGGGGCGACGTCCCCGGCCTTGGCACCCGCGCCGTCAATGCCGTTACCAAGTTCAACGACATGATGGATGGCATCCGCGCACAAATCCCCGGCATGCGCGATGAGGTGACCGGCCAGCCCGATCTGGGCGAACTGCTCACCGCCATCCTGGATGCCACCGGATATAAGGCGGAGCTAGAAAATTCCAACGACCCGCAGGACGGCGCGCGCCTCGATAACCTCAATGAGCTGGTATCCGTGGCCCGCGAATTTACCTCAGAGGCCGCCAACCAGCTGGCCGCAGCCGGGGCGGATGCCGTCGATCCCAATGAGCTATTAGAAGAAGGCGAAGCCGCGCCGGGCTCGCTGCAGGCCTTTTTGGAAAAGGTCTCCCTGGTCGCAGATGCGGATCAGATCCCGGATTCTGAGACTGGGGTAGTGACCATGATGACCCTGCATACGGCCAAGGGCTTGGAGTTTCCCGTCGTCTTTGTCGCCGGCTGGGAGGACGGCCAATTCCCGCACATGCGCTCACTGGGTAACCCGAAGGAATTAAGCGAAGAACGCCGCCTGGCCTATGTGGGCATCACCCGCGCCCGTGAAAAGTTGTACCTCACGCGCGCCATCTTGCGCTCTGCGTGGGGCAATCCGGTGACCAATCCCGCCAGTCGCTTCCTCGCCGAGATCCCAGAGGATCTCATCGACTGGCGGCGAGAAGATTCCGATAGTGACCTCACCGGTTCCTGGGGAGCCGATGACTATCAATATGGCCGGAGCTATCGCCGCGGTTCTAGTGGCGCCTATTCCGGTGGTGGGGGTGCTGGGTTTGGCCAGCGCGCTACGTCTTCCCCTTCGCAACGCACTCGCCAGCCTGCAGCTAATTCCATGCCGAAGAATAAGAACCTCAACCTTGCTGTGGGGGACCGCGTCAACCACGCCAAGTACGGGCTCGGAACCGTAATTGAAACGGCCGGTTCCGGTGCCCGCGCCACGGTGACCGTGGACTTTGGTTCCTCCGGCAAGGTGCGGCTCATGCTCATCGGTGGTGTGCCGATGGAAAAGCTCTAGACCGAGATCCCGCGCTCGTTGAACCAGCCCACTGGGTCAACGGCCGCGCCGCCACCTGGGTGGATTTCGAAGTGCAGGTGTGGGCCGGTGGAGCGGCCCTCGTTGCCGATGTCCGCGATGTGGTCGCCCGCAGAAACGTGGTCGCCCACGTTCACGCGCAGCGAGCTGGCGGACATGTGGCCGTAGACAGAGATGCTGCCATCGACGTGCTGGATGCGAATCCAGTTGCCGAAGCCCTGTGCCGGACCGGAGTTAATGACCGTGCCGTCCATGACGGAGTAGATCGGGGTGCCGACTGGGTTAGCCACGTCGATGCCGTTGTGCATCGCGCCCCAGCGCATACCGAACCCTGAGGTCAATGTGCCGGAGGTGGGAAAGACCACTGTATTGCCGGCAGCATCGCGACTGCGCTGAGGGGTCAGCCCAGAGCGGTCGCCCTCGGGAGCGAAGGCTTCCCGCAGGCCCGGAACGGAGGAGGGGTCCAAGACGATGTTGATCCCGCCGGATTCGTTCTGGCTAAATTCCGGGACGTCTTTGCCGGTCAGCACGCCGGCGGCGGCGTTTGCGAAGCCGACGGCGGCATCGATAACACCCGCGTTATCAACGTTGGTGGCTTGCGGCTCAGAGGAGCCATTGGAAACGTCCACGCTGGCCACTGGATCAGCAGCAAAAGCGGAGGTGCCGGTAGCAAAAACGGTGCCAAGCGTAACGATGCTTAGCGCTACATTCCTGCGTGCGCGGTTCATGCGCTTCATAGTTTAAGTCCTTTTCATGGCTGTGCATGGTCTCGAGGCGCGCAAACCTTAAAGGTTTGGCGTCTTTCAACTGCCCTCTGCGACACGCCGAGGAATGGAAATACCCCATTTGGCGTTCGCTTGTGGCAACGAGTTAAAAGTTAGCCTGCCCATAGAGGCCGCGCAATCTGTAAAAATGCTGGTAGAAAAGGCGTTTATTCGAAAAGTTTCGAACATGCCAGCTTGTTGCGCGTGTTACGAAAGTGGTCAAAGTTGCGGGTTTGAAGTACTGGTTTAAGCTCTGGGGGTGACTGCCGGGGGTGAGGAGAGGGGGGTTACTGGCACCAAGCTAGAAAACTGCCATCTACCTGCGACAAGGCTGGATGCTGGACTTAACTGGCAGTCGGTGGGGATATTTTGAGGGCTGCATTGGCGGCTCTTTTATGGCGGCGCGCGCCCGGTGATAATTCCCGGTACCGCGTGTATGTGCTCTCGTGCGGTTCAACGGCGCTCAGGGCGAATGGAGGGGCCCTAATCCCGCGATGTGGAGGCTTGGGCGGCTATGGGGACCCTAGGGGCTCATATGGGCCCTGGAGGGCGGCTGTGCGGCTCTCTAGCACCCTTTGGTTCGCAATCCGCCCTCTGGGTGAGGTAGAACTATCTCAATCGCGGAGATCGCCTCTGGCGGGCGAAGGTGGGGCTGTGGCTCCGCACGAGGGGGCTTGTCGTGGGGACTGCGGGCGAGTGGAGCTTATTGGGGTCTAGGCATAGCAAAAGCGCCGCAGAGGTTATCTGCGGCGCTTTAACAAGAAGGAAAGAAGGCTCTTAGAGCTGAATGCCTCGCTCGGCCAGCCATGCCTGTGGGTCAACGGCGTCACCGGAGTTCGGGTGAACCTCGAAGTGGAGGTGGGAACCGGTGGAGAAGCCCAGGGAGCCCATGCCGGCGATCTTCTGGCCGGCGTGCACGTGCTCGCCCACGGCGACGTCGAGGGTCTGCATGTGACCGTAGACGGTCATGGTGCCATCATCGTGGAGGATGCGAATCCACTGGCCGTAGCCGGAGGCTGGGCCGGAATCGATGACGGTGCCGTCCATGACGGAAAGGATGGGGGTGCCAACGGCGTTGGCGATGTCCACGCCAGAGTGGAAGGAGCCCCAACGCGGGCCGAAGCCGGAAGTGAAGGCGCCTTCAGCGGGGCGAGCAATGGAAGGAGCGCGAGCGGCAAGGTCCTCGGCGGCGCGGTCAGCGGAAGCCTGGATGGACTTGCTCAGCTGGTCAACCAGATTGGTAACCGGCTTTGCCTCAGCCACGTTGAGGATCTGCGGTGCAGCATCAGAGGAGCCGGCTGGGGTGTTGTTGACCTCGGAAGTATCAGCGGCAAGCTTGTAGTCAACAGACTGTGTCGTGGTGGTGGAAGATGCAGCGTTGTCGGATTCAACGTTAGCGGCAGCTGCGCCGCCTACGCCGGCGGTGGACACGGCACCGGCTGCAACGGTCATGACAGCGATACGACCCTTGGTGGTCTGCGAGGTGACAATCTTGCGATGGCGGCCGGCGCCACGCTGAACTTTGCTTCGCATTAAATCTTCTTTCGTGTCTTTCACAATCTTCAAAAAGAGCGTTACACCGTCTCTGGGTTAGTTACGAGATTGTGACCTTCTTGTTACCAACGAGATGTAACAGTAGCGTCTCAAAAAGATAACAGCAAGCCAAAAATGAATTTTTTCTCGCGCCGGTCTGGAATAAGCCTACATGCAGGCACGTTATGGAAAGTTGTGGCGCATAGTGCGATATAAATCTCTTAAAACTAAGCCCCCCGCGGTAGCCCCGAAGCTGTAATGGTGCACTGTAACGTCCTGCCATGGAAATGCAACGGCATGTAATTACTGTGACCAGTGGGGGATAAGAGTTAAAACTTTATTCCTTATATATATGTCTACAGTAGTTACTGAACAAGTCCACGGTGATTTTGGAGGCGCCTCGTCGCGCCACCCCGCTACCGCGGGCAAAAGGTGGCAAAGTGGACGCCGATGAACAAAAACACCAGCCCCCAATCTCGGTCAACGCCCCGCCCGCGTAGCCAGGCGCGGGGCCGGACAGTGCAGACAGAGCGCGCCCCTCGTGCACCGCATGCCACTGCGACGCAGAAGCCGCATAATTCCGCAGAACGCGTCGCCCGCAAAGCTGGGTCGAAGGCGAAGGCCCGTCGCACGCCGGCCCCGCTGACGAAGGCGGGGCGCATCCGCCAATTATTCATGTCGGCGGTCCTGCCGAATATTATTGTCGTCCTTATTATTGTGGCGCTCGCATTCGGCGCGCTTTTGCTTTTTGGCTCGCCCCTTGCGTGGCTGCCGACCATCGTGGCGGAAGCGTGGATGGTCTTTAACCTCGCGCCGGTATCTGCGGCCGGGGTGGACCTGTCGTTCCTCCCGGCCTTGCCCGCCCTCATCCTCGCCACGGTGGTGGCGGTGCGCGTGCGCGCCGCGGTAAAACACAAGGTCAGCGTGAAGGACCTGGCGATTTTTGTCGCCTGTGTGGTGGGCGTGCCGGTGGTACTGACCTGCATTGCCTGGGTGATGTTGTGGGATGCCGGCAAGGTTTTCGACGTATCCCCGCCGAACCTCGCTGCTGCGCTTGCTCGCGTCATCGTCGTGCACCTAGCGGCGATGGCAGCCGGCATGGGTACCCGCCTGTGGCGCGCCTTGGCCAAGCGCTATGGTGCCCCGCCGCTGCTTGTCGATGCCGCCCTTATCGCCCTGCGCTACCTCGCCTACCTCGCCATTGGCGCGACCGTGGTCTTCGTGCTCATCTTCATCGTGAACTTCTCGCGCCAGGGGGAGATGATGGATGAGTACCCTTCCATCTCTGGGCTGGGCGTTTTCACCCTCATCCTGTTGAGCCTGCTGTATATCCCCAACGCCATCGTCAGCACCGGGGCAGTGCTGGTGGGCTCGGAGTTTTCGGCAGGGGAGGCGCAGGTAAGCCTCTTTAGCACCCACCTTGTGCCGCTGCCGCCGCTGCCTATTACCGGCGGCATCCCAGCGTCCTCACCCGGCTGGGCGGTCGTCTTCATGGTGGTTCCCCTCATCGCGGCGACGATGTCCTTGTATAAGAAGCGCCCGTCCTTCCAGAAGGTGCTCGCGGCCACGGTGGCTACCGCGGTCATCATGTTCTTCGCGTGCTATCTGGTTAGCGGCACGCTTGGCTATTACGGCCACACCGGCCCGCACCTGTGGACTGCTGCTGGCCTTGCCGCGCTATGGATCGCCGTCGTGGGCTTGGCCGTCGCGGCAGCCTTTGCGCTTATGAACTGGCGCGACGCCCGCGCGGCCGAAGCGGAGGCAGAGTCTTCGGCGGAGGAGGTCGCAGAGGCAGAGGCCTCCGAAGAGGATTCAGAAGACGCTGCAGAGTCGGCAGAAGATACCGCTTCTGAGGACACCACTGACGCAGAACAATCTGACGCGGACAAGGCCGAGGCCGACGAGGCTGACGGCGACGATGCTGATGCCGATTTGGACGAGAGCGAAACGGACGAGGACGAGAACGAATCGGAATCGAGTGACGGCGACGCCGCTGAGTCCGCTGCAGAAGAAACAGAGGATGCAGCCGACGACGATGACGCTGCCGCAGAATCCACGGACACCGCAGACACCGTCGACGAGGTCATCGAAGGGGAGGTCGTTGAAGACAGCGACGACGGCGATGACGCGGAGAGTACTGCGGGAGATGGTGGGGAAGAAGGGGCATCGGAAAGCAGCGAGCGCGAAGCGGCTGAAGCCCCCGAGATCCTGGAAGGCGAACTCGTGGAAGAGGACGCAGATGAGGGCAACCCTGACGCGGCAGATTCTACTGAAAGCGGTAGGAGGGACTAGGCTATAGCGCGTGACTTCACCGATGCCACCACGCGCTACTGCTGCCACTGATCGCCTACGAGTTGTCGTGCTTGTCTCTGGGACGGGCTCGCTTTTGCAAGCCATCTTGGATGCCCAGGATGAGCACTACCGTGTGGTGAAAGTGGTGGCGGATAAACCGTGTCGAGGTATTGAACGCGCCCGAGAACGCGGTATCGATACCGAGATCGTGGAAATGGGTGCGGACCGTGCCGAATGGAATACATGTCTGGCTGATGCAGTAGCTGCTGCGCAGCCAGACATTGTTGTTTCTGCAGGCTTTATGAAGATTTTGGGGGAGGGCTTCCTCCGCCGCTTCGAAGGCCGCACCATCAATACCCACCCGGCGTTATTGCCTGCGTTTAAGGGCGCGCACGGGGTGCGCGATGCGTTGGAATACGGCGTGAAGGTCACAGGCTCTACCGTCCATTTCGTGGACGCGGGCGTGGATACTGGTTCCATCATTGCGCAGCGGCCGGTGGCCGTGCGGGCAGATGATGATGAGGCCAGCCTCCACGAACGCATTAAAAAGGTAGAGCGCGAACTCATCGTCGATGTGCTGCGCGCGGCGCAGCCCCGCGGCGAGGAACTTTTTATTCAACTCGCAGACTAAGACTTTTCGAAAGGCTTAATCCTCCTCATGAGCGAAGACCGCAAGCAGGTAAAGCGCGCACTCATTAGCGTGTACGACAAGACGGGGCTGGAGGATCTGGCCCGCGCACTTGATAAGGCAGGCGTAGAGATCGTCTCTACCGGCTCCACCGCCAAGAAGATTGCTGACCTGGGAATCGAGGTCACCCCGGTAGAAAAGCTCACCGGTTTCCCCGAGTGCCTGGAAGGCCGCGTCAAGACGCTCCACCCGCGCGTGCACGCCGGAATCCTGGCGGATACCCGCAAGGAAGACCACCTGGCGCAGCTCAACGAGCTTGAGGTAGAGCCCTTCCAGCTCGTCGTGGTGAACCTGTACCCCTTCCAGGAAACGGTCGCCTCCGGCGCGGACTTCGATGGATGCGTGGAGCAGATCGATATCGGTGGGCCTTCCATGGTGCGCGCGGCGGCCAAGAATCACCCGTCCGTTGCCGTGGTCGTAGATCCGGCGCGCTACGGCGAGGTAACCCAGGCCGTTGAGGAGGGTGGCTTTAGCCTTGACCAGCGTCGTGGCCTCGCCCGCGATGCCTTCCTCCACACCGCAAACTACGATGCGGCGGTCTCCGCATGGTTCGTGGACCAGCTCAGCGATGGCGAGGAGACCACCTCGCTGCGCTACGGCGAGAACTCTCACCAGGCCGCCACCGTGACCCGGATTGGCACCAAGGGCCTGGCCAATGCCAAGCAGCTCAACGGCAAGGAAATGAGCTACAACAACTACCAGGACGCCGACGCTGCCTGGCGCGCGGCCTGGGACCACGAGCGCCCCTGCGTGGCGATTATCAAGCACACCAACCCGTGCGGCATCGCCGTATCGGATGAGTCCATCGCTGCGGCCCACCGCGCGGCGCATGCCTGTGACCCAATGTCCGCATTTGGCGGCGTCATCGCTGTCAATCGCGAGGTCAGCGTAGAGATGGCTGAGCAGGTCAAGGGCATTTTCACCGAGGTCATCGTCGCGCCCGCCTATGAGGATAAGGCGCTGGAGATCCTGCAGAGCAAGAAGAACCTGCGCGTGCTTTTGGCCGAGCCAGAGGAACAAGGCGAGGAGCGCAAGTACATCTCCGGCGGCGTGCTGCGCCAAGAGCCGGATACCTACCAGGCCGAGGGCGATAAGCCCGAAAACTGGACCCTAGCAGCGGGCGAAGCCCTGAGTGACGAGGACTTGGCTCAGCTCGAGTTCGCCTGGCGCACGGTGCGCGCGGTCAAGTCCAATGCGATTTTGCTGGCTAAGGACAATGCGACCGTGGGCGTGGGCATGGGCCAGGTCAACCGCGTGGATTCCGCCAAGCTTGCGGTCGAGCGCGCCAATACGCTTGCCGATGCCACCAACCGCGCCCAAGGCTCCTTCGCCGCCTCCGATGCCTTCTTCCCCTTCGCCGATGGCTTGCAGGTGCTTCTCGATGCCGGCGTCAAAGCCGTTGTCCAGCCCGGCGGCTCCATCCGCGATGAAGAAGTTATCGAGGCAGCTAAGGCCGCTGGTGTTACGATGTATCTCACTGGAACCCGCCACTTCGCTCACTAGCGATAGCGCCTGAAACCTAAGGATCCTGGCCATGCTCGCACCAACCCGCACCGCACCGAGACGCATGGCGCTCGGCGGCCTACTTGTGGCGGGGGCGCTGTGTCTTAGCGCGTGCGGGCAGGGCGAGCAGGGTACGGAATCAGAGCCGGGCATCGCCAAGCAGGAAACGTCGCGCCCCGCGGAGAGCGCGGCGGATACGGCGGATAGCCCTCGCGATGCCGCAGCGCAGGATGAGGCTGCGCCGGCTGATGCCCAATCCGATGCCGCGAAAGCTGCCGAAGATGGCGGGGCGGCTGTGGCTGGTGACCTGCAGCGCGAGCTCGACCGCATCGCCGCTAACTACGGCAATGTAGGCATCGCGGTATCGGATGGTACCACTACCGTTGCCGCCGGGCGCACTGCGCCCGAAACCGCCTGGTCCACCTCCAAGGTGCCGGTGCTCATCGCGGCCCATCGCGCAGGGCTCATCGGTCCGGACGTGGTGACATCTGCGATTACCTATTCCAATAATGCGGCGGCGCAATCCGCCTGGGACGCGCTCGGCGGCGGAGCGCAAGCCGCCCAGGCCGCGCAACAAGTGCTTGCCGAGGCCGGCGATACCACCACCCAGGTACAAAGCCAGGTCACCCGCCCGGAATTTAGCGCCTTCGGGCAAACGCAGTGGAGCGTGGGCGACCAGGCCGCGTTCATGGCAAAGCTGCGCTGCGTCAACGGTGCCGAACCCATCCTCACCGCGATGTCTACGCCCGACCCCGCCCAAAGCTATGGCCTGCGCAACCTAGAGGGGGCCGCCCTCAAAGGCGGCTGGGGCCCAGATACCGCCGGCGGCTATGATGTGCGGCAGATGGGTCTTGCCACCATCGGCGGCCGCGAGGTGGCGGTAGCACTCATCGCCTCGGCCCCGGATGGTCAGTACGCCTCCGCCCAACCATTACTTTCGGGCATGGCGCTCGATCTCTCCAAGGCCGAAATAGCTTGGCCCACCCCAGCTTGTTAGCCCCACTTCCGGCTTATGAGAAAGGACTTATCATGCCGCACTTTCAATTAACTCCTCGTTTGCGTTGGGGGCTGCACCTCGGCGCGGTAGCGACCGCGGGCATCGTTTTAAGCGCCTGCAGCAGTAGCACGGATGGGGATCAGCCCGACTTTTCCGGCGATGGCGGCATGACCACCGTCGAAAGTACGACGGAGACTTCCACCGAAGAAACCTCTACGGCGACAAAGTCCCCGGAAACCCAAAAGAAAGAACCACCCGTGGTGACGGTGACCGAGACCGAACAAGAACAGGCACAGCCGCCGAAGACCACTAATGGCGGCGGAAATGAACTCATCGACGGCCTAGGTGAATACGGGTGGACCGATACCAATACCTACGCCAATTGCCACCGTTATGAACGCGTCGTCTTTGCCGGCAAAGGCCCTGACGGCAGGGCCATTATCTGTGAGAACCAGGGAAACGTCCTGACGTACCGCTCGACCATCTTTGGTGGCGAATTTACTGGGTCAATCATTGGCCAAGACGGCGGTAACTACTACGTGGACGCCTCGCCCTCGACCATCGTCGTAACCCCCAGCGGCATTAGCGTGCGCGAGGGCGGCGGCTTGGCTGCCACCGCGGACTTTGATGATTCCTGGCAACGCTAACCACTAGTAAGTGGTTAGCGACGCTACAAGGAAGCGGTTAACGATGCCACAAGGAATAGGTTAGCGAGACTTTTTCTTTTTGCGGTCCGCTGCCGCCGCCGCAGCCGCAGAGATCGAGTCATTGCGGTTCTTTAGCAGCTCAAGCGTCATGGCTTCGGCGTCCTCGGGGACGGTGGCGCCGAGGACGGCAAGGGCGGCATCGGCAAGCATGGCGGCAGTCTCCGGAACCGACTGGGCCGCGGCATAGGGAGGCGTGCCGTTATTGGGGCGCATCTCGATGACAGATAGCGCGATGTGGAAGGGCAATTCGATGCGCGGATCCGCATCGCCCACAATGGCGGCGGCGGTGGTGCGGAAGTGGCTCTGCAGCCGCTCGCGGGAGCTGTGGTACTCCGAAAACTCCGGCGAATTGGCCACCGGCAACTGGTACAACCGGCCGACATTCCAACCGCTGGTGAGCAGAAGGCGCGATTCCGCGGCGACTAGGGACCACAGGCGCTGCTCCGGCTCGGCATCGGAATCCACCAGCTCATCGGCAAGCTCCAGCGAAGGCTCGATGGTGGAATTAAGCAGCGCGAGGAAAATCTCCGTCTTGGAAGGAAAGTGGTAGTACAGCGATGCCTGGCGGATGCCTACCGCGTCCGCAATTTGGTGAGTCGACGTTGTGGCAAAGCCCTGGGTGGTAAATAACTCTGAGGAGGCGTCCAAAATCTCTTCCCGGGCGCTATTGCCTCTGCGGCGGGGGCTATGTTTACGCGGCCTACCGACGTTTCCTGACATGCGGCGGACGCCTCCTTTCTCTCAGCAGAAAATGCTTTTACTCAATAACTCTACAGCCCTGCAGCCCGCCAGCGCGGACCGCATGCGTGGCAGAAGAACTTTGTGGCGATTCTAATTCGCGCCATCCGCGGTGCGTTGGGAGATGGACTCGAAGGTCGCAGATACCATGCGGCAGGCCGTGCCGTAGGCCGTGCGCTCCAGCGGTGGCAGGTCCTGCAGGATGGATTCGCGGCCGTGCACATTATCGAACCAGCGCCGCATTTCTACCGAATACCCCGTGCGCCATGCAAGGTCCAAGGTCTCTGCGTCCTCTGCTGTGAGCATCCCGCGTTCTTGGCCAATGGCGAGGCGATCGACCGTGGGGCGCGGACCCGGTGCCGCCCAGCGCGCAATGGCGGCGATGGGGGATAACAGCATGGACTTAATATCTACGGCCGCGCTGCGATCGGGCAAACCGCCAACGCGCTGAAGAAGCGGCGGGCGCTGGGCCAACGCCTCCTCCAGCAAAGCCTGCTCGCCGCCGCGGCCTAAAGGTAGGCCGGCATCGACGCGCGCTGCCATTGAATCGGCTGCTTGGTGCACCTCTAGCCCGACATCGCGAAAGACGGACTCCAAATCGCCGTCTTCTCCCATCCACTCGATGGGCATGCTGGGCAGCTGATCCCCACGCGCGGCCGCACCGGTTAAACGGATATCCGCATCCACGCCTGGCGCGCGCACGATATCTGTCAGCAGCCGCGAAAACCAGTTGGCTAATTCAATCTCATCGTCCTGGTGCGCTACCGCGTTGCGCAAGACATCTTGTGCCTCCGCCAATAAGCCGCGAGCGGTTGCCCGGGACTGGCAATGGGGAGCAAGGTCCGAAAGATCGAGAAGGGATTGATGCAGGGCCATACAGTCACTGCCTTTCACTCATTGCAAAGCGGTGCGCATCTAAAAGTTGTGCGGCGCAGGATTGCTATAAATGTAACACTTATGCAATAGCGCAGTAGCGCTCGGGGGAGTGTGCAGCGGGTGCCGCCCAGACTGGGTGCTGTGGGTCTGCGGGGCGAAGCTTTCTTGCTGGTGCTGGAACGTGGGTGTGGCGGTTGCGGTTTGCGCGAAATTAGACTACTAAAACGACTTTCGCCGCCTCACCTCGAAAGGTGGGCGGCGAAAGTTTATGGTTCTTTTACCGTGTCACACTTGCCAGCGGCAAAAGTGCGCTGTTGATACCCAGCTACTGTTTAGCGGGTGGTGAACGGCAGGAGAGCCATTTCGCGTGCGTTCTTGACTGCGGTAGCAACCTGACGCTGCTGCTGCGGGGTCAAGCCGGTGACGCGACGGGAACGGATCTTGTGGCGATCCGAGATGAATAGACGCAGAGTCTTGGTGTCCTTGTAGTCCACCTTCTCAATGCCCTCAGCCTTCAAAGGGTTCTTCTTCGGGCGACGGCTCTGCTCCATACGGAACTTCTTTTGGTTATTGCGCTTATTAGCCATTGTGCAATTACCCCTTTACCAGCTGGACTTGCGAACGCCCGGCAGCTCACCACGGTGAGCCATGCCGCGCATACGGACACGGGACAGGCCGAACTTGCGGAGGTAACCGCGCGGGCGGCCATCGGCTGCGTCGCGGTTACGAACGCGGGCTGGGGAAGCGTCACGAGGCTGGCGGTTCAGCTCGAACTGAGCCTCCAAACGCTCCTCATCCGGGGTGTTCGGGTTCTTGATGATCTTCTTGAGCTCAGCGCGACGCTCCGCGTAGCGGGCGACGATTTCCTTGCGCTGCTCGTTCTTAGCGATCTTGGACTTCTTAGCCATGAATTATCGCTCCTCGCGGAATTCGACGTGCTTGCGGGCGATCGGATCGAACTTCTTCAGGGTGATGCGATCCGGGTTATTGCGCTTGTTCTTACGGGTCACGTAGGTGTAACCGGTGCCCGCAGTGGACTTCAGCTTGATGATTGGGCGAATATCGTTACGTGCCATACTTAAATCTTCTCCCCACGTGCGCGGATCTTGGCAACAACGGACTCGATGCCGTCGCGGTCAATGATCTTCATACCCTTGGTGGAAACATTCAGAGTAATGGTACGGCCCTCAGAGGGCAGGTAGTAGCGACGACGCTGCACGTTGGGGTTCCAACGGCGCGAAGTGCGGCGGTGCGAGTGCGAGACCTGCTTGCCGAATTCCGGCTTGCGGCCCGTTACCTGGCAAATAGCCGACATGGGTCTTCTTTCTCCTAGCCGCCCACATCGTGGCTATAAACGACTACGTGCCGACTGCCGTGTGAGGGTGGCAGTGCTCAAAAAGTGAGGTGTGAGCAGGTGCGGCATCGTCGTCAAAAACCAGTAGACGGGGCGTAATACGTATATTTTGACAACAGCAAGAGCAAATCTTACAGCCTTACTCGCGATATACCTAATCGCTGCCGCGATAGCCCCGCGCATTAACTTGTCGGCTTTGCGTCGATGATTGAGCAGCACTGCCCAACGCATTGGGGAGGTTCGAAAGCTTACTATAACGAATGGGGCGTAGATGTGCGCCTGTGGCGACTGTGGTTGCCACAGGTGAGCAATTTCGTATATATGGCGGTGGAATGTAGGATAATTCAGGTTATCGGTCGGCGCGCTTAGTGGCGCCGGGCGAGCTGTAACTGTACATCCCAACTCGGGCACGATCCGTACCGCCATAATTCAGTGTGCGGAACCGACCCGTAGTCCAACCCTGAGGGAATATCTATGAAGAAAGACATCCACCCAGATTACCACCCAGTGGTCTTCCGCGATGCTGGTACCGGTCACTCCTTTTTGACCAAGTCCACCGCTACCTCTTCTCGCACCGTTGAGTGGGAAGACGGCAACGAGTACCCGCTCATCGTCGTTGACGTTACTGCTGAGTCCCACCCGTTCTGGACTGGTGCACAGCGCGTTATGGATACCGCTGGCCGTGTCGAGCGCTTCAACCAGCGCTTCGGTGCCATGGCTCGCCGCAAGAAGAAGAACGCGTAAGGAGAAGAAGAGAAAATGGCAACTCCTAAGTTTAAGAAGTCCCGTGCGAACACCCACGCACGTCGTTCCCAGTGGAAGGCTGACAACGTCGCCCTCCAGGAAGTCACCATCGATGGTCAGACCGTGCGCATCCCGCGCCGCCTGGTCAAGGCCGCTAAGCTCGGCCTGGTTGACGTAGAGCAGTTCTAAGCCTGCTTTCAGTCTCACCCCTCCCAGTTGCTTATTGGCAACTGCGAGGGGTTGTGATGTTTTAGGCCCTTTTTAGGCACCGGTGATGGGCAATAAAGAGCGCCTGCCATCCCGGGTGGGTGGCAGGCGGTGTAAGGAGAGTGCGCAGTAATAGCGCGTGCTCCTAAGTCGAAGGCTTATGCCTCAAGCGCGGCCTTGCGTTCCTCAGTGAGGCGGACTTCTTCCTTATTAATAAAGAGGAAGATAGCCAAAACGAGGACGGTAAAGAGCAGGAAGACCATGAAGGTGACATTCCAGCCGGCGTACTTGACCAGGTAGCCCACACCGGTGGAGGCGAGCGTCGCACCAAGCAGGTAACCGAAAAGGCCCGTAAAGCCGGAGGCGGTGCTTGCCACATTGCGCGGGGAGAGGTCGAGGGCCTGTAAGCCAATGAGGCCAACCGGACCGTAGATGAAGGCACCGATGAGCGCGATGAAGATAACCATGATCGCGAACGGGGTTCCTACGGGGGCCAGCCAGTAGCCGGCGATGGACAGGCCCGTAGCCAAGATAAAGATCAAGATGACCTTAGAGCGGTTGCCGTGGAAGAGCTTATCGGACATCCAGCCGCAGAGAATGGTGCCCAGGAGGCCTGCGAGCTCGAAGGCGCCGAAGGCGACCAAGCCGGAGTTGATGTTCATGTGGTGGACTTCGGCGAGGTACGTCGTAATCCAGTTGAGCACGCCGTAGCGCAGTGCATAGACAAATACGTTGGCGACCGCCAAGAGGACAATGATGCGGTTGCGCAGGACGTATTTGAAAATGAGATCCTTGGTGGAGATTCCATCACCTTCTTGCCGCTGGATATCTGCAACTTTGGCGGGATCATTGCGCCATTCATCGACCGTCGGCAGTCCTTCTGAAGGCGGGTTATCGCGGATGAGCAAGAAAGCTAAGGCCGCGATGATCAGCGCCGCGACGGCGGGGAGCCAAAAGGCTACCTGCCATTGATTGCCGGTCATCGCCAAGCCGACGCCTACCAGCAGCGGTAATACGCCTGCGCCCACATTGTGCGAGGTATTCCACAGCGAGCCCTTCCAACCGCGCTCGGATGTGGAGAACCATTGCACGATGACGCGGCCGCATGGCGGGTGCCCCATGCCTTGGAACCAGCCATTGAGGAACATGACGGTGGCAAAGACGCCTACGGATGCGGAGACCCACGGGACGAATCCGACTATCAGGTTCATCAGCGCGGACAGGCTCAGCCCGATGGGGAGGAAATAGCGCGCATTGGATTGGTCCGCGAGCATGGCGGAAAAGAACTTGGATAAGCCATAAGAAATCAGCACGGCATTACTAATGATGCCGATTGCAGGCTTGTCGATGGTCCCGTTATCTTCCAGCAGCAGCGGCGCGATGGTGGAGATGTTATTGCGGATGAGGTAAAAGCCCGCGTAACCCAGGAAGATTCCCATAAAGACCTGGAAACGAAGCCGGGGGAATTTCTTGTCAACGTCCTCTTTAGGTAATTGAGGGCGTGGGCGGGGAGATTTGAGCCATGTCAACACTGCCTACTCCTTGGGTCGTAAAAGGTTCAACGAAATTAACTTAAAGTTAAAACTAAGCTAACCCTAAGTTAAATATAAAGGTACACTAACCTGATGGTGGATCGATTTTATGCCCCGGTGATTCTGTTTACAGCAGTGCGCGCTGAAGGATGGAAGAATGCTTAATAGGGGTGATGGTGCAGTCGCGTGCGAGTGCCAAGAGGGCGTCAAATGTGGTGAGTTTGACCAGCTTATCGCCTACAGTAACTTCACAGGAACTTCTAGTAGGTTGGCAGAATAGTTTAAGTTGTGACTAAGCGAAGCGAGGCATAGTGTTCCTATGAACATGAGGAATGATGACAACCGCGGCAATAATGGTGGGTCGCACGGTGTCCCGCAGGATCCCTACGGCACGAGTAACGGGCAGACGCCATATAACCAGCCGCGCGGCGGCCAACAGGATTCTGGATCCGCGTATTCCAACGGAACCTATTCCCAAGGCTGGAACCAGCCGCGCATCAACGAGCAGGAGGCACAAGCCTCCGCGCACGGGAGCGAGGCACCGTGGCACGCGCAGCACACCCCGCCCAGTAATCGCCTTTTTGGTGGCACTCAGCCGGGTGCTACCCGCGGGCAGGAGGAAACATCTAGCTTCGCTACCCAGCAGGGCGATTACTCCCAGCAGGGGCCTGCGAATAACCAGCCTGGCCAGCCGCCCGTGCCTGGGGTAACGCCTTTGCCGCCGCAGTCAAAGGAGAAAAGGAAGATCGGGCTGGGTGCCGCGACGGCAATTGCTGCGGTAGCGGCAATCGCTGCAGGTTCCATTACCGGTGTGGTCGTGGGCAAGAACCAGTCCAGTAGCGGTACGTCCGTGGTCAATGAGGCGCTCAATAGTAAACCGGCCGCCAATAGTATGGGTAAGGAACCGGAGGAGGGCTCGGTGGAAGCGGTTTCGGCTAAGGTTTTGCCGGCCGTGGTATCCATTCAGACTGCGACTCGGACCTCGGCTGCGGAAGGTTCCGGTTCCATCATTTCTCCTGATGGTTACGTCTTGACCAACCACCACGTCATCGCCGGTGCAGAGCAAGGCGGCATCATGCAGGTCACCTTGAACGATGGCAGCAAGCACGAAGCCGATCTCGTGGCTTCCGATGCCAATACGGATGTTGCCATCATCAAGATCAAGGACGTGCACGACTTGCCGCACCTGCAATTCGGCGACTCGGATGCGGTTGCGGTTGGCCAAGAGGTAGTCGCCGTCGGCTCGCCGCTCGGCCTCAATGCCACGGTGACCTCCGGCATCGTATCCGCGAAGAACCGCCCGGTGCGCGCATCTCAGCAGGGTGGCGAGTCCTCGCTTATCGATGCCATCCAGACCGACGCCGCCGTCAACCCCGGCAACTCCGGTGGTCCCTTGGTGGATATGGAGGGCAATATCGTTGGTATGAACTCGATGATTGCATCGTTGTCCGATAAGACCTCGGGTGAGGGCGGATCTATCGGCCTCGGGTTTGCCATTCCTTCCAACTTTGCCAAGCGCATGGCTGATGAGCTCATCAATAAAGGCCACGTAACCCACCCCACCTTGGGGGTTAAGGTCCTGGCGCGCGATGACGGAAATGGCGCGCGCATTGCAGAGGTCGAGCCAGGGGGGCCAGCGGATCAAGCAGGTTTGAAACAGGGCGATATCGTCACCCGCGTCAATGACCGGCTGATTGAAAACGCCGATGCGCTTATCGCTGCCGCGCGTTCCCAGGACTTCGGTGCGACCGTCACCTTGGAAGTATCCGATGGACATTCGGATGACACTCGTCAGGTAGAGGTAACCCTGACAGGCGAGTAGATTAAAACGCAGCCCGCGCCGTGTCCGCATTGCGCCCCCGACGTTTCTTTGAAGGAGAAAAATGGCAGACTCCCAGCAAGACTTGACCGACTCCACCAGGTTGGAGGATTCGGCTTCCACAGACGCTTTGCGGGATGTGGCGGAGCCGGATGATGCCTACCTTTTGGCCAGCGAGAAAGAGGACCGGGTGGCGGCGCCGCGCCGCGCGCTCGTCGTGATAGTCACGGATCACCCCGGCGAAAATTCAGATAGCACCTCCAAATTGGTTACTGAACTTTTGGCAGAGGCGAATTTCCGCATCGATGGTTCGGTGGTCGTGCGCTCGAATAAATCCAAGATCCGGCAGGCCATTGAGACTGGCGTCGTCGGCGGTGTAGACCTCGTTCTCACCGTCGGCGGCACCGGAGTGAGCCCGCGCGATAAGACCCCAGAGGCTACCGCTGGGGTCATCGACAAGATGGTGCCAGGCGTGGCCCAAGCCTTGCGCTCTTCCGGTCAGGCGTGCGGCGCGGTCGATGCGTGCGCATCCCGCGGCATTTCGGGCGTTTCTGGTTCCACCGTCGTGGTCAACCTCGCACCATCGCGCGCTGCCGTGCGCGATGGCATGGCCACGTTGACCCCGCTGGTCCACCACCTTGTGGATCAATTGCAAGAATCCAGCGTGCAATAACGCGAAGGAAAGGGGTGGAGATACTGCCATGACCTCTCAACCACGTCGCCAGCGCAGGCGCGTATTCCGGCAGTCAGATGCGCCGGAATATGACCGCAGCGCGGATCGCCCAGTAGGGCAGGACTTAGCAAGCGGAGAAGGCACCGATGCCCAGCGCATCGTTACCCTCGATGATGCTGCAGTGGAAGGCGACGGCGCCCAAGCCGCCGAGCGCGGCGAAGAGTTTTACCGGGAGAATCAGCCGCCGCACCACGGCGGGTAGCCCGCACATCCTTGTCCCGAGCCCGGAAATTCTGAAGCAGTCTTAACTGCGCTTAGTAAGAACTAGTCGTCGTGGCGGCTGTGCTTGCCCTCAGACGCGGTGGAGTTTTCGATCGCATCTGTTGCAGTGGCCTCCCCAAGTGCCTTATCTGCGGCGGTGACAGCGCCCGCGTTCTGGGCCTGCAAGAGATCGCGGATTTCAGCCAACAGTTCCTCCGAGGTTGGTGCCGGGGCCTCTGGGTCCACGCCCTGGCGGCGCTTGGATGCTTCAGTGAGCTTGTTGAGCGGCATCACGATGAGGAAGTAGACCACTGCGGCGATGATCAGGAAGTTAATCGCGGCGGTAATAACGGCGCCAAAGTCCACGAGGGTGGATTTATTATCGGTGATTTGGAAGCCCAAACCGTCGACCTCGGCGGAGCCGAAGGAGTTAATGATCGGCTGAATGATGGAATCCGTCACGGAAGTGACGATGGCCGTGAATGCGGAACCGATGATGACTGCGGTGGCAAGTTCGACGACGTTGCCGCGCATAATGAAGTCTTTAAAGCCCTTGAGCATGGGAGAAAACGGACCTTTCTGGGGATAGGTAAGGGTGGGTGCGATCCATGAGCACGCTGGGAGTTTAGTTCAAGCTAAAAGTCATCACAACCTGGAAGACAAATGAATGGCACACTTCACTTGATTGGTGCAGTGGTGACTGACCTGCTCCAACCGATCAGATGGAGATTCCATTCTCCTAGAATTTGCCCAGATTATCGGGGCAATGGTCAACCTTCGTGCGGTCTTTAGGCAGCAGTATCTGCGTCATCAACGGCTTGAGGCTGGGCGCGATCGCCCACGATGACCACGGTCAGCGGTTGGTTCAATGAGGCCGCGGCTACATCGTTGGCGTGCTCATTGGGAAGTGCGAGCAAGACGGTGGCAGAAGAAACTTCACCCTCCGCAGTGGTGGTGGAGACCACCCGGGCGCCGGAGGCGATGACGCGTGCGGTCGCGGGCTGGGAATCGGTGGCATCGCTTGCCGTGACGATATCGACGGTATCGCCGTGGTGAAGGTGGGGGATGATGTCTGGATCGGCAAGTTTGACTGGGATCATGCGGCCGGAGCCGCCTCCCTTAGAATCGGCAGATCCCGAGTTCGCGACGAGGCTAGAGACCAACTCTTGGCCCAGGAGCCGCTGGCTGGTGACAACCTCGCCCTTGCCCGCAGCGGCGGTGATGATGCGGCCGGCGAGATCGGAGGGGGCATCGGCAAGCGCGCTGCTAGGAATGGAAGAAGAAGGCAGGGGCTCGAGGGAGACATCGGAGGCGGAAAGCTCCGCACCGGCGGGCAGATCGTGGCTAAAGACCAGCACCTGCGGCAGTTCCTTCGCCCTGGAAATCGCGGAGACCAACGCAGCGATGAGCAGGGCTAGCGCGATCGCGCGACGCACGAGCACGCCGCGGCGGTGGCCAGGGGTGCGCAGGGTGCGGAAGAACTGTGAGATTCGCGGGGACGGGGAATGAGCCATGCACAATTAGACTGCGCTACTGCCCGCGCGGTTCCCCGTCTAGGAAGAAAAGCGGTGGATTCCTGCGGCGGTAACCACGGCCTCGACCCGGCGATCGTGGGATGTGGCCGGGATAGAGTCAAGGAACTCGGTGGGATAGACCATGGCGAGTACCGCGGGGTGGTTGCGCGGCACCAGGGAAAGTGCGCGGTCGTAGTACCCGCCGCCCTTGCCCAGGCGGTTTCCGGCGGCATCGATGGCCATGGCGGGAGCCAAAATCAGATCGCAACCGCACAGCACGCGGCTATCAAAACGCGGGCCGGCGGGTTCGGATATGCCCAGCTGGCCAGGCTGCATGCTGTGCGTGCCCTTGTATTCTGCCCAGTTTAAAACGCCGTTACCGCAGGTGATGGGCAATAATACGCGGTCGACGCGGCGGGAAAGCCACGGGATGAAATCCGCCCCGCCCGGCTCTGAGCCCAGCGGCCAATAGGCAGCGACGCTCGATACACCGGCAAGCTCAGGTTCTAACTGCTCGCGCAAGGCAGTGGTCCATTCCGCGCGCTTATCGGCGGTGAGGCCGCGGCGCGCGCGAAGCAGGCGGGTGCGCAGTTGCTCTTTGATATCGCTGGAAGAAGGCATAAATAAATAATAGCGTCCGTGGCGTAGCGCTACACAGGAAAATAGTGCGCCGTTGTACCCTAAGATCCATGGCTAATGAACGCGAAGATTCCGCCACCGGAATCACCACGGTTGTAGTTCCAGCGGCTGGCATGGGCACCCGCTTTCTGCCCGCCACGAAAACCGTCCCCAAAGAATTGCTGCCCGTTGTGGATACTCCCGGCATTGAATTGATTGCTGAGGAGGCAGCCTCTGTGGGCGCGCGCCGGCTTGCGGTTATTACCGCACCCGAAAAGCAAGAAGTAATGCGCCATTTTGCGGAATTTCCGGATCTGGTAGAAACCCTAGATTCCCGCGGCAAGGATGAGCAGGTAGCCAAGGTCAACCGCGCCCACCAGCTCATTGAGCCCATCGCGGTAGAGCAAGAAAAGCCCTTGGGCTTGGGCCATGCCGTGGGGTTGGCGGAAGAAGTCCTGGCAGAGGACGAAGACTCCTTTGCCGTCATGCTGCCGGATGACATCGTGCTGCCGGCCACCGTTATGGCGGATATGGCGCGCGTTCGCGCTGAGCTTGGCGGCAGCGTGCTGTGTGCCTTTGCGGTGCCGCAGGAGCAGACGTTTAACTACGGCGTATTCGACGTAGAAGATACTGACGCGCCGGGCGTGAAAAAGGTTATCGGCATGGTAGAAAAACCGGACCCGGAGGACGCACCGTCCAACCTGGTTGCTACGGGGCGCTACCTTTTGGACCGCAAGATCTTTGATGCGCTGCGCCGGATCGAACCGGGCAAGGGCGGGGAATTGCAGCTGACCGATGCCATCGAGCTGCTCATTGAGGAAGGCGAGCCCGTCCACGTGGTGGTCCACGAGGGCAAGCGCCACGATTTGGGCAACCCCGGCGGCTATATCCCGGCCAACGTGGACTTTGGCCTGCGCGATGAAAAATACGGCCCAGCGCTGTATAAAGCTATTAAACAAATCATGTCCGATTTCGAGGCGGAGCAAGGCCTTAACTAATTATCTTGCCGCGCGCACGTGTGTTGAGGGCAGCAAGGTAAAGGCCAATAAGAAAGGGCGGGCAGAGACCGTATGCGTTCAGTTGATGACCAGTTGGCTCTGGTTACTGATGCGGCGACGACCCCGGAGCCGGTGCGGATGAGCATTTCTAATGCGCTGGGGTTAATGTGCGCCGAGCAGGTGCAGGCCAATCAGCCCTTACCGGGCTTTCCCCAGGCGGCCATCGATGGTTATGCGGTTCGCGCCGTTGATATCGGCGGCGAGCGCGGGCTGAAGGTCCGGCGCCCGAAGAATCAGGACCAGGAAAGCAGCGAAGGGGAGGGATCTGCCGAGCAGGCCGAGGACGCCGCCGCGCAGCCCGCCCCACCCGAGGTCGAGCGCTCCTTGCCCGTCGTGGGCGAGGTTCCGGCCGGTTCGAAGCAGCCGTTGCGCCTGCAGCCCAAGCAGGCCGTACGCGTCTATACGGGCGCGCCCTTGCCCACGCTTGCCGATGCCGTCCTGCCCCTCGAGTGGACCGATCGCGGCCGCAAGCGCATCACGGCGCACCGGACGGTGCGCTCGGGCGACTTCGTCCGCCGCGTGGGCGATGATATTCAGCCCGGCGATGTCGCTGTGTCCTCCGGCACCGTCCTTGGCCCGGCGCAGATTGGCCTGCTGGCCGCCGTGGGGCGCTCCAAGGTGCTGGTTTATCCTCGACCCCGTGTGACCATCGTGTCCTTTGGCCGCGAGCTCGTTGATGTGGACAAGGAACCGGGCCTAGGCCAAGTCTTTGATGTGAACTCTTACTCCTTGGCTGCCGCTGCAAAAGAAGCGGGGGCGGACGTGGTCCGCGTGGGCATTGCCGAAGGCGAGCCCCGTCGCATCCGGGAAGTGCTAGAAACCCATATCACGCGCAGCGAGGCCCTCGTTATTACCGGTGCCGTTGGTGGCGCCGGTGCCGAGCAAATCCGCGAGATTTTGGCGGAAATCGGCGATATCGATACCTCCCGCGTGGCTATGCACCCAGGATCCGTGCAAGGTTTTGGGCTGGTAGGAGATGAACGCATCCCCACCTTCCTCCTTCCCTCGAACCCAGTATCGTCGCTGGTTATTTTCGAAATCTATATTCGACCCTTGATTCGCCTGGCCTTGGGCAAGCGCAACGCCCACCGCCGGGTGGTGCGTGCCCGCGCGCTCAACCACATTGATTCCCGCCCCGGGCGCCGTGGTTTCATCCGCGCCCGCTTGATGCGCGATGCCGAGACCGCCGATTACCTGGTTGAGGGCCTTGGCGGTGCGACCGGCGCGCCGGCGCACCTACTGGCCGGACTTTCCGAGGCCAACGCCATGATCCGCGTGCCAGAGGAAGTCACCGAGATCCGCCCGGGCGATGTTGTTGACGTCTTATTTCTGACCCAGCGCAGCTAATGCTTGACCCTTTCGGTACCGCCTCAGCCAAGCTGCGTCATCCAGTTACCGGGCCCACTGATGATCTGCATCCCGGTTGGCCGGAAGCGACGCCGACGGTGCAGCTTCCTTCCTCGGGGACACTGCCGTCTGGCGGGCGAATGCGGCTGAGACCCTTGCTGCGCTCGGATGGTCCCGAGTGGCGGCGCCAGCGCATTGAGGATGAACCATTGCTCCGGCCGGTGGAGCCGACCCAAGCGACCACTTGGACAGAGGCCCACAGCTCGCAGGCCTGGTGGAATTACCTCATTTTTCTGCGCAATTCCGCGCGCGATGCCCAGGTAATCCCTTTGGCCATTGAGCTCGAGGGAAAGTTCGTCGGCCAGGTAACGCTCGGCAATATCCAGCACGGCAGCATCCGGGACTGCTGGATCGGGTATTGGGTTTATTCCGCCGTGCAGGGCGCAGGCGTTGCCACCGCGGCGACAGCCCTGGGCGTGGATCATGCCTTTGGGCGGGTGGGCCTGCACCGGGTGACCGCCACCTACTTGGAGCAAAACCCCGCCTCCGGGCGCGTGCTGGGGGCCAATGGTTTTCGGTCCGAGGGGTATTTGCGCCGCAACCTGCATATCGATGGCGCTTGGCGGGATCACCATTTCGTGGCCCTAGTCAAGGAAGACTTCTCATCCACGGCGGTGGAGCGGCTGCGCCAAGCTGGGCGTTTGGTGTGAAAACCTTCCTTAAATCTGGGTAATGCTTTCACAATTTTCACATAAGTAACAACATTGTAATTTACAGCTTATGTGGGCCCTAAAGTGCGGTTTTAGCGATTACAGTGGAGTAATCATCTGTATCCCAAGGGAAGGTCCTTAAGTCGTGTCCACAGCTGTGCCAGTTATCGCAATCATCGTGGTGTGGCTCTTCGTGCTCGCGCCGTGGCTACTGGGTAGGAGCAACCGCCCGATGAGCCATACCGGCGAGGCATTTGAGGATACCCGCGTGCTCTTTTCCGGAGATTCCGGAAACGTCGCCGGCCGCCGCCGCCCGCGCTTGCGGGCCGATGATGTCCACCGCAGCGGCTCGGATGAGGATTACGACTACGAGGTCGTATCCGCTGCCGCTGAGGACCCGGACAGCGAGGCAGACGTCGATGACGTGCTGATCGATGAGGGCGCAGAAGACCGTTCTTCCCACGCGCAGTCGCGGACCATTGCTGGCGCTGCCCGCCGCGCTCGGGCGCAACCCTTTGGCGTAGGTGGCCGCGCATACCGCTCCGCCGCAGACGAGGATGAGGCTGACGCGCGCGACGAGCAGGCCACCCAGGCTGATGGGCCGGCAGAGACCATCGAGGGTGAAGTCATTGAGGAATCCGCGGTTCCAGCAGCTGCTGACTCACCCGACGCGACCGATTCCACAGAAGCAGCCGATAGCGCACGCACGTCCAATGATTCCGACGATGCAGATGCGGACGTTGACGATGCCGATGATGTCTTGCTTGATGATGACGAGCGCGCCGCCGGGGAAGAAGGCGATGCAAAGCGCAAGCGCCGCCGCGGCGATGTGGTTGCCAATTCCACCGAGTCTTTCACCGCGCCGGTGGCAGCAGACATTGCCGAGGATGCGTACGACTATGACGAGACCTATACCTCCCCGGTAGATCTGATGTACCCAGGTGCGGTCGATCCTGCTCCTGTTTTCGATGCCGAAGAGGCAGACACCGCAGAGACCGACTCGGAAGAGCCGGAGAACGACGGTGCACTCGAGGAATCCGCGGAAGCGGATGCGCACGGTGCCTATGGTGCCGGGGACGCGGCGTTAAATACCGACCTTTCTGAGGACGAGGTCGCATTTGCCCAGCGCCGCCTTGGCCGCGGCGGCTGGGACCCAGTGGCGGATAAAGAGAAGTCCGCCACTCGCTATCAACGCCGACAGCGCACGCTCATTGGCCTAGCCATCGCCGTGGTCCTCACCGTGGCCTTGGGCATTGTGGCCGGCGGATGGACCTGGTGGCTGGCAGGAATCGTCGGCGTTCTGACCGGTACCTATCTTGTGGCGCTGCGCGCGCAAGTCCGCCAAGAGCAGGCGCTATTGCGCCGTCGCGTAAAGCACCTGCGCCGGGCGCGGTTGGGCGTTCACAATACTGATGATGAGGCATTGAAGATCCCCCGCAACCTGCGCCGTCCGGGTGCGGTCGTCGTCGAAATCGACGATGAAAGCCCCGACTTTGAGCACCTTCCCTTAAGCTACAGCGACGATGAAGACGGTGACTTTGATGGCCCACACGCCGGGCCCGATGGGGTAGGGCGCCGCGATGACCTGGCCGCTCGCCGCGCGGGTTAATTAGCCCGCTGCGCCTGGCTTCCGTGCAGTTTTTCGGTTTCCTCCGGCCATACGCCGGAGGAAGCCCGGCGGTGGGAGCCTAAGAGATGGGTATCGACCATACCGATGGCTTCCATGAGCGCAAAGCAGGTCACCGGCCCCACAAACTTAAATCCGGCCTTCTTCAATTCCCGCGACATTGCCTGCGACTCGGGGCTCTTCTTCGGAATATCCTCCATGACCTCGGGATAGATATTTTCTGCGGGCTGAAAGCTCCAAATGAAATCCGCTAGTCCACCGTCTTCGCGCAGTTTAATGGTGGCCTTCGCATTATTGATGGTGGCGCGGATCTTGGGCTCGTTGCGGATAATGGTGGCATCGGCAAGCAAGTGCTCCACCTCGGCCTCGCCGAATTCCGCGACCTTTTCTGGATCAAAATGGCAAAAGGCCTCGCGGAAGGCCGGGCGCTTTTTTAATACCACGGCCCAAGACAGCCCAGACTGGAAGGACTCCAAGCTCAGGCGCTCAAAAAGACCGGCCTCGTCCCTAATGGGAAGGCCCCATTCGGTATCGTAATAATTCGTCAACAGCGACGATGTCACGGCCCACGGCGTGCGGGCTACCCCGTGCTCATCGTAGGCCAGCGGGGTGCGTTCTTCGGTGGTGGTTTCAGTGTCCATGGGAGGTTCTCCTGTTGGTATGTCGTGCCTATTGTCCTTGTCTTTCCCATTGAAGCAGCGATGGCGGGTGAGGCGCAGCGTGAGTCTTGCTAGATGGTGAAATTGCAAGCTAGGCGGGTGGGGCGGTGGCGTCTTCGCGTTGGGGTGGGCATTCGATGTAGTCTATTGACCATGAATAGACCTGCCGTTCGCGATGCCGCATTGCTGCTTTTTCGGTTGGTCCTCGGACTCATTTTTATCGCGCACGGCGTGGACAAGATGTTCATGGATGGAATGGATGAGACGGTAGGGCAGTTTTCTGCCCTGGGCATCCCGCAGCCACAGATTGCCGGTTATGCCGCCGCAATCGGGGAGATGGTAGGCGGCGCCTTCCTCGTCATTGGTTTATTAACCACCTTTGCCGCGGCGGCGCTGGCCGTGGATATGGTGGGCGCGCTGTACTTCGTGCACTGGGGCAACGGCCTTTTTGCTGGCGACGGCGGCATCGAGTACCCGCTGGTGCTGTGCATGTCGCTCATAATGATCGTTATTTTTGGTTCTGGCCGGGCGAGCTTGGATAGGGCGTTAAGCAATGTTGACGCATAGCCAAGTGCAAGCGGCGATTTCTGCCCAGCTGGATGGGGAAGAAGCGGAGCTTTCCGCTGACGTCATCGACGCCCACCTAGAACACTGCGCGGAGTGCCGGGCCTTTCGCGATAAGGCAGCGGCGCTATCGCGCTCCTTAAGCTTCGTGGAACCGGCGGATTCCGGCATGGCACCGCCGACGGACCTCTCAGAGGTGATCCTCGCCGGGGTGGAACCGGAGTGGAAGCGGGCATCGAGCGCTAGGCAGGCCAACCTCACGGTGGCGCGCATCGCCTTGGTGGTCATGGGACTTGTCTTTGCAGTGTGGGCCATCGTGCAGGTGGTACGCGCCTCCGGCCTGGTACCGATGGGCGCAGAGGGGGCGGTGCTGGATCCGGCAGCCGATCCGGAGCGCGCCAACCTCCTGATGGAGGGCGCGGCCGTGCGCTTTGGCATGGCGTGCGGACTGCTGTGGAGCGCGTGGCGCCCAGCCTCTGTGACCGGGTTGTTCCCGGTATCAGCCACGATGTTTGCGTTTCTTTTTGGTTTTGGCGTGCGCGATATTGCGCTGGGGACCGTCACCATGGAGCAGGTCTATTTGCTTATTGCCACCGCGCTATCGACCATCAGCCTGGCCTGGGCATGGGCGGCCGAGAAGGGCTACCTGGTGCGCGCGTGGTGGAAATCCCTGAACGCGCAGCCACACTAAGGCGAACGGGCCTCTGCCACCTATTTCCAGCTGGGCAGCCACATCATGGACTGGTACCAAGATTCCGGGATGATGAAGCCGTATAAGATGGGCGCGAAGTAGAAGAACATCGCGACCACCAAGGCAAGGTAGCAGGCGGCGGCAAACGTTCCCCGCCGCATCGTTCCACCAGCGATGCGTGTAATCCACCGCCACCTGATGGGCTTACCGTGCCCGACCATTTGGCCCAGCGCGAGGGCAAGAAGCACGATGACAAAGGGGATAAACGCGGTGGCATAAAAGAAGTACATCTGCCGGTCAAAGGCTGCGAGCCACGGGAGGAATCCGGCCGCGAAGCCCACGAGGGGGATGAGGAAGGCGCGGTTGCGGCGGATGATAAGGGACCACAGCCCCCATAGCACCGCGGGGACCACCAGCCACCAGATCGCCGGGGTGCCAAAGAGGTAGAGCATCTTGCGGCATTCGCCACCGCCGCTGCATTCCAGATCCGTGCTGGAGTAGTACAAAATGGGCCGGGCCCCGGCCAGCCATGCCCACGGCTTGGAATCCCACGGGTGGTGGTGGCCACCAGAAGAGGTCAAGCTGGCGTGAAAATCCAATACGGATAAGTGGTAATAAAACCAGCCGGCCACAGGTTCCGGTAAGTGCATGAGCCAGGAGTCTTCCCCGATGGTCCCATCCACTTTGGCGTGCCGGTAGACCGCGGTTTCTGAGGCGAACCACGCGCGCCAGCTCCACACATAAATCATTATTGGCACGGCTACTAGGGAGGCAAGTGCCGCGGGAGTATCGCGAATGAGCGTACCCACGATGTAGCGGCGAATGCCGTACTTGCGGCGCAATGCGAGGTCGCTAAAGACGCAGAGCAGGCCGAAGAACATGATGTAGTACAGCCCGGACCACTTCACGGCGAGCGATAGTCCTAGGAAGACTCCAGCGGTAAAGCGCCACCACCGGAAGCCAAAACGCGGGCCGAAGGGGGAGGTGCCTATTCCGCCGCTCAGCAGGGCGTCGTGCAGGCGCTCGCGCATTTGTTGATGATCGCGGGCTAGCGCCCACGCGGCGGCGACGATGAAAAAGACCTGGAAGATATCCAGCATGCCAAACTTCGCGGAGACCAAGAGTACGCCATCGCAGACGGCTAAAATGCCGGCAAAGGTGGCCACCTGCCAGGAAAAGGACAGCCGGCGGGCCAGCGCCATGGTCATCAGCACGGTGGCGACGCCGAAGAGGGCCGTCATCAAGCGCCAGCCCAGCGGGGTATAACCAAAGACCCATTCTGAAAGGGCAATGATCTGCTTGCCCAGCGGCGGGTGAACGACGAGTCCAAAGCCCGGGTTGGTCTCAATGCCGCCGATGAATAAGTTATCCCAGCTTTTGACCATGTCCCAGGCCTGCGGCACATAGTGCTTTTCATCGAAGACGGGCGTGCCCTGGGACACCGGCGCGGTAAGGCCCACGAACCGGGTAATGAGCGCGAGAACCGCGATGATGCCGGTGCTAATCCAATCGGCCTTGCCCCACGTATAGGCACGCGGTGCCGGCGGCATCACACGGTTATGCGGGGTGCGCGGTGAGCTAGCGGGGGCAGCGGTAGCAATAGTCACGAAGAAGAGTTTAGGCCACGAGCCTGCGCGCGGGCGCATAGGAGAATGTGGAATGCTAGAGGCATGTCAGCTTTAGGTCTGGACCCACTTCCGCGCGGCGTTATCCTTGCCGCCACGCCCTTGGGAAATGTCGGTGATGCCTCGGCGCGCCTGATGCAGGCATTGGCGCATGCTGATGTCATCGCCGCCGAAGATACCCGCCGCGTGCGCAACCTGGCGCAGGCCCTGGGCATCGAAATTTCCGGGTCCGTGGTATCCAACTTTGACCACAATGAGCAGGCGCGTGCGCAGCAGCTTATCGATGCCGCCCAGCACGGCACCGTCCTCGTGGTCACCGATGCCGGCATGCCGATCATCTCCGATCCCGGCCTGTCACTGGTGGCCGCGGCCGCCGAAAGAGATATTCCCGTGACGTGTTTTCCAGGCCCCTCGGCGGTGCCCACGGCGCTCGCCCTCTCTGGTCTGGGCGTGGGCCACTTCCTCTTCGATGCATTCCCTCCGCGCAAGCCCGGTCCGCGAAAGGCGTGGCTGGAATCGCTGCGCAATGAAAAGCGTGCCATCGTATTTTTTGAATCGCCCCACCGCATCGTCGATACGCTTGCCGATGCCGCCCAGGTCCTCGGCGGCGATCGCCCCGCCGCGGTGTGCCGCGAGCTGACCAAGACATACGAGGAAGTGCGCCGCGGCTCGCTAGCTGAGCTGGCCGAATGGGCGAGCGAGGGAGTCAAGGGCGAGATTACCGTGGTCATTGAAGGCGGAACCGGCGCTGCCGTGACCGCCGCGGCTCTCGTCCCACAGGCCTTGGAGTTGGCCGAGGCTGGCATGCGCTTGAAGGACGCGTGCAAGCAGGCCGCCAAGGGGAGTGGGGTATCCAATCGGGAGCTTTATGATGCCGCACTAGAGGCCCGCTGAGTGCCCGTTAGCTGAGCACTTGTTGAGGTGACAGCAGCTTATTTCTATGCAGTGTATAAAAGGTCACAATTAACCGTGCTAGCAGGTAGTTTCACGCTTCTGTATAAGTTATCGAATCGTTATACTTTCCGGGCGTGTGGCGCCTAAAAGCCGTCTACGTGGGGATATGCCACCTATAGTCATGCAGGAAACCTTAAGGAAACGCTCAAAAATGTGCGTAAGCTGGGGTTTTGATAGAAAAGTGGTTTGAAAAATTGGGGTCACGCCACCAATGTAGAAAGCATGACTAATACTGAAAATAACGGCGCTGGTGTGCCCGAAGAAGGGAAGGGGCCCGGCGAATCTCCTGCTGGGGCCACTTCTACTGCTTCGAGCGATCAGCCGATTGAGGATTATCAAACGGTAGAAGAGACGCTGGATGAGCAGACGGCGACGAGCCAAATCCAGGACATGATCAACTCTGAGGGGTTCCACCCCGAAGAGTATGACGATCCGGAAATCGAAATCGCCGCAGACCGCGATAATATCCCGATTGACTGGACCATCATGGGTATCGCCGGTGTGCTTGTTGCCGCCATCGTTATTTGGGGCCTTGCCGCGCCGGATAACTTCGCGGACTTTTCTTCCGCGGCCCTGACGTGGGTCGTCGATAAGTTCGGTTGGGCTTACGTGCTTTTTGGCACCGTCTTCGTGGCCTTCGTTATCTTCATCGCTTCCTCTAAATTTGGCACCATCAAGTTGGGCCACATTAATGAGGAACCGGAGTTTTCCACGCCTTCGTGGATTGCCATGATGTTCGCTGCCGGTATGGGCATCGGCCTGATGTTCTATGGCGCTTCCGAGCCGCTGGCGAACTACCGCGACGGTACGCCTGGCCGGGGAACGGAAAACGTGGGCTCGTCCATGGCCTATGCCATGTTCCACTGGACGCTGCACCCCTGGGCTGTTTACGCCATTGTTGGTTTGGCCATCGCGTACTCGACCTACCGTATCGGCCGCAAGCAGCTGTTGAGCCAGGCCTTCGTGCCGCTCATCGGCGAGCGCCGGGCCAATGGTGGATTGGGCAAGTTCATTGACATCCTGTCCATCTTCGCCACCGTCTTCGGCACCGCCTGCTCCCTGGGTCTTGGTGCGCTGCAGATCCAGGCCGGCCTGGAAGCCTCCGGCATCATCGATAACCCAACCCAGTCCGTGGTTATCGGCATTGTTTTGGTCCTGACCCTGGCCTTCTTGCTCTCCGCACTCTCCGGTGTGGGCAAGGGCATTCAGTACGTGTCCAATGCCAACATGGTCTTGGCTGCGGTGCTGGCCATCTTCGTCTTCATCTTGGGTCCAACCGTGACCATCCTGAACCAAGTTCCGGGTTCCATCGGTAACTACTTCAACTACTTCACCGAGATGATCGGCCGTACCGCAGAATCCGAAAACGGCACCGCCGGCGAGTGGCTGTCTAGCTACACCATCTTCTACTGGGCATGGTGGGTCTCCTGGTCCCCATTCGTGGGCATGTTCTTGGCACGCATTTCCCGCGGCCGTTCCGTCCGCGAGTTCTGCCTAGGCGTCTTGCTTATCCCAGCCGGCGTTTCCACCCTGTGGTTCGCCATCTTCGGTGGCACCGCAATCCACATGGAGCAAAACGGCGAATCCATCACCGGCGAATCCGCCGAGGTAGAGCTGTTTAACCTCCTACACAACCTGCCTGGTGGCTTCATTGCCGGCGTCGTCGCCGTCATCTTGCTGTCCACCTTCTTCATTACGTCTGCGGACTCCGCCTCCACCGTGATGGGATCGATGACCCAGAATGGTGCCGCAACCGCGAAGCCGTGGCTATCCGCCATGTGGGGTGCTCTGACCGCAGCCGTTGGCCTGACCTTGCTCTTGGTTAATGAGGACGCGCTGTCCAACCTGCAGAACGTCACCATCGTGGCGGCGCTGCCGTTCTTGTTCATCGTCATTGGCTTGATGTTCGCCATCTACAAGGACTTGAGCAATGACATTATTTACCTCGAGTACCGCGAGGCGCAGCAGTTCCAGCGCAAGATGGCCCGCGAGCGCCGCTTGCACCGCGACTACCAGCGCACGCAGGAACTCAAGAAGCGTCGCAACGAGCGTTTGAAGAACCCGATGAAGCGCAAGTAGATAAAGCATCTACCGCCTTTGGTAGCAGCGCCCGCCGCTTTCCCGCACGAGGGAAGGAGGCGGGCGCTTTTCAGCTGTAGAGGTTATGTGCCCTCAACGTGTGTTCGTGCAGGTGCTTCGATAAACTGGACTCCATGACTGAGTCTTTAGTAGTAAATGTTGCCTGGCCATATGCCAATGGCCCGCGCCACATCGGTCACGTGGCTGGCTTTGGCGTTCCCTCTGACGTATTCGCCCGCTTCCAGCGAATGCGCGGCCGCAACGTACTCATGGTCTCCGGCACGGATGAGCACGGCACCCCGTTGCTGGTCCAGGCCGATAAGGAAGGCGTATCCGTCCGCGAGCTCGCAGACCGCTACAACCGCCAGATTGTCAACGATCTGGCTAACCTCGGCTTGTCCTATGACCTATTTACCCGCACCACCACCCGTAACCACTACTCGGTGGTGCAGGAACTTTTCAAGGGCCTCAATGAGAACGGCTACATGCTGAAGGAGACCACCAAGGGGGCAATCTCGCCGTCCACCGGCCGCACGCTGCCAGACCGCTATATCGAGGGCACGTGCCCCATCTGCGGCGCGGATGGCGCCCGCGGTGATCAGTGCGATAACTGCGGCAACCAGCTGGACCCGGTAGACCTCATTGACCCGGTATCCAAGATCAACGGCGAAACCCCGCAGTTCGTGGAGACCGAGCACTTCCTGTTGGATCTGCCCTCCCTTAAGGACGAGCTGCAAAAGTGGCTTTCCACCCGCGAGGATTGGCGCCCGAACGTGCTGAAGTTCTCCTTGAACCTGCTGGAGGATATGCGCCCGCGCACCATGACCCGCGATATCGACTGGGGCATTCCCATTCCGGTGGACGGCTGGCAGGACAATAACGCGAAGAAGCTGTACGTGTGGTTCGATGCCGTCGTGGGCTACCTGTCTGCCTCCATCGAGTGGGCGCACCGCACCGGCCAGCCGGAGGCGTGGAAGGAATTTTGGCAGGACCCAGAAACCCGCCACTATTACTTCCAGGGCAAGGACAATATCACCTTCCACTCGCAGATCTGGCCGGCGGAACTGCTGGGCTATGCCGGCAAGGGCTCGAAGGGCGGCGAGCTGCACCAGTACGGTGAGCTGGACCTGCCAACGGAGATCGTGTCCTCGGAATACCTGACTATGTCCGGCTCAAAGTTCTCCTCCTCCAAGGGAGTGGTGATCTACGTTAAGGACTTCCTGGCTGAGTTCGGCCCGGATCCGCTGCGCTACTTCATTGCCGTAGCCGGTCCGGAAAACAACGACGCAGACTTTACGTGGGATGAATTCGTGCGTCGCATCAATAATGAGCTGGCCAATGGCTGGGGCAACCTGGTCAACCGCACCGTATCCATGGCGCACAAGAACTTTGGCGAGGTTCCGGTTCCAGCGGCCCTGGAGGAGCGCGACGAGGCCATTTTGCAGCTGGCGGAGGAGACCTTTACCACCGCCGGTAACCTGCTGGAGCAATCCAAGTTCAAGCAGGCCATTGTCTCCATCATGCACGTGGTGGGCGAGGCGAATGCCTATATCGCCTCCCAGGAGCCGTGGAAGCTGGCCAAGGATGAAACCCAGCGCGAGCGCCTGGCTACCGTGTTGTGGACCGCCCTGCAGGTCGTGTCTGACTGCAACGTCATGCTCACCCCGTTCCTACCGTTTACCGCACAAAAGGTGCACGAGACCCTGGGCCGCACCGGCGAATGGGCCGCGCAGCCTGAGGTGCGCGAGGTCAAGGACGATATCCCGGTTGAGCTCGTGGGTGCGGGGCTTCCCCCAGAAAACCACGAATATCCGGTGATTATGGGTGACTACACCCAGCAGCAGGCCAAGTGGGAGCGCATCCAGGTGGCACCGGGTACGACCTTGGCAAAGCCGAAGCCGCTGATTTCCAAGCTGGATCCAGAGCTTGGTGAAACCGGCCCGGAGTGGGCACCAGTGATGAACTAATACGGATAACCCCGCGTAGATACACAAGCGCGGTGGCCAATCCCAATGAGAGGGGGAGGCCACCGCGCTTTTGCTATGCCTTAAAGGCTCTGCCTAGTGCTGGAAATCGCGCTGCAGGTGAACTAAGCCCAGGCGCACGCCGTCCTTGGTGTGGATATTGGGCATGCGGCCGGTTTCTTTAAACCCAAACTTCTTGTGCAGCGCAATGGAACCGGCATTGGTATCCACGATATAGGTAATCATGGTCTCGATATAGGGATCATCGGCGGCGATGTCCATGAGGGCATCGAGAAGCTCAGAGCCCACGCCCTTGCCCTGGGCTGCGGGGGAGATATACACGGAATCTTCGACGGTGCCGTAATAGATGGCGGGCGTGACGAATTGAAAGTAGGCGGCCCAGCCGATGATTTCATCATCGTCCACGGCAACGAGCACGGGCGAGCCGGCCTTGGACAATTCTTTTAGCCAATCCTCGCGCTCAGAAACCTCTTCTTGCCAGGTAATGAGGTTATTGGCCGGTTTAGCCGCGGAGGCGGCGTTGTAGATGGCGGAAATGGAGGGGGCATCGGCAAGCTCGGCGGGGCGAATATGCATCAAAAAGTCCTTTACACCAGAAGTTCTAAGTGGGTGAGGCTAAGCCAGTGATCGAATTTGTAGGTTACCTCTTTGAGAGTTCCCACGTTTTCAAACCCGAACTTTTCGTGCAACTTTAATGATGCTGTATTAGTAGACACGATTAAGGCGAGCAGCGCATGCACCTTGTCATCTGCCCGGGCGCGGTCTACTAGCTCACTCATAAGCGCGGTGCCTACGCCTTGGCCTTGGGCATTGGGGGAAAGATAAATCGTGGTTTCATAGCAGCCCTGCCAGATGCGGGGATCGCGGTAGGGGTGATAGAGCGCCCAGCCTAGGTATTCGCCAGCATTGGTTTCGGCAACGAGGAAGGGACATCCCAATTCCTGAATATGACGCAGGTGTTCTTCGCGCTCTGCCACGGTAACTGGGGTGGAGTCAAAGATGACGTCGGTATGCTCGATGGCCCAGTTGAGGGTATCGGTCATGGCGGGGACATCGCTCAGGTCCGCTGGTCTGATCAACATAGCTGCCAATATTACAATTGCGGGTATGTCTAAAAAGAAGCCACGTCCTACTCCCATTCCGGCCCCAGGGCTCAGCGGCCTCAGCGATGCGCATACCCACCTTTTCTCGCATAAAGACACCGATGAGGTGCTGGTCAACCGCGCCCGCGCCGCAGGGGGATCCCGCCTGGTTACGGTTGGCGATGACCGCCGCGAGTCCGAGGCGGCCCTTGCGACCGCGCGCGCTTTTCCCAATGTGTATGCCGCCTGCGCCATCCACCCGGTGCGGGCGAATGAACTAGACGCGCCCACCAAAGCCGCGTTGGAGGAGATGGTGGCGGATCCGCGGTGCGTGGCGGTGGGGGAGACCGGCATGGATGCCTATTGGGTCCACCACGAACCGGAGACGACCGCGAGCTTGGTCCAGCAGGAGGAATCCCTGCGCTGGCATATCGATCTGGCGGTGCGCACCGGCAAGACGCTTATGATCCACAACCGCGAGGCGGACCAAGACCTGCTGCGCATTCTTGCCGATGCCCCCACGCCCACCACCGTCATGCTCCACTGCTTCTCCTCGCCGCTGCGCGTGGCAGAAGAGGCGCTCGAGCGCGGCTACGTCTTGTCCTTTGCTGGCAATGTCACCTTCAAGCGCAATGCGGAGCTGCGTCAGGCGGCGGCGCTGGCCCCGGCGGGGCAATTGCTCGTGGAAACCGATGCGCCATTTATGACCCCGGAGCCCTTCCGCGGGCAGCGCAACGAGCCATCCCTCATCGGGCACACCTATGACTGCATCGCCCGGGCGCGCCACCAGACCACGCAGGCCTTGGCGGCGGAGGTCAATGAGACTTTTGACCGCGTATATGGGCTCAATACAGAGCAGTAGTGAGGATCGTCACAAAATTAAATCCGCTGGTCGCTGGTGGCATGGGTGCTGGATGTGACAACTGTTTTCGCCCGTTATAGCTGTGGCGCAGCGCTTCTCGACTTTCCCCACCCGTTATCGTATTGTTATTGATTGTTCGTTGAGGCTTTATGCCTCTACCTTCCCGCAGCGTTGCTCCACAGTGGGGCAGTCGCGGTACCGCCGCTGGTTTCCCCTAGGCCAGCGGCAACAATTGTGATACTGGATAGACAGCACCACCGGAGATTAACTACACATGGCACCTCACCACATTAAGCGCATCAATAATTCACGTTCCCTGCCGCTGCGCCTGGCAACGGGTGGCGTCTTGAGCACCCTCGCCGTCGGCGGTGTCGTGGCGGTTGCCGCGCAGAAGGACCTGGTCGTAGACGTCAACGGCGACAAGGTTGAGCTGGCTACCTTTGCCAAGGACGTAGACGGTGTACTGCAGGCCGCCGGCGTCCAGGTGGGAGAAGAGGATATCGTCTCGCCCGCACCGTCTGAGTCCGTGGCCGATGGTGATGAGATTTCCGTGCGCACCGCCAAGCCGGTTGCCGTGTCCATCGATGGTGAACAGCAGCAGCTTTCTACCACCGATCTCACCGTTTCTGATCTGCTCAATAACCTGCAGGGTGTAAACCCAGGAGCTGCCGTGAAGTCTGGCGAGGATGACGTGGATAAGGATGCCCAGCTAAAAGACGGCATGGATCTAGAAGTCGTCTCCCCGAAGATCATCAAGATCAACGATGGCGGCAAGAATACCTACACCAAGATTGCCGCCAAGACCGTGGGCGATGTGCTCAAGGAGCGCGGTATCAAGCTCGGTGAGGATGACCGCGTCTTCCCGGCCAAGGAAGAAAAGGTCACCGAGGGCATGTCTATCAAGGTAGAGCGGATAGACATCCAGACCGAAGATGTCACCGAGGAATTCGACGCCGAGCCGAATTTCGTGGATGACCCTGAGCTGGAAGCCGGCGCCGAAGAGGTGCGCGAGCAGGGCGAAAAGGGTAAGCGCGAGATCACCCGCAAGGTGGTGCTGAAAAACGGCAAGAAGGAATCCGAAGAGGTCATCAAGGATGAGGTCGTTGTAGGACCAAAGCCTGCGACCATCGCCCGAGGCACCAAGCAGGCGGAGCCGGAACCGCAAGGCGGTAACTCGGGCGCGGCTGCCCCTGCCGTGGCTGATGGCTCCGTATGGGATGCCATCGCGCAGTGTGAGTCCAACGGTAACTGGTCCATTAATACCGGCAATGGTTTCTCCGGGGGCCTGCAGTTCGCGCCGTCCACCTGGGCTGGTCTCGGCGGTACCGAATACGCCCCTGAGGCTTGGCAGGCCACCCGCGAGCAACAAATTGCCGTGGCACAAAAGGTGCAGGCCGCCCAGGGTTGGGGCGCATGGCCTGCATGTACCGCCAAGTTGGGACTGCGCTAAAAAGCACGCGCCACACCGCGCATTCTGCACCGCACCTCGCGTCACCGCATTCCGCGTCACCACGACGCGGGGTGCGACTTTCTGCATTCTTCTACTAGGTTAGAAAACATGACTGATTCCCCGGGCGCCGCGTTTTTAGGCCCAGTAGAAATCCGAGCTTTAGCGGAGAAACTGGATATCACGCCCACCAAGAAGTTGGGGCAGAATTTTCTCCACGACCCCAATACCATCCGCCGCATCATCGCGGCGGCGGACCTGGACCCCACAGACCACGTCGTGGAGGTCGGCCCTGGGTTGGGGTCGCTGACCCTCGGGTTGGTGGAGACCGTCCAGGATCTCACCGCGGTGGAGATCGATCCGCGCTTGGCCGCGCAGCTGCCGGAAACGGTGGGCGAGCGCGCGGAGGACTACGCTAAGCGCCTGCGCGTGGTGGAAAAGGACGCGCTGCGCGTGACCAGCGAAGATGTCGCTGCACCTACGGCGCTGGTGGCCAACCTGCCTTATAACGTGGCGGTGCCGGTGCTCCTGCACTTTTTGGAAACCTTTCCCTCCATCCGCCGCGTGCTCGTTATGGTGCAGCTGGAGGTGGCGCAGCGCCTCGCTGCGGAGCCCGGCAGCAAGATCTACGGCGTGCCTTCCGTGAAGGCTGGCTTTTATGGCGCGGTGAGCCAGGCTGGGACCATTGGCAAGAATGTCTTTTGGCCCGCGCCCAATATCGCCTCCGGCTTGGTGCGCATCGATGTCTTCGATACCCCGCCTTGGCCGGTCGACGATGCCGCGCGCGCTGCGGTATGGCCGCTTGTCGATGCCGCCTTTGCCCAACGCCGCAAAACCCTCCGCGCCGCGCTATCGGGCCACTACGGCTCCGGCGCAGCCGCCGAGGAGGCCTTGCGCGCGGCCGGAATCGATCCGAAGCAGCGCGGGGAGAAGCTCGCTGTTGCAGACTTTGTACGATTGGCAGGACTACAGTGAACGCATCGCACGGAAACGAGCCGATTACCTATACCGCGCATGCGCACGCCAAGGTCAATGTGCACCTTGGCGTGGCCGAGCCGCGGGAGGATGGCTTTCACGAGCTGGTCACGGTCTTTCAGTCTTTGAGCCTGCACGATACGGTAACGCTGACTGATTTAGGCAATGCCGAAGTGGATAAGCCACGCGTGCAATACCTCAAGGTATCCGGTCCGCACGAGGCGGGCGTGCCCGAGGACGATACGAACCTGGCCTGGACTGCGGTGGACCGCATCATGCAGCACTTGTATGTCACCCGCGGGGGCATCAAGATTCCGGAGGTCGGACTCGAGATCCACAAGGCGATTCCTACCGCCGGTGGCATGGCGGGCGGTTCCGCGGATGCTGCGGCTGCGCTGCGCCTTGCCGAGCGCTGTTACGGCCGTTATTACGGGATCGATTCGGTAGGCGATCACATTCTGGATGCCTTGGGTGCCGCCCTTGGCTCCGATGTTCCCTTTACCCTGCTGGGCGGTACGGCGTTAGGGACTGGGCGCGGGGAGCAATTGACTTCCATGATGACAAGGGGCACCTATCACTGGGCGCTGATCGCCTCTGATCGCGGCCTTTCTACGCCTAGCGTATTCCGCAAGCTCGATGAATTGCGCGATGCGGGGCGGGCTAGTGCACCGGCCCTCGATACCACGGAGATTTCCCAGGCACTTATTTCCGGCGATGCCCAGCGCGTGGCGGCGCACCTGCACAATGACTTGCAGCCCGCCGCGCTATCCCTGCGCCCAGATCTCCGCAAAACCTTGGAGGCAGGCATGGATGCGGGCGCGCTCAATGGCATCGTCTCCGGCAGCGGGCCTACCTGCGCCTTCTTATGTGCTTCGCAGGAAGATGCGGAGGAAATCGCAGCGCAGGTCAGCATAGAAATACCGGGCACCAAGGGCGTTGTCGCCCAGGGCCCGGCTGCGGGTGCGGAAGTGCTCTAGCTTAGGGCGATGGAGGAGGGGCATCGCCAAGCACAAGCGCTAGAGCGCTGGATATTTAGAGCACGGCCATTTCGGTGGGCTCAAAGTCCAGCTCGTAGCGGTCGGTTTCCTTACCGCGCAAGAGGTCGATGACGACGAGCTCCTTCTTCTGCGCGTCCGTGATGTAGGCATAGCCATTGGCGGCCTTCAGGATCGGGCCCGGCTGCTGCCACTCCTCGTTTTCTTTCCACTTGGAAATCGCGTCGATCTGCTTGGTGATTTCCCCGGAGTCTGGATCGATGATGTTGAGCTTGCCGTCGGTGGTCAGCACCAGTGCCTCGCCCATTGGGCCGCGCGCCAGCGAGCGGAACCAGTAGGAACCGTCCAAGTCCACCTTCTTGGCGGAGTAGTCCTCGGTATTGATCAGCGTCACGGAGGTGGGGTGCTCGTGCTCGGCGTCCTTGTCGGTCTTATTATCGGCCAGAATGACGTTCGATTCCTCAGAACCCGCGGCGTTTCCGGAGCGCTGGTAGCCTTCGGCGCCGGCGTAATCGGAGACGTCCACCTTGTGGAACTTGGAGCCGTCAAAGACTACGGGGCCGTCTTCGCAGCCGAAGAAGAGCTTACCGTTTCCAGCGGCCGCTTCGCCGTGGACGCCGGGGCATTCGGTGGTCTCATCCAGGACCTTGCCGTCCTTATCCAGGTGCTGGATGGTGTGGCGCTCGTCCTCGGTGCCCTTGGTGATGACCACGGAGCCATCCTCAAGCGGGACGGCCACGCCGTGGTGACCCTCGCCCGTCTTGACGGTGTTGACGGGCTTGGCGTCCTTGGAACCGATGTCCTCGGTCTTATAAATCTTGGCTACGCCATCGCCATCAGAAAACAGGGCGGTAAAACCATCGTGGTGGACCACGTGGCCGGCGTGGGGCGCCTTAATCTTGTCATCGCCCAGCTTCGGATCCGCGGTGTAGTAGTGGTTGTGGTCGCCGTGTTCCTTGGTGATGCGGCCGGTATCGTAGGTAAGGAAGTTATCGCCCTTGGTCACCATGACGTGGCGGTCATTGCCGGCATCGTTAAGGCGGAGGAAGGCGTTCATGTCCTCTTCATCGAGAACGTCGCCGGATTTGGCATCGTAGGTGGTCAGGCCCCCAGCGTGGGAGAAAACGATGCGCGTGGGAAGCTGGGCTACCTCGGTCTGGCCTTCTTCGGCCTCCATGCCGTCGTGGGAGTGGCCCTCGTGATCATGATCGTGGTCATGGTCGTGTTCGTGGCTTTCCGCAGTGGTGGATTCGCTGGTGTTTTGGGCGTCGGTGTCTTCTTCAGGCGCCGAGCAGGCAGCGATGGTGAGAGCTGTGGCAGAGAGGATAGTGCAGAGGGTAAGTGTGTGCTTCTTCATACATGCGCAGGGTATTGCAAGTGAATTTCGGTAGCAAGATGATTGGGAATGCGGGGGTAGCGGTGGGGAGGTATTAAGATGAGTCCCTGTTATGGCAAACCTGATTAACCTCGAGCAAGTCACCAAATCCTATGGCTTAAAAACTCTCCTTGATGGGGTATCCCTCGGCGTGCAAACCGGGGACCGCATCGGCATCGTGGGCGTGAACGGCGGCGGCAAAACCACCCTGCTGGAAGTGCTCACCGGTATCGAGCCGCCGGATTCCGGCCGCGTATCCCATACCTCGGATCTGCGCATGGCCGTGGTGACGCAGCGCTTTGATCTGCCCGAAGAGCTCACCATCGCTCAGGCGATCATTGAGCCCCTCGAGCTCGAGACCTACGAATGGGCCTCTAATGCCAAGGTGCGCGACGTGCTCGGCGGCCTTGGCATCGTGGACCTGGGGCTGGAGACTCCCGTGAGCTCCTTGTCCGGCGGTGAGCGCCGCCGCGTCAACCTTGCCGCCGCGCTGGTGCAGGATTTAGACCTCGTGGTGCTCGATGAGCCCACGAACCACCTTGACGTGGAAGGCGTGCAGTGGCTGGCGGATCACCTGCTCAAGCGCAACCTCGCCGTCATCGTGGTCACCCACGATCGCTGGTTCCTCGATACCATCGCCACCTGGACGTGGGAGGTGCACGACGGCACCGTTGATGCCTACGAGGGTGGCTACAACGACTGGACGTTCGCCCGCGCCGAGCGCGCTCGCCAGGCCGATGCGATGGAGCAACGCCGCAAAAACCTGGCCCGCAAGGAATTGGCGTGGCTGCGCCGCGGGGCACCGGCGCGTACCTCGAAACCGCGCTACCGGATTGAGGCTGCGGAAGCGCTTATTTCTGATGTTCCCGAGCCGCGCAACAAAGTCGAGCTCATGTCCTTTTCCAAGCAGCGCCAGGGCCGCGTGGTCATCGAGCTAGAAGATGCCACCGTGAAGTCCCCGGATGGCCGCACCTTGGTCGATCACCTCACCTGGCGCCTAGCCCCGGGCGAGCGCATCGGCCTCGTTGGCGTGAATGGCTCCGGAAAGACCACGCTACTGCGCACGCTCGCCGGCGAATACGAGCTCGCGGCCGGAAAGCGCATCGAGGGCCAAACCGTGCGCTTGGGCTGGCTGCGCCAGGAACTCGATGACTTGGATCCGCAGCGCCGGCTTCTCGATGCCGTCGAGGACGTTGCCACCTACGTGCAGCTAGGCAAAAAGGAACTCAGCGCCTCCCAGCTGGCCGAGCGCCTCGGCTTTTCCGCCAAGCGCCAGCGTACCCCGGTCGGTGATCTTTCCGGTGGCGAGCGCCGCCGCCTCCAGCTCACCCGCGTTCTTATGGCAGAACCCAATGTTTTGCTGCTCGACGAGCCCACTAACGACCTGGACATCGATACCCTCCAGGAGCTGGAATCCCTGCTCGATTCATGGCCGGGCACCCTGGTGGTCATCTCGCACGATCGCTACCTCATCGAGCGCATTGCGGATAATACGTACGCGCTTTTTGGCGATGGCAAGCTGACGAACCTTCCCGGTGGCATCGACGAGTACCTGCGCAAGCGCGAAGAAATCGAGGCCGGCAAGAACACTGGGGTTATAAACCTGGGAGAAAAGAAGACGGACGCGCCGGCGCCGAAGCCGGAAAAGAAGCTTTCTTCCCAGCAAGAGCGCGAAATCACCAAGAAGATGAATGCGCTTGAGCGGAAGATGCAGAAGCTGGAGAAATCCGCTGCGCAGATCAATGAGAAATTGGCCGCGGCGGCAGAAGAAGTCGATACCGAAGCGATGACCCGGCTTGATACGGAATTAAAGGGTAACCGCAGCGCCTATGAGGATTTGGAGATGGAATGGCTGGAGTTAGGGGAGAAGCTCGAGCAGTAGAAGCTCGCATCGCCGATATCGTCCGCCACCTCGATCCGTGGGGCGTTATCGGCGCCGCCATTTTGTCTACGCTGGGCCTTACTCCGTCCATTTTGCCCCGTGATTGGCCCTATCAAGGCCTGATATCGGGCCTTGCCGCCGGTTTCGGCTACGTGGTGGGCATCGGCGTGAAGCTGGTGTGGTACCGCTTCGTCGTGAGTAAATGGGCGGATAAGTATCCCTGGCTTGCCGCCTCCGCCTGGGAGCCAAAGCGCTACAGGCTGCTCGCGCGCATCGCCACAGGTGCGTTCATTGCCTGGCTGGTCGGTTTCGTTATTATCGCCGTGCGCTGGCAGCGTGAGCTCGCGAGCGTATATTCCGTGCCCGCGCCATCCATGTCCAGCTACCTGCTGGTGGTGCCCTTGGCGCTGGCGGTATTTACCCTCTTCCTGCTGATCCTGCGCTCCATTATCTTTCTGGTCCGCTGGTTGGCGCGGCGCTTCCCGCAGCGGTTTCGCTCCACCTACCGCCGCCTAGGGGCGGTAATAATCGTTGCGGTCATTGCCATCTACACCGTTGAAAACATCATTCCCGGTGCTATCGTGAGCTTGGGCGATAGGGTATTTACCGCCCAAAACGCCGACCCCGATCCGGACACCCAGCGCCCCACCCTCAGCGAGCGCTCCGGATCGCCTACTTCCGATGTCGACTGGGACGGCGTGGGCTTGCAAGGCTCCCGCTTCCTAAGCTCCGGTGCGCATAAGGACGAGCTAGAGCAGGTGACCGGCAAACCCGCCAAGGAGCCCATCCGTGCCTACGCCGGCCTGGGCAACCGCGACTCCAATGAGGGGCGGGCGCAGCTGCTTATCGATGAACTCGAGCGCACCCACGCCCAAGACCGCAAGGCCCTCCTATTGACCATGACCACCGGCACCGGCTGGGTATCGTCCTATTCCGCGCAAGCCTTCGAATTGCTCTATGGCGGGGATACCGCCATCGCCGCCGCACAGTATTCCGCCATGCCGTCCGTCTTTCACTTCTTTGGCGGCGGTAGCCAAGTAGAGCGCGCCGGGGAAGAATTCATCAACCCCATCGTGGACTGGTGGAATTCACTGCCAGAAGATGACCGGCCCAAGCTCTACCTCTACGGCGAGTCCTTAGGCACAACCGGCATCGAGGCAGCCTTTTCTGGTGTGCGCGATATCGCCAATTCCGTCGATGGCATCTTATTGACTGGCCCGCCGCACTTTAATCGGTTGCGCTCGCAGTTTGTGGAGCGCCGCGATCCCGGGTCCACGGAAATCTCGCCGGTCTACGCCGGCGGCCTCGTGGTCCGCTTTGCCAACGACGTGGACCAAGTTCGCCGCTGGGGACGCGTGCCGGAAGAAGAGTGGGGCAGGACCCGTATGCTGTATATCCAGCACCCATCCGATCCGGTGAGCTGGTGGTCGCCCGAATTGGCCTTCAAAGAGCCCGATTGGATGAAGGAAGATACCTCCTATTCCCGTGAGCGCGTGATGCAGTGGATGCCTATTATTACCTACCTGCAAGTTGCCGCAGACCTGCCTGGGGCCAAGGATGTGCCCGACGGTGTGGGCCATAATTACGGGACCTCTGTCCTCGATGGCTTTGCGGCCATCGCCGGGCCCGACGTTGCGCGTTCCATTGACTCGGAAGAACTGCAGCGGCAATTCGATGAACTCGATGTAGGTATTTATTAGACTTCTTGGGACGTTATACCTCTCGCGCAGTAACCCAGATCACTCAGAATGCCGTTTATATAACAAAGCCATATCGAAGTGGAGCGTATCCGGTAATAACCTTTCGCCCTCTGAAAAGTTATGACAAGCTGAAAAACATGAAGCCGATTCGAAGCGCCACCGCAGCAGTCCTGACCACCGTACTCGCCCTGTCCGGTACCACGGCAGCGGCTTCTGCGGAGCTCACCGCGGCCCCGCAGGTACAGCAGGTGTCCACCCTTGCTGAAAAGTACAACGTTACTTTGCCCAGCTTCCTCCAAGCTGCACCCGATGCCGAGCCGGAGGTGGCCGCGGAAGAAGCGGCCACGGCTGAAGCCGCCCCTGAGGCACAGGCGCCCGAGGCTCCACAGGTTGCCGCTGACTTGCAGGCGGCCACCGCGGACCACTTGGCTCAGGCCGGTCACCACCCAGATGAGAACGCTGCCGCCATCGCGCAGGAATGGGCAAACCAGGGCGCAAACGGTGAGCTAACGTACTACGGCGACGTGGCAAACGGCGTTACCCACACCGAGGAAGGCCAGGGCAACGTCTACCGTCTGTCCGAAGAACAAGCCCAAGAGCGCCTCAACTGGTTCAACCGAGGCCTCGAGGTAACCCCCGGACCTGAGTACGGTTATGGCGTCGCCACCGCCTTTGACGGCGAGTTCATCTACATCGCGGAGTACTTCCTTAACTAGTTCTTAGCTTTCGCGGAACCTGCCCCCGATTCTTCCGAGACCCGCGTGCATGGCAGAGCAGCCATGACGTAGTGGACATATCATTGGTAGAATCGGGGGCATGATTTTGATTAACGTACAGTTCCACGTAAAGCCTGAATACGCCGATACCTTCCTTGATGAGATCAACTGGTACACCGAGGCTTGCAACGCCGAGCCCGGCTGCATCGACTTCAAGTGGTACCGCGATCCGGAAGACTCTCAGCGCTTCCTGCTGCTCGAGTCCTACGCTGATGGCAAGGACGTAGAGCACGTTCAGGGCGAGCACTTCAAGCGCGCCTGCGACGAATTCCCCAAGTACCTCGTAGAGACCCCAGACATCATCAATGTCCACATCGATGGCCGCACCGGTTGGGACAAGATGGGCGAGTTCGCCGTCGACTAATCTCGCCGCTTAATACGAAAGACCGCACTCATGTGAACCATGAGTGCGGTCTTTATTTTTGCGACTACTTCGAGCCGGGATCTACAGCCCCGCGCTTTGCGAACCCGCCCTTCGCGCTCACAGGGAGCGGGGTACCCGCTCGTGAGAACGGAACCCGTGAGCGCGAAGGGCGGGCTGGAGCTGAGGCCGGGTTTGGCGCCGGGGCCGAGGTGAGGAGCCGGGGCAGCAGGCTAGCCGAGTTGGGGGTTAGCTGCCTGCCCTCGTGGACTTCACTAAGCCTGGCATTGCGAAGAGACGCTCTTGTCGTATTTGGAGTACTGCTTCAGGGCGTTATAGAAGGCATCGGAGTAGCCGCTGGCGCCTTCGGGAAGCGGGTGCACGCCATCGGAGTAGAGCATCTCCGGATTGTTTTTGGCATAGCCACACCAGTCCGCGATATAGGCGTTGTCGTACTCCTTGGCGGCGTCAATGACGTCCTTCTGGGACTGCGCCATCCACTCGCGGTCGCCATAGGGAACCACCATGACCACGGTGTGATCCTCGCCGATGATATCCATGGCCTGGCTGATTTGGTTCGGCTGGGCGGCGCCGTTGGTACCAAAGCCCAAGAAGACGGTATCGCGCAGCGTGCCGGCGTTCTTCATCTGTTGGAGGATTTGGATACCTGACGCGTAGTGGCGGGATTCTTCGGCATCGATATAAATGCCGGGGAAGCGTTGGCTTAAGGCATCGCTGGCCGCCAGCATTACCGAGTCACCGATTGCGGTGATATTCGTGCCCTGTGGCATCGGACGGGTCTTAGTATCGTCCTCTTTCTTTGCGTCGTCTTCCTTATCTTCGGCAGGCGGCGTGGAGGGTGCGGCCGCCTCTGGCGGGACAGGATTATTATTCTGGTTTTGCTGCTGGAGCTGGTCGAGCTGCTGCTCCAATTCCGTCTTATCGTTGGAGTTGACCACGCCGTAGACAACGCCAACCAAAGAAGCGACAACCAACAACGGGACCACTGGCCACATGGCCTTGCCAAAGCCGTCCTTGAGCTCGCTGAAGCTTGGGCGCGCAGCCCAGTAGTTCTTCCATGTCTTCTTGTACCCGCCGCGGCGGAATGGGTTCTCGATGAACTGATAAGAAATCTCCGAAAGGATCAGGGAGATGGGGACGGCGACAAGGCCCAGAATCCACGTATTCTCAGAATTCTGATTGCCGTGGAACAGTGCCTCCAAAATCATGATGACCGGCCAGTGCCACAGGTACAGCGAGAAGGAACGCTGACCGAACCAGCGCATGACCTTCGTCCTAAACAGCGGCGTCATTGGGCCGTACTCGTGGATGACGCCCCACACCATGAGGGCACCAAGGATGCTGGTGAGGAAAAGGCCGCCGCGGTAGGTAAATTCGGCATCGTCAGGCATGAGAAATAGCTGCGCGACATAGCCGATAAGCGCCAAGAAGCCGATGATGCCGGCGGCGCGGGTTTCGACCTTGCCGGAGGTGGCCCAGGAATCCGCGTTGGGATCGGACTTCGTAGAGGTCATCAACAAGGAGAGGACCGCGCCGGTCAACAAGCCGAATGCGTGGGTATCCGTGCCGTAGTAGACGCGGGTGGGGTCTTCGCCTGGGGTGAAGATGAACCACATGGCCGCAAAGGATGCCAAGCCCAACACGCTGGCGACCACGACCGGAAGGCGGCGCGGCTGGCGCGACGAGGCGCGGAAAATAACTAGGATGAGCAGCGGCCAGATGAGGTAGAACTGCTCTTCAACCGCGAGCGACCAGTAGTGGGCAAAGACCTGTACTTCGTTATCGGCAAAATAGGATTGCGAGGTGGCAATTTGCGTCCAGTTATTGACAAAGAAGAGGGTGCCGAAGAATTGCTGGCGCAGGCCAACGGCCAAATCGCCGCCAATCCACGCGACGATCGCGGTACAGAAAACGAGTACGGCGACGGCGGCGGGCAAGATGCGCCTAAAGCGGCGCACCCAAAAGTCCTTCAGGCTAATCGTTCCGGACGTGCGGTACTCGCGCACGAGCAGCGAGGTAATAAGGAAGCCGGAGAGGACGAAGAACATGTCCACGCCCAGGTAACCGCCGGGTAGGGCATCGCCGAAGAAGTGGTATAAGACCACGGCAATAACGGCGAGGCCGCGCAGGCCGTCAAGGCCCTTGACTTGGCGCAGCCGCGCGTGCCGCTTCTTGCGCACGTTCTTATCCTCTGGCGGGACTGCGAGTACTTCGGAGTCGTTCTGCTGGTTCTGCAAGGGATATTTCGATTTATTGGCGTCTTGTGTCTCGTGCGGAGAAGACTGCTTGCCAGCCTGAACGGCCGCGGGCTGGTGCTCCCGTGCAGTCTGTTCGGCAGGAATGCGCTGTGGTTGAGAAGCCCCCATTGCGGCGGCCTTTTCTCCAGCAGGAATCCCTGATTCTTGCTCTTGCGCAGAGGCAGGCTTGTGCGCAGGCTTGCGCTGCTCTGCTTGCGGACGCCCGGATCCGGATGCCTGCTGCTCCGGTTGGTGCGGTGCAGACTTACGCTGTTCTGGCGGGCGCTGCTCCTGCTGGCGCTGCTCCTGCTGGCGCTGCTCCTGCTGGCGCTGCTCCTGCTCGCGCTGAACAGGCTGTTGCTGCCCAGATGTGCGCTGCCCTGGCTTACGCTGCTCCGGCTTGCGCTGAACAGGCTGTTGCTGCCCAGATGTGCGCTGCCCTGGCTTACGCTGCTCCGGCTTGCGCGGCTCGGCTTTGCTTTGCTCAGTTTTGCGCTGTTCAGGCTTGCGCTGCTCTGGCCTTTGGGCAGGCCACGACTGCTGGGCGGGAAATTCCGTGGTTCCCTGCGCGGAGTTCTTCGCATCGTCGGAAGGCTTCGAGGAGCCGGTGCCGGTGGATCGATTGGCGTCGGAAGGCCGAGGAGTGCCAGCGGAGTTATTGGAGCGGGAAGAATTCTTGGAACCGGCGGATGTGGAAGTTCGAGAGGCGCCAGAGGTCCCGGACGCGCGGGAAGCACTGGCGGGGCTGGCGGGAAATTCCTTCGTTTCGGCGGCTGGTTGCTGCGGTTTCTGTGGATTCTTGGGCGTGGCAGGCTTTACCTGCTGGTGTGGCTTTGCTCCGGTTTTCTTCTGGGCAGAATTATTCTGCTTGTCTTGGGCAGAGCCTTTGGCGGCAGCGGATTTGGGGGTCTGCGCACCCTGGTTTCGGGAAGGGATTTTGTCTTGAGGCGTGGGGTTACCCACCTGGCGGGATTGGCGAGCGAACCCATGGGTGGGATCCGTGGGCTGTGCGTGCGAGGATTTAGTGCCATCCTGTGCATTCGAGGTGGGCGGCTGGTGTTCCGTGCGCGCCTCGTGATTATTGCGGGCATGTGGATCCGGCCCGGTAGGGATACCGGAATTAGGCGTGGAAGCCCCAGTGGAGGAATCACCTGTAGGCCCATCTGATTGCCGCGTCGTGGGCGGCGTGGCCTCATTACGCTCGGAATCTTTCTTCCCCAGCAGCGAGCGCAGAAAACGATTCACGTGAACTCCCATTGCACTACGAAAATGTACTAGTCGGCCAATTTTAGACCGCGAGAAGCGCCATTACCCAAAGTAGAGAGCACGGCGTGGCGCGGGAAATTGGCAATGTTTTGGCGGATAGATGGTGAAAGAAGAAAGTCTAATCCTGTTGGCTGTCAAAAAGCTGATTCAGCACTGTCAGCACCCCATACTCGGTATTGGGCGGGGCGATGGTATCGGCAATCGCCTTGAGCTTAGGATGCGCATTGTCCATGGCAATGGCGGTTCCGGCGGCTTGGAGGAGTTCGAAATCGTTGAGGAAGTCTCCAAAAGCCGCGGTGCGGGATTGGGAGATATCCAGCAGCGACGCCATGGTTTCTAGCGCCACGCCCTTATTTACCCCGGCCGCCATGACATCGAGCCACACCGCCCCAGATACCGCGATATTGTGCTCAGGCACGGCCTCGCGCAGCGGATCGTGGAGGTGCCTTTCGCTGCCATCGGCGCAGAAGGCGGCGATCTTGATGATCTCCTCATCGAGCAGATCATGGAGATCATCTACCCAGCTGATGGATTTATAGTACTTGGAGATCTCGGTGGAGGCTTGGCTGTCGATGCCCCTTTCCACAAACGCCGTAGCTGGCGTACACAGCACCACGGTGTGGGGTTGGGACACCGCGTCGAGCGCCGCTACCGCAGCGCGGACGGCCGATGACGGCAGGGGAGTGGTGCTCAGCAGCTCGTTATTGTGCACGACCACGGAGCCATTTTCTGCAATAAAGGTCTCCTCATGAGGAAACATCTGTTGCAGGGTGGCGAGCTGGCGCCCAGATGCCGGAACGAGGGTGACGCCGAGCTCGGTTGCGCGTTGGCTGGTCGCCGCGAATCCTGGCGGCAAGTCGCCGTTTCCATCGAGCAGGGTGCCGTCCATGTCTAGGGCGATAAGCTGTGGAAGCAAAATTAAGACCTATCTGTGAAGTCGCAAACGGTAGCTAGGTGCATGAGTTGTGTGTCACAATAGAGGATATGACTAATGATGCACCTATCGTGTCCTCAATCCGCAACCATACCGGAGTCATTGAGCTCAACCGCCCAAAGGCTCTCAACTCTCTCAGCCCAGAAATGATCGATCTCATCGCCGCTGCCTTGGATAAGTGGCGGGGTGATGACGAGGTAGAGCAGGTCCTTTTGACCTCTACCAATCCTAAGGCCTATTGCGCGGGTGGCGATGTCCGTATGGCTCGCGATGGCATCGTCGACGGCAAGTACGACGAGGTCGATGACTTCTTCGCCTCGGAGTACACCCTCAACGGGGATATTGCGGAATACCCTAAGCCGGTCATCGCGCTGGTGGATGGCATCGCTATGGGTGGCGGGCTTGGCGTATCCGCGCACGGCTCGCACTGCGTGGTCACGGACAAGACCTTCGCCTCCATGCCGGAGATGAATATTGGCTATGTCACGGATGTGGGCATGGCCTATGCCTCCCAAAACGCGGTGGGCACGCGCGGTAAGGCCTCGCCAGAGCTCGCAAAGTTCTGGGGTATTACCGGCTACCGCATGTACGCCGCAGACCTCGTGTGGAGCGGGCTGGCCACTGACTACGTAAAAGACGGCGATGCGTTTGCCAGCGACGTCATTGATAAGGGCATTGATGCCGCGCTGGAACAGCACTCCGTGCAGCCAGAAGATGAGGCCCCGCTTGCAGAGCTCATCGAGGGGATCGAGGCCAGCTTCCGCCACGATTCCTGGCAGGACATCACCGCGGCCGCTAAGGAATACCCGGAGCTGAAGGAGCTGGTGGATAAGCTCACCGCGCAGGCCTGCCCGACCTCCATCGTGGCCGCGCTGGAGCTCTACCGGGCAGAGGCGCAGTGCTCGAGCATTCGCGATGCCCTCGAGCTGGAAAAGAAACTGGGCGCTTATATGTATCGCCGCGATGACTTTTCCGATGGCGTGCGCGCGGTATTGGTAGATAAATCCAATGACGCGGCCTTTAACCCCGCAAGCGTCGCGGAGGTGGATGTAGACGCCATCCGCGGCGTATTAGCTAAAGGTTAATCCCGCGAAAGGAGGCGTAGGCCGATCGAGCCTGCGCCTCATTGATCTCTCGGGGTGGGGTAGCCGCCAGCGTTGCTTCCGTGGCCGCGGACGTGGGCTGGGGCAAATGCAGCGCTTCGGAATCGAGGAGGACGAGGCCGACGCGGCCATCGGCAAGCGTGGTGCCCACCAGCGTCCACATGCCCAGGATGGGCAGGGCCAGCTGCGGTACCTGCCGGGTACGCGCGTAGTCCAAGGGTAGCGCGGGCCGGATTAGCGCCGGTACCTGGTGATCGATGCCGAAGCGGTACAGGTTCGCGGCAGCCTGCGCGGCTGCGGTGTCCTTGACCGCGGGATCGGCCCACGCCCACAGGAATCGTTCCTCCGAAATGGTGGCGATGAGTACCGCCGTGGCCTCGGCCTTGCCGCCAGAGTAGCGAATCTCCGCCGTGGCCGCGTCCGCGTTGAGGTGCACCGTGGCCTCCGGGAAATTGCCCTGGAAATACAGCTGGTGCTCCATGCCGTAATAGAAAGCATCCTCGATAATGCGGGTATCCTTCATGCCCGGCTCGATGGCGGTGATCTGCGGCGCGCCCACTGCGCTAGAAAAATGCAGCGTCGTTCCATCGGAATAATGCTCGGCAGACTCCGCAGCGGAGTCCGCGCCAGTCTCTGCGAGCGTAATGCCCAAGTGGTGGGCGAGTTCGTGCACCGCGCGCTGCTCATCAGTATCTGGCGCGCTACGGCGAATGCCTGCTGCAATGCTGATGGGAAAGTCGAGGCGCGGATGGAAATCCACGGCGATGATCGCCTCATGATCGCCTTGCCGTGCCCGCAGCACCGGGGCATTGCCGGCCAGGAGGCGGGCGAGGGGGATAAACTTCGCCGGATCATCCCCGCCCTGCGGCAGGTCAGCCTCCGCCTGCATCGCCCACCGCCAGGCCGGCGAGCCGGCGCGATCGATGACGGCGATGCGTGTGCCCCGGAAGTCTTTGACGCTGGAGGACGAGCTGCAGCGGATTTCCACGGGCTGATTGCGGGTGAGGTGGCCCTCGGCATCCGTTGAGGGGGTGAGGAAATTAAATTCCACATCGGTGGTATCGCCCAAGCGGGCCCGGAAGGCGGCGTCAAGGCCCGCCTGAATAAAGCAGGCATCGCGGGTGGCCTGGGCAAGCGAATTCGAAGTATCCATAATTACCTACGAGGATACTGAAACCTCATACGAGGCCGCGCAGGGTGGCAAAGGCGTGGTGGACCAACTCGTCGCGTTCCTGCTTGCTAGGGGGCTTGCCGCCTTCGCAGCGCCTTTTCAGCTCTTGCTGGCAGGCATTGCTGGTGCTGCCGCACGCGTTCAAAATGACGGTGAGCTCGAAGGTCGAATATTCGGGGTAGCGCTCTTGAAAAGCAGCGATGATCCTTTGGGTGACGCTATCGAATTTCTTCTTTTCCTCGGCGGTGTGGCTGAGGTTTTCCATCGCTTCGCCGATTTTGAACAGGCTGTGCAGCGAGCGCAGCTCCATGTATTCGTTGTCGAGGGCATCAATGAGCGTTAATTCCAAGACCGAAGAGATGGGCTCGCCGGGAAATGCGGTGGGAATGTCTTCTGCGAATGCCTCGAGGACATCCGCGGTGTAGTGCAAGAGGGAATCCGCCACCGAAGAAAAATAATTGTGGAACGTGCGCGGGGAGACCCCGACGGCGCTGGTGATACCTGAGACCGTGACTGCCTCAGCGCCGCCGTCCAAGGCGAGGCGGGCCGCGGCATCAGACATGGCCTGGCGCGTTGCTCGCTTCTTGGATTCGCGCAAACTAGTCACGATGAACCTTTCCTACCTTGTTGTGTTGAAAGTCTAGGAGCGCCTCGCGCTCCTTGTGCAGGGCTTCGCCCTCGATATCCATATTAGGCACGATCTTATTCAACCACTTGGGCAACCACCACGCCTTGTCTCCTAGAAGGAACATGGTGGCGGGGATGACCATCATGCGGATAACGAAGGCATCGATAAGCACGCCCATAGCCAGGGCAAAGCCCATGGTCTTGATGAATGGCTCGTCCATCAAGATGAAGGCTGCGAAGACCGAAATCATGATGAGCGCTGCGGCCGTGACCACACGTGCGCCGTGCTTAAAGCCATTCGAGGTTGCGTTGGCGGCGGTCTTACCGCTGACGTAGCCCTCGCGCATGCGGGTGACCAAGAAGACCTGGTAGTCCATGGCCAGGCCAAAGGTCAGGCCGATGAGCATGATGGGCAGGAAGGATAGAAGCGGCTGCGGGTCGTTGACGAGGCCGAACTTGCCCTCTTGCCAGATGCCAACGGTAATGCCGAAGGTGGCGGCCACGGACAGCCCGTAGCCCGCGGCGGCAATGAGCGGGACCCAAATGGAGCGGAAGACCAGCATCAAGACGATGAAGGCAAGGCCCAAAACGATGGCCACGTACGGCACGAGCACGCTACTCAGGCGCTCAGAAATATCGTCGAAGATCGGGGTGATGCCGGTAATGCCGTAGGAGCCGCCGTCCTTAGAAAACTCGCCTTGGTACTCGCGCAGGCGTTCCAAGGTCTCGGTGGTTTCCTCATCGGTCGCACCTGTCGTCGGCGTGATCATGATCTGGGCGGCATCGCCGTTATCCGTGGTTTGGACGATTTGGGCGTTGTCTGCGCCTTCGGTGTCATTGAACTTGTGGAGCAGATCCTGGAGGGCCGGCATGCGGTCTTGTTCGGAGACGTCTTCCACATTCACGAAGGCGATCATCGGGGCATTGCGGCCTGGACCAAAGGCTTCCTCGGACATCTCGTAGGCCTCGCGCTGCGGGGTGCCGGGTTGAGCGGAGCCATCGGTAGGCATGGCCAGGCGCATATTCGCAAACGGGATGGCCAGGATGGCCAGCACGATAACGCCCACGCCCAGGTGCAGCCACGGGTGGGCGCGCACGCGGCGGACCCAGCGCAGACCCATGGTGGGCTTCTCGTCCTCGGGGTCTGGGACCTTGGGGCCAGGCACGCGCCCGGCGAAGATCTTGGTGCCCAGCAGGCCCAGCACGGCGGGGATAAAGGTATTGGCCACAAGCACGGCGATGACCACGGTTCCGGCGGCGGCGATAGCCATGGTGGACAGGAACGGAATGCCGATAATGGTCAGGGCCGCCAGCGCGATGACCACGGTGGTACCGGCAAAGACAACGGAGCCGCCGGCGGTGCCCAGCGCCATGCCCATGGCGTGGGCGCGGGTGCCCTTATCCATCTTCTTCAGTTGCTTAGCCAGTTCCTTTGGCGTCAGGTTATTTAGGCCCGAGGAAGTGATGAGCTCATTGCGGAAGCGGTTGACAATGAAGAGGGCATAGTCGATGCCCACGGCCAGGCCGATCATGGAGGCCAGCGTCGGGGTCATATCGGAGACGGTATCGGTAAAGATGGTGGCCAGCTGCACGCCGAGGATGCCAATGCCCACGCCGATGACGGCGGAAATCAGCGGCATGCCGGCAGCTACGAAGGAGCCGAAGGTCACCAGCAGCACGATGGCGGCGACCACCATGCCGATGAGTTCGGCGCTGCCATTCATGCCGGCATCGGCCATCGCGAAGGCATTGCCCTGGTACTTAACGGAAAGGCCTTCGCCGTCGTGCTGGTGCAGGACATCCGTGACCGCAGCCATATCGTCATCATTGATGTCCATGACATCAGCGGCATCGAAGGCGATGGTGACGGAGCCGGTGGTCTTGTCCTCGCTGAGCGGAGACAGTTGCTGCAGGTTCTTCGCAACCTGCTCTTCGGGCATGCCCTGTGCCCGCATCTGCTCGCCCATCTGCTTTTCCATGCCGGCGGCGGCGAGGACCGGGCTGACCAACTCATCCTCATTCTTTAGCGCACCGGTGTCTTTGAGGTCTTGGAGCAGCTTGTCGATGCCCCCGGCAACAGCGTCATCGCTTAGCTCCTTGCCCGCAGGGGCTTGGATGACCACGGTGCCCTCCGGGGCGCTCATGGCATCGGTATCTTGATCGAAGTGCTCCATCATCTCTTCTTGAGTGGTGGTGGAGTCCATCTCCGGCATGGCGAAGTTGGGGTTCGGGGTTTTGGCAAAGCCGGCGGTGAGGCCAACCATCGCCACTAAGACGATGAGCCAGAAGGCGAGGAAGGGCCATACCGTGCGGTAGGACCAGCTTCCCAGCCGGTAGAGGAATTTGGACATGGGCGAGCTCCTTTATGAGTGAGAGAGGTGGGCGCTGCTTCTAAAATCGTGCATAGTCTATGCAATCCTGCACATGTGGTGCAAAATAAGGTGCAGGTGGGCATAGTAGCTCTTTAATGTGACCTATAACCCACGCGCGGCCAGAAAGCACAGGGCGGCGGGAAGGATAGGTAGACTATCGCGCATGATTCACGCGGTAAGTTTCGCCCTCTTGGATTCGGTCAATGCCTTGCTCATTGGCATCCTTGTAGCCATCGGCATCATGCTCCCGCGCGGGAAGTACCGCTGGATCGCAGGCCTGGTCATCCTGGGCGACTGGCTGGGCGTTCTCGCCGCTGCGGCCGTGGTGATGTTCGTCCTTTTGGGCGTGCGCGAACAGATCGCGGCCATCTTGGAGTCACCGATTGCCGGCGGCATCCTCATTATCGTCGGCATCGCACTGGCCTTTGGCGCCTGGCACTCCCAAGGCAAACCCAATGCCTTGATCGGGCGCATGCTGCAGCCGCTGCGCACGCCTTCCATCACCACCGTGCTGATCGGCTTCGTGATGGGCGTGGTCCAATCGCTGACCTCCGTGCCGTTTTATTTCGGCCTCATGTTCTTGGCCACCCAGGATCTATCGCTCGCCGCCCAATACGGCGGCCTCTTGTGGTACGCCACCCTGGCGCTGTCCCTGCCGGTGATCTGCGGGCTTTTCATCGCCGTGGTGCGCGCCCACCCAGACTCAGCTGCGGGGCGAGTCTTTGCGGCGGCGCGCGAAAACAGCACGCGGGTCACGCTCATCGGCGGCTATATCGTCGCCGTCTTCCTCATCATCATGGGTGTCGTGAACCTATAGGGATGCGCTAGTCAAAGTAGACATCATCAAGTGCGAGCTCAGCGGCAGACTGCTGCTGAGCAAGGTCCACATAACGCGCGGCGTGTGGGATAAACGCCGCGGACTGCTCGGCGAAAAGCTCGCGGCGCACGGTGGCTGGGACGCCGGCGGCCAAAGAGCGCGCCGGGATTTCCGCGCCCTCGCGCACCAGCGCGCCGGCGGCGATGAGCGAACCGGGCCCGATGGTGGAGCGAGATAGCAGGGTAGCGGACATGCCCACTAGGCTGCCGGCACCCACGTGGGTGCCGTGGAGCATGGCCATGTGGCCTACCGTGACATCGTCTTCAAGGATGCACGGTGCCTCCCGTTCCACGTGGATAACGCTATTGTCCTGAATATTGCACCGGCGGCCAATGCGGATGGGGCCAACATCGCCGCGCAGCACGCATCCATAAAAGACGGAAGAATCCGGGCCGATTTCCACATCACCAATGATGGTGGCATTCGGCGCGATCCACGCGCTGCGGTGGATGCGCGGGCGTTTTCCTTGGAAGGGGTAGATAGGCATTATTCCACCACCACCGCGAGGCTGGGGGATAGCTCGTACTCGCTGGAAGTGGGGGCATCGGCAAGCGGAGTACCCGCAAGCTCTGCCTGGGAAAGCGCGCTCGCCAGTGAGGGCGTGATGGGGATAATCCAGCCGTGCTTGGGATCTTTGACCGGCAGCACATCCTTCTTTACGGCGGGGAAATGCGCCGTGGTGGTGGGGGAGATGAGGGTTGCGGACTCGCGCGAGGCGGCGCGCTCAGCAAGGGCCCGGGCGCCCTGCTGGCCGGTGATAATGATGATGAGCTGGCCGGCGGTCCTAATATCCAGCCGGTCCACCTGCATGGTGGTCGCCGCGGAATCGGGCCGCGCCAACTGCGGCGCCCCATTCCCGGTGAGCTTGGCAAGAGCATCCAATAATCCCATAGCGTTCAAGTCTAGCCGCGCAGTCAGGTAGCGGGTTGACCGCCGTAACATCGCCGCGCGTACTATGGGAGACCATGATTGATGCCAGCAACACCGCCCTAGTGATCGAAGGCGGCGGAATGCGCAATTCCTATACCGCCGCCTGCATAGTCAAACTCATCCAAGAAAACGTCACCTTTGGATGGGTAGGCGGTGTCTCTGCTGGCGCCTCCCACACGGTCAATTACCTGTCACACGATGCCAAGCGCGCGGAAGAATCCTTCACGGATTTTGTCAATAACCCCAGCTTCGGTGGCGTGGGATCGCTGGTGCGCGGCAATGGCTATTTCAATGCGGAATATATTTATGAGCGCTCCGCGGATAAAGATATGCCCTTTGACTGGGATGCGTACCGTAAGCACCCAGCGGATATGGTGCTCGCCGCCGCGCGGGCCGATACCGGCGAATCCGTGTATTGGACCCGCGATGATGTGACAGAACCGGAAGATCTGTATGTGCGGGTGCGCGCCTCGTCCACGCTGCCGCTACTCATGCCGATTCGCATCATCGATGGCTCGCCCTATGTGGACGGCGCCCTGGGCTCGTCCGGCGGCATTACCATCGAGCAGGCTGAAGAAGCCGGCTATGAGAAATTCCTGTTCATCGGCTCCAAGCCGCGCGGGTACGTCCGCCCCGAGGTGGCGCGCCCGGCGATTACCCGCCGCATCTTCCGTAAATACCCCGCTATTGCCGATGCCCTCATTGGTCGCCCACCCATCTATAACGCGGCCAAGGACCGTCTCCTCGAGCTAGAGCGCCAGGGCAAGGCGCAGCTGTTTTTCCCAGAAGATATGCAGGTGGCCTCCACCGAGCGCAACGTGGATAAGCTGCGCGCGAATTACCAGGCTGGCAAGGCACAAACCCACGCCGAGTGGCCAAAGTGGAAGGAATTCCTGCTGGACTAGCTCACCTCTGCATGGTGGTGTGAGATCGCCCTCCTGATTCTTTGTGGCAGCAGGAGGGATAATCGCGTGCGCTGCACTAATGGTGGTATTCGGTGCACGGTGCCAAGCATTTTCAGCTAGCTAAATCGCGCCAAGCTCCTAAGATTGCACAGCGTGTTAGCGATTTTTGATGGCAATATTTGGCTGAGCATTTTCTTCATGATCGTGCTCGGCACGCTATTTGGCATGATTCCCTTTGGCCCGCTGCGCTTCGGCGCGGCGGGTACCCTTTTTGTCGCCTTAGCCTTCGGATCCTTTATTGAGCTAGATGACAATATCCTCAGTTCCTTGCAGGAGCTGGGCTTGGGACTCTTTATCTATATGCAAGGCCTGTCTGCCGGCGAGGCCTTCTTCAAGGGCTTTTCCACCCAGCTAAAACACATGCTGCTCGCCACTGTGGCGGTAATAGCCGCGGCGGCCGCGGCGCTGGGCATCGGCAGCCTCATGGGGTTATCGCCGCTGGCGGTGACCGGCGTATTCTCCGGTGCAACGACGTCCACGGCGTCGCTTGCCGTGGCCCAGCAGCAATCCGGCGAGGAGCTGCCCGCCGTGGGATACTCCTTGGCCTATCCGGTCGGCGTGGCCGTGGCCATCCTCCTTGTGGCATTCGTCCTGCGGCATAGCTGGCCAGCGCAGAAGGACCAAGACCACTCGGCGGAAAAGATTTTCCGCTCGCGAACGATTAAGGTCACCCGCGATATTTCCTATGCTGAGCTGCGCGAGAAATTCGCGGATCATTTCATCATCGCCACCATCCGCCGCGGCCGTGACATCGACGTGCCGGGCGATAACCCGGAGCTGCACCGCGGTGATGTCTTGCGCGTGTTGGTGACCAAGGCAAAGGCCAAGGAGCTTACCGATGCCCTGGGAAAGCGCCAGCCCCAAACCCCGTTTGTGGATAAGCGTCTGGTCAATGAGACCGTGGCCATTTCCAATGAGGATATCGAGGGCCGCAAGGTCAAGGAGCTCAACCTCTTTTCGCGCTACGGCGCGCGGATTGTGCGGGTGCGCCGCGGCGATGAGGAATTCCTTGCCACCAATGAAACCCACTTGGAATCTGGTGATGACCTAGAAATCGTGGTCAAGCATGACCGCCTGGGTGATGTTCGCGATTACTTTGGCGATTCCGTGACCGCATACTCGCAGCTTAACTGGGTAGCACTCGGCGGTGGGCTGACCATCGGCTACCTTATTTCGCTTATCGTGGTTCCGCTGCCCGGTGGCGCGTCCTTCGAGCTCGGGTTCGCGCTGGGCCCACTGATCACCGGACTGGTCCTCGGTGCCTTGCACCGCACCAGCCGCATTCCGTGGCAGATTCCCTCCCCGATCAATACGGCATTCCAGCAGTGGGGCCTTGCCATCTTCTTGGCCTCGGTGGGCCTGTCCTCCGGAGAGGCCTTTGTCTCCACCGCCTTTTCCTGGATGGGCCTGAAATCCATGGTGCTGGCCGCGATCATCGCCGTTATCATCATCGGGATTTTCGCGGCGGCCAGTCGGTTTATGGGGCAATCCGAAACCCGCACCTCAGGCGGCATTTCCGGGCTTTTTGGCCAGCCCGCGGTGGTCAATTACGCCACGGGCGCCAGCTCGGATTCGCGCATCCTTACCGGCTATACCTCCACCATTGTGGTGGCGCAGTTCATGAAGATCGTGGTCATCCCGGTCATGCTGCTCTGACGGGGGGCAGCCGCTCGATTAATCCGCGACCAAGGTCTCCATGGTGAGCTCTGGGTGTTCCTTTTCAATGAAGGCGAGCTTCCACTTATCGCCAAAGAGGGCAATGAGCTCGCCATCTTGGCGAGTGAAGATCTCTACGCCGCGCTGGCGGCCGAGTTCCGGTGCAGATTTGGCATCGGTGCGACGCGCCACGGAGTAGGGGATGGGCTCGGTGACGGTTTCGACGTTGTACTCGAATTCCATGCGGGCCTGCATGACCTCGAACTGCATGGGGCCGACCGCAGCCATGACCGGGGAGGCATCGCCGCGCGCATCGTTGCGCAGGATCTGCACCACGCCCTCGGCCGAGAGCTGCTCCAAGCCCTTGCGGAAGGCCTTATACTTGCCCAGCGACTTCGCCCGCAGGATGCGGAAGGCCTCCGGGGCGAATTGGGGCATGGGCTTGAACTGGACCTTTTTGCCGGAGTAGATGGTGTCGCCCGGTGCCAGCGCGCCCGCGTTGACGAGGCCCACGATATCGCCAGGGTAAGCGGTATCCACGGTATCGCGGGTGCGGCCAAAGACCGTCAGCGCATACTTGGTGGAAAAGCTGCGGCCGGATTGGGCGTGGTTGACCTGCATGCCGCGTTCGAATTCGCCGGAGACCACGCGCATAAACGCCAGGTTATCGCGGTGCTTTTGGTCCATGCCCGCCTGCACCTTGAAAACGACGCCGGAAAAGTCATCGGCTACCTCGCGCACCTCATCGATGGCGCTGGTGGCCGCCTCCACGGCCTTGGGATCGGATTCGCGGGAGTGCGGGGCTGGGGCGATGGCGCACAAGGTATCCAGGATCTGGTGGACGCCGAAGTTCAGCATGGCCGAGGCGAAGATGAGCGGGGAGGTCACGCACTGTTCAAAGAGCTCTTGATCGTGCAGGGCGCCATCGGCGGCAAGGAGCTCGGCTTCTTCCACCGCGGTCTCCCACACATCCTCTTCCTTTTCTTCTGCGGCCGCCGGATCGTAGTGCTCCTCCGGTGCGATGGTGGAACCACCGGCGGTGCGGATGAAGTGGATGTAATTATCGGCCTCGCCGTCATCATTGATGTGAGCTAGGCCGCGGAAATCGCCCGCGATGCCCACCGGCCAGTAGAGAGGGGTGGGCTGCAGCTGGATTTCGTTCACAATCTCATCGACGAGCTCGAGTGGCTCGCGGCCCACGCGGTCCCACTTGTTGATCACCGTGACGATGGGCAGGCCGCGCGCCTTACAGACGCGGAAGAGCTTGAGGGTCTGCGGCTCGAGGCCCTTGGCGGCATCGATAAGCATCACTGCGGCATCCACGGCGGTAAGCACGCGGTAGGTATCCTCCGAAAAGTCCGCGTGACCTGGGGTATCGACCAGGTTGATCATATAAGGCTCGCCCTCGTGTCCCTCCGGGGCGTATTCAAACTGCAGCGCAGACGAAGCCACGGAGATACCGCGGTTTTTCTCCATATCCATCCAGTCAGACACGGTGGACTTGCGGTTGCCCTTGCCGTGGACCGCGCCGGCCTCATTAATCACGTGCGCATGCAGCGCCAGCGCCTCCGTCAGCGTGGACTTACCGGCATCCGGGTGGGCGATAACGGCGAACGTGCGGCGGCGCGAGGCCTCAAAAGCGACAGAACTCATGCGCCATAGTCTAATGCTTGAGCGCTACCACTCCACATTGAGGCGGCGGCCCAGATCCTCAAAGACGCGGTGGGCCACGGAGGTATTCTTCGCAATCGGGCGCTGCACGCCCAGCGTGCGCCTATTATTGTAATACTCCCCGGACTGGAAATGGATGCCCTCGGTGCCGGTAAGGAAGTAGGCCAAGTTCTCGCCGCCGGCCTCTGCGGTGCCAAAGGCCTTGCCGATGACCCCGGAGTACAACTTGCCCGTAAGCCCCGTGGAGGACTTGCCAAACTCGGTAGCTAAAACGCCCGGGTGAAAGGACACCGCGTTGATGCCGTGGGCATCGATAAAGCGGGCGAGCAAGATATCCGCCAGCTTGGCATTGCCGTAGGCGCGCTCTGGGCTGAAATGCTCCAGCGTATTGGGATCTGCCGGATCGAAATTCGACATCACCATATTGGCCAACGACGCCGTGTTGACCACGGTGGCGTTACTCTCGCGCAGCTTGTCTTGTAGCAGGGACGTCAACAGGAACGGCGCGACCACGTTGACCTGCCACGTGCACTCGAATCCATCGGCGGTCATGGTGGGTCCATCGAAAATACCGCCGGCATTATTGCCCAAGGCATCGATGCGCTCTAGCTGCTGCAGGTCATCGGCCAGCTGGCGGACCTGAGCCAGTGACTCGAAATCGGCGAGGAAATACTGCCCGCCTACCTCTTGAGCAACGGCCTTAGTCTTGTCCGGATTGCGGCCAATGATGACGGGGTTATCCTGCGGGCGGGTGCGGTGAATCTGCCGGGCGGCCGCGGCACCAATGCCTGACGAAGCCCCGGTAATCACGATTGTCCTAGCTGCTGAGTACGGCGAAGTCATGGGCCTGATTCTAGCCACGGCCGTGACATCCGTCCGCGATATCCTTCCGTGATATTTATCCGCGGCATCCCGCCGTGCAGTTCCGCTTGGGTCTGGACAGGTCTATACTTCCGGCTTGTGAAGCGCCTGCTTTTTCTGCGGCAGTGGGGACCAGCGCGGCTAACCGCCACCGGGTTTCTACTGCTCATCCTGATAGGAACGGTATTGTTATTGCTGCCGTTCGCCGAGGCCGGAGATTCCCGCGCCTCGTTTTTATCCGCCCTTTTCACCGCGACCTCCGCGGTCTCATTGACCGGGCTGGTTGTGGTCGATACCGGTAGCTTTTGGAGCCCAGCGGGGCAAGTGGTCATCTTGGCCCTTATACAACTGGGCGGTTTGGGCATTATGTCGCTGGCCTCGTTATCCGGCCTGCTCTTGACCGGCCGGATTAGTTTTAAGGCCCGCAAGACCGGCGCCTATGAAAACCGGCCCATCCTCGCCGGTGGCATTCGCCGCACCCTGATTTTCACCTTCGCCTTTACCGCGGTGGTAGAAAGCATTATCGCCACGGCGGTCACCGCGCGGCTTATGGTGGGCTACGGGCATTCTTTCCCACAGGCGTTATGGGAGGGCATCTTCCACGCCATTTCGGCCTTTAATAACGCTGGGTTTAGCACCAATAGCGATAACCTCGTGCCCTTTGTCGGCGATGCCTGGATCCTCTTGCCGCTGGCCGGGGCGGTCATCGGCGGCGGGCTGGGTTTTCCAGTCTGGGCGGAATTGGTGCGCCACGTGCGTCGCGGTTCAGAGGCGACGCGTCGCATCTCAATTACGGCCCGCATGACCCTGGCGGCCACCGGCGTACTGCTCGTAGCTGGCACGATATTTTTTGCCCTTACGGAGTGGAATGGCGTGCTGGCGCCGATGTCGTGGGGCGAGAAAATCCTCAACGCGTTCTTTGCCAGCGTCTCCCCGCGCACGGCCGGATTTAATACCTTCGACTACGGTGAGGTTCACCCGGTAACGCTCATGGGCACCGATACCTTGATGTTCATCGGCGGCGGCTCGGCCGGTACCGCCGGCGGCATCAAGGTCACCACCGCGTGCGTGCTATTGGCCGCCATGGCCGCGGAGTTCTTGGGCAAGGAAAAGACCTCCATCTACCACCGCAGCCTTCCCCATAGTGTGACCCGACAGGCGCTAGCATTGAGCTTTGCCGGCGTGCTGGTGGTGACCCTCGGCGTGGCGGCGCTGCGCTTTTTCGACCCGCAATTTTCCGGCGATCAGGTCTCTTTCGAGGTCATGTCCGCCTTTGCCACCGTGGGCCTATCCACCGGGATTACCGCCAGTTTGTCCGCGCCCTCACAAATCGTGCTGTGCTTCATCATGTACCTGGGCCGCGTTGGCCCAACCACCCTGGTAGCAGCGTTGTCGGCCAAGAACCTCGGCCGCCGTTACAGCTACCCCGACGAAAGGCCCTTCATTGGCTAGCATTTTTAAGGCGTTGGGCCGCTCCCGCGCCACCCTCGACATTGCCCCGGTCGTCGTCATTGGCTTGGGGCGGTTTGGCTGCTCCCTGGCAAGCGAGCTCATGGGCCATGGGGTAGAGGTCCTTGGAATCGATTCCGATGAAAAGATCGTGCGCGAACGAGCACCGCACTTAACCGAGGCCATTTCGGCCGATACCACCGATCCGGCGGCGCTCCGCCAACTAGGCATCGACGAGGTGGAGCGGGTCATCGTGGGCATCGGCTCGCACCTGGAGGCGTCCATCCTCACCGTCTCCAACCTGGTGGAGCTGGGGGTCAAAGATATTTGGGCCAAGGCCAATTCGGAGGCCCACGAGCGCATCCTGCGCCAGATTGGCGCCCACCACGTCATCCGCCCGGAGCGCGATACCGGCCGCCGTGTGGCCTACCTCTTGGGCGGGCGCTTCCGCGATTTTGCTGAGATCGCCCCGTATTACGGAGTGACGCAAATGGCCGCGCCCTCTTCGGTTACAGGGCGTCCGCTCGACCTGGGCGAGGTTTGGCGCACCCACCACGTGCAATTGGTCTCAGTCTGCCAGGCGGAGGGCGCTTGGGCCCCGCTTGCCGATGCCACCCAGCTCGCCCCCACCGACTTCATCGTCGCCGCCGGCAGCCCGCAGGCGCTGGAGAAATTTTCCCAGTCCTAGCGCGAGTGAATGCGGTTTTGGGCTTGTATGAGCCCCTGGGTCGCGATGAGTCGGGCGGCTTCGGCGGCGGTGGCGATGGCGGTATCGAAGCCGGGGCCGGCATCGACAGGCGCTAAGACATAGTCCGGAATCGACGAGCCCTTGGGCGGGCGTGCGATGCCAATGCGTACGCGCAGGTAGTCCCGCGTGCCCAGGTTGTGCGTGAGCGACTTCAGCCCGTTGTGCCCATTTTCATTGCCGCCCTGCTTCAGACGAATCTTATTGGCCGGCAGATCGAGCTCATCGTGGATGACGATGATGTGGTCTGCCGCAATGCCCAAAGCCTCCGCCAGCGGGGCAATCGGATCGCCAGAGAGATTCATAAACGTTGTCGTGCGCACCGCCAGCGCGCGGGTATCACCCCAGCGCAGCGGGGCTACTTCGAGGTCCATCCCGCGCACCGGCTCGAACACGTCGCCGCCTTGGGCAAGCACATCATCGACGGCCATATAGCCCACGTTATGGCGCGTGGCGGCGTATTTCGCGCCGGGATTTCCCAGGCCAATGATGAGCCAGTCTGCCTCCAATTCGGCCGGATCCAGCCCCTGCTGCACTGGCGAGGGACCGCAGAAAATCCGGGCAATAAAATCTTTCAAAGCTGCCACGAATGCGCCTTTCTAGCTCGGTACAGTAGTTTTCTATGAGCCAGGTTATTCAATCTTTGCGCCGAACCGTAATACCAGCGCCCATGGCGGGCGGACCTACCACCGTGGATCTGGTGCGCACCGCGCATCAGGCCGGTTCCTTTGGCACCCTGGGACTCGGCTCTGCCAGCGTGGACTCCGCCCGCAGCCAGATTGATGCCTGCGCCGGCATCCCCTTTGGGGTGAACCTGTTTTGCCCGCAGGATCCATTAACACCCGAGTAATTGGCCGCCGCCGCGGAATTGGCTGCGGCTGAAGGTGCCACGCTGCCGGATCCCGATTATTCCTTCGGCTTCCATGACAAGCTCGAGCTGGCGCTCCAGGGCGGCGCGCGCGTCGTGTGGTCTATGTTCGGCACCTTTGACTCTGAGCAGCTTGCCCGCATCCACGCCGCTGGTGCCGAAGCTTGGACCACCGTCACCACGCCCGACGAGGCCCGCGCCGCCGCCACGCTGGGAGTGGACGCGCTGTGCGTACAAGGGCCCGCTGCCGGTGGGCACCGCGGCACGTGGGACCGTACCGCGCTTCCCGATGATCGACCCCTGGCAGAGCTCATTGCCGCCGTCCACGAAGCCGTCCACGCGGTCGCACCAAACATCCCGCTGATTGCCGCAGGTGGGCTGCGCACGGCAAGCGACGTAACCCAGGTTTTAAGCCTGCCCGGCGTGGCCGCCGCATCGTGCGGCTCTGCCTTTTTGCTGAGTAAAGAAGCCGGAACCAGTGACTACAACCGCAAGCTTCTCCAGCGCGGCGGGGCCACCGTCTCCACCCGCGCTTTTTCGGGGCGCCATGCTCGCGGCTTGGAAAACGACTACACCCGCGCCCACCCCGGTATACCCCCGGTATATCCCATGCTTAATTCCGTACTCAAGGAACGCCGAGCGCAGCACGATGCCGCCGTAGCCTACTGCCTCGTAGGTGAGCCGGCCGCCAAAATCCGCGGGGGTAGTGTCGCAGACATTCTGGACTCCCTATGCCAAAACAAACACTGATACACGCTAAAATTTGGGGCGAAGATTGCTAGCCACCCCCGAAATAGAAATGGATGGAGCCTCGTGACTGCGAACGCACATATTGGACATGATGACTGGAACGAGCGCCTCGAATTGGCGCAACAGATGATTCCCCTCATCCACCAACTGCACCGCAATAACAACGTCGTCGCCACCATCTTCGGCCGCCCGCTGGTGGGGCAGACCGATATCGACATCATCAAGTCCCACCGCTACGGACGCCGCATTGCCCAGTGCCAGCTCTCCACGGCAGAAACCCTGCCCATCCTGTCCGAGTTAGCGGATATGAACCTAAGCTCCGCGTCCATCGACGTTGGACGCCTCCTTTTGGGCTTTGAAGAGTCGGGCGAAGATGACCTGCGCCGCTACCTCGAAGATGAACTCACGGAAATCGTCGGTGCCGGCGAGGACATCGACCCAACCGATGTCGTGCTCTACGGCTTTGGCCGCATCGGCCGCCTCCTTGCCCGCATCCTCGTCGCTCGCGAAGCCGCTTACGGCGGCGTGCGCCTGCGCGCGATTGTGGTGCGCAATAAGGGCGAAGGGGACATCATCAAGCGCGCCAGCCTCCTGCGCCGCGATTCCGTCCACGGTGCCTTCAACGGCACCATCAGCGTGGACGAGGAAGAACAGGTTATCTGGGCCAATGGCACGAAGATCCAGATGATCTACGCCAACGACCCGGCCACGATCGATTACACCGAGTACGGCATCAACAACGCCGTGCTGGTGGATAACACCGGTGTTTGGCGCGATAAGGAAGGCCTGTCCCAGCACCTGGAGGCCAAGGGCGTGGCCCGCGTGCTGCTGACCGCGCCGGGCAAGGGCGATATTAAAAACATCGTCTTTGGCATCAACGATTCCGCCATTACCGATGACGATAAGATCCTCTCCGCCGCATCGTGCACCACCAATGGCATTACCCCAGTGCTCAAGGTCATCAATGACCGCTACGGCGTGGCCCACGGTCACGTGGAAACAGCGCACTCGTTTACCAATGACCAAAACCTCATTGATAACTACCACAAGGGCGAGCGCCGCGGCCGCGCCGCCGGCCTGAACATGGTGCTTGCTGCCACCGGTGCCGCTAAGGCCGTGGCCAAGGCCCTGCCGGAGTTCGAAGGCAAGCTGACCGGCAACGCCATCCGCGTTCCTACCCCGGATGTGTCCATGGCGGTGCTTAACTTGGAGCTGGAGCAAGAAGTCGATCGCGATGAGGTCAATGACTTCCTGCGCAACGTCTCCCTGCACTCGGATCTGCGCCAGCAGATTTCCTACATCGCCTCCCCAGAGGTCGTCTCTAGCGACTTCGTGGGCAATACCAATGCCGGCATCGTCGATGGCATCGCCACCATCGCCTCCGGCAAGCACTTGGTGCTCTATGTCTGGTACGACAACGAGTTTGGTTACTCCAACCAGGTCATCCGCGTGGTGGAAGGGCTTTCTAATGCCCGCCCGGTGGTCCTGCCCAAGCGCGTATCTCCCTCTGAGCTTTAAGCTCGCATGGTTTAAGGCCCGCGGAGTCCCCGCGGGCCTTAGTTATTTAATCGGTAGGGCGAAGTGCCCGTGTGCGCAGCAACCGCCTGGCGGCCCACGAAGTAATGGCGGCGAAAAGCAGGGTCATTATCGCAGCACAGGCGTAGCGGCCAGGAGAATCCGCATTCATCGGCCAGGCGGGGAAAGCAACGAGCCAGAGGACGGTCTTTGCAAGGACATCGCCGCCTACCGTCACGGAGACAATGGTGCCGATGATGGTGAGAACTAGCGAGCTCCAGATACCAAAGCGGATCACCATGATGAGCGAGACCGCCGCGAGCACGTACCCGACGCCGATGGTCAGCGGCAGTTGGGCGAGCACAGCTAGGGTGGCTTCACCGGCGAAGATAACTGCGACCGAAGCACACGTGCACACCGCTGCGATGATGCCCAGTAACCACAGGAGAAGGGCAGTAGAGCAGTGGCGAGATTCTGTATAGACAATCGGCCACGCGCCCGAGAACCCCGGCCAGACCAGTACAGGAAGTACACCGGCACCCACGGGGAGAAGCAGAAATACGAAGAATCCCTGTACATAGCGTGGTGGGTAGTAAAGGGCAATAAAGATCAGCGCTAAGGCGCTTAATACCAAGCACGTAATGACCGCTGGCGTCATTATGGCCCGGTGAAAGCCCCGGAGCGCATCGGAAAGGCGGGAGCAGGCAGCGGCACGAGAGGCACTCGCAGGCTGCCACCCTTGAGCTGGCGTGGCGGCGGTACTGGTCGTGGGTATCGCTACGCGCCGGCGTCGGGAAAGCGGACGTACTCGCCGAGGCGTCATGGTCACGGTCAAAGAGCCTGCTACAGCGAGGATGAGGCATAACGCCAGTGCAGGAAGAGGGCTTTCCTGCAGGAGTGGATCGCCAGGCTCGAGCGGAACCGAATTTTGGTGGATACGAAGCGCAGGTAACAGTAACCGCAGCGGCCAGGCGGGTGGGAAGGCCCACCATAGCTGCCCCTCGACAACGCGAGGAAGCACGCTAATGACCTGCCAGATAACCGCGAGGATAAGCGTGACGGCAAGGCCCAGCCTGCGGGCGCATGCGGTCGCAAGCCCCGCGATGCCGATGGCTCCAAGGAAAGAATAAACCCCAGCGATGAGAAGCAGCTGGTGGTCTGCACGCCCTTGCGCTGCAACCGCCGCCCAGGACAGACCGAAATTAAGAAGGTGAAAAACTGCGAGGCTTACCACGACGAAGAGGAACCGGGACGCGTGCTCGTAGCGAGGATGAAGCCGGCGCCATAGGGTGCCGCCGCCGCGGCTGAGCACCTCGCGGCGCTCTGGAACCCCAGCAAAAACCGCAATGAGCGGCGCGTACATGCCGGTGATAAACATGGATTGCCAGCCAAGAACCCCGGTAGCGTCCTCGGCGGAGGAGGCGAAGGCTGAAAAGAATACCGTCATTACTACCAGAGGGAGGGCGAGCAAGGGTAACCACTGCAGGGCGCTGCCGCGGCAACGCAGTAGTTCCGCTGAGAGATACCGTCGATACTGGTTACTCATCGGTCTCACCATCTGCAGAAGTCAGGCGGAAGAATTCGGCTTCCAATTCACCGCTGGGGGCCAGTTCTTGTAGGGAGCCGGAGTACCGGATGGTGCCTTGGGACAAAATAGTGATGTCGTGGGCTAGGTGAAGGACCTCACCGAGTTGATGGGAGCTGACCACGACTGTGTGCCCAGCGGCGGCGAGCTGCTGGAGGAGTTTGCGGAGCTCCGCGATGCCCTGTGGATCGAGTCCATTTTGCGGTTCATCGAGCAATAAGATTTCAGGATCACCGAGTAGGGCTTGGGCTAAGGCCAAGCGGGCTTTCATTCCGGTGGAAAAAGACTTTGCCTTCTTAGAACCAGCCCCGGCTAGACCAGCAATGTGCAAGACACGGTCGATTTCAGTATCGGGCAACCCGAGCAGGCGGGTATGCACGCGGAGGTTATCCGTAGCAGAAAGGTGGCCATAGAAAGCTGGCCCGTTAACCGAGGCACCAACATGGTCGAGAACCTCGCGCGACCATGGTTTTCCAGCCACGCGCACCGTTCCCGAATCGGCGGGTAGCAAACCGAGGAAAATGGAAAACAAGGTGGACTTGCCGGCGCCATTTCTCCCGAGCACAGCGTGTACGCGGCCAGGCGAAATATGAAAACTTATATCCCGCAGCACTGCCTGGGAACCAAAAGACTTTGTGATGTGTTCGAAAGAAACCTCATAGCTCATACCAAAAGTATGAGCTGCGCAACTATCGAAATCTTCCGCCTGCGAGACGGTCTTCGCGCCGGGGTAGTCCTACCACAGTAGGAGGCTAAGCAATGCCAGCTTTGTGCGCCAGCAGCACCAAAGCCACGCGGTCGCGCGCAGCTAGCTTGGACATCAGCGCAGAGACATGCGTTTTTACCGTGGTATCTGCGATAGACATGTGGCCGGCAATCTCGCGATTTGTAGCCCCGCGCGCGATGAGTACGAGCACCTCCATCTCGCGCCGAGTGACCAGGCTCAGTCCTTGGCGCTCGTGCGGACTGAGCTGGCTGTGCGTTAGCGCCTTGCGGTAGCCCTCTAAAACAGGGCCCGTTACCTGGGAGGCGAGGACAGACTCGCCCTTGGCAACGTCGCGTACGGCGTGTACCAGAACCTCTGGATCGGCGTCTTTTAGCAAGAATCCATGCGCACCGGCGGCAATAGATTGCGATACCAGATCCTCTTCATTGAATGTGGTGAGCATGATAATCCGGCAGTCAGGGGTGCGGGAGAGAATGGCTTGAGCCGCGGCGATTCCATCCATGCCAGGCATTCGTATATCCAAAATGGCCACATCAATGCGGTGGCGAAGTGCCAAGGAAACGGCGTCGGCTCCGGAGGCTGCGGTAGCCACCACCTCAATATCTTCCTGCGCGTTCAAGATGGTCGATAGGGCAGCGACGAGCATTGCTTGATCATCTGCAAGCATGACGCGAATCTTAGACATGGTTGTCCTTGTGTAATGGTAGTTCCGCAGCCAGTGTAAATTTCTGGGCATCGCCGCCGCTGGTTAAGTATCCGCCTAACGCTTGGGCGCGTTCCTTAACTCCCACCAAGCCCACGCCGCTGCCGGAAACCTCACTGGGCGTCGGGGACGTAGCGGTGGAGATGAGGGTGACCCGTGCGGCATCGGAAAGCGTGAGTTTTAGCTGCACGTGCGTGCCGGGGCCTTGGTGGCGCAGGGCATTGGTCAGCCCTTCAGAAATGATGCGCACTAGGGCTAGCTGGGTCAGCGCGGAGACCTCGTAAGAGGCAGGCAATTCCGCGTCAATCTTCAGGTCAGCGGTGCGAAAGCCGTCGATGATGCCCTGTACATGTTCGAGCTGCTGCGCGGGTTCCAAAGCCGAAGGCCCCGTGCTGCGTAGCGCTGTGACGATCCCGCGCACTTCTTCCAGCGCGGAATCCGCACCATCGCGAATGTTCTGCAAGGTGTCCTCTGCGGCGGTCGAATCCGTGCGCGCGGCGATAATCCCGGCATTGGCCTGAACCTTGATCAAGGTGAGGGAGTGGGCCAAGACATCGTGCAATTCCCGCGCGATGAGTAAGCGCTCTTCCTCCTGCGCTTGGTGGAATCGTTCTTGGGCTAAGCGCTCGCGTTGCCTATCCAGGTCAAAATAGCGTGCGGCGATGAAATAGGCGCTGCCGAGCACCGCCCAATGCACCACCAGCAAGGTGATGTAGCGGCGATCTAGCTGGAAAGATAAGAGAAAGGACTCGGGGTCAATGCGCCACATCGCAGGCGATATAAAGGAACCCAAGAGCGCCGCGGTAAGCACCGCGCGGGGAATTGAGCGGCGTTCCACGTAGCGGGAGGTGGCGTAGACGGCCATCGGCGCGGTCAATGCCCATGGAGTAACCCCGAGGTTGGCTGGTAGCTGGCTTATCCACGCCGCGGCCCACGCACCAAGGAGGACAATAAAGCCAGCTGCACTGAGTACCGGTTTGGTACGCCAGACCCAGATGAAGGGCAAGAATAAAAGCGAAAGCGCTGCTTGGATGAGCTCGATAGCTCCTGGAGCCGCCCAAGCCCCGATGAGATAAAACAGCGCGATGAGCGCTGCCACCGCGGTGAGGATTTTATCCCCTAAGCGTGCTTTTGCCACGGTGTCAATGCTCATAGTCGGACATAGTAGTACGCCGTCGGGGGACTACTTCTTTTTGTCCTTCTTCTTGCCTTTCTTCTTCCCTTTCTTTTTAGACGAGTCCTCCAGCTTGGCGGCTACATCCGGCACATAGCGGAACTCTTCGCGGTCTGGGCGCTCGTAGGTCTTGCCATCGGAATCGGGACGGTGCGGGATCTCCGGCAACTCGCGCTCGATCTTCTCGTAAGGGATCGTATTGAGCAGGTGCGAAATGACGTTGATGCGCGAGCGTTTTTTATCCTCGGACTCCACGGTGTACCACGGTGCGGTCGGGGTATCGGTGTGGATGAACATGGCGTCTTTGGCGCGGGAATAGTCCTCCCAGCGGGTAATGGATTGCAGATCCATGGGGGAGAGCTTCCAGCGGCGCAGCGGATCATTGCGGCGGGATTCAAAGCGCTTAATCTGCTCTTCATCAGAGACAGAGAACCAGTACTTGCGCAGGATAATGCCGTCTTCCACAAGCATCTGCTCAAAGATGGGAGCCTGATGCAAGAAGCGGACGTATTCTTGATCGGTGCAAAAGCCCATGACGCGCTCAACGCCGGCGCGGTTGTACCAGGAGCGGTCAAAGATGACGATTTCGCCCTTGGTCGGCAGCTTTTCCACGTAGCGCTGGAAATACCACTGTCCCTGCTCGCGCGAGTTCGGGGCCGGTAGTGCCTCGATGCGGCAGGTACGGGGGTTGAGATACTGCGTGATGCGCTTGATGGCAGAACCCTTGCCGGCGGCGTCGCGGCCTTCCATGATGATGACCACGCGGGCGCCGGTTTCAACGACCCACTGCTGCATATCAACGAGCTCTGCTTGCAACCGCTCGAGCTCTTTTTCGTAGGCCTTCTTATTCAGCTTCTTAGGGGATTTGCTGCTTTTGGTGCTCATTCTTCCAGCTTAACGGCTTGGTAGCCCTATCTAGAAAACTGGTGTGCCCTCGTTGGAGTGAGAACCCAGCCACAGCTTGTGTAGCGCGATTGGGGCAGCCTTAGAGGCCGGGCTCGCCGTAGCGAGTGGTATTAGAAATATGGCCGAGCCCTTCGATATCGATGGCTACCGTATCGCCATCCTGGAGGAATTGCTGCGGGTCGCGAGCAAAACCAACGCCTTCGGGCGTACCGGTCACGATGACATCACCGGGGTTGAGGGGATAAAGCTGCGAGCAAAATTCGATGAGCTCAGCGATGGAAAAGATGAGGTCATCGGTATTGTCTTGCTGGCGCACCTCGCCATTAACCGTGGTGGTCAGCCGCGCGTTATTGCCCGGCGCCCATTCATCAGGGGTGGTTAGCCAAGGCCCAAAGCCTGCGGTGCGATAAAAAGACTTGCCGGCGTGGAATTGGCTGGTCTGGCGTTGAAAATCGCGCAAGGTGTAGTCATTCATGATGGAATACCCCGCCACGTAATCCAATGCGTCCGCGCGGGTTACGCGGTGCGCGCGCTCGCCGATGACCACCGCTAGCTCACCCTCATAGTCCAGCTTCTGGGTAGCGTATTCGGGGATATAGACGTCATCGAAGGGGCCGGTTAGCGCATCGGCGAATTTGATAAACAGCGTGGGGTGCTCGGGAAACTCGCGGCCCATTTCCCGGATATGCTTAGCGTAATTAAGGCCCACGCAGATGATCTTCCCTGGCGTTGGGACGACTGCTTCTAAATCATGCTGATCAAAGACTATTGGCTCGCCGGATAGCTGGGCGGCCTTGCGCCAATCTTCGCTGCGTAGCAGCGCTCCTACGTCTTCGTAGTCCAGCTCCACTCCCACATTATCGCCCTCAATGCGGATTGCGGAGGTGCCGAACGCGGTGCGAAGAGTAGCCAATTTCATGCCAGCTAGTCTAGCGCACTCCTTATTTCTGCTACCGCGTCAGCGCAGAGGATGGGGATCTCCACCTTTTCTTGCTTGGACCACGGCTTGAGCACAAACGATGCCGGATCCATCCGGCCTGGCGGCCTTCCGATGCCGATGGAAAGACGCTGATAGTCCTTAGTACCGAGCGACTTCGTAGTAGAGCGCAGACCGTTGTGCCCGTGATCGCCGCCGCCTTGGCGCAATTTCACGGTCCCGAAGTCGAACTCTAATTCATCGTGCACCACCACAATATCCGCGGGCGCCAGATGGAAATACTGGGCGAGTGCCTTGATCGGCCCGCCAGAAAGATTCATAAAGGACCGCGGTTTAGCGCAGATGACCTTGCGGCCGGATAGCATTCCTTCCGCAACCTCGGTATTCGTCTTCTTATGTACCGAAAAGCTGCTCATTAATTCACCGGCGAGCTCATCGGCAACGTCGAAGCCGATATTGTGCCGCGTGCCTGAATATTTCGGGCCAGGATTGCCAAGGCCTACTACGAGTAGTGGAGTCACTGCATTATTGTCGCATAGATTGAAATTCTATTGGAAATACAAACCTATGCGGCACTGAATATGAACTTGAGTAGTAAGCCCAGAATTCGTGAACTTGCCGGACAAGATTTATAAAACCATCTATAAAACCACGATATCGCCGTGAGCAGCAATGCTCACGGCGATATGCGTTTGGGGGAGTGGGAAATTACTCCTCGGAGTCGTCAGACTCGGAGGACTCGCCTGCACCCTCTTCGTCGACGGAGTCGGCACCAGCGTCGGCGCCACCTTCCTCAGCAGCCTCAGCGGCCTCCTCGAGCTCCTCGTCAACCTCAGGCAGGGAGATGGAGAGGATAACGGTCTCTGGGTCTGCCACCAGGGTGGTGCCTTCCGGCATAGTGATGTCGGCGGCGGTGATGACCTCGCCGTCCTCGAGGCCCTCGATGGACAGCGCGATCTCTTCCGGAATGCTCAGTACGTCAGCCTCAACCATGAGGACGTCTGCATCCTGGATGTGCATGGTGCCCGGTGCGGACTCGCCGGTCAGGGTAATCGGAACCTCAACCTCGACCTTCTCGCCGCGCTTAATCAGCAGCAGGTCAACGTGGTCGATGTCCATGGTGAGCACGTTCTGATCAACGTTCTTGACCATGGTCAGGTACTGCTCGCCCTCGATCTCGAGCTCCAGAACGGCGTTGACACCGTTGTTGCGAACGAGGGACTGGATGTCCAGCAGCGGCACTGCGAAGTGTACGGGCTCCTGGTCGCTACCGTAGATTACGCCGGGAACCTTCCAGTCGCGACGCAGGCGGCGGGCGTAGCCCTTGCCAAAGACGGTACGTGGTTCTGCTTTAATAATTGGGCGCTCTGCCATGATGCAATCTCCTTTGTTGGTGTAGTGCGGCGAGGCTATCGAAGTTATAAAAACGACGAAAGCCTGCCGATGAACGTCTTGGACGAGTCATCGCAGGCGTCAATAAAAGCAACATGCTCTAACTTCAATCGCGTCGATAACGGCTTCCCAATTTTTGAGTCGCCCTCGCCGAGACTGAGTTAGATTAGCATCTCTCGGCCGATGAAACCAAAACCCGCCCTGTTAATCTTCCTTCGCGCCCTTCCCCCGTCGCGCCCCTCGCGCTCACCGGTGGCGCGTATATCTGTAGCTCGGGTTGCGCGGTGAGCGCGAAGGGAGGGTGGGAGACCGGCAGGCGGTAGTGCGGTAGTGCTTGCGTGTACCTGCAACGCCCTTGGCGCTCACGGGGATGGAAAACACCAACACCCCGCCGTTCACGGTGAGCGCGAAGGGCGGGGTGTGAGGTGTAGTGTGAGCGGCGAAACGCTTATGCGCGGTCGAAAAGGGTAGTTACAGAACCGTTTTCGAAGATCTCGTGGATGGTCCGAGCCAGCAGTGGGGCGATGGACAGGACCTTGAGGTTGGACCAGCCTTCGGTGGACTGCGGCAGGGTATCGGTGGTGATGACTTCTTCGGCACCGCACTCGGAGAGGCGCTCGCGGGCGGGGTCAGAAAAGACGCCGTGGGTGCAGGCGATGATGACCTTCTTTGCACCTGCTTCCTTGAGTACGCGCACAGCACCGGCGATGGTGCCGCCGGTGTCAATCATGTCATCGAGAAGCACGCAGTCCTTGCCCTCAACTTCACCCACCACGCGGTTGGAGACCGTCTTATTGGCCTCGGTATTGGAGCGGGTCTTGTGCACGAAGGCCAGCGGGGCATCGCCCAAGTCGTGGGCCCACTTTTCGGCAACCTTCACGCGGCCGGCATCGGGGGAGACGACGGCGATGTTATCGGTGGCGTACTTGGACTTGATGTAGTCCGTCAAAATGGGCTGGGCGTGCATGTGGTCCACGGGGCCGTCGAAGAAGCCCTGAATCTGGTCCGTGTGCAGGTCCACCGAGACGATGCGGTCCGCGCCGGCTGCCTGCAGGAGGTCTGCGACCAGGCGGGCGGAGATGGGCTCGCGGCCCAAGTGCTTTTTATCCTGACGCGCATATGGGTAGAACGGCAAGATCGCGGTGATGCGCTTGGCGGAACCACGCTTCAGCGCATCGATCATGATGAGCTGTTCCATCAACCACTTATTGAGCGGTTGGGAATGCGATTGCATGACGAAGCAGTCAGCGCCGCGCACGGACTCTTCGAAGCGGATAAAGATCTCGCCATTGGCGAAGTCCCGGGCGGTGGTAGGAACCAGATCGGTGTTAAGTTCCTTTGCCACTGCCTCTGCCAATTCTGGGTGTGCGCGCCCAGAAAAGAGCTTCATGTTCTTGCTACTACCAGTTACCTTGCCAGTCATAGGAGAATATGCCCCTTTACTTTTCGTTGTCCTGTGCACGGGCTGCGGCTTGTGCCGCTGGGGTGCCCGGACGCTTCTTTTCAACCCAGCCTTCGATATTGCGCTGTTTGCCACCGGAGACTACGAGTGCTCCCGCGGGAACATCGTCTTTAATTACTGTACCCGCACCGGAGTACGCGCCATCACCGACATTGACCGGAGCGATAAACATCGTATCCGAGCCGGTGCGCACGTGGCTGCCAATGGTGGTGTGGTGCTTGTTCACACCGTCGTAATTGACGAAGACCGAGGATGCCCCGATATTGGATTCCTCGCCCACGGTGGCATCACCAATATAGGTAAGGTGCGGCACCTTGGTACCGCGGCCGAGCTCGGCATTCTTCGCCTCCACGAAGCCGCCGAGCTTGCCGTCTTCGCCCACGATGGTATTCGGGCGAATAAAGGTAAAAGGCCCGATCTTGGCGTTGACGCCGATGACGGAATCGCTGCCGTGGGTGCGGACGACGGACGCGCCGGTACCGATCTGCATATTCGTCAACGTGGAATCTGGGCCGATCTCGGCATTATCGGCGATGCTCGTTGCACCCCACAGCTGGGTGCCGGGGTGGATGGTGACATCGGTGCCGATGGTGACATTGACACCGATCCAAGTGGTCTCTGGATCGATGATGGTGGCGCCGCCGCGCATAGCCTTTTCCACCATGCGGCGGTTGAGCTCGCGGCCAGCGGCGGCCAGCTGCACGCGGTCATTGACGCCGGCGAGTTCCTGCGGATCCGCGGCCACGTGCGCACCCACGCCATGCCCAGCGGTGCGGGCGATTTCGAGGACATCGGTAATGTAAAGCTCGCCCTGCGCATTATTGGTATCAAGCTTGGTTAGGGCATCGCGCAATGCTGCCGCATCGAAAGCGAAAACGCCGGAATTGACCTCATCAACCAAGCGCTGTTCATCGGTGGCATCCTTGTGCTCCACGATGGCGGAGACAGACCCATCCGTGTCGCGAATGATGCGGCCATAGCCGGTGGGATCTGCAAGGCGCATGGATAATACCGTGACCGCATTGCCTTGAGCGGTGTGGGTATCGCGCAACCCCTCGATGGTTTCTGGGGTCAAAAGCGGCACGTCACCATTGGTGACGATGATGGTGCCTTCGAAATCCGAAATCGGGGAAATCCCGCAGGACACGGCATGGCCGGTACCGCGCTGTTCTTCCTGCACGGCCTGCACAACCTCGCGGTCCAGCTCATTCGAAATCTTTTCTACGACGGGTGAGACCTGCTCGCGCTGGTGGCCCACGACGGTCACGAGGTGGTCTGGATTAATTCCCGCCGCGGCGTGCAGTGCGTGTCCAAGCAGCGTGCGACCGCCAATTTCGTGCAAAGTCTTTTGCTTTGTGGATTTCATGCGCGTGCCGGCGCCCGCCGCGAGGACGACGACGGCACTTGGGGTAGTTGCTTCCACGGTCAACAAAACTCCTGGGGTTGAGTTTGATTAGTTCTTCGGGCTTCATCATATAGTCCCTATTTAAACTATGTGCGAGAAACCTCCTTTAGGCTGCCCGCGCGCCACACGCCAACAAAGCCAACGAGCGCCAAGAAAATCAACGCTGCCTCTGGTCCTGCGAGAGCGATGACGGAAGAAATACCACCCACGATGAGCAAAATAATGCCCATCATTGTATTAGCGGCACCCACGTACTGCGTCCTTTTATCGCCGCCGGCCATATCCACAACGTAGGTCTTTCGGGCCACGCGGACTGCCGTATGCGCGAGGTTGACGGCAAAGAAGCCGAGCGGCATGACCCAAGCATTCACGGAGTCTGGGGCCCAATGGGAACTAACCACGATGAGCAGGATGATGACGGAGGAAATGGCCGCACCAGCCGCCATAGTGTTCTTGGAGGATCTATCAGAAAATATGCCAGAAACGCGCCCACCTACGAGCGAAGCCAGACCGGAGGCAAGCACGAAGCCGTAGATACCGGAAAGGTCATCGTGCAGCAGCACGATAAATGCGGTAGAAAGCGCCGAGACCAGCAACAGAGCGCGAACGATGACGAAGTTGCGGAATTGGGCATCGCCAGTAAAAAGCTTCCAGGTATCTGACCACCAGCTCTTATCGATGCCCTCTTGCTCCCCCTCCGGCACCGGCTCTTCCACGTGCGAAAATACCCACGTAGCAATGGCCCAGGTAGAAGCGCCGACCAATAAAACGATGCCCATAGTGGAAATCGTGAGATCCCCCAAGAGGAATAAGATGACACCGGCTAACAGGGTGGCCCCGCCGCCCAAGGCCGCTGCTGATCCGGTGACCCGCCCGCGCTGGCCCTTGGAAATCGTGCGCGCCTGCACGTCTTTGCCTGCGATGGAACACAACGCGCGGAACAGGGAAAGCGCCGCCAAGGCGAGAAGCACGACCACGCCCAGCCATGCGCCGCGGATAAAGAATGCGGCGAGGGCGATGACGGCGCCGGAGATGGCTTGACCGGTCGAGCCGATCATCCACAAGCGCTTGCGGGCGCGGTGCGTGGTCACCCAGGGGGTAAGGGCGGCTTGCGGCAGCATGGAGCCAGATTCCCGGATAGGGGTAAGCAGGCCGGTGAAGAAGGCGGGAACGCCTGCCGCATTAAAGAGTGCTGGCAGCACCGTTTTGGAGGCAACGATCTGATCGCCTAAATTTTGCAGGCCATTGGACCAGATGAAGTACCTGGCATTTGAGTTAGACATGAAAGAACTTTCGAGATAACCGAGACAAAGCGGGATAACACTGTAATCCGGTCACAAGAGACCGTCTATCAACCTTACTCGCCCGCTACCCCTGGAAAGGGCGAAACCGGTGTGATCGGCTATGTTCAGTAGTTGTTATGCACGACGTGGATCCCCTCATCAACACGATGTACCAGGTCTTCGATCTGATCGGAGTGGCCTTGAACGGCATCATCGGCGGCACGATCGCCCGCCGTCGCGAATTCGACATCGTGGGATTTATTTTCCTCGCCCTCTTCTCTGGCCTGGCAGGCGGCATGATCCGCGACATGCTTATCGATGACGGCCCCGCCGCCGCCATTTCAGACCCCTGGTACCTGGGCCTTGCCTGCGCCGGCGCGCTGACCGCCTTCCTCATTGAACTGAAGGGAAAGGCGTGGGAGATTTTCCGCGAGCACGGCGATGCCATCATTTTGGGCATGTGGTCTACCACCGGTTGCGTGAAAGCACTGGCTGCGGGCATGCCCATGATCCCGTGCGTATTTTTGGGAGTTCTTACCGCCGTTGGTGGGGGAATGGTCCGCGATGTCGCCTCTGGACAAATCCCGTCCATTTTCGGCGGCAGCCCCCTCTACGCGGTGCCATCCATCGTCACCGGCATCGTCATGGTGACCTTTGCATCCTATGACCAATTCGCCATGGGCATGGTGGTTTCCCCGATCGTCGGCAGTGGCATGGCCATCATCTCCTACTGGCGGGGCTGGGTCCTGCCGCGCGCCGGGGTCGCGCCGGTGAACTACACCGCGGCACAGGTGGCCGCGATTGCCAAGAAGGCGGAGCTAAAAGGTTTTCGCCGCGGCCGGCGCAAGCGCTAGCGGACTAGACGCCTAGTCGGACCATGCCGTCGCCAGCTTTAAGGCAGGTTGGTGACGATGGCGATGATGACAAGGATAATAAGGACAAGAACGCTCCACCTAAGGAATGGATCCTTGGTTAAAGGCAACGGCTCCTGGGAGTCGTCATCAGGTTCCGGGGAAGACGTGGAGTGTGGAGCGTTCATGGCAGGAATCCTTTCGAGTGCAGTGGTGCCTCAATGCTAGTGAGGGTGACTACAGATTATCCACTGCGTACTGTGCTTCTTCTGCGGTGAACTTTTCACCGTATTCGCTGACGAGTTGGTCATAGATGGCGTTGGGGGACATGCTCATCATTTCTTCGTAATTGCGAGCCGTTTGAAGAGCATTATCGTGGTAGTCCGCTTCCAAATTATCAATGGCGTACTGGGCGGCTTCCGGGCTGAATTGCTCACCGTACTCGCTGCTGAGCTGGTCGTACAATCCCTGCTTGGACATGTGCATGGTGTCTGAGTACACCTTGGCGCTCTTCAGGGCATTCTTGAATTCGCGCGGGACGTCCTGGTCATCCTGCGCAGCGTGAGAATCTTCGCCTGCGTCAACCTCCTGAGCCTCTTCTTCTGGGTTGGCCTCCACAGTGTCTTGCTGGGTGGTTTGGTCCGTGGAGTTTGTGCTGCTGCTGTTTTCATCATCGCTGCCGCCCAAACCCGCAATGATGGAAATAACAATGAGGACACCGATGATGATTGCGCCCCATTTGAGGCACCCGCCCTTTTTCTTCTGCGGCGCGTCAGCTGGTGGTTGACCCACCGGTGGTTGGCCCGCGGGTTGAGAGTTATTGGAATACGGAGAGGGAGAAGAGGAGGGGGTACTCATGGTGAGCGTTCCTTTCAATGTGGGTGGGGGTATGGAAGAAAGTTTTCCGACATTGGCCACATTGTCGTGACTGTGGTCGAGAGAGATTAACGAAGCGGATCTTTAGCAACATGGACAGTGGAATCTTGTACATCACCCAGATCAACAACGATGGTGCAGGAATAGAACTCTCGGACTGGGGTGCCAAAGCCATTGGGAAAATCAACTTGGCCAAAGGCGTGGTACGTCCGTGGCGAATCGGTTATAGAATCTGGCGACTGAATATCAATCTCTTCTGGAAAACTGACTCCGCCGGGATACTTGGCCCGGTTGGTTACTTGCTCGCGGCATTTATCCAAAGCAGCCTCAGTATCTTGGGCTTCGCTTATCTTTAGTATGACAAAAATAAAGGCCATGAACACTACGAGGGTGGCCCCGACGAGTAATAGCCAGAACCGCCACCGCTTAAAAAGCGGCTTTTTCGGCTTTGTTGTGGGAACTGGGACCGGTTGTGTGGGATAGGGGGTCTGATATGGAGAGTTGTCCAACGCTAGGGTCTTTCGGAAGAGGAGTAACGAGTGATTGTTGCCGGTACGCACCCCGGCATCGGGCTGGGGCGTGAAGCTTCAACAGCTTTTAATAAATCAACCGGTCTGGACATAAGTATGGTGGAGAGTAAGGGAAATCGCCTATGTGTGCGAACGGTTCGTATTGTCTCAACGTATCTGTTAACTCGTGGGATCCTCGATTAATGCAGCCGCAGGCATTCGGCCTCTGCTCCCTAACTCGCTTTGTCTTAAGATGGGATTAGGAAAACTCGGTTATCAATGACTAAGCAGTTGGGAAGGGAAGAAATTCTATGAGGACGGACGTAGTAATTATTGGTGGCGGTTTTGCGGGCACTTCTGCAGCAATTACTTTGGCTCGCGCGAACCGGTCTGTCGTCTTAGTGGACTCACATCAGCCACGGAATAGGTTTAGCGAGCATTCCCACGGAGTTTTAGGTTTTGAGTCAGCTTCGCCTATTCAAATGCTGGAAAGTGGCCGCCGTGAATTTCAATCGTTTGGAGGAGAGATTATCTCTGAAAAGGCAAAGTTGCTCTCTCCTTTTGAGGATGACTCATCTGGGTGGAAAGCCGAATTGGAAAGCGGTGAGGTAATCTACTCGCGTCATGTAATCGTTGCTACAGGTATCACTGACGATTTGCCAGATGTTCCCGGACTAGAGCGGCTGTGGGGCTCACGAGTTTTTCATTGCCCCTACTGTCATGGCTACGAGGTCAAAAATAAGAACCTAGCCGTCATTGGAGGAAAGAACCCTCCCTTTACTTTCCGCATAGCAATGTTGCTCACTAAGTGGACGGATCGAGTGACTTTCTATCCAAATGGATTGGAGCTTCCGAAAGAGGAACAGCGGCGTATGGAATCGCTAGGAATCACGATCGAACTTAATTTAGTGCAAGGGGTTACAGAATCTGAGCGATTTGATGGTGGCGTAGTTCTTGACGTAGGGCAGGAAAAGAGAGAATACGAAGCTTGCTTTACTGGGCCTGAATTTGTTCCCAATGATTCGATTCTCAGGAAAGCTGGATGCGCTGTAGAAAACGGTTGGATTAAAGCGGATTCTGGGATGACTTCGTGTGAGGGAATTTGGGCCGCCGGAAATGTCATCAGCTCTCCAGACCAGATGCCTCAAGCCATGGGAGCTGGAGCCGCCGTTGCCATCAAGGTGGATCAGAAGATGTTTGATGAGGATGTCTCCTGCTAGAGGAATTATATCTTTGTTGGGTATAAAAAGCTGAGGATAGAGGTGTTTTCTCAATAAAGAACCAACACGATGTGCCGCTAGGAGTGTTGAAAATCAAGCCTGCCCTATTTTCACGGGGCTATCGTGTACGGTCCCTTTTCGCTAGCATGTGATGATGCGCTTTTCCTACCTGACTGTCCCCACTGTGACAGCGTGTTTATTGTTAGCGGCCTGCTCGAATCCCGATAGTGGTGACACGAATCAAGCTGCGAGTGGTTCCGAATCTGCGTCGTCCTCCAGTGCCGCCGCGCAGTCAAAGGCGGCGGGCGCACAGCATACGGAGATTCCGACCGCAGATGGTGATGCGTCTCAGCTTCTGGCTGGGATGACGATGAGCAATCTCGTCGATAAGCAATCGCAAGAAGTAGCCCGCACCGCGCTTGCCGATGCCGGAGTGCCACAAGAAAGTATCGATGGCTTCTTTGAGTTGGTAGACGAATATAACACTGCCGTACCGACGGAGAGCATGGTGGCCGAAGGCTTCACGGATTACGGGACGCAAGACCCAGAATACGACGTGGAGGCCATTTCAAAGGCCTGGAATGATCATCACGCGGACTATGTGGGTACCAATTGCCGCATCAATACCTTCACCCTGGCGGATTCGCTCTTTTCCGTTGATGATCAGGACAACCCCAATGATTCCTTGTTATTCCTAGATCAACAGTCCCTAGATAATGCGCCGGATCAAATCTTCGATGAAGCCGAGCGCGCCAAGTTTGAGGCTTTTTATGGGAATGTGGAAACCACCATGGAGCAAGATCCAGGACAGCATATCGCCGATATCAAGGCTTATTTTAAAGACCGCGGCATCGAGTTCGCGGATACCGATGCCCGAGTGGTCTCGGTATTCTCGCACGATACCTTGACCGAACCGGCCACGCTTTTCATCGGACATACCGGCGTTGCCGTGCCATATGAGGATGGCTACCTATTCTTAGAAAAGCTTGCCTTCGATATGCCGTACCAGGCGGTGACGGTGAAGGATATGCAGCAGCTTAATGATTACCTGATGCATAAATACGACGACGGCCCCGATCTGGAATACGGCCAACCCGTCATCTTTGACAATGATGACGTCATAGAAGGTATGCGCTACGTCAAGAAGTAAAAGGGCAGGGCTGGAAATAGGCCCTTAGCCAAATGGCCGTGGCCTGCTTCGACGGTTTGGGCAAATATCTATAATCGCGACCTCTCACACAAAACACCTGACACGCTCTCAGATCATGCGGTGGCGACTTTTGGTCTTGAAGGGGTCGGCTAAGTGTATTAAGGCAAGCATAACCACGGTCACGTCGCGCGCTACTGTGATATATGCCTCACATTTCGGGCTTGCGATAGTTGATAGATATGTCCCTATAGGTATACTCACTAATCGTGTCGAGCTGGAGTTCTCAGAGGCTAGACACCGCCTCCCCAGCAAACGTTGGGAAAACTCACAAGACTCACAAGAAGGGTTGAAGACATGAAAATGAAGAATTACCGCCGCGTTTCCATCGCAGCTGCAACCGCCGCTCTGGGCCTGACTCTGGTGGCCTGCAGCGATAACGGCAGCTCCGCCCCAGCGACCGTCACTGAGACCGTTGCCTCGACTGATCAGGGCAACCAGAGCAACCAGAACGGTGGCAAGGAAACCGTCACCGTCACCTCTGGTGCTGATGCTAACGCGAACGGCGGCAACGCTGGTCAGGGCGGCCAGGCTGGTGGCAACGCAGCTACCAACGACCTGCCAACCGAAATCACCGGTTACTCCGGTGAAGCAGAGCGTGACCTCACCGAAGAGCGCCTGACCAAGGATGAAGTGACCCAGGTTCTGCAGCGTGCCCACAATGGCGAAGGCAAGGTCAAGTGGGACAACGACGGCTACTGGGAAGTTGAAGTTGGTGGCGTCGACATCGACATCGACAAGAACGGCCTGGTACTTAGCGTCGACCGCTAAATAGGTCATCCCGCTTCTGTATAGGCTTTGTGACTATACAGAGCACTCAATAATTGGTTCTTTTTGGGAACCCAGCGAAACCGTCCGATGCGCATCTAGCGCACCGGACGGTTTTCTTATTGGCGGACCAACTGGTAGCAACAGCGTTGAGCGGTGGGGATTCAATAATGTGGTTGCAGGAGCAGCCCTTCTCCTTCGTCATCTCCTCTTGTGCACCTACCTGTTTTAATCGAAGGCGTTGCGCATCCTGCTGGTTATCGGACAGACCCACTGAAATTGTAGATGAGCCACGAGAAGTCTTTGACAGAGTTGAAGAGATGACGTATGTTCCGGCTAGGTGCTGGAGCCATAGTCTCAGACTAAAAGCAAGCGCCAGATGGGCCAAGTCTCAGACTTATTACCCATAAATAGCGGGTATCCATACCGCATTGATTCCCATACTTACCGCGACGCCTCACTTTCCTGTGAGGCGTTTGCTTTGCTGCAATGACCCAAGAATTCAAGGCAACCGGGAGAAAAAGAAAAGCCCGTAACCAGAAAACCGGTCAACGGGCAGTAAAAATGCTTCCCCACCAGGACTCGAACCTAGAATGGCGGTACCAAAAACCGCAGTGTTGCCGATTACACCATGGGGAACCACAGCGAATGCTGTAGTTATAGCGTACCTGACGCCCCCGGGTAAATAACAAATTACTAGGTAGGGGTGGGGCAAAGGATAGGGTAGAGGGCATGGTTCGACAGAGAATGACCGGGCGCGAGCGCCGCGAGCAATTGATTTCTATTGGGCGCGCTGCTTTTGCGGAATTGGGGTTTGAAGGCACGAGCGTCGAAGAGATTGCGTCCCGCGCCGGCGTATCGAAGCCGGTGGTCTACGAGCATTTTGGGGGCAAGGAAGGCCTGTATGCGGTGGTCGTGGATCGGGAGATGCTGGCGCTGGAAGAAGTCATTAAGGATTCTTTAGAAGAAGGCAGTTGGCGCGAGCGCATCGAGCAGGCCGTGATGGCGCTGCTGAATTACGTTGAGGAAGAAACCGATGGTTTCATCATCTTGGTGCGCGATTCGAAGCCGGGCGAGGAACGCAGCTTTTCCACGCTGCTGAATGCCGCGGTGGGGCAGGTGGCCTATATCTTGGGCGAGGCCTTTGAGCACCGCGGTATTAATCCGGAGCTAGCCAATATTTACGGCCAGGCCCTCGTGGGCATGGTCTCTACCACGGCGCAGTGGTGGTTGGATGAGCGCAGCCCGGATAAACCGGATAAGGAAGTCGTCGCTACGCATATAGTCAATCTATGCTGGAATGGTTTGTCCGGTATGGAAATTAAGCCCAAGCTAGGAGGCAGGAAGTAAATGGCGACGCCAATGCTGGCAGGTCTGCTTAAGGTCGCGGCCACGGACCCGAAGCTCAAGGGGCTCGTGGCCAATGTGGGCCAGGACCTGCACATTACGGGTATTGATCAGGCGCGCCCTTGGGCTCTTGGCACCTTGGCCCACCATGCGCCGGTGCTGGCGGTCACGGCCACCAGCCGCGAGGCCGAGGATCTCACCGCGGAGCTTACCGCGATGATGGGCGATAAGGTCGCGATGTTCCCGTCGTGGGAGACGCTGCCGCACGAGCGGCTGAGCCCGGGCGTGGATATCATCGGCAAGCGCGCGCAGGTGCTGCACAACATTGATGACCTGCGCATTATTGTAACGGCCGCGCGCGGGCTCTCCCAGCCCATCCTGCAAGAAATTGAGGGCCGCGCCCCAGTGCACCTGGAAGAAGACCACGAATATAACTTCGATGATGTGGTGCGCCGCCTGGAATTTAGGGCATACAAGCACGTGGACATGGTGGCCAAGCGCGGTGAGTTTGCCACCCGCGGTGGCATTATCGATGTCTTTCCCACCACCTTGGATTACCCGGTGCGCGTGGAGTTTTGGGGCGATGAGGTCACCGATATCCGCCAGTTTTCTGTTGCTGACCAGCGCACCATCCCGGAAATCGAGGTCGGTCGCGTGGATATCTTTACCGCCCGCGAGCTGCCGATTACGGATGCGGTGGCGCAGCGCGCGGCTACATTGGCGGCGACGCATACCGGAAACCCAGCGCTGGTGGAGCTGCTCACCAAGGTCAGCGAGCATATTCCGGCAGAGGGCATGGAGGCGGTTTTGCCCGTGCTTTCCGATGTCCCACTGATCACCCTCTCCGAGTTCCTTCCCGCCGCCACGCACGTGGTGATGGTGGCGCCGGAAAAGATCAGGCGCCGCGTGGAAGACCTGGAAAAGACCGACGCGGAATTCCTGGCCGCCGGGTGGGAGGCCGCGGCCATGGGCGCGGATGGCCCCTTGTCCACGGAAGGGCTCGATACCGAAGGTTCGAGCTACCGCTCCTTTGAGTCTCTGGAGGTCTCCATTCGCGAGGCCGGCCAGCCGCTGTGGACATTTTCCCCACCGGGCATGCTGGCCGGGCCAGAGGAAGAAACCCTGCCGCTCGAGTTCGAGCCCGGGCCCACCCCGCGCGGAGATATCAAAGAAATCGACGCCATGATGGCCCAGCTGCTGGCGCATACCAACGCCGGCGGGCGCGCGGCGTTTATCGCGCCCGCACAGGGTGCCATCAAGCGCATGGTGGAGCGCTTTGCCGAGCAGGGCATTCGCACCAAGGTGGCAACCCCCGGTTGGGAGCCCAGCGCGGGCGAGGTCACCTTGTATCAGGCGCTTAGCCACGCCGGCTTGGTCTTTCCCAAGGTGCGCAAGCTCAAAGATGCCGAGGCACTCCCGCTCGTCGTGGTGACGGAAACGGACCTGACCGGTAACCGCGTCGGCGATATTGCGGACGCCAAGCGGCGGCCGGCCAAGCGACGCAATAAGGTGGACCCGCTGGCGCTCAAGCAGGGCGATTTTGTGGTGCATGAAACGCACGGCATCGGCAAGTTTTTGAAGATGGCCGAGCGCACCATCCAATCCGGCGATGAGACCAGCCGGCGCGAATACATCGTGCTGGAGTATGCGCCCTCCAAGCGCGGGCAGCCGGCGGACCAGCTGTGGGTGCCGATGGATTCGCTGGATCTGCTCAGCAAATACACCGGCGGCGAATCGCCCCACCTATCCAAGATGGGCGGCTCGGACTGGAAGAACACCAAGAAGAAGGCGCGCGCTGCCGTGCGCGAGATCGCCGGCGAATTGGTGGATCTCTACGCCAAGCGTCAGGCCGCTCCGGGTCACCAGTTCGCGCCCGATAACCCCTGGCAGGCGGAGATGGAGGATAATTTCCCCTTCGTTGAAACCGAGGATCAGATGCTGGCCATCGATGCGGTCAAGGAGGACATGGAATCCACGGTGCCGATGGACCGCGTGGTCGTCGGCGATGTGGGCTATGGCAAGACTGAGGTCGCCATTCGCGCCGCCTTCAAGGCCGTCCAAGATGGCACCCAGGTCGCCGTCCTAGTGCCGACCACGCTGCTGGCGCAGCAGCACTACGATACCTTTAGCGAGCGCATGGCCGGTTTCCCCGTCAAGATGGCGGTGCTATCGCGCTTTACCTCCAAGAAGGAAGCCACGGAGATCTTTAAGGGGCTTGCCGATGGCTCGATTGATATCGTCGTCGGCACGCACCGCCTGCTGCAAACCGGCGTGCACTGGAAGAACTTGGGCCTTATCGTCGTCGATGAGGAGCAGCGCTTTGGCGTAGAGCACAAGGAACACATTAAGGCGCTGAAAGCCAGCGTCGACGTGCTCACCATGTCCGCGACACCGATTCCCCGCACCCTGGAGATGTCCATGGCGGGTATCCGCGAAATGTCGACCATCCTCACCCCGCCAGAGGATCGACACCCGGTGTTGACCTATGTCGGCGCCTACGAGGACAAGCAGGTCGCAGCGGCGATTCGGCGTGAGCTTTTACGCGATGGTCAGACCTTCTTTATCCACAATAAGGTCTCCGATATTGAAAAGAAGGCGCGCGAACTGCGCGACTTGGTGCCAGAAGCGCGCATCGTCGTCGCCCACGGTCAGATGAATGAGGACGTGCTGGAAAAGACCGTCCAGGGATTCTGGGACCGCGAGTATGACGTTTTGGTCTGTACCACGATCGTGGAAACCGGCCTGGATATCGCCAATGCCAATACGCTCATCGTGGAAAATGCCCACCACATGGGCTTGTCGCAGCTGCACCAGCTGCGCGGGCGCGTGGGCCGCTCCCGTGAGCGCGGTTATGCCTACTTCCTGTACCCCAAGGGTGCCACGCTGACCGAGACCTCCTATGACCGCCTGGCCACCATCGCCCAGAACAACGATCTGGGCGCCGGCATGGCCGTGGCCATGAAGGACCTGGAGATGCGCGGTGCCGGTAACGTGCTGGGCGCGCAGCAATCTGGCCACATCGCAGGCGTGGGCTTTGACCTCTACGTGCGCTTGGTCGGCGAGGCCGTGGAGGCCTTCAAGTCCTTGGCCCGCGGCGAGGCACCTGCGGTAACAGACGAAGGACCCAAGGAAATTCGCATCGATCTCCCCGTGGATGCGCACATTCCAGAGTCCTATATCGATTCCGAGCGCCTGCGCCTTGAGGTCTACCGCAAACTCGCGGCCTCGCAGGACAACAAGGATCTGGCGGCGGCGCGGGAGGAAATGGAAGACCGCTTCGGCCCCTTGCCCAAGGAGGTCGAGCGCTTGCTCGCCGTGGCGCGTCTGCGCCACCAAGCCCGCCGCGCCGGGGTGGCAGACATTACAGTGCAGGGCACCCGCGTGAAATTCCACCCGGTGGAACTGCCCGATTCCAAGCAGGTGCGCCTAAAGCGCCTCTACCCGGGCTCGAGCTTCCGGGCCGCGGCCAAGGCCATCAATGTGCCTTTCCCCAAGGCTGGGCGCAATGTCACTTCGCCCAAGCTGCGCGATGAGGAGCTCATCCAGTGGGCGGCGGACTTCTTGAGCGCGCTTTTTGATGTCCAACCCATCAACGTCTCCGGCGAGAAAGCCGGCGCCGGATCGGTCATCAGCGTAGGCGAGTAGCCGAAGGGCGCGTAGCCCCTCGGCGCATAGCTGGTCGACGCTTAGGAGAAGTCCAAGCCGATATCCAGCACGCGCACCGAGTGGGTGAGGGCGCCGACGGCGATATAGTCCACGCCCGAGGTGCCGTACTCGCCGGCGTTTTCAAGCTGCAACCCGCCGGAGGCTTCTAGCGCCGTGGTTGGGCTGAGCGCTTGGCGGCGGTGGACGGCGGTGTGGACATCGGCAAGCGCGAAGTTATCCAGCAGCACCATATCCGGGCGCAGCGGGAGCACCTCCTCGAGCTGGTCCAAGGTATCGACCTCGACCTCGCAGGGGATATCCGGGGCATGCTCGCGCACGCGGCGCAGGGCCGTAGCCACGCTGCCGCCCACGGCGAGCACGTGATTGTCTTTAATCATGGCGGCATCGCCTAAGCCCATGCGGTGGTTTGCCCCGCCGCCGGCGCGCACGGCGTATTTCTGCAGCGCACGCAGGCCAGGAAGAGTCTTGCGGGTATCGCGCACCTGGGCCTGGTTAACGCCATCCGGCGTTCCTGTGTCCGCCGCCGCTGCTGCGATGGCATCGACCCAACGCCGGGTCTGCGTCGCGATGGCGCTTGCGTGCGAGACCATATTGAGCATGGTGCGCTCAGCGGCCAGCACGAGGAGGGTAGGGGCCTGCACCGTGGCGATGACCTGGCCTGGGGCAACGCGGTCGCCGTCGGTGGAGTGGAGGGTGATAGAGGGGGCATCGCCAAGCGTGGGGCCTGTATCCACGCCCCACTGGCTCAAGCGCTGGGCGGTCGCATCAAGGACCTGCTCTATAAGGCCCAAGCCTGCGATGGTACCGGCCTCGCGCGCGGTGAACTCCGCCGTGCAACGGGCCTTACCCGGCACTGTGGCAAGCGAGGTGTAATCCGGCCCGTAAGCGAAATCCTCGTCCAAGGCCGTGGCAATGAGCCCGGAGCAATCCGGCAGGCGCAGGTTTCCCATTTACTCGCCCCCGCCGGGGTTGCCAATGGAAATCATGGCTTCGAGGGACTTGCGCGCCGCATTCGCGGTATCTTCTGGCACCGTAACCTCATCGGTCTCTTCCACCAGGCAGCGCTCCAGGGCCTCTGGGGTGATCATCTTCATGTACTTGCACTCGGCGTGATCGTTGACGGCCTGGAAATCGATGTCTGGTGCGGCCTGGCGCAGCTGGTGCAGCATGCCGGTCTCGGTGGCAACGAGCACCTTGTTCTGCGGCTGCTTCTGGGACTGGGTGATCATCTGCCCGGTAGAGAGCATGTGCACGCGTTCCTGTGGCACCAAGCCCTCGTTGGCCAGGTACAACGCGGAATTGGAGCAGCCGCACTCCGGGTGGATATACAGGTCCGCATCCGGGTTGTCTTGGGTCTGCTGGGTCAGCTGCTGGGCGCTGATGCCCGCGTGCACGTGGCATTCACCGGCCCAAATGCGGATATTTTCCCGGCCGGTCTCGCGCTTGACGTAGGCGCCCAAGAACTGGTCGGGGCAAAAGAGGATCTCTTTATCCGCCGGCAGCGAGTTGACCACGTCGACGGCATTGGAGGAGGTACAGCAGACATCGGTCAGCGCCTTGACCTCAGCGGTGGTATTGACGTAGCTGACCACCAGCGCATCGGGGTGCTCGGCCTTCCAGGCGCGCAGCTCATCGGCGGTGATGGAATCTGCCAGGGAACACCCAGCGCGCTCATCGGGGATGAGAACCTTCTTATTTGGCGAAAGGATCTTGGCGGATTCCGCCATGAAGTGCACGCCGCAAAAGACGATGATATCTGCATCGGTTTCCGCCGCCTTGCGCGAGAGCGCCAAGGAATCACCGGTGTGGTGGGCAACGTCTTGGATCTCCGGGATCTGGTAATTATGGGCCAGGATCACGGCATTGCGCTGCTCCGCTAATTCTTTGATCCGCTCGGCCCAGGCCTTACCTGTTTCGGTGTCCGAACCGGCATAAGTGGCAGAGGGCATGACGCCAACATTCGTTTGAGTCACAAGTGCTCCAAAAAGTGATAGTCACGGGAATAAGTGGGGTGTTATAACCGTACTAAACTGTCTGTGTTGAAGACCACTTGCGATGGCCCGTGGCTGGCGGGCGAGGCGGCTAGAGCTCCAGCGATCCTTGGGCGAGGCCGACCGCAGCGATGATGGCGGCCACCAGCACCACGATGACGATGGACCACTCAAATCGGTTAAAAAGCTTCTCGCGTCGCGATAGGCGGGTGAGCACATACGGGATAAGTCCCGGCACAACGGCGAGGGCGCCGAAGAGAATATAAACCGGGTCGGCGGCGTAAATCAGCCACAGCGAGTACACAAAGGCCACCAGCGCAATGCCAAAGTGGCGCCGGTTTTCGCGCCTGGGAATATCGGGCCCAGATAGATCGAACCGCGTCCCGGCGTGCGGGTGGGTCACGCCCTTGCCGCGTATCGCTAGCAGCAACAGATACAGCGAGGAGAAGATATAGGGCAGGAGGTACATGATGGTGGCGAGCTGTACCATCGCGGCATAGGACGCCTCGTTGACGTAGAAGACGACGATGAAGATCTGGATGGCGGAGGTGGAAATCAGCTGCGCTACCCACGGGGCGCCGGCCACATTGATGGTGCCGATGCGGCGGGGGATAAGGCCATCGATGGCCATCATGACGATGGGCTCAGCGCACAGCATTTGCCAGGAAACGTAAGCTCCGAGGACCGAAAGGCACAGGCCGATGGAAATCAGCGCGCCGCCCCAGGGGCCGACGACCTCTGTGAGTACCGAGGCCATGGAATTATCCGGCAGCGCGGCCAGCTCCTCTTTGGTCAGCACACCAAAGCTCAAGGTGGATACGGAGACCAAGAGCGCCAGCACGGAGAAGAAGCCAATGACGGTAGCGCGGCCGACATCGGTGCGCTTAGCGGCTTGCTTGGAATAGACGGAGGCGCCTTCTACACCGATAAAGACCCAGACGGTAAAGAGCATGATGCCCTGGACCTGCTCAAAGACGCTGGCATTGGAATTTCGGCCCCAGAAATCCAGGGTGAATTTATCCCAGCTAAAGCCGATGAACGCGACCAAGACGATGAAGGCCAGGATGGGGACGATCTTGGCAATCGTGGTTACCAGGTTCATGAATGCGGCCTGTTGCACGCCGCGGGCCAAAACGGCGAAGATTCCCCACGATAGGAGGGAGACGGCGATGGCAGAGGGCCATTGGTGGTCGGCATCGAAAAGCGGCAGGTAATGCCCAATCGTATTGAAAAACAGGGTGGCATAACCCACCTGCGCCATCACTGAGCCCAGCCAGTAGCCCCAGCCCGAGGTAAAGCCGATGAAATCACCCAGGCCAGCGCGCACATAAGAATAGACGCCGGAATCCAGGTGGGGCTTGCGGTAGGCCAGAATCTGGAAGACAAAGGCAACCGAGAGCATGCCGACGCCCGCCACCAACCAACCGATGAGCATGGCACCTGGGCCCGCCACGGAGGAAATATTTTGGGGTAGCGAAAATATGCCCGCGCCGACGGTGGATCCGATAATCAGCGCGACAAGCGTCCACAACGACACCGAGTGGGACTTATTTTGGCTGGAGGTCATTGGCCTAAAGTACCGCGCCCGCCCCGCTAAAGGGAACTTGAGAATTTACACGGGATAGACTTTGTAGCTATGACAGTCCTGTTGCTCGATGAACGCTGGCCCACCATGATCCCCATGCGCGCCTATGGCAGGTTATATGGACCCGTTCAGTTCACCGGGGAAGTGCCGGTATCAGTGCGGTGGAATTTCTCGGATCTCTTAAGCGGCGATGATGCCACCGGCACCTTGGTCACCACCGATGAACACGATCCAGAAACCCAGGCGCGCATTGCCACCGGCGAGCAGGTCATTAGAGCCGAGTCGCTTGACGATGCCGTGATGCAGGCGCGCAGCGCCATGGCGGCGGCCCGGCGCATCGGCGAATGGGAACGCGAGCAGACCCATGAATCCCTCTTGCCGTACCTAGAAGAAGAGGCAGGCGAATTTGCGGCGGCCGTGCGCCAGCGCGCGCCCGAGGAAGATTTGCTCAAAGAGCTTGGGGATATCTTCCTGCAGGTGCTTTTTCACGCCGAGATTTCCACCTTCTCGCTTGACGATGTCGCCGCTAGCTTCGTGCGAAAGATGCGCTCCCGCGCGCCGTATCTCTTTGATGGCACGGTGGACATAGTGGGCGTAGAAGAACAAAACCGCCTCTGGGCGGAGGGGAAATCGCGGGAGTAAAAGCCGGCTAAGAGTCTCAGGGACTTTTACGCGCGGCGGGCGCGTGTAGTTATCCGGCGGGGTGAATGTCACTTAGTAGGATGGCTACTCATGAACAGGCTGCTGCGAACAATCGGGGGCTGCGGACTAGCCGTAGTAATCATCATTGCGCTGGTAATGGGGCTATTTGTATCCAATTCCACCGATGATTCCTCGGTCCCAGATGCCACCCCGCCCGTAGGTGGAAAAGAGGTGGCCAATATCGATGTCAACGCGCCGGGCCGCACGGCCGATAAGCTCACCCACTGGGCATCGGATTTGGCAGAAGCGACCGATATCCCGCCGCAGGCGCTGCGTGCCTATGGCAACGCGGAACTTATCGCTCGGCAGCAGCACCCGGGGTGCAATTTGCGGTGGAATACACTCGCGGGTTTGGGCTTTGTAGAAACCCGGCACGGCACCTATAACGGCAACTGGTTTAAGTCCTCCAAGCTGGATGACAACGGCTATCCGCAGCCGCCGATCGTCGGCATCACCCTGGATGGCTCGAATAACACCGCGCACACCCCAGATACCGATAATGGCGAGATCGATGGCGATACGGAATTTGACCGCGCGGTAGGTCCGTTGCAGTTCATCCCGACCTCGTGGGAGTCCGTCGGCGGCGATGCCAATGGCGATGGCAAGGCCGACCCGAACCAGATCGACGATGCCGCCCTGGGCGCGGCGAACCTCTTGTGCTTTGGTGATAGGGATCTCAGTAACCCGGATCAGTGGGAAGAGGCCATCTTAAATTACAACCAGTCCAGGGAATATCTGGACAAGGTAGCCCACGCGGCCAATGCCTACTCGGTACCGCAACCGGCTCGCTAGCCTCACGCGTCGCGGTTTTCTGGAACAATTGGGCCTGTAACTGAACTAAGTGGCTCAGCGACGAACATCATCTATAAGGAGTGAGTTACAGCATGGCTGGTATCATCCACGCATTTGGACGCGAGATCCTGGATTCCCGCGGTAACCCGACCGTAGAGGCCGAGGTCTTCTTGGAGGACGGCGCCCACGGCGTTGCCGGCGTTCCCTCCGGCGCATCCACCGGTGTGCACGAGGCACACGAGCTGCGCGACGGCGGCGACCGCTACCTGGGCAAGGGCGTGCAGAAGGCCGTAGAAAACATCAACGAGGAAATCGGCGATGAAATCGCTGGCCTCGAAGCTGATGACCAGCGCCTCATTGACCAGGCGCTCATCAAGCTGGACGGCACGGATAACAAGTCCCGCCTCGGTGCCAATGCCATCCTCGGTGTGTCCATCGCTACCGCTAAGGCCGCCGCCGAGTCCGCCGCGCTGCCGCTCTACCGATACATCGGCGGCTCAAACGCTCACGTTCTTCCCGTTCCCATGATGAACATCCTGAACGGCGGTTCCCACGCTGACTCCGGCGTGGACGTGCAGGAGTTCATGATTGCCCCCATCGGCGCAGAGACCTTCACCGAGGCCCTCAGCATCGGTGCTGGCGTGTACCACTCCCTGAAGGCCGTCCTGAAGGACAAGGGCCTGTCCACCGGTTTGGGCGATGAGGGCGGCTTTGCTCCTTCCGTCGATTCCACCCGCGCTGCGCTCGACGTCATCGTTGAGGCCATCAAGAAGGCCGGCTTTGAGCCAGGCAAGGACGTTGCCCTGGCCCTCGACGTCGCTTCCTCCGAGTTCTACGAGGACGGCAAGTACCACTTCGAAGGCGGCGAGCACACCGCCGAGGAGATGTCCAAGGTCTACGAGGAACTCATCAACGAGTACCCCATCGTGTCCATCGAGGACCCACTGCAGGAAGACGACTGGGAAGGCTACACCACCCTGACCGCCGCTATTGGCGATAAGGTCCAGATCGTCGGCGATGACTTCTTCGTCACCAACCCGGCTCGCCTGCAGGAGGGCATCGATAAGAAGGCAGCCAATGCGCTGCTCGTAAAGGTCAACCAGATTGGTACCTTGACCGAGACCTTCGATGCCGTAGAGCTTGCACACCGCAACGGCTACCGCACCATGATGTCCCACCGCTCCGGCGAGACCGAGGACACCACCATTGCGGACTTGGCTGTTGCCCTCAACTGCGGCCAGATCAAGACTGGTGCCCCGGCCCGTTCCGAGCGCGTGGCTAAGTACAACCAGCTGCTGCGCATTGAGCAGGAGCTTGGCGATGCCGCCGTCTACGCCGGCCGCTCCGCCTTCCCACGCTTCAACGCTTAAGGCCTGGCGGTCTAGTCTAGAAGCTGGACTCCGTTAGAAAGTCAGCCCCCGCTGCGCCCCGCAAAGGTGCGGCGGGGGCTTCCTCGTTCTAAGCATCCCGAGCGCCTGAGAAAGTTGGTAAATTTCCGCGCGTGCCACGCCCGTGTTACTGGTGTGGCGGCGCTAGGATAGTAACCCTATGGCACGTGAGAAGAAGACGGAGCGCCGCCGGAGCCGCACTAGGGTTCCGGTGGCCTCGCGTGCTGCGGATATCCGCAAATCCCAGCGGGCGCAGGAAAAGAAGAACCGCAAGCCCGATCGCATGAGCATCGTCGGCATGACCGTCATCGTGGTCTTTGTCCTATTGATGCTCGTCATCATCGCGGTGCCGCTGCGCAATTACTACCACGGCCGCTCCGAAATTGCCCGGCTCAATGAATCGATTGCCGCGAAGCAGGATGAAAAAGATGCCCTGTTGGAAGAGATCGATAAATATAAATCCGAGGACTATATCAAGCAGGAAGCCCGGCGCCGCTTCGGCGTGGTAGAGCAGGGCGAGACCGCGTACCGCATCCTCGATCCGAATATCCAGCCCGATAACCAGGTCACGACCAATAGCAAGGAGCAGGAGGATTCGCGCCCGTGGTTTGAGGTGCTGTGGGATTCGGTGGCGCAGCCGCCCGAGGAAGAGGCCCCAGCGGGCGAGTCGCATCACCTGCCGATCGAGCCAGCGCCTGAGGAAAGCGGCGATGTGCGATAATTGTTCGCATGACCGTCACTGATGCAGATTTAGCCATCGTTTCCGAGCAATTGGGCCGCACCCCACGCGGCGTGCTGGAGATATCCTTCCGCACGCCGGACGGCCAACCGGCCGTGATTAAAACCTCTCCCAAGCTGCCGGATGGCACCCCATTTCCCACGCTGTATTACCTCACCGATCCCCGCCTCACCGCGGAAGCCTCCCGGTTGGAGGTCGCCCACGTGATGAAGTGGATGGAGTCCCGCTTAGCCGAGGACAAAGAGCTCGCCGCGGACTATCACCACGCCCACGAGCACTTCTTGGCCAAGCGCAACAAGATTGAGGACTTGGGCACTGATTTCTCTGGCGGCGGCATGCCCGAGCGGGTGAAGTGCCTGCACGTGCTCATCGCCTATGCGCTTGCCGAAGGCCCACAGCACTTCCGCCTCGGCACCGAGGCCGTGGCCATGGCGGCCGACCACGGTAAACTGCGCGGGACGGCGATTCCGCAGGACTGGCCCACGGTGGAAGAGCTGGGCATCGACCTGGCGGAGTTCGATTTTTCCAACGCGGAATAGGAGTAAGACATGACTCGCGTGGCAGCCATTGACTGCGGTACCAATTCCATTCGCCTGTTAATTTCTGAGATCGATGAAGACGGCAAGGTGCGCGATATTACCCGCACCATGGAAATCATTCGCCTGGGCCAAGGCGTGGATGCAACGGGTGAAATTGCCCCCGATGCCTTAGAGCGTGCCCGCGTGGCCTTGGAGGGCTATGTGCGCCAGATGAAGTTTGAAAAGGTTACCCGCGTGCGCATGGTGGCAACCAGTGCCACCCGCGATGCGAAGAACCAGCAGGAATTTTTCGATATGACCGCCGAGCTTTTGGGTCAGATCCAATCCGGCGCTAAGGCGGAGGTTATCTCCGGCGAAGAAGAAGCACTCCTGTCCTTCAACGGCGCGGTAGCCGATATGGAGCCGGACCGTGGCCCCTTCTGCGTCATTGACTTGGGCGGCGGGTCCACCGAATTCGTCGTGGGCACCGCCGATGAAGAGATTCTAGGTTCACATTCTGCGTATATGGGCTGTGTGCGCCTGACAGAACGCATCATGCGCACCGATCCCCCCACGGAGTCAGAAATCGAAATTGCCTCCGAATACGTGGCAGAGCGCATGGGCGAGGTGGAAAAGATCGTCCCCATGTCCAAGGCACGCACCATTGTGGGCTGTGCGGGCACGTTTACCACGCTATCCGCCCTAGCCCAGGGCCTAGAGCGCTATGATCCCGATGCAATCCACGGCTCGGAGCTGCGTTTTGATGCCCTGCGGGTGCTGCTCAAGCAACTCGTCAGCATTCCCTCTGAGGAACGCGCCCTCAATCCGGTCATTCACCCGGGCCGCGCCGATGTCATCGGCGGTGGGGCAGTAGCCGTTGAAGGAATCATGCAGCTTATCGAGCGCACCAGCGATGCACGTAGCTTCTTCATCAGTGAAAAAGACATCCTAGACGGCATCATTGCAGGTCTGGTTAGTGAATCTACCCCTCATTAACTCTTTTTAGGAATAGTGTCCTACACTATTCCTTGCACCCCGCCCCCATAGCCCAATCGGCAGAGGCAGTCGACTTAAAATCGATTCAGTGTGGGTTCGAGTCCCACTGGGGGCACAACTACCAGCACAAACGCTGGAAATATTGCCAGTATAAGGCAAAACTGTCCAAAAAGTGTCCATAAAATAACTGGACACCCCTTCCCGGATTCCTGTCCGGGGAGGGTATCGGACGGGGATTGAAATCTTGGCGACCCACTGGGGAGACACCAACCATATCCTTGCCCTTCCGAATCGTGACCATCCGCACCTAGCGCAACAAGCGATAGACGGGAAAGAGAGCGCCCCTAAGGCAACACGGGCACCCCAACCTTTAACGCTTCCTGTTAGCCCGTCAGACGGCCATACAGGCCCCAGAAAGCGCCCTTTTGAGGTGCGGAGAGAGAAAGCCTGACTGAGCAGGGACAATAGGGGGAGTCAATGGGGGAAGGGCCCTAAGAAAACTGGTGGGGGATAAGAAAAGCTCTCACGCGAACATAACGTGAGAGCTTCTACTCGTTGCGGTCTAGCGAACCCAGCCTTGTGGAGTTTCTTCCTTATCCCAGTTCGGGGCGCGGCCGTGGCCTACCTCTACTCGTGGAATCTCTTGGCGGCGGTTCATAGCTCGAACCGTCGATTCCGGGTCGTTGAGATAGCTCTTAATCCAGTCTTCTCGTTGCGTGGCTGACACCTTGCCGATACGCACCGCCTGGTTTACAACCTGTTCTGCAGCGAGTCGGTTGTCCTGGTCGCGTACTGTCACGCCGCGGTGGATTGCGTCTTGCATCTCGTTCCAGACTCGGCGGTCAATGGTGATTGGAGCGTCGACTGCATTGTTCAGGAAGTTCATAGTTGCTTCTTCCTGGTTGCTCTCAGAGAGCTGTTTCGCTTCGTTGATGATTTCTTTGATGGTGTCGAGAACATCGTCAGCGGTCGCGGTTTCCGGCTCCAGCTTGAGGAGCCCGGTAAGTTCTGCCCACTGCTCCGTGGTGAATGAGCCCGGCGTGGGCGAGGATTGCGGTTCCTCTTCGTTTCGAACGAGGTTGTCGAAGAATCCCATTTTTCGTTCCTTCCTTGTAGTGGGGATTTTTGGTGCTGGTGCATCTTCACGGCTTGCGTAGCGGTAGTTGTGCGCCATTGCGTAGACGATGCTGTCAGCGTGCGCGGCCGGCGCTTCCTGGTTGGCGAGTCCGTCAGCGAGTCCAGCGTCGACGGCTTCGCGGGCACTGAACCAGGTTTCTTCTCGCATGAGTGAGCGCCATTGGCTGACAGTCCCACCGGCTTTTCCTGCATAGATTGACGCGATGTTTGCCGATATGCGGTTGAGGTCGGCGGCCATTTTCTCCAGCTGTGTGGCGTTTCCGTTGGCGGCTCTGAATGCTTCGTGAATCATGAGCTCACTGTTAGGTGCCATTAGCGCCTTGTCTGCGCCACCGATTGCGATGTAGCTCGCGGCGCTGGCGGCTACACCGTCGACGATGGTGGTGACGTGACCAGGATAGTTGCGCAAGGTGTTCATGATTGCGACTCCCTGGTATGCGTCACCTCCTGGGCTGGAGATGCGGACAGTGACCTTGCCGGTCATGGCAGACAGTTGTCTGCGGACACTGTGCGCGGTGCTGTCACCTTCTCCGATGATGTCGTAGATAAGTATCTCGTTCATCTTGGTGCCTTGCCCTTGGTGGTTAGTGCGCCAGGCTGATGAGGGCATCGTCGCCTTCGTCAGTGTTGTCGACAGCCCAGCCCACGGTTACGCCGCTTGTTGCCGGGGTGGCGTGGCCATTGGCGGCTACTTCTACCGCGGTGCCGGCGGTGAGTGCTGCGGCGGCGGTGACAGTGACAACGCGCCCGGAGCCGCGTGCTACACCAACGAGGTTGTCGGCTTCAGCGTTGTATTTGCACACGCCGGCGATAGCTTCACCTGGATTTGCAGGAGCAACGGAAATCAGGCCCTTCTTCATGGCACCGGCGTAGCGCAGGAAAGTCTTACCGGTGACGGTTGCTTCTACGTGTGCGGTGAGGTCGGTGCCGGGGTTGAATCGTTCTTTCATCTGGTTGTGGTACATCGTTCCTCCTTAGACGTTGTTGATGGTTGCGATGGCGGCGGGAAGGGTAATGCCCATAACTGGCATGGCGTAGCCCTGTACCCATGTCTGTCGGTGGTGTTCGTCGCGCCAGGTGGTCACGGTGAGTGGCTCTTCGTAGCGGACGAAACCAGCCTTGCCGGGGTCGACGAGGTAGGTCTTTTCTTTCGGTACGTAGTTGGAAGAAATGAGCTCCAGGCCGAAGGTGTCGAGCATGGCATTCATGTTCGGGCCGTAGGCTGCAAGGATGCGCGATTTGGTGAGCGGGTTAACCAACATCTTCGAGTAGGTGATTCCTAGCTCTTTGGTTTCGGCGATGGCGAAGGCATCAGCGATAGACGAGGTAGGCCGGTTGTTCGGCGCGGTAATGGTGGCCGGGTCGCCTTCGAGAATGAGTTCACTCCATTTGGTGCCGGTGTGGGCGATGGTGTTGGTTTCGCCAGATTCATCGGCGGCGGCGATGGTTTCCATTGCGCGCTGGTTGAGTTTGCGGCGAATGGTGTTGGACAGGGCGGTGACGTCGTTGTCGAAATCGACGGTGAGGTTCCGCTTGCGTGCTTCGTCGGAGATTGCGAACTTGCCACCGTAGTCTTCTACTCGTGCGAGTTCTGCCTCGGGACGTTCGCGGTAGACAACGGTGTATTCGTCGCCGGGCTGGCGGGCGGTGACATCGTTGTCGGTGTAGAAGTTCTTCTCGGTGGTCTTGGAGTAAATGACCGTGCCACCCTCGACTGGGCCGGAATCATTGGAGAAGATGGTATCGACGAGAAGGTTGGCCTGGGCGATTTCAGCGACGCGGGACTCGATGACCGTGGGGGTCGAGAGTGCTTCGTCGATGCTGATGATGCCGTCTTTGTAGTCAGCGCGTGCGGGATAGAAGCTCATTTATTTGCCTCCTTTTTGCTTGTTGTCTGCTTCTTCTTGGCCTGCCCAGTACCCGAGAAGCCAGGTCGCCAGGTAGGACGGATTCGAGTAGGCGGGAGCTGACGGCGAGGCAACGATGTATGGGGCGAAGGTGAACGTGACTTCGCGGTTAACGCCGTCGGCCGGTTTAAGGTTTCGGTCAACTGGGCAGCAATTCATGATTTGCCGAAAGTCCAGCGGGATTGAGTGAGACATAAGTCTCCTTTCTTGTGTGTTGTTAGTGGTGAGCAAAGTCACTTGTTGTCGCGGTAGACTTCCACGTCGTCGCGGTTGAAGAACCAGCTTTTACCCTTTTTGACCCCGGGAAGGCGGTCCCGTTGCGCCAGGCTGCGAACGTTGCGGTCGCAGCACCCCAGGATTTCAGCGGCTCGTGCGGTCGTGATTTGCTCATATTCGACATTGTCTTCGAACGAGGTGCGGGCTGGTTCCGAATGTCCGGTTACGGAATGGATCCGGGCCGCTAAGTGAAGAACCTTCGGGTTGAGGTTCGCCCCGTGGCGGTGGGCGAGGTCTGCAGCGGAAAGAATTGCTCGTGAAAGAAGGTGAGCGTCGCTGTGGTTGATAATAAGTACATCGCCGGAAAGGGAGAGTGGTTCGTTCATTTCTGGTTCCGTTCAAGTTCGAAGGCTTCGGCGGTATCGACGAGGGAATCGGCTAATCGGTACGTGTCGCGGTCTTTTAGTTCGATACTGATTTCGGTGCCGTCTTTTGCTATGACAACTAGGCACAACGTGGTGTGCCGTCCTTTTCGGGTAATCCATTTCACTGATAGGTCACCGGTAAGCCAAGGACGGTGCGGGATACGAAAGCGAGTTCTCATAAGGAGTCCTTTTTGAAGATTGTGGGATTACTGGCGCGTAACTGGCTTGGAACGTGTTCCAGGCGTTCCTGCAGGTCAAAGGGCTTTAAGTTGTGTTCCACTTGTGTTCCTACTGGTGAGGACGTTTTCGCATTGTGTTCCTACAGGTCACAAGGTTGGGGTGGTGTACGAGGACTAGTTTGTTGTGTTCCTGGAACATTTTTGGAACATGTTTGGAACACGTAGAAATGTCCTGTGACCTGTTGGAACATAGTGGAACACGTTTTAAGAAACTTCATTGTGAATTTTCTTCTTCTTGCTTCGGAGGGAACGCGTCCGTTGCCAAGCTCGTGAGCTTGAGACCATAGAAACGGCGCTGCTTTTTCTCGCCGTTCTCGCGGGTATTCTTGTACCGAATGCCTAGATTGGCCGCTTTCACTTCCTGGATAAATTTGTTTTGAGGAATGGAAAAAACTCCAGTTTCGTCGCACCACTGTTTGTAGCGAGCATGAACTTCTTTAACTGGAACAATGTCGCTTACGTCCTTGGTGATGATGTAGTCGATTTCGTCGGTGAAATAAGACTTAGTTGGAGAACCAATATCGCTCATGAGCTCCAGGGCTCCGGCTTGGGTATCAGGCACCGTAAATCTCTTTTGCCCATTGAGCCTTACTAGGCCTTGAAGTGCCCATAAGAAGATTCCAGGAAGTTCTTTATTGATGCGCTGTCCAAGCGTGGTGTCTGGTTTGCTGGCGAATGATTCGGCCAGCTCAATGGCGACAAACCGGCGAAGAATCGCGCCCGATGGATCTTGTAGTCGTGGCATTTCATTCGACACCATGAGGAAGCGGGTAGGAAGTTGCCCGTTCCAGAAACTGCGATTTTTCCGGTTCACGCTGACTGCATCTTCCCCAATGATTGATAAAAGGCGCTCAACTGTCGTTGACGTGCGGGCTCCGAATTCTTGGCGTGCATCTTCAATGACAGCCAGGGGCTTGCCGATAAGGTCTTCCATACCGAATTCGCCACCTAACGATGACAGGGAAGGCGAGACACAATTAGACAGGCCCATAAGTTGCTGGAGAGTGCGCGAAATGGTGCCTTTGCCACCACCTGGTGGCCCAACGAGGAGTAGACCTTTTTGCAGGTCAGTGCGACCAGAAATGAGATAGCCGGCGTATTCCTGAATTGACCTCTTGCCATTTGGATCATGATTGAATACTTCGTTTAGGAAAGCTTCCCATGTAGGGCACGATGCCATGTTGTCGAAGTCGAACGGTAGGCTCCAGGTGTTAAACAGTGCTGCATCATGGCCGGGGGTGAACTCGCCGTTTTCTACATTGACCGTTCCGTTTGCCAGGGAGATTAGATTTCCGGCGTTGCCGCGTCTTTCGTCGAGCCAAGTGGGGGCGTCGATGGAATCGCGTAGGCGGTTAATAATCTGCAGTGGTTCAATCAGGCCCCTGATTCGCGCTGTGTTAGGTTCCCAGTCCTTGACACCTTTATCAGTGGTACATGTGGCGGTTTCGAGTTTTTCCCAGATGGGTTGCTTTACGTCGAGCTCTGATACTTCTTCCCAGTTGGTTCCGTTGAACTGCCACCAACCATTTCGCCACCAACGAAGAATGCTGACGTTGGTTTCATCTTCGGTGAATAGTTCTTGGGTAATTTGGCGCGCTACCGCAACTGGCTTTGTGTGGGGTGGGAAATTGTTCTCGGTCACGCAATCACTCCTTGGCCCTGGTCTAGCCGCCGGGAAATGTCCCGTAATTCGGAGGTGTCTTTTTCGACTTGTCGAACTAGGTCATTAATGCTTGGCCCGTAGGAATCACGCCCGCTATAAATGTCACTGTGACGTAATCGGTAGTAGTCCTCGGTTACCCTTTTCGCGAGCTCTGGAAGCATGGCAGGCGGGGATTGAAGATGTAGTTGGGGCGGCGATACGAAATATATCCAATAGTTGCGAAAGCTATCGTTCGTCATGCAGTCACGCTTTATAAGCGTTTCATTAATGTCAGTGAGCTTAACTACTGTGGAGCCACCGTAGAAAACTTCAATCAGTTCAGCGGTTGCCTTGGTTGCTTTCCAGATTTCCTCAGCTTGCCATTCAGGGCCGAAGTCAGTTTCTTCAATAAGTGCCACCCCGCTAAGTACCTGTTTGGCTGTAAGTCCAGATAACAATGCCGACAAGTATTCCTTGACGTGCCTTTCGTGGAAACTGAACGCGTTTTTAACGTGATTGTCCAGCTGTTGATTTGGGGCTGCCATGTAGTTCACCTAGCCTTCCTCTACGTTTATGCCTTAGGGCTTCTTCCCTGGTGCCCTCCAGCGGCTCGAACGCTGGTGCCTGCCAGTAGGGCTAAATGGTGTTGTCGTCCTGGAGCTAGAGGACCTCTTCGAGGTTGGCAATCACCTCGCGGATATTGCTGGCTGCATGCTCGTCGAAACAGCTACTCTCGACGTTTCGCAACTCCTCTAGCGCGTCGAACACTGCGAGCTCTACAGTCCTGTGTTCGCGAACGAGTGTTTCGCGTTCTTCTTCGTACGCCTGGCGAATTGGAGCGAGTATCTCTTCGCTGCGCTGTGTGATGGCTGCGCCCACACTGTCGACGGTGGTGATTGCTCTATCGGACATGACACTCTTTCGTGAGGGTGAGGTGCTGGAGAAGTTCCATGGCGTCGAGGACGAGCACCTCGTCAGCTTCGTCGAGTAGTTCAGTGACAATCATTCGTCGGCGCCTTCTTCCCAGCTGCTGATGCCGGCCTGCTCTAGTTCGATGTCGTCGACAGCCTTCATCGCTTCGAGCACGGCCATATAATCGCCACCATCGCGGTAGCGCTCGACGAGCATGTATTGCAGATCAATAGGCATCCAATCAGAATGCCCAGTGAAGCGCTTGATTGCTTCTCGTTTGCGGGCATCGTTCCGGGCGATTTCTTCTTGGTGCTCCCGCTCGGCGCGCCACTCCTGTTGCACCGCAGCGTGGCATTTTTCAACGAGGGTGCGAAGCTGTTTGGTCAACGCCGTGTTTGCTTTCTGGACTTCTCCGAACTTCGCGTCGAGCTCCCGGAACTCGGTCGGAGTAGCGGTTACAGATTTCTCGTTGATTTTGCGAAGTATCACATTGTTGTGCGAGATAGCTGCTTGTACCTCGGTGATAGCTTCGCGTAGTTCGCTACTGCTATGATTGTGGTCATTCGAGTACGTACCAGTCTCGTTTGCTCCCTCGTTGATGTTTGCGGCATCAACGGGGGTTTTCTCATGCTTAGTGGTCATTGGTGCTTTCTCCTTAAGCAACGATGGATTGAGGTGGGATTGTGGCGTCAGTTTTCCCGGAAGGGTGCATCGTGGTGACAATGTCCGGGCGGTAGCGCATGCCCTCGGGGTCGGTGATTGCCGCGCCTTTGTAGTGCACGCGAATCGGTAGCCCGTTGGAGTAGTGAGTGGCGCGGTGCACGTTGTGGTGCATGGCTTCGTTGCGAACTGTTTCGCGAATGCCGTCAAGAATGTAAATTGCGCTCTGCAGGTTTTCGGGAAGCTCGTCGAAGTCTGGGCATTCGCCGTTGACGTCTTGGACTTCCTCGTTGGCCGCGTCCAGGGCGGCGAGTACGTTGTCGGCGAGGTAGGCCAGTGAATCTTGGGGAAGATACTTTTTCATGAGTGTTTCCTTTATTGCGATTGGGTTGCGGCGATGATGTCCTTTTTGGACATGCCGGCTGTGATGATTCCTTGGGCTTCTGCGAATTTGCGCCATTCGGCGATGCTGGCTGCTTTAGCAGGGCGAGAGATGCTCTCTGCAGGCTCGACATCTTCAGCCGGGGCCGGTGCTGGTTCGGGAACTTGGGCATTCGAACTGGCGGGCTGGTGAGTTATGCGCTCGAAGGCTTCGGGGAAGCGAGCCGCTGTTTCGGTGTCGATTGTTGCCGTGGTGCCGGCGGCGAGGATGTCGCCCTGGTCGTCCAGACGGATACTCTGCAGAACTTTCACTTTGATGTCGTGGCTCATGCCGCTTCCTTTGGTAGCTCTTCGATTCCGAGCAAGTCGAGCAAGGGCTTAGTGGGGACGATGTAACGACCACCGATTTGAATCACTTTTGTCGGGAAAGTGTTATTGCGGGCGGCAGCATAAGCGGTGCTTCGTCCGATGCCCAGAATTGATGCGGCTTCGGCGAGGGTTAAAGATGTGGGGGTCAAGGCTTAAATCCTCTCTTCTCGGTTAGCGGGAATTTCCCCGCTTAACGAGAACTATAAAGACATTGCGCCTCCTTGTCAACACTGTGTGGAATTTTCACGCTTTGCGGGATAGTATGGCGGCATGAATTTTGATGAACGAGAAGCGCGGTTCGTGACAAGAATGATTGAACTTCGAACGGAAAACGGCTGGTCACAAAACGAATTTGCGAGACGATTGCAGGAAGCTGGTCTCAATTGGAAACAGCCAACTGTTGCGCGAGTAGAAGAAGGGAGCCGGCCGTTAAGATTCACTGAAGCTCTAATAATCGCGAACTTCTTTAACCGAACTATCGACTCAATGGCGCGAGCCAAACAGTTCACGAAGTATGAAGTCATAGTTCGTCTTGCTGCTGAAGCTCTTCTAGGCGAACAGTTAAGCACGCATTACTACATGACCGGTGACATGGAGGACACGATCCTCGACGTCTATGGTGAAGACGTCCGTGAGAAGCTGCCACCCCACGTTCAAGAGTGGTTGAACTGGATAGGCACCGCCCCCGCGGGACAGCCAGCCAACCTCATTTGGGAACAAAGCGTGGACCTGTACGAAGCCGCAATGGCTGAGGCGCTACAGATTCCAGACAGGTCAATCCATTCCATCTCTCTAAAAAAGGATCGCCGTGGCTCGCGGTAGGCCGACTACGCCGCTGGGAACCTGGGGTGAAATATCTTCCAGACAGTTGGAGACCGGAAAGTGGCAGTCTTCTACGCGGCTCAGACTATGGAACGGTGAAACAGTCCGTGTCCGAGCACGGGCGAATTCGAAATCAGCCTCTGTCAACGGCGTTAAAGAGAAATGCACGGAGAGGCTAGGAACTTCCGATTCGGAGGTTCTAACAACGACGAGTCCAGTCTCCGATTTGATGGAACATTGGATACAGACGAAAAACAAGGTTCGCCCCCAAACCCGTGACCGCTACCGCAATTCAATCCACCGTCATATCGTCCCGGCGCTCGGAGAAATGCGGATTCGAGAGGTTAAGCCCTCCTTCCTGAATAACTGGTTACAGGCACTGCCTTCGGGTGTTGCACCGAATGTCCGAACCGTCCTAAAAGGCGCGTTCAAAATGGCTACGAGGTACGGGCTAATTCCGTCCGACCCGATGCAAGTAGTCGAGCCGGTTACCGTTGAGCAAAAAGAAGTCCGAGCCCTAACGAGGGAAGAGATTCCAAAGTTTCGAGCGAAGATTGCAAGGTCGGGGAATGAAACGCTCCGGGACGTGGTGGACGTTAGCTTAGCCACCGGATTGCGCGCCGGCGAGGTTCTAGGAATTAAGTGGAGTGACGTTAGCTTAGAAGGTGAACCACCAATACTTAGAGTTAGTGGCTCAATGGTCTACTCGAAAGACACAGGGCTGATTCGGCAAGAAGAGGGAAAGTCCGCTAACGCTTCTCGCCCGATTCAATTGTCCCGAACGTGTGTTGAGATTCTGCAGCGCCGAAAGGAACAATACGGAGCCTTAGAGATGGTGTTCCCGTCCGGGGCTGGCACGTACTTGTGGGAGAACAACTTCAACAGGTGGCTTAGGAAGTGGCGCGGCGATGAATTTGATTGGGTGACAATTCACTCGCTGCGGAAGACGTTAGGCAGTCTTGTCTACGAGGAATTGGGGCCGGCTAAGGCTGCTGAAGTGTTGGGGCACTCGTCGAGCTTGTTGACGGAACGGGTGTATGTCCAACGCAATGACAGTGGCGTCCCCATTGGCGATTTAGTGAATGCAGCACTAGATGGTGTCCAAAAAGTGTCCAAAAAATAGCTGGAAATAGCCAAAATTCTTAGGGCTATTCGGATTTAACGGACTTTCTACCTGCAATAATTAGACTAGACAACGCTCAATAACCTGAGCATGACTTAGAGTTCAGTCCGATTCAGTGTGGGTTCGAGTCCCACTGGGGGCACCGTGTGAAGTCTCGAGACACCGCTCCTAAGGTGTCTCGAGACTTTTCGTATGGCTGAGCCTAGCGTTTGAACTGGCTGGGAGAGCCTAGCCTGTTCGCATGCCATTCGCACACCTCATCTGCGAGCCAAAGACGCGTGCAGCCTATATCCTGGCCGGTACACAGCTCCTTGTCTGAACCCGCGTCAATAATTTTAGGCTGTACGGTTTTTCCGGTTGTTGCCGTCGATGGCAATTCCGACTGCGATGAATGCAGGGATGAAAAATGCGCTAGCGCCCGCCAGCGTCATGATGATTGCTGTGGCAATGGAAATGAGTGTAAATCGCAAGATATTCCTTCACTTTCAGCCGAAGTATGACTGTCTAGGCACACGAGGATTAGCTCATGAAGAAGATGCCTCTTTTAAGTTTATATCGAAACTGCGGATAGTAAATCCGCGGTGCACCTGACAGGGAGTGATGGCTAGCGAAATATTGATAGCAGAGCGGCAGGAAATAGGGCCGCTAGAGCCCTGGAGGAGCTGTTCACCATAGTGGACCGCCTTGTAGTCAGAAAATCCTTGGCAATCAGCTGTGGTTCTACGCCGAGAACCTTTCCGGCGGCTCACCCGACACGAGAGCAAGTTCCTAGCAACAAAACTCGGGACAGGTCACAGGAGGGGCCGGTCCAGCAATAAATTTCTTGGAATCTTGAACAAATTATTCTAAATGAGGAACTTTGTGAGGCGTGATGACGTTGATCTACATGAGAAAGATGATTCGTACATCACTGAGAAAGGACAACCGTGCGTTCAAGCAATCCGGTTATGACCTCGCTGACTGAAACTAGCCAGCAGCAGAACCCCGGCTCCGGCTACGCGAGCGAAGCCCCTCGCCCCATGACCGTGGATGACGTCGTCACCAAGACGGGCATCACCCTCGGCATCATTATCGTGGCCGCTGCTATCAACTTCTACCTAGGCACCATGAACCCGGGCACCGCCATGATGCTTATGCTGGTCGGCGGTATCGGCGGATTCATCACCGTACTCGTGGCCTCCTTTGGCCGTAAGTGGGGTTCCCCGGCTGCGACCCTCATCTACGCAGTATTCGAAGGCTTTTTCGTTGGTGGCTTCTCCTTCGTCTTCGCCAACAGCACCATCGGTGGTTCTAATGGCATGGCACTGATTGGCCAGGCAATCGTCGGCACCATCGGCGTGTTCATCGGCATGCTGATCGTCTACAAGACTGGTGCAGTAAAGGTCACTCCAAAGTTCACTAAGATTTTGGTCGGCCTCATTGCAGGTGTCGCGGTGATGGCTCTCGCTAACTTCTTGGGTGCCATCTTCTTCGATTTCAACCCGCTGCGCGATGGTGGCCCCCTCGCCATCATCTTCTCCTTGGTCTGCATTGTCTTGGCCGCTCTGTCCTTCCTGACTGACTTTGACCAAGCAGACCGCCTTATCCGTGCCGGTGCTCCTGCCAAGCAGGCATGGGGCGTAGCCCTTGGCTTGGCCGTGACCTTGGTCTGGCTCTACACCGAAATCCTTCGCCTGTTGAGCTACATTCAGCGCAACTAAGCCTCTTCGCGCTTTCAGCCCGCACTTCGGTGCGGGCCATTTTTGTGTTTTCCTTTGGCTTACGGGCGTGTAATTATTGGGGTAATTCAGGGGGTATTAAGCCGTTCTTTAGCCTTTAGCCGGGCAGGGGCGGGCTTTCAGGCTAAAGACAGCTAATGAGCAGCTAATTTCACCATTTGAAAACACTTAAATGTGGCGAATGAGACTAATGAGATAGTTAAATATTGACTAATTTGCGCTCTCAACGAGAAATTCTTGCACGATTCATGCATGCTATGTGGCGGGAACGGGAAACCGGAAGGTAGAGAGTTCTCTCCTCTATTTTCTTCTCGTTCCAGCTCGTCTAAAAGGAGTAACCGAAGGATTGTTGTGAAACGTCAGGCAACCGTAGCAGCGCTGGTAGTCAGCTCGGTCGCGCTGAGTGGCTGCGCTGCGGAAGTCGGCTCGAAGAGCGCATCAGAAGATGCCGCGATGACGGCAGAAACTGATGGCACTAGTTCAGTCGATGGCGCGGGTGATGCCAACGGGAGCCAGGGGGATGATGTGGAAGACAATCCGGGGGATTCGGAACACCCCGAAGGCGAGCATTCGAGGGCCGGCGCCGGTCTTCGGGGGGAGACCGGCGCCACGGGAGATGAGGATTCCGGGGTACTGCCGCCACCGGGAGAATTTGATCCTGCTGATCTAGATTTCGAGCTATTCGATCCATGTACGGAGATTGCTCCGAAGAGGCTGGAAGAAATTGGCCTTGAGCCGAAGATCCTTGATTATCGGAAAGAATCTGGGCACTATTTTTGTAATATCGCATCGAACGGGAGGAATTTTTCGGAAAATATTTTAGTATCCGCAGCTAGCGATTCAACTTCATTCGAAGAGCTAGGGCTAAATGAAGACCTTCGACAAAAAGATGAAACCGCGGATAGCGAAGGTATCCACCTCTTTAACTCTGAACTCTTTAAAGAATCCCAGTGCAATGGATATCTTTCAACTAGCCGAGGGACGATAATAATCGGCATAAATGATGTCACGCCACATTCGAGTCCAATGAAAAGATGTCAATTGGCTGCTGACATAATTACTAATCTCAAAAAATAATCGTGTTTTGGGGGAAACATGCTTGTTAGTGTCAAAAATCTACAGCGGAATACCAGCATAATATCCGAGCTGTATCGACGAGCTCAGTCGCTAAAAGACCGAGTGAACAGCCCACTTAATTCGGGATTTTCGAATGTGTCGGGCATTGATCACGTAGGGGGTGTGCATGAAAGGGCACTCACCACCGACCCAGGTTCGGCTAAGGGGACGCTCCTAGACTACGCCTCGCAAGTTGAATGGTTGTCGCAGGCTCTTGCCCGAGAAGCGCGAGGCTTTGAAGCCCAAGAAAATGCAAATAGTAGGGCGATGGATATCGCTGATGCGGGTGGTGAGATTGGCGTTGAATCGATGCCGATTATGGACCAGCCGGAGCCGGGGTATAGCCCCTTCGCCTTTACTCCTCCGGTAGTTAACGTCGGCACATCGATTACCAAGTTGGCGACGGACTTGATGTCAACGCAGATTTGGAGTGTGTCTGAAGCTAATGCGCGTTGGGCGTCGTTAGGTTCTGAGGTTCGGGAGATCGTCAGCGGGCTTGAAGAAGCCGCAGGGTCCCTGGAAAGTGAGAATGACAGCGAAACGACGTCGCGCGCGGCGGCGAAGATTAGGGAAGTGGCAGCCTCGGGAAAGCACTTTGTGGCCAATGCCGCAGCAATGGGAGAAAAGCTTACTGGGTTCCACTCGCGGTTGATGATGATTCAGCCTTCGGCGATGGCCATGGCGATGGATATTATGAAAATCCCTGACCCAGCGAAGCGAAAAGTCGCAGAGAAGGCAGCGTTGGCAAAGCTGCAGCCGGACCTCCAGAGGTTTGCCATTGACGCAATGCCCAATCAACATCCGCTGATGGAACAGTCGCCGGCCTCTGGAGGCGGCGGCGTAGATGCTGGTTTGTCAGGTGTGGAGGGCGATGGCCAGAAATACAACACCGATAACGTCGTCTGGCCGCGTGCAATTCAGGAAGCTATTGCTCGGGGCGATGTGGGCCCAGGAAACTTTGACGTGGCTAATGGTACGGTCCACGATTTGGAGTCCGTCGGCATGACTCCAGAGGAAACTGCCGCGTTCCAGGAGCAATTGCATGCAGATGGCAGAAGGGCGCTTTCTGAGCTAGGTGTGGGCGACGGTATAGATATCAGCGGTCGCGATGTCGCAACCAGTGGGGCCTCACTTCCTGGGGCGACGGCATCGCATGGCCACTTAGGATCTATGCCAACGGCAGGTGCCGCTCCCGGTACCGCGGGTATCGGTGCTGGAGCTGGCAGCGGTAGCGGTGGACTCGGTTCTACCGGGATGGGAGCACCGCTTGGTGCTGGACGTGGAACAGGTTCTGGTACCGGAGCCGGATCCGGGGTAGGCACAGGAACCGGTATTGCCGCTGCAGCGGGCGGTCCTGGCCTCGGCGGGCGAACTGGACGCGGAAACGCTGGTGCGCTTCGCGGAGGCGGATTCAATTCGCTGGCCGGGCTTGGCAGCGGGGCCATCGGTACGGGCGGAAGGCCTGGTTCTGGAGCAGGTGGAAATATGGGCGCACTCGTAAATTCCGCCCCAGGTTTGGGAGGTGGCGGAACCGCTGCGCGCGGCGGAGCAGGCTTGCGCGGTGGTGCCGGTGAGGGTGTCGGCGCCCGCGGCGTGGGAGGCGCGCTTCCTCGGGCCGCAGGTGAAGCCGCTGGCAATAGCAGCGGCGGTAACGGTAGCCGCGGACACCTAGAACGGGGCGCTGCGCGTGAAGCTGTGGTCCGCGGGGGAGGCGCCGCCAATAGCACCGGTGTTAAATCCGGTGCCGGGAGACCGGCCGCTGGCATGCGCGCCTTTGCACCAATGATGGGAACTCGGGGTCAGGGAAATGACAAGAACCGGGTGAAGGCGGTAACCACGCAGGTTGAGCGCGAACCGAATAAGCGGGATCTGTTGGGCGAGCCGCCGGCGGTCGTGCCTGGGGTCATCGGCAATTGGGCGCGAGAATCCTAGGTAGTGAATTGGGGAAAGAAAAAGGGCTGAAGGAAAGTATCCCTCAGCCCAATTCTTTTATTTTTATTGCGGCAGTTGTGTCGCGGTAGCGTTTGGCAGCTGCTCAGGTTCCTCGACCCCGTTTTGCAGGCCCTCCGGATCCACGCCAGGCTCGGTGGTAGCAGCAGAGGAAGACGTCTCAGCATTCTTCTGTGCCGGTGCCTCGCCGGTAAAGGTCGATGCGTTGTCGATCTTGCCGGATTCAGAATCCTGCTCGTTCGGCGGGTGGCAGGCGGCCAAGGAAAGGCCGGCGGTAAATACTAATCCAGCGGTGGCGAAACGGGAGAATTTCTTCATGGGGATGTGCTCTTTCTCCAGAGTAGTGAAGGCGGTAGTGGGGTGGACGGAGGAAATTAGGACTCGCGCGGGGTGGCAGCCTTGGCGGAATCGTATGGGGCAGCCGACTCGATGGTCACCGAGATGGTCTTACCGTTTGGCGCGGAATACTCGCGGGTTTCGCCCTCCTGTGCACCGATGATGGCGGCGCCCAGCGGGGACTGCTCGGAGTAGGTTTCCAGGTCCTTGTTATCGGTCGCAGCGGCGCGGGTACCGATGAGGAAGGTTTCCTTATCGTCCTTGTTGCCGTTGTAGTACACGTGAACGACGCTGCCGGTGTAGGCAACGCCTTCCTGCATGGTGCCACGCTCGGTGGTGGAGTTAGCCAGCAGCTCAGAAATCTGCTTGATGCGGGCCTCTTCCTGGTCCTGCATCTCGCGGGCGGCATCGTAGCCGGCGTTTTCTTTCAGGTCGCCCTCTTCGCGGCGCTCATTGATTTCCGCCGCAACCTCAGGGCGGTGATCGATGAGTTCCTGCAGCTCGGTCTCGAGCTTTGCCTTGGTTTCTGGGGTGATGTACTGCTTTTGCTGCTCAGCCATTCTAAAACCTTCCGTGCTGTGGAATAGTGGTCAAAGTCCCGCGATGATGGCGGGACCGAAGTTAAGTATGCAACCAGGCAAATGCCCAGTTCTAGGCTGTACAAATCCTAGCACATGGGGCTAGCGACTTTCCGCGTAGTCGGGATTGTCCATATCCAGGTAATCCGGGATATTGCCGGAGCAGCCGTAGGCGCCACCGGCGACGGCGCGGGCATTGGTGGGGACATCGACAGCAATGCGGTGGGTTTCATTTCCGCCGGCAGGAACGGCGAATTCGCGGCGGCCCACCTCGGATTTGGAGTAATCGTAGGCCTGCACGATGCAATAGGCGTCTTCATCGGTGTGATTGCGGGTCACATCGACCCAGACGCGCGTGGTGTCATCACTGAGAACCTCCTGGGTGACCATAGAGATCTGCGCATTGACGGATTCTTTTTCCCGAAAATACTGGAAACCGTAGTAAAGAAGGGTGACGAGCATGGCGGCGAAAATCAACACCAGCGCCTTATTGGTCCAGCTACCAGAGTTCTTTTGTGATTTATCGCGCGAGCCGTAGCGCGCGGCGGAGCGAGAATTTCCGGCGGAAGTCATAGCCCTACTTTAACCGAGGAGTACCATTTTCCCATTATCTACTAAGATAGTGATCTGTTCTAAAAGCTAGTTTTAAAGGGGATGGATTTTCAGTGAGCGACTTTCGCCTCCTAGCAATCCACGCACACCCGGACGATGAATCCTCCAAGGGTGCTGCGACTACGGCCCGTTACGCTGCAGAAGGTGCGGATGTAATGGTGCTGACCTGCACCGGTGGTGAACGCGGTGACATTATTAACCCGGCTATGGACCGTCCTGGTGTTAAGGAAAACATGGCTGAGGTACGCCGCGAGGAAATGGCTAAGGCAGCCCGCGCGCTTGGGGTCCAACACCAGTGGTTAGGCCACGTAGATTCCGGCCTGCCAGATCCCGAGGAAGGCAAGAGCATGGAAGACCTCTTGCCGGAAGGCTGCTTTGCCCTGATGGGCGATGATGCAGCGGCTCAGGAAATGGTGCGCGTTATTCGCTCGTTCCGCCCGCAGGTCATCATTACCTATGACGAAAATGGCGGCTATCCGCACCCGGATCACCTTATGGTTCACCGAGCATCCATGATTGCGTGGGACAAATCAGGCGACCCTGACTACCACCCAGAATTGGGAGAGCCCTGGGAGCCGCTGAAGCTGTACTACTCGCATGGCTTTGTGTACCAACGCATGAAGATGTTCCACGATCTCCTCCTTGAGGAGGGAAAGCCCAGCCCGTATGGCCCTATGCTGGCGCGTTGGGATACTGCTTTTGGCGATATTATGGCTCGCGTTACCACTCAGGTGGAGTGCGCCGATTACTTCCAAAACCGCGACGATGCGCTGCGGGCGCACGCCACGCAGATCGATCCGGCCGGTGCATTCTTGGCCACCTCCGTGGAGGTCCAACAGCGCTTGTGGCCGACGGAGGAGTTTGAGCTAGCCAAGACCCGAGTATCGACGTCTCTGCCGGAAAATGATTTATTTGCGGGCATTGAAAAGAACGAGGAGACTTAAAATATGAGCGTCTATGACTCCCTTTTCCTTGCTGCGCACGATGTCACTGTTCTTGCGCAAGGCACAGAAGGTGCTGAGGGCGGACCAATGGGCCCTGAGTTTGGTAAGGCTTCGCCCATCGGGCTGCTTATCTTGGCCATCCTAGGCGTTGCCGTGCTGGTAGCGGGCTGGAACTTCCACCGCCGCTTTTCGCGCTTTCGCCGGCGTACCATGTTCGCTGAAGACCACGGGATCGATCCATTCGATGAAGAGGCAGTGGATGCGGCGCTGAAGGAAGCTGGCCTTTACGATAACCGCAAGAAGTCGATTTTCTAGCCGGCTGGAGTAAACAACGTGACATTTCTCAAGCGGCTGATGTACCCCTTGTATGAAGCGCGCCTCGTGCGGCTTATCAAGGGCAGGCCACAGCCGAAGCACGTGGCGATCATGGCTGACGGCAACCGCCGCTGGGCGCGGGAAGCCGGGTTTACTGATATTAGCCATGGCCACCGCCAGGGTGCGAAGAAAATCGGAGAGATGATCGCGTGGTGCCGCGATACCGATATTAAGGTAGTCACCATCTACCTCTTATCCACGGAGAACTTGAAGCGCAGCCAGCAGGAAGTGCAGCTGCTTTTTGACATCATCTCTGATGTGGTCACGCACCTGTCCCGGGGAGATTTGGATTGCCAGGTGCGCCTTGTAGGCAATTTGGATTTATTGCCCGCGCCGGTAACCCAGCGCATGGTCGATGCCGCAGAGGAAACCAAGGATAACCAGGGCGTCATCGTCAATGTGGCTGTGGGCTACGGTGGGCGCCAAGAAATCGTTGATGCCGTCCAAAAATTGGTGCGCAGCGAGGCCGAAAAGGGCACCAGCGCGGCCGAGATGGCGGAGCGAGTCACCGCAGACTCGATCACAGAACACCTGTATACCAAGGGCCTGCCGGATCCGGATTTGGTGATCCGCACCTCCGGTGAGCAGCGCCTTTCCGGGTTCCTGCTGTGGCAAGCGGCCTATTCAGAAATCTGGTTCACCGATACCTATTGGCCGGCGTTCCGGAAGGTAGACTTCCTGCGCGCGCTGCGTGATTATTCCCAGCGTTCGCGCCGCTTTGGCAAGTAGCGGCTAGATTTTTCGCATCCGTACCTTTTCAACGAGGTGATGCGAGCCCTTTTTCAATACCAACGAGGCGCGCACGCGGGTGGGCAGGATGTTTTCTACCAGGTTCGGCAGGTTAATGGATTGCCAAATTTCGCGGGCTTGGGCGCGCGCCTGCTCATCATCCATATCCGCATAGGCGGCGAAGTGCGCATTCGGCCGGCGGAATTCGGTATTGCGCAGCGTGAGGAAGCGATCGATGTACCACTGCTCAATATCGTCCGTGCGGGCATCGACGTAGACGGAGAAATCAAAGAGATCCGCAATGGTGAGGGTGGGGCTGGTCTGAAGGACGTTGAGGCCCTCCAAAATCAGAATATCGGGCTGGTTGACCTCTTGGTAGCGATCTTTGACGATGTCATAGGTGATATGCGAATACAGCGGCGCCTTGACCACGGGCTTTCCGGACTTGACGTCGGTGACAAAGCGCATGAGCGCGCGGCGGTCATAGGATTCGGGAAAACCCTTGCGCTTCATTAGCCCGCGCTCTTTAAGCGTTTGGGTGGGAAAGAGGAATCCGTCCGTGGTAACCAGATCCACCTTCGGATGCGAGTCCCAGCGCTGCAAGAGCACCTGGAGGAGGCGGGCGGTGGTGGATTTACCCACGGCCACGGAACCGCCCACGCCAATGACGAAGGGCACGTGCGTGGGCGGGTTGCCCAAAAAGGCCTCGGTGGCGGCGGTGAGCTGCTGCCGGGCGGTGACCTGCATGTGGATAAGGCGGGAGAGGGGGAGATAGACGTCTGCGACCTCGTCCAAATCAATGCGGTCACCGATGCCGCGAAGTTCTTCAAGCTCGTTTTCTGTCAGCACCTGCGGCATCGATTTGCGTAGTTCACGCCAGGTTTCACGGTCAAAGTCGAGGTAGGGGCTCGAATCCAGGTTGCGCGCCATGGCTTAATTGTCGCACGCCGTAACAAGGGAATGAAAAATTTGCCCCCTGTAAGGTAGCCGAAAGGTTATGATATGTAATGGCTCATACTGCTTCCTACCGAGAAGAGGACTAGTCTTATATGGCTTCTTTCAATACTGACCTGCGCGATCTTGACCCAGATGTTTTCGGCGCTATCCAGGGAGAAATCTCCCGCCAGCGCGAGACCCTGGAAATGATCGCCTCTGAGAACTTCGTGCCGCGCGCCGTCCTGCAGGCACAGGGTTCTGTCTTGACCAATAAATACGCCGAGGGCTACCCGGGGCGTCGTTACTACGGCGGCTGTGAGCACGTCGACGTCGTTGAGGATCTTGCCCGCGACCGCGCGAAGGCGCTCTTCAACGCGGAATTTGCCAACGTGCAGCCACACTCCGGCGCGCAGGCTAATGCCGCAGTCCTGGCCAGCATCGCGGAACCGGGCGATAAGATCCTCGGCCTGTCCTTGGCCCACGGTGGGCACCTGACCCACGGCATGAAGCTGAACTTCTCCGGCAAGCTTTACGATGTCGCAGCCTACGGCGTGGACCCAGAGACCATGCGCGTGGACATGGATAAGCTGCGCGAGCAGGCACTTAAGGAGAAGCCAAAGGTTATCATCGGCGGTTGGTCCGCTTACCCGCGCACCCTGGATTTCGCGGCCTTCCGCGAAATTGCCGATGAGGTGGGCGCTTACCTGTGGGTTGATATGGCCCACTTCGCGGGTCTGGTTGCCGCGGGCCTGCACCCGAACCCTGTCGAGCACGCCGATATCGTCTCCACCACCGTGCACAAGACCTTGGGCGGTCCGCGCTCCGGCATGATCTTGGCCAAGCAGGAGTACGCAAAGAAGCTGAACTCCAATGTCTTCCCCGGCCAGCAGGGTGGACCGCTGATGCACGCGGTGGCGGCAAAGGCCATTTCCATGAAGATTGCGGCCAGCGAGGAATTCAAGGAGCGCCAGGAGCGCACCCTCGAGGGTGCCCGCATTCTGGCCGATCGCCTTTTGGCGGAAGATACGCGGGCAGCTGGCGTCGACGTCGTCTCCGGCGGCACCGATGTCCACCTCGTCCTGGCGGATCTGCGCAATTCGCAGCTCGATGGTCAGCAGGCAGAAGATCTCCTGCACCAGGTAGGAATCACCGTCAACCGCAATGCGGTCCCGAACGATCCTCGCCCGCCGATGGTCACCTCGGGCCTGCGCATCGGCACCTCCGCCCTGGCCACCCGTGGCCTCGATGCGGAAGCCTTCACCGAGGTTGCCGATGTCATCGGTACCGCCTTGGCACAGGGCAATAATGCCGATGTCGAGGCACTTCGCCGGCGCGTCGATAAGATCGCGGAGGACTACCCGCTGTATGAGGGCCTCGAGGACTGGAAGCTGGTTTAGTCCTTATCTTCTGAGGACTCCTCTGCGGCGTCCTTGTGGACGTCGTGGCCGCGAGCCTGCGCCAGCGTGGCGCGGGCTTGCTGCAGCCACTCCGGCTGCTTTTCCAAAAGCTCGCTGATTTCCGCGGTGGTCAGCGGCTTATCCATGTCATTCTTCTTTAGCGCGGTAACGGAAATGCCCAGTTTGTGGGCAACTTCCTGCCGGGGGTGGGGGCCTTTGCGGCGCAGCGTTTGCAGCCACTGCGGGGGATTGTGCTGCAGCTCGCGCAGTTCCTCGTGGCTGACCGCGCTATTTTGAAATTCTTCAGGCGCGGCGGGCAGATAGATATTCAGCTTTTTAGCGGCGGTCTGCGCGCGCATCGCGGTACCGGACGGTTGCTGTTGGTTATGTTGTTCACTCACGGTTTAACCGTAGCACTTTCAGTAGACTGTGCTCCATGCTGCGCTTAGCCTTTGTGACCGGTACGGAACCTGGAAAATGGTTTCAGAGATTTCAGGACAATACTGCCCACGGCGGTTTATCCACCGTCGATGCGGATGACAGCATGGCAGAATTGCTCGCAGGTCACGTGGATCTGGCGCTAACGCGCCTGCCGGATCCGCGGGTGGATGACTCTTTCCACGTGGTGCGCCTTTATGAGGAGGCCCCTGGCATTGCGGTCCCGAAAGATTCAGTTTATGCGGAGGTGGGCGAGGCGCTTGCGCTTGCCGATGTCTCCGATGAGCACCTTAACTACCGCCTCACCGATGCCGGTGAGGTCGATATCGCCGCCGTGCGCGAGGCCCTGCAGGTGGTCGCGGCCAATGTGGGCATCGCCATCGCACCGCTGCCGCTGCTAAAAATCCTCAGCAAGAAACAGGTGGTTCCGCTTGCGCTGAAGGGCAGCGAGGTGCCGGTCACCGAAATTGCCTTGGTCTGGCGAAAGGCGGAGGATAGCGAGGCAATTCAGGACTTTGTGGGCATCGCTAAGGGGCGTACCGCCCGCTCCTCCAGGCAGGAGAAGCCGAAGCGCACGGCCCGCGAAAAAGCTAAAGCCAAACAGTCTCGAAGGATTGTTAACAATCCGTTACAGAAACAAAAGAAGCGCCCTAAGCAGCGTAAACGGCGATGAACTGAAACCTGAACCGCGCAAACCTCGGTGCACAGAGTGGCGACATAGTGCACTTGGGGTCTACGGTGGGCTGCGCTCGCCTCAACGGCGGCCTAAAACTACAGTGAACTAATTTTCGGCTGAAAATCGAAAGGTAGATCTAGAAATGCGCAAGATGACTCGTCGTATCGCAGGTGGCTTCGCGGCCGCAACCCTCTCCGTTGCTCTCGTAGCATGCTCAGATGCAGAGGATGCTGCCGATGACGCGAAGGATGCCGCTGGCTCCGTAGCCGCAGACGCCTCGGATGCTGCTGGTTCTGCCGCATCCGATGCTACCGATGCCGCTGGTTCCGCTGCCGCAGAGGCAACCGGCTCTAAAGACGATAATGCAGAGGGCGCCAAGGGCGATACCCAGACCATCACCACCGCACATGGCGAGGAGGAAGTTCCGGCTGATCTCGCCGCCGCCATCGAGGAAAAGCAGGCTGAGTGGGGCGACGTGCAGAGCGTAGAGTCCTCCGATAAGGGCACCCTGGCTACCTTCGAGGGTGGCAAGCACTTGGTCTACTCTGAGGAGACTGGCGCACAGCCGGTCATCGGCAAGATTGCTGAGACCTGGGTCAACGAGGGCGGCCTCGACGCCTCCGTTGGCCTGCCTACCAACCCAGAGGCTGACGCAACCGACGCAAACGGCTGGACCCAAGAGTTTAGCAACGGCACCATCTCCTGGACCGAGGGTGAAGACGGCCAATTCAAGGCTGATATCGAGGCCTAAAGGCTAAAATTCGGCGCCTGCCCAAGCGGCACGCCGAACACTCTCGTCACTTTCCCTGCGGGTTTTCCCGCAGGGATTTGTCGTTTTCTTAAAGTTCATCTTCCACCCATGTGATTTCAACCTTGGGTGCTTAGGTTGGGTGGCAACCCCTAAAGGATCGCGATCATTAGCGGTCCTGGGGGAGATAGACAAGGAAGAACAGCTTTCTACCGTTTCACAAAGGAAGATTCCTGCCACCATGACTCGCCCCTCTGTACTTTCTACTCCACTAGGCACCACGGAAAATGACGTCGCTACCAAGACCTACGTCCTTGATACCTCGGTCTTATTATCTGACCCGTGGGCGCTGCGAAAATTCGCCGAACACGAGGTTGTCCTTCCCGTCGTGGTTATCTCTGAATTGGAAGGAAAACGTCATCACCCGGAGCTTGGCTGGTTCGCCCGCCAAGCTCTTCGCTTTTTGGAAGAGCTGCGCGCTACCTATGAGGCGCTTGACCAACCCGTTCCGGTCAACGTGGCCGGCGGTACCCTGCGGGTAGAGCTCAATCACCAAGACCAATCGCTCTTGCCGGCCGCATTCCGCGGTCCGGAAGGAGACCACCGCATCTTGGCCTGCGCCTTGAACCTCGCGCACGAGGGCAAGGACACGGTCCTAGTGACCAAGGACGTACCGCTGCGCGTCAAGGCCGGCGCCGTGGGCGTGCCGGCCGATGAATACCACGCCCAGGATGTCATTTTGACCGGGTACTCCGGTATGGCCACCGCCTATACCACCACGGATGTCATCGATGCCCTCTACAGCGATGGGGAAGTGCTGCTCGATGGGGCCGTCACGGACGATGACACCCCGGTGGAAGACCTGCCGGTGCACTGCGGCATCACCTTGGTAGCCGGCGCGCAATCTGCTCTGGGCCGCATCATGCCGGACGGGGCGGTGCGCCTGGTACGCGGCGATCGAAATGCCTTTGGACTGCAGGGTCGTTCGGCGGAACAGCGCATCGCCCTCGATCTCCTGTTGGACCCGGAGGTTGGCATCGTGTCCATCGGCGGTAGGGCAGGCACCGGCAAATCCGCGCTGGCCTTATGCGCCGGCTTGGAGGCGGTCTTAGAGCGCGGTGAACATCGCCGCATCGTGGTCTTCCGGCCCATGTACGCCGTCGGCGGGCAATCGCTGGGGTACCTGCCGGGCTCCGAATCAGAGAAGATGAACCCGTGGGCCCATGCGGTCTATGACACCTTGGAAGGTCTAGTCTCTGAAAATGTGCTCGAGGAGATCCACGAACGCGGTCTCATCGAGGTCCTGCCGCTGACCCATATTCGCGGCCGTTCTTTGCACGATGCCTTCGTTATCGTGGACGAGGCGCAGTCGCTGGAGCGCAATGTTTTGCTCACAGTGCTCTCGCGCTTGGGGGAAGGTTCGCGAGTAGTGCTCACCCATGACGTTGCCCAGCGCGATAACCTGCGGGTGGGCCGCCACGATGGGGTACAGGCGGTCATCGAAAAGCTCAAGGGCCATGAGCTCTTCTCACACATTACCCTTCAGCGTTCGGAGCGCTCTGCCATTGCGGAGCTGGTAACGGATCTGTTGGAGGGCAATGGCTAAGGGGAGGGATGAAAGCGTGTTCGCAGACAGCGAATTTAATCAAATTTATATGGCAAAAATCACCCAAGACCAGTAATAATGGTGCCTATGAGCGAGAACGCCAAGCAAACGTCTGCGGACGAAAAGAAAAAGGATTTCCGTATCCGGCCCTTCACGTCGGCCGATTACCCGCAGATGCGGGAGATCTACGAGCAGGGCCTGCAAACCGGCCATGCCACCTATGAGACCCGTTCCTTGACCTACGAGGAGTTTACGAACTCCAAGATCATGGCTTCGGTGCACGTAGCCGTTGAGGCGGACGATGATTCCAAGGTATTGGGGTGGGTTTCGGCCGCCCCGATTTCCTCGCGCACCGTCTTCCACGGCGTCGTGGAGGATTCCATCTACTTGGGATCTGATGCCCAAGGCCGTGGCATCGCCGGGGCCTTGCTCGATTGCCTCATTGAGGTGTGCAAGGACCTGCACAAGTGGGCCATCCACTCCTGGATCTTCCCGGAAAATGAAGGCTCTGCGGGCCTGCACAAGTCCCGCGGCTTTGAAAAGGTCGGCACCTACTCCCACATGGCCAAGATGACCTATGGCGAGTTGGCCGGTCAGTGGCGCGATACCGATGTCTACGAGCTCCTGCTCCCCAAGCCGGAGGAAAAGAACCGCTAAATACACTGTGTCTAGTAACCACGAAGGCCGTAGCGATACCGAGGGAATTAATAATCTCGGTCGCTACGGCTTTTAGTCGTTTTCTACTTCGCGAGGCCGCCGGGTGGGTAGCAGAGGGCGGACTCGATGGGGGCATCGGCAAGCGGCAGGCTACCGCGCAGCGCATGCAGCTCCCTTAATCGATCGTCTCCCTCAGGCGCTCTTCGCGCAGGGGAAGCAGGACGATCAGGGCGATGATGACGAGCGGGACCATCAGCGCGATGACCGGGGTGAGGCCATCGTTATAGGAATTGAGGATCGCTTGCTCGAGGGGCTCTGGCAGGGAAGAGACCATATCCGGGGTGAGGCTATTGGCATTGCCATTGGCGTTATTGAACTTCTCAGCATAGGCCGCGCCCTCGGGGCCCAGCTGCTGGATGGCCTGCGGCAGGCGGTTGGCCATCTCATCCTGCATATTGTTGATGAACATGGAACCAACCAGGGAAGCGCCCAGGGCAGAACCGATCTGGCGGAAGAAGTTATTCGCCGCGGTGGCCGTGCCCACCTGGGACAGTGGGAAGGAGTTCTGAACAATGAGCACGAGCACCTGCATCACCATGCCTAGGCCGATGCCGAAGGCGAGGAATTCGAAGCCCAGCTGAATGAGGGACGTGTCTACCGAGAGGCGGGACATCCAGAACAGGGCGCCGGCGGTAATGGCCAGGCCGATGAGGGGGTAGATCTTGTAGCGGCCGGTGCGGGCGATGATGAAGCCGACGCCGGTGGAGGTGCCGATAAGGCCAATCATCATCGGAATCATCATCAGGCCCGCGTTAGTGGGCGATAGGGTATGGACCATCTGCAGGTAGGTGGGCATATAGCCCAGCACGCCGAACATGGCCAGGCCCAAGATGACGCCGGATAGGGTGGTCAGGGCCATGTTGCGGTTCTTGAAGAGGCGCACCGGGATGAGCGGCTCGGCAGCGCGCAATTCCACGATGGTGGTAATGATCGCGCCGACGAGGGTGATGGCACCCAAGGTGAGGATCATGGTGGAATCCCAGTCGTACTCGGTGCCGCCCCAGGTGGTCATGAGGATAAGGGAGGCGGTGGTAATGGCGATGAAGGTGGCGCCGAGCCAGTCAAAGCGCTTCATATCGGCCTGGCCCACGCGCAGGTTGAGCACCAGAATGCAGACCACCATGGCCAGCAGGCCGAGCGGGATATTCATCCACATGCCCCAGCGCCAGCCGGGGCCATCAGTAAACCAGCCGCCCAAGACGGGGCCAAGGACAGAGGACAGGCCGAAGACGCCGCCCATGATGCCCATGAACTTGCCGCGCTCACGGGAGGAGGTGACCTCGGCGATGATGGACTGTGAGGAAATCATCATGAACCCAGCGCCGAAGCCTTGCACGGCGCGGGCGATGATGAGCACCGTCATGGAATCGGCAAAACCGCCGATGGCGGAACCCACGACGAAGACGGCGATGCCGCCAATGTAGAGCCACTTGCGGCCCAGCATGTCACCTAGCTTGCCGGAAATCGGCATGGCGATGGTCATGGTGACAAGGAATGCGGAGATGACCCAGCTCATGTGGTCAACGCCGCCAAGCTCACCAACAATCGTTGGCAAAGCGGAAGAGAAGATCATTTGGCCCAGGGAGCTCATCAACATGGTGAGCACCAGCGCAGAGAAAATGAGCCCCAGGTTATCCGCCCGCGACTGGCCCTGCGCAGGAGCCTTTTCGGCTGTATCTACCATCGGATTCCTTTCATAACATCATTAATCAACATCAGTGAATCATTCAGACGCGAACTCAGGGCGTGGCTGCAATCGCTATCGGGAGCGGCGATGGAAAGCCAGAGGGCCTCGCGGACCACTCCGGCGATGACCATGGCCTCCGTTGCCGTGGAATGGTCCTCGAGGACGCGCAGTTCCGGTTCCCAGTCAAGGCGCTCCTCAATGAGCCCAATAAGCTCGATGGATTTCGCCCGCTTGCGGCTAATGGAGGCGGCGGCCGCCTCTGGGTCATTAGCAATGCGCTTGCGTCGCTCCCGAATCGTGGGATTAACGTGATGGCCCTCCATGTGCTGTTCCACCAGGTTAAGGACGAGCTCCATGATGTTGGTGGTGGGCTCGTGGAGGAAATACTCGCGCATTTCCGCGGTGAAGTCAGCGCTTGGCGCCCCAAGCACGGCGGATTCCTTCGAATCGAAATAATTAAAAAACGTGCGCCGAGAAATACCGGCTAGTTCGCAGATCTCTTCAATAGTGACCTCGCCAAAGGAATGCTTATCCACCAATTCGGTGGCGGCATCCTCAATGCGTAGCCGCGTTTCTAGGCGTTTCTGCTCGCGTAGTGATAGTTCTTCTTGCACAGAATGCAACTTTACACTCGGTGCAAACTTGCACCAAGTGCAAAACGGGTGATTTTGTAGATGTGTACGCTGAATTTATGGTGGGGGGTCACAGCATGCGCTTGCCGATGCCCCTGTCTTTGCGCGCACTTCCCGTACCCGGTCATGTTCCCAGGCATGCGAAAACCCCGCTCAGAAGTGATTTCCGAGCGGGGTTACAGCGCTAAAAGCGGCTGAGATTAGATATTGTCGCGCTCGCGGTTGGTCATGCTCAATACATCCAAGCGCTTGTCCAGCTCTTCCTCGGTGAGGTTCTCGCCGTCAACAAAGCCCAAGTCGATAACGGCCTGGCGGACGGTGATCTTCTCGTTGAGGGCGTGCTTTGCGGCCTTTGCAGCGTTCTCGTAGCCGATAGCGGAGTTCAGCGGGGTCACGATGGAAGTGGAGGACTCCGCGAAGTGCTTCATGCGCTCCTCGTTGGCCTCGATGTGGTCGACACACTTCTCAGCAAAGACGCGGGCGGAGTTGGCCAGCAGGCGAGCGGACTCGAGCACGTTGCGCGCCATCATCGGGATGAAGACGTTGAGCTCGAACTGGCCCTGTGCGCCGCCGAAAGCAACGGCTGCGTCATTGCCCACGACCTGGCCGGCCACCATGGTAACCGCCTCAGGGATAACCGGGTTGACCTTGCCCGGCATGATGGAGGAACCAGGCTGCAGGTCCTTCAGGTGGATTTCTGCCAGGCCGGTCAGCGGGCCGGAGCCCAGCATACGCAGGTCATTGGCAATCTTGTTGAAGGACACGGCCACCGAGCGCATGGCGCCGGAGAACTCTACGAGGCCATCGCGGTTAGCCTGTGCCTCGAAGTGGTTTTCTGCTTCCTTCAAGTTCTCAACACCGGTGAGCTGCTTGAGCTCCTCGGTCACCTTGCCGCCGAACTCAGCGGAGGTATTCAGGCCGGTGCCGGTGGCGGTACCGCCGATGGCGAGCTCGCCCAAGCGCGGGAGGGTAGCCTCGATGCGCTCGATGCCGAGCTCTACCTGGCGGGCGTAGCCGCTGAACTCCTGGCCCAGGGTGATTGGGGTGGCGTCCATGAGGTGGGTGCGGCCGGCCTTGACGACGTCCGCGAATTCCTTCGCCTTCTTGGTCAGGGACTCGTGCAGGACCTTCAGACCCGGAATGAGGTCATTGACGGCTGCTTCCGTGGCCGCTACGTGGGTAGCGGTGGGGAAGGTGTCATTGGAGGACTGGCCCATGTTGACGTCATCGTTCGGGTGAACCTCGACGCCCTGCTTATGTGCCAGGGAAGCGATGACCTCGTTGGTGTTCATATTGGAAGAGGTACCGGAACCGGTCTGGAAGACGTCAATGGGGAAGGCGTCGTTGTGCTTGCCTTCTGCGATTTCCTTCGCAGCGGCGATAATGGCGTCTGCCTTTTCCGCATCCAGGCTGCCGGAATCCTTATTGACCTGTGCGCATGCAGCCTTGAGCAGGCCGAGCGCGCGGATCTGCGCATTTTCCAGGCCGCGGCCGGAGATGGGGAAGTTGTCTACCGCGCGCTGGGTCTGTGCGCGCCACAGGGCATCGGCGGGAACTTTAACCTCGCCCATAGTGTCATGTTCGGTACGGTATTCGGTCATGAAAATCACCTCGGTTAATTGAATGTGTGTGTCTACCCCCAGTATGGCGAAAAGCTAAAAACTAGAGCGCGAAAAGCCCAAGCCCGCCCCGCCATTTGGGGGTGAGGTTTAGTTCTTGGTGGGGTCCGAGTAGTCCACGACGGAGTATTCCTGCAGCTTAGCTAGCTTGTGGAAGGAATCGACGTAGCGAATGGTGCCGGATTTAGAACGCATGACCAGCGAACGGGTGGAGGCACCATTATTGCGGTAGGAGACACCGCGCAGCATGTCACCGTTGGTCACGCCGGTGGCGGCGAAGTAGCAGTTCTTGGAGGAGACCAAGTCATTGGTGCCCAAGACCTTATCCAGGTCGTGTCCGGCGGCGCGGGCCTTTTCTGCTTCCACTTCATCCTTTGGCCACAGCTTGCCCTGGATTTCGCCGCCCATACACCGCATGGCGCAGGCGGTGATAATGCCCTCAGGGGTGCCGCCAATGCCCATCATCATGTCGATGGAGTTGGAATCCTGGCAGGTAGCGATGGCACCTGCCACATCGCCGTCCATGATGAGGCGCACCTTGGCGCCTGCCTCGCGGATTTCCTGGATGAGCTTTTCGTGGCGCGGGCGGTCCAAAACCACCACGGTGACATCCGCGGTGCGCAGGCCCTTCGCCTTGGCCACGGACTCGATATTCCACTGCACGGACTGGTTGATATCGATGGAACCGACGGCTTCTGGGCCCACGGCGATCTTTTCCATGTAGAAGACCGCGGACGGGTCATACATGGTGCCGCGCTCAGCGGCGGCGATCACGGAAATGGCATTGGGGCGGCCCTCAGCCATCAACCGCGTGCCGTCCACGGGATCCACGGCGATGTCCATCGCCGCACCCTCACCGGTGCCGACCTCTTCGCCGTTGAAGAGCATCGGGGCCTCATCCTTTTCGCCCTCGCCAATGACGACGACACCCTTCATCGCCACGGAGTTAATCAGCTTGCGCATGGCATCGACTGCCGCGCCATCGCCCTCATTCTTCATGCCACGACCAACCCAGCGGCCAGAGGCCAAGGCGGCGGCTTCGGTCACGCGCACCAGCTCCATGGCCAAGTTACGGTCGGGCAAATAAGAAGTATTTTCGGACATGTGTAGTGGTTGCCTTCCATGTGTTCTCACCGTGGGGGTAATTCCCACGCGCTTAGTGTTCTACTTTTCCTATTCTGGCACTTTTTGGCGCCAATAGGTCCGATTTGGGGCCCCTTTTGTGGGGATTTTCCTTGTTATTGGCGGCATTAACGGCGCGAATGTGCGCACGCGGGAGGCATGTGGCACTTTCACGGCGGCTCATGCGATACTAAGGCGCGTGGCAGCAGAACAAAGACCGAAGATTTTCGAAGGCGCTCGCGACATCATTTTGTCCCTATCCGTAGTGGTCGTCATGATGTTGCTCGTGGTGGGCGCGACCGGGCTCTGCTCGGTCAATCCGGAAACAGCGCAAGGCCCAGTCCAAGAGGTAGACGAGGAGACCTTCCTGGATACGCAGGCCCGCGCCGGTATTGGCGCCATCCGAGATCCCCAGATGCCTGAAGGCTGGCAGGCCAATGCGGCCCGCCGCTCGCAGCTAGGCGGCGAGACAGCCACCGTCGTCAGCTGGCTGACTGCGGACGGAAACTACGTGGAATCCACCCAAACGCAGGTTTCTGCAGAAGACGCGGGCGAAAAATACGATGCGAACTACCGCGGGCTGAACTCTACGCGCGAGGTAGCCGGTCAGCAGGTGCGCGTGCTGGCAAGCGATGACGATTCGGTGCGCCGCTTGTGGATTGTTGACCTGGGCGATGCCCGCCTCATCATCTCTGGCGCGGCCCCCGATGAAGAATTCGCCGCCGCCACCGAGGCCTTTATCAAGGCCAAGCCTATAAGCGGAAAGTAACCTCGCTGAGCCCCTCAGAGTCCGCTTCCACCGTGATTCCTTCAGTATTACCGGTGGCTTCTTCTAAGCCAGCGGCATCCAGGCCGCTCAGCCGCGTCTTTTCTAGGTAGACATCCACGCGCTCGCGCTGAGAACGCTGCGGGTAGATGGAGACTTGGACCACGTGGGCATCGGCAAGCAGCAGCACGATGGACCGGGAAAAGTAGCTTAGTTCCTCCTCGGTGCCCGAAACCTGGGTGCTGGTATGCGCCGGCCCGAAGAACTCCTCTACCAGCGCGCGGGAATCACCGCCCATGATGGAGCCTGCCGATGCCGATTTGGATACGAAATCAATCCGCTTTCCCGGGTAACCATAAATCTGCACTACTCTTCACCCTCCTCGGCCTGCTGCTCGTTGTTTTCTGCCTTCTCTAGGGCATCTTCCACGCGCTTGGAAGCGCCATCCAGGTGGGACTCGCACGTGCGGGCAAGCGCCTCGCCGCGCTCCCAGTATTTTAGGGACTCATCCAGGCCCATTTGGCCGAGCTCTAGAATCTTGACGGTCTCAATGAGCTCATCGCGCGCCTGCTCGTAGCTCAATTCCTCTACGGGAGTAAAGGCATCCTGGCCCGGCTGGCCGGAACCAATGGTTTCATCTGACATCAGCAATTCTCCTACTATTTCTGGCTAATCGGCGGCCTGGGAGGCCATGGACACGGCGGTGATGGAACCATCGCCCACGCGAATGCGCAATTGCGCGCCGGGCGGTGATTGCTCATAAGAGCTGACGACCTCCGGATCGCTGCCATCTTTGGGCAAGACCTGGACAATAGAATACCCACGGGCAAGCGTGGCCGAAGGCCCCAAAGCAGAAACCCGCGCGCGCAGGGACTCCACGTGCCGGGTCTCGCGATCCAGCAGCACCCGCAGCTCGCGGCGCATACTCGTGCGCATGCGCTCGACCTCCTCGCGGCGGGCGCGGATGGGCGTCATCGGATCGGCCAGCACCGGGCGCGAGCGGATATTATTCAATCCACGGCGCTCACGTTCCACCCAGCCGCGCAAGGCCGCCGCCATGCGGGATCGCGCCTCAGCGATGACCGCGCGTTCCTCTGCTACCGACGGGACCACGCGCTTGGCGGCGTCCGTCGGGGTAGCCGCGCGCAGATCCGCCACGTTATCGAGCACCGGGCTATCCGGCTCGTGGCCAATCGCGGAGACCACCGGGGTACTTGCGGCCACGACGGCGCGTTGCAGGGCTTCTTCAGAAAAGGGCAGGAGGTCTTCGACGGAACCGCCACCGCGGGCGATGATGATGACATCGATCTGCGCATCGGCGTCGAGCTCCTGCAGGGCGGAAATCACCTCGGGGACGGTATTCGCCCCCTGGACCGCAGTATTAATGACGCGGAATTGCACGGCCGGCCACCGGTCGCGGGCTACTGCCATAACATCGCGCTCGGCGGCAGAACCGCGGCCTGTAATCAGGCCGATTTTCTGCGGGAGGTAGGGAAGCGGGCGCTTGCGCGCGGGATCAAAGAGGCCTTCTGCGGCAAGCTGCGCGCGTAGCTTTTCGATGCGCGCCAACAAATCGCCGATGCCTACGTGCCGGATCTCCGTGGTCCACAGGGAAAAGGATCCGCGGCCGGCATAAAAGGCGGGCTTGCCGTGCACGATGACGCGGTCGCCATCTTTTAGCGGCGTGGGCAAGTTGTGCAGCATTGAGGACGAGCAAGTCAATTGCACCGACTTTTCCTGCTGGACATCGCGCAGGGTGAGATAGGACAGCTTCCAGGTGGGCTTGTAATTAATCTGCGTTAACTGGCCTTCCACCCACAGGTATCCTAGGCGCTCGATCCATCCCTTCACCTGGTCATTGACCTGGCCCACGGGCCACGGGGTCTCTGGAGTATTTGCCGGTTGGTTCACGCAGCCACCCTTTCCTTGTACAGCGCCATACAGTGCCTTTTAGTGTAGGTGCTCAGGGCCCGTGGCGCCCCGCTTGGGTGGCCTAGATGGGCGCTTTCCCTGCTGGATAGGCCTTACTATTGTTTTGCTTTACCTTTCGATACTCTGGGAGGCATGACTGATGGTAAAAATGTTCTCCTCGCGGCACCGCGCGGTTACTGCGCTGGAGTGGACCGCGCCGTCGAGACCGTAGAAAAGGCGCTAGAAAAATACGGCGCACCCATTTATGTGCGCAAGCAAATCGTCCACAACCGTTATGTCGTTGAATCTTTGGCCAAGCGCGGAGTCATCTTCGTTGAAGAGGCCGCCGAGGCCCCAGAGGGTGCCCACCTCGTCTTTTCCGCCCACGGCATTTCCCCGGCGGTGCGCAATCAGGCGCAAGAGCGCAAGCAACTGACCCTGGATGCCACCTGCCCCTTGGTGACCAAGGTGCACAAGGAGGCCCAGCGTTTTGAGCGCGATGGCTACCACATCCTCCTCGTGGGCCACGAAGGCCACGAAGAGGTAGAAGGCACCGCGGGAGAGGCCCCCGATGTTACGCACCTGGTCGATGGTATCGACGGCGTGGACAAGCTGCCGGATTACCTGCAGGATGAAAAGCTCATTTGGCTTTCGCAGACCACGCTCTCGGTGGATGAGACCGTAGTCATCGTCAATAAGCTGCGCGAGCGTTTTCCGCACCTGCAAAACCCGCCGTCAGATGATATTTGCTACGCCACCCAAAACCGGCAAGAATCCGTCAAGGCCATCGCGCCGAAGTGCGATCTGATGATCGTGGTGGGTTCTAAGAACTCGTCCAACTCGGTGCGCCTGGTAGAGGTTGCACTCGAGGCGGGTTCGCGCGACTCCCACTTGGTGGATTTTGCCGAAGAAATCGATGAAGCATGGCTTGACGGCGTAGAGACCGTTGGCGTGACCTGTGGCGCCTCCGTGCCAGAGCTTTTGGTGCGCGAGGTGCTCGAGTACTTGGATGATCGCGGCTTTAATGACGTGGAGCAAGTGACCACCTCCACCGAATCCATTACCTTCGCGCTGCCGCGCGATCTGCGCCCCGCGCGCACCTAGCGCGTAACCGCCTACAGGCAACGAAAAACCGTGAGCCCCGCGGCCTCGTAAAAGAGCGCCGGGAGCTCACGGTTTTATTTACTCATAGAGATTATCGTCCCACCGCTGCTTCTTGGCAGCCTCGTCTTTTGCTGAAGAGGAGGGGCCTCGTTCGGGAGCCGGTGGTATCACGTCCCCCGCGCGCCGGTTCGGATCCGGCTGCAAGCGATTTTCGCGTTCTGCCTGTTGCTCGCGGCGGCGCTCTTCTCGGTCGCGTCCGCGGATGCGATCCTGCGGCTTCTGCGGCGGTTGCGCCTGTGCATGCGATCTGCGGCGGGAGGCGCGTGGGGACTGAACCTGTCCGTTTTCGGTTCTATCGCGCGCCATGAGTTCCGCCACGGAGAGCCGCTCAGCGCGGTTTTGGCGGTCCCGCTTCATGTCCGCGCGCCGCGATACCTTTTGCTGGTTGACGGCGCGCTGCGCGGTCTTGCGGAAGCGCATCCAGCGTAAGACTCCAATTGCAGTTGCTCCAACAACCGCGATAAGCAGCCACAGGAAGTTCTGGACCAGCGGGTACACGGAGGTCAGCAGCGACGTCTTAGAAAAACTGGTGCCTTCCGGGGTATTGGACTTGGTAATGACGATTCCCGCCGTCACCACGGTTACCGCGTAAAAGATGGGGATGGACGCGATGGACAGGAATAAGCCCCGTTCCTCAACGATGAGCGCTATGAGTAGCGAGCTGATGATGAGGAAGGCAAAGTACATCCAGCCTATGGAGCCGGCAAGAATGGAAATCAATGCGCCGGTGATCAAAAGTGCCGCCAATAGCCCAAGGCCTTTCAGTAGCGAGATGCTCGGCATGCTTAGGCGTTGCGCGGCGGTAGGCTTTCGTTGTTTGGCTAGTGACACGTCGCAAAATCCTACCGCCTGGCGCGGGCCAATGGCTATATCCACGCAGTGAAACCGCCTAGAATTTAGGAATAATTTGTCCCGCGCGGCCACGTATCAATGGGGGAGGGGTCGCGAGGCGCCCGGTTTGTGCGGCCGGGAATCTCCATTTCGTGGAGCTTGCGGGCGGTCACGCCCACCCGCGAATCCAGCGAAGAGAGCGTGGAATTATAGGCCTCCACTGCCTTTTCGAGGCTCTGGCCCACCTTGCCGTAGTGCTCCGAGAGCGTATTGAGCCGCGAATAGAGCTCGCGGCCTAGGCGCTGGACTTCTTTTGCTTTGGCGGAAATATCTTCCTGGTGCCATCCCATGGCCACCGTGCGCAAGAGCGCGAAGAGCGAGCTCGGGGTGGCGATGACGACGTTGCGTTCAAAACCAAACTCGATGAGCTCAGGATCGACCGACAGCGCCGCATCGAGGAAGGGATCCGCGGGCACAAAGAGCACTACGAATTCCGGGGTGGGCTGGAAGGCCTCAATATAGTCCTTGTGGGACAGCGCCTGGATGTGGCTGCGCAGCTGGTGCGCGTGGCGTCGTAAGTAGCCGGCGTGTTCTTCTGGATCCTCGGTTTCTAGCGCGTCGAGGTAGGAAGAAAACGGGACCTTGGCATCGACGATGATATGCCTGCCGCCGGCCAAGTTGATGAGCATATCCGGGCGCACGATGCGGCCGTTTAAGGGAGCTGAAACTTGGGAATCGAAGTCCACGTGCCTTGTCATGCCGCCGAGTTCGACGACGCGCTCTAGCTGAATCTCGCCCCACCGGCCGCGCACATTGGGCGAGCGCAACGCGGTAACGAGCTGATCCGTGCGCTCCGTGAGCCGGGACGAGGTGCGGGTCACCGCCTGCACTTGGCTAGATAGTGAGGCCAAGTGGGCGGTGCGGTCTTCTTCTAGTTCTTGTAGCTGGAAACCCAGTCTATCCATGGCCTTTTCTAGCGGTTGCAGCTCGGCCTGGCGCCGCTGCGATTCCTGCAGCGCTCGGTGCTCCTCGCTCGGCGCGGAGCGGGACGCGGAATGGGAGTGGGCCAACCACCCCAGCACGGCGCCCAATAAGAGACCGATGAACAGCAGCAGCACGGGCAAAGTGGAAGTCATGGGATCCACTATGGCACGCGGCGCGGACACGCCTGACTATTTATTCGAATCTCCGTTCAAAAGATTTTCGAAGGCATCTCGCGCCCGGCGCAGGTTGGAGCGCATGCTCGGATCGTCATAGTCTTCCGGGGTGGAATCGACGTCGACGGAATCATCCAGCGTATTAGACGCGCCATCGGATGCGGCATCGGCGCCTGCGATATCGGGGTTGGCGTGTTCTGGGACCTTGCGCCACTGCTCGCGCTTGTATTGTGCCTGTTCTTCGGTATAGCGGCCGATGAGATAGCCCGCGACGGTGGAGTAATTGAGCTCAGAGGAGTGCTTTTCCCCGGACTGCAGCTTCATCATGTCCTGCACGTAGCGATAAGCCACCGCGATCATGGCGGCGGTCGGTACGGCCAAGAACCCACCGATGAGCCCAAAGAGCGCGGAACCGACGATGACGGAGACCAAAACAATCACCGGGTGCAGGTTCATGGCCTTTGCCTGCAGCCACGGCGAGAGTACATTGCCTTCAAGCTGCTGGACCAAAAGGACAAGGCCCAGGACCAACAGGGCTTGGGTAAAGCCCAAAGACACCAAGGCGATAACGACCGCGAGCGCGCCAGAGACGATGGCGCCGACAAACGGGATGAAGCCGGCGATGAAGGTGATGATTGCCAGGGCCATCGCCAAGGGCACGCCGATGAGAACGAGGCCGAGGCCGATAAAGATGGCATCGATAAGCGAGACCACCGCCTGTGCCCGAATGAATCCGCCCAGGGTATTCCAAGCGCGCGTGAGCAATTCAGTAAGGTGCCAGCCCGCGCGCCGGCCGGTGGCATCGCGCAGCCACGGCAGGAACTTGGCGCCGTCTTTCAGGAAGAAGAAGGTGAGCACCAAGACGATGAACACCGTGATGAAAAATGAGGTGGCATTGCCGATGCCCGTAAATACCGACCCAGCAATTACGCCGGCGCGCTCCTGCAGCCAGCCCGCGGCCTCGTCGATATAGGTGCTCATATCGTCGCTATCGAGGTTCAGCGGCGGGCCCTGGGCCCATAGCTGCAGCTGCTGGATGCCGGAGACCGTTTGCAGGTAGAGCGACTGGGATTGCCGCATAAAGTCCGGCGCCACTGAGGCGATGAGCCCGCCGACCGCGGCCGAGGAGATAAGGATCGTCGTAATCGCCGCCAGGCCCGCGGGCAGGCCCTTTGTGCGCATCCACCGCGCGATGGGGTTTAAGACGGTACAGATAATAAGGGCCAAGAGCACCGGGAGGATGCCCTGCCAGAAGCTGCCCAGGACGTGATAGATCGCAAAAAGGAAAACGCCGATGATCAGCAGGCGTACGGCCCACAGGGAGGTCGACTTCACCATTTCGCCCGCGATGACGGAGCGATCGACCTGATTGCCCGGGGGATGTGGCGATACATCGTCCAATTGGCTGGTGTCGAAGTCACCGTCCAATTTATCGCCCGGGCTTGCCTGCGGCTTTTCGGGTTTAGGTTGCTTATCAGAACTCACCCCACCATCTTGCCTCATAACGTGGTAGGTGCGTTAGGATTAGCCCCGTGAGTCTTACACTAGGAATCGTCGGCTTGCCCAATGTGGGCAAGTCCACTTTGTTTAATGCCCTGACCCGTTCCGAAATCCTGGCGGCCAACTACCCATTCGCCACCATCGAGCCCAATGTCGGCTTGGTGGAGCTGCCGGATCCCCGTTTGGACACCCTCGCCAAGATGTTCAATTCCGAGCGCATCTTGCCGGCGACCGTGTCCTTCGTGGATATCGCCGGCATCGTCGCAGGCGCCTCGCAGGGCGAGGGCATGGGTAACGCCTTCCTAGCCAATATCCGCGAGGCCGACGCCATCTGCCAGGTGGTTCGCGCCTTTTCTGATGACAATGTCATCCACGTCGATGGCCAGGTAGATCCCGGCAACGACATTTCCGTTATTAATACGGAGCTGATTCTGGCGGATCTGCAGACCATCGAGAAGGCCCTGCCGCGCCTGGAAAAGGATGCCCGGAAGAATAAGGACTTGGCACCAGTGGTGGAGGCAACCAAGAAGGCGCAGGAAATCCTGGAAGATGACCGTACCCTCTTCGCCGCCGCCAAGACCGGCGAGATCGATCTTTCCCTCGTGCGCGAGCTGCACCTGATGACGGCTAAGCCCTTCCTCTACGTCTTTAACTCGGATGAGGCTGTGCTTACAGATGCCGCCAAGAAGGACGAACTGCGCCAGCTCGTCGCCCCAGCAGATTGCGTCTTCCTCGATGCACAGACCGAGTCTGAGCTCTTGGAGCTGGATGAGGACGAGGCAAGCGAGCTGCTCGAGGCTGTAGGGCAAGAAGAGCCTGGCTTGGCTACCTTGGCCAAGGCCGGTTTTTCCACCTTGGGCCTGCAGACTTACCTCACCGCCGGTGAAAAGGAAGCCCGGGCGTGGACCATTAAGCAAGGCGCTGCCGCACCCCAGGCCGCTGGCGTTATCCACACCGACTTTGAAAAGAAGTTCATCAAGGCTGAAATCGTCTCCTTCGACGATCTCGTTGCCGCCGGCTCCATGGCCGAAGCGCGCGCCAACGGCAAGGTCCGTCAAGAAGGCAAGGACTACATCATGCACGATGGCGACGTGTGTGACTTCAAGATCGGTGGCTAAATCCTAGCTTGTTGCAGGTCGCGGGAGTAGACGTGGCGAGTGCGCGAATTTAGAGTTATCCTATTTGCGTACTTAACAACAATAAGGAGGTCATAATAATGGCTGAGCTAGAAAACAAGACGATCGCAATCATTGCTACCAATGACTTTGAAGACTCCGAGCTGACCTCTCCGCTGGAGGCCGTGCAGAAGGCTGGCGCCACCGTAAAGGTATTGGCACCTAAGGCTGGCACCATTACGGGCAAGAACGGCACCGAGATTAACGTTGATGCTACGACCAAGGATTCCGAGGGTGAGAGCTTCGATGGCATCATCCTGCCTGGCGGCACCAATAACGCCGACCTCATCCGCTTGGACGAGTCAGCCGTTAGTATCGTGCGCAAGCACATGGGCGAGGACCGCCCCTTGGGTGCCATCTGCCACGGCGGTTGGATCCTAGCCGATGCAGACGTACTCAACGGCCGTACCTTGACGTCCTTCCCGTCCCTGCAGACCGATCTCCGCAACGCAGGTGCTACCTGGGTTGACGAGGAGGTCCACTGCGACCAGGGTTTGGTCTCCTCCCGTACCCCGGATGACCTGCCTGCATTCAACGCGAAGTTGGTTGAAGAGTTCGCAGAGGGTCAGCACTAAATTAGGCTAGCCCCTTCATTACTCCCTACGAGCCAGATGGTGAGAAACCTTCTGGTTCGTAGGGAGATTTTTCGTCTCTAGCGGCTGCAAGGGCCCATGAGAGGATCCAGGCATTGGCTGTATTTTTCCCCTTCCCTCTGTCTGCTAACCTATGACCTCAGAAGGGGAGTAGTTCCTACGGCGCCTATTGCGCCGCGATGACTGGTCGACACACTGGCTTCAAAGCCCGGCCACTCAGCATCGATGCCTTTGATGCGAACGAGACCTTCGGACTGATTTTGGTTGCCGAAGGGAGAGTAGTAGACCTTGTCTTCTCTAAGTTCTGAGCAGCGCATTTTAGAGCGCTTTATGATGTTGTCCATCGCCGCGGCGGTGGCGACGATTATCTTGAAATCCCTGGCGGCTTGGCTAACGGGCTCGGTAGGTTTCTTCTCTGACGCCCTTGAGTCCCTCGTGAACCTCGCAGCCGCCATCGCGGGCTATTGCGCCTTGCGCATTTCCGCCAAGCCCGCCGATCACAATCACCACTTTGGACACGGCAAGGCCGAGTATGTGTCCGCGTTGGTAGAAGGCGCGATGATCTTCCTCGCCGCAGGGGCCATCATCTACACCGCGATCCAGCGCCTCATTACTCCCCAGCCCGTTGAAGAAGGCGGCTGGGGCTTAGCGCTGTCGCTCTTGTCCTCGCTGCTCAACTTGGGCGTCGGCTTGGCCTTGATTAAGGCGGGCAAGCGCTACCGTTCCGCGACGCTGAATGCCGATGGCCACCACCTGCTTACGGATGTGTGGACCTCTGTCGGCGTCCTCGCAGGCATGGCTGCGGTGTATCTTACGGGCTGGCTGTGGCTCGACGCGCTTGTAGCCTTGGCCGTTGGCATCAATATCTTGTGGACGGGATTTAAGATTTTGCGCGAATCCGTCAGCAGCCTGCTTTCTGAAGCCCTCCCGGAAGAAGAGCAGGATCAGATTTGGGATCTCTTAACTGAACTGGAAAAAGAAAAGGCCGTGACCTTCACGGACCGGCGCACGGTAGCCTCCGGCAGGCAAAGAATGGTCTACCTGACCATGGAGGTGCCGGCGAACTGGAGCGTTTTATACTCGCACGAGATCGCCGACGACGTCGAAGTCGCCCTCGACCAGCTTTTCCCCGGATGCAGCGTGTTTATCCACGTGGAGCCAGCCGGCGTCGCGCATCGCCGCCCACTTCCATTCCGGCAATAAATAAAGGCCCAAGGCGTACTGCCCTGGGCCTTCGTTCGCGATTTATTAAGCGTTGACGCTTACTTCCTCGTCGGAATCTTCCTCCATGATGTGCTTGACGCCATTTTCGGCTTCATCCCAGACCTCTTGGTTCTGGATGCCTGCGCGCTTGGCGACGACCGTCGCACACAATGCCTGACCCGTGACGTTCAGCGCCGTACGGCCCATGTCAATGATGGGCTCGACGGCCAGCAGCAAACCGACGCCAGCCAATGGCAGTCCCAGCGTGGACAGGGTCAGCGTGAGCATAACCGTCGCGCCAGTGGTACCCGCGGTAGCAGCAGAACCAATAACGGAGACGAAGATGATGAGCAGGTACTGCGTGAAGTCTAGGTCTACGCCGTAGAATTGCGCGACGAAGATCGCAGCAACAGCAGGGTAGACGGAGGCGCAGCCATCCATCTTCGTAGTAGCGCCGAGGGGCACTGCAAAGGACGCGTACTCGGTGGGAACGCCCAAGGCGCGTTCGCTAAAGCGTTGCGTTGCGGGCATAACACCCATGGAAGAACGGGTGACAAAGCCCAAGGAGGTTACCGGCCAGATGCGCTTGTAGAAGCCCTTGACCGGAATATTGTTGAACTTCAGCACCGCAGGGTAGACCACGGCGAAGACGATGGCCAGACCCACATACATTGCTAGGACGAACTTGCCCAGCGAGCCAAGTGCGTCCCAACCATAGGTAGCAACGGCCTTACCGATAAGAGCTGCGGTACCAATCGGTGCCAGGCGGATAATCCACCACAGGACCTTCTGGATGACCTTGAGGAAGGACTCCGTAAAGTGCAAGAACGGATCGGCTGCCTTACCGGTCTGTACGGCGGCAATACCAATGGCTAAGGAAATAACCAGCAGCTGAAGCGCACCGAAGTTGAGGGTAACTTCGCCATCGCTAGCAGAGGCCGTAAGCCCGATGAAGTTTTGAGGGAGCAGCTGCTCGAAGAAGGCAGTCCACGAACCGACGCTCGATGGATCCTTTGCAGCGGATGCATCGACGCTCGCGCCGGCACCGGGCTTCATGACCAATGCCACGACGATGCCCACGATGACGGAGAAGAACGCCGTAATGGCGAACCACATCAACGTAGAAACGGCCAAGGATGCGGCATTGGCAACCTTGCGCAGGTTAGCCACAGAGGTGACCACCGCGGCGAAGATGAGCGGCGGAACCATGACTTTCAATAACTGGACATAGGCGCCACCCACACCGCTGAGCAGGTTGGTCAGCCACCCTGGATTATCAGGATCGGTATCCATGCCAGATGCGATCAGTCCCAGGATAAGGCCGATGATAAGGCCCGCAATGACTTGCGCGCCAAACCCCGTTGCCCAGCTAGGGAGCTTGGAGCGAGAGGAAACTTTTTGTGTCATAGAACGTCCTTTAGAAATCAACTGAACAGGTCTGACTATTTTCTTAGTACGGTTCTGTTCAACTTCGACCAGTCTTACTTTATTCCATGCGTCAAACCACAAGGAAAAAGGGTCTCGTTTCCAGCTGCGATGCCGTTAAGACTGCTTTGTAGACTAAGCAGTTCAGCACCTGTTTACGCTCTCACCCACACCGAGCCATTCAATCTGCGCCCCTCAATCCTCATCCGCCGATCCCGCGCTTCATCCCTCATCCTCCGACCCCACCCCACAACCCCACCCTTCAATTCTCATCCTGTAACCCGCCCTTCGCGCTCACCGCGAGACCCATTTCGGTTAGCGCTCCTATCCCCCGTGAGCGCGAAGGGTGGGGAGAGGGGGATGGCGCAAACAAGATGCTGGGTGTACCCAATAGGTAGCCCGTGAACCTCCTGGTACCTTTACTCTTATTTCTTTTACAGGAGGTAGAGGCATGGGCTGGATAAAGCCGTTAATTGGCGTTGCCGTACTCGGTGGCGTGGTGTCGATGGGAGTCGGTGTAGCGAATAGTGATGAGCGCGCAGTGGTTAATCGCGTCATCGATGGCGACACCATAGACGTCATGCTTGATGGCGAAAAGACAAGGGTTCGACTCCTCAATATCGATACTCCCGAAATCGGGCGCAATGGGAAGCCCAGCGAGTGCTTAGCGGAAGAAGCCAAGGAGTACCTCGAAGGTCGATTGCCACAAGGAACCGAGGTGACACTGGAATACGACGAGGAGAAGACTGATAAGTATGGGCGCACATTGGCCGGTGTCTTTCTTGGAGGCGATCTTGTAAATGCAGACATTGCTGCTGAGGGGCTTGCGGTTGCCAAAAAGATTGGCGCTAATGACAAGTTCTATAACGAGGTAAAAGAAGCAGAAAGCGGTCCGCGGACTAAGGGCACGGGAGTCTTCGGGGTTTCTGATGAATGCCAAGTGTCCAGCGATGAAGATATGGCAGAGTCACTTCAGCAAGCTAAAAGTGCTACGGCTGCTGCCGCTGGGATCGGAATTATTGCTGCCAACATCGACAGCGACGACGGTGGGGCCGCAAAGGCTCTTGCCCAGATCTACGCTGCTCGGAAGGGGCTGGACGCTTTGCGCGGCCGTGGCGATGATCGCAGCGAGTTCCAAAAGGCCGCGTATCCAGAGGCCCCAGAGCGCTTGGCAAAACAGCTGGAGAAAGAGCTATCTGAACATGAAGAAGAAATTGAGGAACAGGTAGAGACCGCCAAGCGGGAAAAGGAAAGAGAAGAGGAGCGAAAGGAACAAGAGCGCGAGCGCCAAGAGGCTGCTGAGCGTGAGGCAGCGGCGCGAGAGGCCGAACGTGAGAGGCTGAGGGTAGAAGAAGAGTCACATGTAGACGCCACAGCGCCCGCCGCAGAATCCAATTCGGACAGCGGCGGAAGCCAGTACATGGTCCCGCAGCCGCAACAGGCACCACGCGTGGATACCTACACCGGGTGTCGCGCATACGGCGGCAACTACGCCTTTACCTCCGTGGATAAGAAGGGCCGTGCTTACGCGAAGATTGATTGCATGACCAAGCAACAAATCGGTTAGCTGCTCAGTTTTCACCACCCCGCCCTTCGCGCTCACCGCGAAGACCAGACGGTTTGAGCTAGCGCTTCCCCGTGAGCGCGAAGGGCGGGGGTGGGAGGCGCACCCTAGAATCCGATTTAGCGGACTGCCCGTCCGTTCGAATTTGTTCACTTCACCTTCGCGCTCACCGCGAGCACAGCGCCCCGCTAAAAGGTCGCCGCCGGTGAGCGCGAAGGGCGGTGGGGCACCACGAGGAAACTAAGAGGACAGCGTGGAATCAAAGCAGCGGGGCGCCGTCAGCTGTCATACTGGAATGATGAAGATTCTGGTAACTGCTTTTGATGCCTTTGGTGGCGAAGAAATTAACCCTACGGAACGCGCGCTGGATCGCTTGCCGGATGAAATCGGTGGCGCGCAGATTATTAAGCATCCTGTGCCAACAGTGTTCGGTGAAGCACTGAAGCAGGCAATTGCTGTGGCCGAGGAAGAAGATGTGGACGCGGTGGTCTGCCTGGGGCAGGCCGGCGGGCGCGGCCATATCACTCCGGAGCGAGTAGGTATCAACTTGGCGGATGCTTCTATTCCGGATAATGCGGGTAACCAGCCCAGCGATGAAGCAGTGGTTGAAGGTGGCCCGGCCGCGTACTTTTCCACCCTGCCAGTCAAGGCAATGGTTGCAGCGATTCAGGAGGCCGAGATTCCAGCGCAAGTCTCGACCACGGCGGGAACATTCGTCTGCAACCACCTGCTCTATGGCCTGCTGCATCATTTCAAAGATACGCAGGTAAAAGCAGGCTTTATCCACGTGCCGTTTATTAAGGAACAGGCTAAAGAAAACAGCCCGATGCTGGAGCTTACGGACGTCGTGCAGGGCGTGGAGCGCGCGATTAGTGCCGTGGCGAAAAGCGCTTAGGGTCACCTTGCTAGAGAAATTTTCCGCCCAAATATAGATTTAAAGTCATGTCTCGCTTAAGTCCTCTCAACTGGCCGGTGGTGCGCCAGCTGCGTAGCGGCGATCCCTTTGGCAGGGATATCAATACGCAATCAACCAAGAGTAAGGAAAAGCACGGGCGCACGGTGGAAGCTGACCGCGTGGTGCAATCCGTGTGCCCATATTGCGCGGTAGGTTGTGCCCAGCGCGTATACGTTAAAGATGACCGGGTCATCCAGATTGAGGGCGATCCAGATTCGCCGATTTCGCGCGGACGTTTGTGCCCCAAGGGCTCGGCGTCGGAGCAGTTGGTCAACTCCGCAACGCGATTGACCAAGATTAAGTACCGTGCCCCGCGCTCTACCGAGTGGCAGGAGCTGGATGAAGACACCGCGATGGAGATGATCGCGGATCGCTTTTTGGAAGCGCGCCGGAATGGTTGGCAAGACACCGATGATTCGGGGCGGACGTTGAACCGCACGCTGGGTGTCGCTGGCCTTGGTGGTGCGACCTTGGATAATGAGGAAAACTACCTCATTAAGAAGCTTTTTACCGCTGCCGGTGCGGTGCAGCTCGAAAACCAAGCGCGCATATGACACTCCGCCACAGTTCCTAGTTTAGGAACTTCGTTTGGCCGCGGCGGCGCGACCCAACCGCTGCAGGATATGGCGAATGCTGATTGCATCGTCATCGAGGGTTCGAATATGGCTGAATGCCACCCGGTGGGATTCCAGTGGGTCGTGGAAGCCAAAAAGCGTGGTGCCCGCATTATTCACGTGGATCCGCGGTATACGCGTACCTCTGCGTTTGCTAACCGCCACATTGGCATTCGCGGCGGTACCGACGTGGTGTTGTTGGGCGCTGTTATCAACTACATGCTCCAAAATGAGCTGTATTTCCGCGATTATGTGGTCGCGTATACCAATGCGCCGATGATCATCTCGGAGGATTACCAGGACACCGAGGAACTGGACGGGCTGTTTTCTGGCTATGACCCGGAAACCGGCACGTACGTGACCGATTCGTGGCAATACGTGCAAAAACCGGAAGGTTCCTCCTGGAATGTCGAGCGCGATGACACCCTGGAGCATCCGAATTCGGTTTTCCAGATTCTCAAGCGCCATTATGCGCGTTATACCCCTGAGCTGGTAGAAGAAACCTGCGGCATCGCGCAGGAAGACTTCTACTACCTGGCGGATTCCATTGCGCAGAATTCTGATCCGGAACACACCACGTGTTTCGCCTATGCGTTGGGCTTTACCCAGCACACCTTGGGCGCGCAGTTCATCCGTACCGCTGCCATTTTGCAGCTTTTGATGGGCAATGTGGGCCGACCGGGCTCCGGAATCATGGCCCTGCGCGGGCATGCCTCCATTCAGGGTTCCACCGATATCCCGACCCTTTTCCACTCCCTGCCTGGCTACCTGCCCATGCCGAGCGTGGAAAAGCAGACGTGGCCGGAATTTGTGGATGAGATCCGGGATGAGTCCCAAAAGGGCTTCTGGCAGATTGGCGAGAATTACGCAGTGTCCTTGATGAAGTCCTACTGGGGAGATGCGGCTACCAAGGAAAATAACTGGGGCTATGACCTCATGCCGCGCATTTCCGGCGCGCATTCTACCTATGAAACCCTGCAGGCCATGCTCAATGGTCGGGTAGATGGCTACTTCGTCTTCGGCCAAAACCCGGCGGTGGCGCAGTCCAATGGCGGCATGCAGCGCCGCGGTTTGGCGTCGCTGAAGTGGCTGGTCGTACGCGATTTCCAGGAAATCGAAACCGCATCGTTCTGGAAGGATGCGCCGGAGATTAAAAACGGCGAGCTGAAGACCGAAGACATCGAAACCGAGGTCTTCCTAATGCCCGCAGCCACCCACGTGGAAAAGGCCGGTACCTTTACTCAGACCCAACGTATGCTGCAGTGGCGCTTCCAAGCGGCACCGCCGCCAGGCGATGCCAAGAGCGATCTGTGGTTCTTCTACCAGCTGGGTAAAAAGCTGAAGGAACGCCTGCGCGATTCCACCGATCCGCGCGATCTCCCGCTCCAGAAGGTGACGTGGGATTACGTGGAAAATGAGGAAGGCGAGCCGAACTCGGAGGACGTCCTCAAAGAGATCAACGGCTACTACCTGGATGGGCCCAAGAAGGGCGAGCTTTTGCCCACCTTCGTGGAGATGAAGAATGACGGCACGACCTCCGGCGGCTGCTGGATCTACACCGGCGTGTACAAGGATGGCGTCAACCAGTCCGCGCGCAAGGTCCCGGGTTCGGAGCAGAACGAGGTCGCGCCCGAGTGGGGCTGGGTCTGGCCTGCTAACCGCCGCATTTTGTACAACCGGGCATCGGCTAAGCCGGATGGCACCCCGTGGTCCGAGCGCAAGAAGTACGTGTGGTGGGACGAGGCCCAGGGCAAGTGGGTAGGCGATGACGTCCCTGACTTCCCGGTGACGAAGTCGCCAGAGTACAAGGCTCCTGCCGATGCCGTCGGTCCGGACGCCCTCGATGGCACGGACGCCTTTATCATGCAGGCGGACGGTCGCGGTTGGCTCTTTGCGCCTTCCGGGCTTTCCGATGGCCCCCTGCCCACCCACTATGAGCCGCAGGAGTCCCCGGTGACCAACGTGCTGTATAAGCAGCAGCAATCGCCGACGCGCTTGACCATCAAACGCCCGGATAACCTGCAGCGCCCAGAACCGGGCATGCCCGGTGCGGAGGTGTTCCCGTTCGTATTTTCTACTTACCGCCTTACGGAGATGTACACCTCGGGTGCGATGTCGCGCCGCCTGCCTTATTTGGCGGAGCTGCAGCCGGGCCTATTCTGCGAGGTGGATAAGGACTTGGCCGCAAAGCGCGGCTTGGAAAATGGCGAGTGGGCAACGATTATCTCGCCGCGCGGTGTGATTGAGGCGCAGGTCTTGGTCACCGATCGCATGCAGATGCTGAAGATCAATGGGGAAGAATTCCACCAGATTGGCTTGCCCTTCCACTACGGCGAGTCCGAGACCACCGCTGTGGCAGGCGACGGCGCTAACGATCTCTTGGGCCTTACGCTCGAGCCGAATGTGTTCATTCAGAACTCAAAGATTGGTGCCTGCGATATCCAACCGGGCCGCCGGCCAAGGGGAGAAGGTCGCTTGAAGCTGCTCAAGCAGTACCAGGAGAGGGCGCAGTTAAGTGTGGATTCCGGCAATGATTTGTTGTCGGTTCCTGACTCGTTTACCTATAACCCGGAACCCGAAAAGCATGGCCAGCCTGGGGCGGAAAGTAGTGACGGCGAGACGGCAAGTAATGGCGAAGAAGGTAAGTAAATGACTAATCTACTGACCGAGGACGCGGGCCGGCACGGCTATGATTCCTACCGCCGCATGGCCTTTTTCACCGATACGTCCGTGTGCATCGGCTGCAAGGCCTGCGAGGTGGCGTGCAAGGAATGGAACCGCAACCCGGTAGAGGGATATGACGTCACCGGTAATTCCTATGACAACACCGGCGCTTTGGGTGCTAATACGTGGCGGCACGTCGCCTTCGTGGAGCAAAACAATGACCGCATTGAGAAGGCGCGCGAAGAGGGAAAACAGCTTATTTCCCTGGGCATGCCCACCATCGGTGGAAAGCCTGACGAGGTCGATACCACTCCGCCGGATACGGATACGTTCCGGTGGTTGATGTCCTCGGATGTTTGCAAGCACTGCACGCATGCGGGGTGTTTGGACGTGTGCCCCACGGGTGCGCTCTTCCGCACCGAGTTTGGCACCGTGGTCGTCCAAGATGATGTGTGTAATGGCTGCGGAACCTGCGTTGCGGGTTGCCCCTTCGGCGTCATCGAACGCCGCGATGATGGCGGGGTGTCGTTGAAATACGATAAGACCGCGACGGTGGATTATCAGGATAATTCGCACGCCGGTATTAATGTGCTGAAAAAGCTCAAGCAGCGCAAACCCCAAGGCACGGATCACACGCCGGGCGAGGCGATGCCGATTAAGAATGTGGGCGTCGCTCAGAAGTGCACCATGTGCTATGACCGCCTGAAACAGGGCGAGCAACCGGCCTGTTCCAAGACGTGTCCCACGGATTCCATCCAGTTCGGTACCTATGAGGACATGCTGGCCGCGGCGAAGGATCGCGTGCGCGTCCTGCACGAACAGGGCATAACGGAGGCGCGGCTCTACGGCGCCAATGATAACGATGGCGTGGGCGGAACCGGCTCTATCTTCTTATTGCTAGATTCGCCAGAGGTCTATGGCCTGCCGCCGGATCCGCGCGTGCCCACCGCGGATTTGCCGAGCATGTATAAGACCGCGGCCAAGGCCATCGGCGGGATGGCGCTGGCCGTGGCGGGTTCCTTTTTGATTGGAGGGCGCAAATGAGCGGTTTTGATGAGTACCGGCCACCGCAGCCGGAGCGGCCGAATCGCTACCGCAACTTCGATGGGCCGAAGCGCAAGAAGAAGCGCAAGCGCCCGGGTGCGGGTGCGCAGGATGGCTCCAAAGAGGAGCGGATGGCAGAAGACTTCGAGTTTTCTTCCTATTACGGCAGGCCGGTAGTTAAGGCCCCGCCGTGGGAGTGGCCCATCGGTGGGTATTTCTTCTTGGGCGGTATTGCCGGCGGTTCGGGTCTTCTCGCCACCGGTGCACAGGCCGCAGGCAACGCACCTTTGCGCCGGACCACGCGGGTAGCGGCCTTTGGCGCGGCGGCCGCCGGATCGGTCTTTTTGATTTTGGACCTAGGCCGGCCGGAACGCGCGTTGAATATGTTCCGCGTCTTCAAGGTGACCTCGCCGATGTCTCTCGGATCGTGGTTACTCGCGGGCTTTTCCACCGCGGCGGCCATTCCTGCCGTGATAGAGATAGATGACGCGACCAAGCGGAAGCTGCCGCTGCCGAAGTGGCTGCGCGCGAGCCTAGGCAAGGCCGCGACTCCGGCCGGGGTGATAACCGGCGTGCTCGGCGGCCCGTTGGCCGGATATACGGCGGTGTTGCTGTCCAATACGTCCAACCCGGTATGGAATGACATGAAGCGGCACTTGCCCTATGTCTTTGTGTCCTCGGCCTCGGCAGCGGCCTCCGGCCTGGCGATGGTGACCACTCCGGTAAAGCACGCCGGGCCCGCCCGCGCCTTGGGCATGGCAGCTGCGGCCAGCGATATCGCGGCGACGAAGGTGCTAGAAAGCAATATGGAGCCGGAGCCGCGCGAGGAATTGCATCACGGCACGCCGGGAAAGCTTATGCGCGCCTCGGAATACTTGATTGCCGCTGGCGGCGTGGGCAGCGCGGTGGCGGCGGCGACGAAGTCCCGCGCCGTGTCTGTGGCTGCGGGCCTTTCATTGCTTGCCGGATCCGCGTGCACGCGCTTTGGCGTGCTCAATGCGGGCTTGGAAGCGGTCAAGAACCCGGCTACCACAATGGGGCCGCAAAAACGCCGCGCGGAGCGGCGCCGGCGCGAGCAAGGGCTTGCCACCGACGTGCTCAGCGCAGGTTAGCGAGGGCTAGCCAGGCTTAGTCGAGGTTGGCGAAGGACTCGGCGAGCTCTTCGCCGATCTCCTGCATGCGCGATTGCTCGGCCTCTAAGGACTCGGAATCGCGGTGGAGGTAGTAGTTCACCGCCGCGTCATGGACCGTGGTCACGCAGGTGGTCGAGATGGCATCCTCGACCTCCCAGGCCGAGCAATAAAAATGCCGGTCCGCGGCGGTGAAATCGAATGGCTTGTACTCATTTCCCGCGCGGCCTTGGGCGGCATTTTGCTTATCGATGTCCTCATTGACCAACTGCAAGTAGCGCTCCGCCGCCGCATCTGGGTCATCGGGGCATACGGCCTCATTATCGGACTCGTATTTCGTGCCCAGCACGCTAATCTTTTCCGGCGAATCGCCGCCGTAGAGCACGGAGAAGGAATCATCCTCCTCGCTGGTGGAATCGGGATCCTGGTTAGCACCGATGAGGGTATCCGGCAGGGAAGTGCGCAGCTCCGATAATTCAATGGGTGAGCAGCCGCGGTTGGTGCTCCCGTCGGCGCAGGCGACAAGGCTCGCACCGAGGGCGAGGGTGGCAAGGGGCAGGCTAAAAATGCGGTGATTCATCTTAGGAAATGGTGATGTAGGCATCGTCAGAAAGCGATGTCGTGCGGCCGATGACCGGGTAGCCCGGGACCTCGCCGATGATGAGGAGGCCGCCGGAGGTTTGGGCATCGGCAAGCAGCACTAGCTCTTCCTCCGTAAGGGAGGAGGGCTGCAGGTGCGGGCGCACCCAATCCAGGTTGCGGCGCGAACCGCCCGGGATAAAGCCTTCCGCGAGGGCATCGGTGGCGCCGTCCACGGTGGGGACCGCGGAAAAGTCCAGCTCAGCCGATACGCCAGAGGCGCGGCACGTCTTGTACAGGTGGCCCAATAACCCGAAGCCGGTGACATCGGTGGCCGCGCGCGCACCTGCGGCGACCGCATCCTGGGCGGCCTGGCGGTTGAGCGCGGTCATGGAATCGATGGCGGCCTGGGATACCTCGCCGGTGGCCTTGTGTTTATTATTCAAAATGCCCACGCCGATGGGCTTGGTCAGCGTAATGGGCAGGCCGGCCTCCGCGGCATCGTTGCGCATGAGTTTTTCGGGATCAACGATGCCCGTCGCCGCCATGCCGTACAAGGGCTCCGGGGCGGTAATGGAGTGGCCGCCGGTAATGGAAATGCCTGCCTCGGTGGCCTTATCCATGCCGCCGCGCAGCACCTCGCGCAGGACGTCCAAGCCAAGCTTCTCATTGGGCCAGCCCACGAGGTTGATGGCGGTAATGGGGGTGCCACCCATGGCGTAAACATCAGATAGCGCATTGGCCGCGGCAATCTGGCCCCAGGTATAGGGATCATTGACCATGGGGGTGAAAAAGTCCGCGGTAGAAATCACGGCGACGCCGTTGTCGATCTTGACCGCTGCGGCGTCATCGCCATCGTCGAGGCCGACCAAGACGTTGGGATCGGCCTTGCCGATGAGCCCTTCTACTGCGGATTCCAATTGACCGGCGGGAATCTTGCAGGCGCAGCCGCCACCTGCGGCGAAAGAGGTTAAGTTAATCTGCTCCGTCATGGTGGTCATTTTACCCGCCGGAAAGTGGTGGGGCGGCGACGGTGGGGTGCGCGCGGGATCTGTAAAGTAGCCAGGCGGAGGCGTACGTGTCCTGGTGGGCGCCCCGGTCTTCAAAACCGGTGAGGCCGAGCATCTCGGTCTGGCAGGTTCGATTCCTGTCCGTCTCCGCCAAAAGCGCGCAAGGAGGAAAACGAGTGCCGAGTCATAACGCTGGTCGCCCCGCGAATAATGCCCGTGATCCCCGCCGGAATTTACCCCGCATGGATGAGCTATTGCGGCTCCCCGCGGTAGAGCGCGCACGGGAGATATTCGCTGAACACGCCATCCGCGCCACGATTAGGGCCGTGCTCTCTGCCGCCCGCCGCGGGGACGTGCCCGTTGCCAGCGTGGAGGAAGAAATAGCGCTAAGGCTGGCTGACCACAGCACCCATTCCTTGCAGCCGGTCATCAATGCCACCGGCGTCATCATCCATACAAACTTGGGCCGCGCCCCGCTGCCTGCGGCCGCGATCGACGCGCTGCAGGACGCGGCCGGATATACCGACGTGGAAATGGACTTAGACACCGGGCGGCGCTCGTCCCGGCGCGGTGCCGGTGCCACCCAGGCCCTATTGGCGGCGTGCCCCGGCGCGGAGGATGCGCTGGTGGTCAATAACGGTGCGGCGGCCTTATTGCTGGCCACGGCCGCGCTGGCCCCGGGCAAGGAGGTCATCATCTCGCGCGGCGAGCTCATTGAAATTGGCGCGGGGTTTCGCCTGCCGGAACTTATTGAATCCACCGCGACGCGCCTGCGCGAGGTGGGCGCGACCAACCGGACGCACCTCCACGATTATGAAGCCGCGCTGGGGGAGGAGACCGGCGCGATTTTGAAGGTGCACCCGTCCAATTTTCGGATTGAGGGGTTTAGCTCCTCTGTGGGCGTGGGCGAGCTGGCGCGCCTGGCGAAGAAACAAGGCACGAACCTTATTGTGGATCTCGGCTCGGGTTTGCTTACCCACGATCCGGTCCTGCCAGACGAGCCCGATATTCACGCGCAGCTGAAAGCCGGGGCGGATATTGTCATCGCCTCGGGCGATAAGCTTTTGGGCGGGCCGCAGGCCGGCATCTTATTGGGCACTAAGGACGCGATTGCGGCGGTGAAAAAGCACCCGCTGGCGCGGGCGGTGCGCATAGATAAGCTGCGGCTCAATGCCTTAGAGGCTGCGATCACGACGCCCGCGAATGCGGTGCAACAGGCGCTCCACCTTGACCCGGCGCGCCACCGCGCGCGCACCGAGGCCATCGCCGCGGCGGTGGGTGGCGAGGTTGTTGAGCATGATGGCCGCGTGGGCGGGGGAGGCGCCCCCGAGTACCCGCTGCCCGGCGTTGCGGTGTCCTTGCCGGAGGAACTTGCACCAAAGCTGCGCCAGCACACCCCGCCGGTGGTGGCGCGCCAGCACCAAGGCCGCTGCCTCATTGACGTGCGCTGCGTGCCCGAGTCCCAGGACGAGGTGCTCATCGCGGCCATCCGGGCGGTGATGTAGGTGTACGTCATCGCGACCGCCGGCCACGTCGATCACGGCAAGTCCAGCCTGGTGCGCGCCCTCACAGACATGGATCCGGATAGGTGGGCCGAGGAAAAACGCCGCGGGCTGACCATTGACTTAGGCTTTGTCTGGACGGCGCTGCCCTCCGGCGCGGACGTGGCGTTTGTGGATGTTCCCGGCCACGAAAAGTTCTTTGGCAATATGCTCGCCGGGGTGGGCCCGGCCTCCGTGGTGCTTTTCGTGGTTGCCGCGGACGAGGGCTGGCAGGCCCAATCCACCGACCATCGCGACGCGCTGCACGCGCTGGGCATCGAGCACGGGATTATCGCCTTGACCCGCAGCGACCGCGCCGATGATAAGCGCCGCGCGGAGGTCACCGCCCAGGTACGCACGCAGTTTTCTGCCACCCCGCTTGCCGATGCCCCCATTATCCCCGTTTCCTCCCACACCGGCGAGGGCCTGGCGGACCTGGGCGCGGCGCTCGATGACTTGGTGGCCCGCGTGCCCGCACCCGACACAGACGCCCCGGTGCGGCTGTGGATCGATCGCGCTTTTAGCGTCAAGGGCGCGGGAACCGTGGTGACCGGGACGCTCAGCGCCGGTACGCTGCGCACCGGCGATACCCTGGTGCTTTCCACCGCGGCAGGGGACAAGCGCGTGGAGATCCGCGGCCTGCATAGCGAAAATACCGCGCAGGAATCCTTGGGCCCCGTAACACGTGCCGCGGTCAACCTGCGCGGGGTCGATGCCGCCGATATCCACCGCGGTGACCTGCTGCTTAGCCCCGATGCGTGGCGCGGCGTCGATACCGTGGACGTCCACCGCACCTTTGGCACCGCGATTGATGAACTGCCCGATAACCTCGTGGTCCACTGCGGTACCGCCGGGGTAGAAGCGCACCTGCGGCCGCTGTCAGCGGACTTTGCCCGCCTGCGCCTCTCGCGCGCTCTGCCGCTGGTCATCCTGGACCGTCTGGTTGTTCGCAGCCCCGGTGGCCGCCATGTCAGCGCCGGCGTGGAGGTCATCGACGTGCGCCCGCCGGAGCTAGACCGCCGCGGCGCCGCCCGCAAGCGGGCTAATGCACTGGCTGAGCTAAGCTCCTTCCGCAATCCTTCCTCCTACCTGCAGCGCGTGGGCTATACCCGGCGCGCGGACTTGGAACTCGATGGTTATGACACCGATGCCACGCCGCCGGGCATCATTAACTTCCAACAGTGGTGGATTGCCGCCCGCCAGGTAACGCGCTGGAAAGAAGCGCTGACTACCGCGCTGCAGGAACACGCCGCGGCCAACCCGCTCGCACCCGGCATGCCGCGCAAGGCGGCACTCGATGCCTTGGGACTGAAGGAAGAGGGGCTGCTGCGCCTAGCGGTGGCCGCCGCCCATGCGGAAGAATCCGAAGGGCTTATCCGCCTGCCCGGCCACAGCGTGGATCTCGGCGCCGCCGAGCCCGACGTGGCCGAATTGGAGAGCAGGCTAGAAAAGGAACCCTTTGCCGCACCAGAGGCGCACGAACTTAAAGAGCTGGGGCTGAGCGAAAAAGAACTGGCCGCCGCCGAGCGCGCTGGGCGCCTGCTACGTCTGAAAGATGGCATCATCCTCCTGCCGGACGCCCCAGACAAGGCACGGGAGCACCTCTCACAACTCGAACAGCCCTTTACCTTGTCCGCCGCGCGGCAAGCGCTGGGGACCACCCGCCGGGTGGCTATCCCGCTGCTGGAATACCTCGATGCCCACGGCATTACCCGCCGTGGCGAGGGTGGCAAGCGCACACTGCGCTAAGCACAAGCGGGCGCCTTATTTGCGGTGATTGCCGCCGCGCGGGCGGGACTGCTCGCGCGCCACGCGCCGGGCGCGCACGCGGGCGGATTCGGAAGAAAAGCGGCCCGGTTCCTCTGCGACGGGAAGCGCGCGCCAGCTTAGGTTCTGTGAGCCCGGCATGGACGAGACCAAGTCGGCCAAGCCGCTGCTAGCGGGCGGTGCCGCAGCCTCGTCCTTCTCGTGGGCACGAGGCGTGGTCGGGGCAGCGTCGTTCTCTGGAGCAGTGCTGGGCGTCGCGGGCGAAGCTTCGGCAGGGCCAAGATCCTTGTTGGCACTCGGACTGACCGGGCGCCGGGAGCCGGTGGGAAGATCGCCTGCAATGTCGGCGGACTCCAGCGCGAACTCCCACCCCTCGGGCTGGGCTGGGGTGGTAGGGCGGGATGTGGTGGTGCTGGGAAGCGCGGTGCGGCCAGACGGCACCCGCAGGGGTGGTACCGTCGGGGAGAATAATTCGGTATCTGTGGCATCCTCTGCGGGGATATCGACCGCGATCATCCCGCCGCCGCTATAGGCACGGGCTGCCAACACAGTACCGGCTTCTTGTGCCGCCGCATACGCTGCGCGCAGACCCGGCAACTGGCTTAACACGCCGCACGGGCCGACCACAGTATCGCCACACGAGGCCACGACGGCGTCATCGATGACCTTGAGCGTGACAAAGAATTGCTGCGTTTCAAGGTGAGATAGCTGCTCATCGGTCAGATCGCCTGCCGCAGAATCGATGACCGCACCGTGACCGCCGGCAAGAAGCGCCGATTCGGCCGGCTGGTCATTGACCGGTACCATCCACGGCCACAGCCCGAGGGAGACGGCGACCTCGAGTTCGCCGTCAACGATGCCGACCGTGGCTACCGTCTGCGGGGTGGCCTGCGAGGCCTTCAACCGGTGTAGGTCCGGGTATTCGGCTGCCTCTACCTCATCGAGGAACCCGATGAAACCAAATTCCGAACGCACCCGCCAGCCGTTGGAGTAGGTATCGGGCTCTAGAGAGACATCGATCAGAGCAGGCTGACTACCCACGCCAGGAATGCTCAGCACCGTGCCGGAGATGACATGTTCTAGGATGGCGACGTGTTCGACGCCGAAGTAGCTGGTCGCAAGCGGGTAGGGCACCATAGGAAAAGTAACTCCAAAGCGTTAAAGCGGGGCGTAACGTACGGATCTCATTTTACGCATGTGGGGGTAAAACAGCGCTTAGTCGGTGGTTTTAGCCAATGTTCGTTAACGTATTAATGATCCCCTCAAGTTGAAAAGTGCATAACGAAATAGGAGTAGGGCTTTGTCGTCTAATTCATCGCCCCGGCCCGATAACGGAACCACCAGTGGGCTGGAAAACGTTAATAATACGGAAGAAAGCCAAAAGCGCGTGCGCGGCGCCAAGCGCATCCTGCACGACATCATCTACCCGCACAATATTCACCCCGCCTTGGTCCCTGGCGTATCCATTGAGGACCAAAAGGTTAAATACAGCGTGGATAAGACCATCTTGAGCGTTGTCGGTGGGCTCGTCATCGCCTTCGTGGTGTGGGGAGTGCTCGCCCCCGAACAGGTTTTTAATACCTCCTCTACGGCCCTGGACTGGGTTATGCGCAACCTAGGCTGGATCTTTACGGCGCTGGCCACCTTCCTGATGTTCCTGCTGTTGATCCTGGCCTTTTCCAAGTACGGGAAAATCCCACTCGGCGTGGATGGCGAAAAGCCGGAGTTTTCCACGATCAGTTGGGCCGCCATGCTCTTTGGCGCGGGCATCGGCATCGGGCTTATTTTCTTCGGCCCCTACGAACCGCTTACGCATTATCTCTCGCCGCGCCCTGGTGCCTATGAGGCCGCCAGCGATGAAGCGGTGCTCGGCGCGCTGGCCCAATCGGCCATGCACTGGGGCCTTAATGCGTGGGCTATCTATGCCATCGTCGGGCTGTGCGTGGCCTACGTGTCCTTCCGCCGCGGGCGCGTACCCCTGATGAGCTCTATCTTGATGCCGCTTTTTGGCAACCGCTCCACCGATTCCACACCGGCGCGCATTATCGATGGCCTGGCTATCATCGCCACCCTCTTTGGTACCGCGGCTACTTTGGGCATTGGCGCGCTGCAGATCGGCCGCGGCGTGGAAATCGTCAGTGGCTGGTCCACCGCCGGCAATACCGCGGCGTTGGTCATCATCATTGTGCTGTCCATCGGCACCATCTTTTCCGCCGTGTCTGGTGTGGCTAAGGGCGTGCGGTGGCTATCCAATATCAACCTGGCATTGGCGCTAGGCATCGCCATCTTCTTCTTCGTCATCGGACCGACTGCCTTGCTGGCCAATATGATGCCCGCAGTCATCATCGAGTACCTCGATAACACCCCTGAAATGTTGTCCGCTAACATGGGCGAAGGCGAAGATATGGTCTCCTTCCTATCCTCGTGGACCACGTTCTACTGGGCGTGGTGGGTATCCTGGTCGCCGTTTGTCGGCGTATTCGTGGCCAAGATTTCCCGCGGTCGCACCATCCGCCAATTCGTCCTTGGCGTGCTGTTTATTCCTTCTGCCATCATCATCGCCGCATTCACCATCTTGGGCGGCACCACCATTTGGCTGCAGCGCCGCGATGGCGATATCGCCCCCGATGGCACCATCGATTCCATGCCGGCGGCCGAAGACATCTTCTTCAACGTCTTGGACCATTTCCCCGGATCCAATTGGATGGCCCCACTGGTCATCGTCATGCTCGTGGTATTTTTCATCACCACTGCGGACTCAGCCTCGCTGGTCAATTCCCAGCTCACCCAGCGCGGCAACCCACAGCCGAAGCCCTTGGTCACCGTCTTTTGGGTGATCTGCATGGCGGGCATCGCCGTGGTCATCCTCATGTCCGGCGGCAAAAACGCGCTGCAAGGCCTGCAAAACCTCATCACCATTACGGCGCTTCCCTTTGCCGTCATCATCGTGCTGATGTGCATTGCCCTGATTAGGGAACTGCGCCACGATCCGGCCTCCATCCGCCACTATTACGAGCACCAGGCCGTGTCCAATGCGGTCATCCACGGCGTGCGCGAATACGGCGATAGCTTTGCCTTGTCGATCGAGCCCACTGCGGGAGACTCCGATTACGCCACCGGCGGCGAATTTGATTCCACCGCCGCAGAGGTCACTGAGTGGTACGCGCGCACCGATGAGGAGGGCCATGCTATCGGTTACGACTACGAGGCTGGCCGCTACGTGGATGATGATCCTTCGGTGGCTAATGGCGAGTTCGTCTCTGGCTCGACCGATGACGATGCACAGACCCCGCCCGCTCATTAAGGCTCGATAATTTTAGTTAGGTACAGTCACAGACCATGACCTTGTCCACGTTCGCCTTCGCCTTTGGATTGGTGCTGCTCTCGGGCCTGTCCACCTCCATCGGCGGGGCGCTGGCGGTGGGAAAGCGCCAGCCAGGGCCCGCATTTATGGCCGCGGCCCTAAGCCCAGTGCGTAGGTCGCAGCCGGAAAGTGACCTTTAAAATGGAAAGACTCTTCACTTAAGAGAAGCATCCTATGAGATATCCTTCCTTACTGCAGAAGTTACATATCCTTTTGATTGGCTGATTTGAGGAGCCTAGTTAAGAACAAAACTAAGAAAATGCTTCCAAACACCACGACTGCGATGAACATCTGTTGAGCTTGCTCAAGTAGCCGTGTTGCCTCGTCCAATGCATCTCCTGTGTGGATATACATGAACGCATTGTGTACTGCGTTAAATCCTATAGCAAATGCGACGCAGGTAATTAATAGGGCCGACAGTTCGACAATCCCAAAAAAGATTTTCATTTTCCTAGCCTATGTGGTGGCACTGTTCCCGACGGAATCTATCAGCAATGAACAAACGTGCGCACTGCTGAGAACCCGATTTCACGTACACGTTGCGTGGTCCGGTATCTGCCACGACTCCGAAACCACAACCGGTATGCTTTTTACCTACAAAAGTGCGATGAATCTTCCCGCCGTTACGGTTTTGATAATCGACCCTCCAGTTGCAAATGGTCGAAGGGACTCGATATTGCACGCCCTCCGTCTCTATATAGTTTCCGGATCCGATTATTCTATGCTGCATTTCTCCTGTAGTGACTTTGTAATTGATCCCTTTGTAAGAGAAGCCAAAACCGTTAATGGATTGATATCCCGTGGCGCTGCGCGGCCGAATTTGGTTTTCTGAACTGCCGGTTTCCTGCGGGACGTAATTATATGCTGCCGGATCCACGTGTTGGACGTCCCCTCCTTCGATGATTTGAAAGGAGTGATCTTGTGTGGAGGTGCCTGTTGGTGCTTCGATAGCGTTGGCCACACCCGCTGGCGTAATTACGGCCATAGCAGCCGATACGGAAAGTGTTAAGAATCTATTAAGTATAATTAAAATATCGCATAGCTCCCTTAGTGATTACAACGGCATCTTGATGTGTTTTGTGCCACAAGAAAAATTATACGGAAGCCTATGTCAGCGGCTTGGACTCCGGAAGTGAGAATATCGAGGGGGTCAAACATGGAGTGATTCAGTATCATCCATGCAGTTTATGTAATCTTTAGTGCTGCGCTACCGAGGTGGCAGACGGCGAGCCGGTCGAGGCCCGGACCGCCATGACGATGCTGGCGATGACAAGTCCGAGGATGAGCCCGCACACCATGGACAGGCCGGTTTCGGCCAGCCAGCTCAGCGCGTCATTGTGGATATGTTCAGTGGCGGCCTCGATAAACCCGTGCGGCTGGTCTACCCCGAATTCGTGGAGGCCCGAGGTGACGATATGCCCGCCTACCCACAACATGGCGGCGGTGCCGATGATGCCGATGATGTCCAACACGATGGGCATGCCCTTGACCAAGGCATTGCCGAGAAGGGAGTTGCCATCGCGGCGCTGGGTTAAGGCTAGGCCGATGTCGTCCATCTTGACCAGCAGTCCCACGGCACCGTAGACGCCTAGGGTCAAGATTATGCCGACGGCGATGAGCGCGCCGAGGCGCAGCCAGAAGGGCTGATCGATGACCTCATTTAAGGAAATCACCATGATTTCAGCAGACAGGATGAGATCGGTGGTGATGGCGGATTTCACCAGGCTATCTTCGGCCTCGGGGCCCTTGTGCTGGACGGTATCGGTGGCATCGCTTGGGGAGGAGTGGAAGAAGGAGAGGATCTTTTCCGCGCCTTCGAAACACAAATAGGTACCGCCGCACATCAAGATGGGTGTCAGCGCCCACGGCGCGATCCAGGACAGGATCATCGCAATAGGCAAGATGATGACGAGCTTATTGATGAGCGAGCCCTTGGTGATGCGCCAGATCATCGGCAGCTCACGCTGCGGTTTGATGCCCTCGACGTATTGCGGGGTTACCGCGGCATCATCGACGACGACGCCGATGGCCTTCATGGAGGTCTTGCCGCCTAGGGCGGCCACATCGTCGACGCTGGAGGCGGCGGCGCGGGCGATTAAGGAGACATCGTCAAGCAGGGCGAAAAGGCCACCGGCCATGGCTTATCCTTCGGGGGCTAAAGTTACGTTGCCTGACCAGGACAAGTTTATGCCGTGGTGGGCAAGCCAGGCCATTGCATCGTCGCCGTGGCGGGTAATTCCCTCGACCGCGTTCAGGGTGGTATCGATGGCGAGCTCGGCGTCCTCGGCGGAAATGAGGCCCGCAGACGTCGCCGCGGAGAGCTCGTCGATGTCGAGGACGGTGATGGGCTCGCCGGTGGTGGTCACCAGGTCAACGTAGAGATCGCGGGTGGTCCACTCGTTGCCGTGGCGCTGGATTTCGGCGACGTCGATATAAAAGTCCTGCTCTACCTCAACGCCGGGGCGGAAGTGGAAGATATTCGCGCGCAGGTTGAGGCTTGGCAGGAGCCAGGATTCGAGGTAGCCAAAGCGCGGGTGATCGGCGCCGCGGGCCATGTACAGGCCGAACTCGGTTTCGGTGTAGGTATCGACTTGGCGGAGGTAACCTTTGGGATCGGTATTGGTAAAATCCGCGGTATTAAAGGTCTCGCGCTTGACTGGGTGGAGATCAACGGCCATTACTTCACCTCCAGGAAGGCGGCGGTGGGGGCGAAATCGCAGCGCGCCTCGGTGGTATTAACGGAGCCGGAAAGCAGCGCGATGACCAGGCCCTTGCCCGTGTGCGCGGTGCCGGAGAGCGTCGTGGGCCCATCCTGGTTGATGCCGTTATTGTGCAGCGGGGTAATGCCGCTTTGCAGGGTATTGATATTGAACCACTGCACATGCATGCCGCCTTGATCCGGTGCTGCCGGTGGGGTGCCCAGGGCGGTAAAGAGGAAGGCGGTCTCGCCCTCGCCGGCGCCCGGGGCGGGAATCTCTGTGGGTCCGGGGACCGCGATGGCAGAGCCGGTGGCGGCGTTGGTGCCGCCGATGCAGTGCGCGGAGACGGTGGGCCAGTAGAACTGCCGGAAGTGCGGGTTATCGCCTTGTGGTAAGGCGACGCCGCCATCGCCGTCGCCGTTGCCGGCAAAGAAGGCCAGGCCTGACAGGATTGCATTGCGGGCCTCTTCGGGGATCCACGGCTGTGCGGCAAAGGCGCGCACGCGGTCCTGGGTCTCCGGGGTGGGGCGGCCGAGCTCATCTAAGGGGCTGGCGGGCAAGTGCTGCTGGGCCAGCGAGGAGAGATCCGGGGCGAAGGCCTGCGCGGGCGCAACCAGGGGAGAGGCAAGGCCAATTAGTGCGGCGGTGGCAGCGGCGATATAGCCGGTGCGCCCGCTTAGGCGCCAAGAGGTTCGGGCGTGGCTCACGGTATCAGGTCCTTGTTATCTCGCGGAGGGAAAGCAATACAGCCCCATTAATCACATCAGTAACAATAATAACTCTAGTAACGATAGTGATCCGCTGGGAAGTGTCAAGTACTAGGTCGTTTCGAGCGCGCGAGACGTTACGGGGTGGCATAGGTCGCGTCTTGGCTCCCCGATGCTGCACTATGCCCTGTTAGGGGGTATCGTAGGACGTCGTTCAAGAACATTTCTCGCGCACCAGCGCTTGTAGATCCTCCGAAGGAGAACCCAACTAGTGAGTAATACCGAGTTCCGTAATGTTGCCATTGTCGCGCACGTTGACCATGGCAAGACCACGTTGGTCAACGGCATGCTGGAGCAGTCCGGTGCCTTTGGCGAACACGGTGAGCACACGGACCGCGTCATGGACTCCAACGATCAGGAGCGCGAGCGCGGCATTACCATTTTGGCCAAGAACACGGCCATCCGCCGCCAGGGTCTGGGCAAGGACGGCGCAGACCTCATCATCAACGTCATCGACACCCCGGGCCACGCCGACTTCGGCGGCGAGGTCGAGCGCGGCATTTCCATGGTGGACGGCGTCGTGCTGCTTGTCGATGCCTCTGAGGGCCCCCTCCCACAGACCCGCTTCGTCCTGACCAAGGCGCTAGAGGCCAAGCTGCCGGTTATCGTCTGCGTGAATAAGACCGACCGCCCCGATGCCCGCATCGACGAGGTTGTCACCGAGTCCCAGGACCTGCTGCTGGAAATCGCCGCCGGCCTCGAGGATGAGGAAGCCGCAGCCGCCGCCGAAGAACTGCTCGATCTCCCGGTCCTGTACGCCTCTGGCCGCGCCGGCGTTGCCTCCACCGAGAACCCGGGCGATGGCAACGTCCCCGATAGCGAGGACCTGCAGGCGCTTTTCGATGTCATCTACAACGTCCTGCCCGAGCCTTCCGCTACCGTCGATGCCCCGCTGCAGGCGCACGTGACCAACCTGGACGCCTCCGACTTCCTCGGCCGTATCGCGCTGCTGCGTATCTACGCCGGCCGCATCAAGAAGGGCCAGCAGGTGGCTTGGATCCACTACGACGATGAGGGCAACCAGCACACCAAGACCGTCAAGGTCGCCGAGCTGCTGCGCACCGTCGGCTTCGAGCGTCAGCCGGCCGAAGAGGCCATCGCCGGCGATATCGTCGCCATCTCTGGTATCTCCGATGTCATGATTGGTGACACCATCGCCGATCCAGAAAACCCCGAGGCCCTGCCACGCATCACCGTTGATGAGCCGGCCATCTCCATGACCATCGGCGTCAACACCTCGCCGATGGCAGGCCGCGGCGGCGGCACCAAGCTGACCGCCCGCATGGTCAAGGCCCGCCTGGAGCAGGAGCTTATCGGTAACGTCTCCCTGCGCGTGCTGCCCACCGAGCGCCCCGATACCTGGGAGGTTCAGGGCCGCGGCGAGATGGCTCTGTCCGTGCTCATCGAGTCCATGCGTCGCGAGGGCTTCGAGCTGACCATCGGTAAGCCGCAGGTTGTGACCCAGCAGATCGATGGCAAGACCTACGAGCCTTATGAGATCCTCACCATCGACTCCCCGTCGGAGCACCAGGGTGCCATCACCCAGCTGCTGGCCTCCCGCAAGGGCCAGATGCAGTCCATGGACGTGCGCGAGGGTGACTGGGTGCGCATGATCTTCCGCGTTCCCGCCCGCGGACTCATCGGTTTCCGCACCCAGTTCATGACCGAGACCCGCGGTGCCGGCATCGCCAACTCCATTTCCGATGGCCTCGATGTCTGGGCCGGCGAAATCAAGTCCCGCGCCACCGGCTCTTTGGTGGCTGACCGCACCGGCCAGATCACCCAGTACGCACTGATGCAGCTGGCTGACCGCGGCAACTTCTTCGTCGAGCCAGGCGCCGAGGCCTACGAAGGCATGGTGGTAGGTGCCAATAACCGCGATGAGGATATTGACATCAATATCACCAAGGAAAAGAAGCTGACCAATATGCGCTCTGCCACCGCAGACGCCACGGTCACCCTGGCCAAGGCCCACACGCTCTCGCTGGAGGAAGCGCTGGAATTTTGTGGCAACGACGAGTGCGTCGAGGTCGCCCCAGACGTGCTGCGCGTGCGCAAGCTGGAGCTTTCCGCCACCGACCGCAAGCGCGCCGCTTCCCGCGCTAAGCAGATGAAGAAGTAACCTGCCGGCCTAAGTAGTGCCTGCGGTTGATACCGCAACCGCCGCGATAATCGCCGTCGTCTCCTGCAAAATGGTTTTTACCGCAGAGGCGGCGGCATCGTCGTATTCCACCTGTTGTTTTAATTCTTTGATGCGGTTGCGCATCTCCCGGCGTTTCATTTCGGGCGCATCCTCCTTGAGTAGGGGATAGGCCCCATTAACCTCGCGCAGAATATCCAAGATAATCATGTCTTTGGTGCTTGGGTTTTGGGTGCCGTCAAGCACCGCGGCGAGCCTCTCGCGCACCTCATCTTCTAGCGCCGTATCCGTCATGATGTAACGGTCACCGCCCAGCTGCCACCACGCGGAATCCTCGATCTCCAATTGGCCGCGGTCCTGAAAATCCTGGGCAATCTTCTCGCGTGGGGAGAACCACCGCGCCTGCAGCAGCGTTTTGACCGAGCTGGTCCGGTGCTCGTGCAGGCTATCCCACGCCCACGCAAGCACCGGGTGCTCCGGCTTTTTATCCGTGGCGTGCACCTTATTCTTCGGCGCAATATATACCGCCTCGTGCAGGAGCAAATCGCTAAAAAGGCCGGCGCGCAGGGCGGTTTCATTATTGGATAGCACCTCCTTTTTACCGTTGTCCTTGGTAAGCAGGAGGAACATTTCTTGGCAGATAAGCATGGTGGGGAATCCCTTCAACAGTGATTTTGCTCGAGTTTAGCGCGCAGAATCTTCGTGTGGCGGGAAGAAGGTATTAAAGTAGTCCGCGATGAAAAATAGTCTCAAGGCCCGTGCACTTGCTGCCACTGCCGCCATCGGCCTCGCGTTTGTCAGCGGGTGCTCGGCCAATCCTGGCCCACCGCCGGTGGTAGAAGACTCGGACGAACAGGAATCTACTGCCCAGGAAACGGCATCAACGACGACCGCGACGGACGATGAGCCGCCGCGCGCGGAGGAAGGAAAGTCGCGGCCTACCATTTCCATCGGTGTCGATCCCCTGCGCGCCGGCCTCAACCCACACCTGGTGGCCAATAACTCCGCGCTCGTGGATCAAATCGCCGAGCTGGTCTTGCCGTCGACGTTCCACTGGGGACGCATGGATACAGACGTCCTAGAATCCGCCGTGGAGGTCACCGCGCCGGAGGGCGTAGCCCAGCGGGTGCGCTACGTCATCGCCACTCCCGCGCAGTGGTCCGATGGCACCCCGATTTCCGGGGCGGATTTCAACTACTTGTGGAAGAAGATGACCACCACCGCAGGCGTCAAGGACCCGGCGGGCTACCGCGCCATTTCTGCGGTGACCACCTCCGATGGCGGGCGCGTGGTCACGGTGGATTTTGCAGAGCGGGTTAAGGATTGGAAGCAGCTATTCAACCAGCTGCTTCCCTCGCACCTGCTGCAAAATTCCGATTTTGATTCGGCGCTGGCCAATGACATCCCAGCCTCCGCCGGCCGCTTCTCGGTCGATAGCGTGGACCGCAGCCGCGGGGTCATCACCCTCAACCGCAATGACCGCTTCTGGGGTGCCGATCCCGCCCACATCGACGTCGTCCAGCTGCGCGAGGTGCGCGATAGCACCCAGGCGCTCAATATGCTGCGCTCCGGCCAGATTGGCTTCGCGGACTTCACCCCGGATCAGACCTCGCAGGAAGCGCTCGGCTTGCTGGGGCACGTGAGCGACAAGACGGTTACCCGGCCGCGCCAGCTACGCTTGCACATGTCCACCGAGCAGGGTGCCCTGGAGGATGCTGCGGCGCGGCGCGGTCTGGCCTCGCTTATCGATACCGGGCAGGTCGCCCGGCTCGCCACCGGCCGCGCCTCCAACCTGAAGGCCGGGCATAACCCGGTCTCCGGGGAGGCGAACCTGACGGCCCTGCGCGAGCGCGCCAGCAAGAAACCCATCCGCTTTGCCGTTGATCCGACCAGCCCCACGGCTTTGGCTGCGGCGAATACGCTTTACGATATCCTCGAGGCCCACGGCATCCCTGCCGAGGTCACCACCGATAGGCTCACCACCATTACCTCTAAGCTGCTTCCTAAAGGCAAGGTGGATGCGGTCGTGACCTGGGAGGATATCACCTTAACCTCGCTGTCGGCCGCGAATATCTTCAACTGCGCCGAAGACGAACCGCTCGCAGGCGATCTCTCCGGGTTCTGCCCCGACAACGCTGCTGAGACGCGCATGGACATCCTTTCCGGAAAGATAAGCCCCTCCACCGCGCTGGGGCGAATCCGCGAGATCAACGCCCAGGACGTGTTATACGTCCCGCTCTTAGATGAAACGCGTGTGCACGCGCTGGGGGAGGGTATTGTAGGCCCCGGCCAAAGTATTGATGACTGGGATAAAGGTCTGGTCACCGCGCCGGTTTGGAGGATAGATGAGGACTAAGGACTTAGTGGGCTACCGCGTTGTAGCGGTACACGCACACCCCGATGATGAAACGCTTTTTACCGGCGGCACCCTTGCCACCCTGGCCGCGCGCGGGGCGCAGGTCACTGTCATCACCCTTACTCTTGGCGAGGACGGCGAGGTCATCGGCGCGCCCTATCAAGGTCTTGCCGAGCACCATCAGCTCGGTGGCTTCCGCGCCCGCGAATTGGCCTGCGCCCTCACTGCCTTAGGCGTAGAAGGCATACAGCTGGGTGGATTCGGCCACTTCCACGATTCCGGCATGGTGGGATCGCCCTCTCACGACAACCCCCGCGCGCTGGTCAATCGCCTGGATGAGGCGGCAGATTTGCTCCGCGCGGAATTAGAGGTGCTCCAGCCGCACGCCATCTTGACCTATGGGCCGGATGGCGGCTATAACCACCCGGACCACGTGGCGGTGCATAGGGTGGTGGAAAAGGCGGCATCGGCAAGCACGCGCATTTGGTGGGCGATCTTTGACCGCGCCGCCAATTACGCCGGCCTGGACACGCTCGACGCGCCCGCGGGCTGGCGCAAACCCGATGCCGCGTACCTGGATAATTTCACCACCGCCGGCGCGGATCTAGCCTTCGCGCTTGACGATGCCGCCCTGCACGCCAAACGCGCCGCCATGCGCGCCCACGCCACCCAAATCTGGCTGGCCGATGGCAGCACCTCCGCCACCAACCCCGAGGCCGCCGTGGCCGCCGTCCACGACCCCGCCGCGGTGCCAGGGGCCTACTGCCTGTCCAATAGATTGCTCATGCCGTTGCTGCGCGCCGAATACTTCCAACTCGGCAGGGGCGAGGGCGCAACCGACCTCCTAGGGGACCTGTAATGCGCACTGATTTTAGCCGCGGCGAGCAGGTTACCGGGCTTATCTGGCTCTCCCTCGGCGCCCTGCTATCGCTATTTCTGGAGGTCATTTACCTCACTGCCCGGATTCCGCTGGCTGATGGCGCGAGCATCGCGTTTCCCATCACCATCCTCATCGCCGCCGCATTCAACGTGGTGTTAACCCGCACCGCGCGGCTGTGGAGTGATAGTACTTACATCGCGGCCATCCCGCTCATCGTCTGGGGCCTGGGCTTTTTCGGGCTTATGCTGCTGGTTCCGATTACCGGCGATGTCATAGTGGGCAATAATATTCTCAGCTTGCTCCTGCTTTTGGCTGGGATTGGCGGCGGCGTTTGGCCTTTCCTAAAGCAGAAGTGACATACTATATTTCATCCCCCAACCCCATGAAATCAGGAAGATTCAAGGATTCTCCATGACTTATACAATCGCTCAACCTTGCGTTGATGTAATGGACCGCGGCTGTGTTGAGGAATGCCCCGTCGATTGCATTTACGAAGGCAAGCGCATGCTCTACATCCACCCAGATGAGTGCGTGGATTGCGGCGCCTGCGAGCCCGCATGCCCGGTAGAAGCCATCTTCTACGAGGACGACGTTCCCGATGAGTGGATCGATTACAACGATGCCAACGCAGCATTCTTCGATGACTTGGGCTCACCCGGTGGAGCGGCAGCCCTTGGCCCGCAAGATTTCGATGCGTCAATGGTAGCCGCGCTGCCCCCACAGAATCAGGAGTAATTCATGGCCCGCACACCGCTAGGACAATCGCTTCCGGATTTCCCCTGGAACTCGCTGGCTGGCGCCAAGAAGAAGGCCCAGGCGCACCCAGATGGAATCGTTGACCTTTCGGTGGGCAACCCCGTAGATCCGGTCGCCCCCGGCGTGCAGCTGGCGCTGTCCTCTGCCGCCGAGGCCCCCGGTTATCCGCAAACGCAGGGCACGCCCGAGCTGCGCGAAGCCATCGCCTCAGCCCTCCGCCGCCGCTACCACATGGACGTGGACCGCGTCCTGCCCGTGGTGGGCACGAAGGAGGCCATCGCGTGGCTGCCCACCCTGTTGGGCATGCGCGGCGAGACCGTCGCCTTCCCCTCGGTGGCCTATCCCACCTACGAGGTCGGCGCCCTCCTCGCTGGGGCCACGCCCCTGCGCGCTGACGAGGACTTTCAGGACGCCTCCCTGGTATTCATTAATTCCCCATCCAACCCTACTGGCCGAGTCGCTGGGGTAGAGGAGCTGCGCCGCATCGTGGCCTGGGCCCGCTCGACCGGCGCTATCATCGCCTCCGACGAGTGCTATATGGGCTTGGGCTGGAACGACGACAACCCGCCGGTATCCATCCTGGATTCCCGCGTGACCGACGGCGATAATACCGGGCTTATCGCCATGCATTCGCTGTCTAAGTCCGCGAATATGGCCTCCTACCGCGCCGGATTCTTCGCCGGCGATAATGACCTCATCGCGGAGCTCCTAGAGCTGCGCAAGCACGCCGGCCTCATCGTGCCAGGCCCGATTCAGGCGGCGATGGTTGCCGCGCTTGACGATGACCCCACCGAAGCCCTCCAACGCCAGCGCTACGCCGCGCGCCGCGCCGAATTGATGCAGGCGCTTATCAAGGCGGGCTTTACCATTGACCACTCGGACGCCGGCCTGTACCTCTGGGCCACCCGCAGCGAAGACTGCCGCGAGACCATCGACTGGTTGGCTTCACTCGGCATCCTCGCTGCCCCCGGTGATTTCTACGGTCCCTCGGGCGCACAACACGTGCGCATTGGCTTAAACGGCACCGATGAGCGGGTGCGCGCCGCCGTCGAACGCCTCGCCAGTGCCTAACTCGCCTCGCGCGTTTCGCCCGCCGACGCGGGAGGGGATTTCTCCCCGCAAGGTGGTCCTGCGCGATCGCGTTCCCATGGAAGGCGAGTACTGGGCCGCCCGCGCTGGGGACTCACCCTTTCCAGAGGGCACCCTCCTTCCCGCGGGTGCAAGCCTCCCGCGGCCCATTCCCGCGTGGTATCACCCCTCCGTCCCGCCGGAGGAGCCGATTCCCTTTGACTACTGCGTAGTCCACGCGGATGAAGACATCATTGTTGCCGATAAACCACACTTTCTTCCCACCACTACGAATGGCCGCTTGCAGCGCGAAACCCTGCAAACCCGCCTGCGCGTGGACTTCGGCGAAGACGATATCGTGCCGCTTCACCGCCTCGACCGCCTCACCGCAGGTCTTGTCATCTGCTCGCGCAATCCCGCGACCCGCGCGGCCTACCAGCGCATCTTCCTGGAGGGGAGGGCGGTGAAGAGGTATAGGGGCATCGTCAAGCAGCCGCTTTTCTGCGATGAGGAAATCAGGCTGCCGATGCACAAGCCGCGGGGCAGCAGGCAGGTGCTCGTGGCTGATAATGGCACGCCGACCTCGACGTATGTGCGCGCTGCGGGGCGGGAGGTGACCATGTGGCCGCGGACCGGGCATACGCACCAGCTGCGGGTGCTGCTGAACCACCGTGGGAGCCCGCTCATTGGCGATGACACCTATCCCACGCCGCGTCCGCTCGACCTCTACGATTTCTCGCGGCCGCTTTCCTTGCTGCACGAAACTATATCTTTTATAGATCCTTTATCACATTCGGAGCGTCAGTTTTTCAGTTCGCGGGGCTTAGGAACTACAATCAGGTAATTACTAACTTCCGGCAAGAAAGGCGGCCCATGGCAGACCTCAGCGTTGCGCGCTTTGCGTCCAATTTTGGGCAATTCCTTAAGTTCGGTCTTGTCGGCGGCTCGGGTACCGCGGTTAACCTCTTCGTGTATTTTCTCGCGCAGAAACTCTTTGGCGCGGCGGATATCTTTGCCGAGGATCCCTTCATGAACCTCTTCGGTTCTGCATTCCACATCCGCTGGTACCACGTCTTTGCCACCATCTCCTTCCTCGTGGCCAATACCTGGAACTACCAGCTCAACCGCATGTGGACCTTCCGTACCGTGTCCAAGGTGTCCTGGATTCGCGGTTTCTTCCCGTTCCTTTTGGCGGGAATCGGGGCGTTTATCGTCAGTCAGGTCATCCTGACGCTGCTCATGAACCCCAACTCGCCCGTGGGGCTGCCCACCGATGTCTTCGATAACTCCACCGGATTGCGCACCAAGTCCTATTGGGCGCAGGCCATTTCCATCGTCGTGGCGATGCCCATCAACTTCATCATCAACAAGCTCTGGACGTTCCGCTCCAAGCCCAATAAGCCCGTCGTCGTCGACGAGGTTGCGCCGGTTTAACTACCGGCCCTTCGCCGCCGGCCACGGCCCTGCCGCCCGCACAACCCCAGCCGCCCTTCGCGCTCACCAGCGTGGGGCGCTGGGGTCTTTTTGTACCCGCCGGTGAGCGGCAAGGGCGGGGAGGGGCATCGCCAAGCAAGTGTATGTGCGACACCTATCCCTTCGCGCTCACGCTGGGGTAGTTTTCATCGACGCCATGCCTGCTCGGTGAGCGGCAAAGGAGGCTGCGCCCTTCGCGCTCACCGCCAACGGTTGCCGGCGGTGAAACTTACTCCCGGTGAGCGGCAAGGGCGGGGAGGCGGGGCGCCGTTGTCGCTGGGGCCCCTTCGCGCCCACGGGGAGTAGTAAACGAACGCCACCCGCCGTCCGCGGTGAGCGCGAAGGGCGGGTGGTGGGGTGTGCCTGAAGGCGGGTGGTGGAGGTGAGGTACTAGTCCTCGAGGGTGGCGTCGAGGCGGGACTGATCGCGGCGGTTTTGCTTCCGTCGGAGTGTGGGGGAGAGGAGGACGGCCGTGATGGCACCTACGGTGGCGCCGATGAGGTAGGGGGCAGCGGGGGCATCGGAAAGCGTGAAGGTGTGGTAAGCGATGCCGGCGAAGCAGAGGAACATCGGGATGAGGTAGAGGGCGGTTAAGGTCCAATTGGAGCGGACCGTTGGGGTGGCGATGTGCCTGCACAGCCAGGCGGCGCTGAGGGACGTGCCGGCGATGGAGGGGACGATGGCGAGGAGTGCGAGGAGGCTGAGGCGGCCGGGGAGGGACCACGCGAGGATGGCGGCGACGATGAGCTCGAGGAATGTGATTGGGGTCAGGGTGATGGCGGAGGCCTTGGTGAGGATGTCGCGCTCGAACTCGTCGGTGGAGGCGCGCTTGATGTGGTTGAGGGATATGTTTGCGATGGCGTTAATCATGTTGTTCAGCTCCAAAGATTTCTTCGACTGTTTTGTTTAGTTCGTGGCAGATGTCCAATGCGAGGTGCACGGACGGGGAGTAGTTGCCGCGTTCGATATTTGCGATAGTTTGCCGGGAGACGCCGACGCGCTCTGCTAGTTCGCCTTGCGACCAATCGCGCCAGCGCCGCCACTTGCGGACCATGTTGGGTTGTCCGGCCAACTCATCACCTCTCTTGTCGTGTTTACATGACCTAATGTAAAGCAAACTTGACATTATGGCAAGGGCTAGACGCACAGATGCCAGCGCCAATATGGCTGGGTGGCGGACATGGGAAGCTGTGGCTTGCGGCCTTTGAGCAGGTCACGGGTGGCTTTGATAAGTAGAATGACTTGGTCAAGGTGGTGCGTGACGTCATCGGCAGTAAAGCGCAGGACCGTGTACCCGTGTGCGGTTGCGGCGTTCTGTTTGGAGCGGTCGGCCTGGAACGCGACGCTGTGGCTGTGGTAGGTCCAGCCGTCGATTTCCACGATGAGCTTGCCCATCAATAGGTCGAACCGGTACCCACACACCAGGGCGTTGTGAACAGGGAAAATGCCTTCTGCGCGCAGCGCGCGGCTGACTTTCCGCTCCGGCGGGCTATCCGCGCCGATGGCGGAGAGCCGGATCGTCTCCTTCAACGCACGTGGTGTCCGGCCCATTCGCTTGCGGTCCCGCTCCAGCCGGCCGGGCCCCTTCTCGCCGCGATAAAACTCCTCCAGCAGCGGGCCACAGGCCCTAGCAATCTTCCGCGCGGCCCACAGGGCTTGCACCACCGGAAGCCCTTTGACCAGGCTCGTTGCCTTGAGCCGGGAATGCGAGACGCGGAAATTCTTGCCCCGCAGCGTCCGCGGCCCCTCCGCTTCCAGTGGAAAGGTCAGCGGCCGGTCAAGGTGAATCTCCTGCGCGGTCTTCCCCGTAAAATGGATGCGGCTCAGCCCATGCACCAGCGCCTTCGCCACCGCCAACGGCGACCACTCGTCGGTATAAATCCCCCGGTGCACGCGGTACAGCTTGCCCGCGCGCACCCGCCGCCGAATCGCGTCCTTGCCCAGCCCCTGCTCGCGCAACTGCGCAGTCGTCCATGCCCCCATGGCTTCAACCTAAAGAAGCGGCCGCCTCCCCGTCCATACGGATTTCACCAGCCTGTGGATAACCGGCCCTTTTCGCGGTCCCGCGCGCCATTCGCGTCGCTGCCCTGTGGATAACTCCCTTTGCGCTCACGCCCACGCTTTTCGATGCCCATTTCTTCCTCCCCGTGACCGTGAGGGGCGGCCCCACACCCGTCGCGCTCACCGGGAGGTGAAAACGCCGTACCCCGCCCAGTGCTGGTGAGCGCGAAGGGCGGGGGCGGGGTAATGGGGCGTGAGGGCGGGGCGTCAGGTGATGAGGGTTGAGCGGCAGGCGCGGTGAGCTGGATGTGAGGTGGTGTAGGGCGTGAGGGTCGGAGGTGGGGAGTGGCTGCTAGGTCAGTGGGAGCGTGGAGGTCGGGTCGATGCCGCGAGCCTTGGAATTGAGCACACCCGCGATGGCGAGCACCGCGAACATGGCGGCGGCGGAGAGGAGTTGGGTGCGGGCGGTGGCATCGGTGAGCATGAGCACCGCGATGGCTGCGAAAAGGGCAAGGGCGAACCAAGTGAGGTAGGGAAAAGCCCACATGCGGATGGGGAGGGGATGCAGCGCCTCGAGTTGGCGGCGCAGGCGCAGCTGGCTGATGGCGATGAAGACCCACACGATGAGCAGGGAAGCGCCGGCGGCGTTGAGCATGAAGGTGAGCAACCAGCCGGTATCGGCGTAGTTGAGGACGACCATGAGCGCGGACAGTGCGACGGACAAGGCGATGGCGGTCGTGGGCACGCCTTCGGTATTGGTGGCGGCGAAGATGCGCGGGGCCTCGCCGCGGGAGGCGAGTGAGTGCATCATGCGGGAAGAGGCGAAGATTTGCGCGTTGAAGGCGGATAGCAGCGCGAGGACGATGATGACCTCCATGATACCGGCGGCGCCGGGGATGCCGGCGCGGTCGAGGACCATGGTAAAGGGCGATTCGGCGGCGGTGGAGGCGGCGTCCAGGCTGGAATAGGGAAGCAGGAACGTGATGACGAGGACGGAGCCCAGGTAGAACACGGAGATGCGCAGGATGGTGGAGCGCACGGCGTTGACCAGGGACTTTTCGGGATCCTCGGATTCGGCGGAGGCGATGGCGACGACCTCAATGCCGCCGAAGGCAAAGGCTACGGCGAGCAGGCCGGCGGCGACGCCGCCGAGGCCGTTGGGCATGAAGCCATCGGCAAGGAAGACGGATGTGCCCACGAAGGTGTGGCCGGGCAGGAGGCCGAAGATGAGGAGGACGCCGATGATGAGGAAGGCGATGATGACGACGACCTTGATGAGCGCGAACCAGTACTCGAACTCGCCGAAGGTGCGCACGCGCAGCAAGTTGACGAGGCCGAAGACGGCGACGCAGATGGCGGCGGGGATCCAGGGCGGGACGTCGAACCACGAGCCGATGAAGCCCGCGGCGCCGGTGATTTCGGCGCCGAGGACGGCGACGGTGGCGCACCAGTAGATCCACCCTTGGGTAAAGCCCGCCCAGCGGCCGATGCCGTGCTCGGCGTATTCGGAAAAGGAGCCGGAGGCGGGAATGACCGTTCCCATCTCTCCGAGCATTTGCATCACGAGGATGGCGAGGAAGCCGGCGATCGCGTAGGCGATGATCACCGCTGGGCCGGCGGCGGAAATACCGACGCCCGTGCCAAGGAAGAGACCGGCGCCAATGGTGGAGCCAAGCCCCATCATGGTCAGGTGGCGGACCTTCAGGCCAGAACCAAGGGTAGAAGAGTTATCAGACACTTCTCCATGGTATTTCTCGCCCGCAGGGCGCCGGAATTGGGGTGGTGTTAATTCTTGTGGAGGTCCTCGTTCAGAGCGACGGCCTCAGCATTCCACTCCACGGCCTCGACGGCACCGGAGACGGAATTGCGGCGCAGCAGCAGTCCAGAGGCGCCAGAAAGCTGGGAGCCCTTGACGGCCTCGCCATTGCCGACGCCCAAGGCCTCAGCCACCTTGCCAAAGACGGCGACCTTGGTGCCGGCGGTGACGTAGAGGCCGGCTTCGACAACGGCGTCATCGCCAAGCGAAATGCCAATACCCGAGTTAGCGCCGAGTAGGCAGCGCTCGCCGATGGAAATAACTTCCTTGCCGCCGCCGGACAGGGTGCCCATGATGGAGGCGCCGCCGCCGATATCGGAGCCATCGCCCACGACGACGCCCGCGGAAATGCGGCCTTCCACCATGGAAGCGCCCAGGGTACCGGCGTTGAAGTTGACGAAGCCCTCGTGCATGACCGTGGTGCCCTCTGCCAGGTGGGCGCCCAAGCGAACGCGATCGGCGTCACCGATGCGCACGCCGGAGGGGACAACGTAGTCCACCATGCGGGGGAACTTATCCACGGAGTAGACCACGACGGGGCCGCGGGAGGCGAGGCGGCCGCGCACCATCTGGAAATCGGAGACGGCGCAGGGGCCGTAGTTGGTCCACACCACGTTATTGAGGTGGCGGAAGATGCCGTCCATGTTGAGGCCGTGCGGCTTTACCTCGCGGTGGGAGAGCAGGTGGAGGCGCAGGTAGGCGTCGTAGGTATCGGTGGGGGCCTCGTCGAGGTCAGCGATGGAGGTTTCCACCGCCACGCGGGCCACGCCCCGCTCCTCATCGGGGCCGACGAGGGCGGAGAACTGCTGCGGAGTCTCCTCCAAACGCGTCGTGCCGGTGGTCTCTACTTGCTTATCGGTATGAACTGCTGGGAACCAAACGTCCAAGACGGTGCCGTCGTGGGTAATGGTTGCCAGGCCACGTGCGGATGCAGAAGTCATGGTGGCTAGCTTAGCAATTACTGCCGTACTTGTTCGCGCTTGCCCGCGGGAACCACGAAGGACAAGGCGACGAGCGCGGCAAAGAGGATGATGACGGCGATGACTTGGTTGCGGGCGGAGGGATCAAAGAGCATGAAGATGGTCAGCGCGGCCAGCGCGGTGGCGGTCGCCCACGGAAGCCAGGGGTAGCCGGGCACGCGGATGTCCGTGAGCTCGCCGTTCGCCTTCAACTGTGGGTGCAGCTTGAGGAAGGAGGCGACGATAAACGCCCAGACCACCAAGAGGCAGCCGCCGACGGCGTTGAAGAGGAAGGCCAGCAGTCCCGGTGGGTTCCAGAATTGGAGGCCCACCGAGGCGAAGGCGAAGATCATGGACAAGATGACGGCGTTGATGGGGGAGCCGGAGTGGTTGGTCTTGAGGAAGAACTTGGGCGCGCAGTGGTCCTTGGCCATATCAAAGACTAGGCGGGAGGTGGCGTAAATCTGCGCGTTGAAGGCAGACAGGAGGGCCAGCGCGATGATGGCCTCCATGAAGCCTGCGGCGAAAGGAATCTTGGCGGCCTCGAGCACCAGGGTAAACGGCGAATCGGCGGCGGCATCGGCGTCTTGGATCTGGCTAAACGGCAGGGCCATGGTGATAACCACGATGGAGCCGATGTAGAAGATCATGATGCGCACGATGATGGCGCGCACTGCGGTAGCCACGTTGCGGGCGGGGTCCTCGGACTCGGCGGCGGCGATGGTGACCAGCTCGATGCCGCCGAAGGCGAAGGCCACGGCGAGCAGGCCCGCGGCGAAGCCCGGCATGCCATTGGGTAGGAAGTTATCGGTGAAGTTGGTTCCAGCGCGGGAGAGATCCATGCCGGGCAGGATGCCCAGTGCCATGAGGATGCCGATGACGAGGAAGGCGATGATGACGGCGACCTTGATGATGGCAAACCAGAACTCGAATTCACCGAAACCGCGCACTGCGGCGAAATTCACTATGGCGAAGAAGGCCACCGCGATGAGCGCGGGAATCCACGGGGCGATATCGAACCAGCTGCCGATAATCGCGGCGGCGCCGGTGATTTCGGCGCCCATGACCATGATGAGCATGAACCAGTAGATCCAGCCCATCGTAAAGCGCGCCCAGTGGCCGAAGGCCTGGCCGGCGTAGGTGGAAAAAGAACCCAGGGAAGGGCGGGCCGCGGCGATTTCCCCGAGCATCCACATGATGAGCGCGATGAGGACGCCGGCGACGGCATAAGAAATGAGCACCGAGGTGCCGGAGATTTGGATTCCCAATCCGACGCCCAAGAAGAGACCGGCACCCACCGCGGAGCCAAGGCCCATCATGGTGAGGTGTCGCGATTTCAATTGTGTGGCTTCGGCCATAATTACCACCTTGTGAGAGGTTATTTTTTACAGTGAAGTGAACATTACACAATGCAACGGACCCAGCGGGGCGCTACCATGGCGGCTTGTGACTTTAGATCTATATGCCGACCCCATTGAAGTGACCAAGGCGCTCGTCGATATCCCAAGCCCCTCCCACCACGAGGAGGCCATCGCGGATGCGGTGGAAGAAGCCCTGCGTGGTCTAGACGTGGAGGTCGCCCGCTTTGGCAATACCGTGTGCGCGCGCACGAACCGCGGGTTGGATTCCCGCGTGGTTCTTGCAGGCCACATCGATACCGTTCCATTGGCAGATAACGTACCGCATCGCATGGACACCGCCGAAGATGGCGCCGAGATCATGTTCGGCTGCGGCACCGTGGACATGAAATCCGGCATGGCGGTATACCTCAACGCGTTTGCTCACCTGCATGAATCGGAAGAGCTTCAGCACGACCTGACCGTCATCGCCTATGAGGGCGAAGAGGTATCCACTGAATTTAATGGGCTGGGCCACTTGCAAAAGGATCACCCCGAGTGGTTGCAGGGCGATTTCGCGCTCCTGGGCGAGCCCTCCGGTGCCATGGTCGAGGCCGGCTGCCAGGGCACGATTCGCCTGCGCGTGACGGCGCATGGCACCCGCGCGCACTCGGCCCGCGCGTGGCTCGGCTCCAACGCCGCGCACAAGCTCGCCCCCGTCATGACGCGTATTGCGGACTACGAGCCGCGCGAGGTCACCATCGATGGCTGTACCTACCGCGAGGGCCTGAACATCGTCCACCTGGAGGCCGGCGTGGCCACCAATACCTTGCCGGACGAGGCCTGGATGTTCGTCAACTTCCGCTTCGCCCCGGACCGCAGCACGGAGGAGGCGCTGGAGTACATGAAGGGGGTCATCGGCAAGCATGAGGACGTCACCATCGAGATCGATGACATCGCTGGTGCCGCCCTGCCAGGCTTGGGGCAGCCTGCGGCACGTGCGCTTGTCGATGCCGTCGGTGGCAACGTCCGCGCCAAGTTCGGCTGGACCGATGTCTCGCGCTTTGCTGAGATGGGCATTCCGGCCGTGAATTTTGGCGCCGGCGATCCGGGCTTTGCGCATAAGAAAGACGAGCAGGTGCCCACGGCGCAAATCACTGAAGTTTCTACCGCTCTGCTTAATTATCTGAAGGGATAAAAATGACCCCTGACCACATGCGTACCCTGCGCGGCCCGCTTTTGCTGCGCAGCGAGGGAGAACAAGGCTCCACCTTTGACCAACGCCTGCTGGAATCCGGCGCGGACCACGAGTGGCAGCATGCCGATCCGTGGCGCGTGCTGCGCATCCAAGGCGAATTCGTCGCTGGCTTCGATGCGCTTGCCAAGTTGCCCAAGGCAGTGACGGTCTTTGGTTCCGCGCGCACCAAGCCTGAGGATGCGAGCTATCAGATGGCTGAGGAGCTCGGCCGCAAGCTTGCCGAATGCGCCTACGCCGTCATCACCGGCGGCGGCCCCGGCATCATGGAGGCGGCGAATAAGGGCGCGCACGAGGGCGATGGCCTCTCGGTGGGCCTGGGCATCGAATTGCCGCACGAGCAGGGACTCAATAAGTACGTGGACTTGGGCCTGAACTTCCGCTACTTCTTTGCCCGCAAGACCATGTTCTTGAAGTACTCCCAGGCATTCGTCTGCCTGCCCGGCGGCATGGGCACCATGGATGAGTTCTTCGAGGTCCTCTGCATGGTTCAGACCGGTAAGGTCACTAACTATCCCATCGTGCTCATGGGTACCGAGTACTGGTCTGGCCTGCTGGAATGGATAAAAAATACCCTCGCCGCCGGCGGGTTCATCAACGAAGATGACCAAGAGCTTTTCCTGCTTACCGATGACCCCGATGAGGCCGTCGCCCACATCATCGAGCGCCACAAGGTGATGAGCGATAAGCGCATTAGGGAGCCGCGTTGAGCCTCGCGCGCGTGATGGCGATAGTCAATCGCACCCCGGATTCCTTTTATGACAAGGGGGCCACCTTTGACATGGACCCCGCCCTCAAGCGCTGCGATGAGGCCATTGCGGCGGGAGCCTCCATCATCGATATCGGCGGGGTCAAGGCCGGGCCGGGCGAGGAGGTGGATAGCGCGGAGGAAATCGACCGGGTCGTGCCCACCATCGCCCGCGTGCACGAGCGCCACCCGGAGGTACTCATTTCCGTGGATACCTGGCGCAGCGAGGTCGCCGAGGCCGCCATCGCCGCCGGGGCCGGGCTGGTCAATGACACGTGGGCCGGCTGGGATCCGCAGCTTATCGAGGTCGCCGGCCACCACCGCGTGGGCTACGTGTGCTCGCATACCGGCGGGATTACCCCGCGCACCCGCCCGCACCGCGTGCACTTTGATGACGTCGTTGCCGATGTCATTGCAGAAACCACCGCCCTGGCAGAAAAGGCCGCGGGGCTCGGCTGCCCGGAAGATCTCACCTTCATCGATCCCACGCACGACTTTGGCAAAAACACCTATCACGGCCTAGAACTCCTGCGGCGCATTGATGAGATCGTCGACACCGGCTGGCCCGTGCTCATGGCGCTTTCCAATAAGGACTTCGTGGGCGAGACCCTCGCGCGCGGGGTAGGAGAACGCGTTGCCGGAACGCTCGCCGCCACCGCCTGGGCCGCAGCGCATGGGGTGGCTGCCTTCCGCGTCCACGAGGTCGCCGAGACCATCGACGTCATTCGCATGACCGCCGCCATCCAGGGCACGGCCGCGCCCCTTGACACCACGCGCGGGCTCGCATGAGCGTGTCCGTCATCATCCCGGCCCTCAATGAGGAATCCACCGTGGCCGGAGTTATCCGCGCCTGCCTTGCCGATGACCCCCTCGAAGTGCTCGTCATCGACGCCGACTCCACCGACGACACTGCCGCCGTAGCGCGCGCCGCCGGTGCCGACGTGCGCAACTGGCGCGATATCCTGCCCGAGCCACCGCGCCCCGGCAAGGGCGAATCCCTCTGGCGCGGGGTCGCCGCCGCGCGCGGTGACATCGTCATCTTCATCGACGCCGACCTAGAATCCGCCGCGCCCGGCATGGTCACCGCACTCGCGGCGCCCTTTAAGGATCCCGCAGTGAACATGGTCAAGGCGCGCTATCGCCGCAGCCTCAACGGCCAACCCACCGGCGGCGGGCGCGTAACCGAACTCACCGCAAAGCCACTCATCCGGCAATTCTTCCCAGAGCTAGCCCACATCGACCAGCCCCTGGGCGGCGAATACGCTCTTCGCCGCTCGGCCGCGCTAGAGGTGCCCTTCGTGGAAGGTTATGGGGTGGAAGCGGGGCTGCTGGTGGACATCGGCAAGCGCGGCGGGCTGACACAAGTCGACCTAGGCACTCGAGTCCACCGCAACCGGCCGCTTCATGAGCTCGCGCCGATGGCGGATATCGTGGCACGCACGCTGCTTTCGCGCGCTGGGGTGGGAGCGCCGATTGCTCAGCGCCCGCCGTTGCTAGGTAGGATTTAGGCTATGCTGTCCTGGATTGTGCTCATCGTGGTGCTCATTGCGTTCATTGTGATCGGAACGTGGCTGTGGGGTTCGATTTTTGGGCCCGGGACCGTGATGGACCCGCCCGATGAGCCGCAGAAGGTGCTGGAAAACAACCGCGTCGCCGCAGCTCAAGGCCGTTTTGAGGATGTGCAATTCGAGGTCGTCCCGCGCGGGTACCGCCAGGATCAGGTTGATGATCTGCTCGCGCAGCTGGAGCAGGAATTGGAGGCCGCGCGGAAAAGCGGGCAAAAAGGGACTAAGCTGGAAAGAAACGAAGAAAGTTAAGGAGCCCTACTATGGCAGCAATGAAGCCACGTACCACTGGCGGCGAAATGGAAGCGGTGGTGGAATCCCGCAAGATCGTCATGCGCATCCCGTCCGACGGCGGCGGGCGCATCGTTATCGAGCTGAACAAAGAAGAGGCCGCGGAGCTCGGTTCTTTGTTAACCGAGGTTTCTAGCTAGTCTGGATACATGCTTTCTCATATCGTCGACATTCTGGCCGATCCATCCGACGGCACGGCGCTTTCCGGCGCCGATGATTTTTCCCGCCTCGTTTCGGAGTCTGGCCATTCCTTTGATGTGGCCAAGCAAGGGTATGTGACCTTAGCGGCCGGTGCTGGCCTGAAGCACAAGGGCGATGACATGGATATGGTCAACGCCCGCGAAGCGTACCTAGCCACCGGCCATTTCGCGCCCTTCGTCGAGTCTGTGACCGGCGCTGTGCAAGACGCGCTGGATGCTAGCTCGTTGTCTGCATCTACGCCCGCCTCGCTCCTCGAGGTCGGCGCCGGAACCGGCTACTATCTAGCCCACACGCTTGACTCTATCGATGGTGCGCGCGGAGTCGGCCTCGATATTTCCCCGCACGCAGCCAAGCACCTGGCCAAGTGCCACCCGCGCGTGGGCGCCGTGGTTGCCGATGTCTGGCAGCAACTTCCCATCCGCGATGAATCCATCGACGCCATTTCCGTGGTTTTCGCCCCGCGCAACCCAGCCGAGTTTCAGCGCGTCCTCGCCCCCGGCGGCCAGGTCATCGTCCTGACCCCGGGCGCCGGGCACCTCGATGAGCTGCGCGAACCCCTCGGCATCCTCGGCGTGGAAGAAGGCAAGGTCGAGCGCATGTATGAGCAGGCGGAAGGCTACCTCGAGCAGGCGGCCGACCCGGTCGATATTTCCTTCCCCATCCAGTTGGATAAAGCGGCCATCGCCGCGCAGGTAGGAATGAGTCCGTCCGCTCGCCACATCAGCGCCGACGAGCTTGCCGAGCGCATGGCCGCCCTTCCACCCACGCTGACGGTCACCGCCCGCGCCCGGCTGGACCGCCTCCGCGCGGTCTAATAACCGCAGGTTCGCCTCGCGGTACCCCGCCTCCGGCGTACATACCGCCCTTCGCGCTCACAGGGAGCTGCTTGCCGATGCCCCGCAGCCTCGCCGGTGAGCGCGAAGGGCTGGTGGCATCGGCAGGGCGGTGGCTGACGGAAAACGAGGGTGCAGAATGCGGCTAAGGACGGCATCATTTGACCCGTGCGGTCGGTCCTGGGGCCAGATGGAAGGAATACCCGCCCTTTGCGCTCACGGCAAGCACATTCTGATGGCTGGAGTCGCTCGCCGGTGAGCGCGAAGGGCGGGGGTGGAATTGGCCAGTTATCGTTGTCTCCCTTGGCGCTCACGGGGCGCTGCTTGCCGATGTCGCGACGCCTCACCCGTGAGCGCGAAGGGCGGGGTGGCGACAGGCGGGGCAGAAAGGCGGAGGCCGAAAGGCGCGTGGCGACAGGCTTGGGCAGAAAGGCGGGGGCCGAGAGGCGGGTGGCGAGGGTAGGAGGGCAGCAGTATTAGAGCTTGGAGCCGGAGCGCTGCCAGTCTTGTTCGATGACTGCTTCGCCGGTGGTTTCGACATCCATGCCGGAGCAGCCGCCGTCGAAGTACACGCGGGAGGCCATGGCGATGAGGCCGCCGTCGACGAAGACCTCCACCGTGGAGCCGTCTTGGATGATGGTGAGGGTGTCGGAGTCGCCATCGGCAAGCGTGGCGGTGGCGGGAGCGGAATCGGCGAAGAAGTGATCGAAGGCCTTGTTCATGGAACGATCGAGGCTGATTTCCTCGCCGGAGTGGCAGATGGAGGCGGCGGGGTCGCCGTTGCCATCGCGAAGGGTGATGGTGACGCTGGAGCCGGTGGGAACCTCCATGACGCCGGTCCAGGAGCGCGCGTAATCCGAAAGCTTGACCGCTTCGGGCAGGCCGGTGGCCGGTGCCTGGTACAGGACGCCGCCCTCGAGCGTGACTTGGCGCGGCAGGGAGAGGGCATTCGACCAGCCCTCGGAGTCCCAGGAGGCGTGCTGGGTGGCGTCGTCGCCGCGGCCGTTGCCGTTGAGCAGGCCGAGGATGACGGCGCGCTCGTAGCGGCTTTCTTCAGGAATCGTGCCTGCGGTGGCATTGATATTGCGCGGACGGGAGAAATCGTGGCCGAAGTCCACGCGGCGGAAACCGGAAACGACGGTGAAGGTGGCGTCTTCCAGCTGGCCCACGAGGTAGCCGGAGACGTCGCGGCCGTCGCGCTCGAGGGTGACGAAAAGCACGTCGTAGATTTCCTCGTCGATTTCATCGCGCAGGCGCACGATGCGTGGGGAGACCACCGGAGGAATGGGGGAATCGGCGGGCACTTCGCCGTTGAGGAAGCCTGGGTCACCCTCGAAGGTGAGGCCGCCGCGCAGGGACCATGAGATACCGTCGTGACTTTCTAGAATGACTGGCTGCGGGGTGTCGGTGCGGCCGGATAGCGCCAGCATGAGCCAGCCCTTGTGGCCGTCTTCGCGGTCATCGGTGGCCCAATCGGGCACGACGGAGGGCGAGCGGAACCGGGTGTGGTCGGTGGTATTGCCAGCCACCTCGCCAAAGCGCACGACGTTGGGGTCGAGGGCCGAGGAGTCATCGGAGACCTCGCAGACATCGTCGATGCCGGAATAGCGCGCGAGGCGAATGGAGGTGCCCGTCGCGGTCACGGAGGTGAAATAGAGGTTGATGGCGTCCTCACCTTGGGCCACGGAACCCGCGCGAAGGGCGAGCTCGCCGCCGACGGGCGCGAGGACGTCATCGCAATCCAGCCAGTTAAACGGCGCTTCCTCCGAGTACGTGTGTCCCCAGCGAGCCGGGGCATCGGGAGTGGGGCGGTACTGGTAGAACATGTGCCACGTATCGCCATCGCGAAGGACGCCGGCGGGCGCGTCTAGGATGCCGGCATCGGGGATGAAGTGGAGTTCGGGGCGGTGAGTCGTCACGGCATTCCTCTCTTAAATCAGGTGCGGGTTACAAGCTTGGATTGGGGTGGCAGCCACGCCGGGGAGGAAACTCGTTGACCTGCCACGCGGTGCTTTCGCGAACTTTATGGGGCAGTGTCCGGCTGTCATGTACACCCAGAATACGGATATCTTTTAGCGCGTGCAGGGGCCCTTGCTTGCCGATGCCCCCTTAAAGCTTTGTCACCAGCGTCAGCCCTGAACCCAGTGGGAGCCGGGTCACGGTGGCGCCTTCGAGCTCGCGGAGGTATTCATCGGCCTCGCGCGCGGCGGCGGTATCGCGGTCGGTGCGGGAGGTGTCGGCGACGGTGCCATCGAGAAGCGCATTGGCAAGCACCAGCGTGCCGTGCTGGTGCAGCAGGGGCCAGGCCGCCTTGATGAGGGCGGGGAGGTCGAGGGCGGCGACGTCCGCGTAAATGACCTGGTAGGCCTCGGTAGCCAGGCGTCCGAGCACGTCGAGGGGACGCGAGGGAAGGAAGCGACCGCGGGTGGGGGCGTAGCCGGCCTCGCGGAAGGCGGCCTTGGCGCTGCGCTGGTGCTCGGCTTCTGGGTCGATGCACGTGAGGATGCCGTTATCCGGCATGCCCGCGAACAGGTAGAGACCCACGACGGAGGCCGCAGGGGTAATCGCCACGGCTTGGGGGCGGTCTACCACACCGGAAGACGTCGCCGTCAGCGTGGTGAGAAGCTGGCCGGTGGATTCATCCGGGACGGGCAGGCCGTATTCCTCGGCGTGGTCGCGGGCGCCGCGGAGAGCCGCCGAAGGCTCACTGGTGGAATCGATATAGGAGCGCAGTGCGTCATATGCGGTAGTAGTCACGATTAAGACAATAGGTAAAGTTGCGCGAAAGGGTGGCAAAAACGCGCGCAGCCAGCGAAATTGTGATCTGTGGGAAGTATGTGACGGACTCACAGGATATTATCAGCGCAGTGGCTGGAGTTTCCGCGCTGAGTATAGAAAAATGACACCCATGACAGAAACGAAGCGCGATGCCGAGTCCGTTGCCTCCACCGATGCGAACGTGGAGTTGACCGGTACCGCGGCGTTCGATGCTGGGGAAGCCACCATGCCTTCTTGGGCTGAATTGGTGGCAGAGCACGCCGATGGCGTGTACCGCTTGGCTTACCGCTTGTCCGGTGACCAGCAGGATGCCGAGGATCTCACCCAAGAGACCTTCATGCGTGTCTTCCGCTCCTTGGATAAGTACCAACCGGGTACCTTTGGCGGCTGGCTGCACCGCATCACCACGAACCTCTTTTTGGATATGGTGCGCCACCGCTCCAAGATCCGCATGGAGTCCCTACCTGAGGATTATGAGCGCGTTCCGGGTACGGATATGACCCCGGAGCAGGCCTATACCGTGGCTAACCTGGACCCCGTGTTGCAGTCCGCGCTGGATAGCCTGGCGCCGGATTTTCGCGTCGCCGTGGTTCTGTGTGATGTCGAAGGCATGAGCTATGACGAAATCGCCGAAACCCTTGGCGTGAAGATGGGTACGGTGCGCTCACGCATCCACCGCGGCCGCTCCCAACTGCGTGCGGCGCTGGAAAAAGAGGCACAGACCAATGCGGAAGCGCGCATCTTGTTGCGCACGCGCTAGAATCGAATCGTTAGCTCCCCTGCCGTGTGGCAGGGGGATTAAGTGTGAGTAATCCGGCTGTGGCATGAACGTGAGGAGGGTGTCGATGGACTCAGTACGAGGACGCCGCACCCTCTCCGGGCTCAGCGTGCGGGGAGAGTTTAGCCCCGCGCAGGCGAAGGCTCGGGATAAGGCAAAGGCGCGGGCGCGGCGCAGCGATTCCATCGGCCACCTTGGCCCAGAAGCCGTCGTTGCCTTCGTAGACGGGGAGATGGAGCCCAAAGCCATGCACCGCGTGCGCATCCACCTAGTCCACTGCGCGGAGTGCCGCGCCGACGTGCACCACCAGCGTCACGCCTCCGAGTGGGTGCGTCACTGCAGCGATGATTCCGCGGTGAAGGCCCCGCAGTCCTTATTGGCCAAGCTGGCGGGAATGGCCACGGAAGGCGTGGCACCGGGACCCGATGCGTCGACCCCGGCGCACCGGCCGGAGCAGGATTTCCTGGATAAAGTCGAGACGGTGGTACGCGCGATTAAACACAATCAGCGCGGGCAGAACTAAACGGAGGGCGAGGATTTAACCGTGTTTTCTTCCATTGGCTGGCCCGAGATTATTGTCATTGTCCTCCTCGGCATCGTCATCATCGGCCCGGAGCGCATGCCGGAGGTCATCAAGGACGTGCGCGCGGCTATCTATGCCGCCCGCAAGGCCATCAATAACGCGAAGGCCGAGCTCAATGGCGAGATGGGGTCCATCTCCGCGGAATTCGACGATATCCGCGGCCCGCTCAACCAGGCGGCGCAGTGGACGCGGCTAGGCCCCAAGGGTGCTATTACCAAGGCGCTTTTCGATGGCGACGATTCCGCCTGGGACGACTTCAACCCCAAGAAGATGGCCGAAGACATCAAAACCGGCACCGCGCCGAAAGAACCCGAACAGCGCGCGCAGGACAACAATGGTGCTGCCCGGCCCACCTTTAACTATGCCGAGGTATACGGCGAAACTACACAGCAGCCGCCCCAGCAACAACAAAAGCCGCAGCGCGGTGGGGAAGATTCCACCGGCGGCGGCTCTGAGTGGAGCGACGTTACCTAATACAACGCGCTCTTAGTTCACGCCCAGGTTGAGGCTCTTGCCCACGAGGGAATCGGAGCGAATGGCGAGCTTATCAGCAACCGCCCTGATTTCCTTCGCGGCAGGGGAGTCGGGTGCCTCGAGCACGATGGGCGTGCCGGCATCGCTATTCGAGCGCAGGGCCGGATCCAGCGGCACGGAGGCCAGCAGCGGAACCTCGTGGCCCAGAATGACGCCGAGGCGGTCTGCGACGATTTGGCCGCCGCCTTCACCAAAGACGTCCATGGTGGAGCCATCCGGCATGACCATGGCGCTCATGTTCTCAATCACGCCGGCCACGCGCTGGCGCGTTTGCTGGGAGATGGAACCGGCGCGCTCGGCCACCTCGGCTGCGGCGGCCTGCGGCGTGGTGACGATGAGCAGCTCCGCATTCGGGATGAGCTGCGCAACGGACAGCGCCACATCGCCGGTACCCGGGGGCAGGTCGAGGAGGAGGACATCGAGATCGCCCCAGAAGACGTCCGCCAAGAACTGCTGCAGCGCGCGGTGGAGCATGGGCCCGCGCCAGACGACGGGCGCGTTACCCTCCACAAACTGCCCAATCGAGATGTGCTTAATGCCGTGAGAGATGGGCGGCAGCAGCATTTCATCATCAAGCACGGTGGGGCCATCGGTCGAGCCGAGCAGGCTGGGCACGGAGTGGCCGTAAATATCGGCATCGACAATGCCCACCTTCAGGCCCTTATCCGCCAGCGCAGCGGCCAGGTTGACGGTCATCGAGGACTTGCCGACGCCACCCTTACCCGACGCCACCGCAAAGACACGGGTCGTCGAATCGGGCTTCGCAAAGGGAATCTCGGGCTCGGCCTGGCCGCCGCGCAGCTTCTGCTTCAGCTCGCGGCGCTGCTCATCGCTCATTGCGTCCATGGTTACGGTAACCTTGCCAACGCCGTCGATATCCTCGACCGCGGCGCGGGTATTGGTCTCGATGGTGGACTTCATGGGGCAGCCCGCGATGGTCAGGTAAATGCCAACGGTGACATCGTTTTCTTCGATATCGACCGATTTCACCATATTCAGTTCGGTGATGGGGCGGCCGATTTCTGGATCCTGTACGTGGGAAAGAGCCTCGCGTACGGCTGATTCGGTAATAGAGCTAGACATAACTCTTGCCATCTTAGTCACGGCGCTACCTCAGGTAAACACGCCCGCGCGGTAGACTCAGCGAGAAGCCACTGCATTTAGTGAAGGAGAACGTCTAACACCATGCGCATGTTCGCCCGTCCTGCCCTTGCCTGTGCAGGCGCTGTACTCAGCGCCACTTTGCTGGCTGGGTGCGCTGACCACGTTGTTACCGAGCCCTCCGCAGAGGCAAGTGACCGCAAGTCCGTAGATATCGTGGTCGACCCACATGACACCGACCAGGTGGTACTGGGCGAGATTTACCGCCAAACGCTCGCACGCGCAGGCCGCGAATCCACCGTGATTAAAGAGGATAAATATCAGTCTCACGGAGACAAAGGCCGCAGCCTCAATCCAGAAGGCAACTTCTATGTTGGCTGTACGGGCGATTTTCTCAACTATCTAAACCCCAGCGAGGCCCGCGATATTTCGCAAGATTATAAGAAGGCCGAAGAAGACAGCCAGCCAGGCGGGGAAGACTTCCTGGCTCGCACCCACATCGCACTGATGTCCGCGCTGCCCACGGATCTTGCCACCGTAGAGCCCTCCGGAGCCTACGGTTGCGAGGAGGCGGAGCCGGAACTGCCCGAAAACTTCGTGGTGCTGTATCAAAAAGGCCTCTTCGACCGCGAAGAAGAAGTCGCCTTTGCCTCCCTTACCAAGTTCATCACGCACAAAGACCTCGCCGACTTAGCCGAAGATGCCGAGGAAAAGGGCAGCGTGGAAAAGGCCGTCCGCGACTGGATGCAATCCCCCGGTAGCGACATCGTAGACGGCGAGGGCGACTCCGCTACCTCCGGCGGCTCGGACCTGACGAGCTCCTAGCCCGCGTTTCAATCACGCCTCACCCCGGCGCGCCCCTTGGCACCTACACCCGCCCTTCGCGCTCACCGGCAGCCGACCTTTAGCGTGCGATTGCCCTCCCCGTGAGCGGCAAGGGCGGGTGGCTTCGCGCCTAGCTGCCGTACTCTCCCTTGGCGCTCACGGGCGTTGCTCGCCGACGCCCCAACTCTTTCCCGGTGAGCGCGAGGGGCAGGTAGTGCGGAGAGCGGACGTCGTGGCCTGGCCGATCCTGGGCTGCGATACCTGTACCGCGCCCTTCGCGCTCACCGGCAGCCGGCCTTCGGCGTGCGATCGCCTTTCCCGTGAGCGCGAAGGGCGGGTAGCTTCGAGCCTGAGTACGGTACCCACCCTTGGCGCTCACGGGCGCAGCTTGCCGATGCCCAGTCTGCCTCGCCGGTGAGCGCGAAGGGCGGGTAGGTGTCTGGCGGAAGGCGAAGACGCATGAAAATGCCCCAGTGAGGAAACAACCTCACTGGGGCATTCAGCGCTGCAGCGCGCTAGGTGCCGATTCGGCGGTTACACGTGGTTAAACGTCGAAGGCCTCTTCAAGCAGGTTCTTCTGCTCAATCTGGTGCACCTTGGCGTTACCCGTAGCCGTAGAGGACTGGGCGCGGCGGGAGACGCGAACCATTTCCGGCATATCCGGAATGAGGTCGCGCAGGTGCTCGTTGTAGAACGGCCATGGGCCCTGGTTGGCGGGCTCATCCTGTACGAACCGGACCTGGGTGGCATTCGGGTACATCTCGAATGCCTCGCTGAGGCGGTTGAACGGAATCGGGTGGAGCATTTCCACGCGGACGATGGCGATGTCATCGCGGCCGTCGGCCTCGCGCTTCTTCTCCAAGTCCCAGTAGAGCTTGCCGGAGACCAGCATGATGGTCTTGACCTTGTCCGTGTCGCCGACCTTTTTGTTGTTGACGTCCACGAAGTGGGGGTCATTGATGACGGAGCGGAACTTCTTGACCTCGGTGAACTCCTCAACGGAGGAGGTAGCGGCCTTGTTGCGCAGCATGGACTTCGGGGTGAAGACGACCAGCGGGCGCTTCATCTCGCCCAAAGCCTGGCGGCGCAGCAAGTGGAAGTGGTTAGCCGGGGTGGACGGCTGGGCCACGGTCATGGAACCTTCCGCGCACAGCTGCAGGTAGCGCTCGATGCGGGCGGAGGAGTGGTCCGGGCCCTGGCCTTCGTAGCCGTGCGGCAGGAGGAGAACCAGGCTGGACAACTGGCCCCACTTGGCCTCACCGGAAGAGAGGTACTCATCGATGATGGTCTGGGCACCGTTGGCGAAGTCACCGAACTGAGCCTCCCATGCCACAAGGGCGTCGGGGTTACCCACGGTGTAGCCGTATTCGAAGCCCATGCCGGCGAACTCGGTCAGCGCGGAGTTATAGACCATGAACTTGCCGCCATTGTCCTTGGACACTGCCAGGGAGTTGAGCGGGTTGTATTCGTTGCTATTGCGGGGGTCGAAGGTCACGGCGTGGCGCTGGGTAAAGGTACCGCGGCGGGAATCCTCGCCGGCCAGGCGCACGACTTTGCCCTGGTTAGCCAGGGAACCGAAGGCGAGCAGCTCGCCCCAGCCCCAGTCGATGCCGCCTTCGCGGACAGACTTCGCACGGTCCTTGGCCACCTTGGCCACGCGCTTGTGGTACTCGAAGTCCTCGGGTGGGTTGCCGTAGGCATCGCCAAGCTCGGCCATCTCTTCAGCGGTGATGGAAGTATCCAGGCCGCGGGTGAGCTCCTGCGAAGAGGTAATACCGGTCTGTTCCTTCGGGCCGGCCTTCTCGGCTTCCTTGTGCTCGGTGAACACGGACTCCATCTGGTCGTGGAAGTCGCGTGCGGCTGCCTCGGCGTCCTCGGCAGACAGGTCGCCACGGCCGATGAGCTCGTTGGTGTAGTGCTCGCGCACCGGCTCGTGGTTCTCGATGACCGAGTACAGCTGCGGCTGGGTCATGGATGGGTCATCGGCCTCGTTGTGGCCGCGCAGGCGGTAGACCACGAGGTCAATGAAGACGTCCTTGCCAAACTGGCGGCGGTATTCTGCGGCCATCTGGCCTACCCAGACAACGGCCTCTGGGTCATCACCGTTGACGTGGAAGACCGGGCAGTCAAAGCCCTTGGCCAAGTCGGTGACGTAGTGGGTGGAACGGCCGGAATCCGGGGTGGTGGTAAAGCCCACCTGGTTGTTGACCACGATGTGGACGGTGCCGCCGTTGGTAAAGCCGCGCAGCTGGGACAGGTTGATGGTCTCCTGTACGACGCCGAGGCCGGTGAAGGACGCATCGCCGTGGAGCATGACGGGAACGACGGAGTAGCCGTCCTTGCCCTTGTCCAAGATGTCCTGCTTGGCGCGGGCGATGCCCTCCATGACTGGGTCGACAGCCTCGAGGTGGGACGGGTTGGCTGCAAGGGTGACCTTGATTTCGCCATCGCCGAACATCTGCAGGTGCTCGCCCTCGGAGCCCAAGTGGTACTTCACGTCACCAGAGCCGCCGAGCTGGCCGCCCTTGTAATTGCCGTCGAACTCGCCGAAGATATCTGCCAGCGGCTTGCCCACGATATTAAACAGCACGTTTAGGCGGCCGCGGTGCGGCATGCCCATGACGACCTCGTCGAGGCCCTGGCCCGCAGCGGTGTCGATGATGGAATCCAGCAGTGGAATAAGGGTCTCGGCGCCCTCAAGGGAGAAGCGCTTCTGGCCCACGTACTTGGTCTGCAGGAAGTTCTCGAATGCCTCGGCTGCATTGACCTTCTGTAGGATGTACTTCTGCTCGGCATTGGTCGGCTTAGGCATGCCGGCCTCGAGGCGGTCCTGCATCCAGCTGCGCTCGTCGCGGTCCAGGATGTGGGTGTACTCGGAACCTACCTTCAGGGTATAAGCAGCGCGCAGGCGGGAAAGCACCTCGCGCAAGGTCATCTGTTCCTTGCCGCCGAAGCCGCCGACGTTGAAGACGCGGTCCAGATCCCAGATGGTCAGGCCGTGCGTAGCGATGTCGAGGTCGCGGTGATCCGGGCTAGGCAGGCCGGGCTGGGACCAGCCGAGGGGGTTGACATCGGCAAGCAAGTGCCCGCGGGAGCGGTAGGACTCGATGAGCTGCATGACGCGGGTGTTCTTGTCCACGCCGGAGTTGGGGATGTCCTGTGCCCAACGGAAGGGCTCATAAGGAACGCCCATGGACTCGAAGAGCTCGTCCCAGAAGGCATCATCAACAATGAGCTGGCCGATGGTGCGCAGGAACTCGCCAGACTCTGCACCCTGGATAACGCGGTGGTCATAGGTGGAGGTCAGCGTAACCAGGCGGCCGACGCCCAGATCAGCCAGGCGGTCAGCGGAGGCACCGGCGAATTCTGCCGGGTAATCCATGGAACCAACGCCGATAATGGAGCCTGCACCCTTGGTCAGGCGGGCAATGGAGTGGCGGGTGCCGATGCCGCCCGGGTTGGTCAGGTTAATGGTGACCCCGGAGAAGTCATCCATGGTGAGCTTGTTCTTACGGGAACGGGTAACGATGTCCTCGTAAGCCTCAATGAACTCAGCGAAGGACTTGGTCTCGCACTCCTTGATGGCGGCGACCACGAGGGCGCGGGAGCCGTCCTTCTGCGGGAGGTCAATGGCCAGGCCCAAGTTGATGTGCTCAGGCTGGACGACGAAGGGCTTGCCGTCCTTTTCCTCGTAGCGCACGTTCATTCCAGAGTGCAGCTGCACGGCCTTGACCATGGCGTAGCCAATAATATGGGTAAAGGAGATCTTGCCACCGCGGGTGCGCTTCAGGTGGTCATTGATCATGGAACGGTTTTCCCACATGAGCTTGACCGGCATATCGCGCACGGTGGTAGCGGTAGGAATCTCGAGGGATTCTTCCATGTTCTTAGCAATCGCCTTGAACATGCCCTTGAGCTGGCGCTCGTCGCCGCCCTTATAATCTTCTAGGTTATCCAGCGGAGACTGCGCATTCTTGCCCGCAGAATGCTTAGCCTTCGCGGACTTTTCCTTGGCCTTAGATACAGACTCTTTCACGTTGGTATCGCGGGCCTCTTGCTTGCGGGCGGTGGTAGTGCCTTCGGTCTTCTTGGCCGAGGACTTAGACTCTGCCTGCGCCTTCTTTGGCTGTGGCTTAGATGCTTGAGAAGGAGCCTCAGCTTCTGGCTGCGCCTTGGGCGCGCCGTTTGCTTCGAAATAGTCGCGCCACTCCTTGTCTACGGAGCTAGGATCCTTGGAGTACTGCTGGAACTGCTCGTCTATCAGCCACGCATTCGGGCCGAAGATGCTCGATGTGCTCACGGCAGGTATTCGCCTCATTTCTCTGCTTTAAAATGGTCGTTTATTCGACTTTAGTTCGGACTTTGCACGAGCGCATATCTCACCCGCCAAAGTGTCTGCCTATATGATACGGGCCAATCCCTCACCTTCACTATGTTAGGGGTAGCGAATTCGCTCTAAACGATCATCGAATCCCCGCCTTTGTGTGGGAAAGAGGGGAGAGCTGCTGGCGGGCGTGTTCGATGACCTGATTGGCCAGCTTGCGATTGGCCTTCGTGCCAATGACCGCCCCGATACCCATGGGCATGAGTTTGCCCACCCAGGCCCACTTCATGCGCTTGGTGATCTGCTTGGTAAATACCTTGGTCAACCGGCCATTGATGCCAGATAGCGTGGGCCCGGAAAAGCGGGAGAGGGAGGCCACGGAACGCGCCCCCGTGACCGTGCCGAGGTCACCGACAAAGGTATCGACCACCGCAGAGCCCTTCGAGCCCGTCAATACCACCAGCACTAGGGCGCGGCGGCGCTCGGGCGAGGAGATGTCATCGCCGCGCAAGTACGCTGACGCCAGGATGTACCACGCGGCGGCTTCAAGAAAGACCACGGATTCCGCACCGATGGTGGCCGCACCCGTAAAGAGCCCGATGCCGGGCACGGATGCGGAGGCACCGGCGGCCGCGCCCGTGCCAGTAGTGATATTGATGAAGTGCTTGTTAATAAAGCCCTGCAACTCCTGGTCAGTGGCATCCGGGTGGTGCTTCTTTAGGTTCTTGACGTATTTGGAAATAACACCAGATTGCACGGATACCGCGCGGTCCAGGGAGCTCAGCAGCGCCCTAGTAAACCGCCCGCTGTGCTCCGGATCGATGTCATACGTGTCGCTAGCTGCTTTATCCGGGGTGGACTTTTTAAATATGGACATGCCTTTTCCCACACCAATCCTTAAGTTCGTTGGGGCAGTGGTATTAATTGAATTTTTACCTAGCATAGCCCTGACCTTGAAATAAGGTGGGCGCGCATGTGCGATTCGGATCGCCACCGGCGTGCAACCTACCTAAGGTAGGGAGTATGCCTTACCCGCAGGAAAATCAACGTGACACTGGGGACTTTTATTCCGAAGAGTCCACCGCTGCCGCGCGCTTGCGGGCCATGCGCGCACACGAGCGCGCCCGTAAGGCCCACGAACAGGCACAGAACGCCTACGCGGATGAGCTCACCGTGCGCACGACCTCCGGCTGGGTGCGCGGGGTCATTGAAGAAGACCTGCGAGTAGATCGCCCCATTAGCGCCGGGCCGGTGCGCACGTGGCGCGGCATTCCTTTCGGTGCCTCCACGGCTGGTGACAACCGCTTTCGTGCCCCGCGCCCCGCGCCACATTGGGACGGGGTGCGCGATTGCAGCCAGTTCGGGCCAATCGCCCCACAGCCCACGTACTCCTGGACCGACCGCATCGTCGGCTCCGAGGATTGCCTGTACCTCGACATCGTGCGCCCCCGCACGGAGGAAAAGCTGCCCGTCGTGGTGTACTTGCACGGCGGCAGTTTCATCATGGGCTCGTCCCACATGCTCATGCTGCGCGGGTTTGAGCTCGCCACCCGCATGAACGTGGTCTACGTATCCATCAACTTCCGCCTCAACGCCTTGGGGTATCTGGACCTGCGCAGCCTCGGCGGCGAGTGCAGCGCCAACCCCGCCGTGGCGGATCAGATTCTGGCCCTTAACTGGGTCCGCGACAATATCGCTGCCTTTGGCGGCGACCCAGACTCGGTCACCCTCATGGGCGAATCCGCCGGCGGTGCCGCGGTGCTGGCGCTCATGACCAGCCCGACGGCCGAGGGGCTCTTCCACCGCGCCATTGCCCAATCCCCACCGATTGCGTTGGTGCACTCCCGTGCCCAATCCACCTTGTGGGCCCGCGAACTTGCACGCCGAGTGGGCCTGCCGCGCCGGGTGAGCGTGGATGACCTGCGCCAGGAGGACTGCGCGGATGTGGTGCGCTCCGGCCAATCCATGATGTGGCGCGCCGGCGAGCTACTGCACTTAAACTCCTGCTACGCGCCCACGGTGGACGGCGAGCTTCTGCCCGAGCACCCCATCACCGCCTTTGAGCAGGGCCACCAGCACAAAATCCCGCTGCTGATAGGCACGAATTCGGACGAAGCCAGCTTTGGCAAATTCCTCTTTCAGCGCCAAAGCGCCCGAGAGCGCGCCGCCCTGCGGCTCTTGGCCTCCTACGATCCCCACCACGCCCCCGAGGTCGTCGCCGCCTACCGCGGTGCGGTCCGCAGGGAGGATTTTGCGCACTTGCTTGCCGATGCCCTCTTCTGGGCACCCTCCACCCGCATCGCCAGCGCCCACTCTGAAGTGGCCGATACCTGGATGTACCGCTTCGACTTCGCCTCTGCCGTCTTGAAGTGGCTGGGTTTAGGTGCCATGCACTCGATGGAGTTGGGCAATGTCTTTGGCGATCCCCAATCCTCGCGCGCCTCCCTGTTAACCGGCTGGGGCTCGCGCGCTGAGATGGAGGAATTGACTTCCACCATGCAGGATCACTGGGCCGCGTTCATCCACGGCGGCAGCCCGAAGCTGCAGTGGCCGCGCTATGACGGCGGCGATCGCGCGACCATGATCTTTGATGAACAGGCCTATATCGTGCACGCCCCCAATGACGGTCGCCGCAAGGCGTGGGAGGATTACCACATGGTGGAGTGGGGAAGTGGGCGCCCAGAGCTGGTGCGCTCCCTTGGTTTCCAACCACACCGGAGGGATTAGCGGTAGAATCCAGAGTGACCGCGGGCGGCGTCTTGCCTACCGCGGGGACCTCTGCTTCCGAAGGATGGATTTTTCACCACCATGAGCTTTTTCGAAGATATCGCTTCCGCATTGGACGCCGAGGGCATTGAGTCCCGCGTCAACGAAGACGTCATGTTCGTTCCAATCACCTCTGATTTGGAAATCCAGTTTGTTGAAATCGATCCTCTCTTGCCGGCGGCCAATGTGTACATCGCTGCCGCGGATGTGGATGAAGACGATGAAGAATTCGAGGCCGTCCTGGTCTCCGTCGCCTTTTCCGTCGAAGACGCCGTAGAAGCCGTCTCCCGCCACATCGCCACCGACCAGGTTGTTACCGTCCTGCGTGACCTCCTGGAAGGTACCGATGAGCGCATCGCGGAATTGGAGTTCGACCAGGATGAACTCAACCCGCACCTGGTGGTTGCAGAAGTAGGCAACGATTCTGAGCTGCGTGTATTAGTAGAAACCATCGACGGCGTGCCCTCTGCCATCGTGCGCTTCTTGGCCTTCGACTTCGATGAAGAAGACATGGAAGAGCTCGAAGATGAGGCCGTCACAGAGCTATGGCAGGTGGACGAGGAAGACGAGGACCTCGATGAGAACGAGCGCCTTGCCCTCTTTGGCAACACCGATTCTGATGACATCCCCATCGTGGAAGTCCCCGCTGAGGCCCTGGAACTGGGCACCTACACCGATTTCGACCGCCTCTTTGACGTGCTCGGATTGGTCTCGGAACAGGCCCTTGATTGGGAGGCCCAGCTCGTAAACTTTGATGAGGATGACTTCGAGGAACCAGATGTCTACGACATCTTCTGCGAAGATGCCGATGATGACGAGGAGGACCTAGAGTTCTTCGACAACTTCACCGAAGCCGACGCTGCCGATGATGAGGGCGACAACAACTAAGCCCTAAGCCGCTTGCTGGAATCCCGCGAAAAGGGATTCCGGCGAGTGCACGGGCTGGAAGGCACTATCCACGAGCCATACGTAGGTGGCATTCGGTCCGCGGGAGATCTCGTGGACGGCGCCAGCTAATTCGGCAGGAACAAGCGTGCGGACCCACCCTTCCGCCGTGGCGGGATCGACAACCTGCCCAAAGTTATCGGTGATGCGAATGGTGATGAGGTAGGCGGGGATGCGGTTTTCACCAAACCCGCGGATCCGCGCCTTCACTCGTGCTCCCACGCGGTGGCGGGTAATGCTCATGCTGTAGTCCGCGCCGCCTGGCGTGGCTGGCAACTGCTTGATGGGCGGGCGCCACGTCGGGGTGGGACGAGCCAAGGACCGCGGGTGGTGCATGATGGCGGAAATTGAGCTGACGGTCTCATAGTGGTGATAGGCCAAGTCGGCGGCGATTTCCGTCGCCGTGGCGCTGGGCTGACTGGGTGCTGTGTGCGAAAAGTTCTTCTCTACGTTGTGCATGGCACTTACTCTAAACCGCAGGGCCGACACGAGTTCGAACAATACAAACACATGTTCGAAACGGTAGCTTAAATAGCTTTCAGACCTTCAAAGGCATAAGGTTGCACGTGCTATGAAGAGTGCTAATGCCGAACCGGCGCCCTACGAAAAGCCCAAGGTGCCGCGGGAAATCTGGGTAATGGTAACGGCGGCGTTCATTATCGCCTTAGGTTATGGCCTTATCGCACCGCTTTTGCCGCAGTTCGTGGTCAGCTTCGATGTTTCGATGGCCGCCGCCGGCCTGGTGGTCTCTATCTTCGCCGCCTCCCGGCTGCTCTTTGCGCCCGTGTCTGGCTCGTTGGTGGACCGCGTCGGCTCGCGCCGCGTCTACCTGGTGGGCCTGATGACTGTGGCCGTGACCACGGGCCTGGTCGCCATTGCCCAAGAGTATTGGCACATCGTGGTGCTGCGCGCCCTGGCAGGTCTTGGCTCGACCATGTTTACCGTCTCTGCGATGGGCCTTATCGTGCGCCTGTCTCCACCGTCGATTCGCGGTAAGTGCTCCGCCACCTATGCCACGGCATTCCTGCTGGGCAATGTCGCCGGCCCAGTGCTCGGCGCCAGCCTGTCTTTCCTGGGCTTTCGCTGGCCATTTTTCATCTACGGCATCGGCGTGATGCTCGCTGCTTTCGTTGTCTGGTGGCAGATGCCGCGGGTCAACCACTCTCAAACCACCACCTCGGAACTGCCGCCCATGCGCCTGCAGGAAGCTTGGGGCGATACTGCCTTCCGCGCGGTGCTGACCTCCAACTTCGCTCACGGGTGGATCAATATGGGCGTGCGCGTGTCCGTCCTGCCGCTTTTTGCCGCTGCTATTTTTCACAATGGCGCCGCAGCCTCGGGCTTGGCTCTCGCGGCCTTCGCCGCAGGCAATGCGATTATTCTTCAGTTCTCCGGCCGGTGGTCCGATCTTCACGGCCGCAAGCCGCTTATCTTGATTGGCTTGGTGGGTTCCGCCATCTTCATGGTGCTGATGGGCCTGGCCACCAGCGTGTGGTTCCTCTTGCTCGTATCCGCCCTTGCGGGTGCAGCATCGGGCCTTATCAATCCTTCTCAGACCGCCGCGGTGGCAGACATCGTGGGCAACGAGCGCTCCGGCGGCAAGGTATTGTCCACCTTCCAGATGGCAGGAGACTTCGGCCAAATCGTGGGCCCCATGCTCATTGGGCTGCTTGCCGATGTCTATGGCTTCCCCACAGCCTTCACGGTCTGCGGTGCCATCGCCATTTTCGGCATCATCGCCTGGCTCTTCGGCCGCGAGCCGCGCGAAGAGTCCAAGGTGGAAGTAGAGCGCATGCCGAAAAAATAGTTGACGGCAACCGCTCTGTGCCGGCTAAGTTATGCGCGTGTGGATGACTTAAACGCGCGCTTTCTTGATGCAGTCAATAACGCCTTGATTATTTGGGTACGGCTGCATAATTCAGACATATTTGTGGGCCGTGCCTGGTGGATCGAAGAAAATACTTGGGTACTCCGCCGCCTCGAGGATGGTACGCGCCGGCACATCCTGCCCCGAGAGGTGGAGCACTTAAAGGTGATCGGCGCGTACCTTGAAGACTACGAGCAACAAGGCTAGAAGAGCCCTGCGACCTGGGACACGCACAGGTAGACAAAGGCCGCGGAAATGATGCCCATCAGGGTGTTGATGAACCAGCCATTGCGCCATTCCTTCGGGGTGTGTTTGGTATTAAGCAGTACCAAGAGCGTAAGTCCCAGGAAGGGCATGAAAAATGCGCCCAAGACGCCGTAGCCAATGATTAACCCGGTGGGCTTGCCCAGCAGTAGGAGAAGCATTGGTGGGAAGGTCAACCAGATGAGGTAAGCGCGGTAGTACTTACCGCCCGTGCTGGTGCTGGGGTGGCCTTGTGGGAGGTTCTTCAGGTGACCAACGTAGTCCGCAAACATGAGGGATACACCGTTCCACACGCCCAAGCAGGAAGAGAATGCGGCTGAGAAGAATCCCACGATGAACCACTTAGAAATAAAGGTTCCGTAGCGGGCCTCCAGCACGTCCGCCATGTCTACTAAACCCTGGTCGTTATCGGAGACAGCGACATTTGCGCTATACAAAAGCTCGGCACCAAGGACCAGCGTAGCCAGGACGAAGATACCGGTGACGGCATAAGCCACCGAGTTATCCATGCGCATGACCTTCATCCACTTGGGCGTGAACCATTTCTTCTCACGCAGCCAGTAACCGTAGGCAGCAAGGGTAATGGTGCCACCGACACCGCCGGCGATGGAGAGCACGTAGACGAAAGAACCATCCGGGATGGTGGGGACAAGGCCGCGCAGAATCTCTGGCAAATTGGGCGCGGTGATTGCGGCGATGCCCACCACGGTGACGAACATGATGCCAACCAAGATGGCGGCAAGCTTTTCAAAGAGTTGGTATTGGCCCAACCAGGTAAGTGCAAAGCACAATACGCCGGTCAGGATGGCCCACATGGTCAAGCTAGTACGGGGGAAAAGCGCGCTCAATGCCAAGCCGGTGCCGGACATGGCGGCTGCGCCATATACCAATCCCCAGATGACGATGTAGGGCGCGAAGTACCACGAGGTCCAGCGTCCTAGCTCCCGCCAGCCGTGGAACATGGTGTTTCCGGTGGCCAAGCTGTAGCGGCCGACGCCTTCCACCAGCACGATTTTCATAATCGTACCGACGATGACGGCCCACAACAGTGCGTAACCGTAGCGCTGGCCGGCAATCATGGTTGCCACTAGGTCAGCGGCACCGACGCCGGTGGCTGCGGCGACCAAACCCGGACCTACGAGGGTCCATTTCACCTTTGCTTGTGGCTCAGAGTTCTGTGTCTGTTGGCCTTCGGCGGATGTTGCGCCGTTGTGGTTATTTGATTGGCTCATGACACTTCCTTAAGTGGCTGTGGTGCGAATCACTTAAGAGAAATGTATCACTCTTGACGGGTAAAATGCAGCCCAATTATTCAATCACGCGTGCTAAGCGACGGTCCGACCAGCAGCGTACAGCGCCTTTGGCATGGTTCTTTGCAGCTTCCATTGGAATTGAATGGGCTTTTCACCGTGGTGGGAAACATAATCCACAGCACCCAAAAATGTATAGGCGCTCGCGGTGCCCACAGAGTTCTTCTTAGTAAAGCGAGAGGCGATAAGGATCTTCCCGCCGAGCTCATCATGCTGAATATATCGGCGTGCGGCCTTCGATTTTAAGGTTGTAGTAGATTGCGATTCCCAGTGGAGAAGTTCTGGTGAAATCGGGTAATCACGGTAATTGGTGGTGGCGCTCACTTGATCGTCTTTTTGGAAGGTCACCAAGAACAAGTCCATGTTCATCTCGGGGAAATATTTCACTCCCTCGCGCGGAAGGCTGACCAGCTTTTCTAGTTCGCCTGTTTGCAAAGCACCGACTAACTCTGCCAGGGAGTAATCGGCGTGGGTTTCCAAAACGGTGTCCTCGCTTGGCTGCGGGATAATGCGCGAAGCATCGTTTTGTAGACGCATGACCTGTTCGAGCTCCCAAATAACTCGCGGGTGCTCTCGCAATATCCCCAGCGCTTGGTTAAAAGAAGACGGGCTGGGTGCATTGGAATTAGCCCAAAAGCCCAAGACCAGCATTCGTGCGAAGGCTTGATCAGTAGGCGTCATATCGCCGAATTGCGAAGTGGCGGATTTTAGGATTCGAAGATAAGCCTCAATGCGTGTCGCATCATCGACGTGGAGGAAAACTCTAATCCGGTTGAGTAAGAAGCTTTCCATCTCATCGTCACGTGGCTCGAGGAGGCCTTCCTCGCGCAGTAGGCGGGTCCAGGAGTATTTGTTGGGGCGGTAAATATCCTCCAACTCGAGGTTTGCCTCCTCGAGGAAATCTTTGAGATCGGTAGTTCGCAATTCCGCTACCAGCGCACGCACTTTCCGCAAATTGCTCCGTGCCGTCTTCTTTACGTTGTTGAGGACCTGTTCCGTCGTCGACTCATCGAATTGGATATGCGTTCCCGGCGGCGTGGTGGGAAAGCCCTGCTCTATCTCGGTAAGCAGGCGTTTTCCGCGTTTTCTCGTTAACGCATTGAATTTGCGCTCAAAATCGTATTCAACATGCTGTTGGCCAATGAAATCGAATACGGTACAAGAATCCTTTCCGGGAGCAAGGCGAAGACCGCGGCCAAGTTGCTGTAGGAAGATAACCGGGCTTTGGGTTGGCCGGAGCAAGAGCAGTGTATTGACCGCTGGGATGTCGACGCCCTCATTGAAAATATCAACGGAAAAGAGGGCCTTGATGGCGCCGCTTTCGAGTTGTTGAATGGCTTCTGCGCGTTCAGAAGAAGTTAATTTGCTCGTCACGGCCTGGGCGGGAATTCCAAAGTGCTGAAATTGCTGGGCCATATGCTCTGCGTGGGCAATGGAGACGCAAAAGCCGATTGCCTTCATTTCAGATAGATCGAAAATCCGTTTATCCAGTTCATTAAGAATAAAGCGAGTCCGTTTTTCACCAGACTTGATATAGAACTCTGATAGCTCGGTGGTGTTGTAATCTTTCTTTCCTCTATTCCACGTGAGTGAGGAAAGATCCGTGCCGTCTGCGATTCCGTAATAGTGCATGGGGACCAACAGCTGCAGGCGCAAGGCATCCCAGAGGCGTAGTTCATGGGCAATACGGTAGTCAAAGTACTGTTGGACATTTTTGCCATCGCCGCGCTCAGGCGTTGCGGTCAGCCCAAGTAATTCGTCTGGTTCAAAATGACTAAGAAGCGCGTTATACGTTGGAGCTTCTGCATGGTGGAATTCGTCGATGACCACGACATCGAATTGATCTGGCGCGAGCTTTTCTAAGCGAGTGGAATTGAGCGACTGAACGCTCGCAAATACAAAGTCCCAGCGCCGGGGCTCGGTGCCATCGACAAGCAGCTCGCCAAAGTCGGCATCCTTAAGCACCTCGCGGTACGTACGCCGCGCTTGGTGAAGAATTTCCTTGCGGTGTGCCACGAAGAGTAAGCGTGGGCGACGCTTCCACTGCCGGCAAAGATTGAGGTAATCCAGGGCAGCTACGACGGTCTTGCCGGTGCCTGTCGCCGCAACGAGTAGGTTTTTGTGGCGATCCTTTACCTCACGTTCGGACCGCAGCGCCTCGAGCATCTCTTCTTGATAAGGATAGGGAGTAACTTCCAGGCCAGAAAGTTCTAATTGGCGCAATGCTTGTGGGGACTCAGTGCCTTTTGCAATGCGCAGGGATTCCTGCAGGCGATCCATATCCCTGGCGGGGTCAAAAGTCTTGAAGTGGCTATCGTGCCAGTAGCTGTCAAAGGTCTTTATGAATTTTTCGATGACCTCAGGCGTCGCCGTAGCAGAGCCGCGCACGTTCCATTCCCAGCCATCGATAAGAGCAGACCTCGAAAGGTTCGAGCTTCCAATAAAAGCGGTGTCGAAGCCAGAATTCCGTCGGAATAGCCATGCTTTGGCATGCAGGCGTGTGGATTTATGCTCATAGCAAATCTTCACATCGGCGCGATATTTTTCTACCAGGCGTTTAAGGGCCGCCGCATCGGAAGCCCCACAGTAAGTAGAGGTCAATAGGCGGAATGGAATCTGGTTGTCGCGCAGGAACTGCAATTGCTGGTCAAGGACACTGATTCCGGAGCTCTTGATAAAGGCGCACAACAAGTCGACGGAATCGGCTGTCTTTATCTCCCGCTCAACCTCGCTGGTTAGGCTGGCCTCGCCCTGGGCATTAGTAAAAAGCGCGCTCTTAGTCAGCGATACATCCGGAAGCAGCGGAGGTTCGGCTAAAGAAGTGTTGTAGACGGCGTAGAGGAGTTGCTCGGTATCAATATCTTCGTCCTCGCCAAGTAACCCAGCGATTGTATTGATAAGGGCTACTCGGTCTGCTGAGGATTTAAGCCCCATGAGGCGTTGCTCTAGTAAATCGCCGATGTGTTGAGACATGGCCGAGGTATAGCGCCCGCGAGCGCTATCATCTGTGCCGTTTCCTACCCCGAAGCCCGCCGATGGGTGTCGACTTTGCGTTTCCTCCATTCGCTCACGAATGCGCGAGGTCACCGGGGTTTCATAAACGCCGAAGGGGAGCGAGGAATCCAAGGAATGACTCATAGCTACAAGATTCTAAGGGCAAAGCTTTTCCACGGCTGGAATATCCGCTGGCGCCCAGGTCAGCTCCATAGCTTCTGCGGGGGTAACCCATTTGGTTGCGTCGTGATCGCTCAGGCGAAGCTCGCCGCTGATGAGCGTGCAATAAAAGGTGGTTAGTTCGATGGTGGCGAAGTCGTATTCGTAGGTGGTTGTCGTGAGTTTGCTGCCTACGTGCGCGATGAGGTTGAGTTCCTCGCGAATTTCGCGGGCTAAAGCCTGTTCGGGTGATTCTCCCGGTTCGATTTTTCCGCCTGGAAATTCCCAATGTCCTTCTAGGGGTTTTCCGGGCTTCTTGCGGCAGGCGAGGAATCGGTTGCCATCGTGAAAGACGGCACCGACGACGCGGATGGGGTTAGACATAGTTCCATTGTGCCTTGAGCCAGGAAACGCTAGACAACAAGATGTAATTTAGCTAACATATTCCCAATGTTCGCGTCAGGCTGTCGCGCGGGCTTGATCATCATGCAAGCTTGAGGGGCGGTCTATCGTGACATCTACTAATTCAGTTAATTCCTCCATCCAGAGCCATGACGGGGAAGTCCCGCGGCCTGAGGGACGGTGGAAACTCTTTGTTTATAGCGCCATTGGCGCGTTCGTGTTCTTCTTTCCTGTGACATATAAGGAAAAGAACTCCATTCCTTTGGACCACATGGTCACCATCGTGCGCGATAGCATTCCGGCGGTGGTGCCGTGGCTTATCTTTGCGCTCGCCGTGTATGGAACGGTGCGTAGCTTTAGTACGGGGGCGTTTAAGGAAAGCGCGCTGCAGGCGGTCTTTGCGGTCCTCAATATCGCCGGTGCCATCATTTCCTTCCTCATGGTTATTGACGCGCTGCCGTGGGTATTAGGTGATGAAGATTTGGTTCCCTTCTTGTGGAACTCCATTGCCACGCCGGTGGGGCTTATCGTGCCCATCGGCGGTACCTTCCTGGCATTTCTCATTGGATTTGGGCTCCTGGAATTTGTTGGGGTGCTGATGCAGCCCATCATGCGCCCGCTGTGGAAGACGCCGGGTCGATCCGCCATCGATGCGGTGGCATCCTTCGTGGGGTCGTATTCGCTGGGCATTTTGGTCACGGACCGCGTCTATCAAAAGGGCGGTTATACCGGCAGGGAAGCTGCCGTTATTGCCACGGGGTTTTCCACGGTATCGGCGGCGTTTATGGTCATCGTGGCCAAGCAGCTGGATTTGATGAATATCTGGGGCACCTACTTTGCCGTCACGCTGCTGGTGACGTTCCTGGTTACGGCCATTACCGTGCGCATCCCGCCGCTGCGGACGATCCCGGATGAATATTGCGCGGGTGTAGAGCCAGACCCGGAAAAGCCGGTAGAAGGATCGCGGTTTAAGAATGCGTGGCGCGAGGCGATGCTGGCTCTGCAGCGCGCGCCGTCGCTGCCACAGGCCATTTGGGATAACCTGCGCGACGGCGTGCGCATGGCCGCGGCCATCGTCCCGTCCATTATGTCGGTGGGCCTTATTGGCTTGCTGCTTGCGCGGTTTACCCCGATCTTTGAATGGATCGGGTATCTGTTTTATCCCTTTGCTTGGATTGTGCAGCTGCCGGAGCCGGCACTCGGCGGCAAGGCCGCGGCGATGGGCATTGCGGAGATGTTCCTGCCCGCCACCGCGGTGGCAGGCAGTGACTCCATGGTGCTGAAATTCGTCATCGGGGTCGTGGCGGTCTCTGCCATCATCTTCTTCTCCGCCCTGGTGCCGTGCATTTTGGCCACCAAGATTCCGGTGAAGCTATCCCACCTGGTCATCATCTGGTTTGAGCGCGTTGCTCTCACCATCGTGATTGCGACCCCGATTGCGCACCTCCTGTTCTGAGTCTTACTGCCCGCTTACCGCAGTGAGGTGAGCGTTAACGATGTCATCGATAAGCCGCGCCGCCGCCTTGGCGGTGCGGTTGTCTATGTCGAAGGTGGGGTTGAGCTCGACGACATCGACAAGCGCGAGCTTGCCCGTCGCCGCGATCGCGACCGCCAGGGCGCGGATGCGCTCGTAGGCAACGCCGAGGCTAGCCGGGGCGGATACACCCGGCGCGGTGGAGGCGGGAAGCACGTCCAAGTCGATGGAGAGGTGGACCTTGTCCGCAGCGGCGGTGGCCTGGGTGGCGAGCGCGCCGCATTCGGCCGGGGTGAGGTTCACCAGCTCCTCATCCAGGGTGTAGTTAACGCCGAGCTTTTCGGCATCGTTGAAGAGCACCGCAGTGTTATTGGGGCGGGAAATACCGAAGACGGTGTAGTCAAAGTCATCGGTGAGCTGGGAAATCTGGGTAAAGGGCGTGCCGGAGGTGGCGTGGTCCGCGTGGCGGAGATCGAAGTGGGCGTCCAAGTTGATGATCGGGGTGGCACCGCGCGCGCGGAACAGGCCGCGGTGGGAGCCGAAGGCGGTTTCGTGCCCGCCGCCCAAGATGATGGGCAGGGTAGCGCTGCGGACGAGTTCTTCGACCTTGTCAGATAGCGCGTCGTGGGCGCCGTCGAGATCGTCGGCTTGGGTGGTGATGGTTCCGGCATCGGCAAGCGCGTGGCCGTGGTGGACCGCTAGGGAGCCAAGGGCTGTGCGCAGAGCGGCGGGGCCGGCGGCGGCACCCTGGCGGCCGCCATTGCGCAGCACGCCCTCATCGGAGGCAAACCCCAGCAGGGTTACGGGCGCGGATTCGGCCTGGTTGATGACGCTATGCCAGCGCGCGTGCTCGGCGCCGGGGCCATCGGAGCGGCCGGACCACTCGGGGGCGGGAGTAAAAAGTGGGGCTGATTCGGTATTCATAGTGCCGATACTAGAAGCGTGCGGTGAATTTGTCTGTCAATGGCGGAATATAATTGGGCGCTGTGAGTGCTAACCGAGTCCCCGCCGCGCGCCATGCCCTAGACATCCTCAAGCTGCTATCTACTATCGATGTCCCGATTTCCGCCGCCCGCATCCAAGGCGAGCTCGGCCTGCCGCGCTCGACCACGTACCACCTGCTCGCGGAAATGGTCGATGCCGGGTTCGTTGCCCACCTGCCCGAGCACAAGACCTACGGCCTGGGGCTGGCCGCGTACTCGATGGCCTCTGCGTATGTAACCCAGCAGCCGCTGGTGCGCATGGCAACGCGCGACCTAGAAGAATGCGCGCGGCTGGTAGGCGGATCCGGTCATCTTTCGCGCATGGCGGGCTCGGAGATTTTATACCTGCAGGAAGTCCGCGCGCCGGGCGCTACCTCGTTGGTGACGGAGGTGGGGGTGCGCCTGCAGGCGCATAAGACGGCATCGGGCAGGGTGATGCTGGCACACCTGCCGGAATGGGAGGTCAAGGCCGCCTTCGATACCTCGGGCGGGGAAAACTTTGGTTTCCTCAAAGAGCAGCTGGACCTGGCCCGTGCGCGCGGGTGGGATCAGGAGGTGGAAGAAATCTCGCGGGGGCAGGCCTCGGTGGCGGTGCCCATCCTGGACCACCTGGAGCGGCCTGCGGCGGCCATTGCGGTGACCTATCCCGTGTCCACGCCGGCAGATAGGGTAGAGGCGCTCATTGCGGCGCTGCGCCAGGCCGCGGAGAAAGTTGCGGGAAAAATGTATCGCCAGCGCGAAAAGTGAGGTACCATGCGGGCTAGCGCGTTAGGCTGTGACGTGAGCTATATTTTGCTGCCCTAAAGACACTAGGAGTCATCATGCCTAATGCATACCCATCCACCGTTACCGTCGGCGTCGGAGCGCTGACCATTGAGGAAGTCGTTGCCGTTGCCCGCTATGGTGCCACGGTAGAAATCTCCGCCGAGGCCCTGGACGAGGTCGCCTCCACGCGCGACCGGGTCGAAGAACTGGCCCAGGATCCCACGCCGGTCTATGGAATCTCCACCGGCTTCGGCGCGCTTGCCCGCCGCCACATCCCAGAAGAGATGCGCGCGCAGCTGCAGCTATCCCTGGTGCGCTCCCACGCGGCCGGCACCGGCCCTGAGGTGGAAGAAGAAGTCATTCGCGCGCTCATGCTGCTGCGCCTATCCACCTTGTGCACCGGCCGTACTGGCGTGCGCCCCGTGGTAGTAGAAACCTACGCCAAGGCACTTAACGCCGGCATCGTGCCGGTGGTGCGCGAATACGGTTCCTTGGGCTGTTCCGGCGACTTGGCTCCGCTGGCCCACTGCGCCCTAGCGCTGCTGGGCGAGGGCGAGGTGCGCGTGGGCGGCGAGCTCAAGGACGCCGGCGAGGCCCTTGCCGCCGCAGGCATCGAGCCGCTGGAGCTGCGCGAAAAGGAGGGCCTTGCCCTTATCAACGGCACCGACGGCATGCTGGGTCAGCTTTGCCTGGCCATTACTGACCTGCACGCGGCCGCCAAGACCGCCGATATCGCCACCGCTATGACGGTAGAAGGCTTGCTTGGCACCCTCGTGGTCTTTGCCGACGACCTGCAACAGCTGCGCCCGCACCCCGGTCAGGCCGATTCCGCCGCCAATATCCGCCAGGTGGCGGACGGATCCGAGATTCTCGCCGCGGCGCTGGAGGAGTTCAAGAAGAACCAGGTCCAGGACGCCTACTCGGTGCGTTGCGCGCCGCAGGTGGCCGGCGGTTTCCGCGATACCTTGGCGCACACCGCGCAGGTAGCAGAGCGCGAGCTCGCTGCCGCCGTGGATAACCCGGTGGTGGCCAAGGACGGCCGCGTGGTCTCCAACGGCAACTTCCACGGCGCGCCGGTGGCCTATGCGCTCGATTTCCTTTCCATCGTCACCGCGGACCTGGCGTCCATTTCTGAACGCCGCACCGACCGCTTCCTGGATCCGGCCCGCAACCGCGTTTTGAACGCCTTTCTTGCCGATGACCCCGGTGTCGACTCCGGCCACATGATCGCCCAATACGCCCAGGCTGGCATCGTCAGCGAATTAAAGCGCCTGGCTACCCCGGCCTCGGCCGATTCCATTCCTTCTTCTGCCATGCAGGAAGACCACGTGTCCATGGGCTGGTCCGCCGCCCGCAAGCTGCGCAAGGCCGTCGATGGCCTGCAGCGCGTGCTCGCCGTGGAGATCCTCACCGCGGCGCGCGCCATCGACATGCGCGAGGGAACGCCCGCTGGCGGCACCGGCGCGGTCATCTCCGCCCTGCGCGAGACTGTTCCTGGCCCCGGCACCGACCGTTACCTGTCGCCGGAAATCGAGGAGACCGTGCGCTTGGTCAAGTCTGGCGCGCTGATCGATGCCGTCGAGGCCGCTACGAGCGAGCTGCGCTAACCGCCTCGGCCATCGCCACCTGGCCCGCGTGGGTGGGGTGCATGGGGAAGGAGTCGGTATCCTGCCCTGTAAAGTCCACCCACGGTTCATCCGAGCAGGCGGAGTGCTGCGAGGCATCGTCAGGCAGCACGTAGGTGGCGCCGTTGCGTTCGGCGGCCTCGCGCACCGCTTGGTTGATGCGCTGGATGGTATCTGCCAACCACTCCCGGTCTGTGGCCGGGATTTTTTCTATGAAGGGGCAGGTCTCGCCGGGGTTGATGAGGGGGATATAGCCGGTGGCAATGACCTTTGCCTCAGGTGAGCGGTGGGCGATTTCCCCGTAGACCTTGTCCAGGCGTTGGGGGAGATCGTGTAGCTCCAGCTCTACCTGCGGGCCCGATTCGTCCTGGCATATATCGTCCGTGGCGCACTGGGTCAGGCGCACAAAGCTGGCATCGTTGCCGCCGATGCTCAAGGAGACAAGGGACGTATCCGCGGCCAGCGCGTCCACCTGGGCGGGGTGTTCGCCCGCGGAGGATAAAACATCCAGCGTGCTCGCGCCCTGGCAGGCGACGTTGCGGAAAGAGCTCGTGGCGATATCCTGCGCGGCGAGCTCCGGATAGGAATCTTGTGCGCGTGCGCAGGAATCGGGCGGATCGAGCGGTAGCGTCGTCGATCCCATCGCCGCGTAGGAATCCCCGAGGGCCACATAGTTTACGGGGTCTTCTGTGTCTTCTTGGGTTTCCTGCGGCTGCGAGGAGCACCCTGCCAGCAGGCAGGCGGCGGCGAGGGCGGGCAATACGTGGCGCATGGATGCCATCGTAGCCGCAGAGTCTGAAATGCCAGACAGTTGGTGACTGTGCAAGCTCTAAATACGTTGTGCATCACACTAAATTGATATCTGTGACGCTCGCCAAGCCCCCGGGAGACAGCCCCGGGAAACCGGCCTTGGGGTAGGGCACGGCGTCGATAAGCACAAGCGAAAGGAAGCCATGTCTGAACCACGCGAAGTCCGCGCACCCCGCGGCACCGAACTCAACGCAAAATCCTGGCAAACCGAAGCGCCACTGCGCATGCTGATGAATAACCTCGACCCAGAGGTGGCAGAGCGCCCCGAGGACCTCGTGGTCTACGGCGGCACCGGCCGCGCAGCACGTAGCTGGGAGGCCTTCGATGCCATTGTGGAATCGCTGAAAGACCTGGAAAGCGATGAAACCCTCCTCGTCCAATCCGGCAAGCCGGTGGGCATTTGGAAGACCAATGAATGGGCACCGCGCGTGCTGATCGCCAACTCCAACCTGGTGGGCGACTGGGCTAACTGGGAGCACTTCCGCAAGCTCGAGGACGAGGGCCTGATGATGTACGGCCAGATGACGGCCGGTTCCTGGATCTACATCGCCACCCAGGGCATCCTCCAAGGCACCTACGAGACCTTCGCGGCCGTGGCCAAGAAGCGCTTCGAGGGCAGCCTGGCCGGCACCCTGACCCTGACCGGTGGGTGCGGCGGCATGGGCGGTGCCCAACCGCTCGCCGTGACGCTCAACGGGGGAGCGGTGCTCATCGTGGACGTGGACGAGCACCGCCTCCGCCGCCGCCAGCACAAGCGCTACCTCGATGAAGTGGTCACCGACCTGGACGAGGCCCTGCGCTTGGTCCTCGATGCCAAGGAAAATAAGAAGGCCCTCTCCGTGGGCTTGGTAGGCAATGCCGCCGAGGTCTTCCCCGAGGTGCTGCGCCGCCAGCGCGCCGGGGAGTTCAAGGTAGACATCGTCACCGACCAGACCTCCGCGCACGACCCACTGTCCTACCTGCCTACCGAAATCACCGTGGATGACTGGCAGTCCGAGGCCAAGGCCGATCCCACGACCTTTACCAAAAAGGCTCGCGAATCCATGGCCGCACAGGTCCAGGCGATGGTGGAATTCCAGGACGAGGGCGCTGAGGTCTTTGATTACGGCAACTCCATCCGCGATGAGGCGCGCCACGCCGGCTACCAGCGCGCATTCGAGTTCCCCGGCTTCGTTCCCGCCTATATCCGTCCGCTCTTCTGCGAGGGAATGGGCCCGTTCCGTTGGGCAGCGCTGTCCGGCGACCCCGAAGACATCAAGGTCACCGACCAAGCCCTGAAGGAGCTGTTCCCAGAGAACGAGCACCTGCATAACTGGCTGGACGCCGCCGAGGAATACGTCGAGTTCGAAGGCCTGCCCGCCCGCATCTGCTGGCTCGGCTACAACGAGCGCCACAAGGCCGGCCTGCTCTTCAATGACTTGGTGCGCGAGGGCAAGATCAAGGCCCCCATCGTCATCGGCCGTGACCACCTCGATTCCGGCTCGGTTGCCTCCCCGTACCGCGAGACCGAAGCCATGCTCGATGGCACCGACGCCGTCGCTGACTGGCCGCTGCTTAACGCCATGACCGCCGTATCTTCCGGCGCGACTTGGGTCTCGCTCCACCACGGCGGCGGAGTGGGCATGGGCCGCTCCATCCACGCCGGCCAGGTCACGGTTGCCGATGGCACCGATCTCGCCGCCGCCAAGCTGCGCGCCGTGCTGACCAATGACCCAGGAATGGGCGTTATCCGCCACGTCGATGCCGGGTACTCTCGCGCAGAGGAAGTAGCCAAGGAGCGCGGCGTTCGCGTTCCCATGGATTTTAAGGCAAGGGATTAAATGAGCACACTTTTTACCGGAATTTCTGAACTCCGCACGGTCAGCGAGCATGGCACGCTTAACGATGCCGCCCTTATCGCCGACCACGGCACCATCGCCTGGATCGGCCCCGCCTCCCAGGCGCCCGCCGCTGATGACCAGGTGGACTTGGGCGGGCGCGCCGTCCTGCCCGGTTGGGTGGATTCGCACACCCACATGGTCTTCGACGGCGACCGCTCCGCCGAGTTTGAGGCCCGCATGTCCGGCGGTTCCTACGAAGCAGGCGGCATCGCGGTGACCATGGACGCCACCCGGGAGGCGGGCGCGGAGCGCTTGGATAAGCTCGTCGCCGAGCGCGTGGCCGCCGGCCGCCGCGGTGGCACCACCACCTTCGAGACCAAGACCGGCTACGGCCTCAACACGGACTCCGAGGTGGAAGCCGCGCGCGTGGCATCCCAGCACGTCGACGACGTGACCTTCCTGGGCGCCCACCTCGTGCCGCCGGGAGCGGATGCGGAAGACTACCTCGATGAGGTCGTCGGCTCGATGCTGGACGGCGTTGCCGAATACGTCCAGTGGATCGACGTCTTCTGCGAGCGCGGCGCGTTCAATGAAGAGCAGTCGCGCCGGGTTTTAGAAGCCGGTAAAAAGTTGGGCCTTGGCCTGCGCGTGCACGGCAACCAGCTTGGCGAGGGCCCGGGGGTTAGCCTCGCGGTCGATCTCGGCGCCGCCTCGGTGGACCATGTGAATTACCTGAGCGATAGTGACATCGAAAAGCTCGCCGCATCCGAGACCGTGGCCACCATGCTCCCGGCCTGCGATCTCTCCACGCGCGAGCCCTTAGCGCCTGGCCGTGCGCTTCTCGATGCCGGCGCCACCCTCGCCATCGCCTCCAACCTCAACCCAGGTACCTCCTATACCTCGTCGATGAACTACTGCGTGACCACGGCCGTCCTGCAGCAGCACCTATCCGTCGACGAGGCCATCCACGCCGCCACTACCGGCGGTGCCACGGCGTTGCGCCGCCATAATGTGGGCAACGGACTCGACCCGCAGGGCCGCCCCGCGAAGGGCACCCTGGTGGAAGGAGCTGCCGCTGACCTGCACGTACTCGATGCTCCCAGCGCGGTGCACTTGGCCTACCGGCCGGGCATGCCGCTGAGCTACCGCACGTTCGTGGCGGGGGTATAGCGAGGAATGGAGTTTGCCGCCGGTATCGCGTAGGGTTGGACGAGCAATGAGCATTACCGATAACGCCACCGGCGGCGTAAACGAGCCGGAAGATTTTAATAAGTCGGAATCTCAGGACAACTCGCAAGGTGTCAACCAGGACACCAGGGCTGCGAATACTTCTGAGGGCACCGGCGCTGAGTCCAAGGACTCGGCCAACGACAACTCCCAGGGGTTCGAGCACCTCGGCCTGCCAGATAAAATTCTGCAAGCCGTTGCGAAAGTAGGCTTCACCACGCCGTCCCCCATCCAAGCAGAAACCATCCCGATCCTGATGGAAGGCCGCGACGTCGTGGGCCTTGCACAGACCGGTACCGGCAAAACCGCAGCCTTCGCGCTGCCGGTCTTGTCCCAGCTTGACCCGCAGGCGCGCCACCCGCAGGCGCTCGTCCTCGCGCCTACCCGCGAGCTGGCCCTGCAGGTTGCAGATGCCTTCCAATCCTTCGCGGAAACCCTGAAGGGAATCGAGGTTCTTCCCATCTACGGTGGTCAGGCCTACGGCATCCAGTTGTCTGGTCTGCGCCGTGGCGCCCAGGTCATCGTGGGTACCCCGGGTCGCGTCATCGATCACCTGGAAAAGGGTTCGCTTGACCTGTCCCAGCTGCAGTTCCTCGTCCTCGATGAGGCCGATGAGATGCTGAACATGGGCTTCCAGGAAGACGTCGAGCGCATCCTGGAAAGCACCCCGGACCGCAAGCAGGTGGCGCTTTTCTCCGCCACCATGCCTAACGCCATCCGCCGTCTGTCCAAGCAGTACCTGCACAACCCGGCGGAAGTAACCGTTAAGTCAGAGCGCCGCACCAATGACAACATTAAGCAGCGCTTCCTGCTGATTCCGCACCGCGCAAAGATGGATGCCTTCACCCGCATCCTCGAGGTCATTACCTATGACGCCATCATCGTCTTCTGCCGCACCAAGCACGAGACCGAAGAGGTGGCCGAGGCCTTGCGCGATCGCGGTTACAGCGCCGCTGCCATTAACGGCGACATCGCCCAGGCGCAGCGCGAGCGCACCGTTGACCAGCTCAAGGATGGTCGCCTAGACATCCTTGTCGCTACCGACGTCGCCGCGCGTGGCCTTGACGTCGAGCGCATCACCCACGTGGTGAACTTCGATATCCCGAACGATACCGAGTCCTACGTGCACCGCATCGGCCGCACCGGCCGTGCCGGTCGCTCCGGTGAGGCAATCCTGTTTGTCACCCCACGCGAGCGCCGCATGCTGCGTTCCATCGAGCGCGTGACCAACGCCCGCCTCGAAGAGATGGATCTGCCGTCCGTCGATGAGGTTAATGAGAAGCGCAAGGAAAAGTTCGCGCAGGCCATTACCCAGTCCATGGACAACAAGCAGGCCGATTTCTTCCGCAACTTGGTGCGCAAGTACTCGGAAGACAACAACGTTGCCATGGATGACATCGCAGCTGCGTTGGCCGTCATGCACCAGGGCGGCAAGAACTTCCTATTGGAAGACAAGCCTTTGCCCAAGCCAAAGAAGGACCGCCGCGATCGTGATGACCGCAAGCGCGACCGCGACTTCAAGGGTGGCGGCAAGAACCGCGGCGGTTCCAAGCGGCCGGATGGTGACTTTGAGACGTACCGGTTGGACGTCGGCAAGCGCCAGAATGTCCGCCCGGGTGCCATCGTCGGTGCAATCGCCAACGAAGGTGGCCTGTCTGCCAAGGACTTCGGGCGCATCACCATTGCGGTGGGGCACACGCTCGTGGACCTGCCGAAGAACATGGACCCGGCTGTGCTGGACCGCCTGAAGGATACCCGGATTTCTGGCCAGCTCATCAAGATTCAGAAGGATACCGGTCGCCCGCCTCGCCGTGATGGCGGCGGCGGTGGCCGCAAGCACGGTGGTCGCTTCCGCGACTAATTAAACCTCCAAAGGGCCTCTTTTTAGAGGCCCTTTTTTCATGCCCTGTGACCTGCGCTTTTACTATAAACGGGGGTAGCGTGTCGGGGCGGTTTTGTATGGTGTATGGCGAAAGCATGTTCTAGTAAATCTCTCGAAAGAAAGTCCATGAATGCGCCATATTATGCCAATACCAATCCAGAAAATTCTACCTCCCGTGCAGCTACGGAGATTAGGAAAGCGGAGTACCAGTTCTGGGAGAAGCTTCATCCTGGCTCAGATGACGATATCGAAATTATTAGCCAATCCCTGTCTGACTTAACTGGGGCGCGTCAGTCCCGAATTAGGAATATTATTTTCGCCTTCGAGCGATTAAAAGAGCTGCCGCGGCTGCGCGCTCGGCAAGAACAGCATTTCCATTTAGATTTAGACCGACTCATTACGATTGACCAAACCCTAGCCAAACTCGGCGCCATTGATGCGGAGAAGAAATTCACTATCGATGACGCCCTGACCAACTACTTGACCCCAACCCGTCCCAATCAAAAGCTGCCCTCGCACCGAAATCTCCGCCGCAAGTTGCGCGAACTCATCGTGCGACTCGATCCATCCATTGCTGCGCGGGATCCGCGCCGCAAGCAAGCCTATAGCGTTGAACCTACAGGCGGGGAGTGGGCTGCGGTTTGCCTGGACGTCGGGTTAGAAACCGCGGAGATAATCGACCGTAATATTCGGGATATCGCTACGGACAAGGACCTCACGATGGCTGAGGCCGCAGTGGAGCTGCTGACTGGAAAGGCGCAGGCAAAGGCCAAGGTCGTGTTGAATATGTATCGCTGCGACCTGCCGGATGCACCCGCGTTTGTACAGAACGTAGGCTGGGTATCCCCGGAGACCGCGGATGACCTACAGGCTCGGGCGACAACGACAAGGGATATGGAGAAGGCCGGTCAGGCGGAGAGCCCTAACTATGTGACGCCGCCAGATATCCGGGCGTTTGTAGAGGGCTTGGATGGCACGTGCCGGTGGCCAGGCTGCACGCGGCCGGCGGTGGCTTCCCAGATGGACCATCGGCACGACTTTGCAGACGGCGGGCCGACCTCGGCAGCAAACCTCACCTGCTTATGCCAGCACCATCACAATATTAAGACCGATGGGAGGGCGTTTTATATCAAGGACCCGATAAGCGGGGACATCGTCTGGCTTTTCGATGACTCTACGTGGGTCTATGACTCCGCGAGCGGACCGCTGGCGCCGAAGAACCGCAGGTGGGCGCAGACGGTAGCGCAGGCCACGCAGAAGCGGCGGGAGAATGCGCACGCAGATGCGCAGCAACTAAAAGAAGAGCTCAGAGAGGAGTCCACGCATGAAAAAGGGGACAGCGATGACACTGTCCCCGGAGAGTAAATGGCTTCCTAGATGTACATCAGGATAAGGCAGATGATCCACAGGAGGTTGAAGACGCCGCCGAAAGCGGACAGGGACTTCTTAATGGAACCCAGGTTGGCGGTATCGCCGGACTCTAGGGCTGCCTGTGCCGTGCGCTGCTTAGGAAGGATGAGGAAGAAGAGCAGGCACCACGCGATGATGGCCACGAGGATGGCGATGTGGAAGTTGACCTGGCTCTTGAAGGTTTCAATATCAGACAGGAACACTGCAAGGCCAAGGACCGGCACGAGGGCGGAAATGTAGCCGTAAGTATTGGTGATGTTGTGCAAGTTGCGGGCGGCGCCGAGGGCCGTCTTATCGCCCTGCGCTGCGCCCTGCAGCTGGGTCTGGTAGATGGAGGTGGAAATGCACACGGGGCCGAGCAAAACGATGGCCGCTGCCACGTGCAGGAAGATGAACAAAGTAGTCATGGAGGATGCCCTTCAGTTAAGAAAAGTTGCCTTGTTCACCCTAATCAATTTAACTGCTAGAAATCGAACCGACATTGCCTTCTCATTGCACGGACATCCGCGCGGGGCAACGGTAACTCGTACTTGCGCGCGATTTCTGCAAGGCGCCGCGAATAGTCACAGCGATTGGCGGGCGGCAGCCACTCGGAGGGGAGGGAATCGGACTTTTCCTGATTGAGCTTCCGGCTGGTCGCCACCAAGTTGAGGGGATCGTTGGCAAAGCGGATCTTGGTGTCTTGGTCCCACTGTGCGGCACCCATGTCAAAGGCGGCAGAAAGTGGGAAGATGTGGTCGACCTCAATAGGGGAGGTGGCTGAAATCATCTCGCCCGCGTAGGGGTCATAGAGCGTGCCGGATTGCGGCCGGCAGTCTGCGAACGCCTCGCTGGCTTGGTTCTCCATGATGGCCTCACGCGTGGTGCATGCACCGTTTGGCTGCCAGCCGCCGAACTCGTCGCGGTCGTAGCCCTGCAATTCCGCGCGGGATGGAACGGTGGAGACATCAAAACGCGGAAAAGGCCACGCATACCATGCGATAACGAGAGCGGTTATGCATGATAGCGCGGCCAGGTAATAGGACTTCATGTCCTATTGGACTCCGCGAGGTGCGGGAAGGTTCCTACTTGTTATCGGAAACCTTTTCTGCTGCTTCCTCGAAGTCCAGGGAGTCGTCCTTCTCAACGAGCTTGGCAAGCTTCTCGGCTTCCTCGAACTCGTCCAGAACCTCCTGGTCTGGCTGCTTGGTAGCCAAGGTGACCAGAACGGTGACGATGAGTGCGGAGAAGAAGCCCGGAACCATCTCGTAGAGGGAATCGCCGAGCGGGGACATGCCCCAGCCGATGGCGACGACTGCACCGGTGACCATACCGGCGATTGCACCGGTTGCGTTGAGGCGCTTCCAGTACAGAGCCAGGATGACCAGCGGACCGAATGCGGAACCGAAACCAGCCCATGCGAAGCCGACTAGGCCAAGAATGGAGTCGGACGGGTTGATAGCCAGGAGTGCGGCGATAACCGCGATGGCCACAACGGCGGTACGGGACAGGTTAATCAGAACGCCCTCGGAAGGCTTGCGCTTTGCGATGATGAGGTAGAGGTCCTCAATCAGGGAAGAGGAAACCACGAGCATCTGGGAGGACATGGTGGACATGATCGCTGCCAGAACTGCGGTCAAGACGAAACCTGCAGGCAATGGGTGCATCATGGCCTGAGCCATATCCAAGAAGATGGTCTCGAAGTTCTCTTGGTCAGTGATGGTTTCACCGAACTGGGTGAAGTACACGGTACCGGTAAGCGCAACGAAGATAGCGCCGATGACGGAAAGACCCATCCAGGTGATGCCGTAGAAACGGCCCTGCTTGGCGTCGGAAGGCTTACGCAGCGCCATGAAGCGCACGATAATGTGCGGCTGACCAAAGTAGCCAAGGCCCCAAGCGGCGTTACCAACGATAACACCAGCGGAAACACCGGCGAAGAGAGAGAAGTAGTTATCGTTTGGCTCGAGAGCGCCGTCGGTAGCGTAGCTGTTTTCGGTAGCGAAGGAGAAGATCGCGCCGGCATCGTCAAGAGCGAAAAGCGCCATGATTGGCACGATCAGCAGGGCGACGAACATCAGCATGCCCTGCATAGCGTCGGTGTAGGACACTGCCAGGAAGCCACCGATGAAGGTGTAGAAAATGGTCACTGCGGCGATGACCAACATACCGGTGATGTAGTCGCCACCGAAGGTGGACTCGAAGTAACGACCACCGGAGACCATGCCGGAAGAGACGTAGAAGGTAAAGAAGAAGATAATGATAACTGCGGAGATAATACGCAGCATGCGCGACTTATCGCGCAGACGGTTCTCGAAGAAGGAGGGGACCGTAATGGAATCGCCCGCAACCTCCGAGTAAGCGCGCAGACGCGGCGCAATCCACTTCCAGTTTGCCCATGCACCGATAAGGAGGCCGATAGGCATCCACAGCTCGGAAAAACCGGAAAGGAAGAGCGCGCCAGGCAGACCCATGAGCAGCCAGCCGGACATATCGGATGCGCCGGCGGAGAGAGCAGCTACGAATGGGTGCAGGCCACGGCCGCCCAAAACATAATCGTCATATTCGTCGGTTTGTTTGTAGCTCCAGTAGCCAATGGCTGCCATTACGAGGAAGTACACAATCATCGCAATGACGTACCAAGTTGATTCTTGCACGTTTCACTCCTTGTAGTGATTTGTCGGACATTCTTACGTTAACGGTGACTTCAGGTTCACCCAAGCTAAAATTCAGCTGTGGCATAGATCTCTGGTGATGTTTTTCACCGTTTAACTGCGTAAAGACGTGAATATAACGAGCTTGTAACAAAACTATACGGGGCTGCTATGCTGGCCGTTATGGCTTCTTACCTTGTGCATGGCCTTTGGCTGCCAGTCTCGGGGCTTGGTCTATGGATTGAGCAGGTAGAAGGACACAAGATTGTTATGCCTTCGGCCGTGCCGGAGGGGACGTTTCCGCAGGCAGTCGATGCTATCTTGGCTAAGAAATCCTTCCGGAACCGGGCGCGAGTATCACTGCGGACCCCAAAGGGTAAGGACGTCTCGCTCATGGTGCCCATGGCCATGTTTGCCCCGGAAGAAGCGGTAGAAGCCCTAGCCCAGCTGGAATACCTGGATCATCACCCGCCGGCATCGATTGCCCCGGATCTGCACTGGCTCATCCACGCATATAGCGGCCTGAGCAAGTTTGTCCGCGCGGGCAGGGTGACGTTCCGGCTGGCGTACCAGGCTAACGAGTGGTTCCCCATGTGGCAGTTGGCCTCAGGCTTGGGCGAGCGCGGTTGGCTCGCAGAAATGATGGCCGCGGCACCCGGGATTCTCCATATAAATAATAGGGCCCTTTCAGATGACCTAGCGGATGAACTAACGCATTGGATTGCCAACCGGGAATTGCAGCCGCTGCTCAATGAACCCCGGCCCATGCCGTGGCACGACTTCGCCCGTGCACTTTTGACGACGTCTCCCATTCGCCGCGGCCGCGCGCAACTACTGCGCGGGCTCAATGAATGGAAAAATTCCATTTACCAGGTGGAACTTCAGCTCGTCTACATCGTGGAGGAACCGGAAGAACAGGATCCAGAAGACGCAGCGTGGCCGATTCGGGTGCGGGTGCGCTCTGGAACGGATTCGCCGCGGCCGGTGTTGGCGGATGAGTTGGATAGGGCGAGCATCGAGAAGCTGCGCGAAAACCACCGCAAGGCCGTGCGTGCGGCGCCGAGCCTAGGCCAGAGTACGCAAATGCCCCAGCCTGGCGACGGCGATTGGGATGTTTACCTGGATACGGAGCAGCTCACGCAGTTTATTGCGCACGAGGTACCCGAGCTGAAGAAGCGGGGCATTACCGTCATGCTGCCCAAATCGTGGGCGCAGATGGATACGAAGGCCAAGCTGGAAACTCGTGAGGCGCGGGATCCGGCAGAGGCCGCCACGAAGAAGCACATCGGCATGAATCAGCTCGTGGACTATAACTGGCGCATGTCCGTGGGCGATGTGGAGCTTACCGAGTCCGAGATGGACGAGCTGGTCAATTCCAAGTCCGGGCTCATCCAGCTGCGTGGCAAGTGGGTGATGGCCGATACCCAGGTCGTATCTAAGGTTTCCTCTTATATGGAGGAGCTGGCGGATAAGTCCCGCGAACGCGCCAAGAAGGAGCTCGAGCAGCTGGCGGCCTCGGCGGAGATGGCCAAGAAGCTAGGTGAGCCGGGCTGGCAGCAGCTCATGGCGGAGGTTGAGCGTCGCCGCGCGGAGTTCAATGAGAAGAGCGAGCACCAGGTCACGGTGGCGGAGCTGCGGGAGCTGGCGCTCGAGTCGATGGCTCAGGAGCCCATCGAATTTACCGGCAGCACGTGGCATACCGCGTTGCTCGGCGGCATGGATACGGTCGCACCTAAGCGCGTGGACATCCCGGAGACCGTCCACGCGGAGCTGCGCGAGTATCAGCGCACGGGCGTGGACTGGCTGTATTGGATGTCGCGCAATTATATTGGCGCCGTGCTTGCCGATGACATGGGGCTCGGCAAAACACTCCAACTACTGTCCCTATTGGCGGTAGAGAAGGAGCGCGGTGAACAGACCGGGCCCACCTTGGTAGTCGCACCCACCTCCGTGGTGGGCAACTGGGCCCGGGAGGCCCGCCGCTTCGTGCCGGATTTTAAGGTCATGGTGCAACACGGCGCGGGGCGTCCGGGCGGGGAGAGGTTCCTCGAGGCCGCCGCGAAAGCCGATCTGGTCATTACGACGTACGGCACCGTCAGCCGGGATTTCAACCTCTTGGGTGAGGTGTCCTGGCAGCGCGTGGTCCTCGATGAGGCGCAGGCCATTAAGAACTCGGCCACGCGTTCCTCCAAGGCGGTGCGATCGCTGCCGTCTGAACACCGCGTGGCGCTAACCGGTACTCCGGTGGAAAACCGGCTATCGGAGATGCGCTCCATCTTGGACTTTTGCAACCCAGGAATTTTGGGTACGGCGTCCTTCTTCCGCAATCACTTTGCCAAGGCCATCGAGCGCAATAATGATGAGGAGATGTCCGAGCGCCTGCGCGCGCTGACCGCACCTCTTATCCTGCGCCGCGTCAAGACCGATCCCAATATCATCGATGATCTGCCGGAAAAGTCCGAGCAGATTCTTACGGTCTCCATGACCACCGAGCAGGCCGCTTTGTACAAGGCGCTGGTCAATGAGGTGAAGAAGAGCTTGGAGGATGCTACGGGCATCAGCAAGCGCGGCATCGTCTTGGCCTCCCTGACCCGCATTAAGCAGATCTGCAATCACCCGGCGCATTACCTCGGGGATGATTCACCGGTGGTTATCAAGGGCAAGCACCGCTCGGGCAAGGTGAAGGAGCTGATGCGGATTGTCGATGCCGCCACCGAATCCGGCGAGCGCCTGCTGATCTTTACGCAGTACAAGGCCTTCGGGGCTATCCTGCAGCCCTACCTGAGCGGGCAGCTGGGCCATGAGATTCCCTTCCTGCACGGCGGGGTGACGAAGAATAAGCGCGACCAAATGGTGGAGGACTTCCAATCCGAGGATGGCCCACAGGCGATGATCCTTTCGCTCAAGGCGGGCGGCACAGGCCTCAACCTCACCGCGGCATCGATCGTGGTGCACATGGACCGTTGGTGGAACCCCGCGGTGGAAAACCAAGCCACGGACCGTGCCTTCCGCATCGGTCAGCGCCGCAACGTGCAGGTGTATAAGATGATTACCGCTGGCACGTTGGAAGAATCCATTCAAGACATTTTGGATGGAAAGACGCAGCTGGCTGGGGCCGTCGTCGGTGAAGGCGAAGGCTGGCTTACGGAACTGGAGCCGGACCAGCTGGCGGAGCTCATGAGTTACCGGGGAAAGGAGTAAGCGGATGGCCGTTAAGGGCGATGACAATGTCATCTACGCAAACTTTGGTACCCGCAAGCGCGTGAGCACCCCGGATGAGGTCAACCATGTTGACCGCAGCGGGCGGCTGCTGTCCAAGACCGCCGCCCGGATTTCTTCTTTTACCAGCCATGACGCGGACCGGGGGCGGATTACCCGCGGGCGCCAGTACGCAGAAGGCGGTCACGTCGTGGGATTGGAGATCCGTAACGGTGCCATCCATGGGCGCGTGGCCGGTTCCCAGAATGAGCCGTTTTCCGTACTCATCCAGCTGCCGTACCGCGATAATGACGATATCGCGGCACTCGCCGGGCAATTCGCGCGCACGCCCAATTCCGTAGCGAATGCGCGCAAGGGCCTGCTGTCTGAGGACGCGCTGGATACCCTTTTTGCCAGCGAGGCCGAAGAACTGCGGCTTTCCTGCACCTGCCCGGATTCCGCCTATGCCTGCAAGCACATCGTGGCGGTGGGAGATAGGCTCGCCACCCGCGCGGATGCGGATCCCGCCGTGATTTTCAATATGCGCGGGTTAGACTTTGCGCGCCTTGAAAAGGCCGTCATGGAGCAATCGCAGCAGGTCTCCCGCGAAAGCTTTGGGGCCAGTGATTTATCCGCGGAAGAAAAGAACGACGTGTTCTGGAACGGCCGCGAGATGCCTAAGCTGCCACAGCCCAAGGTGGCCCCAGCATTGGAGGATTCCGATCCTGACCTCTTGCGCAAGGCCCTTCGAGCCGTATCGCATACCAATATCGATCTCTTGCGCGCCGTGTCCGATATTGAAGACCTCTACTACCACTTAACGCACTGATTATGACTGCAACGACCTTTATCCACACGTCCGACTTCCAGCTGGGCATGACCCGCTGGTTCTTGAAGGGGGAGGCGCAAGGTCGTTTCAACGATGACCGCGAGTCCGCCATCATGCACCTAGGCCAGCTCGCGGAGGAGGTTGGCGCGGAGTTCATCGTCGTCGCCGGCGATGTATTTGAGCACAATGCGCTCTCCCGGGAGATCTTGGCCCGCGCCACCGAGATGTTTAAGCGCCTGCCGGTACCGGTGTATGTGCTGCCCGGAAACCACGATCCGTTGGTCGCGGACTCGGTATTTTATCGCACCAGCGCCGACAACGTGCACGTCATCGCGGATTCTGAGCCCATCGAGGTGGGCAAGGGCGTGGAAGTGGTCGGGGCGCCATACCTGTCCAAGCGCGCCAACCACGATTTGGTGCGCCAGGCCTTAGAGCCGCTCGATTCCACGGAAGGAATTCGGATTGCCGTGGGCCATGGCCAGGTGGATTCGCGTACTAGCGGGGGAGATGCCGATACCATCGACCTGGAATTCGTAGAGCAGTGTTTGGAGCGCGGGGTGATCAATTACTTGGCACTGGGCGATACCCACTCGACGGCCAGCCTGGGAAAGACCGGCCGCGTCTGGTTCTCCGGCAGCCCGGAGACCACGGACTTTAAGGAATGCTCCACCGGTGGCGGCGAGGCTGATTCCGGGAATGCGCTGGTGGTAAGGATTGAGGGGGAGGATATAGACATCGATAAGCGCAGCATCGGGCGCTGGACGTTCGAGGCCCTCGATGCCTCCGTCAATTCCACCGAGGACGTCGAGCGCTTCCTGCGCAGCCTGGAGGAGTACCCGGATAAGGTGCGCACGGCGGTTAAATACAGCCTGCAGGGGACCCTCGGCATTGCGGCGCACGCCCGGCTCCAGCGTGGGCTGGATGAGCTGGAGGCGGTCTTTGCCTCGTTGCGCCCGCGCGAGCGGACCATGGACCTGTTCCTGGAGCCCAGCGAAGACGAACTAGCCAATCTGGATATTTCTGGCTATGCCGCCGACGCCCTGCAGGAACTGCTGGAAAACCGAGAGGATCCGGTGGCCCGCGACGCCGCTAACCTGCTATTTCGCCTGGAGGGATAAACCACATGCGCATCCACAGCTTAGAGATTAAGAACGTTCGCGGCATCGAGCACCTGGTTTTAGATGACCTTCCAGAAACCGGGGTGGTGGTCATCCACGGCGAGAACGAGGCCGGTAAATCCACCATCGTGGAGGCCCTCGATGTGGTGTTAACGGAAAAGCACACGGCGCGCCCCAGCGGCATCCGGGATCTGCAGCCGGTGGGCAAGGATGTATCTCCGGAGGTCATTGCGGATATTTCCGTGGGGGAGTACCGCTTTCGCATTGCCAAGCGATGGTTGCAGAAGAAGTACTGTGAGCTGGCCATATCGTCCCCGCGCCACGCGCAGTATACCGGACGCCAGGCCGATGATGAGCTGGAACGGATCTTAAGCGAGAACATGGATCGCCAGCTTCTCGATGTCCTCTTTATGCGCCAGGATGACTCCAATGACGCCATCTCCGCGGTGGGCATCCCGTCGCTGACGCAGGCCCTCGAGCAGGAGTCCGGCCTGGCTGAGGACGAGGTATCTGGCGATGATTCTCAGCTTTTGGGCAAGGTGGATAAGGAATATAAGCGCTACTACACCGAAAAGACGGGCAAGGCGGCCGGCGAATACAAGAAGGCCCAGGACACTCTGGAGCGTGCCAAGCAGGAGTTGGAGGAAGCAACTGCTGCGGTGCGCGGGCTCGATTCCGTGGTGGAGCGCTACGAGCACCTGGAACGCCAGCAAGAAGAGGCCGAAGCGCAGCTTCCCGGGGCCCGCCAGGACCTTGCCGAGAAGCAAGCTGCCGCGGACGAAGCCGTGCAGGCCCAGCACCAGGTGGATGTGCACAAGGCCGAGCTCACCCGCGCCAAGGAGGATTTCCAGCGCGCGAAGGATGCGCAGTCTAAGCGCCAGGAGATGGCCGAGGCGCTCGAGGCCGCTGGCACCGCACAGTCCAGCGCTGCGGATAAGCTTGCGGCCGCCCGCGAGAAGGCTGCGGAGGAAAACGTGAAGAAAGAGGCGGTGGAAAAGAAGTTGGCCACCGCGAAGGAGGACTACGCCACCGCGCGCACAACGCTCAAGCAGGCGCGGCTGCATCAGGACAAGGAGACCTTTAAGCGCCTGGATAAGCGCCTGCTCAAGGTAGAGGAACTGGCACGTGGCGTGGAGAAGGCTCAGGCGGAGATCGCCCAGCGCGGGCGCGAGATGACCGCCGCGTACGTCGAGGAACTCCGCAAGGCGGATGCCGATCTGTCACTGGCCAAGCGCCTACATGATGCCACCGCCGCGAAGGTGGAGTTTTCCGGGCCCGAAGGCGCGGAGATTGGGGTGGATGGGAATCGGGTGGACATCGGCAGGCAGCCCGCAATTGAGCTTGTCGATGGCCGCGAGATCACCATCGGCGATATCACCGCCCGCTTCGTGGCCGGTGCGTATTCTTCCGATAAGACCCAGCGCGAGGTGGATCAGGCCGAGGCGCGCCTGCAGGAGCTTTTCGATGCCACCGGCGTGGAGTCCATCGCCGCCGCCGAGACCCTGCACAAGGCACACAGCGAGCAGAATGCCGGGTTGGATGCCGCCACGCGCAAGCTCGAGGGCGAGCTGGGGCCGGATGATTTGGGCGAATTGCGCGCCCAGCACGCGGCGCTCAAGGAGAAGGTCGCCAGCCTCGATGATGCCCCGGCCATGGATGTATCCGCTGCGGAGGAGGCGGAGGAAGAAGCGCGCGAGCTCGTCGATGCCCTCGACCGCGAGCTCATTCCCTTCCGCGATAGCCGCATCGCCCACGACGTGGTGCGCCTGGAAGCCGAGCTCGCTGCCGCTACCGAGAAGGCCGAACGTGCCGAGCGCGAGTTGGCCGAGGCGCGGGAGAAAACCTCCGATGCCGGCCTAGAAGAAGAGGCAGAGCGGTTGGGTGCGCTGGTGGAAAGGCTGCAGGAGCAGCTTTCTGAGATGGAGGCCGTGGACCTGGCTACCGCCCAGAGCCTGGTGGAGGGCGCGCAATCGCACCTGGACTACCTGCAGAACCAGGTGCAAGATGCCAAGGTGGAGCTGGGCAAGCTGTCTAGCGAGATTAATTATCACTCCGGCGCGGCAGAGCGCGAGCAGCAGGCGCAAGCCGAAGCAGAGATGGCGCAGGCGGTGCTAGAAAGCGTGGAAAAGCGCGCACTGGCGGCACGCTACCTGCGCGAGCTGCTGCTCAAGCACCGCGATGCCGCACGCCAGCGCTATGCCGAGCCCTTCGTGGCGGCGCTCGCCCAACTGTCCCGCACCATTTACGGCGGGGATATTAGCTTTGAATTGGCAGACGATCTCTCCGTTACCGCGCGCACCCGCGATAATGAAACAGTGGCAATGACCAGCCTGTCTGGCGGCGCGCGCGAGCAGCTGGCCATCCTTACCCGCTTTGCCATCGCGCGCTTGGTGGCGGGGGAGGAAACCGTGCCGGTCATCGTCGATGACGCGCTGGGCTCCACCGACGCCCACCGACTGCAACTGATGTCCACTTTGTTCTCACAGGTGGGCCGCGAGAACCAGGTTTTGGTCTTTACCTGCATGCCGCAGCGCTATTCCCGAGTGCCTGGGCGCAGCGAGCGCGACATCGCCACGCTGAAGGAGGTAATCTAGTCCTTATGTCTGAACAAACCCGCTGGTTAAACGATGATGAACAGGAGCTATGGCGCCTATTACTGGCCGCGACCCGCAAGATAGATAGGGGCATGGACGAGACCCTTAAGGCTGGCGGGGAAATCTCCGTCTCCGAATTCGCGGTCTTGGTATCCCTCTCGGAAGCCCCGGATCAGCACCTGCGCCTGCGCGATCTGTGCACGGAGCTCGCTTGGGATCGCTCGCGCGCCTCCCACCAGGTCACCCGCATGGAAAAGCGCGGGCTCTTGGTCAAGGAAAAGACCACCGATGATGGCCGCGGGGTCAACGTGTACATCACGGAGGCCGGGCTCCACCACCTCGAGCGCGCGGCCCCCGAGCACGTGGAATCCGTCCGCCGCTTGGTCTTTGATCATCTCCATGAGGATGACGTTCCCGCGCTCAAGCGCTTTTTCCATGGGGTATTGCAGGTCAATAATATCCCCGGCTATTCGGGATTCGTCCCGGATTCTTTATTGAATGGAGGAAAATAACACCGCCATGATGGGACAAGAACTCTTCGAGCACCCTAAAAAGCAGCATAAAACGTATGGCTTGACGGCCTTGGGCGAGCTGGGCCAGCGCATTGGTGATCCAGAGGCCTTCGCCGAGGATCGCGCCGATGCCGATCAGATTGCCGCGATGGAAGAAGCCTTGGAAGCCTACCCCGATTTCGCGGTGACCTTTGATGAGGATGCCGATGCCTGGATCGTGGGCGCGGAAGAGGACATCGAGAAAATGTTCACGGACCGCGAGGCATTCCTTGAGGCTTTATTGAATGATGAAGATCCGGGGATCTAATGCCACCGCGGAGACCATAAACTGTTAAGATACTTTTAGTTAATCTTCGGTGAAGCGAGAGGTTTTATCATTATGAACGAGCGCGAGGCTCAAGAACAACGCGAGGCGGCGGCCCGCCAGCAATCCGAGGGCTGGGTTTCCGTTTTTGTCCAGTGGATCCCCTGCATGCTGCTAGCCCTAGTGCTGGTTGGCGCCATGTTCTTTGGCATGTACTACATCGAGCACGGCACCTTGGATATCACCCAGCCGATCACCAACGAATTCATCGTTGAGTAATTCTGCGCAATAGAAAAATCCGGCCTCCCTTTGAAAGTGGGAGGCCGGATTTATTTTTATTTCTTGAGCACCTGGCGCCAAGTCATCTTCTTGCCATTATTCAAAATGGCACGACGGTAGATGCGCGCAACAACGATGAGAATCAGCACGGTAACTACAGCGAGGACCGCATAGCTTCCCGCCAAGCCCAGCCAGCTCATATTGCCGCTCGCGACTTGGAGGGGAGCGACCAACATGGAGACTGGCGGCACCCAGCCCATGACCTGCATCCAGGTGGCGTCCAAGTGCATCCAGCCAAACATGGGGATATACATGGTGGCAATGACGAGGAGCAGGATGGGCATCTGCGTCGATTGCAGATCCTCGGTGCGCTGCACCATGGAGCCGGCTGCGGCATAGAGGCTGCCGAAGAAGAAGAGGCCGAGGATTTCTCCGACGAACAGGGCAGCGATTAGGCCATAGTCGAGCTGGATTTCGCTTGCTGCGCCAGTAAATGCCAAGGAAGCCACGCCGCCGGCCAGGATGAGGAAGGTGCCGAACAGCCCGATGATGGTATTGCCAATGACCTTGCCGGCCAAGAAATCCACCGGGCGCACCGTGGAAAGGATGATTTCGACCACGCGCGAGGATTTCTCTTCTGTAACGCGGCCACCGATGAGCCCGGCGAAGGTCATGATGGAAAAGACCACCACGAAGGCGGCGATAAGGACGATGACAACATTGCCCATCTGTTCTTCGGAGGCCTCATCGGCCTCCAGATCAACCGCGGTCACTTCGGCTGATGGGGTGGCGGCGGCAAGCTCTTGGGCATCAATATTCAGCGTATTCAAGGCCTCTGCCTGCGCCTGCGCTGCGACCACCTGATTGACCGTGCTGGAGATGGTGGTGGAGGCAGTGCCGTTGGCCAAAAGCTCCCACCCCTCGTCGTCGGCGGGCACGAGCGCGGCGTCGACGTCGCCGGCATCGATAAGCTGCACCGCGCTATCCCGGTCATCTGCGGCCTGCGTCTCCAGTCCGGAATCAGCGAATGCGTCTGCCTCCATGCCCACCACGGCGACGGAATCTGGTTCATCGTCACCACCGGAGAGCAAGTCAATGATAATGGGGGTGGCGATGGCACCGATGATAAGCAGCAGCATCATGATGACAACGGATTTGGTCTTGAGGGCAACCGCCATTTCGCGCTTGGCGACGGTCCCTATGGTCTTCATTGCCGAATACTGCATGGGCTAGGCCTCCTCGGTGGTGGTGCTGGTGACGACGTCTTGGAAAAGCTCGGTAAGGTCTGGGACCTTGAGACCGAAGGAGTGGACGGGGCCAGCGGCCATGGCAGCGCGCAAGATGGCTTGGTCATCGGTGCCATCATCGGGCTCGAGCACAACGCCCTTATCTGTTTCCTCTACTAGGTGGGTGCCCTCCGGGTACCACCCGCGCGCAGGGGTTTCCACCGCATAGCGCGAAGCTCCCTGGGTACGCAGCTCGTCTACCGTGCCCTCTGCCACCATGCGGCCTTGCGTGACGATGCCCACGTGATCGCACAGGCGCTGCACCAAGTCCAGTTGGTGGGAAGAAAAGATGACCGGCACACCGCGGGCGGCGCGCTCGCGCAGCATGTCTGACATGACATTGACCGCAACGGGGTCCAAGCCGGAAAAGGGCTCATCCAAAATCAACATATCGGGGTCATGGATGAGGGAGGCGGCCAGCTGCACGCGCTGCTGGTTGCCCAAGGACAAGTCATCCAGCTTGTCGTCCTGGCGCTCTCCCAGCCCTAGCTGTTCCAGCAGCTCCGAGCCGGATTTCTGGGCGGCCTGCTTGTTCATGCCGTGCAGGGTGCCCAGGAACGTCAGCTGGCTAAGCAGCGGTTCCTTGCCGTAGAGCCCGCGCTCTTCGGGCATATAGCCAATGCGGCGGCGGTTATCGTCATTAATGGGGGAGCCATCGAAATAAACTTCGCCGGAGTCTTTCGCGAGCACGCCCAGTGCGATGCGCATGGTGGTGGACTTTCCCGCACCATTGGAACCGACGAAGCCGAAGATTTCGCCCTCCTGCACGCTAAAGGTCATATCCCGCAGCGCGCGGACGCTGCCGAAAGATTTATTGAGATGGTCGATTTCTAAGGTGGGCAAGGGGTATCCTCCATGGCGCGCCTATACTGCATAACTTTCGTGGTTCTAGATACCTTAGTATTTCATAAACCTAACAGTTTGGCTATGGAATCCATTGAAAGCCAGGTTGCATGGGGCAAGCCCCCACCGAGTAGGTAGGAATAGAAAGTGCTCTCCACGTGCTGTAGCGTTTAAAACAAGCAGGAAGGAGGTGCACAATGAAGCAATACACTGCTCATCAAATCGCAGAATGGCTCGTAGCTTGGGCTGAAGAAACCGAAGAAGCCGAGCTCACACCGCTGAAAATTCAAAAGCTCCTCTACTATGCAAAGGGGCTTTACATGCGAGCCTCCGGAGGGGTTCCTCTCTTCAATGAACGGATGGAAGCATGGGCCCACGGACCTGTCGTTGTAGGCATCTACCACGAGCTTAAAAAGTACGGCAAGAGCCCCATCGACCCCGATACGTTTATTTCTGATGACTTCAACTGGGACGATTACCGGCCTGTGGAAGATACCTTGATTGAAGTATGGAATAAGTACGGGCCCTATTCCGCATGGGCTTTACGTAATAAAACCCACACGGAGTCGCCTTGGAAGAAAAACTTCGTTGAAGAAGAACGGGGGCTCGAGATTTCCGATGCAGACCTCAAAGAGTACTTCGACTAGATATGGGAAAGAAAAGTAAGAGACGTGGCACTCGGCCTGCCTCAAAGAGTCACAGTGGTGCCGATACAAGCGTCTTGAGTGCCATAAGAGCAGCATCAAACGAATACCCGCTCCTGTCCACTAGGTTTCTGCAGAGCGGATGGGGATTCGGGCAAATGACCGATAGGATGCGCCGCGAGTTCCTCGATAAATGGCACAAACGCTCACTAATTTCTTGGAGAGATCTCGTTAATCACCACAGGCACGGGCTCGGCTCGGAATTTATCCCAAAAAACGAAATCAAAGCTCAAATCCCTAGGCAGTTCCAAGAGCTAACCAAATTCCGCGTGTTCCGGCACCAAGAGAACCTTCCATTCGTTGGCTGGAAAGACGGTGGAATTTTCTACGTTCTATGGATAGAGACTAAATATGGGGATCTTTACTCACATTAAAGAGGAGCCCGCGACACCTGCCACGCGCTGGCCCTAGCCCCGTCTCACAATTTTCGCTCGGCTTTTGCGTCCGTGATTCGCGGGCTTATTTTTCCATACTTTCTTGTAGGTGGCACAGCCAAGTACAACCACCGCCATACCGGTGAGAATGGTGCTGGAGGTAGTGAACCCGTTGATGACGTTGATGGTCAGGGATATGGCCAGTAGGGCTAGGGCGATGAAGTAGAGAGTTCGTGCGCTCACGATTTTGTCCTTTCGTTTAGTATTGGAGGGGTAGCCTCGGGGTTCAGGATGGTACGAGCTTCCTGAACCGCCGGTGGCTACTTAATCCGAAAACGGGGCTATAGTGAAGCCCCCTCGCTGGCAAAGAGCGAGGGGGCTAAAAATTTTGTGTCCCCGACAGGGATCGAACCTGCGACCTTCGGTACCGGAAACCGATGCTCTAATCCGCTGAGCTACGGAGACATCGCTGGGAAAATTCCCAACGATGTGATTCTAGCGCATTGGCTGCCGCGGAACTAAATCAGGCCCGGTGCGTCAGAGGTGGTTACCTCACCGGTGCGTAGATAGTGCACGCCAATTTCATCGACGGCCTTATTGCCCAGCGCAAAGTGCCCGTGGCCGGGACCGTGGACGGTGACGACGCGCGATTGCATGGGCTGGGAGAGTGCCTCGTGATACTGGTACGGGGTCTGCGGATCGCCCGTGCCTTGGATCTGCAGGGGCTTGGTGGCAAGGTGCGAGCCATCGAGTGAGACACCGCCGGTCACGGGTCCGCGGCCGCCGCACCCGGCGCCAGATCCATACATGGAATTAACTAGGGAGAAGATATCGCCGGTGACGAAGTTGGACCACAAGTAGGTGGGGAAGAGCCACGGGTTGCCGGCGACGGTGTTCTCGTTGCAGACGATGAGGTTTTGCATATTCATCATCTGGATAGTTTGCTGTTGCACCGCGCGGGCAAGCTCCGGATCATCGACGACCTCGAGGGGCTCGCTGCCATTTAAGTACTTGGCAAACTCGTCCCAGTGCGAGGGCATGGGGACTACTTCGCGGGTCTTGCCCAAGGTTACAGAGGCCCTCTGATCTGCTTGCGGGTTAAGCGCCTTGTGGGCGAGGAATTCCGCCTGCACGCGCAGCTCACCCGTGGCGGTCATGATGTCCGCGCCCGGTTGGCCGGCGAACTCGAGCCCTGGTGGAAGGTCACCGATTTTCGCATCCGGTGGCAATACGGTGGGGCGGGCGCCGGCTTCCATGGCGACTTTCTGCGACCACTTTTCATAGACCTGGAGTGGGGTAGTACCCAAGTGGTAGGTGGCGTCATTGTCCGCGATGAATTGGAAAAGATCCTGCAGCGCATTTTCATATCCCTGTTGCTGCGAGGCGAAGATGCCGTTCCATGCCAGCTGCGGGCTCATGCCGGAATCAAGCAGCACCTTGCCGGTGTGCTGCGGATACTTGGTGGCATAAGCCGAGCCAAGGTAAGTGCCGTAGGAAACGCCGGCGATGTCAATGACGTCCTCACCCAGCGCTTGGCGCACCATTTCCCAGTCTTGGGCGGTGTTGGCGGTGGTCAAAGAGTTGGTATATCCAGGGGTATTCTGCTCGCAGGCATCGCGGGTGGCCTTGCCGATCTGCGTAGTGGCCTCGATGGGATTGAAGTTCGGGGTGGTAGCGCAATCCACCGGGGTGGAACCAGGCAGGCCGCGCGGCTGGACGCCGATCAGATCCCACTCGTTGCGGATCTCCTCGGGCCACTCGACGGCATCGTTTCCAGCCCAAGAATAAGCGTCACCGCCGGGGCCGCCTGGGTTGGTAAAGAGCGCGCCGCGGCGCGCATCTGGCTGTGCCGCGGGCACGCGAACGAAACCGACGCTAATGGTACCGGCCTCGGGGTTTTCGTAGTAGGTAGGTACCTCTACCCGGCCGCATTCGGCGCCATCTAGGTTCACCTGAGCGGGGCAATCCTCCCAGGTAATGTCCGGCTCCGCCGCCGCGGCGGTGGGGGCTGCCACGCCCAGTGCGAGGGCGCTGGCGCATACTACGGTAGAAATTTTTCTAGAAAAAGAAAGCATAAGCTAAAGCTCCGACTTCTATAGCGTTCGTCAGAGTCAGCTTATGCTTTTTCAGGTTCGTAGCAGTGATTTCCACGCGGCGGGTGCCCTAACTCGGCACCCTAACCACGCTACTTCACAATAATCACAATGAGATCGCGCGGGCCGTGCACTCCCTCGACGCGCGAGAGCTCGATATCGGAGGTGGCGGAGGGGCCAGAAATCCACGTTGCGGGCTTGTCGGGGTCCATCCGGGAGATAACCTCGGGGATACCGTAGACCACCTCGTCGCGGCGGACGATGCAGATGTGGCGGTCCGGTACCAGCGTCAACGCGCGGCGGCCGCAGCGGGAATCGGACTGCAATACGATGGTGCCGGTCTGTGCGGAAGACACGAAGGACTCGGTGACGACGGCATCGGCATCGTCAAGCTCGCGCGGATCCGCGTCCTCGTCGTCCGGGCGGGCCGGAAGGCCGTCAAAAAGATCGGCATTCATGCCCGGGGCGTAGCGGATGTCCTTACAGTTTCGATCGTTGACGATCGTATCCAGCGTCTTTTTGAGATCGCTTTCCTCCGTGACGTGGACTTCCGCCTTGTAATCCTCGAGGCGATCGACCAGCATCTCGCGCAGCTCATCATCGTTTAGAGTGCCTTTGCGCTGATATTCGCGCGGCACATCGACGTGATCCGCGAGCCCAGCCTGCTTCTGTGCCGAGCGAATGCGGTTTAGGATGTCTTGCTTGGCGCTCACTTGTTGGCCTCCTTACGGGCATTGGTCAGCAGCTCTTTGCCTTCTTCGGAGTCGAACCATTGGCGGAAGGATTTCTTCGGTGGAATCGCGGTATCGCGGCCATCGGACCAACCGGACAAAAATAGCGGCAGAGATTCGATGGTGCCATTGAATCCGCCCATCACTCGGCCAAATGCTACGAGGTGGGTGACCTTATCCCACATCTTCGGGTTATCCCAGAGCAGCTGCACCGTCTTGAAGAGCTTCGGCTCGATCGGGGAGGCAGCGTGGGTGACCTTCTGGTGGCGGTTTTCCACGATGACATCAGAAAGCGGAATCTTTACCGGGCACACGTCGTCGCAGCGTCCGCACAGCGAGCAGGCATACGGCAGGCTTGCCGATGGATCGTTGTGGTCCTTCATGCCAGTGAGCTGCGGCGTTAGCGAGATGCCGATAGGGCCTGGGTACACGGAGCCGTAGGCGTGACCGCCGGCGCGCTCGTACACGGGGCAGACGTTCAGGCAGGCCGAGCAACGGATGCACTTCAGCGCCTGGTGGCCAATCGGCGAGGACAGCGCAGCGGTGCGCCCATTGTCCAGCAGAACGATGTGGAAGTTCTGCGGGCCATCGCCCTCTGTCACGCCGGACCACATGGAGGTATAGGGGTTCATGCGCTCCGCGGTGGAGGAACGGGGGAGTAGCTGCAGGAAGACTTCCAGGTCCTGGAAGGTGGGCACGAGCTTTTCGATGCCCATGACGGTAATCAGCGTTTCCGGCAGCGTCAGGCACATGCGGCCATTGCCCTCAGATTCCACGACGTTTACGGTGCCGGTTTCAGCAACGCCGAAGTTGGCGCCGGAAATGGCGACCTTGGCCTTCATGAACTGCTGGCGCAGGAACTTACGGGATGCCTCGGCCAATTCGGCGGGCTCAGCCTTTAGCGAGTCATCCGTATTGGGCATCTTATTGACAAAGATATCGCGTATCTCCGCGCGGTTGCGGTGGATTGCGGGCACCAAAATGTGCGATGGCTTATCGTCACCAAGCTGGACGATGAGCTCTGCCAAGTCGGTTTCCTGGGCGTGGATGCCGGCCTCTTCGAGGTGTTCGTTCAAACCGATTTCCTGGGTGGCCATGGATTTCACCTTGACCACATCGGTCTCGCCCGTTTCACGGATGAGCCCTTCAATGATCTCGTTGGCTTCCTTGGCATCGCGTGCCCAGTGGACGATGCCGCCGCGGTCAGACACGGCCTTTTCAAACTGCTCGAGCAGCTCCGGCATGCGGGCGGCGACGTCTTCTTTAAGGGCAGAACCGGCGTTGCGGAGCTGCTGCCAGTCATCTACTTCCTGCACGGTGTTGGCGCGCTTTTGGCGGATGGTCGTGGTCGCGTGCTGCAGGTTGTGGCGCTGGGTGGCGTTATTCAGCCCGACGTGCGCGAGCGGAACGAAGGCCTTGCTACCGCGCAGATTGCCGTAGCCTTCAGGAGCGCGTGGCGGGGTGGTGTCGAGGAAAGAGGTCATTAGAGCATCGTCTCCTTGGAGTAAGCGGCGGAGTCAGGCTGCCACGGGTGTTCCTTAGTGGAGGCCAAAATCTCTGCCATGTGCAGGGCGCGAATGCCGGAGCGCTGGCGGTGCAGGGCGCCGCCGATATTCATCAGGCAGGAGGAGTCGCCGGCGGTCACGTACTCGGCCTTGGTGTCTTTAATGTGGCGGGTCTTATCGGAGACCATGGCCTGGGAGACCTCCGGATTCTTCAGGGCAAAGGTTCCGCCGAAGCCGCAGCATTCCTCGCTATTGGCCAGCGGTGCCAAGTCGATGCCCTCGACTTCTTGCAAAAGCTTGTAGGGGCGGTCTTCCAGCTTGAGGAAGCGCAGGCCGTGGCAGGCGGAGTGGTAGGTCACGCGGTGCGGGAAGAAGGCGCCGACGTTGGTCACGCCTTCAATATCGACCAAAAATTCCGTGAGATCGTAGGTCTTTTCCGCGGTCTTCTGCGCGCCATCGACATCGGCGGAAGTGCCGTAGCGGTCGGCGATGCTCTCGTGGCGGTCGCGAACTGCTGCCACGCAGGAGCCGGAGGCGGCCACGACGTAGTCAATGGAAGGATCCGCGAAGGCATCCGCATAAGAGCGAATCATCCCCAGAGTTTCTTTCTGATAGCCGGTGTTGATGTGCATCTGGCCGCAGCAGGTTTGCTCTTCCGGAAGGACAACTTCGTGACCTAACCGGGAAAGGACCAATGCCGTCGCCTTTTGGACGTCCGGAAAAAGGGTGTCACCAATGCAAGTAGAAAAAAGCGCAATGCGCATACGGTGCTCCTTATTAGTTTTTTAAGTCATGGAGGTGTAATTAACTCTACACAGTCACTATGTGAAAAGTAGGGCAATTTTCCTTCTATCAGCATATATTTTGTAATATATATCGCAATATAGGTTTGCCTAAGAGGTCTAGAAAATGACCAATTTCCGCCCTCGGAAAAGTTAGTCAGTGCTTCTTTTCGCACGTGTCGGGGCAGTGAACTAGACTCTTGCCACATGACTCCAGCTGATTTGGCCACCTTAGTTAAAGAATCCGCCACCGCGGTCATGACAGAACATGACCTAGACGCGTCCGTATTGCCGGACTCTGTCACGGTTGAGCGCCCCCGCAACCCAGAACACGGTGACTATGCCACCAACCTCGCACTGCAGGTGGCCAAGAAGGCCGGCGCGAATCCGCGCGAATTCGGTGCCTGGTTAGCGGAAAAATTGGCCCAGCATGACGCCATCGCAGAGGCCGATATTGCTGGCCCTGGCTTTATTAATATCCGCTTGGCCGCCGCTGCCCAGGGTGAGATCGTCGCCCAGATTCTGCAGGCAGGCGCGGGCTACGGTTCCAATGATTCCTTTGCGGGCAAGAAAATTAACCTGGAATTTGTATCCGCCAACCCCACCGGCCCGATTCACCTGGGTGGTACGCGGTGGGCCGCCGTCGGCGATTCGCTGGGTAGGGTGCTCACGGCTTCCGGCGCAGAAGTCACCCGCGAGTACTACTTCAACGATCACGGCGGCCAGATCGACCGCTTCTCGCGCTCCTTGGTTGCTGCCGCAAAGGGCGAGCCCACGCCGGAGGACGGCTACGGCGGAGATTATATCCACGACATCGCCAGCGCGGTGGTGGAAAAGAACCCCAGCGCGCTCGAGGGTGATGCTGCGCAGGTGCAGGAGACCTTCCGCGCCGATGGCGTGGAGATGATGTTTGCCCAGATCAAGCAGTCCCTGCACGAATTTGGCGTGGACTTTGATGTCTACTTCCACGAAAACTCGCTCTTTGAATCTGGCGCAGTAGATAAGGCGCTTGAGACCCTGAAGTCTGAAGGCCACCTCTATGAGGCGGACAATGCGTGGTGGCTCAAGTCCACTGATTATGGCGATTCTAAGGATCGCGTCGTGGTGAAATCAGACGGCAATGCGGCCTATATCGCCGGCGATATCGCCTATGTGGCCGATAAATTCGACCGCGGTCACGATCTCAATATCTACATGTTGGGCGCTGACCACCACGGTTATGTACCGCGCTTGAAGGCGGCAGCAGCCGCCCTGGGCTATGACGCCGATGGCGTCGAGGTGCTCATTGGCCAGATGGTCAACCTGCTGCGCGATGGCAAGCCGGTGCGCATGTCTAAGCGCGCGGGCACCGTGATCACCATTGAGGATTTGGTCGCCGCCATCGGTATCGATGCATCGCGGTATTCGCTGGTGCGCTCGTCCGCGGATCAGTCCATCGATATCGACCTGGGCCTGTGGGAGTCGCAGTCTTCGGATAATCCGGTCTACTACGTGCAATACGGCCATGCGCGGCTGTGCTCGATTGGGCGCAAGGCCGCCGAGCTAGGAGTGAGCTCCGAGGGTGCGGACCTCTCCCTGCTGGAGCATGAGCGCGAAGGCGACCTCATCCGCACCCTGGGTGAGTTCCCTGCCGTAGTGGCAGATGCCGCGGAACTGCGCGAGCCGCACCGAGTGGCGCGCTATGCCGAAGAGTTGGCTGGCGTATTCCACCGTTTCTACGACACCTGCCAGGTATTGCCCAAGGCAGGGGAGGAAGAGCAGCCCATTCACAGCGCACGCCTCGCATTGGCGGAAGCCTCCCGCGTCGTCCTGTCCAATGCATTGACCATGGTTGGCGTGAGCTCACCGGAGAAGATGTAAATGACTGATTTCAATGAGCTTCCCGCCCACGTGTGGCCGCGGAATGCGAGCCGCCAAGAAGACGGCGTCGTCACCGTGGCTGAGGTGCCTTTGCCGGATTTGGCAGAGGAATTCCAGACCCCGCTCTACGTCTTCGATGAAGATGACTTCCGCTCGCGCTGCCAAGACATGGCGCGTGCCTTCGGCGGGCCGGATCACGTGCACTATGCCTCCAAAGCGTTTATTTCCAAAAAGGTCGTGCAGTGGGTCAACGAAGAGGGCCTGTGTCTCGATGCCGCCGCGCTCAATGAGCTAAAGATTGCTCTCGCCGCCGAGTTCCCAGCCGCGCGCATTACTGCGCACGGCAATAATAAGGACGAGGAATACCTGCGCCTGTGCGTGGATGCAGGCGTGGGCCACGTGGTCATTGATAATGAGCAGGAGCTCGAAGAGCTCAACCGCATCGCCGGCGAGGCTGGCGTGGTGCAGCCGGTAATGATTCGCGTTAAGCCGGGTGTGGATGCGCATACGCACGAGTTCGTTGCTACCTCGCACGAGGACCAGAAATTCGGTATTTCCCTGGCTACCGGTGCGGCTTTTGCCGCCGCGAAGCGCTGCCTTGAGGTGGAAAACCTCCACTTGAGTGGCTTGCACTGCCACGTGGGTTCTCAGGTTTTCAATGCCGAGGGTTTTAAACTCGCCGCCGAGCGCGTGCTGGAGCTCTACCGCCAAATCCACACCGAGCTGGGCGTTGACCTAGCCGAGCTGGACTTGGGCGGCGGTTTTGGTATTCCGTATATGCCCTATGAGGAAGCGCTGGATATTGACCGCGTGGCAAAGGACATGCTGCGCGCCGTGGACCAGACCGCGGAAGATCTCGATATTAAGGCGCCGTTCCTCCTCGTGGAGCCGGGGCGTTCCTTGGTAGCGGGTTCTGCCGTGACCGTCTACCGCGTGGGTACGGTCAAGGACGTGGAAACCGGCAAGGCCGATTTGCCGGTGCGCCGTTATATCTCCATCGATGGGGGAATGTCCGATAATATTCGCCCCGCGCTCTATGGTTCTGAATACGATGTGCGCCTGGTGAACCGCTTTAGTGACGGCGAAATGGTGCCCTCGCGCATCGTGGGCTTCCACTGCGAATCCGGCGATATCTTGTTAGAAGAAGGCGAATTGCCCAATGACATCCAGCCGGGGGACTTGCTCGCTTTCGCGGCCACCGGCGGGTATCAGTACATGATGTCTTCTCGGTATAACGGCGCGGTGCGCCCGGCTGTGGTGGCAACGCGCGTGGGAAATACCAAGCCCATGTTGCGGCGCGAAACTATCGAGGACCTCTTGTCCTTGGAAGTGGATTAAGCCCAGTACTACCCCCGTAACGCAGGGACCGCATTCGGCCCGTGCGGCGGGGGTTTTCTGTAGCTGAACGAATATTATCCCCCGCATGTCGCAATATAGACAGCTCGTTCTGTATAGTGTCCTGTAGCCGCGTAAAGCGGGGGACATTTTCCACCACTAAATCGACATGGAGACGGACTATGGATGCTTCAAACAGTCAGCTACAGCTACATTCGCGTACCGGCAAGGGCGAAGGCGAAACCGTTGGCATTGCGCTGCTTGGATTCGGCACCGTGGGAGCGGAAGTTTTCCGCCTCTTAGATGAGAATGCGGATGCCTTTGCTCATCGCATCGGTGGGCCGGCAGAGATCCGCGGCATCGCTATCCAGAATAAGAACAAGCTGCGCCCGGGCGTGCCCAGCGAGTTGCTGACTGATGATGCCAAGGCCCTGATCTCCCGCGATGATATTGACTTGGTGGTGGAGGTCATCGGCGGGATCGATTTCCCGCGCGAGCTGGTTTTGACCGCGCTTAATTCCGCCAAGTCCGTGGTGACGGCGAATAAGGCGCTGGTTGCCGCGCACGCTGATGAATTGGCCGAGGCTGCGGAACGCTCCGGGGTTGACCTCTACTTTGAAGCGGCCGTGGCTGCCGCCATTCCGGTTGTGGGCATGCTGCGCCGCTCTTTGGCTGGCGACCAGATCGAGCGCATCTCCGGCATCGTCAATGGCACGACCAACTACATCCTGGACGCCATGGAATCCACCGGTGCTTCCTATGATGAGGCCTTAGCGGAAGCCACCCGCTTGGGCTACGCCGAGGCGGATCCCACCGCGGACGTAGAGGGCCACGATGCCGCATCGAAGGCCGCCATCATGGCCTCCATCGGCTTCCACACCCGCGTGAAGTTCGAGGACGTGCACTGCGAGGGCATTACCGATATCACCGCAGACGATATCGCCGCGGCAAACGATGCCGGCTATTCCATCAAGCTGCTGGCCATTTGTGAGCGCCTGCGCCGCGAGGACGGATCCGAAGTGGTCAACGCGCGTGTGCACCCGACCTTGGTGGCCAAGGAGCACCCGCTGGCTACCGTCAGCGAGTCCTATAACGCCATTTTCGTCGAGGCAGAGGCAGCCGGCTCGCTCATGTTTTACGGCAATGGTGCCGGCGGCAACCCTACCGCTTCGGCCGTGCTTGGCGATGTCGTCGGTGCCGCCCGCAATATCGTCCACGGCGGCCGCGCGCCTGGCGAGAATACCTACGCCAACCTGCCGATTGCGGACTTCGGCGAGGTCGATACCCGCTTCCACATTGATATGGAGGTCCAAGACCGCGCCGGCGTTTTGGAAGCCATTTCCGCGCTTTTCGCACAGCATGGGGTATCCCTGCGCACCGTGCGCCAAGAAGACGGCGAGGACACCGCGCGCCTTATCGTGGTTACCCACGCAGCCAAGGAAGCAACTCTGGAAAACATCGTCTCCGCCTTGGGCGAGCTCGATGAGGTCAAAACCGTTCACTCGGTCATCCGCCTGGGCAGCTAAAACGGTTCGATATATTAGTCACCATGAGCATCGAAGTTGAAGTCGGCACCAAAGCGATAGTCACCGTCCCCGCCTCCACGGCGAATTTGGGGCCGGGATATGACACCCTGGGCATGTCACTGAGCATGTACGACACCGCCGAGGTGGAGGTCATTCCCTCCGGCCTCGAGGTGGAGATTTTTGGCGAGGGGGCAGATGACCTTCCGCGCGATGGATCGCACCTGATGGTCAAGGCCATCCGGTCCGCACTATCTGCTGCCGAAGCTACGGTGCCAGGGCTGCGCGTGGTCTCGCATAATACGATTCCCCAATCGCGCGGTCTGGGTTCTTCGGCGTCTACAGCGGTCGCCGGCGTTGCCGCGGGCAATGCCTTGGCGGGCAGCCCGCTGACCCAAGATCAGCTCGTGCAATTGTCCTCGGCGTTTGAGGGCCACCCGGATAATGCCGCGGCCTCGGTACTGGGCAGCGCCGTGGTCTCGTGGACGACGGTGCCCGTCGATGGCCGCTCCTTGCCGGAATACAAGGCCGCTACCATCAACGTGCATCCCGATATCCGGGCCACCGCGCTGGTGCCGGATTCCCATGCCTCCACCCAGGCGGTGCGCCGCGTCCTGCCCTCGCACGTGACGCATTCCGATGCCGCCTTTAACGTCTCCCGCACCGCAGTCCAGGTAGCCGCATTGCAGAACTACCCAGAGCTTTTGTGGGAAGGCACCCGCGACCGCTTGCACCAGCCGTATCGCGCCGACGTGCTTCCCGTGACCGCGGAGTGGGTGAACCGCCTGCGCAACCGCGGGTACGCCGCCTATCTTTCCGGGGCGGGGCCGACGGTGATGGTGCTGCACACGGAGGACATCGACGAGAGCATTCTTGATGATGCCCGCGAGCAGGGCCTGCGCGTCTTCGATCTCAAGGTCGCGGGCCCGGTCCGCGTGGAAGTTACACAGGCTTAATCTCGATTTGGCACACTTCGGGGCGCTGCATCGGCGTTAAGGCGATGTCCGTGTCCGTACCGCTGGCTTCTTGCAAAAAGCCAGCGTGTATGGCACAGACAAAGGGGCTCGGGGTGGTTCCGGAGGAGACGAACGGGCAGGCATTCAACTCGATTTCGGAAGGATCCGCGCCCTGCGAGGGATCAAAACCCATATCGCGCAGGGTGGCAAAAAGGGTATCGAGCGCGCCGCTCTGGATATCCGCGCCCGTGGCGCGCGCCCACTGCCGCCCCAATTCCCGTGCCTGTGGGGAAGAGAAATCATCGAGCTCTTCCTTGCCCGCGAGCATGGAGGTCAGCACGCTAATGAGGCTGACGTATTCCTCTGCGATGGCACGGTTATCCGGCACGCGGGCCTGGTACACTAGGGAAGGGCGCCCGCGCCCAGAGCTGTGTTCTGGAACGGCGGTAATGGCGCCGACCTGAATGAGCTCATCGATGTGCCCGCGCGCGGTATTGACGTGCATGCCTAAATCTTTTGCTACCTCTGCAGCGCGCGCTCCCCGTGGATAATGCTGCAGCTGCGTGAGTACCTCGCGTTGCTTAGGCGATAGCTTGAGCGCTTCCGGGAAAAGATCGGAGCTGGGGCGGGGGAGCGAATTGGGCATGCGATTAACTTCGTATCTCTGAGTGCTGATGAGGGGCTTGATTAACAGAAATCTTATCTTTAGCCACGCTATAGGATACGGTATCGCCCGTATCAATACCTAAAGCCACCTGCCTGCTTACCGGCACGGTAATGGTGTGGCCGTCCATATTCAGGCTCAACCGGGCATCCGCCATGCTGGCTGCTTCCACCGCGATGACCTTGGTGGACCAGTGATTAACCCCGGTAGCCTCGTCGGACGTCAGGTGCACGTCGCTTGGCTTAAACGTGACCGCTGCCTTATCGCCGGCGCGGAGTTCGGCGGGCCCGCCGGTGACGGTAGTGTTTCCACAGGTAACGACGGTTTCGGCAGCGGTGGCCTCTGAAACGGTGCCTTCCACGCGGTTGAGCCCTGCAATATTAGCCACAAAGCCGGTGGGTGGGACATCGAGGAGGTCTGCGGCAGGTCCGTGGGCGGTGACGCGGCCGGAATTCATGACCACCATGTCATCGGCAAGCCCGGCAATATCCAACGCATTATGGGTCACCAGCAAGGTGGTGCGGTCATGGCGGGTAGCGCGCAGGAAGCGGCGCCACTTGCTGGCGGATTCCACGTCGATGGCCGCCAAGGGCTCATCCAAAATCAGGATGGTGGGCCGCGCGGCGAGCGCGCGGACGAGGGCCACTTGGGCGGCCTGGCCGCCGGAAAGGGCGGGCACGGGGACATCGTTAAGCTCACACAAGCCCGCCGCCTCCAGCAACTCCGTGGCGCGCTGCTTATCGCGGGTGACCATCGCAATGGCCTGGTTGGCGGTGGCCCGCGGCGGCAGGCCGGGGCGCTGGGTAAGCAGGACGATCTCATCTGGGTCGGCGGTAATCTCCGCGCCGGTCAGCCGCCCGGCGATGCGCCCCATGAGTGTGGTCTTGCCCGAGCCATTGGAACCGACGATGGCCGTGATCGCGCGCGGGGTAAATTCCGTGGTCTCTCCATCCGCCGTGACGTTTAGGGTGGGGGCCTTTTCTGGGGCCGTCAGGGCGCTGAGCTTCTCATAGTCCATGCTGTGTAGCTCGCGGGCCTGCGCTCGGTAGGAACGCTGGAGGAGAGAGGGAAGCCCGGCGAGGGCGAGGCAGAGGATAGCCATCGCAATGAGGATGGCGGAGAGCACATAGGCACCATCGGTATCGACCTCGCGCTCCAAGTAAATGCCGAGCGGCATCGTGCGGGTCACGCCCGGCTGGGAGCCCGCAAAGGTCAGCGTGGTACCGAACTCGCCAAGGGAGCGCGCAAACGCAAGGCCGGCGCCGGTGGCCAGGGCGGGGGCGATGGAGGGGATGGTGATTTTTCGCAGTACCTCCCAGCGGGAAAGTCCCACGCTGGCGGCAGAGGCCAAGATCTCTTGATCCAATTGGCGCAGGGCGGAATCGACCGCCACCACGACGAAGGGCAAGGCGACGAAGCACTGCGCGGCGATGACGCCGGGAAAAGCAAAAGCAAAATGGAAGTCTATGGCGTCAAGAAACGGGGCCAAGTAGCCCCTGCGGCCAATGGCTGCGGTAAGCGCGAGGCCGCCCACCACGGGCGGCATGGCCAGGGGCAAATAAATGAACAGGCGGATAACGCCGCTGCCTCGGCCGAGCTGTTGGACCCAAAAGGCAAGACCGGTCCCCAGCACCATCGCCAGCAGCATTGATTGGAATGCCGCGGTAAGGGACAGCTTGAGCATGTCCCAAATCTCCGGTTTGGCGAGGTATTCGCCGATGCGGTTCCACGGTACGCGCAGCCCCAGGGAGGCTACGGGAACGAGGATGACAACGACCGCGATGAGGCCGATAAGGCCGATAACGAGGGGAGATTTAAGGCGTATGGGCTGGGGAGGGGTCATTTATTAATCTGCTGGGTTAAAGCCGTACTCTTCCCAGGTCTTATCAAAGTCATCGGCCAACAGGTCGAGGACTTTTTGCGCCTCTTCTGGGTGCTCAGCCTCGGCGGAAACGGCGCCCAGGATCTGGTTGGCGAACTTATCAGCATCCGGAATCTCGATGACCTCTACGTCATCGCCAGCGGCTGCAGCGTCGGTGGAGTAGACCCAGCCGGCATTGGCCTCACCGGAGACAACCTTGCCCAAAACGTCAGCGACCTGCTGCTCCTGGGAGGCAGGCTTTACGTCCAGGTTGTTTTCTTCGATGATCTGGGAAGAGATATCGCCACATGGAACCTGTGGGTCACAGATGACGAAGCGGTCTTCGTTCTGCAGATCCTCGATGGAGTGGATATTGCCCGGGTTGCCCTTCGGTACAACCATCACCATGACGTTGGTGGCAAGCACCTTCGGGTCCTTGACGGTTCCGTCATTGATTGCCTTGTCCATGGTCTTCTTGGACGCGGTGAGCAGCAGGTCTGCAGGAGCGCCCTCGCTCAGCTTATTGACCAAGTCGGAAGAGCCGCCATTTTGGAACTCGAGGTCAACCGGGGTGTCGAACTCGGAAGCGCGCTTTTCCAGCTCATCGTTGATGACGCGGGTGGACGATGCAGCCAGCAAGTTCAAGCTGGTCTGCTCTGCATCGGAGGTGGTGGAGGTATCGGGAGAGCAGGCGGAGAGCGCCAGGCCGGTCGCAGCCACGGCGGCTGCGGCAAATTTCTTATTCATAGTGAATGCTCCGTGTTATGTAGACAACTATGTACGAGAGATAGAGTTATCACCACTTAGCCTATCGATTAGCACGGGAATACACTACGAAATTCGCGTGAACTTGATGTGATAGTCGTTTTCTTCTTCCTTGAGGTAAGACAGCTCAAATTCCTCCGCGCGCTCTTCCACTTCCTTGAGTAGAGGGAGTGGGTTGTGCGGGGCAATGAGGATCATGGCTTGGCCCACGTTCAGCGTGCCCAAAGCGCCGTGGATGGCGCCGTGGCGCACGGCGTGTGGAATTTCAGTGGCGTTGAGGGTGGGAATGGAGTTCTGCTGAGAGGCATCGGTGATGGGAAGTTCCATGGGGGAGAGTCATCCTTTCGGAGGTGGGGTGAGGGTTTTACCTTGCCACCAATATTAGTACGATTAAAGCCGTGATAAATAATAGGCTCGCGCACCGCTTCTTCTTCCTTGCTTGCGCCGGGCTGTCCTTGTTGGTTGGGCTCGCCGCCGGGGCATCCCTGCTCGGCGTGGGATTCTCACCGGCAGCTTCTCTGGCTGCGGATCATGGCCCCTTGATGGTATTCGGCTTTGTCGGCGGCGCCATCGGGTTGGAGCGCGCCGTCGCCGTGCGCACGCGGTGGGCATGGGTAGGCCCCATTTTCCACGTCTCCGGCTTCGTGGGCATCGTGGCGGGCCTGCCGCGGCAGGTCCCGGCTTTGTGTTTTGCCGCCGGCTTCATCGTGCTGGGCTTTATCTATGCCACCATCCACCGGCGCCAGCCCGCCTTGTCCATCATCGTGCAGGCCACCGGCGTCATCGGCGGGGTAGCGGCGGCCCTGCTGTGGGCCATAGCGCCGGGGTTTTCTACCGCGATGCCGCTGTGCGTGCTCTACGTGGTAGCGACGATCATCGGCGAGCGCATGGAGCTAGCCCGCATCACTATGGCCGGTACCCAGGCAGAAAAGCGGATTACGCTGTGGGTTTTGGGGTTGGGGACGCTCAGCGTGGTCTATATCCTCTCCCCGGCAGTGGGCTATCGGGCCATGGGCGTGGCGCTTATTGGCGTTGCGGTTTCCACCGTGCGCGTGGATGTGGCGAAAAACCTGGTGCGCTCGCGCGGGCTGCCGCGCTATTCCGCCGCGTGCATGCTCGCCGGGTATTTCTGGCTGGCCCTCGGCGGATATTTCTGGCTGCTCTACGGGGAAAGCTCCGGCTTTGCCTACGACGCCTCGGTGCACGCCATCTTTTTGGGCTTTGTCATATCCATGATTTTCGCCCATGCCCCCATCATCATTACCTCCGTCATCCGCCGCCACTTGCCCTACCATCCGGTGCTCTTCCTTCCCGTAGCGGTCCTGCACGGCGGGCTGGCGCTGCGCATTCTTGCCGATGTCGCCCGCCATACCGTCGCCTACCAGGTGGGCGGTCTGGTTACCATCGCCGCCGTCTTGGTTTTCCTCGCCTGCGGGATTAGTTTGTCGGTGAAGGAGGCCCACCGTGCACATTAATGACATCTCCCTGGCCGCCCGCAGCCGCTGGCACATCGTGACCGCTGCGCTTATCGGCGCGTGGGTGCTCATCGGCATCGGTATCAACGTGGCGGGTCACCTGGGTGCGCCCGTGGTGTGGTGGGATCTCATCCACCCGCTGACCATCGGCGCGCTGACCACGGCCATTCTCGTATTTTCCACCCACTTCACCGAGGCGCTTACCCGCACCGCCAATAACGGTTACCGCGGCGTGGGCGCGCGCGTGGCGCTCATCCAGGTGGGCCTTATCCTGCTCATTATCGATCGCGCGGGGTATGACTGGGGCCTGCTTGCCGATGCCGCCTCCCTCCTCATCATCGCCGCCCTTGCCTGGCAGCTCGCCTTCACTTACACGCGTTTGCGCGGATCGCTTTCCGGGTCCTTCGCGGTCACGGTGCCGTTTTACGCGGCCGCGTCCATCTTCATGATCGCCTCCGTGGTGCTCGTGATCTTAAGCGGCAATGGCGTGGGCAACTATTCCTTTTTGGTGGCCGCCCATTCGCGCGGCATGGTGTGGGGATTTGCATGGCTGACCATCGTGGGCACCATCGTGACGCTGCTTCCCACCTTGTCCAGCACCGCGATTTCGCCCACCGCGCGCACCAGGTGCACGCGCGGGCTCATCGTCCACTGCGCCGGGCTGGCACTGACCATGGTCTGCGGCGCGGTGGGGTGGACGCGCGCGGCGGGCATCGCCCAGCTGCTCGTCGTGCTCGCCGCCATCATGATCATCCAACCGGTACTGGCCACCGTGCTGGGGCGCAACCCCCGGCTGACCACTGCATCGGTTTCCGTCATCGCGGGGCTGCTATGGATGGTGGCCCTGTGTGCCGGGGATGCCGTGGCCGCAGCGCTTGGTGCCTATCCGCGCGTCATCACGCTATTTTTGGTCCCGGCCTTCATCGGTGGTGGAGTCTTGCAAATGGTCACGGGCGTATTGCACCACCTCTTGCCCACGCTGGTGGGAGGCGGTTCTGCCAAGGTGCACCACGGCCGGGCTACCGCGGACCGCGCGGGTTTTGCCCGACTCGTCCTCATCAACCTCGGCGCCTTGCTGAGCCTTGTCAATGCCCTGGCTGCCGGGCTTATCCTCATGGGGATAGGCTTAGCATTAAACGTGCTTGCCGTGGGCCGCGCCGTTTACCAACAACAGAATCTGGAGAATTAAATGCTTAGTGTTTCTTCCCCACAGCCACAGGATAAGCCGCCGGAGTCCGGTAACTCCCAGTGGGCCTCGTGGTTGCTCATCGGCATCGCGCTTGCCGCGGTTATCGCACTGGCCCTAGTCAATACCACCTCTAAGGACTCCCAGCCGTCGAGCTCTGTGGCCGAAGGCGAAACCCACACCATTGACGTGGAAGTCGATGGCATGGCCTTCGTCCCCAACCACGTCGATGTGGATCCCGGCACTCACTTGGTGGTTAACTTCACCAATACCGGGGACCAAGTCCACGATCTCAAGATTGGCGATGCCGAAACCGGCCGCGTCGATCCCGGCGATACCGTGCAGCTTGATGCCGGTGTGATCGAATCCAGCATCGAAGGCTACTGCACCATCGCTGGTCACCGCCTGCAAGGCATGACCTTTGACGTCAACGTGGGCGACTCCGCGCCAAGCACCGGCGGGCACGATCACCACCATCACGCCGTGGCAGGCGCATCCAACCCGCACGTTGATGTGCCCAGCGCCGCCGAGCTTGGCGCCTCCCGCGAAGGTTTTAAAGCCCATGACGCCTCCCTCGCGCCAGCGGCCAATACCACCACGCATGAAGAAACCTGGTCTATGACCGAGGAAATCGTTGAGGTAGCCCCCGGCGTCAAGCAGATGCAATGGCTCTTTAACGGCCAAGCGCCCGGGCCGACGCTGCGCGGCAAGGTGGGCGATAAGTTCAAGATCACCATCAAGAACGAGGGCAGCATGGCCCATTCCATCGACTTCCACGCCGGTGAGGTCAGCCCCGATGAAAACATGAAGTCCATCCAGCCCGGGGAAGAACTGACCTACGAGTTCACCGCAAATCGCGCCGGAATCTGGATGTACCACTGCTCAACTGCCCCGATGTCCCTGCACATCGCCAACGGCATGGCCGGCAACGTCATTATCGATCCACCAGATCTTAAGGACGTGGATGCCGAGTACAACTTCATCGCCAACGATGTCTTCCTCGGTGAGGAAAAGACCGGCGCCGACGCCCAGCGCGTGGCCGATGGCGAGTTCGACCTCATGGCCTTTAATTACTACCCCAGCCAGTACGACGTCGATCCCATCAAGGCCAAGGTAGGCGATACCGTTCGCCTGTGGATCCTGAACGTGGGCCCCGATCAGCCGCTTAGCTTCCACGTGGTGGGCGAGCAATTCGATACCGCCTACAAGGAAGGCGCCTATCTCATCAAGGACGAGGAAAAGACCGGCTCGCAGGCCTTCGACCTGCTTCCCGCGCAAGGCGGGTTTGTGGAAATGACCTTCAACGAGCCCGGAACCTATTCCTTTGTCAACCACATCATGACCAACGCCGAGAAGGGACAGCACGGCAAGTTCGTCGTCACCGAATAAAGCGGCCTTAGTTTCCCGTCCCCACCCCCGCCCTTCGCGCTCACCAGGGCACTGCCGAGAGGTAGTTCCACCTCTTACCGTGAGCGCGAAGGGCGGGTGGGTTCTTCGATCGCTTCCTCCCCTTGGCGCTCACTGGGTGGAAGTATCTACGGGCGCACCGCCTTGCCGGTGAGCGCGAAGGGCGGGGGTTCTTTATTGCCCACCTCCCTTGGCGCTCACAGGGCGGCTGTGATTGCGGTCGTACCGCTGTGCCGGTGAGCGTGAAGGGCGAGTGGTGGGTGCATGGGGAGCGCCGGAGTAAACGTAGACATAAGGAAACCGCCGCGGGCCATCCAAATATTGGACAGCGCGCAGCGGTGAAAGGACCGAGGAACTACCTAGGCACCGTGGCCCGGGGTTTCTCCTTCCAATTGCTTCCGGTTGGAGCGGATAGGCTCCCACGCGGTATTGGAGCGCATCGGGGTGGTGCGCTCATCGCGGGAACGGTAGACCACGTACGGGCGGGTAACGTAGCCGACCGGCGCCGAGAAGGCATGGACCAGGCGGGTAAAGGGCCACACGGCGATGATGGTGAAACCGCAGAGGACGTGGACCTTAAATTGCCACGGGGCACTGGCCATGAGATCGGGCTGGATGTTGAAGATCAACAGCTGGCGCAGCCACGGGGAAATGGTTTCGCGGTAGTCGTATCCGCCGGTGCCGGCGAGGTCAAAAAGCTGCAGGGTAAAGGTGGCAAAGGAACCCGATACCAGCGCGAGACCGAGCAGCGCGTACATGACCTTATCCGAGGTGGACGTGGACAAGAATACGGAGCGGTTCTTTAGCCTGCGGTACAGCAACCCGGCAAAGCCCAGCAGGACCGCCAGCGCAGCAATGGATCCTGGGATGGTGGCCAGGAGGTGGTAGGCGTGGTCGCTGATGCCAACGGCCTGGGTCCAAGACTTGGGGAATGCCAAGCCCATCAGGTGGCCGATGACGACGAAGACCATGCCCCAGTGGAAAAGCGGCGAGGATAAACGCAGCAGCTTGGATTCATAGATTTGGGAGGAGTGGGTGGTCCAGCCGAATTGGTCGGAACGCCAACGCCAGAAGATGCCCACGAAGAATGCCGCGATGGCTAACCACGGGAAGGCACCCCAGAGGAAGTTATCAAACATGATGTGGCTCCTAGACGAGGTCTGGTTGGGTAGTGGGGAAGGGAAGGTCTGCAATGCCGACCATCTCGGCGGGTGGGCCGGTGCGGATGAGATCGACGTACTTTTGCGCGGTATCAGAATCGACTTCTGGAAGGGCCTTGCACAGCGCGACGATCAAGCTGACATACGGCGAGCGCTCGTGAGCGAGGGCAGCGCGCAGCACCTCGATTCCTTCGCGGTAGCTGGCCACCAATTCAACGGCGCGCTCGTGCGTGTCCCCCTCGCTCATGGCGAGGGCTTCGAGGACGACGCAGAGGTGATCCGGTAGTTCTTCATCCGAAATTTCGAAGCCGAGCGACTCCAATTGCTGGCGGAAGGACAAAATAGCCATCCCGCGCTGGCGGGTATCGCCAACAGCAAAGTAGGACAGGTACAGCGCGCAGCGGCGGCGCTGGTCAAAGGTCTCGACGTAGTGCTCTTCCAAGCCGCGGGGGCCGATGCTGCGGGCCCATTCGGCGAAGTTGATGAAGTCGGTGGCAATGGCCAGCGGCAGGTCATCTACCTGGTCTTCGACCACTGAGAGGCGGTCAAAGATGTCTTCGCCGGGGTAATTAAGCAGCACGGACACGGCCATGGCGACGATTCGCCGCTGGTCTTCGGTGACCTCGACCGGCGTGACGAATTCGTTAGGGACCTGACCGGTGTGGGTGCGCAGCGTTTTTTCGACGTCATTGGCACCGCCCATGGAACCGATGCCGGCGGGTGTTCCGAATCCTGCCACGGGGGCATCGCCACCCTGCTGGGCCGATTGCCGCTGCAGGGATTCCTGGCGTTTGCGGAGTTTATCGAAGATATTCACGGCTTAACCTACTTCCGCGGCGGGAACATGGCATCGGGCCGGTCGCCGCTCCAGGAGAGCAGCGAGACCTTGCCCTGTGGTTCCGCGCCGTGGGTACAGGCCTCGGGCGCACCCATGCCTAGGTCGTGGAAGACGTCCTCGGAGGCCTTGGCCGGGTCCACATCGCCAAACGGGTCCAAGTCGGTAATGCCGCGCGGGGATTCCGGCGAGGCGGTGGGGATGACGTAGCGGTCATCGTATTTAGCGATGGACAACAGACGGTACATGCCTTCCATGTCCCTGCCCGTCATGCCGACTGCCTGCGCGATCTCCTCCTGCGGCTCATTGCCCAGGTTGATATCGCGCATATACGAGCGCATGGCGACGAGCCTGCGCAGGGACTTTTCCACCGGGACGGTATCGCCGGCGGTAAATAGGCCCGCCAAGTATTCCAGAGGAATGCGCATATTCGATAGCGCCGAGAAGAGGATCTTGTGGTCCTCACCGTCGTTGCCGGTTGCGGTCACCTTGTCAACGATGGGCGACAGCGGCGGGATGTACCAAACCATCGGCAGCGTGCGGTACTCCGGGTGCAGCGGCAGAGCGACGCCGTACTTGAAGATGAGGTCGTAGATCGGCGACTGCTGCGCGGCATCGATCCAGGAGTGCGGGATGCCCTCGGCTTGGGCCGCGCGGACTACCTCTGGATCGTGGGGGTCGAGCATGATCGACTTTTGGGCCTCGAAAAGGTCCTGCTCATTCTCGGTGGAGGCGGCCTCGGCGACGCGGTCGGCATCGTAGAGGATGACGCCCAAGTAGCGCAGGCGGCCCACGCAGGTCTCGGAGCACACGGTGGGCTGTCCCACCTCGAGACGCGGGTAGCACAGCGTGCACTTTTCGGCCTTGCCGGTCTTGTGGTTGAAGTAGACCTTCTTATACGGGCAGCCGGATACGCACATGCGCCAGCCGCGGCAGCGGTCTTGGTCCACCAGGACGATGCCGTCTTCGGTGCGCTTGTACATCGCGCCAGAGGGGCAGGAGGATACGCAGGTCGGGTTCATGCAGTGCTCGCAAATGCGCGGCAGGTAGAACATGAACGAGTCCTCGATTTCCTTCTTGACCTCGAGGTTCATGTTGTGGAGCACGGGGTCATCGTCAAGCGTGGCAGTAGAGCCACCCAGGTTATCGTCCCAGTTGGAAGACCATTCGATCTTGCCGATGTCCCGGCCATCGATCTGGGAGACCGGCTTGGCGGTGGGCTGGGTCTTCTGACCCGCCTCGGCGCCCATCAGGTCCTCGTACTGGTAGGTCCAGGGCTCGTAGTAATCCTGGATGGTGGGCAGGTTGGGGTTGTGGAAGAGAGTGGCAAGCTTCTTGAGGCGCCCGCCAGCCTTGGGCTTGATCTTGCCGGATGTCGTGCGCTCCCAGCCGCCCTTCCACTTTTCTTGGTCCTCCCAGGTGCGCGGGTAGCCGAGGCCGGGGCGGGTTTCGACGTTATTGAACCAGATGTACTCGGTGCCTTCGCGGTTGGTCCATGCCTGCTTACAGGTAACTGAACACGTGTGGCAACCAATGCACTTGTCCAGGTTCATGATCATGGAGATTTGGGCCATGACTTTCATTAGTAGGATACCTCCTGGGAACGGCGGCGTACGCGGGTGACTTCATCGCGGTTATTGCCGGTAGGGCCGATGTAGTTGAAGTGGTAGGTCAGCTGGCCATAGCCGCCAGCGATGTGCACCGGTTTGATGGAAATGCGGGTCAGCGAGTTGTGCGTGCCGCCGCGGCGGCCGGTGTGCTCGTTGATCGGAGTGCCCACGGTGCGCTCCTGCGCGTGGTTGCACAGCATGGTTCCCTCCGGAATGCGGTGGGAGACGATGGCGCGGGCGGAGACGACGCCGTTGCGGTTATATACCTCAACCCAGTCGTTGTCCGTGACGCCGATTTTCTCGGCGTCCTTATTGGACATCCAGACCACCTGGCCACCGCGCGAGATGGAGAGCACGTGCAGGTTGTCGAAGTACTGCGAGTGGATGGACCACTTATTGTGCGTGGTCAAGTAACGCAGCGTGACTTCAGCCTCGCCGCGGTCATTGGTCAATTCCGTGCCCGGCGCGAATTCGCCGTGCATGTGGACGTGATCGAGCGGCGGGCGGAAAATCGGCAGCGATTCGCCGTAATCCATGAACCAGTCGTGGTCGATGTAGTACTGCATGCGGCCGGTCAGCGTGTGCCAGGGCTTATCAAACTCGACGTTGATGGAAAAGGCGGTGTAGCGGCGCTTATTACGCTTATCGGCGGTCCACTCGGGAGAGGTGATGACCTCCTTCGGGCGTTCCTTGATGTCATCCCAGGTGATGCGTACGTCTTCATCGGGAGTGCCCAGTGGCGTCAGATCCTTGCCGGTGCGTGAGGATAGGAACTCAAAACCTTGCTTGGCTAGCTCACCGTTGGAGACACCAGACAGGTGCAAGATGGCGTCGATGACTTTGGTGTCCTTGGACAGATCCACCAGCTCGCCCATGGAGGTCTCCGTGGTGCCGCAGATGAGCTCGAGCTCCTTGACCTGCTTTTCCACGTTGAACTTGGTGCCGTGCACGCCGGTGCCGGCCTTGGCGGGAAGCGGGCCTAAGTGAGCCCACTTTTCGTAGACCTTGGTGTAATCGCGCTCGACCACATGCAGCTTCGGCATTGTGACCCCAGGGATAAGGCCCTGTTCTTCGGGGTCGGGGACGATGCCGTTGGGCATGCCGAGCTCGTCCGGGCTGTCGTGGTGGCTCGGCTGGGTAATGACATCGCGTTGCACACCGAGCCACTTGGTGGCTTTATCGGAGAGCGCTGCGGCCAAGTCCCGGAAGACCTCGTAGTCCGAGCGCGCCTCCCACGGCGGGTTAATCGCCGCGTTAAACGAGTGCAGGTACGGGTGCATGTCGGTAGAGGACATATCGTGCTTTTCGTACCAGGTAGCGGCCGGGAAGATGAGGTCCGAGACCAGCGTGGTGGAGGTATTGCGGAAGTCCGTGGTCATCATCAGATCCAACTTGCCCTCCGGTGCCTTATCCACCCACTTGATGCTGCGCGGGCGGTCTTCGGGGGCTAGTTCTTCCGCGGTGGCATCCGAGTCGATGCCCAAGAGGTGGCGCAGGAAGAACTCGGTGCCTTTGGCGGACGAGCCGAGCAGGTTGGTGCGCCAGTTGAGCAGGATGCGCGGCCAGTTTTCCTCGGCGGACGGGTTGTCATAGGAGAATTCCAGGCGGCCATTTTCTAGCTCTTGGACCACGTAGTCGTTGATGTCCATGCCGGCCTCATCGGCTTCATCGGCAAGGAAGAGGGAGTTGCGGTTGAACTGCGGGTAGGCCGGCATCCAGCCGCGGCGCATGGATTCCGCCATGGTATCGGAGACCATCTTGTCCCCAATGGAGCCGTGGCTAGCAAGCGGCGAACCCAAGTGAGAGGCGCGCGAATTATCGTAGCGGTACTGTTCGGTGGCGAAGTAGTAGAAGCCGGTGGAAATCATGTGGCGCGGCGGGCGCTGCCAGTCGGCGGCCATGGCCCACTGGGTCCAGCCGTTGATCGGGCGCAGCTTTTCCTGGCCCACGTAGTGCGCCCAACCGCCGCCGTTAACGCCCTGGGTGCCGCACATGGAGGTCAGCGCCAAGAAGGTGCGGTAGATATTATCGGCGTGGAAGTAGTGGTTGACGCCAGCGCCCATGATGATCTGTGAGCGGCCCTTAGAATCCGCGGCGTTTTGCGCGAATTCGCGGCCGATGCGGATGGCGGTATCGGCGGCCACGCCCGTGAGCTCTTCCTGCCAAGCGGGGGTGCCGACTTCGCTGGAGTCGTGGAAGTCCTTCGGCCAGCTACCCGGCAGGTGGAGGTCCTCGCGGTTGACGCCGTAGTGGGCGAGCATGATGTCGAAGACGGTGGTAACGAGCTTGCCGTCGACCTCGCGGACGGGGACGCCGCGGTGGACGATGCCCGCGCCAATCGGCTTATCGGTTCCCACGTCCTCTGGGTTGGTATCGAGGTCAAAGCGGGGGAAGAGCACCTCGGCGGTGTCAAAGCTATCGGTTTCTGCGATGGACATGACCGGATCGGCGTTGTCCAGCGCCAGGTTCCACTTGGCGCTTTCGTTATCCCAGCGGTCTGCCACGGTGCCGCCTGGGTCAACGATGCGCCCGTCTTCCTCCATTACCAGGCCACGGTGGGTGGCGTTGGGGGAGGAGTTCAAGGTGGCATCGGCAAGCTGCGAGGCGGTGAGGAACTTGCCCGGTGTGTAGGTACCGTCGCCGCGGTCTTCCAGGGATACCAGGAAGGGCGAGTCGGTGTATTTGCGCATGTAGTTCAGGAAGTACGGTTCCTGGCGGTCCACGTGGAAGGTCTTCAAAATGACGTGGCCCATGGCAAAGGCGAGGGCGGCGTCGGTGCCGGGCTCGATGCGGGCCCATTCATCGGCGAATTTGGTGTTATCCGCAAAGTCGGGCGAGACCACGACGACCTTGGTGCCCTTGTAGCGCGACTCCACCATGAAGTGGGCGTCCGGGGTGCGGGTAACCGGGATATTCGAGCCCCACATCATGAGGTAGGAAGAGTTGTACCAGTCACCGGATTCGGGGACATCGGTCTGGTCGCCGAAGGTCTGCGGCGATGCCGGGGGAAGGTCGGCGTACCAGTCATAGAAGGAGAGCGCGACGCCGCCGATGGTCTGCAGGAAGCGCATGCCGGCACCATAGGAGATCTGGGACATGGCCGGGATCACGGTAAAGCCGTTGATGCGGTCCGGCCCGTACTTGCGGATGGTGTAGACGTGCGCGGCCGAGGCGATATCGATGGCCTCTTCATAGGAGATGCGGATAAGCCCGCCCTTGCCGCGCTGGGAGATATACGCCTTGCGCTTTTCTGGGTCCTCTTGGATGGCGCGCCATGCCAGGACGGAATCGCCGTGCTTTGCCTTTTCCTCGCGGAACATATCCACTAACACGCCGCGGGCGTACGGGTAGCGCACGCGGGTAGGAGAGTAGGTGTACCAGGAAAAGGATGCACCGCGCGGGCAGCCGCGGGGCTCGTACTCTGGCATGTCATTGCCGGTGGTGGGGTAATCCACCGCCTGGGATTCCCAGGTGATGACGCCGTCTTTGACGTAGACCTTCCACGAGCATGAACCGGTGCAGTTCACGCCGTGGGTGGAGCGCACCATCTTGTCGAAGGCCCAGCGGTTGCGGTAGAAGACGTCTGCCTGGCGGCCGCCTTTTAAGAAAAGCTGCTGGCCGGAATCGGTAGCTTCGCCTTTGCGCAGGTAGGCGCCAAGCTTAAAGAGTGGATTTGAGTTGCCTTGTTCGGGCGCGAAGTATGCAGTCATGGGGAATGAAAGCTCCTAATTATCCGGGGAATGGGGCGTTGGGGCGGGCGTAGTAGATCCACACCAGCACGGTGGTGATGGCGAAGTAGACGGCGCAGCCCCAGAAGAACGTCGGTGCAGACATCATGGAGAGCAAGACACCTGCGACAAACGGGCCGAAGGCGCCGATGGCACCGGTCCAACCGATAACGCCGCCTGCTTGGCGCTTGGGCAAAATCATGGGCATTTGCTTAAACGTGCCGGCATTGCCCAGGCCAGTGAAGAAGAAGAATATGAGCATGGTGCCCAGGAACCACCAGACCTCATCCGGCTCGTCCGGGGTGAGGAAGAAGGTGGCCACGACGGTAAAGATGGTCATGCCCAGGCAGCCAATGAAGGTCCAGATGGCGCCGCCGAACTTATCGCACAGTGGACCCCACAGCGCGCGGACGAGCGCGCCGATGAGTGGTCCGAGGAAGGCGTAGCTCGCGCCGGCAGGAAGGTTGTCGTAGGTGCCGGCAAATTCGGAGCCTTCGCCGAAGATTTGGTTAATAAGCAGCGCGGTTTGTGCCGCGAAGCCGGAAAATGCGCCGAAGGTCATGAAGTAGACGACAGTAAGAATCCAGGTGTTCTTATTGCCAAAGATGTCCATCTGCTGGCGGAAATTCGCCTTCACGGGAACGTCCTTGAGCAGGGTCCATGCGAGGAATGCGCCGACGATGGCCCACGGGACCAAGAAGATGGCGGGGTTGTGGACAAAGATTTCGCCGTCATCGGTGCGCTGCGGGGCAACAAAACCTACACCCAACAGGGTAAAGCCCATGAGCCATGGGGCAACCAGCTGGATAAAGGAGATACCGAAGTTACCGATGCCGGCCTGGATACCCAGCGCGGTACCGGACAGGCGCTTGGGGAAGAAGTAGCCGGTCGAGGGCATGAAGCCGGAGAACACGCCGCCGCCGATGCCGGAGAGGAAGGCGAGGGTCATCAGCCACCAGTACGGGGTGGAGGAGTCCTGTACCGCGAAGAACCAGCCCAGCATGGGGATGATAAACAGCAGCGAGGAGCTGAAGACGAGCTTGCGCGTGCCGAGGATGGGCGGCAGGAACATGAAGATGAGGCGGAAGATACCGCACGCCAATCCGGGGATGGCGGTCAGCCAGTAGAGCTGGCTGCGGGATAAGTCGAAACCGATCTGGTTCAACTGTGGGGCAATTGCCGATACGAGGTACCAGGTGGCAAAGCCAATGATAAGGACGAATGTGGAGATCCACAGCGTGCGCCAGGCAATTTTAGAGTCCCAGTGGTCAGAATCTTCTGGATCCCAACCTTGGATGACTTTGCCTGAGGTATCAAGAGCAGTCATGATTTCCTCACAGATAGTAGGTTGTTCAACTCTTTAATCTACCGGCGACTATGCTCAAAAAGGTAAATAAAACCGATAAAATCCGTATCTAATTACGACACACAAATGTTGCATAATTCTTGATCGATTCCGATGTTGCTGGTTAGCCCCGTGCCCCAGGTGTGTTGGTATCGAAAACAGAATAATGTGATATTAACCACACTCTATAGTGGGGAAGGAATGAGACTCATGTCCCAAAGAAAGGCGCAGATAATCGTCAGCTCGGACCGCATCCTGGCCGGTGAAAAATCGAACCGCGCCGGGGAGAAAGCGGCAGAAATCCTGCGCGCGCATGACATCGATGTGGCACCACCCAGCATCGTGCCGGAGGGCTTTACGCCCGTCGACGACGCGCTGCGCACCGCCGTAGGCACGGGCACCGATATCGTCGTGGTCATCGGTGGTACCGGCATCGGGGCGACGAACCTGACCCCAGAGGTCACCGAGCGCTATATCAAGGCCCGCCTCTATGGCCTAGAGACCCAGGTGCTCCTGCGCGGGCTCGAGTCCTCGCCCAAGGCTGGCCTGTCTCGCGGGATCATCGGCATGACCGAGCACGGCGGCGGCAGCCTCATCATCAATTGCGCCTCATCCACCGGCGCCGTGGCAGATGCCCTTGGGGTTATTGCGCCGCTGCTTGCCGATGTCTTCCGCTCCCGCGGCGAATAATCTCCTCCTCACCCCTCCCCGTAGCCCTCCCTTCGCGCTCACGGGGAGAGGGGAGTGTGGCTAGATTAGCCGTGCCGGTGAGCGCGAAGGGAGGGGTGCGGCGGAATGTCCTGCAATTCGGCCGGGGTATCATAATCGCGCTCGGCGCCGGTGCCGGCCACCTCGACGAAATCGGCGCCGCGAACCAGCCTTCGCACGGAGACATTGCGGGTGGACTCCAACGCACCTAGGCACCCAAAGAGCGCATCGGTATGCCACAGCGAACACAGGGGTTGTAAATACCCGTCCGCGGCGCGGGTAATCGCGGCACCGGCGGTGGGCGCGGCATGCAACGCTCCGTTCAGGTGTGGGAGCAGTTGCGGGGAATCGGGAGCATCCACCGCGAAGAGTGCCAGGCGGTCACAATGCGACAAAGCGCGCGCACCTGCCTCGATGCCGGCGACGGGGCCACCAAAAAGCGGCGACTCGCAGACCTGCGGCATACCGAGGTAATGCGGGGAAATAACGATAGACGGCATGCCATAGGGAAGCTGGCGCCGCAGGCGGTCCACCAGGCGCAGGCCAAAAGCGCGCACCTGCGCCTTATCGGCCCCGCCCATGCGGCGCGATTGCCCGCCGGCCAAAATGATCGCGCCATCCATTAAGCCTCCGGGAGGGTCCTAGACCAATCGCCGGAGCGCCCGCCCGATTTCGCCACGATGCCACAGCGGCGAATAAAAGCAGAGCGATCGACGCCCTTGACCATGTCAATGAGCGCTAAGGCGGCAACGTTGACCGCGGTCAGTGCCTCCATTTCCACGCCGGTGCGGTCGGCGGTGCGCACGGTGGCGGTGATCTTCACGTGGGCATCGGCAAGCTCGAGATCCACCGCGCAGCCATGCACGCCGATGGTGTGCGCGAGCGGCAGGAGCTCTGGGACCTTCTTCGCCGCGGAAATGCCGGCGATGCGCGCGACCGCCAGCACGTCGCCCTTGGGCACGGTGCCCTCGCGCAGCGCGGTCATGACCTCCGGGGAACAGGCGACCTCGCCCTCAGCGGTGGCGGTGCGCACGGTCGGTTTCTTCTCGGTCACATCGACCATGTAGGCGGTGCCGGCGGAATTGAGGTGGGTAAACTCCATGAAAAATTCTCCTCGTTAGTACAGATAGACGGTGGTTTCTTCGCCCGCGGCGGGGGCAGGTCCATCGATGATGCAATACCCATTCGTACCTGCCAGCGAGACCACGCGGTGGCTGCCGCGGCTTAACGCGCCAGTTATCCTGGGCTTTCCCGCAAAACTTACGGTTACAGGAACGATGAAGGGGCGCGTGCTTGCGGGTGGCAGTGGCACCGCCACCTCCGCACGCACCTGCACGGTCTCGCGCGGATGTGGCTGGCCCGATAAGGCGGCGATAAGCGGGCGGGCATAAAGCTGGAAACCAACGAAAGCCGCCACCGGATTGCCCGGCAGCGCAAGCACTGGAACACCCCGCCACGTGCCGATGCCCTGCGGCGCGCCGGGCCGCTGGTGAACGTGCCCGAACCACGAATTATCGCCCGTGCCCAGCACCCCGTGCACCACATCGAAGGCGCCGGCCGATACCCCGCCGGAGGTAATGATGAGATCGTGGGATGCGCTGAGCTCATCGAGCAATCTGGATAACTCCGCGGGGTCGTCGCCGACGTGGAAGTAGGACTCCGTGTGGGCGAGGGAGGCGAGCATCGGCCCATTGGAATCTGGCAGGCGCCCTGGGGAAAGCTCGTCTGGATACGAAGAAAGCTCATTGCCGGAAGAAATCACCGCAATGTGTGGGCGCCGGTAGGCCTGCACCGAATAGATGCCGGTGGATATAAGCGCTGCAATAACCGCGGCATTCGCGGTGGTCCCGGCCGTAGCAACGACGGTGCCTGGCCGTATATCTTCGCCGGCGGGGCGGATATGCGTTTTTGCGGGCGCTTCGGTGATGGTGACCCTGCGCGGCAGCTCCGTAGGCCCGGGCGGGACGGTGGTGTTTTCTACTGGGACGACGAGCAGGCCAGCGGTATCATCCACCGGCGCACCGGTCATGATTCGAACGGCCTGGCCGGCGGGAACTGCCTGAGCGGTTGCACCGGCGGGGACATCGCCTGCGACCGGCAGCGTCCACGGGCCCGTGCCCGAAATATCAGTGGCGCGGACGAGGAATCCATCCATGGCGGAATTAGCAAACGGCGGGACGGGAAAACGCGCGGTGGCATCCTCTGCTAATACTCGGCCGCGCAGCGCTGGGCCCACGGGAACGGACTCTGCGCGCGGGGCCGGCGCCAGCGCCAGAACCGCGGAAAGGTGCTCAGAAATGGAACGCGATGCGGACATAAATAATTAGATTAGCCGCCAATGGCTGACATGGGACGATCCGGCTGCAAAAAGCCTTCATCATCAATGCCGTGGCCGGGTTTCTTCGTCCACATTTCCCCGGCCCATGCCTCCATCAACTCCTCGTCGCTCGCGCCAGAGCGCATGAGATCCCGCAATTGGGTTTCGGAATTGCCAAAAAGGCAGTTGCGCACGGCGCCATCGGTGGTAAGCCGGGTGCGGTCGCAGTCGCCACAGAAGGGATGGGTTACCGAGGCGATAATGCCCAGCTTGCCGGCGGTGCCATCGGGGGCGATAGCATCCCACAACGCGGCCGGGGCCGATCCGCGCGGCTCCCGCGCCGGGCGCATGGAAAAGTGGTCCTGGAGCCTGAGCAAAATATCATCGGCGGTGACCATGTCTTGGCGGCGCCACTTTTCGCGCGGGCCGAGCGGCATCTGCTCGATAAAGCGCAGCTGGGCGCCCTGGTGCAGGGCATAGTCCGCCAGCGGGACGATATCTTCCTCGTTGACGCCGGGCATGACCACGGCATTGATCTTGACGGGATTCAATCCGGCATCGGCCGCAGCGGCGATGGCCTCGAGCACGTGGGATAGGCGGTCGCGGCGGGTGAGTGCGGCATAGCGCTGAGGATCGATGGTATCCAGCGAGATATTGATGCGGTCGAGCCCCGCGGCGGCAAGCTTTGCGGCGCGCTTTTCCAGACCCAACCCATTGGTAGTCAGCGCCGTGGACGGTGCGATGCCTTCATCCGTGGTGAGTTCCTTGGTGGCGGCGATGATATCTGCCAAGGATTTGCGCAACAGCGGTTCGCCGCCGGTAAAGCGCACCTGGCGGATGCCGAGCTTTTCCACGCCGAGGCGGATAAGCCGGATGGTTTCTTCATCGGATAGCGTTTGCTGCGTGGGCATCCACTCTAAGCCTTCGGCCGGCATGCAGTACGTGCAGCGCAGGTTGCAGCGATCCGTAAGCGACACGCGCAGGTCGCGGGCCCTGCGGCCGTAGCGATCAACCAAGGCGCGGGTGCCGTCGCTTGCTGCGGCAGGTAAGTCCTCCGGCGGCTGCGACCGGCCCACGGTGGGCAGGGGCAGGGAGACCGCTGAAGAAGAAGGCGTTGGTGAAGTCATTGCTGCCAGTCTAAGAGTGGGGAACAAGGTACACCAAGCTACAACGCCACCTGGCCGGGGATTATTCCTCGTTTTCCCGGTTAAAATCGCTTTCGTCGATATCGTCAAGGCGCTGGGCTTCACCCGGGCCCTTGAGGCGGATGATGTTGTAATCGCCTTCGGCCAAGTGGGCGCGCAAATCCTTCTTATCGAACTTGCCCACTGACGTCTTATCGATAGATTTTACGAAGGTCCAGTACTCCGGCAGCATCCAGCTGGGCAATTCCTTGCGCAGGCTCTGGCGCAACTTTTCGGCGGTCTCGATGGTGGGCGAGGCCTGCTCGCCCAAGACGGTGACGGCAAGGGGGCGTTCCACCCATTGCTTATCGGGGTAGCCGATCACCGCGGCCTCCACCACATCGGAATTGGCCATGATGAGGTTTTCCAGCTGTACCGAATAGATCCACTCGCCGCCGGAGCGGATGACATCGCGGGCGCGGTCCTCAACGGTAAGAAAGCCGTCCTTCGTCACGGAACCGACATCGCCGGTGCGCAACCAACCATCCGCGGTGAACTTGGATTCCGCGGCCTCGACCGGCTTGCCGCGGAACTCGGAGGCCACCTCGCCCGGCTCGGCGGTGGGCGAATGATAATAAGAACCGGTCACGAGGTTGCCGCGCACCTGGAGCTCACCGGCATTGCGGTCGGTCTTGGATACCACTTGGCCGTCATTAACCACGCGGTACTGCAGCGAGGCAGCGATCTTGCCCTGGGAGATGCGATAAGCCCAGCGGGTATCGCCGGAGGCACCCTGCGGCGGGCGGGCAACGCTGCCGACCGTCGAGGTTTCCACCATGCCCCAGACGTGCACGACGTCGACGCCGTAATGTTCCTCCCACATCTTAATAAGCTGCGGCGGCACAGGTGAGCCGCCAGCGAAAATCTCCGTCAGCGTCATGCGCTCTGGCGGATTGTGCATGTAGTGCACGAAAAGCTGGATCCAGATGGTGGGCACGCCATGGGCCACACGCGGCGATGTGGCCGCAATGACCTTGGCAAGCGTGGGGGCGGAGACATCGGCATCGGGAAGCACGAGCGGGGTGCCCGTCATGAAACAGGTAAAGGGAACGCCCCAGCTCAGTACGTGATAGATGGGAATGCAGCACAGGAAGGTCTCGCCGTGGGTAATGCACAGCGAATCCGAGGAACGCAGCTGCATGGCCTCGAGGTAGAGCGAGCGGTGGGAATATAAAACGCCCTTCGGTGCGCCGGTGGTGCCGGTGGAATAGCACAGTGCGGCGGCGGTGCGCTCATCGAGCTCGGGCCAATCGTAGATGGTGGAGCGGCCATCCAGCAGGGCCTCGTAGGAATAAAACTCGATGCCGCGCGGGAAATGGTGGGCAAAGCGCTGCGGCGATTGGGATCCGGTAAAAATCACAGAATGCACGGACGGCGCGCCGTTTAAAACCGTGCCCAATTGCGGGGCGAGGCGGGGATCACACACGATGACGGAGACCTCAGCGTGGCTAATGATGTGCCGGATCTGGTCATTCATCAACTGCTTATTCAGCGGGGTAAAAACCGCGCCCTTGCAGGCGGAGCCAAACATGACCTCGAGGTGCTCGGCGCAATTCCACATGAAGCTGCCCACGCGCTGATCACCGGTAATGCCAAGGTCATCGTGTAAAATATGGGCAAAGGCCGCCGCGCGGGCGGCGATATCGCGGAAGGTGACCTTTTCTGCGGGGCCAAACTCGGATCCGGTGCCCTCACCGTGCCAGGTGGTAACAGTGGTATTGCCATGCACCGACGCGCCGTATTCCAAAATACGGGTTAAAGACAGGGGAATATCCATCATCGTGGAAAGCATGCTTCCACTGTAGCGGTGTCCAAGTACTCACGGTGTAGCGAATGCGCTATACTTGCCATCGACTGATAGGAAAGCGGGAAATCTTCCCAATCCTATGCAATCGGGCCCAGTGACAGGTCCCATCGTTAAACATTGCCCACAGTCGTTTCTTGAATTCTTCCGCCCCCGCGTACGAGCTACAAGGGGGAATTCCCATACGGTAACCGGAAGAGGCCTCATGCTTATTGCCCGGCAGGGTGCGCTAGCGCCTTGGCACGAGGGCGAAAAGATAAGAAAAATACACATCGGCTTCCAGTGCACCCGCCCAAGCTTCCCTGAAGAGGGGGAGGGCGGATCCCAACTATGGACCTGGTCAAGCAACGAAAGGATATCCGTGAGCGATACGGACAACACCGCGGCACAGGATCTCGCATCCCTGAAGCTGCCGGAATTGCGCAAAATGGCCGCTGAGCGCGGCCTTCGCGGCGTCTCTGCCCTGCGCAAAGGGGATCTCATCACCGCCATTAAGACCGGTCAGGTTCCCCCAAAGGCGAAGGCAAAAATAGAGCAGGCAGAAAAGGCCGAGAAATCCGCTAAGGATGCGGCGCCTGCCAAGCAGAAAGATAAGCCGTCTAAGAAGGACGATCGCGGCGAGAGCGATAACGGCAAGTCCGGCGACCAACAGGACAATCGCGGCAAAGACCGCAAGGACAACAGCGACGACCAGCGCTATGAATCGCGGTCGCAGGCCCGCCGTGCCCGCCGCAACCGCGCCCGCCGCCAGGAGCGTCTAGAGCAGGACGATAATAACCGGGGCGAGAATAACCGGAGTGACAACAACCGGGGCGACGCGCACAACCAGAACCAGAATCGCCACCAGGATCGCCGCGATGACTCCCAGGATGGCTCCGATAATCAGGGAGACAAGCAGGGCGAGAAGAACGGCGATAATAATCACCGCAATAATCGCAATGACGATAATAATTTTGACCGCGGTAACCGCCGTGGCCGTCGCAACCGCCGGAATCGCCGGGGTGGCCGGGGTAATAATGATAACCACGGCGGCGGCAATGACCTGCAGGTGCGCGAGGGCGATGAGCTGCAGGCAGTCGGCGGCATCTTGGATGTTGTAGACAATAACGTCTCCTTCCTGCGCACCACCGGGTACCGCGCGGGCGATGCGGACGTCTTTGTTAATAAAAACATCGTGCGCCGGCTGGGCCTGCGCTCTGGCGATGCCATTACTGGTCAGGTGAAGGTGGCTGGACCTACCCACACCCACGGCAATGGCCGCAACCGCCGCAAGTACAACCAGTTGGTGCAGGTCGATACCGTCAATGGGATCGATCCAGAAGAGGCCAAGCAGCGCCCGCACTTTAATAAGCTCACGCCGCTGTATCCCAACCAGCGCCTGCGCTTGGAAACGGATCCAAAGATCCTCACCACCCGCGTCATCGACCTGATCATGCCGATTGGTAAGGGCCAGCGCGCGCTCATCGTCTCGCCGCCAAAGGCCGGTAAGACCACGATTTTGCAAAATATCGCGAATGCGATTGCCACCAATAACCCTGAGTGCTACCTCATGGTGGTGCTGGTGGATGAGCGCCCTGAAGAGGTCACGGACATGCAGCGCTCCGTGAAGGGTGAGGTCATTTCTTCGACCTTTGACCGCCCGCCATCAGAGCACACCTCCGTTTCCGAGCTGGCCATCGAACGCGCAAAGCGTCTGGTGGAGCAGGGCAAGGATGTTGTGGTGCTGCTGGATTCCATCACCCGCTTGGGCCGTGCGTACAACAACTCCTCCCCGGCATCGGGCCGCATCCTGTCCGGTGGTGTGGATTCCAATGCGCTCTACCCGCCAAAGCGCTTCTTGGGCGCTGCCCGCAATATCGAAGAGGGCGGTTCGCTCACCATCATCGCCACCGCGATGGTGGAGACCGGTTCGACCGGCGATACCGTCATCTTCGAGGAATTCAAAGGCACGGGCAACGCGGAATTGAAGCTGGACCGCGGGATCTCGGAACGCCGCGTATTCCCAGCTGTGGATGTCAACCCCTCCGGAACCCGCAAGGACGAGCTCCTGCTGGTGCCTGAAGAGGCGCGCATTATGACCAAACTGCGCCGCATCCTGTCGGCCCTGGATTCCCACCAGGCAATTGACCTGTTGATCAAGCAGCTTAAGAAGACCCGCTCGAATGGCGAGTTCCTCATGCAGGTGGCTTCTTCTGCACCGATGGCTGCGGATAAGGACGAGGAAGACTATGTCTAATCAAGTTTCCATGGTTGATGACATTGTGTCGGAATACCAGGGCATTGAAATGCAGATGGGCGACCCAGAAATCGCCGGCGATCAGCAGGCTTTTCGCAAGCTATCCAAGCGGTACGCGGAGCTGCGCCCCATCATCAAGGTCAACGAGGAGCTGACCCAGGCGCGCGAGGATCTCGCGGACGCCAAGGAGATGGCTTATGAAGACCACGACTTCCAGGAAGAAGCGGACCGCCTAGCAGCGTCGGTGGAAGAGCTGGAAGAAAAGCTGGCTGACCTGCTCGCCCCGCGCGATGAGCAGGACTCGGAAGATATCATCATGGAGATCAAGGCCGGCGCCGGCGGCGAAGAGGCCGCGCTCTTTGCCGGCGACTTGGCCCGCATGTACGAGCGTTTTGCCGATAAGATCGACTTTAAGTGGGAGGTCTTGGGCCTTAACGAGTCCGATTTGGGCGGCGTAAAGGACATGACCATTTCCTTCCGCGCTAAGTCTCCGACGCGCGATGGCGCGTGGTCCGTCTTCAAATTCGAGGGCGGCGTGCACCGCGTGCAGCGCGTGCCGGTCACGGAATCGCAGGGCCGCATCCAGACCTCCGCTGCTGGCGTGCTGGTGTACCCGGAGCCCGAAGAGGTGGAATCGGTCAATATCGATGACAAGGATATCCGCGTCGATGTGTACCGCTCCTCCGGTAAGGGTGGTCAGGGCGTGAACACCACCGACTCCGCGGTGCGCATTACCCACCTGCCCACGGGGTTGATTGTTACCTGCCAGAAGGAACGTTCGCAGATCCAGAACAAGGCCCGCGCCCTGCAGGTGCTGCAGGCTCGCCTGGACCAGATGGAGCGCGAGGCCCGCGAGGCCGAGGCTGGCGAGCAGCGCGCCTCCCAGGTGCGCACCATGGATCGCTCCGAGCGCGTGCGCACTTATAACTGGCCCGAAAACCGCATCACGGATCACCGCATTGGCTACAAGGCCAATAACCTGGATTCCGTGCTAAACGGCGATATGCAGGATCTCATCAAGGCCCTGCAGGACCAGGAGCGCGCCGAGCGCCTTGAGGCCGAGGGGTAATCGCGGTCGATGGAATCGTACGGTGAGGCGCTGCGCCATGGGGTGCAGCGCCTTCGCGTTGCTGGAGTAGGAAGTCCCGAGTGGGATACGCGGATCCTCATCTCCCACCTCATTCACTGCGGGCATTTGGATATCCCGCTGCACGAGCCACCCATGCCCGGCTTCGAGGTGGCTTTTGAGGCGCTTTTGCGCAGGCGGGAACAGCGCGAGCCGCTGCAATACGTGCTGGGTACGGCGTGGTTTGGGCCCCTAGACCTAAAGGTGGGCCCAGGCGTGTTCATTCCGCGCCCGGAAACGGAGGTGATGGCGGACTGGGCGGTCCACCACGCACCAGGCCCGCGCATGGTGGATTTGTGCTCGGGTTCGGGCGCGCTGGCGCTCTACCTGCAGCATTACGTACCGCAGGCGGAGGTTAAGGCAGTAGAGCTTTCCGATGCCGCCCTCGAGTTCACCCGCGCCAATACTCTCGGCACCGGGGTAGAGGTGGTGCAGGCGGACGCCACCGACAGTCAGACTCTGGCGGACTGGAATGGCACGGTCGATCTCGTAGTGACCAACCCGCCTTATGTACCGGAAGATCCGAACCTGCAACTGGAGGTGTATCACGATCCGCACGTGGCCGTCTTCGGTGGCGATGACGGCATGGGAGTAATCCGCGGGTTGATTCCCACCATCGCCAGGCTTTTGCGCCCGGGCGGGGTCATGGCGATTGAACACGACGATACGACTGGCGATGCCGTGCGCGATGCGGTGCGTGGCCACGGCGGCTTTTCCCATATCGCTCCGCTTAAGGACTTAACAGGCACGCCGCGCTTTATTACTGCACAGCGCGCGGTAGACTAAGGCATCACCGTCGGGCAAGAAGGGGATAATTGATGCAAGGAAAAATTTATAATTGCGCCGATGACACCGAGCGTGAGGAAGGCGTGAGCATCGCCACCAAGGCCGCCAAGTCTGGGCGGCTCGTGGTCATGCCCACCGATACGCTGTACGGTTTGGGCTGCGATGCCTTCGATAATGACGCGGTAGCCAACCTGCTCGCCACCAAGCAGCGCGGGCCGGATATGCCGGTTCCCGTGCTCGTTGGCTCGTGGAATACCGTGCGCGGACTCGTCGCCTCGTACTCCGATTCCACCCGCGACCTCGTCGAGGCCTTTTGGCCAGGCGGGCTATCCATCGTCGTGCCGCAGGCGCCCTCCTTGCCATGGAATTTAGGCGATACCCGCGGCACCGTCATGCTGCGGATGCCCCTTCACCCGATTGCCATCGAGCTCTTGCGCGAGGTAGGACCGATGGCGGTTTCATCTGCCAATATCTCCGGACACCAACCGCCGACGACCGTGCAAATGGCCAAGGACCAATTGGGCAAGGCCGTCACCGTGTACTTGGATGGGGGAGAAACGGACATCGGCAAGCCCTCGACCATTATCGATCTCTCCGGTGATCATCCATACCTACTGCGCGAGGGTGCATTATCCGCGGAGGAAATCGGTGAGGTCCTCGGCGTCTCCGCTGATTCCCTGCGGACCCGGCCCCAAGGATAGAAGGAGCATTTCGCGTGAGCGGCACTGGCGTACCGCTGCGCGAGTTGGCCTTGGTCATCCTCGTAGCAGCGACATTTACCTACCTGACCACCGGAGTGGTGCGATCCTTTTTGGTCCGCACGGGCCGGGTGGCAGAAATTCGCCTGCGTGATTCCCACTCCCAGCCCACGCCCCGCATGGGCGGGCTCGCCATGTTTACCGGTTTTGGCGCGGCGATATTCCTCGCAGCCCAGCTTCCAGCCTTGACTCGCGGGTTTATGCCCGTCACCCCGGAGATGAGCGCGGTGATGTGGGCGGCGCTGGCCATCGTGCTTGTCGGGGTTGCCGATGACTACTTGGAACTCGGCGCCCTCATCAAGCTTTTCGGGCAGCTCTTTGCCGCCGCGCTCATGAGTGGCCTGGGCCTGACGTGGACGCTGCTTTTCATCCCCTTCGGCGGCGGCACCACGGTAGTGCTCGACCAGATTCAAAGCACGTTGCTTACCGCGTTTTTCACCGTGCTCCTTATCAATGCCATCAACTTCGTCGACGGCCTCGATGGCCTCGCAGCAGGACTTGGCCTCATCGCCGGTGGCGCCATCTTAGTCTTTTCGCTCACCGTCCTGCATGACCAGGGCGGGGCGGTATCGGCCTATCCACCCGCTATTATCAGCGCCGCTCTGGTGGGGATGTGTGCGGGCTTTTTGCCCCATAACTTTGAACCCTCGCGAATCTTTATGGGCGATTCCGGCTCCATGCTTATCGGGCTCTTGCTCGCCGCGGCTTCTACTTCGGCCTCGGGCAAGATCAATATGTCTCTCTACGGCACCGTGGACATGGTGGCGCTAATGTCGCCCATCCTCGTGGTGATCGCAGCGGTGTTTATTCCAGTCTTAGACCTTGTCTGGGCGGTTATTCGCCGCCTATCCCAGGGCCGTTCGCCATTTTCTGCGGATAAGGCGCATATCCACCACCGCCTGTTGTCGTTGGGGCATACGCACCGGCGCACTGTGCTCGTGCTGTACCTCTGGGTATCCGCGGTGGCCTTCGGTGCGGTGTCCTTTTCCATCGTGCCGGCCCCGGTAGCGGTCGGCTTGTCCATCACGGCATTATTGGTTGCCTTTGGCACGACCTTGATTCCACTGCGGCAGGGCAAGATTGGCCTCCGGTCATCGGATGATTGCGTATTGCATGACTCTGCGAGCGCGTGATGTAGGGTGAATGTCCGTGAGTGACACAACGGAAAATGCTAATTTCGATGACCCGCGCGTGCCGCTGCAGCGCGCCGTAAAGAAGGGGGCTACCGCCCTCGGCATCTTTACCATCATTTCCCTCGCCGTCTGGGGAGGGGCACAAGGTGTCGCCGGGCTCTGGGGCGTTATCGTCGGCGCTGCCCTCGGCGGCGGCTTTGTCTTGTTTACCGCGCTGTCGGTCCTCTTTACCGCGAACTCGACGCCCTCAACCACCATCGCGGTGGTATTGGGCGGCTGGCTTATCAAGCTGATCGTGCTTATCGGCGTGCTGGCCATTATCCGGGACATGGATTTCTATGACACGTGGGCGCTCTTTCTTACCGTCGTCGTCGCGCTCATCGTTACCTTAGGCTCCGAAGTCTGGGCCGTGGTCACCTCTCGGGTCACCTACGTGTCCTAGCTCGCGCCCACATTAGGGCTTAGCCGTCGCGCACTGGGGTGGTGCGCGACGGCCTTTTTGTGCCTGCATGCTGGCATTAATGGAAGGTGACCACCCCCGAGGAGGTGTGTTGGCTTAGGGGTGTGATCAACTGCACGTTTGTGAATTAGGCAGGAATAGCGCGGTTTTGTCTGCCAAAAGGCGGATATGGCGGTATCGGGTGTGGCTTATGGGGCCCCCACGTGCGAAAACTGTTGATCCAGCTGATACGATTTGCTTCGGGTTACCGCGGGGTTAAGTGTTGCGCTTTTATCCTGCACGGTAAATCCCTGTCTTGTTCACGCTGATGTGCGACGGAGTCCGTGTTCAAGGCAGAGAGTTTGAGACGTCCATCGCACCACAGAAGCCAGCTATTGGCTGTGTGGCCCGAACACGGGAGAGAACGCTGAGCGTTACAACATTGGCTATGAAAGGGCACTTCCATACGCCCGATCTAGGTGAAGAATTCTTCCCGGGGCAAATTGATGCCGACCATCTGTTTTTCGGTGACTTCGCCGACGGATGGTTCGCGCTTGATCGCCTGATGCTGATTCGCATTTTGATGACGCTAATTGTGGTGATCCTTTTCTGGGCTGCCTTTAAGAACCCTAAGTTGGTTCCTTCTGGCATTCAGAATGTGGGCGAGAACGCGGTCGACTTCGTCCGCGTCCACATCGCCGAGGACATTTTGGGTAAGAAGGAGGGAAAGCGATTCCTGCCAATTATCGCTAGCATCTTCTTCGCGGTTCTGTTTATGAACGTCGCGACCGTTATCCCGGGACTTAACGTCTCGCCCAACGGTCGTATTGGTATGCCAATTGTGTTGGCAGCCGTTTCGTACATCGTCATGATTTACGCCGGCGCCAAGCGCTACGGCTTTGGTAAGTTCATTCGCTCCTCCGTAGTGATTCCGAACTTGCCACCGGCATTGCACCTTTTGGTGGTACCGATTGAGTTCTTCTCTACGTTCATTCTGCGACCGGTTACCCTTGCAATTCGTCTCATGGCGAACTTCCTTGCTGGACACATCATCCTGGTTCTTCTCTTCTCTGCTACGAACTTCTTCTTCTGGCAGCTAAATGGTTGGACCGTCCTGTCTGGGCTGACCGTGGTCTTGGGCTTGGCTATGAGCCTGTTCGAGATTCTGGTTATCTTCTTGCAGGCGTACATCTTCGCTTTGTTGACGGCGGTGTACATCGAGTTGTCCTTGCACGCTGATTCGCACTAAGGACGAGGTCGACGAGCGCGACCGAGTAATCCACCTAATTACACAACACTGACATTCGGTCCGGTTCGGACTGAAGATTTTTACGAAAGGGAACGACTTTCACCATGAACGAAATCATTCTGGCACAGGATGCTGCTACGACGTTCGAAGGCTTCGGCACCATCGGCTACGGCCTGGCTGCTATCGGCCCAGGTATCGGTATCGGCATCGTCGCCGGCAAGACCGTTGAGGCTATGGCTCGCCAGCCGGAGATGGCCGGCCAGCTGCGTACCACCATGTTCCTTGGTATCGCCTTCACCGAGGCCCTGGCCCTTATCGGCCTGGTTGCCGGCTTCCTGTTCTAAAAGTACGAGTTTTCCAAACCGAAACTTTTAAGACGGGAGACCTATGAATAACGTCGTTTATATGCTTGCAGCAGAGGGCGAGGAGAACCCAGGTTCGGGTAGCTTCTCCGTTCTTCTGCCCAAGAACTATGACATTTTCTGGTCTTTGCTGTGCTTCATCGTAATTCTCTGGTTGTTCTGGAAGTTCGTGCTTCCTCGTTACACCAAGTTGCTCGAAGAGCGTGAAGACCGGATTGAGGGCGGCATGAAGCGCGCTGAGGCCCAGCAGGCCGAGGCCAAGGCTGCTCTAGAAAAGTACAATGCTCAGCTGGCTGATGCCCGCGCAGAGGCAGCCGAGATCCGCGAGCAGGCGCGCGAGCGCGGCAAGCAGATCGAGGCTGACGCGAAGAGCCAAGCGGAAGAGGAATCCCGCCGCATCGTCGCCAATGGCGAAAAGCAGTTGGAAGCTTCTCGTGCGCAGGTTGTTACTGAGCTGCGTTCCGAAATGGGACAGAACTCCATCAACCTGGCAGAAAAGATTCTGGGCGGCGAGCTTTCTGACGCTTCCAAGAAGTCCTCTACCATCGATGGCTTTTTGTCCGAGCTCGACTCTGTGGCACCGGCCGGAAAGTAGGCAACTATGAAGGCAGCTAGCCGCGAAGCACTCGCGAACTCACAATCCCGTGTGGATGAAATCCTCGCTGGCGATAAGAATGTCGCTAGTGCAGTCCAAGCGGGCCTGGATATCTTCGAGGTCGTCGACGTTTTGGATGGGGACCGCGAATTGCGCGTATCCTTCATCGACGTTGCAGCCCCGGCTGAAGCACGCAAGTCCTTGGCCGAGAATCTCTTTGGCTCCAAGATTTCTGCCGGTGCACTGAGCATCCTGCAGGAAGCTGCGGCGAACCAATGGTCTTCGCCGAAGGACTTCGTCAACGGGCTTGTATCCTTGGGCCGCCGCGCATTGCTGCGCGCCGCCGAGGCGCAGGGCCAATTGGGCCAGGTCGAAGACGAGCTTTTCCGCTTGGCGCAGATTCTGGACCGCGAGGGCGAGCTTACCCAGCTGCTTTCCGATCGAACTGCTGAATCCGCACGCAAGCGCGGATTGCTGGCAAACGTGCTCTACGGCAAGGTAACGATGTTTACTGAGGCGCTCGCGCTGCAGGCCATCAGCCGCCCAGAGCAAAACCCGATTGATGACGTAGCCGGATTGGCCGATACTGCAGCAGCCCTGCAGGATCGCACCATCGCGCGCGTTGTCGCTGCGGGTGAATTGAATGAAGGCCAGCAGGCAGTACTCGCTGAGAAGCTGGGCAAAATTTATGGTCGTGCGATGTCCATTCACTCTGAGGTTGACACCAGCCTCCTCGGTGGCATGCGCATCCGCGTCGGCGATGAAATCATTGACGGCTCGACGGCAGGCAAGATTGCCCGCTTCCGTGCCCAGATGGTGTAGCCGAAACGACAGAAACGATTTAAGTAAGTGCTGGAAGATACTACCGAGAGCAGGAAGAACATGGCGGAGCTGACGATCTCCTCCGACGAGATCCGTAGTGCGATTGCGAACTACACCTCGAGCTACTCCGCGGAGGCCTCCCGTGAGGAGGTCGGCGTGGTCATTTCGGCAGCTGACGGTATTGCGCAGGTTTCTGGCCTGCCATCCGTTATGGCGAATGAGCTGCTCGAGTTCCCCGGCGGCGTAATTGGCGTCGCACAGAACCTTGACACCAATTCCATTGGTGTCGTGGTCCTGGGTAACTACGAGTCCCTCAAGGAGGGCGACGAGGTTAAGAGGACCGGAGAGGTCCTTTCCATCCCCGTGGGCGAGGACTTCCTCGGCCGCGTTATTAACCCACTGGGCCAGCCCATCGACGGCTTGGGCCCAATCGAAAGCGAAGAGGAGCGCGTCCTCGAGTTGCAGGCACCTTCGGTGCTGCAGCGCCAACCGGTTGAAGAGCCAATGCAGACCGGCATCAAGGCTATCGATGCGATGACCCCGATCGGCCGTGGTCAGCGTCAGCTGATCATTGGTGACCGTAAGACCGGTAAGACCGCGGTTACCATCGATACCATTTTGAACCAGAAGGCTAACTGGGAGTCCGGCGACAAGGACAAGCAGGTCCGTTGTATTTACGTCGCCATCGGCCAGAAGGGCTCGACCATCGCCAGCGTGCGCCGCACCCTTGAGGAGCACGGCGCGCTGGATTACACCACCATCGTGGCGGCCCCAGCTTCTGATTCCGCCGGCTACAAGTGGCTGGCACCGTTCTCCGGTGCTGCATTGGGCCAGCAGTGGATGTACCAGGGCAACCACGTCCTGGTTATCTACGATGACCTGACCAAGCAGGCTGAGGCATACCGCGCAATTTCGCTGTTGCTGCGCCGCCCGCCGGGACGTGAGGCTTACCCAGGCGACGTCTTCTACCTGCACTCCCGCTTGCTGGAGCGCGCTGCCAAGCTTTCCGATGACATGGGTGCCGGCTCCATGACCGCACTGCCCATCATCGAGACCAAGGCTAATGACGTCAGTGCCTTCATTCCGACCAACGTCATTTCCATTACTGACGGTCAGGTCTTCTTGGAGTCCGACCTCTTCAACCAGGGTGTTCGCCCGGCTATTAACGTCGGTGTGTCCGTCTCCCGTGTTGGTGGTGCGGCACAGACCAAGGGTATGAAGAAGGTTGCCGGTAACCTCCGTCTTGACCTGGCTGCATACCGTGACCTGCAGGCATTCGCTGCCTTCGCATCCGACCTGGACGCTGCCTCCAAGGCACAGCTGGAGCGCGGCTCTCGCTTGGTCGAGCTGCTGAAGCAGTCCGAATCCTCGCCGCAGCCGGTGGAATACCAGATGGTATCCATCTACCTCGCCGAGGCAGGCATCTTCGACGTCGTTCCCGTCGAAGACGTTCGCCGCTTCGAGGCCGAGGTGCACGAGTACCTCAACGCCAATACTCCAGAGGTCTTTGAGCAGATCGCCGGCGGCAAGGCGCTCAGCGATGAGTCCAAGGAAGCACTCGAGGCCGCAGCCAAGGAGTTCGCTCCTACGTTCCGCACCTCCGAGGGCCACAACTTGGGTACCGAAGAGCCTGTAGATCCTTTGGACGAAAATGACGTGAAAAGCACCGAGCTCAACGTCTCCCGGAAGACGGCTAAGTAGAGTTCAGCTCTCGTAATTAACCGTCTATATGAAAGAAGGGAGGAGAAACGATGGCTAATCTTCGCGAATTGCGCGACCGCATTCGGTCCGTGAACTCGACTAAGAAGATCACTAAAGCCCAGGAGCTCATTGCTACCTCGCGCATTACCAAAGCGCAGGCTCGGGTGGAAGCCTCTCAGCCGTACGCGACTGAGCTGACCAATGTCATGAACAGGTTGGCTGCAGCGTCGACGCTAGAGCACCCTATGTTGCGCGAGCGTGAAGACGGCAACGTCGCCGCGATTCTCGTAATCACCTCTGACCGAGGCATGTGCGGTGGCTACAACAACAACGTCTTCAAGAAGGCAGCCCAGCTCAAGGCCCTCCTCGAAAGCAAGGGCTACGAGGTAGTTCGCTACGTCACCGGCAGCAAGGGCATCGGCCACTACAACTTCCGCGAGGAAGAGGTAGCAGGCAGCTGGGATGGTTTCTCTCAGGATCCAACCTGGGAGGGCACCCACGATGTGCGTCGCCACATGATCGATGGCTTCGTTGCTGGTTCGAAGGGCACTACCAAGGGCCGCGAGGGCCTGCATGCGGAAGGTGAAGGCGCAGGTGTTACCGGTTTCGACCAGGTACACGTCGTCTACACCGAGTTTGAATCCATGCTGACTCAAACCGCGCGTGCGCAGCAGCTTTTGCCTGTTGAGCCTGTCGTGCAGGGCGAGGAGTACGAGATGGGTGACTCCGCACTGGAAGATCCGGAGCCGACGGAAAACATTTCCGCGGACTTCGAGTTCGAACCGGACGCGGATACCCTGATGGAAGCGCTGCTTCCGCAGTACGTCTCGCGTATCCTGTTTGCTATGTTCTTGGAGGCTTCGGCTTCCGAGTCCGCTGCACGCCGTACAGCTATGAAATCTGCTACTGACAACGCAACCGAGATGGTCAATGACCTGTCTCGCGTGGCCAACCAGGCCCGTCAGGCGCAGATTACCCAGGAAATTTCAGAGATCGTCGGTGGCGCTGGCGCGCTATCTGACAGCGCAGAAAGTGACTAGATTATGACTACAGCTCTGCAAGAGCAGAATGCACAGTCTTCGGCAGTCGCCGGTCGTGTCGTGCGCGTCATCGGTCCGGTGGTGGACGTGGAATTCCCACGCGAGGCACTTCCGGCCCTGTACAACGCACTCCACGTCGAGATTAAGCTCGAAGCTGTGGCAAAGACCGTCACCCTCGAGGTCGCTCAGCACCTCGGTGACAACCTCGTTCGTACCGTGTCCATGGCACCTACCGATGGCCTCGTCCGTGGCGCCGAGGTAGTCGACTCCGGAGAGCCTATCTCCGTTCCGGTCGGCGACGTCGTCAAGGGCCACGTCTTTAATGCCCTCGGTGACTGCCTCGATGAGCCAGGCCTCGGCCGCGATGGCGAGCAGTGGGGTATCCACCGCGAGCCACCAGCGTTCGACCAGCTCGAGGGCAAGACCGAGATTCTTGAGACCGGTATTAAGGTCATTGACCTGCTGACCCCTTACGTTAAGGGTGGCAAGATTGGCCTCTTCGGTGGTGCAGGTGTGGGTAAGACGGTCCTGATTCAGGAAATGATTACCCGTATTGCCCGCGAGTTCTCCGGTACGTCGGTCTTCGCCGGCGTCGGCGAGCGCACCCGTGAGGGCACCGACCTCTTCCTGGAAATGGAAGAGATGGGCGTTCTGCAGGATACCGCCCTTGTCTTCGGCCAGATGGACGAGCCACCAGGAGTTCGTATGCGCGTGGCCCTGTCCGGCCTGACCATGGCGGAGTACTTCCGCGATGTGCAGAACCAGGACGTGCTGCTGTTCATTGACAACATCTTCCGTTTCACCCAGGCCGGCTCCGAGGTATCCACCCTGCTGGGGCGCATGCCTTCCGCCGTGGGTTACCAGCCAACCTTGGCTGATGAGATGGGTGTGTTGCAGGAGCGCATTACCTCCACCAAGGGTCGTTCCATTACCTCTCTGCAGGCCGTTTACGTGCCTGCCGATGACTACACTGACCCGGCCCCAGCCACGACCTTCGCCCACTTGGATGCGACGACCGAGCTGGACCGTGCCATTGCTTCTAAGGGTATTTACCCGGCAGTGAACCCGCTGACCTCTACCTCTCGTATCCTCGAGCCAGGCATTGTGGGCGAGAAGCACTACGAGGTAGCACAGCGCGTCATCGGTATTCTGCAGAAGAACAAGGAACTGCAGGACATCATCGCCATCCTTGGTATGGACGAGCTGTCTGAAGAAGACAAGGTGACCGTGCAGCGTGCCCGCCGTATCGAGCGCTTCCTGGGCCAGAACTTCTTCGTCGCGCAGAAGTTCACTGGTCTGGAGGGGTCCTACGTGCCGCTGCAGGACACCATCGATGCCTTCGAGCGCATCTGCAACGGTGAGTTTGACCACTACCCAGAGCAGGCCTTCAACGGCTTGGGTGGCTTGGACGACGTCGAAGCTGCATACAAGAAGTTGAACGAGAAGTAGGGAGAGGCACATGGCTGACATCACCGCCGAATTGGTTTCCGTCGAGCGCTCATTGTGGTCTGGTCAGGCCTCCATAGTGACGGCTGAGACCACCGAGGGTGAGATCGGCGTGCTTCCCGGTCACGAGCCTGTGATCGGTCAGTTGATCGACAATGGCGTAGTGACCATCCACCCAGTTGATGGCGCGCGGCGCGTTGCCGCCGTCCAGGGTGGCTTCCTCTCCGTTACCCAGGACAAGATTACCGTCCTCGCTGATTGGGCCATCTGGTCCGATGAGGTGGATGAGGCCCAGGCGGAAGAGGATTCCTCTTCGGCTCATGAGCTCACCAAGTCCCGCGGTGAGGCTGCATTGCGTGCACTTCGCCGCGCAGCAAAGGCTGAATAAACCTTGGATTGGTAGGAGAGGGCAGCAATAGCCGCCCTTCCTGCTCTCAGAAAAGCGCACTGGAATGTATCCGGTGCGCTTTTCACGTTTTCTTTGCCTTTTCTTATTGGCGCGGAGGCGGAATCAGGCGCTACAATCCAAATAATTGTTCTTTCACTAACCAAGGATGGCGTGTGGAGCCCATGAATTCAACGGTTATCTCGGTGGTCCTGTGGGCCTTAGCGTTGGTGGTATTGCTAGTAGTTCTGCTGGCGGCCCTGCGATTTTTTACTCTGCGCTCGCGCGGAACCGCGGTGTTGTTGCGCTCAATGCCGGCGAAGGATAGCTTTTCTTGGCGCCATGGCGTGCTGCGCTATACCGGAGAAGTTGTTGAATATTTCAAACTGCGCTCTGTATTTCCGCGCTATAACCTGTGGTTTAATCGCCTCGACATCACCATTTTGAACTCCCGTTCTTTGGATGATGACGAGGCTTCTTTCATGTCTGATGCCACCGAGGTAGTGCACTTTAGCACCGGGGATGCGGAATACGAGCTGGCTTCCGATGCCCGAGGGATCATGGCCTTCGAAGCCTGGGTTGAGGCTGCGCCGTCCAAGCGGCAACAGCGCTTTGATTACAAGCAGTTGCGGGAGCGAGCCACCCGGCAGTCCAAGCGCCAATAGCAACAGGCTAGGGTAGTAGCCATGCGCTTAGTAATCGCCCGTTGTTCAGTTGATTACGTGGGACGGCTCGACGCCCACCTGCCCTTGGCGGACCGCCTGCTCATCGTCAAAGCAGACGGCTCGGTATCGGTGCATGCCGATGACCGCGCGTATAAGCCCCTCAATTGGATGACGCCGCCGTGTACGGTGAGTGAATCCGTCATCGAGGACGTGGATGGCAATGACACCGGCGAGGTCTTGTGGCTAGTGGAAAACCCAAAAGGTGAGCAATTGCGCATCACTATCGCGGAAATCCACGAGGATATCTCCTACGAGATGGGCGAAGACCCCGGCCTGGTAAAGGACGGCGTGGAGGCGCACCTACAGGAGCTTTTGGCCGAAAAGATCGACACCTTGGGCTCCAATTTCACCCTTGTGCGCCGCGAGTACCCCACGGCTATTGGCCCAGTGGACATCATGGCTAAAGATGCTGATAACCGGAATGTTGCCGTGGAGGTCAAGCGGCGCGGTGGCATCGACGGCGTAGAGCAATTAACCCGCTACCTTGAGCTATTGAACCGCGATGAACTAATCGCTCCGGTATCTGGCATTTTTGCTGCGCAAGAGATTAAGCCGCAAGCTCGAACGCTTGCCGAAGACCGCGGGATCCGCTGCGTGGTCTTGGATTACCAAGAGCTGCGCGGGCTCGAGTCGAAAGAATTGCGGTTGTTTTAATGCCACGGCGAAATAGGCGGAAACCACAGGAATTCCGGCCGCTGCCCAAGGACGGCTCTACCTTCCTTGGTTCGCAGACGGTCGAGGGCCCCAGCTGGACGCACGGGGAGCCGTATATCATGCGGCACATCGGTTCAGCGCGGGCGCAAAAATTCTATATTTGCCCGGGGTGTAACCAAAATATTCCGCCTGGGGTTGCCCACATCGTCGCCTGGCCGCGCGATACCGGCAGGCAGGGCGATGACCGCCGTCATTGGCACCGGCATTGCTGGGAGCGAAGGTAGACTTACGGGCATGATTGTTGCATTTTCAGTAGCACCCGCAGTGGTGGATAATGACTCCGGCGAGATGGCCGATGCCGTGGCGGAGGCGGTCCGCGTGGTGCGGGAATCCGGCCTGCCTAATGAAACCAACGCCATGTTTACCCTTGTAGAAGGCGAGTGGGACGAGGTTTTCGGCACGATTAAGAAGGCCACCGAAGCGGTACGTGCGGTATCGCCGCGCACCTCGTTGGTTATTAAGGCCGATATCCGCGAAGGCGTGACGAATCAGTTGACAGATAAAGTAGACGCCGTGAATCGTCGTTTAGCTAAGGAGGATTAATGACTTCTGCGAATAATGCTTATGTAGGCGGCGCCCTCGATCTCAGCCAGGTCAAGGCCCGTGCGGAAGCCCGCCAGCAGGCGCAAGAGCAGCCGCAGTCTAACGGAGTCCAGCCATTTTTTACCGTCACCGAGGCGAATTTCGAGACCGAGGTGGTGCGCCGCTCCACTGAGGTGCCGGTCGTCGTCCTCATTGGCACCTCGCGCTCTACCCAATCCGACCAGCTGAAGCAGGACCTGCAGGAATTAGCTGCGGCGGGAAACCTAAGCTTCCTCGTAGGCTACGTGGATGCGGATGCCACTCCACAGGTCGCGCAGGCCTTCGGCGTGAAGAACCTGCCCACCGTGGTAGCCATTGGCGCAGGCCAACCGCTGACCAATTTCGAGGGAGCGCAGCCGAAGGAGGCCCTCAAGCAGTGGCTGGATAGCTTGGTAGAAAACGTCGGACCGCAGCTGAAGGGGCTCGAGGCTGCACCGGCCGCAGCGGAGGAGGAAGAAGAGGACGACCCTCGCCTGCAGGAGGCAGAATCCTTCCTGAACTCCGGCGATTTCGATGGCGCGATCAAGGTCTACGAATCCATCTTGGAAGCGGAACCGGATAATACGCAGATTAAGCAGGCGCGGGACACAACGAAGCTTCTCAAGCGGCTGGACCCGGCCAATCAAACCGAGGACCCGATTGCTGCTGCGGATGGGGATAAGGGGGACATCGGCAAGCAAATGCGTGCCGCCGATGCCGAAGTGGTGGCAGGCGCCCCTGAAAAGGCCTTTGACCGCCTCATCGAGGCCATGAAAGTCACCGCCGGCGATGAGAAGGCGCAGCTCAGGGAACGCCTGCTCGAGCTCTTCGGCCTCTTTGCCGGCAATGATCCGCGCGTTCTTGAGGCGCGCACGAAGCTGGCGAGCGCTTTGTATTAAAGCCCGCAGAGCTGTGTCAATTACTGCGGGCGGTGAATAGATCAGTCACAATGGAAGGCGTGAACGACGTAACCCCAACTGATCAAGACTGGCTCATCGACTTCCGTGGCGTGGAGCTTCGCCGCGGTGGCAAGAACTTGGTAGGGCCCGTGGACTGGCAGGTCGAGCTCGATGAACGCTGGGTCATCATCGGGCCGAACGGTGCCGGAAAGACCTCCCTGGTGCGCATGGCGGCCGCGGAGGAATTTCCCTCCAAGGGCACGGCCTTTTTGATGGGCGAGCAAATTGGCAAGACCGATATGCGTGATCTGCGCGCGCTGATTGGTCTTTCCTCCGCCGCCGTGCAATCGCGCATTCCCGCGGATGAGCGGGTCTATGACCTCGTCATTTCTGCCGGTTACGCGGTCTTGGGCCGGTGGCGCGAAGAATACCAAGACATGGACTTTTCCCGCGCCGATGACATCTTGGCCCAGGTCGGCGCCAGCCACTTAAAGGATCGCACGTGGACGACGCTTTCGGAAGGCGAGAAGAAGCGCGTCATCCTCGCCCGCGCTTTGATGTCCAATCCGGAGCTGCTCATCCTCGATGAGCCTTCGGCCGGCATGGACCTCGGCGGGCGCGAGGACCTCGTGGGATACTTGGGCGATCTCGCGATGGATCCGGACGCCCCAGCCATCGTCATGATTACCCACCATGTGGAAGAAATCCCGTACGGCTTTACCCACGCGATGCTTCTGGATGAAGGAGAAGTGGTAGCAAAGGGTCTCATTAACTCCGTGCTGACCTCGGAGAATCTATCCCAGGCCTTCCACCAGCCCATTCAGGTAGATCGCATTGGGCAGCGATACTTTGCCCGCCGGATATCTTAATGAACAACGAGATTCATGACCGGCTCGATGCGATCGACGCCAGCGATACCACCGGGTTTAACGGTGGGCGCATGGCAGCGACTGTGCTCTTGCTTCGCGATGGCCCCGACGGGCTCGAGGTCTGGGTGCAAGAACGCGTGAGCACCATGCGCAACTACCCAGGCCATGCCGTATTTCCTGGCGGTGGGGTAGACCCGCGCGATTTCCCACCGCGTTCGTGGGATTCCGGTGATTTGTGGGCCGGAAAGTCCGTTGTGGCTATGGCTCGGCGGATGGGAGTCACCAAATACAAGGCCCACGCCCTCGTCTTCGCCGCGGCCCGCGAGCTCTTCGAGGAATCTGGTACCTTGTTTGCGATCCGGGATGACGGCACGATTTCTAATGCGCGCCGGTATCACCGAGAGAGACGTCTCTTGGAAAGCCACACCATCTCCTTCACCGAGTTCCTTAGCAATAACGGGATGCGCGTCGATGCCGATATGCTCCTCCCATGGGCCCGGTGGGTGGGGCAAAGCAAAAACCATTGGTTTGATACTTTTTTCTTCGTTGGCCTGCTTCCGAGCGGGCAGGAGCCGGACGGGGACACTCACGAAGCAGATGATGCCGGATGGTTTTCGCCGCAGCTGATCTTGGAGGGCTGGCGGGCCGGACTCGTCCGCCTCGTAGTTCCTACATGGGCGCAAATGCAACGGTTATGCAAGTACTCCACCGTCCAGGAGGTGCTTGATGATGCCTCCTCGTCCGACCTTCGCCCCGTCATCGGCGATCCCCGCGATGACCCGCAGTATGCGGAATATTTCGCCACCACCCCTACAGAGCGCATATGAGTTTTAACCTCGATGAAGTCCGTTTCTTAAGCGAGCACAACGCTGAACTGGCTAGCTTGGACTTGGATCTGAGCAAGGCTTCGCAGCTGAAGGATCTAGAAAAGCTGAAAGCCGCCTACGGCGATTATGCGCGCTGCGCCATGGAGCTACTTACTGCCCGGCGGGGAGGAAAACTGCCTGAGACCTGGCTTATGGATGCCGATTCCGCCCAGCAAGCCACCCCGCTGTCGGTTGCGCGCTATAGGTCCGAGTTCTTGCGGCAGCGGGGAATGCGCACCGTGCACGATGTCACGTGCTCCATCGGTACCGAAGGCTATGGAACGAGCCTTGACTACTTCGGCTCCGATATCGATGCTTCGCGCCTTGCCATGGCCCGGCACAATTTGGCTTCTAACGTTTTCTTTCAAGCAGATGCACTCACTACGACCACCACGGCGGACGTCATTATCGCCGATCCCGCCCGTAGGAAGGCGGGGCGTCGTATCTCCCGCCCGGAAGATCTGCTGCCACCGCTACCGGATCTAATCGCCGCGCACAGGGACACACACGTGGCCATTAAGTGCGCACCCGGCCTTGATTTCAGTGACTGGGAAGGATTGGTCACCGTCAGCAGCGTCGATGGGGCAGTTAAGGAAGCGTGCCTCTACACACCAGGCCTCGGAACGGGCAAGCAGGCAGTGATGATTCAGGGCGAGTCAGTTGACGTCCTCACGGATGAAGAGCAGAACCTGCCAGAGGCTGGCGACATCGGAACCTACCTCATTGATCCAGATGGGGCAGTGGTGCGCGCTGGACTCGTGCAGCACTATGCGGCGCGCGAGGGCTTGTGGCAGATCGATCCGCGAATTGCGTACCTGACGGGCGAGCGCATTCCGCAGGGAACATCGGGATTTCCATTCATAGAAAAGGTCCCCCTAAAGCGCCTAAAATCTGTCCTAAAGGCCTATGGTGCAGGCAGCCTAGAAATCCTTGTGCGCGGCGTCGATGTTGACCCTGACCAGCTAAGAAAACAGATGAAGTTGAAGGGATCGCGGCCTTTCGCGGTCATCATTACGCGAATTGGCTCACAGGGTATCGCTTTGCTCTGCCAACCCCGAGTATTATCGTCCGAAGATAATTACGCAAGATAAATCTATCGGAAAGGTGAGTGCCCCCAATGCCAACGATTGTGGCTCTGGTCAAGCATGTACCGGATACGTGGTCCACCAAATCTTTGGAGGATGACCACACCCTGGATCGCACCTCCGTGGACAACATCATTGATGAAATTAATGAATACTCCGTGGAACAGGCGCTACGCCTGCGCGATGAAAATCCGGATGAAAACTACCGTGTTGTCGCTTTAACGATGGGCCCCGCACAAGCAGATGAGGCCCTCCGCAAGGCGCTTGCGATGGGTGCAGATGACGCGGTCCTCGTATCCGATGACGCCCTAGCCGGCGCCGATGCACTGTCTACCGCGTGGACCCTGAACGCAGCAATTAACACGCTAGAGGATGTCCAATTGATCACCTTGGGCAATGAGGCTTCCGATGCCTCCACCGGAACGCTCGCGGGACTGCTCGCTGAATACCGCCAACTGCCCGCATTGACCGAGCTGCACCAGGTGGAGCTTTCGGGCAGCACGGTAAAAGGCAGCCGCGAAGACGCCCGCGGAACCTGGGAGCTCGAGGCAGCCCTTCCAGCGATTATTTCCGTCACCGATAAGGCGGATAAGCCGCGTTTCCCCAACTTCAAGGGACTTATGGCTGCAAAGAAGGCAGAGATCACCACTTTGAACGTGGCGGACCTAGGCATCGAAGCCATTGCGCCCACCACGACCGTTACCGAATCTTCCAAGCGCCCGCCGCGCACGGCCGGCGAGGTTATCTCGGAGCCGCAGCCGCAGGATGCTGCGAAGAAGATTGCTGACTTCCTAGCCGCAAAGAACTTGATTTAGGAGTAAAAATGTCTCACGTTTACGTACTTGTTGAACACGATGCAGACAGCATTCTCCCCGTCACCGGTGAGCTCATTACCGCCGCACGCGAATTGGGTACGGTGTCTGCGGTGGTCGTCGGCAAGCAGGCAGATGCCTTCGATGCAGAGCTAGCTGCCCTCGGCGCCGCCCAGGTGGTGCAGGCAACGGCGGAGGATTATGACCAGCGCCTGGTGACCCCTGAGGTTGATGCCTTGCACGCCCTGGGCGCAGCCAATCCGGCGCCCATCGTCCTGGCCGCCAGCCCGACGAATAACGAGATTGCGGGCCGCCTGTCTGCCCGCTTGGCTTCCGGCGCGCTCGCGAATGTGGATTCCATCAAGGCGGATGGCTCTGCAACCATGACCATTTTCGGTGGCACCTACGAGACCACCTCGCAGGCTTCCGGCAGCTGCCCGATCTATACCCTGCAGCCTGGTTCCGTTGCGGCGGAGCCCCAGCAGGTGGAAGCCCAGCCGGCCCCCATGCCGCTGCCTGCGGCAACCGAGAAAGACGTCAAGGTTAATTCCTTTACTCCCGCTGAGAAGTCCGCCCGCCCCGAGCTCACCGCAGCCAAGGTCGTGGTCTCCGGCGGCCGCGGCGTCGGCGATAACTTCGCCGAGATCGTCGAGCCGCTTGCCGATGCCCTCGGTGGCGCCGTCGGTGCCACCCGCGACGCCGTCGATGAAGGCTTCTACGACGCTACCCACCAGGTGGGCCAGACTGGCGTGACCGTGTCGCCAGATCTCTACATTGGCTTGGGCATTTCCGGTGCCATTCAGCACACCTCGGGCATGCAGACCTCCGGCACCATCGTGGTGGTCAACCAAGACCAGGATGAGCCGTTCTTCCAGATCGCAGATCTCGGCGTCGTCGGTGACCTGCATGAAATCGCCCCAGCCCTGACCGAGGAATTGAAGGCGCGCCAGTAATGCCGCACTATTTCGACTACGCAGCAACCCAGCCGATGCGCCAATCCGCCATCGACGCATGGGTTGCCGCCTCCGGCTCGCTCAACTCCAGCGCCCAGTACGCCTCTGGCCGCAGGGCACGCTCCGTGCTTGACGATGCCCGCGAGAAAGTCGCCTCCCTCCTTGGGTGCGAACCCATCGAGGTCGTCTTTACCTCCTCTGGCACCGAGGCGGATAATATCGCTATCCAGGGCCTTTATGCTGTAGGCAATACCAACCGCATCATCTCGACGGATATTGAGCACCCAGCCGTGCGCGATACCGTGAGCAAGCTTGCCCAAGCCGGCGCCACCGTGGACCTGCTCCCCGTGGACCGCAGCGGGCATATCAGCGATGGGGGCGCCTTCGCGAAACCTGCCGATCTTGCCACCTGCATGTGGGCCAATAACGAAACCGGTGCGATTCAGCCCATCGAGGAGCTTGCCTCCCTCGCGCAACAATCCGGTATTCCTATGCACGTGGATGCGGTGCAGGTAGCGGGCAAGCTGCCCATCAATTTTGCGGAATTGGGCATCACGACGCTCGCCGCCAGCGCCCACAAGTTTGGCGGCCCGCGCGGTATCGGCGTGCTATTGGCCAAGCGCACCCCAGCGCCACAGCCGATTTCCTATGGCGGCGGCCAAGAGCGCGGACTTCGCCCAGGCACGGTGGACGTAGCCAGCGCCTCGGCGCTCGCCGCTGCCTTGGAGGAGTCGATCGCCGAAAGCGCTGCCGAGGGCGAGCGCATCGCTGGACTCCGGAACAAGCTGCGGGATGGGATCCTTTCTTCCATTGACAACGTCGTGGTGAATTCCACCGAGCCATGCTTGCCGTCGCACCTACACGTTTCTTTCCCCGGCACTGATGGCGACAGCCTCATCATGCTGCTGGATTCGCTACAGATTGAGGCATCGACTGGCAGTGCCTGCAGCGCAGGCGTCAACCGCATGTCCCACGTGCTTTCTGCAATGGGCGTTAGCGAGGATGAAGGAATCGGATCACTCCGGTTCACCTTGGGACGCCTTACCTCTGAAGACGATGTGGATTACGCTCTCGCGCATTTGCCGGATGTCATTGCCCAGGCCCGCACGGTTTAAGTATCAGCCCTTTCTTTGGCAGCATTGCGCCGGGCGGCGATTGCCTGGGCAACGGTGAGCGCCCAGTTCTTATTCTTCGCCGCTAGCGGCCCCTGCGGTTCATCGTATTCCCACCGCCCATCTTGGAAGAGCCAGATAATGTCCCCGCTGTGCGGATCCATGATGTAAAAGGCACTTTTATCCGTCTTCACGTTGTGGTGGTGCTGGCACAGCGAGGCCAAGTTTCCCGCCGTCGTCTTTCCTCCCTTTGAGAAATCGATTCGGTGGTCCTTCTGGCACCTGTAGGCCGGGCGGTTGCACCCCGGCCAGCGGCACACACCATCGCGGCCCTCTACATAGGCACCGATGAGCGGCGGCGTGGAGTAGGCCGGGCTAACCCTTGTTGCCGCTTGGTCCATATCCCGTGTCGTAGTCGGGGTTAGCCGGTCTGCGGTATCTGGGTGAACCCAGCCATAGCCCCGGATAAAACCGGGAGCCGCTTTTATATCGCTGGCGCGATACATATAAAGGTGCACCTGAGATTTATCCTCGACGGTTCCGAGGATCAGCTGGGCCAGGGCATCGGCCTTGCTGATTCCGTGTTCTTCCGCTGTGCGCTGAACAACCTCGTCAATGAGGATGAGCGCGTCTTCGTCGAACTCTACGTTTAACCCTGCTCGTCCGCCCGCGGTGGGGTAGATGAAATAGGATTCATTTCGCGCGTCCTCTTCCTCGGAGTCCTTGTCTCCCGTAGTGTCCGGAGATTCCATCGTGATGAGCCCATTGAGCTTTCGACGCAGGGCAGCGTTCGATGGAAAACTTTGGCCCGGCTTTGTGGGAGTGAGGTACTTTTCCAGTTCGGCGTCTATGCGCTGGAGGACGCTGTTGTCTACTTCTCCCAGCTTGCTCAAGACCGCATCAATGGTGATAAGCCGAGAGAAATCGAGGAAGTAGTAGGTTTCCTGCAGCAGTTGGGTGCGTGGCAATTCCTCTAAGCGGTACAGGGCCATGGTGATATCCCTCGTGCGCCTCTCGCTTAAGCCGGTGCGACCCGCCAAGGTATGGCACGAGATATCGAAATCGTCTTCTAGGCTTGGTTTAATTTCCTTCCAGAGTAGGTAGTCGGACTTTCTATTGCAGGTGGCACTAACCGCGATGTCATCGTGTGGGTCAGTGATGAGGTAGTAGGGCTCCACGGCGATTATCCCCCGAATTTCGCACTAAGTTTCTAATTTCCATAGCTCCACCATAAGCCGCTCACTCAACCCTCGCAAGCCGAAAAGCGAAAATATGTTCTAAATAGTACATTTCCAACGAGTTTGTCTACGCGAGTGAAAAATTTGTCTCTAAGGTGCGTGTGTTGCAAATGTGGTTAGTGTGAATGATTGTTAAACTCTCGCGCATGACAACTATGAGGGCACTCCGCAAGAGCATCATCGCGGTTATCGCTGCAGTTGCAGTCACGGTAAGCGGGACCGCTGCCGCACAGGCAGCATTGGGAACCAGCGCACCAAAAGGTATTGATATTGCTGCCCACCAGCACCCAGGTGGCATGCCTATTGACTGGAATAAGGTGAAGTCTGATGGCCAGTCCTTTGCCTTTGTGAAGGCAACTGAGGGTGGGGACTGGATTAACCCGCACTACGTCAAAGATATTCAAGCCGCCAATCTGCATGGCCTGAAGACCGGCGCATACCACTATGCGCGTCCAGCTGGCGATGCGAAGACGCAGGCCGCAAACTTTGCCACGCAGATTGCATTGGCGCCGAATCAGACGTTGCCGCCGGTGCTCGATATCGAGGTTTCCGAGGGCAAGTCCGCCTCCCAGTTGGAGAGCTGGATCGAGGAATTTACCAGAGAGCTCAAGCGCCTGACCAACCGCACGCCAATGATTTATACCTATAAGTACTTCTGGATCGGTGAGATGAATAACTCCCAGAAGTTCTCCAATATGCCACTGTGGTTGGCGGCATACCAGGATGAAGCGCCGGATCCAGTGGGTGGGTGGAAGAACCTGTCCTTCTGGCAGCGCTCCGGATCGGGCAAGGTTGCAGGTATTCCAACCGATGTGGATTTGAACCTCTTCAATGGCACGAAGCAGCAGCTTGATTCCTTTAGTGGCGGCAATTACGTCGATATCGGCGGCGCGCTCGATAGCCTCGTGCTTGATGATGGCGTCGATCTGAGCGCCGATAGCACTCCGCTGATTGGTGCAATCTTTGCCCTTGCGGCTGGCCTTATTGCAATGCCCCAGCTTGCCGATGCCGCCAAGGACGCCGGCCTCGATGCCCAAGCTGCTGAGGGCTTGGCAGCCTTTGTGAAGACCTTGGAAGACGAGGACGCTCTGCCTCTCAAGCAGCTTGGCAAGATGGCAGTCGGTGACTTCACCGTCGGTGACTTGGCGATGTTGCTAGAAAACGCTGGCCATGTCAATGGCGTCGACGCAGGCGAGGTCTCTGGAGCTCAGGTAGAAGAAGCCAAGGATGCGGCGAAGAAGGCCGGTGCCGATGTCCCCGACTTCGACGCTAATCAGGTGGCCGAGCTGCTCAATCGTGTGCTGAAGTAGCTCCCGCAAAGAATCTTCGGGTCCAGCTTTCATCCTTAAAGTGAGCTGGGACGGCCCCGCCTAAGAGTGCCTTTGCCAGCTGAGCGGCTTGGACCGAGCCCTCAGCTGGCAGTTCTGTATCTGAGGCCAGCAAGATGATATTTCCATACCGGCGCCCTTTGAGCATGGGTGGGTCGGCGATGACGGCGAGGTGATCGAATACCTCAGAGAGTCCGGCCAATTCTTGCTTCGCCAGCTGGAGATCTGAGTGGTCGCCGCAGTTGGCCACGTAGAGGCCGCCGGCAGACAGGGATGCTTTAGCCGCTTGGAAAAACTCCACAGTGGTTAGGTCTTTCGGGGTTTTATCCCCAGCGAAGACATCGCGGATAATGATATCGCGGCTGGCGGGCAGAAAACCTTCGGTTTCCTTTCGGGCATCGCCGGGGCGGATCTTGACGGTGGGGGAACGGGGGACATCGAAAAGATCGCGGACTAATTCGCCTAGTTTGGCATCGAGCTCGACCACCGTATGGCGGCTGTCCGGCCACAGGTCGGCAAAATAGCGCGGGAGTGAGCAACCTGCCCCGCCGAGGTGGGTAACGCGCAGTTTATTGGGCGAGACCGCATTAAGCTGTTCTACCGCCGCTGCGATCCAGCGCATGTACTCAAAGTCGAGTTCCTGCGGCTCGCCCAGCACGATATGGCTGCTAGGAACGCCATTGACGTTAAGGATATAGGCCCCGTCGCGGAATTCATCCGGCACAACCTCGGCGGTGCCGGTGGAGATCTCGTAGGTGCCGGTGATGCCTGACCTGTTCGCGGCTCGCTTTCTACCCATGGGGTTCAAGCTTAGGGAATGGAATCGATTTAAGCTGCGTTGGGGCAAGGGAGTACACTTTCGGGCCTGTAGTCGAGGTATTTAAAGGGGAATGCAATGCGAGTATTGGTAGCAATGTCTGGCGGCGTGGACTCATCTGTCGCCGCCGCCCGTGCGGTGGAGGCTGGCCACGATGTCGTCGGCGTGCACCTGGCGCTGCATAAGGACGCGCAGCAAACGCGCGAAAAAGCCCGCGGCTGCTGTTCGCTGGAGGACTCCGCCGATGCCCGCCGCATTTGCGATAAGTTGGGCATTCCGTTTTACGTCTGGGACTTTTCGGAGGAATTCAAGGAAGAGGTCATCACGGACTTCGTGGATTCCTATGCCCGCGGTGAAACCCCGAATCCTTGCCTGCGCTGCAATGAGAAGATTAAATTCCGCGCATTGCTGCAAAAGGGTATGGCCCTGGGCTTTGATGCCGTTGCGACCGGCCACTACGCCACGCTTGATGATGACGGTTATATGCGCCGCTCCAAGGATGAGAATAAGGATCAGTCTTACGTGCTCGGCGTCATTTCCGCCGAGGAGTTGGACCACTGCTTTTTCCCCATCGGTGATACCCCCAAGCCCCAAATCCGCGAAGAGGCTGCGGCGCACGGTTTTTCCACGGCGAAGAAGCCGGATTCCTATGACATCTGCTTCATTCCAGACGGCAATACCCAGCAGTTCCTTGGATCGCGCATCGGGCTTCGGCCCGGCATGATTGTGGACCAAGAGGGCACGGAGCTTAAGGAACATGATGGCGCGTGGAACTACACTATCGGCCAGCGCAAGGGCTTGGACATCAAGGCCCCGGCCGCTGATGGCCGCCCGCGCTACGTCACCGATATCGATGCTGCAACGGGCACGGTGACCGTCGGCGCGCGCGAGGACCTGGCGGTCACCGCCATTCGCGCCGATCGCCTGAAGTACCTGCACCCTGGCATGGATGGCGACTTCGAGTGCGAGGTACAGGTCCGCGCGCACGGTTCCGTTGTGCCGTGCATCGCCCACGTGGACCGCGCGGCGGATTCGATGCGCCTAGAGCTCAAGGAGCCACTGTCCGGCGTTGCCCGTGGACAGGCCGCGGTGCTGTACCTGCCTTCCCCAGATGACCTCGGCGATATCGTCATCGGTTCCGGCACCATCTGCGAGACCGTGTAAATGACCGGATTCGCACTCGGGCCCATGCCCGGCACGTCCATGGCGGAGGCAGCGGACATCATCATGGGCGAGACCGAGCTTCCCGCCATCCCGCAGCTGCCGGAACGCGGGCTGGGCTCCGATTCGGTAGGGCGCACCGCCAGCATGCTCGAGGCCATCACCATCGACCGCGGCCCTCGTTCGTGGCGCATGACGGCTCGCCCCCAGCTGCTTACCCGCCGCGCGTGGGATCGCCTCGAGCGCGATCTTGACGAGGTGCAGCAGGTATGGGGAGAGACCGTCCCTCGCATCAAGGTGCAGGCGCTCGGCCCATGGTCACTGGCGGCCAGCATCGAGCTTGCCGATGGCCACCGCGTCCTCACTGATTCCGGTGCCTTTGCGGAGCTTTCCGATGCCCTGCTGCACGGTATCCGCACCCACGCCACCGACGTCGCACGCCGCTTCCACGGCGAGGTCGTGGTGCAACTGGATGAGCCACTGCTTGCCGATGTCATCGTCGGCCGCATTCCAGGAACCACCGACTTTGATTCGATCCCCGCCGTCCCTGATGAGGTGGCACTCGAGACCCTCCTGCGCTTTGAGGCGGATTATCTCCATGCTCCGCCGCTGTGGTCGGTGGCTGGGGCTGCGAAGACATTCCTCGTTGATGCGCGCTACCGCGACCGCCTTTCTACCCCTAAGCATTTCGACGGGATGGGCGAGCACTTGTCCGAAGGCCGCCGGGTCGGCGTCGCACTTTCCGGCACTAACGCGCGGGACGAGGCGATTTCACTTGCCCGCCATCTGGATCGCATCGGTATGCCGCGTGAGCTGCTCGTGGACCAGTTTGATGTGTTTCCGGCTTGGGCATCGGCAAGCTCATTGCGCTCTGTAACCGAGACCGCCGCGATCCTCACTCGCGATGCGGGCGACCTTTAAGCTGCGCGCCCGAGGCTAACGGTCTTCAGAGACTTTTCACTGCGGTCTGTGTATATACGCCAGGCGACGGCGCCCATGTGTAGGGAGCAAGCGGTTACGAGGGCGTACCACCAGCCATAATTGACTAGGCTGTACCACGGAGCCGCGTTACCAATGAAGGCGATTATGACGATGCTGATTATCGCTGACGCGATCAGCATCCCCGGGGAAGATGGTTTTTTGAGCGCTTTCCACGTGCCCCAGATTTCGGATGCTGTGATGGCGGCAAAGATTAGGGTAGTAATCAATGTAATTCCTTAAATCCCATCGAATAGCGCTTGGGCGAGGTCACTAGTCCACGCCGGGGTGTCATTATTGGCGAAGGCTGCGCGCTTATTTTTCGGGTCGATGATGAGCATCGTCGAGTAGCCACCCGTTCCGCCGTCGTGCCAGAAGCTTTGGTTGTCTTCACTTTTTTGCCAGCCAAAGGCCATATCGCCGTTATCCATAATCCACTCGGCGAAAGCTGCCATGTCATGTGCGGTTGACCGTAGTGCGCCCGCTGCGGCATTGCTGCCTCCCATCTCCCATGGATCGGCCTCCCGGCCGGTGGCAGTAAGGCCCCGTGGGGCATCATCGGGGACAGATCCTGGGGTCATGAGGTAAGTCTCCGTCATTCCGGCAGGTTGCAAGATCCTCTCGTGGAGCAGTTCTTCATAGGATGTATCGGCTGCCGTTTCTAGGAGGTGGCCGAGCAGTCCATACCCCATATTGGAATAAGACTCTGTTCCACGATCTTTAAGATCCGCTTCGGTGGCGGCATCGAGGATATCTTGGGTTGTTTCTCCTGCGTAGGGATTAGCACCTGTGACGGCCATGATTGCATCAGCGAAAATATTCCCTTGTGCTAGCCGGGGCAATCCTGAGGTGTGGTTGAGCAACTCTTGTACCGTGACCTCGGAAATGGGTGCTTGGCCAACATCCAGGACTTCGCCCACGGTGGTATCAAGGCTTATCTTTCCTTCTTCCACAAGCTGGTGAGCTAATTCTGCGGTGAACATCTTGGTCACAGAACCGATTTCTACCTCGGTGTGTTCATCCGCGCCAAGTCCTGCGAAGGTGGCTTTCCCATCGTGCAGCGTGAAGGCGGTGAGATTATTGAAACCCGCCTCGGTGTGTTTGCGCAGTGTGGCGGAAAGTTCGGCATTGCCGGTTTCCGTGGTGGCCACAGCGATCCGCTGGGGTCCAATCACGAGTAAGAGGGCCGCTGACATAAAGGTGGCGGTGATGGCTAGCGCCATGTTTCGCTTTCGCATTAGTGATCCTCGCTTGCGGTAATGATCGTGAGCAGGGGGATGACGCGGGCCGCTCGGATTGAGTATTGCCCGTGTGTCTTGGTGGTCCAGCCACCACTGGTAAGCGCACTGAGGTGGTGGTAGGCGGTGCCGGTGGAGGTGACGATTTCCTCTTCCACCAGTTCTGTGGCGGTGGCTGGTGCGCTAAGGAGGCGGCGCAGGATTTCACCGCGCACGGGGTGCGCCAATGCGGCGAGGCGGTCGAGATTGTCGGACCAGTCTCCAGCGGTCACCGTGTTTGTTGGGCGCTGCCATTGGTAGACATAGGAACCAAGGCCGGTGGTGATATTGCCGCCAAAAATGACGGACCCTTCAGGAAGTTGGTCAGAAGGTTCAAGCGCATCCGCGAGCCACATGGTGGATTCTCCCGCGGATGATTCGACGGGGTCAGGGGCGGGGTTTTCGAGTTTTGTGACGCGAGCCTCGAGATGGGCAATGCGCGATTCTAAGGAATCCATAATTCTAGAATTCCAAAACTCTAGAAATATGGCAAGGGGATTAGGAAATGAGCGGCCACGCCGTCGAAACATCGGAGGCATCGCGGCCCTTGCCTTCTAGGTACTTTTTGAAGGCGACGCGGTCCTCGTACCACTTGACCGCCTGGAACTCCATGAGCTCGTTTTCGTCCATCTGCGCGAGGTTAGGGTAGTGCTGGCGCACCTGCTTCCAGGCCACGCGGGCGGCAGCGAGGGCATCGGCAGTAGCCTCGTGCGCATTGCCCAATTCCACGCCGTAGTGCTCGCACACCGCGCCGAGGGTGCGCTTGCCCTTGCGCCACTTATCGCTCACGCGGTCAATGACGTACGGATCAAAGACAGGGCCTGTGACCGTGAAATCGCCGGTGAGACTGCGCAGCACGGTGAGGTCGAAGGCCGCATTATACACGATGAGCGTCAGGCCGTCGTCCCACGCTGCCTTGATGGCATCAACCGTGTCCTTGAGGACCTCCTCGTGCGGGCGGCCTTCTGCCTGGGCCCTTTCCGTTGTGATCCCATGCACGTCGGTGGCGGCTTGGGGGATCTCGATGCCAGGATCCGCAAGGTGCTCCACCTTCTGGACATCGCGACCGTCAATTCGGACTAGGGCAGAGGTAACGATGCGGGCGTCTTTGGGGTTGGCTGAGGTGGTCTCAAGGTCGAAGGCGAGCATGCGGGAGGCGTCGAAGTTCATGGTCCATACCTTAGTAGCTAGCCCGGACATGGGGGATCGCTAGACTTGGATACCGTGACTAATCCAGCTGATGTGCAACGTGAATGGAACGACCTAGCGCAGGAAGTGCGCCGCCACCGCAACCTGTATTACAACGGTGAACCTGCGATTCCCGATGCCGACTTTGATGCGCTTTTCCAGCGCCTGATGGACCTAGAAAAGCAGCATCCGGAGCTGGCGGTTCCGGATTCGCCCACCCAGCAGGTAGGTGCTGCGCCGAACGCCGGCGAGGATATTGAGCACCTCGAGCGCATGATGAGCCTCGACAATGTCTTTAGCGCCGGTGAGATGCAGGACTGGCTGGATAGGACGCCCGCCAAAACCTACCTGACGGAGCTGAAAATCGATGGCCTCTCCATCGACTTGGTCTACCGCAACGGGCGCTTAGATACCGCTGCTACCCGTGGCGATGGCACCGTGGGCGAGGAAATTACCGCCAATGCGCGGGTTATTTCTGATATCCCGCACGAACTTACAGGCACCGATGAGTACCCAGTCCCGGAACTCATTGAAATCCGCGGCGAGGTCTATATGCGCCCCGAGGACTTCGAAGAAATCAATGAGGAGCGCGCGGCAGACGGCAAGGCGCGGTTTGCCAATCCCCGCAACGCTGCGGCCGGCGGACTGCGCATGAAGGATCCCGCCGAGGTGAAAAAACGCCGCCTGCGTATGGTGTGTCACGGCCTAGGCGCGCGCGAGGGATTTTCCCCCTCCTCCCAGCACGACGCCTATAAGGCCATCGCCGCATGGGGCTTGCCCGTCTCGCCCTATACCAGGCAGGTCCACTCCGCCGCAGAAGTACAAGAGGAAGTATCTTACTGGGCCGAACACCGCCACGATGCGATTTTTGAAATGGATGGGCTCGTGGTCAAGGTGGACGACTTGGGCTCACAGCGCCAGCTCGGGGCGACCTCCCGCGCACCCCGCTGGGCCATTGCCTATAAGTACCCGCCGGAAGAGGTCACGACGAAGCTGAAAAACATCGAGGTCGGTGTAGGACGTACGGGGCGCGTTACCCCCTTTGCCATCATGGAACCGGTCTTTGTCTCCGGCTCCACGGTATCCATGGCCACCCTGCACAATCAGTCCGAGGTCAAGCGCAAGGGCGTGCTTATCGGGGATACCATTATTATCCGCAAGGCCGGGGAAATCATTCCTGAGGTACTAGGCCCCGTGCGCGAACAGCGCGATGGCAGCGAATACGAATGGTCCTTCCCCACGCAGTGCCCAGCCTGCGGGACGACACTCGCTCCGCAAAAGGACGGCGATGCTGACTGGCGATGCCCCAATACCCAATCCTGCCCAGCCCAGCTTTCCGCGCGCCTGGAATACCTCGCCTCCCGCAAGGGCCTCGATATCGAGGCACTGGGGGAGAAGGGGGCCATGGATCTCATCGAAAACGGTATCCTCACCGATGAATCCGAGCTTTTTGAGCTAACGGAAGAAAAGCTGCTTGCTTCCGATGTCTATACGGCCAAACGCGATACGAAGGATAAGCGCAGCAAAAAAGAGGGCAACGTCAAGGTCAATACCGCGGGCAAGAACCTGCTGCAGAACTTAGAAGAGGTCAAAGACCGCGACTTCTGGCGCGTGCTGGTCTCGCTATCCATTCGCCACGTGGGTCCCATCGCGGCGCGGGCACTCGCGGCGCGCTACGGCTCCATGGACAAGCTGCGCGCGGCGAAAACCGAAGAGCTTGCAGAGGTAGATGGCGTGGGCGCGGTCATTGCGGAATCCTTCCACGCCTGGTTCGAGGTGGATTGGCACCGCACCATCGTTGAGAAATGGGCGGAGGCTGGCCTCGCTATGGAGGTAGCCGCCGAGGACAGGAAAGAACAGACCCTAGAGGGCCTGACCATCGTTGTCACCGGCAGCCTCGAAGACTTCACGCGCGATTCCGCCAAGGAAGCCATCATCAGCCGCGGCGGAAAGGCAACCGGGTCCGTATCGAAGAAAACCTCCTACCTCGTCGCTGGGACCAATGCCGGCTCCAAGGAGGACAAGGCCCGCGACCTTGGCGTGCCTATCTTGAATGAGGAGCAATTCCACACGCTCTTAAACACTGGGGAGGTGTAGACACACCGCGCCGGGCTTATTTGAGGAAGGCACCCAAAATCGTGCCGATGTGGCCGAGGTGCTCGACCTCAGAGGCCAGGTATTCCGGCCCGCCGGTGCGGCCCATGGCGATGACCATCCCGGTATCTCCCAGGGGAGCGGCGGCCAGGGCGGAATCGAGCAGCGCCCAGCTTTCTGGCACCCATTCGTCCTTATCGGGGTGCAAGGTGCGCGCGCTGTCGATGTTGAGATCGACCGGAATCGTATCGTCATCGGCAGGGGCCGCGTTTGAGGAGGCCACGCGGTGAATGGGCTCATTATTGTCAATGACGATGGCCCACGTGGAGGTCGCCGCCTTCGGGATGGCCGCGACGACTTCCTCCATCGCTGCCGTGACATTGGAGGCATTGGCGGCAACGCGCGCTAATAACTCGATCTGCCCGCGCCGGTCCACGCGGCCGCTGAAGGGCCGAATGGAATCTACTTCCACGCCATGAACAGAGGCGGCGGCGGTAATTAAGGCATCGGCCATAGCGTCTGCGGGAAGCTCAATGACAATGTCATCCATGACGGTGCCATCCGGGAAGGATTCTACGATGTCAACCGATTGGATATTTCCGTCAACCAGCCCGAAGGCCTCCGAAAGCTGGCCCAAACTACCAGGGGTATCGGGAAGCAGGACACGGATTAGGTAAGACATTAAGTCGCACGCTTTCAGTAGCTTGTAGTCCCATTTACGATACCTGGGTCACAGTGCGGCGTTCAAGGGGCAATAATTCGGGGTGACTCGGCAACCGCGCGAGTTGGTGCAGTATTATGGAGCCTTAGCAATTTACATAGTACGCGCGGGAAAATAATTTTCACCTGCGCGTCGATTATGGAAAAAGGATGGAGTTCGCGTGTCTGAGATTTCGCGTGATGAGGTAGCCCACCTTGCCAAGCTTTCCCGCCTGGCATTAAGCGATGAAGAGCTAGCCCAATTCGCAAGCCAGATTGATGAAATTGTTGATTCCGTTTCCGCAGTACGGAACGTGGACACTGAAGGCGTGGAACCGATGAGCCACCCGCACTCCGTGGATGCACCGATGCGCGAAGACGTTATCGTGCGCACCCTTACCGCCGAGCAGGCCTTGGACCAAGCGCCGGCCGTGGAAGATGAGCGATTCGTCGTGCCGCAGATTTTGGGAGGAGAGTAAATGACCAACGTTGTTGTACCTGCGGAGGGACTGACCTCTTTGACCGCCGCCGAGCTGGCGGACAAGATTCACGCGCGCGAGGTGACTTCCCGCGAGGTTACCCAGGCCTTTTTGGACCGCATTGCGGAAACCAATCCCGAACTTAACTCCTTCCTGCACGTGGGGCAGGTGGAAGCATTGGCGGCTGCCGATGCCGTGGATAAGGCCCTCGATGCCGGCGAAAAGCCCGCATCGGCATTGGCCGGCGTGCCGCTGGCCCTAAAAGACCTGCTGGTTACTACCGATGCCCCCACTACCGCCGCATCCAAGATGCTCGAGGGCTACATGTCTCCGTATGACGCGACGGTGACCAAGCGTCTGCGCGAGGCCGGCATCCCGATCCTGGGCAAGACGAACCTGGACGAGTTTGCGATGGGTTCGTCCAATGAGAACTCCGCCTTTGGCCCGGTTCACAACCCGTATGACACCGAGCGCACCCCGGGCGGTTCCGGTGGCGGTACCGCAGCGGCGCTGGCTTCGGGGCAGGCTCCACTGGGCATTGGTACCGATACCGGCGGTTCCATCCGCCAGCCGGCGGCGCTCACCAATACCGTGGGCGTAAAGCCCACCTACGGCACGGTGTCTCGCTACGGCCTGATCGCGGCCGCGTCCTCTCTGGACCAGGCGGGTCCCTGTGGTCGTACCGTCCTGGATACCGCGCTCTTGCACGAGGTTATTGCCGGTCACGATGCCTTCGACGCCACATCTGTGGACAAGCCGGTTGCCCCCGTGGTGGAGGCCGCCCGCGAAGGCGCAAATGGCGATCTGAGCGGCGTCAAGGTTGGCCTTATCAAGCAATTCGAGCGCGATGGTTGGCAGGACGGCGTGATGGAGAACTACCACGCCGCCGTGGAACAGCTGCGCGAGCAGGGCGCGGAAATCGTCGAGGTGGACTGCCCGCACTTCGACGAGGCATTGGCTGCCTACTACCTGATCATGCCGTGTGAGGTCTCGTCCAACCTGGCCCGCTTCGATGGCATGCGCTATGGCCTGCGTGCTGGCGATGACGGATCCCACTCCGCGGAGCAGGTCATGTCCCAGTCGCGCGCAGAGGGCTTCGGCCCCGAGGTCAAGCGCCGCATCATGCTGGGCACGTATGCGCTGTCCGTGGGCTACTACGATGCCTACTACCTGCAGGCGCAGCGCGTGCGCACCCTCGTGGCCCAGGACTTTGCCCGCGCCTTCGAGCAGGTTGACGTGCTGGTCTCGCCGACCACCCCGACCACCGCGTTCAAGCTGGGGGAGAAGGCCGAAGACCCCATGGCGATGTACAACTTCGACCTGTGCACCTTGCCGCTCAACCTCGCCGGCCTGTGCGGCATGTCCGTGCCTTCCGGCATGGCAGCCGATACCAACCTGCCTACCGGTTTGCAGATCATGGCACTGGCTTTCCAGGATGATCGCCTGTACAAGGTGGGTGCGGCCTACGAAGCGAAGCGCCAAAACTAGCCGCGCTATTTAAAATAGTTGTCACTGTGAAATAGCTGCGGATTAGATAACGATTCGTTTACACCCCTGTCGGATGCCCATCCGGCAGGGGTAAATTACTGGGTATGACTTTGAAAAAGATTGCAACCGCGACGATGTCCGTCTCCGCAGCTGCGCTCATGGCCATGGGCGTAGCAAACGCTGAACAGCCCGCAGCAACTCCCAAACCAGCAGAAAACCCCGCACCGGTTGAGCCCGGTACCGAGGTAGCAGACTCCACCGCCAAGAGCGACTTGGTGGAATCCCTGCCGGCAGACGCTGACAAGCTGGTGCCGAATATCGAGGGCCAGACCATCACCGGTGAGCTGCACTCCGTCAAGGAAGACGGCAAGTTCACCGTGCAGTTCGACAAGGATCAGTCCTTGGTCCTCAACGATGGCTGCAATACCTACACCACCTCCTACGATGTGGATAAGGATGGCACCATCCACGTAGGTGACTTCGCCTCCACTATGGCGGCATGCGATGACCACACCCAGGCGCTTTCTGATTCCCTGCGTGACGTCCTCGAGTCCGAGCCTTCCTTCTATGCCCTGCCTGACGGCCAGGCCGCACTGGGCACTGAGGACAACGCCGTTGTCTTCAACGTCGTAGAGTAAATACTCACAAGATCACTCAGCACCATGATCCTCCTTGGCGGGGGACCATGGTGCTGTTGTGTATGTGGTGGGGTGGACTACTTGGTATCGGAAAGCGCGTAGGCGGCGCCCGCAGAGGCGGCCGTCACGGCGAGGACTGCTGGCCAGGAACCAATCTTCTTTGCCAATGGGTGGGAAGCGCCGAACGCGCCGACGTACAGGGCGGACAGGCCAGCGGTCGTGGCTGGGTTGGTCTTCTTTGCCCAGGAACGGCCGGCCCACAGGCCCGCAGCGCCGAGGATGACGCCGCCGAGTGGGCGAATGCCGGTCTCGCGGGCGGTGACCCAACCACCGATGAGGCCGAGGGTAACGGTGGTGGCGGTGGATACGTCTTGTGGTTTTTTGATATCAATCATGGACATGGTGGCCAGTCTAGGCCTGATTTGTGCGCCCCGCTAGAATTCCTGCCATGACTGTGGAGACTAATCTGCCACCTGAGCGCCAAGCATGGCGCGCCATGTTCGCGCTATCCCTCGGCTTCTTCGTGTCCCTGTTGGATCAGTCGATGGTGGCCATCGCCCTGCCGGAGATTCAGGTGGATTTAGGCGCCACGGTCAATGAAATCTTGTGGGTCTCGGCCGCCTATTTGCTTGCCGTGGTGGTGCCGCTGCTCTTTACGGGGCGGCTTGGCGATGTCCTCGGCCAGCGCGCCCTATTTTGCATCGGCGTGGGGCTGTTTGGGATCGGCGCAGTAGCGTGCGCGCTGGCGCCGTCGATAGAAGTGCTCATCGTCGCGCGCATCGTGCAGGGCTTGGGAGCATCGCTGGAAATGCCACAGACGATGTCCGTTATTAACCGGGTCTTCGCCCGCGAGCGCCGTGGGCGTGCGCTGGGGGTGTGGGGGATTATCGGTTCGGTGGGATCCTTGGCCGGGCCGCTCCTCGGCGGATTCCTTGTGGCTTATTTTGGCTGGCAAGCGGCCTTTTGGGTGCACGTACCATTTGTCATTGCCGCCATCGTGCTGGCTCTGCTGTGGATACCGAAACTGCCGACCACAGCCCAGGACATCGATAAGCCCTCGGCCATAGTCTCGCTCATTGCGTTAGGGTCCATCGTCTTCGGCATCCAACAAGGCCCAGAGCTGGACTGGGATTGGCGGGTATTGGTGGTGCTTGCCATCGGCATTGCCGCAAGCATTGCCTTCGTGCGCCTGCAGGCTAGCGCGCAGGATCGCGGTTCCACGCCGCTGTTTCCGGTGGAGCTCTTCCACAACCGCAACTATGCGGCCGGCTCCGTGGGCATTTTGACCATGGGCTTTATGGCGGCTTCGGTCATGTTGCCGGTGATGTTGTGGCTGCAATCGGTCAAGGGGCTATCTGCCGGTGAGGCCGGCATCATCGTGGCTCCCATGGCGCTGGTCTCAATGCTGATGTCGCCCATCGCAGGCATCCTCACGGACGCGGTGAATCCGCGCCTGATGGGGCTAGTGGGTTTTAGCCTGATGATCGCCTCACTGTGTTTGGCCTGGTGGGTCATGCATGCCGATGCCAACCCGTGGTGGCTGGCCCCGCCCATCGCCGTCTTAGGAATTGGCCAGTCCTTTATCTGGGGCTCTAATGCGGCAACGACGCTGCGCGATATTTCACCTCACCACATGGGCGCGGCGTCGGGGGCGTATAACACCTCCCGCCAGGTGGGATCCGTGGTGGGCGTGGCCCTAGTTTCCGCCGTGATGCAAACGGGTAATCCGACCACGGCGATCATCAATTCGCTCCTTATGATTGTCATCGCACTGGTAGTGGGACTTATCTCCTCACTGCGCTACGTGGACACGCTGCATGGATAAAAATCCTGCGCTAAATTGGGGGATATGCGTCTTGCTGTACTGACTTCCGGTGGCGATTGCCCCGGCTTGAATGCTGTAATCCGTGCGGTTGTGCGAACCGCATCCAACGAATTCGGCGATACCGTCGTGGGTTACGAAGACGGGTGGGTTGGACTCTTAGAAGACCGCCGGCGCGATCTTTACGACGATGCCGGTATCGACCGGATTCTCTTGCGCGGCGGCACCATTTTGGGCACCGGTCGGCTGCACCCCGATAAATTTAAGGCCGGCCTGGAGCAGATCAAGACGAATATGCGCGAGGCCGAGGTCGATGCCCTCGTTGCCATCGGCGGCGAAGGCACGCTCAAGGGTGCTAAGTGGCTCAACGATAATGGCATCCCCGTTGTAGGCGTGCCGAAGACCATTGACAATGACGTCAACGCCACGGACTATACCTTCGGCTTCGATACCGCGGTATCGGTGGCAACGGATGCGATCGACCGCCTGCACACGACGGCGGAGTCCCACAACCGCATCCTCATCGTGGAGGTCATGGGCCGCCACGTGGGCTGGATTGCTTTGCACGCAGGTATGGCCGGCGGCGCACACTACACCGTGATTCCAGAAGAGCCCTTCGATATCGCGGAGATTACCAAGGCGATGGAACGCCGCTTCCAGATGGGCGAGAAGTACGGCATCATTTGCGTGGCCGAAGGTGCCCTGCCAAAGGAGGGCACCATGGAGTTTGAAGCCGGTGGCGTCGACCAGTTTGGCCACCAAACCTTCAATGGGATTGGCCAGGTCATTGGCGATGAAATCAATAAACGCACCGGCTATGACGTGCGTACCACCGTGTTGGGCCACATCCAGCGCGGCGGAACGCCCACCGCGTATGACCGCGTCCTGGCGACCCGCTACGGCGTGCACGCTGCCCGCGCGGCGCACAATGGGGACTCGGGAATGTGCGTTGCCCTGCACGGCGAAGATATCGACCTCGTGCCATTGGAAGAGGCCGTGGGTACGCTGAAGACGGTGCCCGATGCCCGCTACCGCAATGCGCAGGCCCTCTTCGGTTAAGGCCCGTTAAACCTCCGCCGTCTCGAATATTAAGATCGCCCTCTCACATGGTGGGAGGGTATTCTTTTGTTTATGAGTACCAATAGCGCTACAGAAAAACAGGAAGAACGGCAGGCGCTCATCGCGGCGCTGGGCTTTCCCATACTCGTTATCATCGGTGGCATTATTGGCTACATCGCCCCGAATACTGCGGCATCCTTTGCCCCGCAGGTAACCCCGCTGCTGGGCATCGTCATGTTCGGCATGGGGCTTACCCTCAAGCCTGTCGATTTTGTGCTCGTGGTGCGACGGCCGCTGCCGGTGGTGCTTGGCGTGGTGGCACAGTTCGTCATTATGCCGCTGATCGCGCTCGCCGTGGTGGCAGTCATGGACCTGCCAGAGGCGGTTGCGGCCGGAGTGATTTTGGTCGGCTGCGCCCCAGGCGGCACGAGCTCTAACGTGGTGTCCTACTTAGCGCGCGGCGATGTCGCGCTTTCGGTGACCATGACCTCCATCTCCACGCTCTTGGCGCCCATCCTCACCCCGCTTTTGACCTTGTGGTTGGCGGGCGAATACATGCCGGTCTCCGCGGCGTCGATGGCGTGGTCCATCGTCAAGGTGGTGCTCGTTCCGGTCATCGCGGGCATTATCATCGGCATGCTGCTTCCACGGCTCGTGGCAAAGATTCAGGCGGCATTGCCGTGGATCTCCGTTACCGCGATTGCCTTGATCGTGTGCATTGTTGTTGGTGGCGCACATGACAATATAGCCACCGCCGGTGCGCTGGTCTTTGCCGCTGTGGTCATTCACAATGCGTGCGGCTATGGCTTGGGCTACCTCGCAGGCCTTTTTACCCGCCAGCCGGTTCCGGTCCGCCGCACCATGGCTGTGGAGGTAGGAATGCAGAATTCCGGGTTAGCCACCAGCCTTGCCTCTTCCTATATGAGCCCACTGGCCGCCTTGCCCGGCGCCGTCTTTTCTGTGTGGCACAACTTGTCCGGCGCGATCTTGGCTGCCCTGTGCCGCTTTAGCGATGCCCGCAAGGCCAAAGCCAGCTAAAAATGAATGGTGACAGCGGGGAAGTTCTGGTCTACGAACCAGGGCTCCTCCGTGATGGTTAGTGGGGCTTGGCCTTCCTCGAAGGCTAAGGTATCGCCGCCTTTGACGGTGGCGCCTTGCAGGATGTGGTCGGCGATATTTGCCAACTTGTAATAGAGGTCCGTGGGATCCATCGAGCTGGTGCGCGCCTGAATTTCCGGGTGACCCGCTTGGACTAGGCCCATGGAGTAGCCGCGGAGCTCGCCACCCGATTGCGTAATCCACACCGGCGCGATGTGCATGGGGGCGAGGTTATTGCGCACGGCATCATTAAACATCGCGGGGGAGATGGAGACGTTGCCGCGTGGGTTGTGGATGATAAGGCAGTTGGGGTGCTGGGCTACCGCGGTCGTCGCCTGGGACAGCAGCTCTAGGTGCTCGCGGCGCGGCTCGCGGAATTGGTGAGAGAGGTCGTGTTCCTGATTATCCGGAAGGACCGAGACCAGCACCTGGGTTCCCGCGGTGTTGAGGTCGCCGGCATCGGCGCTCAAGATGGGGTGGAGGCCGTAACTATCTGGGGTGGGTGCGGAATCGATGGTCTGGTAGTGCAGGACAAACGCGCCATCGATAGGAACGACGAGGCTGCCCGGGTTCTTGCCGGGAGTAATCTCGCCGGCACGCCCCGAAAACGTGCCGGTAATGGCCTCTTTGATCTCTTCGGTAGAGGGGGCGGTGGAAAAGACGGCGATGTTGATGAGTGGGGCATCGACAAGCGAAGTGTCTACTGTATGTGGAGTCGTCATGACAGTCACCCTAGGGGCTAGCGCACGAGAGTGCACGGACGTATTAAGATGGCACGCATGACTGCTGCGATGTATGACCTGATGGACTTCGACGAGGTCCTCGACAAATATGAACCGGTAATGGGCATGGAAGTCCACGTGGAGCTGGATACGGAAACCAAGATGTTTTCCACTTCTGCCACGAACTTCAGCGCAGCCCCTAACTCCAATACCGATCCGGTATCGCTGGGCCTTCCCGGGGCTCTTCCCGTGGTTAATTCCAAGGGCGTGGAGGGCGCAATCAAAATCGGCCTGGCGCTCAATTGCTCCATCGCGGAATCCTCGCGCTTTGCCCGCAAGAATTACTTCTACCCGGACCAGCCAAAGAACTACCAGATCTCCCAGTACGATGAGCCGATTGCTTATGACGGCTACCTCGACGTCGTGCTGGAAGACGGCACGGAATGGCGCGTGGAAATCGAGCGCGCCCACATGGAAGAAGACACCGGTAAGCTGACCCACCTGGGCGGCGCCGATGGCCGCATCCACGGCGCTACCGCATCCCTGGTGGACTGCAACCGCGCGGGCATCCCGCTCATTGAGATCGTTACCAAGCCCATCATCGGTGCCGGCGAGCGCGCCCCCGAGGTGGCGAAGGCCTATGTATCGGCGCTGCGCGAGCTCGTCGCGGCATTGGGCGTGTCCGATGCCCGCATGGACCAAGGTTCCATGCGCGTGGACTCCAACCTTTCCTTGCGCCCTATCGGCCAAGAAGAATTCGGTACCCGTACCGAGACGAAGAACATCAACTCCATGCGCTCGGTAGAGCAGGCCGTGCGCTTTGAGATGCAGCGCCAGGCACAGGTACTGGAAGATGGCGGCAGCATCGAACAGGAGACCCGCCACTACCAAGAAACCGATGGCTCTACCTCCAAGGGGCGCCCGAAGGAGACTGCGGAAGACTACCGCTACTTCAATGACCCGGATTTGCCGCCGGTCATCGCCCCGCGCGAGTGGGTAGAAGAGCTGCGCGCAACCCTTCCGGAGCTGCCGTGGGTCCGCCGCGCCCGCATCCAAAAGGAGTGGGGCATTAAGGACGAGGAGATGCGCGACCTAGTCAACGCGGGCGCACTGGACCTCATCGTGGAGACGGTCGAAGCCGGCGCGAAGCCGGACGAGGCTCGTTCCTGGTGGGTGTCTTATCTTGCAGGTAAGGCCAATGAGCAGGACAAGACCCTGGCCGAACTGGATATCACCCCAGCCCACATTGCCCGCGTCATCGCCTTGGTCAAGGAAGGCAAACTGACCACCAAGTTGGCGCGCCAAGCCGTCGATGGCGTGCTGGCGGGCGAGGGCGACGTTGACGAGGTCGTCGCCAAGCGCGGCCTCGAGGTCGTGCGCGATGACGGTGCCATTGAAAAGGCAGTAGATGATGCCCTTGACGCTAACCCAGACATCGTGGAGAAGTACCGCGCCGGCAATAAGAAGGTGACCGGCGCGATTGTCGGTGCCGTGATGAAGGCGACGCAGGGCAAGGCGGATCCGGGCCAGGTTAATAAGCTGATCGCGGAGAAGCTGAGCTAATACGCCACTGACCGAGCCAGTCTTCGTCCCTGCTTCCACAGGGGGTCGGAGGCTGGCTTTCGCGGTTTTAAATTGACCATAGTTTTCATTTGGGCAGGTCAGGGCGGTAAAGCGTAGACTATGTGACATGCCAATTAAATCTAAAGTTCTGCAAAAAACGAGCCCAGATGCACCCTTTCGCACCGTAGAAATCGAACGCCGCGATCCGCGCGAGGATGACGTCGTCATCGATATCAAGGCGGCCGGAATTTGCCACTCGGATATTCACACCATTCGCAATGAGTGGGGCGAGGCCCACTTCCCGCTGACGGTGGGTCACGAGATCGCCGGCGTGGTCGAAGCGGTAGGGGACAAGGTCACCAAGTTTAAGGCGGGCGACCGCGTGGGTGTGGGCTGCTTGGTCAATTCCTGTGGGGTGTGCGAGCAGTGCCGCAATGGGCAGGAGCAAAACTGCCTGAACGGCTCGGTGGGAACCTATAACTCTGAAGACGTTGATGGAACCATTACCCAGGGTGGCTATGCGCAAAAGGTCGTGGTCAATGAGAATTTCGTGTTGACGATTCCAGAAGGCCTCGACTTTGATGTTGCCGCCCCGCTCTTGTGCGCCGGTATTACCACCTACTCGCCCTTGGCCCGGTGGCAGGTCAAGGAAGGCGATAAGGTAGCCATCGTTGGCCTTGGCGGACTGGGCCACATGGGTGTGCAGATCGCCGCCGCCAAGGGGGCTGAGGTCACCGTCATTTCCCGGTCCCTGCGCAAGGAACAAGAAGCCTATGGGCTCGGCGCGAAGCGGGTACTGGCATCGGGTGAGGACCCCGATTTCTTTGCTAACTACAAGGGCGAGTTCGATCTGATTTTGTCTACCATTTCCGCCTCCTATTCCCTCAATGACTACCTGCAGCTGTTGAAGCCCCGGGGGATCATGTCTGTGGTCGGCCTGCCCCCCAGAGGAATTGGGAATCACCATGGGCAACCTCGTCGGTGGCGGCAAGGTATTGACCGGAAACAATATTGGCGGCATTGCCGAAACCCAAGAGATGCTGGACTTCTGTGCAGAACACGGTATTGGCGCGGTCATCGAAAAGGTGGGCGTTGATGACGTTGACGCAGCCTATGAGCGGGTTGTCGCCGGTGATGTAAAGTTCCGCTTCGTCATTGATACAGAAACTTTCGCGGATTAAGTATGTAAGCTACTTCATCGACAAAAGATGTTGTATTGTATTTCACGCACGTGCAAGTAGGATTTCGTTATTGGCTTACGTACCATGTGCACAGGAGCACACTCCTGCGCCGCGCCTCCCTGCATGCGTCGGGGGATAAGGAGGGGGCCTGGAACTCGCGCACTGGTGTGTGAAAATTATCCGCTACAAAAGTTAGGCAACTGTGTCTTATAAAAATATTCTCGCCATGGCCATGTCCTTCGTGGGCCTGCTGGTAGGCGCAGGCTTTGCTACGGGCCAAGAGGTCGTGCAATATTTCACCGCCTTCGGCTCCTGGGGTATTGCCGGCATTATTGTCGCAGCGGCCATTATGACGCTGGCGGGCACCGTGTTCTTGCAATTGGGCAGCTATTTCCACGCCACTGAGCACAACACGGTCTTCCGCAAAGTCACCCATCCCATCGTGTCCAAGCTATTGGACGTGGCCGTTATCATCACGCTCTTTGCCATCGGCTTCGTGATGCTGGCCGGTGCAGGTTCCAATATGGAGCAGCAATTTGGTTGGTCGGCTTGGATCGGCTCGACGCTGATGCTGGGGCTCGTGATTGCCGTCGGCATGATGGACGTCAATAAGGTGTCCAAGGTCATCGGTATGCTCACCCCGTCCATCATCATCGCCGTCATTGGCGTGGCCATCTACACCATGTTCCATATGCCGGACGATATTGGCGCAGCGATGGAAGCCTCTAGCCAAATCGATACCCCGATTGGCAACTGGTTGGTCTCCGCGCTGAACTACAACGGTCTGGCTTTGATGCTGGCGGTATCCATGTCCCTGGTTATCGGCGGCGATAATATTAGCCCGCGCGAGGCCGGTTGGGGCGGTATTTTTGGTGGCATCGTCTACTCCGTCATGATGGGCCTGGCAGGTTTTGCGCTGTTGATGAACGCCGAGGAGATCGAGGGCTCCGATATCCCGATGCTGTCCTTGGTCGATAGCGTCAACCCAGTCTTGGGCGGGATCATGGCCATCGTTATTTACCTGATGATTTTCAATACCGCCATCGGTATGTTCTACGCATTGGGTAAGCGCCTTTCCGCGGGCAATGAGGCCAAGTTCCGCGTTATCTTCATCGCTGGCTGTTTCGCGGGCTTCGGCGTCTCCTTCTTCGGCTTCAAGACCTTGATGCAGTACGTCTACCCGGTCATCGGTTACATGGGTATTGCGATGGTGGCCGTTTTGGTCTTTGCATGGTTCCGCAGCCAGTCCAAGATTCAGGACGAGGCGCTGCGCCGCGAGCGCGTGCGTTCGCTGATGCACCTGAAGCTGAATCCGAACAAGGAATACGACGCGGATCGCTACGACGACGAGATTGGCCAGCACCTCGAGGATTCCAATATGGATAGTGAGTCCCTCTATGAAGAGCTCGTGACCGAGGTGACGGAAAAGCTCGACGGTGATGACGATGTGGACTTTGATAAGGAAGAATTTGAGAAGCAAAACCAGGACGATCACACCTACTACATCGAACGCGAGGGCGTAGAGCACGACCGCTCGCCGGAAGAGATTGAAAAGTGGATCGAAGAAACCGGTGCTATCGGTGACCCAGAGGAAGACGATGAGTCGTCTGAAGCCGAAAGCTCCCAGAAGTAATCTCGCCTTAGAGCAATAAATTTCCCTCCCCTGGATTTCCCGGGGGAGGGATTTTCTATACCTTGTGCTTGCCGATGCCCCCTTTTAACGCTTGGGGCTGGAGCTGGGCTAGGGGATTACAGCAGGAGGAGCTTGAGGGTCAGGCCAATCATGATGACGCCGATGCCAACGTTGATCCAGCGCCATACCTCGGGGCGGGAGAGAACGTGGGAGAAGCGGGCAGCGCCAAAGCCAATGACGGGGAACCATGTAAAGCTGGCGGCGATGGCACCGCCGGCGAACAGCCACCGGCCGGGGTCGCCATACTGGTTGGCGATGCCGCCGAGCATGACCAAAACGTCGACATAGGCACCAGGGTTGAGCCAGGTTAGCGCCAGCGCTGTAAGAAGCGGCTTGACCCAAGAGGGCGAGCGCTTGATCTCTTGGCGTTGGGTGGCGGTAGCGGTGGCGACAGAACCGTGCTCGGTGCCGGCCCCACCCGTGCTGTCGCCGTCGCCGTCGAAGGTCGCTACTTCCTCGGTCGAATTCGGGGAAGTAGATTCCACGTCGATGGCCTCGCCCTTGGTTTTGAAGGCATCGCGGAAGCAGGTGAAGGTGAAAAAGGCGAGGTATGCTGCGCCGATGTACTTGAGCGCCTCAAGCGCATTGGGAAAGCGCTCAACCAGGTAGCCGACACCGGCGGTGCCGGAGGTAATGAGGATGACATCGGAAAGCGCGCACACCACGATGATGAGCCCGATGTGATCGCGGCGGATGCCGTATTTCAACAGCATCGCATTTTGGGGGCCGACGGCCACGATGAGGGACAAACCAAGCACAAAACCAGCAAGCACGATGGACATGCCTCTAGTGTGAATCTAAGCGGTAAATAAGTCCAGTTAATCTATCTTCATATGGTTTAGAATAGCTTCATGAACCCGGTACATTTGGAAACCTTGCTGGCTATCGTGGAAGAAGGAAGCTTTGAGGTCGCCGCCTCGGTCCTGGGGATTTCTCCGTCTGCGGTAAGCCAGCGCATCAAGGCGTTGGAGGCGAGCACCGGCCGCGTGCTGGTGCGGCGGGCGAATCCGGTGGGGGCGACGGAAGCCGGGGAGATCCTGGTGCAGGCGGCACGGCGTATGGCGTTGGTGCAGGCGGAAACCGATGCCCGGTTGGGCCAGCGCCTAGCGCGCGTGCCCTTGTCGGTGGCCATCAACTCCGACTCGCTCGCCACCTGGTTTACGCAGGTATTAAGCGATACCGCGCAGCGGGGAGACGTTGCCCTGCGCATCCGCATTGAGGATGAGGCCCGCACGCTCGCGATGCTGCGGCGCGGCGATGTCTTGGGTGCGGTAACGAGGGAGCATTCGCCGGTATCCGGGTGCGATTCCACGTTCTTGGGGACCATGCGCTATTTCGCCGTTGCCGCCCCGCATATCGCGGAGGGCTTTCATTCAGGGCGGTTTACCTGGGAGACGATGCCGCTGGTGGGCTATGGTCCCAATGATCAGGTGCTCGATGATGCTATGCGCGAGCGCTTTATTGATTCTCACGTCGTGCGCGCCAGGGTTTCGCAGATTCCTTCTTCGGAAGGTTACCTGGAGGCCGTGCGCGTGGGCCTGGGGTGGGGGCTATTGCCGCAGGCTCAGGCTCAGCCACTGGTGGAATCGAAAGAGCTGCTGCTTCTCGATGACCGCCAGCTCGACATCGACCTCTACTGGCAGCGTTGGCGCCTAGAATCTGAGGTCTTAAGCGATCTGACGCGGTCCGTGATTAACGCGGCTGCGGGGCTGGGAAGAGCTTAAGCTGCAAGTCTTCCGGATTCTTTACTTCCTCGCCGGAGGGAATGGGACCCGGGAGACGCACGCCGGGGGCAAAGGGTTGGCCGCCAAAGCGATCGCGGTCATGGGGCTCTGCTAACCAAGACATATCCGGTCCCACCGGAACGATGCGGGTGGGGTTGATTTCCGTGTGCGTGGCAAAGTAATGCTGCTTGATCTCGGTGAAATCGGTGGTATCACCAAAGCCCGGTAGCTGGAATAGTTCCTGCAGGTAGCCGCGCAGGTTGGGCAGTTCCTGGATCTTGTGGCGTGAGCACTTGAAGTGTGAGTAATACACCGGATCGAAGCGCACGAGGGTGGCAAACAGGCGGATATCGGTCTCGGTAATGTGTTCGCCAACCATATAGCGCTGGGTGCCCAGGCGCTCTTCGGCCCAGTCGAGCGCCTCCCACAGCTGGTCATAGGCCTCTTCGTAGGCTTCTTGCGAGCCGGCAAAACCGCAGCGGTACACGCCATTATTGATGCCGTGGAAGATGTACTCGTTGAGTTCCTCCATCTCCTCGCGGTGCTGCTTAGGGAAGAGATCGGGGGCGCCTTCTGCCTGGAAGTTGGTCCACTGCTCAATAAAATCGCGCACCATAGAGGGGTAATCATTGGTGACCACCCGGCCCGTAGATTCTTCGACTAGGGCGGGCACGGTAATCCCGCGGGGATAGTCCGGAAAGCGCTCGAAGTAGGCTTCCTGCAGGCGCTTGTAGCCCAAAACCGGGTCTACTTCGCCCTCGTCTAGGTCGAATGTCCAGGACCGCGCATCGTGCACGGGCCCGGCGAGGGCCAAGGAAATGGAGTCCTCTAAGCCCAACAGGCGGCGAGCGATGACCGCGCGGTGCGCCCACGGACAAGCGCGGGCTGCAACCAGGCGGTAACGGCCAGCCTCCATGGGCCAATAAAAGGTACCATCGTCCTGCGCGGTTACCTCGGATACTTCAGGTGAAATGCGGTCTTCGATATAGGTGGTATCGCGAATAAACTCGCCATCTGGTGACGCATTGCGGGCATCTCCTGCCCAGTCGGAGTCGTGTGAAGTCATCGAGTCATTCCCAATTCTGGTGGATTCATAAGGCGGGGGAAGTATCCCGCCGACAATTAATGTTTATACGTCAACTATATGACATTGTTGATATTACGACAAGATGGGAGCTAGGGGAAGAGGGGTGCGGGAACAATTGCGGCGCGCCGTTAACGGTACCGCAAAACTGCAGGCAACTGTCTTAAATTGGTCATATGAGCGATAAGCAGCAACCGGATAAAGCCAATCCCTTAGACGAGGATCTTAATGTCCCAGCCTACGATTCCATGCGGCAGGATAACCCCGATGTCTTTGCCCGCGCAGGGCGCGCCGAACCGCAAGAAATTCGGCCGCAGAAGCAAGAGGCGGCGGAGACGGAAGTTTTGTCCAACCCTGCCGCTAATGGGGCTTCACAGCAGGGAAACCAGCAATCCGCAGGTGAGGATACCGCGGTATTGGATCCCGCAGCGGCGGCGCAGACCGAAGGTATTGCGGCAGAAGATGTTTCCCTAACCCCTGAAGAGCTGGCGGAACAAGAGCGCAAGCTTCAGCAGGAGCAGGAGGATAAGGAAGGCTATAAGCGCTATGGGCGTCGTGGCACCATTTACTTTGGTCTCTTTTTTGTCCGCTTGGCTATGAGCGCCTATCTTATGATTGCCGGCGTAGCCACGTTCTTCTCGCTGGGCGATGGCGCCGGAGTCTCCGGCTTGGAAAGCGATTACTCGCAGTACGCTTGGGCTAATTCCTTTGCCCTAGCGGTGCCGACCGTGCAGCTGATCGCCGGAGCATTCCTCCTTTTGGGCCTGATTAGCCCGCTTGCGGCCATGCTTGGCTTGGTCGTTACCGGTTTCACCGCATTGCACGAGCTGGCGGAATCGGGTGCTGGTCTGGAGGTCTTTGACTGGCCGGACTCGGTATGGCTATCGCTGGTACTTTTTGTGGTCGCGATTGGCCTGCAATTTACCGGTCCTGGTTTTATTTCCTTGGACTTTGGCCGCTCTTGGGCGCGGCGCCCACTGGGTACGTCGTGGGTCTTTGTGGTGGTCGGTATCGCCATCTTGGTTGCCGTGTGGTTCTTTGGCGCGGCAGTAAACCCCATTGCTTAGCCTGTTACTCGCTACCGTGTAAGTGAATCCCCGCCGCAGTTAATGCGGTGGGGATTTCCTTCCACCCTTGCTTTCCGCTATGGAAAGTGAAAGAATTGCCATAACGGAAAGTATGGAATCCTGGATTTTGGAGATGGTGGTAGAAGATGGAAGATGAGCTAAAGAAGTCGCTCGAGTTTAATGACAGCCTGCAGGATCAAGGCGCTGAGCGAAAGCGGCTTGTGCAAAATATCCTCCTAGTGATCGCATTGGCAGCGTTCTATGTGGGAATGACCGTATTCGCAGAGATAATGCACCCCGTCGCGTTTCTGATTTTCTACTTTGTCCTTATAGGACTCATGGTGTGGGCGCTACTTCATTACCAGGGCAAGGTGCGGACCAGCTATCGCCAGGATCCGTATACCCAGCCCAAGGCCGATAAGAAATACTACGCGGGGATGGCAGTAATACTTATCCCGATCTTTGTCACCAACATGCTGCGTGAGCACATGTGGGCTCTGGTAATCTTCATCGCGGTGTGGGCAGTGGCAATGGTCTGGGTGCTGCAATCTCGAGCCTTGGACGTTGCAGCGCGGCAAGGAGAGGGCCGTAGTGCTCAGTGATATTGACCCGGTTATCTATCCGCTCAATCGCTTCAAAATCTGTGCGGTATTAAACGCGCGAGGTGCGGTGGAGGGACAGGTGCGCCGCGAAATGCGCTTCGCGGCGCTGCGGGAAGAGGTGGGGCAATCGGCCGCCACCTTATCCAAACAATTAACCGCCCTAGAAAAGGAAGGCTATATCAGCCGATTCCGCGAGTACGGGTCTTCCCGCGATAAGGACACCGTGTGGGTTATGCTCACCGCTACCGGCAAGTCCGCATTCGATGCCCACCTCGCCGCGCTTAAGTCGCTAGCGGAGCAGGAGTAGCGCTACGTGTGGTCTGCTTGCGCTGGGCGGCAATGAACGCGGCTGTATACAGCGTTACGGTAAACACGGTGAGCCAGACGAAGTCATCCATCCAGAATTTCTGGAAGTGGTTCATGGCATGGATATCGACTTGATCTCCCCACCACCACTTCGGTGGAACGGTGAGCAGCAGGGCTGCCCAGGCGATGAGCACGGCCAGGAGGCTGCGGGCAGCCCATCCGGTAGAAAGCCAGCTCCACGCGCGGTAGGCGAAGACTGGGATGATGAGCGTGAGCCAGACCCAGTGATGGGACCAAGAAACAGGGGAGATGAGCAGGACGGTGAGGGCGGTGACCAATTGGGCATCGACAAGCAACTGCTCCGCGCATAAGCGCTTGATGAGCCATGCCGCAACGATGATGACAATAAGGGACGCCGCGATCCACGCGAGGCCTATCGTCAGGCCATTCGCCTCCATGGATTCGGTGGATGGATAGATGCGCTGAATGGCGCCCTTGATGGAGCTATTTGACTGATAGTCGGTTCCCACGCCGAAGTCACGGCCGGAGCCCATGTCGAGCAGTGTGGAGCTGAAGAACTCCACGAACGCCTCCCAGCGGAAGGCCGCGGCAAGAAGAGTGGCCGCTACGGCGGAGAGCAACGCGGTGGCAATCTGCTTCCATTCCCTGCGCACAAGGAAGTACAGCAGCATCGCCAGAGGCGTGATCTTGATGGCGGCCGCCCCGCCGATGAGGATTCCCTGCGGCAGGAATTGCTTGCGCGGAACGAGGTCGAGGATAACAAGCGCCATGACCACTATATTGATTTGGGCATAGTTGTTATTGAGGTCAACCGGCTCAAAGTGTAAGACAATGGCCCAGGTAATGGCGGTTACGGGTAAGAGGAATTCTGGCTTCTTGAGCACCGCCCTGAAAACGAAGTAAAGGCACACGAGCACAAGGAGATCCGAAAGGATAACCATGATATTGCCGGCCAGGGTGTGGTCGATGGCGTCGAAGGCCGTCAGCGGTACCATCGCCAAGGCGCCAAAGGGCGGATAAATGAAGGGCAGCTGAATATCGCCGGCGGGCATCGGCGCGCTATAGACGGAGCGGTGCTCGAGGAAGGCCTTGACGCCCTCGCGGTAGACCACCATATCGATGGGGAAGTCTGTGATGCAGGTGTCTTCAACGACCTTCCAGGCGCCGAAAAGGAACCCCAGCAGGGCCACGGTATATCGGAATAACGGGGTACGAGCGAATTTCATCGCGATACAAACTACGCGATTTTTAACTACAGAGCTCGCACCCCCACCGAGGTCACAGCGATTTAGCAGCCAATTGTGCTAGTTCACAAAGCCGTCTACCACGCGCACCGCGCCGCGGTCCGCGGAGGTCGCCATTGCGGCGTAGGCGCGCAGCGCCTTGGTAATGGGACGGTTGCGGTCCACCGGGGTCCACGGCTTTTCGCGTTGTTCTTGCGCGGCGCGGCGGCGCTCCAGAACATCATCGTCTACGTCGAGCGTGAGCTCGCGCTCATGGATATTGATGGAAATGGTATCGCCATTTTCGATGAGTCCGATAAGGCCCTGGTGGGCGGCCTCCGGGGAGATGTGGCCGATGGAGAGCCCGGAGGTGCCGCCGGAAAAGCGGCCGTCGGTAATCAAGGCGCACGCCTTGCCTAAACCTGCGCCCTTGAGGAAGGACGTCGGGTGGAGCATCTCCTGCATGCCGGGGCCGCCGGATGGGCCCTCGTAGCGAATGACGACGACATCGCCGGGCTGGACCTCTTTATTCAAGATGATGGACACGGCCTGCTCCTGGGACTCCACCACGCGGGCTGGGCCCGAGAAGGTCCACAGTTCTTCCTCCACGCCGGCCGCCTTGACGATGGCCCCGTCCGGCGCTAGGTTGCCGCGCAAGACCACCAGTCCGCCGTCGGATGAAAAGGCGTGGTCGGCATCGTGAATGCAGCCATTGACCGCGTCAGTATCCAGTTCATCCCACCGGTTGGACTGGGAGAACGGCTCCGTCGTGCGCACGCCACCGGGGGCGGCGTAGTACAGCTCGCGGGCCTGATCGGTTACGCGGGGATTGCGGATATCCCAATCATCGAGCCACTGCTCCGCATTGTCATAGAGGGCGGTGTGCACCTTGAGGTTGAGGTGGCCCGCGCGGCGCAGCTCGCCCAAGATGGCCGGAATGCCGCCGGCGCGGTGCACATCCTCAATGTGGTAGGTGCCGTTGGGCGCGACCTTGGACAGGCAAGGCACGCGGTAGGAGATGTCATTAATATCATCCAGCGTGAAGTCCACTTCGCCCTCTTGCGCTGCGGCGAGGGTGTGCAGGATGGTGTTGGTGGATCCGCCCATGGCCATATCGAGGGCCATAGCATTGGTAAAGGCTTCCTTCGTGGCGATATTGCGGGGGAGGACGGACTCGTCTTCTTCGCCGTAGTAGCGGCGGCACATATCCACGATGGTGGAGCCGGCCTTTTCAAAGAGCTCACGGCGCGCGCTGTGGGTAGCCAGGGTGGTGCCATTGCCCGGAAGCGCCAAGCCGAGAGCCTCGGTCAAGCAGTTCATGGAGTTGGCGGTAAACATGCCGGAGCAGGAACCGCAGGTGGGGCAGGCGGATTCTTCGACCTGGGCCAAACCGGCATCGCTAACGCTGTCGTTCGCGGATGCGGTGATTGCGGTAATCAGGTCGGTCGGTGCATGGGCAACGCCATCGACCACGACGGCCTTGCCGGCCTCCATCGGCCCGCCCGAAACGAAGATCGTGGGGATATTCAAGCGCATCGCGGCATTGAGCATGCCCGGGGTGATCTTATCGCAGTTGGAGATGCAGACGAGGGCATCGGCAGTATGCGCATTGGCCATGTACTCGATGGAATCGGAGATGATCTCGCGCGAAGGCAAAGAGTACAACATGCCGCTATGTCCCATGGCAATGCCGTCATCCACAGCAATGGTGTTGAACTCCTTGGGCACGCCACTGGCTTCGCGGACGGCATCGGCGACGATATCGCCGACGTTTTTCAGGTGCACGTGGCCAGGCACGAACTGCGTATAAGAATTGGCGATGGCGACAATCGGCTTGCCAAAGTCATTTTCCTTGGTGCCGGTAGCGCGCCACAAGGCACGCGCACCGGAGGCTTGGCGTCCGACGGTAGTTACTTTAGAGCGCAGCGGGAACATGGTTTAAGTCACCATTCCTTATAGATTAATCAGATGGGGAGGAGGAGAAAGTAAATTTAATTATCTGCCGAATCTTTAAGCTCGGGGTGTTTTTCTAGGTATGCAGCATATTCCTCTTTGCTTAAGAGGATCTGCTGCCCGTCGCGGTGCACGATGACGACCTTGTCATCGGCTGCCTCGCGGCCCTGGGTGAGGGCATCGGGAATGCGTCCGCGGGATGCTTGTGCCAAGCGGGGCAGTGAGTTGAAGGTTACGCCAGGTAGGTTATGCTTCGCACCATTTTTAGTCTGTGCGAAGGCCCGGGCGCGCTGGAACCCAATCCCGGCGAAGTCATCCCACGCAATGGAGACGTTCTTGCGGAATGCATAGGAAATGGAGATGCCCTTCTCAGAGACCCTCGTGCGGGCCTTGAGGACCCACCATAGGCCGATGACGGGGATAATGAGCAGCCATCCCAGGTATTTGGGCGCCCAGCCGATGCTCAACAAGGCGATCGTGGACAGAATTAAAATGCCCAAGATGTGGTCGCGGGAAGGGGTGAAGACCTCTGCCTGGGAGGTGGACTGACGAGGTTGTTTGTCCTGTGCTGGTGGGGTCATAATCAGCCAGCCTAATTGACCATGCGGTGGGGAAGCGAACCATTTTTCCGCCGCGTTTCAACATGTGGGAAAGTTTTTCCAAAAGGGGGTAACCGCTTCCAGATATAATTCTATCGGTATATAGTTGGAAATATGATCATTATTCGACTTCAGGTGGTGCGAGCGCGGCGGTGACCGCGGCGTTTCCTGAACGTCGACGCTTTCGCCCCCGCAGACCACCGGCCCGCGGGGGCTTTAGTTGTAACTAGGGCGTTTTCCGATGATCAGTTTCCATGACAGACCAACCCAAGGAGCACATACACCGTGGTAACGACATCCTCGCCCACGCCTAGTTCCGCGGCCGCTGCGACTACCGCTGCGCCCACGGAGCGAATGAGTGGGGCTCATGCTATTGTCCGCACGCTGGAAGATCTGGGCACCGATCTCGTATTCGGTATTCCAGGCGGTGCCGTGCTTCCGCTCTACGATGCACTGCATGGTTCAACCAAGCTGCGCCATGTGCTAACCCGCCATGAACAAGGCGCCGGCCACGCCGCCGAGGGTTATGCGCAGGCCTCCGGAAAGGTGGGCGTGTGCATCGCTACCTCCGGTCCTGGTGCGACCAACCTGGTTACCGCGCTTGCCGATGCCAACCTGGACTCCGTTCCCATCGTCGCCATCACCGGCCAGGTGGGCAGCAACCTTTTGGGCACCGATGCCTTCCAAGAGGCCGATATCCGCGGTGTCACCATGCCGATTACCAAGCACAACTACATCGTGACGGATCCCGCAGAGATCCCTTCCGCTATTTCGGCCGCCTTCCACTTGGCTTCTACCGGCCGCCCCGGTCCGGTGCTCGTGGATATCCCGAAGGACGTGCAAAACGGCTTTTTGGATTACCACTTTCCGGAAACGCTTGACCTGCAAGGCTACAAGCCGGTTACCAAGCCGCACCACCGGCAGGTGGCCCAGGCCGTGGATTTGATGGCGCATGCGGAAAAGCCCGTGCTCTACGTCGGCGGCGGAGTCATGAAAGCCAACGCCTCCCAGGAGCTGCTGGAGTTTGCAGAGCTGACGAATATCCCCGTGGTTACCACCTTGATGGCCCTGGGCTCCTTTCCAGATTCCCACCCGCTGCATCTGGGAATGCCTGGCATGCACGGCACCGTCCCAGCCGTCGCGGCCATGCAGCGCGCGGACCTCATCATCGCCATTGGTGCCCGCTTCGATGACCGCGTGACCGGTGATACCTCCACTTTCGCGCCCAATGCGAAGGTTATCCACGCCGATATCGATCCGGCAGAAATTGGCAAGATCCGGGAAGTTGCGGTCCCCATCGTCGGCGATGCGCAAAAGTGCTTGACCGCGTTGAGCAAGGAGTACCGCAAGAAGGACGTGCAGCCTGCCGCCGATGTGAAACAGTGGCACGATTACCTGCGCGGTATGCAGGAGCGTTTCCCGCGCGGTTATGAGCCCACCGATGATGGCCTGTTGAACCCACAATTCGTCCTAGAAAAGCTCAGCGAGACCGTTGGGCCGGAAGCTATCTACTGTGCGGGCGTGGGTCAGCACCAGATGTGGTCCGCGCAGTTCTTGGACTTTGAGCACCCGCGTTCGTGGATCAACTCCGGCGGTGCCGGAACCATGGGCTACGCCGTTCCCGCTGCCTTGGGTGCAAAGGCGGCGCGCCCAGATAAAGAAGTCTGGGCCATCGACGGCGATGGTTGCTTCCAAATGACCAATCAGGAACTTACCACCGCAGCCTTGGAGGGCTTCCCGTTTAAGGTTGCCGTCATCAATAACGGCAACCTGGGAATGGTCCGGCAGTGGCAGACGCTGTTTTATGATCGGCACTATTCGCACACCAAGCTGCGCGAAGAACACGCCTTCACCCCGGACTTCGTCCGCTTGGCCGAGGCTCTTGGCTGCGAAGCTATCCGGGTCACGTGCGAAGAGGATGTCGTTCCGGCCATTAAGCGCGCGCAGGCAATTAACGATAAGCCAGTTGTCATTGACTTCATCGTCGGCCAAGATGCGCAAGTCTGGCCCATGATCGGCGGCGGTGCCTCCAATGAGGAAATCCAGTACGCCCGCGGCCTGCGCCCGCTTTTTGATGAAGCTGAATCCGCCGCGGAAACCCCGGCTGAGATCGACGAAACCATCCAGGAGGCATAAACCATGACGCACAACGAGGTAACTCGCCATACCTTATCGGTATTAGTCGAGGATGTAGAAAGCATCATCGCCCGCGTGGTGGGAATGTTCAGCCGCCGTGGCTACAGCCTGGTGTCCTTGGTCTCCGCACACACGGAAACCCCAGGGATTAACCGCCTGACCATCGTCGTGGATGCCTCTGAGGTCATTATTGAGCAGGTCACCAAACAGCTCAATAAGCTCATTCCGGTCATCAAGGTCGTGGAACTCAAGGAAGATTCCACCGTCGCCCGCGCCATCATGTTGGTAAAGGTGGCGGCTGATAATTCTAACCGCGCGCAGGTGGTGGATGCGGTAAATATCTTCCGCGCCCGCGTGGTGGACGTGGCAAAGGAATCGGTCATCGTGGAGGCTACCGGTACGCCGGGCAAGCTCGCGGCGCTACTTGAGGTCCTCGAGCCCTTCGGCATTCGCGAACTCGTGCAATCGGGCCACGTAGCCTTGGGGCGCGGCCCGAAGGCTACGGCTCCCAAAAAGTAAATAAAATCTCACGATGTGAACACAATGTCTCGCGCAGTGGTATATACTCTGCGTTAGGACGCTTCATTACAGCTTTTCCTACCAAAGAATTGAGGATTTGAAATGGCAATTGATACCTACTACGACGACGATGCTGACCTGTCGATCATCCAGGGCCGCAAGGTAGCGGTTATCGGTTACGGCTCCCAGGGCCACGCCCACTCCCAGAACCTGCGCGATTCCGGCGTCGAGGTTGTTATCGGCCTGCGCGAGGGCTCCAAGTCTGCAGCCAAGGCAGAAGAGGCCGGCTTCGAGGTCAAGTCCGTCGCGGAGGCATCCAAGTGGGCCGACGTCGTGATGCTCTTGGCACCGGATACCTCCCAGAAGGAGATCTTCGAAGAGCACATCGCCCCAAACCTGGAGGACGGCAATGCATTGCTGTTCGGACACGGCCTGAATATCCACTTCAAGCTGATTGAGCCGGCTGCGTCCGTCACCGTCGGTATGGTCGCACCTAAAGGTCCGGGCCACTTGGTCCGCCGCCAGTTCGTTGACGGCAAGGGCGTTCCTTGCCTGATTGCCACTGAGCAGGATCCGAAGAACGAGGGCCATGACCTGACCCTGTCCTATGCCGCTGCCATCGGTGGCGCCCGCGCCGGCGTTATCCCTACCACCTTCGAGGCAGAGACGGTCACCGACCTCTTTGGTGAGCAGGCCGTCCTGTGTGGTGGTGTCGAGTTCCTCATCCGCAACGGTTTCGAGGTCCTCACCGAGGCCGGCTACGAGCCAGAGATGGCATATTTCGAGGTCCTGCACGAGATGAAGCTCATCGTGGACTTGATGTTCGAGGGTGGCATTGCCAACATGAACTACTCGGTCTCTGATACCGCTGAGTTCGGTGGCTACATCTCCGGTCCACGCATCATCAACGCCGATACCAAGCAGCGCATGAAGGATGTCCTGTCCGATATTCAGGACGGCACCTTCACCAAGCGCCTGCTCGCCAACGTTGAGGGCGGCAACAAGGAACTGGAAGACCTGCGCGATGAATTTGCGCAGCATGAGATCGAAAAGACCGGCACCAAGCTGCGCGATCTCATGAGCTGGGTCAAGAATCCTTTGGACGCTACTGCCTAGTCAATAGCTGAATCCAGTGCGGCCCGCGGGAAACTCCCCGTGGGCCGCTTTTCTTACTTGTACCTTGGATTCCAGCGCTACGCCCGTGAGGTATCGCGAAGATGTTGCGGGTAGTATTGGCCCTATGGGTTTTACGACGCCAAGCTATGATCTCAAGGACCTTTTTTCGCGGATTGACCGGGGCGATATCCAGCTTCCGGATTTCCAGCGCAGCTACGCCTGGGATGAAGACCGCATCCGCTCACTTATCGTTACGGTCCTGCGTGGATACCCCATCGGCGCGCTGATGGCCCTGGATACCCGCAATGAAAAGATGCGTTTCCGCCCCAGGGTGCTGGCGGGTGCGCCCGAGGTTGGCGTCGAGCCCGGGTTGCTGCTCTTGGACGGCCAACAGCGCCTTACCTCCCTGTACCACTGCTTTAATGGCGAGGGTTTTGTCAAGACCACTGACTTCCGGAAAAAGAAGGTCCACCGCCGCTTTTTCATCGACGTCCGCGCCGCGGTAAGCGGGGACTTGCTTGCCGATGACGCCATTTTCGCCGTCGACCAAAACGGCGAGATCTGCTCGCACTTCGGCCCCGACGTTGATGGGGCTATTACCTGCCGCCAGGATGGGCTGGACAATATGTGCATCCCCGTGGCCTCGCTACTCAGCGAGGAAGGCACCAGCATGCTTTTCGAGCTCGCCGCCACACACGAGCAATACAGCGCCGAACTTGCCGCGTTCAATAACCGCATCGTGCGCCCCTTAGCGGGCTACGATATCCCCATGATCCGGCTATCCCGCGAAACGGAGCGCTCCGGAATCGGTTCCATCTTTGCCCAGGCAAATTCCGCAGGCTTACAGATGGATGTCTTCGATCTCTTAACCGCCGTCTTTGCCTCCGAAGATCCGACCTTCCACCTTGCCAACGATTGGCAGCAGGTGGAAAAGGATCTGCGGGATTCTCCTGCGCTAGATGGCATCGGACGTAATGAATTCCTCTCCGCAGTATCCCTCTTGGTCACAGGGGAGAAGGGCAATGCCGGCGGCCAGCGCGAAGACATTTTGAAGCTGTCCCTGTCCGAGTACAAGGCGGCCGCGCACGACCTGCGCATTACCTTCCACGAGGTTGCCGAATTCTTGGCGCAGCGCCGCATTTTAAGCCTCGATCAGGTTCCTTATACGGAACAGATCGTGCCGCTGGCGGTCATCATCGCGCGCCTGGCCAAGCGGCCTGGGGCCCTTTCCAGCCAGCAGGCATGGGATCGCATTGAACAGTGGTTCTGGTGTGGCGTCTTTGGCGAGCTCTACGGTTCTTCCGCGGTGCCGCTGCGCGCTGCGCGCGACGTGGACGAGGTGACCGAGTGGGTTGCCGGGGCCACCGACGATGTTCCCAAGACGGTCGCGGATGCAGGATTCCGGGAATCCCGCCTGCTTTCGGTCGATGAAAACGATGGGGTGTGGCACGGAATCTACGCCCTGCTTATGGCCCGCGGCGCGAAGGATTGGCGGACGGGCAGCGAATTTACTCGCCACACCTTTGAAGAATTGAAGCCCGGATTTTTCCCGGTATTCCCACTGAATTGGTGCCAGCGCCACGGGGTGGATTCGGTCTTGGCCCATTCGGTCATGAACTACACTCCGATGGGCAAGCGCACAGAGGTCGTCCTCGATGGGTTCGCGCCGAACCGCTACCTGCCTCGCGTGCAGTCCAAGTCCATCATGGAAGACGAGGAATTTGATGCCGTCCTGGCATCGCACGACCTCGATGTCGCTAACCTGAGGGAGTCAAAAATTCAGGAATTCTTGGCTGATCGTCGCCATCGCTTCGTGGATCTAGTGGAAGAAACCTTAGGCATTCCCGTCATTCGAGATGTCGATGAAGCAAACCTGGCCGGCGGTGAAGAGGGGCCACATGCGTTTGGCCGCTAAGAGGTATCGGGCGGCTGCAGTGGTTATCGCAGCCTCCCTCGTACTTGTTGGCTGCGGTGATGCCTTGCAGGAGCCCAAGCTTGTTAAGCGTGGGCTTTCGGATCTCTCCGAGTCCGATGTTGAGCTTGAGCGCGCCAAGTCAGAGAATCAAAACCGCCTTATCGATCCCAAATTCGCCGGCAAGCTGGACATCATCGACGATCCGAGTGGCATCGACGCCGCGCGGGCCTTCTTCGATGATTCAGATTCCATGGTGCTCTTTGCGCCCGATGATAAATCCGTGTTGCGCGCGGCAACGTTGGCGATTAACCAGCACTTGCCAGCCGTGGAATACGATCCTTCGCGCCGCGGTGACATCCTCAACTTGGTCGGAGACTTGGAGGTAAAACGACTCGTCATCGTGGGCGATATCCCGTGGACGCAATCCAGCGGTGATTTCACTGTCATCAAGGATCCGGGAACGCATGAAGCGCTGGGGGATTTTACGGCCTTCCAGTACGAGTCCAAGGTGGTTGCCTCGCCGAACCAGGTGGTCAAGGACATCGCGCGGCTGGATAAAACACCCTACGTTGAGTTGCGTCCTGCCTGGATTCCTTATGAGGGCGAACCTGACGATGATGGCAAAAAGCTGCCGGCCGTCCCGGCACAGTCGCGGCGCGATGGCCAGATGGCGCCCAATATCGTGGCCACGGCGGATAGTCCGGTAGCCAATGTCATTACTGCCGCGGCCTATGGTGGCTCGGTATTGGTGATGCCGACGGCGGATCCGCTGGAAGATAAGCGGAGTATGGCCATGGTGGCAGGGCTCGATGAGGGCTCGCTTATCGCTTTGGGCCCGGAATTCGGTCATGTGAAAGAATTTAAGGAAAAAATACGGCAGGGCACCCCAAACTGAACTACACTTCCTTCACACGCGGTTATTGTCGCGTAATGCACAACGAAGTGAAACGAAGGATGATATGTCGAAGCCGGTAGTTCTTATCGCCGATAAATTGGCCCAATCCACTGTGACGGCTTTGGGGGATTCCGTCGAGGTGCGCTGGGTAGATGGCCCGAACCGCGAGGAATTGCTTGCCGCGGTTCCAGAGGCGGATGCGCTGCTCGTGCGCTCGGCCACCACGGTCGACGCTGAAGTTTTAGAAGCAGCGCCCAAACTGAAGATTGTGGGCCGCGCAGGCGTGGGACTGGATAACGTGGATATTGACACTGCCACCAATAAGGGCGTCATGGTGGTCAACGCTCCCACCTCCAATATCCACTCTGCGTGCGAGCAGGCGATTGCCCTGCTCTTGGCCACTGCCCGCCAGATTCCTGCGGCGGATCAGTCCCTGCGCGAGGGCGAGTGGAAGCGCTCTTCCTTCAAGGGCGTCGAGGTTTACGGTAAGACTATTGGCATCGTCGGCTTCGGCCACATCGGTCAGCTTTTTGCCCAGCGGTTAAGCGCCTTTGAAACGAAGATTATTGCCCACGATCCTTATGCCAATCCGGCGCGTGCGGCAGCGCTTGGCGTGGAATTGGTCGAGCTGGAAGAGCTGATGGCGCAGGCAGATTTTGTCACCATTCACCTGCCAAAGACGCCCGAGACCGCCGGAATGTTCAACGCGGAGCTTCTGGCCAAGGCAAAGGAAGGCCAGATTCTTATCAACGCCGCCCGCGGCGGCCTCGTAGACGAGCAGGCCTTGGCGGATTCCATTACCTCCGGCCACCACCGCGGTGCGGGCTTTGACGTCTACTCCACGGAGCCGTGCACGGATTCCCCGTTGTTTAAGCTGCCGCAGGTCACGGTCTCGCCGCACTTGGGCGCGTCCACCGTGGAGGCACAGGACCGCGCGGGTACCGATGTCGCCGCATCTGTGCTCAAGGCTCTGGCCGGCGAGTTCGTTCCCGATGCGGTCAACGTCTCCGGCGGCACGGTGGGAGAAGAGGTTGCCGGCTGGCTCGACCTCGCCCGCAAGCTGGGCCTTACGGCCGGACGCCTGTTGGACCAGGCTCCCGTCGCCGTGGAGATCGAGGCTTGCGGCGAGCTGTCCACTGAGGACGTGGACGTACTGGGCCTTTCCGTCGTACGCGGCCTGTTTAGCGGCGTGACCTCAGAGCCGGTTACCTTCGTCAACGCGATGAAGATTGCCGAAAGCCGCGGGGTCGAGGTTTCGGTATCCACCAACCCAGAATCCAAGGGCCACCGTTCTTCCTTGCAGGTCAAGGTCATTAGCGCAGAGGGCGTGACGTCTTCGCTTACCGGTGCTCTCATTGGCATCGACGGGACCGAAAAGTTTGTGCGCATCAATGGCCGCGGCGTGGACATGCGGGCTGAGGGCCGCAACCTCTTCTTCCGCTATGCCGATGCCCCAGGCGCGCTGGGTACCGTGGGTACCAAGCTGGGTGCAGCAGGTATCAACATCATCGCCGCGGCCTTGACGCAGGGCAAGCAGGAATCCGATGCCGTGCTCATCTTGCGCGTGGAGTCCGAGGTGCCAGATTCTCTCATCGAGGAGATCAACTCGGCCCTTGGCGCTACGTGCCAGCAATTCGATATGGATGAATAACCTCAGCGCAGGTTAGGAGAGTGGCCTAACCGCGTACGTGTGCCCGCCCATCGCACAGATTTCTGCTGCGATGGGCGGGTTTCCTTTGGTAGGCTAATGTTTAATCCACTATGTGAGAAAGGAATCTTATCTAATGAAATTAGCGGTTATTGGCGGCGACGGCATTGGGCCAGAAGTAACGGCGGAAGCCCTGAAGGTATTGCGGGCGGTGTGCAGCGATATTGAAACCACCGATTATGACCTGGGCGCGCGGCGCTACCTGCGCAATGGCGAGCTTTTAACGGACGCGGACCTGGCCAGCCTGCGCGAGCACGATGCCATTTTGCTGGGCGCCATTGGTGCACCCGGCGAGGTCCCCCCAGGTGTTCTGGAGCGCGGCCTGTTATTGAAGATGCGCTTTGCACTCGATCACCACGTGAACCTGCGCCCCTCCATCTTGTATCCCACGGCCCACTCGCCGCTGGCTAACCCGGGCGAGATTGATTTCGTCGTGGTGCGAGAAGGCACCGAGGGCCTGTACTGCGGCAATGGCGGCACGCTGCGGGAAGGTACGCCGCACGAGGTAGCCAGCGAGGTTTCGCAAAATACCCGCTTTGGGGTAGAGCGCGTGGTGCGGGAGGCTTTTGAGCGGGCATCGCAGCGCCGCAATCACCTGACCCTGGTGCACAAGACGAATGTCCTCGTCAATGCCGGCGATCTGTGGCACCGCACGGTAGAAGAAGTCTCGGCAGAATATCCGCAGGTGGAAGTGGACTACAACCACATCGATGCCGCGACCATCTACATGGTGACGGATCCGGCCCGCTACGATGTCATCGTTACCGATAACCTCTTCGGCGATATCTTAACGGACTTAGCAGGCGCTATTACCGGCGGAATTGGATTGGCTGCATCGGGCAATATCGATGCCTCGGGTAAGAACCCCTCCATGTTTGAGCCGGTGCACGGTTCGGCGCCCGATATTGCTGGACAAGGCATCGCGGATCCAACCGCGGCCATCTTGTCGGCGGCGATGCTCTTGCGGCAGCTGGGTGATGAAGACAATGCGCAGAAGATTGAAAAGGCGGTGGCGGAGGACATCGCCAAGCGTGGCGATGCCCCAATCAAGACCGTCGAGGTGGGAGACCGCATCGCGGGGAGCCTGAAGGCTTAAGCGTAAGGAATCCTGAGTGCGAATCCGGTTCCGGAGGGGACCTAAAGGATCTTCGCAAATTAACACCGCAAACTTTGCACACATGTAAAGGCTACCGTTTAGTAGGATGGCCGTTATGCGTTTAGGACGAATTGCACACCCAGAAGGAATTTGCTTTGCCATCATTGACGGGCCGAAAGATGCCCCGATGGAGGAGCTTGTAGCTAAAGAAATCTCCGGCACGCCATTTACCCCACCGGAGCCCACCGGCCGTGAATGGAAGCTGGGCGAGGTGCGGCTCTTGGCGCCGACCCTGCCTACCAAGGTCGTAGCGCTCGGCCGGAACTATGCCGACCACGTCGCGGAGGTCTTTAAGAAGTCCTCGGATTCGCTGCCGCCAACCATCTTCTTGAAGCCATCGACCGCGGTTATCGGCCCGAATGAGGCCATCAAGATTCCCGATTACGCCACCAACGTGGAGTTTGAGGGCGAGCTGGCCGTGGTTATTTCCAAGCCATCGAAGAATATCAAGGCTGAAAACTGGAAAGACCACGTTTTGGGCTACACCATCTGCAACGATGTTTCCTCGCGTGACCTGCAATTTAAGGATGGCCAGTGGGCGCGCGCTAAGGGCATTGATACCTTCTGCCCGCTGGGCCCGTGGATTGAAACGGACCTAGAGAGCTTGGATCTTGATGATCAGAAGATCAATGCGTACCTGACCCACGATGGTTCCCGGGAGCAGAAGCAGGATTCCAATACGGATCAGATGATCGTCAAGATGGGCGGCATCTTGGAAGAGATTTCTGCCGCCTATACCTTGCTGCCTGGCGATGTCATCACTACCGGCTCGCCTGCAGGAACCGCACCAATGGTGCCGGGCGATACCATTGAGGTTGAGATTCCAGGGGTTGGCACCCTGCGCAATACGATTGCCAGGGCGCAGTAGGTTCACTGCAATGCAGCTGCCGCTGGTGAGGTACTGGTAGAAGGAGAACGGCGTGCCGGAACATTCGCATCAAGGCCACCGCGGGTCCGCGCCGAGCGCGCAGGAGATGGAGGAGCGCTACCGCGCCACCGCACAGGTGTGGTCAGGGAGCCCGAATGCGACGCTGGTGGACCATGTCAGCGACCTTCCGGCCGGTACCGCCCTCGATATCGGCTGCGGGGAAGGCGCTGACGCCCAGTGGTTACACGAGCGTGGCTGGCAAGTGCTCGGCATCGATTTTGCTCCCACGGCCGTAGCGCGGACCAAGGCGCGTGGAGTCCCCGCCGAAGTTGCCACCTTTGATGAATTTAGCCACGCCCCCTTTGATCTGGTTACAGTCCACTACGGCAGCGTCCGCGCCACCGCAGGGGAAGTAGCATTGCTAGAAAAACTCGTTGCCCCGGGTGGAACCTTGCTCTATGTCCACCACGACATGGAATCAGAAGAAATTGCTAGGCCGGAATGGCTGGCAGAAAATCTTACCGAATTGACGGTGCAGACCCTGCGGCGATCGCCGCGCCATGTTACTAGCGGCGCAGGCGCCCATCACACCAGTGATGTGGTCCTGGTAGCGAAGAGGCGCTAAGCCACACCGCGCTTTTAAAGGCTGAGCGCGCGAAGGATTGTTTGGAGCTTGGCGGTGGTTTCTTCCAGCTCGGCTTGGGCATTGGAGGCACCGACCACGCCGCCGCCGGCCCACGCGCGGGCGGAGAGGCCATCACCGGCAACTTCTGCGCAACGGATGGCTACCATGTATTCACCATCGCCGGAGCTATCGCACCAGCCGACGGTGCCGGCATAGAAGCCGCGGTCGGTCTCGGCGGTCTCGATAAGCGCCTGCGCCGCTTCCGTTGGCGTGCCGCAGATTGCAGGGGTGGGGTGGACTACTTCTGCCAATTCCAGGGCGGTGAGGTCTTTATCCCGCAACGTGCCGGTGACCGGCGTGCCCAAGTGCCACATCTCATTGGTGTGTATGAGCTGCGGGGTCTCGGGAATATCGAGGCTGCTGCACAGCGGCTCTAATATCCTGCGCAGGTGTTCTACCACGAAGGAATGCTCGAGCAGATCTTTGGCGGAGTGCAAGAGGTCTTGGCTGGCAATGTGGTCTGCCGCTTTATTGGCTCGGCGTGGCGTGGAGCCGGCGAGTGGGAATGCAGACACGGTCGAGCCTTGGCGCTTGATGAGTACCTCCGGCGAGGAACCAACCAGCATGGCCCCTGGGCGGCCTGCGGGGGAGAGATCCGCAATGAACCCGTCGCGGTTGACGGAGAGATTGATAAGGCGCGCGGCCACGAGCCGGGGGTCGATGGGGGCGGCAAATTCGATATCGACCGCGCGGGCGAGGACCACCTTTTCTAGTTTGGAGGTCTCGATGGTGCCGATGGCCGCCTCCACGCGGCGCAGGTGCTCCTCGGGCTCTGGGTCAAAGCCCACGACGCGGGAATTGAGCGATTGGTTGCGGTAGAACGCGTGGGGTTCTAGCGGCCCGTCTTCCCGGATGATTGACTCTGGAACGGTCAAGGCGGCGGGGGTATCGGAGTCGAAGGGGATGGCACCAACTACCATCTCGGCGTCGCCGCGGCGCAAGGCGTCAACCGCGGCCTCGGCACTGGTAAAGGTTGCCCGCGCACCTTGGGTACGGACAGACCCCGTTGCTCGGGAGAGCAAGAAATCGGGGGCGGTGCTTGGTCTGTCTTCGTGCATGAGGATCTAGCTTAGTGCCTTATTAAAAGTTGGTAGAAATTGCCCTCCGCCAAGCGTGTGGGCACCCGTTGGCGCGGCGGCTGTGGCTAGTGTTAACAATGTGGCTAATGTTACTAAATTTTCCCTACGGGCCGGCTATCTCCTTGCAGCGCTCCTGATTGCTAGCGGTGCGTTCTCTGCCCCGGCATTGGCTTCTGCGCAAGAAACGCCAGCAGCTCCCGAGAAACCGGCCCCTCCCGCCCCTGCACCGGAACCGGCACCGGATGACTCCCACCTGCTGCCAGAAGGCGTTGAGGAATCCACGCCGAACCAGCCAGCACCTGCGCCGGCCCCAGCCCCAGACGTGGCGCCGGCGCGCCCAGCGCCTGATGCCAGCATCAACCCCCATCCGCCCATTGCTCCTGGGGACATGCGGTCGCTGGAGATGGAGCATGAAGGCAAAAAGCGTCGCTACCTCCTGCGCATCCCAGATAATTACTCGCCCGAGGCTCCTACACCGGTGCTCTTTGGATTTGGTGGGTGGGGAGATTCCCCGGAGGAGTTCTCTGGCTACGCGCGCATGGGAACGACTAAGGCCACCGATGATGCGATCATCGTCTATCCAGAAGGCTTCGAACGCGCCTGGGAGCCAGCGCCCTATGCAAAGACGCGCGACGGCGAGGATATCCGCTTTATCAAGCGCATTTTAGATGCTGTGGATGCGGACTATCACGTGGACCGCAACCGCGTCTACGCCATGGGAATGTCCAATGGGGGCGGTTTTACCTCAGTATTGGGCTGCCACGCCCAAGATATGTTCGCGGCGGTAGCGATGGTCTCCGGAGCGTTTTATACCCCAGTGGAAACCAATTGCGTTGATGCGCCGATGCACACGCTCATCATGCACGGCACCAGGGATAAAATGCTCACCTATGAGGGTGGCACCCGCCATGAATCCGGCTACCTTCCCGTGCGCACCGTCTTAGGCGGCTATCTGCACCGCAACCACTGCGATATGACCTTTCAGGCCCGCCCCGCCGCCGGTGACTCCGAGCGGCTGAACTTCAATGGTTGCGCCAAGGACGTGGAACTGTACAAAGTACCCGGCGACCACACGTGGTTCTGGCAGCCGGATACCGCAAACATTGTGTGGGACTTTTTAGCCACTAAAACCCGCGTGTAGCGGCCCGGGCGCAACCCGGGGCAGCATTAGCGCACGCGCGGGATCTGCGTCGTGGCATCATCGGCCTGCGGCGGTACAGATTGCGCTGGCTGCTCGGGCTGTGCAGCCTGCTCGCCGGCGCCCTTCTTGCGGAAGAATTGGACATAGACCAAAAGGCCAATTCCTAGCACCAGCGCGAATGCGCCGAGCCCAGCCAAGATGCCTGCCCAGAAGCTGCTCTTGGTCAGCGAGGCGGTATAGGCGGCATCGGCAAGCGCCTCATTGTTCTGGCCCTTGCCGCCCGCGGACGCGTTGGGCGCTGGCGCCGTACTCCGGTTCTCGGACTTAGTGCCCTTGGATTTGCTGTCCTTAGACTTGCTGCTCTTGGACTGCGGGGTGGACTTGCCCGCGGATTTCTGGCCAGAACTTCCGCCGGACTTGGATTGCGAGGCCTTAGAACCGGAGCGAGAGCCGCTGCTTGACGATGATCCCTTCGATGAGCCCCCACCCGAATTGCGCGACGCAGCACCAGAGCCTGCCCCAGAACCGTGGGCCGATCCCTTGTTGGATCCGGAGTTTGACCCCGACTTAGAGCCTTGGGCGGATCCCTGCTTCGAACCAGATTTTTTCTCTGCGGCCTTTCCACCGGAGCCGCCGGATCCACCGGACTGGCCCTGCTTAGACGGCTTATCGCCAGATTTATCCTTGGAGTCTTTGTCCTTCTTTTTATCGCCCTCGAGGAATTTTTGGCCTTCCTTCAGAGTATTTTCCAGCTCCTTATCCAGGCCCGCGATGGCCTTATCTACTCCCTTAATGTCCTTGGCCAGCTGATCTGGGCGGGAAGTTCCGCCCGAAGGAACGCTCCCTTCGGCATCATCGGACTCGTCGTAGTCCACGCCGCACAGCTCTGCTGGATCCGCGTCATCGCCCACGAGGAATCCGGCGTGCAGGTGGTGGCGGGAGCCATCGGGAAGCTCAAAGGTAAAGCTCACGGCGTAAGTGCCCGGCTTGGTAAAAGCGAAGGCAGGGTGGGAGTGGGACCTGCCCGGATAATCCCAAGCGGTGCCGTCCTCGGTGTCCATACGGATCTTGAGATCGCCGATGCCCTCATTCTGGAAGGCCACGATGCGCCCATCCTCGGGACCAGACGCGATGGCCATGCTTAGGGTCGCGGTCTGCTTCGAGCCGAGGTATTCCTCCGAGAGTTCCTGGGTATTAAAACCCAACCACGGAACGTCTTTAATCTGGGTTTGCGGGAGCACCCATCCCTCGTCGGGCAGGGAAGGGATCTTGAGATCAGAAATACGCTGCTTGTTCTTCTCCGCTACCTCTACCGCGAATTCTTCGGACTGGTATTCCTTTTCTTTTTGGTCGTCTTTGACCACAAAGCTGATATCCCCGCCTTCATCCTTGAGCGCCATGTCTTGGTGGCCTTCGGTGATGCGGATAAAGTCCTCGGCGCTGCAGGTCTCTGCGGCATGCGCGGTGGCCATAACGGAAGAGGGTAGACCCACACCGGCGAGGGTTCCCACGCTGAGGAATCCGGCGGTGCCTAGAGCAAGAGCGGTACGGCACAAAGGTTTCATGATTCGATGGTTTCCTTTCGTGGGGTGTTCTCGGAAGCGTTAGCTGGCACGCGAGGAGAAGAGTGGCCCGGTTTGCGGCGAGAGCGCAGGAAGGGATGCAGGGCCCAGACAATGAGGAAGAGGACCGTGAGCGTTAACACGATGGTCGCGCCCGCGGGAAGATCGATGGCCCACGCCAAATAGATGCCGAAGAAGCTGCACACTGCGCCGATGATGGCCGAGAGGAACATCATCGTGGTGAGGTTGGCCGTCAGCAGGCGCGCCGTGGCGGCCGGGGTAATCAGCAGGGCGAGGACCAAGATATTGCCGATGGTGCTTACGGAAATGACCACCGCGGCGGTCACGCACAGGTAGAGGATGATATCTAGGGCGAAGACCGGCAGGCCCATGGCGCGGGCGGTTTCCCGGTCCAAGCAGGTGGCATTTAGCTGCGGGCCAAAAGCCACGACTACGGCAAGGACCACCAGGCAGACGCTTGCCGCGACGGTGATATCTGTGCGGGAAACGCCGGTCAGCGATCCAAAGAGGAAGCTGGTCAGCGATGCGCTATAGCCATCCGTGCGCGAAATAATCACCATGCCCAAGGCAAAGGCTGCGGCGAAAAAGATGCCGATGATGGAATCGGCGCGCACGTGGTTGCGTTGCGAAAACGCGGCGATGAGCACCGCGACGACCGCACCGGCAACCGCCCCGCCCAGCAGGACCGAGGTCTGCAGCGCAAAGGCGATGGCCAGGCCCGGGAACACGGCGTGCGAGACGGCATCGCCAATAAAGGCCATGCCACGCAGCACCACATAACAACCGATGACTCCACACACGATGGCGGCGATGAGCGAAATGCCCACCGCCCGGGCGAGGAAATCGAGGTGGGGATTGGTTAAATCCCGCAGGAAATCGATAAATGAGATATCAATCATGCAGCCACTCCAATCGCAGCGAGCAACGGGGACGAGGCACTGACGCCAAACGCGCGGGTCCACGGATCCTTGTCGGCCAAAAGCTCATCGGCGGGGCCATCTGCGATAACCGTGCGATTAAATAGCACCAGGCGCTTGCACGTGTGCGCCGCCTCAGACAGGTTATGGGTAGACATCACGATGGATTTTCCTTGCTCCGCAAGCTCGGCGAAAAGCTCCAAAAGCGCCTCGGTATTCGGGGCGTCGAGCCCGGTGAAAGGTTCATCGAGCAGCAAGACCTCTGGCTGGATGGCGAGGGCGCGGGCGATCAGTACGCGCTGGCGCTGGCCGCCGGAAAGCTCCTCGATGGGACGGGAGGCGAATTCCTCCATATGCACCAAGCGCAGCGCTTCTGCAGCGGCGGCATGATCCTTTTTCCTCGGGCGCTTGAACCACCCGATGAGCCCGGTACGCCCGCTGAGCACGGTGCGGTACACGTTGATGGGAAAACCCCATTCCACCTCGTGGCGCTGGGGAACATAGCCCACAGAGCCGGTGACGGTGCACGTGCCAGAGGAGGGGATGAGGCCCAAAATAGAGCGCATCAGCGTGGTCTTACCAGCACCGTTGGGGCCTAGAAGCCCAATGAATTCACCGGTACCTACCTCGAGGTTGGCGTCCTCAATCACGGTGCGGCCAGATAGGGCTACCTGCAATCCGCGCACCTGAATGCACGGCTTAGACATGGCCATCGCCTCGCTTGCGGGATTTCGCGAGCACGGCAACACCGGCGATCAGCACGATGATTCCGCCGCCGACCAAAACATACACCCATACCGGCAGGGAAGAATCCTCGGTTGTGGCGTCTGCTGGGTTCCACTCCGCATCCTGGGCGGCCTGGATGTCTGCGCCATCGCCTACGGCGAAGGTCAGCACGCCGTCGGTACTAAACTCCTCGCCGTCTGTGGTCTCGCCCTTAATCCGGATGCCCACCTGGTGGGTGCCCGGCTCCGTAAAAGTCCAGTTGGCGTGGGTGTGCGTATTAAGGTCTACCCAGAATTCAGACTCGCCTTTTTCTGCCGTAGACCACAGCAGCTGGGGTGCCTCAAAGCCGCCGTTTTGCAAGAAGAGGGAAAAATCCCCTGGGCCGGAGTGTCCGAGGAATTCCATGGTGACGCCGCGATCGGCATTATCGACAAGCGAAGGCGCCTGGGTATTCCACCCCAGCCACGGGACGCCGACCTGTTCTGTTTGCGGTACCACCCAGACATCCTCGCCGGATTGGGCACCCACAAAGCTAAAATCATCGGTATCCGGCAGGGTTTGCTGAGCCGCATCGCCCACCGAGAACACCAGGTCATCAAGGTGACGCCACACCGGGGAATCGCCTGCATCATCGCGGGCCAATAGCTCGGCATCAGAGCCATTAAGCAGCGTGCCGATGTCAACGTGGCCCGCATCGATGACCTTTTCTTCGCCCTCTGGCGCCACGGTTTCATCCGCGCCGACCACCTGCGCGAGGTCGCCGGCCCAAGCGGGCGCTGCGGATACGGCCAAGTCGGCGGTGACGATCCAGGCTGCCGTGCGAGTGGCCGCGCGGGTAACGGTTCGAGAGGCAATGTTAAGCATGGTTATCTCCATTCGAAGGATGTAGGCAACGCTGCAGCGAGTCAGCATTGAATTTCATGAGATCGATATAAGTAGGCACGGCATCATCAAGCGTGTCGCCGTAAATGGGGCATAGCTCCACGTTTTGCTGCGCGGCGGCCTCCTTCAGCGTGCTGGCGCTGGCCTGTTCCACCGGCTCCACAAAGACCGCGGGAAGGTGGAGGTTCTCCAGCGTCCGGCGCAGGGCAATGACCTCCCGCGGCGAAGGCTCAATGGCGGGATTGGGCGTCACGAACCCAGCCACCGACAGGCCATAGCCTTGCTCTAAGTAGGCATAGCCGTGGTGGGTGGTGACCAAGTGCCGGTTGCTCTGCGGGATGGAAGAGATTGCGCGGTCTACGTACCCGTCAAGCTCGCGCAGTTCTGCGATATAGGACTCGGCACGGGAACGGTAATCGGCGCCGTGGGACGGATCCGCATTCGCCATTTCTTCAGCGATGACATCGACATAGGCAATGGCATTGTCCACGTTGTGCCACAGGTGCGGATCCACCTCGCCGTGGATGTGTTTACCCAAGACCGCCTGGGGGAGCAGGTACGTATCCGCACCGGGCGTGCCCAAGAAGCGATAAGCGGGATCCGGCGGAATGGGCTGCAGGACCGAGGAGGGGACCGCTACCGCGGTATGCGCGGGATCAAAATGCTGGTCTTGATCGCGCAGATCGATAGATCCCTTAGCCACATCAGCGGCAATATCCACGTGGCCGGAATCAATGACATCCATATCTTCCGGAGGGTTCACGCCCACCGCGACGGTGAGGTGCTCTACCTCCGTGCCATCGGCCTGAAAGCCAAGCTTATAGATGCCCGGCTCAGAAAAACCCCACGAGACGTGCGTGTGCGCATTGGCTGGGAGGGTGACCGCATCATCGCCGGCGTCGATGCCATCGGCGCTATTAAACAGCACTTCCGGCGTACCGAAGGTGGAGACCACGTAGGCTGCGACATCGCCTGGCCCCTCGGCAGAGACCATGCGGAAATCGACGCCGGAGTTGCGCTGTTCAGCACCGCTGATGCGCAGGCCCAACCAGATGGCATCCAGGGAGACATCTTCTACCAGCGGCACGAGGGTAGCGCCGCGGGTGGAGGCGGAGTCAGCGACTTCCACCACGGGCGCGTCCGTGGACTCGTGCAAGGTATCTATCAGCGATTGCGGTTCCAAGAGGTATCCATTGCTCAAGGCCAGATCCGCATTGGCCACGTTGCGCACCGTACGCAGCGTGGGCTCAAAGGTGTGCGGGTCCTTTCCACTCGGGATAAGCCCGGTGACCGAGGCATCCTCGCCTGCGACGTGGCGGGCCATATCCGCCAAAATGGGCGTCGTGGCAACCACGCTGAAGCGATCTGAGGTATCCACCGCTGCCGAGGTCGTGCAGCCTGCCGCAAGGAGGGAGACGCTAAAGAGCACCCCGACGGCCTGCAGCCCGCGCGGTACGAAACGGTAGTGGGGCACTGGCATTAATTCTTTGCCCTCGCCACAGCTAGGCGTGCAATACCCAGGCCAAGGAACAGCATGCCCAGGCCGAGCACACCGATTCCAAGCGGCATGGTGGGGGTCCCAGTATTGGCAAGAGCCGCGTTGCCGCCCTTACCGGATGCGTTCGCACCGGAACCGCCAGCGCCATCCTGGCCAGAACGGGAACCATTAGAGCCCGCGCCGGCTGCGGCGCCAACACCACAGTCGCCGCCATCCGGGTTCACTTCCGCGCCCAGGTCAAAGTGGCCATTATCGAAGGAGCCCTCTGGCCTGCCACCGCCGACGACAAAGTGCAGCGTTGCCTGGCCGGCCACCTGCTTGCCGGCAGAGGTTTGGGCCACCTGGCGGATCGTCACGTCATAGGCGCCCTGCTTTTCGAAGACCCAGTTAGGGTGCACGTGGGTATTGGGCGCGATATTGTAGCTGCCTTCAACGGCGCCGTTGGCGCCCCGGAACCATTCATCGCCGACGATCTTGCCCAGGCCACCCTGGCTGTAGACCATCATGGCACCAGGGCCTTTCATGTCTACGAGTTCCCAGGTCACGTCGCCCGGAATGTGCTCGCGCATGGAGGGGCTCTGGGTATTCGCACCAAGCCACGGCACGCCATCGACCTGCGTAGAACCGATCATCCACGCCTGGCCGGCCGAAACGGGTCCAACATCTTCTGGCAGCTCGACGCCGGAATTATCGGAGAGGTAGAAAGTCGCGCCATCGGCATCGCGCCACTGCGGTGGCGAGACCGTATCGTCTTTAATCTTCGGGATAATACCCGGACGGCATTCTGGGTCCGTGGACTGTCCGCCGCTTGCAGCGTTGCCGCCTTGGCCGCCCTCGGAATTGCCGTGTCCAGCGTCATTGCCGGAGTTGTCTGCATCGCCAGAACCGCCGGCAGAACGGTGACCGGAGACTGCCTCTCCGCCTTCGCCCACCTGCCAGGTATAGGTCACTGCATTACTGGTTTGGCCATTGGAGGAGGCCTGAACTGTCATCTCATAGGTACCGGCCTCACTAAAAGCCCAGTTAACGTGACGGTGTGCAGGACTCGGCTGGTTAATAACCTCGCCGCTGGTCAGCTCCATCGAACCGGAATTGGTCACGGCGCCGACGTTGCCAAACCCAGTGGTTTCAAAGACATAGACCGAACCCGGCCCGGAGATATTGGTGAATTCGAAGTCAATGTTGGTAAAGCCGCCATCGCGGGCTGGCTGCGTATCCCAGCCCGGCCAGATGATATTCGGGTCCTGGGTCTGGGGCAGGAAGTAGGTTGACTGACCAATCTCGGGAACGGCCTCGGTGGCATCGGACCATGCCGATTCCACGACCTGGAGCAGCACGTCATCGCCAGGACGCTGGACGTGTGAACCAGTGACATCTTCCTGCATGGATAGGTGCAGCTGGCCATCCGGCGCGGTGACGTAGAACGCATCGATATGGCCGGAGTCAAAGACGTCCTCGAAGGCCAAGGCTGGTGTGGCCGGAACGAAAAACGCGATGAGGGCGGTAATCACCGCCGCGATGATGCGGCTGCCAGGCCTGTGGGCTCTGGTGCGCGAAGTGGTGTTGGTATCCATGGTTGATATTCCTTTAAAGCGTTTGGGGTGGGGTTCCCATTAGCTGCGGATTAGTTATTAGATGCGCCAGCCAAAGCGCTCACGAATGAGATCTTGGTTGTCGCGGAAGAAGTTGTAGAAGGCCTTGAAGGTGATGCCAAGGACCGCCGGCAAGACCAAGGCCCAAGGGTTAAACGAGTTGCCTGCGGGAGCAGACGGCTTGGACGGCTCAGAAGGCTTCGATGGCTTGGAAGGTTTCGAGGGCTTGGATGGCTTTGCCGAGTCCGAAGGCTTGTCGGACGGCTTCTCGGAAGGCTTATCCGATGGGGCATCGGATGGCGCGGCCGTAGAACAGGACTTCACCGCGTCATCACCAATGGCAAAGGTCAACGTCTGTGGCTCCGACGCAAGTTCTTTGCCGTCGGTGGTAGTTGCCGTATAGGTTGCCTCAAACGTGTAGATGCCCGGCTTGGTAAAAGCCCAATGGGTATGCCTATGCGATGCGAAGGTGGTCTCGATCGTGTGGTCGTTTTCCGCAGAATTGGCAAGGATGTCATATCCGACACCCCTGTCCTTATCGATATATGCGCCCCATTCAGCGCCCTCTGGCGTGTGCTTGGGCTTGAGGTTCAAATTGACTTTGCCATCTTTCATCTTGGAGTAGTCCAATTTTTCGGTGTTATACCCCGGCCAGATGATGGCTTGGTTCTGCGTTTGTGGCAGGTGGTAGAAGCGGTCACCGATATTGCCAAGGAAGTCGAATTTCTTATCACCCAGCTGCTGGCCGCGAGGAGTAAGCGCGTTATTGTGCACGCCAAGCACTACGTCATCCAGCGAGCGGTCTACCGAGTTCTTATCAATTTGTCCTGTGTCATCACGAAGGACGGTGCGGAAGCCATCGTCAGTAGGAAGCGCCTTGATATCGACGTGCCCACGGTCAAGTACCTGCTTTTCGCTGCAGCGCTGAGCTTCCTCGTCCTGTGGCGGTTGAGATGGGGCGGGCGTATCGCCGGGCGCAGGCGTATCGCTGGGCGCGGGTGAATCGCCAGCCCCAGGCTTTTCGCCTGGGGTCGCGGAACTTTCATCTGCGCTGGTAGAAAGCTCGCCTGTCGCTTCGTAGTTTTCACCGAATTCGAAGGGCTCGGCTAGCACCGTACTGCCGTGGCCGACCTTGACGGTGGAGTGCGGGAAGACGTTTACTTTGGCAATCGTGTTCTCAAAGTATTTACTGTTGGTAATAGTAGCTTCTCCGTGCCCCTTGGTAATCGGAGCTTCCACCGGGCCATCGGGTTTTTCGAGGTCCTTGCGGTTGTAAAGGCCACCTGTCATTACGCCGCTGAAGTTTTTATCATCCATGTCGATGATAATTTTGGTTCCTTCTTCACCCTGTTTGCGCATCCGCACCGTATAGCCGGTTTCTTGCAGCGTTACCTCTTCGGTAGGAGCCAGCTGGCGCGGATTCTCGGTTTCTTCCCACTTCTCTTCGGTAGTGGAAGAATCGGTGTGGGCGGGAGAGCCGGGGGTAAATTTCACCTGCTGCGAAATCCAGCGCGGTGCATCGTCTTCTGGGGTAAAGACGGCCTGGATATTGGACGATTCTGGGCCCATGTACTCATCCCACTCGGCGTGGCCATCGGTGACGGGCAGATCGGTGAGGAAGTAGCCATCGATAAGCAGCGTAAGCGTACCGGATGCCTTATTCTTTGCATCAAAGGAAATGGTGGTGAGCTTATCGTCACCGTCCTTTTCCAGGTTCTGCTTTTTGTCCATGCTCAGGCTGTAGCCAGCAGCGGCGGCATCACCGGAGGAGGATTTATCGAAACGTTCCTTGAGGCTCGGGGTCTTTTCATCCTTTGGCTTTTGACCACCCACTTGGTAGCTGGTGGTCTGCGGTTCACTGGCCACGAGTTGCCCATCCGCCGTGCGCGCGGTGGTGCGAAAGGTCAAGCGATAACGGCCGGGCTTGGTAAAGAGCGTGGCGTTATGGGTATGGGTACCGGCGTTGAGATACGTAGAGTGCGGCGAGCCTTGGAAGGAGCCCAGCATGCGATGGAGCTCGGCGCCGTCCTTATCGTCCTTATTGGTAAAAAGCTCCACGTCACCTGGGCCATCCACGCTTAAAAGATCGAGAAAGGCGATGTTATCGCGGAAACCTTTCACAGGAAGCCCAGTGTCTGCACCGAAACCGATCCAGATGGGCTCTTGGTTGGCGGAGGCTTGGTACGGGGCAGTGTAGTACGTGGTGCCTGGGTCGCCGATGTAATCCTGCGTACCGTTTTGGGGCAGGGAATACATAAAGTTCTGGTGGCGCTTACCGTCTTCGTCTTCGCGGGAATAGCCTTTGCCTACCCAGGCAACGGTGTCATCGATAAGCGGGGTTTGACCGGAAAATTCGGATTTCAGCAGGAAGTTGTCGTTTTCCCAAAAGCTCTTGGGGGAGTCGACGTGGGTTTGGGTCGCGATGTTTTTGCCATCGTCTGGACCGGCGTAGGCGGTAGCCGGGGTAATCAGCGCGATTGTGCTGAGCGCGGCCATGAAGCGGATACGAGGAGAAGCCACCAGCGCGTTACCTTTCTGCAGTTGTCAGTAGTTCACCCGAAACTATAGAAAATGATTCCTATTACTGGATAATCAAGTGAAACCGGTTCCCGTTTACCTGTGGGTTTATAATGAATACCATTATCGTCTACCCCCTTTTGCGTGTATTCACGTAGCCGGGGCACACTTTTAGGTATGTAAGTGAGGCGCTGGTTTGGGCTGGTGCGGACTGTGTCCCGCGCCTCCACTACGATGGTGGCCATGACTGAAGTTCGCGTTAGATTTTGCCCTTCTCCCACTGGCACCCCGCACGTTGGCATGGTGCGTACAGCCCTGTTCAACTGGGCTTATGCCCGCCACACCGGCGGAAAGTTGATTTTCCGCATCGAAGATACTGATGCTGCCCGCGACTCGGAAGAGTCCTATCAGGCCATCATTGATTCCTTGACCTGGCTCGGATTGGGCTGGGACGAGGGCGTCAATGTAGGCGGCCCGCATGAACCGTACCGGCAGTCTCAGCGCATGGACATTTATAAAGATGTGCTCAATAAGCTTATCGATGCCGGACATGTCTACCCCGCTTACTCCACCGCGGAAGAAGTAGAAGAGCGGCACAAGGCCGCCGGCCGCGATCCCAAGTTGGGCTATGACAACTACGACCGCGACCTGACGCAGGAACAGATCGATGCCTTCGAGGCCGAAGGCCGCAAGCCCGTCTGGCGCCTGCGCATGCCGGACAAGGATTGGTCCTGGACCGACCTTGTACGCGGTGAGATGTCCTTCAAGTCCGAAACGCAGCCTGACTATGTGGTGGCGCGCTCCAACGGCGCCCCGCTCTACACCCTGGTCAACCCAGTGGATGACGCGCTGATGCGCATCACCCACGTGCTGCGCGGCGAGGATCTGCTTTCATCCACCCCGCGCCAGCTGGCCATGTATGAGGTGCTGAAGGAAATTGGCATCGCGGAATTTACCCCAGAGTTTGGACACCTTCCCTTCGTGATGGGTGAGGGGAAGAAGAAGCTGTCCAAGCGTGACCCGCAGTCCAACCTCTTCAATCACCGCGATAACGGCATTATCCCGGAGGGCATGCTCAACTACCTGTCACTGTTGGGTTGGTCTTTGTCCGCGGATCAGGACATCTTCAGCATGGACGAGCTGGTTGAGAACTTCGATGTCAACGATGTTCTGGGTAACCCCGCGCGCTTTGACCAGAAGAAGCTCGAGGCCATCAACGCCGATCACATTCGCCTGCTCGAGCCCGAGGAGTTCGCCTTCCGCCTGCGCAACTACCTGACGGAGTACACGGACTTCCCAGCCGATTATGACGGCGAGAAATTCGCCTTCGCCGCGGACTTGGTGCAAACGCGCATTAAGACGCTTGCCGATGCCTACGGGCTACTCAGCTTCCTTATCACCCCCGATGCTGAGCTCACCCTGGATGAGAAGGCTGCCAAGAAGAACCTGAAGGACGATGCCGTCCAGCCGCTCGAGGTGGCTATTGACACCCTTGAAGGGGTAGAGGAGTGGAAGACCGACGCTATCGAGGCAGCGCTGTCCAAAGCGCTCATCGAGGATCTAGAGCTAAAGCCGCGTAAGGCCTACGGCGCGCTGCGCGTAGCCATCTCCGGCGCTCAGGTGTCGCCGCCGCTCTTTGAGTCCATGGAGCTTCTGGGCAAAGAGTCCACCTTGGCGCGCCTGCGCGCTGCTCGTGAGGTAACTCCGTACGTTCCGGCCGCCGAGTAATACCGGAACCGTCCGAAGCCTGACGGAGAAAGCCCACTAAAGCGGCGGATGAACATCGAACTTACACAGATGTCATCCGCCGCTTTATTTTATCTCAAGGAAAACGTCTAAAAATGTCGGTTGTACTGGCGATTTGGTGCATTGGGCAACGATCATTATAGTTATAACACGTTGCAGCGAGCAAGGGAGCACAGCCGGTAACGGTGCGGTTCCAAGCGAGTGAGCAAATGGCCTATGGTGTAATTGGCAACACAGCGGTTTCTGGTACCGCCATTCTAGGTTCGAGTCCTGGTAGGCCAGCAGTGAAAATGCTTTTAAAGCAGGCTCACTAGTTCTATGCCCCGTTCGTCTAGAGGCCTAGGACGCCGGCCTCTCACGCCGGTAACACGGGTTCGAATCCCGTACGGGGTACAAATATAGGTGGTTTCACGTTTCTGACCTGCAAAGTTCACGAAACTACGAACCGTTAAAAGTAATCCCGATTCTCGGCAATGAGAATCGGGTTTTGATTTGTTTTCCCGATTCCTGGCGCTTAAAGCAACAGAGATCGAGCGAAATTTTGACTAAATGGGCAGCTGTCCACGACCTGTAGACCACGGCCCGTACGGGCGTTGGTCTTTAGGCTGCGGCTGGGGGAGCTTGTGGCGCAACGTTACCGAACGTGTTCCAGTCGGAGACTCGCTTACACGGCTGAGTTGGAACCGGGTCGCTGGGATTCGTACTCAAGTCGAATACGACTCGGCGAAGGAACTTCTGAATCAGGTGAATGTTGACACCCACGATGCCGAGTGCAGTCACGAGGGTCGCGTTAGCGAATCCCCGCACGAGACTGCGACTCTTGTCGCCCAACCCCATACGCCCGTTCTTGAGAAGAGCGTTTTGGCTTTCAATCGTGTTACGTCCACGGCGGTATAAAGTGGTCCAGGTTTTCCCATCTACTCAAACGGAACAAAACCTGGGACACTTCAGATAAGGATTTGGTGGCGGTGTGGGGCTTTTCACGGAAACAGACGTGGCGAGGGGCTGTGGGTGGTTTAGGGGTCCGTGTCCGCGCTGCTTACTAGGATGCGAGGCATGACTCCTAAATATTCCCAAAAGAACCCCTTTCCTCGCTGTGACATCGAGACTTGTTGGATCTGCCGAGAGCGTCCGGCTGACTCGCAGGAGCATGCATTCAAAGCCAGTCGAATCCGTGAGCTGATGGTTGATGGGGAGCCACTTCATGTGCCCGTGGACGGCGTTGTCTATCAGGTTCGCGGACCTAAGTCCAAGACTGTGAAGTTTGGAAAGACCATTTGTCAGAAGTGCAACAATGAGTTGACGAAGCCGTTTGATGATGCTTATGACCACTTCATCGCTTTTCAGTATGAGCACTTTGACTACTTCCGCGAACGTGACGAATACCAATGGTCAGAGATCTTCGAGGGAACCAACTTCACGCAACGCAACCTTGAACGCTACTACCTCAAGAATGTGGGATGCCGGATGGTTGACGCGGGTGCACGTGTGCCAGAAGAGATTCGGACATACTTGTTTAACGACTGGCAACTGCCCTCGCATAGCTTGCTCTTCTTTCGCAATTACGAAGTTGACGAAGCCTTTCGGAGCCTCAGCACAATAGACGGCGGGGAACAGGCTGATTTCATGAATCCGTACGCCAGAGCGAGCGCTATCGGACTGGACAGGAATGCCTACGTGCCGGGTCAACCGCTGGGCTATTTTGCTGCGGTAATTCAAGATGGCCCTGTTGGAGTCGTATTCCAGTGGGCAGATCCGAGTCTCGAAGAAATCCCTCCACTCACCTTTGGCATTCAACCGAACTTCTTCATGCGGGATCGGGAAATGTTTCAAGGGGCAATCCGTGAACTACTCAACACCTGGGATGACTACACGCGAGGCATACTTCTTTACCGCGACCTTGAGAAGACTCGGGTGGAGTTGGAGAAACTTACCGCGCAATTAAAAGACCCAGCTCTCCAGCCTATTGAAAAGCTCTCTGTTTTGTACATTGCGCAGACCAAGCAGAGAAGGCTCAATGCGTTGCTCGCGGAGCTTAAGGAGTTCTTACCCGAAGCGCTTCGGCTTACAGGACAGGATAAACACGGCAATGGCTATTAAGTCTGTGCCGACCACTGTTCGCCAGACCGTCGTCTCTCAGCTCCCCGCAGAGACTGTCACTCAGACTCAGACCGCAACAGTGACTTCGACTCTTGCAGCTCCGACCGCCACTAATACCGGGCCTGGCCCTTGACGTGTCCACTTTCCGAGTTCAGGCCCAAAGTCCTCAAGAGGTATGGGGTGCAGGATCCCGATGTCCTGTTGACGTTCCCGTACGACTCAGATGGACTCCCCGATGGGGAATTGGAGTTGTGGCATTTGGAGTTTCGGCGTAGCTATCTGCACTGGCTGATTCAAAATGCCGTCGCAGTAAAGCGGGAAGGGGATAAGTTGCCAGCGTGGCAGGTGACGGGGTATGCGCCGGTGCGGGAGTGGCTTGAGACTCCCTAGGTTTTGGATTCCTCGTGGTGTCCGCATCAGGTCCAGATACGCATATAGGTGTAGGTCCTCAATTAGACATTTGTAATAGACTCAGCGCATGACTCTGGAATTATGCGTTACTATTGCTCTCGCTGCAGTAGGTTGGTTGTTTGGTTTTATTAAATGGTGGGGCCAGCATAAGCAGTCGAAGCTTGCGGAAAAGGCGCAGAGCGAGCGCGATGCTGTAGCTAAGCGCTTGACCAAGGCTCAAGAGAAGATCGCTGAACAGCAAGACAAGCTCGTGCAAGCGTCACGCGAAAATGCTGACTCCATGAAGCTTATTGCCCAGCTGCAGAAGGACGATTCCAATAGGTTCATTTGGGAAGTCTCCTGGGACGGCGGGGATCTTTATCGTGTGACTAACAAGTCCCGTAGGACAGTGCACAAAGTGACTGTGATTAATGACAGCCCGATAGTGGGAGATGATGAGGGTACTGCGGAGTCGATGAAACCTGGAGATTCCATCATGTTCTTCTACGCCGCAGTTTGGGGATCCGACTACAAGGCGGAAGTGTCGTGGACTGATGAGTTCGGTAACGAATACTCTCGCCCCGTCAAGTTTAAGAAGCAGGGCTCCGTTGAATTTATGGAGTAGCCGTCCCATTCGCACGCGAACTTACAGTTGGAGCCGAATCTGGTAGCTGCATTACCGTGGTGCAAACTCTGAATCTCTGTGGTGCAAGGGTACTTGCAGGTCAGTGGTTTGGGCTGGCGGGCAGTTTCGTGAAAGTGCCAAATAATATGATTCCTCCAGCCATAGCGGTTGGAGGAATTTTTCGTATGTGCGCTCGCGGATTAATCGGGAACTCAGCGGCTCTTAACCGGGGGATTTACCGGAGCGAATTCCCGCACTATCTGCTGATTTGTATTGTGTTTACCCATCGTTTACTGTTTAACGAGTCCGCAACAAGCGAGTTAATTGCCAGCACAGCTTTTGATTTGCCTGCTACGCGCGAACGAGCCCCGTTCGTCTAGCGGCCTAGGACGCCGGCCTCTCACGCCGGTAACACGGGTTCAAATCCCGTACGGGGTACATATATTGGCTGCGAGCTTTAACGCTCGCAGCCTTTTTCTTTTGCCGTTTTCTTCTCGCGCCTCCAGGGGCCTAAACGGCTCTCGCTGCACCACGTTGAGCATGGCGTTCTAGACGCACGGTGGGTGAGGAAGGGGCATCGGAAAGCGCCTGCTGTCGCCGCATCCCGCCCTTCGCGCTCACGGGCTCAGCGAGAACTGGGGCGGGGTCAGCTGCCTGTGAGCGCCAAGGGAGGGGGATGGGTCCGCCACTGCAAAAACAACGCCCAGCGAGCCTCTCAGGCTGCACTGGGCGTTGTGTGTAGGTGTGTGTGGCTAGGCCATGACCTTCGTCTTCTTAATCGCCTTCTGGAGGCGCTTGTGATAGTTATCCATGGCGGGGCGCAAGAACAGGCCGAGGATAAGCGCCGGGATGGCGAAGAGGAGGAGCATGCCGAGCTCGCGGAGGATATCGGCCTCATAAATGCCGGCGATGGCGCTGCGGAATGCGTCGATGCCGTAGGTGGCCGGCAGCCACGGGCTGACATTTTGGAACCACTCTGGAAGCAGCGGCAGGGGATAGGCGCCGCCGGAACCGGAGACTTGGATAACCAAGAGCAGCACCGCGAGGGCCTTACCCGCGCTATCGAATGTGATAACCAGTGAATAGATTATCAACATAAACACCAGTGTGATTATCCACGAGGCAAAGAGCATCATGAATGGGTGCTCGGGCTCGATCTCCACGAAGAAAATCAGGCTGAGGACCACAAGGGTGGATTGGGCGATGCCGATGAGCCCGAAGGTGATGAAGCGGCCCAAGAAGACTTGGTTCCTGGTGAAGTGATCCTTCTTGTCGAGGTTTTCGTTCTTCTTCAAGTACTTGCGTTCGGCGTTGGTGTGTACCAGCACGCAGGCGAGTAGGGCGCCGACCCACAGCGAGAGCGTGAGGTAGAACGGCGTCATACCAACACCGAAGGCGGCAACCTCGTAGATGGGCTGGCGGTCCACATTGACCGGTGAGGCGATGCGGGAGGCCAGTAGCTCTGGATCATCGCCGATGAGATCGGCGAGCTGGCTGAGATCGCCGCCGTCGCGGATCTCATCGATCTTTTGGCTGAGCTCACCAAAGCGGGCCGCCTGCTGCTGCAGGGTGCCGGATAGGCCGGCGGTCATATCGCGGGCGCGGACGAGGGCATCGTTGTCATTAGAGATGGTATTGCGGACGCCCGCGATATCGCGCTTGACCGCATCGATATCGTTGGCCACCGTGCCCACGCTATCGCCCAAGGCTGCTAACTGCGGCTTGAGGTTGGAGTTATAGGAGTTGCGGGCGTTTTGTACGGCCTGCTTGGCGCTGGCAATCGCAGCTTGGGTTTGTTGCTTGGACTCTTGGGACTTTCCGCCGTTGTCGATGTTATTGGCCGTGGAGGTCAAGGAATCGTGCAGCGCATTGCTTTGGGCGATGCTGGCATCGAGTTGCCCCATGACGGCCTTATATCCCGCTGCCACGGGGGCGGGAAGATTGACCTTATCCGCTTCCTTTTGGATGCTGTCCTTTACGCCTTGGAAAGCAGCGGTTTGCTGTCCCACGCGGTCCGCGGCAGTGCGGAAGGTCTGGGCAGTTTGCGCGGAGGTGGCGCTGGCGTTGTTGAGCAATTCCTCAATCTGCGAGGATAGGGCCTCGTAGCTCTGCGTCGTCGCGGCAAGGGACGCGTCCAAAGAACCAGTGGACTCATCCAGCGTGGATTTGAGGATGTCGATGGGGGACTCGCCGTTGTCATTCGTGGTGCTGGAAGCCTGGTTTCCCGCCTCATTCAGGATGTTATTGGCGGCTCGGGTCAGCGGAATGGTGGAATCAACCAGATTACTTAGCGCCATTACCGTGCCTGAGGCCGCATCGAGGCGCGATTGCACCGTGTTGACGCGGTGGTGCACGTTATTGAGCGCGGCTTGGGTTTCACCCTCATCCAAGTACTGGTCCAATGAGGAAATGACGCCAAGGCCCACATTGGACACGACGCGGGTGAAGGACTCGTCGATCTTTTCGATCACGCCGGTAGCGCTGCGCTGGGTAATCGTGGTCGACAGCGCGTTCTTCTTCTCATTGGTGTAAAGATTCAGCTTGCTCGGCTCGGTGCCTTCCACATAGAAGGTAAGGAGGTTGGCGCTAAAGTCCTTGGGCAAGACGATGCCGGCGTAGTACTCGCCGGACTTGGTGCCCTCAATGGCATCGTCGCTATTTGTAAGGACCCAGTTGATATCATCGTTGCGGCTGAGCTGGGATAAAACCTCATCGCCTAGGTTGAGTTTGAGCGAAGCTAGGTCGCTTTGGTGGCCTTTGTCCTCACTGGCGACGGCGATTTTGAGCTGTTTGGTATTGGCAAACGGGTCCCAGCTGGCGAGCACGTTAAAGGTGGTAAAAAGCAGCGGGATAATGGCGAGGCCGAAAATGATGACGGCGGTCATTACGTTGCCACGGATGGCCTTGAGGTCATCGCGGAGAATGGTCAGGATGTTGTTCATGACTTATCTCCCTTTCCGGATTCTTCGCCGCCGTCGGCGGGCTTATCTGCAGTATCGCCCTGCGATTGTGGGGTAGAAGATATTTCGGCGTGTTTATCCGACTGCACATCTTCTAGCCGATACTGATTGGGGTTTCGGCGTTGATGCTCAAGGTGCTGCTGGATTTCCTCATCGCTGAGGTCTGCCAGGCGGTTATCGTGCGCGATGCTTTGCTTCACGTATTCCAGCGAACAAATGGTCGCGACCGCAATCAGCGCCACGAGGCAGGCAATGCCGAAGATGATCGCCTTTTGATCCGGCATGAACCGGGAGCAAATAACGAGCACGGTAACCAAGGCCAAGCCAATGGCGATGGTCAGCTTCATCAACTGAGAATAATTCTTCCGCGCGGTCATCCACTTGGTATCCAAGCTCTTTTGATATCCCTCGCGGTCCGCGGAGGCATACAACAGATCGGTGAAGCGGTAGCGGCTGCCGATGAGGTGGACCTGCTCGTTGATGACGAGCCCGCCCTTGGCCAGCTCGTCATTGACCAGCATGGTGACGTTGGACAACCCGCGCCTTAAAAAGGTGCCCATGAGGTAGGCGATAGCCGCCATGCCGGTCAGCGCGGCGATGTCGCGGATGTAATGGGTGCCGTAGAACCCACCCACGGTCTCGCGCATGGCGTCGATGCCGTAGGTAAAGGGCAAGAAGGGGTGGACGGCGCGGAAGAAGTCCGGCGTCATCTCGATGGGATACAGGCCCGATGCGCCGGGAATTTGGATGAAGGCGAGGACCACCGCGATACCGCGGCCCACGTGGCCAAATGTCGAGACCAAGCCATAGGTAATGCTGAGGTAGCACAGGCTGATGAATACGGAGGTAAGGACATAGGCGGTGGCGCTGACGTGCTCCACGCCAATGACCAAGTTACCGATGGACACGATTAGCGCCTGGGCAATGGCGAAAAAGCCGAGGAGCAAGAAGCGCGCGAAATAGGCCTTATTGATGGTCAGATCCCGGCGGCCCTGCGGGTCAACCTCGGCGCGGAAAATGATCAAAAGCATGAAGGCACCGATCCACAGCGTGAGGTTGATAAACAGCGAGGACATGCCGGAGCCGTAGTGGGTAACGGGGAAGACCGCGTGGCTTTCCATCTCTGCGGGCGAGGAGAGGAAGGAAGATACGTGGTCCGTATCAAGGCCATTGACGGACTTCAGCACGGTGTTATTAGTGGCCGTGTTGCTCAAGGCAATGACATCGGTCCGCGCGGAACGCAGGCCTTCCTCGACGCGGTCCAGGTCGACTGAGAAGCGCTTTACCACTTCTTGGGCGTGGGTCAGCTGCTCGTCGACGCCCCCGAGAAGCCCGTCCGTTTGCCCAACCAGCGCCTTCTGGCTGTTGAGCGAGGCAGATAGGCGCCCGGCCGTAGCGGAGACATTAGAAAGCGCGGAATTGAGCTTAGGCAGGCCGTTGGCCACGTCATCGCGGAGTCCATGGGAATCATCGCGCGCTTGGGAGGCCATGGAATTGAGCAATTCTGAGGTCTTATTCAGTGAATCCAGGGTGGCATTGGTATCGCTATTGAGGGAATCAAGCTCGCCTAGCACCGCGCGGTTTTGGTTATTGCGGTCGCGCAGCTCAGAGACCGACTGGTTGATCTGCTGGGATACCTCTGGGGGAAGGGCCGGAAGGGCAGCGACACCGGCTAATTGGTCGATGGCCTTATCGGCTTGACCAAGGATGCCCTGTGCGCCGTCGGTCGCGGCATCGACGCGGTTGAGAGCGCCGTTTAACTTCCCTGTGACAGAACCGATATTGGCATTGGCGTTCGCGGTGCCATCGGCAAGCGCAGTCGTGCCTTGGATATAAGCGGCGGTGGCATCGTCAGCGAAGGAGGTTACTTCCTTTTGCACCTCGTCGGTCAAGGCGGTGACCTGGTTTAAGGCCTGCTGCGCGTCATCGATCGTGGTCTGCACGGAGCCCAGGGACTTGCGCGCCTGCGCGATGGTGGGGCGGGCACCCTCGATAGTGGCGTTGACATCCGCCAGGGAATTGCGCGAATTGGCCACGGTATCGGCGGTCTCTGAGAAGGAATTCGCGGTATTGCCCGCGGTGCTATTGATCTTATCGCTGAGATCGCCGCCGGAATTCCTCAACTCGGTGGCTACAGATTTCGCGACATTTTCATTAAACGTGGCGCTAATCGTGGTTTCGAGAGTAGAAGAACCGGAGTCAGTGACTTTGGGGGCAATGGCATTGATCTTCTCATTGACCTGATACTCCAAGGTGGGTTGAGAGTACGTGCCCTCGAAGAGGCTGACAAAGTCAGAAGAAAAATCCTCCGGGACGATGATGGAGGCAAAAACATCGCCGGATTTCACCGCGTGCTCGGCTTCGCCGCGGTCCATAAACTGCCAGCCGAGTTTGTCGTTGTTGTGCAGCTTTTCCATCATCTGCCTGCCGACGTCAATATCGCCGGTGAGATCTGACGAGGCACCCTTGTCCTCATTCACCACGGCTACCTTGAGGTGTTCGGTATTGCCATAGGGATCCCAAAAACCGGAGACGTTGACCCAAGAGTATAAGGCAGGGGTAATCATCAAACCGATGAGAATCACCCAGACTTGTGGCGTCCGCCACAGGCGGACGAAGTCTTGGAGAAAAAGCTTCCAACTAGTAATCACTCGAAAGACCGTAGCACCGAAACGGTGTTAACTAATAGTCAAGCAGGCAGATTCCGCGAAATTGATAGCTTGGTTACCTCTCAGTCACCGTGCTTTGCGCATCAATGCGGCTAGGGTTAATAAAAGGTTAATTCACGCTGGGCTAATGCGTAGAAAAGCGCCGCGATAATCCATGCATCGAAGCGGTGGATTATCGCGGCGCTCGGGCGCTGCGGGGCGCTTGGCGGCGAGGCTTAGTGCTCGTCGTAGTGATCGCCGTGAGCGGCGTGGCGGTGGCCGTCGTGGATGTAGTCAACGTGGTCGCCGTGGGGGACGGCAACGTGGCCGCAGCCTTCGCCGTGGGTGTGCTCGCTGTGTGGCTCAGCCTCGACGTGCTCAGTGGTCTCGCACTCGTCCCAGTGGCCTTCGTGCTCGCGGTGGATGTGGCCATCGTGCACGAAGTCGGTGTGATCCTCGTGTGGGAAGGCAACGTGGCCGCAGCCTTCACCGTGAGTGTGCTCGTGTTCAGTGTGGGTAGCGTGAGTCATAATCATGAATCCTTTCTGCGCTTTGTGGTTGGGGAGTGTCCTTTTCGTTTTCACTCTGTTTTCATTAAATCATGTTTTCAGTACGGTTTCAATAGCGCGCGGCAGAGTTTCGATATTTTTTCATTAGACCGCGGAGGAGCGGGGTATGTGGAGGTAAAACATGACAAAACCCTGGGCCAGCGGTTGGCCCAGGGGTAGTGGTGAGATGGTTGTAAAGCTAGAGCAGTTCCGAAAGTTCTCGGGCGGCGGAGGTAAGCAGGTGGGCGTACTTCTTGGCGGGCGAGGGGCGGAAGCGCTCGGCGGACCCGGAGATGGACAGTGCCGCGCGGAAAACACCGGAAGAATCAAAGACGGGAGCGGAAATGGAGGCTAGGCCAGCTTCGCGCTCCTCGATGGATTCTGCATAGCCCTGGCGGCGAGCGGCTTCCACATCGGCGGCGCTGAATTGCGCGGCGTCTAGGGGAAAGTCCACATAGCCTGCGATGATGCGCGCTGCAGAACCGGAGGTCAGCGGCAGCTGGCGGCCTACTGGGACCACGTTGTGTAGGCCGGACGTGGGTTCGCGGGTGGCAATGCAGGTGCGGGTGGTGCCCGTGAACTCATAAAGCTGAATGGACTCGCCGGTGCGGTTGAGGAGTTGGTCCATGATGGGGCCCGCAACTTCTAGGATGTGATCGCGGTTACCGGGAAGTGCGGGGCCGGCCTTCCACTTTCCTTCAGGGGTGCGGACAAGGATGCGGTGTGCCTCCAGCGCGGTGGCCAGCCGGTGCGTCGTCGCCCGAGGTAGCCCCGTGGTTTCACACAATTCATTAAGGGTCGATGGATGGTTCGCGGCGGCCATCATGATGGCCATTGCACGATCTAGTACCTTAATGCCGGAAACTGCGCTATACTCTCCCATATAATGAAATCTACGTCCCAAATTATGAGATTTCAAGTGTGGAGTGATGTTTATGAACCAGAAGCTGACCTTGGCTGAAAAAGTATGGCGCGACCACGTTGTCCAAGAGGGCGATGCAGGTGCACCAGACCTTATCTATATTGACTTTCAACTTTTGCACGAAGTTACCAGCCCGCAGGCCTTTGATGGGCTGCGACTGCAAGGTCGCACTATGCGGCACCCAGAATTGCACCTGGCAACCGAGGACCACAACGTGCCGACGCTGGGGATTAAATCCGGCAACCTCTTAGAGATTAAGGATGAGGTATCGCGGACCCAAGTTTCCACCTTGCGCAAGAACTGCGAAGAATTTGGCGTGCGGTTGCACGCGATGGGCGATGAGCAGCAAGGCATCGTGCACACCGTGGGCCCACAGCTGGGCATTACCCAGCCCGGCATGACGATTGTGTGCGGCGATTCGCATACCTCTACCCACGGCGCATTCGGTTCCATCGCCATGGGCATTGGAACCTCAGAGGTAGAGCACGTCATGGCCACCCAGACGCTGTCTTTGAAGCCATTTAAAACGATGGCCATCGAAGTCACCGGGGAATTGCAGGAAGGCGTTTCCGCCAAGGACCTCATCCTTGCCATCATCGCCAAGATCGGCACCGGCGGCGGCCAAGGCTACATCATCGAATACCGCGGTGAAGCCATCCGCAAGATGTCCATGGAAGCCCGCATGACCATCTGCAATATGTCCATTGAAGCCGGTGCCCGTGCCGGTATGGTTGCGCCCGATGAGACGACGTTCGAGTATGTCAAGGGCCGCGAGTTCGCTCCTAAGGGCGCCGACTGGGATGCTGCGGTGGAGTACTGGAAGACGCTGCCTACTGACGATGGCGCCGAATTCGATCGCGTCGTAGAAATCGACGGCTCAGCATTGACACCGTTCGTGACCTGGGGAACGAACCCGGGCCAAGGCCTGCCGCTGGGCGAAACCGTACCGGATCCAGAAGACTTCGGCGATGACAATTCCAAGGCCACCGTGAAAAAGGCATTGGAGTACATGGACCTGCAACCAGGTACCCCACTGCGCGATATCAAGATCGATACCGTCTTCGTGGGATCGTGCACCAATGCGCGCATCGAGGACCTGCGCGCCGCCGCTGAGGTGGTCAAGGGCCGCACCATCGATTCCACTACGCGCATGATCGTGGTTCCTTCCTCCGCGGTGGTCAAGGCCGATGCGGAAAAGGAAGGCCTTGACCGGATTTTCCAAGACTTCGGCGCAGAGTGGCGCACGGCGGGATGCTCCATGTGTTTGGGCATGAACCCCGACCAACTGATACCAGGGGAGCGCTCCGCATCCACGTCCAACCGTAACTTTGAAGGCCGGCAGGGCCCTGGCGGGCGAACCCACCTCGTTTCCCCACAGGTTGCTGCCGCTACCGCCGTCACCGGATACCTGTCCAGCCCGGCTGACCTGAAATAAGCAAGCGAGAAAGGTTGAAACAATGGAGAAATTCATCACCCATACCGGCACCGGAGTCCCGCTGCGGGCGTCCAACGTGGATACGGATCAAATCATCCCCGCGCGCTACCTCAAATCGGTCAAGCGCACGGGCTTTGCGGAGGGGCTGTTTTCCAACTGGCGCGCCGATTCCACCTTCGTACTTAACCGGGAGCAGTTCAAGGACGGCTCCGTTCTCTTCGCCGGCCGCGACTTCGGCACCGGTTCCTCGCGCGAGCACGCAGTGTGGGCCTTGCGCGAATACGGTTTTAAGGCGGTCTTCTCTTCCCGTTTTGCGGATATCTTCCGCGGTAACTCGGGAAAGTCTGGTTTGCTTACCGGGTTGATGGAACAAGAAGACATCGAGCTTATTTGGAAGCAGCTGGAAGCGGGGGAAACCCAAGTCACGGTCGATCTGGAGGCGCGTACCGTTCAGGTTGGCGAAAACACCTACTCATTCGACATCGATGACTACACGCGCTGGCGCCTGATGGAAGGCCTTGATGACATCGGCATCACCCTGCGCGATGAAGAGGCGATCACGAGCTTCGAGAACTCCCGCGCCAGCTTTAAGCCCGCGGTTCACCCGGAATAGCGGCAGCACCGTAGCCGTGAAACGGGATTATCCACTATTGTCTGCGGTATGACTTCGCCTTATTCCGGTTCACGCGACCACGACGGATACAATCCCTATTCCCAGCAGCCCTATTCAAATGGGCAGCCGGGATATTCCGGCGAGCCGCCCGCCCCAGGCGGCATAGATACCGTCAGCATCATCGGCGATAGCTTCCGCTATTTCGGCCGCAATTGGGTGCCGTGGCTTTTTGCCCCGCTCGTGCAGATGGTCGTCCTTTTTGTCGCTTACGCCGTAATCGCCGTAGTCTTTGCCGCCGGTGGCGGATCTCTTTCCATCGAGGCGTCGACCGAGGGAGCCTTAGACGGTTCCCTTGGCGTACTGGGCGTGCTGTTACTTATTCTCGGGGTAATAGCCCTGTTAGTTATTTATCTGTGGGCAAACGCCATCTGGTACCAAGCCGCTACTAAGCAGGTCAACGGCCAGGACTTAACTTTCGGGGATTTCTTTACCGTTAAGGGCATGGGCGGCATCATGCTGGCATACCTCGTGACCAGCGTGGTCATCGGCATGGGCTTTGTCTTGCTCATAATCCCCGGACTTTTCGCCCTGTTCTTCTGGTGGTGGGTCCCAGCCGTCAAGGCAGCACGCCCTGACCTAGGCCTAGGGGCCTGCTTTAAGCTTTCCGCGGAGATCGCAAAGAGGAACATCGGCACCACCTTCCTGGTGGGCATCGTCCTCATCATCCTTTACATGGCGCTGGGATCAACCGTGGTGGGCATCGTCGTGCTGCCGGGGCTCATGGCTTTGGCCCCCACCTTGTTCGTGCGCCGCAACCTCGGCATGCACGGCTAGGGAGGCGGGGGCTCGCTCGCCTCAAGCCAGCTAGCGCCAAGCCAGCTAGCGCACCGGCAGGGGGCTGGGAAGATAATCTGCCCCGGTTAATTCACCATTATTGAAGGACAAGACCCACACCGAGGCCTTTTTAAACTTCAATTCCTCCTGTGGCTTCTTGAGGAATTGCGGCGCCAAATCCTCGATGATGCCGGGGATGGTCTGTCCCTGGCTGATAATGACCGGCACCCCGCCGTCTTCAACTACGCGGCGGAAAGCCTTCTTGGCGGCCGCCGGGTTCTTTTCCCATGCCTCGTCGCCAAAGTCCTTATTAATGGCGATGTCCTTGCCCAGTTCGTCGGCAAGCGGCGCGGCGGTTTGCTGGCACCGGTGCGGGCGAGCGGAATAGATCGCGGTGGGATGATAGGCCGCCAGCATGGGCACGAGCATTTCTGCTTGCCGACGCCCCTTCTTATCCAAAGGCCGCAGGTTGTCATCGCCCTCCCACTTTTTGCGGTCGTGGGCGTGGGCGTGGCGAACGTACAATAGGCGCGTTGTGGGGGCGAGCTGCAGCCGCTTTTGTGCCTTGGAGACGACGTCGTTGTCCACGTCATAGGACAAAAGCTGCTGTGCTTGGTCAATGGGCACCCAGCGCAGCTCATCGGTCTCATCATTGGGGGTATAGGTGCCGCTGAGGTAGAACGCCGCCCAGTAATAGACCACCTTGGTGCGCCCCTGCACGGGGTAGGTGACCTTGCCAATCAACTTGCCCAGGCGTACGTGGAAGCCGGTTTCTTCCTCAATTTCGCGCGCCGCGGTGGTAGGCAGGGATTCGCCTGGATCCACCTTTCCCTTGGGCAGGGACCAATCGTCGTAATGCGGGCGGTGGATGAGTGCGATCTCTGGGTTCGCGGGGTCGCCGCGCCAGACTACGGCGCCGGCGGCAAGGGTAGTGCGGGGAAATTCCTTGGCTGGATCCACCGGAATTTCTTGGTGCCGGCCGGAAATGAATTTTTCGGACTTTTTATCTTTATCGGTCTCGTGCATCTTCTTCGCGCTCGGCATAGCTTTTCGTGCCTTTCTTCGGTAAGTGAAAAATTGGCGTTAACCTCATCATCATTGTTCCACGGGGGAGATCCCTGCCGCATCCTTGCCACGCCCGGAGTGATAAATGCCTTAAGGTGGAACTAATAGGAAAAACGTTTGGAGGACGCCATGGTAAAAGTAGCGGTAATGGGTGCCGGTTCCTGGGGCACCACCCTGGCCAAGGTATTTGCGGACGCAGGAAATGATGTCACCCTGTGGGCCCGCCGGACCGAGTTGGCGGAAGCGATCAATGAAACGCATACCAACCCTGACTACCTGCCGGATGTCCACCTTCCGGCGGCACTGCGCGCCACGCACGATGAGGAAGAGGTGCTTTCCGGCGCGGATATCGTGGTCTTCGGTGTGCCATCGCAGTCCCTGCGCGCCAACGTGGAGCGCTGGGCGCCCGCATTGCCCGAGGATTCCACGCTGGTCTCCATTTCCAAGGGCGTAGAAACCAGCACGCTCAAGCGCATGAGCGAAGTCATCGTGGATGCAGCAGGTGTGGATCCGCAGCGCGTGGCGGTTCTATCTGGGCCCAACCTGGCCAAAGAAGTAGCAGCGGGGCAGGTTACGGCCACGGTCATCGCCTGCACCGACGAAGAGCGCGCCAAGGCGGTGCAGGCGGCCATCGCCGCGCCCTACTTGCGGCCCTATACAAATACCGATGTCATCGGCGCGGAGATCGGTGGCGCGTGCAAAAACGTCATCGCCTTGGCCTGCGGCATGGCCTCGGGCAAGGGCTTGGGTAATAACACCATGGCCACGATGATTACCCGCGGCCTGGCGGAAATTACGCGCCTGGGCACGGCCTTGGGGGCGGAGCCATTTACCTTTTCCGGCCTGGCGGGGTTGGGCGATTTGGTCGCCACGTGTAACTCCACGCTCTCGCGCAACAGGACCTTCGGTTACCGCCTCGGTCAAGGCGGCAGCCTAGAAGAAGCAAAGGCGGCCACCAATGGCCAGGTGGCAGAAGGCGTGTTTTCCTCTGATTCCATCTTCCGCCTAGCCCAGCAGGCTGGGGTAGAGATGCCCATTACGGAAGCCGTCTACGGCGTGTGTCATCAGGGCATGGCTGTAGACGATATGATGATTGCCCTTATGGGTCGCTCCAAGAAGTCGGAGTAGCAGAAAGGTAAAATCATCGCCCATGACTGAAAAGACCCGCGTGGCCGTCCTTTACGGTGGCCGCAGTACCGAGCACTCCGTGTCCTGCGTATCCGCAGGCGCAATCATGAAGCATCTCGACCCGGAAAAATTCGAGGTGGTGCCCATCGGCATTACGCGCGAGGGCACGTGGACGCCGGGCGATACCGAGGGCTTAGAAATCGTCGATGGCGTCATGCCTGAGGTCAAGCGCGGCACGGAATTGGCGCTTTCTGCGGATCCAACGCGTAAGGGCGAAATCCGCACGATTAGTGACGGTTCGCTGTATGCCCAGGTTGACGTTATCTTTCCCATTCTCCATGGACCCTATGGTGAAGACGGCACTATGCAGGGGCTTTTCGAGCTCTCCGGAATCCCTTATGTGGGCCCTGGCGTATTGGCGTCCTCGGTGGGAATGGACAAGGAATTTACCAAGAAGATTTTATCCGCAGCGGGCCTGCCGGTGGCACCAGAGGTCATCGTGCAGGGGCGTATGGAATTAACCGCGGAAGAAAAAGAACGGCTTGGCCTGCCGGTCTTCGTCAAGCCTGCCCGCGGGGGCTCCTCGATTGGCGTCTCCAAGGTCAGCGACTGGGCGGATTTCCCAGAAGCCGTGCGCATTGCCTTGGAAGACGATGACAAGATTTTGGTCGAGCCAGAAATCGTCGGCCGCGAGGTAGAGGTCGGCGTCCTGCAATACCCAGATGGCGAGCTTATTGCCTCTGTGCCGGCGCTGCTTAAGGGCATCGATAACTCCGATGAAGGGTTTTATGGTTTTGAGACCAAATACCTAGATAACGTGGTCACGGCCCAAATTCCCGCGCCTTTCCCAGAAGAACTCACGGCGCAATTGCGCGATATGGCGATTCGGGCCTTTAAGGCGCTTAACTGCACCGGGCTGTCCCGCGTGGATTTCTTCGTTACCGAAGAGGGCCTGTACATCAACGAGGTCAATACCCTGCCGGGATTTACCCCGATTTCCATGTACCCGCAGGTGCTGGCGGCCTCTGGCGTGGATTACCCCTCGTTGCTTGAGGTGCTCATCGCCAGCGCAGAGGCCCGCACCGCGTAGGCCTGCGGCTTCCTTTTACCTTTCTGGGACGTGCTTCGCGGTGATATCGCTGAGCACCACCAGTGCTGCCTGCGCGGAATCCTGCGGGGCGTGCAGCGCTAGGTAATTCTCGCGGCCGAGCGCAAACCAGGTTCCTGCGGTCGTGCCTTGGGCCAAGGTCGTATCCTCAAACCAGGCAATATCGTTGACCTGCTGGAGCTGCACGCCCGCCTCGTAGTTTTCTGGCTGGGCGATGCCACAGCGCGCGACGATGTCCTCGTGCCCCTCTGAGCTCCACACGTAGGTGTCCTTATCGTCTACATCGCGGCGGTGGTAGCCATCCGAAATCTCATCCGGTAGCGCCTTTTCTACTGCGGCGCAGCGGTCATTCTTTGCCGGCTTAAGATCGCGCAATGGGGCGGGGTGGGTCTCGGCTGGCTTATTCTCCAAGGTGGCAACGGCCTCGTTGAGGTCCTGCGGTTTTTCGTCATTGAAGGTCGTTACCGCCACGACGGGAAAGCGTTGGGTCGAGTACCAGGTAGATAGGTTGGAGCCAGAGGTCGCATCCTTGACCTTGAACCACTGTTCACCGTCGATATCTTGCGTGGTGGAGTAATCGGTGTATTGGAAGGGCATGGCTACACCGCAGCGCGCCGTCACCTTTTCCTGGGAGTTAGCGGCCCAGGCGGCAACGCCGGCGGGGACGGGCTCTGCAATATCGGCGCGCGGTTGGCCCATGGCTTCATCGGGAAGCGCATGCACAAAGTCCGTGCACGCCTGTGAATCGGCCTCTGGCGAATCCACCGGGGAGACCGCCACGGGGGCCTTGGCCGTGTTTGTGAATACGTATTTCGCGCCGAAAAGGACCGCTAAAACCATCACTATGGACAACCCAAGTGAAATGAAGATCGCGGTGCGGTTAAATTGGGATGTCATAGGGGTTCATTTTATCGAAAGGATGCCGGTGAACTTAAGTCAGACTCTCGCGGACGTGGGGGAGCAGGCGGTGATTCGAGAAATCACAGCGGCCGCTCCCAGCAGCTTGAATGGGGATGATGCTGCTGTGCTTTTTGCGGCGCCACCCAATTCGCGCACGGTGGCCTCTACCGATCTGATGGTAGATGGCCGGCACTTCCTGCGGGAATGGTCCACCCCGCGCGAAATTGGCAAGAAGGCCATCCTGCGCAACTTCGCCGATATCGAGGCCATGGGCGCGCGCCCAGTGGCGGCCCTTTTAGCCATCGCCGCACCGGGGGATACGTCGGTGAGTTTTGTCAGGGGCGTAGCTAAGGGCATCGCCGAGCATTGCTCTTTTTACAACGCCGAGTTGGTGGGCGGGGATATTACGAAATCGGACCTGTTGGTTATCAACATCACCGCCATCGGCTTTTTGGGCGGCAGCCGGGCAGCGTTGACCCTTGATGCGGCGCGCGCGGGCCAGAAAGTCGTGGCCCACGGCGAGATTGGCCATGCGGCGGCGGGCTTGTCTTTGCTGCAGCGGTTTGGCCGCGATCTACCCGCAGAGCATGCGGATTTGTACCCACTTATTGATGCCCACTGCGCCCCCTGGCTCAGCCCCGGCCGCGGCGTTATCGCCCGCGCCGCCGAGGTCACCGCAATGACCGATAATTCCGATGGCCTCATCCAAGACTGCGGAACCATGGCGCAGCGCTCCGGGGTGCACATCGATTTGGATGCCGATGCCATCCAGCCCGATCCACTCCTGCACGCCGCGGCCGCCGTCCTCGATTGCGATCCGTGGCAGTGGGTCCTTGCCGGCGGCGAGGACCATACCCTGATCGGAACCACCGCAAAGCAGGCGCCTTCGGGGTTCCGGGAAATCGGCACCGTCTCGCGCGGCAGCGGCGTTACGGTGGGTGGTAAACGACCCCGTTATGCAGAAGGGTGGGCAGGATTTTAGATATGCACCCGACCTATCATCCCTCGTGGGAACCGGTTCTCGCACCGGTGCTGGAGCAGCAGTGGCCACGTATTTCTCAGGCGCTGGACAACCAGGATTACCTGCCGCCGGCAGAAGACGTGTGCAGGGCATTGCAGATGCCGCTTGAGGATGTCCGCGTGCTCATCGTTGGCCAAGACCCCTATCCCACCCCGGGCCACGCGATGGGGATGGCCTTTTCCACCAAGCCGGGGGTCAAACCCCCGCGCTCCTTGGTCAATATTTACCGCGAGCTGTATGACGATGTGGGCGTTCGCGGGCGTGAGGACGGCGATCTGAGCGCCTGGGCCGACCAGGGGGTCTTGCTCCTTAACAGGGTGCTGACCGTGGCACCGGGCCAGGCGGGTTCGCACCGGCGTATTGGCTGGGAAGAGGTGACCGAGGCCGCCATCCGCGCCCTCAACCGCACCCCGATGGTCGCGATTTTATGGGGCCGCGATGCCCAATCCTGCGAGCGCTTCCTTCCCGATGTGCCCTGCATTACTTCGCCGCACCCGTCGCCGCTTTCGGCCAGCCGGGGGTTCTTTGGTTCCCGCCCATTTTCCCGGGCAAACGCCCTTTTGCGGGACCAAGGCGCGCGGGAGATCGCGTGGGACTTGTAAACTATTGCGCATGTCATACCCCAGCACGCTGGACGCTCACGGATTGCGCAATTGGGCGCACCGCGCTGTAGGCGAGCTTTCTCATCGGCGCGCCGAAATCAATGCGCTCAACGTTTTTCCGGTGCCGGATTCTGATACCGGCTCGAATATGGCGCACACCATGGAAGCCGCCGTCGCCGAGGTGGAAAAGGGCGGCGGCGACGTTGCGGCCGCGCTAGCCATGGGGGCTGTGCGCGGGGCGCGGGGAAATTCCGGAATGGTCCTCTCGCAGGTCTTGCGCGGGGTCGCGGAGGCCACCGTGGATTCCACCATCGATGGCGCCATCTTTGCAGCTTCGCTTATGCATGCGGTAGAGCTCGTGGACCGCGCGATTGCGGAACCGGTGGAAGGAACGGTTATTACCGTACTGCGATGCGCCGCAGAAACAGCGGAAAGCACCGCGCGGCAACCCGAATCTAGTTTTCACGGCGTCGTAGCGGAGACGATTTCCGCCGCCCAGAAAGCCCTTGCGGAAACACCCTCGCAGCTGCCAGAACTGCGCGCAGCCGGGGTCGTGGATGCAGGCGGTGCCGGTTTAGTCATCCTTTTAGAAGCCCTCCTCGCAGAAATCGAGGGCACTACCAGCCACGCAGCCGAATCCATGCCGGAGGCCGTCACCGAACTTGAGGTGGTCTTCTTTTTCGAAGGCGATAGCGCGGTACTGAAGGAGAAGATTGCTCCCTTGGGCACGAGCTTGGTCATCGCGCAAGCAAGCGACGATAGCGCTTCGATCCACATCCATTCCGCCCAAGCCGGCAAGGTCATCGAAACCGCCTTTGCCGCAGGATCTGTCAGCAACCTGCGCCTCGAGGCACTTCCGGAAACCTCGGCCCCGCGCGGAGACACTGGCGCCGGTCATACGCGCACCGTCTACGCCGCGGTGCCCGCCGACCCCATGGCCGAGCTGGTGCAGTCCGCTGGGGTTACGGTGGTCGAACCAGGAGAAAAAATCCACGCGGCGGGCGAGGACATCGTTTTATCCAGCGGGCTAGAAGAACACGCAACTGCAGCGCATACCGTGGAGATTTCTTCCCTTGCGGCGGGGCTAGCCGCCATCTCCGTCTATGAGCCGGATAATACGGATACCGCCGCGGTCGTAGAATCCATGCGCGATGCGGCGCACTCGATGCGGGTGGCGCACCCGGAAGAAGAATCTGCGGCAGCCATCGCTAAGACGTGCCGCCAGTTGTTGGCCGCCGGCGGGGAACAGGTCACGGTCATTAGCCCGCTTGCCATCTCGCAAGAAGAGCTGGCGGCCGAGCTAGGCGTCGATGTAGTGGCCTTGCAAGTGCCGGATATTCCTACCGAGATCGGGGTGGAATAGCGATGCTTGGCTGGCAGGATGACCGCCCTTTGACCGATGTACTGGATAAAAAAGACGCTACCAAGATCACCAAGGCGCTGGGATATAAGACCTGCGGGGAACTCTTAGCGCACTATCCGCGCGATTACATCCGTCATAATAAAGACGTGGGGCTTGGCGATGCCGCCGAGGGCGATATCGTCACCATTACCGGAACCGTAACGGGAATAACGACCCGCGATACGGGCAAGACCACCATCATCAACGTCCAGCTCGATGGCCATACTGTCGCCACGTTTTTTAATGCCATGTACGTCTTGCGCATGCTCCACCGTGGGCAGCGGGTTATGATGAGCGGAAAATTGAAATATTTCCGCCAGCAGCCCCAGCTACAACAGCCGGATTTCGTAGAAATCGATGCCTTCGGGCGCCCAGACGGGGAACTTGCCGCCTACCAGGCGCCTGCGGCGGGAAAGAAAAAGCCACAGAAGGCGACCGGGTCCCTGCGCAACCTGTCCCAATTCGGCCGGCTCGATAAATTATTGCTCGAGCGGGAATGGATACCGGTATATCCCGCCACGGCAAAGATCACCTCGTGGTACCTCATGGGAGCCATCCACTACGTGCTCGCGCATACCCCCACCATCCGGGAGCCTTTGGACCAGCAGATGATTATCAGCCTGGATCAAGCGGTGCGCGAAATCCATGAGCCCGGCGCGGCTGGCCCGCAACGCGCGGTTCAGCGACTCAAGTACAACGAGGCGCTTTCCATTGGCCTGGTCATGGCGCTGCGCCAGCGCGATGCGCATGCGCACACGGCGCCGACGATGCCCGCCATTTTGGGCGGTTTCCGCGAAGAGTTATTGACGCACCTGCCCTTTGAGCTCACACAGGGCCAGCGCAGGGTCATCACTGAGATTGATGATGACCTGTCTGGTTCCTTACCCATGATGCGCTTGTTGCAGGGCGAGGTGGGCTCGGGAAAAACCATGGTCGCCACCTGCGCCATGCTGCAGGCCATCGATGCCGGAAGCCAGGCGGCGCTGCTGGCTCCCACCGAGGTCTTGGCCTCCCAGCACGCGGCCTCTATTGGCACGTCGGTTCCAGACGGTGTCAAGGTTGTGCTCTTAACCGGCTCCATGCGGACCGCCGAGAAGCGCCAAGCCCTCCTGGATATCGTCTCGGGTGAGGCGAATATCGTCATCGGCACGCATGCCATCATTCAAGAATCGGTCGAGTTCTTCGATTTGGGCTTGGTGATCGTGGATGAGCAGCACCGCTTTGGCGTGGAGCAACGCGATAGCCTGCGCTCTAAGACGCGCGAGGGGATAAGCCCCCACGTCTTGGTTATGACGGCAACCCCCATCCCGCGTACCATCGCCATGACGATTTTCGGCGATCTCGCCGTATCGACGCTCGCTGAGCTGCCCGGCGGGAGAAAGCCGATCCAGTCCGCCGTGGTGGCGGAGTGGCGACCCATTTGGGTGGCGCGGGCGCTTGAGCGCATTCGCGAGGAAGTGGCGCATGGCCACCAGGCGTATATCGTCTGCCCGCGCATCGAAGGCGAGGGCGGCGTGCTTGAACTGGCGGAACAGCTTGCTGCTGGCCCGTTTAAGGGACTGCGGGTAGATATCTTGCACGGCAAGATGCCGAATAAGGATGAGGTCATGACCTCATTTGCCCGGGGCGAGATCGATATCTTGGTATCCACCACGGTCATCGAGGTGGGCGTCGATGTTCCCAACGCCACGGTCATGCTCATCCGCGAGGCAGAGAACTTCGGCGTCTCCCAGTTACACCAATTACGCGGGCGCGTAGGCCGCGGCGGCAATGCGTCCATTTGCCTGATGCATACGAAAGCGGAGGATAATTCGCCCTCGTATAGGCGCATAACCCAGATTGCCCAGACCTCGTCCGGGTTTGACCTTGCGGAATTAGACCTTCGGCAACGCCACGAGGGCGATATCCTGGGTGCGGTGCAATCTGGTACGCACCGGACGCTGCGGTTGCTCAACCTTGCCGATGACCAAGATATTGTCGAGCGCACTCACGCGGATGCGTATGCCATGGTCCAGCGCAACCCCCAGTTGGCCGAAGAGCTGACGCGGAATTTGAGCCAAAGCGAGCAGGAATACTTGGAGAAAAACTAAGAGGGGATAGGCTATAGGTATGAAAATCTACGCCCCCTTCGCGGGCATCGTTCGCTGCCATGTCGATGTAGGCGAGAAAATCAGCACTGGTCAGGAGCTAGCTACCGTTGAGGCGACGAAGCTGGAATCGCCCGTCGTGTCCCCAGGCCCGGGGATGATTACTCGCATAGCGGTGGCGGATTTTAGCGATGTTATTGGCGGAGACTTAATTATGGAGATTGGAGAAGCGTAAATGACGCGGATTATTGCAGGCGAAGCGCGGGGGCGGACTATTAAAGTTCCGGCAGAGGGAACCCGCCCGACCGCTGATCGCGCGAGGGAAGGCCTCTTTTCCTCGTTGAATGCTCGCTGGGGGTTCGCAGGCTCCACGGTGCTTGATCTATTCGCTGGATCCGGCGCCTTGGGGCTGGAAGCATTAAGCCGTGGGGCAGACGAGGCGGTGCTGGTGGAGTCCAACCCTGCGGCGGTGTCCATCATCAAGCACAACATAGGCGTGGTGAAACATCCCGGTGCCCGCGTGGAGGAAAGGAAGGTATCTACGTACCTGGCCAGCGCCCCGCGCGGCTACTTTGATCTGGTTCTAGCGGATCCGCCTTATGCGTTTGACGATGTCGCCGGGCTCATCGCTGCAGTAGAGCCGGTGCTGACGGATAACGCGATGGTGGTCATTGAACGCCACGTCGAATCGCCCGAGACCGACTGGCCCGAAGGTTTTGAGCCGACGGGGCAGAAATTAAAGAAGCGTACCTTCGGCATCGCGCGCATGGATATGGCAGTCTATACCCGTCCCGGTACCGACGATGCCGACGAAACCGATGACACCTTAGATAACTAGAGAAAGCGATATTTTATGACCACAGCCGTGTGCCCCGGGTCTTTTGACCCCATCACTCTTGGCCACGTCAATATTTTTGAGCGCGCCAGCCAGATGTTTGATGAGGTTACGGTGCTCGTTACTGGCAACCCAGAAAAGCCTTCAGGGTTATTTAGCGTGCACGAGCGCATGGATCTCATCCGCCAGAGCGTGGATTCGCGCATTAACGTGGACTATTGGTCCGGCCTGCTCGTGGACTATACCTCGCAGCACGGAGTAGACGTTTTGGTCAAGGGACTGCGTTCTTCCCTGGATTATGAGTACGAACTGCCGATGGCCCAGATGAACAGGCGTTTGTCCGGCATCGATACGGTCTTTTTGCTTACCGATGAAAAGTACGGCTACATCAGCTCTTCGCTGTGCAAGCAGGTCGCGCAATTCGGCGGCGAGGTCACTGGCATGCTTCCTGATCCGGTAGTACAAGCGGTGAAGGAAAAATACCGCCGATGATTTTGGCGCTGATTATTTTTGCCGTCGTTGTCGCGGGATCCACGCTGCAACGCGTCTCTGGCATGGGGCTTGGCCTTATCGGCGGGCCCATTCTCATGCTGGTGATGGGCCCGGTAGAAGGCATCTTGGTGATCAACGTCTTGGCGGCGGTCAATGCTCTGCTTACTACGGTCACTGTCCGCCGCAATGTCAGCTGGAGAATGTTTGGGCTCATTGCGCCAGTGATGATTATCGGTTCTCTGGCGGCCGCGGCGTTGATTAGCAAGATCGATACCGCAGGGCTATTGATAGTGGTGGGTGCAGCACTGCTCATCGCCTTGGCGGTGGTGACCTACGGCGCTAGGTTCGTCCCGCCGATGGAAGGCAAGGGGCCGGCCATTTCCGCGGGCATCCTTGGCGGATTTACCAATACCTTGGCCGGAGTGGCCGGCCCGGTCATTACCGTCTACGCCCAGGCGGCCAAATGGCCCCAAGCCATGTATACGGCGACCCTGCAACCGATCTTTGTGGTGGGCGGGCTCTTTTCCGTTATCACCAAGACCGCGCTCGGCGCCGCGACATTCGATGGCCTGCCCTGGGTTATTTGGCCCGCAGGCATTGCCGGCATGTTCATCGGCATCTGGCTGGGCTCGCGCATCGCGCATATCGTGTCCAGGGATATCGCGCGCGCACTGTCGCTATCGGTAGCTAGCCTCGGCGCTCTCAGTGCGCTGATTCGCGGCGTCGTCACCTACGGAGCCTAGGGCGCGGCTGGCACCGCGCGAGGCCTACCTAAAGAAGCGAGGACAAGAACTCCTTGGTGCGCGGTTGCTGTGGGTTGTCGAGCACTTCAACCGGGGTACCGGATTCGAGGACTACGCCGCCGTCCATGAAGAAAATTTTATCCGCCACCTCGCGCGCAAAGCCCATCTCGTGGGTCACCACGAGCATGGTCATGCCCTGGGCCGCGAGATCCTTCATCACGCGAAGTACCTCGCCGACGAGCTCGGGATCGAGGGCGGAGGTAGGTTCATCGAAAAGCATGAGCTTTGGATCCATCGCCACGGCGCGGGCGATGGCAACGCGCTGCTGCTGGCCGCCGGACAGCTGGACCGGGTAGTTATCGGCCTTCGCCGCCAGTCCCACATCATCTAACAGCTCCATGGCACGCTTCCGGGCCTTATCCTCTGGCACCTTCTTGACCTGCATCGGTGCTTCAATGATATTTTCAATCACCGTGCGGTGGGGGAAGAGGTTAAAAGACTGGAATACCATGCCGATATCGGAGCGCTGCTGCGCAGCCTGCTTCTCGCTGATCTCGTAGAGGATTCCGTTCTTTTCGCGGTAACCAATGAGCTCACCATCGACATAAAGGCGGCCCGCCGTGGCCTTATCCAGGTGGTTAACGCAGCGCAGGAAGGTCGACTTACCTGAACCGGAAGGGCCTAACAGGCAGGCAACTTCGCCGGGTTGGACCTCTAAGTCGATGCCCTTGAGCACCTCGAATTGCCCGAAGGATTTGTGCACATTCTGGGCGGAAATCATGGGAGTAGTCATTAGTTTTTACCCTCCTGGATTACAGAGACGTTGCGGGGGATAGTACCTTCGGCATCGGCAAGCGCGGCAAGTTGGCGCCCGGTGAGCTCGCGGGTGGCGCCGCGCTCGAAGTGGCGCTCGAGGAAGTACTGGCCCACCATGAGCAGGGAAGTAATGACCAAGTACCAGGAGGCGGCGACCATCAAGAGCGGAATGGGCTGGAAGAGGGCTGCAGAAATATCGGTGGCGCGGCCGAAGATCTCGTGGGTATAGGGGATGGCCACCACCAGTGACGAGGTCTTGAGCAGGGAAATGAACTCATTGCCTGTCGGCGGGATGATAATGCGCATCGCCTGCGGCAATACGGTGCGCCGCATGGTCATCCACCAAGACATGCCGAGGGCTTTGGAGGCTTCCTTTTGGCCTTCTGGCACCGAGGAAATGCCAGACCGCACGATTTCGGCCATATAGGCGGCCTCATTGAGGCCCAAGCCCATGACCGCCAAGAAGAAGGCATTGGTCAACACGCTTTGCAGGGAGACCTCTGCAAAGCCCAAGTTGATGGATTGATAAATCGCAGATAGCAAGCCCCAGAAAACCAGCTGGACATAAATCGGCGTGCCGCGAAAGATCCACAGGAAGATCCAGGAAATGGCGCGCAGGATGGGATTGGGCGACATGCGCATCACGGCGAGGATGGCGCCGCCTACCACGCCAATGATCATGGACAAGATGGTGATTGCAATCGTGTGCAGAGAGGCGATGGCGATGCGCTGGTCAAAGAGATACTGGAAGTACGTATCCCACGCAAAGGCCTCATTGCGCGCGGAGGCAATGACAAACCACAGACCAAGAATGAGCAGCACGACCGCGCAGAGCCACCGCCAAGGGTGGCGCAGTGGCCGGGCTTCAATCTTGGCGGGTGCTTCCTGGTGCGCAGTCGCGCTGGCTTCCTCTTTGTGCTCGTTAACCATTGATGGGCCTTTCATTAATCATCGCCTGGTCTACTAATCCATCTTCAATTCCCCAGCGGGCCAAGATCTCCGCGTACTCACCGGTATCAATGAGGTGTTGGAGGGCAGCGGCTGAGGCCTTAGCCAAGTCCGAGTCCTTCGGGACTGCGAAGCCGTAAGGGGAGGCCTGGAACATATCGCCGACAGCGCGCATCTTCCCCTCGGAGCGATTGACCGCCCAAGCGGTTACCGGCGAGTCTGCGGATAAAGCATCGGCGCGGCCCATCAGGACGGCGAGCGCGGCGTTATCCCCAGTGTCATAGGACAAGACGGTGAGATCGCCATCGCAGGCTTCTTGCTTGGGGCGCACATCATCGGTCTCTGACACGGTGGTGCGCTGCACGGCGACGGTCAGACCGCAAGGGTTTTGGGGATCGACCTTATTGGGGCCATCGACAAGCTCTGCCCACTGGATGCCTGCATAGAGGTGGTCCACGAAGTCGAACTCATCGCGGCGATCGGCCGTATCCGTAAACCCGGAGGCGCCCATGTCTATCTGGCCGGACTGTACCGCCGGCAAGATCATGGAGAAGTCTTGCTCCAGCGCCTGGAATTTCAGGCCCAGCACCCCGGCTACGGCGCGGGCGAGGTCGAGCTCTACGCCCTGCAGATTGCCGTGGGAGTCCTTGAGCTGAAACGGGGCATAGGGCGGGTTCGTTCCTGCCGTGAGCACGCCGTCATCGTCGTGGTACATCGCGGCGATCTCTGGAACCTCGCCGGTCTGTGGCTCCTCCCAGCCCTCTGGAGTCGAATCCTCCTCGTTGACCACGCATGCGCTCAAGGGGAGTGCGCACGCCATGATGGCGGCCGTTAGTGGTCGATGATTAATCGCCCAGGGCATTAATATTCCGCCGTCCTTTCATCGATGGCTTGCGCGTTCCTGCGGTCTACGTAGATGAAGATGGACACGATAATGGCACCGAGAATGAAGTATCCGATGATGGCACCCGAAGAAGCGTCCTGGTCTGCACCCCAGGGCCACAGGGCGCGCAGGGATCCCAGCATGAAGCCCGCCATGGCGGCCAGGGTGGGAGCGCGGTGGGTACTCAGCAAATAGTTGAGCAATTTGATGAAGGCGGCGAGCCCGCACAGGGCACCCAGTGCAAAGACGCCCATGGTGCCTAACTCACGGTCCGATACCGCGCCGATGATCGGCTGGTAAAGCCCCATAGTCAGCAAGATGAGCGAGCCGGAAATACCCGGCAGGATGAGCGCGCATACAGCAATCGCTGCGGCAAAGAAGACCACGATAAGGCTCGGGTCATCGTGTGGCGCTGAGGTAAAGCCCGTGACGATAAAAATCACGACGGCAGCAGCGATAAACGCGATGATGGAGGAGGGGGCGGTGCGCTCCGCCTTAGACAACATGGAAAGCGGAACGATGATGGAGATGACCACCATGCCTAAAAAGAGGGCGCTGGAGGCAGAGACGTTGTTGTCAACGAAGTTGGACAGGAGCGTGGAAAAACCGAAGACGGCGATGAGCATGCCGACGGCGACGGAGCCCAGAAAGGACCACTCGACCTTTTTAAAGTTGCCGGAGATGAGGTCATTGGCATTGCGGACGGCGCGCTCATAAATCCCCACGATGAGGGCGACGGTTCCGCCGGAGATGCCGGGAACTAGCTCGGCCATACCGATGAGGGCGCCACGAACGGCGTTCAAAATAAAGTGCATAAATTAAAAATCTACCTGGGTATAAGACATGACTGCGGTTGACGGGCCACTCTGGGTGCCAAAAACTCGTGGCTCAAGACCGAACGGCGTGGTACACCATCGCCCGCGGTGGGTTAAGCCTGCATATCTTTCATTACTTTAACGGTTATCTACCTTATATGAGATGGGCTTGTGCTTAAAGTCTCGAGGTAAAGCGGTGTTGTTTTGCGGAGATTACACTTCTTAGCCGTTGTGTAAATATGCAATTCGCGGAAGGATATACGCTGAATCGAGGTCACAGTAAGAGAAAGAAAGCGACATGACGAAACCCCGCTTCCTTCGTGGATATATTTCCGCAAGGAAGCGGGGTTGAAATGTGCCCCTGGTGAGACTCGAACTCACACTGGACGGGTTTTGAATCCGTTGCCTCTGCCAATTGGGCTACAGGGGCAATCAAAAGCGAGCGCCTTTGACTGTTGGAAATACTAGCGCAGGGGTTGGCGCAATTCCTAATTGGGGTCCCCGTCCAGTAAAAAGGCCTGCTCAAGCCGGTGGGGCTGGGTGGGGTATCGCCGTGTCCATGGTGTTGCCTAGTATGGGGCAGGTGACTTCCAATAAGACCCGCCTTTTGCTCATTGACGGCCATTCCATGGCATTTCGTGCCTTTTATGCCCTGCCGGTGGAAAACTTTTCTACCTCCGGTGGCCAGCACACCAATGCCGTGTATGGCTTTTTATCCATGCTGTCCAATATTGTCTCTGAGGAAAGGCCGGATGCTATCGCGGTTGCTTTTGACGTTGGCCGGAAGACTTTCCGCACGGAGATGTTCCCGGATTATAAGGCGCAGCGCGAGGCCGCACCGGAGGAATTTAAGGGCCAAGTAGATATCATTCGCGATACCTTGGAGACCTTGGGCATTACGACGCTCTCGCGTGAAAATTACGAGGCCGACGATATTTTGGCCACCCTTGCCACCGAGGCGCAGGACTACGAGACGCTGATCGTTACCGGTGATCGCGATTACCTGCAGCTGGTTACGGATTCGACCACGGTGCTCTATCCCATGAAGGGCGTATCGACGCTGCACCGGTTTACCCCGGAAGCCGTCGAGGATAAATACGGGCTTTCCCCCGCGCAGTATCCCGACTTTGCTGCTCTGCGCGGCGATCCTTCCGATAATCTCCCTGGCATTCCCAAGGTGGGAGAGAAGACCGCCACCAAGTGGATAGTCAAGTATGGAGACTTGGCTTCGCTGGTAGAGCACGCCGAAGAAATCAATGGCGTGGTGGGAAATAACTTCCGCGAACGCATCGAGCAGGTGCAGATGAACCGGAAGCTTACCCAGATGATTACAGATATGGACTTAGACGTCGGCCCGGATGATCTGGCATTCAGGGAAGTCAAGGTTGCCGATGTTGCTGCGAAGTTCGATGAGCTAGAGTTTGGCACCAACCTGCGCGATCGTGTCTTAGCGGCCATTCCCAACGATGGCGCTGAGGCCGCTGAGCAAGTTGCGGATTCCCCAGATGTCGAGCTCACCATCGATGACGCCTCCCTGAGCGAATGGTTGCCTAACCGCGAGCACGTAGCCGTATATGTGCAAGGCGAAGGTACTCCGGGCCAAGGTGACGCCTCTGCCATCGCTTTTGTGGACCGCAACCACCACGGCTTGCAGGTAGAACTCGGGGAGCTTTCCGCCGATGAGGAAAAGGTCTTGGTCCAGTGGCTAGAATCGCCGGCCCCTAAGTATTTCCACGCCGCGAAGGCCGCGTTCCACATGCTGGCAGGGCGCGGCATTGAGCTCGACGGGCTTGCGCACGATACGGCCTTGGCGGCGTATATCCTGCGCCCAGGCCAGCGCACCTACGAGCTTTCCGATGTCTACCAGCGCCACCTTCAAAAGTCCCTCGGCGCCGCCTCGGAGCAGATGTCGTTGCTCGATAGTTCCTCCCTGGTGGATCAGGCGGCGGCAATCATGGAGCTGGCGGAAAAACTCACCGCGGAGCTGCAGGACATCGACTCGTTCGAGTTGTACACCGACCTGGAACTGCCGCTGGTGACCATCCTGGCGCGCATGGAGGCTACGGGCATTGCGGTCGATGTAGACATTTTGGAAACCCAAAAGGATGCCTTTGTGGAGCAGGTCGCGGAACAGGAACGCTCCGCGCGCGAGCTTGCCGGCGATGACAAGCTCAACTTGAATTCGCCTAAGCAGCTGCAAAACGTACTTTTTGAGACCTTCGATATGCCCAAGACGAAAAAGACGAAAACGGGCTATTCCACGGCCGCGAAGGAAATCGAGCAGCTGGCTATCAAGCACCCGCACCCGTTCTTGGACCACCTCTTGGCCCACCGCGAATACCAGAAGATGAAAACCACGCTGGAGGGCCTTATCAAGACCGTTCAGCCGGATGGGCGCATTCACACCACCTTTAATCAGACGGTGACCTCGACGGGGCGTTTGTCTTCGACGGAACCCAATCTGCAAAACATCCCGGTGCGCACTGAGGCCGGTCGCCAGATTCGCTCGGCGTTTATCGTAGGCGAGGGATTTGAGCAGCTAATGACCGCGGACTACTCGCAGATTGAAATGCGCGTTATGGCGCACCTGTCTGCCGATCCCGGGCTGATTGAGGCCTACAAGGCCGGCGAAGATCTGCACAATTTCGTTGGTTCTAGGGTCTTCGATGTGCCCGTGGATCAGGTGACTCCTGAGCTGCGCCGCCGAGTAAAGGCCATGTCCTATGGCCTTGTCTATGGCCTGTCCGCGTTTGGACTTTCGCAGCAGCTGGGAATCCCTGCCGGTGAAGCCAAGTCCATCATGGAAAGCTACTTTGAGCGCTTTGGCGGTGTGAAGAAGTATCTGGATGATGTCGTGGAGCAAGCCCGCAAGGATGGTTATACGGCCACGCTCTTTGGCCGCCGCCGCTACCTGCCAGAGCTCAACTCCGATAACCGGCTGGCCCGTGAAAACGCGGAACGCGCTGCTCTCAATGCGCCGATCCAGGGAACGGCCGCGGATATCATCAAGGTCGCGATGATTCGCGTGGACCGTGCGTTGCGCGATATGAAATCACGTGTTTTGCTCCAGGTCCACGATGAATTGGTGGTGGAAGTCGCCCCCGGCGAGGCCGATCAAGTCCGCGAGATTCTTGAGCGCGAGATGGATTCTGCCATCGAGCTGAACGTGCCACTCGAAGTCTCTGCCGGCGCCGGCACGGATTGGGACGCCGCGGCCCACTAGTTCGATGATGACGCTTAACCGGCGCGAACGCGCCCGCATGCGCTTGGCCGCCCAGGGGCTTACGGCCCAGCGCTGGCGCACCGCTGCGGAGGCGGTTCGCGCCTTTGGCGTTACGCAAGGCCAGGACCTGCATTCGGTGCGCCGGTCCTTGGCGCTGCGCGCAACGGATGAATCGGATAAGTCCGAGATCGTGCGCGGCTATGCGATGCGCAATACGCTGTTCGCCGCCTCCGTCAAGGATATGGGCTGGATAACCGAGCTATGCGCGAAGCCTCGAAAAGGCGATGCAGCGGTACAGGAAGCCGTGCTGCAGCTTATCGATGCCCCATTAACGCGCGCAGAATTGAAAGCACGCGCCGCCCGGGCCTTGCCCGAGCTATCTTTCTGGCACGTGGTACGCATCGCCATGGAAAGCGGGCATGCGTGTTATGTAGGCGAAGAGCAGCTCATTACTCCGGTGGAGTTAGACGGCCTGGAGGCCCTCTTTAACGGCGACTCGGTGGCCGCCACGACGGAATTGATGACGCGCTATTTTCGCGCCCATGGTCCGGCGACGCTGCAAGACTTTGCGTGGTGGTCCAAGCTGCCCCAAAAGCTCATTCGTCCCGCAGCGGAGAATTTGCCGGATGACCTCATCCGGATAGGTAGGGAAGGCGAGGAGCTGGTCTCTACAGAGGTGCTGGAGCTGCCAGAGGTGAGAAGGAAGAAATCGGTGCTGCTATTGGGCGCCTTTGATGAATACATTTTGGGCTACCAAGATCGACTTTTTGCCATGTCAGCGGATATGCACCACGCGCTCGTTCCCGGGAACCAGGGCATTTTCCGCCGCGCCATCGTTATTGACGGCCAAGTGCGCGGCATGTGGAATAAGCAGGGGATTGAGGACTGGGGTATTCCCGCCTACGCGTCACGCCGCGTGGAACGGCAGTGGAAAGACTGCTGAGAAGTGCGTGAAGCAGATGAGGATTTTAAAGTAGTTCCATGGAGTTTCTCGGAAAACGAATTACCTGGAAGTCCCATCCCTACGTCTTGCGCTTTTTTGAGACTACGTGGGCAGTCATGGTCGCATACCCGGCGGGACAAATTGCTGAGAGCGGTTTAAAAGAAGCAGTAAGCAGCGATAAATCTTACTTCATTTTCTATGCGGTTATAACTTTTGGGTTTTTCCTTTCTGCTGGCAACGCCGCCAGAGAAGGCGAGAACCCGTGGCGCTACCGAATACAGGCGGCCGGTGTAATGATCGCGGTAACTGTCATTGCCGTGGCCTTCCCGTATTCGTGGGTATTTGCGCTCATTACTATTGCTGCCGTGGTGTACTACCTCTGGCCGCGCATCGCGGTGGAATCCTCCTGAGGTCGCTTTTCCACTAGGCAGCCGGCCAAGAGGTCAAAGGGCGTTTGGCCGATGGCTAAAACCGAAAGGCCTAAAATCGCAAGGATAATGCCGTCGATGTTCCAGCCGGTAAGCGTCAGGGGTGTGAGCAGTAGCCACGAATTGCGCAGGCACGCGGTGACAAGCGGCGAGCGGGCCGGGATGATTTCGAGCTGCATCGACCATTTGCCCAGGGAGGTGGACTTCTTCGTTTCCACCCACACGCGGTAGATGTAAAAGACCACGGCGAGAGCGGCCGCCTCGTAGATTTCTTGGGGGCGCCCGGCTAAGGGGGTACTGGCAAGGGCATTAATCACCCATCGCACCACGGTGACGATGGCGGCGACGAGAAAGGCGTCGATCCACCATGCCACGGCGCGGCGCAGGGCAATTCCTAGTCTTTCGGCGATCATGTTCTCTACGTTAGCTGTATGCGCGGCAGATGAAAATCATGCTGCCTGGGAAAACTTCCCCGCGCTGCGGGGACCACTGGCCCCACGTGATGTCTAAGCCTTCGGGCCGTTCCGGTTCAATGATGTCCTCGATCAGAAATGGTCCGCGACATTGGAGCGCGCGGAACCAATCGCTGATGGTGCGGTGAAATTCGGCGTAGGTGAGCGTCCCGGCGGAATCGTGTTCCAGATAGGCGCGGTCGAAGTAACTTATCTCAGCGGTGAGGCTGGTGGGATCATCGGGGAAGATCCAGCGCATTGGGTGGGTCACGGAGAATACGAAGCGCCCACTTGGGCGCACAACGCGGGCAACTTCCGCGAGCGCGGCATCGAGATCGGCGAGGAAGAGGAATGCGCCGAATGCAGAGAATGCCACGTCAAAGGAGTCGGTGGCGTAGGGCAGTGCCAGCGCATCGGCTTGGATGAGCGCCAACCCGGGATCTGCGTGGGCGAGCATTCCGCGGGAAATATCGCAGCCGGTGGCAAAGCGGGCGCGGGTGCTGAGCCACTGGGTGCAGGCGGCAGAACCGCAGCCGATTTCGAGGACGGCGGCAGAGGAGACATCGCCAAGCAGCTGCGCATCGGCCTCGTGCAGCATCTCTGGGCACCAATAAAAAGAGGAAAGGTACTCGGGGTGCTCGGCATGGTAGTTGGCCGCGTCACCGTCCCAGTGGGATTGATTGGCGTGAGAAGGCGAAGTCACCGGGGGTGGGTTACCTTTCTGGTTGGCGTCCAATATTTGCCGTATAAGCTGGACAGATGTAGGCTTTTACAAGCATGTCTATGCCACGGGTTGTTGCAGGCTATTGTAGGAAAGCTTGGGGCAATCACGCGGCGGGATCGAATGTGGCCTCTATCTCCTGTATTTGTGCAGCGCAGATGGGCTTTTAATTCGAGAGACACGCAGTTGTCCACGAACGATTTCCTACATTTATTCGGAGCATTTTTACAATATGCCATCTTCTACTACCCCTCAGGTTGCGATCAACGATATCGGAACCGCAGAGGACTTCCTCGCAGCTGTAGACGCCACCATCAAGTACTTCAACGATGGTGACATTGTCGGGGGTACCGTCGTCAAGGTTGACCACGATGAGGTACTGCTGGACATCGGATACAAGACCGAAGGTGTTATCCCTTCCCGCGAGCTGTCCATCAAGCACGACGTCAACCCCGACGAAGTTGTCGAGGTCGGCGATGAGGTTGACGCGCTTGTCCTGACTAAGGAGGACAAGGAAGGCCGCCTGATCCTGTCCAAGAAGCGCGCACAGTACGAGCGCGCTTGGGGCGCCATCGAGGAGCTGCAGGCCAAGGAAGAGCCGGTTACCGGTACCGTCATCGAGGTCGTCAAGGGCGGCCTCATCCTGGACATCGGCCTGCGCGGCTTCCTGCCTGCTTCCCTCGTTGAGATGCGTCGCGTCCGCGACCTGGAGCCCTACATTGGCCAGGAGCTGGAAGCTAAGATCATCGAGCTGGACAAGCAGCGCAACAACGTTGTCCTGTCCCGCCGTGCATACCTGGAGCAGACCCAGTCCGAGGTCCGTTCCGAATTCCTGCACCAGCTGCAGAAGGGTCAGGTCCGCAAGGGCGTTGTCTCTTCCATCGTCAACTTCGGCGCCTTCGTCGATCTTGGCGGCGTCGACGGCCTGGTTCACGTGTCCGAGCTTTCCTGGAAGCACATCGACCACCCATCTGAGGTTGTCACCGTTGGTGACGAGGTAACCGTTGAGGTTCTGGACGTTGATCTGGACCGCGAGCGCGTTTCCCTGTCCCTGAAGGCAACCCAGGAAGACCCATGGCGCGTCTTCGCCCGCACCCACGCTGTGGGCCAGATCGTTCCGGGCAAGGTCACCAAGCTCGTTCCGTTCGGTGCGTTCGTTCGCGTCGAGGAAGGCATCGAGGGCCTGGTTCACATCTCCGAGCTGGCTCAGCGCCACGTCGAGGTTCCGGACCAGGTTGTCACCGTTGGCCAGGAAGTTATGGTCAGGGTCATCGACATCGACCTCGAGCGTCGTCGTATCTCCTTGTCCGTCAAGCAGGCTGACGAGGACTACTCCGAAGAGTTCGATCCGTCCAAGTACGGCATGGCTGACTCCTACGACGAGCAGGGCAACTACGTGTTCCCAGAAGGCTTCGACCCGGACACCAACGAGTGGAAGGAAGGCTTCGACGAGCAGCGTCAGGCTTGGGAGGCACGCTACGCAGAGTCCGAGCGCCGCTTCAACCTGCACACCGCTCAGATCGAGCGCAACCGCGCTGCCGCCGCAGAGGCTGCAGAGTCCGCTGAAGCATCCTCCAACTACTCTTCTGACTCCACCGATGCAGCTCCGGCATCGGAGACTCAGGCAGAGTCCGGCGGATCCTTGGCTTCTGACGAGCAGCTCGCCGCACTGCGCGACAAGCTCGCCGGCAACTAAGACGCCTTTGGAGCTTAGGGTGAGATAGTCCCTAACTCCACGCAGCTGCACTAGCCGCGTCCTTCTCCTTCGGGGAGGCAGGACGCGGCTTTGTGACTTTTATGACAGTATATGCAAACGATTGCCCGGTATTTTTCGTTTGCGGGTTCTTGACCTGCGGCAAAGCAATGGCGCCTGCAAAAAGACAACTATCCCCACTTAAGACCACTAAATTGGGCTTTTGTTTGTGTTGCCTCTCACCTTGAGTTCAGAGGGTCGTTGCAACACTTTCCCTTAGGAGGGTGTTGTTGTGCCTGGAGTTGTTGGCCCGTTTCATTCGTTGTCTGAGTCGGATCGTCGTGGCTTGGTCGCCTTGGTTGGCAGTGGGCGTAGTGTTCGTTCGGCTGCTGGTGAGCTTGGCTGTCATTACGCGCATGCTTTGAATTTTTGTCATGCTCATGGATTGCCAGTCATACATAAAGCCAAACGAGTTGATCGTCGCGGTAGCCAGGCTTTACAGCTTGTAGAACTAGTTAAAGACGGACTTTCGGTACACCAAGCCGCCAAAACATGTGGGATGCATCCCACCGCTGCGTATGCCGTTGCTACAGAAGCTGGGTGCCATATCCGGCTAACGAGGTATGCCCGGAAAGTCCGCCAAACACAGTTAAGGGTGGAATACTTACGCCTTCGGTTGGCGAGCTTGCCTGTTTGTGATGCTGGGACTGCAGTAGGAATTGATCGTCGATTGTCTTTAGACTTCGAAAAAGGTCTCATCAAATCCGGAGGGCCACGTAAAGAGTTCATACCTGTCGGCGAGGATGCCACCACGTATAAAAGACTCATGAAAGCGCTGCGCCAACGCCATGACGTCATCGAATCTGGACGGCTTCGGCCCCCTGCCTTGCCTGTCGGTGTGGATCCGTATAAACGCATCAGTGATCGCTATATTTGCTTTGAAGAACGCGTTATTATCGCCGACCTTCTTCGTGAGCATGTGCCGCTGCGGGAAATCGGGCGCCGTTTAGGGCGAAGTGCTTCGTCAATTCAGCGTGAAGTACGCAGAAACCACAGCGCTGAAGGCCCGTACCGTGCGGAGACCGCCCAGTTAAAGGCTTGTGCGCGTAGGCTGCGGCCGAAAATACCGAAACTGCTAGCCAACAAAAGGTTATGGGACTATGTATGCACACAATTGCGGGCACAATGGTCACCGGAGGAGATTTCCAATCGCCTGCCCATCGACTACCCCACTGATAAGGACATGCGCATTAGTCACGAAACGATTTATGACGCCTTTTATCTACAGTCCAAAGGAAGACTCAAAGACCTCGGCCTGGACTTGCCTACCGGCAGAAAGAAACGCAAGAAACGCCAAACACGCACCACCACACCGGCCCAGCAACGCTTCGTTGACGACATGATCCTCATCGACGACCGGCCAGAAGAGGTTACTGAACGTATTTTGCCAGGCCACTGGGAAGGCGACCTCATCCTTGGTAAAAATAACCAATCAGCGGTGATCACGTTAGTAGAACGCGTTAGCCGATTTGTTGTCCTTGGCCACCTGCCAGGAAGGCATACCAGCAAAGAAGTATTCACAGCCCTGCACAAGGCTGTTGCTGGAATCGATAAAGCTATCTGGTCATCAATTACCTGGGACCAAGGAAGTGAAATGGCTGGCCATAAAGCTTATAATCCAAGTGTGACGTAATAGCCAGTTGAGTACTGACTATTGTTTTGTCTTTATGCAAGGAGTATGAAGTGGCATCTGTGAAGGACACTTCCACACACATCATCGATAGCTTGGGCGGCGCCGATAACATCACGTCGCTGACGCACTGTGCGACGCGCCTGCGTTTTCAACTCGCTGATGTGGGGAAAGTAGATCAGGAAAAGCTGGAAAGCGATACGGCCGTTCTCGGTTCCGTCACGCAGGGTACCCATGGCTACCAGGTAGTCATGGGTGGCGGCGTGGCCAGCTACTACGGCGAAATCATCAAGGACCCTGGGGTCAATCCGCCGGATGAGGAGGCCTCCTCATCTAAGAAGAACTACGACGGTGTGCGCGGTAAGTACGATTGGATCGACTACTGCTTCGAGTTCCTCTCTGATACCTTCCGCCCGATTCTGTGGGCGCTGCTTGGTGCCTCCCTCATCATCACGCTGCTGGTGCTGGCGGATACCATTGGCATTCAAGACTTTCGCGCGCCGTTGGAAGAACAGCCTGAGGGCTACCGCTTGGCCCACGCGATGTTCCAGTCGGTCTTCTACTTCCTGCCGGTGATGGTGGGTGCCACCGCCGCGCAGAAGTTGGGCGCGAATATGTGGGTCTCGGCCGCCATTCCGGCCGCTTTGCTCACGCCGGAATTCATGTCCCTGGGTGAACAGGGCGATACCGTCAACGTCTTCGGCCTGCCGCTGGTGATTAACTCTTACGGCTCCCAGGTATTCCCGCCGATTTTGGCCGCCATCGGCCTGTTCTGGGTGGAAAAGGGCTTGAAGAAGATCATCCCGAGCGCCGTACACATGGTCTTCGTGCCATTCTTCTCGCTGCTCATCATGATTCCGGCTACGGCCTTCCTGCTCGGCCCATTCGGCATCGGCGTGGGCAATGGCATCTCTTGGGTACTGTTCCAGATCAATGACTTCTCGCCGTTCATCCTGGCCATTGTCATTCCGCTGTTGTACCCGTTCCTGGTGCCCATGGGCCTGCACTGGCCGCTCAACGTGATCATGATTCAAAACATCACGACCTACGGCTACGACTTCATCCAAGGCCCGATGGGTGCGTGGAACTTTGCCTGCTTCGGCGTCACCGGCGCCGTAATGGTCATCTCCATGAAGGAGAAGAACAACTCCATGCGCCAGGTTTCCGTCGGTGCATTCGCAGCCGGCATGCTCGGCGGTATTTCGGAGCCGTCCCTCTACGGCATCTTGCTCCGCTTCCGCCGCACCTACTACCGCCTGCTGCCGGGTTGTGCCATCGGTGGCGCAGTGATGGGGCTTTTCGATGTCCGCGCTAACGCCTTCGTCTTCACCTCCATCTTGACCACCCCAGCCATGATCCCGCACGTGGGCTACGTCATCGGCATCGCCGTGGCATTCTTCACCTCCTTCTCCCTCACGCTGCTGTTTGGTTACCGCACCGCAGAGGAAAAGCAGGCCGACCTCGAGCGCATCGCCCGCGAAAATAACGAGACCGTGGAAGAGGTTGCTAGCCGCTCCGAGTCCCGCATCATCGGAGGATCCGATGATGAGTCGGACGGTTCCGAGAATGCACAGGCTGCAGGGGTTGCTGCTGCCACCGGAATCGCCACCAAGGAAGCAGAACAGGCAATCATCAAGCTGGACTCTCCTCTGGAGGGCGAGGCAGTGGACCTGTCCGAGGTACCGGATCCCATCTTCGCTGGCGCCAAGCTTGGGCCGGGCGCTGCCGTGAAGCCAACCGGCAATACCGTCTACGCGCCTGCCGATGGCACCGTGCTCACCGTCCAAAAGTCCGGCCACGCGATCGGTCTGAACCTGGATAACGGCGTACAGCTGCTCATCCATGTTGGCCTAGACACCGTGGAACTCGGCGGCGAGGGCTTTGATGTCCACGTGGAAAAGAAGCAGCGCGTTTCCGCTGGCGATAAGCTCATCAGCTTTGACGCAGACTTCATCAAGTCCAAGGACTACAACCTGATTACCCCGGTCGTTGTTACTAACGCCAAGAAATTTGGTTCCGTGAGCGGCGCTACCGGCGCTGTCACCCCAAGCGATGAACTCTTGCAGGTTCATCCAAAGCCGGAAGAAGAACTCGAGTCCTAAAGGCACTCTTAAATTCCGCAGCAAGGAGCCCAGGCAGTCGTGCCGGGCTCCTTTTCGCGTACCCTGGTATCTTATGAAGCTAATCGGATTAACCGGGGGAATCGGCAGCGGAAAATCTACGGTAGCGAAGCTGTGCGCCCAGCGCGGCTGGCGGGTGGTGGATGCAGATTGTATTGCCCGGGACATCGTCAAGCCTGGCCAACCGGCATTGGCCGAGCTTGCGGAGAAATTCGGCGAGGACATCCTGCAGGAAGATGGCAGTCTCGACCGTAAGGAACTAGCCCGCCGTGCGTTCGTGGATAAGGAGCACACCGAGCTCCTGAATTCGATTACGCACCCGCGTATCCAAGAAGAGACCCAGCGACAATTTGCTGCTGCGCGCGAAGAGGGCGTTGATTTTACGGTTTATGATATGCCGCTGCTGGTGGATAATGGGCTCGACGGGGATATGGATTTTGTCATCGTCGTTGACGTGGATCCAGAAGAGAGGGTGCGTCGTCTCGTGGAGTTCCGCGGACTCGATGAAGCAGACGCGCGCAAAAGGATTAACGCCCAGATTTCTGATGACAAGCGGCTCGCGGCAGCAAGCCATGTCATAGATAATAACGGCACGCAGGAACAACTGGCCGAGCGCGCGGCGGCGGTCTGCGATGAGATTGAGGCGGCGTCTTCTTAACCTTAACTTTTTTGGTAAGTAGCGTTAACGTCTTTTCCTATTAATGTTTACTTTTGGTCCCTACACTATTTGAGCGTGGGAACTTGGGGCACTGGACCATTCGATAATCACGCGGCGCGAGACGTACTCGATAGCCTGCGGAATGGTTCTTTTGATCTCCGGCACTTTCAGCGCTCGTGCGGCACTGGAGTGCTCGATTCCGATGAAGCCGAAGCGGTCATCGCATTAGGGGCGCTGACGAAGCTGCCTGCCGATGGCCTGCCAGACGGCGTAGCCCCGACGGATCTAGCGTCCCTGTACACGCCGCAATCTAAGGCGTGGCTGCGCCGGCGCATCAATCAAGCGATGTGCTCTGATTCCTCGTCGGTCTACGCGCTCTGGGAACCGACAGGGGAGCTGGACCAGTGGCTGCACACCGCCCAGGCCGCGCTGCCGTGAAATGGCTAGCAGGAGCGTCCAAGCAGTAGAATAGCGGGCATGGCTTTTGCTGCTGAACATCCCCTTATTCCAAATTCTGAACACCGCGTCGTCGGCGAGGTAGAACGCACCCCCGGCAAGTTTCAGGTCGTTTCTGAATATGAACCCGCAGGTGACCAGCCTGCGGCCATCGAGGAACTTAATGAGCGCCTCAACCGCGACGAGCGCGACGTTGTGCTGATGGGCGCAACCGGTACTGGTAAATCCGCGACGGCCGCGTGGCTGATTGAAAAGCAGCAGCGACCCACGCTCGTCATGGCGCCCAATAAAACCTTGGCCGCACAGCTGGCCAATGAGCTGCGCCAATTATTGCCCAATAACGCGGTGGAATACTTCGTCTCCTATTACGATTACTATCAGCCAGAAGCCTATATCGCGCAGACCGATACCTATATCGAAAAAGACTCCTCCATTAATGAGGACGTCGAGCGCCTGCGCCACTCGGCCACCTCTGGGCTGCTCTCGCGGCGCGATGTTGTGGTGGTCTCCTCGGTCTCGTGTATCTACGGCTTGGGTACCCCGCAATCCTATTTGGATCGCTCGGTGATTATCGCCGTCGACGAGGAGCTCGATAGGGACCGTTTCTTAAGGCTGTTAGTAGATATCCAATATGAGCGCAACGATGTGGGCTTTACCCGCGGTACCTTCCGCGTCAAGGGTGATACGGTCGATATCATTCCGGCATATGAGGAACGCGCGGTGCGCATCGAGTTCTTCGGCGATGATATTGATTCGCTGTACTATATCCACCCAGTGACAGGTGATGTTATCGAGCAGGTCGATGAAGTGCGCATTTTCCCCGCCACGCACTACGTGGCCGGCCCAGAGCGCATGGAAAAGGCCGTGGCCGATATCAAGGAAGAGTTGGCTGAGCGCCTCGAGGATCTAGAAAACCGCGGCAAGCTCCTAGAAGCGCAACGGCTGCGCATGCGCACGGAATATGACCTAGAGATGATCGAGCAGGTGGGATTCTGTTCCGGCATTGAGAACTACTCCCGTCACGTGGATGGCCGCCCGGCTGGGTCCGCGCCAGCTACGCTCTTGGATTATTTCCCGGAGGACTTTCTTACCATCATCGATGAGTCCCACGTGACCGTGCCACAGATCGGCGGCATGTACGAAGGCGATATGTCGCGCAAGCGAAACCTGGTGGAGTTTGGCTTCCGCCTTCCCTCCGCGGTGGATAACCGGCCACTGACCTTTGACGAATTTGAAGAGCGCGTTGGTCAAACCGTTTATATGTCCGCTACCCCTGGCGATTTCGAAATGACCTCCTCTGGCGGCGAGTTTGTCGAGCAGGTCATTCGCCCGACTGGCCTGGTCGATCCTAAGGTCACGGTGAAACCGACCAAGGGCCAGATCGATGACCTCATTGATGAGGTCCGCGGCCGCATCGCCTCTCAGGAGCGCGTATTGGTGACCACCTTGACCAAGCGCATGGCAGAAGACCTGACGGATTACCTCTTGGAGCAGGGGATTAAGGTCCGCTACCTGCACTCGGATATCGATACGCTGCAGCGCGTGGAGCTGCTGCGCCAATTGCGCCAGGGCGAATTCGACGTGCTCGTGGGCATCAACCTCTTGCGCGAGGGCTTGGACTTGCCCGAGGTCTCCCTCGTGGCGATCCTCGATGCGGATAAGGAAGGCTTCTTGCGCTCGACAACATCGCTCATCCAGACCATTGGCCGCGCCGCGCGTAACGTATCGGGCGAGGTCATCATGTACGCGGATAAAATTACCGACTCGATGCAAGAAGCCATCGATGAAACGGAGCGCCGCCGCGAGAAGCAGATTGCCTATAACAAGGAACACGGCGTGGATCCGCAGCCGCTGCGCAAGAAGATCGCGGATATCTTGGATCAGGTCTATGAGAATAATGGGGAAGAGGCCGCTGAGTCGGATCCTGCAGCGGTGGTGGAAAAGCGCGATGTCTCCAGCATGGCCACCGATGAGGTTGAGGCTCTCATTAATGACCTGCAGGCACAGATGGGCGCTGCCGCACGCGAGTTGAAATTCGAGCTAGCCGGCCGGCTGCGCGATGAGATTGCTGATTTGAAGAAGGAGCTGCGCGGCCTAAAGGAAGCCGGAATTTAACGCCGCTCGCAGTGTCTCAGTAACAGGCTCCCCCTAAAAGTGCGCACTACTGCAACCATAGGCTTATTGGTTCGGCGTCCTGACTATACTGGGGGCGACTAAAAGCCGGTTCAATGTGCCGACCTAGTAATTCACCAGCAAGGAGAATCATGCTTACGTATCACACCATCGCCGTCGGTACCGATGGCTCCGAAACTTCCCTGCGCGCCGTGCGCTCGGCTGCATCCATGGCGCGGGCATACGATGCCAAGCTCATCATCGTCTCCGCAGCTTATAACCATTCTGGCTCCATGCTCGGTGCCCCCAGCGGTGAGGGCTCCAGGCTACCGGTGGTCAGCGAGGAAATGGCCGATACCTACCTCACGAACGCGCAGCGGATTGCCGAGTCCGAAGGTGCGGAAAACATTGAGGTGGTCACCACCCCCGGTGACCCCGTCAATGCCTTAATCGAGGTCACGGAGAAATACGACGTTGAGCTCTTGGTCGTGGGCAATCGCGGCGTTAATTCCGTGCGCGGGCGCGTTTTCGGCTCGGTGCCAACGGAACTTACCCATAAATCCAAGGTGGATGTCGTGGTGGTTAACACGAGTGAAAAACGTTAATCACTTTTCATTGTTAGACTTGCAGTAACGCCAAGTTGGCACACTAGAATAGTTAGGGTACACACCCACAAAGAAAGGTCATCATGAGCGACTACAGCACGATTGTTGTCGGTACTGACGGTTCCAAGTCCTCCCTCCTCGCCGTGGAGCGAGCAGCCAAGATTGCCGCTGCATTCGATGCCACGCTGATCATCGGTTGTGCTTACTACGAGAATCAAGAGCAGGCTTCGAAGACCTTGCGTCAGGATTCCGTCACTATTCTTGGTGATGAGAAAGCCGAAGCCAACCTGCAGGCAGGCAAGGAAGAAGCGGAAAAGCACGGGGTTTCCAAGGTAGAAACCGCCGTCCGCCCTGGCACGCCGGTGCAAGCCCTGATGTCCATTGTCAATGACAATGATGCAGACCTGCTCATCGTTGGTAACCGCGGCATTAATTCCCTGACCGGTCGTCTGCTCGGCTCGGTGCCAGCGGATGTGGCGCGTCAGTCCGATTGTGACGTCATGATTGTTCACACCGTTAATTAATCTAGGCCTTCGCCTGACCGGCTTTCGCCTTACCCACCGCAGCGAGTCCTTCACTGGAGCCGCGCGGTGGGTTTTGTGATCCCAGCGGGCTAAAGCACGCCGGACGTATCTCCCACTAGGGTCAGCGTTTGCGTGGCCCGGGTGATGCAGACGTACAGGTTCTGCAGCCCCTGCGGGGAGGCATCGACAATCTCGCGCGGGTTAAGCACGATAACGTGGTCGAACTCGAGGCCCTTGACTGCTTCGGCGTTCGTGGCGTCAATGACCGCGGTCAGGCGGCCATCGTCCTCGGTGGTCACGCCGGGGGTGAAGGTGGCATCGGCAAGCCGGCGCACCGGCTCGCCATCGCGAATGGCAATGGCCGGGGTGGCGTCCGGATCGATGGAGGCCAACAGGCCATTAGCAAGCTCGGTAATGGGCTCAGGTGTGCGGTAGTTGACGGTAAGGAGGTGGTGGCGGAAGCGCTGGGCGATGAACGGCTCCAGGGCCTCGCCCCAGTCATCCACGCCAGCTGGGGAACCTGTCTGCGAGGTATCGCCAACCAACGTCATCCACCGCGAGGGGCAGAGACGGAAGAGCATCCGCCATTCCATCGGGGTAAGTTCCTGCGCCTCGTCCACGATGATGTGGCCAAATGCCCACGTGTGATCCTCCCGCGCGCGCTGCGCGGTGGTGCGCGTATCCCGTACCTCTTGACGCTGCGCCAGGGTCTCCGCGTCGATCACGTCGTGCGCCGAAAGAATCTCCGCCTCGAACATGTCATCATCGTTATCGGTGGATTCGGAGGAGGAAAGAATATCCAGCGCATCTTCTGCATCCGCGATCTGCTCGCGCCACTCGGCGTCCTTGGCCGCCTTCTTCTCCTCAGGATTGGGCAGCCCGATGAGGACGGCCAACTCATCCAAAAGGGCAGCATCGGAATCGGTCCAAGCGTATCCATCTGCGCGGTACAAGGCAGACTGGGTCTCCTCATCGTAGCCACGGGCAGCCGAGGCAATGCGTTCGCGGGAAGACAATAACGCGGCGAGGACCTCAGAGGGATCAAGCTCGGGCCAAAAATCATCGATGCAGCCCACCACGGACTCATCAACGGCAAGATCGTCGTGGAATTGGTCCACATCCGCGCGGCTTAGGAGGTTTTCCCCGCCCAGGGGATCTGTGCCCACCTTGGTGGCCATCTCTTGGGCGAGATCCTCCACGAAGTGCTCGATGAACGCCTCGCGCGCCTGATTATGCGGCTTGCGTGAGCGGCGAGCGCGGGTGCGCGCCCTCTTCACCATGGACGGCGTGATGGTCAGGGTCAGGCCATCTACGGTGATGTCCTGGGGCTCACTTGGCACCTGCTGATAATCCTTGACGGCGGCGCTCAGGATTTCCGCCATGGCCGCGCTGCCCTTAATTTCGCGGCCCACAAGCCCCTCGGTATGGGTGGGAGTGATGCCGGGGAATAGCCCACCGATGGTTGAGAGCACGACGCCGGTCTCGCCGAGCTCGGGCAGCACGCGGGAAATATAGTCCAAAAAGTTGGTATTGGGTCCAACGATGAGTACACCGGTGGAAGATAGCTGCTCGCGGTGGGTGTAGAGCAGGTAGGCAACGCGGTGTAGCGCGACGGCAGTTTTACCGGTGCCGGGGCCGCCTTCTACGACCATGACGCCGCGGGTATTATCCCGGATGATTTCGTCCTGCTCGCGCTGGATGGTTTCCACGATGGACGTCATGTGTCCCGTGCGGGCGCGTTGCATGGCAAAGTACAGGGCGGATTCGCTTGCCACGCCTGCTTCTTCCTCGCGCACACCTGGGCCATCTAAGGCCTCGTCATTGACATCAGTGACCGTGCGCCCGGTCATGCGGATCTGGCGGCGAGTGTGTACGCCTTCAGGTTGTGCGGTAGTGGCGAGGTAAAAGGGGCGAGCCATGGGCGCGCGCCAATCCAGCAGCAGGGTGCGGTAGTTTTCTTCGCGCGCATCCAAACCCATGCGGCCGATATAGCGGCGATCGAGTCCTTCTTCCGTCGGGTTATCGCCGGGGGCATCGATATCGATGCGGCCAAAAACGAGCCCCATTTGCGCCACGTTCAGGCGATCCAACTTGGCCTGGAGGCCGTGGTATTCCGTTTCGCGGCGCACTAAGGCATCGGCATCGGGGGTCGCTGGATCGGCCTCGGCCTGGACCTCATTTAGGCGCGCGTTTGCCGCGGCTACCTCGTCATCGAGGCGGTCAAAAAGGCCATCGACATAGTTCTGCTCGGCTTCGATGGCAGAAATTCCAGCGTTTTCCGCGCGGCTAGATGAAGTTGCATCAGCGGGAGAATGAGTGGCTGGAGAATTCTTCGGTGCAGAGTTCACAAGACTCCTCAGAATGAAACACGAAAATATGGGTGGGCGCGCATCCGCGTGCCGCGTAGGGGAGGTTCGAGTTTAGACCTTGCCGTGACAAAGAACAACGGCCCAGCGTAGGGCTGGGCCGTGTGCGAGGGTTAAGGCGAATTACTTAGCGCGCTTTTCAATCTTCTTGATAGCGGCGTCGATCTTCTTATTAGCCTTCTTTTGCAGCTTGTCTGCCTGCTTGGAAGCCTTCTTAGCAGCGCGCTTGGAATCTGCCTTGTCGAGCTTCGATGCGGCGTCATCGGCGCGCTTTTGTGCCTTGTTCGCGGCCTTGACGGCACCCTTGCGGGCGGTCTTGGCGTTGGACTCAGCGGACTTCAGCCAGTCCTTCTTGTTGTCATCAACGTAGGACTTCGCGCTATCGACGGAGTCCTCGATGAAGGACTTTGCGTTGTCCAAGAAGTCGCGGCCGGAATCCTGCCAGTCATCCTTGTTGTCATCGACGTAGTCCTTGGCGTCATCGACATAGGACTTGGCGGTATCCAGGAGGCCGCGACCGGTGGACTGCCAGTCATCCTTGTTGTCATCCACATAGGCTTGAGCCTTCTGGGAGGTCTCATTGAACCAGTCGCCGGCCTTATTGGACAGCTCGCTGGCGCGAGCGGAAAGCTCCTCGCGCTTTTCCTGAGACTCAGACTTGGTGGGCAGCGCCTGCTGAATCTTCTTATTGGTGCGCTCACCGGCCTTCTGTGCGCGCCAGCGCAGGGACGGCTTGCCCTCGGTGTCCTGGGTGGTGATAAACAGCGCGCCGAGCAGGGCGGTGTTAGTAATGAAGCCGTTGCGACGGTCTTCCTTGTCCTTCTTATTATCTGCGGCCCAGAAGTTATTCTTGCCCACCAAGTTGGGCAGGGTAGCGGCAGCCAGCACGGCTGCGGAGGTGCGCGGTGCCTTGCCCAGAGCCAAGGTGGTACCTGCACCGATCTTTGCGCCGCCAAGGGCGCGGGTAGCTAGCTCCGGATCATTGGGAATGAGGTTCTTGTAACCGGAGGGGACGAACTTGCGCAGGGTCTTGAGGAAGCCTTCGGTTTCCTTGGTGTGCTCCGAGGCATTGCGCAGGTCGTCTACACCTTCCCATACAAATACCGATGCCAGCATGGGGCGGGCAAACTTGCGAATCATAGTCCTTTAAGCTCCTTAGCTCGTTGTTCTAGACCAATCGTGTGATTGACCATTATACGCTGAAATAGCCGCCTAGATCACCACCGGCGCTCCCACCAATCACCCAACTTGGGGCGTTCTTCCCCCAAGGTGGTGGGCTTGCCATGCCCCGGGCGAATGATGGCGTTATCTGGGAACTCCTCGAAGACGCGCTTGGTGACGTCCTTATATAGCCGCACGAAGTCACCCTCAGAGGTCGTTCGACCCAATCCACCGGGGAAAACGGAGTCTCCCACAAACAGGTTGGTGACGCCGTCAACGGTGGCCACGAGCGCCACGCCGCCGGGGGTATGGCCGCGCAGGATGATGATGGGCAATTTCATGCCGGCAAACTCGATGGAATCGCCCTCGCGCAGCTCAACGTCTACGTCTTCTGGAATGGCCGGCGAATCAATGAAGGAGGCGTAGTGCTTTGCGTTGGTGGCCTGCAGGACCTCGCCGAGCGCCCGCACGTGATCCCAGTGGCGGTGCGTGGTGAGAACGGCGGTGATGTCAACGCCTGCCTCGCGGGCCATGTCGAGGATGGCGGGGGCATCATCGGCGGCATCGACAAGCAAGCCTTGGTCGCCGGCGGTGAGCAGGTAGCAGTTATTGTCCATCTCCGAAACGGAGATCTGGTGAAGATGTAGCTCGTTAGTCATACGTCCCAGCCTACGGGTACATTCAAGGGGAGATTAAAACCTATGATGTGGAGGCTGGAGCGCAGTGGCAGAACGATTGATTGTGCGAGGCGCACGGGAACACAATCTCAAGGGCGTGGATATCGATATTCCGCGCGATAAAATGGTGGTTTTTACTGGGCTTTCGGGCTCTGGTAAGTCCTCGCTGGCCTTCGATACCATCTTCGCAGAGGGGCAACGCCGCTACGTGGAATCGTTGAGCTCTTATGCCCGGATGTTTTTGGGCCAGATGGATAAACCCAACGTGGAATACATCGGGGGCCTGTCGCCGGCGGTATCCATCGATCAGAAATCCACCAACCACAACCCGCGCTCGACCGTGGGCACGATTACGGAGATTTACGATTACCTCCGCTTGCTCTTCTCGCGTGCCGGCACCCCGCACTGCCCCAAGTGCGATGCCGTCATCGAGCGCCAGACACCGCAGCAGATTGTTGATGCCGTCCTGGAGCAGGAAGAAAAGCTGAAGTTCCAGGTGCTTGCCCCGGTGGCGCGGAAGCGCAAGGGTGAGTTTGTTGACCTCTTCCAGGACCTTTCGGCGCAGGGCTACTCCCGCGTGCGCGTGGATGGTGAGACCCACCAATTAAGCGATCCGCCGAAGTTGAAGAAGCAGGTTAAGCACACCATCGAGGTGGTGGTGGACCGGCTGCAGGTTAAGGCATCGCAGAAGCAGCGCCTGACCGATTCCGTGGAAACGGCTTTGCGGCTTGCCGATGGCCTCGTCACCATCGAGTTCGTTGATAAAGAAGAACTCACGCATACCTATTCCGAGAAGGCGGCCTGCCCCAATGGCCATACCCTTACCATCGAGGAATACGAACCGCGCGCGTTTTCCTTTAACGCGCCCTTTGGTTCCTGCCCGGTCTGCGATGGCTTGGGCACGAAGCTCGAAGTGGATGTAGACCTGCTCATTCCGGATCCGGATGCCCCGGCCGTTGATGCCGTGCAGCCGTGGCATTCCAGCCCGAACTCCCGGTACTTCGTCAAACTCGTGGAAGGTTTGGGCAAGGCCCTGGGCTTTGACCCGCAGACCCCCGTCAGCGAGCTGACCAAGGAGCAGCGCGATGCGTTGATTTACGGCACCGAAACCGAGGTGCGGGTGCGCTATAAGAACCGCTATGGCCGCCAGCGCAATTGGACCGCGCCCTTTGAGGGCGCCGTCGGATTCTTGCACCGCAAATTGGATACGACGGATTCGCAGTCCCAAAAGGATCGGCTGCTGCAATACACCCGCCGGGTGCCGTGTAGCACGTGTAAGGGAACGCGCCTGAAGCCGGAAATCCTCGCCGTGCGCCTGGCGTCGACCACGCATGGCGAACAGTCCATCGCGGGGCTGAGCGCCCTGTCCATCGAAGATGCCTCGGAATTCTTGGATTCGCTGGTCTTAGGACACCGCGAGGAAATCATCGCCGGGGCGGTGCTGAAGGAGACCCAAGCCCGCCTGCGCTTCTTATTGGATGTGGGCCTTAACTACCTCACCCTGGATCGCGGCGCCTCGACCCTGTCTGGCGGCGAGGCCCAGCGCATCCGCCTGGCCACGCAGATTGGATCTGGGCTCGCCGGCGTGCTGTACGTGTTGGATGAGCCGTCCATCGGTTTGCACCAGCGCGATAATCACCGCCTGATTTCGACCTTGCAGCGCCTGCGCGATATCGGCAATACGCTCATCGTGGTCGAACACGATGAGGACACCATTCGCTCGTCCGATTGGCTCGTGGATGTGGGCCCGCGCGCCGGCGAATACGGCGGTGAAGTGGTCTACCAAGGCGAGCCCGCCGGCGTGGAGCAGGTAAAGGAGTCTCTAACGGGGCAGTACCTATCCGGTTCCAAGGTCCTGGCCGTTCCGGATCACCGCCGCGAGATCGATAAGGACCGCACCCTGAAGGTGGTTGGTGCCCGGGAAAATAACCTCAAGGGAATCAACGTTGAGATTCCGCTCGGCGTGCTGGTGTGCATTACCGGTGTATCCGGCTCCGGCAAGTCCACCGTGGTCAATGAAATCCTGGCCAAGACCTTGGCCAATAACTTGAACCGCGCCCGGCAGGTTCCTGGGCGCGCCAAGCGCGTGGAGGGCATCGAGCACCTGGATAAGTTGGTACAGGTGGATCAAAGCCCGATTGGCCGCACACCGCGTTCCAACCCGGCGACCTATACCGGCGTCTTTGATAAGATTCGCAACCTTTTTGCGGAGACCCAAGAAGCAAAGGTGCGCGGCTACAAGGCCGGCCGTTTTTCCTTCAACGTCAAAGGCGGGCGCTGCGAGGCCTGCCAGGGCGATGGCACCATCAAGATTGAGATGAACTTCTTGCCCGATGTCTATGTTCCGTGTGAGGTCTGCGAGGGCGCGCGCTATAACCGCGAGACCCTGGAGGTCCACTACAAGGGCAAAAACATCGCGGAAGTGCTGGACATGCCGATTTCTGAGGCCGCGGACTTCTTCGAGCCCATTACCTCTATCCACCGCTACTTGGCCACGCTTGTCGATGTCGGCCTAGGTTACGTCCGCCTCGGCCAAGCCGCCACCACGTTGTCCGGCGGTGAGGCCCAGCGCGTGAAGCTCGCCTCGGAGCTGCAAAAGCGCACCAATGGCCGCACCATCTATATCTTGGATGAGCCGACGACCGGTCTGCACTTTGAGGATATTCGCCGGTTAATGCTGGTGATTCAAGGCTTGGTAGATAAGGGCAATTCCGTGCTCATCATTGAGCACAACCTCGATGTCATCAAGGCAGCGGACTGGATTGTGGATATGGGGCCCGAAGGCGGTGCCGGCGGCGGCACCGTGGTCGCGCAGGGTACCCCGGAAAAGGTCGCACAAGTGGAAGGCTCCTATACAGGCGGCTACCTCAAGGAAATGCTGCCTTAAAAATAAGGGCGATAGTTTCTGTGAAAAATTGTCCTCTTTTTAAATCATGGGCTAGTCTGTGAGGAATGAACCTGCGGCAGAGATTAGGAGCGATACTGGCCACGGTATCGCTTGCTGCCGTGTCGGCGTGCTCGTCGCCTGAGCAGGCGCCGGATACGGCGGGGGAGGGGGCATCGGCAAGCTCTAGCGATAATGCCGATGCCGCAATCGCCAAAGATCTAGACCGCGCAGTTGAGGCAGTGTCCAAGGACTACGATGCCAAGGTTGGCGTGGCCATCGCCGCCGGTAACCAAAAAATCTCCGCGGGAGACAAGGGCGAAGGCCCAGCATGGTCCACCATCAAAGTGCCCATCGCCATTACGGCGCTGCAGGACGGTGCCGATCCATCCTTGGTGGATTTGGCCATCAAGGAATCCGACAACGACGCCGCCTACGCATTGTGGTCGCAGGTGCAGTGGGAGGAAGGCGAGGCCTCAGAGGCGGTGGAAAAGCTCTTGCGCGAGCACGGCTCGAAAGCCTCCATCGAGGAAGGTTCTTTCGGGTATGCCACCTGGCCATTGCAGGAGCAGGCAAATTTCGGTGCGCAATTGCCCTGCATTAAGGAAGCCGAATACGTCCATGAAGTATTAAATGACATCGTGGAATGGCAAAACGTTGGCCTCTCCAAACACACAAGCACCCGGGCAAAAAGCGGCTGGGGACTCGATGAAAATAGCGATGACTACACCTTCCGGCAATTCGGCGTGCATGAAAAGGATGGTAAAAGGGTAGGGGTAGCCCTAAGCGTCATCGTCGAGGGCGAGGACTACGAGAATGGCTCCGCCGCGATCGATGACCTTGCCGATGATGTCCTCAAGGCCATTGACAAAGCCATCGCGGATGAAAAACTGGAGCCCGATTCCTCCTGTAAGGATGCTTAGTTCACCGCGGTTTGCCTTAAGTGGTGGCGGCTGCTACTGTCATATCCACTACCGCCCAAGGTACCTTTTGCAGGAACCTGGGTCACAAGCGGAGATTCTCCCACCCGATGCCGCGAACTTCAGGTTCGTTGGATAACGGTAAAGGTAACCAGGCATTCGTGTCTGGCTCTGTGAGATCTCCCGGCTGTCTATGACAGACCGGGTTAGATTCGTTTGTGGTCCACGGTAGGTGAACTCATTACCCATAACCCCCTAATCGAGGAGAACCACAATCAGCGCTGAAGCTCGCATTAATGAGCGTATCCGAGTACCCGAGGTCCGTCTTGTTGGCCCCGGTGGTGAACAGGTGGGTATCGTCCGCACCGATGATGCCCGCAAGCTTGCCTATGAAGCTGACCTGGATTTGGTCGAGGTAGCTCCTAAGGCTAAGCCCCCAGTTGCCAAAATCATGGACTACGGCAAGTTCAAGTATGAGCAGGCCCAAAAGGCTCGCGAATCTCGTAAGAACCAGCAGCAGACCGTGGTGAAGGAACAGAAGTTCCGTCCGAAGATCGACGATCACGATTATGAGACCAAGAAGAGTAACGTAGTTCGCTTCCTGGAAAAGGGATCCAAGGTCAAGGTGACCATCATGTTCCGCGGCCGTGAGCAATCGCGACCGGAGCTGGGTTTCCGGCTTTTGGAGCGGTTGGCCGATGACGTCGCCGAGGTTGGCGTAGTTGAGTCCCGCCCCAAGCAGGATGGTCGCAATATGACCATGGTTTTGGGTCCGGTTCGTAAGGGCAAAAAGTAAACCATATTCCACGTAGGATTTAAGGACTTAATACTCATGAAGCAGAAGACCCACAAGGGCACCGCAAAGCGCATCAAGGTGACCGGTTCCGGCAAGCTGCGCCGCGAGCAAGCAAACCGCCGCCACTTGCTGGAGGGCAAGCCTTCCAAGCGTACCCGTCGCCTCAAGGGCACCGAGTCCGTCTCCCAGGCAGACACCAAGCGCGTCAAGCGCCTGCTCGGTCGCGCTTAATAGCGCCCAATCAACCCACATCCACCATCTCAACCAGAATTTAAGGAAGTATTACTGTGGCACGAGTAAAGCGCTCAGTTAACGCAAAGAAGAAGCGTCGCGCGATCCTGAAGTCCGCCAAGGGCTACCGTGGTCAGCGTTCCCGCCTGTACCGTAAGGCTAAGGAGCAGTGGCTGCACTCTATGACTTACGCTTACCGCGACCGTCGCGCGCGTAAGTCCGAGTTCCGCAAGCTGTGGATCCAGCGCATCAATGCTGCTGCCCGCATGAACGACATCACCTACAACCGCCTCATCCACGGCCTGCGCCTGGCCGAGATCGAGGTAGACCGCAAGATCCTCGCCGAGCTCGCCGTCAACGACTTCGAGGCTTTCTCCGCACTGTGCGAGACCGCCAAGGCCGCCCTGCCTGAGGACGTCAACGCACCGAAGGCCGCGTAAGCCTCTCCAGCTGCATAGCTGATTGCCCACTCCGGCACTGATTGACTCGGTGCGGGGTGGGCTTTGTGCTGTCTGACCGCATAAAGCCTGCAAATAACCTTTTCGCTTTATGTGCTAAATTAATGTGTCGATAAACCCAGCATGTGCAAGGAGACCGCCGCAACATGACAAGCCCATATAACCGTGAGCAACCAGAAAGCAACCCTGGTTCGAGCCAATTTTCAGGCCAGGATCGGCCGTATTACTCCCAGGACTTCCAATCCGGCGGTTATCCGCAGCAGGGCTATAACCAGCCATTTCCTCAGACACAGCACTCAGTCGATAGCGATCAAAAGTCCTGGGTCGCCACCGTGATCCTATGCTTCTTTCTAGGATGGTTTGGAGCTCATAATTTCTACACAGGACGAAATATATTTGGAGTGCTGCAACTTTCACTCAATGTCGCTGGCTGTTTTACCCTCTTGTTCGGTATAGGATTCCTTTTCTGGGGCATCGTGGCGTTATGGGTATTCATTGAGTTCATTATGATCCTCGTGGGCGGCGGTAGTTATGACAAAGATGCACGCGGAGTCCCGTTAAAGAAGTAATTTTTTGCCATGGCCCTGCCGGATTTCTGGCAGGGCTTTGTCATGTCTAAGGCGTGAAACGAGCAGTTCAGCGCCCAAGGTAGGGTAGGGTCTATGAATTTAGACTTTGACTCCGCCTTTACTGAACGCACTCCGCGCATCGTCAACGCGGCGAAATTGCACCGGGCTGCTAGCCGTAAGAAGGCTAAGCAGTTCATTATCGAGGGCGAAAATGCTGTCGACGCCGCAGTATCCACGGGTGCGGCGACGGACGTATTCGTGACGGAGAAGGCTGCCGAGCGCTTTGCGGACATCGTTACGGCCTGTGGGTATATGGATGTCTACGTCCACCCCATTACGGACAAGGCCGCCAAGCACCTGGCCGATACCGCGACGACGACGGGAATTTTCGCTCTGTGCAGTTCCTCCGTCTTGTGGTCTGCGGGAAAGATCCTCAACGGGAAGCCGAAGTTGATTTCGGTACCGGTTCTTACCTCTGAGCCCGGAAACGCGGGGACGTTGATTAGGACTTCGGATGCGATGGGTGCCGATGGCGTGATTTTCGCGGGCGAGACTGTGGATCCCCTAGGCAGCAAGGTTGCCCGCGCTTCAGCCGGCTCCTTATTCCACGTCCCCGTCACGCGCGATCCAAATATCAAGGACGTATTGGGGCAGCTGCGCAAGTCTGGCATGCAAATCGTCGCCACAGCCGCGGATGGGGAAGTAGAGCTTGCCGATGCCGACCTCTCCCAACCCACCGCCTGGCTCTTCGGCAATGAAGCCCACGGGCTGGGCGAGCTGCTTGAAGAGGCCGATATGCGGGTACGCATCCCGCTGCGGGGGCGCGCGGAGTCACTCAACCTTGCCACCGCGGCCAGCATCTGCTTGTACGAATCCGCCAAGGCGCAGGACCAGAACTAGACCGTAATCGCGTAGCTCCGCGGTAACGAATGAAAAAGGGGTCCCTGGGGGCTGTCCGTGTCCTAGTGACAGAGTAAGATTGCACGCGTTAGTTTTCGCGCGAGAAGAAGGTACGAAGTACGTGTCCGATACACCGCAGATCGAATTGACCGAACAGGCCCTGGGGGCCGCGGCCGATAAGGCTATCGCAGCCTTCGAAGCAGCAGAGACGCTAGAGGATCTCACCGCTGCTCGCCGCGAGCACTTAGGCGATAACGGGTATATCCCGCAAGCCCGTCAATCCCTCGGCCAAATACCTAAGGAGCAACGCAAAGCCGCCGGCAAGGCCGTCAACATGGCCCGCGGCAAGATGGAAAAGCGTTTTGCGCAGGTCAAGGAGGAATTGGAGCAGCAGGCCCGCGAGGCCCAGCTCAAGGCCGAAACCGTCGACGTCACCATTCCTACGACCCGGGCGCAAACGGGTGCGCTGCACCCCATTACCTCCTTATCGGAGCGCATTGCCGATATTTTCGTTGGCATGGGGTGGGAAATCGCCGATGGCCCAGAGATTGAGGCCGAGTACTTTAATTTCGATGCCCTGAACTTCAAGCCGGATCACCCAGCGCGCACCCTGCAGGATACGTTCCACGTGGGCAAGGAAGGCTCCAAGCAGGTTCTGCGCACGCACACCTCGCCTGTGCAGGTGCGCACGATGCTCGAGCGCGATGTGCCGCTGTACATCGCCTGCCCAGGGCGCGTTTTCCGCACGGACGAGCTGGACGCCACCCACACCCCGGTCTTCCACCAGGTGGAGGGCCTAGCCGTGGATAAGGGCCTGACCATGGCTCATTTGCGCGGAACGCTCGAGCACCTAGCCAAGGTGCTCTTCGGACCCGAAACCACGACGCGCATGCGCGTGAATTACTTCCCGTTCACGGAGCCTTCCGCGGAGGTGGACGTCTGGTTCCCCAATAAAAAGGGCGGCGCCGGCTGGATCGAATGGGGCGGTTGCGGAATGGTCAACCCCAACGTGCTGCGCGCGGTAGGCGTTGACCCGGAAGAATACACGGGCTTCGCGTTCGGCATGGGCCTTGAGCGCACCCTGCAATTCCGCAATGGACTGACCGATATGCGCGACATGGTTGAAGGCGATGTCCGCTTCACCCTGCCCTTTGGCGTACAGGCTTAAAACCCAGAAAGGATAGATACATCATGCTTATTTCCCAAGACTGGGTTACCCGTATCCTTCGTGCCTCCAATCCGAATTGGAGCGTGTCCGCTGCCGATATGGACTCCGGTTTCGTCCGCGTGGGGTTTGAAACCGAAGGATATGAGCCGATCCCTGAGACCACTGGCCCGTTGGTCATTGGCCAGGTCGTAGAAATCGAAGAGCTCACGCAGTTCAAAAAGCCCATCCGGTACTGCCAGGTCAACGTTGGCCAGGCAAATGGCACCGGTGAATTGCAAGGCATTATCTGCGGTGCGCGTAACTTCCGCTTGCACGATTACGTTGTAGTCTCCCTGCCCGGCGCAGAGCTGCCCGGTGGGTTCAAAATCGCGGCGCGCGAAACCTACGATCACATCTCCAATGGCATGATGTGCTCCGCTGCTGAGCTGGGCCTTGGCGCGCAGGCAAACGGTATCATCGTGCTGGGTGAAGAAGTCGCGGACATGGTAGGCGAAGATGCCCGTCCAGTCGTCGGCCTGTCCGATACCGACTTTAACGTCAACATCACCCCGGACCGCGGATATGCGCTATCTGCGCGTGGCTTAAGCCGCGAAATCGCCTCTTCCTTTGACTTGGAGTTTAAGGACGTCGCCGATGATCCAGCGTTGGCCGGGATCGATACCTCTGCGGTTCCAGAGGCAGAAGGCTCGCTTATCAACATCGATCTGCGCGAGGAGACCAAGGCGCAGCGATTTGGCGTGCGCAAGGTAAGCGGCATCGATCCGCAGGCGCGCACCCCATTTTGGATGGAGCGCGAACTCATGCTGTGCGGCCAGCGCAGCGTCAATGTGGCAACGGACGTGACCAACTACGTCATGTTGCTTTTGGGCACCCCGATGCATGCCTTTGATGCCAATGAAGTCGCGGGCGATCTCACGGTGCGCAATGCACAAGAGGGCGAGAAGTTTGAGACCCTCGATCACGTCACGCGCGAGCTCTCTGGTGAGGACGTGGTCATCTGCGATGACAACGGCATCCAATCTTTGGCCGGTGTTATGGGCGGCACGCACTCAGAGATTTCTGATCAGACCACCGATGTCTACTTCGAATCCGCTATCTGGGATCCCATTACCGTCGCCCGTACCTCTCGCCGCCACAAGCTTTCCTCTGAGGCATCCCGCCGATTTGAGCGCGGCGTCGATCCAGCCATCGTTGAGGTGGCCCTTAATATTGCGTGCGCGCTATTGCACTCGATTGCGGGCGGAACGGTGGAAAAGGGACGTACCCTCGTCGGAGAGGTAGCCGAGCCCCAAGCCATTCGCTTGCGTGCGGAAAAGCCGAGTGAATACGCCGGCGTCGAATACTCCCGCGAGACCGTTATCTCTCGCCTTAAAGAGGTGGGCTGCACGGTCGAGGAAGGTTCGGATTCGGTTCTGCAGGTCACGCCCGCGACGTGGCGGACCGATATTTCCATGGATGTTGACCTCATCGAGGAGGTCCTGCGCCTGGAAGGCCTGGAAGATATCCCCACCGTTCTGCCCACCCCGGCAGGCGGTCGCGGTTTGACCCCAGCGCAAAAACGCCGCCGCGCCATCGGCCACGGTTTGGCTTATGCCGGCTATGCAGAGGTTTTGCCCACGCCGTTTATCGCAAACGACACCTTTGATGTGTGGGGCCTTGCGGCTGACGATGCCCGCCGCAATACCGTCGCCGTGCAGAATCCCTTGGAATCTGACAAAGCCATCTTGGCCACGACCTTGCTTCCCGCAACGCTTGAGGCCTTGGGCCGCAATGTTGCTCGCGGCCGTAAAGATCTGGCGCTCTATGGCTTGCAGCAGGTGGCCTTCAAGCGCGCAGAATCTTCGCCCATGCCGTCTGTTGCACAGCGTCCTGGTGATGAAGTGGTAGAAGAACTCCTGCGCACGCTTCCTGAACAGCCCTTGCACGTGGCAACCGTTGCAACCGGCAAGATGGAGCACGAGGGCCCGTGGGGCGAAGGCCGCGATTACACTTACGCGGACGCGATTGAATCCGCGCGTTTGGTGGCCCGCGCCGCTGGCCTGGATATCGAGGTTGAAGCCGCGGACCACCTGCCATGGCACCCAGGCCGGTGCGCCGCCATCAAGGTGGCAGGAACAGATGACATCGTGGGCTATGCCGGTGAATTGCATCCGCAGGTGCTCGAAGCCCTCAACCTGCCACCGCGCACGTGCGCGATGGAGCTTGATATCACCGCGCTGCCGCTGACCGAGCGCTTCCCAGCGCCGGTATTGTCGGCATTCCCAGCCTTGCATCAGGACATCGCGCTGGTGGTGGATGAAGATATTCCAGCGGAAAAGGTGCGCGCAACGGTGGAAGAGGGCGCAGGAGACCTCATCGAGTCGGTCGACCTGTTTGATATCTTCCGCGGTGAGCAATTGGGTGAGGGCAAGAAGTCCTTGGCCTTCCAGCTGCAATTCCGCGCTGCGGACCGTACCTTGACCGATGAAGAGGTCAACGAGCACCGCACGACGGCAGCCGAATTGGCCAAGCAGCGCTTCGGTGCAGAAATGCGAGCATAGGACGGGCCAAAAGCCTAGCCTTTTGCATTAAACGGCGAAGAACCAGACTTTGGTGGCACATAAGCTACTCGGGTCTTGGGTCTTCGCCATTCTGCGTTTTCATGCAACATGTTAATTATTTTCATACTCTCTGAGCTGGGGAAAGTAACCCAATTCACTGAATAACATACAGTGGAACGTATTTCTTGCTATAGTTCCTCGTATGACGATTTCAGTAGCAGTGGCAGGGGCCACAGGGTACGCCGGCGGAGAGATACTGCGCCTGCTGCTATTCCACCCTGCCTATCACTCCGGTGACCTGCGCATTGGTTCCTTGACGGGAAATTCCCAAGTGGGCCAGCGCGTCGCAGAAATCATGCCGCACCTCCCGCAGCTGGCGGATCGCGTCATTACTGACACCACTCCCGAAGAGCTAGCCGGACACGACGTCGTCTTCTTGGGCTTGCCGCACGGGCACTCAGCGCGACTTGCGGAGCACTTGGGCGATGAGATCACCATCATCGATTGCGCCGCTGACTTTCGGCTCCGCGAGGAGAGCGATTGGGCAGCCTACTACGGCGGGAACTATGCGGGGCAGTGGCCGTACGGTATCCCGGAACTCCCAGACAATAGGTCGAATCTCAAAGGTACGAACCGGGTAGCCGTGCCTGGTTGTTTCCCCACGGCCATTACCTTGGGGGCGTTGCCCGCCATTGCCCGCGATCTCGTGGAGCCCGCCCTTTCCGTGATTGCCATTACCGGTGTCTCCGGAGCGGGAAAGAAGGCATCCGTTGCGCAATTGGGCGCGGAGACCATGGGAAACGTTAAGGCATATAAACCAGGCGGCACTCACCGGCATACCCCGGAAATCGTGCAGAACCTGCAACCATTTTCTCGCGACGAGGTATCCGTGAGTTTCACCCCGGTGCTTGTACCCATGCCCCGTGGGATTCTGGCGACGATTACGGCGGAGCTGAAAGGGGGAATCGGCAAGCAGCAGGTGCGCACCGCCTTCGAAGAATTTTATGCAGATGAGCCTTTCTGCCTCGTGCTGCCAGAAGGCCAGCAACCGGAAACCCAGAACGTGGTGGGTACGAACATGGTGCATATCCAAGTCCACGTCGATGACAATTCCCACCGCCTCATCATCACCGCGGCGCTCGACAATTTATGCAAGGGTACCGCCGGTGCCGCCGTGCAATGCATGAACCTTGCATTGGGATGGACAGAAACTTTGGGATTGCCCCAAGCCGCAGTCGCCCCGTAGGGCTGCGCATTAAGAAGAGGAGAATATGATGACTACACCAGTAATCACCGGACCCGCCGGATTTAGCGCCGGCGCCGTAAAGGCCGGAATCAAGCCCTCCGGCAAGTCGGACTTGGCATTGATTATCAATGAAGGCCCGCGCTCGGACGCGGCGGCGGTGTTCACGCGCAACCGCGTGGTGGCGTCCCCCGTTAAGGTCTCCCGCGAGGCGGTAGCGGATGGCCAGTTGCGTGCCGTAGTCATCAACTCCGGCAATGCCAATGCGTGCAATGGCGCGCAAGGCGATGTCGATGCACGCGCGATGGTCGATGCCGTATCCCATGGCACGGAAATCGCCGTGAAAGATATTGCCATCTGTTCTACCGGGCTCATCGGCGAGCCGCTGCCTATGGACAATGCACTTGCGGGCATCGCGGACGTCGTCGATCACGTGGGCACGACCCCACAGCACGGCAATGACGCCGCCACTGCGATTATGACCACGGATACAGTTCCTAAGGAATCCGGTTATACGGGCGATGGGTGGTCTGTGGGCGCTATGGGCAAGGGCGTTGGCATGATGGCGCCATCGCTTGCCACGATGCTGGTCTGTATTACTACCGATGCCGTCGCTGACGCAGCTACCCTGCAGAACTCGCTGGAGAAGGCCTGCGCACAGACGTTTAATACGTTGGACGTGGACGGTTCGACCTCTACCAATGACACCGTGATTGTCATGGCTTCCGGGGCCTCCGGCGTCCAGCCCAGCGAAGAGGAGTTGGACCAGGCAATCCTAGAGGTCTGCGCGGATATTGCGGATCAGCTCCAAGCCGATGCTGAGGGAGTGACAAAGCGCGTCAAGATCACCGTCGAAGGCACGGGATCTGATGAGCAAGCGCTCAATGCCGCTCGCACCCTGGGCCGGGACAATTTATTCAAGTGCGCCATGTTTGGCTCCGATCCCAACTGGGGCAGGGTACTGGCCGCCGTCGGCATGGCGGATGCAGACATGGACCCAGACAATATTTCCGTCTATTTCAATGACCAGCCGGTATGCGAATACTCGACGGGCGCGCCCGGGGCCCGCGATGTGGACTTGAGCGGGGCGGATATTGATGTCCGCGTGGATCTCGGCACCGGCGGTGAGGGTACAGCGTTCGTCCGCACCACGGACTTGTCCTACTCCTACGTTGAGATTAACTCGGCGTATAGCTCCTAGGAGGAGAAATGTTTCCCGGATTGAATAATCAAGAACGCGCTACGGTGCTGGCTGAAGCCTTGCCGTGGCTGCAGCACTTCCGCGATAAAATCGTCGTCGTCAAGTATGGCGGCAACGCCATGGTGGATGAGGAACTCAAGGAAGCCTTTGCGGCGGATATGGTGTTTCTGCGCACCATTGGAGCAAAGCCCGTTGTCGTCCACGGCGGCGGCCCGCAGATCAATTCCATGCTGGATAAGCTCGGTATCGAAGGCGAGTTTAAGGGCGGTTTCCGCGTCACCTCGCCCGAAATCATGGACGTGGTGCGCATGGTCCTTTTTGGCCAAGTCGGCCGCGGTCTGGTGAACCTCATTAACTCGCACGGGCCCTACGCCGTGGGCACAAGTGGCGAAGACGCTGGGCTTTTCCGCGCTACCAAGCGGTTTGTGGAGGTAGAAGGAGAGGCAACCGATATCGGGATGGTGGGCGATATCGTGGAGGTCAACCCGGCAGCGGTCAATGACATCATCGAAGCCGGCCGCATCCCGGTGGTCTCAACTATCGCGCCAGGAGCCGATGGCGAGGTGTATAACATCAACGCCGATAGCGCCGCGGGTGCGCTAGCGAGCGCGTTGGGAGCAGAGCGCCTGGTCATCTTGACCAACGTGGAAGGCCTTTATACCGACTGGCCAAATAAGGATTCGCTAGTCTCCAAAATCGAAAGCGATGAGCTTACCGGGCTGCTTCCCGGCCTGAGCTCCGGCATGATTCCCAAAATGGAATCCTGCCTCAATGCCGTGCAGGGCGGGGTATCCGCGGCGCACGTCATCGACGGCCGAATAGGCCATTCTGTGCTCCTTGAGCTTTTAACTCCGGGTGGCATTGGAACGATGGTCCTGCCCGATGATTACGAAAAGCACGATTATCCCGAAGGCACAGTGTTCAGGAAGGACGATATCGCATGAGCACGCAAGAAACTCTGACCGGCCGGTGGTCAGAAACGCTGGCTAATACCTATGGCCAGCCGCCACTCGGCCTAGTCTCCGGGGAAGGGGCCACCCTTACTGATGAAAACGGGAAAACCTACATTGACCTGCTGGCCGGTATCGCCGTTACTTCCTTGGGTTATGGCAATGCGGAGGTAGCGGATGCTGTTGCCAAGCAAAGCCGCACCCTTGTGCATACCTCCAATCTTTTTGCCACCCAACCCGTGCTAGACGCTGGGGCAAAGCTGATTGAACGGGTGGGCGATAGTGAGGCGCGCGTATTTTTCTGCAACTCCGGATCGGAGGCAAACGAGGCCGCATTCAAGCTCGCGCGGCTGACCGGTAGGCGGCGCATCCTTGCTGCGCACCATGGTTTTCACGGCCGCACGATGGGCTCTTTGGCCATGACTGGGCAGCCTGATAAGCAAAAGGCATTCCGCCCACTGCCTAGTGGCGTGGAATTTTACCCCTACGGCGATATCGATTACCTGCGCCAGTTGGTGGAGCAAGACGCCGCGGATACCGCCGCCATCATCTTCGAGCCCATTCAGGGCGAGACCGGAGTCATTCCTGCTCCTGCCGGTTTTATGCGGGCCGTTTCTGAGTTATGCGATGAGCACGGCATTTTGCTCATCGTCGATGAGGTCCAAGCCGGGGCTGGGCGCACGGGGCAGTTCTTTGCCCACGAGTTTGAGGGAATTTCCCCCGATGTCATCACCATGGCCAAGGGGTTGGGTGCCGGACTGCCCATCGGCGCCACCATCACCCGTGGGCGCGCCAAGGACTTATTCCAGCCAGGTTCCCACGGGACCACCTTTGGCGGAAACCCCGTGGCGTGTGCGGCGGCCAATGTTGTACTCGATGCCCTGGATCAGGAGTTCTTGAATGAGGTCTCCGCCAAAGGCGAGTACTTGGCGCAGCAAGTCAAGGAGATTCCCGGGGTCAGCGAGGTGCGCGGGCGCGGTCTCATGCTCGGAGTTGTATTAAATGCACCGGTTGCTCGCGAGGCCGTCAAGCGCGGATTCGCGCAGGGAATTATTCTCAACGCCCCGAGCGAGAACGTCCTGCGCCTTACCCCGCCGCTGATCATATCGCAGCAGGAAATCGATGCTGCCCTGGAAAAATTACGCACCGTTGTGGAGGAATTAGTATGAACTTGCGCCATTTTTTAGCCGATGATGACCTGAGCCCAGAGGAACAAAAGGAAGTCCTCGATTTGGCGGTCCAGCTCAAGGCCGACCCGTTCGCGCGGCGCCCGTTGGAGGGGCCAAAGACGGTAGCCGTCCTTTTTGATAAGACATCTACACGCACCCGCTTTTCCTTTGAAACCGGAATTGCGCACATGGGCGGCAGCGCCATTACCGTTGATTCTTCTGGCACTCATATGAGTAAGGGCGAGTCCTATCAGGATACGGGCGCGGTCTTGTCCCGCTACGTAGAGGCCATTGTCTGGCGCACTTATGCCCACGACAACCTGGAACAGATGGCCGAGACTTCGACGGCGCCGCTGGTCAATGCGCTTTCTGATGACCTGCATCCCTGCCAAATCCTGGCCGATCTCCTGACCTGCCGGGAAAACCTAGGTGACCTTACAGGCCGCAAGGCGGTCTATCTTGGGGACGGCAATAATAATATGGCCAATTCTTATATGATTGGCTTTGCTACCGCAGGCATGGATATTTCCATCGTGTCACCGGAAGGGTTCCAACCGCGTCCCGAATTTGTCGAGCGCGCACGGCAGCGCGGCAATGTGACGGTGACCGATGATGTGGAAGAAGTGTCCGGCGCTGATGTGGTAATAACGGATACCTGGGTATCTATGGGACAGGAAAACGATGGGCAGGACAGGCGCACCCCGTTCTTGCCGTATCAGGTCTCTAAAGACGTGATGGCAAAGGCAAAGAAGGACGCGATTTTCTTGCACTGCCTGCCGGCCTATCGTGGAAACGAGGTGACCGCAGAGGTTATCGATGGACCGCAGTCCCGGGTATTTGATGAAGCAGAAAACCGCCTGCATGCCCAAAAGGCATTGCTGGTGTGGTTGCTCGATATCAATAAGGAGAATAGCTAGCCATGAGTACCCCGAGCACTCGTACTGCCCGGCAGGCAAAGATTTTGGAAATCCTGGACCGCAACCGCGTCACGAGCCAGGTCCAATTATCGGAGCTCTTGTTGGCAGAAGGCATCGACATTACGCAGGCCACGCTCTCGCGAGATCTTGATGAGCTGGGAGCAAAAAAGGTCAAGCGAGATGGCGGGCGCTCGTACTATATGGTCGCAGGTGAGCTGGAGCAATTCGAAGACCAGGTGGGCGGTCCGCGCGAGAAGCTGCGGCGCATGTTGGATGAATTGGTGGTCTCCCACGATTCCTCGATGAATATTGCGATGCTGCGCACACCAGCGGGCGCGGCGCAATACCTCGCCAGCTTTATCGACCGCGTGGGTCTGCATGACGTGGTGGGGTGCATCGCTGGTGATGACACCATCTTTGTGCTGGCGCGCGAGGGAGTTACCGGCGCAGAATTGGCGGAGACGCTGACCTCGCAGAGGATTTAATAAATTGTGGCATTCTCACACCCGCTCGTATATTATTTAACTAACCGAATTGTTTTCAATTAATTAAGGAGTCTTAGCATGTCTGCACGCGTAGTCTTGGCCTATTCCGGTGGCCTCGATACCTCGGTAGCCATTCCATACCTGGCAAAGATGACCGGCGGCGATGTCGTTGCCGTTTCCCTCGACTTGGGTCAGGGCGGCGAGGATATGGAGTCAGTACGCCAGCGTGCGCTCGATTGCGGTGCGGTGGAATCCATCGTTATCGACGCCAAAGATGAGTTTGCGGAGCAATACTGCGTGCCCACCATTAAGGCGAATGGCATGTACATGAAGCAGTACCCGCTGGTATCTGCCATTTCCCGTCCGCTTATTACCAAGCATCTCGTAAAGGCCGCGCAGGAGCACGGCGGAACGCACGTTTCTCACGGTTGCACCGGTAAGGGCAATGACCAGGTGCGTTTTGAGGTGTCCTTCCGCGCCCAGGATCCATCGCTAGAGATCGTCGCCCCAGCGCGTGATTATGCATGGACCCGCGATAAGGCCATCGATTTTGCCGAAGAGATTAACCTGCCCATTGAGCAATCGGCGGCCTCGCCATTTTCCATCGACCAGAACCTGTGGGGCCGTGCGGTAGAAACCGGCTTCCTGGAGGATCTGTGGAACCCACCGACAAAGGATCTCTACGCATATACGGAAGACCCGGGCCTGGGCAATGCTCCGGATGAGATCATCATTTCCTTTGAGAAGGGTGTTCCGGTTGCCGTCGATGGCAAGAAGTTGACCCCGCTGCAGGTCATCGAAGAGGTCAACCGCCGTGCTGGTGCCCAGGGCATCGGCCGCTTGGACATGGTGGAGGACCGGTTGGTGGGCATTAAGTCCCGCGAGGTCTACGAAGCACCGGGTGCCATGGTGCTCATCCAGGCTCACGAGGCGCTGGAGGATGTCACCGTGGAGCGCGAGCTGGCACGCTACAAGCGCCTGACGGATGCGCGGTGGTCCGAGGAGGTCTACGACGGCCTGTGGCACTCGCCGCTCAAGCGCTCCCTGGATGCTTTCATCGAGGAATCCCAGGAGAACGTCACCGGCGATATCCGCCTGAGCCTGCACGCAGGTACCGCGACCGTGACCGGCCGCCGCTCCGGCCAGTCGCTGTACTCCTTCGATCTGGCTACCTACGACACCGGCGATACCTTCGACCAGACCGCGGCAAAGGGCTTTGTCCAGTTGCACGGCTTGTCCACCCAGATTTCCAACCAGCGTGACCGCGAGGGTGGTTTCCCCACCAGCGCAGAGAAATAGGCACCGATGGAACCACACAAGACTAACGAAGGCGCGCTCTGGGGCGGCCGCTTCTCCGGCGGCCCTTCCGAGGCGATGTTCGCCCTCTCGGTTTCCACTCACTTTGACTGGGTGCTTGCCCCGTACGACGTGCTCGCCTCGAAGGCGCACGCCAAGGTGCTGCACAAGGCAGGGCTGCTTTCCGATGCCGACCTCGACACCATGCTGACCGGGCTCACCGAGCTCGGGGAGAAGGTTGCTTCAGGCGAATTTGTCCCAGCACCCACCGATGAAGATGTGCACGGCGCCATGGAGCGTGGCCTCATCGACATCGTCGGGCCCGAAGTAGGCGGCCGCCTGCGCGCGGGACGTTCCCGCAACGATCAGGTCGCCACGCTCTTTCGCATGTGGGTGCGCGATGCCATCCGCGATACGGCCCTGCAGGTCTCCGAGCTTGTCGATGCCCTAGCGGATCAAGCCGCAGCGCACCCCAAGGCCATCATGCCGGGTAAAACTCACTCCCAGGCCGCGCAGCCCATCCTGCTTGCGCACGAGTTGCTGGGCCACGCCCAACCACTGCTGCGCGATATTCAGCGCCTGCAGGACTTGGATAAGCGGCTAGCCGTATCCCCGTATGGCTCGGGTGCACTCGCAGGTTCCTCCCTGCAGCTTGATCCAGAGGCCATCGCCGCGGAACTCGGATTCGATTCCGCTGCGGAGAACTCCTTGGATGGCACCGCGTCTCGCGATTTCGCTTCGGAGACGGCCTTTGTCTTGGCACAGATTGCCGTTGACATGTCCAGGCTGGCAGAAGAGATCATCTACTGGTGCACCCCGGAATACGGCTACGTCACCTTGGACGACGCATGGTCCACGGGCTCATCCATCATGCCGCAAAAGAAGAACCCGGATATCCCGGAACTTACCCGCGGCAAGACTGGGCGCCTGATTGGCAACCTCACTGGCTTGCTATCCACGCTGAAGGCACAGCCGCTGGCCTATAACCGCGACCTACAAGAGGACAAAGAACCGATCGTGGATTCGGTAGCACAGCTCAACTTGCTGCTGCCGTCGATGACCGGGCTCGTGTCCACCTTGTCCTTCAATGAGGACAGGATGCGCGAGTTGGCGCCACGCGGATTCACCCTGGCCACCGACCTAGCCGAGTGGATGGTGCGCCAAGGCGTGCCCTTCCGCGAAGCACACGAAGCTTCCGGCGCGTGCGTACGCATCGCCGAAGAGCGGGGAGTGGACCTGGTGGACCTCACTGATGAGGAACTCAAGGGCGTCGACAAGCGACTGACCCCAGAGGTGCGCAAGGTTCTGACCATCGACGGTGCCGTTGCTTCCCGCACAACAAAAGGCGGAACCGCCGGCGTCCGCGTTGCTGAGCAGCGCGAAACCGTCCGCGAAAATGCCGCCGCGGCGCGCGAGTGGGCGCAGAAGCCGTTGCGCTAACTGGCGAAATCCCCCTTCTTACCGCATGGTCTATGGCCATGCGGTTCTTTTATATTTCCAACGGGGGTAGGAGATCGACTCATTCCCAAGGTACTAACCGTGTTGTTGAACAAATTGGGGGTAGTGGTGACATGGGTTACATAGTGTTGTGTTAATGTCTTCTCGAGGAATGAGACCTAGTACACGCATTCCTGCCAATGAAAGGACGATCTCTAAATGACTGAAAATTCTCCGCCGTCTAGTACTGGGCCGCACGAGAATGAGAAGGCGGTTTTCGCATCGGAAGATCATGGCCTTCAAAAGGGGATGGGCAATCGCCAGCTACAGATGATTGCCATCGGTTCCGCGATTGGTACCGGTCTTCTTTTGGGTACTGGTAGCCGCCTGCAAACCGCCGGCCCGTTCCTAGCGGTGCTTTACCTCATCTGTGGTTTCTTCGGCTACATAATCCTGCGATCCCTTGGCGAGCTCATCGTCTACCGCCCAAGCTCCGGCTCTTTCGTCTCCTACGCTCGAGAGTTCTACGGCGAGAAGGCTGCGTTTGTTACCGGCTGGCTGTACTGGGGAAACTGGGCCATGACTCTGGTCGCGGATGGTACTGCGGTGGCCATCTACATCAAGTGGTTTAGCCAGTACACAACATGGCTTGACTCGGTACCGCAGTGGACGCTTGCCCTCGTCGTCATCTGCAGCATCTTGGTATTCAACATGCTTTCGGTGAAGATCTTCGGTGAGCTGGAATACTGGTTCTCACTGATTAAGATCGTCGCTCTGATTATCTTTATGCTCGTGGCCATCGGTGTTCTAATCTTTGGTCATCCGAGTGGAGACCCGACTGGCTTCAGCCTGATTTCTAGTACCGGTGGCTGGTTGCCTAATGGCTTGCTACCTGCCGTGATTGTCATCCAGGGTGTTGTCTTTGCTTATGCAGGTATCGAGCTGGTGGGTACCACCTCCGGTGAAACCAAGGACGTAGAAAAGCACATCCCGCGCGCGGTAAACAACGTCCTCCTGCGTATTTTGGTCTTCTACTTTGGCTCTGTTCTGCTGTTGACCCTAGTGCTGCCGTACACCAACTACGTGGCAGAAGTGTCGCCCTTTGTGACCTTCTTTGAGTCCCTTGGCGTTGGCGTGGCCGCTCCAATCTTCCAGCTGGTGGTTATTACAGCCGCTATTTCCTCGCTTAATGCTGGCCTGTATTCCACCGGCCGCATTATGTACAACATGTCTACCTCTGGCTCGGGCCCGAAGTTCGGTGCCCGTATGTCCAAGTCGGGCGTGCCCTATGGCGGCATCGTGATGGCAGCCCTGGTGGGCTTGGCAGGTGTCTTCCTCAACTATGTCGTGCCTGAGATGGCATTCGAAATCGTCCTCAACCTGGCTGCGTTGGGCACTCTAGCCTCGTGGGCTGCGGTTGCTCTATCTCACCTGAGGTTTATCCAACTATCCAAGAGTGGGCGTTATACTCGTCCTGGGTACCGCTCACCATTTGGTCAAGGCGGAGACTGGGCGGTACTGATCTTCATTGGCCTGGTAATTATCCTGATGGCCTTTGATTATCCGATCGGAACCTATGCGCTTGCATCGACCGTGCTGCTCATTCCGGTCTTTGTGGCAATGTGGTTTGCATGGCGCGAGCGTATCCGCACTATTGCGGAGGAGAGGAAGGCAAAGCACCTGCCAACCTCGAGCTTCCCTGCCGCACCACAAACAGACCTTCACTCCAAGAACTAAGAAAGGAATTCTTATGAACCACGCTGTTAAGTTTGTAGACGTCGAAAATATGGCGCGCTGGATTCAGCGCGAAGGCGTAGAGAACATCATTACTGGAATGGTGGATTACCTCGAGGCTGACTACCGCGAATGGGAGCGCTTTGACAAGATTCCGCGCGTTGCCTCCCACACCCCGTTCGGCGTCATCGAGCTGATGCCTACCTCTAACGGTAAGGAGTACTCCTTCAAGTACGTTAATGGTCACCCGTCCAACCCTGCTCGCGGTTACCAGACCGTTACCGCATTTGGTGTTATCGCTGACGTCGACAATGGTTACCCGACCTTCGAAGCAGAGATGACCCTCCTTACCGCGCTGCGCACCGCCGCCACCTCCGCCATGGTGGGCAAGCACCTTGCGCGCAAGGATTCCAAGCGCATGGCGATGATTGGTGCTGGCTCGCAGTCCGAGTTCCAGGCACTGGGCTTCCGTGGCGTCATGGGCATCGAAGACATCACCATCTACGATATCGACCCTGAAGCAGTGGAAAAGTTCAAGCGTAACTTGGAGCCACTTGGCTTTAATATCACCGCCTGCTCTAGCGTCGACGAGGCAGTACTGGGCGCAGATATCATTACCACCTGCACCGCCGACAAGGCTCAGAACCAGATTCTTGCTGATCGCCACGTTGCCCCAGGCGTACACCTCAACGCAGTCGGCGGTGACTGCCCAGGCAAGACCGAGCTCGAGAGCTCCATCCTGGACAAGTCCAAGGTCTTCGTGGAATTCCCTGAGCAGACCCGCATCGAGGGCGAAATCCAGCAGAAGCCGGAAGACTTCCCGGTCGTGGAGTTCTACCAGGTGCTCACCGGTCAGGCCACCGGCCGCGACGATGATGAGCAGATCACGCTTTTCGATGATGTCGGATTCGCCATCAATGACTTCTCCGCGCTGCGTTACCTGCGCGATTCCGTCAAGGGCACCGACTTGGAGTCCGAGATTGACATCATTGCCAACCCGGACGATCCTAAGGATCTGTTCTCCTTGGTTGCTAACGTTCCGTCCCTGCTTTAAGGCACGGGTGGGGCAGAGGGATCCAACTTCTCCCTCTGCCTCGCTAAGGTGAGAACCACTATCCCTAGAAGTTGTAAGAGGTCCTTGTCTTCCTGCAAGGCAAGGACCCTTTGTCATATTCGGATGTTTTGCACTAGTTAGTGATCCGGCATCCCGTGGAATGTTGCGGGCTGGCTCTTTATGCCACCTGCAACGTTGTGCAGCATAATGCCACGCTGTTCGGCTTCCTCAGCGAAGGCCGAGATGAAGCTGGCCGATCGCTTGCCGGAGGCGCAGTACACCCAGGCGTCGCTAAGCCCCGCGCCCTGCAGGGAATCGAGCAGGGAGCGCGCTGCCTCTGGATCTTCCTGCCACACGGTGGTCGGTAAGTGGTAATGCTTCGCGGTGGCGTCAAAAAAGAAATCATCAATGGCGGCCTCCCCGGCTTCGCGTACATCGATGGCCACGGCGCCGGCGCGCAGATCGTCGAACATCGCCGCGGTATCTTCGGCCCCCGGTAAGGCACAGGCAGCGCCACCGTAGTTGTGCTGCAGCTGTGTGGTTAGCTCACGTGCCGGGTCGTGGGGCACGCGGAAGTGAGTGATGGAGGAAGTCAGGGCATCGTAGATGCTCAACAGACCTACCCGGTCGCGGTTCATGCCGGTGGCGAACTGGATTAGCTCGGTCGACATCAGGCCCGCGACCACGCTTGTGGTCACGCCCAGCACGCCGGCGGTGGCGCAATCCGGCACGGAATCGGGATCGGGTTGCAGGGGATAGAGGTCCCGCATGCCCACGCCCGATTCGGCACCGGGTCCAGACCACCACACTGCGCAGTCGCCGCGAAATCGCAGCACCGAGCCCCATACCAGCGGGGTACCCGTGATCTCCGCAGCATCAGCGGCTAGGAATTTGGTGGCAAACGTATCGGAACCATCCACCAGGATGTCCACTCCACGGAGATAATCCACGGCGTTGTCGGCGGTAAGGCGGTCGCGAATCGCATGCACCACGATGCCGGGCTGCAGCTGTTCGAGCTTTTCGGCGGCGACGTCCACCTTGGATCTACCCACATCCTGGGTGCCGAATAGGATCTGGCGGTGGATATTGGTCAGATCCACCGTGTCGTCGTCGATAACAGAAATCTCGCCCACACCGGCGGCAGCCAGTTGCTGCATCAGGGGGCATCCCAATCCGCCAGCGCCGATGACAAATACGTGGGTGCCGTGCAGCGCTTCCTGCTGGGCGATGCCAAAACCGGGCAACAGGGTCTGGCGGGCCACTCTATGCAGCTCTTCGCGGGGCAGTTGGCTCATTACAGGACCTTATCTTCCCAGCTCGCCAACCCTTCAAACGATGACGAGGCCACGGCGTGCTGCCTTTTCGGAATGCGCCCAGCTTGGCGGGCCAACCGGCCGCCTTCCACGGCGTATTTCATTGCAGTCGCCATCGCCAGGGGATCCTGGCAGCGGTTAATAGCACTGGCTAAAAGCACGCCATCGCAGCCCAGCTCCATGGCCAGTGCAGCATCGGAGGCCGTGCCCACACCGGCATCCAGCAGCACGGGAACCTGGGCGCGCGAACAAATCAGCTCGATATTGTGCGGGTTCAGGATACCCAGACCCGTACCAATCGGCGAGCCCAAAGGCATCACCGCATCCACGCCCACGTCTTCTAGCCGCTTGGCGATGACCGGATCGTCGCTCGTATACGCCAGCACTACGAATCCTTCGGTAACCAGCATCTCGCAGGCATCCACGAGCTCTACCACGTCGGGCAGAAGCGTATGGTCATCCGCGATCACCTCCACCTTCACCCAATTGGTGCCCAGCGCTTCGCGGGCTAGCTTGGCGGTGGTCACGGCATCACGGGCGGTGCGGCACCCCGCAGTATTGGGCAGCACGTCAATGTTTAAACGCTGTAAGAGTTCAAAGATAGATTCCCCACCGGGACTCTTAGCGCTGTGCCGACGCATGGCGACGGTGGTGAGCTGCGTACCGCTGGCAACCAGGGATTGCTCCAGCATGTCCTGGCTGCTGGCCCCGCCGGTTCCCATTACTAGATGCGAATCGAATTGTTTATTTGCGATAGTAAGCATAGGAGATTCCTAACCGCCCTGTACGGCGATGAGGATATCGAGCTCATCGCCGTTGGCGACTTCATAAGACCAGTTGCTGGCTGGAACGACATCGCCATTGACGGCTACGGCCACGCCTTTCGGCACGGCATCGCCAGTTTCTGCTTCTACGACAGCGGCCACGGTGATGTGCTCATCGCTGCTGCGGGGTTCTCCATTAACCGTGTATTCCATGGTGCTTATTCCTTTCTTTTGTGGCTATCGGGCGTGGCGTAGCGGATCGCAGGCCGAGATGTCCAACCCCGAGGACGTGCCCAACCCCAACTGGGCACCTACCTTAGCCCCAAAGGCGGACAACAGGATTCCGTGGCGGAAGTACCCGGTGGAGATCACTAGCCCGTCGCGTACTTTGCCCAGGTAGGGCAAATCATCGGGGGTGCCTGGCCGGGCTCCAACGATCGCTTCGATGAACTCGCAATCCTCCAGTCCCGGAACCACGCGGATGGCATCGCGAAGGAGCGTGTGCACACCGTCCACAGACGGGCCCTTGCGGTTGTCTTCGCGGCTGGTGGCACCGATAGCGATGGTGCCGTCGGTGCGGGGAATAACATACACCGGCCGATCCTCCACGAATGCGCGCACCACTCGGGTGGTTGGCGCTAGCTCCTCTGGTACCCGCAGCCGCAGCATGTCACCCAACACCGGCCGTAGCGCTAGGGGATTGGCACCCTCGAACCAGCCATCCACGTTCTTGGCGCCCAGCCCGTTGCAGAGGTAGATCATGTTGGCAGTGACCATGGGGGCATCGGCAAGCTGCACATTTTGGCCGTCGATGCGCGTTGCTGCCGTGGACAGAAAGCGAACCCCGGCGTGCTGCAGATATTCCAGCAGGCACGCGCTGAACATGCGCGGGTTGATTTGATGGTCGCCCGGGATTTCCACCGCGGCCGCCAGTTGGGGACTGAGCCCAGGCTCTAGCTTTCGTGCTTGCCGAAGTGGCAGCGCGTGGGCATCCATGCCGTGTTTCTGCTGTAGCGCCAGCAGCTCGCGGATGTGCACGCCATCGGCGCGGTCGGCGCCCACCACCAGGGTGGATTCACGGCGATGCCCGGTCGGTGCGGTGGTTTTCGCACTCAACCTGGCCAGAAGATCAGGGAACATCTCGCCCGAAGCAACCATCAGCGGGTACAACGGCTCTTGCCGGTATTGCACCTCCGCCACCGGAGCCAGCATGCCGCCGGCCACGAACGTGGCACCGCTAATGGGGTGGGGATCGATCACCACGATTTCCGGTGGGTCGACACCCGCATCCACCAGCTCGAATGCGGTGGTAAGCCCGATGATTCCCGCGCCAATGATCGCGTGCTCGGCATTATGCATGTGAACCTGTGGCTGCATTCGCGCGGTCGAAAGCTCGGACAACTGTGGTCGCTAGCGCAGCCGGATCGTGGGAATCCATGAAGGCGCGCACAATCGCGACACCAGCCACACCGGTTTCGGCCAGCGCTTCGGCGTCGGCAGCCTGGACGTCTCCAATCGCCACCACCGGAACGGCCGAAGCTGCCACGAGCGGGGGATAGCCTTCCAACCCCAGCGGGGCTCGACCAGAGGATTTCGTGGGCGTGGGTCGGAACGGCCCGGCACCGATGTAGTCGATCACATCGGCGTACTCGTTGGCACCCTGCACGAGCTCGAGGGTGCCGGTGGTCAACCCGATGATCGCATCCTCGCCAAGAACCTGCCGTGCCAGGCGCGGATCCAGGTCGTCTTGGCCGATGTGTACGCCGTGGATATTGTGGTTACCCATCAGCGCGGCGGCCACGTCGACTCGGTCATCGATAAGCACCCGCGTTGCTGGATTGGCCTCTTCGACCGCCGCCGCCACGTCGATAGCAAGCTCGGTCAGATCGCGCACGCTAATGGGCTTGCTGCGAACTTGAATCACGCCCGCGCCACCGGCTGCTGCCGCCGCGGCAACCTGTACGACCTTCTCCCGCGATGCGCCCGTCACGTGGTAGCACCGCAGGTCCAGCTGGTTAGCGCTCACTGTACGCCGCTGCTTCCTTTTGCAGATCCTCGGAAACTTCCTTGGCCTCGTCCCGGTTTAGGTAGAGCTTGGAGCCCGCACGACGGAACTCCTCGGCCATTTCTTCTTCGCCTTCGGCGTTAGTGACGCCCTCTTCGTCCACGCTCTGGCGGCCGAAGCCAGGCAAGCCGAGGTCCTTGACTAGCGATTGCTCTCGGTCGGTGGCCAGAGCCTCGTCGATCTTCTCGCCGAATGCGTCGCGGATATCCTGGCTGATGCGCATGGAGCAGAATTTTGGTCCGCACATCGAGCAGAAATGGGCGGTCTTCGCCGGCTCCGCAGGCAGGGTTTCGTCGTGGTAGGACTGGGCGGTATCCGGGTCCAGGGACAGGGCGAACTGGTCGTGCCAACGGAATTCGAAGCGAGCCTTGCTCATCGCATCGTCCCACTCTTGGGCGCCAGGGTGGCCCTTGGCGACGTCCGCCGCGTGCGCGGAGACCTTGTAGGTGATCACACCAGTCTTCACGTCGTCCTTATTCGGTAGGCCGAGGTGCTCCTTCGGGGTGACGTAGCACAGCATCGCGGTACCACCCATCGCGATATTGGCCGCACCGATGGCGGAAGTGATGTGGTCATAGCCGGGAGCAATATCGGTAACCAGCGGTCCCAGGGTGTAAAACGGCGCGCCGCCGCACCATTCCTGCTCCTTTTCGTTGTTGACCTGCACCATGTTGAGCGGCACGTGGCCTGGGCCTTCTACCATGACCTGAACGTCGTACTCCCAGGCACGGTGGGTCAATTCACCGATGGTTTTCAGTTCAGCGAACTGGGCTGCGTCGTTGGCATCGGCGATGGAGCCGGGGCGCAGGCCATCGCCAAGCGAGAACGCGACGTCGTACTTGGCGAAGATCTCGCACAGCTCGTCAAAGTTCTCGTACAGGAAGGATTCCTTGTGGTGGGCTAGGCACCAGCCGGCCATGATGGAACCGCCGCGCGAAACGATGCCGGTCACGCGCTTGGTGGTCAGCGGCACGAAGGGCAGGCGCACCCCGGCGTGGATCGTCATGTAGTCCACGCCCTGCTCGCATTGCTCGATTACGGTATCGCGGAAGATTTCCCAGGTCAGGTCCTCGGCCACGCCGTCGACCTTCTCAAGGGCCTGGTAGATCGGCACGGTACCGATCGGCACCGGAGAGTTGCGCATGATCCACTCGCGGGTGGTGTGAATGTCGTTGCCCGTGGATAGATCCATCACGGTATCTGCGCCCCAGCGGGTAGCCCAGCGCAGCTTGTCCACCTCTTCGCGGATGGAGGAGGTCACTGCGGAGTTGCCGATATTGGCGTTGATCTTCGTGTTGAAGGCATTGCCGATGATCATCGGCTCTGACTCCGGGTGGTTGATGTTGTTCGGGATGATTGCCTTACCGGAGGCAACCTGCTCGCGCACCTTTTCTACGTCGCAGTGCTCGCGCAGTGCGACGTATTCCATCTCCGGGGTGATAATACCCTGGCGGGCGTAGTGCATCTGGGTTACGCGCTTGCCGTCTTTGGCCCGCAGTGTCTCGCGGCTTATACCCTTCCACTCGTCGCTGGCCTCGCCACGCTTGAGGGCGCGGTTACCGTCGTCCAACAGGTTGCGGCGCCGGCCCTCGTAGGCCTCCACATCGCCGCGAGCTTCGATCCACTCGCTGCGCAGAGCCTCTAGCCCCTCTGTCGGCTCGGCCCACGGGCCACGTGTGCGGTAGAGCTTCTGCGGCGCGTTCGGGCCGGTAGGGGAATCGTCCAGCTGCACCTCGGTCTCCGGCACCTGTAGGGTGAAGGTCTTGCCGAAGGATTCCACCTGCTTTTCGATGGGGGCGAAGCTGTGCTTCGGGTGGATTTCCGCACCGTACTCGTCGTTCGGAATGGTGGTACGGGTGTGTTGGGTAGACGTATCCGTCATAGTTGACTCTCCTCATTCTTCCTTCGCTGGTTCTAACCAGGCAGGTTCTAGCGGTACTCGCGCGGGCATACAGCGCGATCTCAGCTCGATACCTCGAGCGCCCGTGTTCGGTTGCGCCTTCCACTGTAACGCACACCACGCGAGGGTGAAGTTATGGGTTAGGCGATTGACCGAGGGGACATCGGCAAGCAACATCAGGGAGCCACTAAATAGCTTGTCTGGGGTACGGGTTAGACTAAGCAGCATGATCGATCAGAAGCTCCTAGAGATCCTCGTGTGCCCCATCGACAAGCAGCCGCTGGAGGATCACGGCGACTATTTGGTGAACCCAAGGCTGAACAAGGCCTATCCGGTACAGGATGGTATTCCGGTCATGCTGGTCGACGAAGCCGTGGACTGGCCCGGCGAGTACTGCCCACTAGCTCCGAACGAGTAGAGCCCCGCGCACTGCAAAGAAAAACAACCCCACAGAGAACAAATAAAAGGGAACACCTTCGTATGAGCAACAACACGAACATCATCGACGAACTGCAATGGCGCGGGCTGATCAACCAGTCCACAGACCTGGAGGCATTGAAGGAAGCCGCAGAGAGCCCGATCAGCTTGTACTGCGGTTTTGACCCGACGGGAAGCTCGCTGCACGCTGGCCACCTCGTGCCGCTGATTATGCTGAAGCGCTTCCAACGCTTCGGCCACCGTCCCATCGCGCTGGCCGGTGGCGCGACGGGAATGATCGGTGACCCGCGGGATGTCGGAGAGCGCTCCATGCTCTCAGAAGAGCAGATCGCAGAGAATATGCAGGCAATCAAGGACCAACTTGAGGCCTTCGTGGACTTCACTGAGGCGGGCGAGTCCGCAATCCCGGCGGTTATGGTGAACAACGCGGACTGGACTAGCCAGATCAACGTCATCGAGTACCTACGCGATATCGGTAAGAACTTTTCGCTGAATACCATGCTGGACCGCGATACGGTCAAGCGCCGCCTGGAATCCGACGGTATTTCCTACACCGAGTTTTCCTACATGCTGCTGCAGGCAAACGACTTTGTGCACCTGCACAAAGAGTACGACTGTGTGCTGCAAATTGGCGGTGGCGACCAGTGGGGAAACATCGTTTCCGGCGTCGATCTGAATCGTCGCGTGAATGGTGCGAAGGTCCACGGCCTGACGGTGCCGTTGGTGACAGATGCCGAGGGCAATAAGTTTGGCAAGTCCACCGGCGGCGGCAAACTGTGGCTGGATCCACAGCTGACCAGCCCGTACTCCTGGTACCAGTACTTCATTAATGCTGGCGACGCGGTGGTTATCGACTACCTGCGTTGGTTTACCTTCCTCACTCAGGAGGAGATCGCAGAGCTGGCACGCAAGGTAGAGGAGGAACCCCACAAGCGTGAGGCGCAACGCGTATTGGCACGGGAGATGACCACCCTGGTGCACGGCGAGCAGGCCACCGAAGGAGTGGAGCTGGCTTCCCAGGCGTTGTTTGGTAAGGCAGAGCTGCAGGATTTGGACGAGGCCACGTTGTCTTCCGCATTGCAGGAAACCGAGATTGCCGAGGTTGGCCCAGAGGCAACGATTCTGGATCTGCTGGTTGAGGCGGGACTGGAAAAATCAAAGGGTGCTGCGCGCCGCACCGTGGGCGAGGGCGGCGCTTACGTGAATAACCAGCGCATCGAGGACATCGAGTGGTCGCCGAATTCCAACGATCTGCTGCATGGTTCGTGGCTCGTGTTGCGTAAAGGCAAGAAGCGTTTCGCCGGAGCACGGGTTGTGAATCCTTCCTAGGAGCGTCAGCTTAGCTGTTAACTGATCCCTTGGTAATCGCGTTTTGTGCTTTTAACTGGGGATTTGTGTGTTTTTCGGGGTTGGGTGTAACTTTATCGAAGTCGCCGAGAGGTAGCCGGTTGGTTACTTTTGAGTGACTTTTTGTACTGACTTGGCTCGGGGATTTGACTTGGTTCAGGTTGTTGGGTAAGTTGGTACGAGCCGCCGCTGAGAGGTTAACGTTTGGTTAATTTTCTTGTGGTGTGTGGATGTTGTTTGAGAACTCAATAGTGTGCCAATGTACTTATTTTTTATTTTTGTGTGCATGGTTGTGTGTTGATTGGTCTGTTGGCCGGCAAGCCTAGTGTGCTTGTTGGTTGGTGTGTGCCGGTAAGGTGTTGGAATACGCATCTTTTTGAATACTGTTTAGTGTTTCGGCTGCATTGATGGATTGGTTGGCATGTGATTGTGTTCAACTTTTTGTCTCCCTTTTTTGTGCCCCGTCGGGTTGGGGAGGCAGTTTATTTTTTTCTTTGTAGTAATTTTTGGACGCCAGCATGGGCCTGCTTTTGTGGGTTTGTGGTGGTTTGTTCTTTTGGTTAGGTTTGGGCTTTTCACGGCCTTTTCAGTGTTTTGCTGAAATTCTTTTTGTGGAGAGTTTGATCCTGGCTCAGGACGAACGCTGGCGGCGTGCTTAACACATGCAAGTCGAACGGAAAGGCCCTGCTTGCAGGGTACTCGAGTGGCGAACGGGTGAGTAACACGTGGGTGATCTGCCCTGCACTTCGGGATAAGCTTGGGAAACTGGGTCTAATACCGGATAGGAACCATCTTTAGTGTGGTGGTTGGAAAGTTTTTTCGGTGTAGGATGAGCTCGCGGCCTATCAGCTTGTTGGTGGGGTAATGGCCTACCAAGGCGGCGACGGGTAGCCGGCCTGAGAGGGTGTACGGCCACATTGGGACTGAGATACGGCCCAGACTCCTACGGGAGGCAGCAGTGGGGAATATTGCACAATGGGCGCAAGCCTGATGCAGCGACGCCGCGTGGGGGATGAAGGCCTTCGGGTTGTAAACTCCTTTCGCTAGGGACGAAGCTTTTTTGTGACGGTACCTAGATAAGAAGCACCGGCTAACTACGTGCCAGCAGCCGCGGTAATACGTAGGGTGCGAGCGTTGTCCGGAATTACTGGGCGTAAAGGGCTCGTAGGTGGTTTGTCGCGTCGTCTGTGAAATTCTGGGGCTTAACTCCGGGCGTGCAGGCGATACGGGCATAACTTGAGTGCTGTAGGGGTAACTGGAATTCCTGGTGTAGCGGTGAAATGCGCAGATATCAGGAGGAACACCGATGGCGAAGGCAGGTTACTGGGCAGTTACTGACGCTGAGGAGCGAAAGCATGGGTAGCGAACAGGATTAGATACCCTGGTAGTCCATGCCGTAAACGGTGGGCGCTAGGTGTGAGGGTCTTTCTACGACTTTCGTGCCGTAGCTAACGCATTAAGCGCCCCGCCTGGGGAGTACGGCCGCAAGGCTAAAACTCAAAGGAATTGACGGGGGCCCGCACAAGCGGCGGAGCATGTGGATTAATTCGATGCAACGCGAAGAACCTTACCTGGGCTTGACATACACCAGATTGGGCTAGAGATAGTTCGTCCCTTTGTGGTTGGTGTACAGGTGGTGCATGGTTGTCGTCAGCTCGTGTCGTGAGATGTTGGGTTAAGTCCCGCAACGAGCGCAACCCTTGTCTTATGTTGCCAGCATTTGGTTGGGGACTCATGAGAGACTGCCGGGGTTAACTCGGAGGAAGGTGGGGATGACGTCAAATCATCATGCCCCTTATGTCCAGGGCTTCACACATGCTACAATGGTCGGTACAACGCGTTGCGACACTGTGAGGTGGAGCGAATCGCTGAAAGCCGGCCTTAGTTCGGATTGGGGTCTGCAACTCGACCCCATGAAGTCGGAGTCGCTAGTAATCGCAGATCAGCAATGCTGCGGTGAATACGTTCCCGGGCCTTGTACACACCGCCCGTCACGTCATGAAAGTTGGTAACACCCGAAGCCGGTGGCCTAAACGTGTTAGGGAGCCGTCGAAGGTGGGATCGGCGATTGGGACGAAGTCGTAACAAGGTACCCGTACCGGAAGGTGCGGGTGGATCACCTCCTTTCTAAGGAGCTTTTATTTTGGCTGCAGTTGCAGCCATGACCCACAGTTGTGGGTTGTCCACTGTTGTTTGATGGTGGGTTGGTGGTTGAGTAGGCGAGTGTTCTGCTGCCACCGAATATGGCAATTCCGGGTAGGACATACACCTTAATCGACAGGACCGAGTGTTGAGACAGTGCTTTGTGACATGCGTAAAAGTGTCCATGCATACAGGAAGTAAAGTTGATTGGTAAGTCGTTGGTGCATTGTTGGGTGTCTGGGGCATTATCCCCCTTTTTTGTGTGCCTGACTGGTTGATGGATGCCATTCATTGTGGTGGTGTTTGTTGCTGGTTGGGGTGTTGTGTGAGAACTGTATAGTGGACGCGAGCATCTCACATGATGCCGCCTGCTTTTGTGGGTGGTGTTGTGTGTGTGATGTGATTTTTCTTTTTGTTTATTTTGTCAAGTTCACTTGTTGCTGCCACATGCTGGCTGCATGGCTTCGTGTTGTGTGGTTTGTGTGTGGTGGTTGGTGTGTTCGTTATTTAGGGCGCATGGTGGATGCCTTGGCATGCTGAGCCGATGAAGGACGTGTAAGGCTGCGTTAAGCCTCGGGGAGTTGTCAATAAAGCGTTGATCCGAGGATGTCCGAATGGGGAAACCTGGCCCTGGTTATGTGGGGTTACCCTTCAGTGAATTCATAGCTGTTGTGGGGGTTACGCGGGGAAGTGAAACATCTCAGTACCCGTAGGAGGAGAAAATAATAATGATTCTGCTAGTAGTGGCGAACGAACGTGGATGAGGCTAAACCGTGTGCATGTGATACCTGGTAGGGGTTGTGTGTGCGGTGTTGTGGGGCCTGATTTTGTGTCATCTACCAGTGGCACGCCCTTTTTGCATTGTTGTTAGGTGAAGTGGTTTGGAATGGCCTACCGGAGTAGGTGAGAGTCCTGTAGCTGAAGATGATGATGTGGGGGTTGTTGGGTTCCCGAGTAGCAACGGGCTCGTGGAATCTGTTGTGAATCTGCCGGGACCACCCGGTAAGCCTAAATACTCAGTGTGACCGATAGTGGATAGTACCGTGAGGGAATGGTGAAAAGTACCCCGGGAGGGGAGTGAAATAGTTCCTGAAACCATGTGCTTACAATCCGTCAGAGCGCTTTTTATTGTGTGATGGCGTGCCTTTTGAAGAATGAGCCTGCGAGTCAGCGGCATGTCGCGAGGTTAACCCGTGTGGGGTAGCCGTAGGGAAACCGAATCCTAATGGGGTGATAAGTGGCATGTCCTGGACCCGAAGCGGGGTGATCTACCCATGGCCAGTGTGAAGCAGCTGTAAGAGGTTGTGGAGGCGCGAACCCACGTAGGTTGAAAACTGCGGGGATGAGCTGTGGGTAGGGGTGAAAGGCCAATCAAACTCCGTGATAGCTGGTTCTCCCCGAAATGCATTTAGGTGCAGCGTCGCATTTAGCTTGGTGGAGGTAGAGCGACTGGTTGGTTGAGCGGGACTACAATCTTAGCAATGTCAGCCAAACTCCGAATGCCATCAATTGTGTTGTGCGGCAGTGAGACTGTGGGGGATAAGCTTCATAGTCGAGAGGGAAACAGCCCAGATCGCCGGTTAAGGCCCCTAAGGGTGTACTAAGTGGAAAAGGATGTGGGATCGCGAAGACAGCCAGGAGGTTGGCTTAGAAGCAGCCATCCTTGAAAGAGTGCGTAATAGCTCACTGGTCGAGTGGTTCTGCGCCGACAATGTAGTGGGGCTCAAGTACACCGCCGAAGCCGCGGCAAGCAACAATTTTTTGTTGTTTGGGTAGGGGAGCGTCGTGCATGGGTGGAAGCGTTACCGTGAGGAGGCGTGGACTGTGTGCGAGTGAGAATGCAGGCATGAGTAACGAATTGTAAGGTGAGAATCCTTACCGCCGGATGACTAAGGGTTCCTGGGTCAAGTTCGTCTTCCCAGGGTGAGTCGGGACCTAAGGCGAGGCCGACAGGCGTAGTCGATGGATAACCAGTTGATATTCTGGTACCCGTACATGTGCGCCCATGATAAAGCACGGATACTAACCACTGCGGATACGCTACCTTTTCACTTTTTTGAGTGTTGGTGGTGTTGATGTCGTGGGGCCTGATGTGTGGTTCAAGTGATGGGGTGACGCAGTGAGGTAGCCGCGCCACTTAGTGGATTGGTGGTGTAAGCGTGTAGGCCGTGTGGTAGGTAAATCCGCCACACTTTGTGGTTGAGGCGTGATGCGTAGACCCAAAAGGGTTGATGGTGGTGATCCTGTACTGTCGAGAAAAGCCTCTAGCGAGTGTGTGTATGGCCCGTACCCTAAACCGACACAGGTGGTCAGGTTGAAGATACTAAGGCGTTCGGGTGAACTGTGGTTAAGGAATTCGGCAAAATGCCCCCGTAACTTCGGGAGAAGGGGGGCCCTGTGACGTGAAGACCCTTGCGGTTGGAGTGTTGTGGGGTCGCAGAGAATAGAGGGAAGCGACTGTTTATCAAAAACACAGGTCCATGCGAAGACGTTAAGTTGATGTATATGGACTGACGCCTGCCCGGTGCTGGAAGGTTAAGAGGACCGGTTAGTTAACGTTTGTTAGCGAAGCTGAGAATTTAAGCCCCAGTAAACGGCGGTGGTAACTATAACCATCCTAAGGTAGCGAAATTCCTTGTCGGGTAAGTTCCGACCTGCACGAATGGCGTAACGACTTCTCTGCTGTCTCGACCACAGGCCCGGTGAAATTGCATTACGAGTAAAGATGCTCGTTACGCGCGGCAGGACGAAAAGACCCCGGGACCTTCACTATAGCTTGGTATTGGTGTTTGGTTCGGTTTGTGTAGGATAGGTGGGAGACTGTGAAACCGTCACGCTAGTGGTGGTGGAGTCGTTGTTGAAATACCACTCTGATCGGATTGAGCATCTAACCTTGGCCCATGATCTGGGTTGGGGACAGTGCCTGGTGGGTAGTTTAACTGGGGCGGTTGCCTCCCAAAATGTAACGGAGGCGCCCAAAGGTTCCCTCAGCCTGGTTGGCAATCAGGTGGTGAGTGTAAGTGCACAAGGGAGCTTGACTGTGAGACAGACATGTCGAGCAGGGACGAAAGTCGGGACTAGTGATCCGGCACCTACTTGTGGATGTGGTGTCGCTCAACGGATAAAAGGTACCCCGGGGATAACAGGCTGATCTTCCCCAAGAGTCCATATCGACGGGATGGTTTGGCACCTCGATGTCGGCTCGTCGCATCCTGGGGCTGGAGTAGGTCCCAAGGGTTGGGCTGTTCGCCCATTAAAGCGGCACGCGAGCTGGGTTCAGAACGTCGTGAGACAGTTCGGTCTCTATCCGCCGCGCGCGTTGAAACTTGAAGAAGGCTGTCCCTAGTACGAGAGGACCGGGACGGACGTACCTCTAGTGTGCCAGTTATCCCGCCAGGGGTATCGCTGGTTGGCTACGTACGGAAGGGATAACCGCTGAAAGCATCTAAGCGGGAAGCCTGTTTTAAGATGAGGTTTCTTTTGAGGTCCCCTAAAGACTATGGGGTAGATAGGCCAGACTTGGAAGCACTGTAAGGTGTGAAGGCTACTGGTACTAATTGACCAAAACAAACACACCACAACAACCCCCGAACACCACGTGTGGGGATGATTGTTGGGTGGACTTGTGAAGCGAGTAAACAAACAAAAATACACATTATCGTGTGTGTCGCGTCCACTATGCAGTATCTGACACAACACCACACACAGTGGGTAGTGTTCTGATAGGTTTGTCGGTGGTTCATAGCTGCAGGGAAACGCCCGGTCCCATTCCGAACCCGGAAGCTAAGCCTGTACGCGCTGATGGTACTGCAACCGGGAGGTTGTGGGAGAGTAAGTCACCGCCGACACCAAACAACAAAACAACAAAATAGTGATTCTGGTAGTCCCCGAAAGGCCACCACCCCGAATAATTGTGGGTGGTTGGTGTTTCGGGGACTACTTGGTGTTTTACCCCCGTTGGTATTTGTGGGTTGTTCTCTGTCGAGCTGGGGGAATGCGTGGTAGGTGTCGTGGTTTTACCCCCTACTGTCAGGTGTGGTGGATAGGGTAAATCCGTGTTAGGCGAAAAGACATTCGACACTTTTGAGGGTGTAGTACACCCCGGGGGACACGGTTACGATGACAATTAACACACCACCACCTACCACGACAGACCACGAGCCAGTAGGCGACACCACGCTGGGGAATACCCGTAAAGCCGGCGAGCCACTGGACTACGACACCAACACTGATCCTGATTACGACTCTGATGGTGAGGCTGTGGGGGAGGTACCGGTAGTCTTTTACGCCACCAACACACCCGGCAACCCTATTGCTGCAGCTGGAGCACACGCCCGGAAGGACTCCTGGTTTTTCTACCAATCACTCCTTCCAGACCTCGACGACGACGTCGATCTGACACTGACGAGCCTGGCTAAAGATTTAGGCCTAACCTACAGCACCCTGTCGGGGATTATCAGGGCACATTTCCGCATGCAAGAACTACCCCTCGTTACAGCGACCAACATGGAGCAGTGGATCCTGGATACACCACGCCTGAGGGTTATCGATAGGGAAATAGAACGTATAGGCGACAACCGCGACCACATAGGCCTGGTCGATGCTGCCCTAGCAGATTTTCTCACCCCGACAGCACCGTGCCAGCATGTACCCACGGTGGCGGATATCCGCCGGTTTATCCGCGACTTCATCGACACCCACAATCTCACAGACGATGACACAGACGAGGTCGAGCCCACCCTGAACGTGTCAGTGCATAACAACCGCGCCACCATGAGCCTAACGTGTGATAAAGCTACGGCCGCTATTATCGCCCGCCACATCGATTCCCAAGCAGACAATAATCAGTGCGGTGCCGGTGAGGCGCTTATCCAACTCATCCTGGATAACACCAATACCAAAGTTGCGATCAATACCTTCACCACCGCAGCCGCCACTAACCCCGACCACAATGACGGCTCCGGAGCCGCCGGGAGTGCAGATACAAAGGTCTACTTCCCGGGCTACGGCTGGTCCCGCATGACCAACCTAGAAAACATCGACACCTTCACCCGACACTTAAAACCAAAAGAAACCGAAAGCTACCAGCCCACCAGCCACATCCGCGCCTACACACAAGGCAGAGACCTCACCTGCCGCTGGCCCGGATGAGGTTACCCTCGTTTAGTGGACACCCGATTAGTGCGGATCTTGTGTCCGTAGGAGAGGATGTTCATTGTGAGTTCGTCAAGGAAGAAGTACACCCCGGAGTACCGGCAGGAGGCCGCCAGACTGGTCATTGAGTCTGGGCGCCCAATCGCTCATGTGGCTAAGGAAATTAGCGTATCAGCCACAATTTTAGGCAGGTGGGTCAAACTTGAGCGGGAACGCCAAGGCTCGGTAGATGGCCGCAGTGATGCCGATATACGAGCCGAAAACGCTCGCCTGCGTCGTGAGTTAGCTGAGGCCAAGATGGATAATGAGTTCTTGTCAAAAGCCACCGCCTTCTTCGCTGCGAAGCAACGCGATCGGAAAAATTTGAGCTAATGCAGCCAGAGCAAGGCGAACTACAGCATCAAACGAATGAGCAGGTTATTAGAGGTTTCTCGTTCTGGCTACTATAAATGGCAAAAGGCTCAAGCAGTACGGCTTCGTGGTGAAAATCAGCGTCAGAGATTCCTCGACCAGTTAGACAGGAAAATTCATGACATCTGGGAAGATTCTGACGAAGTCTACGGTGCCCCACGGATTACTGCAGAACTCGCCGAGGGTGGGGTCTATGTGAATCGCAAAACCGTGGCCAAACGCATGCGGATGATGGGTATTGAAGGCATCTCACCCAGGGCGTTTGTTCCCGTAACGACGATTCAATCCAAGCGGAAGTCAACGCTTCCAGACCTAGTGAAACGCCTATTTGATCAAGGGCAGCTTAATCGAGTGTGGATGTCGGATATTACCTATCTACGCACGAATGAGGGCTGGCTGTACCTATGCGTTATCCGCGATGGACACTCCCGCCGAGTCCTAGGCTGGTCCATGGATAGTGTGCAGGATTCTTACCTAGTTGAACGTGCACTGCGCATGGCTTACACCCTGCGTGGTGAAGTACCCGACGGCGTGGTCTTCCACGCCGATCGTGGTACCCAGTTCACCAGCGAACAGCTGTGGCAGGTCTGTCAAGAACTAGGGATTGCACAATCGGTCGGCCGTACTGGTGTCTGCTTTGACAATGCGATGGCCGAGTCGTTCTGGTCGACATTGAAGACCGAATTTTACGATCGGAAGGAATGGCGAACCCGCAACGAAGCCCGGAAGGCGGTGGCTCGCTGGATTGAGATTGTCTACAACCGGCGCCGTCGCCACTCGTCCATCGGGATGGTAAGCCCCGTCGATTTCGAAGCCCAGCTCGCTGATCAAAATGGTAATAAGAAGGCCGCTGCTTAACCCCTAAGCAGCTTAACTACGTGTCCACGATTTGCGGGCAACCCCACCAACCCAACACCACCACACCAGTTCGCCCAAAAGCAGTGGCCGGGTTCATCAAACTACGGGCAATCGACGAGGATATTCTAGATTCTTTGAATGTCGTTTGGCACTGTAGAATGGGTGCGGTATTTCTGTGCGAGTTCCAACCAAGAAAGGGTAGGACTGAATGTCGGAGCGCAACCAGCACGGCCGTAATGGCCGCGGACAAGACCGTCGGGGTCGAAATCCACGCAACTCGGGGGACCGCGATTCTCGCGGCGGGGGAAAGAAGAAGTCTTTCTCTCCACAGCGCTCTGGGTATCGGGAAGAGCGAATCAACCGTCGTATGACCGATCCGGATATTCCTGAAGAGGTCGATATCAATGACTTGGACCCATTGGTGCTCCAAGACCTGAAGTCTCTCTCTAAAGAGAACTCGGAGGCCGTCGCTAAGCACATGATCATGGCAGCAACCTGGATGGACGATGATCCTAAACTGGCGCTGCGGCATGCGCGTGCGGCTAAGGATCGTGCAGGACGTGTGGCTATCGCTCGGGAAGTTAACGGTATCGCTGCATACCGCGCCGGCGAGTGGAAAGAGGCGCTCGCTGAGCTTCGTGCTGCCCGTCGTATTTCTGGCGGCCCGGGGATGCTCGCGGTTATGGCCGATTGTGAACGTGGGTTGGGTCGGCCGGAAAAGGCATTAGAGCTGGGGCGCAGCGAAGAGGCGAAGGAACTAGACAAAGAATCCGCCATTGAATTAGCGATCGTGCTGGCGGGTGCTCGCCTTGACCTCGATCAGCCCGAATCAGCGGTGGTTACAATTCAGCGGGCACAACCGGACCGCAGCGATCGTGGAGTAAGTGCTTGTAGGTTGTCGTATGCCTATGCAAATGCTCTGCTTGCCGCAGGGCGCAAGGACGAAGCCCGAGAGTGGTTCGAGCACACCATCGCCATTGATGAGGGTGATTGGACCGATGCCGCTGACCGATTGGCGGAATGTAAGTAATGAGTGTTTTAAGCAAACATGATGCCTTATTGTTGGACTTGGATGGAACCGTCTGGGAAGGCGGTCGTCCGCTCAGCAACGTCGTAGACGTTATTAATACGTGCGGTGTTCCCGCAGTATATGTAACAAATAATGCGTCGCGCAGCCCTGAAGCCGTTGCGACGATGCTAACGGATATCGGCTTGACGGCTGATTCAGGTGACATCGTCACCTCCGCCCAAGCGGTATTGCAATTGGCTGCCGAGGAAATTCCTTCGGGTGCCAAGGTACTAATTATTGGCGCGGATTCTTTCCGTAATTTGGCTAAAGACATGGGTTTTTCCGTGGTCTCGAGTGCCGATGATAAACCAGCCGCCGTCCTGCAAGGTTTTGATAAATCCGTTGGCTGGGAACAGTTAACGGAGGGGGCTCTGGCTATCCGGGCAGGCGCGAAATATTTTGCGTCGAACTTGGATACGTCCCTTCCAATCGAGCGAGGACTAGGCGTTGGCAATGGTTCCCTCGTTGCTGCTGTCCAGAAGGCGACGGGAGTAGAGCCCGTTTCTGCCGGCAAACCTGAACCAGCGATGTTCTTCCTCGCAGCCAAAAAGGTCGGGTCGAAAAAGCCATTGGCGGTGGGCGACAGGCTAGATACGGATATCGTTGGGGGTAACACCGCAGCGATGAATACTTTCCATGTATTGACCGGTGTCTCGGGCGAGCTTGAGCTTATCGAGGCCCCCGTGGAGGCGCGGCCCAACTTTATTGGTGCGGGCATGCACGAGCTTTCATTGCCTATTTCGCAGGTGCGACCGGGACCGCAAGGAGACTTTACCGCGCGGTGCGATGGGTATGACGTTCTTTTGCAGGGCGGAAATGAGTCCTCTACCTCGGTGCAAGCATTGCGGACCGTATTGGAAGTGGCGTGGTCAATGCCGGCACCACCTCGGTATATTCAGCCGCGTAGCGAATTTGCGGAAAAGGTTGTGTCGAAATGGCGGTAAAGCCACACGATTTTCGGGCCGTGAAAGAGCCTGAAGCAGTAGATTCAGAGATTTCGACAATTCTTGGCGAAGATGCGCCATCACTTGCAGAAGAAGTCGATCAACTGGACAGGGCGCATTCCGTATTGCGGAATGCTTTGCAGGAGAACTAATGCCACCACAACGCCGCAGGCTGGATGCAGAACTTGTGCGCCGAAAGATTGCGCGATCTCGTGAGCAAGCCCGCGAGATGATCAAGTCTGGCCGTGTGACGGTCGGCGGGTTTAAAGCAGAAAAGCCTGCAACAGTTGTGGATCCTGAAGTCTCCATCAAGGTCGAGGAGTCCGAGGAAGACAAGTGGGCGTCCCGCGGCGCACATAAGCTCTTGGGCGCGCTTGCCGCATTCGACGTCGACATGGACGGTCGCATCTTAGATGCAGGGGCATCGACGGGAGGTTTTACGGATGTGTGCCTGGCCTCTGGTGCGAGGGAAGTGCTTTCTGTTGACGTTGGGTATGGGCAATTACTGTGGCGGCTGCAAAATGACGACCGCGTAACCGTCTTGGATAGGACCAATATCCGCACTATTAATCCAGAAATGACCAATGGCCTGTGTGATGGCATGGTCGGGGATTTATCCTTCATTTCCTTAAAGCTGGTACTGCCAGCAATTGTGGAGTGTATGAAGGACGGAGCGTGGCTGCTGCCGATGGTTAAGCCGCAGTTTGAGGTGGGCAAGGATCGCATTGGCAGCGGCGGGGTGGTCCGCTCTCCCGAGATGCGGAAAGAGGTTACACAGGATGTCGCCGAGTTTGCCGTGTCTTTAGGCCTTAGCCTGCACGGTGTTGTGGCTTCACCATTGCCTGGCCCGAGTGGAAACGTGGAATATTTCCTTTGGCTGAAAAAGGACGGTATGTCAACGGACGCAGCTACAATGAAACAGATGATTGATACTGCCGTTGAAGAAGGTCCGCAATAATGCGAGAGATATTGTTGGTTCCGCATGCCAATCGTGCAGAGAACCTGCAGGCTACCTCCCGTGCAGCCGAATTATTGCAGGAAGCGGGGATAACGGTGCGCGTGTGCGCGGACGAAACCGTCTTGCCGGGACTCCAACATGTGTCGCATTCTGATGCTGCTGCGGCGGGATGCGAACTGGTCCTTGTTTTAGGCGGTGATGGCACCTTCCTGCGCGCCGCCGATATGGCGCGGGCGGTAGATATCCCGGTCCTCGGAGTGAATCTGGGCCACGTAGGCTTCCTCGCGGAATGGGAAGTGGAGTCATTAGACCGTGCCGTCGCTCGCGTGATTGAGAAAAGCTACCGGGTAGAGGACAGGTTGACGGTGGATGTCTCTATTTCGGATGCCAACGGTCACCAACTGGCTAGCAGTTGGGCTTTGAATGAGGCCTCGGTTGAAAACCAGAACAGGTCGGGCGTGCTGGATGCGATTTTGGAGATCGACCGGCGCCCCGTTTCGTCGTTCGGTTGTGATGGCGTACTGATTTCTACCCCAACGGGTTCTACGGCGTATGCGTTTTCAGCTGGAGGCCCAGTGCTGTGGCCATCCCTGGATGCAATCTTGGTCGTGCCGAATAATGCCCATGCGCTCTTTACCAAACCATTAGTGGTTTCCCCGAATTCACTGGTGGCAGTGGAATCAACCATGCAAACCACACCGGCCGTGGTTATCTTGGATGGGTGCAGGGAACTTATTATGCCGCCGGGTGCCCGCGTCGAGGTGGTGCGCGGTAAGCGCCCCGTACGCTGGGTGCGGTTAGATGATCAGCCCTTTACGGATCGATTGGTCTCTAAGCTGCGGTTGCCCGTGGAAGGCTGGCGCGGACCGAAGGAGAAATAGTGCTTGTCGATATTTCTATTAATGATTTAGGAGTCATTCGCCATAGCTCTGCGGAATTGTCGGAGGGCTTGACCGTATTGACCGGTGAAACCGGTGCGGGCAAAACCATGGTGGTCACGGGGCTTCGACTGTTGGCAGGCGGGCGTGCCGATGCCTCTCGGGTGCGCGATGGCGCCAAAAAAGCGGCCGTGGAAGGCCACTTTAGTTCCGCGAAAGAGAGCATTAGCCAGCTGGTGGACTCGGTGGGCGGCGAGCCAGATGAAAATGGTGAATTTATTGTCTCGCGGACCGTTTCAGCAGCGGGGCGATCGCGGGCCTATTTGGGCGGCCGCGCCGTACCGGCCGCCACGTTGGGAGATTTCGCGCGGGAGATACTTACCGTGCATGGACAGAACGATCAATTGCGCCTCTTGGCTCCAGAAGAGCAGCTCGCGGCGGTAGACCGTGCGGATCCGCAACTGGCTGGCATCCGGGAAGACTATGCGGAGGCCTTCAAAAAGTGGCGCAGCTTGGCCAAGGACTATCGCCGGCGCACCGAGTCCCGTAGGGAGCTTGCCCAGGAAGCGGACCGCCTGCAATATGCCTTAGAGGAAATCAACGGTGTGGCACCCGAGCCAGGCGAAGACGCGGAGCTGGTGCAGTTGGTGCAGCGCTTGCAAGACGTCGACGGCCTGCGCGAATCCGCGCACACTGCCTTGGCAGCGATCGATGGTACTGAAGAGCTTGATGAGGCTGCGTCTTCGCTGCTCGGGCGCGCGGGCTCGGCGCTGGTGGGATCCTCGGATAAACAGTTGGCGGATTTGGGCGAGCGCATCTCTGAGCTCACCTCGCAGCTAGGCGATATCTCGGCTGAGCTCGGCGGATACCTCGCGGGGCTGCCGGCGGATCCGAATCTGTTGGAAAAATCGCTGCAGCGCCAGCAGGATCTCCGAGCATTGACCCGGAAATACGCTAGCGATATCGATGGCGTATTGGCGTGGCGCGATGAGGCGGAGGCCAAATTGCAGTCGATGGATACCTCGACGGAGGTCCTCGAGGAGCTTAAGGCACAGGTCAAAGAGGCCGAACAGGAGATGAAGCAGAAGGCGGCGGAGCTTACGAAGAGCCGCCAGAAAGCTGCGGAAGCGCTGGGCAAGCTGGTGACTGAGGAGTTGCATGGATTGGCCATGCCCAATTCCACTTTGTCGGTTGAGCTTTCCACAGCCAAGTATTCGAAGACGGGTGCCGATGCCGCGGAGTTGCAACTCAATGGGAAGCCGTTGGCCACCGCGGCCTCCGGTGGTGAGCTGTCTCGCGTCATGCTTGCCCTTGAGGTTGTGCTCGCCAGCGAAGATGGTGCGACCTTGGTCTTCGATGAGGTCGATGCCGGCGTGGGCGGGCGTGCGGCGGTGGAAATTGGGCGGCGGCTAGCGCGGCTGGCTGCGCATAACCAGGTTATCGTTGTCACCCACTTGCCGCAGGTAGCCGCGTATGCAGATGCGCATTTGCATGTTTCGAAGGATAAGTTTACCTCTGGGGTAGCCGAGTTATCGGAGCAGGAGCGCGTTGAGGAATTGGCGCGCATGCTGGCCGGTTTGGATGACACGGACACTGGGCGCGCCCACGCCCAAGAGCTTTTTGACCGCGCACAAAAGGAAGCTTCCGCGCGCCTTACCCAGCTGGCGGACTAAGCAAGGAAGAATGGGGCGCATGGCTCTGTTTTCCCGTACCCCTGAGCAACCCGGTGAGTCTGCCGCATTGCGCGATTGCACCCCGGGCGCGAAAGGTCTTAAGAAGTTTTCTGCAGGTGATATCGCCGTTATCGATGCGGCGAATATTTCCCGGCCCGAGGCACAAACGCTTGTGGACTTGCAGCCCTCCGCGGTGGTCAATGTCGCCAGGTTTTCTACCGGTTCCATCCCTAATTGCGGTCCGCACATGCTTCTCGATGCCGATATTGACCTCCTCGAGGGCCTCGGCGAGGAATTTATCTCGGAGTTTAAAGACGGCAAAAAGGCGCATATCGGCGAGGATGGAAAGGTCTACGTTGGCGATAAAGTAATCGGGACGGGGCAGAAGATTTCCCGGGAGCGCGCAGACAAGAACTTCAAGGCGGCACAAAGCGCACTCATTGACCACATGGAGTCCTATTTCGCAAGCTCCATTGACTTCATTAACTCTGAAGGCCCGCTGCTTATCGATGGCCTCGGTGTCCCCGCATCCGGTGCCGAGATAGCTGGCAGGAAGGTCATTGTTTTATCTCCCACCGAAGACCACCGAGCCCTGCTGAAAGACTTGCGGAATTTCATCCGGGAATATGAGCCGCTGCTCGTTGCGGTTGAGGAAGCCGCGGATTCCTTGCTGGAGCAGGGATATAAGCCTGACTTCGTTATTGGGGATCCGGCCAAGGTAAGCGATGAGGCGCTGCGCTGCGGCGCGCGCATCGTCGTACCCGCGGATCCAGAAGGCAGCGTGGAAGGCCTTGACCGCATCCAAGAGCTGGGTATTGGGGCCATGACGTTCCCGGCGGCATCGGAATCGGCCACGGATTTAGCGCTGCTCTTTGCTGATTACCACGGTGCGGGCCTCATCGTGCAGGCAGGCGGCGGCTTTGACCTCGATGATGTTTTTGCCAACCGGGTGGCACCGTCTGCCGTCTTGTCTCGGCTGAAGGCTGGAACCAAGGCGGTTGATGCGGAGGCTGTGATCAACCTGTATTCTGTTCCATCTTCACACCTTGGCTGGCTATGGGCCCTCCTCAGCATCTTGGTCGCGATTGCAGCGATCATCTTGATCGTGGGCTTTGGCGGGAGCCAGGATTTCTTGAGTAATTTGAGCCAAACGTGGTCGAGCCTATTCTGAGCGGGGGTAGCAGTATGGCGAAAACGCAACTAATTACGGGCCTTGGACTCGGCGCAGCGGTCGGTGTAGCCCTCGGAGCCTTGGTGATCGCGCCCAACCTGACTACCAGCGTGGCCGATGATGACCCGATCCGTGCGGAACACCGCAAGGTGGTGCAAGAAAACAAGATCTTGCAGAACCAAAATGAGGCGAGCGATGACATAGTCAAGAACGTGGCACCGGACTTGGTATCTGGGACGTTATCGCAGCGGCCAGTGCTGGTCATTTCCACCGATGATGCAAATAGCAGGGACCTGTCTGATATCACGAAGCTCTTAGAAGCCTCCGGGGCCACCAAGGCAGGAGAAATCAAGCTGAGCAAAGACTTCCTGCGCGGGGAAAGCAAAGACGATATCGTATCGATCCTTAAAGATAAGGCCCCGAAAAAGGCAGATCTCAAGGGGCTCGATAAAACCGTGGGAAGCTATGGCGGCGAGGCTTTGGGCGCGGCCTTATCCATGGACCAAGAAAGCACGGAGCCGCTCGCAAGCGTGAAGGAGCGATCCGAGCTGCTGCGTGCCCTGCGCGATAAGGAATTTATTGATTATGAGGACGGGACCATCCTTCCGGCCCAGTCCATCATCATCGTCTCCGGCAGCGGGGTGCGCGGATATTATTCGGATACCTTGGCAGAGTTCGCCACCGCCTTGGACGAGGTCAATGGCAGCGTGGTACTGAGTGCGCGGGCCAAACAGACCCAAGATGAAAAGACAATAGAGCAGCTGCGCACCAAAGACCTGGATCTTTCTACCGTAGATGGCATTGAACGTGCGGTAGAGCGCATCGCCGTCATTTCCGCCGCCGAGGAACAGCTCAATGGGGGCAGGGGAGACTACGGTTCTGCAGAAAGCGCGGATTCCGCCCTACCTGAAGAGGAGAAAGAATAGTGGCCCACGATTTTCAAGTCTTGGATTCAGAGTTAATTTTTGGTGCCCCTATCGTCGCCGTACGCCGCGATACGTTGTCCATGCCGGGAGGCAATACTGCGGATAGGGAAATCATTGAGCACCTGGGTGCCGTCGCGGTGGTGGCCCTAGATGAGGATCGGCGCATCGCGATGGTGCATCAGTACAGGCATAGCGTCGGCAAGCGGCTGTGGGAACTGCCGGCAGGATTGCTCGATGTGAAGGGCGAGGATGAGCTGTCCGGCGCGCAGCGCGAGTTGCAGGAGGAAGCCGGCCTGGCAGCCAAGGACTGGGAAGTTCTTACGGATATGGTGACCTCACCGGGGTTCTGCGAGGAAGCAGTGCGGATTTTCCTTGCCCGCGACCTTAGCGAGGTCCCAGCGCTGCACGATACCGGCGATGAAGAAGCCGATATGGATTTTGCCTGGGTGGATCTAGACCAGGCGGTTGACAGGGTGCTGGGCGGCGAGATCGTTAACTCCGTCGCGTGCGCGGGTATTTTATCTGCATATGCCACGGTTGTTGGCGGGAAGCAGACGCGTTCGGTGGATGCGCCGTTTGATTTGCGCCCGACCCACATGGCTGCCCGCCGCAGCGGACCGGACCTGAAAAAGCAGTGACTGCCGCAAAGGACATAGCTCAGACCTGGTTGAATCACCTCGCCGTCGAACGCGGGGTTTCAGCGAACACCCTGAGCAATTATCGGCGGGATATTCGCCGGTACGTAGATTGGCTGGCGGACAATGGGGTCCAGGACCTGCGGCAGGTGACTCGCCCGATGGTGGAAGCCTACTTAAAGGACCTGCGCGAGACAATGGCGGTGTCCTCTGCCAACCGTGCCCTCATCGTGGCCCGCGGGTTGCATAAATTCGCCGTTGCGGAGGGTGAAATTGATAGTGATGTTGCGGCCGAGGTAAGCCCGCCTTCCACTGGACAGCACCTGCCAGAGACCTTGAGCGTTGATGAGGTGACGCAGCTTATCGAAGCGACGCCGACGGAAACGCCGGTCGACCTTCGCGATAGGGCGCTATTGGAAGTACTCTATGGCACTGGGGCGCGCATTTCTGAGGTAATTTCGCTCAACGTCGATGACGTAGCTACTGGCGATGACGTCCTAGTCCTGCACGGCAAAGGTGATAAGGAGCGGCTCGTACCCCTTGGCTCGCATGCTCGCCAGGCCATCGATGCCTATCTGGTGCGCGCCCGTCCCGTGCTGGGAAAGGGCAAAACGGCTGCGCTGTTTTTGAATACCCGCGGTGGCGCGCTATCGCGGCAAAGCGCGTGGTCCATCATTAAGACCGCCGCGCAGCGCAGCCAGTTGGATAAGTCCATTTCCCCGCACACGCTGCGTCATTCCTTTGCCACGCACCTTCTCGAAGGCGGTGCCGATGTGCGCACCGTGCAGGAGCTTTTAGGGCATTCCTCCGTGACTACCACGCAGATCTATACGCACGTGACTGCTGATTCCTTGCGGGAGGTGTGGCGGACAGCGCATCCGCGGGCGTAGCTTTCAGCGTTTAAGTCAAAGTTAGAGGCTTGATATTTGCAAAGTCTCGGTAGTCATAAAGGGGAGCGGGTACGCTATAGTTACAACGTTGTAAGCAACCCTATGCCAAATGTCATGGTCCATGACTTGGCGTCAAGGAAGAAGGTTTGACTGTGAGCGAAGAGGGTCTCTTTTCAACCTCTGATGTAGAGACGGGGCTAACTGGCCGCCCTGTCCGCGAGCTGCCGGAACCCGCCCCCTTGGAAAAACATGGGCCCGCCACCATCATCTCGATGTGTAACCAGAAGGGCGGCGTGGGCAAGACCACGTCCACCATCAATATGGGGGCCTGCCTCGCAGAGTATGGGCGCAAGGTCCTCTTGGTTGACTTGGACCCGCAGGGTGCTCTTTCGGCTGGGCTGGGATTAAACCATGATGACATCGAGGACTCGATTTATGACGTGATGCTGGATAGCCATACCTCTATCCACTCCGCCATTCACCACACCAGCGTGTCCGGCATGGACCTCGTTCCGGCCAATATTGACCTTTCCGCAGCAGAGATTCAGATGGTCAATGAAGTAGGCCGCGAGCACACCTTGGCCCGCGCCCTGCGTCCGGTGCGCCGCGACTATGACTTCATCATCATTGATTGCCAGCCTTCTTTGGGTCTGCTTACGGTCAACGCCCTAGCTTGTTCCCAGGGCGTCATCATCCCGATGGAATGCGAGTTCTTCTCGCTGCGCGGGCTTGCCTTGCTCACGGACACGGTGGAAAAGGTCTCTGACCGCATCAACTTCGATCTGGAAGTAATGGGCATTCTGGTCACCATGTTTGATCGGCGCACCAAGCATGCCCGTGAGGTGATGTCCCGCGTGGTGGAATACTTTGGGGATCAAGTATTCGATACCGTCATTACCCGTACCGTGCGCTTCCCAGAAACCTCCGTGGCCGGCGAGCCCATCACCTCGTGGGCGCCCAATTCGCAGGCCGCGCAGCAATACCGCGATCTGGCGAAGGAAGTCATCGAACGCTCGACCGTTTAAACTACCGTGACGCAGCCAGAGATTACGGGCTTCCGCATTGCGCTGCGGAATTTCGAGGGCCCATTTGATCTGCTTTTGCAGCTCATCCAGGCCAAAAAGATGGATATCACGGATGTGGCCTTGTCTGAGGTGACGGATGAATTCGTTGGCTACACCCGCCAATTGGGCGAGAACGCGGATTTGGATGAGACGACTGATTTCTTGGTCGTGGCGGCAACGCTGTTGGACTTAAAGGCCGCACGGCTATTGCCGCGGGGCGAAGTCGATGACCTAGAGGACCTGGAGCTGCTGGAATCGCGCGACCTGCTCTTTGCCCGCCTTTTGCAGTACAAGGCCTATAAACAGGCGGCGGATCAATTTGCCCGTTGGCAACGGGAGGCACAGCGCAGTTACCCGCGCGCCGTGAGCATCGAGGAGCAATTTGCGGAGCTTCTACCTCCCGTGACGTTGGGGCATACTCCAGCGAGCTTTGCGGAAATGGCGGCGGGCGTCTTTCGCCCCAAGCCGCCGGAAGAAGTGGCAACGGGCCATATTCATGGCGTCGCCGTCTCCGTGCCCGAGCAGGCTGGAAAGATCCTCGAAACGCTCAAACTCATGGGCGCAGGGCAGTGGACAAGTTTTTCCTCGCTTACCCGGGATTGCACCACAACCATGCATATCGTCGGCAGGTTCTTGGCGCTCTTGGAACTGTTTAAGGCCAAGGCGGTTGATGCCCAGCAGGAGGAGGCGTTGGGCCAGCTGGACCTTTCCTGGACCGGCTTGGACGTAGATCCTGCGGTCGTTGCCGCAGCAAATTGGGACTAGTGCTAGCACCGCCGTCGGTGGTTGTAATCTAAGGGGCATGGATCTTCCGCTCATTTCGCAATTGCGATCCCGGCTTGAATCGATCTTGCTGGTGCTCGATTCGCCGGCATCCGTAGAGTCCTTGGCGCGGGCGCTTAGCGTAGAACCTGCGGTCATTAGTGACTGCTTGCGGGCCATCCAACGTGAATTCGATAGCCGCGGCTCTGGAATTGAGCTGCGCGAAACGCCAGAAGGTTGGCGGTTTTATACCCGCCAGGAAAACGCCAGCGCGGTGGAGGAGTTTTTATTGGATGGGGCGCAAACGAAGCTCTCGCGCGCGGCCTTGGAAACCCTCGCCGTCGTGGCCTATCGCCAACCGGTCACGCGCCAGCAGGTCTCTGCGGTCCGCGGGGTCAACGTGGACGGCGTGATGCGCACCCTTAACCTGCGCGGGCTCATCCGTGAGCTCCCGCAGGACGAGTTCGAGGGGGCGTCGCACCGATATGAAACCACCGAGCTTTTCCTCGAACTGCTAGGTATAGACTCGCTGGAACGCCTTCCGGATCTGGCGCCGCTGCTTCCAGACGTCGATGCAATCGACGAAGAGTACTGAGGTGGGGTAGACTCACGCAGGTAATTTCATATCTTCGAGAGAAAAGGACACTTAAGTGACTCCTCCCGCTCGCCGTGACGGCACACCGGATAAGAAGCAGCGAGACAGCGATATCGTTGTCTCTAATGCCAAGCCGGCTCGTAATCAACACGTTTCCAAGAAAAAGCAGAAGGCCACTGCAGAATCGGTGGCGCGCGATTTGGGCGCTGACTGGCTGGTCGATGACGATAAGCCCAAGGGCGAGCGCCTGCAGAAGGTCTTGGCCAAGGCGGGCGTCGCATCGCGCCGCCACGCGGAAATCCTCATTGATGCCGGACGCGTTGAAGTAAACGGCAATGTCATCCTCAAGCAGGGCGTGAAGGTCAATCCCGCCGTGGACGTCATCCGCGTTGATGGCGTTCGCGTCAACGTCAACGAGGACCAAGAATATTTCATCCTCAATAAACCCCGCGGAATGCAGTCGACGATGTCAGATGATCTCGGCCGTCCCTGCGTGGGTGACGTGGTTTCTGAAAAGGTTGCCTCGGGCCAGCGCCTATTCCACGTAGGCCGCTTGGATGCGGATACGGAAGGCCTGCTCATCCTCACCAATGATGGGGAATTGGCCAACCGCCTGATGCACCCCAAATATGAGGTGAAGAAAACCTACCTGGCCACGGTATTGGGCGAGGCCGATAATAAGTTGGTGCGCCAGCTTAAAGAGGGCATCGAGCTAGAAGATGGCCTAGCCAAGGCCGATTTTGTGCAGGTAGTGGACAAGAATCAGGGATTCTCTTTGGTCCGAGTAGAGCTACACGAAGGGCGCAAGCACATCGTGCGCCGCCTGCTGAAGGAAGCCGGCTACCCCGTGCAGCGCCTGGTGCGCACCAAGCTGCACACGGTCCAATTGGGCGATATGAAGCCCGGTGGGCTGCGCGCGCTAAATTCCAACGAGTTGACGAGCTTGTACAAGGCGGTGGGGATGTAATGATTTCGAATATGCCTGATGAAGGCCTGATCCTCGCGGTCGATGGGCCCTCCGGAACGGGGAAGTCCACGACATGCCGGACCCTAGCCAAGCAATTGGATGCAAAGTACATCGATACCGGCGCCATGTACCGCGTGGCAACCCTTGTGGTATTGCGCCAAGGCGTGGATCCCGCGGACAAGCAGGCGGTGATTTCCGCGACGGCCAACCTGCCCTTGGAGGTTTCCGATGATCCGGATTCCACGCAGGTGCTTTTCGATGGCGCCGATGTCTCTCGCGTTATCCGGGAAGACGAGGTCACCCAGAACGTCTCCGCAGTATCTGCCATCCCAGAGGTGCGCGAGAACTTGGTGGCATTGCAGCGCACGCTTGCGCAACGCGCCCACCGCGCCATTGTAGAGGGCCGCGATATCGGCACCGTGGTGCTAGCCGATGCCCCGGCGAAGGCCTTTATGACGGCTTCCGCGGAAGTCCGTGCGCAGCGCAGGCACGATCAAAACGAAAAGGCCGGTATTGCCTCCGATTTTGAATCGGTACTGGCAGATGTGCAGCGCCGCGATGCCGCGGATTCTTCCCGCGCCACCTCGCCGCTTCGCCCCGCCGACGACGCCACTATTGTCGATACCTCTGACATGAGCCCGGAGGATGTCGTGCAGGCTCTTATCAACGTGGTTAAGGAGTCCCGCTCATGAGCAACAAAGATTTTGAGTCCCCAGAGGAAGAAGTCACGCAGTTCCATTACCCTGCGGGTAAGTTCGACGAGGAAACGGTAGAGACCTCGCCGGGGTGGGCTACGGACGATTTTGATGCCGAAGAATTCGACTACGACTTTGATGAGTCAGAGTTCGGCGAGGCCGACTACGGGGACGAGGACGACCTAGAGCAGCCTCTCAGTGAGGACGAGTGGGAGCAGCTCTCGCAGTCGCTGGGCTTTGCCGATGCCACCGAAGAAGCCCTGTGCACCGTCGCTATTGTGGGCCGACCGAATGTGGGCAAGTCTTCGCTGGTTAATCGCTTCCTCGGCCGCCGCGAGGCCGTCGTAGAAGACCACCCTGGCGTTACCCGTGACCGCGTGTCCTACGTGGCGGACTGGAATGGGCAGCGCTTTATCGTGCAGGATACCGGCGGTTGGGATCCCAACGTCAAAGGCATGCACGCCGATATCGCCCGCCAGGCGGAAATGGCGATGGATACCGCCGATGTCATCGTAATGGTGGTAGACACCAAGGTAGGCATTACCGAAACCGATGAGGTCATGGCGCGCCGCCTGCAAAAGTCCCCGGTTCCGGTGATCGTGGTATCGAATAAGTTTGATTCCGATAACCAGTATGCGGATATGGCGCAGTTTTACGCCTTGGGCCTCGGGGCCCCGTGGCCGGTGTCCGCACAGCATGGACGCGGTGGCGCGGACGTGCTGGATGAGATCCTGCGCAGCTTCCCCGAAGAACCGCGCGAGACCTCGATTACGTCGGGCCCTCGCCGCGTCGCGCTCGTCGGCAGGCCTAATGTGGGCAAGTCCTCGTTGCTCAATAAGCTCACCAGCGAGGAGCGCTCGGTGGTGGATAATGTCGCCGGCACCACGGTGGATCCCGTGGACTCGCTGGTGCAGCTAGATGAGCAGTTGTGGAAGTTCATTGATACCGCGGGCCTGCGCAAGAAAGTCAAGAACGCGCAGGGCCACGAGTATTATGCGTCCTTGCGCACCCGTGGCGTGATCGATGCGGCCGAGGTATGCATCATGCTTATCGATGCCTCCGAGGAGATCTCCGAGCAGGACCAGCGCGTGCTCAATATGGTGCTGGAATCCGGCAAGGCACTGGTCATTGCGTTCAATAAGTGGGATCTGATGGATGAGGACCGCCGCTATTACCTCGATCGTGAGATTGACGAGCAGCTGCGGCACTTGCCGTGGGTGACCCGCGTTAATATTTCGGCTGAGACCGGCCGCGCCTTGCAAAAGCTGGAGCCGGCCATGATCGAGGCCCTAGAAAGCTGGGATCAGCGCGTGTCCACCGGCCAGCTCAATAACTGGATGCGTGAGGCGATTGCTGCCAACCCGCCGCCGATGAAGAATAATCGTTTACCACGCGTGCTCTTTGCTACGCAAGCATCGACCCAGCCGCCGACGATTGTTCTCTTTACCACTGGATTCCTCGACGCATCCTACCGGCGCTACCTTGAGCGCAAGTTCCGCGAGCGCTTTGGTTTCCACGGCACTCCAATCCGCATTGCCGTGCGCGTGCGCGAACGCCGAGGTAAAAAGCGGAAATAAGAGTTCACTGCGAAAACGAGCGAAGCTTTCACAACCGTGGGGCTTCGCTCGTTTTTATCTATTTCATTACGCTCGGTGTCATTGGCAGCTAAGCTTGAAAGACATTAGATCATTGGCTTAGGCCCAGAAAGCAAGAAGGTAAATACGGTGTCACAGAAAATCGAGATCTTGCGCGGGCAAAATATCACTCTCAAGGCGTTGAGCATGGAGCATACCCCTGGACTGGCTGAGGCGGTGCAGGACGGGGAATTATGGAAGCGGTGGTATACCAAGGTTCCATCACCAAGCGAGATGGAAAAGGCCGTGGAAGAACGCATTTCTTGGTATGACTCCCACGGGTCGCAGCTTTTTACGGTGTTTGATTCAGCCGGCACTACAGTGGGAATGACTGGGTATCAGGCCTTAGATCTGGGTAATAGGCGCGCACAAATCGGATACACCTGGTACCGGGCTTCGGCGCAGAATACTGCGGTTAATGCAGACTGCAAACTGACACTCATGGGCCATGCATTTGAGCAGCTTGATTGCTTATCCGTGTTTTTCACCACCAACTCCTTTAACCGCGAAAGCCGCCGTGCGCTGGAATCCCTCGGGGCACATCTTGATGGAATCCTTCGCGGCCAGCAAATACTAGATAACGGGTTAGTCAGAGATACCTGCGTGTATAGCGTACTGCGGCATGAGTGGCCCGCAGTGAAAAATCACTTGCACTATAAGATTGACCAGAAGTCTGGGAAGGACAAGGCCTGAGGAGTCGACAACTAATAGTGCACAACATCTTTCGGGGTTGGCACGTGAGGTGTAGTTGAGCTTGTCTCGCCAGCAAAGCCGGAGCTCTCTGCAGAGGCATCAGGGGGCCTCAAAACTACATAATTTCGCCGGTTAACCCGGTATTTTACCACTTAGGAGAGCAAAAGTGTCACCAACAATGGTGTGACACTTTGCTCTCCTTTTCGCTTCGGTGAAAGCACTATGGCGCCGATAGGATAAAACTTGTCAACCATTTACTTTCTGTTTGAAAGGCATGACATGTTAGCGAATGTGATTGCCCCGGATTCAGTCTTGGCTATCGTGCTTCAAGTCATAATCATTTTAAGTGCTTTGCTTTTGGGCACCCGCTATGGCGGGATCGGCCTCGGATTAATTTCTGGCATCGGCTTGATGCTGATGGTCTTCGTATTTGGCTTGGCACCGGGCGAGCCCCCCGTGTCGGTCATGCTCACAATCATTGCCGTTATCGGCTGTGCAGCCACATTGCAACAAGCACAAGGTTTGGAAGTGATGATGCAGCATGCGGAGAAGTTCTTGCGTGCTCATCCAGAGCGCATCACCATTTTGGCACCACTGACTACTTGGTTCCTTACCGTACTGTGCGGCACTGGCCACGTGGTCTACACCATGTTTCCGATTATTGAAGACATCGCGCTCAAAAAGGGAATTCGTCCTGAGCGTCCGATGGCAGTGGCCTCGACCTCGGCCCAGATGGGTATTACCGCTTCACCGGTGTCCGTGGCTACCGTTTCTCTTGCATCGATCCTTGCGGAAAATGCTGGAGCTATCGACAAGGCTTATTCGATTCCGCAGATTCTTACGGTAGCGCTACCCGCATCATTATGTGGTGTGCTCCTCGCTGCGTTATGGTCGCTGCGTCGCGGCAAGGACCTGGACAAGGATCCGGCTTTCCAAGAACGGATGAAAGACCCAGAGTTTGCCGCCAGCATCAATGAGAGCGCCGATTCGCTCATCGGTAAGGAATTTTCCCGCGAGGCTAAGCGTTCAGTAGTCGTTTTCCTTGTCGCTATTGCCTGCGTGGTCCTCCTCGGCGCTTTTGAGTTCCTGCGCCCCCTGGTTCCTGGTGATGATGGCGAGCTGAGCCCGGTATCGATGAATCTAGTGATCCAGATGGTCATGCTCGTCGCCGGCGCCATCATCCTTCTTAGCTGCAAAGTGGATACCAAAAAGATTGCGTCTACTCCAGTATTCAAGGCCGGCATGACCGCTGTATTTTCGGTCTTCGGTGTTGCGTGGATGGCAGATACGTTCTTCCAATCCCATATCGATGCCCTGGAAACGAACTTGGGTTCTGTCGTTGAGGCGGCCCCATGGACGTACGCCGTCGTGTTGGTGGTTGTGTCCAAGTTGGTCAATTCGCAGGCTGCTGCACTGGTAGCAATTGCCCCTATTGGCTTGCAATTGGGCATTGACCCGGCTGTCATTGTTGGTTTCTACGGCGCAGCTTATGGTTACTTCATCTTGCCAACCTATCCTTCTGACTTGGCCTGCATTGGCTTCGATCGCACGGGTACGACGCGAATTGGCAAATACGTCATCAACCACTCGTTCCTTATCCCCGGAGCGATCTCCGTATTTACCTCTTGTGTCGTCGGCTCCCTCTTGGCCCAGGTTCTCCTGTAATCAGTCCCTCGAGATAGACTCCTCCCGTACCAGCACGAATGCATCCGTGCGGTACGGGATGTGCAGTTTTTGCCCGGTCGAAAAGCCCATGTGCTCGTAGAGGTACCAGTTCAGGTTGTGGGTCATGCGCTCGTGGATGTCCTCGTTATTTCTGAGCCAGTAGGAACGGGTGCGCATGAGTTGGTGGAGCTGTTCTGGGGTGAGCTCGTGGGTCCAGCTCAGCCGGAGTTCGCGCTCTAAGATCCAGGGCGCTTTGTATTCGGGATAGAAGCCGGGCTTATGCACGTCGCCGGAGTGCATGATGCGGCTTAACCGAAGGATCCAGGGATCCGCATGTACGTCGAGGGTATTCCACACTAAAAGGACGCGCCCGCCCGGCGCGAGGATGCGGTCCAGCTCGGCGGAAGCGGCGGCAACGTCGACCCAGTGCCAGGTTTGGGCGAGGCAGGCGGCGTTGAGGGAGGCATCGGCAAGCGCGGTGTGCTCGGCCGTGGCGCGGATGATGGGAACGTCTAGGCGGCGGTGGAGCACGCGGGCCATATCTGCCGATGGCTCGACCGCAAGCACGGTGGGGTTGATGAGGGACTCAGTGAGCTTGCCGGTGCCGGCGCCGATATCGGCAACGCGGTGGGCTCCGGCGATGAGCTCAGCAACCTCGGGCGGGTAATGGGGGCGGACATCCTGATAGGTATGTGCACCGTGGTGGAAGGCGCGCGCTGCCTGGGTGCGCTGGGGATCGGTGCTGAAGGTAGGCTTCTGCTTCGCAGAGGGATTTCGGTAGCTGGGGAAGTGCTGGGGGTTGGGGTGGCGAGTCGACATAGGCTATCTAACCTACCGGGAATTAGAATGGGTTGTTATGGCAACACTTCCAGAACCATCAGATCGGCGGTGGTTGCTGAAGGCTGTCTTCTCCCGGCCTGGGATGACCATCCCAGCGGCCGTGTGCATGGCTATCTCCTTCGTACTCAACGGCACAACGCCGGTCATCGTGGGCTATGCCATCGATGAAGCGGTGGTGGAAGGATCGATCGGGCGACTGTGGTGGTGGCTTGCACTTCTGGTCCTAGCCTTCGCCGTAAATACCGTCACTGGGTGGTGTGGCCGCGGGCTCAACGCGCGCAGCATGCTGGTTATCGGCCACGACGTGCGCATGGCCATCACGGATCGGATTATGGATCCCAAAGGGATGGGCGGGCCGAAACGCACGCCAGGGGAGTTATTGGCCATTGCCTCGACCGATGCGACCCGTGTGCAGAATGCGGTGATGATGACGGTGTTCCCGGTGGCGGAGATTACGTCGATCATTTATGTCGCGGTGATGACCAGCCGGGTGAATCTGCCGCTAGGCGTGGCCATTTTATGCGGCGGCCCCATCGTGGTGTGGGGATCGCTGTGCTCGGCTGGTCCCTTGCGCAAGCGCTCTGGTATCCGGCAAGAAGCATTGGGCCGGGCGAGCGCGACGGCGACGGATATTGTCCATGGCCTGCGCATTATTAAAGGGATCGGAGCGATTGGCACGGTGCGCAAGCGGTATGCGGGCGATTCCGATGCCGCCTACGAGCGAACCGTTGAGGCCAATGCGGCGCAGGCTGGATTGAATGCTTCTACGGAGGCGCTGGGCTCGATTTATGTCATCGCCGTCGCGGTTGCCGCCGGCTACCTGGCGCTGGATGGGCAGATGAGCATTGGTGAGCTCATTATGATCATTGGCCTTACCCAATTCATCATTACCCCGATGACCATGCTGGGAAGGAATATTGCCTCCCGGTGGGCCGCGGCGCAGGCGAGTGCGCAGCGAATCGTGGGCCTGCTGGGCGCTCCTGGACTTCCCGAGGACGCCGCACCACAGGTTCCTGCGCTGCGGCCAGGGGTGACCGCCATCGATGGACATGCTCCGGAAGAACTGCGAGACCTACCCCGGGAAAAATTCATCGTCGTGCCACACGAGGTCATGCTCTTTACCGGAACCGTGCAGGATAATATTCATCCGGATGCGGATACGGCCGCACGGGCTCTAGAGGTGGCCGCCGGAGAGGATATTCCCGGTGGGCTGGACCGCGCCGTGGGTGAGCGCGGAAACAACCTGTCCGGCGGCCAGCAGCAACGAGTCGCCCTTGCCCGCGCCATCGCCGCGGATCCAGAGGTGCTTATTCTCTCTGATCCCACCACCGCGGTCGATTCCGTTACTGAGCAGGAAGTAGCCCACCGCGTTGCGGACTACCGGAAGGACAAACCCACCATCGTCTATACATCGGCGCCTGCTTGGCATGCAGTGGGGGTGGAATCCTAATGCGTTTTCCCACCGCCACGTGGCCACAGGTGCGAAAGGTTGTGGCGCAGCAGTTATCGCTGATTCCTTACGCGCGCCGTCGCGCCCTTATCGCCGTGGTGTTTTTGATAGCCGGAGCAGCGGCCAATGTCACCATCCCGATCCTGCTCGGCAAAATTGTCGATGCCGTGACAACGGGCGCCAACATCGCCCTCCTCGGAGTCCTGCTCATCGGGATCGCGGGCGCGTCTGCCGCTTTATCGGCAACGGGATTCTATGTTCTGTCCCAGCTGACCGAGCGCGTCATCGCGTCTCTGCGCGAGGATATGGTCTCTACGGCACTCGGCCTTCCCACGCACCGCGTCGAAGATGCCGGGACCGGAGACTTGGTATCGCGCTCTACCGATGACGTCGCGGAACTTTCCGCCGCGGTTACAGAGACGGTCCCCGTGCTGGCAAAGTCCATTTTTGCCATTGCCTCAACGGCAGTAGCGCTGCTTACGGTGGATTGGCAATACCTCGTGGTCATCCTCGCCGTGACCCCGCTGTATTTCTTTGCCGCCCGGTATTACCTGCGGCGCGCCCCTGACCGGTATGCCGCTGAGCGCGCTGCCATGGCGGACCGCGCCCGCCGGCTTTTAGAGGCAATCCACGGCAGGGATACGGTGCGTGCCTTCCGCATGGAAGATACGATGCACGATCGAATCGGTGCGGCTTCAACGCGTGTGGTGGAAGAAGGCTATAACGCGCGCCGGACGATGATGGTTCTCCAGGCCCACCTCACCGGCATTGAGCTGGTCTTATTGGGCAGCGGTTTGACGGTAAGCTTCTGGGTGGTCCAGGCCAATGCGCTTACAGTCGGCGCGGTCACCGCGGCGATGTTATTGCTCATTCGCCTGCGCGGTCCACTGATGGGGCTGATGCGCGTGCTGGATACGGTGCAATCTGGGTATGCCTCATTGGCGCGTATCGTGGGCGTGGTCATCGATCCGCCCCAACCTGTGCCGGATAGCGGTGCACCGAGGGGCGATGGCAGCGTGGTCATGCGGGATATTTCCTTCCGCTATGGCGATAACTCGTGGGCCGTCGAGGGGCTCAACCTTGCGATTAAGCCGGGCGAAACGGTGGCCCTCGTTGGGGCGTCTGGCGCGGGAAAGTCCACCGTGGCAGCCCTGCTCGCGGGCTTGCGCGTCCCGGATAAGGGCACCGTGCTTGTTGATGGCGTCGAGGTTTCGCTGCTTTCCGATGCCGAGCGTATCCAGCGCCTCGCCCTCGTCTCCCAGGAGGTGCACGTCTTTTCTGGGAGTTTGCGCGAGGATCTTGCACTCGCAGCGCCACAGGCCACCGATGCGGAAATGGTTCAGGCCCTACGCCAAGTGCAGGCTGACTGGTTTTTCGATCTGGAAGCGGGCCTCGATACCATCGTGGGCGCGCAAGGCATGCCGTTGGACCCGGTGGCTGCGCAGCAATTGGCTCTTGCCCGAATCGTGTTGCTGGATCCGCGCATCATCATCTTGGACGAAGCCACGGCGGAAGCAGGCTCGGTGGGCGCTGAATCCTTAGAGGACGCCGCGGAGACTGTGATGGAGGGGCGGACCGCCTTGGTGGTTGCGCACCGCCTGGATCAGGCCTCGCGCGCCGATGCCATCGTGGTCATGGACAATGGCCGGGTGGTAGAACAGGGTAGCCATTTAGAACTGCTAAATTATGGGGGCCGTTATAAACAATTATGGGCCGCTTGGCAGAAGGGACGTACATCATGAGACGGAGGCCGATGCGCGCTGCGTTGAGCACCGCAGTCTTGTGCTGCGTGGCGGCGCTGGGCGTGTCATGCGCAAATAACGAGGAAGAATCAGGCTCGGCGGCACGCAGCGAAAGCACGCAATCGCACGGTTCGGCTGCCTCGCAGCTCGGGATTCCAACCTCTGCGCCGCTCAGTGGCCCTAAACCGGGATCCCATACCACGATTAACCTGCCGTCTGGGCGTTCATTTATTCTCAGCGTTCCGGAAAATTATACGGCCCAAAAACAGTGGCCTGTGGTGTTGGCTTTTCACGGATGGGGACAGTCAGCGGAAAACTTGCGCGGCTATTCCCGCCTCGATGCGGCACAAGCCATTACCGTCTTTCCCACGGGCAAGAAAAAGGCGTGGAGTCCAGCCCCATATGCGGAAACGAGCGGGAGCGAGGACAAGAAATTCGTGCTCGATATCCTCGATTCCCTCCGCGCGACCTATAACGTTGATGATTCGCGGCTTTTTGCCACCGGAATGTCCAATGGCGGCGGTTTTGCTGCCTACCTGGCCTGCCAGATGCCCGGCATCTTCCACTCGGTCGCGACCATTTCCGCTGCATATTACGAAGATATTCTGAAAGATTGCGCCCATGAACCCGTAGGACGCCTCGATATGCACGGCACCGATGACCCCGTCGTGGGCTATTACGGCGGAACCCGGCACAAGACCAAGTACTTCTCCGTCGAATCCGTCCTAGAGCAGGACCGCAAGCGCAATGAATGCTCGGAGAAAGTAGAAACCAACCGCTTGGTCAATAATGCCCTCGACATGCATTGGCGGGGATGCTCTGCACCGCTGGAGCATATCCGAATTGGCGGCGGCTCCCACGTGTGGCCGGGTGGTCTTGGAGACAAAAATAATGAAGTAGGAAAGTTCTTCGCCACTGACCGAGTCTTGGACTTCTTCGGTATTCCGGGCAGGCCCGACGGCACCCGCGAAACCTAGATCGCGCGGTAGGCCCGGAAAGAGGACCCAGGCACGGATCGCACGCGCTCTACGCAAATATCCGCGACGCTAAAAAAGCCTGCCCGGTGCGCCGCACTGTTCGGGGCAGTGGGCTCTGGAATTTGCACTAGGTGAAAGCTGCGCGCGCCATTGTCTTCCCGGTTGAGTTCCATGACCGCCTGCGCCGTGGTGCCAGAGCCTGCGAAAAAGTCGAGCACCCGGGCATCGTCCCCGCCGCCAATGGCGATGAGATGCTTGATAAGGCGCACTGGCTTGGGGAAATCAAAGGTTCCCTCTACGCCCATGACGTCCTCTGCGTCGCGGCGCCCAGTGCGCGTTACGCCAAACCTTTGCCCATCGAGGATGGATCGCGGCCGCACCCCTGCCTTTTGATAGTTCTTGGTGTAGACGAATCCGCGCCGAAAGACCAACTCATCGTAGCGTTTTTCCACCATGTCCTTGCCCCAGCGCCAGCGCGCTACCTGGCTGTGGCCAGCCGGTTGGTCCGGCCAGTGTTGCGTGCCATCGGGTGAGGCAATGGGAAAATCCAGCGATGGCAGGTACCCCAGGGTCTTAGAATCAAGGCGCACCAAGGAGTATTTGCCGCGTTCATCCTCGTGGTTATATTTGGTGCTGGTGTAGCCCTCTGCATCCAGGTTAAATCCAGGGTTATCCGGGTTCTTGGCATAGCAGAGGATGTATTCGTGTTCGACCACCGCATACTTGGAATCGTTTTTCCCAGTGCCGGCCTTTTTCCAAATGAATTGCCCGGCATAGCAGCCCTCGCCAAAAACCTCATCCAAGACCTTGCGGGTATTAGCAGCCTCGTCCTCTCCAATGGAGACGAATATAAAGCCGTTTTCCGCCAGCACCCGCCGCGCCAGGATGAGCCGCGGCAACATCATGGACAGCCATTCGGCGTGCCACTGGGCATAGCTGCCGGAATTTACCTCGCGTCGCGCGCGGTAATTATCGCGGTAGACAAAGTCCCGGCCGGTGTTATACGGCGGGTCGATGTAGATGACATCGAAGGTCTCGCCCGTGGAAGCCCAGTGCTGTAGAACCGCCAGGTTATCGGCCAAATAGATGCTATTGGGGGAGTCGGTTACGCTGCTTAACGCAGCATCGATCTCGAACTCGGCGGTTAGGGGAGCCTCTGCTGCCGCGCGCGCGGCCTGCTTGCCAGGCCACACCAACCCAAAGAATTCCGCGGCGTTGCCATCTGCACTAGGGCTAGTGTGCGTCATTTTCTGCCTTTTCCGTGCGAGCTGGTCATTGATCTCATTAACGCTATCACTTTAGAACTTCTGACAACCTTTGGTGGCGAAGTCTCGACAGCGTCGTTATCGTGGGCAGTGTTGCCGGATGCGGCAATGGTTAGATGAAGTAAACAACGAAAGGATTAGCAATGGGTATCTTTGACAAGGCAAAGGAAGCACTGAACTCCGAAAAGGGCGAGGAAGTTACCAAGGAAGGCCTGGACAAGGCCGAGGACTTTGCCAAGGACAAGCTGGGCGAGGACAAGGCAGACCAGGTAGATAAGGCCCGCGATGCCATTGATGACAAGCTCGGCACCAATAATGACGGCGACGACGAGAACAAGTAGTTCTCGCCCTAGTTTCTAATTAAATATCGCTTAAGCCCCGTTCCAGACAGGAGCGGGGCTTAAGCCTATGTCTATGGCCGATTTTTCTGGAATACGCGGTCCGATTGGACTGGTGAAAAATGCGCTTTTTAAATCCAACCCTGAGTTTGGGCTTTCGTCGCAGCCTCATAGCGATTATTCGCATCGGTTTTTGTCATGATACTGGACACGACATTGCGTACACTGCCTGGACTAAGATGCACTTTGCGCGCCAGTTCTGAGGAAGTCACCCCAGATAATAAAAGCCGCGCGATTTCTCGTTCCCGGGGTGTGAGCGGGTTGTCCGGGGTAAAAAGACTTTCTCGTGCTAAGGCAGGATCGATCACCCGCAGCCCAGCCTTTACTCGGCGAATTGCCTCCGCGAGTTGTTCGGGGGGAGTGTCTTTGACTATGAATCCAGCGATGTCAGCATCAATAGCACGTTTTACATAGCCGCCACGGCCAAAAGTAGTAACGATGAGGCATTTGCATGGACCGCCGGAGAGCTCTTCAGCTACGTCTAGACCGCTCTTTCCAGGCATCTCAATATCGAGTAGAGCTACCTCCACATTGTGCTTGGCAACGAGCCCTGCAACCTCGTTGCCCGTTGCGCATTGAGCAACTACCTCGATATCTGGTTCGGTAGCTAGGAGAGCGACAAGGGCACCGCGAACCAATGATTGATCCTCCGCGATGAGGATGCGGATGGGTGGAGATGTATCAGCCATCGGACTCCACTTCACTGTCTAAGGGTAGTAACTCAGTATCACCATTCATAGTAATCAGCGCTACGGTGCGGTCGTCCTTCCTCATAATAATCAACTTTCCGCCGCTGTCCTTCATTCGCTTGTGCAGCCCGTGTAGCCCGCCACTTTGGTACTGCTTTTTCGGATCGAAGCCGCAACCGTCGTCTACGACTTGGAGCTTATTTTGGGTTATGCTAACCCAGCAGTTCTGTGCTCCTGAGTGGCGAATAACGTTAGTGGTGAGCTCACGTAATGCCCAGGAAAAGGCGGCGTCATAAAGTCCTACGGCTTGGACGTTGGCAGGAAGATGCGCTTGAATCCCTGTAGTATCGAATGCTCGTCGTGCTGCCTGAACTTCTCCTTCGAAGGTCGGCATACGCATCCGGGTAACTGTGGAGCGGACTTCTGCCAAACTCTTACGGGAAAGGTCACTTATTTCTTGAAGCTCGTTTCGAGCTCGAGTTGGATCTACGTCTACTAGCCGCTGTGCCAACTCAGATTTTAAATTGATGACGGTAAGCGAGTGACCGAGCAAATCATGGACGTCTGTGGCAATGTCTTCACGTTGGCGAGCGAGATCGAGTTGATGCTCTAAATCCGTGCGCGAGTCTTCTCTTTGAGACATTGTGCCTAGCAACACCAGCAAAATTGGCCAGCCGAATATCACAATGAATGTCCCTAAGAGGTCCTGCGAATCGACGCTCCATAAGGCACCTGTGACTACGAGTCCGGTAAGAAGTACCCATAATAATGCCCGACGCAACGGTAATTGAAACCCGAGGAAAGCAGCTAGATAGGGCACAAACGTCGTAGCATAAACTCCGAAGAAGGGTATGGAGATAAGTGCTATGAGCGCTAAGGCAGACCACCGAGCGGCCAAGCGATAACGTAAGTTCCAGCCCCGCGGGTAGTAAGTCACTGAACCAAAGCTGAAGAAATATAGGGCGCTGAAAGCGATAACACAGGCAGTGGAACCTAGGCGCTGCGTAGCGTCCACACCAGGCTGAGCGAAACTGAGAATTAAGCCGAAGAGCAGAAATATAAGCCAAACGCTAGCAAACACCGCATTATTTGTAGCGAATCCCTTGAAGGGCGAATGGAATGAATCCATTACATTCGTGATTTGTCGCGGTGGAGCAGCATTGCGCAGGCTCCGACGAAAATTGCGGTCCATACGGCGAAGTTTAGTCCCGCGCTCCACAAGGAATGGTTAACCGTGCCATCGGCATCATTGAGCAGTTGCATCCCTTCTGCCAACGGCCATTGAGCCAGCACTACTGGGCCAAAAAGGGGTGTAAAGCGGGCAAACGCCATAAGTGAGGAAGATAGGGGGATAAAGACATTGGCGGCGAACAGCAGGAGGACAATAGAGGAAGAAGCAATGGCCACGGAGTTATCCGTCGGTAAAGCAAGTGCCCATATCATCCCATATAAGCCAAAGGGAATAGAGACAACAACGCACGCAAGAAAGGACAGAACCCATTGGTGGGGCTCCATGTCAGCGTTAGTTAATGCACCAGTGAGAAACACTGCTGCAATGGGGAGCAGAGCTTGCAATGCTATGGAGGTGATATTCGCACAGAAAATCTGGTGAGGGCGCAGCGGAGTAAGCGCTAGTTGGCGTCTCCAACCGGATCGAGCATCAGTGACTGAAGCAGCAGCGGCTCCCACCGCACCGGCGACGCCGCCGTACAGGGCCATGCTGATCATTTGGAGAGCTGCAAAGTTACCGTTGTGAATGGGAAGGTTGCCAAAGTCCATTAGTGTGCCGAAAAGTAAATAGAAAAATACCGGCAAAATGGTGGTGAAAAATAGCGGGGCGAGGTTGCGGCGCAGCCGGAGGAAATTGTACCCAGCAAAACGCATTGTGTTACTAAACCCAGGCACGGTGGAACTATTAGACATGGTTGGAATCTTTCGTTTGGGGGCTGGCGGGAGGAGAAATGGGTTAGCTGTGCTCATCGGTAAGCGCGAGGAAAGTATTTTCCAGGCTATGAGCGCTAATGGTGAGGTCATAAGCGCCTGTGTGGTTAAGAAGATGGCGGGCCAGTTAATCCGAATCTGAGGTAGTCATTTGAATGTGATCTCCAGTGCGGGTGACATCAGTTACGTCCGGTAGCGAATTGACTGGAGGAATACTGCCGTCAAATTGGGCCGTAATTCTTCGGACCCCGCCGCGGCTACGTATGTCAATTACCTTGTCATCGGCCACAACTTCCCCTTTGTGCAAAAGCACTATCCTTTCAGCAAAATTGTCTGCTTCTTCGAGATAGTGAGTCGCGAAGAAGATGGTGCGCCCGAGCTCAGCCTGGTGCTGCATAGACGCCCAAAAGTCCCGGCGAGCGCCTGGATCCATACCGGCAGTCGGCTCGTCAAGGATGAGAATCTGCGGGTCACCTAGGAGCGCCAGCGCGAATCGAAGACGTTGTTGCTCGCCACCAGAGCACTTGCCTACCCGTCGAGACAATATCGGTTCTAAGTTGGTGTGATGTGCAACCTCGCCAATGTCTAGGGGCTGGGCAAAGGTAGCGGAAATCATTTTTAAAGTATCGCTTACGGTGAGGTCAGGGAGAAGACCTCCGGATTGAAGCACCGCTGCTAGCTGTGCGTTGTTGATCGCTTCCTGGGGGCTTTTGCCTAGGACTGTGACAGTGCCGGAAGATGGTTCGGTAAGCCCCAAGATGAGGTCAATGAGTGTGGACTTTCCAGCGCCGTTGGTACCTAGCAACGCTACGATTTCCCCGGGGGCGATGGAGACTGATACGTCATTAAGTGCTCGCACTGAATGCGAGGAATTTGCTGCGAAGACTTTTTCTACGTCGCGTACTTTAATCGCTGGTGAGGAAATTGAGCTTGGGGTGCGTGTCGTTTTCATGTTTTGCACTTAACCAGGCTTGTGTTCGTAATAGCAGGAACTGTGTCACTAGGTTTCCATGACAATTGTCATCGGTGGATGCGTTAAGCTAGCTGGGTGCTTACTACTCTCGCATCCGCAATCGTCTTATTCATCGTCACCAATATCGACGATATCGTTGTTCTCTCGCTATTCTTTGCCCGTGGCGCGGGCAGGAAGGGCACGACTAAAACCATCCTTTTGGGCCAGTACCTGGGATTTTTGGGGATCCTCGCGGTCTCCGTGGCACTTGGTCTGGGACTTAGCGCCATCCTTCCGGAAAACTGGATTCGCTTTTTCGGGCTTATTCCCCTGGCCATTGGCCTCTGGGCAGCCTGGGAGGCTTTTCGCGGGGAAGACGACGATGACGTTTCTGGAAAGAAGCTCAGTGTCGCTGCGGTAGCCGGGGTCACGTTTGCCAACGGCGGCGATAATATCGGTGTGTACCTGCCGGTATTTACCACGTCTGCGCCGGCAGACATCGCGGTGTACTGCATCGTATTCCTCGTTTTGGTCGCAGGCCTTGTAGCGGCCGCGAAGTTCGTGGCCACACGGCCAGCGGTGGCAGAAGCACTAGAGAAGTGGGAGAGTGTGTTATTTCCCACGGTGCTTATCCTGCTTGGTCTCGCCATCCTATTTGCGGTGTAGGCAAGGCACACAGCAAATCCCACGGCTGAGGAGGTGATTCCATAGCCGTGGGACAATTTGTCGGGCTAACAGGATTTGAACCTGCGACCCCTACACCCCCAGTGTAGTGCGCTACCAAACTGCGCCATAGCCCGGCGTCGCATTATTTGTTGCGACTGCCCTAGATTACATCAGGATAATTCCACAGTGAAATCAAGGCCATGACCTGCATTAAAGCTCGCCGGTGGAATAGACCCATGAGCCATTAAGGCGCCGGAAAGACGATCGCTCTCGCTGGGAGCCTACCGCCTCGCCCTTGTAGAAGGCCTCAAATTCCACAATGCCCTTATCGTCTACAAGACCACCGCCTTCGGTATCGAGGATATCGAGGCGGTAGAACCGGATGGGGGAGTCAGCCAAGTCCAATGAGCTCGGCCGAGTCACCGGATCCCAGGTGCGCAGAAGATAGTCCTCATCGCCGCTGACGAATGCGCTAAACCGCGAACGCATCAGGGCTTCGGCCGTGGGAGCTTTGGCACCGGCATGGTACTTGCCGCAGCATTCGCCAAAGCTCAGCCCGCTCGTGCAGGGGCAGCGGCGGGAACCGGCGATGGGGTTGAGGGCCACCATTAGTTGGCGTCCACGACATCGGTGATGGTAGCGCCGGCGGCCATGCGCTCGACGTCGGTATCGCGTGCGGCCGCACGCAATGCATCGATATCGGAATCGCTCAAGGAGCCTTTTAGTTCGATGCGGCGCTCGAAGGAGGTGGTACCGGTCTGGGTGATGGTCACGTGGACATCGTCAAGCGCAAGCTTCTTGCCGGCCTCCTTGATGGCCTGGGTGGAGGCAGCTGCCAAGGCCGACATGAGCAGGCCGGTTGCGGTAAAGCCCTTGCCCTTTCCGCCTTCCTTTTTGGTGCGGTCCGCGGTCACGGAGTGATCATTGTGGCGGACCACGACGCCGAACTTGGTGCCGGTAGCGGGACGGGCAACGGCGGCGTCGGTGCCCACTTCCTCGGGTTCATAGTCGGGAACAATAAATTGCTGGGACCAGGCACCGATCAGATCAGCGGCGCGGGCCGCCGTACCCTGTTTCGTGAGCAGGTGATCGGCCTTATCCAACGAGACGAGGGACTTGGGGTAGCGGGTCATGCGGAAGATATTTTGCGCATTGTCGATGCCCACCGTTTGGTCGATGGGGGAATGCAGGGACAAGAGGGGCTTGCGCAACCGCGGTAGATATTCTTCCGGATTGGTTTCTGCCAAATCCTCCAGGAATTTGCGCGAAATGGTCAGGGCCCTGCCGCCCAAGACGACCTCGACCTCACCATTAGCGTCTACCTCGCCGATCTTATCCGCGTAGTGCAGCACGGAGTGCGCGGGATCGAAGGGGGCGCCGATGGTGGCCACGGCGCGAATCTTTTTCATTGCCGTGGCGGCCTTGAGCACCGCTGCGCCGCCCAAGGAGTGACCAATGAGCATCTGTGGTGCGGAATAGTGTTCTTCTAGCCAGTCCGCTGCGGCGCGGATATCGTCGACATTCTGGTTAAACGTAGTGTCCGCAAATTCGCCTTCTGATTGCCCCAAACCGGGAAAATCAAAGCGCAAGGTGGCGATACCGAATTCCGTTAATTGCTTCGAGGTGCGGGCCGCGCCAGGGGTGTGGCGCGAGCCGGCAAAGCAATGCGCGAAGACGGCGAAGGCGAGAGGGGGAGCATCAGGAAAGTCGATGGTTCCTGCCATCTCGGTTCCTCGGCTGGACGGCAGCTTAACATTGACGGATTGCATGGCACCTACAATAACGGCCCCATAAGTTCCAAGCCAGATGAGGTTGACTAGAGTCGTAGGCAGCCAGCCCCTAAAGGAGGAATTGTCGTGGGAGCATTCGATTGGTTCTGGAAAGCGATGGGCTCGCAAAGCGAGCGAAACGATAAGAAATCCAAGGCCATCGTGGATGAAGCTCGCTCCGCCGCGGAGAAATTCGCGCAGAGCGACGATGCTGCCGTGGCCCAAGCCGCCCGCGCTGCGGTGCGCGGCGGCGAGGTCGCAGACAAGGCACAATTCCTGGGTGCATTGGCCGTAGCGTGCGAACGCACCCTGGGCCTGCACCCATTTACCGTGCAATCGCAGGCGGTACTGCGACTGCTTACCGGCGATGTCATTCAAATGGCTACCGGTGAGGGCAAGACTCTCGTCGGCGCGATGGCCGCAACGGGTTTCGCGCTGACCGGAAAGCGCGTTCACGTCGTGACGGTCAATGACTACCTAGCCAGCCGCGATGCCGAATGGATGCGGCCCGTCGTGGAATTTTTTGGCCTTCAGGTAGCTTCTGTGACGGAGGGCATGAGCGCGGATGAGCGCCGCGCGGCTTATGCGCAGAATATTATTTACGCCCCCGTCAATGAATTGGGCTTTGACCTGCTGCGCGATAATCAGATCACCGAACGTGCACAGACGGTGCAGGCTCTTGGGGATGTCGCCTTGGTGGACGAGGCCGATTCCGTCTTGGTGGACGAGGCCCTCGTGCCGCTGGTCTTGGCCGGAAATCGCCCCGGTGAAGCGCCCACCGGGCAAATTACCAATGTGGTCTCCCGCCTCCGGGAGAACCACGAGTACGTCATCTCGGATGACGGGCGCACGGTGCAGCTTACCGATGTCGGCGCAGCCCGCGTAGAGCGAGAGCTCGGCATCGATTCCCTTTATTCCGAGGACACTATCGGTACCGTCCTAGTCAAGGTCAACTTGGCGCTGCACGCAAAGGCGCTGTTGATCCGCGATATTCACTACATCGTGGTGGACGGCAAGCTGCAGCTTATCGATGCCTCCCGTGGCCGCGTCGCCGATTTGCAACGCTGGCCCGACGGGCTGCAGGCAGCGGTAGAGGCCAAAGAGGGCTTGGAAGTTTCTGAGGGCGGGCGCATCCTCGATACGATTACCCTGCAAGAACTCATGCGCCGGTACCCGCTGGTCTGCGGAATGACGGGTACTGCGGTAGAGGCCACCGACCAGCTGCGGCAATTTTATGACCTGCACGTCTCCGTCATCGATCGGAACAAGCCCTTGCGGCGCTTCGATGAGCAGGACCGCATTTTTGCCACCATAGGGGAGAAGTCGGCGGCCATCGTCGAAGAAATTGCCCGCCTGCACGATGCTGGTCAACCAGTGCTTGTGGGAACCCAAGACGTGGCGGAATCAGAAAATTTGGCTGAGGCCTTGCGCGAACGCGATATCGAAGTCAACGTGCTCAACGCCAAAAATGACCGCGAAGAAGCACAGATTGTTGCCGAAGCCGGCGATGTGGGGCGGGTAACCGTCTCCACACAAATGGCCGGCCGCGGTACCGACATCAAGCTCGGTGGCGCCGATGAGGCCGATCACGATGAGGTGGCCGAGCGCGGGGGCCTTGCCGTGATCGGAACCTCTCGGCACCGCACCGCGCGGCTCGATAATCAGCTGCGCGGGCGTGCAGGGCGCCAAGGGGACCCAGGCTTGGCGCTATTTTTCGTCTCCCTGGAAGATGATGTGGTGCAACAAGGCGGAGCTGGGGAAAAGGTCAGCGCGCAACCTGGCCCTGGCGGGCTCATCGAATCCAAACGGGTGCATGACTTCGTAGCCCATTGCCAGCGGGTGACAGAGGGCCAGTTGCTAGAGATTCACGCCCAGACCTGGAAGTATAACCAGCTCTTGGCGGATCAGCGCATCATCATCGATAAGCGCCGTGCAACGCTATTGGATACGGACCAAGCCTGGCAGGAACTAGCCGAGCGCGCCCCAGAGCGGGCGAGCGAGCTTGCGGATCTCCCGGAGGCAGTACGAATTCAGGCGGCGCGGGAGATCATGCTGTATCACTTGGACATGGGCTGGGCCGATCACCTCGAGCTGCTCGATGATGTGCGCGAATCCATTCACCTGCGCGCCATCGCGCGCGAGACCCCAATTGACGAGTATCACCGCATTGCGGTGCGCGAGTTTAAGGACTTGGCGCAGCGGGCGGTGGATCAGTCAGTAGAGACCTTCAGACAGGTGCCTATTGACTCTGAGGGGGCACACCTTGCAGACTCAGGATTGAACCGTCCCAGCGCAACGTGGACCTATATGGTCTCTGATAACCCCCTTGCGGGGCAGGGAAATTCCGTGTTGAGCGGCATCGGAAACATTTTCCGGTGAAATAATTGCCCACTGAGAGATCACAGACTCCGAAGAGTCGCTATTATTGGTATAAGTAACTCAAAACTAATCCCCGGAGGTAACAATGAGCGAGAACACCGGAACCCCGGAACCACAGGTGGAGACCACCTCTGTATTCCGCGCTGACCTGCTCAAGGAAATGGAAAATGGCACCAAGGGAACCGATACCTCTGCGGTAGGTACGGAAAACCTGGAAGATGGCCAGGCGTTGCTCGTCGTCAAGCGCGGCTCCAACGCCGGTGCCCGCTTCTTGCTTGACCAGGACACCACCACGGCGGGGCGCCACCCGGAGGCAGATATCTTCCTGGATGATGTCACCGTTTCCCGCCGCCACGCTGAATTCCGCAAGAACGATGACGGCCAATTCGAGGTAGTAGACGTGGGATCCTTGAACGGCACCTACGTCAACCGCGAGCCGCGCAATTCGCAGGCGCTCGAGGTTGGAGATGAGATTCAAATCGGTAAATTCCGCCTCGTATTCATCACCAAGCAGGACTAAAACTGCAGCAGACAAACCGTTTTGCCGTCCTTGGTTAAAGCGGTTTAGTCTCCTTTTTATATCCAACGACTACTGAGACACTTTTAAAGAGATAGACACAGTGAGCGCAGCAGAATCCGCGGCGGCATCAGCTCGCCGCAAGAGCCCGAACACGAAGAAGGCTAAGACCATGTCCATTGGCGTGGTCTTAGAAACGCTGAATCAGCAATTTCCTGATGTCACTGTGTCCAAAATCCGCTTCCTCGAATCAGAGGGGCTGATTTCTCCCCAGCGCACCGCCTCCGGCTACCGCCGGTTCACGCAGGAAGACGTGGATAGGCTGCGCTACATCTTGACCACACAGCGGGATAACTACACCCCGCTCAAGGTCATTCGCGAGCAGCTGGAAGCAATGGATTCCGGCCAGGTCACCGCCATTGTTTCTGCTGGCAATGCGGAGACCTTGCTGTCCCCGCAGCAGTTCAAAGCACCCGCGGTAACGCGCCTGACCGATGCCGAGGTAGCAGAGCAGGCGGGGGCATCAGAGGCGGATATTGCCTCTTTTATCAAGGACAAGCTGATTAAGCCGGATGCCGCAGGATTTTTCAATACCGATGACGTGGCCATTGCCTCTGCCGCAGTTGCACTGCAGGCCTTCGGGTTTAGCTCTAGCCAGCTGAAGTCCCTGCGCAATAGCGCCCGCCGCCAGGCGGATTTAATCTCCCAAGTCGCAGCCCCCGTAGCGCACTCGAATTCCGATACCGCACACCAGCAGGCAGAAGAACTATCCCAGCAGATGACGGCGCTAGTGGTTTCCTTGCATGCCACCTTGGTAAAGACGGATTTGCGCCACGAATTTAACGCCTAACTCACCATGGCCGCCTCCCGTGTGGGAGAGTGGTAGCTATGAGTGATGTAACCCTTGAATTTCACGGCATTCACCAGCTTGGGCCAGAAGATGATGTCTGCGCACTGCTGCGTTGGCCCGAAGAAAATCGCCTCATTCCCGTCTGGCTTTCGGCCGTAGACGGAATCCAATTGGCCGCCGTTTTTGCTGACCAGCGCCCGAACCGCCCCACGACCCACGATCTTCTGTGCGAGGTCTTGGAGGCTGCAGGTGGCGTCGAAGCCATCGAGATTGTCAACCATCATCAAGGCACCTTCATGGTGGATATTCAGACCGCGCAAGGTGAAGTTTTTGATGCGCGTGTAAGCGATGCCTTGGCGGTAGCCGAGTACTTTAAGGTGCCCATCGTTGCCGAATCTGCGCTCTTGGCGCAGGTATCCGTCTTCGCCAGCGAGGACGACATCAAGGAATACTTCGACCTCGAGCTTCCTACCCCCACGCAGGACTGGGAAGATAGCGATGCCTCCTCCACCGAGGAAAGCACCTCTGCATCCGGAAACGCGCAGGCCGATGCCGATTTCGAAGAGATGATGCGCAGCCTTGGCATGGATGAATCCGATTTCCACACGGGGGAAGAAGACGAAAAAAATTAATGACACGCGTGTGACTAATGGTGACAATGTGGTTTTTAAAGTCTAAAGTTGTACTCGAAGGTTAAGCAAGCACCGCTTGACGAGGGTGTGCGCTTGGCATTTAATTGATCTTTAGAGCTTCCAACAAACCCCATTGGAGTAATTACGTGAGCATCACCGAGGACACTCAGTCCGAGTCCCAGTACGTCCAAGAATCCCTCTTTGATGTGGGACCGGACGAAGAAGTGGGGTACCGCGTGCCCATCGCTTGCCAGGTTGCTGGCATCACCTACCGCCAGTTGGACTACTGGGCACGCACCAACCTGGTCAACCCCTCCATTCGCACCGCCCGCGGCTCGGGCTCGCAGCGCCTATATTCTTTTAAGGACGTCTTGGTCCTCAAGATTGTCAAGCGCTTGCTCGATACCGGAATCTCCCTGCAGAACATCCGCCTGGCCGTGGAATCGCTGCACGACCGCGGTGTCAATGACTTGGCGGAACTCACCCTCGTCTCTGATGGCACCACCGTGTACGAGTGCCGCTCCAATGATGAGGTCATTGACCTTCTCGCCGGCGGCCAGGGCGTCTTCGGCATCGCAGTCCCGGGAATCTTGAAGGAACTGTCCGGCACGATTACGTCCTTCCCCGCAGAGCGCATCGAGGAATTGCCCGATGACAACGTGGTTGGCTTGGATGAGCTCGCCGCTCGCCGCAACCGCAAGAGCTCCTAAGTCCCCTATAAGTTCTCCCTCCAGACCTCAGCTCACGGGGGTGGAGGGAGTTTTTATACCAAGGTTTGGCTCCTGGATTCTAGGGGTCGCTGCAACGATGATGGTTACTTTGGTTTGTTGCTACGTAATCACACTGTGGGCGATAAAGGGAAAGGCCTCCCTACCTAATAAGGAACTTAAATCATTAGGTTTAGATGAATACTCGGCCTCGCCCAGCGGTGCTTCAATTGCAGTCACTAATGAAGGCGGGGGAGCTTTCCGATCTCTCAGGTGCTCTTGATGCGCCTTGGGCTATAGATGTGACAGGGTTCTCAGTTCATACATGGTATGAAAATCGTCAAAGTACGGTAGTTCAACATATTTCACCAAATTCTTCAACGCAGTTTTCCGTAATAGCAGATCCTTTTTGGATCCCATTCTTGGGAATCAAAGGTGGAAATCTCATGCGTCATGCGTTGACCCAGATGGCTAAGCGGAAGATCAATAAAGAGCTAGTTGAGCACGTTATAAAAACAGGCAGAGCAAGCAAGGGTAATGGGAACACTACAGTATTTAAAGGCAACTGCATTCGAGTTGATGTAGATAACAAAAAGCGTAAATGTGATTACTGTCACGAAAGGGTAATTATGAATATTGATTATGACCCAGAAGCTGATGCAGCCTATCTAGCCATAGCGCAGCCAGGCACCCTCTCTGAACGGCAGATATCAGCAATAACTATAGCAGAAATGGAAGGAGAAATAGAGATAGATATCGACGAAAATGGAAAAGTTATTGGTATCGAGTTCGTGAATGCCTCCTTGATTCTTCCGTCAGCCTTCCTAAATAGAGCAAACCGGATATCATAGGCATCATCTAAAGGGGCGCCGTCGAGATAGAATATCTTCTCCTGCGCAGGTTTCTGCAAAAATAGGTCCCAGAACCCATCATCACGTGTAAAAGACGTCTATAACAGGCTAGCCCAGTTCACAGGATCACCTCGAGATCATGTCCACGGCTTTGATTTATCCGAATTGCTGATCCGTACTCAGATGAGCACTCGATGACTTGCAACGTAATGATGTATTCACACTAAACGTCCTTGGCTGTAGCTCCTCCGCAAACGCAAACTCCTCCAGGCCTGCAGGGCTTGCGATTTGTTTTGAGCCGCGTATATCTGCTTCAACGCTTGACACGCGTCCTTGTGATCCTCATGGAACCCATCCTGGTTCGCCAGCTCAGCACAGGCATGAGCCAAAACGATGCCCCTTCATTGATTTGGATTCATATGCCAAGCACACGGCTTGTGGCCGTTCGTGTCTACCCTGACAGTCAGTTAGGTAGCCTTGTTGATAGCTGAAGTGTCCCAGATTTTCCCATCTACTCAAACGGAACAAAACCTGGGACTTCACTTAGGCGAGAGATTCCTTTTAAGCTATTTCCTCGATGCCAAAGTGGTTTGAGTCTCTTTGCCCTTTACACCAGAGAATCCCAGATACAAAAGTGGCACAAAAATCATAACGAGAATAAACACAGATATTAGTGGTTGCCAATATAACTCACTCAACATCTCAATCAAACTGATATTCCAGACGAACATCATGAGTAGTCCTAGAAAAAACACGCCAATAAGCACTAATACCTGCGAAGAAAAAACTATTGAAGCAAGTGTGAGAAGTAATGCGAAATGGTATTCACGACTCATAATCCCTAGCTTGAGGAATTTATGTAGGCTACGGTTGAGCAATTGGCTAAGTATGAGACTTGCGGAGATAATCGCTAGTAGCGTAAAGGCTAGAGGCACGGCCATGAGCACCCAGAAGTCCCACTGCGCAATGCCGCCTTCTCCCATGGCGCGGGCTTGCATACCAGATGCGCTGAAAAGTAATGCAGGGATGCTTGCAATGAGGAACAGGAATAACGAGATACCTGAAAAACGTGACCGGTATTCAGAAGTCACAGATTTACTCAAAATGGGGCTGGGACGGTACGAGGATAACCTTGAAACGAGTGTCGTAAGGTTGAGTGCAATACGCGGAGCTGCCTGGGGAACAAGAGTAGAACCAACAAGCAGTATCCCTACCGTAAAAAGAATTCCACCTTGTTGTCCGTTTTCATAGACTATTCCGAATATAATTAATGCGGTCCCGCCTAAAGCGAAAATCCCCGGCAAGAGCCAGCGTTTGATGGATCGTAAAGTTCTGAAGCTATTGTTCACCCTCGTCACTAAATTCGTACTCAGAAACAATACCGAGATAGTTAGTGGAATGAAGAGGCTGATTATTGCGAGAACAATGCCGAAAAAAGTAGGAACGCCAAATGCACTGACACTGATTAATGGAGCTCCGTTGTCATCAGGAAGCCATTCTAACAGTGCAGAAAATGGTAAATAAAGCACGACTGTGAGGAGTAAGGCGCCGACGAACGGCTTCCACATTTGCCCAAGCATTATGCGGATAAAGTGACGCCGACCCAGTCCAAAGCGTATAAGCGTTATGGATTGCTCGCGAAGGAGTAAAGACCCGAGAACTGCAAGCGGAATGTTCATGGCGATGGCGACAAATGTTGCCCAAAAGAGCATATTGCCACCAATAAACTTGAATTGGTCATCCGGAAACTCATCAATCAATCGCGACCAAACTGAACCTAAAACAAGAACAAAGCTGGTGGTGATTCCGAGCGCTAGTGCAAGGACAAAGAAATATATTTTGGCCTCGCCGACGATCGACGTCCCAATTTTTTGCAAATTCTTATTCATGGTTTGCATCGTCCTTTTCCATAGTGATTACAGAATCAACGAAGCTTTCGACGACTGGATCGTGTGACACCATGAGAACACCCGTTCCCTCGTGCACCGCATCGTCAACGACACGGAATAAGCTGTCCCTTGAGTCGCTATCTAACGCACTGCTCGGCTCGTCAAGTAGAAGTAATTTAGGTTGTCGTATGAGTCCACCAGTGATCATGACTCTCTGTAATTGACCCTTTGAAAGTTCATTCAGCATCTGGTTTACAGTGTGTTCTACACCTAACGATTCAAGAATTCCGACATAGAACCCTGAAGTCACTTCTTTCTTACAAATTTGTAGATTGAATTCTAAATATTCTTTTACCGTAAGGCCTGGGAAAGCTACTAATTCTTGGCCAACGTAGGAAATATCGCTTCGGAGTAATTTCTGGCGGGTCGATACTGAGGTCTTAGATATGTTGAACTCGTTAAGTAGCACTACGTTTCCTTCATGGAGGGGGTGCAAGCCTACGATTGCGTTCAGAAATGTGGTCTTGCCGCATCCAGAAGGACCTGACAATAATGCCTTTTGCCCGCGAGTAAGCTCAAAATCTAGTGGCAACGCTAGAGGGGAGCTATGCCTTGGGGTCGCCTTAACAGTAACTGCTTGAACTTCGAGTACGGGGCTAACGGTTCTCATGGAAGTGTCTTTCTAATAGAGCGAGGAAGGAAATAATTACGGGGTTGTAGCTGAAATTGTCTGATAACCTACGAAATGAGGGGTGGACAAGAGACATGGGTCCTGATCCCCGGAAAGTGGACACGTCGGTGGCTAATTATGCAACTTTAGCCAGTGTAGCTGAAGTCCCGGCAAAAACATCAGGAGCCATAAGATTGCACTAGGAGTGTCGTCTGCGCTTGTTGTAGCGCATGCACCACCGGCAGACTGAAAGGTCCCAGGTTTTGTTCCGTTTGAGTAGATGGGAAAACCTGGAATATGCCAAGAAGATTTGACTAGGATGCCAAGGACCGTGCGGTCCGTCTCGTGGAAGATTGCATCTTGGCGGAAAATATGTCGATGCGCCCCGCATGCCAGGCAGTAGCCCCAAAGCTGGAGGGTTTGGAACACGGCGCGTCCTTGGTTTCTAGTGGTCGTGGAAACACCTGACATGGGTTGGGTGATTGTGTGGAGTCGAAATAGGATCCGGGTTCTGGGGTAGTGGCGCGGTTTGCGGCGTTGGTTCGGGCTGGTAGTTCAATCCGGGCGGCTGCTGGAGTGGGGTTTGTTTACCAGAGTCTCCGTTAAACCCCAGCGGCCTTATCCATTGCCGCATTAAAATCTTCCTGCGTGCCCGCATCGACGCTGGTGAAGTTGTCTGCGCCGTTTTTTAGCTGTTCATCGACTGCCCCTGGACCCACGTGAACAACGGATAGCTCTACGTTGTCTGACTTCGCGCTGTCAAGGGCGGCGGCAAATTGGGCTTCGTCCATGTCGAGCTCGGTGCCGGTAGTAACGAGGACGACCCGTGCCTTCTGGTTGGTGCCCGCGGCTTGATCCGCTGCGGTGTTCAGCGCGGCAATTGTGGCGCTGCGCGATTGCGGCACGCCACCGGTGCCGAATGCCGCGAGCGTCTCCGGCACCGCAGCGCCGTTGCCGAATCCAAGATTATCCCGGTAGCCCACCGTGGCGGCTTCCGAGATAGGAGACGAATAGTTCCAGAGGGCAACCTGGCTATTATTCTGGCTCAGTTTTCCCGCGGTGCCCGAAAGCGCTTGTTGCGTTGCATCAAACATCGCGGTCATATTCGCCGAAGTATCAACGAGCAGGAGGGTATTGGGTGCCAGTTCCACGGTGGAAGTGGAAGCCGGAGAGCTGGAATCTTTGGCGCCGCTCTCCTCCGATGGCTGCGGAGCATCGGTGCCCGACGTAGCAGGAGTAGAAGAAGCCGCGGTACTGCTTTCTACAGCGGATTCGGAGGTGGTCTCGGCGGCCGTAGTGTCGTTGGAGTCATCGCCTACACGCATTAAGAAAACCACCAGTGCAATGACGGCAAGGATCGCGATGATGGCAACCGCGACAACCCATCCGGCGATCGCGAATTTATTTTCCCCGTTTGAGTGCCGTGCCATGTAATGCCTTTCTCCAAAGTCTCCCGAACCATCGCGTGATGCGTTTAACCTAGTGTATCTGGGAGTAAGCCGTTTCCATTACTGCGACAAGCCGCTCACGCAGCGGTTGGGCGCGCTGGGCCAAGCCGCGTTGACGATTGACGTATATTGCCTTTCCCTCCGGCGTTTCAATGGGCACTACCCCAAGGCCCCAGTCGCGGCAATCGTACGGGGAGGCCTCCATGTCAAGGATGCGGGCATCGATAGCCAGATCCAGGCAATCGAGGAAGAGATCACCTGGGACCAAGGGCCCCAGCTTCCATGCCCATTTATAAAGATCCATGCTCACGTGCACGCAGCCTGCCTGGTCGTTGGCTGGTTGATCCTCGCGGTAGAGCACCGTCAGATTGAGCGGGCGCGCCGGCGGGGTAAAGAAACGGAAGGCATCATAATGCGAGCACTTGAGGGAGTGAGTATCCACGACGCGGTTGGTCCCTTCGGCGCCTAAGCGCAGCGGGAGATCGTGGCGCGGGGAATCGGTGTGGTAGACCATCGCCCATTCATGCAGGCCAAAGCAATCAAAGTGCACCGGGTTGGTGGCAGAGCGCCGCAGCAGATCCAGAATATAGTCAACGGAGCTGCCGCGGCGTTGCATGTAGGATTCCACGTCCACGGTGACGCCGTCCGCAGTCTCGCGGTAATCGCGCCAGCTAGCCTGGGGCGCGTCACCCTCGAGCGCCGTGCCGATGCCTGGGTGCCAACGCTTCAGATACGATGGGCGCACCGGGTAATACTCAAAGAGGAAATCAAACACGGGATGATAGCTGCCGGGATGGCGAAACCGCTCCAGGCGGTCCGTTGCCCGCCGCTCGTGCTCATCCATGCGGGCGGTCCAGTCAGCGGTAGATAAAACCTGCACGGGCCTATCCTCCTTTCTATTGCGCCAGCGCTTAACGACGCCGCCCCTTACCCCTCCTGGCACCACCAACCGGTTTCTTCTGCTGGCGTGGGGGTTGTTTCTTTTGTTGCTGGCCCGAGCCGTGCGAACCGTCTTGGCCCGGTGGGGGAAGGGCTGGTCCGTGGGGTTTGCGGGCGCCGGTGACCGTGCGCAGCTCGGGAGCGCCGGCCGGGTTATCGCGGTGGGAAATATCGTGTTCGGTAGCGCTCACACCAGCCTTTTTGATGAGGGCAGCTACCTCTGAACGCTGTTCATCGGTGACCAGGGTAACCACCGTGCCTGTGGCGCCGCCGCGGGCCGTGCGCCCTGCGCGGTGCAGGTAGGCCTTGTGTTCTGCCGGCGGATCCACGTGAACGACGAGGGAAACGTCTGCGATGTCGATGCCGCGCGCCGCAATATCGGTGGCAACGAGGACTGGAATGGAGCCATCGGCAAAGCCAGAAATGGCGCGGGTGCGCGCACCTTGGCCCTTATCCCCGTGGAGTGGATAGGCGTTGATGCCGGCGCGCCTTAGCTTTTTCACCTGCCTATCCACGCCGTGCTTGGTTCGCATGAACATAATGGTCTTGCCCGCGCGCGCGGCGATGCGCATAACCACCTCGTTGCGGGCGGGGCGATCCCCGACGAAAAACAGGTGGTGCGACATCGATTCCACCGCCGCGGTCACCGGTGCGGTGGAATGGACTACGGGATCGTGCAGGAATTGCTCGACGAGCTTATTGACGTCTCCGTCGAGGGTCGCGGAGAAAAGCAACCGCTGACCGGTGGGCGGGGTGTAGTTTAAGAGCTTGCGCACTTGGGGAAGAAACCCCATATCGGCCATCTGGTCCGCCTCGTCCAAAGTGGTGATCTGCACCTTGTCAAAGGACAACCTGCCTTGGGCGATGAGATCCTGGGCGCGACCAGGTGTAGCGACCAAGAGATCCACTGGGCGCGCCAAAGACCGGATGTGGTGGTTGATATTGACGCCGCCGACCACCGCGAGGACGCGCAGCCCTAATGCGGCGGCCGGCTCATCGAGGCGTTGTTGGATCTGCGTCGCCAACTCGCGGGTGGGGGCGAGGACGACCGCACGGGGGTGGCCGGGGGTCGAGGCACCCGAGCCAGCCAATCGGGCCAGCGTGGGAAGCCCGAAGGTAAAGGTCTTTCCGGATCCGGTAGGCCCGCGGCCGAGTACGTCCTTGCCCGCGAGTACATCCGGGATGGCTGCGGCTTGGATGGGAAATGCTTCCGTGATTCCTTGGTCGTTCAAAACGTGAACCACGCGCTGAGGTAAGCCGAGTTCGGCAAAAGTAGTCATCGTTGGGCAATTCTAACTGGTGGGTGCGCAAAATCCCGCATCGGCTAGCGCACGATTGGGCACCGTCTTTATGAGTGAGAAATGCCATAGCAAAAATAGGGCTCTACTTTAGGTATTTCACTGGTTATTACCTAACGTGGAAGGTCGTGCTGGGAAGCACACACAATTTATTCCTCCACTCACCGGCCCATCCCAGGGCCACAACGAACTGTTAAGGAGTCGTCTCCATGGCTCAAGCACAAGCATCCACAGCCAGTTCTTCTTCCCACTCCTCGCCGCAGGAATCTACCGAACCCACGAAAAAGGAGAAATTTCACCTTGATGCCGTGTGGTTCGCGCTGGCCTTCCTGGCTCTAGCGGCCGTCTTACTTATCCCGATCCCGGGACTCGACTGGCCCGCTAAAGTGGCCCTAGGCATGCTGGCCTTCGCGGTGATCATGTGGGTGACTGAGGCCGTGAGCTATCCGGTGAGCGCCTTGCTGATCGTCGGCCTTATCTCGCTGCTTTTGGGGCTTGGGCCGGATCCAGAATCCGATGGTATCTATGGCAGCTCTAATGCCCTCAAGGTCGCGATGGCAGGATTTTCCTCGTCTGCGGTAGCGCTTGTGGCCGCGGCGCTGATCTTGGCCGGAGCGATGCAGGCTACGGGCCTGCATAAACGGATTGCGCTGTACGTGCTGAAGATCGCGGGGGAGAAGACCTCCCACATCGTTATCGGCGCCATCGCGATCGCCATCATCTTGGCCTTCTTCGTTCCCTCTGCCACCGCGCGTGCGGGCGCCGTGGTGCCTATCTTGCTCGGTATGGTAGCCGCCTTCGGCTTGTCCTATGAGTCGAAGCTGGGTGCCCTACTCGTCATTACCGCAGCGCAGGCCGTCTCGATCTGGAATGTAGGTATTAAAACCGCAGCCGCACAAAACCTCGTAGCGGTGGGCTTTATCGAGGATCAAATGGGGCAGTCGGTCTCCTGGGGGCAGTGGTTTATTTGGGCCGCGCCCTGGTCCATCCTGATGTCCGTTGCGTTGTACTTCATCATGCGCGCCGTCATCAAACCGGAAACGGAGCGCATTGAGGGAGGAAAGGAGCTCATCGCCAAGCAGCTAGAGGACCTTGGGCCCACCTCACCGGAAGAGAAAAGGCTTATCGGGTTTTCCCTCCTCCTGCTCTTTTTCTGGGCCACGGAGGGACTGCTGCACCCGATTAGCTCGGCCGTCATTACCGCGGTGGCCGTCGCCTTGATGTTGCTGCCCAAGATCGGCGTATTTACCTGGCCAGAGGCGCAGAAGTCCGTGAGCTGGGGTACCCTCATCGTCTTTGCCATTGGTATTTCCCTTGGCTCCTTCCTGCTGGATACTGGCGCTGCCACGTGGTTATCAGAAAAGACCTTCGGATTGATGGGGCTGGATTCGCTGCCGATTCTGGCAACGATTGCGCTGGTATCGCTATTTAATATCCTCATCCACTTGGGCTTTGCCTCAGCGACGTCGCTGGCCTCCGCACTCATCCCGGTCTTTATTGCCTTGGCCTCCACGCTGGATGTACCCAACGGCGGCATCGGCTTCGTGGTCATCCAACAGTTCGTCATCTGCTTCGGATTCTTGCTGCCTGTCTCGGCGCCGCAGAACATGCTGGCCTATGGCACCGGTGCCTTTAGCACCAAGCAATTCCTGCGCTCCGGTATCCCGCTGACCATTGTCGGGTACCTGCTCATCCTGCTGCTGTCTGCCACCTACTGGTCGTGGCTGGGCTTGGTCTAAATCCAGAGACGAAAAAGGGGAGGGCCTGCACCGTGCAGGTCCTCCCCTTTTATTTGCAGTACTTAGTCCGTCTGCGTCAGGCTGCGGTCGCCGGACCACTCGACGTGGAAGGTGCCAGGCTTATCGGTGCGCTTGAAGGTGTGCGCTCCAAAGAAGTCGCGCTGGCCCTGGATAAGGGCGGCGGGCAGGCGCGTAGCGCGCAGGCTGTCGTAGTACGACAACGAAGAGGCAAAGACCGGAGCGGGTAGACCCATTTGGGTTGCCGCGACGACGACGCGGCGCCACGGCTCGATGAGATCTTCCAGCTCGCCCTTCAAATAAGGATCCAGGATGAGGGCGGGAAGTTCTGGGTTATTATCAAATGCTTCGCGGATGCGGTCCAAGAACTTGGCGCGGATGATGCAGCCGCCGCGCCAAATGGTGGCCAGATCGCGCGGATCGACATCCCAACCAAATTCCGCGGAACCGGCCTTGATCTCATCGAAGCCCTGGGAATAGGCGATGAGCTTGGCGGCGTACAGCGCACGGCGAACGTCTTCGATGAAAGCATCCTTGTCGATGTCGAAGTCCGCGTTCTCGCCGGCCGGAAGCTGTCCCTCCTGCGCGGCGGCACGCTGCTGGCTGGAAGAAGACAGTGCACGGGCGAAGACGGACTCGGCGATGCCGGTAATCGGCACGCCCAATTCGAGGCCGTTGATGGCGGTCCAGCGGCCGGTGCCTTTCTGGCCGGCGGCGTCCAGTATGACATCGACAAGCGGGGCGCCCGTATCCGGATCCTTCTGGGCGAGTACCTCGGCGGTGATCTCAATGAGATAAGAATCCAAGTCGCCGGAGTTCCATTCCTTGAAAATCTCCGCGATTTCGGCCGGCTCCATGCCCGCGCCGTAGCGCAGCAGCTGGTAGGCCTCGCCGATGACCTGCATATCGGCGTATTCGATGCCGTTGTGAACCATTTTGACGAAGTGGCCGGCGCCATCCGGTCCAATGTGGGTCACGCACGGAGTTCCGTCCACCTCGGCGGCGATGGACTCCAGGATGGGGCCCAAGGTCTCCCAGGACTCGGCCGGACCACCAGGCATGATGGACGGGCCGTTCAAGGCGCCTTCCTCACCGCCGGAAATGCCCGCACCCACGAAGTGCTTACCGCGCTCGGCCACTTCCTTTTCGCGGCGAATGGTATCCGTAAACAGCGCATTGCCGCCATCGATGATGATATCGCCGTCATCCATGGCATCGGCAAGCTGATCGATGACCGCATCGGTGGCCTTGCCCGCCTGCACCATGATGATGGCCTTGCGGGGGCGCTCCAAGGAGGCCACGAAATCCGCGATGGACTCGGAAGGAATAAAGTTTCCTTCATCACCGTGGGCCTCAATGAGGGCGTGGGTCTTTTCCGGGCTGCGATTATAGACGGCGACGGTATTGCCATTGCGGGCAAAGTTGCGGGCCAGGTTGGAGCCCATTACCGCTAGGCCGACAACACCAATGTGCGCGAGTTCGTTCTTTTCAGTCATGGTGCCTATCCTACGTCACCGCCGCGCTTTCGCCGCGCTGGCGGTTAAGCTTGAAGACTATGTCAGATACCCAGATACTCAATGATTTGCTTCATACCGCGCACACGCGCCTGCTCAACGAGGAGGAACTGGAGAAACTAAATTCGGTTAACGGCGGGCTTGCTGAGTTCATCGGCCTTACCTTCGACCGCGTTGGCCCAACCGAGGCCCGCGCGCGCCTTACCGTGACTTCTCAGCATCACCAGCCGTGGGGCGTGGCTAATGGCGGGCTATATTGCACCATCGCGGAAACTGTCGCCTCCATTGCCAGCGTCGCGGCTGCCGATGCCCCGGCGATGGGCGTCAATAACTCCACGGACTTCATCAAGGCGACAGGGGAGGGCGAGCTAGAAGCGGTGGCCACCCCCATTCAATTGGGCACGCGCACCCACGTGTGGAGCGTAGAGATGCGCCAAGGAGACACCCTCATTGCACGCACCACGCTGCGCACCATGATTATGGATAAGCGCAGCTAGAGCCAGTGGTTCTTCCGGAACCACGCCCACAGGCCGCCAACGACAGCGACCATGATGATGATTGCCATGGGATAGCCAAAGGCCCAGTGAAGCTCCGGCATGATATCGAAGTTCATGCCGTAAATACCGGCGACGAGGGTCGGCGCGGCCCACATGCCGACGACCGCGGAGATCGTGCGCATATCCGAGTTTTGCTGCATGGTGACCTTGGCCACCGAGGCATCGATAAGCGAGGTCAGGCGTTCATCGAAGCTGGCGACCAAATCATTGACCACGAGCTCGTGGTCATAGACATCGCGCAGGTAGGACCGGATCTGCTTAGAGATGAGATCCTTGTGATCCGAGACCATCGCCTTTAATGCCGCAGAGAGCGGATAAATGGCGTGTTTCATCTCCAAGACTTCGCGCTTGAACATATAAATGCGGTCAACATCGAATTTCAGGTTCGGGGTAAAGATTTCCTCTTCGAGTTCATCGACTTCATCGCTAATCAGGCGGGCGACCTCGGAGTAGCGGTCCACCATCATGTCCAGGATCTTCCAGGCCATGGCGACGGGCCCGAGCTCCACCAGGTCCTGCTCGTCTTCGACCGTGTAGGCCAGATTGGGCAGCTTCGCACCGTGGCGAACGGTAATGATGAAGTTAGAGCCCATAATCATCTGGATTTCGCCCGTGGAAATGATCTGGCGCTTATCTTTCACCTCATCGTGGTCGCGGTAATTCACTGAGCGCGCCACCACAAAGAGCTGGTCATCGTAGCGCTCCAGCTTCGGACGCTGGTGGGCCATGACGGCGTCTTCCACGATGAGCTCGTGGATGCCAAATTGCGAAGCGATCTTCGTCATCTGGGATTCATAGGGCTCATGCAGACCCACCCAGACGAACCCGCGGCCGTATTCCGCCACGGTTTCCAAGGCGGAATGCGCGGAATACTCGCCGGGCAGGGCCTCACCATCGACGAAGACGCGGCAGTGCTCAATGGCGCGCTCCGCGGGAACCGGCGGGAAGGAGGGCTGATTAGGAGGTGTGGATTTCTTTCGGCCCCTAAAGGGCGTGGGTACGGACGGCATCGTTTCAGCCTCCTTTGCACGGTAGTGCGGATAGTAACGCAATCAAGTAGTAAAACGGGCCACGTTTTACGCAGCGGGTAAAGCTTACACCGACGGTGGGTAATATAATCGAATCTATGCCTACGTGGAAAGAAGTTACCGAAGCCAATCCCGCCCACTCCCATAATTTCGCCCGCAAATGGAAGATGCTTGAGGCGCAGGGCAAAGACATTCATGGGGAGGCCCGGCTTGTCGATGCCATGGTAGAACGCAATTCCACCATCCTCGACGCCGGCTGCGGAACCGGCCGCGTCGGCGGGGAATTGCTACGCCGTGGTCACAGCGTGGTGGGCATTGACGTGGACCCCATTTTGATCGAGCACGCTGAACATGACTTCCCCGACGGCGAGTGGTTCGTCGGGGACCTGTGCACGGAAGAGGTTCCTGAAGGCCCCTTTGACTTGGCTGTTTCCGCAGGAAACGTCATGGGCTTTTTGGCCGTGGACGGCCGCGAGGAAGCCCTGCGGAATATTTTTAACTCGCTGGCCCCCGGCGGGCGCTTCGTCACCGGCTTTGGGGAAGGCCGCGGTTGGGATTTCCAGGACTTCCTCGATATGGCGCAGAAGGTGGGCTACCGCGTTGACTTCACGTTTTCCTCTTGGGACATGAAGCTATTTTCGGAGCATTCCACCTTCTTGGTCGCCGTGCTATCTAGGCCTGGCGCGGACCTCTTGGCCTAAGGCTTTAAAAGCGCCGGTCCGCTTGGTCGAAGAAATCGACCTCGTGGATGCTGGCGCTGATAAAGGCGCGCTCGGCGCGGGTCCGGGTGGCCTCATCCGCCTTCTCCAGGGTTTCCTCCACAATCTTGATGCTCTCGCGCACCCCGGCAAGGAAATCTTCGCCGCCGTAGACCTCCAACCAGGCATGGTAGGGGTGATCGGGCGAATCGAACTCCGCCAAATGCAGGCCTACCTCTGCATACAGCCAGTAGCAGGGAAGTACGGCCGCGATGCCGACGGCGTAGTCGTCCGTATGGGTGCTGCGGATGAGAAAATCCGTGTAGGCGCTGGTGACCCGCGATGGCGCGGTAGTAGCAGAATCCTTCAACCACCCGCGGTGCAGCTCAGCCTCTTCCGCGAGGCACTCGTAAGCGCCCTGCGCCCAGTGCAATTGCTGCGCGGTATCGGGCGCCTGACTGGCGAGGCGGGCCAGGGCCTTCGAGTAGGACGCCAGGTATTGCGAATCCTGATCGAGGTAGAAGCTGAAAGCATCATTGGCGAGCGCACCGGAACCTAGCTTCTGAATAAAGGGGAGTGCTTTTACCTGCTCCCAGTGATCCGCAGCGATATTCCACAGGCGCTGCGTGTACGGTCCTGCGGGCGCAACGCGCGGCTGGTCTGGGTTTTCCGCCTCTTCCAAAGGCCCAGCCAGGTGAGGAAGCGGGACCGAGGATGCAGCCCGCATCAAGCGCTGCGAGCGGTGCAGGTGGTCTACCGGCCCGCTGCCCTTGCCAACGGCCAGCGCATCCGCATTGGCAATCGCCTCGTGCAGCCAATCCGTGGACCACTCAAGGGCGGTTTCGGCATCATCGCCTGCACCAAGCCGCGTTGCGAGGGCAGAGGAGAGGGAGCAGCCAGTGCCGTGGGTATTCTTGGTCTGCACTCGGGCCGATTCCACGCGGTGAACCGTGCCATCGCCGGTGACCACGGCGTTATCGGCAATCGGCGAGTCAAGGTGCCCGCCCTTGACGATGACCGCCGTATCCGCCTCAGCGGCCCACGCCGTAGCCACCTCGATGGCACGGTCCAAATCCGTGGCTTCCTCCGTCTGTGTCAGTACGGCCAGCTCCTTGAGGTTGGGTGTGATGACATCAGCGCGGGAGCACAGCTCGCGCACCGCCTTTTCTGCCTCGGGGGCCAAGAGGCGGTCGCCACTGGTGGCCACCATGACTGGGTCCAAGACCACGGGGACGGACGGGTCGATGCGGTCGAGGAAGGTGGATACGAGGTCGGTGATGTTGGCATCGGCAAGCATGCCGATCTTAATGGCGTCGATGTCTACGTCCTCGCGGACCGAATCCAGCTGCTCTTGGAGGAAATCCAGCGGCGGGACGTGGACGCTGCGCACGCCCTGGGTATTTTGGGCCACCAGCGCGGTGACCACGCTCATTCCATACCCGCCCGCGGCGGCGATGGACTTCAGATCGGCTTGGATGCCGGCTCCGCCTGTGGGATCGGTTCCAGCAATCGAGAGAATTCGGGGGTAGGTACCTTTAGCCACGGTAGGCCTCCTTTAGGTTGTGTGCTGCCGCTGCCGGGTCATCGGCAGCCATGATGTCGCTGACCACGCAGATCCCTGCGAAGTCGCTTCCGGAAAGTTCGTGGGCATTGTGTGCCTTGATGCCGCCGATGGCGACGGACTCGATGCCGCGTTCGCGCGCCGCGGTGGCAAGGTGCCTAGCGGCCTCGGCGCCGATTCCCGCGGGTGCATTCTTCTTGGTCGCCGTCGAGTGAACTGGGCCGATGCCAATGACATCGGGGGCCTCCTGCGGGTCAATGGCGTCCAGCTCTTCCCGCGTGCCCACCGAAAGCCCGATGAACTTATCAGGGCCGAGCAGCGCGCGGGCCTGGGAGAAGTCCATATCGTCTTGGCCAATGTGCAGGTGGCAGCCCACCTTGGCCGCTACCTCGACGCGGTCATTGATAAAGAGCGGTACGTCGCCCAAGACCTTCATGAGCTCGCGGGCGGTAGCCTCGACTTCCTCGTCGCTGGCCTCCTTATCGCGCAATTGCACGACGGTAGCCCCACCACGCACCGCCTCTTGCACGATGGGTATGACCTTGTCCCGCCCGCCGGCGAGCTTAGGATCGGTGATGAGATACAGCGTCCAATCGATGCTCATGCTAGCCCCGCAACGTCCGCGACCTCGGAGGCAGAGATGCGCTCTTCGATGGCGTCAGTGGTGAGCTCATGCAGCGCATCGAGCCAGGCAACCGCAAAGGAGCCAGGTGCCGTGGATGTCTCAGCGGCAACGCTGCCCGCGGCTCCTACATGCGCATGCGCGGCGATGATAGCCGCGAATGGATCCTCCCATGCTGCCAGGTAAGCCGCGCAGATGGCGCCTAGCGAACACCCAGTGCCGATGACGTTTTGCAGCATCGGGTGCCCAGATTCGAGGCTTACCGCACGCGGCCTTTCGCCTGCCTGCACGATGAGATCCGTGGGGCCGGATACGCCAATAACGGCCCCGGTTTCGCGGGAAAGTTTGAGCGCCGGTTCCAGCGCCGCCTCCACGCCATCGGTAGATTCCACGCCGCGCCCGCCGGCTCCGGTTCCTGCCAAGGCGATGATTTCGGAGGCGTTGCCGCGAATCGCCGTCGGGCGCTGCGGCAAGACTTCATGCATAAATTCGGTGCGCTTTTCCAGCCCACCCGCACCAACGGGGTCAAGGACCCACGGGTTTCCGGCCGCGGTCGCACCGGCGATTGCCTCACGCATGCCGGCGTATTGCTCGGAATTCGGCGTTCCGCAATTGATGAGCAGACCGCTGGCGATCTTCGCAAAATCTTGCGACTCTTCCGGAGTATCTACCATTGCTGGGCTGGCGCCGATGGCCAAAAGCGCATTGGCAGAAATATTGCTGACGACCTTATTGGTCAAGCACTGAATAAGTGGAGCGGTATCGCGCACCGCATCGTGGGCACGCAGAAATGATAAGTCCACAACAATCCCTTCGCTAGCTCTAACTAAGTGCAGGTTCGATGGGTGTATCTCAGCCACGGTGCGTGGCACCCCATGTTGTAATGTCCAAGCCTAACAAAAATGGGAAAATAGGAACGAAAACCACAAAAGCCGCCGCCTACAGCCCCGAAGGTGGGGTAGTGGGACGGCGGCCGGTGCCGAAGAAAGTTTAGTTCTTTTCTTCTGCCTCGTCGATGAGGTTGCGGGCGATGCGCTGCTGGGTAGTAATCTCCAGGTTGCCGCGGTTGCGGGAGAGGATATTAGCTGCCCAGTTGACCAATACGGCCAAGCGGCTGCGCAGGCCAATGACGTAGGTCAGGTGCAGGGCCAACCACGCCAACCAGCCTGGGAAGCCGGAGAATTCAGTCTTGCCCAGCTTCACGACGGCATTGAAGCGGGTCACGATGGCCATGGAGCCCTTGTCGAAGTACTCGAAAGGTTCCTTTTCATCGGCCGTGGATTCCTCGTCCACCTTGGTCTCGATGAGCTTGGCGACGTGCTCGCCGCCCTGGATGGCCACCTGTGCCAAGCCCGGCAGGCGGTTCAGAGACATCATGTCACCGATGATGTAGACGTTGTTGAAGTCACCAACCGTCATGTCATCGTTGACGGAGACGCGGCCGGCGCGGTCAGCCTCGACGCCGGCCTGGTCAGCGACCATCTTGCCCAGCGGGGAAGCGGCAACACCGGCGGACCAGATCTTGGTCGCGCCCTCGAGGGTGACCTCTTCATCGGTCTTCATGTTCTTGTAGGTCACGGAGTCTTCGTTGACATCGGTGACCATGGCGTTCAGGCGAACGTTGACGCCTTCCTTCTCCAGGGTGCGCTGGGCGCGGCGGCCCAGGCGCTTGCCAAACGGCGGGAGCACCTGTGGCGCGCCGTCAAGCAGGTAAATCTTGGCGGCGGAGGTGCCGTAGGTGGAGTAGACATCGCTTAGCGTGCGGTTAGCCAACTCCGCGATCTGGCCGGTGAGCTCCACACCGGTCGGGCCGGCGCCAACGATGATGAAGGTGAGGAGGCGCTCGCGCTCTGCGGGGTCATCGGTAAGCTCAGCCTTTTCGAAGGCCGAAATGATGCGGGAACGCAGCTCCAAGGCATCATCCAGGGTCTTCATGCCTGGGGCAAACTCCGCAAAGTGGTCATTGCCAAAGTACGACTGGCTGGAACCAGCGGCGACGACGAGGGAGTCATAGGAGTAGGTGCGCGAAAAATCATCGAGCTCGGCCGTAACCGTCTGGTCTTCAAGGTTAATGTCGGTCACGTTGCCGTTGACAAAGTCCACATTATCCTGGTTGCGCAGCAGCTGGCGGGTCGAGGGAGCAACCTCACCTGCGGAAATCATGCCGGTTGCCACCTGGTAGAGCATCGGCTGGAACAGGTGGTGGTTCTTCTTATCGATGAGGGTGATCTCAACATCGGCGTTCTTCAACTTCTTCACAGTGTTAAGACCGCCGAATCCACCGCCAACCACGACAACGTGGTGACGGCTTCCGTTTGGACGATAAGGGGTATCAGTCATGGAATTAATGCGACCTTCCTCGAGAAAGCTTAATTTAAGTACCCGTATAGTGTAAACGCTCGTCACATAACGTGCATACTTGATACCCATTTACATGCGTTTCGGGTTTACTTTCCTGCGGAGCGTCTTGACCGAAACCGCTCAGAAACTGGCTAAAATAAGCCCACACCGTGACCCCTTGCACCCAGGAGCGCTCCTCAAACCATGAGTTTTTCCACCCCCGAGCATTTACGCTCCATCGACGCGGAGGCATGGCCCAATATCGCGACCGTGCCATCGCAGCGCTGGGCGACGCTAAAATCCCGCCGGGCCGAGGCGGAATTTGCCAAGGCCTGCGATAATGCCGGCTTGGAACTGGAACTCGATGCAGCGGGCGGCCCCGATTTAAAGGTGGGCCACGATGCGCTCTTCGAGCGGATCGCCGCTACCGGATGGTTGGGCTTTGCCGAAAGCTACATGGCAGGCGAGTGGACCGTCGAATCCTCCGCCCAATTGGTAAAGGTTTTGGGCAAGCTCCTGCAGGTGGGATACCTCCCCAAGCCGCAAGGGGTAAGCGTCCGCGATTCTGAGCCAGGGGAGCTGCCGCTCGACCTGGTGCGCCTCTATGCCGGCGATGGCCTCAGCCACGTCGGCGGGATTTTCTCCAGCGGCGTGCCGACGACGATCCGGGAAACGGTCGAAAGCTTTAGCCCAAAGGCCGGCGGCAGGGAGCCGAAGAGCCACTTTGTCGATGTCACCACCGTCAGCGAGCCCACCAACGTGGACCGGGATGACTTGGGTGAGGCGCAGCGCAGGGCGGCAGATTGGCTCCTCGATGCCACCCGCACCGGCGCCGGTACCCACCTTCTGGTCTATCCCGCTGCCGGGATGCAGGCCGCGATACGCGCTACCAAACGCCGCGCCACAGTCGACGTCCTGACCAGCGATGTCGAACAAATCACCCAGATGCGCGAGGCGCTTGTCTTTGCCGGAACGGAAGATTCTATCCACGTAGAGCGGATTCCGGATTCCGTTCCGAGCCCCAAGCAGTGGCGCGGGCACTACGACGCGATTATCAGCGTGGAAAAATTCGAGCAATTGAGCCCGCGCGAGCGCAAGGCCTATATCCGAGTCCTCGATCGCTTCCTTACCGCAAACGGGCGGGCGGCTTTTCAATCCACCGTGGCCACCGAATCCATGTCAGATGCTGCCCGAGCATCGTTGCAGGCCATGCGGGCCTATATTTGGCCAGGCCTCGACTACCCGCTGACCATGGATGTCCACCGGCTCGTTGATAAGAACTCTCACCTGCGCATCGTGTCCGAAACGCACGTGGGTAGCCACTATATTGAGTCCCTGCGCCAGCAGCGATCCTTTTTTGATGGGCACCTTCGCGAGGCCGCCGCTGCCGGCTTTGATCCGGTTTTCCGCAGGTTATGGACCTTCCAATTTGCGCTTCGCGAGGCGCTCATGACGCTCGGGATGATCGATTCCGTCCAATTTGGCCTAACCCACCGCAATCGCGGCGGGCGCCGTTAGGATTTTTATTGCGGGAGCTCGTCGAATTCGTCTAGCAGGTCGACGCTCGGGACGAAAAAGTTCGTACCGGTCAGGGCCGTGGAGAAGTCCAGGATCCGGTCGTAATTTCCCTCAGGATCGCCGATGAACATATTGCGCAAACGCTCGTTGATATCTTCTGGGTCTTTGGCATATCCAATGAAGTACGTGCCCATCTCACCTGCGGCAAAGGAACCGAAGACCATGTTCTCGCGGTAGATATCTTCCTCGAGGTCATTGAGAGACACGTGGGAATTGGAGGGCTGCACATCCTCATCGAGCTCCACGTCATCGGCCTTGGTGCGCCCGATAACGCGTTCTTGCTCTTCGGTGCTGATACCGCTCCATTTATCGAGGTCATGGGTGTACTTTTGCACGGTGACGTAGGAGCCGTGGGGATAATCGGCGTCATCGGCAAGCAGCACCGTCTCTAAAGCTTCCTCGGGGAGGGGATTGGCGGTGCCATCCACAAAGCCCAGGAGATCTCGCTGGTCCAGGTACTTGAAGCCCTGGGTCTCATCGACCACGGTGGCGGCATTGCCTAGCTGGCGCAGGACCTGGCGCGCCATCTCGTGGCAGAGGTCATAGGTATTCGCGCGGAAATGCAGCAGAATATCGCCGGGTGTGGAAGGCGCCTTGTACGTGCCCTCGAGCGGCTCGAACTCCTTGAGCTTGTCCGGGCGGGGAGCGCTGGTAAGGCGCGGCCACATAGACGCGCCGATGCCGACGACCGTATAAAGCTCGCCCTCATTGTGGCGGAAATTGACGGACTTGAAGGTATCGCTAAAAGCGGAGAGCATGTCCCGGGTGGCTTGCTCGCCGCCTTCCGCAATGTCCAAGACTAGGAACAGGGCGGCGCGGGAAGGCTTTTTAACAACGCGTTGAATAGTCATGAGCTCCAGCATATGTGTTGGCTTTCGGCGGTGCACGTTTGGTGTTGTGTGCTGTGGGTTCAGGTTCTATGTGGATGCTTAGATGCGTTTTGACAAATAGTGGGCCAATTTAGGGCATTTGGAGGGCACTATTTGTCAATTTGGAACATTTTGCGCTGTGAGTGGCTTGAACATTCTTATTTGACGGGCCTCTGCACGATGGGAGGGACTTCCACGGATCTAAAATGACATAATGTACATTATCGGACAATTGTGGAGATCTGCAAGTTAAGCTGAGAGCGGCTTGAGCGTGCTTGGATTGCGTACGATCCTGACTGCCGTGTTCGCGGTTCTGTCCGGAGCTTTGACCGCCCTCTTTGTTTTGGATGCGGCGCGCTAAGGCTTGCAGGTTCTGCGGATAAGTTGGCCCAGGCTTTGCCGAGCAGCCTTTGAATGCCTGAAGCGAGCCGACGTTGCGAATCCGCGAAGGCTTGCCTGGGGTGTGTAGCGAAAACCCCGACGGCCCAAACGCCCGATTGTGTGTGCGGGCGACGATCGCGGGACTTCCTGCCGCTGCGTTAGGACCACTTATACCCCGAAATTTAGTCACGGTGACGTTAATCAAAGGGGTGACGCCTTGGTCCTCTATTGGTTTTTATAGGCATTCCATAGCTGCCAGATGGTTAATACCGCCAGCAATGCTGCAACCGCAGTGACCAGCCACATTTGCTGGACTGCGACGAAAATCGAGAAAGCTATGACGACTATGAGGCGGAACCACAGGGCGGAAATTAAGCGTCGAGAATTCACGATGTAGTCCTAATTCTTAGTCCTTGTTTAAGGAGATGCGCAGGTTGATCTCGCCGTCCTCGGCGACCTTGGCTGCCAGCATGTCTGGAGTCTCCACGTTGTAGTCCAGGCGGTTGATCGGAATATCGCCGCCAATGACGATATCGTCACCGTCACGCAGGACATCGAACTCATGGGTGATCTCCTGCGTCTTGTCCTTGATCGTAAGGTCACCGGTGAGCTTAACGGAGCCGATGGTGCCGTCTTCGGGGACATCGGCAAGCGAGGCGGGCTTGGTAAGCGTGAAGGAAGACTCTGGGAAGTCTGAAGTCTTAAAGAGCTTGGTCTTCATGTTTTGGTCGCGGACCTTCTTGTCCGTGGTGAGGGCATCCATATTCACCGTGATGGTGGCGGATTCGAGCGTGGAATCGGAAATCTTCGCCTGGCCGGTGACCCCCGTGGTCGATCCGGAGGTGGACGTCCTTTCCGCGGGCAGCACCTCGTCGAAGGTAAAGCCCACCGAGGTGTGGTTATCGGCGCGCCCCTTGGCCACGGACCAGGAACCGTCGAGCGGCGTTGAGGCTGCCTTGGCGCCATCGGCAGTCACGGGCTCCGTCTTGACGCCGCCGCTTTTGAAAAGCGAGTACACAATCGGGCCGATCGCTACGGCGGTAAGCACGAGGATTAAAACCACGAAAATGGAAACAACAAGTTTCCGGTTATAAAAAAGCTTTTTCATCTACTATCGAAGTCCTTCTAAACGCCGAGCCAGCGAAATAAGCTCCTCACACAAACTGGAAAGCTCTTCCGCGCTCGCGCCTTCTTCTGCGGCGGTATGAATGTCTTCTGCGGAACACCGCAATTCAAAAAGGCCGTCGCGCAAACCTTGCACTTTATCTGGGCTTAAGATTACTGCATCGGCTGGAATATCCGTGCCACTGACATTGTTTCTTTGTTCATAAGCACGCTGTTTGCACGAGGCGCTGCAAAACTTACGTGGTCGTCCCCTACCGCCTTGGTCAATATCCTTTCCACACCATTGGCAGGAACCGACATTGCTTTCACGACTAGCTGTACGGATCACTCGATACACTTTAGTCCATTAAACGGCGGGCTGGGAACAATACTGCGTGGGTGTTCGTTATAATAAATAGCTCTTAGGCGAAACTATCGCCGTCAATCAGGGATCTCTTTGAAAAGGATGATGTTGCATGGCAGATCGCGTACTCCGTGGCAGCCGTATGGGTGCAGTCAGCTACGAAACTGACCGCGACCACGACCTCGCACCGCGCCAGATAGTGAAATACCGCACGGATGATGGTGAGATTTATGAGGTGCCCTTTGCACATGAGGCAGAAATCCCTGAAGAATGGATGTGCAAGAATGGCAAACTGGGCCACCTCGTAGAGGGTGAAGGCGTGGAAGCTAAGCCCATCAAGCCACCGCGCACACACTGGGATATGCTGCGGGAGCGTCGCTCCATCGAGGAGCTCGATGAGCTTTTGGAAGAGCGCATTAACCACCTGCGTTCCCGCCGTCGGACCGCTGCTCGCCTCCTCAAGGAGCAGGAGCAGCAGAAGAAGTCTTAAAGGCTCAAGCGGAATTAATTAAAGCCCGTACCCTGACCGCCACAGTGGCGTTGGGGTACGGGCTTTATGCTGCTTAGATTACTTCTTCTTAGTCAGCTGGCCCACCTGGTGCTTGACCAAGTATCCCAGCTCATTGGCCAAATTGGTGGCCCAGCCCACACCATTGCGGGCCTTTTGGCCGGCATTGTGAACGGAGCCGTATTTGACCTCGTGGTCCGCCAGCTTGGACACCTCGCCGGCGAAGTCCTTCACCTGTTCCGCGCGGTGGGCCACGCCCCACTTGGTTACCTCGAAGAGGGAGTCCTTGACAAAGGAGCCATCCAGCTTGGATTCGCCGTACTCGCGCTCGGTGAAGGTGATGGGCACCTCGCGGATATCGTATCCAGCCTTGACCGCGCGGAAGGCCAAGTCCACCTGGAAGATGTAGCCGGCCTTGGAGAGCTCGTCAAAGTCGATGTCTTCCAACAGCTCGCGGCGGAAGGCGCGGTAGCCTGCGGTCATATCGGACAGGTCGGTGCCGAGTGCGAAAGAGATATAGAGGTTGCCCAAGCGGGACAGGTACTCGCGGGATGCCGGCCAGTTGACGGTCTCGCCGCCTGGCACGTAGCGGGAACCGATGACGAGGTCCGCGCCCTTGTCAATCTCCTCCAGCAGCAAGTGCAGCTGCTCTGGGGCGTGGGAGCCATCAGCATCCATCTCACAAAGGACCTGGTAATCGCGCTCCAAGCCCCACTCGAAGCCGGCGATATAAGCGCCCAAAAGGCCGCCCTTGCCCTCGCGGTGCAGCACGTGAATGTGGTCATCTTCTGCTGCGAAAGCGTCGGCCTTCTCGCCGGTGCCGTCGGGGGAATTATCATCCACAACGAGGATGTGAACCTCTGGCAGCGCCTCGCGGACGCGGCCGGTAATCAAGGGAAGGTTTTCAATCTCGTTATACGTTGGGATGATAACCAGCGTCGCAGAATCAAGAGTGCTCACAGTAATTAATGCTCCTACTTTTCTTTAGCGCCGACACCGCGAGGTGTACGACCCAATCGGTTGGTACGCACGGCAATGAGTGCGCAGACGGTACCAATAATAACCATCAGCCACTGCATGAGCGAACCGTAGCGCACCGAAAATGTTTCGCCGGTTTTCAGCGGCAGGCTTTCTACCAGTGCCGCGGGCTCAAAGAGCTCCGTGGATTGGCTTACGCTGCCGTCTGGGTGCACGAGTGCGGAGACCCCGGAGGTGGCTGCAACCACGACGGCGCGGTCGGTTTCAAGAGCGCGCAGCCTGCTCATGGCCAGCTGCTGGTACGTCATATCGGAAAAGCCGAACGTTGCGTTATTGGTTGGCGTCGTCAGAATCTTCGCACCGTTTTTGACTGACTCGTGGAAGGCGTTATCGAAGGAGACCTCGTAGCAGGTCGCCACACCTACCGCGACGGAATTCATGGAGACCACACCGGGCCCGTCCCCTGCCTTGAAATCCCCGGCGAGGTCGACGTAGTCCGAGAAATGCGCAAAGAAATCCCGCATGGGCATTGTCTCACCAAACGGCTGCAGATACTTCTTATGGTGGTGATCGCCCACACCATGGCCAGGGGTAAAGACTTGCATGGTATTGCGCGCGCCCACCTCATCGCGGGTGGCGGTACCGACTAGCACTGGAGCGTCAATGGCATCGACGGCCCCGCTAATGGCTTGGGCCGCCTCGCCGTCGCGGAAAGGATCGATATCGGAAGAATTTTCCGGCCAGATCACCAGATCTATATCGTCTTCGCGGCGGGCTAGCTTCTCCGTTTCCTGGACGTGGTTATTCAGCACCGCCCGCCGTTGCCCGGCGAAATCTAAACCGCTGCGCGGCACGTTGCCTTGAATGGCGGCCACCTTGGTCTCGCCAACCTTGGTATCTGCGGGATCGATGCCGCGCCCAGCCGCGAGTCCCGCAATGAGCGGGAGGATGAGCGCGGCGCCAGCGGCCACTTTCACCCGCCCGCCGCGCAGCAACAAGCCGGCCAGGCCGCAGGCGCACAATGCCGTTGCCGCCGTGATCAGCGAGGTCCCACCCCACGGGGCGAGGTTGGCTAGGGGGCCTTCAATTTGCCCCCACGCCAGCTTGACCCAAGGAAAACCGCCAAAGGGAACCGAGGAACGCAGGACCTCAACGGCGAGGTATACGAAGGGAAAGACCAAAAATCCGTATCGCCACCGAGCCACAGCGGCCCCGAAGATGCCTAAAAAGATGGCATAGACCGAAAGCCAGATAGAAAGTGCTGCATAGGGCACGGTCCCTACCAACTCGCCAATCCAGGGCAGGCTCAGCAGGTACAAGACCAACCCGTGCGTCACCGCCAAAAGCGCGCCTACGGATCCGCGCACCTGTCGCTCACGCCACGGCATCAGGCTCACATACAGCAGGGCGATGCCAATAATCGCGCCCCACCACCAGCCGCGCGGCTCAACGGCGGTAAAGGTCAGCGCACCAGAAATGCCCGCTATGACCAGGCGGGCGAAAAATACCGCCACTTATTTTCCACCCTGCGAATTATCATCGCCGCCGCGGGGACCGAAGTCATCAGGGTCCAAGTTCTCGGACCAGTTGCGCAGCTCTTCCTCATCGATTACCTCGTGGGAATCGCTCTGACCAGAGGACTGGCCAAAGGATTGCCCCGAGGCCTGCCCAAAGGAACCAAAGTTGCCATAGCTATCGTGCTGTTGCGCCATGGGCGATGCCTCGTAAATGCGCACACCCATCTTCTCCACCTTGCGGTAGATGGATACGGCCATAAACTTTCGAAACAGCGACCGCGTTGGGGCGAAGATGAGCAGAATCCCCAGAAAACTGGTCAAGAACCCGGGCAGGGACAGCAACATGCCACCGGCCAAGGTCAATCCCACGTTGCCGGCGGTTTTTCCTACGTTGTCATCGCGCACGTAGTAGGTCCCGTCACCGGCCTGCTCTACCTGTTTACCCATCAGCCGGCGCACCTCGATGCCGGCGATGGACATGCCAAAGAACATCGTGATGAACAGGGCAATGAGCGCCCAAAAGACGCCAATCCACTCGGCGACGGCCCAGAACGCTAAGGTTTCCGCCAGCATATAGAGGACGAGATATAAAATCGGCATAGCTTCCAGTTTAACGAGCAATGCTGACGATATGCTGGCAACACTCAGGCTAGACTGGCAAGCTATGCATTACCCCGAATTTTTCCAGCACCCCGAGTCCGGCACCTGCCTGCGCCTGCACGTTGTGGGCGGTTTTACCAGCCCCAATGATTGGATCCATTTGGGTTATTGCGCGGCGCATTGGGCCGATGGCAGCGTCTATATCCGCCCCAACTCCGCCATCGAGTTGCGGGGAGTTACAGACAAGGCCCAGCTTGCGGCTGAGCTGGATAAATTGGAGTTGCAGAGCTTCCACATTCCTATGCTGGCCTCTCCCCTTTCTGCCGCGGCGAAGCAGGCCGCGCGCGAGCTGGCCACGCACCTGAATACCGAACAGCCCGGCTTGGAGTCGCTCGCTATTACCGCTCCCGCCGACGATCTGCCGGTTTCTTCCGTGCAGGTTAGTATGCGGCTGCTTGACGATGCCACCTTGGATATCATCCAGTCCCCCGCCACCAACAGCCCTACCGCAGGCCTCTCGCTTGCCGATGCCGCAGCCCACCTCCAACGCCTCGGTGCGCAAAGCACCGAGACGAAGGGCACTGGGGCAAGTGGCTCGGAGCTTAACGCGGAACCAGGGCCGATTGGCTGGCTGGACGAGCACCAGGCAGATGGCGTGGTCGACCTTGGCGCGGGCGTCCACCAAGGCGCCATCCCGGCACAGTTCGCGCAGCTTATCGGCCAGCTCGAGGTGGCCATCACCGTCACCCCGTGGGGTGGCTTAGTCTTTCACGACATCGCGGAGGGCGATGCCGAGGTCGTCCTCCGCGTGCTCGCCCCGCGCGGTTTCATCTTCGACATCAACTCGCCCCTGTTGCGGGAAGGCGAGGCCGACTAACGCGGCATGTGCCGCCAGATCGGTCGGGGCACCAACCGCATAACCCATGCCAAGGCTTGCAGCGCCCTTGGGATCCACAGGGTGTGGCTGCGCGCCTGACCGCGGCGGTCGTCGTTATCTATGCAGGCAACGACGGCATCGGCGACATCGCCTGGCTGCACCGATAGTGGGGCCGGTTTCATTCCTTGGGTCATGGACCCGATGACGAACCCGGGGCGCGCGGTAATCAGCCCGAGCCCGCTGCCGTGCAACCTGTCCGCAAGGCCCTGGCAAAAAGCATCCAGGCCAGCCTTGGTGGAACCGTAGACATAATTGGCGCGGCGGGCCCGCCACCCAGCGATGGAGGAAAAGGCCACGATATGGCCGCGCGGCATCGACTGCGCCGCCACCGTGAGCACGGAGACTTGGGCGGTGTAGTCGATGGTGGCGATCTGTGCCGCGTGGACAGGATCGGTGTCCGCCCTATCTTGATCCCCCAGGATGCCAAAGGCGACCACGGTAAGTTCAATCGCGCCGACGCGTTCCTTGGCCTCGGCAAAGATCTGGCGGTGCTGGGAAAAGTCCTCTGCATCAAAGGACAGTTGGTGGACGCTGCGCGCACCAGCGGCTTCTAGCTGGGAGGTAATCTCCTCAAGCCCATGCGTCCCGCGCGCGGCGAGGACGATGTCGTTGCCGCGGGCCACGCGCTGGGCGATTTCGCCGCCGATATCGCTGCGCCCGCCCAGGATCAGTACGCCAGCCACTTAGCGCACTTCGCGTTCGACGACGTTGAGGGACTCGTAGCCATCCTTGGTAAGTACCACGATGTCCTCGAGGCGCATGCCCCACTTTCCCTCCAGGTAAATGCCCGGCTCGATGGAAAAGGCCATGCCCTCTTCCAGCGCTAGGTCATTGCCCTCCATGATAAAGGGCTCCTCGTGGGTCGAGAGACCAATACCGTGGCCGGTGCGGTGGACGAATTTATCGCCCCAGCCGGCATCGGCAATGGCCTTCCTAGCAACCCCGTCGATTTCTTCGGCCGTGCTGCCGGGCTTGGCGGCGGCGCGGGCGGCCGCCTGGGCATCGTAAAGCACGGCATAGGCGTCCTGGAAGTCCTGCGGCGCCTGGCTGAGATCGCCGCCTACGACGTAGGTGCGGGTGCAATCGGAGTGGTAGCCGGAGGGCAAGGTACCGCCGAGATCCACGACAACGGGCTCGCCCGCAGCCAGCTTCCGGTCGGAGAAGCTGTGGTGCGGATTGGCGCCATTCGGGCCGGAACCTACGATGACGAAGTCAATGATGGAATGCTCTTCGAGGATGAGCTTTTCCAATTCACGGGCCACCTCGGCCTCGGTGCGGCCGGGATGCAGGAGCTCGGGGACCTTGGCGTGCACGGCGTCGATGGCTTGGCCGGCTTTGCGCAGCTCCGCGATTTCCGCTTCGTCCTTGCGGGTAAACAGCTCCGCGAGCGCGTAGGTGGCAAGGACGTAGTCCGCCTCAGGCACGAGCCCCTGGAACTGCAAAATATGATCCGCCGTTAGGGATTGGCCCAGCGCGACCTTCTTGATCGACGCAGCGCCCTTGAGGGCGAGCTCGTAGGGATTATCGCCGTCATTCCACCCGCGCAGCTCCACATCCAGCTTGCCGACGGGCGCCGATTTAATATCCGTGATATCCGTATTCGGCGAGACGATCCACGGCGTGCCGCTTTGGGGAACGGCCAGCACCGTCAGGCGCTCATGGGACGATACCCACGAACCCGTCAGGTAGGCGAAATCGGGGCCGGTGCCAATCAGCAAAAGGTCAATGCCCTGCTGGGCGGCCGCTTCTTGCGCGGCCGCGAGCCGGCGCGAATACACTTCGGGAGAAAAAGCCTGAGTAGTCATGCCCCACAGTCTACTAGCCAGTAGGACGCGCTAGCTTAGGCCCCGATCGCGACGACCCCGCGCTGAATAGCGTCGATTGCGCGGCGCGCGTTGCGCTGAATCTGGCCATCGTAGCCAGTCTTGGCGATTTGCTGCAGTAGGTCCACAACTTGGCGGCACCACCGCACGAAATCACCGGGGGTAAGCTCCGCGCCCGCCTCATTGGCCGCCGCCATGCAATAGCCCAAGGACGCACCCGCCGCCCACTGGTGAATGGCTAGTGCAAAGCCGGCTTCGGGTTCGCGCGTTGGCGGCAGCCGGTGGCGGCGTTCATCTGCGCTGAGCTCGGTATAGATACGCCAGGTCGCATTCATGGCATCGGCCATGCGGTCCGTTGCCGCCTCCGGCTGGCCCCCAGTGGCCTTCCTGTTTTCAAAGCAGCACAGGGAAGCAACGCCGGCCAATTCCGCTGGATCCAGCTCATCCCAAATGCCGCGCTTCAGGCATTGGGCAACAAGCAGATCGGATTCGCTATGAATCTTGGCTAGGCGCTCACCTTCCTCAGTGATGACCGGCGTGCGATCGCTGCCCGCACCAGAGAACTCGACATAGTCCATCTCCGCGAGCAGATCCACGATGCGTTCAAAGGTGCGGCCCAGCGTATCGGTCGCCTTATTCACCTTGGCCTGCAGCTTTTCGAGGTCGCGCTCGCGCCGCGCCAACTTCTGTGCCACGCCGGCCAGTTGCTCCCTATCGGTGGCGGGCCAGTCGTGCGCAGGGTGCTCGCGAATGGCATCGCGCAACTCGCCCACCCGCTTATTTGGTCGCAGGCGTGGTTTCGACTTCATCCGCTTCGGGCGGTCAAACTTCTCGCGGCGGAAGACATCCTGGATGTACTTGGTATTGCGCCGCGGGTTTTTGCGCACCGGCTTCGGGATCTTAATGCGGCCCAGCTGAATCGGTGGATTATTAATCCCAGTGGCATCGATGCGGCCTGACCAGCCGGATTCCGTGGTGACCCACGGGCGTGGATCCTCAGTCTGGTTGGCCGGGGTGACCACCGCTGCAAGGGTGGGCCTTTTCTTTCCGGCAAGCGCGATGACATCGCCCAATTGCAGGCGGGCTAGCACCGCGACTACTTCCTGGGTGCGTTGGTGTTCCTTATTAACCTTGGATTGTTTTTCTTCCGCCGTCAGTTCGCGGCGCAACCGGATATAATCCATGAGCACCTCGGCGGGATCCTCGCCGTCCTTGGCTGGTGGTGCGAGTGCATCGACGGCATCGTCAAGCTGCTCCCGCAATTCGCGCACCCGATGCTCCGCTCGTTCAAGTTCTCGGGTTTCTTCCACCACGGAGCCATCGGCTTGAAACTGTGCAAAGGACTTTTCCAGCAGCCGCAGCGAGTCCTCAAAACCAAGCATACCCAGCAGGTTAATGGCCATGTTATAGCCTGGCGCAAACGTGGAAATAAGCGGATACGTCCGGGTCGATGCCAAACCGGCGACAAAACGCGGATCCATGGCAGGTGCCCACTGCACGACCGCGTTGCCCAGGGTATCGATTCCACGCCGGCCAGCGCGCCCAGTCAGCTGCGTGTATTGGCCTGGCGTGAGGTCCACGTGTGCTTCGCCATTGAACTTGATGAGCTTTTCAAGCACCACCGTGCGGGCGGGCATATTAATGCCCAAGGCAAGGGTCTCGGTAGCGAATACGGCGCGCACCAAGCCGCGAACAAAGAGATCTTCTACGATGTGGCGAAACGCCGGGAGCATCCCTGCGTGGTGGGCGGCAAAACCACGGGAGAGCGCTTCGCGCCACCGCCGGAAATCCAGGACCTGCAAGTCTTCTTCCGGAATGCCCTCAACGCCGGCATCGACGATGGCCTTGATCTCTTCTGCTTCTTCTTGCGTCGTCAGCACCATCCTGCTGCGCAGGCACTGATAGAGCGCGCCATCGCAACCGGCGCGGGAAAAGATGAAGGTAATCGCGGGCAGCATATCTTGCGATTGCAGCACCTTGAGCACCTCTGGGCGCCCTAAGGGACGGTAGCGATCCTGCGGGCGGGAGGCCCCGGAACGCCCGCCTGCCTTCCCGTGAAATTCGCTGTGCCCACCGCCCTTGTGGCGCGCCCTCGCGCGAAAACCCTTGCCGGATTTATAGTCCGCGCGTCCATCATCGCTATCGCCTGCCTCCAAGCGCTGAATGCGGCGCTCTAACTCAGAATTGACCTGGCCGCCGGATTCCGGCTCAAAGAGCGGATAAATCTTGCGGCCCAACATCATCCATTGATCGAGCGGGACGGGCCGGTGTTCGGTCACGATGACCGAGGTATCACCCCGGACCGTAGCGAGCCATTCACCGAATTCCTCGGAATTGGACACGGTGGCAGATAGCCCAATGATGGAAACGTGATCCGCCAAGTTCAAGATGACTTCTTCCCAGACCGCGCCGCGGGAGGCATCTGCAAGGAAGTGGATTTCATCCATGACCACGTGGGTAAGCCTATCCAGCGCGGGCGAATCCGCGTAGATCATATTCCGCAGCACCTCAGTGGTCATCACCACGATTTCGGCATCGGAGTTAATGGAGACATCGCCAGTAAGCAGACCGACGGCATCCTCGCCGTGCTCAACAACGAGGTCGTGGTATTTCTGGTTGCTCAGCGCCTTAATCGGGGTGGTATAAAAGCACTTCGTGCCGCGGCTTAAGGCCAAAGACACGGCGAACTCGCCAACGACGGTTTTACCTGCGCCAGTTGGGGCGCAAACGAGCACCCCTTGACCATTTTCCACCGCCTCACACCCCTGCACCTGGAACTCATCCAAGGGGTATGGGAGGCCGGCGGCAAAGGTATCCAGGTGAGTTTCAGTCATATCTCACAAGGCTACCCGTGCTTAAAGCACATCGTCGAAAAAGCCGCCTTCATTGGTAGGCCGGTGCGGCCCCTTGCGATCCCCAGCCTGCTGCGAAGTGCTATCCGATGCCCCCTTTTCCGCGCGGACAGTCTGCGATGACGCGCTGGGTGCCGCGGGCTTTGGCGAGGCATACACTCCCGAGGGGGCATCGACAGGCGCGGGCCCGCCCACGCCCGTGGGACCCTCATCAAGCGCGGACGCGGATTCATCATCGAGATCCATCCACGCAGGGCGCTCCCGGTTCTGGCGTTTATCGTGAACGCGGCAGAACTGGAATGCAATCTCAATGAGCAACAAGAGGCAGGCGGACAAGACCACCATCGTGAAGGGATCTTGGCCCGGAGTCACGAAGGCGGCGAAGATCATCACGGCGACGATGATAATGCGGCGCTTGTCCTTGACGTGGTTATATTCCAAGACGCCAATGAGGTTGAGCGAGACGATCAACAGCGGAATCTCGAAGCTGATGCCGAAGATGAGCAAGAGCGCCAAGAGGAAGTAGAAGTATCGCTCACCGGTTAATGCTGCTGTTTGATACTCGGCGCCGATGCCGATGAGGAATTCTAGGCCCACGGACAAGATGAAGTAGGCCAAGATGGCGCCCACCAAGAACAGGAAGACGGCCACAGCGACGAAGCTTAAGGTATAGCGGCGCTCATTCTTATGCAGCCCAGGGACGATGAATGCCCACACCTGGTAGAGCCAGACCGGGGATGAAAGCACCGTGCCTGCCAAGGTGCCGACCTTCAGGCGCAAAATCAGCATCTCGAAGGGGCTGGTGGCAAGCAAGCGGCATTCGCCATCGTTATTGAAATTGGCCCGCTTATCTTCCGGCAAAGAGCAATAAGGCTCGCGCAGAATCTCTCCCAGCGGCGGAATCCGGAAGGGCGCCTGCTGGTACCAAATGAAACCGATGATCGCGCCGATAACCAAGGCCAACAAGGAAATAATGATCCTTCGCCGCAGCTCTTGCAGGTGCTGCACCAAGGTCATCTCGCCCGTAGGGTTCTTGGGCTTGCGTGAAAAACCTCGCCGCTTGCGGCGCACGCGGGTTCCTGGTTCGCCGGCAGGGTGGGACTGTGAGGACATCAATTTGGCTCTTTCAACGCACAAGAACGAACACTACCCTGCCCACTCGAGTTCTCTGGCCGCACCCCAGCACGGCCGAAGAGTACATAAGCAGGGCGTGTTCGCGTATTTAGCAGGTGGGCGTTAATTCTGAGAGGAAGAGTTTCCCTGCTGGTGGCCAGGCTGCATATCCGGGCGGTTCCAGAACTCCTCATCGGACTGCTGGCGCTTCTGGCTCAATTGAGCTTGCGCCTCAGAGCGCTTGGAGTCCTCCGATTGCATTTCATTGACCTCGGATTTGAAAATGCGCATCGAACGACCCATGGAACGGGCAAGATCGGGCAATTTCTTCGCGCCAAATAGCAAGATGATGACAAGAACAATCAGGCCGATTTCCAATGGTCCTAAGGTCATAAGATCCTCTTTCGGTTCTTCTTTGCCTGCGCCGGGTAGCCGCCGCGGGCGCTCCCTTCGCGGGGAATAGTCGCGGGGCACGTGTAAGACGCATGTGCGTGCAGTAACTAAAAATTAAGTATAGCCCTTTAACGCGGCATTCCCGCGTTCCGCAATGAGATTCACAATAGATTGCGGGGCTATAACGCGTAACCTATCGGCCTGCCCGAGGGCAAAACGAACCACCCAATCTACCGATCCCACCTGCATTGTCGCAGCTATAGTGCCGTTTTCAAGGCGTTTGCCTAGTTGCATGTCGTAGTATTCTGCCAACCAGGTGAATTCTTCACGGATGACTAATTCCACGGAATCCGCCGTACCTAAATTAAAGGGTGCCGCAGCGTCGAAATCCAGCTCCTTGAGGCGCGGATGAGCGGTTTCCTCGGTCAACTCGGCATGCTTGATGCGGTCGATGCGGAAGGTCCTGTGCCCCTGCTTTTCTTCCTCCCACGCCGCGAGATAAGGCTCCGCATCCACGATGAAGATCCGGGCCGGATCAACTAGGCGCTCGGTTTCCTTATTAGATGAAGCACTCCAATAGCGCATCCGGATGCGCCGTTTTTCATTGAGCCCGCGGTTTAAGGTTGCCTGGATATCGGATTCTTGCGGGTCCACCGTCGATAATGTGTCATAAATGCTCAGCGTGCGCTCATCCATAATGGAGCGCAATTTTTCCGCGGCCGACTTAATCGCTCTGGCATCCAGCAGCCCGGGCATAGCCTCGAGGGATTCTAGGGTAAGCAGGAGTGCGCCGGCCTCGGTTGGGGTAAGCCGCAATGCTTGTCCCAGCCCTTGGTCGTTGTAGATGGTGACCCCATCGCGGTAGCTGAAAGAGAGATCGATGAGCTCTTCGGTATTGCGCCCGGTCCCAGAGCAAAATAGCCGGTCCACGGCATCTTTGAGCTCTCCTGGGTCCATCCCCAAATCCGCGGCCGCCTCCATCGGGGTTTTATCCGGATGGTTTTGAAAATACGGGATGAGGTTGAGCGACCGGACGAGCGCTTGCAGTTTATGAGATCCATCGGCCATTGGTTTACTCAGCTCCGTTGTGGTTGGCGGCTGTGCGCAAAAGGTTAATGATGTCAGTGCGCACCTCAGGGGGATCGAGCACTTTTACTTCTGGGGCATAGCCGGCAGCGGTGCGCACCAACCAATCTTTTTGGACCCCGGTCAGCACTACGGTGCCTTCGGCGGTGCGCTCCCCCGCGCTTTCTAGCTCTTGGGCTTGACCTTCAGGGATATGCAGGGTCGCTTCCACCTTTTCGCCACGCTGTAGCGCCTCTTTGACGAGCTTGTCGATGTCCACCGTCGGCTCGATGTGCTCAGCCGGCTGGTGGGACCTTTTGATATCGGAAAGCCTTAAGGCGCGGAAGACGCGCGGGGCGGCGCGGTCCACATCAAAGCCAACGATATAGATGCGGCTTTGATGGTTGACCACTCCCCAGGGATCCATGGTGCGGCGCACGGTCTCTGCTGCCGGATGGGGGCGGTAGGCAAAGGTAATGCGGACTTTATTACGCACGGCGGCCAGGACGAAGGTGATGACCTCGGGTGCGAGGCGGGTGATGTCATTGACCGCGGTATAAACGGGCGCGCCCTCCAGGTTCCGGGAAGCACCCGAGGCGGCAATCTTGGTCCACCCGGACAGGGAGAAATCGCTCAAGCCACCAGGGGTTCCCACTCCCCCTGCGATGCCAAGCACCATCGCTTCTTCCGGTGAAAATTCCACCGGCGGGAGCTGATAATTGCTTTGGTCGAGGCGGTACGAGGCGCCGTCTTCTCCACCGGTGTGCACGATGGGGACTCCGGCGCGTTGCAAGGTGGCGATATCGCGAGCCAGCGCCTTGGTAAAAGCCTCGTCGGATTTATCGCTATAACCTGCGACGTGGCTGCGGATCCAGGCCGCGGAGCGGTCCGGTGAACCACCCGAATTCGCCGCTCCTTGCAGCGCAAAGGATAGGTTGGTGAGCCTTTCTACCGCCGCATCCTGCCGGCTCGGCGTGGATCGTGATGCCACCACGTTGTCTACTCTCCCCAGTGCTCAATGTGCACGCCCTAGGCGTGATTATCGTGCATATAGTCTAGCAATGCCTCAACGCGCGGATCTGTGGACGCGAAGGGATCGAGCAGTTCCTCGGTGCGCGGTTCTGGGCGGTTGACCTTCAGCCGCGTCCAATCCACGGTCACGTGCGCGCCGCATTCTTCGGCCGCAGCAAGGAACTTTCCGCGCAGCGCCGCGCGCGTGGTCGGCGGCGCAGCAGATACCGCACGCTCGATGGACTCATCATCGATCCAGCGCTCGACCATCCCGCGGCGCAGCAGGACATCGTATAAGCCTCGCCCGGGCCGGATATCGTGATAGGTCATATCAACCTGCGTCAGCTTCGGATGCGCCCAGTCACCGCCCAAACGGGAGCGGTAGCGCTCGAGCAGCTCGAGCTTGATCACCCAATCAATCTCGCGGTTTACGCCAGAAAAATCTCCGGTCTCGATGGCGCGCAGGATGCGCTCCCACAGGTCAACGACGCGCTCCAATTCCGCCGTGGGCGTGCCGGCGTCTTCGCGGTGAGCAAGCCAATCGCGGGCCCGCGCGCAAAGCTGCTGCTGGACCTCCAAGGCTGTAATGGTTCCCCCGCTAACAAGCGGCAACGGCGTTGAGCCGGTCACATCGCGCGCAATGGAGCGAATGTGGTGGATTGGATCTGCGATCTCGAGCTCGGGTAGCTCGAAGCCTGCCTCCAGCATCTCTAACATGAGCAGGGTGGAGCCGACCTTTAGTGCGATGGTGGGCTCTGCCATATTGGAATCGCCGACGATGATGTGCATGCGGCGGAAGCGCTTGGAATCCCCATGCGGCTCATCGCGGGTATTGATGATGGGCCGGGAACGGGTGGTCGCGGACGATACGCCCTCCCATACCTGATCGGCGCGCTGGGATAAGAGGAATTGCGCGGGGTGATCGCCCTTGGCAGGCTGTACCATTCCCGCCCCGCAGATAAGTTGGCGGGTAATCAAGAACGGCAAGAGCGCCACGCCCAGGTCTTTGAGGACCATGTGCCGGCTAATGAGGTAATTCTCGTGGCAGCCAAAGGAGTGCCCGGCGGAATCGACGTTGTTCTTAAAAAGGTAGACCGCGCGCTCGTTTCCTTCTTCGGCCAAAGCGTCTTCTGCCTGCAGGGCTAGGCGGTTCATCACGCGGTCACCGGCGCATTCATGGGCGATGAGCTGGCTGAGGCTATCGCATTCGGCGGTGGCTACCTCAGGGTGCGAGCCGACGTCGAGGTACAGGCGGCTGGCATTGGTGGCAAAGATATTGGACGAGGCGTACTTTTCCACGATCGGCCGAAAGAGCACGCGCGCAACCTCATCCGGACTTAATGCCCGCTGGCTCTTCGGCGTCGCGGTGGACAGGCCGTACTCGGTTTCGATGCCCATGATCCGCCGGGCAAAAACAGGACGGGTGGATTCCACGCCTACTGTCCACCTTTTTGGACGTAGGAGCGGACGAATTCTTCCGCGTTATTTTCTAGCAGGCCATCGATCTCATCCAGGAGATCATCGGTTCCAGAAGTGTTGATATTGAGCTGAGTTGCGGTAAATTCTTCCTCTGACTCGGGGCCATTTCCCCCATTATTGCTAGAAACCTGGCGATTCGAAGTGGACACGGTGTCATCCTTTCGTCATATTAGGTGATCATTACTTACGATACTCGGGCTGGATGCCGATGGCAGCAAGCCCTTCAAGTAACTCCTCTACGCTGCTGGCGCCCTCGATAATGCCTTCGCAGTCCGCGCGGGTAAGGCCGCGGGTATCATCCATGGCCACGGTGGCCCAGACGCCATTGCGGGAGCGCCCGTCCGTAGCACCACGGCGCAGGGTGAGGCTTTGCCAACTGGCGGCGATGATGTCTTCGCCGAATTTCTGCGTTATGCGCCCGCGGAAATATGCTCGGGTGTCGGCGGGCGGCTCGGCCGCAGCGTGGTGTAGGTCTTCAGCGGTAAAGAGCTGGCGCATCTGCCCCTTGCGCACCAGCGCATGGTGCAGCGACTTCTCGGGATCGATTTCCGCGTATTGCAGGTCGATCAGGCGCAGCTTGGGATCATCTGGGGCGATGCCGCGGTCGAGGTAGCTCTTGATCAACCGGTACTTGGCCACCCAATCTAGGAGGTGGGCGGCCTTGAGGGGGTCATCGGCAAGCAGCTCTACTGCCTCGTCCCAGGCCGCTAGCACCTTGTGATCGGCGTCGGTCTCCGGCTGCAGGCGGCGACGGTATTCGGCGAGCAGCTCGAGGGCGGTGAGCGTGCGGCCATCGGCAAGCGAGAGCCGGTGGCGCAATTCGAGGTCGCGGCTTACCAGGGGGACCTCCGCGACGGCATCGGCAAGGCGCAGATCGCTAAAGTCCGTGCCGGCCTCAATGGCATCGAGCACCAGCGAGGTCATGCCCAATTTCAGCAGCGTCGAGGTCTGCGACATATTCGCATCGCCGATGATGACGTGCAGGCGGCCAAAATCATCGTGGATGGCATGGGGCTCGTCGCGGGTATTGATAATGCCACGGTTGAGGGTGGTTTCCAGGGAGATTTCCTGCTCAATATAATCCGCGCGCTGGGAAATCTGGAACCCCGGTTCCTCGCCAAACTCCCCGCGCCCCATGCGCCCAGCACCAATGACGACCTGCCGGGCCACGAAGAAGGGAATCAGCGCCTGGGCCATGACCGAAAAATCGGTGCTGCGAGCATACTGATAGTTCTCATGCGAACCGTAGCTGGCGCCCTTGCCATCGACGTTATTCTTGTACAACCGCAGCGGCGGGCACGGCTGCCGGTCCGCCAAGACGGAGTTTCCCTGTGCCGTCAGCTCCGCCACAGCATCCCGGGCCTGCAGCAACGTGTGATCGCCGGCGGCGTCATAGAGCGTTGCGTCCCACGCATTCGTGCACTCCGGAGCGGAATACTCGGGGTGGGCATGGTCCACATAGAACCGCGCCCCGCTCGGGGTGACAACATTGGCCACACCAACCGCATTGGGGTCTACCACGGGCACCGTATCGTAGCGCTTGAGATCAAAACCGCGCGAGTCCCGCAAGGGGTGCTCTTCCGCAAAATCCCAGCGGGAACGCGCACCCGTATACAGCGCGGCATAGGCCACCACCGCATGGGTCGAGGTAATGATTGGGGAATACTCCGGCGAATCCGGCGTAGAAATACCGTATTCCGTTTCCGTTCCTAGCACACGGGCCACGTACAGCTCCTTCCACTCAAAAGTTCCACACTGGTCACACGCGATCCGCCGTGATCCGCGGAAACGATCTTGCTCCATTCCTCGGGGTTGGTCGAGGTTGGCATGTATTCCGATTCCTCCTGCTCAGCGGCGATGGCGGTGCGCAGGTGCTGCTTGCCGATGCCCCCTTTAACGCCCCCATCGCCTTCCTCCGCGGCGCGCTGCGCACCGTGGTGCGATAACGCCTCCTTGATGGCCAGCTTCTTAGCCCGGGCCAGGATATTGGCGATCATCGCGCCGGAAACGAAATCGCGGTAGTGCAGGACCTGGCGCTGCCCATTGCTAAAGTGCAGCTGCGCAAAAGGCCTATCGCTATAGAGCTCATCCACGGCATCGCCGATGAGCTCGTCGATATCGCCCTCGTGTGGAATGGACGGATCGAAGTGGCGGGCGAAAATCTCGCGCGCGCCGCGCTTGGTAGGCCGATTGATGCGCACCTTCATATCCAGCCGGCCCGGGCGCATGATGGCGGGGTCAATGAGCTCTTCCCGGTTGGTGGCGCCGATGATGACCACATTGCTGAGGCCCTCCACGCCATCGAGCTCAGTCAGCAGCTGAGGAACGACGGTAGTCTCCATATCGGACGAAACCCCGGATCCACGGGTGCGGAAAATCGATTCCATCTCATCAAAGAAGATGACCACGGGGCGATCCGCGCTGGCCTGGGCGAGCTCGCGTGCGCGCTCAAAGATAAGCCGGATGCGGCGCTCGGTCTCACCGACGTACTTATTCAGCAGCTCTGGGCCCTTGACATTGAGGAAGTAGCTGGATCCGTCTCCCCCCATCTGGGTAGACAGGGAGTTCGCCACGGCCTTAGCAATGAGCGTCTTTCCGCAGCCCGGTGGGCCATAAAGCAACACACCCTTGGGCGGTTGCAAGCCATACTGCCGGTAGAGCTCGGGGTGGATAAAGGGCAGCTCGACGGAATCGCGGATCTGGGAAATCTGCTCGTCCAAGCCACCGATATCCTCGTAACGCACATCGGGTACTTCTTCCAGCGAAAGCTGCGAAACCTCTGCTTGATCCACCTTTTCCACGGCCACGGAAGCCTTGGTATCTAACAGCACCACCTCGCCCGCGCGCACGCTTTCTTGCAGCGCCTGTGCGAGCAGAACAACGCGGTTATCCCCCGCAGAATTAGCCACGACGGCGCGGCGCTGGTCCAAGCGCTCGACCACGGTGGCAAGCTCGCCAGTCCTCGTAGGAGCGCAGCCTTCGACGACCACGAAGCCATCGCCCAGCCGGACCTGTTGGCCCACCTGCAGGCTGCCCGGCTCCACGTTGGGAGACACCTTGAGCTGCATTACTCGGCCGTTGGTATAGACCTCCGCGGTGGTGCCCACCTCGCTTTGGTGCGGCGAATAGGCCAAAAACACACCGTAGGTAGAGGCAGGCTCCGCAAGGGCGTTGACCTCAGCAAATAACTGCTCGAGCTCGGCGCGCGATTTCTGTAATAGCTCCACCAGCTTTTGATTGCGCGCAGCAAGCTGGCTGAGTTGCCGCTTATTATCCGTGGCTTCATCCATGCACACCACTTTAACGCGCGAGCAGCTATGAGCGAGGCCACTTTAGTAATTAATTACACCCGTGTACTTAAAACTGTGCACCTTATTTGCGGGCGCGGCGCTGGGGGCGCGGCGGGGTGACGCCATCGGCAAGCCGCCTGGTCCAAATAAGGAATGCGGTATGCGCGTTCATGCGGTGCTCCGGGCGGGTGGCTAGGCCTTCTACCTTCCACTCGCGCACCAGGGATTCCCACGCCTTCGGCTCGGTAAAGCATTGCAGCTCGCGGATGCCCTCCATGACCTTCATCAGCTGCGGGACCGTTGCCACATAGGTCATGAATACGCCGCCGGGGATCAGCAGATCGCGCACGGTCTCCAGGTTCTCCCAGGGCTCCAGCATGTCCAAGATGATGCGGTCGACGGGGCCGCCGAGGTCCTCAGCGGTGACATCGCCGAGATCGCCTAGGCGCGGCGACCACCACTCGGGGCGGGATCCAAAGTATTCCTCGACGTTATCGACCGCGTACTCCAAGTGGTCCTCGCGGATCTCGTAGGAATAGACGTGGCCTTCGGGGCCCACGGCGCGCAGGAGGGACATCGACAAGGCGCCGGAGCCCGCACCAGCCTCCAGCACGCGGGCGCCCATGAAAATATCGCCCTCGACCAAGATTTGCGCGGCGTCCTTGGGGTAGATCACGGCGGCGCCACGCGGCATCGAGAGGACGTGATCCACCATGAGGTGGCGGAAGAGCAGGAAGGACGAGCCCAAGGTGGACTCGATGACGGAACCTTCATCCATCCCCACGATGTCATCGTGGTTGATTATGCCTTTATGGGAATGGAACTGGCCTCCTTCTTTCAAAATGACCGTGTAGTGGCGCCGCTTGGCGTCCGTCAGCTGCACGCGGTCGCCATAGGAAAAGGGGCCAGAATAAGCCATGCCGCAAAACTCCTCGAGGTTGTGGGTACTAACCCTTCAAGTATGCCTCAAGAGCCCGCGAGAGCCATATTTGGTCCTGCTCGCCCACCATCTCGCGCGCGGAGTGCATCGAAAGCATCGGCACGCCCACATCGACGGTGTCGATACCCAGCCGCGTTGCGGTAATCGGCCCGATGGTCGAGCCGCACGGCACATCGTTATTGCCCACGAAACGCTGCACCGGAACCCCAGCCTTGGCACACTCGGTCTCCCACAGCGCAATCGTCTGGGCATCGGAGGCGTAGCGCTGGTTGCCGTTGATCTTGGTCACTGGGCCTTGCCCAATGATCGGCTGGTGGGTGGGGTCGTGTTTATCCGCGTAATTGGGGTGCACCGAGTGCGCGGCATCGGCAGACACGCAGCTAGAACGCGCGAACATCTGGAAGCGCTCTTCCTCATTGGCCCCCAGCGCGCGGGCGGTGCGGGTTAGCACGTCCTGCAGGATCGGTCCGGCGGCACCATAGCGGGAACTCGAGCCCACTTCCTCGTGGTCAAAGGCCATCATGACCAAAATATCGGAGCCATCATAGTCCTGCGCAGCGCTTTGCATAGCCTCGAGCGAGGCGTGCACCGAAGACAGGTTATCCATGCGGCCGGCCGCGATAAACTTTTCGCCCGCGCCAAAGACCGCGCCCCGGGCGGCATCGGCGGTAATCAGGTTGAAGGAAGCAATATCCTGCTTAGCGATGCCCGCCTGCTCCCCCACCACCTGCAGGATCGACGCCTCTTCATCGCCGACCGTCAGCACCGGCTGCATGTGCTTTTGGCGGTCCGGCTTGAACTCATCCTTGCGGTACAAGTGGATAGCCAGCGAAGGAAGCCGCAGGACTGGCCCCGTATTCACCAGGTGCTGGCGCCCATCCGTGGTCACAACCTGGCCGGCGACGGTAAGTTCGCGGTCAAACCACGTGTGCAGCAAGGCGCCGCCGTAGATTTCTACCGCGACCTGCTGCCAGCCCGCAGCGGAAAAATCGGGTGTTGGTTTAAGCGCCAGCCCCGGCGAATCAGTATGCGAGCCAACGATGCGGAAACCGGAGTTCTTATCGGCGCCTTCCGGCACGTACCACGCGGTAACCGCGCCGCCGCGGACCATGACGTGCCCGCCCGGTGCGGCCGACCAGTCCTCGCGCTCATCCTGGACCTGGAAACCAGATTCTTGCAGCTGGCGCGCTACCTCATGCGCGGCGTGGTACGACGACGGCGAGGCCGCCAGAAAATCAAGGAACTTATCGGTATAACTCATACCTTCTAGCTTGCCACGAAACTATCGGCGATAGGCTAGATACACCATGGCTACTTCATCTACTCCCCGCCCTCTTGCCCTGTCACCCTCGCGCGCCTCCGACTACCAGCAGTGCCCGCTGCTCTATCGATTCCGGGCCATCGACAAGATTCCCGAGCCCAAGACCATCGCCCAAGTTAAGGGAACCCTGGTCCACGCGGTCCTAGAAGAAACGCATAAACTCCCGCGTGAAGAGCGCACCTACCCGGCAGCGGTAAAGATGATTAAACCAAGCTGGGCCGCGATGACAGAAAAGGACGCTGAACTGCTCGAGCTCGTGCCCGAAGAAGAAACGTATGACTTCTTCGTCGCGGCCCGCGAGCTGCTCAAGGGCTATTTCCAGATGGAAAACCCGCAGGGCTTCGACTGCCAAGAAACCGAGATGTATGTCAATACGGTCCTGCCCAATGGCGTACCCGTGCGCGGGTTTATTGACCGCGTGGACCGCGCGCCCACCGGCGAGGTGCGCGTCGTGGATTATAAGACGGGAAAGAAACCGGCACCGCGCTTTTCCCACAGCGCCCAATTCCAGATGCGGTTTTATGCCCTGGTGTACTGGCGCCTGCTGGGCACCATCCCCCACCAGCTGCGGCTGATGTATCTCAAGGTGCTGGATTCGATGTTTTTAGCTCCTACCCAGGAGGAACTCGAATACTTCGAGCGCGATCTAGGCCAACTGTGGGCCAAGATTGAAGCCGATGGGCGCGCCGGGGATTTTCGCCCGAAGCGCTCCAAGCTCTGTGATTGGTGCGCGCATCAGGCGATCTGCCCTGAATTTGGCGGCACGCCGCCGGAGTACCCGGGGTGGCCGGGCTCCGCGGCGGATTAAATCCTTTTAGAACAGTCCGGATACCGTGCCATCGGCGGCGACGTCAATATTATTGGCCGCCGGCTTCTTAGGCAGGCCCGGCATGGTCATCACGTTGCCGGTCAGCACCACGATGAACCCGGAACCGGTGCGCGGCAGTAACTCGCGCACGTGCAATGTGTGTCCCTCAGGAGCACCAAGTTCCGTGGCTTCATCCGAGAAGGAATACTGCGTCTTGGAAATGACCACGGGTAATTTATCCCAGCCATTGTCCTTGATGTATTGCAAGTCCTTCACAGCCTTTGAGCCGTATTCCACGCGGTCCGCGCGGTAGATCTCGCGGGCGATGGTCTCGATGGAGGCCTCGATGCCTTCTTCCGGATCGTAGAGCTGCTGCGCGCCGCCCTCGAGGTTCTCCAGCAAGGTCTCGGCCAGCTTCGTCGCTCCCGCGCCGCCTTCGGCCCAGACGTTGGCCTCTTCCAAGGCCACGCCGAAGTCCTTGGCCCAATCGCGCATAAACTGGCGCTCCGCCTCGGTATCGGACCAAAAGAGGTTCAGCGCGACGACAGGCTTGATCCCAAACTTGCGCAGGTTTTCTACGTGGCGCTCAAGGTTGACGATACCCTTCTGCAGCGCCTCAAGGTTTTCCTCGGTGAGCTTGTCCTTGGCAACGCCTCCGTTGTACTTCTGCGAGCGGATCGTCGCCACAACCACCGCGCCGGCCACGTCCAGGTCACCAAACCGGGACTTGATATCCATAAACTTCTCGCCGCCAAGATCCGCGCCGAAGCCGGCTTCAGACAGCACGATATCTCCGAACTGCAGGGCGGTCTGCGTCGCCAGCAAGGAGTTGCAGCCGTGCGCGATATTGGCGAAGGGACCACCGTGCACGAGTGCGGGAACCCCGCCGAGGGTTTGCACGAGGTTCGGGTTCAAGGCATCGCGCATCAATGCGGTCAGCGCACCTTCCGCATCGAGCTCGCGCGCGGTTACTGGGCGCTGGTCATAGGTAAAGCCGACGGTAATATCGCCTAGGCGCTGCTTGAGGTCATCGAGGCTCGTCGCCAAGCACAAAATGGCCATGATCTCGGAGGCCGCCGTAATGGTAAAGCCCGTTTCTGCCGGCACGCCGTGTGCCGATCCGCCGAGGCCGGTCACCACATTGCGCAATGCTCGGTCGTTCACGTCGACGCAGCGCTGCCACGTGACACGGCGAGGGTCAATGCCCAGCTGGTTGCCCTGGTGAATGTGGTTATCGATGATGGCGGCGAGCGTATTCGTTGCCGCGGCAATGGCGTGGAAGTCACCGGTGAAGTGCAGGTTGATATCCTCCATCGGCACAATCTGGGCGTAACCGCCGCCCGCAGCGCCGCCCTTGATGCCCATTACCGGGCCCTGGGAGGGCTCGCGGAGGGCCACGATGGCCTTCTTTCCAATCTGGTCCAAGGCATCGGTCAAGCCGATAAGCACCGTGGATTTTCCCTCGCCGGCAGGTGTTGGGGAGACTCCTGTCACCAGCACGAGCTTGCCGCGCTTGTCTTTGGCGTAGTCCACCTTGGTGATATCCACCTTGGCCTTCGTGGAACCAAAGGGAATTACTGCATCTTCAGGGATACCTGCTTTGGCTGCGATCTCCGCAATCGGCTGCAGGTTATGGGCTTGTGCGATTTCAACATCGGATGGCTGCGTAGTCATAGCACCTACCCTACCGATTTCTGACATAAGCCAAGTCGCATGGGGTAAGAAGTGTGAGACACAACATTCTTCGGGTGGGGTTGCCACATAAAAGTGGCGCCCTCTCTGCGGAGAAGACGCCACTGGGAATGCGAATTGAAGGACTCGCTAGATGATTACCGCGCCGAGTGCGTAGCCCAAGAGCACGGAACCGACAATGCTGACCACGCCGGGGATGAGGAATGGGTGGTTAAAGACGGCCTTGCCGATCTTGGTCGTGCCCGTATCATCCATTTCGACTGCTGCCAGCAACGTTGGGTAGGTAGGCAGGATGAACAGGGCAGATACTGCCGGGAATGCGGCCACGGCGGTAACCGGGCCTACTCCCAGCGCCAAGGCGGCGGGCATGAGTGCCTTGGTGGTGGCGGCCTGCGAGTACAGCAGGGCTGCGGCGAAGAAGAGCACTACTGCCAGCAACCATGGCGAAGCTTCGATGACGTCGCCAGCCAAGGCCTGAATATCGTCCAAGTAGTGGTTGATGAGGGTGGTTCCCAACCACGCGACACCCAGCACACAGATGCAGGCAGACATGCCCGATTTAAATACCGGGGTGTTGAGGACGTCAGCTGCCGGAATCTTGGTCTTGAGCACGATGATCGTTGCGGCCGAAAGCATGACGGTCATAATCGCCTCATTGCGCGGCAACGTGGGATCCGTAATGAGACCAACCTGCTCGGAAGAAATGGTAGCCCATGCCATGACGATAACGATGGCGATAAGGAAGATAACGACGGAAGACTTAGCGCCTTCCTTTGGCTCATATTTGCTAGCACCAATCGGCTCTTTGACCAAGCCCTGCGCCTTGCGCTCTTGGTAGACGGGGTCATCTTCCAGTTCCTTGCCAAACCTATTGGCCAGCCACGCTGCCGGGAAGATGGACAGGAAGGTAGCTGGAATCAGCACGCCGAGCACCTGAAGGTACCCCACGCCCATGGGCTCAAGCAGGCCAGCCAGGATGACCACCGCGGCCGAAATTGGCGAGGCACAGATACCCATCTGCGCGGCGACGACCGCGATAGACAGCGGGCGCGACGGACGAACCTTGCCCTCCTTGGCCACCTCGACGATCACCGGCAGCGTGGAAAAGGAGGTGTGGCCGGTACCGGCAAGGACCGTCATCAGCCACGTCACGATGGGTGCGTAGTACGTAATTTTCTTAGGGTTTTTGCGCAGGAACTTCTCGGCCACGTGAACCAAATAGTCCATGCCGCCGGCTTTTTGCATGGCGGCGATGGCCGCAATCACCGTCATGATGATGGCGATGACATCGAACGGAATGTCTTCCCTAGTTACGGGAACTCCCGCAACACCCAAAAGGAGAACGCCCAGGCCACCGGCCATGCCGATACCTATGGACCCAATTCTCGCACCCAAGATAATGGCCGCGAGAACGATGACAATATGAACAATAACCATGGATACACTCCACACGTTCTCAACTACACGTAGTGGACCCGCCTTGACCTGCCGGTCGTGGACCACCCTTACACTTCTATTTTGCCCTGAATGTGTTGTTTTATTGACACAATATGCCCGTTTGTGTCGGTTCCCACATGTGTTCTACCTCGCGTTATAAACCGTTCGGTATATTTCCATGGCACTGCGCTATGGAAGCGGGAGACACCAATTCGGGCATAGACGAAAGAGGCCGCACACACCGTGGAGTACTCCCCTCCCGTTTTCCACGGGAAGAGTGAGCACGGTGTGTGCGGAATGTTGCGCTATGGCTCGCGGGCTTACTTAGTTTTCGTCCAAGAAAAGCTGGCCGCGGAATTCTGGGTGCATGAGGTTTTCTACCGACAGCACCTTGTTCAGCGTTGCCTCATCCAGAAGGCCCTTTTCCAGGACGAGTTCCTTGACGCCCTTGCCGGTCTTGAGGGATTCCTTGGCAATCTCGTCACCGTTGTGGTGGCCAATGAATGGGTTCAGGTAGGTGACGATACCGATGGAGTTCTCCACGTACTGGCGGCACACATCGGCGTTAGCGGTAATACCGGTGACGCACTTTTCGCGCAGCGCATCAACCGCGTTGCCCATGATGCGGATGGACTGGAACAGCGCCTCACCGATGACCGGCTCCATCACGTTGAGCTGCAGCTGACCTGCCTCTGCGGCCATGGTCACGACGTGGTCGTTGCCGAAGACCTTGAAGCAGGTCTGGTTGACCACCTCTGGGATAACTGGGTTGACCTTACCCGGCATGATGGAGGAACCTGCCTGGCGGGCCGGCAGATTGATTTCGCCAAGGCCAGCGCGTGGACCGGAGGACAGCAGGCGCAGGTCGTTACAGATCTTGGACAGCTTCATGGCAGCGCGCTTGATGGCGGAGTGCAAGAATACGTAGGCACCGCAGTCAGAGGTGGCCTCGATCAGGTCGCTTGCAGTCTTCATCTCCAGGCCGGTGACTTCAGACAGAGCGGCGGTTACCTGGTGGCGGTAGCCGGCTGGGGTGTTAACGCCGGTGCCGATGGCGGTGGCGCCGAGGTTGATCTGCAGCAAGCGGCTCTGTGCGTCGCGCAGAACGGCCTGCTCCTCGTTCAGGTTATTGGCAAAGCCCTTGAATTCATCGCCCAAGGTCATGGGGACGGCATCCTGTAGCTGGGTGCGGCCCATCTTCAGGATGTCTTGGAACTCATTGCCCTTGTCTTGGAATGCGGAACGCAGGCTGTCGATGCGCACGACGAGGTCATCGATGGCAGCGTACAGGCCCAGACGGAAGCCAGTTGGGTAAGCATCGTTGGTGGACTGGGACATGTTGACGTCATCGTTGGGGTTGATGATGTCGTAGGAGCCCTTCTCCTCCCCCAAGTGCTCAAGCGCCAGGTTGGCAACGACCTCATTGGTGTTCATGTTCAACGAGGTGCCGGCGCCGCCCTGGAATACATCGAGCGGGAACTGGTCCATGCAGCGGCCCTCGTCCAAGATCTGGTCACAAGCCCAGATGATGGCCTCTGCTTTCTTCTTTGGAAGCACGTGCAGGCGACGGTTGGCCATCGCAGCGGCCTTTTTGACCTGCACCATGCCGCGGATGAAGTGCGGAATGGTGTTAATGGTCACGTAGGAAATCTGGAAGTTATCCATCGCGCGGACGGTGTGGACACCAAAGTAGGCATCAGCAGGAATTTCCAAGTCACCGATCAGGTCGGTCTCCGTACGAGTGTTTTTGCTCGACGTCTTTGGCTGCTTCTGCTCAGCTACCTTTTTCTGTGCAGAATGAGTGGTCTTATCCTCCTGCTTTTCCTGCCCTTCCTTTGCGGCAGACTTAGTGTCTTTTTCTTCTTTCTTAGACGACTTTGCCATGATGGCGCGGCTCCTTTGCCTGTCGAGAATGATGTCCGAGTAAATGTTCTCAAGCGCCAATGGTAGCCACGTTTCGCCCCAGTTGGGACGACCAAGAATTTAATACTCCCCCTAAAAGCGGGCAATGCGGAGATCGGAAGCCAAAATTGCCTCCGCACCGAGTTGGGAAAGTCGATCCATAATCTGGTTGGCTTCCTTCTGCGGAACCATCGCACGCACCGCTACCCAGTCTTGCCGCGCCAACGGTGAGACCGTGGGTCCAGTCAGACCCGGAGTAACACCAGCTGCTTTGTCCAGATTTTCTTCCGCGATGTTGTAGTCAATCATGAGGTAGGTGCGGGCGTGCAAGATGCCTTGGATGCGGCCCAAGACGACCTGCTCTTCCGGCGTCACCTCTGCATCGTGGCGTTTGATAACCACGGCTTCTGAGGTGACGATGGGTTCACCAAAGGGCGCCAAGCCCTGCTGCCGCAGCGTAGTACCAGTTGACACGACATCAGCAATCACATCGGCCACGCCCAAGTGGATGGAGATTTCCACCGCCCCGTCTAGGCGGATCACATCGGCGGAAATTCCCTTCTCCGCCAGGTCCTGGCGGACCAAATTCGGGTACGACGTCGCCACACGCTTGCCCTCTAGGTGAGAGATATCCCACCCCACTCCTTGGGGTGCGGCGTAGCGGAATGTCGAGTCGCCGAAGCCGAGCGAGAGGACCTCTTTAAATTGGGCATTGGAATCGAGCGCCAAATCGCGCCCCGTAATCCCTAGATCGAGCACACCGCGAGCAACATAGATCGCGATGTCCTTCGGGCGGAGGAAGAAAAACTCCACCCCGTTATCCAGATCCACCACGTTCAGGGTTTTGGAGTGGCCGCGCCCCTTGTATCCGGCCTCACCAAGGATTTCTAAAGCCGCCTCCGATAAGGACCCTTTATTTGGTACTGCAATTTTGATCATGCTGTTCTCCAGGAATTTTGCTCCACCGCAGGTGGCAACAAGTTATAGGTATTTATAAATATCTTCAGGGCGCAGGCCACGCTTGATCATCATGACCTGCGTCCAATAGATAAGCTGCGACATTTCTTCCGCCAGTTCCTCATCGGACTGGTATTCGGCGGCGATCCATACCTCGCCTGCCTCTTCGATGATCTTTTTGCCAATATGATGGGCGCCTTCTTCCAGCGCCTGGACGGTCCCAGAGCCCTCAGGCTTCTGGTCTGCTTTGTTTAGTAGCTCAGCAAAAAGTGTCTCAAAATCCTTCACGGCTAACTATTGTTCCACAGGTAAGCAGACAATGCGAAGGGTTTTATTTCATTTCCTGGATAACCCGGAACCACTCGTAGACATCCGTGTGGAGCGCGCCGGCGAGGTGGCGAGAATCGCGCAGCCGAGAGATTTCTACTACCCCGTCCGGTACTTCCACTCCTTCATCTTCTGGCAGACCGATAACGGTGCATCCCGCGGCCACGGCAGCGCGCATACCTGCCGGGGAATCCTCAAATACGAGGCACTGAGCTGGATTAAGCTGCAGGCGCCGAGCCGCTTCCAAGTACATGTCTGGGGCAGGCTTGCCGGTGGGAACTTCATCGCCGCAAATAGTGTCTACGAAATACTCGCTGCCGATGACCGCAATGGCGGCGTCTGCAACGTCGCGGTCCGTATTCGTCGTAACCATCATCGGCATGCCGTCGTGGTGCAGCGAAGTTAAAAGCTCAGGGATGCCAGGAAAGATTTCGAGGCGGCCGGCAAAAAGAGTCTTCATATAATCAAACATCTTGTGCCGGTAGGCCTCGACATCGCCTTCGCCCAAGACAACCCCAGCGTTGTCGGCACAAATGCGCAGCGTCGTCGTAAAAGTAGCTCCCACCGTATCCAGGCGTTGGTTGGGGGTAAGGCGTTTTCCCAGCACTTCCGAAAGATAGTACGTCGCCTCGCCCCATAAGGGCTCCGAGTTGGTCAAGGTGCCATCCATATCCCAGAAAATCGCCGCTGGACGGGACAAAAGCTGGGAATTACTCACTGTGGTCATACACACTCCACCGGCTTTTCCGGCATAGAATTAAGGCTCAACGAGGATATTCGCGCTGCGCGGTGATCGATCAACTTCACCTTAGGAATCTACCCACAGCGGGCTGGCGCCGTAAAGAGGCTTAGAAGTCCAACTCGGGAATCTGTGATAGCGCCTCATCATCGGCACCGGTTGCCGCGGAGGCGTTGTACATAAGCTCGGCGATTTCTTCCTTTTCCTCCGGCTCCACCACGGCATCGTGTTGCTTGCGATTAAAGGTGGCGAGTTTTTTAACGGTCTTATTCAGCACCGCGGCGAGCTGGCCGCCATCAGGATCATCCGGCAGCCCGTCTAGCCCGTCCAGCATCTGCTCGAGGTGGCCTTTAAGTTCTGGTAGCACCGCCGCGTTAAACGGCGCCTCCCAGAACTCTTTTTCCTCATCCTTGAGGTAATCACCGGTGGCAAAGGACTTCAGATCAGCAATGAACTCATCAACGGTGGGTTGGAAATCTGCGCGAATGCTCATGCTGTCGATATTGCCCTAAGTTGGCTAGGCCCGCACGCCGAGCAGCGAATCAAGTGCGGTACGCACCAACTGCGCAGCCCCTTCCTCGTCCTCGCCACGGTCACTGCCTGCCCAATTGTCGATGGCGCGCAGCGCGGTGGGGGTATCGAGGTCATCGGCAAGCGCTTGGCGAAGCCCCGCTACCGCATCCTCCGCAGCCGACAGGGCCCCAGGGGCCTCCAGGGCGGTCCGCCAGGTGGCCAGGCGGGCCTTGGCCTGGTCGAGCACCTCATCGGACCAGTCCCGCTCGGCGCGGTAATGGCCGGAGAATACGCCAAGGCGAATGGCGGAGGGATCCTCGCCCTGCTCCACGAGCTTGTGGACGAAGACCAGGTTGCCCAGGGACTTGGACATTTTCACGCCGTCGAGGCCAATCATTCCGGTGTGGACATAGAACTGCGCCATGCGGTCTACGCCCAATGCGGCCTCTGCATGCGCGGCGGAAAATTCGTGGTGCGGGAACTTCAGATCGCTGCCGCCGCCTTGAATATCAAAGGTGCTGCCCAAGTAGTTGGTGGCGATGGCAGAGCACTCGATGTGCCAGCCAGGGCGGCCTGGACCGAAGGGAGACTTCCACGCCGGTTCGCCTTCGCGGTGGGCGCGCCAAATCAGGGCGTCCATGGGGTGCTTCTTGCCTGGGCGGTCGGGGTCGCCGCCGCGCTCGGCAAAAAATTCCTGCATCTGTTCCATCGAGTAATTGGATTCGTAGCCAAATTCCTCGGTGGCATCGATGGAGGCATATACATCCGGGTACTCCGGGTCATCGACCACGTAAGCGGCGCCGTTATCCAGCAACTTTTGCACCATATCCACGATCTCATCGACCGCCTCCATAGCGCCGATAAAGTGCTGTGGCGGGATGACCGATAAAAGCTCCATATCGGAGCGGAAAAGGTCGATCTGGGAGGTGCCGAGTTCGCGCCAATCAACGCCGTCGCGCTCCGCGCGCTCAAAGAGTGGGTCATCGACGTCGGTGATGTTTTGCGCGTAATTGACCTTCTTGCCAGCGTCCAGGAACTGCCGGTAAATCAGATCGAAAGTGAGATAGGTGGCTGCGTGGCCCAAGTGGGTCGAATCATACGGGGTAATGCCGCACACGTACATGGTGGCGGTATCCCCCTTTACCTGCACGGGGGCCTTGGTTTGATTCGCGGAATCGTAGAGATAGAGCTGCGCCGCATCGCCTGGGACGCGACTATAAGAAGGTGTTGGCCAAGAATGCATGGCACCTATCCTAACGCGAACTTATGGGGTGCTTTAAATGGGCTGTAGGACTCCCAAGGCCAGCAGAATCATCACGAGGATGCCTACTGGGATGCGGTAGGCCGCAAACCATGCAAAGGAGTGGTTGCCCACGAAGTTCAGCAACCAGGCAATCGACGCGTAGCCTAAGGCAAAGGCAATGCCGGTGCCGACGAGCAGCTGCATACCGGACGCGGCTTGACCGGCCTCGGGCGCGAAGGCATCGGGAAGCGAAAAAAGCCCCGAAGCCAGCACTGCCGGAATGGCCAAGAGGAAGCTAAAGCGCGTGGCCACCTCGCGGTCGAGGCCCAAGAAAAGACCACCGGAAATGGTGCCGCCCGAACGCGAAACGCCAGGAACCAGCGCCAAGCACTGGCACAGGCCCATGATGATGGCATCCTTCATCGTGAGCTCGTCATAACCGCGCTTTTTGGAGCCCACGCGCTCTGCGGCGATGAAGACGAAGGAGAAAAGGATCAGCATCGCGGCGGTGATCCACAGGTTGCGCAGCGCACCGCGGATGGCATCTTCAAAAACCAACCCGATAACGCCGATGGGAATGGATCCGGCGATGACCATCCAGCCCATGCGCCAGTCCTGTCCGCGCGAGGCGGGGTTGGTCCACCCACGCAGCCATCCGGAGAGGATTTGCCAGATCATCGGGGCGAAATAAACCAGCACGGCAAGCTCGGTGCCGAGCTGGATGACGGCTGTAAAGGAAGCACCGGCATCGTTGCCCCAAAAGAGCTCGGAAACAATGCGCAGGTGCCCCGAGGAGCTTACCGGGAGAAACTCCGTAAGCCCCTGCACAATGGATAAAACGATAACTTGTGCCCAAGAAACTGCTTCGGTCGCGGTATCAGAAATCACCCGCCATACACTACCGCCGCGCACGGCTTCGGGAAATCGCAACGCGCGCTGTTAGGATAAGTATCCGTGAAATCACGATCCCGCTCCACACTCGTACTATCCAGCTTGCTAGCACTCTCCACTGCTGCGCTGGCCGCCTGCGATTCCACCGTGGGCGTAGGCGGTGATCCCGAAACCGCAGTGAAGGGCAACGCCACCCCAGCCGCTTCTCCGAGCGACACCGATCCTGCCGGTACGGTCATCGACCTCGATGAAGACATCACGGATCTGGCCGCGGTGAAGGATACGATTGCCGTTCGCACCGCGGACCAGGTGCGCATTGGCAGCCAGGATGACTTTGCCGCCAAGAAGGCCAAGAGCATCGATGTCGATTCCACCTGCGGCGATTTGAGCTCCTCCGAATCTGGATTCGTCTTGGCTTGCCCGGATAAGGTCCTACTCATTGATCCTTCTGCGCCGGAGTCACCGGAAGAAATCAAGATGGAGGAAGACTTCCAGGTCACCGCTGGGACCCAACTTTCCACCGGCGAAGTCTTTGTCACCGCGAGCGACTCCGCTGTGGTCGGCCGGTACAAGGATGGCACGCGGGACGGCGAAATCTCCGTCGAGGCCGGCTCGGACCAGATGCTCGCCGTTCCCAATGCGGACGGCGATGACGGGATTGTGCGCATTCAGCGTTCGGATTCCACCATCCAGAATATCGATTGGCCCAATGACCGCGCCGGCGGCCGGTTGCGCGCTGGCCAGGGTGTCGGCCAAATCGCGGTGGGTAATAACGGCGTCGTGCTCGCCTCCGATACCGAGGGCGGCCGGATCGCGGTCTATACCTCCGATGACGTCGTCCGCCTGCACCAATACGGCGTGGTCGATGGCACCCCGTGGGCGGTGGCCTGGGATGACTCGCGCGAGCTCGCGTGGGTTACCACCACCGATAACAACATCGCGCACGCCTATTCCATTGACAAGGGCGTTCCCGAATCCCGCGGCGAGATTGCCACGCTTGCCGATGCCCAAAATATTTCCGCTCTTTCCAATGGCACCATCGTGGTTGCCTCCGCATCCGGCCAGGGGCTGCAGTTCGTGGCGGATCCACACCTGACAAAGGCAAAGGAGTCTTAATCCATGGTTTCGACCTTCGATTCGCTGCGCAAAGGCGCCTATCAGCTGGCGCTACGCGGGATGTTTCGCTTAAGCCCCGAGCGCATCCACGGCATTATCAACTCTGGCCTCCACGGCCTGCACGCGGCAGGGCCTGCCAATCGCGCGCTTGGCCGCATCCTGCCGGTCAACGATCTGGTCTTGACACAGGAAGTATGCGGGATCACCTTCCCGCGCCCGCTTGGCCTGGCGGCTGGGTTTGATAAAAACGCCGCTGCCGCCGATGCCTGGTCGCCGCTTGGTTTCGGCTATGCCGAGCTGGGCACCGTCACGGCGCAGGCGCAGCCGGGCAACCCGACTCCCCGCCTCTTCCGCCTCAAAGAAGATGCCGCCATCTTAAACCGGATGGGTTTTAATAATGAGGGTGCGGCGGCCGTGGCAGAGAATCTGCGCAAGCGCCGGTACAACGACGTCATCGGGATTAATATCGGCAAAACCAAGGTCACCCCAGCCGAACGCGCCGTGGATGATTACCGCCGCTCCGCGTCCGTTTTAGGCGGTCTGGCGGACTACCTGGTGGTCAATGTCTCTTCCCCCAATACCCCTGGGTTGCGGGACCTGCAGGCGGTCGAATCGCTTCGCCCCATCCTGCGCGCCGTGCAAGAATCCACCGATGTCCCCGTCATGGTAAAAATCGCGCCGGACCTTTCGGATGCCGATGTCGATGCCGTTGCCGATCTCGCCGTGGAACTGGGCCTTGCCGGCATCGTCGCCACCAATACCACCATCTCCCGCGAGGGACTGAACACTCCCCGCGCGGAGGTAGAAGCCCTTGGCGCCGGTGGTATTTCCGGCCCACCGGTGGCCGAGCGCTCCTTAGAGGTACTCCGCCGGCTGAACGCGCGTGTGGGAACGCAACTTGTCCTTATTTCCGTCGGTGGGATTACCACCCCGGAACAGGCGTGGGAGCGAATTGCCGCCGGTGCCAGCCTCCTCCAGGGCTATACCGGGCTCATATACGGCGGGCCGGACTGGATTCGGGACATTCACAGGGGCATCGCCAAGCAGATTCGCGCCCATGGCCTAAGCAATATCTCTGAGGCCGTAGGCTCCAATCTGCCGTGGAAGGCAATAAACTAGCAGCTCATTAGATAAAGAAAATGCCACGTGTTTCCACACGTGGCATTGCTTATTTATAGGCCCGCTTAGGAGGTCGCCATGACGCTGCGTCGCAAAATCAAGGCACAGATGGCGGACATGCCGGCATAAAAGAGCAGCCAATACTGCTGCTGAATCAGCAAATCGTGTTGCGGAAGAAAGCGACTAGCAATAATCAAGAGCACCGCCACCGCCAAGGCGATGATCTGTGCGCGGCTACCGGCATGCTCCTTGCTCATCGTGCTGAAGGCACCCACCATCACCGCTGCAATAATGATCGCGAGGTTACTGTAGGTCCAGACAAAGGGTGCGCCCCATCCTTCACTAAAAACGGAAATGAGGGCGAACAGGACCAGCACAAAAGCAACGACCAAAAAAGCGCCGCCCACCCGCAGCGCTGCGGGTGGGGTCACTGGGTTTTTAGGAGCGGAACTCGCCATTACTTGGCCTCGTACCAACCCCAGAGGATTGCCCGGCCCAGTGCGTGGAAGTGCAGGTTGAAGCCGAGGACGGTGGGGGAAGAATCCGGATCGATATCGAGGGTTTCTACGTCTACGGCGTGGACCGCGTAGAGGTAGCGGTGCGGAGCGTGGCCGGCCGGCGGGTTGGCACCAAAGTGGGTGCGGTTGCCGGAGTCATTGCGCAGGCTGATAACACCGTCGATGCCAAGGTCCTCTGCCGCGCCGGCGTTGGTGGGCAGCTCCGAGACATCAGTGGGGATATTAAAGGCGGCCCAGTGCCAGAAACCGGAGGCGGTCGGTGCATCCGGGTCAAAGCAGGTAACCGCTAAAGACTTGGTTCCCTCCGGCAGTCCGGACCATGCCAGCTGTGGGGACACGCTTTCCGGCGCGCGGTGCTTTTCTGGAATCTCATCGCCTTCTACCAAGTCGGTAGAAGACAGCCCAAAGCTGGGGAGATCGCGCAGCGGGGCGTACGGGTCAGGTCCGGGGAATCGAGTGTCATCTGCATAAGAAGTCATGTACCCCTTTGTACCGCAGATCACACGCGCTTGTCGATGTCCCTCCCACTCACCCCACCACCGTCCAGCTGGTTTCAAACCGTGCTCCTATGTAGGCACTGCGGCCACCCAAGTTACATGGATGTATTTACCCGCCTTGCGATCGTCCGATTTATAAGCGTCGACCTGGCGATTTGTATTCCAAAGGCCGAACACGATAAAGTTTCGAGGTGCCCAACCGAGAGGTTGCAAACACCCTGCCCGGGTGGCGGAATGGCAGACGCGCTAGCTTGAGGTGCTAGTGTCCTATTAACGGACGTGGGGGTTCAAGTCCCCCTCCGGGCACACTGTGAAGTCTCGAGACATCGTTCCTACGGTGCCTCGAGATTTTTCTATAAGTACTGCTCTTTTCTAAAAGCACGGCCGCGCCGACTACGATACGAACGCATGACCACTTTCCGGGATTGGATACGCAGCTTTGGTAGCTTCTCCGTTCAACTCGCCCACTCTGCGTGGGGCTCAGTCCGCGCGTGGTCACCGCGACGCTGGGCGCTTATCATCGCGCTCGCGCTTGCTGGAGTTGCGCTTTTTGTCTGGCTCGACATTCCCGATCTCTCCCAGATGCGGACGGCCGCTGCCCACCTGGGTGCGTGGTTTCCGGCTACCTTCACGCTAGGTTATGTCATATTTACGCAATTTCCCCTGCCTCGGACCATCTGGACGGTTGCAGCAGGCATCCTTTTCGGCCCCTGGCAGGGTCTTGCCATTTCGCTATTCGCGCTCACCATCTCGGCCGTATTATCGCTGCTGATTGTGCGCAGCCTGCTCGGAGAATGGATCAGGCCGCACCTTGCCCACCCCGCGGTTTATACCATCAATACCCACTTGGAGCGGCGCGGTTGGCTGGCCATCGCTTCCCTGCGCATGGTCGCGGGGGTGCCCTTTAGCCTCCTCAACTACGTCGCTGCGCTTACCCCCATCAGCGTTTCGCACTTTACGGTGGCTACGTTTGTGGGCTCGATTCCCACTACGGTCATCGGCGTCTTTTTCGGCGATGCGCTTACCGGTACGGCCAGCCCTGGGATCATCGCTGCCTTTATCGTCTTTGCCCTCGCCGGCATCGGCGGGCTTGTACTCGATTCGCGCCTGCCGACTCCCGTCCAGTCAAGGTTAAGCGGTAGACTGTAACGAACTGCTCGCAATAAAGGAGGATCCTCGTGCTCGCTGTCCATGCCCGCTACCGTGGGCGTTCCGTGCGCCGCGCTGAGCTCGTGCAGCGCTCGGCCGCCGCGCTATCCACCCTCGAGGGCGTCAGCGAGTTTCACGTCCTTGGCGTGGAGGATATTTGCGCCGTTGTCGATTCCGCCACCGCGGTGTGTGAGGTCGTCATGGCTTTGCTTGCCGATGGCGACTGGGCCATCGGCATCGGCATCAGCCCCGGCAACCAGGCAGACGAGGACAGCGCACGCCACGTGGCCACCGCGGCGCTGAAAAATTCCGCCCGCATGGGACAGGTCTACACCAAGCTCAATAAGCGCGGCCGTTCCGCGGAGGCAAGCGATATCGCTGCCGCCTTCGCGCTCATTGGATACGTGCTGAATAAGCGCACCATCGAGGGCCGCGAGGCAACCTCGCTGGTACGGGCGGGGCTCAATCAAAATGAGGCCGCGGAAGAATTGGGCATTTCCAAACAGGCGATGTCCCAAAGGCTACAGGCTGCGGGCTGGAGCGCCGAGATGGCCGGGTGGCAATTGGCGGTCAACCTCATTGAACGCGCCAATCTAGCCTAGGCCCAGAAAACTCGGCCCGCGGCGGCTTAGACAAGGTCTGATTTGTGCAGCTCCGGCGTGGTCACAAAATCCACCAGCCGCTCGACCGCCCCGATAAGGCTCGAGTCCAAATCCCGGAAAGAATGGACCGCGTTATAAACGTGGCGCCACCCATCGGAGGGATCAGACCATCCCACGCGGCGGCAAATCCCCGTTTTCCAATCTTCACCGCGCGGTACCTCCGGCCATGCTTGCAGGCCTACCCGTTGCGGTTTTACTGCCGCCCAAATATCCACAAAGGGATGGCCGGTGACTAGAACGTGTTCCCCCACTGACTCGGTCATTCGCGTTTCTTTCGACCCCTTGACCAGGTGGTCCGCGAGCACGCCGACCCGGCGGCCAGGGCCAGGCTGAAATTCGGCGAGCCTTTCTTCGAGGTTGTCCAAGCCTTCTAGGTATTCCACGACCACGCCTTCGACGCGCAGATCGTGCCCCCACACCTTTTCCACGATGGCGGCATCGTGGACGCCTTCGACCCAAATGCGCGATGGCGCTGCTACCTTGGCCTCTACGTTTTCTACCCGCCTAGAGCCCGAATTCGATTTGCGGGGTGCTTGCTTGGGCACGTACCTCGTCAGCGTCACCGGCTGACCTTCTACTAAGAATCCGCCTTTAATGAGGTTAAATACTCGCTCGACACCGTGGCGGTCCTCTAGCCGCACGACCTCACCAAAGACGGTCTTATCTACGCCTAAAACGGCGCCCACGAAATCATCACCGCGCACTTCTACCACCATGCCCGGCTCTGCCGGCACTTCTGGATACTGGGTGGGCTTGCTGCGTCGGTGCCCAGCAAAAATATCTCCGCCATAAGGATCTAAACTCATGGCCCGATAGTCTATCTACTACACTTGCTCGCCATGGATATGCGCGCCGAAGTGTGGTCCCCTCTCCAAAACTCCGCCATCTGGCTCGCTGCGTGGTTGTGGGGACATGAGACAACAGATGAGCTGCTCGATGCCCTGACGGAACTGGGCGGGCGCCCCGAATGCTTCGATGAATCCCCCTTCATCGATTTGCTCGCCCTGCTGCGCGCCGAAACGCAAGAGCTCACCTCTCAGCCAGGCGCGGGCGGGGAGCCCCTCCTCCGGCTTATTTTATCTGGCCCGGGTGAAGCGCCGACGCTTCCTGCGGGCTCAGAGTCTGCCCGTGCGGCCGCGCAAAGTTCAGCGGGCGCCATTGTGGTGCGCACCAATGATCCGGAAGCCTCGCTCGTTCTCATCCCCCATCCCCGCCGATCCCACACGGCATGGCAGGTGATCCGCGAGGATCAACCGCTGCCCTCGCCGGCCTGGCTAAGCCCCGGCGAGGCGGACGCATTGTTGACTAAGGCAACGGATGAATCCGCCGATCTCATTACGGCCAGCGGCTACCAGTCCACCGCTCTTAATAATCCCCGGCTCACGGTGGGGACCCTGAGCGATTTTTATGACACGCCCGGCCTGCCACCGGCCACCCCGCCCCGGGCCGCGAAGCTCTTTGCGCGCGCGGATCGCGTTGCCGCGATCATCGAAACCGTTACGGATAGGATCAACGATCACAGCCTCGACCCGGAGCTTCTCCGCCTGTGGCGCCATATCCGGCAGGCGCGGATGACGGGAGTGGCTTATTCAGCAGCGGAATTCGCTCGCTAGAGCGGGGCTCGCCGGCCCCTTAGTGGGCGCGGATATCGCAGCAGCCCGCAGCGCAGGGCGCGCCGTTGGTGGTACACCCCTGGACGGTGACATTCCCGCTGGTCTCCCACGGTTGCCTCTGCTCGAGTTCTTCCACCAGATCCACGATCATGGCCGCAAACCGCTGGGACGGGCCAGCGGTACGCGCGCGCTCTACCTGTACGCCCATTTCATCGGCGGCGGCTTGCAGCTCCGAATCCAAGTCCCAGATGACCTCCATGTGATCGGAGATAAAACCGATGGGGCACACCACGACGGCGTCTACCCCGTCGCGGTCATGGATTGCGGTGGTGTGGTCAACGATGTCAGGTTCTAGCCACGGCGTCTTTGGATTGCCGGAGCGCGATTGCCAGACCAAATCGTAATCCGAGATTCCGGCGCGCTCAGCCACCAAGCGGGAGGCTTCGGCTACTTGCCGGGAGTAGAGGTTCTTGTCTCCATCGGCGCCACCGACATTATCGTGTGCATTCGGCACGGAGTGCGCCGTAAACAGCATGCGCGCGCTGTCCATCTTCTCGGCGGGGATACGCTGCCAGGCCTCGGCGACGGCATCGACCATCTCCGCGATGAACTTGGGGTGATCATAAAATTGCCGAATCTTGGTGAACTCGATTTCTGGCAGCCCCTTATCTGCAAGGTGCTGGCGCATCGCCGCAATGTCCTCATCGTATTGCCGGCACGCGGAGTAACCGCCCCAAGCCGAGGTGGCAAAGACGGCCACGTTGCGGATCCCCTCTTCCGCCATTTTCTCTGCGGTAGCCGTACCAAAGGGGTGCCAGTTTCGGTTGCCGAAATAAACCGGTAGATTATGTCCGCGTTTTTTCAGCTCGCCTTCGACGTTATGGATAATTTCCCGATTCAACCCGTTGATCGGGCTTACCCCATCAAAGTGGTAATAGTGCTTGCCCACTACTTCTAAGCGCTCGCGAGGAATGCCTCTCCCCCGCGTAACGTTCTCTAAAAACGGAACGACCTCCTCGTTTCCTTCCGGGCCACCGAAAGAAAGAACGAGGAGGGCGTCGAATTTTTGGGCAGGATGCTGTGCGTCAGTCATGCCCTAAATAGTAGCAACCACAAGGGTAAGAATTAGAGAAGGCGCACGACATCCGGGGTCGCACCAGCCCAGCGCACAGGGGAGACCTGTACATTCTGTCCAGACTGTGGGGCCTCAATCATTTGGTCATTGCCCAAGTAGATCGCCACGTGCTGGCTGCCGCCGGCACCGTAGAAGATGAGGTCGCCGCGTTGCATGTTATCGCGGGAGACCTTATTGCCCATTTGGTACTGCGCACCAGAATAGTGTGGAAGATCCAGGCCGGCTGCGGCGAACGCGTACTTAGTCAATCCAGAGCAATCAAAGCCGGTGCGGCCGTAGTCGCCAAAGCTATCGGCAATGCCGCCGTCCCGGAGGCCACCGGTGGGGCCATTATTGTCGCCGCCGCCCCACACGTATGGGGTTCCGACAACAGATTCTGCGCGAGCGATGACCGCTTCAATCTGGCTGCTGTTGCCCGGGGCAGCGCTGGATGGGGCACCTGGCCCCTGACTGAGGGCGGAAGGGTCGGTGCTTGCCGATGGCGCCGTATCCGGGCTGCCAATCCCCAACAGGTCCGCGGATCCCGCCGTCAGCGCCCGCACATCGTCCTGATCGACGGCTGCGGCGAGCTCGCCGGCAATATCCATAACGTCCGATGCCGAGGATCCGGTGCCGTAGTCTACCGTATTAAAAGACGGGGTTGCCCCCTGGTTAAGCGCGGTGCCGAACTCTGCCTTCGGGGTAGTCGGGTGAGCCTGCCCCTCTACAGCGGCGCCATCGTTGGCCGCCTCAGGTAGTGGAGATTCATCCGGAACGATTTCGTCGGTAAAGCCTTCACCCTTGTCGTTATTCAAGTCTTCGGCCTTGACGGGATCAGCGGCAAGCGCATCCGCATCTACCTTAAAATCAAGATTATTATCTTGATTTTGCGCACTTGGAAGGTCGCCCTGGTGGGTCACTTCCCGTGACTGCTGCTGGTACGCAAAAGAGGCCTCGGCGAAGTTGCGCGTGGCATTCATTTGCGCTTCCCGCTGGGCCAAGTTGCGGCGGTGCTCGACCAATGCCGACTCAGCTGCGCGCTTCTCGGCATACGCCTGGTCAAGTTCTGCCGCATCGTCTGCAACCTCCGGATCGGCCGAAAGCTCGGCGATGCGGTCCGTCGCGGCCGCCGCTTGTTCCTCTGCCTGGTCGAGCAGCTGCCGTAGCTGATCTACTTCCCGCTGCTGAGTATCAACATTGGATACAGCGCGGGCGATGGAGGCATCGGCATCGGCCTGGGCGGGATCGGGGTACTCTTCTGCTCCCGCGGGAGCGACGGCGGTCAGGGGTGCTAGCGCTGCGGTACCTGCGACTGCAGCAATGATTGCGCGAACGTGCCGAATGCGCGGTAAACGAATGGTGGCCACTGGAATTCTCCTTGTTGGACCACCTTCCTTTTTAAGATTGGGACACAATGAGCCGTAAATGGACATAGGAATGCCCGAGCCCCTTAGCTTGCGCATTTCGCACAGCAGCAAGCCCTGAGTCTTTAGTGGAATATTCCACATCCGATTGCTACCTACCCGGAGGATTCTGGGTAGGCGTCATCGCCCTGGCAGCACTCGGCTCCAGGAGGTAAACGGAACATGTGCCCGAAAATCTAGAGACTTCACCTAGGGAGTGCGCATGTCTAAAGCCCTATACACTGATGCTTAACTGTGCTGCCTCACGGCTCAATGCCCATCACTCGCTACTATTTCCCCATACCAGCGACGTATATGGTGCACTTCTCCCACGTGTCTTACGCGGTTTATTGTGAGCGTGAGCGCCCTAGCCTTGCGGGAAGCATCTATGCTCCCATCGCAGTGCCAATCCGGGAGATCCGGGATTGGCGCATCTTCATCGAGCTTCGCTTATGGCGTGCGGTGAGTTTGGGTGGCTGACAGAGTCCAGGCCCCCTCGCACGCTGCGCTTGGCATAGTGAGAACTGCCCTATGATCCTTGGCTCAACTCGCCGCGGCGCAGTGAAAGTACAGCTCCAAATCTGAGCTCATCCGTGCGAGGGCAAGCGGCCACAAACCATGAACAGGCCACACGATGCTGGCCCTAGTGTGATTTCGGTTCCCTCTTTCTCTCATTCTGCGCGTACCCGACTGCGCTCCTCCGCGAACCTTGCGACTGGGTCCCGCTTCTCCGGGAATCCAACGTTGAAGGGTTCAGGGAGAACCACATCCGCATACCCACACGATGGAGCTCTAGCGAACTCGTCTCACCACTTTTAAGGAAGGTGGGTTGATGTTTATTTTTTCGAACATTGTCATCGCTCAAGTGAAAAGTTTTTCTGCCCTCCCGTTCGAGAGGTCCCTCGTGGTTCATTGACTTCCAAGTACCGCCAATTCCTCGATTCCCGCGAGGCGTGCTTCCCCACATACCCGTGTGAATCTTCAATTGACCGTCAAGGCTAAGCCCATGAACTCAAGAAGATATTCATGTCCCTTGAGTCGACACTCGAACCATACGTCACGACACGCCCTTTTCGCACACATTCCACTTAATTACGTGGAGTCAAGTTAAACCACATGACACAACAGGCGTACCTAACCTGCAATGATTTTGTTACCATCCCGTTATTGTGATGTTCATCACTTCAATTTCTAGATTTCACGACCCTCCCAGCCATAGGTGTGGCCAAAATCAGGGCCGATTCACCGCTCGAGAACCACTCCCCCGGCCGAAGTCAACCACTAAGCCTTTACTTCGACCCCTCCCCCGCTCCCCTGGCCTCCTTTAGGCGTGTGGAGTTTTCTTCATTCGCGGGCGCCCGGTGCCACCCGGCGGAGGCCTATAGATGCCCCAACTACGACGCCGCCGCTTGACGATCATTTTCCATAAATCTCGGTGCGGCTTCTCCACGCCTTTCGGTGCGACGGGCCACGGGAACTCACTCACCCTTGAAGCTTCGGGCCCGCATCGGCGGAAGATTTTGGGCCGCACTGGAGGCTCAAAGAACGGAAAATGTCCACTATTTTTTCGAACAAACGTATTCGGAAGCTGGCTAGTTTTAAGGCCGCTTTTCTTCCTACTCCTGCCTCCCCTGAGGGGTGCTACTTACCCTCGCGTCTCGCGATGCTGGGAGGCGCGCCGGTAACTTAGGCCGCCAAAAACTAGGGCGAGAATTAAGACGGCGGCGACGATCGCGATCATCGGAAAGCTGCTATGCTCAAGCCCCGCGTAGTACCGCTCTAGGATATCGACCTGATTGAGCCCCGGCGTTAACTGAGCTTGGGTGGATTCAATATCCGCGCGGCTATAGTTCTCGCTGACCGAGGAAACATGGCGTGGGGTCTGCACGATGACGGTCTGCAGATCCGTAGCGTCATAAAGCTCTTGTGCAATATCGCGCACGTCCGCAGCCTTGGAGACAAAAACATCAACGACAGCGAGCCCGTCACCCTCACGCAGTTGTTCGGCGACGTGTTCATTCAGCTGAGCATCCGATTCCAAGGAGGGGGCGGAGTAGGCCACGCCGTCCTGCTTGAGCTGCTGAGCTAGCTGCGGGATGTCCACTTCATGTGGAACCATTCAATCCCCTTCCCTCTTCTTTCCTATTACAGGGGCTTGCGCACCCGAGATCGGGGGTTGTGCACTGCGCTTGTGCCTGGGCCAATCTTTTCTAAAGATAAAGGTTACCGCGGCCGTTCGCGCAGTTAACGCGCCGAGAGCCGCCAATAACTTTAAACAGAACGCTTGTCCCGTTACAATGAGAGCAACGGAAGGTTTTTACCTCTACAATAAATAGGTGAACCATCGCGTTCTTTGCCGTCTTTGGCACTGCGGGCCCCATGGCTTCGTCGCAACCATCAATTGGTCGCACGCCTTTTGCTTATCCCGCAACTCCAGCAGGCGGCGAGTACAAAACAGAACACACTGTTTATCAACAAGGAATGGAGCTCCCTGTGACTGAAAGCTTGAACTCCTTCGACGCCAAGAAGACCCTTGATGTCAACGGTAAGTCTTACGACTACTTCGACATCAACACGGTTCCTGGCATGGAGAAGTTGCCGTACTCCCTCAAGGTGCTGGCAGAAAACCTGCTGCGCAATGAGGACGGCAAGAATGTAAACGAGGACCACATCAAGGCCCTTGCCAATTGGGACCCAAAGTCCGAACCGGATACTGAAATCCAGTTCACCCCGGCCCGCGTCCTCATGCAGGACTTCACCGGCGTTCCCTGTGTCGTCGACCTCGCAACCATGCGTGAGGCTGTGTCCGCTCTTGGCGGCACGCCAGACCAGGTGAACCCGCTGAACCCTGCCGAGATGGTTATTGACCACTCCGTTATCGTTGAGGCCTTTGGTTCCACCGACGCTCTTGAGAAGAACGTCGAAATCGAGTACCAGCGCAACGAAGAGCGCTACCAGTTCCTGCGTTGGGGTGCTGAGAACTTCTCCAACTTCCGCGTTGTTCCTCCGGGAACCGGTATTGTCCACCAGGTCAACATCGAGTACCTGTCCCGCGTTGTCTTTGACAACGAGGGCTTGGCATACCCAGATACCTGTATCGGTACTGACTCCCACACCACCATGGAAAACGGCCTGGGCATCCTAGGCTGGGGCGTCGGCGGCATCGAGGCAGAGGCTGCCATGCTCGGCCAGCCGGTATCGATGCTCATCCCGAAGGTCGTCGGCTTCAAGCTGACCGGCGAAATCCCGACCGGCGTTACCGCAACCGACGTCGTCTTGACCATTACGGAGATGCTGCGTGAGCACGGCGTTGTCCAGAAGTTCGTAGAGTTCTATGGCAACGGCGTTAAGTCCGTCCCGCTGGCTAACCGCGCCACCATCGGCAACATGTCGCCTGAATTCGGTTCCACCGCGGCCATCTTCCCCATCGACGAAGAGACCACCAAGTACCTCGAGCTCACCGGTCGCCCGCAAGAGCAGATCGACCGCGTGGAACAGTACGCCAAGGCCCAGGGCATGTGGCTGGCAGAGGACACTCCGGAGCCGGAGTACTCCGAGTACATCGAACTCGACCTGTCCACCGTTGAGCCGTCCATCGCCGGCCCGAAGCGCCCGCAGGACCGCATCCTTCTTTCGGAGGCCAAGGAGCAGTTCCGTAAGGATCTGTCCAACTACACCACCGACGAAGTATGCGTCGACGACTCCTCCGTTGAGGCTAAGCGCATGTCCGGTGAGGGCGGCGCGCCTGGCGATGATGATGTCACCGGTGGCTTGAACAAGTCTCGCGAGGGCCACGGCGAATCCGCCGCGGTTGGTGCTAAGGGACGTCACTCCAACCCGATCACCGTTGAACCTGACAACGGCGGCGAGTACACCCTTGACCACGGCATGGTGGCCATTGCCTCCATCACCTCGTGCACCAACACCTCTAACCCATCCGTCATGGTGGGTGCTGGTCTGATTGCGCGTAAGGCCGCTGAAAAGGGCTTGCGCTCCAAGCCATGGGTCAAGACCATTTGTGCGCCTGGTTCCCAGGTTGTCGATGGCTACTTCCAGCGTGCAGACCTCTGGAAGGACCTCGAGGCTATGGGCTTCTACCTGTCCGGCTTCGGCTGTACCACCTGCATTGGTAACTCCGGCCCGCTGCCAGAGGAAGTTTCTGCAGCCATCAACGAGAACGACTTGGCAGCTACCGCAGTTCTGTCCGGTAACCGCAACTTCGAGGGTCGTATCTCCCCGGACGTCAAGATGAACTACTTGGCATCCCCAATCATGGTTATCGCTTACGCTATTGCCGGCACCATGGACTTCGACTTTGACAACCAGCCGCTGGGTCAGGACGAAGACGGCAACGATGTCTTCCTGAAGGACATCTGGCCTACCCCGCAGGAGATCGAGGACACCATCCAGTCCGCCATCTCCCGCGAGATGTACGAGGCCGACTACGCTGACGTCTTCAAGGGCGACGATGCATGGCGCAACTTGGATGTTCCAGAGGGCGAGACCTTCGAGTGGGATGAGGACTCCACCTACATCCGCAAGGCTCCGTACTTCGAGGGCATGCCGACCGAACCGGACCCAGTTGAGGACATCAAGGGCGCTCGCGTTCTTGCGAAGCTGGGCGATTCCGTCACCACCGACCACATCTCCCCTGCTTCTGCCATCAAGCCGGGCACCCCAGCCGCGCAGTACCTGGATGAGAACGGCGTGTCCCGCTCTGACTACAACTCCTTGGGTTCCCGCCGCGGTAACCACGAGGTCATGATGCGCGGTACCTTCGCCAACATCCGCCTGGCTAACCAGCTGGTGGATGAGACCGGTGGTTACACCCGCGACTTCACCCAAGAGGGAGCACCGCAGGCATACATCTACGATGCATGCGAGAACTACAAGGAAGCCGGCATCCCACTGGTCGTTATCGCTGGTAAGGAATACGGCACCGGTTCTTCCCGTGACTGGGCTGCAAAGGGCACCAACCTCCTGGGTGTTAAGGCAGTCATCACCGAGTCCTTCGAGCGCATCCACCGCTCGAACCTCATCGGTATGGGCGTTATCCCGCTGCAGTTCCCTGAGGGCGAGTCCCACGAGTCCCTGGGTCTGGACGGCACGGAGACCTTCGACATCGAAGGCATCACCGGATTCAACGACGGCTCCATCCCGAAGACCGTTCACGTCACCGCTACCAAGCAGGACTCCGACGACGCCGTCGAGTTCGACGCTAACGTACGTATCGACACCCCGGGTGAGGCAGAGTACTTCCGCCACGGCGGCATCCTGCAGTACGTGCTGCGCCAGATGGTGAAGAACTAAGCCATTTGATGCGACGACAAAGTACTAAGTCCCTTGGGCTTAGTACTCGTCGCTGAGCTTGAAGACGCGGGGTCGCACCGCTCTCTCCCGTAGAGGGCTCTGCGGCCCCGCGTTTCTTCGTTGTCGTTCTATGTTCGTTTTAGAACATACTTAACTTGAAGCATTAAACATTCCTAAAAGGAGACGACCTCACCATGCCAATCGTGAGTGAATCTGAGTTAAATCGGCGCAGGCACGAAATTCTCGTCGGAGCTCGCCGGTGCTTTGCCGAACATGGCTATGAGGGCGCGACTGTCCGCCTCTTAGAACAAGCCACGGGGAAATCACGCGGCGCCATATTCCACCACTTTGGGGACAAGGAGTCCTTATTCCTCTCTTTAGCCCGCGAGGATGCCGCACGCCAGGCAGAAGTAGTGGCCAATAACGGCCTCGTCGAGGTTATGCGGGAGATGTTGCGTCACCCAGAACGCCACGATTGGCTTGCCACGCGTCTGGAGATCACTTCCCTCTTGCGCACGGACCCATCGTTTGCTGCTCGGTGGAAAGAACACCAGTCCATTCGTGACGAGGCTATCCGCGCCCGCCTCGCTTCCAACGCGGAACAAGGCCGTCTGCGAGACGATGTCGATATAGATACCCTGGTGTGCTATTTGGAAACCTTCATGGATGGGTTCATTAATAGGCTCGCCTTAGGGGATACGGATGGCCTAGAGCGTGTCCTCGATCTGGTGGAGCAATCCATTCGGAGTTCTAGGTCTCCACAGCGCTAACCGAGCCCATTACGTTGCTCTTGGGGCCTGACCCCGGAAAGTGGACACGTCGGGGGTTAGGCCCGCAATTCTTTGAACGAAAGTGCAAGGAAGGCAAGCGTCACAACGCCGCAGTCGTAGCACTCGCCCGCAGACGAATCAACGTCCTCTACGCCATGATGCGCAACCACGAATATTACCGCGATCCCGCCCCAGCAAAGGAAGCCGCAGCAGCCTAACCTCTAACAACGAAACAAGCCGACTGGAAACCCCCAGTCGGCTACCAGTCGCGCGCAAAACAACACACCTAAAAATCCCGAGTTGAGGATCCGCCCCAATCAACCTCACCCGCGAGATTGACAAACTATATAGGAACACCCCCCACCTTCGTCACTCCGCTTTTCTCACTGGGAGGCGAAGGCGCCAGCTGAACGCGGACTTGGTTAGTCGGTGCTCTCTGCCAAGCCACCGGTATTGGAAAGTTCTACTTCCTGGACGCTGACATACTGCGCGATCTCTGCGACGAACCCTGGATCATGGCACGTAAGGACGATTGCCGTTCCTGATTCCAGCGCCCTATGAATCAGTTGATGCATGAGTGCCCGATCCGTTAGCGAAAGCAAGCTATCGGGCTCATCCATGAGCAAGATGGCGTGGCCCATCCCCACCACATGTGCAGTTTGGGCAAGCCTCAGCCGGGAAGCGGATAGATCCAATGGGTGCTCATCGGCGTCAAGCTCTAGCAACTCCCTCAACGCGTCACTGGGAACAAAGTCACCCAAGGTGGAATATATTACCTGGTCATAAGGAGATTGTAGGACCAATCCCAGAGGCTCTGCTGGGCGCTGTGCCCCATCAAGGCCGGCGGCGGTGCGCAGGAGCGACGTTTTTCCGGTTCCGTTTGCCCCGCGCAACCAGGTCACGCCCCCGCCGCGAATGGGGATGGTTACCGGTCCGACGCTAAAGGTATTGCCGGAAGGCTTCGCCGATTGCCACCAGCGCTTCTTTTCTTGTCCGCGGCGCGCAGTAAGCGGCCCGAGGTATTCTTGCGCCCCATAATCCGAAATCGATTGCAGGTGTATAGCGGCAGGTTGTGGGATCTCTCCTACGACTTCCCCGCCCAATTCGGGCCAGTGCATGGATGACACGGCAAGAACGCAGGTATTGCGCAGCGAATGCAATAGCTGCACCATCATCGCCGACGATGTGGGGTCAAGCCCCGCGCTCGGCTCGCACATAATGAGCACCTCGGGTTCGCGGATGGCGACGCATGCAGCGGCGAGCCTCCGCGTCTGACCGCCAGAAAGCTGGGTGGGGTTTTTCTCCGCGTAATCGCTAAGCCCCACCGCCGCAAGCATTTCCTCTCCCCGCATCTGCATGCGGGCTGGGTCCTCACCTTGGTTTTCTAATCCTAGGACCACTTCTTCGATGCAGGTATCGCGCAAATAGCTCATCTGCGCGGAGGAGTCAGTACCGATGATGGCAGACGTAGAGAATTTTTCGCCCAGCTCTTGCGCCACGTTTTCGGCGATGGCATCCGAAGGAACAAGTACTTGGACGACGGTACCTTTACTCGGCTGAATATCGTCTATATCCATACAAAGACCATGACTCCTATGGTTCCCAGAGGAACGATGTAGCGCAGCACGCGGGACAAGTTTGAATCCGGCACCGGCCGCAAAAGGGTCCTGGTCCCCTCTTCATCAAAGCCCACGGCGGCAAGGGCGTGGCCGCGCTCGGTGCCTTGGATCAGGAGGCACGAAATTACTGGGATGACCACCCGGGAAATGGTATTGCGCCACGTCACCTTGATTCCCGCCAGCTGGTTGGCATCGCGGACGGTCCGCCAGGCTTGCGCACCTTGCGGTAAGGACTGCAATGATGCACCAACGATGTAGGCGATTTTGTGCCCCGCGCGCGAGACTTGTAGCCATTTCGCAATATCGGAGATTCGCAGTACGGACATCGCCACGATGAAGCACACCATGAGTGCGAAAAAGCGCAGGGCTAGTGTGGCGGCGATGAGCAGGCCATCGCTTGTGACGAGCGGAATCAGTTGGTTATCGCCATAGGGGGCGTGGATCACCAACATCGATAAGGCCACCGGAACACAGAGCGCTGCAGAGGCCAAGACGATCGCAAGGGATCTCGTGGCCCACACGCCATAGGCAAGCATTGCGCCAGCTACCACTGCAGAGGCTAGTGGGCTATTGACAGCAAGGATAAGTAGCCAACCGCACGCAGCAATGGTAAGGACCGTCGACGGGTGAAGGCGATACATTAGCGAGGCTGCAAGGATTCCCGGGTGCGCTTAGGCAAGGATTTCACGGCAGCCCACACGATGAGGAAGACGACTGCCTTATCCAGTGGGTCGGAGATAAGTGATTGCATCGTAACGGACGCAATCAAGGAGTTGCCGAGTTCGCGGAAGAGGGACGTGAGCGCGCCGGTACCGACACCAGCCGTACCGCCGTAGACGAACGCGGCCACGGGTGCGGCGAGCATGCCGCAGATGATGCCGATGATGGCACCGCTGACGATGACCTTCCAGATCTTAGTGAACGCGCCCTTTTGGATGGCCCAGCCAGAAAGGAAGCCGGTAGCCGCGGAAACGGCAGCGAATGGGAGTGCCATCGGGTTGAGCAATCCCCAGACCACTGAAGACAGCGTACCGGTAGCAAGCCCGGCAATGGGGCCTGCCAGTGCCGCCACCAGGATGGTTCCCACGGAGTCAATATACAGCGGAATGCCACTCGACCCAATGATTTGGCCCACCACGATGTTGAGGACCAAGGCGATAGGAATGATGGCGATGGTGCGCGCCGGCAGGGATGGCACGGTGCCGGCGAGCAGCAAGGCCGCACCGATGAGGTAGCCGGTCAGGGTGATCAAGGCTTCGGCGGAGCCCGCTACGGACTCCCAATCAGTTGGGCGGAAAAGCACCAAGTAGATCCAGGTGGCGACGACGAGCGCGGCACCCGCGATGACCATCCCCCGGCGGGCAGGGGTAAGAGAAAGCTGAGGCATAGAGGTATTCCTAATCCATCAATGTGTAAAAAGAGATTGGGGCACACTGCTCTTGTAGTCCCAGCCTATGTCACCTCAGCGTAGGAAAAATGTGGCGTATGCGCTGCGGATTAGGGTAAAAGATTTATTCGCCTAGAGCAACACGCGCGCTCAATGCGCGCAGCGCCCTGTCGAACTCGCGGTGGGCGGCTGGAATATCCGCGCTGGTCACCAGAGAGGCATTAGCTGGCCGGCCCCAATGGTTGCGGAGGTCCGCGACGCTGGTACCGCGCATCAGTGCAGAATCCGCTTCCACGTCTATGGTCGTATCCACAGCCTCAAACGGCACCTTCTTTAGCGCAATGATGCAGGCCAGAAGGTCATGGATCTGGGCTTGATAGCCTTCTTCTTGCGCTTGATGGAACTCGAAGTAGAACCGCAGGATCTCCGGCAATTTTTCCGCCATCGGGTGTGTACCAAGAAGCCCCTGAATTTCTGCTAAGCGCTCTGGGTTGATGAGAAATTGCTCGGTGACCTCAAGCGAGCACAGCGTACTGTGCAATTCTGCTGAGGCTGAAAAATGACGTGCTGCCGCGTGGGGATCTACCCAGAAGTTCCATTCCGCCGTAGGCGTGGTATTACCGCGATAATTAACGGCACCGCCCATGATGGTAATCGAGCCGCACTGCGCGACGGCATCGCCATGCTCCCGCTCGAAGTCTGCCAAGTTAGTTACCGGCCCGGTGACGATGAGGTGTAGCCCCGGGTTGCGGGCAATAGCGCTCGACCACAACTCATGCCACTGAATTTCGCCGAAATCGTGATCGGGCGCGGAAAGATAACCCAAGCCGGACTCCCCGTGGGTTTCAGGTGTCGTGGTCAGCTGGACCTCAAGCGGGTCCGGCCGCCCTGGGGCGACGGGGACCTCCGGTAATCCACAAAGATCCAAAATCCACCGTGCATTGGCGGCTGTCTGCTGGACCGCGACGTTACCAGCAGTGGTACTCACGCCCACCAACTCGATCTCGCCTGCGTGATGCAGCCCCGCCAGGTACATCAGGGCGAGGCAGTCATCTATGCCTGGATCGCAGTCGAGCAGGACGGCTGGGCGCGAGAGGCTCATAGCTAGCCTGGCTAACTATTACTTAATCGAGCTGACTGGCTTGTCGCCGTCAACGAATACGACTGGAGACGTTGGAAGCTCCTCGCGGCCCAATACTTCTACGATGACGTCTGCCACTAGGTCACGAGACGAGGTCTGACCTTCTTGCAGCATCTTGTCCTCAACAAATTCCAGCCCCTGCGCAGGCTCCTCCGTCAGGCCAGCGGGTTTCAGGATGATGTGCGGGATAGAGCTATCGGCCAAGCGGTTGTCCACTTCCTTCTTGGACTCCACATAGGCGTACCACTTTTCATCGGCTGGGTCCGTCGTCGCAACCTGGGAGCCGACATAAGAAATCATGACGAACTGAGGAACGTCTTTGCCCAGCTTTTCCAGGGCCTCGATGGCGGCCAATGCGCCGTCGCGGTCGACGGCCCACGTCAGTTCCGCGCCGCCACGGCCGCCGTTTCCGGCACCCCATACAACTGCGTCATAATCTGCGAATAGCTCGGCCCATTGGTCAACGGACTGCTCGGTAATATCTGCAATAACCGGCGTAGCGTTGGCCTGCTCAATATCGGCCTTTTGGTCTGGGTTACGGATAAGCGAGTGAACCTCGTGGCCAGCTTCCGCTAATTTTGGAGCCGCCAGCAGGCCAACCTTGCCGTGTCCACCGATGTACAAAACCTTTTTCTTGGTATCAGCCATAGCGCCCCATGGTAACAGCGCGATTTTTATGCTGCAGCGGTTCTTTTCAGCAGTGCCAGAACATGCCGCGACCGTGGTGCGAGCGTTGCCCACCGAACCAGATAGAATACTGGTTATGTATGCCATTATGACCGTTACCGGCGCCGATAGCACCGGAATCATTGCCGCAGTGACCACGACTCTTGCTGATCTGGACATCAACGTCATTGATGTCTCGCAGACCATTATGGGTGACTATTTCACCATGATCCTCCGCGTTGAATTCGATGCGGATGCCGTATCCATCCAAACCATCAAGGAGCGGATGCGCCCGGTTGCGGAGGAAAAGCAGCAATCCATCCGCATTCAGTCCGAAGACCTCTTTACCGCCATGAACGAGATTTAACATGAGCACGCGTTTTAATACCACCAATATCTTGGACACCATCGAGATGATTGAAAACTATCGTCTCGATATCCGCACCGTGACGATGGGCATTTCCCTGCTGGGATGCACGCGCTCGACCATGGAGGCAACCTGCCAGGCCATCTATGACCTCGTAACGCAGCAAGCGGGCCGCTTGGTTGAGGTATGCGAGGGCATCGAAGGTGAGCTCGGCATCCCGATCGTCAACAAGCGCATCTCCGTCACCCCCATTTCCCTCGTTGTCGCAGGCTTGGACGGCAACCCCGTCGATGCCGCGCGGGCGCTGGATAAGGCCGCGAAGGAAGTGGGCGTTAACTTCGTCGGCGGCTACTCCGCGCTGGTAGAAAAGGGTGCGACGAGCGCAGAGCAAAAGCTCATTTCCTCCATCCCCGAAGCCTTGGCCGAGACGGACGTAGTGTGCTCCTCGGTCAATATCGCCAGCTCTCGCGCCGGCATCAACATGGATGCGACGAAGCAGATGGGCGAGGTCATCAAGGAAGCCGCTGAGCTGACCAAGGATAATTCCGCAATTGCCTGCGCCAAGCTCGTCGTCTTTGCCAACTCCGTGGGCGATAATCCGTTTATGGCCGGCGCCTTCCACGGCATCGAGGAGCCTGACTGCGTCGTCTCCGTTGGCGTCTCCGGCCCCGGCGTGGTGGACCGCGCCCTCGGCTCCTTGGAAGGCGCAAGCCTGGATCAGGTGGCTGAGGAAGTAAAGAAGGCGGCCTTCAAGATCACCCGCGCCGGGCAGCTCGTGGGCAATATGGCCTCCGAGCGCCTCGGCGTTCCCTTCGGCATCATTGACCTCTCCTTGGCCCCCACGGCAGAACTCGGCGACTCCGTGGCACACATCCTCGAGCACATGGGCCTCGATCAGGTGGGCACGCACGGCACGACGGCGGCATTGGCGCTGCTTAACGATGCCGTCAAGAAGGGCGGCATGATGGCATGCTCGCGCGTGGGCGGTTTGTCCGGTTCCTTCATTCCGGTCTCTGAGGACAGGGGCATGATCGATGCCGTAAAGTCCGGCTCCATTTCCATGGATAAGTTGGAAGCCATGACCGCGATCTGCTCGGTCGGCTTTGACATGATCGCACTGCCCGGCGATACCTCGGCGGCCACGATTTCCGGCATGATTGCGGATGAAGCCGCGATCGGCGTGATGAACCATAAGACCACCGCCGTGCGCGTCATCCCGGTACCTGGCGCCAAGGTAGGAGACGAGGTCAGCTTCGGTGGGCTTTTGGGCTACGCACCGATCATCCCAGTTAATCAGGTGGGCAATTCGCAGTTCATCAACCGCGGCGGCTTCATCCCTGCCCCGGTGCATGGATTCCGCAACTAGGTGTGGAGTACTCCACACCTAGGGGCAAGCGCGCCAAGCTCCCCTTAGGACTCGGAGTCTTCATTCTCCTCGCCCGGCTTCTCGGATTCTTCCCACCGGGCGAGGTTTGCTTTGAAGTGCTGAAACGAATCTTCTAACTGGCGCAATTCCACCTCGCCGCCGACCTGGCGGCCCGCATCGGAGTAGATGGCCTCCGCCGCTTCATCTAGGACATTACGGCGCTCCACGGTGCGCAGCAGCGCGACCACCTTGGCTAGGTTATCCAACAGGCTCAGATAGATCTCGGCGTTATCGGCCGCATCGCGGCGGATTTGGGTGAACATCGCCTCGATGATCTGTTCGTAGCTAAAGGTTTGATAGTCCAAGCGGAACTCGCCATCGATATGCATAATCCCCTGGGGCAAGCGCTTGTCCCCAATGACCACCAAGATTTGCGTGAAGCGGTCAATGATGTCGATGACCGTATAAGGGTCATTGACGCCGGTACTTAAAGCGCGGGCGGCAATCTCCGCGAGGTGCCGGGCAGTAAACCGAGGGTCGTGCGCAGAGGCATCCTCGCGGTGCTGCGTGACCACGATGTGCTTTTCAATGTTTTCCGGCATGTGCGGCACGCCGTGGGCAATGACCTCGCCTTCTAGCACGAGATCGCCCGGGGCAACACCCAGGTGAACCGCGCACTCTTCTTCGGCGGCCGCTTGGGCAATAGACTCGTAGTCCACGAATTTCAGGTAGCCCGTTTGGGAGCTGCGGGTTGCATCGGCGGATTCATAGAAATCCGAACCTGGTGCCTTGGCAACCTTTTCTTCTTCGCCGCGCTCAATGAGGCGCCGCATGTGCTCTTCCACATCCTGGGCCACCACGTGCACTACATGAGACATGCTAATGGACTGCGCGATATGGACGATGAAATAAATCAAAAAGACCACGCATATCAGCGCCAAGGCGATGTCGACAGCGACATTCAGCGAGGGAACGTGTTCTTGCTTGCCCTCGCCGCCGGCGCGCACGGCACGCAGAGAGAGCAGCGAGTAGGTAAAAGTCGCCAGGTAGATCCCCAGCGTGGACTGGATGGAACGATCCTTTAAAAACTCGTGCAATAGGCGCGGGCCCATCACCGTCACCACGCCGGAAAGCGCGGTCAGGGTGATAAAGAACAGGGTGCCGGCCAGAGACAGCGTGGCGGTTGCTACGGCGGTGAGCAGGCCCTGGGCACTTTCCGCACTACCGTCGTAGAGTCGAGAGAACGCCAGATCGAAGTTGCGGTCGAGCGCCAACATGCCTTCGGCCGCCACGACGGCTACCGCTACCGCTACGGCGGGAATGACCCAAAACTTATCCCGCCAGGCGGGCATCCTCTCGATCAGCGTCTTCATCAGGCTTAAGCCAGCTCGACGATTTCCATGTACTCATCGGACCACAGGTCTTCATCGCCATCCGGCATGATGATCACCCGCTCAGGGTCGAGCGCCTTCACTGCGCCCGGATCGTGGGTTACCAAGACGACAGCACCCGTGTACGTATTGAGCGCGTCGAGCACCTGCTCGCGAGAGATGGGGTCGAGGTTATTGGTCGGCTCATCGAGAAGCAGCACGTTCGCGCGGCTGGAGACCAACGTAGCCAGCGACAGGCGGGTTTTCTCACCGCCGGACAGCGTTCCGGCGGGCTGTTGCAGTTTATCGCCGGAAAACATGAACGCTCCCAGCAGCCCGCGCAGCTCTTGCTGGTCCGCATCGGGGCAGGCCTCGATGGTGTTTTCCCATACGCTCTTATCCGGGTGGATATTGTCGTGCTCCTGCGCAAAGTAGCCAATGCGCAAACCATGGCCACTGACGATGCCACCTTCGCCATCGGTGCGCTCCTCCCCCGCCAAAAGCTTGAGCAAGGTGGTCTTACCGGCACCGTTATATCCCAAGACAACGACCCTGGAGCCCTTATCGATGGCCAGGTCCACGCCCGCGAATACCTCCAGCGAGCCGTACATCTTGGTCAGGCCCTTGGCATTCATGGGTGTCTTGCCGCACGGGGCGGGCTCGGGGAATTTAATATTGGCTACCTTATCCGCAACGCGCACCTCATCGAGGTCATTCATCATGCGCTCGGCGCGGTTCAGCATCTGCTTCGCCGCTGCAGCCTTGGTGGCTTTAGCACCCAATTTGGCGGCCTGCTTTTGCAACGCGGAGGCCTTCTTTTCCGCATTCGCGCGCTCGCGGCGCCGGCGCGCCTCATCAGTGGCGCGGGCATCGAGGTATTTCTTATAGCCCATGTTGTAGACATCCGCCTCGCCGCGCACCGCGTCGAGGAACCAGACCTTATTGCACACGGCCTCGAGCAACTCGACATCGTGGGAAATCATGACCAGTCCGCCCTCGTGCTTGGACAGGAACTGGCGGAGCCAGACGATGGAGTCCGCATCCAGGTGGTTAGTGGGCTCATCCAGGAGCAACGTGGTCTGGGATTTACCCGAGCCTTCGCTGGCTGCAAAAAGGATCTGCGCCAGCTCCACGCGGCGGCGTTGGCCGCCCGATAGTGTCTTGAGCTTTTGGTCTAAAACGCGCTGTGGCAGGCCTAGGTTATCGCAGATTTGGGCGCACTCGGAGTCGGCCTCATAGCCGCCCAAGGAGTCGAATTGTTCTTCCAAGCGGGAGTATTTGCGGATGGCCTTATCGCGGAACTTCTCATCCGTGGCCGTTTCCATCAGCTCTTGTTGCTTAGCCATCCGCCGCTTAATATCGTCGAGCCCACGGGCGGAAAGCACGCGCTCGCGCGCGGTTTGCTCGATATTGCCTTCGCGCGAATCTTGCGGAAGGTAACCAATCGGACCCGAACGAGAGACAGTACCGCCATAAGGCTCGGTCTCGCCTGCCAGGATGCGCATGGTCGTGGTCTTTCCCGCACCATTGCGGCCCACGAGCCCGATGCGGTCGCCGGGTTGGACGCGGAGATGCTGTCCGGGGGCATCGAGAAGCGTGCGGGCGCCTACGCGTACCTCAAAATCATTGGTCACAATCACGACAAGCCAGTCTAGCAATCAAAGCCCAAGGCACTAATTCACGCAAAAAAGCGGCGGTAATACTACCGCCGCTTTCCCACTATTCCGTGGTGATTAAACCGCAAAGCCCAGAGCTTGGAGCTGCTCGCGGCCTTCTTCGGAAATCATGTGTGGGCCCCAGGGTGGCATCCAGACCCAGTTGATACGCACGCCATCGGCAAGCTTCTTGCCGGTAACGATGTCCTCAACCTGTTCCGCAATGACGTCGGTCAAAGGGCAGGCCGGCGAGGTCAACGTCATGTTGATCATGGCGAGCTCTTTGCCGTCCTCTTCTTCCAGCCACAGGTCATAGACCAAGCCCAAGTCAACGACGTTGATGCCGAGCTCCGGGTCGATGACATCGCGCATGAACTCGGTGATGTCAAAGGCCTTCGACAGCTGTTCTTCCGTCTGCTCTGGCCGCTCACCGCCTGCGCTGAAGGACGAATTCTCGTTCTGGTAAGGATCTACGGGATCGGTCATTTACTTCTCCACTTCATTGAGCGCATCTGCGGTGGCGGCCTGAAAAGCCTTCCACCCTAGCAGCGCGCATTTAACTCGTGCCGGGTATTGAGAAACACCTGCAAAGGCAACACCATCGCCGATGATGTCCTCATCGCCTTCATCCTGGCCACGCGAGGTGACCATCTTTTCAAACTCGGCAAGCTTCTTATTGGCTTCCTCCAAGGGCAAGCCGACGATCTCTTCCGCCATGACGGACGTCGATGCCTGCGAGATGGAACAACCTTCGGCGTCGTAGGACACATCTTCAACGGTCTTGCCATCCGCGGAAAGGTTGACGCGCAACGTGAGTTCATCGCCGCACGAGGGGTTCACGTGGTGAACCTCCGCTTGGAACGGCTCGCGCAACCCCGCGTGTTGCGGATTTTTATAGTGATCCAAGATCACGTCTTGGTACATCGAATCTAGATTCATTAGGCAACTCCAAAGAAATCGCGGGCGGCCTTAATGGCTTCTACCAGCTTATCTACTTCGGCTTCCGTGTTGTACAGGTAAAAGCTAGCGCGCGCGGTAGATTGCGCACCGCAGGCGCGGTGCAGCGGCCACGCGCAGTGGTGGCCTACGCGAATGGATACGCCTTGGTCATCCAGAACCTGACCCAGATCGTGCGGGTGAACGCCTTCCACGGTAAAGGAGATGGCCGCGCCGCGGTTCTCAGCCGTTTCTGGGCCGATGATGCGCAGCCCTGGAATCTCACGAAGCTGTTCCAAGGCATAGGTGGTGAGCTTCTGCTCGTGGGCATGGATATTATCCATCCCCACCTCCTCGAGGAACTTCACCGCGGCGCCGAGGCCGACGACCTGGCTGGTCATCTGGGTTCCCGCTTCAAAGCGCGTCGGCGGTTCCGCGAAGGTGGTTCCTTCCATCTTCACTACCTCGATCATGGAGCCACCCGTGAGGAACGGGGGAAGCTTGCGCAGCAATTCGTCCTTGCCGTAGAGCACTCCCACGCCATTAGGACCACACATCTTGTGGCCCGAGAATGCGGCAAAATCCACATCCAAGGCGTGGAAATCCACCGGCATGTGCGGGACGGACTGGCAGGCATCGAGCACCACCATGGCATTCACCGCGCGGGCGCGGCGCACCAGTTCCTCGACATCGGAAACCGCGCCAGTCACATTGGACTGATGAGTAAACGAAACAACCTTGACGGATTCATCGAGCTCGAGCGAATCCAAGTCGATGCGGCCATCGTCAGTCAACGAGTACCACTTCAAGGTGGCACCGGTGCGCTCACAGAGCTCCTGCCACGGCACGAGATTGGCATGGTGCTCAAGCTCCGTGATGACGACGGTATCGCCCTCTCCCACGTAGAGCTCGCCCGCGCGCTCATCGGAAAGCGTATATGCAACCTCATTGAGTGCCTCGGTAGCGTTTTTGGCAAAGGCAATCTCATCGCGGTCCGCGCCAACGAAGGCCGCGATGGCCTGCCGGGCCGACTCATAGGCGTTATCCGCCTCCTCGGCCAACTGGTAGGAGCCGCGGTGGACGGGGGCATTGGTATGGAGAACGAACTCCTCCTCTGCCTTCCACACCGGCAGTGGGCGCTGGGAGGTAGCCCCCGAATCCAGGTACACCAGCGGTTTATCGCCGCGCACGGTGCGCTGCAGGATTGGGAACTGTTCCCTAATTGCGTTTACATCAAATCCAGACATAAAACTTCTTCGATTCATCGAGGATGAACCAGCGCTGGGCTGGTCTTTACTGCAGGAACTGGTCGTAGCCGTCAGACTCGAGCTGGTCTGCCAGCTCGGCCCCGCCGGTCTTTACAACCTGGCCGTTAGCGAATACGTGCACGAAATCAGGCTGAACGTAGTTCAGGATGCGCTTGTAGTGGGTAATCATCAAGATGCCGCCATTGGTGTCATCCTGGTAGCGGTTGATGCCATCAGAAACAATGCGCAGCGCGTCAACGTCCAAGCCGGAGTCGGTCTCATCCATGACCGCGAACTTGGGCTTTAGGATGTCCAACTGCATGACCTCGTGGCGCTTCTTCTCGCCGCCGGAAAAGCCCTCGTTGACGGAGCGGGAGATGAAGGACTTATCAATCTTCAGGTTCTCGCGAGCCTCAGTAAGTTCCTTATTCCACTCGCGCAGCTTGGGGGCCTCGCCGCGGATAGAGGTCACGGCGGAGCGCATGAACTGCGATACCTTTACGCCCGGCACCTCGGTTGGGTACTGCATGGCCAAAAACAGGCCGGCGCGAGCGCGCTCGTCGACGGGCATGTCGAGGAGGTTTTCGCCATCGAGAAGCACCTCACCCTCGGTGACCTCGTACTTCGGGTGACCAGCAATGGTGTAGGACAAGGTGGACTTGCCGGAGCCGTTCGGGCCCATGATGGCGTGGATCTCGCCGGAGTTGATGGTGAGGTTGACGCCCTTGAGGATTTCCTTGGGCTCGCCGTTTTCTTCATTCGGCAGAACCTGGGCGTGGAGATTCTTAATTTCCAGAGTAGACATAGTTTTGTGGGTTTCCTTCTGTAAGTGCGTTAAGCGGAGATCTTTTCCAGTTCTTCGGAAATGCGGTTTTCCAGTTCCTCGGACAGGGATTGCACCGGAATGCGGTGGATGACCTCATTGAAGAAGCCACGAATGATGAGGCGACGAGCCTCTGCCTCCGGAATACCGCGCGACATCAGGTAGAACAGCTCGATATCGTCAAAGCGGCCAACCGTTGCGGCGTGGCCGGCGCCGGTGATTTCACCGGTCTCAATCTCCAGGTTCGGGATGGCGTCTGCGCGCGCACCGTCGGTGAGGATGAGGTTATTATTCGTCTCATAGGTATCGGTGCCCTGTGCGTTGGAGCGGATAAGCACGTCTCCTACCCAGCAGGTACGAGCCTCGTTCTTCTTCTCACCCTGCAATGCGCCCTTGTACAGGACATTGGAGCGGCAATTCGGGACCGAGTGATCCACGAGCATGCGGTTTTCGAAGTACTGACCAGAATCGGCGAAGTACACACCCAGCAGCTCGGCGTCGCCGCCGGGAGCGGTGAAGTTTACGCGCGGGACAATGCGCACGACCTCGCCGCCGAAGATGGCGGAGTTATGGCGCAGCACGGCATCGCGTCCCACCTGGGCTACCTGGTTAGACAGGTGCACCGCGTCGTTTTCCCAGTCGACATCCACGATGACGGTCAGGTGCGCGCCATCGCCAAGGATGAACTCCACGTTATCCGCGTGGGTGCCCGAGCCGACGTACTTCAGCACAACGGTGGCCTCCGCATGGTGGCCAACCTCAATGGAGGTAGCACCGAAAGAGGTCACGTCCTCGCCCTTGCCCGTAAAGGTAATGGTGATGGGATCTTCCACCTGCACGTCAGGGTCAACGGTTACCACTTGACCTTCCGGCATGGAGGTCCATGCCTGGGCGGCCACGCGGTCAGAAGGCTTGCCCACGCGGCCAAGGCGCTCATCGTCGCGGTCTACAGTCTCCGCAGAAACGCCTGGGTGCTCGCTTACCTTGACGTCCTGGGCAACCGCTTGAGCAAATTCCCCGTTGTGCAGACCCCGCAGCTTGCGCAGGGAAACAAAGCGCCAGACCTCATCGCGGCCATGCGGTACCGGGAAATCCTCCACGTTGGTAGAGGTAAAGACGTCACCCTTGGTGATCTTATCCGGATTGAATTCGTTCGAAGCGACCATTTCTTTAGCCGACCGATCCTTCCATTTGCAGTTCGATGAGGCGGTTGAGCTCGAGGGCGTACTCCATCGGCAGCTCCTTAGCAATCGGCTCAACGAAGCCACGCACGATCATTGCCATTGCTTCTTCTTCCGCAATGCCGCGGGACATGAGGTAGAACAGCTGCTCTTCAGAAACCTGCGACACGGTTGCCTCGTGGCCCAACGTGACGTACTCGTTGCGGATGTCGTTATACGGGTATGTGTCCGAACGCGAGATATTGTCCACGAGCAAGGCATCGCATTCCACGTTGGACGTGGAGTGGTGCGCATTCTGGTTGACCTGCACCAAGCCGCGGTAAGCAGCGCGGCCGCCGGCACGAGCAACGGACTTGGAGACGATATTGGAGGAGGTGTAGGGCGCCATGTGCGTCATCTTCGCACCGGTGTCCTGGAACTGTCCCTCGCCAGCGAAGGCGACGGAAAGTACCTCACCCTTAGCGTGCGGACCGGTCATCCACACGGCTGGGTACTTCATCGTGACCTTGGAGCCGATGTTGCCATCGACCCATTCCATGGTGCCGCCCTCTTCCACCTTGGTGCGCTTGGTCACCAAGTTGTAGACGTTGCTGGACCAGTTCTGAATCGTCGTATAGCGGCAGCGGCCGCCCTTCTTCACGATGATCTCAACTACCGCGGAGTGCAGGGAGTCCGACTTATAGATAGGCGCGGTGCAGCCTTCCACGTAGTGGACGTAGGCATCCTCATCCACGATGATGAGGGTGCGCTCGAACTGGCCCATGTTCTCGGTATTAATACGGAAGTAGGCCTGCAGCGGGATATCAACGTGCACGCCCTTTGGGACGTAAATGAAGGAGCCGCCGGACCACACTGCGGAGTTAAGCGCCGAGAACTTATTGTCACCGGCAGGAATAACGGTGCCGAAGTGTTCCTTAAAAAGCTCTGGGTAATCGCGCAGCGCGGTATCGGTATCGACGAAGATAACGCCCTGGCTTTCCAAGTCTTCGCGAATCTGGTGGTAGACAACCTCAGACTCGTACTGTGCGGCCACGCCGGCAACCAAGCGCTGCTTTTCTGCCTCAGGGATGCCTAGCTTATCGTAGGTGGCCTTAATATCATCCGGGAGGTCGTCCCAGGTCTGCGCCTGCTCTTCGGTGGACTTGACGTAGTACTTGATCTGGTCAAAGTCGATGCCGGAGAGATCCGCGCCCCAGGTAGGGATGGGCTTCTTATCAAAGATATTCAGGGCCTTGAGACGCTGGTTCAGCATCCACTCGGGCTCGCCCTTCTTTGCGGAAATATCGCGGACAACGTCCTCGTTCAGGCCACGGGCGGCAGAAGCGCCGGCCGAGTCAGAGTCGTGCCAGCCGTACTCATACGCACCAATAGAATCGATGATCTCATCATCGGTCATCTTGTTATCAGGTGCCGATTGTGCCTGGGTCATGACTCGCTCCTTTCAGTATTAGTTTTGACAGGTGTCAAGGGGATATTCGTGGTACAAATTCCGTGGCCATCTGCGATAGAAGCCAAAGGTTGTACGTGTTTGCCTAAGAGGGCGGAAAAGACTTCCTGCTCTGCCTCGCACAGTTCAGGGTGCTCGGCCGCCACATGGGCAACCGGGCAGTGGTGTTGACAGATTTGCACGCCCTGGCCCGCACGGTCCACGGTTGCGGCGTACCCGTGCTTATCCAGGGTTTCAGCCAGTTTGCGCGCTACTTCCTCGACCGATTCTTCCGCGTCCACGAAGGGACGCACATCGGCGATGATGCGCTCAAAACGAGCCTTAGCGAAGTTCTTCACAGCCTCTGAACCGCCCGCAGAGCGCAGCGCGGTCAACGCTTCAGAAGCCAATTCATCATAGGCGTGGCCAAATTGCGCACGCCCACGATCCGTCAGGCGGAAGTGTTTTGCCGGTCGCCCACGACCCGCTCCGGAGTGCATCCGCGAACGAGAAGCTGGACGGCGCTCGACAACTTCCGTTAGTTCTTCTTCCACCAGAATGTCTAAATGCCGGCGGATCCCGGCGGTCGAAAGACCAAGGCGCTCACCCAGGTAAGAGGCGGTTACAGGGCCGTCCTTAAGCAATAGCAGCAGTACCTGGCGGCGGGTATCACCATCCGTGGACCGTGATTCTTTCACCGCCACATGCGCCGCTGCCGCGCGCTGTGAGTTAGCCATGCCCTAAAACCTCCCTTCCTTAGGTCAGTTGCCTGCAGTCACCGTGCTCCGTCGCGCCGGAAATGCCGTCGCTACGCAAGCGCCATAACTGCGCTTTCATCATTAGACAACACTAGTGTTCCTTAATTCATTCCGGAATGCCACCATTGCAGTCACCGGGCGTGGCGGCGGGGGTGAATTTCCCACCCCACGGTCCTCGCGTAAGGTCTTAAGCCATGAAAGGGAAACTACGGGGAGTGCTCGAGAGCGTAAAGGCGGAATTGCCACGCTTAGGCACCGCAGGTTCTCGTTCCGCGCAGCTGCACGCCGAAGGCACCGGCGCGCAAGCCGGGGATACTCGCTACGATTTCATCACCCAGGCGCCAGAGGAACTGCAGCACACCACGGTCTCCCAAAAGCGCACCTTTTTCATCTTGCGGTGGGCCGGAACCGTCGGTTCCCTCCTCATTGCCTTTGGCGCTTTGGGAGCAGGCGCACTGCCTGTAGTGGGCAACCCCTATGACAATGTGCCCTTCGGCTCGCTTATGTCGCGCATGCTGCAGACCTCGTCTGCGCTTGTCATGGTGGGCGTGGGGCTTTTAGTTACGGCCTGGATTTTCCTCGCCCCCTTCGTGGGCACCCCGCTGCGCCAGGCGCGACCCGGCGAGCCCGCCAGCGATCGCTCCCGCCGGCTGGTCTCCCCGCGCCAGCTGTGGATCACGTGGGCTGGGTGGGTCATCCCCCTCATCTTCACCGCACCCTTATTTACCCAAGACATCTATTCTTATTTGGCCAATGGCTCCATCGTGGCTCAAGGGATGGATCCCTATTCCGCCGGCCCGGTGCAGCTCTTGGGCGCTGGCAACGAGCTCGCGCGTTCCGTTCCGTTTATCTGGGCAAATTCACCGTCACCGTATGGGCCCGTTGCCTTGGGGCTGGCGGCCATAGTCAGCATCGCCACCGGAAATTCCATTGTCTTAGGCGTCATCGCCCACCGCCTACTTTCCATCGTGGGCATCATCGTGGCCGGCTGGGCCATCACGCAGCTTGCTCAGCGATGCCGCGTCTCTCCCGCCTCCGCACTATGGCTCGGGATCTTGAACCCGCTGACCATCCTTCACCTCGTCGGCGGCATCCATAATGAATCCATCATGCTTGGATTGTCGTTGCTGGGCATGGAGCTTGGATTAAGGGGCATCGATAAGCTGGGGCACGATAATAAGGGAGCCTACTTAGCACTTATAGCCTCTGGATTTTTCCTGTCCTGCGCCGGCATGGTCAAGGTCACCGGCTTTATTGGTCTCGGCTTTATCGGCATGGCGTATGCCCGCCACCTGCACGTGCAGGCCCGCGTACCGCGCTGGAGGGCCTTATTTATAGCCATTGCCGTGCAGGGCGCGGTGCTCGTAGTCACCATTGCGCTCATCAGTATCATCACGGGCATTAACCTCGGGTGGATTACCGGGCAAGGCGGAGCCGCCACGATTCGCTCCTGGCTTTCCCTATCCACGGCCACGGGAGTGGGCGCCGGTTTCCTCGGCATGTTTTTAGGCCTTGGGGACCACACCGATGCCATATTGACCATCACGCGCAGTTTCGGCGTCTTGGTCGCCGTCGCCTTCATGTCCCGCATGCTCTTTGCCACGCTGCGCGGATATATCCACCCCGTGGGCGGGCTGGGAATCTCTACCCTCGTGCTCGTTATCTTCTTCCCAGTGGTCCACCCGTGGTACATCCTCTGGGCCGTTTTGCCGTTGGCGGCGTGGGCGAACCGGCACATCTTCCGGTTTAGCGTCGTTGCCTATACCGGCGCGATGAGCTTTTTCGTCCTTCCGCGCGGCTTGGGCCTGCCCGCTGGGACGGTGCTTTCCATCTATATCGCCGCTGCCTGCGCATTCGCCGTGGTAGTCGGAGTGTGGTGGGGTGCAATGCGCCGACACGGAATCCGTGTCTTAAACTAGGCACCCGTGAATGCAATTCCAGCTGAAAGCCCCGCCCTGTCCTTGGATGGTGTGGTAAAGAAATTTGGCCCCACGGCAGCCGTCAATGGGCTCAGCCTGAGCGTTGCACACGGCGAAATATTTTGCCTGCTCGGCCCCAATGGTGCTGGTAAATCCACCACCATCGAGATGTCTGAAGGCTTTATCCATCCCACTACCGGTTCCATTAAGGTCTTAGGCCTTGATCCCAGCACCGCGCCCGATAGGGTGCGCGAAAAGGTGGGAATCATGCTGCAAGGCGGCGGTTCTTATTCCGGCATCCGCGTGCTAGAGATGTTGGAATTGACCGCGCGCTATAACGCCAATCCTCTACCGCCGGAATGGCTGCTCGAAACGTTGGGCCTGCAAGGCGTTGCGCGCACGCCTTATCGGCGGCTTTCCGGCGGGCAGCAGCAGCGGCTATCGCTCGCGCTCGCGGTCATCGGCAGGCCCGAGCTGGTGTTCCTCGATGAACCCACCGCGGGCATGGACGCCCAATCCCGGCTCGCCGTGTGGGATTTGATCCGCGCCCTGAAGCGCGACGGGGTCACCGTGATATTGACCACCCACCTGATGGATGAGGCCGAATCGCTGGCAGATCACATCGCCATCATGGATCACGGCGCGCTCGTAGCACAGGGAACGCCGGCAGAGCTTACCTCCCAGGGCGAGGGCGCCGGTTTTAGTTTTAGCGCAAATTCCGCAGCTGACCTGGACGCCCTGCAGCGAATTGGGATCCCCGCGACCGCCTCGCGGCCGTTGCACTACCGCGTGAGCCAGCCCAGTTCGCCGGAACTGATTTCCGCCCTCGCCGCCGAGCTCGCCCGCCAAGGCGTGCTTTTGCGAAGCCTGGAATCCCACCACCGCAACCTCGAGGAAGTATTCCTCGATCTCACAGGCAGGCACTTGCGCAGTTGATAAAACCCTGTGTCCTGTCTTCATCTTAGAATCACCAGTACCTAAAATCGCCACTTCAAATTTTTCAAGGAATAGGCCCCGATTATGAGCGCAACGTTTTCCCCCGGCACCTTCCGCCCGGCACCCAAACGAGCGAGTGCGGGCGCCATCATCCTTGCCCAAGGCGGCATGGAGGCCAAGCTCATGCTGCGCCACGGGGAGCAACAATTGCTCAGCATCATTATCCCGCTCGCCATCCTGATTGGGACCGCCCGCCTGGAATCATCCACCGGGCATGGGCTGCACGAGGTCTTTCCCATGGTGCTCGCGGTGGCGGCAACCTCGGCTGGTTTTACCGGGCAAGCCATCTCCCTCGCCTTTGACCGCCGCTACGGGGCCTTAAAGCGCACCGGCGCCTCCGGCGTACCGGCGTGGGCGATCATCGGCGGCAAGATTATCGGCGTGCTGACGATGGTGGTATTCCAGATTCTCGTGCTCGGTGCCACCGCGTTTGCCCTCGGTTTGCGCATCAGTGCGCCCGGCATCCTGCTCATGATCGTCTCGCTCATTTTCGGCGTCGCCGCCTTTACCGCCATGGGTTTGGTGCTTGGCGGCACCCTTAGCTCTGAGGCCGTACTCGCGCTGGCGAACCTCATTTGGTTTATCCTGCTGGCGATCGTCGGCTGGGCCCTGTACTCCCAGGGCTTGGGCGATAATGGCCTGCTCAACATCGTGCCCACCGTGGCACTAGCGGGCGCGCTTGCCGATGCCTCCAATTCCACCTTTCCTGGCATCGAACTCATTTCCTTGACCGCGTGGCTAGCGGTGGCGTCGTATGCGGCCGTTCGTTGGTTCCGTTTCGACGGCTAAATGTGAGTTATACCCAGTTCCCCGCGAAACAGAGCCAAAGGTTTCGGCTCGCTACACACCCTCTAGTAAGATGCACCTTGTGAATTACTGGACCAGAACTAAACGCTTTTTTAAAGAAGCCGTCCCTACCGTGGAGCAACAGCGCCTCATCGCGCTGATCCTGATCTTCTGCCAAGGCGGCATCACCGTATCTGGTTCCATCGTCCGCGTCACCGGTTCCGGCCTGGGTTGCCCCACCTGGCCCCAATGCCAGCCTGGTTCCTTGGTGCCGGTAGAAGGCGCCGCGCCGGCAATCCACCAAATCATAGAATTTGGTAACCGCCTACTCACCTTCGTCGATTCCGCCGCAGCAGGCGCGGCAGTCATCGCCATGTATATGGCGTGCCGCCGGCCTGAGCTCAGGGTCTATGCATGGCTCAACGTGGCAGGCATCGTCCTGCAGGCCGTCATCGGCGGCATCTCCGTGCACTTGGATCTGCGCTGGTGGTCCGTGGCTCTTCACTTCCTGCCTTCCATGGTGCTGGTGTGGCTTGCCTGCATGCTGTATGCCCGCATCAAAGAACCCGATGATGGCACCGCCCAGCCGCGGTTCCCGCAAGCGATTCGCATCCTCGCCGTCATCGCGACCATCGCCCTCTCGATCGTCCTGATCACCGGGACGATGGTGACCGGTTCCGGCGTCCACTCCGGCGACTCCGGCGTGGGAATGGACGGCCGCTTGGATGTGGATACCGAGTCCATGGCCATCGCCCACGCCATGTGCATGTACGTCTACCTCATCTTTACCGCCATTACCGTCTTCCTGCTGTACAAGCACCGCACCCCGCAGGAGACCAAGAAGGCAGGGTGGGTCCTTATCGTCTGCATCCTCATCCAGTGGGCCGTGGGCGTCTTGCAGTTCTACCTGAGCGTGCCGCGGTGGACGGTCCCCTTCCACATAGGTATGTCCGCCGTGGTCACCGGCTTTACCGCCCTGCTCTGGGCACACGGGCGCCACCGCGTCGGTGGCACGCCAGACCTCATCTCAGGCTCTCCCGCCGGCGACGATAAATACGCCGTTCGCCAGCAATCATTAAATGAGGAACGCGCCGCCGTCTAGGATTTAGACAGCACAATTTTTCTGCAGCTACTGCGCTTTGTGGGATAGCATGGCCTTATGCATGCTATCCAGATCACAGAAACGGGCGGGCCGGAAGTCCTGCGCTACGCCGAGGTTCCTGCGCCCACGCCTAGTGAGGACGAAGTCTTAGTTGATGTCACCGTGGCGGGCGTGAACTATATCGATACCTACTACCGCGAGGGTATCTATAACGCCCAGACGCCTTTTATCCCTGGCTTTGAGGGAACGGGGCGCGTTGTCCACGATCCCAAGGGGGAAATTGCGGAAGGCTCCCTAGTGGCATGGCACCACGCCTTTGGTTCCTATGCCGAGCAGGTCTGCGTCCCCCGGAACGGCCTTGTCGCTGTACCGGATGATTTCCCCACCGAGATCGCTGCCTCCATGCTGCTACAGGGCATGACCGCCCACTTCCTTTCCCACGGCGTGTATGAGCTTGGCGAAGGCGCTACCTGCCTCATTACCGCTGGTGCGGGCGGTGTGGGCCAGCTGTTGACCCAAATGGCATCCGCTTTGGGGGCAACGGTCTATACGGTTGTCTCCACCGATGAAAAGGAAGAGATCTCGTATAAGTGCGGCGCCGACCATGTCTTTCGCTACAGCGATGGTTTGGGCGAGCAGGTTCGTCGATTTAATGGCGGCCGCGGCGTCGATGTGGTCTATGACGGCGTGGGGCAAGCCACCTTCTTCGAATCGCTCGAGGCCGTTCGCCCGCGCGGCACCGTCGCGCTCTTTGGTGCCGCTTCTGGCCCGGTTGAGCCCATCGATCCGCAGCTGCTCAATAAGCATGGCTCCATCTTCTTGACCCGTCCTTCGCTCGGCGCGTGGACGGCGCAAGAGGGCGAATTCCAGATGCGTGCGCAAGCTGTCGTCCAGGCCGTGATGGACGGGGACCTCAAGTTCAACGTATCGGCCTCCTATCCCTTGGAAGAAGCAGAGCAGGCCCACCGCGACCTACAATCGCGTAGCACCACCGGTTCTATTGTTCTGCGGGTAAAGCAGGACTAAGGAAGAATAAAGCGCGAGCCACACGGGCTCGCGCTGCAGCGTGCTACTGGGTTCTAAAACAGGGTGGCGGACCAACCAAGCATCCGGCCGATTGGCTCCCAACCTATGACGGCATCGATGGACAGGCCAATAAAGAGTACCGACAGGTAGTTATTTGAATAGATAAACAGGCGCATGGGTTTTACCTTTGCGCCTTTCTTTACGCCTTGGTGCAGGCGGATGGCTAGCCATAAGAAGACCGCGCCAGAAGTTACGGCGGCAATGAGGTAAATCCACGATGCCGCGGGGACGATCAGCAGCGTGACGATGACCGTGCCAACGGAATACCACACGATTTGGCGGGTTACTTCTTGTTCCGTTGCCACGACCGGCAGCATCGGCACCCCGGCCTTGCGGTAATCTTCCTTGTATTTCATGGCCAAGGCCCAGGTATGTGGCGGGGTCCAGAAAAAGATAATGAGGAATAGGACTATTGCCTGCCACCAGCGGTCGGGCTCTCCCGCCGGCGCGTTATCGCGGATGACTGCCCAACCCACCATGGCCGGCATGCACCCCGCTAAACCGCCCCACACGATGTTTTGGGCATTGCGCATCTTCAAAAACTTGGTGTAGACGAATACATAGAAAAAGTTCGTGAGGATGACGAAGAACGCCGCCAACCAAGAATTTGCCAGGATGCCCAGCCACAGCACCGACACCACGAGCATGCTCCAAGCAAAGATCGCCGCGTTCCGCTTCGAAATCGTGGCGCGCACAAGTGGGCGCGCGCGGGTGCGTTGCATCTTTTGGTCAATTTCATAATCGACCACGTTATTAAAGGTATGGGCGGCCGCAGCGCCCATCCATCCGCCGAAAATGGTGGAAATGATGAGCCAGATATTTTCAGAAACCGCCTCAACGCCCCGTTGCGCTTGGAGCATCGCCGGAATTGCGGCCACGAGGAGGAGTTCAATAATCCTCGGCTTCGTTAGCGCAAAATAGGCCTTGATGGTCTCCAAGGAATTCCTCCACTATCTGAACAGACGTTGATCTACAGCACACACGCTACACAGTGCGCTATGCCCACGGTGTAGTGGTCGCACACTCCGGCACAAAAGTTCCGGAGAATTAATTCACACTATGGCTTACATATAAAATGCGCTACACATGGATCGTAGCAATGCAGCGGAAACGCAGAGAGTAACTAATGCTGTGCCGTACACCGCTTAGCCATGCCAGCTTACCGGTTCCCCGCGGCTTTCAATAATTCCGCACCGCCGTCAAAAAAGTAACTAGACTGTGTGGAGTTCAGTAATTAACGCCTAGATTTAAGCGAGGCCTTATACCGTGTCGAAAGATAATTTGTCCCCAGACCTGCAAGCTATGGTCGAGCGCCGTTATCCGGACGACTGGACAGACACCGATACTCGCGCGGTCGACACTGTGCGCGTGCTTGCTGCCGATGCCGTCCAAAACTGCGGCTCCGGGCACCCCGGCACGGCGATGTCACTGGCTCCCCTCGCCTATACGCTCTACCAGCGCGTTATCAACCATGATCCCAATGATGTGAATTGGGCTGGGCGCGACCGCTTCGTGCTGTCTGTCGGCCACTCGTCCCTGACCCTCTACATCCAGCTCTTCTTGGGTGGATTCGGTTTGGAGATGAAAGATCTCGAGCAGCTGCGCACCTGGGGTTCCCTTACCCCTGGTCACCCTGAGGTGCACCACACCGATGGCGTGGAGATCACCACCGGCCCACTCGGCCAGGGTCTGGCATCATCTGTAGGCATGGCCATGGCCGCCCGCAAGGAGCGCGGCCTCTTCGATCCTGAGGCACCGGTCGGCCAATCCCCCTTTGATCACTACGTCTACACCATTGCCTCCGACGGCGACCTGCAGGAAGGCGTTACCGCTGAGGCATCGTCTTTGGCTGGCACCCAGAAGCTGGGCAACCTGATTGTCTTCTGGGATGACAACCGCATTTCCATCGAGGATGACACCAATATCGCCTTCAATGAGGACGTCGCTGCGCGCTATGAGGCATACGGCTGGCACGTCCAGACCGTGGAATCCGGCGAGGACGTCGTTGCCATTGAAGAGGCAGTGCGCAATGCCCAGCAGGAAACGGAGCGCCCCTCCTTCATCCGCGTGAAGACGGTCATTGGCTACCCTGCCCCGACCAAGATGAACACCGGCGGCGTGCACGGCGCGGCGCTTGGCGATGACGAAGTTGCCGCCACCAAGGAAGTCCTCGGCTTCGACCCAGAAAAAACCTTCCACATTGATGATGAGGTCTTGGCCCACACCCGCAAGCTGCGCGAGCGCGGCGCCAAAAAGCACGCGCAGTGGCAAGAGAAGTTCGACGCGTGGGCGGCGGACAACGCCGAGAATAAGGCGCTCTTTGACCGCATGAGCGCCCGCGAATTGCCGGAGAACTTCGATGCCGAACTCCCCGTATGGGAGCCAGGTGATGCGATCGCCACCCGTAAGGCCTCTGAGGCGACCATCCAGGCGCTGGCCGCCGCCTTGCCGGAAATGTGGGGCGGCTCGGCCGATCTAGCGGGGTCCAATAACACCGTGATTAAGGACGCGGATTCCTTCGGCCCTGAAAACATCACCACCAATAAGTGGTCCGCGCAGCCTTATGGCCGCAACCTTCACTTTGGCATCCGCGAGCACGCGATGTCCGCCATCATGAACGGCATCGCCCTCCACGGAAATACCCGCGTGTATGGCGGTACCTTCCTGATCTTCTCCGAGTATCAGTACCCGGCCGTGCGCCTCGGCTCGCTGATGTCTACCGATACCTACTACGTGTGGACGCACGATTCCATTGGCTTGGGCGAAGACGGCCCTACCCACCAGCCGGTAGAAACCCTGTCGGCCTTGCGCGCCATTCCGAACCTGTCTGTAATCCGGCCTGCCGATGCCAATGAAACCGCACAGGCCTGGGCCGCAGCGATGGAATACAAGGCAGCCCCGAAGGGACTTGCGCTTAGCCGCCAGAACCTCCCTATTTTGGAAGGCACCAAGGAAAAGGCACGCGATGGCGTTCGCCGCGGCGCCTACACCTTGGTCGAAGGCTCCAAGGACGAGCCCGATGTTATCTTGCTGGCCACTGGCTCGGAGGTACAGCTCGCGGTGGAGGCAGCCAACCAGCTCGAAAGCGAAGGCACGGCAGCCCGCGTGGTATCGGCGCCGTGCTTGGAGTGGTTCGACGAGCAGGACGCAGAATACCGCGAATCGGTCCTGCCCAGCAGCGTGAGGGCCCGCGTTTCCGTCGAAGCCGGCCTCGCTCAGTCCTGGCACAAGTACACCGGTACTTTCGGCCGCAACGTCTCCCTAGAGCACTACGGGGCCTCCGCTCCCGGCGACGAGCTCTTCGAAAAGTTTGGCTTTACCTCTGCTGCGGTTGCCGATGCTGCACGCGAAAGCATCGCCGAAGCCCAAAGCTAAGCCCACCTCACCGACGCTAAAAGGAATGACTATGAACAACATTTCTGAACTTGCCCAATTGGGCACCTCCACGTGGCTCGATGATCTCTCGCGCCAGCGCTTGGAATCCGGAAACTTGAAGGAGATTATTTCCTCCAAGTCCATCGTGGGTGTGACCACCAACCCGGCTATCTTTGCCACCGCCATGACCAGCGGCACGGCCTATGACGAAGACCTGGCAGCCTTGAAGGAGAAGAACGCTTCGGCCGATGAAGCCGTCTACTCCCTGGCAATTACGGACGTACAAAACGCCTGTGACCTTTTTGCCGATATTTATGCCGAGTCCGACGGCCAGGATGGCCGCGTATCCATCGAGGTGGATCCGCGCATCTCCGACGATGCCGCGGCAACCCTCAAGCAGGCCCGCGAACTGTGGGACCAGGTGGACCGCCCCAATGCGATGATCAAGGTCCCGGCTACCAAGGGCTCCCTCCCCGCTATCGAGGATGCCTTGGCAGAGGGAATCAGCGTCAACGTCACCCTGATCTTCTCGGTCGCCCGCTACCGCGAGGTCATCGCCGCATTCCAGGCTGGGCTCAAGCGCGCAGCCGAGGGTGGCAAGGACGTCACCAAGATTCACTCGGTCGCATCGTTCTTCGTCTCCCGCCTGGATACGGAAGTGGATAAGCGCTTGGAAGCTATCGGTTCCGATGAGGCCCTGTCCTTGCGAGGCAAGGCCGGTGTCGCTAACGCGCAGCGTGCCTACGCCCTCTTCCAGGAAGAATTGCTCGGTGACAACAACGGCCTCCCAGAAGGCGCGCCCATTCAGCGCCCGCTGTGGGCTTCTACCGGCGTGAAGAACCCTGACTACCCAGCAACGCTGTACGTGACCGAGCTGGCTGGCCCGCACACGGTAAATACCATGCCGGAAAAGACCATTGATGCGGTCCTGCAGGAGGGTGGTTTCCACGGCGATACCCTCTCCACTGCCGGCGAAGAAGCCGAGAAGGTCTTCTCCCAGCTCGAATCGGTGGGCATTGACCTAGAAGATGTCTTTGCAGTCCTGGAGCGCGAGGGCGTCGATAAGTTCGTCGCCGCGTGGAATGACCTCCTTGATTCCCTCAAACAACAACTCGCGTAAACTACGACCGTGGTCCTAGCCCCGCCGGATAGCCGGCGGGGCATTATGCCGCCACTAGTTGAAAGACTACTTAGCTTTTCCCTCTAGGAAGGATAATCCGTGACGGACTCAGCCGCTTGGGTCAATCCCTTGCGTAATGCCGCCGATAAACGATTGCCACGCATCGCGGGCCCCGCGGGCATGGTCATCTTTGGTGTGACCGGCGATTTAGCTTTCAAAAAGCTCCTGCCGGCCATCTATGACCTTGCTAGCCGCGGTCTCTTGCCCGCTGGCTTCACGCTCGTCGGCTATGGCCGCAGGGACTGGGATAACGCGGACTTCTGCGATTATTTCCGCAGCGCGGTAGAAGCCGGTGCCCGCACTGACTTTAACCACGACGTGTGGGAGCACTTATCCCAAGGAATCGAGTTCGTGCAAGGCTCCTTCGATGATGAGGGCTTCGACAAGCTTTCTGCGCGGTTGGCCGAGCTGGATAAGGCCCGCGGTACGGGAAGCAATTGGGCATACTACCTTTCGGTGCCGCCAGAGTTCTTCTCCGATATCTGCCACCAGTTGGAACGCGTGGGCATGGCCAATTCCATGGAGGACTCGTGGCGCCGAGTGATCATCGAAAAGCCCTTTGGCCACGACCAGGAATCCGCGCGCGAGCTCAATGAGATCGTCAACGCGGTCTTCCCAGAATCGGCCGTCTTCCGCATCGATCACTACCTGGGCAAAGAGACCGTGCAAAACATCATGGCGCTGCGGTTTGCCAACCAGATTTTTGAGCCGATGTGGAACGCGCACTATATCGACCACGTGCAAATCACCATGGCCGAAGATATTGGGCTTGGCGGTCGCGCTGGCTATTATGACGGAATCGGTGCGGCCCGAGACGTCATTCAGAACCACCTGCTGCAGCTGCTCGCCCTCGTGGCAATGGAAGAGCCTTCTTCCTTCGAGCCGGAGGCGCTGCGCGCTGAAAAGGTCAAGGTGCTGCGCGCTACGCAGCCGGTCCATCCGCTCAATAAAACCACCGCCCGTGGTCAGTACACCGCCGGCTGGCAGGGCTCGGAATACGTGAAGGGCTTGCGCGAGGAGGAGGGCTTCGATCCCGCCTCCACCACAGAGACCTATGCGGCGTGCACGTTGGAGGTCAATTCGCGGCGTTGGGGAGGCGTGCCTTTCTACCTGCGCACGGGCAAGCGGCTGGGGCGTCGCGTCACCGAGATCGCCTTAGTCTTCAAGGCCGCGCCGAACCAGCCTTTTGTCGATGGCGAAACCGATGCCCTTGGCCAAAACGCCGTGGTCATCCGCGTTCAGCCCGACGAGGGCGTGACCATGCGCTTTGGTTCGAAGGTGCCTGGTTCCACCATGGAAGTCCGCGATGTAAACATGGACTTCGCCTACGCCGAGGCATTTACCGAGGAGTCCCCCGAGGCATACGAACGCCTCATCTTGGATGCGCTTCTCGATGAATCATCCCTGTTTCCCACCAATGAGGAAGTCGAGCTATCCTGGTCCATTTTGGATCCGATCCTCGATTACTGGTCTAAGCATGGCGAGCCCGAAGATTATAAGGCGGGCACGTGGGGACCCACCTCAGCCGATAAGATGCTGCGCCGCCGGGGTCATTCCTGGCGTCGCCCGTAGAAGGGACGTAGTCAATGATTATCCCATTGCCTAATACCACCACCGGTGAAATTGCCAAGAAGCTTGTCGATGCCCAGGAGCACTACACCCGCACCACCGGCCGGGTGCTCACCCTGATCGTGGAGGCACAAGAAGGCGACGATCTGGAACAAATCCTTGCCTCTGTGCGCGATGCCTCTCATGAGCATCCCTCCCGCGTGCTCGTCGTGGTTCCGGGCGACCCGAAGTCCGAGACCCAGCTCGATGCCCAGCTCCGCGTCGGTGGTGAGGCCGGTGCGTCCGAAACCGTAGTCATGCAATTGCACGGGGCACTCGCGGATCAAGCCGAGTCCGTGCTGACCCCGCTCCTGCTGCCGGATACCCCGCTGGTTGCGTGGTGGCCCAACGTGTGCCCGCAGGTGCCCTCGGAAAGCCCCGTGGGCAAGTTGGCGCAGCGTCGCATCACGAATGTGGCCCATAAAGGCACCGTGGGCGAGCAGGATCTGCGCGCGCTTTCTCATGGCTACTCCCCCGGCGATTCCGATATGTCCTGGGCCTCCATCACCTTGTGGCGCGGGGTTGTCGCATCGGCGCTCGACCATCATCCCCATGAAAAGGTGCTATCGGTAGAGGTCGCCGGCCCCGCGGGGCATCCTGCACCCAACTTCGCGGCGGGCTGGTTGCTTGACCGACTCAGCGTCCCGGTACAGCGCACGGCAGAGGAAACCAACAGTGACTATTTCCCGGTTACCCACCTGCGCTTTAACCGGGAAACGACCCACGTGGATGTGGATGTCGTAGACGAGCGCACCGTGCGAGTGCGCGTGCCTGGCACGCCAGACTCGCTGGTTAGTTTGAGCCCGCGCACGCAAACCGAAATCCTCTCGGAGGAATTGCGGCACCTCGACGCCGATAAAACTTATGCTCAGGCGCTGCGTGCTCTGGGAGAAGTAGACTACAGTAAGCTTTAATAGCGCACGTGCTCATACCGATTCTTTGCAAAGGATTCTGATACCGAATGGTAACGCTTCACCGCGTCAGCGATGTAGATGACCTTATTTTCCAAGCCGCACTCAAATTCATTGAGACCATCGCCGGTATTCAGGCCGGCAACGGTGGCCTCCATGGTGACGGCGTGGCAAGAGTCGTACTAACTGGCGGGGGCGCAGGAATTGGGCTGCTGCACGAGCTCGCGCGCTTAGACTTCGCCGCACAGCAGCAAGGCGAGAACTACCCCGCCTTGCGCATCGATTGGTCCCGCGTGCACATCTTCTTTGGCGATGAGCGCAATGTTCCGGTCAGCGACCCAGCTTCCAACGAAGGCCAAGCGCGCTCCGCACTGCTCGATCACGTCGACATCCCTAATCAGAATATCCACGGATTCGACCTCGGTGCGGTCTCCATGGAAGCGGCCGCCAATGCCTACGAGCCAGAGTTGAAAGACTTCGCACCTTTAGGGTTCGATTTACACCTTTTGGGAATGGGCGCAGAAGGCCACATTAACTCTATGTTCCCCCACTCACCTGCCATCCGTGAGCGGGAAGAACTCGCAGTACCGGTACACGATTCCCCAAAGCCCCCCAGCGAGCGCATTACTCTTACGTTGGCGGCGGTCAATAGGTCCGAGCGCGTCTGGCTCTTGGTCGCCGGGGAGGAAAAAGCCGCTGCCGCAAAGGATATCGTAGACGGCGTTGACGCTGAGGAGTGCCCAGCCGCTGGTGCGCATGGGACGAAGGAAACGATCCTCTTCCTTGCAGACGATGCCGCCCAGGAGTTGTAAAGTCAGCAACGGCGGCACCGCCACTTAACGCATAAGCGCCGGTACCTCGGTCCTTTCCCTTCTCTACGAAGGGTTATGGGACTGAAGTACCGGCGCTGTTTTGCGCGGTTGGCCGCCGCTAGTGGTTAGCGGTGGCCTGCCGCGTGCTTCCTAAGAAGCGTAGGCCTGGATAAGGTTAAGGCCAACGATGCAGGCCAACCAGATAATCACCATGACGACGGTATAGCGGTCTAGGTTCTTTTCCACCACGGTCGAACCGGACAGGTTCGATTGCACACCGCCGCCGAAAAGGCTAGACAGGCCGCCGCCTTTGCCCTTGTGTAAAAGCACAAAGATGGACATCAAAATAGCTGAAATTAGCAAAATGATTTCCAGTGCTAAGACCATGAGGTTCTTCCTTTTCTCAACGTGCGCCCAGTGGCACCTTCGATGTACTACCGAAAGTCACGCTAGCCACCGGCGCGAAGTACTTTCCGGCTTTGCCTACGCAAAGCAATCACAAGGGCCTACTGTACACCATGCCGCGGGCGGGGCTCACCCCAACCCGCGGCACACAAGTCACCTTGTAATGGTTGTTAACGCATGTTAACTAACGGCATTAGCGGCATTGGCAGCCAACTTGGCAAAGTCCTCTCCTACCAAGGAAGCACCACCGATAAGGCCGCCGTCTACGTCGGGCTTGCTGACGATATCAGCAACGGAATCGACCTTCACGGAACCGCCGTACAGGATGCGGATGCCCTCGGCGACCTCGTCGCCCGCGAGTTCCTTGACCAGGCCGCGGATGGCGGCGCACACTTCCTGCGCGTCATCGGCGGAGGCAACCTTGCCGGTGCCGATGGCCCACACGGGCTCGTAGGCGATAACCGTCTTGGATAGCTGCTCGGCGCTAAGTCCCTGCAGGGAATCGCGGGTTTGGTTCACCACGTAGTCAACGTGGGTGCCGGCCTCGCGCACGTCGAGTGGCTCGCCCACGCAGACGATGGGGCTGATGCCATTCTCCAGGGCCGCTGCGGCCTTCTCAGCGACCAGCTGGTCAGTTTCGCCGTGGTATTCGCGGCGCTCGGAGTGGCCGACGACTGCCCAGCTGCAGCCCAGTTTGCTCAGCATCTGACCGGATACCTCACCGGTGTAGGCGCCGGATTCGTGCTTGGAGATATCCTGCGCACCGTAGGTGATCTTCAGCTTATCGCCCTCAACGAGGGTCTGAATGGTGCGGATATCGGTAAATGGAACCATGTAGGCTACATCGACCTTGTCGTAGTAATCCTCCGGCAGGGAGAAGGCAAACTTTTGAACGGAACCGATGGCCTCGATGTGATCGAGGTTCATCTTCCAGTTGCCAGCAATAAGTGGTGTACGTGCCATAATTAATCCTTTCTGTGTACGCCTGTATTTAGCTGTTTTAGGCGGTTTATGCCTCGAGCACGGAAACGCCCGGCAGCTCCTTGCCCTCGAGGTATTCAAGGGATGCGCCGCCGCCGGTGGAGATGTGGCTGAAGCCATCCTCGTCGAGGCCCAAGGTGCGCACGGAGGCTGCGGAGTCGCCGCCGCCGACGACGGAGAAGGAACCGTTGGAGGAGGTGGCATCGATAATCGCCTGCGCCACCCCAGCGGTGCCCTTGGAGAAGGCTTCCATTTCGAATACGCCCATGGGGCCGTTCCAGAATACGGTCTTGGAATCTGCCAGTACGTCGGCGAATTCCTCGATGGACTTGGGTCCGATGTCCAGGGACATCCAGCCCTCAGGGATGCCATCGAGCTCAACAACCTTGGTCTCAGCGTCTGCGGCGAACTCGCTGGCGGCGGTGAGGTCTACCGGAAGGACGATCTTGTCGCCGAAGCGCTCCAGCAGGCTCTTGCAGTTTTCGATCTGGTCCTCTTGCAGCAAAGACTCCTGAACGTTGTAGCCCTTAGCGGCCAGAAGGGTGTAGCACATGCCACCGCCGATGATGATCTTGTCGGCCTTTCCGGCAAGGGCTTCGATAACGCCGAGCTTGTCGGAAACCTTTGCGCCGCCCAGAACGACGACGTAAGGGTGCGCTGGATCCTTGGCCACGGTGGACAATACGTCCAATTCCTTTTCCACCAGCTTGCCGGCGTAGGCGGGCAGGCGCTTGGCGACGTCATACACAGACGTCTGTGCGCGGTGAACAACGCCGAAGCCGTCGGAGACGAAGGCGCCGTTATCGGCAGCCAGGGCGACGAGCTCGTCGGCGAATTCGCCGCGCTCTGCCTCATCCTTAGAGGTCTCGCGTGGGTCAAAGCGGACATTTTCTACCAGCATGACATCGCCGCTGTTTAGTCCGTTGGCGCGCTCGTGGGCGTCTTCGCCGGTGACGTCGTTGGCCAAGGCAACGTACTGGCCTAGGGCCTCAGACAGCGCTTCTGCGACCGGAGCCAGGGAGTACTTGGAATTTACCTCACCCTTGGGGCGGCCGAGGTGTGCGGAAAGGATGACCTTCGCGCCGCCATCGACAAGAGCCTTGATGGTGGGAAGAGATGCGGTAATGCGGCCGGGGTCGGTGATATTTCCGTCATCATCCAGCGGCACGTTGAAGTCAGACCGAACCAGAATGTGGCGGTCCTCTACGCCTTCTTCTAGCAGGTTATCTAGGGTCTTAAAAGCCATGTGTTACTCCTTTTAAAGTGAACTCTGCAGTTGAGGTTCCTACATAAAAGGATACCGGCCACAACGTCGTGCCGTCAGGGGCGTTCGTTGTGGCCGGTATCGCATTAAGGGCTGCTCTGTATTAGAACTTTAGAGCTTTTCTGCAACCAGGTTGGTCATACGGACGAGCTGGGAGGTGTAGCCCCACTCGTTGTCGTACCAACCCAGCACCTTGACCAGGTTGCCGTTGGAGACCTTGGTCATGCCGGCATCGAAGATGCAGCCGTGCGGGGAGGTGACGATGTCGGTGGAAACCAGCGGATCCTCGGTGTATGCGAGGGTGTCCTTCAGCTCGCCTTCAGCTGCTTCCTTGAGTGCGGCGTTGATCTCCTCAACGGTGACGTCGCGGGAAGCGGTGAAGGTCAGGTCCGTTGCGGAACCGGTGATGACCGGAACGCGCATTGCGTAGCCGTCCAGCTTGCCTTCCAGCTCAGGCAGGACCAAGGAGACGGCCTTAGCTGCACCGGTGGAGGTAGGTACCAGGTTGACGGCTGCGGCGCGGGCGCGGCGCAGGTCCTTGTGAGGAGCGTCCTGCAGGCGCTGGTCACCGGTATAAGCGTGAACGGTGGTCATCAGGCCCTTTTCCACACCGAACTTATCATTCAAGACCTTGGCCATAGGAGCCAAGCAGTTGGTGGTGCAGGAAGCTGCGGAAATAACGTCGTGGTTAGCTGGGTCGTAAGTGTCGGAGTTAACACCGTAGACGAAAGTTGCGTCAACTTCCTTGCCAGGAGCAGAGATGATGACCTTCTTGGCGCCGGCCTCAATGTGAGCCTTTGCGTCGTTGCCGTTGGTGAACAGGCCGGTGGACTCGATAACGAGGTCCACGTCCAGCTCGCCCCACTTCAGGTTCTTTGGGTCCTTCTCGTTGAAGACCTGGATGCGGTTGCCGTTGACGGTGATGGAGTCATCATCGTAGGTAATCTCGCCGTCGAAGCGACCCAGTACAGAGTCGTACTTCAACAGGTTAGAGAGAGTCTGGTTATCGGTCAGGTCGTTGACGGCAACGATCTCAAGGTCGTTGTCGGTCCGGTTAACTGCGTGGAAGAAGTTACGACCAATGCGGCCAAAGCCGTTAATGCCTACGCGGGTAGTCACTGTAAATCTCCTCAAAAAGTCGAGTAATAATTTCTATGGGCCTACCGCGGGTCCTTCGAGTACTTTACTGCTCTGGGTGAGTAAGGTGCCCGAGGCTTTGCCCAACAACCGCAATACTACAGAGCCTTTATAGCGCGTGCAGTGGGCTGCAAGGCTGCCAGAAAAGTATCTGAAAGTTTTCCGATCTAGGCGTACAATCTTCCCGAGTATTTTTGTTTCTCCCAAATTATCCGGCAGTTCAAGCCCGTTTAAGTTGGTTCTTGTGGACTTTACACCGTTAATGTGTGATATATCACTGTACGGAGTATTCCGCTGCCTGCTCGCACACTGACTCCCCACAGAGACGGTGACATAAATTAACTTGGGCCAAATCACACGACCGCGTTTATGACGCGATATGCTTACGCTAACTCACTGTGTTCCAGGTAGCACTCGGGCATTCGCTCGGCGCTAGCTCTCGCCTGAAACGCGTGGGCAACTAATTTAAGTCCCCCGCAGACCGAATGCGCCTGCGATAGTACCCCCGTTAGAATCGAGGATACTCAATGTTTGAGATAAATACCTCTGTTGTGGGAGACAGTCTTGGGCTCACCGCGCTCGTGGCAATTCTCCCCCTCGTGGCTTTCTTCATTATGTTGATGGGCTTTAAAGCCCGTGCACACACTTCAGGAGCCGTTGCCCTTGCGACCTCCATCATCCTGGCCATAGTTGCCTTTTCGATGCCCGTGGATATGGCACTGTCCTCCGCGGTCCGCGGTGGGCTCTTCGGCTTCCTGCCCATTGTTTGGGTCATTATTACGGCGATTTGGTTTTACGAAATCACGGTCGCCTCGGGCCGCTTCGAAGATTTGCGTAAGACCTTCGACCTCTTAGGCGATGGCGATATCCGCATCCAGTCGATGCTCATCGCCTTCTGTTTCGGTGGCCTCCTTGAAGCCCTTGCGGGTTTCGGCGCCCCGGTGGCCATCACCGCCACCATGATTATGGCGCTCGGCGTCAAGCCGCTGCGCGCTGCGACGGTCGTTCTTATTGCCAATACCGCTCCGGTGGCATTCGGCGCGGTTGGTATTCCGGTCACCACCGCCGGTGAGGTTGGCGGACGTACCGCCGAGCAAACCCAAGATATCGCCGGCCTTATCGCCCTGCAGGTCTTGGTCATTGCCGCGATTGTTCCGTTCCTCATCGCATTCATCCTGGACGGCATGCGCGGCGTGAAGGAAACGGCGCCCGCCGCCGCGGTCATCGGCATTTCCTTTGCCGCCGCACAGTGGCTGACCGCCACCTTCTTTGCTTACCAGCTCACCAACGTTATTGCCTGCATCGTCTCCCTGGGTGCCGCCTTCATCTTCCTCCGCGTCTGGAAGCCACGCGGCGTCGCGCAGCTGCGCGAGCGCATGGAGCTGCCCGCCGCAGAAACGTCGACCGACCTCAATGGCCGCCGCATCTGGATGGCCCTGCTGCCCTACGCCGTCGTTACCGCCGTATTTGCCATCGCGACCGCAGCACCGGCGATCTTCGGCTTCTGGAAGCTGAAGTTCGCGTGGCCGCTGCTGGATGGCACCGTCATCGGCACCAACGGCGAGGCCATGGACACCAGCTTTAGCTTCAATGTCTTTGGCAACCCCGGTACCTTGCTCTTGCTCTCCGGCATTATCGTGGCCATTGTTTATCACTTCTGCAACGAAAACGGCAGCTACAAGCTCAGCTTCGCCCAACCCGTGCAAGCTTTTGGTGAAGTTGCCAACCGCATGAAGTTCTCCGGGCTGACCATTGTCTTGGTCCTCGCTTTGGCCTACACGATGAACTACTCGGGTCAGACCATCGCCATCGGTGAATTCGTATCTTCCGCCGGTTCCATCTTCGCTCTCTTCGCTCCCGTGCTGGGCTGGATCGGTACCGCGGTGACCGGCTCCGATACCTCCGCGAACGCGCTCTTTGGCAACCTCCAGGTCGCCGCCGCTGACCGCATTGGCGTCAACCCTGACCTCATGCTGGCCGCCAATACCGCCGGTGGTGTTGTGGGTAAGATGATTTCGCCACAGTCCCTGGCCATTGCGGCAACCGCCGTATCCATGGAGGGCAAGGAATCCGTCATCTTGAAGAACGTCGTGGGCTACTCCATCGCGTTCTTGGCCGTTGTCTGTGTCATCGTCTTCTTGATGACCAACGTCTTGGGCTTCTTGGTCCCATAAGGCTTAGGCCGCCACCGGCTTTAAGCACTTAGCCCGCCGCCCAGCACTCCCATCATCCACGGGGTTGGGCCGCGGCACAACACAAGGCGGGAAGGACAAGCACCTCAGTGCTTTCCTTCCCGCCTTTCGTGGTTCAAAGAGCCGGAGCCAATCGTGCCCAGCGGCTAAGAGTCACCAAAAAGATCGTCCGAGATGGACTCGTTAGTATCGGGGATATCCAGTTCTTCGGCCCGCTTATCCGCCATGGACAATAGGCGCCGAATGCGCCCGGCTACCGCATCCTTGGTCATGGGCGGATCCGCCAGCCGGCCGAGCTCTTCCAAGGAGGCCTCGCGGTGCTGCACGCGCAGGCGGCCGGCATCGGCCAGGTGCTCGGGAACGTCATCACCCAAGATTTCCATCGCCCTATCCACGCGCGCCGCGGCGGTCACGGCGGCCCGTGCGGAACGGCGCAGGTTGGCATCATCAAAGTTATCCAACCGGCGCGATGTGTCGTGCGCTTCGCGCTTTACCCGCTTCTTTTCCCACGACAGGCGGGTCACTTGCGCGCCCATGCGGGTCAGCAGCGCGCCAATGGCATCGCCGTCGCGAACAACGACCCGATCCTCGCCGCGGGTCTCTTTTGTCTTCGCGGAAATCCCCAGGCGCCGCGCGCAGCCCACGAGTGCCAACGCGGCCTCTTGGCAGGGGCAGGTTACTTCCAGCGCCGAAGAACGCCCTGGCTCCGTCAGGCTGCCGTGGGCAAGGAAGGCACCCCTCCACGCGGCCTCGCTATCTGCCACCGTGCCGGAAATGACCTGCGGGGGAAGCCCCACCACGGCGTGACCGGAACGGGTGATCAGGCCCAGGCGGCGGGTTAGCTCCTTCGCTCCTTTGGTGATGCGCACGATGACGCGGGATTTCTTCGCCGTCCCCGCAGGGCCAACAACATGGCTTTCCGCTTCGATCCCATAGAGCTCGTCTAAAGCCACGAGGATGCGCTGCGCAATAGCCTGGTTATCGAGCTCGAGCTCATAGGCCATGCTGTCCCCAGAGACGTCTACCTCTCCGGCAAAGCGCAGAATCGATGCGAGCTCCGCTGCGCGCGCGGACTGACGGGTTACGCCTACCGCCGCTAGTTCTTCTTTGACCTGTTCGGTCAACGGTGTGGTCACCTAGTTCGCCCCATTTCTCTGTCACAGTCACGAATGACGCTTGTGCAATGCACGGCCCCACGCACACCAACTACTGCGTGGGAAACTGAATTTTCTTATTTTACCGTGCCCCGCGCATTGAGGACTGGCTGGCCTGATTTTAACTAGGCTCGCCGGTACTCGTTATAAAGATCCACGATGACAGAAGAAAGTTTGTCTGGATCGTGTTTCATCAATCGCTGTCCATTGTCATCCTGAATGCTGACATCCGCAAATACCGCGCGGGCCCCCAAGGCTTGCGCGGCGCGCTGCACATAAACCCGTTCGCTCTCATTCGGCAAGGCTGCTGCATCCACCACGATGCGATCGATCCGTAAATTCGGTGCGTGACGGGCAAGCACATGCACGTGGCGCTCCGCGGAAAAGCCTTGGGTTTCTCCCGGTTCGGCCGACAGGTTGAGCATGACGACGCGCAAAGCATTGGATTCAGAAATGGCCTGGACGATCTCTGGCACCAACGTATGTGGCAGCACGGAGCTAAACCAGGATCCCGGACCGATGGTAATAAGATCAGCCTGCCTAATGGCCTCCAGCGCAGCCGGGCTCGCTTGGGGTGCTTCAGGCAGGATGCGCACCCGCCGTACTTGCCCCGGCGTCGATGCCACCGCGACCTGGCCGCGGACCTGGCGCATGACCCGGGGGTCATCGTCAAGCCCTGAGACATCGGCCTCAATTTCTAGGGGATGCGGGACCACGGGGATGACCCGCCCGTGCGAGTGGGTAAGCTCCGCCACCGCGTCCAAGGCGGCCTGGTAATCGCCCAAAACCCCGGTCAAACCGGCGATCATGAGGTTGCCCACGGCATGGCCTGCCATAGCGCCATTGCCGCCAAAGCGATGCTGGAGGGTCTTGCCCCACAGCTCGCCTATCCGATTGTCATCGGCTAGCGCCGCCAAAGCCATGCGCAGGTCACCGGGTGGAATGATATCCAATTCCCGGCGCAGGCGCCCCGAAGATCCGCCATCATCGGCAACCGTCACGATGGCAGAAATATCCGCTGCATTGCTGCGCCGCGCGGATAAAAGGGTTTGATAAAGACCATGGCCGCCGCCAAGGCAGACCATATGAGAAGGGTGTTCCATACAGTTTTTAATGCTCCTCAGCCCTAATTGCGGGCGATATCCCGGTGCAAAATGCTGACGTCAAGGGTGTCATTGGCGCGCAGGCGCTTGGCGATGTCCTCAGCTACCGCCACCGAGCGGTGATGCCCGCCGGTACAGCCGACGCCCACGGTGATGAAGTTCTTGCCCTCGTGCCGGTATCCCTCGAGCATGGTGGAAAACATGGCGACAAAATTATCCACAAATTTCTGGGCGGCCGGTTGCGACAGGACATAATCGGCCACAGGCGCATCCGTACCGCGGCAGCCGCGCAGCTCCGGAATCCAGTAGGGATTGGGCAAAAAGCGTACGTCGACAACGATGTCGGCATCGCGCGGGGAACCGTTTTTAAATCCGAAGGATTCCACCGTGACGTGCTGGTTCGTATTCTGAAATTCGCCAAATGCAGCTTCGATAGCCCGGCGCAAGTCATGAATCGAGAGGTTCGTGGAATCGATGATGATATCGGAGCGATCCCGAATCTCGGCCACCGCTTGGCGTTCGCGTTGAATGCCCACCTTCAAGGTATCTTCGCCCTGCAATGGGTGCGTACGCCGCACAGAATCGAAGCGACGGATGAGCACATCATCGCGGGCATCGAGGAAGAGCACGGTGGGCTTCATACCCAATGCCGTTAACTCATCGATGGTCTCCATGAGGGACCCCGGAAACATGCGGGAACGCACGTCCGTTACCGCCGCAACCTTTTCAACGGGCGTTTCTTCCTGGTTGCACAATTTCCACAGGTCCACGATGGCGCGCGGCGGGATATTATGCGCCACGTAGTAGCCCTTATCCTCAAAAACCTTGGCGGCGGAACTCAACCCGCCGCCGGACATGCCGGTAATCAAGATGGGCGGAGTCTCGAAGTGCGTCATGCACACCAGTCTAGCGTTTTCGCGCTCTACACTTCTGCCAGAATGCTGCTTATTTACTGTGCGTCGTGCAACTTATCGTAGACGGTCTGGGCCAGCTTCGGCCCGAAGCCGTTGACCTCGCAGATCTCATCCACCGAAGCAGCCTTGAGCTTTTTGACGGAGCCAAAATGCTTGACCAAATCCGTCCGGCGCTGTGGACCGAGACCAGGAATTGCATCGAGCGCCGAAGAACGCATGCGCTTAGACCGTTGTTGCCGGTGGTAGGTAATGGCAAAGCGGTGCGCCTCATCGCGAATCTGCTGCAGCAAGAACAGGGCCTGGGAATTGCGCGGCAAAATCACCGGTTCATCATCGCCTGGCACCCAAATTTCTTCCAAGCGCTTGGCCAGCCCCACGAGGGTGACATCGACGATGCCCAGTTCATCGAATACCTCTTGCGCCGCGGCCACCTGCGGTGCGCCGCCGTCGACGATAAAAAGCTGAGGAGGATAGGCAAAGCGGCGGCCTGCCTCGGCGGATTCTTCCGCCACCTTCTCTTCCGCGAAGGAGGATTCTTCCTTTTCCTCGTCCGGGTTCGCCAACTTATCTTGGTTGTGGCGCTTAAACCGGCGCCGCGTGATTTCTGCAATGGAGCCGACGTCATTGGAATGCCCGTCGCCGGCGGCTTCCTTGATGCGGTAGCGCCGGTAATCGGATTTCTTCGGGATACCGTCTTCAAAAACCACCAGGGAGGCGACGACATCGGTGCCTTGGATATGCGAAATATCGGTGCACTCAATGCGCAGCGGCGCTTGGTCCATTCCCAAAGCATCCTGGATATCCTGCAGCGCCGCAGACCGCGCGGTGAGGTCGCCCACGCGCTTCAGCTTGTGCTGGCGCAGCTGCTCCTTGGCGTTCTTCTCCACGGTATCCATAAGGGAGCGTTTATCGCCGCGTTGGGGAACGCGCAGATCGACGCGCGCACCACGCAGGTCTTCCAAGAGGGACACCACTTGTTCGGACTCCTCCGGCATGGCCTGGACCAGAATCTCGCGCGGGATGACGTGGACGTGGCGCTGTTCCATGTGCGATTCCTGGTCCACCCCGCGCCGCGGCACATCCGCAGCTAAAGCCGCATCTTCGCGGGCTTCTTGTTCTTCGCGCTCCACGGCATCCGAGTAAAATTGGATGAGGAAGTTTTGCACCAGGGCGGGCAAGGCGGGATCGGGTTGGCCCTCCTCAATGGGCTCAGAGGTTGCCTGGTCGCCGGCGCGTTCAACGACCCAGCCGCGCTGGCCGCGGATCCTGCCGCCGCGGACGTGAAAGATTTGGACGGCGGCTTCCAATTCATCGGAATTAAACGCAATCAGATCGGCATCGGTGCCATCGGCGAAGACAACCGCTTGTTGCTCCATAATCTTATCGATGGCCCCAAGGTCATCGCGCAGCCGCGCCGCGCGCTCAAATTCCAGGTTTTCGGCGGCAGCCTCCATGTCCTTGACCAGCTTGCGCCTAACGCCCGCCGTATTGCCGTTCATGAACGAGACCAACTCATTGACGGTCTCGCGGTGTTCTTCCTTGCTTACCCGCCCGATACAGGGCGCATCGCACTTGCCGATGTAGCCCAAAAGGCACGGCCGCCCCAGCCGCTCATGCCGGTTATATACACCCTTTGAACAGGTGCGCATGGGAAAGACGCGGGTGAGTAGATCCAGGCTTTCGCGCACCGCCCATGCATGGGAATAGGGCCCGAAGTAGCGCACCCCCTTGCGGCGGGGGCCGCGGTAGAAAAAGGCGCGCGGGACAACCTCTCCCACCGAGACGGCAAGCATGGGATACGTCTTGTCATCGCGGTACATGACGTTGAAGTGCGGGTCGAACCGCTTAATCCAGGTATATTCCAGCTGCAGAGCTTCAACTTCGCTGGCAACAACCGTCCACTCCACGGAGCTGGCGGTCAACACCATTTGCCGCGTGCGCGGGTGCAGCTGCGTGATGTCTTGGAAATAATTGGACAGGCGCGCCCGCAGGTTTTTGGCCTTGCCTACGTAGATGACGCGCTTGTTTTCATCGCGGAACTTATAAACGCCCGGCTCCGTCGGAATGGTTCCTGGGGCGGGGCGATAGGTCGTTGGATCTGCCAATGCTTAATCCTGCGGCATGTATTTGGCTTCCAGATCGCGGAAGTCACGGACTTTTGTGATCACGGTATCTTTATCGCCGGACTGCAGCGCCCACACGGGCACGGCCTCAAATTCGGGCAGCTCGAGGCGGGCCATGCGCTGGCCGACGGGGAAGGATAGCCCGTAGACCACCTGCCACGGGTAAAAGCGCGTGCCGATGATATTGCGGACCTCTACCCCATCCTCATTGGCCTGCAGCCGCGGCCGGTTCAGCGCAATCCAGGACAAGATGGAAATGACTACGCCCACACCGGGGAAAGCGAATTTATCGATGGTGGTCACGTGCGCGCCGGTAAAAGAGATATCGAGAGTGACACCCATGAAAATATGGATGGCCATGACTAGGATGACCCAGCCGATGGCAATCTTGCGCAAAAACGGGGACTTGGCGGTATACTCCCACGGCTTCGACGTGGTCCGTGCGAAGGGATCCGCGCTGGTATAGGCCAATACCTCTGCATCGCTGAGAGAGCGGCGCGGGTGGGATTCATTCGAGGCTGCGGCCTCATTCATGTGCTTTACTCCTCCGGAAGTCCTGCCTGCCTTTAATCTGCGTTTAGTCTACGCAATTGCAGCGCGGTATCTAAAGCCGCAATCATGGATTCTGCGCCCTTGTTTTCCGCCGAGTCAGGAAAACCTGCGCGATCGATGGCCTGCTGCTGGTCATTGACCGTCAATACCCCATTGCCAATCGGCGTCGATTCATCCAAGGAGATGCGCGTGAGGGCTTGGGTGACGGAATCGCAGACGTAATCAAAGTGCGGAGTACCGCCACGGATGACGCAGCCCAAGGCAACGACGGCATCGAATTTCCGCGCGGCTGCTTGGACAACCACGCCCAGTTCCAGGGAGCCGACGACGCGGAACTCCGCGACCTCTGCCCCATTAGCACGCGCAGTCTCCACCGCCTGCTGGTGCAACTGATCGCAGACTTCCTCGTTCCACGTCGCGGTCACCACCGCGACGCGGAGGCCGCGCGCATCTACCTGGGCGATAGCCGGTAATCCTTCTTTACTCATTTACCTAATTCTCCTTCGTGCTGCGCGTCCCACTGTGCCACCTGCGGAAGATTGTGGCCCATGCGGTCGCGTTTGGTGCGCAAATACCGAATATTATCGGCGTTGGCGGCGATGGTAAGCGGGGTATGTTGGCTGACTTCAATGCCGAATCCGGCGAGCCCTTCTCCCTTGTGTGGGTTATTGGTCAACAGCTGCGCCGATTCCACCCCAAGGTCCTTCAGGATCTGGCCGGCCACGGAATACTCGCGGGCGTCTTCGGGCAGCCCTTGTTCCAGGTTGGCATCGACTGTATCCCAGCCCTCGTCCTGGAGCCTGTACGCCTGCAGCTTGTGCACCAACCCGATCCCGCGGCCCTCGTGGCCGCGCAGGTAAATGACTACCCCGCTGCCGGCTTCCTGCACCTTGCGCAGGGATTCCTGCAATTGGGGGCCGCAATCGCAGCGGCGCGAGCCAAAGACGTCTCCGGTCAGGCACTCGGAATGCACGCGCACCACAACATCACGGGCTCCACGAAGCTGCGTGGGATCACCGGCGATCAAGGCGATATGCTCTTGGCCATCGAGGTCATGTCTGTAACCAATCGCGGTGAATTCGCCATACTCGGTGGGCAGGCGGGTTTCCACCGCGCGCTGGGTTTGCACCTCATGGTGGCGGCGCCACTCAATGAGCTGCGCGATAGAAATCAGGGCGAGGCCGTGCTTATCGGCAAAGCGGCGCAGCTCCGGCCCGCGGGCCATATCCGTCGGGTCTTCTTCTGATACGACTTCACACAGCACGCCGGCAGGGCGAAGGCCAGCAAGGCGGGCCAAATCGACGGCGGCTTCCGTGTGCCCATCGCGCTCCAGCACCCCACCGGGCCGCGCGCGCAGGGGAACAACGTGGCCCGGCCGGGTAAAGTCGCTGGACTGGGTCGAAGGATCCGCCAAGCGGCGGATGGTTTCCGCGCGGGAGGCCGCAGAAATTCCGGTAGAGCCTGTCGCCGCATCCACGGTGACCGTATAGGCCGTCTGGCGCACATCCTGGTTCTGCGCCATCATCGGCGGCAAATCGAGCCGCTGGCAATCTTCCGGCAATAGCGAGGCGCACACGTATCCGGAGGAATACCGCACCATAAACGCGACCAGTTCCGGGGTTGCCAGCTCCGCGGCAAAGATCAGATCCCCTTCGTTTTCCCGTCCTTCATCATCCATGACGATGACCGGCTTGCCGGCGGCAATCTCCGCAATGGCGTGATCGATGGCATCAAAATGGATGCTCTCTTCAGTCGCGAACATAACCTAGCAGTCTAGTCCTTTGCTTGAGCACTTCCGGATTCGGGGTGAAGCATCTTTTCCACGTACTTCGCCAGCACATCCACCTCGAGGTTTACGATATCGCCAACCTTGGATTCACCGTGCGTCGTCTCCCGCAAGGTGGTTGGGATGAGGGAGACCTCGAACCAATCTTCGCCTACGGCGCTGACGGTCAAGGACGTGCCGTTGACCGCGATGGAGCCCTTTTCCACGACGTACCGAGCAAGATCGCGGGGCAAGCTAAAGCGCAGCACGTCCCAGTGCTCCGAGTGCTCGCGCGAGACCAAGCGCGCCGTGCCATCGACATGGCCCTGCATCATGTGTCCACCCAGCCGCGTGGTCGGCAGCAATGCCGGCTCAACGTTCACCCGCGCGCCCTCTTTCAGCTGACCGAGTCCCGTCCGGTCCAATGACTCTTGCATCACATCAGCGCAGAAAATATCCACATCCAATTCCGCGATGGTAAGGCACACGCCGTTGATGGCGATGGAATCTCCTAAGCGCGCATCACTCACCGTCTGCGGCGCGCGAATGCTCAGCCGCAGCGCATCCGCCTGTTGCTCGAGCGCGGCTACCGTGCCGAGTTCTTGTACTAGCCCTGTAAACAATTAATCCCCTTGTGTTTATCTCTTAAGTATCTAATCTCTTAACGCTCATTCCGCGCCTCGTATTCGATGAGGACATCGGGCCCGAGGCTGGTGGTGCGCACGGTGGTAAAATGTGGGGCATCGGCAAGCGTGTGCGCCACCGCATTCGCCAGAACCCCACGCCCTTGGCCGAGCAGGATGGGGGCAATATACGCCGCCAGCGTATCCACGGCGCCAGCCTCGATAAAGCTCTGGGCCAGGCCAGCCCCTCCTTCCACCAAGACGTCGCGGGCGCCGCTGGCATATAGCTCCTTCAGCGCGCCCTCGATGGTGTCATATTGCTCAAATCCCAGCCGCTGCAGGTGCGAAGCCTTCTCACCCGCGGCTTGGAGATCGCGCTTGCCGATGACCACGCGGCGCGGCTGGTGCTCTCGCAGACTCCCATCGCTAAAGCGCGCGGTAAGCGAGGGGTTATCGGCAAGCGCGGTGCCGGTGCCGATAATGATGGCATCGCGCCGCGCCCTATCGGCGTGGACCCACTCGCGGGCCTTAGGCCCAGTGATCCACTGGCTCGTGCCATCGGCGGCAGCGGTAAACCCATCTAAGGTCTGCGCAAATTTCAGGGTGACGTGCGGGCGCTGCAGCTTTACCGCGCGCAACCAGGCACGCACCGCGTCTTCGACGCCATCCGGTGCGGTGAGCTGGCCCACCTCAACCCCGGCGGCGGCCAGGGCCTGCGCACCCCCGCCCGCTTGGGGCGTGGGATCGGGATGCAGGTAGAACACGCGGGCAATTCCGGCATCGATAAGCGCCGTGGCGCAGGGACCCGTCCTGCCCGTATGCGCGCAGGGCTCCAGGGTAACCACGGCCGTGCCGCCGCGGGCCTTCTCGCCGGCCGCGCGCAGCGCCATGACTTCCGCGTGGGCACCGCCCACCGGCTGGGTCGCACCGCGCCCCACAACGGCGCCGGTAGCAGACAAAATCACCGCGCCTACAGGAGGATTGGGGCTTGTGGTACCGCGCACCGCCGCGCCGGCCTGCATGGCCTGAAGCAATGCTCCGGGAATATTGGTTTCATCCATCGCGCCGGCCATTATGACCGCGCCGCAAGCGCGCGCAGTTCTTCCACCGCCTGCGCTGGATCATCGCTTTTGAATACGGCCGATCCCGCCACGAAGGAATCGCACCCGGCCTCCGCGGCCAAGGCAATCGTATCCGGGTCGATGCCGCCATCGATTTCGATGACGGTATCGAGGTTCTGCTGGTCAATGCTTTCGCGCAGGGCGCGGACTTTATCCAGCATGGCGGGCATGAATTTCTGCCCGCCAAACCCCGGTTCTACGGACATGACCAGCACCTCATCAAAATGGTGCAGCTTATCCAGCCACGGCTCAATGGGCGTATCCGGCTTGATGGAAAAGGCGGCACGCGCGCCCAAGTCCCGAATATTTTCTGCCAATTCCACCGCGGCTGCTTCACCCTCAACCGCTTCCACGTGGAAAATGATGGTGGTGGCACCGGCTTTGATATAGGTCTCCACCCATTTCGCCGGCGACTCAATCATCAGGTGCACGTCAAGCGGCTTATCCGTGGACCTTTTCACCGTGGCCGTAATATCCGGACCGAAGGAAAGGTTGGGGACAAAGTGCCCGTCCATGATGTCTACATGGATCCAATCGGCATTCGAGATGGCCTCTAGTTGTTCACCTAGCCGCGCGAAGTCAGCAGCCAAAATTGACGGAGAAATAAGTGGTGCAGGCATACCTTTAATCCTAGCGCCCTTCCTCATCGCCGCGCCGCAATACCGCCATGAACATGGCATCGGTGCCGTGGCGGTGCGGCCACATTTGGACGGATTTTTCTTTTCCTACATTGCCCATATCCGGGATAAAATCCCGCGCATCCAGCTCCTGCGCGCCCAGCTTTTCTACCGCCTGGTCCACGATGGCGCGGGTTTCGCGCAGGTCCGGCGAACACGTGGAATACACCACGACCCCGCCCGGGCGCACGAGCTTTAAAGCAGAGGATAAGAGCTCGAATTGCAGTGTCGAAAGCTCGGCAATATCGGCCTCAGATTTCCGCCAGCGTGCCTCAGGGCGGCGCCGCAAAGCGCCCAGCCCTGAACACGGCGCGTCCACCAAGATGCGATCGAATCCCGAGCCCACCTGCGGGTTGCGGCCATCGGCCACGTGGACGGTCACCGGCAACCCCTGCACCGTCTTTTCAATCAGTTTCGCGCGGTGCGGCGATACTTCCACGGCATCAACGTGCGCGGACTCGATGCGCGCCAAGGCCCCCATCAGGGCCGCCTTGCCACCCGGGCCCGCGCATAGGTCGAGCCAGCGGCCCTGGTCGGTACCGCTGACGGGCACCTCGCACACGGCGCGGGCGATAAGCTGCGAGCCTTCATCTTGTACCGCGGCCATGCCCTGCTGGACCGGTTCCAATTGGCCTGGGTCCCCGGAGTCCATATACACCGCGTAGGGCGAGTAGGTACCTTCTTCGTTTCCGGTAATCAGAGCCAATTCCTCGGCGGAAATTTCGCCTGGACGCGCCACCAGGTGCACGCTCGGGCGCTCGGAATCCGCCGCTAAGGCAGCCGGCAATTCCTCGGGGTCGACAACGCGGGCAAAAGACTCCGCGATCCACGTTGGGTGCGCATGCCTAAAAGCCAGGCCTGCAACCTCGCCTTCTGGGGCAAGGCGCTTGAGCCACTCATTCGGCGGGGTCCGGGTAATGGTGCGCAAGATGCCATTGGCAAACCCTTTGGCTTTTTCTTCCCCGCCCGCCACGACGAGCCGGACGGAGGTATCTACCGCAGCGTGGGGTTCCACGCGCGTATAGAGCACCTGGTAGGTGCCCAGGCGCAGGGCATCGATGACCACCGGCGAGATTGCCTCCAACTCGCGCGAGGAACACTGCGCGATCACCGCATCGAGCACACCCAAGGTGCGCAGGGTGCCATAGGTAATCTCCGTGGCAAACGCGGCATCGCGGCCAGAAAGTTTCTGCTTGCGCAGCGCCTTGGGCAGGACAAGGTTGGCAAACGCATCCTCTTCGCTTACCCGGCGCACCACATCGAAGGCAACGGCGCGGGCCGGATCCACGCCCTGGTCGATGGCGGCGTGCACCAGTGACTTCCCCGCGCCTGCGTTCTGTGCGCCCGCATTCCGGCTACCCCGGCCACCCCGGTTGCCACGGTTATCCCGGTTGCCCTGGCGTTGCGGACCACGCTTGCCTTGGCCGCCCTGCGCATTGCCGCGCTGGGGCGCGCCGTTCTTGCCGTGTTGTGTAGCCTCCGGCGCCTTGTCGCCGGACTTACTGCGGGAGCGGAATCCACCAGTCACTGGAACCTCACCTCTGCGTTCTTTCCTAATCCACGCGCCCAATCGGCGGCATTCATCATCTTTTTGCCCGGTGGCTGAATCCTATCCAGCTGCACCGGTTGCGTCGCGGTCCCGATGTACACCGCGTCCTTGCTAATCAGCGCCTCGCCCGGATGCAGCTGTTTGCCGATGCCCTCGGTGAGACTCACCGGGCCGAGCTTGAGGCGGGCATCGTCAAGCAGCGTCCACGCGCCCGGGCCTGGGGTGTGGGCGCGGATATGCCGGTCGATGGCGAAGGCAGGCTGCGCCCAGTCAATGCGGGCTGCCGCGGTAGAGATCTTCGGCGCATAGGTGGCTTCGCCGCTTTGGGCCTGCGGCTCCAGCGTGCCGGCCTCCAGCCCATCCATGGTGGCGACCAGGAGATCCGCCCCGGAATACGCCAGCCGTGTGAGCAGATCGTCCGCGGTATCGGTTCCGGTGATGCCTTCTGTAACCGTGCCGAATACCGGGCCCGTATCCAGGCCTTCTTCAATCCGGAAGGTGGACGCACCGGTAATATCATCGCCCGCCGCGATAGCCGCCTGCACCGGCGCCGCGCCGCGCCAGGCGGGAAGAAGGGAAAAGTGCAGGTTGACCCAGCCATGGCGCGCGACATCCAAGAGATCCTTGCTAATGAGATTGCCATAGGCCACCACCGGAATGGCCTCGGGCTGCAGCTCCGCCAGGCGCTCACGCAGGTTATCGCCATCCTCCGTGCCAGGCCGCAGCGTGGTCGGGGTCAACACCTCGATGCCGTGTTCTTGCGCCAGCGCCTTTACCGGGCTCGGGTGAAGGCTGCGGCCCCTGCCCTTCTTCGCATCGGGCCGGGTAATGACCGCTACCACTTCGTGGCTGGAGGCAAGCAATTTCTCCAATGCCGCCACCGCCGGCTCTGGGGTGCCGGCAAAAATAATCCGCATACTGGATGAGTCTCCTCGAGGTCTCGGGTGAAAATTCTAGGGTACAACGAGCCTGCCTGCGTTGCCGAAGCTCGCCTACCCCGCGCTATTAAACCAATCGGCTTCGCGGATGGTACGCATGGCGGCCTTGCGGTCGGCATCGCCAAGCCGGCACAGGAATAGCACTCCATCAAGGTGATCGGTTTCATGCTGAATGCACCGAGCCAAAAGCCCCGAGGCGACCATCCCCACCGGCCTGCCTTCTACATCGCGCCCAGAGACAAATACCCGGTTGTGCCGCGGGGTATCGGCGCTAATCCCCGGGATGGATAGGCATCCTTCCGGGCCAACCTGCATGTCTTCTCCCAGCGGCGTCCACACGGGGTTGATGAGAACCCCGCGCAATCCGGCCTGGATAGGCGAACAGTCATAGACAAAGATGCGCTTGAGTATGCCCACCTGATTCGCCGCGAGCCCCACCCCGCCGGCGGCATCCATGGTCTCTAGCATGTTTTGTGCCAGCGTGCGCAGGCCGGTGTCAAAGGTAGTAATCTCTTCTGCCCGCGAGCTTAATACGGGATCCCCGTAGAGCCTGATGTCTAATTCCGCCACTGATTTGTCCCTTTCTCTTGTACTGCCTAATCGGGTAAGTCTATGCGCACTTCTAACCCACGTGAATGGGATCGACCGTGATGCGAAGCGGCAATTCATCTTTTCTTGCGCTGCGCGCCGCATTAGCCTTGCGCAGCGCGCGTCCCAACTGCGATCGCGGCCCCAGCGGGGCGCGCACCACTAGGCGTTGGGGTGGGCCAAAGCGGTCCGCATCGTATTCCCCGGGGAGGCTATCCCCTGGCGGGAGCGGAACCGGGCCTAAGACCTCGGCGTGCTCTGGCAGGTCCACCAACTGCTCGAAGGAATCCAAGGCCGCGTCCGCTCCGTCGATGGCGGCGAAATGCACGGCCGGCGGAAAGCGCACCTCGCGCCGGGCCCGCAATTCCTCTGCCGCGGCCGCGACCATGTCCCAGCTCATGAAGTGGCGGACGACGGGAAGTTCCGGATCCGCGGCGATGATGACGCGCCCGCCCTTAAAATGCGGCCTGACCATGGTGGCCGCCTGCGCCCATTTGGCCAGGCAGTCCTCGGTGGCGCGCAAGTCTTGCCGGTTTAATAAGGTGCCCGCGTCCAATAGCAGCGCCGCGCCATAGGCGCCGCCATTCACCCGCGGCTCGGCGCCAGGGGTAGCAATCACTAATGCCGGGGCATTTTCAATTGAGCCCACGACCTTATTGCCGCCAGAAACCACGACGGACGTATTGGGAAAGGCGCGCCCCAATTCCTCCGCGGTGCGTTCAGAGCCTAAAACGATGGCGCGCAGCCGCGGCGAGCCGCACTCGGTACAGCGATGATTGGTGGCAATGCGCCCGCACCAACGGCAGGTAGGCATGACGGCTTCCTCGCTTGAGCGCTCGGAGCTTGGGGGCAAGCCCAAGGGGCCATTACAGTGGCGGCACCGCGCGGGAGAATGGCACTTTCCGCACGCCAAAATAGGCGCATACCCTTTGCGTGGGACCTGCACTAGCACTGGTTCGCCGCGGTCGAGGGCCTGCTGCGCTGCCTGAAAGGCCGGCGCTTGCACAGAGGTCGTACCGCCCTCCAGGTCCCTAGAAATGGATAGCCCGTAGACGCCAATGGCCAAAATATCGGGCCGGCGCGCCTCTATGGTTGAGGCGCTCGGAATGAGGTCGTGTGCCCACCCAGAGTCGACCAATAACTGGGTTTCTGCCGTGCGCGAGTGGTTCGCCGCAATGAAGCTGCAATTTTCAAAGGCAGAGCGGGTGGTAAGCACCTCCCGGGCGTGGACGTAGGGCTTAATATTATCCACCAAGTTATCGTTACCATCATCAAAAATGACGGCCAGCTGCAGGTTGTCCACGGGGGTAAAAGCCGCCGAGCGCGTACCAATGACGATTCGCGCCTGCCCCACCAAGGCCGAAAGATAGCGGCGATAGCGCGCTTGCGGGCCCATGCTATTGGTGAGCACCGTGATTTGTTTCGGCCCCACAACACCGCGCAGGGCGTTTTCAAGGGCGTCCACTACCTTTTGGTCTGGGACCACGATAAGGACGCCTCCCCCACCCAGGGCAACCTTGACCGCTAAGGCCGCGAGTGCATCTTCCCATTCATCGCCGGGAGCGATTTGCCACGCGGCACGTGCTAATTTCCCGCCCAGGATGGAATCAACAAAGGTTTCCCCATGTTGATAGGCAGACCACCCGGATAAATCGGGCTCGCTGGCGGCGCCGAGTTCTTCCCACGGCGTATCCAAATCCGCTTCTTCTGCCTTTGCGTGCCGCGGCGGAATGGCGGAGCGAATGATATCGGAGCAAATTCCGCCATAGCGATCCGCAAGGGCTTCCACCAGCCGGGACAGCTGCGGTGGATAAACCTGGAATGGGGAGATGACCCGCTCGATAAAGTGCAGCTGCCCGCCAAAATCGGACTCATGCTTGCGCTCGACGATGATCGCATCCACCAAGCGCCCATTAAACCGAATGCGCACCTTCACCCCGGCTTGGGCGCTATCAGATTCGGCCTCATCTACCAGGTAATCAAAGCCCCGATCGAGGTGGGCAACCCCTAAAAGAGGCAACACCCGCGCGACCGGTTTCCGGGCGGCGGGTGTTTTCTTAGGCATAAGCCCACATTCTACAGACCAGCGGCAGCGCGCAATTCCTCCACTCGGTTCAACTGCTCCCACGGCAGGTCAACGTCGGTACGTCCAAAGTGGCCGTAGGCGGCGGTCTGGCCGTAGATAGGACGCAGCAGATCCAATTCGCGGATGATGGCGGCCGGGCGAAGGTCAAAGACCTTATTGACGGCAGCCTGGATCTGCTCATCGGTCAAGTTCTGCTTCGCGGTTCCGAAGGTCTCGACGTAGAGGCCAACCGGCTTGGCGCGACCGATGGCGTAGGCCACCTGCACCTCTGCGCGATCCGCCAGGCCCGCGGCGACGATATTCTTGGCCACCCAGCGCATGGCGTAGGCCGCAGAGCGGTCCACCTTGCTGGGGTCCTTGCCGGAGAAGGCACCGCCGCCGTGGCGGGCCATGCCGCCGTAGGTATCCACGATGATCTTGCGTCCGGTAAGGCCCGCATCGCCCATGGGCCCGCCCAAGATGAAGGAGCCGGAAGGATTGACCAAGAGGTTGGTCTCATCGGTGTAGTACTTATCGAGCCCGGCATCCTTAATGGCCCAGTCCAGCACCTCGCTGCGCAGGTGGGTTTCTAGCCACCGGCTATCAACCTCAGGATCGTGCTGGGTAGAAATAACGACCGTATCCAGGTGAGAAGGCTCATTATCGTCGTTATAAGCGAAGGTCACCTGGGTCTTGCCGTCCGGGCGCAGGTGGTCCACGATGCCCTCTTTGCGCACCTGGGTCAGGCGGCGGGACAGGCGGTGCGCCAAGGCGATGGGCAACGGCATGTACTCTGCGGTTTCATTCGACGCGTAACCAAACATCAGGCCCTGGTCGCCGGCGCCGGCGGTGTCATTTTCCTCGTCATAATCCGCGCCCTGGTCGCGTGCCTCGGTGGAGGTATCCACGCCGGCACCGATTTCCTGCGACTGCTCGCCGATGGCGATGTTGACGCCACAGGTATTGCCATCAAAGCCCACATCGGAAGAGGTAAAGCCGATGGACTTTAGGGTCTCGCGCACAAGGGCCGGGATTTCCACGTAGGCGTTGGTGCGGACCTCGCCCACGACGTGTACCTGGCCGGTGGTAACCAGCGTTTCCACGGCGACGCGAGACTCCGGATCCTTTTCTAAAAGTGCATCCAAGATGGCATCCGAGATGGCGTCACAGATTTTATCCGGGTGCCCCTCAGTAACGGACTCGCTTGTAAAAAGACGAGCTTCCACTGCAGCGTTATCAGTCACAAAAACTTCCTTAGATTATTTACGTATTCGATACCGAGGCATTGTGCCCCAACCCATTACAAGGCAACCCTAGACCAAGCGGTCTATAAACGCAATATTTAATTTCCCGGTTCAATCATTTCATTCACGGCGCCCAGAATCTGCGCCGCGACGACCTGCTTAGATCCGTGCTCCACGCGCTGCGGTTCCTCGTTTCGCCGCAGGATCCACCCCTCGCTGCTTTCCTGGCCAAAGGTCACGCCGCGGCCCACCTCATTGGCCATCAGTACGTCGCACCCCTTGCGCGCAAACTTTTCTTTCGCGTAATCCAGCGCCGAAGAATCGCCATCTCCAGTCTCGGCCGCGAAACCGACGATGACGCACTTCTGCGGCACCTCGCCTTCCTCGCGGGCTGCCACGATAGACTTCAAAATATCTGGGTTTTCCACCATCTCTAGCGTCGCGAGCGCATCATCGGCCTTGCCCTTTTTCATTTTGGACTCGGCCACGTTCGCGGGCCGGTAATCCGCGACTGCAGCGGCCATGATGACGATATCGGCATCGCAGGATTCCTCGCGCATCGCGGTTTCTAGGTCTTGCGCAGAAACGATGTTCCGGATTGTAGCCCCGCTCGGTACCGGCAACTCCGCGGTATTGCCCGCCACGATAGTGACATCTGCACCCTTGTGCGCGGCCACTTCTGCCAGTGCAAACCCTTGCCTGCCGGAGGAACGGTTTCCTAAATAGCGAACCGGATCCAATTCTTCTTGCGTGCCACCAGCAGAGATCACAACCTTCAGCCCCGCCCAGCTGTGATCGATGTGAAAGCCAGCGAGCTCGGTGCGCGTGATGGCCGCAATCTGTTCTGGATCCGGCAGCCTGCCCGCGCCCGTATCCTTACCCGTAAGGCGCCCGTGCGCTGGTTCCATAACGGTAATTCCGCGCCGGCGCAGGGTCTTTACGTTGTCTTGTGTCGCTGGGTTATTCCACATTTCGGTGTGCATGGCGGGCGCCACGATGATGGGACACGTTGCCACCAGCACGGTCGCGGTCAAGAGATCATCGGCGCGGCCCGCAGCCAAGCGCGCAATGAGGTCAGCCGTGGCAGGGGCGATGACCACGGCATCGGCTTCCTGGCCTACAGCTACGTGTTGAACGTCCTCGACCGCCTCAAAAACACTCGTTGAGACGGGATTTCCGGATAATGCCTCAAAAGTGGCGGCCCCTACGAAGTTCAATGCGCTTAGTGTAGGAACGACGCGGACATTATCGCCATGTTCTTTGAAATTGCGCACCAAGTGGCAAGCCTTATACGCGGCGATGCCACCGGCAACGCCCAACACGATATTGCGAGGAGAATTTAAGTCAGTCACATCGCACAATCGTACCGTGCAGGCATGACAAGAGCCCCGCCCGGCCACCACGTTAGTTCCACAGAAGTGAAACCAAGTGGGCTTGGCCGGACGGGGCTGAAATGAGGCACAAGGTGCGCACGCAAAAGCGCGCTACTTACTTGCCTTCCTCGTGGTCCAACAGACCTGCGTCGATTTCGCGCAGCGCGATGGACAGTGGCTTCTCGCCGGGCTCTGGGTTAACCAGTGGGCCGACGAACTCAAAGACGCCTTCATCTTGCTCTTGGTAGTAGCTATTGATCTGGCGCGCACGCTTGGCAGCGAAAATTACCAAGGCGTACTTGGAAGAAACCTTGTCCAACAGCTCATCGATTGGCGGGTCCGTAATGCCAATCGGGTCATCAAATACCGGTTCCGACTTCGCGGATTCAGTGTTAGAAGGGGTGGTCACGTTAGTCACATGCACCTTTACATTGGTTGAAGATGGTCAAAAGAAGAGTCTATCCACGCAGGATATCACTAATGGCGGCCACTGCCTCATCTAGGTTTTCATTGACCACAACGTGATCAAACTCATCCTGTGCAGCTAGTTCCTCGTACGCAGTGTGCAACCTACGATCAATGACGTCTTGCGGTTCGGTACCGCGACCGGTCAGGCGCTCTACTAACACCTCCCACGAAGGAGGTGCCAAGAAGACCAAATCCGCTTCCGGCAAGGCCTTGCGAACGCTGCGCGCACCGGCCAAATCGACCTCGACGAGAACCGGGCGACCGGCGTCCAAGGCCTCTTCTACGGGCCGGGCGGGTGTTCCGGAACGCTGCAATCCGCCGTGAATATCTGCCCATTCGAGCATCTCACCGGCATCAATGCGTTCCTGAAAGGCCTCAGGGGTGACGAAGAAATAATCCACGCCATCTTGCTCCCCGGGGCGGGGCTGGCGCGTTGTCATAGACACGCTGAAATACAGCCCCTCGACGTCATGCCGTAGACGCGAGACTACGGTGGATTTCCCCACTGCGGAAGGACCCGCCAACACGACGAGGCGACCGCGAGCAGTTGCGTCAGCCATAGACGTGATTATTCGTCGTCGTAACCGAAGCGCTCAAGCAGAGCACGACGCTGGCGCTCACCCAGACCGCGCAGGCGACGGGTCTGCGCAATCTCCAGATCTTCCATGATTTCCTTGGCCTTGACCTTGCCAACCTTAGGCAGAGCCTCGAGGAGTGCGGAAACCTTGGTCTTGCCGATGATCTCATCGGTCTCAGCCTTTTCCAGCACGTCCTTCAGGTCGGTCTCGCCGCGCTTAAGCGCAGCCTTGAGCTCAGCGCGAGCCTTGCGGGCCTCAGCGGCCTTTGCGAGAGCTTCCTTACGCTGCTCATCAGTCAACTTTGGAAGGGCCACGAGTTTCCTCCGATTCATTAGATTGCTTCTATTACTTCTGATACTTGGTACCAGATTCCGGTTGCCAAACGCGATGGAAATACCGCGGAAAGTTACCCTGAACCTTCGAGCACACCGACTTCTGATTATCCTAGCACCGCTAGTGACACGATGACGATAGGCGACCCAGATAGGCCGCTCGTTTTAGCACGTCAACGCACATGCCTAGACCAAAATACCAGGTAAACGGCGCGGCCGTTAATTGGCCCCGCCGCGTGTTCTAATCCCGGAATTGGTCTGCGGTATCGATCACCGCTTTGCGCAGGTCATCGACCTGGGGGCCGCGTTGCAAGACGGCGCGCGAGACATTGGCGAACCCAAGCTGCGGGCACGCAGACACAATGGAGTGCACCTGCGCGGGACCCGCCCCCTGGGCGCCGACGCCGGGAAGCAGCACCGGGCCATTAAGCGCGTCCAAGCGGGGTGGGTCCTCGACGGTCGCACCCACCACAACGCCGACGCTTCCAGCAACACCAGCCTCACGCGCTGAGGCATTAAAGGCGGCGCACTCATCGATAACCGCCTGGGCAATCGAGTCGGCAGTCCCCGCAGGAACCGCTTGAATGGCGCGCGCCTCCGGATTAGAGGTTGCGGCCAAGACGAAGACGCCCCTGTTGTTTTCTTGCGCCGTGGCAATGGCCGCGCCCAGCGCCCCAACGCCGAGGTACGGCGATAAGGTCACCGAGTCAGCGCGCAGCGGCGAGGTACCGCCTAGCCAGGCATCGCCATAGCCTTCCATGGTGGAGCCGATATCGCCGCGCTTGGCATCCGCCACGGTCAGGCACCCTGCCTCGCGCAGGCCGGCCAGCGTTTCTTCCAAGACCGCAAAGCCTGCGGCACCGAAGCGTTCGAAGAAGGCCACCTGCGGCTTTACCAAGGCAGCGGTATCTGCAAACGCCTCGACGCAGCGCAGGCTGAAGGTGCGCAGGCCCTCCGCGGTATTATCCAGCCCCCACTTCTCTAAAAGGTACGGGTGCGGGTCGATGCCTACGCAAAGCCGCCCGCGCTCGCGGCCGGCGTCTTCCAAGCGCTGGCCAAAGGATTTAGTTGCGTGGGCCATGCTCAAGCTCCTGAAGTGCGCGGACCTGCAAATCACCCTGGCGCAGCGCCTCGATGCCCTGCACCGCCGCCGTAATGCCCTGGACCACCGTGACGAGCGGTAGGCCCATGTGCACCGCTGCGGCGCGGATATCGTAGCCATCGTGGCGCGCACCGGCAGAGCCGGCCGGCGTATTGAGGATCCAGTCAATCTCGCCGTTGAAAATCTTGTCCACGATGGATTCTTCGCCTTCCTTGGCCTCAGAGACCTTGACAGCAACCTCGCATTCGATGCCGTTGCGGCGCAGCATCTGCGCGGTACCGGCGGTAGCGACGATGTTGTAGCCCATGCGCGCCAGGCGCTGGATGGGGAAAATCAGGGTGCGCTTATCCCGGTTGGCCACGGAGACGAAGATGGTTCCTTCCGTGGGTGGCACGGCAAAGGCAGCGATTTCGCCCTTGGCATAGGCTGCACCAAAGTTGGTGGCCAGCCCCATTACCTCACCGGTGGACTTCATCTCCGGCGACAACAGGGTATCCAGCAGGCTACCGTCTGGCCGGCGGAAGCGCTCGAATGGCAGGACCGCTTCCTTGACCGCAATCGGGTGATCGAGCGGCAAGGAACCACCATCGTAGGCCGATGGGATAAGTCCTTCTTCTCGCAGTTCCGCGATGGTGGATCCCATCATGATGCGGGCGGCGGCCTTTGCCAGCGGCACACCGGTCGCCTTCGAGACGAAAGGCACGGTGCGCGAGGCGCGCGGGTTGGCCTCGATGACATAAAGGATGTCATCCTTCAAGGCGAACTGGACGTTCATCAGGCCTTTCACGCCAATGCCCTCGGCCAAGCGGCGCGTGGACTCGCGCACCTTGTCGATGTCCTCTGGCCCCAGCGTCATCGGCGGCAGGGCGCACGAGGAGTCGCCGGAGTGAACGCCGGCTTCCTCGATGTGCTCCATCACGCCGCCCAAGTAGACCTCGTTGCCGTCGCACAGGGCGTCGACGTCGATCTCAATGGCCGAGTCCAAGAAGCGGTCCACCAAGACCGGGTGGTCTGGCGAAAGCTCGGTGGCGCGCTCGATGTAGTTCTCCAGCGACTGCTCATCGTAGACGATTTCCATGCCGCTGCCGCCCAAGACGTAGGAAGGGCGAACCAGAACCGGGTAGCCGATGGAGGCCGCGACCTTCCGAGCCTCCTCGAAGGAGGTTGCGGTGCCATACGATGGCGCTGCCAGCTCGGCCGCGTCCAGCACCTTGCCGAATTCGCCGCGGTCCTCGGCGGAGTCGATGGCAGCAGGGCTGGTACCCACCACCGGCACGCCGGCGGCGTCGAGGCGCTCTGCCAGGCCCAGCGGGGTCTGGCCGCCCAGCTGCACCAGCACGCCGGCGACCTCGCCGGAGGCTGCCTCCGCGTGGTAGACCTCCATGACGTCTTCGAAGGTCAGCGGCTCGAAGTACAGGCGGTCAGCGGTGTCATAGTCGGTCGATACCGTCTCTGGGTTGCAGTTGACCATCACGGTCTCATATCCCTTGCGGGAAAGCTCAAGGGCGGCGTGCACGCAGGAGTAGTCGAATTCGATGCCCTGGCCAATGCGGTTCGGACCAGAGCCCAAGATGATGACCTTGCCCTTCGAGCCTTCCGGTGCTGGGTGCACCTCGGTTTCGGCATCGGGGTCCAACTCATAAGAGCTGTAGTGGTACGGCGTTTGCGCCTCGAACTCGCCGGCGCACGTATCGACGGTCTTGAAGACGGGGCGAATGCCCATGCGCCAGCGCAGGCTGCGCACGCCGTCTTCGCCGTTGAACTCGGGGCGCAGGGCGGCAATTTGGGCATCGGAAAGCCCAAAGACTTTGGCCTCGCGCAGGAGCTGCTCGGTGAGCACGGGGGCATCGACAAGCTCCTGGCGGAATTCCACCAGGCCCTCGAGCTCCGCGATGAACCATGGGTCCACGCCGGAGGCTTCGTGGACCTCATCCACCGTAGCGCCGAGGCGCAGGGCCAGCTCGATATCGTACATGCGGCCCTCGGTGGGGCGCTCGAGATCCTTGAGCACCGCCTGCACGTCGGTGGCGCGCTCGCCCGCAAAATACTCATCCGGCTTGGTCCAGAACCCGTTGGGCTTGTTTTCCAGCGAACGCATGACCTTATTCAGGCCAGAGATGTAGTTGCGGCCGATGCCCATGGCCTCACCCACAGATTTCATCGTGGTGGTCAAGGTGTCATCGGCGCCGGGGAATTTCTCGAAGGCAAAGCGGGGCGCCTTGACGATGACATAGTCCAAGGTCGGCTCGAACGCCGCCTGGGTTTCGCCGGTGATGTCATTTTGCACCTCATCCAAGGTGTAGCCGATGGCCAATTTCGCGGCCAGCTTGGCAATGGGGAAACCCGTGGCCTTGGAGGCCAGCGCCGAGGAGCGGGATACGCGCGGGTTCATCTCGATGACGATGATGCGGCCATCATCCGGGTTCAAGGCGAACTGGATATTGCAGCCGCCGGTATCGACGCCCACCTCGCGGATGATGTCGATGCCCAGATCGCGCATCTTCTGGAACTCGCGGTCCGTCAGCGTCAGCGCCGGTGCCACCGTCACGGAGTCACCGGTGTGCACGCCCAGGGCATCGACGTTTTCGATGGAGGCGACGACGACCACGTTGTCATCGCCATCGCGCATGAGCTCGAGCTCGAATTCTTTCCAGCCGAGGATGGATTCCTCGATGAGCACATTAGCCTCAGGCGAGGCCGCAAGCCCGCCGCCGGCGATGCGATCTAGGTCCTCGTTATTAAAGGCCAGGCCGGAACCCAGGCCACCCATGGTAAAGGACGGGCGCACCACGACGGGCAGGCCGAGCTTGTCGACGGTCTCGTGGACCTCATCCATGTTGTGGCACACCGCCGAGCGGGCGGATTCCCCGCCTACCGAGGCCACGATGTCTTTAAACTTCTGGCGGTCCTCGCCGCGCTCGATGGCATCGATATCGGCACCGATGAGCTCGATATCGTACTTATCCAAAATGCCCTGGCGGTCCAGCTGCACCGCGGCGTTCAGCGCGGTCTGTCCACCCAAGGTAGCCAGCACGGCGTCGATGGGGTGGCCTTCCTCGCTCTCCTTGACCAGGATCTTTTCAATGTATTCCGGCTCGATGGGCTCGACGTAGGTGTGGTCGGCGAACTCTGGGTCGGTCATGATCGTGGCCGGGTTCGAGTTCACCAGGGTCACGCGCAGGCCCTCATCCTTGAGGACGCGGCAGGCCTGGGTTCCGGAGTAGTCGAACTCGCAGGCCTGGCCGATGACGATGGGCCCGGAGCCGATGACCAGGACGTGATTAATGTCAGTGCGCTTTGGCATAATATTTCTTCCTTTTCCTGGGTGACTACTTATTCGGGGTGTGGTTGGCCATGAGCTCTAAGAATTGATCAAAGAGCGGGTTGGCATCGTGCGGGCCGGCGGCGGATTCCGGGTGGTACTGCACCGAAAAGGCCATGCCATTGCGCAGGGCGACGCCCTCGACCGTGTCATCGTTCAAGCAGATATGCGTGATGTGGGCCGGGCCGAAGTCCGAGGCGAATTCGGCGTCCTCATTGGCCAGGTCGTAGTTATCTGGCGCCTGCAGCGCGAAGCCGTGGTTTTGGGAGGTGATATCGATCTTGCCGGTCAGCAGGTTGCGCACCGGGACGTTGATGCCGCGGTGTCCGAACTTCATCTTGTAGGTATCTAGGCCCAGCGCGCGCCCGAGCAGCTGGTTGCCAAAGCAGATGCCAAAGAACGGGATGTCCGCCGCGAGCACCTTTTTGATGGTGGCAACTGTGTCATCGGCAGTAGCCGGGTCGCCCGGGCCGTTGGAGACGAAGACGCCGTCCGGGTTATAGGACTGGACTTCTGCAAAGGTGGTGGTAGACGGCACCACGATGGTCTCGATGCCGCGCTGGGAAAGGTAGCGCGGCGTTGCGGATTTCACGCCCATGTCAAAGGCGACGATGGTGTGCTTCTTTTCTCCTTGGGCCTCAACAACATAGGGCTTATCGGTGGATACCTCGGCGGCAAGATCCGCGCCCTCCATGGAGGATTGGCTCTTTACCTCCTCGAGGAGTTCCTCGACGGGCCGGGTGGCGGCCTCTCCGGAGAAGAGGCCCGCGGAGATGGAACCGTAGTTGCGCAGGTGGCGCACCAGGGTGCGGGTATCGATGCCGCGGATGCCGATGACGCCTTGCGCCTGCATTTCCTCGCTCAAGCTGCGCTCGGCGCGCCAGCTGGATACGCGTCGGGACAGATCGCGGATAACCAGGCCCGCGACCCAAATATTATTGGCGTGGGACTCGTTGTCCTCATCGTTCCAGCCAGTATTGCCAATGTGCGGGGCGGCGGAGACGACGATCTGGCGGTGGTAGGACGGATCCGTCATCGTTTCTTGGTAGCCGGTCATCGCGGTGGTAAATACGGCCTCGCCGAGGGTGGTGCCGGTAGCGCCGAAGCCGTAGCCACGGAAGGTACGCCCATCCGCAAGGACGAGGATTGCTGGGGTTTTGTCAGTCACGTCGTGGCCTTTCTGTGCCTTGATTGGGTGCTGTGTGCAAGGTTAGTCATGGGTAGCGGCGTCCAGATCGAACGTTACCGAGCCGCGCAAGATGGTGTGGGTAACTCGCGCACCAAATTCCTCGCCCGCATAGGGGTTGTTCTGGGACTTGGATGCAAGCTGCGCGGAATCGGATACCCAGTGGTGTTGTGGGTCAACGATGGTTAAATTGGCAGGCTCCCCCACTTCCAAGGGGCGACCGTGGCCTGGCAGGCGCGTGATCTCAGCGGGGCGCTCGGACATGACGCGCGCGATAAAGCGCCAGTCCGCCAGGCCGGTTTCCACAAAGAGCTTGGCGATGACCGCCAGCGAGGACTCCAGCCCCAGCATGCCGGGGCGCGCGTTTTCGAATTCCACGCACTTATCCTCGGAGCCATGCGGTGCGTGGTCGGTGGCGACGCAGTCAATGGTGCCATCAAGAAGCGCCTGGCGCAGCGCCTCCGTATCGCGCTGTTCGCGCAGCGGCGGGTTCACGCGGAAAAGGCCGTCATAGGTGCGCAGCTTGTCATCGGTCATAAGAAGGTGGTGCGGGGTGACCTCTGCGGTAAGCGGAATATCGTGTTCCTTCGCCCACTGCAGCAGTTCCACCGTGCCCTGCGTGGAGGCGTGGCAGATGTGCACGCGGTTACCGTAATCGCGGGCGAGCAGGGCGTCGCGGGCAACGATGGATTCTTCCGCTACTCGCGGCCAGCCGCGCAGGCCCAACCGTGCGGCGTTTTCGCCCTCGTGGGCGGAAGACCCACCGGTCATGCGGTCATCCTCGGCGTGCTGGGCCAGTAGTACGTCCATGCCCTTGGCGTATTCCAACGCGCGGCGCATGAGCTGTGGGTTTTGCACGCACTTGCCGTCATCAGAGAACATGCGCACCTTGGCATCGCTGCGCGCCATCATGCCGAACTCCGTTAAGGACTTGCCTTCTAGGCCCTTGGTGATGGAGCCGACCGGGTGGACATCGCAAAGCCCCAGTGCCTGGGACTTTGCCCACACGGATTCGGCGATGATGGGCTGGTCCGTGACCGGCGTGGTATTGGCCATGGTAAAGACCGCGGTAAACCCGCCCTTGGCCGCGGCCTTAGAGCCGGACTCGATGGTCTCGGTATCCTCGCGGCCTGGCTCGCGCAGGTGCACGTGCATGTCAACCAGGCCTGGCAGCAGCACGTTGCCGTCGCCGTCGATGGTCTCGGCACCCTCTGCCTGCACCTCGGGCCCGATGGAGTCAATAACGCCACCGCGGATGAGGACGTTGGTGGGCTCGCCTTCCCCGTAAAGGCGAATATTTTTAATCAGTAGTGGGTTTTCGGCCGGTGCGGACAGCCGGCCGGTAGCTAGGTACGTAGTCATTTTCTCTCCCTTTTACGTGGCTTATGCTCTGCCCGATTTAAATCCTGGCGTTATCGCCATTGGTCAGCAGCGTAAAAAGCACTGCCATGCGCATGTGGACACCGTTGTTGACCTGCTGCAATACCGTGGTTTTATCCATATCGGCCACGGCGTAGTTGATCTCCATCCCGCGCAGCATGGGACCTGGGTGCATGACGATGGCGTCCTTGTGCAGCGCCGCGGCGCGCTGCTGCGAGAGCCCAAAGAGCTGCGCGTACTCGCGGTGGGACGGGAAGAAGCCGCCGTCCATGCGCTCTTGCTGCACGCGCAGCATCATCACGACATCGGCATCTGCAAGCTCTGCATCAAAGTCATAGGACACGCGGACCGGCCACTTGTCCACGCCCCACGGCATCAAGGTCGCAGGGCCCACGAGGGTGACCTCCGCGCCTAGGGTGTGCAGGAGATCCACGTTGGAGCGCACGACGCGCGAGTGCAGGCAATCGCCCACAATCTTTACCTTCAGGCCCTCGAAGCCATTATCGCCGCGCAGACCTAGGCGCTGGCGCATCGTGACGGCATCGAGCAAGGCCTGCGTCGGGTGCTGGTGCGCACCGTCACCGGCGTTGATAACGGCGGGACCATGCCCATCCGGGTCCACCCACTGGGCCAGCTGTTGCGGCGCACCGGAGGACGGGTGGCGCATGATGATGGCATCGGCACCGATGGCCGCCAGGGTCAGGCCCGTATCTTTGAGGGACTCGCCCTTTTTCACGGACGAGGTCGACGCCGAGAGGTTGATAACGTCAGCGGACATCCACTTGCCGGCGGTTTCAAAGGACGAGCGCGTGCGCGTGGAGTTTTCATAAAAGAGCGTATAAATCGTGCGCCCGCGCAGCGTCGGCAGTTTTTTGACCTCGCGGCCATCGAGCGCCTCGCGGAAGCGATCGGCCTCATCCAGCAGGCCGATGATTTCTGCGCGGGATAGTTCCGCGCTATCGATGAGGTGTTTCATGAGTGCGTTCCCCTTATCTGCGCGGCATCGCCCGCGGACGTAGAGCGGGTGAGGACTACGGCATCGCGGCCATCGATGTCTTGGATATATACGGAGACATCTTCTTCCCGCGCCGTAGGCAGGTTCTTGCCCACATAATCGGCGCGGATGGGGACCTCGCGGTGCCCGCGGTCAACCAATACGGCCAACTGGATAATAGAAGGCCGACCAACATCGCCCACCGCATCGAGGGCGGCGCGGATGGTGCGGCCGGAATAAAGGACATCATCGACCAAGATGACCGTGGCATTATCGATGCCGCCATCTGGGATGGAGGTCGGTTGCAGGGCGCGGTGCGGGAAATTGCGCAAATCGTCCCTGTACAACGTGATGTCGAGCGAGCCCCATGGAACGGGGACCCCGGAAAACTCGTGTATTTTCTGCGCGAGGCGCTCCGCTAGGGGCACTCCGCCTGAGGGGATGCCCAGCAAAATGACCCGCGGGGCCTCCGCGGAATCGAGCGCCGTCTTTTCAATAATCTGGTGCGCGATGCGTGCAACGGTACGCGAGACATCATCGGCGCTTAAAAGCTCCAATTCGTTCGCGTTCACGTCAGTTCCACTCATCGTGACCTCCTTCCCCGCCTCACGGTGCGGTCCTTAAAGGATGCCTGTCAATGAACTTGTAGACGTCTATGCTGATAGACACGTATTACTCTAGCACCTTACCCACCCGTGGGTGAGGCTTAGCCGAAAGAGGTGCATCACGCAGTGAGTTTCTCCGCGCAGCACGTAGTCCCAGCCTCCCGCGAACACGTCTGGCAGTGGCATTCCCGGCCAGGGTCGCTCGCACGCCTAAACCCACCTTTCGCATTCATGAAGCCCGTGCAACAGGCCACCGATCTGGGCGATGGCACCTCCCTGCTTTCCCTGCCGGGCGGTTTGCAGTGGACGGCCCAGCACGATCTATCGCGCTACCAGGCCGGCTATAGCTTCAGCGATGTGTGCGTCAACGCCCCCATCCGCAAATTTGCCAAGTGGCGCCATACGCACCGATTTGCCGATCACCCAGACGGGACGCTGATTACGGACGAGGTCGATACCCGCATTCCCGCTGCGGCCCTCAACTCGTTATTCGCCTACCGGCAGCACCAGCTCATCCAGGATATTGCCTTTGAAAACCGCCTGCGCGAAGCCCAGCTCGGCCAAAAGCCGTTAACCATCGCCATTACCGGCTCACGCGGCAGCGTGGGCAGCGCGCTGACCGCACAGCTACAGACCCTAGGCCACACGGTGATCCAGCTCGTGCGCGGCACGGCGGAGGCCGGCCAGCGCGAGTGGCGCCCGCACCACCCGCGGCCCGATCTCCTCGAGGGCGTGGACGTACTCGTACACCTGGCGGGCGAGCCCATCTTTGGGCGCTTTAATGACAGCCACAAGTCCGATATCCGCGACTCCCGCGTGGGCCCCACCGAAAACCTCGCCCGCCTAGTCGCCGCCACCGATTCCGTGCAGGCCATGGTGTGCGCCTCTGCCATTGGTTTTTACGGTTCCGAACGCGGCGATGAGCTGCTATCCGAGGACGCCGAGCGCGGCGAGGGCTTTCTTGCCGATGTCGCAGCGGACTGGGAGAAAGCCTGCACCCCCGCCCGCGAGGCCGGAAAGCGCGTGGTCAATATCCGCACCGGCATCGTCATGTCCGGAAATTCCGGCCTGCTACCGCTGTTGCGCGCGCTGTTTTCCACGGGACTGGGCGGCGCCTTTGGCGACGGCAACTTTTGGTACAGCTGGGTGGCACTAGACGATCTCACCGATGCCTATATTCGCGCCATCGTGGATGAGAAGCTTGCGGGTCCGGTCAATGGGGCATCACCAAACCCGGTGCTCAACAAGGACTTCGTCTCCGCCTTGGGGTCCGAATTGCACCGCCCCACCATACTGCCGATCCCCCAATTCGGCCCCGCTCTGCTCCTGGGCAAGCAAGGCGCGCAAGAACTCGCCTTGGCCGACCAGCGCGTGCAACCACAGATATTAAAGGACATAGGCCATACCTTCCGCTACCCCACCATCGACGCAGCCTTGGCGCACGAACTCGGCGGCGAAAGCCTGTGGGAGTCGCCGTAGGAGCGCTATGAGTTAGGTAAACTAGGCAGGGTTGACCATTATCCCCGATTAGTACATGGATTGAGACTACTTACGTGTCTGAAGAACCAACCCTGTATCCCGATACGCCCATTGAGGATGTCACCCTCGAGCGCATCGGTGAGATTTTTGACTCCGAAAAGCTCGAGTACCGCGTAGAAGAACAGACCGTCGGCGAAGGCGAGACGGTAAAAATCCTGCGCACCGGCTTTTCCAATATCGCCATTGCCTTGCAGGTGCGTGACGATGTCCTCGTCGCAGACTCCGTCTGGCGCGGCAACGCCCCAGCCTCGGAAGGCCCGCAACTGCTCATGGTCCTCAATAAGTGGAACCAGCAGCACTTCGCGCCCACCCTGCGCTTTTTTGAATCGTCCGAAAATAATCTGGCTGTCTCCGGCGTGCGCGAAATCAACATTTCCCATGGCCTGTCCCGCAACCAGATCGGTGCCTTCGTGATGTCCACCTTGGACTCCATGCTGCAGTCCATGGCTTTTGTTGAAGAGCACTACCCACAGCTTGTCACCTGGGAGGAGCATAACCATGACTAATGCATCCACCGAAAACAATTTGCCCGAGGTCAATCTTGACCGCGTCGTTGCCGCCATGGGCACCTTCGATATTGAGCTGACCAAGGTGGAGGGCGAAATCGACGCAGCCACCGCCAACCTCAATGGCCTGCCCACCATGTTTGCGGTTCTGGATTCCGTTGTCATCGTGCGCTGCGATGTGCCAACCGATGCCTCGTTCTCCAAGGCCGATGCCGGACTCTTCCTCGCCGCCAACCAGATCAACTCTGTAGCATTCGGCGCCCGAGCAGTTATTTCTGAGCACGACGATATGCTCGTCGTCCGCACCGAGCGCGATATTCCCGCCGCGGCCGGAATGACCGATGAGCAACTTACCACCGCTTTGAAGAAGGCCGTCGATGCCGTCATCAACGGCCAGGACGCCATGGTTTCTGCCGCCGAAGAAATGGCCAAGCTCGGTTCTGAAACCGCGGCGAAGGCTGGCAATAACGGCGAGGACAACTCCACGCCGTCCGGAAACGCCTAGCCTGCCTTTTCTCTAAACGCCTCCCCGCACTTGTTTCGCCCGCCTCGCACACTCGCGTGCTATGGCGTGGCGACGGTGCGGGTTTTTGGGCGGCTAGTGCCTAGTCTGCATCTAGGATGCGCTGCTTTTCTGCCTCCGGATCGAATTCCGGCGCGGGCCACGAAAGGTTCAGGTGCCGCAGCGCATCGACGATAAGATATTTCAAGGCCATGCGCGCATACTTCTTATTATCCGTAGGGATCACAAACCACGGTGCCCAAAGCTCATCCGTCCGGCGGATGGCATCTTCATAGGCCGCCATGTATTTATCCCAATAGCCGCGCTCTTCAAGATCTGAAGGGTCGTACTTCCAGTACTTATCCTCGCGCTCGGTGCGCTCGATGAGGTTGTCCTTTTGAAACTCCGGCGAGATGTGCAAAAAGACCTTCAAGATCTTTACCCGCTTTCCGGCGAGCTCTTGCTCATACTCACGAATAACCTCGAAGCGGCGATCGATCTCTTCCTCATCCACCCACTCGTGCACGCGTTGAATCAGCACGTCTTCGTAGTGGGAGCGGTCAAAGGCCACGACCTGGCCAGGAACCGGATCGTGTTTGCGGATGCGCCACAGGAAATCGTGTTTCATTTCCTCTTCCGTCGGCTTGCCAAAGCCCACGGTCTTTGTGCCCTGCGGATCAAAGACAGAAAAGACATGGCGAATAGCCCCGCCTTTGCCGGAGGTATCCATTCCTTGCAGGACCACTAAGAGCGAAGGTGCGTCATCACTATGCGCCCTGCCATTGGCAAAAAGGCGCTCCTGCAAATCATAGAGCTCATCGTCATAGCGTTTAAAGCGGTCCTCTAAGTCAGACTTTGAGCCATCGAATCCCGGAGTTGCCGTGGGATCGACATCTGCAAGCCGAAAGGTTTTGCCGGCGCGCAGGTCTAGCGCATCTTTGATCTTAAATTTACCCATGACAAACAGTGTACAAACGCCTGGGTGTTGACCGAATCAAGCGTGCGAACCGGGGCTACCTCCCGCGGCACCTCGCTGTAGAAAACATGACCAGTTCCCCGGCTTCTTTGCCTCTTAAACTAAGTAAGCCGGCGAACTGGGAAACTGGGAATGGGTTAGGAGTTGTCCTCTTCCGTTTCCGCACTTGGGGATGCTTCCCCAGACTCCTCTGGCGTCTTCGGCGTTTCTGGCTCATCTGCGTGCGCCGAAGGCTCAGAGTCCGCTTGGGAATCTTCAGCTTCCGCGTCGTCGCTTTCTTCCTCTTGACCGAGGTTATTCATCGGGCTCAGCTCGGAACGAGATTGCGCGACGTCATCCAAGACCGCGTGGATATACGGTGCGGCTTGATCGTGGGAATACTGCGAGGCCAGCTCCACGCCTTCGACGACGGCCGTCGCGGTGGGAACGTCCGGATTAAACAACAGCTCCCAGACCGAAAGGCGCAAGATTGCGCGATCGACGGCGGGGATCCGGTGCAGCTCCCAGTTCTGGGAAAGGTACCGCGAGATCGTGTCATCGATAGCGTCTAGCTCTTCTGCGACACCTTGGACGATGACCTTGGTGTAGTCCGCGATGGGGGCTACAGCGTGGCGATCCTCGCGCGCCAAGGCAACGCGGTCCTCAACGATGGCAACGGGATCAACGTCCCTGTTCTCCGCTTCATAGATGATATCCGCTGCGCGCCGGCGCGCCCGGTAGCGCGCGGTATGCCGTTTATGATTGATATCCCGCTTAGCAGTGTTATCAGACAAGATAAGGCCCTAGTTGTTGACGCGGGACAGGTACTCGCCGGTGCGGGTATCGATCTTTAGTACATTGCCGATTTCAATGAACAGCGGCACCTGGATCTCGGCGCCGGTCTCCAGCGTGGCGGGCTTGGTGCCGCCGGAGGAACGGTCACCCTGCAGGCCTGGCTCGGTGTGCTCTACCTTGAGGTCGACGGAGATAGGAAGCTCCGCGAACAATGCCTCATCCTCGTAGAAGGAGACCTGCACGCGCATGTTTTCCAGCAGGAAACGTGCGGCATCGCCAAACTTATCCGGCGAAAGCTCAAACTGCTCGAAGGTCTTTTCATCCATGACGACGTAGCTGGTGCCGTCGTTGTACAGGTAGGTCATATCGCGACGGTCCACCGTGGCGGTTTCTACCTTGACGCCCGAGTTCCAGGTCTTGTCCACGGTCTTTCCGGAGACAACGTCCTTCAGCTTGGTGCGCACGAATGCTGGGCCCTTGCCCGGCTTCACATGCTGAAACTCGGTGATCTGCATCAGCTTGTTGTCAATCTTGAGAACGAGTCCGTTCTTGAAATCAGTAGTATCAGCCATTGCGGTTAAACTCCCGAATATTGTGGTTGAAAGGTTGAAAGCAAGGTATAAGCCTACCGGATAGCCCGCACCCGCTGGCCCACCGGTACCCCCTAAAATCTCCTCCCCGGAAAGGGAGGAGTCGCAGGGGCCAAGCCTACCTATGCGGGCAGCTCAGTAAAGTCCTTGGAGGCGGCGGTAATGATCTTCGGGGCTCCATCGGTGATAATCAGCGTATCTTCGATGCGTACGCCGCCCTTGCCCGGCACATACACGCCCGGCTCGATGGTCAGCGTCATCCCTGGCGCCAGCTCACCCTTACCGGTCGTGGCAGCAAAGGGTGCTTCGTGCACGTCCAAGCCCACGCCGTGCCCGGTGGAGTGGACGAAGTAGTCGCCGTATCCGGCGTCGGCGATAACGTTGCGGCAGGCGGCGTCGACATCGGAAAGCGAGGTGCCCGCTACCGCAGCCTCGACACCAGCCTGCTGGGCGCGCAGCACCACATCGTAGATCTCCTTGGCAAAGTCATTTGCCGTACCCACGACATAGGTGCGGGTGCAGTCAGAATTAAATCCGCGCAGGTGAGCGCCGAAGTCGATGGTGACCAAGTCCCCGTCCTCGATCACGCGGTCGTCCGCGCCGTGGTGCGGCATGGCGGAGTTCGGGCCAGAGGCCACGATGGTATCGAAGCTCACTCGCTCAGAACCCAGGATGCGCATGCGGAATTCCAGGTCGGCGGCAACTTCGCGCTCCGTACGGCCCGCCCGCAACTCGCCGGCGGAAATGAGGTCTTCCAACGCCTGGTTAGCAAGCGCCGCAATCTCCTCGAGCTTTTCTAGCTCTACCGGATCCTTCGTGATGCGGATGTCCTCGATGATTCCAGAAATCGGCACCAAGGTGACCCCATCCGGTGCGGAATCCTTCAGATCTTCCAGTTCCGATACGGACATGTAGTCGGCTTCGAAGCCGACGCGAACCGGTGTCTCATCCTTGTCGAATTGCTGCAGGAGCACCTTACCCACAGCGCGGCCCTCGACCGCCTCAAGATCCGGGACTTCCTGGGCAATCTGGGTGGTATAGCGGCCATCGGTAGCCATGAGCGCGGAGAGATCCTTGCGCAGCAAAAGCCCACCATTGGAGCCGGAGAATCCGGACAGGTACCGGACGTGGATCAAGTGGGTTACCAATACCGCATCAATGCGCTGACCGGCTAATTCCGCGGCTAGCTTCCGGCGGCGATCGCTGAAACGGGTATCTGCAAGTGCCATAAAATCATCCTTTGCGGGAACGTAGTGAAGCTTAAAAAAATTTATTCTTCCACTATAACTATTTCCGCGGCGCAGGTGGCTAGGTTCGAAGCCTTCTTTCCATCCGCGCCCGAGGGGCATGGATCTGGCCGGTGCTTATTGGCACAGATAGTCCACCGCGGCGCAGTATCCAAAGACCCCTAGGCCGGCGATGACGCCGCGGGCAATGGGGCTTAGATAAGAATGATGGCGGAATTCTTCCCGGGCATGCACGTTGGAGATATGCACCTCCACGAAACCGGCGCCATCGGCAATCTCTGCCAGGGCGTCGCGCAGGGCGACGGAGGTATGTGTCAGCCCACCTGGGTTAATGATGACTGCACTTCCGGCATCGGCGGCCTCGTGGACCTTCTCAATGAGCTCGCCTTCAAAACTAGACTGGAAAAACTCGACCTCTGCCCCGTGCTTCGCCGCACGCTCGGACACGAGCTTTTCAACATCGCTTAACGTCGTAGAACCGTATACGTCTGGTTGGCGCTTGCCCAACCTATTGAGGTTCGGGCCATTGAGAACAACGATTTTCATATCTACTCCGTGATAGCGGCATATGCCGCTTCTAGTTCTTCGCGCGTCGGACCCTCTATCCGCGTCGTCGCGCCGATTCCGGTTAGCGCCACGAAGCGGATCTTGCCGTCGCGGTTTTTCTTATCGTGGGTCATCGCCTCATATAGTTCCGCGAATTTCCCGAATTGATACGTCGTAGGCAGGCCGATATTGGTCAGGATGCTGCGGTGCAATTCCACGAGTTCCGCATCTATCAGGCCCCGCTGATGGGAAAGATGGGCAATGAACATCATGCCTACGGCTACCGCATTGCCGTGGCGCCACGCATAGTTTTCCTGCCTTTCTATGGCGTGGCCAAAGGTATGCCCATAATTGAGGGTCTCGCGCAGCCCGGCTTCCTTAAGATCCTCTCCCACCACAGCTGCCTTCACCGCGATGGAATGCTCAATCAATTCGGGCAGGACACCGCCTGGGTCAAGGCAAGCCGCTGGATTCTCCACGTAGCGCTGCACGATGACCGGATCATGAATGAACCCGGTCTTGATGATCTCAGCGGAACCAGCCACGATCTCCGCCTGCGGGAGGGTCTCTAGGCGCTCCAGATCGACGAATACAGAATCCGGCTCGTGGAAGGCGCCGACGAGGTTCTTCCCGGCCTTAGTATTGATTCCGGTTTTCCCGCCCACCGCGGCATCAACCATGGCGAGAAGGGTCGTAGGAACCTGAATGACCTTAATGCCGCGCATCCATCCGGCGGCGACAAAGCCTGCCATGTCCGTGGTTGCCCCGCCGCCTACACCAATGACGATATCGCTGCGGCTAAAGCCGGCCTCACCAAGGCGGTCCCATACGCCTCCCACCACGCTCAGTTGCTTGGCCGCCTCAGCATCCGGCACCTCGCACAAGACGGGGGTGACGCCCTGTCCTTCTACGGATTTCGCGAGCTCTTCTGCTGCGGTGCGCAGGGCCGGTTGGAAGATGATTGCTGCCTTATCAGCCCCCGTGTCCGCGCAGCGCCGCGCGATATCTTCGCTAAGACCCGCTCCAATGCGGACCTCATACGGGCTCGGTCCGTTAACGGCGATGGTAGGCATGATGGTGTCCTTTCTACGGAGCTTCAGCCTGCAGGATTGCGCGGATAGGTGTAACTGCCCCGCCTAGAGGGTTTCTAAAAAGCCCAGGATATCGCCCACGACCTGCTGCGGGGAGCGAGCATCCGTGCGCACGCGAAAATCGGCTACCTCCAGGTAAAAGGGCCTACGCGTTTCCACGATGGAACGATAATGTTCAACCGGATTATCCGCCGCTAATACCGGACGGTTGCGATCGTCAGCCGTGCGGCGCGCGCCTTCTTCTGCGGAAATATCGAGGAAGACGACGGTGTGGCGCTCCAGAAGCTCGCGCGTAGAGGCCGTCATCACCGCGCCCCCACCAAGGCTTACTACCCCGCCCTTCTGCAGGGCTTCAGCGACATGTTCGGCCTCGAGCTCGCGAAACGCCGGTTCGCCTTTCTCACTAAAGACCTCGCCGCAGGGTTTTCCCTCGGCCATTTCGATCAGGTGATCCGAATCCACCAGATCGCAATTCAGCGCATGCGAAAGCCGGCGGCCAATCGTGGACTTTCCCGCCCCGGGCGGGCCAATCAATACGACGCAAGGATGCGGTTGTCCCGTTACATCGGTTGGCGTTGTCATCATTTACTCCTGGTTAAAGGCGAGTCGCTGCGAAACGTATTCTTCATATGCAGCAATGGCGCGGGAGGTTTCGCTCAAACTATCCCCGCCAAATTTATCTAAAACTGCGCGCGCTAGCACGAGGGAGACCATGGCCTCAGCCACAACTCCTGCTGCCGGCACGGCGCAAACATCTGAGCGCTGGTGAATTGCGGTGGCATCGGCACCCGATTCCATATCGATCGTCTGCAAAGCACGCGGCACCGTGGAAATCGGTTTCATGGCGGCGCGGACCCGCAATTGCTGCCCGTTAGTCATGCCGCCTTCCAAGCCGCCGGCACGGTTGCTCAGGCGAGTCACGCCGTCCTCGGTGCGGACTATTTCATCGTGGGCTTCGGAGCCGCGCCGACGCGCCTCTTCAAAGCCATCGCCGATTTCAACGCCCTTAATCGCCTGGATGCCCATCAATGCTCCGGCCAGCTGCGCATCCAAGCGGTCATCGCCCGAGATATGTGAACCGAGGCCAATGGGGAGGCCATCGACGATTACCTCGACGATGCCGCCTAAGGTATCGCCCTGCTTCTTGGCGGCTTCAATCTCTGAAATCATCGCGGATTCGGCGTCCTTGTCAAAGGCGCGCACCGGCGAGTTGTCGATGTCCTCGATATCCGCAAAGCTCGGGGAAGCACCCACATAGGGCTGCGATGCGCCGATGGAAATCACCTGGGAGAAGACTTCAACGCCTAGCGTTTCCCGCAGGAAGTTGCGCGCTACAGTCGCGGCGGCAACGCGTGCGGCGGTTTCCCGCGCAGAAGAACGCTCCAAGATGGGGCGGGCTTCGCTGTGGTTATATTTCACCATGCCGGCGAAATCGGCGTGGCCTGGCCGCGGGCGCTGCAAGGGCGCACCCCGGCCCGAATTCATCGCCTTGGCTACGTCCTCATCGTCCATATCGATGGGATCTGCGGACATGACGGTGGTCCACTTCGGCCACTCGGTATTGCCAATCATGATGGCAATGGGGCTACCAATGGTCAGCCCATGGCGTACGCCGCCCAGCAGCGTGACCTCATCCGCTTCAAACTTCATGCGCGCACCGCGGCCATATCCAAGGCGGCGCCGCGCAAGCTGATGGGAAATATCAGCACGGGTAATGGGCACTCCGGCCGGCATGTGCTCCAGCATGGAGATCAGTGCCTGGCCGTGGGATTCACCAGCGGTAGTCCAACGAAGCATGCGGGTATTATCGCACGGCACCTATACACAGGGAATAACTAGGCACCCCAATATATTCGCCTCCCCCTCAAAGAGGGTATGCACGGCGATGACCAGCCCGGCGGCCACGAGCATCGAGGGCCCGTGGGGCACGCCGCCCTTGGCACGTACGACACCGCTTGCAAGCAACGTGAACACAGCAGCGCTACCACAAGCGATGAGGACGGCCAAGGGCCCTGCCGCAGCACCAACGAGCATGCCCAGCGGCAGGGCCAATTTAATATCTCCCCCGCCGATGCCAGCACCCCGCAGCGCCACTAGGAGGTACAGCACCGGCCAGAATAACCCGCCCCAATTAACAACAGTGACCGATAGAACCCCTGCTGGGATGGTCAGCGCATCGGGCAAGCGCCGCTCGCGAATATCCCACCAGCTCAAGGCGGCTGCCCACAGACCATAAACTATTCCCCCGAAAATACCCATGGCATAAGGCTAAGCGCCGCCTTGCCGCTCTTCATGGCAAGACGGCGCACATGGGCGTATTCCCAGCGTGGTTATAGGTTGCGCAGGCGAAGCTCTTCCTGCAGGGCCGCAACCATCTCTTCGCGCGGAGCGGTAAGGCCAGTGAATTGCTCGAATTGGCTAAATGCTTGATGCGCCAGCATGACGTGCCCGCCCACGGTGAAGTAGCCATTCGCGGCGGCGCAGGCGGCGAGCGTCGTAGGCCACGGATGATAAATCACATCGAGTACTGGGGCGTGGGCAAGCTGGAAGCGATAATCCTCTAACGCCGCCGAAGGCACGGTGGAAATAATCAAATCCGCGGAGCGGGAAAGGTCCTCGAGGTCATCGTCAAAGGTTGCATACTGCAAATTGAGCCCGAGCCGCTCGGCCAAGGGCTGGAGTTCTGCTTGGCGGTTCGAGCGGTTCAAGATGGTGACTTGGTCGATTCCGCGTTCTGCCAGAGCCCACAGCGCTGGACGGGAAGTTCCGCCCGCGCCGATGATAAGGGCCTGAGACACGGGGCGGAGCCCAATGAGTTCTTGCAGGGCGCCGCGCACGCCCTCGGTATCGGTATTATCCGCGCGCCACCCATGTTCGGTGCGCACCAAGGTATTGGCGGACCCGATAAGCTGCGCCCTATCGCTTCGTTCTTCCGCAACCTCGAGCGCGGCGAACTTACCGGGCATGGTGACAGAAAAGCCGCGGTACTCGGGGCCGCATTCTTCCAAGAATGGGACAAGGGTATCGGCCGTGACCTCAAAGCGGGTATAGGACCACTCCTTGAGCCCCACTGCGGCATACCCCGCGTTATGCAGGATAGGCGAGAGCGAGTGTGCGATGGGGCTACCGAGTACTGCGGCGCGCGGCATGGGAAAGCAACTACCTTTCTGGCTGCGGCCTAGTGCCTACTCAGCCGGTTGATCTGAGGCGGCATCGCCGTTGCCGGCACCTGCCCCTTCGCCCTCGCGCTGCGAGTCGAGGACGCCGGAGCGGATGGCATCGTCCACGCGGTCCAGGTGCTCATCGTAGGTATCAGAGAACACGGTGGTGCCGTCCTTATCCACGGTGACGAAGAACTTCCAGTTACCTTCGGCCGGTTCTTCCATGGCGCGGATTGCCTCATCAGAAGGCGAGGAAATCGGCGTATCCGGCAGGCCTTCCTTGGCGTAGGTATTCCACGGCGTCTTCTCCGCACGCGCCTCATCGGTGGTGGCAAGTTCAACGTCTTCTAGGCCGTAGTTCACGGTGGAGTCGAACTCCAGGCGCATCGGCTCATCCAAGCGGTTCAGGATAACGCGGGCAACCTTGTCGAATTCGCCGGCGGGTGCCTCACGCTCCACCAAGGAGGCAGAGGTCAAAAGCTCGTACGGCGAAAGACCAATGGCCTTGGCACGGTTTTCAATGTCGGTTTCTTCATAGCGCTTGGCAGAGCGGGTAATGAGGTCCTTCAAGATATCCTTGGCGCTCATATTCGGGTCGAGCACGTACTGACCAGGGGCAATCAGGCCCTCAATACGCTTCGGGTCATTGCCGCGCTTCTTAATGGCATCCAGTGCCCAATCGGGCGCACCGAGCTCCTTAGGATCGGTTTCCGCTGCTGCCTTCTCCAGCTCTTCCTTCTCCAAGCAATTGCCGTCATCGCAGCTAACCTGGGCGATCAAGGAGTAGATACCAAAGCGCACGTCACCGCCGACGACCTTGACATCCTCCAGGGTCGCACCACCTTGGACCTCGAGCATGTCCACGCGGTTGTTTTCATCCAGCAATGCCTCTACCGCATTCGCCGCACTCATTTCTTCTTGCAGGCGGTAGAAACCAGGTTGAATCTGGCTGGCGCTGTGGTTCATCGATGCCGCAGAGTCGAATGCCTCTTGGGTCTTGACCACATTCTTTTCCACGAGCGTGGGTCCCAGCTCGGACATGGAGGATCCTTCGGGGACCTCCACCAATTGCGTGGTGCCGTTACCGGCCCCTTCGTAGTCGGCCGAAGAAGTGCCGATGCGTACTCCGATGTAGATCAGAGCTCCTAGAATAACGATGACGGATGCGACCACCACGGCGATGCCGCGCTGGCGCCGCTTGACGTACTTATCATCCATCGATCGCCCGAGGCGTTGTTGGTTACGGCTCACGTGTTTAGTCTCCTGAGTTTGAAGGCTGGGCTACTGCATCATCCAAGCGGAGCGCGTTAGCACGCCCATCCAGCCAGGACTGTAGTATTTCCACCGCTGCAGCTTGGTCAATGATTTTTCTGCCCTTCTTTTCGGACACGCCGGACGCGCGCAGCGCGGTGGTTGCCGCTACCGTCGTCAAACGTTCATCAGCCAAGCGTACTGGTGGTGGAACTTTATCTATATTTTCATCTTGATTCAAGCGGCGTCGAATCCGAAACGCAATTTCTTTCGCGTGTTTTACACTTTTTGACCCATTTCCGTGTAAATCACGCGGCAAACCAACAATGACTTCTACCGCGGAATATGCCCCAATAAGCTCGAGAATTCGATCAATGTCTTCTTGATCGCGGTCTTTGAAGCCGGTCTTCCTGGGAACGGTTTCCACAGGGGTAGCGAGGGTGGCCTCGCGGTTGGATGCCGCGACGCCAATTCGCACTGTGCCCACGTCGAGTGCTAACCGGCGACCCTCGCCTGGGTCATCCACTCCGGGGGAATCTGGTTCAACCTTTGCCACAATGAATCCTTATCGCGACTGCAACAGATCCTTGACGGCCTCAAAGCCGCGCTGCGCACCTTCCGGCGCGGTACCAGAGCCCTGCGCCATGTCTGGCTTGCCGCCGCCGCGGCCGTTGACGTATCCGCCGAGGCGCTTGACGATGTCCCCTGCTTTCACGCCCTCGTCCACCGCCTTGCCCGTAGCGGCAGCAATGAACGGGAACTTACCCTTATCCACTGCACCGAGCACGATGACCGCGGCCGTATCCTTCATCCGGTTACGGATATCGGTGGCCACGGTGCGCAGGTCGCCGCCAGAAGTGCCATCGGGAAGCTGGAGCGTAATGGTCTTGATGCCATTGACATCGGTAGCCGAGTCGATGAATTCAGAGGCCCGCGCGGTCAGTTGCGCCTTGCGCAGGACCTCGATTTCCTTCTCGGCGGCCTTGAGGCGCTCCGAAAGCTGAGAAATGCGCTCTGGCAGTTCCTCAGACTGCACCTTCAGCTCGCGGGAAACGCCCTCTACCAGCGCGGTTTCCTTGGAGTAGTACCGGAAGGCATCCATGCCGGAGTAGGCCTCGATGCGGCGGGCACCGGAGCCCACTGAGGACTCACCCAACACGGAAACGGGTCCGATTTCTGCCGAGGAACCAACGTGGGTACCACCGCAGAGCTCGATGGAAAATGGTCCGCCGATTTCCACCACGCGCACCTGGTTGCCGTAGTTTTCACCGAACAGGGCCATGGCACCCATCGCCTTGGCCTCTTCCAGCGAGGTCTCGATGGTGTTGACGGCCATATTGGAGTCGATCGCCTGATTAGTAATCAGGGCGATTTCTTCCATTTGCTCTTGGCTCAACTGCTCGGTGTAGTTGAAGTCGAAGCGCAGGTAGCCCGGGCGGTTAAGGGAGCCTGCCTGCACTGCGGTGGGTCCCAGCACCTGCCGCAGGGCTGCGTGAATGAGGTGGGTGGCCGAGTGGGCCTGGGTTGCACCGTGGCGCCACTTCTCATCGACGGAAGCCTCAACGGACATGCCAAGGTCGAGCCCGCCGGCGGTAACGGAAGCCTTGTGTACCCACAGCTTCTTGCCAATCTTCTGGACGTCATTGACCTCCAGGAGGGATTCGCCCGCAGAAATGCGGCCGCGGTCAGCCATCTGTCCGCCGGACTCAGCGTAGAGCGGCGAGTGGTCCAAAATGACCTCAACCTCATCGCCCTCGTGTACCTCGTTGACCTTCTGGCCGTCTTTGACCAGGCCGATGACGTTCGCGCCCGAGACCAGTTCCTCATAGCCGGTGAATACGGTGGGGTTATTATCCACCCAGTCGCGGTACAAGGAGAGGTCGGTGTGACCGTGCTTCTTGGCCTGGTTATCGGCCTTGGCGCGGCGGCGCTGCTCGCCCATGGCGGCATTAAAGCCGTCCATGTCCACGTCGAGCCCGGCCTCTTGCGCCATTTCCAGGGTGAGGTCAATGGGGAAACCGTAGGTATCGTGCAGCTCAAAGGCCTTATCACCGGAGAGCACCTTTTGGGTCTTCGCGCGGTGGGTGGAGCGCAGGTCCTCCACGGCTTCATCGAAAAGCTTGGTGCCAGATTCCAGCGTCTTCAAAAACGCCTTTTCCTCATTGATGGCCACGCGGAGGATGCGCTCGCGGTTATCCGCAATCTCAGGATAAGACGGGGTCATGGTATCCATGACCGTATTCATGAAGCGCTCCATGGTAGCGCCCTCGGCCCCCAGCAGCTTTGCGGAGCGAATGATGCGGCGCAACAGGCGGCGCAAGATATAGCCCCTGCCCTCATTACCTGGGGTAACGCCATCCAAGATGAGCATCATGCCGGTGCGCGAGTGGTCAGCCACCACGCGGAAGCGGATATTATCCTGCTGCGTTGCCTTCTCGCCGTAGGTGGCGCCGGTAAGCTCCTCAGCAACGTCAATAACCGGGCGGAGCAGGTCGGTTTCGTAGACGTTGTCTACTCCCTGCAACAGGCAAGCGACGCGCTCGATGCCCAAGCCGGTGTCGATGTTTTTCTTCGGCAGCTCTCCGACGATCTCAAAATCGCCCTTTCCGGTCCCCTCACCGCGCTCATTTTGCATGAACACGAGGTTCCAGATCTCCATGTAGCGGTTATCATCCGCAATCGGGCCGCCGTCCTTGCCGTATTCGGACCCGCGATCGTAATAGATTTCCGAGCAGGGCCCACATGGTCCCGGCACGCCCATGGACCAGTAGTTATCTTCCATGCCCAGGCGCTGGATGCGCTGTTCTGGCACGCCGATCTTATCGCGCCAGATTTCCGCTGCCTCATCGTCATCGAGGTACACGGTGACCCATAGGCGCTCTGGGTCCAAGCCAAACCCGCCGTCTTCTACGTCTTTGGTCAGCAGGTTCCATGCATTGGAAATGGCGCCTTCCTTGAAGTACTGGCCAAAGGAGAAGTTACCCGCCATTTGGAAGAAGGTGTTGTGGCGGGTGGTAATGCCCACCTCCTCAATATCCAAGGTGCGCACGCACTTCTGGATAGAGGTGGCAAGGCCTTGCGAAAATGGTGGGGTCTGCTGGCCCAAGAAATAGGGCTTGAAGGGCACCATGCCCGCGTTAACGAAAAGCAGGTTAGGGTCATCCAGGATCAAAGAGGCGCTGGGGACAACCTCGTGACCAGAATTGACGAAGTGCTGGGTAAACCGTTCCCGGATCTCATGAGTCTTCACGAGCAATAATCCTAACTGTCTAAGCTTTTATCTTCCATCAAGAAGCTTTCTAACCCACCCAACTTTACCTACTGGTGGGCAGGCTGTGCCCATCGGTGGGGCCAAAACCGGCCATGCCGGTTCGCACTTAGCGGCGCTTGCCGCGAAGTATCCTGCGCAAACGGCCAATATAGTCAAAGATTCGCTTCTCAGCGCCGTGTTCGGTGGGCTCATAATATACGGTGCCCTCGAGCTCATCGGGCAGGTATTGTTGCTCCACTACCCCGCGCGGATCATCGTGGGGATAGGAATACCCCGTCGCATTTCCCAGCCGCTTGGCGCCCTCATAGTGCCCATCGCGCAGGTGCGGCGGCACGTGGCCCACCTTGCCGGCCGCGACATCGGCCTGCGCCTTAGTAATGGCAGCGATAACGGACGGCGATTTCGGCGCCGTCGCCAAGTGAATCGTTGCCTGCGCCAATGGGATGCGCGCTTCCGGCAAGCCGATCAGTTGCGCCGCCTCTGCGGCAGCGACGGCGACTTGCAAGGCCGTGGGATCTGCCATGCCAATATCTTCTGAGGCGTGAACCATCAGGCGGCGGGCGATAAACCGGGGATCCTCGCCGGCTTCCACCATGCGCGCTAGGTAGTGCAGCGCGGCATCGACATCGGAGCCGCGGATGGACTTGATGAAGGCGGAGGTCACGTCGTAGTGCTGGTCGCCGTCGCGGTCATAGCGCACCACCGCCCGATTCACGTTATCCGTAATCGTGGTCGCGGTGATCTCGCCGCCATCGTCGACTGCTTCCGCGGCCGCTTCAAGGTAGGTCAGGCTGCGCCGGGCATCACCACCAGAAAGCACGACGAGCTGGTTTAATGCCTCATCAGTAATGGTTAAGTCGCGCTCGCCTAGCCCCCGATCGCTGTCTAACGCGCGGCGCGCTACGCCTTTGAGGTCCGCCTCGCTCAGCGAGTGCAGTTGCAGTAGGAGCGAGCGGGAAAGCAACGGCGAAACGACCGAGAATGACGGGTTTTCGGTCGTCGCTGCAACGAGCAGAACCGTCCGGTTTTCCACCGCCGCCAGCAAGGCGTCCTGCTGGGTTTTGGAGAAGCGGTGCACCTCATCGATGAAAAGGACCGTTCGGCGGCCATGGATAAGCTCTTGGCGGGCGTGGGTAATGACTTCGCGCACCTGCTTCACCCCTGAATCAAGGGCGGAGAGACCAACGAAGTTTTGGCCCATCTGGCTGGCTATCAGCGAGGCAATCGTCGTCTTGCCAGTACCGGGCGGCCCATACAAAATGACCGAAGCCTCGCCGGATCCTTCGACCAAGCGGCGCAGCGGCTTGCCGGGGCCAAGGAGGTGGTCCTGGCCCACGACCTCTTCCAAAGTCTGCGGGCGCATGCGCGCGGCCAAGGGCGAACCGGAGTGCGTGGCAAAGAGATTGGCCGTGGGAAAAGACGATGCCGAGCCATCGCCTCCCATGCTGCCGCCGGCATTGGGAGAGGCGCCGAAGAGAGAATCCTGGCTCATGTGGTTTTAGCTCCCCAAAAAGGTGTAGTGATTAGTCGTCGTGGACGCGGCGGGCAACCAAGTTGCCAAACTCCGCGATGGCCGTACACGGTGCGGTCCCGCATTGGGCGGCGTAGCGCGCGAGCGCGTCAAAGGTTTCATAGAGGTCTTGGCGCACCAAAAGTTCGTCCTCATTAAAAGGCCCGCTTTCCGGCGGGCGCAGGATCGAACGCTTTGGGTCATGGACAACCTCCGCTTCCCCGCTAGCAAGTGCAACCAATCCTTCAATTCCCCCGGCGTGCATCGTGGTCACGCTCGACAAGGCCCAGCCGATGAGGGAAGCGACGATAAGCCCGTGCAATTCGTCTTCATCGGCAAAGCGCGGCCACACCTCAGATACCTCGCGCGACCATGCGGCAAGAAATATATCTGCTTCCTTATCCGTAATTGGCTTAGAAAACAAGAACTGCGGGAAGCCAGCGATAACGCACGCGACGTCAAAGCCCACGTTCCTAAAGCCCGCCCATTCATAGTCCAAGAAGTGCAGGCGCTTGGAAACGATGATGTTATCCGGCGAAAGATCGAAGGGAGTAAAGGCCCTATCCTTGCCAGAGGCGAGGGATTCCGCGGCTTGATCGGCCAAACTGCGGAAGCTTTCGGGGGCTTCAAGCCCCGCCTCATCCAGCAGATTGAGACCAATGCCGATGGAGCGATACAAGGATTGATCGCGCACGGATTGGTGATCGGCGTATTCCGGGTTATGGCGCAAGGTGCGGTTGAGCAGGGTTTCGAAATCCTGCTCGTGATCTGCGGTGCCCACGTGGATATGCCCCAATGCCGTGCCCAAGGAACGCAGGATGCGAATGCGATCCTCATCGCCGGATTCTAAGAGCACATCCGCAAGGGTCTCGGCTTCACCCAAATCCGTCAGGACAATGATGCGCCGGTCTAAATCGTGGGCGAGCAGCACGGGTCCAGGGCGCACGTCTTCTGCTAAGGCGGTGGTGAATTGGTAGGCCACGACCTCGCGCAGCATCGCTGCGTCATCCACGCCGTAGCCGGTGACCGGATTGTATTTGATGACCACAGAGCGATGCGGCAAAAATGCGCTAGGGGCAACCTTCGCGCGCAGGACTAAGGCATTGCCAGATCCGCCTAAATCCTCAATGTCTGACATTTCCGGCGTGCCACCAAAGCGGCGCGACAACATTTCCGATGCGGCACCAATGACCTCATCGGCCGAAAGCACTGTCTGTGTATCAACCATAGTTCTATCCAGTATGCCCGCCAACACAAAGCGGGGGCTACACCCTCGCCGCACAAGTGTCCGCTGCGGCGAGGGCGCGCGCCCCGCTTAACCTAAAAATGGTGTCGTGATAGCGAGCCTAAGAGCTAGTTCTCCTGCTCTGATTTCGCGGCCTTAGCCTCTTCGCCGTTCTTTTTCTTCTCCGGCTTGAAGTCCACGCCGGTCTCCTTGCGCTGTGCGGCGGGGATGGGCGCGGGGGCATCGGTAAGCGGATCCACGCCGCCACCGGACTTCGGGAAGGCAATCACGTCGCGGATGGAGTCAAAGCCGCCCAAGAGGGACACGATGCGGTCCCAGCCAAAGGCGATGCCGCCGTGTGGCGGTGCGCCGTAGGAGAAGGCGTCGAGCAAGAAGCCGAACTTCTCTTGTGCTTCCTCATCGCCGATGCCCATGACCTCAAAGACGCGCTTTTGCACATCTTCTTGGTGGATACGGATGGAACCGCCGCCGATCTCGTTGCCGTTGCAGACGATGTCGTAGGCATAGGCCGTGGCCTCGCCCGGGTTCTCGTCGAAGGAATCGATCCACTCCGGCTTCGGCGAGGTAAAGGCGTGGTGCACCGCGGTCCACTTGGAGTGGCCCAAAGCCACGTCACCGGACGCGGTGGCATCGGCAGAAGGCTCAAAGAGCGGGGCGTCAACGACCCAGGTAAAGGCCCAGTCGCCCTCCTTGATGAGGTCGAGCTTCTTGGCGATTTCACCGCGGGCCGCACCCAGCAGCGCGCGGGAAGACTTAGTATCGCCGGCGGCGAAGAAGATGGCGTCACCGGGCTTTGCGCCAACGTGCTCGGCGATGCCCTCGCGCTCCGCGTCGGTGATGTTCTTGGCCACAGGCCCGCCCAGGGTGCCGTCTTCTGCGACGGTGATGTAAGCAAGGCCCTTGGCGCCGCGCTGCTTGGCCCAGTCCTGCCATGCATCGAACTGGCGGCGCGGCTGCGAAGCACCGCCGTCCATGACTACGGCACCGACGTATTCGTTCTGGAAGACCCGGAAGGTGGTGTCCTTGAAGAACTCCGTGCACTCGACAATCTTGATGTCAAAGCGCAGGTCCGGCTTATCGGAGCCGTAGTACTTCATGGCATCGGCATAGGTCATGCGCGGGATTGGGGTCTGAATGTCGTAGCCGATGAGCTTCCACAGCTCTTTGACAATCTCTTCACCAAGCGCAATGACATCGTCTTGATCCACGAAGGACATCTCCACGTCCAATTGGGTAAATTCCGGCTGGCGGTCGGCGCGGAAGTCCTCATCGCGGTAGCACCGCGCGATCTGGTAGTAGCGTTCCATGCCGGCCACCATCAGCAGCTGCTTGAACAGCTGCGGCGACTGCGGCAGCGCGTACCAAGAGCCTGGCTTCAGGCGGGCAGGCACCAGAAAGTCGCGCGCGCCCTCTGGGGTGGAACGGGTCAAGGTAGGGGTTTCGATTTCGGCGAAATCGTGCTTATCCAGCACGTTACGGGCCGCGCGGTTGGCAGCAGAGCGCAGGCGCAGTGCCTTTGCCTGGCGCTCGCGGCGCAGATCCAAGTAGCGGTACTTCAGGCGGGTCTCCTCGCCTACCTCGCCAGAGGCGGAAGGATCATCTACCTGGAAGGGCAGCGCTGCGGATTTGTTGAGCACCTCCAGGTCGGTCACGTTGACCTCGATGTCTCCGGAAGGCAGGTTCGGGTTTTCGGAGCCTTCTGGGCGCGGCTCCACCACGCCGGTTACCTTGACGCAGTATTCCGAACGCAGGTCGTGGGCGCGCTCTGCCACATCGGATTCGCGGAAGACCACCTGGGCAATGCCGGAACGATCGCGCAAGTCGATGAAGATCACGCCGCCGTGATCACGGCGACGAGAAACCCAACCGGTTAGGGTTACGGTCTCTTCTGCCAGTTCTTTGCGGAGCTCACCGGTCAAATGGGTACGCAGCACTATAATTCAATCCCTTCTGAAATGGTGTTACTTGCGGGTCCAGCCACGCGTAAACAGCGCGCGCCCAACCAAGCACAAGACTAGGAACTTGGCCAATTCTACATCCCACCGCCACTTTCGCCCCTATTAAGCCCACTTAAGCCACCGCGCAGGCACGCGGCCCCGGCACCGCTAACCCTGCCGGAAATAAATGGGCTGCTGCGCACTGCCGCGGCCGACAAGGTGTGGCACTATCTAGACATGACCTTTAAATCTGGTGCCGATTTCGATGGCCAGCGCGCAACCTCCGGCGGTGGCGGCGGCCTCGCTATAGGCGGCGGCATCGGCTCCGTCGTGCTCGTCGGGCTCTACTTCTTATTAGGAGGAAACCCCTCCGATATTGGTGCCCTGTTGGGCAATGAACAGTCCCAATCCGGCACCCACACCGGTGCCGATGATTCCGCCTTCGATCACTGCCAAACGGCAGAAGACGGCAATAAATACGATGACTGCCGGGTCATGTTTACCGCCATGAGCGTGGATAATGTCTGGACCACCGAGCTACCCGAGCAAGCCGGCATCGAATACACCAACCCTGGCCGGGTCATTTTCAATGGCTCCACCAATTCCGGCTGCGGCACCGCATCTTCAGCCACTGGCCCGTTTTATTGCCCCGCCGATCAATCGGCGTATTTTGATACCACGTTTTTCGATTCGCTGAGCAACTATGGTGCGCACAATGCCCCGTTTGCGCAGATGTACATCGTTGCCCACGAGTTTGGCCACCACATTCAGCAGCTCGAGGGCACGCTGCAGCTATCTGACTATAACGACCCCGGTGCGGATTCGAACGCGGTAAAGATTGAGCTACAGGCAGATTGCTACGCCGGTATTTGGGCTTCCCACGCGGATAAGGGCGAGGATGCTCTGCTTGAGCCGATTTCCCAACAGCAAGTTGCGGATGCGGTCACCGCGGCACAGGCTGTGGGTGACGATAATATCCAGCGCCGTTCCACCGGGCAGGTCCAACCCGATGCGTGGACGCACGGTTCCTCCGAGCAACGCCAGCGAGCTTTCCTTGCTGGTTATAATTCCGGCCGGATGGCTGAGTGCGACACCTTGGGGCGCGGGGTCTACAGCTAACTCCCGGCCCCCTCTTTACCCCGCTGGGAATAATCTCCCTGCCCGTATTGTTGACATGTCACGTACAATGATTACAGGTACGCAGCAAGGGTAGAAAGGGACACCATGCAATTTGGCATTTTCACGGTCGGAGATGTGACCACCGATCCAACGACGGGCGAAACCCCATCAGAGGCGGAGCGAATCCGCAATATTACGGAAATCGCGCTCAAGGCAGAAGAAGTGGGCCTCGATGTCTTCGCCACAGGCGAGCACCACAACCCGCCCTTCGTTCCGTCCTCCCCGACGACCCACCTAGCCTATATCGCAGCGCAGACCGAGCGCTTGCAGCTTTCTACCTCCACGACGCTGATTACCACCAATGACCCGGTAAAGATCGCCGAAGATTACGCCTTTTTGCAACACCTTTCCGGCGGCCGGGTGGATCTGATGATGGGGCGCGGCAATACCGGCCCCGTCTACCCGTGGTTTGGCAAAGATATCCGCCAAGGCATCCCGTTGGCCGTGGAAAATTACCACTTGCTGCGCCGCCTGTGGCGGGAAAACAGCGTCAACTGGGAGGGCAAATTCCGCACCCCGTTGCAGGCGTTTACCTCTACCCCGGCGCCCCTCGATGGCATCCCGCCGTTTGTATGGCACGGCTCCATTCGTTCTACGCAGATTGCAGAACAAGCCGCCTATTACAGCGACGGGTTTTTCCACAATAATATTTTCTGGAATCAAGAACACACGGCCAAGATGGTCAACATGTACCGGCGTCGCTTTGCCTCCTATGGCCACGGCCGAGCAGACCAAGCCATCGTGGGGCTCGGCGGCCAGGTATTCATTGGCGATACTGAAGAGGAAGCCAAGAAGTTCTTCCGCCCGTACTTCGATAACGCACCCGTGTACGGGCACGGACCGAGCCTGGAGGAATTTACTGACTACACCCCGCTGACCGTGGGCACTGCAGAACAGGTTATTGAGCGCACCCTGAAATTTGCGGACTACGTGGGCGATTACCAACGCCAGCTCTTCCTCATCGATCACGCCGGGCTGCCACAAGAAGTGGTGCTCAAGCAGATAGAAATTCTTGGCACACAAGTAGTACCGGAGCTTCGTCGGCGCTTTGAGCAGCGACGACCAGAGCATGTACCCTCGGATCCGCCAACGCATGCCACGCTCAAGCAGCACCCAGATTCCCCGCACTTTCGCGTAAGCCCTGGAAAGGAGGACTAAGCAATGCGCTCTTTGGTTGTCCTCACGGCCGGGCTCTCGGAACCATCATCTACCCGGCAATTGGCTGAGACCATTGCAGAAGCCACCGAGGCGAAGATTTCCGCGCGCGGTGAAGGCGTAAACACCCACATTATTGAGGTACGCACCCTTGCTTCTGAATTGGCCACAGCCATGACCAATTGGGCGGCTCCAACGCCCCAATTGGATGAAGCAAAAGAGCTGCTTTCCACGGCCGATGGCTTTATTGCCGTCACCCCTGCCTTCCAAGGCAGCTACTCCGGGCTATTCAAAATGTTTTTTGACGTCTTGGATGCCCACGCCTTGGAGGAGCTGCCCACCATCGTGGCAGCTACGGGCGGTTCCCCGCGCCACGCGCTCATCTTGGACTATGCGCTGCGCCCCCTGTTGAATTACCTGCACGCCCACGTCGTTCCGACCGGCATTTTCCAGGCAACAGAGGATCTGGGCACCGCCGAGGGCGCGCGCATTCGCAGCCGTATCGAGCGCGCCGCAACGCAGCTTGCGGATCAGATGATCCGCCCGACGGATCGGGTCGCCGGGCTTGCCGATGTCCCCAAACCCAGCCCCCATTCCCGCCCTACCGGAATCGGAGTGGACGAGGAATTTCTGCCTTTCGAGGAAATTTTGTCCCAATACGACGGAAAGCACTAGCGCCGCAATACCTATCGCATATTCTAAAATTGATACATGTCACATATTTCTCTACGCTTGAATTTTAGAATGTTCGATCCGAATCCCCGCGCCTGAGAAAATCTCTTTTTCACGCTCTTGGACTGATAACTCTCTTGCTACGAAGAAAGGTTTCTTAAGGCTTTCACCATGACTATTAGCGTTACTGACATTTTCGCCATCGGCATTGGTCCATCCTCCTCTCACACGGTTGGGCCGATGCGCGCCGCAAAGCAATTCCTCGACTCTCTCGATTCCCATCCGGCCCGCGTGTCCGCTGAGCTGCGCGGTTCGCTGTCCGCCACCGGGCGCGGCCACGCCTCTGACCGCGCCGTCATCCTAGGACTCGCCGGCTGGGAGCCGCTGACCGTTCCCATCGATGCCGAGCCGCAAGCCGGCGGCACAATCCCCAGCGAAGGCACCATCTCTGGCCCGTCTGGCACCGTCGACTACGAAATCACCTTTGATAACGAGCCACTACCCCAGCACCCCAATGGGATGATCTTTAAGGCCTGGGACGCAGAGGGCAACATCCTTGCTGAAGACGAACAGTACTTCTCTGTCGGCGGTGGCTTCATCCTCTCCCGCAAAGAGCTCGACGCAGAGATGGCCGATAGCCACGAAGTACCCGCCGGCGTTGCCGCAGCAACCGTCGAAGATACCGTGCCTTATGAATTCACCACCGGCGAAGAACTACTCAACCAGTGCGAGGCCAACGACAAGGACATCTGGGAAATCGTCCTTGCCAATGAGGAAGTGCTCCACAAGGACGACGGCGGCGCGGATTATGTCCTGCGCCATCTGGACCTCGTATGGGACATCATGCGCGAATGCGTGACCGATGGCATTTCCACCAAGGGCTTGCTGCCGGGTGGCCTCCGCGTGCCGCGGCGCGCCCCCAAGATGTATGCGCAGCTGCTCGAGCAGAAAAATGACCCACACTCTGGCTTTTCCGCCATGGAATGGGTCAATCTCTTCGCCTTAGCGGTCAACGAGCAAAACGCTGCGGGCGGCCGCGTTATTACCGCGCCCACCAACGGCGCCTGCGGCATCATTCCCGCAGTGCTGCACTATGCGCGCGACTTCCACGGTGGCTTCTGCCGCGAATCAGCACGCCGCTACCTGCTCACCGCCGGCGCCATCGGCATGATCATCAAACAGAATGCCTCCATTTCCGGCGCCGAGGTGGGCTGCCAGGGCGAGGTCGGCTCCGCCTCGTCCATGTCCGCTGCGGGAATGGCGGCACTCCTCGGTGCTACCCCAGCCCAGGTGGAAAATGCGGCAGAGATCGCCCTTGAGCACAACCTCGGCCTCACCTGCGATCCGGTCGGCGGCCTCGTACAAATCCCGTGTATTGAGCGCAATGCCATTGGCGCGGTGAAATCCATTAACGCCGCCCGCATGGCGATGATGGGTGAAGGCACCCACCACGTCACCCTCGATAACGCCGTGCAAACCATGGCGGATACGGGTCGCGATATGCACTCCAAGTACAAGGAGACCTCCCTCGGCGGCTTGGCCAAGACGATGGGCTTTAGCGTTTCCCAGGTGGAGTGCTAATCAGCTGAACACATACAAAAAGGAGGCACCGAATTTACTCGGTGCTTCCTTTTTGATCCTGCGCTTAGCCTTCTAGATCCCGTGCCAGAATGGCAACCAGCTGCGATAGCTCTACGTCGCGCTGCTCGTGGGCGGCCAAGTCCTTCACGGCAACGGTGCCGTTTTCTAGTTCTTGATCTCCCAAGACCAAAGCAAAGCGCGCGCCCGCGCGGTCGGCACCCTTCATCGCGCCCTTAAGGCCGCGATCACCAAAGGACATGTCCGCTGCGATTCCCGCCTTCCGCAGGTCATTGATGATGCCGGTCATGCGGCGCTTGGCCGCAGCGCCCAAGGCAATGCCGTAGACATCCACGCGGGAGTCACTGCCTTCTAAGGTGATGCCCTCCGTCTCGAGGGCGAGGATGGCGCGGTCAACGCCTAAGCCATAGCCGATGCCCGAAAGATCCTGTCCGCCCAGCTGCGCCATCAACCCGTCGTAGCGGCCACCGCCGCCAATGCCGGATTGGGCACCCAGGCCATCGTGGACGAATTCAAAGCAGGTCTTGGTGTAGTAGTCCAAGCCGCGCACCATGCGCGGGTTAATTTCGTAGGCAACGCCCATATCATCCAGCATGCCCGTCACGGTCTCAAAGTGCTCGCGGCACTCGGCGTTGAGGTAGTCGAGCATCAAGGGGGCATCGGCAAGCTGCTCCTGCATTTCCGGGCGCTTATCATCCAAGACGCGCAAAGGATTGATCTCCGCGCGGCGGCGGGTCTCCTCATCCAAGTCCAGCTTAAACAAGAATTCCTGCAGCTTTTCGCGGTAGGCGGGCCGGCAATTGCGGTCGCCCAGGCTGGTCAATTCCAGGCGGAACCCGGAAAGCCCCAGGGTCCTATAGGAGCGATCCGCCAAGGCGATGACCTCCGCATCCAGTGCTGGATCGTCGACGCCAATGGCCTCCACGCCAACCTGCTGAAGCTGGCGGTAGCGGCCTGCCTGCGGGCGCTCATAGCGGAAGAACGGGCCGCTGTAGTTCAGCTTTACCGGGAGCTGACCGCGGTCCAAATTGTGTTGAATGACCGAGCGCATCACACCCGCAGTTCCCTCCGGGCGCAAGGTCACAGAGCGATCGCCGCGATCTGCAAAGGTGTACATCTCCTTAGAGACCACGTCGGTAGATTCACCCACGCCGCGGGCAAAGAGCGCGGTATCTTCAAAAATGGGCAATTCAATGTGCTGAAAGCCGGAAAGATGCGCCTGTTCCACCATGGTCTGGCGGACCTTATAAAAAGTCGCAGACTCTGGTGGGTAATAATCTGGCACACCCTTCGGTGCGGACAGTGCCTGGAACCGCTTCTCTTCGCTCATGGTCACTAGACTACCCCATGGGATTTCCGCAGGAACGGGTTGGTCGCCCTCTCCTGACGCATGGTCGAGGTTGGCCCGTGGCCGGGAAGAATGTCCAGCTTATCGTCCAAATCCCACACCGGGCCCGCCAGTGAATCCAGCATGGCCTGGGCATTAGAATCCGGCAGATCGACGCGCCCCATTCCCCCGGCAAAAAGGACGTCCCCGGTAAGGGCAAAAGTATCCGAAATGATCAATACGCACCCAGGCGAATGCCCAGGGGCGTGCTGAAGAGTAAATGCATGCCCGATTAGCTCCAGTTCTTCACCACCGTGGAGTTCGCAGAGATCGGAAATGGGCACCATTCTCGAAGCTTGGAATAACTCCTGTGCCTGGGCGGAAACACCCTCCCCAGAATCCAACATGAACTTATCTGCGGGATGAATATAAACGGGGATATCAAGCTCCTGGGCCAAGTCCCCGGCCTCGCGGGTGTGGTCGATGTGCCCGTGTGTGAGCACAATGGCTTCATAGTCATAGTCGTGCGCTAGGACCTGCGACATGGAATCCATGCCTGGATCCACGATGAAGGCGCGCTTTCCCTCCGCCACGATATAGCTATTCGTGCGAAATGGGCCCGCGGTAAATCCTTGAATCTCCATGCTTTAAGTCTAACGAGACCAACATCCATAGCGCTCCCCGAACGCAACACCCCTCTGACTTCAAGGCCCTACGAGCATGCAAAAAGCACCCAGCCTTCACCCCACAGCCACGGTGGGTTATGGGGAAAAGCTGGGTGCTGGTTTTATTTAACCTGCTAGCTTCAAGCTTTATTGCAGGGCGGCAAGAGCCTTCTCGTAGTCCGGCTCGGTGGTTACCTCTGGCACCAATTCGTTGTAGATAACCTTGTGGTCAGCGTCGGTGACCACAACGGAGCGTGCCAATAGGCCCTTGAGCGGGGAGCCTTGCAGGGTCACGCCGAACTTCTCACCAAAATCGGAGCGGAAATCGGACGCGGTTTCTACGTTCTCAATACCCTCTGCGGCGCAGAAACGATCCAGCGCGAAGGGCAGGTCGCGGGAGACAGACAAGACAACGGTGTTGTCCAAGCCCGCAGCCTTTTCATTAAAGGTGCGCAGCTGCTGCTGGCACACGCCGGTATCGATGGAAGGAAAAATCGAGATAACGAGGCGCTTGCCCTCGAAATCCTTATTGGTGACCTCAGAAAGGTCGGTGCCAACAAGGGTGAACTCTGGGATGGACTCCCCTACTGCGGGAAGTTCACCAGCGGTTTGGGTAGGTTCGTCAGAAAATTTAACTTCAGCCATGGCCCCGAGCGTACTGATACTTTTGCTTCGCCGCTATAGCTCACCGTTTATTGCTCAACCCAATCCCCGAGCCAAGTCAGCCCCGTGTCCGCAAAGCCGCTAAAATCGTCCAAGTTGAGACACGTCACCGATAATCGCTAGAAAGGTTGTCCCACGGTGCCAGATAATAAAAAGCGCGGAGAAGACGCGCTGCACAAGCTCGATCGTGAGCTAAAGTCCCGTGACCGCAAGCAAAAGACTCGTCCTTTTGGTGTCGCCGCAGCCTCGCTCGTCGTCATCCTTGGCATCGCCGGAGGAATCTACTTCCTGTCCACCCGCGATGGCTCTGAGGGCGACATCCAGGCAGAAGATACCTCTGAGGCACAGACCACGCAGGAAGCCCCCAAGGCTGAACCCTTGAGCGGCAAGCGCGCGGAAGCCCTGCCAGCCACCGTCCAGTGCAACTACGAGGACAATGGCCAGGATGGCCACGGCGCGAAGAAGCCCGACGGCAAGGATATTTCCACAGAGGGCACCGTCACCGTCTCCTTCGATACCACCCAGGGCCCGATTGAGATGGACCTGGACCGCGCCGCTGCGCCGTGCACCACCCACGCCATCTCGGAACTGGCTGAATCCGGCTTCTACGATGACACCGTCTGCCACCGCATGACCTCTGGCGTGTTGAACGTGCTCCAGTGCGGCGACCCCACCGGTTCCGGTTCCGGCGGCCCAGGCTTCAAGTTTGCCGATGAATACCCCGCCGATGAAACCGATGCCAAGGACGCACAGAACCCCGTTGTCTACCCACGCGGTTCCGTCGCTATGGCCAATAGCGGCCCAGATACCAACGGTTCCCAGTTCTTCCTTAACTATGACGACTCGGAGCTTGCCCCTAACTACACCTACTTTGGCACCATTTCCGAAGAAGGCCTGAAGACCCTTGACAAGATTGCCGAGGCCGGCGTAGACACCGGCGATCAGGGCGGTCACCCAGGCCAAGAAGACGGCAAGCCTGCTGAAGAGGTAAAGATTAAAAAGGCTACGGTAAAGGCTTAGTCTGTGGCATCGGCGCTTGCCGATGCCCATTACGTTGTTAGCAGTTCCACTTAAGGGAGCCCAGAATTCGTAACTCTGCCCCTGTACAGGGGCAGGTTATGTTTGTCTGCGTTCCTTTTGCTTTTCTTTTGAGGAGCAGTGGAACTAGTCGCTGGCTTCGGTATGGCTTATTTTCGTCCCTGTCTGACAATGATCCGGGGGGGGTGATGCCGCCGAAGGCAGTGACATACTCCAAACTGCTAATAGGAACCTGAGCCCTAACGGTGGCGGCGAGCCAACCGGTGAGCTCGCGGAGGCTATCGACCGCGACTTCGGTTCCTTCTAGAAGTTCAAGGCGCACTTCTCCGCAGCAGCACTCGGCCTGCAGGGTTCCAGCTGGGCCGTGCTGGGTTACGACCACATTGCTGGCCGCCTGCTCGTTGAGCAGCTGACCGACCAGCAGGGCAACACCTCCGTGAACTTCACCCCACTGCTGATGCTGGATATGTGGGAGCACGCTTTCTACCTGCAATACAAGAACGTCAAGCCTGATTACGTCAAGGCCGTCTGGAACGTCTTCAACTGAGACGACGTTGCAGAGCGTTTCGCAGCAGCGAAGAAGTAAACCTTCCGCCGCACCATCATCGCTGCGGCTTACATGAACGCCGTGCCCACGCACTTTACGTGCCGGACACGGCCATTTTCATGGCGTTTTTATCTCGCGGGGCACCGTTTTGGCTTAGCGAGTTCTCCCGGAAACCATAAGAAGAATAAATCCCAGCCAAAGTAATCCGGTGGCTGCAGTTATTACCCATAAAAGCTCACTAAACAACGGTTCCCAAAAACCACCGGCACGAAACAGCTGAGTGATAACGGCAGCAACTGCAATAACAATTCCGGCGGTAACTATCCACGCGCCGATTTTTCCTATCGTGGATGTAGAATACCGCGCTCGCCTATGGCTCCAGAGCGAAATATTTATCCCGATAAGCACAACCGCGATAGCGGTGGCCAGAAGAAATAATGCGCCAACAAGAAACGGAAAGCCGTCATTCGAAGCAGCAATAATGCTAATAAATACATAGAGCGCGAGGGCCATGAGGACCGAAAAAATTGTGATGCTTTCCAGGGGTTTCAGCATGTACATTCCACTCCCTAATTGTTGAGCCGGGCCTACCCCCGGAAAGTGGACACGTCGGGGGTTAGCTATGCTGCTTTAGTCAGTGTAGCTGAGGTCTCGGCTTCAAAGACATCCGGCGCTACAAGATTGCACCAGGAGTGCCGCCGGCGCGTGTTGTAGCGCATGCACCACCGGAAGACTTCCTGACGACAGGAGATCGGACTGTCAAAAACTTTCCTATCGCGCAAGACTTCCCGCTTTAAGGTGGCGTTAAACGATTCTGCTAGGGCTTCTATCAGCACTCGTTCCTACCGCTCCCATGGACTGGCGCACACCCAACGACGAGCAATAGTTTCTAAAGGTCTGTGAGGTGTACACGCTGCCGGGATCGGAATGAAAAATAGCCCCGTCAAGACTGCCGCGTACACCGTGTGCGTGGGCTAGGGCATCGATGACCAGTGAGACCCGCATGTGGTCTGCGAGTGCATAACCTGCACGTTTGTGTGAATGAAGTGTCAATGACTGTGGCCAAATACATGTTTGTGCCTCCCTTACACGGAAGGTAGATAATATCGCCGACGTAAACGCGATTCGGCTCGTTGGCTGTAAATTTGCGGCCTAGTAAATCTGGCATGACGCGGTGGCCAGGCTTACGCCTGGTAGTGATGCATCGGCGGCGTTTGGTAAAGCCTTTTAGCCCCATGGATTTCATGATTCGTGCAACTTTCTTGTGATTGACCGGGGTATACGCCAGGTCTTCCTTAAGGCTTGCAGCGATGCGTTTAGCCCCATAAAGCCCGTGCTCATCATCGAAGATGGTTGTGATTCTTGCACCAATAAGGGCATCGGAACACATCTTTAACCTGCGATTTTTACGGGTTTGGGCCCATTTATAAAACGAGGAGCGATTGAGCTTTAAAACTTGGCACATCCGCATAAGCCGAGTATTCGGTTCGGTGGTCATAGACACACTGGAAGCAGAACTCCGGTGAGTCTGCTTTAAGCAAAATATGTGGCGGCCTTGCGCAGGATGTCACGTTCTTCGCGCAGTTTTGCGTTTTCTTTTTCTAACTGGCGGATCCGTCTCACGAATCATTCGCTGCTTGGGCTTTATCCTGCACTGCTTTTATGCGGGCGCGTTTGTCGGTGCCGTACTTGGTGATCCAAGAATGCAGCGAGGCACGGTTGATGCCGAGCTCTGCTGATGCTGAGTTCAGTGAGAGGTCCTCATTGTTCTCATAGGGGGCCACAGCATCGCGCCTGAACTGTTCTCAATACCTGGACGTGGTGGTAGATTACCAATCTTGCCAGCCCGACTGGGCTGGATATCAGGTGTCCACCAAAAAGGGGTCAGGTCCAAACTATATAGGAACACCCCCTACTGCCTCCCGCATCCTTCACTTACTAACCCCATTTAGGGGTTAGTGGGAACTCCCCAGCGTCGTGCACGGATCATTTCAGTGCTCAACGTTGAAGATTTTTTCAGGCCCATTTCTCCGCTCAATATAACCCTCTACCTGCGCTTAAGGATCGAATATCTCCCCTAGCCATTCACCCCATCAACATTAAGCGTCAACTACCACACAGCCCGATACGTTTTGACAATCTTTTTTAATAAAAGTTTGCACGATCTGTTGCAGACCGTAATACGGCTGTCTAATATCTAAGGAGTCTTTGAACACCACAAGCTCGTTAGGAAGCAAGATATGAAGCTTATCTCCCGCAAGGCTCTCGTTGCCGGCGCAACCGCCCTGTCCGTCACCTTCGCTGGCACCGCCGTGGCCACCGCTGCTGAGGTACCCACCACCCTGTCCTCCTCCATCGAGAAGGGCGCAGCAACGCAGCCGTACGCTAACGGCAAGGGCACCGGTGACGCCAACGAGGATGCTAACAAGAAGCCTCAGCCCGAAAAGACTTCTCAGGAGAAGGCTACGGAAGTCCAGGCCTGGATCGGCGTCTTCACCGCTGCTATCGGCGCATTGGGTACTCTCTTCGCTTTCGCTAACAAGTACCTCAACATCGACGACTTCATGAAGAACTTCAAGCTTCCTTTCTAATCTTTCACGCTTCTTAAGCGCTTTTAACCGCTGTGCCCTAAATCTGGGCACAGCGGTTTCGCATATTCTGGGGCAGCCAGAGCACTACCCAGATGGACCTTCGCACCGGTTCTGCGCCCCCTGCTCAGAACCCTTTAAGATTCCTTTGCCCGCCTGATGTATCCAGAGCCGACGAGGTCATTGAATATCTCTGGGTCGATTTCTTGGCCATTCTTAATTACGGAGATGTGGCCGGTGGGCTCTAAGACCATGACCTGGACGTCTTCCATGCGGCCGAGGCCAGACTTGCGCACTGCGGAATATACGTCCGAGCGAGTGATGTGGGAAACGGTGAGATTATCGTCAATCATCTCGCCCTGAAAGACGATGAGAACGGGCCGCCGGTCCAAAAACCGCGTCCACTTCACCACCTTGCGGATGGTACCGAATGCGGCTTCTAGGGCCATGAGCGTTGTCAGCCCAATAACACCCGCCGCCAATGTGGGCGGAACGCCGATGATCACGCGGCCTGCGACGGCGCCGAACATAATGATGATGATCGCGTCAGAGGCCGTCATGGAGGTCAATACGCGGGAGCCAAAGAGCTTTACCAAGACCATGAAGGCAAGGTAGATGCCTAAGGTAGACAACATGACCACAGGAACTCGATGCAGCTCGATTCCTAGTTGAAAAGTAGCCTCGCGTAAAAACCGTTCAAAGATATCCACGGCATTTGAGATTACTAGGCTAAAAGACACAGCACAGAAAAATAAGCGCTTTTCCCCCTGTAAGCGAGGAAAAGCGCTTTTAGTGTATCCGCAGGATTTGGATTCCTATTTAGATGTGAAAGGTCTTGCGCAGGTCATCAAAGATGGCCCGCAGTGGTGCCGGAAGCACCTGGGGATTTAAACCAATGAAAGCGATTCCTGCCGCTAGTGCCGTCACGATGGCAAGGATTGCACCACCGGAGGACGAGCCCTGCGGAGCCTTAGGGGAATCGTCCTCGTCACCGTCAGCTTCGCCCACTTCCAATGGCAGGATCGCCTGCGTGCCAGCGTCGGTGGTTATTTCCAAGTTCTGGGAGCCAGTCAGGCCCTTTGGAACGGTCAGCGTCACCTGCGCACGGCCGCGTTCGCCAAATTGGTCATCGCCTTCTTGCTTGGAATTATCGATATCGGCGGTCTTTTCTTCATCTCCCAACTTGGCCGTGACGGTCTTAGCCATTGGCTCGCCCTCACTGGTGTAGTTCAAGCTGGATAGATCGACGGTGATTTCTTTGCCGGGGACAATGTCACCATCGATATGGGCGCCAATTTGGCTCTGGCCCTTACGGACCTCGGACTTGCCGGACGCGATGTAATCGATCATGGCTTGAGCGTCCATGTATCCCACATCGTTCTTGTCCTTGATGGAGCCCGCCTCAAAGTAACCATCGCCGCCCTTCTCGGTATCGCTGGAAGCGAGGAAGGAAGAAAGCGCGATGGAATAGTCCTTGTTCGGGTCGAGGGGCTCGCCATTGACGGTGACGGACTTGACGCGCTCACCGTGGGAGGCCTTTGGGTCATAGACCACCTGGACGTTATTGGACAGCCCCATGGCCAGGCGCGGCCGGCTGCTGCCATCTTGCCATTGGTTTTCCAGGGCGGTAATGAAGTCCTTACCGGAGACCTTCGCGGTAATCACGGAATTACCAAATGGCTGGACCTGGAAAATGTCCTTGTACGTTACGTCCCCGCCCTTTAGATCGGCACGCACTCCACCGGCATTCATGACGCCGAGGTCGATGTCCTCGCCCACCTGCTTGCTCATGGCATAACGCTGCCCTTCCGCGATGAAGTTATTCAGGGTGGACTCGACACCACGGTTGGAACCTGACTTTTGCCCCTCATCGGAGCCGCGGAACAAGTCGGTTTCGACTGTGCCAGCGGTCTTCGAGCCTTCTACCTCGGCCTCATCCTGTGCCTTCTTAACGATGCCCGCAATCTCAGCATCCGGCTCTACCTGCGCGGCAGCAGTCGCATCGTACTGCTTGAGCTCAATGCTTTTTACCTTGCGGGCGGCCTTGTCGTAGGTAATATCGGCATCGTTAAGCAGCTTGCCGTACTCGTAGCCTTGCGCCCACTGCAGTGGCAGCGCGCCCTCGCGCTCAACCGTGCCCTGGGTGGTCTGGTGGGTATCGCCACCAAAGAGGATATCGACGTCCTTATTAAAGCCCTGTGCGTATTCCTCCGCATCCTCGTGGAAGAGGGAAACCACGACATCCGCCTCGCCGCTTTCCTTCAAACGGGTGGCTTCCTTGTTCGTTGCCTCAACGGGATCGGTAAAGGTAACGCCCGGAATCTTTGCCGCAGATACCTTGAATTTGGTGTTTTGGGTGACGGTGCCGACGTAGCCGACCTTCACGCCGTCGATTTCTTCCACATGAGAGGCATCCAAGAGCGGCTTGCCGTCTTTTAATACATTGGCGCCGAGGATGGGATAGTCAGAAGCTGGCTCAATACGGTCCGTTAGGTCCTCGGTGCCCTTGTCGAATTCGTGGTTGCCCACTGCGGTGACCTTCATCCCCATGGCATTGAGCGCCTCCAGAGTGTACTTGTCATCCGAGATGGCCGAGACGAATGCAGAACCGCCCACGTTATCGCCCGAAGAGGTGAGGTTGAACTTTTGGCCTTCGTTGACCTGCTTGATAAGCGATTGCAGGCGGGCCACGCCAATCTCATCGCCCGCCTTAGCAGGGTCGCTCAGGCCATCTTCCAAGTGGCCGTGCAGGTCAGTGATATTGGTGACCGAGATGGTGGTCGTATCCTCCTGCGCTAGGGCGTGTGTGCCAGAAAGCGCGACGGCGGTAACGGTGGTAGCGGCCACCAACTGGCCAATGCGACGGAACTGCATAATTACTCCTGTGTCGTAGAAAGCATTCAGACAATATATACCGCTTTCTTAACGAATTCGCAGGAAGCATAAAGCCCGTGAACTGGGCTTTTACCTTTCCTCCGCCAAGAGTTCACGCAATCGTCACGTGCGCGTAGCCCGCGCGTTGCTCTATCAAGCAACCGCACAGGGAGGTAGCCGCGCGGGAAGGCGGTTAGGCAGTCACGCGGTAGACGTCAAAGACGCCCTCGGTATTACGCAACGTCGTCATCAAGGACCCCAGCTGTTTGGTATCCGATACGGAGAAGGTAAAACGCATCGTGGCAATTTGGTCCTCGCCGCGGTTCGAATTCATAGTCAACACATTGATGTTCTGATCGCTTAATACCCGCGTTAGCTCAGACAGCAGGCCCTGGCGGTCCAACGCCTCAAGCTGCAGCGTGGCGGAAAAGGCGCCGGTAGAAGAGGTGCCAGAGGACCACTCCACCTTCAGCATGCGCTCCGGCTCAGATTTGAGCTTTTCCGCGTTGGCGCAGTCCGCGCGGTGTACGGATACTCCCCCGCCACGGGTGACAAAGCCAAAAATGGCGTCCCCAGGCACCGGCTGGCAGCACTTCGCAAGCTTAGCCATGACATCGGGGCTTCCCTCCACCAAGATGCCCGTGCCGGAGGCGGAGTCCTTGGTATGCTGCGCGCGGGACTGCTCGAGCTCCGAGAGTGGGGTGCGGGAAGCAAGGGCATCTACGGCATCATCGCGGTCGCCGAACATGGCCACCAATTGGTTGGCCACGTGCTGTGCGGAGACGTGGCCTGCGCCGATAGCTGTGTACAGGGCATCGACATCGGAATAGTGCAGCTGTTCTGCGACCTGTTTCATGGAGCTGGCGGTAAACAGGCGGTGCATCGGCAAGCCGCCGCGCTGCACCTCAGAGGCCAAGGCATCGCGCCCGGCTTCGAGGTGCTCCTCGCGCCTTTCCTTGGCAAACCACTGGCGCACCTTCGCCTTGGCCCGCGGCGAGACCAAGAATTCCTGCCAATCGCGCGATGGGCCGGCGTTGGGATCCTTGGAAGTAAAGATTTCTACCTTGTCGCCGGATTTCAGCGGCGATTCTAGCGCCACCAATTTGCCGTTAACCTTGGCGCCAATGCAGCGGTGGCCAACCTCCGTGTGCACGGCGTAGGCAAAATCTACCGGGGTGGAACCCGTCGGCAAATCCACCACATCGCCCTTTGGGGTAAAGGCGAAGATCTGGCGCGCCGTCAGGTCATAGCGCAATGAATCGAGGAACTCATTGGGGTCTGCCGCTTCCTTCTGCCAATCCAGCAGCTGACGCATCCAAGCCATCTGGTCCACCTCTTCTTGGTGCCCAGAATTCTTGCCCTTCGTTTCCTTATAGCGCCAGTGCGCGGCGACGCCGAATTCGGCGTTGTAGTGCATCTCGTGCGTGCGGACCTGTACCTCCAGTGTTGCTCCGCCGTCCGCGAGCACCGTGGTGTGCAGAGACTGGTAGACGCCGAAGCGCGGGGAGGAAATATAATCCTTAAAACGCCCAGGCAAGGCCTGGTAAATGGAGTGCACGACGCCAATGGCGGCGTAACAGCTATTGATGTCATCCACCAGTACGCGGATGCCCACTAGGTCAAAGATCTCCGCGAACTCGCGGCCGCGCACGACCATCTTTTGATAGATGGACCAGTAGTGCTTCGGCCGGCCCATTACCTCGGCCTCGATGCCGTTTTCCTTTAAGGCGGCACTGACTTGGTTGATGATTTCCTTCAAGGCGCGATCGCGCGAGGGCGCGCGCTCTGCCACCATGCGCACGATTTCGTCGTACTTTTTGGGATAGAGGATGGCAAAAGACAGATCCTCTAACTCCCATTTCACGCTCGCCATGCCCAACCGGTGGGCCAAGGGGGCGATGACCTCTAGCGTCTGGCGCGCCTTCTTGGCCTGCTTTTCCGGCGGCAAAAAGCGCATAGTGCGCATATTGTGCAGACGGTCGCTGACCTTGATGACCAGCACGCGCGGATCGTTGGCCATGGCGACGATCATCTTCCGGATGGTCTCGGCTTCCGCCGCAGCACCCAGGGCCACCTTGTCCAGCTTGGTCACGCCATCAACAAGCCGGGCCACTTCGGGCCCGAAGTCGCGAGTCAGATCCTCCAGCGTGTACTCGGTATCCTCCACCGTATCGTGCAAGAGTGCTGCAACGATGGTGGTGGTATCCATGCCGATTTCCGCGGCGATCGTAGCCACGGCTAGCGGGTGGGTAATATACGGCTCGCCCGACTTACGGAATACTCCCTCATGCAGCCTTTCTGCGGTGTTATAGGCAGCGTTGAGCAATTCCGCATCCGCTTTGGGGTGGAATTTCCGGTGAATGGACATGAGGGGATCGAGCACCGGGTTAATCTTGACCCGCCCGCCGGTCAGTGACCGGGCAAGGCGGGCAGACATGCTCCGCATCCCGTTATTAGCCTGGCGTTTTGCTGACTTATCAGTGGCCATCTCTACCGCCCTTCACAATGCCACAGCCTATAGTGCTGGCTGCGGCGCCTTTCCAGATCGTGTGATCTAGCTTAGACACACCATCTTAGTCAGCGTCATCTAGCACAATAAGCGGCGGGCCCGATAAGCGCTCCCGGCCGTTCAGGCCCTTAACCTCTAGCACCACGACGTTACCCGCAACCTCGGCGCCGGCAGATTCAAGCAGCAGCTTGGCGCCGTGGAGGGTGCCACCGGTGGCCAGGACGTCATCGACAAGCACCACGCGCTTGCCCTTCACATCAACGCCGCTGGCGGGGATCTCCAACGCGGCCGAGCCGTACTCCAGCTCGTATTCTTCGGTATAAACCGGCGGCGGAAGCTTGCCCTTTTTACGAATGGCCAAAATGCCCAAGCCCAACTTGTATGCCACGGCTGAGCCCAGCAGGAATCCGCGGGCATCCAGGCCGCCGATAAGATCCGCGCCCAACTCCTCGCAGGCGGCCGCTAGGCCATCAACGACGGCCTGAAATGCCTCAGGATCGGCCAATACCGGGGTGAGATCTTCAAAGAGGATTCCTTCCTCTGGAAAATCCTGAACGAGGCGCACCTTGTCGTGCAAAGCTTGTGCTGCTGATTCGTACTGGGAACTCATCATCTTCCTTGAGAAATAAATAGCGAGAAATAATTTGAGAGGAAAAAGGGCTAAGCCTTTTCCACAGGTTCTTGTGCCGGCACGTGCCAACGGTCCATATTCCAGCCGATACCCGAGATGCCAGTGTACGGCAGGACACCCTCCACGTCGCGGTGAACGATGAACACGCGCGGCTGCGCAGCAACAGGAATGGAGGGAACGCTGTCCCACAGCTGCTCTTCCTGTTCCTTGAGCTGCACGGAGTTTTTGATGCTGGAATCTGCCGCAGAGTACTCGGTCAGCGGGTCGACCGGGCCCAAGAAGGCATCAATGGTGGGCTCACCTGTTTCCGGATTGGGGTTGAGATAAAACTGCGATAGCTGTTCGTCCGCAGCGTCCTCAATGGTAATGCCCGCCGGTTCGCACGAGGCGCGCAGCGCCTCGACCATCGCCTGGTAGCGCTTATCCGGGCCAACGTAGCCCACCTTGATGGTGGTGCCCTTCAACTGGCCGGCCGCAGCCATGTCCGTTCCCTCGTGGTCCTTCGCCACCGATCCAAGCGTTTGGGCCACCGGATCCTGTACGGACACGGTGCGGACATACGCCGGCGGGACGTCGACGCCAGATATTTCGGAGCTCTTGTGCGCTATCGAGGCTTGGTCCACGCAGGCGGCAAATGCCTTCCTGGCAGAGGGCTCTGCGAAGATCCCGGCCTGTGACAGCGTCAGCGTATCGGTTTGCAGACCCACCTTGGTGGTCGTCTCAAACTCGTTATTGCCTGCGCCCGCGGTGTCCTCCCCAGCGGAGTCGTGGTCTGGATCTTTGCCTTCCGCGGATTCTGCGTCCTCACCCGCGTTCCCGGACAGCCAGTCGGGCGCAGCAGTATCGGAATCTGCCACCTTGAGTACGCCCTTATCCTCAAGCTCCTGCGCGTCGGCGCTACTCGGCCACACGACGAGCCGGTCCAAGGCAGGCTTATCGCCGCGATACTGCTCATTGGCCTTTAAGAAAACCTCGCCAGAATCGCCGACCTTTTCTGCTGTGAAGGGGCCATAAGACACTTGCAGCTCGGGATCAAAATCATCCTTGGCAGTGGAAAACCCATAGCGCCACAACTCAGCCACTGGCTGCAGCGCCGCCATGTCTTCTGCGTGCAGGGCCGCGTTGAGATCCTCCATGCTCATGTCCGTCTTCTGTGCAAGCGCGTGCGCAGGCATGACCGTGCCAGGGCCAAACATCTGGCGCCAGCGGTGGCCCTGGTCTTTATAGAAGGTCAGCGTAAAGGCCTTGCTGTGCGGTGCGCACTCGATGTCCGCGATGTCATTCATCAGCGGCATATGCGAGGCAAACTCCACCGGGTGCGTACCGGCCGTATAGGCAAGCAGGTAATCATCGCAGGTGACGGGGGCGCCGTCGGAGAATGTGGCGTCATCGGCAAGCGTCAAACGCACGCTTTCCTGGTCGCTATCTGCTGCGGGCGGAAGCTTTTCGGTCTCGACCAAATCCGCGTTGGGAATGAGCTGTCCGGAGGGACCTGGCACGAAAAGGCCGGGATAAAGGCGCGTCGAAAGCTGCGCCGCGGAGGTGGTGCTGCCGAAGGCGGTACCGGCATTCGTCGTTGCCAACTGGGAGTTGACCATATAACCGGTGTAGTTATAGGACTCCGGATCGCTGGGCGCTGCCTGGTCACCGCTCTCGGATTCCTCGCTGCTGCACGAGGCCGCTACCAGCGCAAGGGCGGAAAGCCCCGCCGCAATAGCCGTGATTTTGGGACGGCTACCCCACCACCGTGTGGTGCCTAGTCTGCGTTCCACGGTACGCACAACCCCCTTTTTCTCCTTCAAAGACCGAGCTTTACTCTGCCTGATTATGCCGTGCTTCAGGGCGATTAGCGGCCTGGGCGCCAGGTAGCACCGGTATGACCGGAGGCGCTACTGCCGTGATCGGATTGCTCTTCTGCCACTTCCTTGCGGGTCTTGGCCCCGGCATCGAAAGGCGTGACCACCTTGCGCTTCGCAGAACCCTCTTGCGCCGGTTCACCATCCTCAGACTTACCCGCGCGGTAATCCATGACGCGCTGGGTGTGCTGCTTGACGCGCTTGGTCCAATTAGCAAACGTCACCACCAACGGGGTGGCCAAGAAGATCGAAGAGAAAATGCCCTCGATAACGCCGATGAGCTGGATCAGCGCCAGATCGCGCAGCGTGCCGATGCCCATCAGCCACACGGCGATGATGAACAACGCGATAATAGGCAGCGCGGAAATGATGGACGTAGAAATAGAGCGCATGACCGTCTGGTTAATCGCCAGATTGGCAAGCTCCCCATAGGTCTTTGATCGTTGGCCTTCCAAACCCGCAGTATTCTCATTGACCTTGTCAAAGACGATGACGGAGTCATAGATAGAGAAGGTCAAGACGGTGAGCAAACCGATGATGACGGCGGGAGAAACTTCAAACCCAAAGAGGGCGTAGATGCCGGCGATGACGATGCCATCGATAATAAGCGCCGAGATGGCCGCAAACGCCATGATCTTTTGCAAGCGCACCGCCACATAGATGGTCGCTGCAACAAGGAATACGACCATGGCCAGAATCATGCGCTGGGTAATGGAAGAACCCCAGGACTCGGACACGGTGGAGGAACCAATGGCGTCCGGGGTGGCCTCCCCGTTTTCATCCTTTGGCTGGAATTCCTCATAGATTGCGGACCGGGCGCTATCTACCTCTTCTTGGCTCAGGCGCTCAGAGGTGATTTCGAGCGTCTCAGAATCGCCGGCGCCGACGATGCGCACCTGCTCGGGTTCAACGCCGGTGGAGTCCTCAAAGACGGTAGCTACCTCGTCCTCTTTCAAGTCCCCAGCGGGCATGGACAAGGTGGTACCTCCCTCAAAATCGAGGGAGAGGGTGAACCCGCGAATCAAGATGGCGGCGATGGCGCCGACGAGGAGCGCGGCGGTAATCGCGTACCACCGTTTGGTGTGGCCAATGAAGTCATAGCCACGCTCGTCTTCATAGAGACGATCCAAACGCGAAATCTTGTGTTTAGTAGATACGGCCATGATTATTTCTCCTCATCTTCCGCAGCTGCTGAGGGCGCTGAGCTCTCAGACGAATCGGCGCTAGCGGATGCCGAATTGTCAGTGGCGCGCGCCTGCGATGCGGTAGCAACGCCGCGGGACTCCGCGTAGTAGCCGCGTTCGCGTCGCTCTTCAATCAGCGCGTAAATTCCGCCCAAACCGTTCATCGATGGCTTGGCTGCCGCTGGGCGGCGGCCGATGATCTGCATCAACGGCGCCATGACCAGGAAGGACACGACGAGGTCGAAGATCGTGGTCAAGCCCAAGGTGAACGCGAAGCCCTTTACCTCACCGATGGCGAGGAAGTAGACGATGACAGAACCAATCAGCGTCACCGCGTTACCGGTCACGATGGTGCTGCGCGAGCGCTCCCACGCCTTCTGCGTTGCTGACCTGAAGGTTCTACCCTCTAGGAGCTCATCCTTGATGCGTTCGTAGTAGACCACGAACGAGTCCGCGGTCGCACCGACACCGATGACCAAGCCGGCGATACCGGACAGGTCGAGCGAGTACCCGATCCAACGACCCAGCAACACAATGGCGCCGTAGGTCAGCAGGCCGGAGCCAAGCAAGAAGATGACGGACACACCGCTGAGCGCGCGGAAGTAGTACAGCGAGTACAGGATGACCAAAATCAAACCTGCCAAGCCTGCCCACAGGCCGGCCTCGAGCGCGGCCTTACCCAGCGTCGGCGGAATGGACTCTACCGTGCCGCCGGGCTCGCCATTCTCTCCGGCAAAGGATAGCGGCAGTGCACCATAACGCAGGTTATTGGCCAAGTTATTGGCTTCTTCCTGGCTAAAGTCACCGTTAATGGAGGTAGCAGAGCCGTACGGGGTCGCACCCTGGATAACCGGCGCCGAAATGACGGCCGAGTCAAGGGTGATGGCAATCTGGTCGTTCAGGTGCTCCCGCGTGAGGTCAGCCCAGGTCTGGGAACCGTTCGGGCCATTGCCGGTCTTGAAGGAGAAGCTAATCTCCATCTGGCCGGACTGCGGGTTCAGGCCGCCATTAATCGGGGAATTGGTATCAATCTCATTACCCGTCAAACGGGTACCGTCTTCATCCTCAACGCCGTTGAGCAACGGCGCTGGCTCCAAGACATAAGGGGTGCCGCTGTCGTAATCACAGGTCACAAAAGGTTTGGACGGATCATCCGCACCAGCCAGTGGGTCGGCGGAGCCTTGGCAGGTCAAGAGCGACGAGGCCGCTGCCTGCGTTGTCGGATCGTCCGATTGGCGGTCCTTCAACAACATCTCAGTGACTTCGTCGCGGCGCTCGGTCTGCTCAATGGAGTTGGAAGGCTCGTCCAAGGGCTTGGCGGAGACCTTCGGCGCCTTGACGTCCTTCGGTTCCTTGCCTTCCGCCTGCGCCTCTTGCTGGGCAACGGCATTGGTGACGTCTTCCAGCTTCTTATTGGCCTCTTCCTTATCTAGGACGCCGTATTTGACCCACCGGTTAGCCATATCCTCCAGCTCTTTGTCGAGCTTTTCCAGATCCGGCGCGGAGGGTTGTGCCACTGGGCGGAAGTACAGCTGGGAGGTCTGCCCCACCGCCTGGGCTTGGGACGCATCCTCGCCCGGCACGGTGATGACGAGGGTATTGCCGTTAATGACAACCTCGGAACCTGAAACACCCATGCCGTTAACGCGCTGTTCCAAAATATTGCGCGCCTGCCGTAGCTGATCCTGGGTGGGGTCTTCACCTTGTGGTGCCAAGGTAACGCGGGTGCCGCCCTGCAGGTCGATACCTAGCTTTGGGGTGGCTTGGCGGTTTCCGGTAAAAAAGACCAGCGCATAGATAACAACCACGATGAGCCCAAAGAGCGCGAGGGCGCGCTTGGGCCATTGGCGGTTGCTATTTTTCATAGCGCCTCGAGATGATGCGGACAACGATATTCTCCTGTGCACTGCAAACCAGGGTGATTAAACAATAAATACGGCCCGCCCGATTCGGCGCGGGCACGTTAACAACGCACAATCGTACGTCATGGAACAACATTTTCCTTAACGGGGTCCGCGATTCAGCGAAAATGTGTCAGGTTCTACGTTTCTCATAAGCCGATTGCAGGTTCAGAGAACCCCCAGCTTATGCACAGAATACGCCCGCGTCTTCCTCCACAGAGGGCGCGGGCGGTAACAAGGACTTAACGGCTAGAGGGCTGCTCGCCTTCCCCGCCGTTGAATCCATCATCATCATTGTTCTCACCGTTGTCGCGCTGCGCCTCTACGGCATTGTTTGCACCACCGCGGTCAAGCTTCTGGGCCTCGCTTTCGGTGCGCACCACCGCCATCTTGTCAAAGGTGAGGGTAACGCCTGGGGAAACCTCGAGGTCCACGCTGGTATCGGTGGTTCCCCGCACCACGCCGTGGACACCGCCGGCGGTGACGATGCGATCCCCATTCTGTAGGGAGTTTTGCAGCGATTGCATATCGTTCTGGCGCTGGCGTTGCTTACGCATCGCCATAAAGGAAGGAATGATGAACAAAATGACAATGATGATGAGAAAGATGATTTCCATAACTTTCCAGTATGCCAGACCGTTTCGTTCACAAAAACCATGAGCCGGTTCCACCTCTGCGGCCGCTCCAGCGCGGTGCCGACGCTTGCCTAAAACAGCCCAATCGCGCCATCGGGAGGCGTCAGGCCGAGGTGCTGCCAGGCGGCCGCGGTGGCTACCCTGCCCCGCCCGGTGCGCGAGATCATGCCGGCGCGAACCAAGTACGGCTCACACACCTCTTCCACGGTGGAGGGTTCCTCGCCCACGGCGATGGCCAAGGTATTCACACCCACCGGCCCGCCGCCGTGGCCGTTAATCAGGGCATTGAGGACGGCGCGGTCTAGCCGGTCCAGACCCATTTCATCGACGTCGAAGACCTCCAGCGCCCCTTGTGCTGCGGACAGATCGATGCGTCCGGTGCCATTGACCTCTGCATAATCGCGCACGCGGCGCAGCAGGCGGTTGGCAATGCGCGGGGTGCCGCGCGAGCGGGAGCCGATTTCCACGGCGGCATCGTCATCGATGGCAACGTCCAAGATATGCGCCGCACGCTTGATCACGTGGGTGAGATCCTCGGTGCTGTAGTACTCCATTTGGGCGGTAAAACCGAAGCGATCCCGCAGCGGACCGGTAAGCATTCCCGCTCGCGTTGTCGCCCCGACCAACGTAAATGGCGGGATCTCCAGGGGGATTGAGGTAGCACCCGGCCCCTTGCCCACGATGACATCGATGCGGAAATCCTCCATGGCCATATAAAGCATTTCTTCGGCAGGCCGGGCGATGCGGTGGATCTCATCGATAAACAGCACGTCGCCTTCCATAAGGTTGGACAGCATCGCCGCCAGGTCGCCCGCCCTCTCCAGCGCCGGCCCAGAGGTCATGCGCAGCGAGGTGCCGAGTTCCTGCGAAATGATCATCGCCATGGTGGTCTTACCCAGGCCGGGCGGCCCCGATAACAGGACGTGATCCGGGGTGACCCCGCGGTTCTTCGCGCCGGTGAGCACGAGGGAGAGCTGCTCCCTTACCTTGGGCTGCCCAATGAATTCCGTCAGGGACTTGGGGCGCAGGGAGCGCTCGATATCGTGTTCTTCGGCGTGAGCGGTGGCTTCCACATCACTATTGTGCTGGGATTCGTGCGCCTTACTCATCCCCTCTGGGAGATTGAACTCGGTGCGCTCAATATCGGACATGCTGTAGCCTTTGTGTCTTCTTGACGTCGTATTCTTTTAGCCCTGCTTACCCAACTGGGCCAGGGCCGCACGCAGCAAGGTTGAGGTATCCGCCGCAGGGGCTTCGGCGTATGCCGCCTCCACCACGGGGCGAGCCGCCTTCTCAGTAAACCCTAGGCCCAAGAGGGCTTCAGTGACACTATCGACAACTGGGCCACCGGCACCTGTTGCCTCCGACGCAGCATCGGGCACGGGAGTTCCAGCAAAGCGCTTTACCTTATCCTTGAGCTCCAGGGTAAGGCGTTGGGCCATGCGCTTGCCGACGCCCGGGATAGACTGCAGCGCCTTCACATCCTCCCCGCCAATCGCTGCGGCCAGCTCTTCTGCCCCCATGACGGATAACGCAGCCAAGGCGAGTTTCGGCCCCAAGCCAGATACAGATTGCAGCACTTGGAACATTTCGCGGTCATCGTCGCTGGTAAAACCGTATAAGGTCAACGCGTCTTCCTTGACTACCAAGGTAGTGAGCACAAAGGCGGTTTCTCCGCGGCGCAAGGTTCCCAACGTCTTTGCGGTGGCTAAGAACTTATAGCCCACCCCGCCGCATTCAATAACGCCGTGGTCTAAACCAATGTGGAGGACTTCTCCCCGCAATGCCGCAATCATTTTCTACCGTGCCTTCCTACCTGTGTGCGCTTTCAACATGACCTAATAATGAACAAACTTAACCTGTGGGGGTGTGGCGAGCTAAGGCTGAACACCCTTCCCCCGCCCGCGGACGCCGCTGGTCTTTGCGCCGAGCCCTAAACCGGTACTATCCATTCTCACGATCGCTGGCGCCCGCCAGCAGTGGCAGACGGCCAGCGCCAATGCATCCGCCGCATCCGCCGGCTTGGGCGGCTCCGTAAGCCCCAGGATACGGGTGATCATGGTCGTCATTTGCTTCTTATCCGCGCGCCCATTGCCAGAAATAGCCTTTTTCACTTCGGATGGGGTGTACATGTACACCGGAATATCCCGCTCGGCGGCCGCGAGTACCAGAACCCCTACGACGTGCGCGGTCTGCATGACGGTTGAGACCTGGCCGCGTTCGAAGACGCGCTCTATGGCCACCACATCCGGCGAATAATCGTCCATCCATTCCTTGGCCGCCACGGATAGCCGCAAAAGCCGTTCGGTCAGATCCTTATCGCTGGGAGTCCGCACCACTCCCACGGAGACGGGAAGGATCGCGCGCCCGCGCCCTGCTTGAACTACGGACAGGCCACAGCGGGTGAGCCCGGGATCGATGCCCATCACGCGCATGCCTTCGATATTCACACCCGCCCACTCCCGTTCCGCGGCCTCGTCGTTACTAATCTTGCTTCCCTATTATGTCTTACACACACATGTTCTACAACACGGCGAGAACCTAGGGCCCCAATAAAGCACAATAAAAAGCCCGGCGCCGACATCTCCGCATCCGCGAAGAGCCGCCACCGAGCTAGTGCCTAATAAGAGCAGTATCCCTACTCTGCGTTGAGCTCCGCTAGGACCTCATCAGATAGGTCCATATTGGTATATACGTTCTGGACATCGTCGGAGTCTTCCAAGACATCGATGAGGCGGAAGATCTTCTTCGCGTCATTAGCGTCAAGAGGTACCTCGACGGAGGCGCGGAAATCATTATCGGAGTCATCGACCTCGATATCAGCTTCCTTGAGCGCTTCCTTTACGGCCTGAACATCCGTGGGAGCGCAGATGATCTCGAATTTCTCGCCCTGGTCTTTAACCTCTTCGGCGCCGGCATCGAGGACCGCCATCAAGACGTCGTCCTCGCTCAGCTCGCCCTTTTCCACCAAGACATAACCGGTGCGGGAGAACATATACGCAACCGAGCCGGATTCGCCCAAGTTGCCGCCATTCTTGCTCATCGCGGTGCGGACATCGGTAGCCGCGCGGTTGCGGTTATCGGTCAAGCATTCAATCAGCATTGCGACACCGTTGGGGCCATAGCCCTCGTACATGATGGTCTCCCAGTCGGCACCACCGGCTTCTTCACCAGAACCGCGCTTGCGGGCGCGTTCGATGTTGTCATTGGGGACGGAGGCCTTTTTGGCCTTCTTAATCATGTCATCGAGCGTTGGGTTGGCCGCAGGATCACCACCGCCGGTTCGCGCCGCCACTTCAATGTTCTTAATGAGCTTGGCAAATTCCTTGCCGCGCTTGGCGTCATTGGCAGCCTTCTTGTGCTTGGTAGTTGCCCATTTTGAGTGGCCTGACATTAAGTCCCTTTCTAATTGGGTTCTAAATCTGTTTACAATTATACGTGCCCTGCACGAACTGGGAAAAGCGCCCCCAGGATACGCAAGCGTTTCTAGACGTTATGCCAATTACCGTGGGCGGAACCGCTGCCTAGGTTCTCATCGAGGAACCGCGTCAAGCCCTCCTGATTGACCAGCGCAACGAGATCGCCCTGTTCAGTGAATAATTTACCGCGCGCGATAGCCGTGCCTTGCGACGCTGTGGGCGATACCTGCTCATAAAGCAGCCACTCATCCACGCGGAAAGGGCGGAGAAACCACACCGCATGGTCAAGGCTGGCCAATTGGATCTTCTCCCCCTGGTGCGGAATAAGCGCCGACCGTATGAGGGTCATATCGGACATATACGTTAGGGCGGCGCGGTGAAAGTCGGGGTCGCTTCCAAGCTCGCCGGTATTGCGGAACCAAATATGGCGGTATCCGGCACCGGTTACCTCCGCGGCGGCATCATCGCGGCCTTCATCGGGGACCAAACGGATATCCCAATCGGTCCACTCCTTCAAGATGATTCGGGTGGAATAGGGCGCCCCGCCACCGCGGCGCGCGGCTTCATCAGGGCTTAGTGCCTGCGGTGCCATATCCTGATGCTCGGGCCCTGTATCACCATCGCGGTGGAAACTAGCCAGCATGATAAAGACGAGGCGGCCATCTTGGATGACTCGAACCTGCCGGCTGGCAAAGGAACGGCCATCGCGCAGCCTTTCCACCCGCAGCTCCAGCGGCTTTTTCGTATCACCGGGTCCAACGAAATAGCCGTGGAGGGAATGCACCTGCTTATTATCTACAGTCCTTTGCGCCGCGGCTAGCGCTTGCGCCGCCACCTGCCCGCCAAAGGTGCGCTCAATCTGCGAGGGAATCGCCGGGCCAGAAAAGACATCCGCTTCTTGGGTGCCTTCTAATGCCAAAACCTCAGAAATGGTGCCCACAGTCATCCTTCCTTATGCGCCTACTATGCGCTATATCACGTAACTTCTTATCTGCCTTGCCACCCTACTCCCTAGCCGGTCCAACCCCAGTGGCTAGCAACCTGATTCGAACTACCCACTGCCCAAATTTTTTCCTAGAATGTTTTGGGTGAAAAGAATCGCGTCAGTTCCTGCAGTATGGGTGGGCTGGGTTCTCGCCCGCTTGGTATTGGTCTATTTCTTGAAGCTCGACCACAGTGCACGCGGCGATGTTGCCTATTATTTCGCTGGGCTTTATGGCGACGATCCCACGCTAATGACCGAATACCCCCATGCGGGAACGTGGCCCACCATCATCTTAAGTTGGTTTACCGGTGGGGACCGCGGCGTGTTCTACATCGGCTTTACCATCATGACGCTGCTTGTCGATGCCACCTTCCTCGCCCTCCTGCTGCGCCACCACCAGCGCAATAAGCGTGTTTTCCTCGCAAGCTGGTTCTGGGTCTTCTTCGGCACGGCCGCAGGACACGTCTTTGTATGGCGCCTCGATATCTTCCCCGCGGTCGCCGTCGCCGGTGCCGCCGCGCTCCTTATTTCTCATCCCAAGACCGGTGCCGCCCTTTTGGGCTTCGCCACCACCATGAAGCTCTGGCCAGGCGTCCTCGCCGCCGGGCTGGTGGGGCGGTTTAATAGCGCTAATTCCTGGCTCCGCCTGGTGTCCTTTTTCGGCTCCGTCGCAGCCCTATCAGCGCTAACGGTTGTCACCTCCGGCATGGACCGGCTCCTTTCCCCGCTGGATTATCAGGGGGTGCGCGGGCTCCAACTCGAATCCATTCCGGCGACATACTTGCTCTTGCAGGCGCACCTCAACCCAGGTAAATGGCATTTAGGTTATGCACCGTCCAAGAGCTTCGAGATTTCCGGCCCGGGCGTGGATACCGCCATCATGTGGAGCACCGTCGCTACAGCCGGGATGCTGGTATTCGCCTTGGGCTGGGCTCTATACCGTTTCTTCGCCGGAGGGTGGACCTCGCGCACCACCGTCGCCTTCTTCACCCTCATGGTGCTGCTGCTCATTGCCACCAATAAGGTATTTTCGCCCCAGTACATCATCTGGCTCGGCCCACTTTTCGCGGTGGTCGTACGCCAGCAGCTCCCGGCCAGGTTCGTACTCATCAAGATTTGTCAGGGCCTGCTCGCTGTATGCGCGGTCGCCGCCGCTGCGCTGGGCACCTACGTCTACCCGTTCCACTATGACTACCTGTGGAAGTACGTGGGCGCAGACCTTACTCCGGTCTACGTACTCGTGGCCCGCAACGTGCTCATCCTCGTCATGGTCCTCATCGCGCTCATTTGGTTCATCCTTGAGATAAGCCTGTCGCGCCGCATAGAAAAGGCCATCGTGGCAGCAAGCGGCCTGGAGCAAGCCCAGGAAGCCGCCGCAGAGCCCGCGCCCTCACCAGATACCGGGCGAATCAACGTTCCGGGCTCCGACACCGCCGATGCCGATGCCGACGCCGATCCTGACGCGAGCACCGATGTCACCACGCAGGTGCCGCGCGGCTAGATTTTCAATCTGCCAGCATGTAGTCGAAGTACTCGGGTAATTTAGCGGTTCCGCCGAGGTGGAAAAAACGCACCGCTGGGCGCAGGCGCAGCGCGCGCGTATCGCTGACCGCCTCGTTATAAAAGCGATGCGCCAGCTGGATGCGGCCTTCTGCATCCGCCAAGGCGGCCGGGCGCTGGCCTACCGGAAAATCGCGCACGATGGCCGCCGAAAGCTCGCGTTCTACCATGGTGCGGGCTTCAAAATGCCCATGTGAAAGCTCCGTGGATTCGGCCTTTTGCGCCAAAGCGGCAAGATCTGGGGACACAGCCGCCGTTACCGCCGCCCGGCGGTCCAGCGCCGCCTGCAGCTGCGCCAGTGCGGCATCGGTGCGAATGTGCAGGAAGTTTAGCCGCTGCGCGGTAAAAATGGCCCACGATCCTAAAAGTATGAGGATGACGAGCGCAATGGTTATCTCAATCCCCATCATCGCTTCACCCTTACCTTCGTGCCATCTTGCACCGTTTCATAAACCTGCATGACCGCCGCGGCAACATGGTCCCAGTCATACATCTGGGCGCGTTGGACGCCATTGCGCACCAAGCGCCGCCGGTAATCGCCATCATCCAAGACCTGGTTCAGCACGCGCGCCAAATCGGAGGCATCGCCGGTGCGGAAAAGCGCTCCCGCGGGTTCATCAGATTCCGCGTTGCACACCGCGCGAAAGGCCTCCAAATCGGAAGCCACGACGGCGGCACCGGCGGCCATGGCCTCTACCAACACGATGCCAAAGCTCTCCCCGCCCGTATTCGGCGCCACGTAAACATCGGCCCGGCCTAAAACCTGTGCCTTTTCTGCATCGCTGACGCGCCCGACAAAGTCCACGCCCTCAACCTCGCGGGCGCGGCCGCCGCCCATAATGGTAACGCGGATATTCTTGTTGACCTGGCGCAATGCGGCTAACAGGATATCCAGCCCCTTCCGTGGCTCGTCGAGGCGGCCGAGGAAGACGACCTCGAGTGGAGCATCGGCAAGCGCGGGCTGGCTTTTCTTGCGCGCAAGCGCATAGACGGAGGTATCGACGCCGTTGGGGATCAGGACGGGATCGCCGCCCAATTGCTCCACCTGCCAACGCCGCGCCATGTCCGATACCGCAATGCCGCCGCGAATCTTTTCCAAAAAGGGCATAAGCAGCGGCTTTGCCAAGGTGAGGATGAGGGAATTGGCCGCCGAGGCGTGGTACGTCGCCACCATCGGGCCGTGTGCCACGGCCAAGGCGGTCATGGAAAAACTCGGGGAATTGGGCTCGTGGATATGCAGGACATCGAAATCCCCGTCCTGGATGAAGCGCTTGACCTTGCGGGTTACCTTTGGCCCCACCGACAAGCGCGCGACCGAGCCGTTATACGCAATCGGGAAGGCTGGGCCGCCCTTGACCACGAAATCCGGCAGCGGCGTGGACTCCGCGGCGGGCCCAAGGACCTGGACAAAGTGGCCCTGTTCTATGAAAACGGTGGCTAGGTCAAGGATATGGGCCTGCACGCCACCGGGTTCGTCAAAAGAATACGGGCAAATGATACCGATGCGCATTAACGGGAACGTTCCTTTCGCGCTTGCCGGCGCCGTTCCACATCCTCATTCCATTGCGGCTGCAACATGTGCCAGTCTGCGGGGTGGCGCCGGATATTGGCCGCAAACCCATCCGCCATGCGCTGGGTGGTCTCCTGAATATCGGTGACCTCTACTTCTGGCGACACCGATAACCCCCAGCCATCGCCTTCAAACCAGGAATGCACCACGTGGAGTGCCGCACCGGTTTCGATGGCCAGCTGCGCAGGACCTGCCGCCATATTGGCTTCCTCGCCCATAAAATCTACTGTGATACCGTTGCGGGTGATATCGCGCTCTGCCAATAGGCAGACCACTCCACCCTCCTCAAGGGCCTCCTTCAGCCGCGCAAAGGGCGTAGCCGGCCCACCGGTAAGCGGCAGGACTTCAAAGCCTAATTCCTCGCGGTAATCTACGAAGGCATCAAAAAGCACCTCCGGCCTTAACCGCTCTGCCACGGTGGTAAATTGCCCGTAATGGCCCACCAGGAAAACCCCGGCCATATCCCAATTGCCGGAGTGTGGCAGCGCCAGGATCACGCCGTGGCCAGATTGCGCGGAGGCATCAAAGTGCTCAAGGCCCTCCAGGCCGCCCATGAGGCGCTCGTGCAGCTGGGGATCGGAATGAATCGCGGGAAGGCGAAACGCCTCCATCCAATAGCGCATATACGAGCGCATGGAATCGCGCACCAATTCGCGCGTGACGTTTTCTGCCCCCACCACGCGGGTGAGGTTTCGTCGCAGTCCATCCATGCCGCGCCCGTTATCGCTCGCGAAATCCGCGACCCACCGGAAGATGGTGCGCGCTACCGGCTGGGGCAACCGGCGAACTACCTTCCAGCCCGCCAAATACCCAGCGGCTGCTACGTCTTCTTTATCCCACATGGTGGCCGGATCCTCCAGAAAAGTGTGTGCGCAATCCACGAACTAGCCGGAACGATAGTCCCCCGCTGCGCCCAAGGTCGCTTAAGTTATACTCCGGCATCTTGGCGCGCTGCAATGGCAATGCGCTGGTACACGGTAAAGATTGAGCCAACCGCCAAGAACCACAGCGATACCGCCGCGGCGTACTCTACGCCCAGGCCCTCAAGGCCGATTCCGCCCAGCGCCAAGATGAGGCGCTCCGGGCGCTCAATCAGGCCGCCCACCATGGTGAAACCGGAGGCCTCTCCCCTAGCCTTGATATAGGAAATGACCTGGGAGCATACCAAGGTAATGAGGCAGGCCGCCACGGTCCATTTGGACGCGTCTGCGGTATACACCAGCCACCAGGCGATGGCGCAGAATAACGCGCCATCGGTAATGCGGTCGCAACTGGCATCCAGCGTGGCACCGAAAGCGCTCGATTTACCGGTCAGGCGCGCCATGGTGCCATCGAGCATGTCAAAGGCGGCAAAGAGGCCGGATAATACGGCGGCGATAAACAGGTGGCCGGTAGGAATGAGGATCACCGAAATGGCGATGGTCACAATAGTGCCTACAACCGTGACCACGTTGGGAGTCAATCCCAACTTTAAAAAGGTCTTGGCTATAGGTTCCACCACCACGGCGGCGGGCTTTCGCCCATGCACGCTAAGCACGCGAGTCCTCCTCTTCCATGTCACGCCAACCCTCTGCCAGCACACGACGAGTGTCTTGCAGTAGTTGCGGTAATACCTTAGTCCCATCGAGGACAGTCATAAAGTTACTATCCCCGGGCCACCTTGGCACCACATGCAAATGCAGGTGGTCTCCCACCGAGCCGCCGGACGCGCGCCCCAGATTAAATCCCACGTTAATGGCCTCGGGGCGTGACACACGCTTGAGTACCCGCACCGCATTTTGGGCAAAGGCCATAAGCTCGTGGGATTCTTCCTCGGTGAGGTTTTCCAGCTCGGATTCCTTGCGGTACGGCACCACCATGAGGTGGCCGGCGTTATAGGGAAACAAGTTGAGCAGCGCATATACCGTTTCACCCCGCGCGATGATGAGCCCGTCCTCATCGCTGCCCTTCGGGGCTTCCACGAAGGGATCCTCGGACCGCTGCGCGATATAGGCCATCCGGTACGGTGCCCACAGTCGCTCCAACCGGTCCGGCTCACCGGCACCGGTATCGACGAATGTTTCCTCGCTTTGCCCCTTCTGCGGATTAGCGCCGGGCACGAATGAGCTCTTCTGTCGGCTGCTCGTTGGTGCGCTCTGCTACCCACGTGGAGATGAGCTCAACGGCTTCATCGACCGGCACGCCGTTGACCTGCGTGCCATCCAGGAAACGGAAGGAGACCGCACCGGCTTCCACGTCGCGGGCGCCGGCGACCAGCATGAAGGGCACTTTGCCCGTCGTGTGATTGCGGATCTTCTTCTGCATGCGGTCATCGGAGGTATCTACATCCGCGCGAATGCCCTTGCGGCGCAGCTTTGCGGCGACGCCCTCCAGATGCGGCACGAAGTCATCCGCGACTGGGATGCCCATGACCTGGTGCGGTGCCAACCACGCTGGGAATGCGCCCGCGTAGTGCTCAAGAAGCACACCGAAGAAGCGCTCGATGGAGCCGAAGAGGGCACGGTGGATCATGATCGGGCGCTTCTTCGTGCCATCGGATGCGGTGTATTCCAGCTCGAAGCGCTCCGGCAGGTTGAAGTCCAGCTGCACCGTGGACATCTGCCAGGTACGTCCAATGGCATCGCGGGCCTGGACGGAAATCTTTGGCCCGTAGAACGCGGCGCCCTCAGGATCAGGAACGAGCTCGAGCCCGGATTTTTCTGCCACGGACTGCAAGATGGCGGTCGAGCGCTCCCAAATCTCATCGGAGCCGACGAACTTATTGGGATCCTTGGTGGAAAGCTCCAAGTAGAAATCGGACAGGCCGTAATCCTCAAGCAGCGAGATAATGAAGTCTAGAACCTGGGTGAGTTCTTCTTCCAGCTGCTCTTCGGTGCAGTAAATGTGGGCATCGTCCTGGGTAAAACCGCGCGCACGCGTCAAGCCATGCACCACGCCGGACTTTTCGTAGCGGTAGACCGTACCGAATTCGAAAAGGCGCAGCGGCAACTCACGGTAGGAACGGCCGCGGGATGCGAAGATCAGGTTGTGCATCGGGCAGTTCATCGGCTTGGCGTAGTAGTCCTGCGGCTCCTTGACCGCATTTCCCTCGGCGTCATACTCGCCATCGAGCTGCATCGGCGGGAACATGCCATCGGAGTAGAAATCAAGGTGGCCGGATTTACGGAAGAGGTCGCCCTTGGTGATGTGCGGGGTATTGACAAAGGAGTATCCCGCCTGCACGTGGCGGTTGCGGGAGTGGTTTTCCATCTCCATGCGCACGGTCGCGCCATTGGGGTGGAATACGGGGAAACCGGAACCAATCTCATCCGGGAAGGAGAAGAGATCTAATTCCTGGCCCAAGCGGCGGTGGTCGCGCTTTTCTGCCTCTTCCACCATGGTCTGGTAGGCAGCCAGTGCGTCCTTGGACTCAAAGGCGGTGCCGTAGATGCGCTGCAGGCCGGCGTTGGCCTGGTCACCGCGCCAGTAGGCGGCGGACGACCGAGTCAAGGCAAAGGCTGGGATATATTTCGTGGTGGGAACGTGCGGGCCGCGGCACAGGTCGAACCATTCCACCTCGTTGGTGCGCGGGTTCACGTTGTCATAGTGCGTCAGATCGCCGGCACCCACCTCAGCGGCCTCATCGGAATCCGGGTCCACGTTGCCCTTGTCCTGGATAAGCTCCAGCTTGAAGGGCTCATCCTGCAAGGCCTGTTCCGCCTCTGCCGTAGACGCATAGGTGTGACGCTCGAAGCGCTGGCCTCCCTTGATGATCTTCTTCATCCGCTTTTCCAGGTTCTTGAGATCCTCCGGGGTGAAGGGCTCAGCGGTCTGGAAATCGAAATAGAAGCCGTTTTCAATGGACGGGCCAATGCCCAGCTTGGTGCCGGGGAACTCGGCCTGTACGGCCTGGGCCATGACGTGGGCGCAGGAGTGGCGAATGACGGCGCGGCCATCTTCCTCACAGGCGGCTACCGGGACAAATGTCGATTCCTCATCCGGGGTGTGCGAAAGGTCATACAGGGTACCGTCCACGCCGCGGACTACCACGACTGCCTCTGGACCCTTATTGGGAAGGTTCAGCTCGCGGAGGGCCGCACCAACCGCTTGCCCGGCCGGCACGGTGAAGGATTCGTAATTTACCGGTGCTGCGGGAATAAGTTCCGCCATATTCGCGCTCCTTTTTGCGCTCACGCAGATACGGCATACCTGGCCGCATCCACTAGTTAAATTTACGGATCGTCATTCTACAGGCCAGCATGCGTGCAAAGCGATTCCGCCCACCACGTTTCTTTGCCATCGCTGCCTTTAGTTCCCGGCGGGCAGAAATACATCGCCGAACCGATGTGGGTGAGCCACTCATTCAGCAGGTCCGCCTCATCAAGCCGCGCCTGGATGGGTTCGAATTGCTTGGTGGGATCCTGCTGGTAACAGATGAAGATTTGGCCAATATTGGATAGTTGGCCATCCTTGCCATCCGGCGGCAGCTCGTAGTTATAGGGACGGCGCAAAATCTTTTGCTCCGGGTGGTCCTTGGGCGCAGTCGCGCGCGCCATGTGGGAGTTCTTATCAATGACGGGCAGGCCATACTCATCCGTGGCCTTAAAGTCCGCCTCGTCGAATTCCTTATCACCCGTAAGCGGTGCCCCGTTTTCCAGCTTGCGCCCCACCGCATTTTCGCGGGAGGAGCGGTCCAGCTTTTCCCAGGTATCGAGGTTCATGCGGATGCGGCGCACCACCATGGCCGCACCACCCTGCTGCCACTTCGGGCCATCCTCGATCCAGACCTGGTCCGCGAATTGTTCATCGCCGCGCGGGTTTACAGTGCCATCTTTTTGGCCAAACATATTGCGCGCGGTCTCGCCCTTTTCGTGACTGCCGTAGGCGTTGATAAAGCCCTGCTGCAGCCAGCTAACTTCGGCATAGTGCTCGCCTGAGCGCACCATGTGCCGCAGCGCATAGGTATTCATCAGCGGATCATCGCTGCAAATCTGCAGGACGATGTCAGTCTGGCCCCACTTGTCTTCTAATTGGTCGCGGGAATAGGCGCGGACATCGCCAAGCCACTTCGGCTTATCCACGCCCAGCAGGGAGAAAATGCGCTCGCCCAGCCCACACGTAATGGTGAGGTTCGCAGGCTGGCGCACCATTTCCGGTTCCAAGGTCCCCAACGGCGGCTGGCCCGTGCACAGCGCTCGCGCGTCCTCAGTCCACAGCTTCATGAGCCGGGCAAAGCCCTGCTTGCCGATGCCCCCTTTAAGATCAAAGCCCACCAAGTTCAGGTGCGCTTGCTCCGGCGTGTCAATCCCGGCCTGGTGTGGGCCGTCGAAAGCCACGGTGGCATCGGCAAGCGGAGTGCTCTCCTCCGCTTCAGCGTGTGGTGTTGATTTATCCGAGTTGCATCCCACCAGCGCAATGGCGCTGGTAGACACTGCAGCGCCGGTGAGAAAACCCCTTCTGCTGAATCCCGTCATGATTAGTGCTTGTGGTTTTCTTTCTCGTCGTCCTTGCTGGAGTGGTCGTGACCGGAGTGGTCGTGGCCAGAGTGATCGTGACCGGAGTGGTCATGGCCGGCGTGATCGGAGTGATCGTGGCCTGCGTGACCGTGGTCCATGCCCTCCATGTCGCCGTAGTCCTCATCGCCAGCACCCATGGTGCGGGCCTGGATGGTGCCCAGGTCAAGCTCCTCGCCGTCAGACAGGGTGACCGTCATCTCGAGGGAATCACCAGGCATGATGCCTTCCTTCATGCCCATCAGCATGAAGTGGTCACCGCCAGGAGCAAGCTCGTGGCTCTCGCCGGCCTTGACAACCAAGGGGCTGGATTTTTCGCGCATCTGGCCATCGACGGTCTCGTGAATCTGGTTCGTCTCTGCGTCCAGGCTCGTGGAGAAACCGGTAATCTCGATGTCTTTATCCGAGTGGTTGACCAACGTACCGAAGATGGCGGTCATGTCTTTGTCTTCGTTGGCGCGGACGACGGCGTCCTCGAAGGTCAGGTCCTTATCCGCTGCCGCGGTAGATTTACTGGTTTCTGCAGTCGAAGAAGCGGCCGAAGTCGACTCCGAGTTGCTGGAATCGCTCTCGTTATCCGGGGAGCAGCCAGCAAGAACCAGGGCGCTGAGGGATACGCCGGCAATCAGGTGGGAAATTTTCTTAGTCATTAGTTGTGACCTTTCGAGTCGTTTCGACGGGTTTTAGCAATCAGCAAAGCCAGAACGGCCGCTATGGCCAGCACACCGCCCACTCCCAGGATGATTTTCACCGAGGTGGGCATATCGCTTGAAGAATCTGCAGCTCCATCTGCATCTGCAGCGTCGGTGGAGGAAGCATCATCGCTACCCCCACCTGTGACCGTAAATGAGACCCCGCCGCGCGTTGCGTGTCCATCCGAGGAGGTGATGTTGTAGCCCACCTGGTAGTTACCTGGGCCGGGATCGACATCATCTGGAGTCGTGATCGTCAGATCGCGTTCATCGAGCTCCGGCTCCTGGCTAAAGATCTGTTCCCCAGTGTCCTTATTGGTTACCGCAAAGGTGTTGAACTGGTCTTTAGGGATGCCGGAGAACTCCAGGGTAATTTCCTCAGGAAACTCCTCGAGCTGGTCGCCCTCCTTTACGGTTCCGCCCACGACGGAATCGTGCGCCAGTGCTACGGGGGCGGATCCGCCCGCGATAAGCGCGGTAGCTCCCACTGCCACTGCCGTGCGGCGCAACCAAGGTACGCGATGGCTCATTTTCAGCTCCTTCAGTTCTGAATTTTGCGTGTGCATGCAAAGACATCCTAATCCCACCGAATGCCTTGGTGACAATCGTGGTCATCAGGGTGTCTCTATCAATAGTCGGGAACCATATCCCCATAGTTCCGCACCAAAGCGAAAAAGTCTGCGATCTCCATCACTACAGAAGCTTTGAGATTACCGCATGCAAAAAGCCGCCTTGCTAACAAGGCGGCTTGAATGGAGCGGATGACGAGACTCGAACTCGCGACCCTCACCTTGGCAAGGTGATGCGCTACCAACTGCGCTACATCCGCAGGTAAATCAAAAGATTCACCAAGGGCCACAAGGTGACCCTTGTGCGCGATACTGGGATTGAACCAGTGACCTCTTCCGTGTCAGGGAAGCGCTCTCCCACTGAGCTAATCGCGCCTAATGCCCGAAGGCATTAAGACGTTGAGGTGGAAACGGGAATCGAACCCGTGTGCACGGTTTTGCAGACCGTTGCCTCACCACTCGGCCATTCCACCGTGGCGATACCGCCTCACACAATACAGTGTTGGAGCGGATGACGAGACTCGAACTCGCGACCCTCACCTTGGCAAGGTGATGCGCTACCAACTGCGCTACATCCGCATGCGAAACCAGGCCCAGTTTCTAGGACAAAGTCCTTGTGCGCGATACTGGGATTGAACCAGTGACCTCTTCCGTGTCAGGGAAGCGCTCTCCCACTGAGCTAATCGCGCGCTATTCATTTAGTTCCACTTTCCTTGGTGGCATAATACCCTCTAGAAAAGCGTGGAGCGGATGACGAGACTCGAACTCGCGACCCTCACCTTGGCAAGGTGATGCGCTACCAACTGCGCTACATCCGCATCGCGCCGCAGTGCTTAATGCTTTGCGGTGCGTGAACAAACATTATCGTGCTCCCTGCTAGTTTCCAAATCCCCAGCCCAGCACACCTATTGCGCGGCGTAAATCACTCACTTATCGACGGTGTGAATTGCAGGGTTGTCATTTAACCCGCGCGCTCACCTTCCCAGACATATCCGTTTTAACCCCACCTTCCGCGCCCTCCATCCAGCCAATTAGGAAAATGGAATGCACCGGGTGTAGATTTATCCCCCGCAAGGTCCTATAGCTCAGTGGGAGAGCGTTCCGTTCACACCGGAAAGGTCACTGGTTCAATCCCAGTTAGGACCACCACCGCCCACCTAAGCTTAATTTCGTTTGCTTAGATGGGCTTTTCCCATTCAAGTAGGCTTTTTGGCTTATCTGAGTAAAGTGTCCACCCGTGTTGTGGATACTTTTGGGAATTCTTGCTGGTCTGGTTTTACCGATACAAACGCTGGTTAATACTCGCCTTCGCGCCTCCACCGGTACCCCGTTTTCCTCCTCGATGATTTCCTTCGCCGTAGGAACGGTAACCCTGCTCATCGTGGCCACCGCCGTTACCGGCGGTAACTACGGCATTGCCCAGGCTTTTAACGAGCCACTCTGGATTTGGTTCGGCGGTTTGCTGGGCGTTGTCGCTTTGACCGGAAATATTCTTCTCTATCCGCACCTAGGCGCGGTACAGACTGTGGTCTTACCCATTGCCGGGCAAGTCATCATGGGTCTCATTGTTGACCACTTCGGGCTCTTCGAGTCCCCTCAATCTTCTCTCACAGCAGTGCGTGCCATCGGTGCCATTATCGTGCTTATCGGCGTGATTGCGGTGGTAGCTACCCCGAGCGCTGCAACAAGTAGTGAGGATTCCGCGACCGCCCTGTGGCTCTGGCGGCTCGCCGGGTTTATCTTTGGCTGTTTTACCGCTAGCCAATCCGCTATCAACGGACATCTGGGCCAAGTCACGGGCTCCCCAGTCAGTGCTGCGCTGGTATCTTTCGCCGTCGGCGTTACCGCCCTGGTCATCGTCAATATCGTGTTGCGCTGGCGCCCCCGCATCGAGCGCCCGGAAGGAAAACCTAACCCGTGGTGGATGTGGATAGGCGGTGTATTGGGCGCGCTTTTCATCTTCGGCAACGCCGCCCTCGTTCCGCAGATTGGTACTGGCCTCACCGTCGTCGCCGGCCTGCTTGGCTCGATGCTGGGCTCGCTCATCATTGACCGCGTAAGCGGCGCCCCCATTAAGTCCCGCCAGGTCCTTGGCATTGCCCTGCTCTTAACCGGTGTTGTGCTCATTCGGCTGGTGTAGTTAACGGGGGCCCTTCAGGCTCGCACAACCATTACACTGGCAGAACATGGACATAGCTTCGCTTTTAGGGCCCGAGCCCACTCACCTACCCGCCCTCCGGGCCAATATGGTTTCTACCCTCACCGGGTCTGCCACCATCAACAACCTCTCTGAGGCCATGGGCAATGACACCGATGGAAAGCTTTTCCAGGCCCTGCGCAGCTGGGCGGACGTTGTTTTTGTGGGTGGGCAAACGGTCAGGTCAGAAGATTATTCGGGAGTAGAGCAACACTCTCCCGATTCGCCTCCCGCTCCCATTGCCGTACCCACGCAAAGCTTGAAGTTTGAGCCGGACTCGAAATTCTTAACCCACTTCACCACCGCCCCGCTCTTCCTTGTCCCCCACGCGGCGCTGCAGAACCCGGAGGTGTCCGCGAGGAAAGGTCCTCTTGAGGCGGCAGGCGCAGAGGTAATCGATGCAGGTGAAGGCACCATGCAGGACTACCTCCGCATATTGCGGGAGCGTGGATTTCAGCGCATCCTCTGCGAGGGTGGGCCAGGAATGCTCGGCCAGCTGGTGCATATCGATGCCATCGACCAGATGTATCTCACCTTGGATCCCCACCTGTCCACCGGCGTGGAAAAGCCCGTGGCTACCTTTCATGGCACGCACTCCCACCGCCGAATGCACCTAGAAAATATTGCCGCAGATACTGATAGCACGGTGTTTCTGCGATACTCGCGCGCGTCTGAACCCGTAGACTAAAAGGTCGTGTCTGCTCGAATAAACGCCGCCGCATGGCCTATTGCCGTTCTCCTCGTCATTCAGCGCGTTTTCATCGTCGCGCGCAATGGGACGCTGACTGATGATTTCACCACGGTCTATAGCGCGCTAAGGCGCATGGTCGACGGTATTCCGGTGTATGAGCAGGCCTATAACCATGTGGATCCGTTGTATCTCTACACCCCGGGTGCAACGCTATTCCTATCGCCTTTAGCGTGGCTCGATTTTGGCCCAGCGCGCGGGCTTTTCATCGTGGTCAATGCCCTTGCCATCATTGCCGCATTAGCACTGCTGACCCACGTGGTGGGAAGAAAGCTCACCTCGCCGGTGTTTCCGGTCTCTATCGCTTTAGCCTTCGCCACGGAATCTGTCACCAATACTTTGGCGTTTACCAATATCAACGGTGTGCTCTTATTCTGCATGGTGCTTTTCCTGTGGGCTTTCTTAGAGGCTGAGCGCACCCCGCAGCTCGCGTGGGTTTCCGGCATAGCCATTGGGCTAGCCATTTTGATTAAGCCCCAATTCGCACCCCTCCTCTTCTTGCCCCTAGTCAAGCTGCAGTGGCGCAACCTCCTCGCGGGGCTGGGGATTCCAGTGGTGCTTAACCTCCTCGCGTGGCCCCTGGTGCCCGGTGCAAGCGGTTACCTGGACAAGCTTGTGCCCTATCTGTCCACGACCCGCGATTATGCCAATTCCTCCTGGGCGGGATTACGCGCCTATGTGGAATTTGGACCAGTCCTCTACTGGGTGGTGTGGGTAATCTTCGCTGCCTTGATCGGCTGCGCAGTGCTTGGGCTATTGCGGTGGCGACAATCCGAACCGGTGTTTTGGGCGCTGACGACGAGTGGCGCGATTATGGTGGGGATCTTCTTCTTGTCCTCGCTAGGACAGCAATATTATTCAATGTGGCTATTCCCGCTGATATTCACCGTAGTCCTGCCGCGCTCGGTCTTTCACTCAGTGGGCGCATGGGTGGCCGCGTTCCTGTTCTTGGCGCCTGTGTCATGGACATCGCACGCGCACCCGGATGCTGGGCGGTGGATGAACTTCTTCTCCGGCACCGTGGGATGGAGCCTGCTCATCGTCATCATCTTCGCCTGCGTTGCCGGATGGTGGCGTGCAACGCAAATAAAGGATTAAACTTAAAGTCATGACTGATTTTAAGCTCATTGCTGATGCCGACTGGCAAAAGCGCCTTAGCCCCGAAGAATATTACGTATTGCGCGAAGCTGGTACGGAGCCTCCGCACGTGGGCAAATACACCGATACCACCACAGAAGGTGTCTACTCCTGCAAGGCCTGCGGCGAGGAGCTATTCCGTTCCACCGAGAAGTTCGATTCCCACTGTGGTTGGCCTTCCTTCTTCTCCCCGCTAGCCGGTGACAAGATCATCGAACGGGAAGATAACTCCTTGGGCATGCGCCGCATCGAGGTACTATGCGCCAACTGCGAGTCCCACTTGGGCCACGTTTTTGAAGGCGAAGGCTACGATACCCCGACTGACCTGCGCTACTGCATCAACTCTATTTCCTTGAACCTGGAAGAAAAGCCCATCGAGGAAAACTAGGATTTCACTACCACGCGCAGTGAGATCAAATGACAGCGCTGGGAGCTCGCTCCAGTAAAGGGTGCTCCCAGCGCTGTTTTTGTTTCACATCTTAAGGCAAAACCTTAATGAGTTCTGCGATGTCCTTCACGCGGCGTCCGGTGTGGAAAGGAATTTCCTCGCGGACGTGGTGGCGGGCTTCGGTATAGCGCATCTTATACATCAGGTCCACGATGCGGTGCAGCTCGTCGGCCTCAAAGGCTAGCACCCACTCATAATCCCCAAGCGCGAATGCCGGCACAGTATTGGCGCGCACGTCGGGGTAGTCGCGTGCCTGCATGCCGTGTTCCATCAAAATGCGGCGGCGCTTTTGTTCGTCCATCGTGTACCAGTCATACGAACGCACGAATGGATAGACGGCAATCCACTCCTTGGGCTCTTCCCCCATGATGAAGGAAGGCAAGTGGGATTTATTGAACTCGGCCGGCCGGTGCAAGGCGTTTCCAATCCAGGTCACCTCGCTTACCTGGCCCAAGGTGGTCTCCCGGCGGAAATCGCCGAAGGCTTTTTGGATATCGGAAAATTCCTCAGCGTGCCACCAGATCATGAAGTCTGCAGAATCGCGCATCGCGGTCAGATCGTAGACGCCGCGAACGGTGACCTTATTGTCCTTTTCTAGCTCCGCAAAGAATTCTTGGGCTTGGGAGATAATCTCCTCGCGCTCGGTGCCCAGACCGCCTGGAATCACCTTAAAAACGGCGTGTTGGGAGTACTGCTGTACTTCGTTGAGTTCCTTGAAATCGAGCTTCGCCATTGCCTTCTCCTTTGCAGAAGCTTATTCGAATATTCGGACATATCCATCATAAGTTGGAGTTACACCGATTGTCATCCCTCTCCCCTGTGTGCCTCCCACTATCGGCGCGCCTCCGCCAGCTCAAGGTGGTGAAACTATAGCTTTATCAAGGTGAGTAATTCCGAATCGACCACGCCCAGCGCCGGTAAGAATGCCGGAGGCAACTCCGGAGATGGTGCAGCCTTTACCTCCCTACGCCGCAACGACGAGGCACAAGAGCCGACGACGCCGCCGGCATTTACTCAGGCGGTAGAGTCCATGCACGCGGCCGCTCTTCGCCCTGAGATTAGCCTCGGGTCCATTCGCCCACCGCAGCGGCTAGCCCCCTTTAGCCACGCCATTGGCCTTGAGGTGGGCACGGAAGAGGAGCCCGATATTATCGCCACCGATTCAGATGGCGATGCCTTCGGGCGCCTCATCCTCCTCCATGACCCAGGCGCGGAAGAGGCCTGGGAGGGCGCGATGCGCCTAGTGGCGTATATCCAGGCCGATATGGATGATTCGGTAGCAGGAGATCCGTTGCTGCCGGACGTCGCCTGGCAGTGGCTCAATGAAGGCTTAGAAAAAGAGGGCGCGGAGCTTACCAACCTCGGCGGCACCGTCACCTCCACCGCTTCGGTCCGCTTCGGAGAGATCGGCGGTCCCCCGCGCGCTTATCAGATTGAAATGCGCGCATCGTGGACCGCGGAGGGACTAGATTTAGCACCGCACGTGCAGGCCTTTGCACAAGTCTTAGCCAACGTCGCGGGCCTGCCGCCTGAAGGCGTTACTGAGCTCGGCCGCTAAGATGGTGGAATTTCGGAAGCGTCCGAAGGAGGGTATTCCGAAGGTCTTATCCACCCCGGCGGAATTTGCCGAGGCGGCCGCGCGATTGCAGGCGGGCACCGGGGCCTTTGCCATCGATACCGAACGCGCCTCAGGTTACCGGTACGATGACCGCGCCTTTCTCATCCAGATTCGCCGTAACGGCGCCGGGACGATGCTTTTTGCTCCAGAAGGCCACCGCGCGGAGTTAACCCAGGTGCTGGCCCCGGTGCTCAATGGTCAGCACTGGATCATTCACGCCGCCCCCTCGGATCTCCCCTCTCTTGGGTGGCTCGGGCTTTTCCCCGGCGCCCTTTTCGATACGGAATTGGCCGCCCGGTTTGCTGGCTTTCACCGCACCAATTTGGGCGCCATTATCGCGGAGCTTTTCGATGTCCAGTTAGAAAAGGGCCACGGCGACGATGACTGGTCCATCCCGCAGTTGAGTGAAGAAATGCGCGCTTATGCCGCACTCGATGTCGAGCTCCTGCTGGAACTAGCTACGACGCTGCGCGATATCTTGGCCGAACAAGAAAAGCTGGAGTGGATGCTGGAGGAGTGCGCGGCAATCGTCGCCAAGCATGCACATGACACCTCCCCACAGCCGGGCTCCTGGCGCGATATCAAGGGAGTATCGAGCTTAAAGAATGGGAAGCAGCGCGCCGCGGCGCAATCACTGTGGAACCTGCGCGATGATATTAGCCGGCGAACCGATACCGCGCCTGGGCGGGTACTGCCCAATAAGGTCCTGGTAGAGATTGCCCGGATCCTGCCCAGCACGCAGCCGCAGCTCACCCACATCAGGGGATTTCCGCGCCGGCGCAAAGGCGCCGCGCAGCGCTGGTTGCGGGCGGTGCAGCAGTCCCAGAATATTCCACCGCGGGGGCGCCCGGGTGCGCTCCGTGAGGAAAGAACCGTTCCCTCCAAATCGGTGTGGTCCAGGGAGTATCCAGAACTGTGGGAGGAGTATCAGCAAATCCGCGCCGCCGTTGGGGACATCGCCGAAGAGCTCGGGCTACCATCGGAGCTGCTACTGCGACCCGCTACCCTCCGCGCTGCCGTGTGGGCGGCGATTGGTGGGAGCGGCACCATCAGCCAGCCTGAAGACGTGCCCGCCTTCCTAGAAAGCGAAGGCGCGCGGTCATGGCAGGTCAACCTCGTTGCCCCGGCATTGATCGCGAGCCTATTTTCCCAGCCGCACTAATCGGTGAGGTTGTCTACCCACTCGGTAATCGATGCAGCAATGAGCCCTGGGCTTAGGCCAAACTCTTCCAAAACCTCGCCGCGGGAACCGTGCTTGGGGAAGTAGCCAGGAACGCCAAGGCGCCGCACCGGGGTATCCACCTCTGCGGCTCCGAGAGCCTCAGCAATCATGGACCCGATGCCGCCGCGAATGAGGCCGTCTTCTACCGTCACCACCAGATCGTGATCTGCCGCCATAGCGATGACGGAGCTTGCCACTGGCGCGACCCATCGCGGGTCAATGACCGTGACGTTGAGCCCCTGCTTCTCCAGCTCTTGCGCGGCCTTAATGCTCCGTGCAGACATCGCACCGATAGAAACGATGAGAACCTCGGGGGTATCCTCACCGGCATCGGCCTCGCCGTAGTAGAGGATATCGACGCCATCGGCAAGCGTATCCACGGCTTCCATATCGGGCAGCAAGTTTCCCTTGGGGAACCGGACGACTGAAGGCCCAGAATCAATGTCCAGAGATTCGTGAAAGAGCTCGCGCAGGCGCGCACCATCGCGCGGGGCAGCGATGTGCATGCCAGGGACAATGCTCATTAAGGACATATCCCAAATTCCGTTGTGGGAGGCGCCATCAGATCCCGTCACGCCCGCACGGTCCAGCACGATGGTCACCGGCAGCTTGAGCAAGGCAATATCCATGATCACCTGATCCACAGCCCTATTCAGGAACGTGGAATACACAGCCACCACGGGGTGCATGCCGCCCAAAGCCAAACCAGAGGCAGAGGCCATCGCGTGCTGCTCGGCGATGCCCACATCAAAGAACCGCTCTGGGAAACGCTCCTGGAAGGGAGCCAGCCCTGTAGGACCCGCCATGGCTGCGGTGATTGCAACGATGTCATCGCGCTTTTCCGCCGCCGCGACCAATTCTTCAGAAAATGCGGCCGTCCACCCCGGCTGCTTGGTGCCCTTCGCTACGCCGGTTACCGGATCGATAGCGCCCGTCGAGTGCATCTGATCCTTCGGCTCATTGACCGCAGGCGCAAACCCGTGGCCCTTTTCCGTGACCACATGCACGATAATGGGGCCCTCATAATCGCGGGCATAGGAAAGCGCATGCACCAAACCATCGATGTCATGGCCGTAGATGGGGCCAATATATTTAATGCCCAGCTCAGGGAAAATCTCCGTGGGCAAGACCGTGGACTTGACGCCTTCTTTCATGGCATGGAGCGCATCAAAGGCGCGCTCGCCTACCCACCCCATGGATTTCAAGCGGCGCTTGCCCTGCTCCATGAGCTCGTCGTAGCCATGCTGGGAACGAATGCGCCCCAGGTTTTCAGAAATGCCGCCGATCGTGGGCGAATAGCTGCGACCGTTGTCATTGACCACGATGACCGCATTGCGCTTTTTATCTTCAGAGATATTATTGAGCGCTTCCCAGCACATGCCGCCGGTAAGCGCGCCATCGCCGACGATGCCGATGACGTTGCGGTGGCCTTCCCCGCGAATCTTGAAAGCCTTAGACAGTCCATCCACCGTCGATAGCGAGGCGGAAGCATGCGAGGATTCCGTCCAGTCGTGCTCGGACTCACCGCGGTCCGTATAACCGGACAGGCCACCCTTTTGGCGCAGGGTATCGAATTGGGCCGTGCGGCCAGTCAACATTTTGTGCACATAAGACTGGTGGGAGGTATCGAAGATGATGGGCTCGCGCGGGGAATCAAAGACCCGGTGCAGCGCAATGGTCAATTCCACCACGCCCAAATTGGGCCCCAAGTGCCCACCAGTCACCGATACCTTATCGATGAGGCGCTGGCGAATATCCGCCGCAAGTTCCTCCAACTTTTCTGCAGGCAGTGCCTTCAGGTCTTGCGGCGAGTTTATGGTATCCAAGATAGTCATGGAGCGGCCTTCAACTCCTTCTGTGCTTAGTTCTTCCTATCCACCGTACCCGTGGTCCGTATTTTCTTTTATATCGGCTCATTACTTCAGGCGAGGTATTTTCGCGTTAAACGGAACTCTGCGCCGGCTTATCTGCTTCCTTATCTGGGGTAATAAGAGCGATAACCTCAAAGTGATGGGTGCCAGGAAAGGCATTGATTAGCGCCATTTTCTCAGGCTTGTACCCAGCGCTGTGCCACAGGGATAGATCGCGGGCAAAGGTTGCGGGATCGCAGCCCACATGAACCACGGCCTGCGGCTTTGCCTCCGCCACGGCGCGGATAACCTGCTCGCCCGCCCCGGTTCGCGGCGGATCGAGCACCACGGCACCAGGTTGGGGCAATTGCGCAGCAACCTGTTCTACCTTCGCGGATTTGACTGCAATATCGATATCACGCAACCCCGGCTGCGTAGTCGCCGTTGCCGCGGGCGAATAGTCCACGGAAATGACTTTTCCGCCGGTGGCTTCTGATAGCGCGGGCGCGAATAAACCGACGCCGCCGTACAAATCCCAGGCAATCTTCTGCTGGTAATTCCGGCCGGCCAGCCACTGCCCCGCCATAGCGCTATAAATCTCCGGCGCCGCAACATGCGCTTGCCAAAAGGCCGTGGCAGGGAAGGAAAACTCGCGGCCATTGACGTATTCGACCACGGTGCCAGAGCCCTCGATGACCTCGCGAATGGTCTCCACGCGCCTGCCCCGCGGTGCCTTGCGCGTTTCCACCACATGCCGGTTACCCGCGCCATCGAGAACCGCGACGATTTCGGCCCCCGGGGTAAAACGCCGCGCGCCGTCGCCTACCAAACCATCAATCAAGCCATCTGCTAGTTGGGTACAACCGACAGAAGTCACCAGCTCATTCGAGCGGTACTTCCGCAATCCGGCGCGGCCTTGCTTGTCGACGCCCAACCTGACCCTCGTCCGCCAGCCCCGTACCGGCGGCAGGTCGTGTTGTTCAATAGTGAGGGACTCGAGCCCTTCTATGCCGCTACGGCGCAGCTGTTCGCGGAGAACGTCCATCTTTATGTCTAGTTCCGCTGCGGGATCCAACTCTGCAAAATCGCAGCACCCAGCACCAAGCTCCGCGGCGGGGCAACTACTGGGTACGCGCAGAGCCCCTGCGGTGACGATGCTATCGAGTTCGCCCTTGATAAAGGACTTTTTCACCTTACCGGCGGTTGCGCGAACCGTGTCCCCCGGAAAAGCCCGAGGGACAAAGACGACGCGCCCGTCTGGAGCGTGGCCTATGCCGAGTCCACCATGGGCCATGCGGTCAATGGTGACCTCCAGGGTGTCTCCGCGAGATAGAGCGGACTCATTCATTTTCTGCCTCGAACTCTTGTGTACTGCGATCTGAACTTGTGGCAAGCCCGGCATTTTCTGCCGCTTCTACCGCGGCATCTGCGCGGCGCACCATCCACACGGTCAATGCGGTCACCAATAGCGTCAAGGGCCAGCCCATGACGATCCTGGTAATGCCCAAGGCGGTCGTCTCCCCGGCATCATAAATCGCGCGCTGGATAATAAACCGCGCTAAGAAGATAACGGCCCACCCGGCGGTGGCAATGGAATAGGCCCTGCGCGCAAGCTTTACCTTCTGCCAGGCCATATCATCGCCGTTCAAGCCCTTCCAGATAACGCCAACGGCCGGCCACCGGAAGAGAATTGATAGCGACGCGGCGATAAACAGGGCCAGTGACATCCAAATGCCGTATAGGAAGTAGCCTTTGGCATCGCCGGTAAACCAGGCGATGGCGGCGCAAATGGCCACCCCGATAAGGCCAGAGATGGCCGGCTGAATGGTCTGTTTGCGAACGATGCGCCATATGGCGATCACTACCGCCACACCCAGCGCGGAGATGAGCGCCGGGGTTAGGCCGTAAAGGCTATTAACTGGAATAAGGACGACGATGGGCAAGGTGGCCGCAACCAGTCCGGGAAGGCCTCCCATTTGTTCCAACAGAGTTGGCTCAGTATCGCGGTCCTGGTCGTCGCCTAGCTGTGGAGCCTGCGGCTCCGGCAAAGAGTTACTCACGTAGCGTTCTGCTTTACTTACTTATCGGTATCGGGGTTAGACCCCTTGTCTTTGTCATGTGTAGGAGATTCATTCTCCCCCTCGTGTGGCTGCGCGCCCAAATCGCGCAGTTGCTGTTCGGCTTCCGCCTCAGCTGCGGGATCGGGGCCGCCTACTCCGTTTTCTGGGTGACCTTGGGCCGCCTGCCCCTGGGAATTTGCGCCTGATTGGTCCTGCTGGCGCTTTTCCATGGCTTGTTTGACCTGCTCCACCAGCTGCTTGGGCATGATGACCGGCAGTGCATTGCCCGCCAAAATGGGATCTTCACCGCGGTAGACAAAGGTGCGCGATAGTACATCGCGCGCAATCTGTGCCAAATCTTCTTCAAGGCCGGTCGGTGCTGCAAGAGTCAAGCGCAGCATCCACCGCGGGCCTTCGGCACCAATGACGCGGAGCTGACCGTTGTCATTTTTGCCAACGATTTCCAAACCCCAGGGGCCTTGCTCCGTGGTGACGGATAGCCCATCGCGGCTCATGCCTTCCTTGATTTCTTCCACGGATTCAGCCCACTGGCCAGGCTTGCGTGGAGCTGCGAAGGCAACGGGAGTAATACGGCCCGCCTTGGTGACAATGTGCAGCATCTTCGGGCCTTGTTCGCCCATTTCTACCTGGACCTGGGAATCCTTGGGCAGCGGAATGCGCATCGAGCCAAGGTCAAGGATGCCGATGGAAGAATCAGAAAAGTCAAAGTCTTCGATATTGACGGAATCGCCATCGAAGGGGCCGGTTTCGCCATTTACGGCGTCGTGGGCAAACTCCGTTGGCACCTGTCCCGAAGCTGCGGCGGCATCGGCAGCCGTATCTTTTACGGATGCAAAGGAATTCGATTCAGCCGAAGCCGATCCTGCGGAATCAGCGGCAGGCTCTTGCGGCTGCGACTGCCGTGAGGCCTCCGGCTCTTCCTTCCGGTTGTCATCGTTTTTCTTTTTGCCAAATGGCCAAATACCCATTTTGTAATCCTTCCTATACCCCGGTTGATCCGTAGCCGCCGGTACCGCGGTCGGTCTCATCCAAGTCTTCTACTTCGCTAAAATCCATTAGTTCTACACGCTGTACCACGAGTTGAGCGATGCGCATGCCGCGCTCGATCTCGATCGGGGTGTGGGAATCGTGGTTGATCAGGCACACCTTGATCTCCCCGCGGTAGTCAGCATCCACGGTACCCGGCGTATTGACAATGGACAGCCCGTGTTTAGCTGCTAGGCCAGACCTCGGATGGATTAAGCCCACGGTGCCCAGCGGCAAGGCCATGGCTATACCGGTGCCAACGAGGGCGCGTTCGCCAGGTTGGAGGGTAAGCGCCTCGGCAGCATAAAGATCGGCGCCGGCGTCACCCCGATGGGCCCGAAATGGCATCGGCAGTCCTTTATCGAGGCGCTTAATTTTGACGTCTCCAACTGGCGTTAGTTCCTGCGGTAGCGAATTCGAATCAGTCACTTAGCCAATCCTACCTGCCCCAGCCGGTTCATTCTGCGCCTGGAGTGGACTAGACTGCCTAGACGTGTCTGATATTTCTGCTCCTCAACCCGCTGACCCGAAAGTGTTGTATCGCGAACGCCAATGGGTGCCGTGGTACTTCTGGATTTTTGCAGCAATCGTTGTGGCTTTAACCTCAGCTACGGCCGGACTCAACCGCTCTGTGTGGTGGACCATCATTCCCGCGGTCCTGCTCGGAGCCATCGCTATCTGGGTGCTCATCACGTGGTCTGGGACCGTTGTGCAAGTAGAACAAGATGAAGATGGCACGCGGTGGCTGCTCGTCAAAGACGCACAGCTACCCAATGAGGTTGTCTCTCGTTCGATTACCGTTCCAAAGTCTGCGCGCCATAACGCACTGGGCCCGCAATTCGATCCGGCCGCGTTCTTGGTCTCGCATGCCTGGATTGATGAGCACGCCATGATGGTTCTCAATGATCCTGAAGATGACACCCCATACTGGCTCATAGCCTCGAAAGATCCAGACCAGCTTCTCCGCGCCTTTCTACCGGGGCAGCATACAAAAGCTCGCTAAATTCTTGAGTTCGTCGCAACGATGACGTTTATGGGCCTGACCCCGGAAAGTGGATACCTCAGGAGTCAGGCCCAAGCACAACACTGCTACCAAATAGCCGGTCGCAACAATCCTTGCGCCAATAACGGCCTCAGAATACATTTTTAACCTGCAGTTTTACGGGTGCTGACCCGTGTATAGAACGAGGAACGATTGAGCTTTACAACGTGGCACATCCGCGTGAGCCGAGTACTCTATTCGGTGGTCATAGACACACTGGCAGCAGAACTCCCGTGAGTCTGCTTGAAGCAAAATATTTAGCAGCCTTACGCAGAATATCGCGTTCTCTTTTGTCTCACTGGCGGATTTGCTCAGAATCAGTCGTCGCCTGGGATTGATCGTGCACGGCTTTTATGCGGACACGTTTGCCGGTGCCGTACTTTTTGACCCATAAATGTAGCGAGGCTCGATTGATGCCGAGCTCTGCTGATGCTGAATTCAACGAGAGGTCCTCATTGTTCTCATAGAGGGCTACGGCATCGCGTTTGAACTGTTCGGAGTACCTGGACATGGTGGTAGATTGCCAATCTTGCCAGCCCGACTAGGCTGGATATCAGGTGTCCACCAAATGGGGGTCAGGTCCTGCACCGTCTAGGGCCTCTTGCTATGCCACGACACCACCAAAACACCCCCTGCCTATCCTTTTGACCCGGCCCAACGACCCCTACCCCCAGCCAGGTAGCTATGTTGCTACGCACTCTAGATTGGGAAGAGCCGTTTTACCCTCTATCTATTGCAACTCATTGCCGCGCAGGGTAGCCTAACCTAAACAGGCGCTATCTGGCGTTATGTGCTCGCTAAGAAAAGGACATTGAGTGGTTCGCACAGGAGAGACGGCAAGAGTGGGGGTTCTCGGTTCGCATGGCGAAGTAGGCCGCCAAGTAGCCGCACTGTTGCGCGCTAGCGGACATATGGTGAACTGCGGGAATCGGTCTCACCACACATCAGATGAGCGCACCGCTATCGTTGACGCTCACGACGAGGAATCTGTCAACAAATTTTCCCGTGACCTTGATGTCGTCGTCAACTGCGCCGGACCGTCATGTCTTCTCAAGACCTCAGTAGCGTCGGCACTACCAGACTCAGCGGGCTATATAGACCCGTTCGGAGCCAACTCATTCGACAACTATCCCACCAACCGTCCGTGCGTGGTCAACGCCGGCGCTACCCCCGGTCTCAGCGGTCTATTACTACGCCACCTGGCGGGCCTAATCGACGACTGTCAATCGGTAACTCTCTGCACTGGTGGACGCGACCGGGGCGGGCTGTCGGGTCTGGTCGATGTGGTGCTAAGTACCCACAACTCCTACGGACATCCTGGGAAGATGATTGTCGACGGCGACCTCGTGGCTTACCAACCTGGGAGCATCCACGCTGAAGATCTGGAACCTTTCCCAAGCGATGACGGACTCATAGCAAGCCCGTTCGTCACCAACGAGCTACGCAAGGTGGCCCAAGATTTCTCTATTCCGCGCCTCATAGGGGTCACGGCCATACCGGACCGGGACACCCAGCAGTTACTTTTACGTGCGCTCTCACAAACCGACATATCAGACCCAACCACGCTCATGAATTTGTGCGCAGACATAGCTGCAGCGAAGACCAAACTCGATGCCGGAAAGAACCACTGGTTTGCCATCCAAGCCACTGTCCACGGCACCCTACGGGGCCGCCCTGTTCGCGTCTCAGGCAGTGTCCACGCACCGGACTCCACCTTCATCACCGCTCTTTTTGTTGCGGAAGCGACAAAAAGCGTTATCCGCGACGAACTACTAACCGGGCCGAAATGGGGCTATGAGCTGCCGGCCCCTCAAACTGTCCTCTCGTCACTGGCCTCTTACAACGTCGACATTAAAATCGTCGGCCCTACAGCAACTACCGACGCACCTCAATGGAGTGATGACGACGATGCAGGCTTCATTTAAAAACCCCGGTATTTCGGCTCAGAACCTAGAAAGGCCCGTCGCATGAACACTGTACGCGTCGTCGTATGCGGCACAACATTTGGCCGTATATACATCAACGGGATAAAAAAGCTTGCGGATAAATTTTCGCTGGTAGCAATCCTATCTCAGGGCAGCGAACAGTCGCGCCGGCTGGCAGAGCAGCTAGGCGTACCTCTGTGTACCAAGATCGAAGATCTCCCCGCTTTTGATCTTGCCTGTGTGGTGGTCAGATCTAGCGTCGTTGGCGGTTCCGGCACGCAGCTCGCCCTAGAGTTTTTAAGCCGTGGCAAGCATGTAGTGATGGAGCACCCGATCCACAAGAAAGACTCTGTAGATTGCTACCGGATGGCAGCGAAAAATAACGTGCAGTTCAAGCTCAACACCTTCTACCGCTGGAATCCAACCATATCCCGGTACTTGGAAATCGCAACAACACTAACCAGGCAGTTCAAAATCATCCACATAGACGCCGAATGTAGCATTCATTTTCTATTCTCAACGCTCGATATCATCGGAAGGATTACCGGCGGTTTTACCCCATGGAGCTTTGATGACGACACCCAAGTTACCGGAATATTCACTACGCTCACCGGTTCGATACGCAAAACCCCGCTCTGCTTGCGCGTGGTTAATCACAACGACCCAGAAAAGCCAGACGATTTCGCTCACGTGGGGCATCGAATAACTGTTTTCACGCACGCCGGAAATCTGGTGCTCACCGAGACTGACGGAACCATCATCTGGCACCCAAACACCCCAATCCCACGAGATCAAGCTGGCTTGCTAAGCACTGCTGCCGATGATCGTTTGAGCACTCTACAGTTGCATGAGAATCTCCTTATCGAGCCGTGCGTTACCCGTGTCGCCCTCTACGACCATACCTGGCCTGCAGGCATTGCGGAGTTTCTAAACGAAGTATATGACAAGTTGGCGTGCTCCAAGAACGAAGCGCAAGAAGCCGAATACCTCCTGGCATTGTGCGCAGTCTGGGCGCGCACCGGACAATTACTGGGTCCCACATGTACCGTCCAAGCAGCTATGCATGCCGAACCACTCAGTCTCGAGAGTCTGATGTGGCCGCTGGGGGAGTCTCATACCTCCCCCATTGAGCGAAACAACCCCAACCACCGGAACACAGGAGAGATAACATGGATGTCACAGCGCTGATTAACGACCTTGAATCCCGCGGTATAGCGCTATGGGTGAACGGCGATCGACTCAACTACCGTTCACCCAAGGGTTCCTTGCGCGAGGAAGACCTCGCGGCCTTAAGGTCAAATAAGGAAAAGGTTTTGGCATGGTTGCGTGAGCGGGAGGCCGTTCCGCATGATGAGCAAGCACGGTTCGCCCCCTTCCCCATGACCGATATTCAGCGCGCATACGCAACCGGTCAGAACGAAGGCTATGATCTGGGTGGCACCGGGTGCCACAGCTACGCCGAAATACGAACGGAACGCCTTGATCGCAGCCGCCTTGAACAGGCCTGGCACGAACTCATCCAGCGCCATGACATGCTCTCTGCAGTGGTCGTTCCACCGGATTCGCTGCAGGTGGTTAAATCTCGCAGTTTGCCGGTGCTACAAGCTGTAGACCTCGCGGGCCACAACCCAGATGTCCCGGACGCCGAGTATCTTCGTCACCGCGCAAAATTGGAAAACCGTAGCTACCCGTTGGGCACCTGGCCACTGCACGAATTCCAGCTTTTGCAATTTGACGAATGCAGCATCCTACAGTTTTCGGTGGACATGATCATCGCCGACTTTGTAAGCGTGAGGGTGATGGTCGAGGAACTTCTAACTCTCTACGCAGGTAACGTTCTACCGGAACTAGAGGACACCACGTTTCGGGATATAATCACCTCCCGTAACCACCACAGCCAGAGTGCCGCTGGCTTCGCTGCACGCACCAATGCAAAAAAGTACTGGTCCGAGATCATCCCCTCGTTGTCCGGCAAACCCTTACTGCCGACGCTGACCTCAGCCGATCGCACATCCGAAATGCCGGTGCGTTTCACCCGGCGTACCTGGCGATGCTCGCCAGCAGCATGGTCAAAGCTCACCGACGCAGCAAGCACTCACGGCGTCACTCCTTCGGCGACGCTACTTACCGCCTACGCCGATGTACTGCGCCGTTGGTCCTCCACAAGTGACTTTTGCGTCAATGTCACTTCGATGAACCGAGATTCTGCCATTGCCGGAATCAACCGTACTATCGGAGACTTTACCGAGATGACCCTACATGCTTGCCATCCGCACACTGGAACCTTTAGTGAGCGCGTGCACGCAACCCAGGAGCAGCTATCCGAAGAGCTATCACACGCTGCGTATTCCGGGGTTGACGTGTTGCGCGATATAGCCCGCACTACCGGGCAGCCCGCGGTAATCCCGGTAGTATTCACCAGCGCGTTGGGTGCAGACACACCGCACAACAATGGTCCGGCCTACAACCTTGTCTCCGGCGTAAGCCGAACGCCGCAGGTATGGATTGACTGTCAGGCATTCCAGGACGGAGGCTCTTGCAACGTCAACTGGGACGTGCGAGAGGACGTCTTTGAACCGGCGTTGATCGACGACATGTGGGAGTCATTTACCGACCTACTCGATCGCCTGGTCGACGACGGTTCGGCGTGGCAGGAAACTGATTCAGTCCACTTGCCCGATAAGACGATCGCCATCCGTAACCGCATTCACAAAACCCACGTACAGCAGACCACCCGATGCCTCCACGACGGGTTTTGGGATAACGTCCAGCAGCACCCACACCAGCCAGCGCTGGTGTGTGGCGGAAAAACCTACAGCTACCAACATCTGGCTGGCTACGTCGGGGCATTACAGCATGAGCTCTCTGATGTCGGTCCCGGAGATTACATTGCCATCGTCCTAGGTAACGGAGTATGGCAAATAGCTGCCGCTGTTGCCGTGGTATCAACTGGTGCAGCCTACGTGCCGATCGATCACGAGCAACCCGCAATCCGCCAACGTTCAATGATAGAAGCGTGTCGTCCTGCCAACGTCATCACTAATTCTCATTTCTCCGAAGAAAATACCGATATCTCCAACATCAACGTCGATACTCTCAGCCCGATACAGTACAGTGGCACCATAGCCTCACCGGTTTCCCCCACCGAAACCGCCTACATCATCTTCACCTCAGGCAGCACCGGAATTCCAAAAGGTGTTGTCGTTACGCACTCGGCTGCAATGAACACCATAGATAGCGTGAACAATCTCCTCGGCCGAAATAAAAGACGCACGGTATTGGGGGTATCGAAGTTATCCTTTGACTTATCCGTGTATGACATCTTCGGTACCTTCGCAAGCGGTGGCACTTTGGTCCTGCCGTTAGACGAGGAATCGCGAAACCCCAGCAAATGGATCGATTTCCTTGTTGATAACAACGTCGATACCTGGAACTCTGTTCCTGCACTGTTCCAAATGCTTGTGCGAGAGGTAGAGGTGACCCGTCACCCGAACATCCTCAGCCTAGACCTGGTTATGCTGTCCGGAGACAGGATCCCGGGCACTCTCCCAGCGCATGCTGCACCCCACTTCCCTAATGCTGAACTCATCAGCCTCGGCGGCGCCACGGAGGGCGGAATATGGTCGATTTTCCACCCGATGACCTGTCACACAAATGAAACTAGCATACCATATGGTACCGCGTTACCCAACCAAGGAATGTGGGTGCTCGACGAGGCCTGCAATGAGTGTCCGGACTGGGTGCGAGGGCAAATCCATATTTCCGGGGAAAGCCTAGCCACCGGTTACCTCAACGATCCAACCTCCACAGCAGAGAAATTTTTCTTTTCCGAAAAGCATGGCACACGTATGTACGCTACCGGGGATATAGGAAGCTACCGCCCAGACGGCGTAATCGAGTTTCACGGCCGTCGGGACAATCAACTAAAAATCAACGGCTATCGAGTGGAAACCGGCGAGATAGAAGGAGTCCTCGAATCCAACGACTTCGTCGAACGCGCTATAGTACTCACCCAGGAAACCAGTGACCCAATTAAACTACATGCTTTCGTCACTGATGCACAGAGCGACAAAGATGAGCTCAAGGATGCTGGGCAAATCAGAAACTCGGAGCTCCGTACAATGCTTGAGCAGCGCTGGACACCTGCAGATACGAGCCTTGACACGGGAATATTTGCCACATGGATGCGGCTGGGAAACGAAGCCGCGATGGCTGCTTTGCTCGCGGCTTTCCAACAAGCCGGTGTTTTCCTCGTTGCAGGAAAATACCACACTCTTACGGAAATCACCGCGGCGATCCATCCCTCCGAAGAGTATCGCGAACTCATAACCCGTTGGCTCAATATTCTGACTGGAGAAGGCTTAGCCACTAAGGATGATGAGGGTTGGACTGTCAGCCAACAGACCCTGGACTTCTTCGTGTTCGGAGAGGCCTGGGATCAGTTCGGCAACATGGAAGCGGAAATCAATAACAGTAAGGAATTATTCAATTACCAACGGCACGCAGCTGAGGCGCTTCTTTCCCAGTTGCGCGGAGAGATCAGTCCCACCGAGGTGTTCTTCCCGGAGGGAGATACCCATAACGCCCGCACCATTTACGGCGAAAACCGCATTAGCAAGGCGATGAATGCTGCGGCCGCAGAGGCAGTGATCGGCATTGCCGAGCACCACGCTGATCATCCGGTAAGGATCCTCGAGGTCGGCGCTGGCATAGGTGCTACGACGGAAAAAATTGTTAGCCGACTCCCCGAGAACGTAATCGAATACCGCTTCACCGATATTTCGACATTCTTCCTACATAAAGCCCAAAAAATGTTCGCGCATTGTGGTGCCATGACCTATGGCCTGTTTGATATGAACTCAGACTGCACATCGCAAGATGTAGAGTTCGGCGGTTACGACATCATTTTGTGCGCCAACGTACTGCATAATTCAGTAAATATCGAGGAGTCATTCACCCGCTTAAAGCAGCTGCGCCGCCCCGGGGGCGTGATCGTCATAGTAGAGCCGATCACTGAACTTTACGCAGCCCTTATCTCGGTGTCCATCAAGATGAATCTGGTTGATTTCACGGACCACCGTGCGGAATCACACAAGGTGTTCATCGAGGACGCGCAGTGGGATCAGGTCTTCAGGGATACCCAGATGCACCGCATCGCGGAGTACCCAAACACTAGTGACCCGTTGCGCGAATGCGGGCAACGACTCATCATCGTTGGTGCCGATGACGACGATGTCCCCACGCTCAACAGTGAAGACATTCTGGGCTACCTGCGTGCTCACCTACCGGGTTACATGGTTCCGGCTTCCGTCAATGTACTACCGGAATTGCCGTTAACCTCAAATGGCAAGGTAGACCGCAAGGCCCTAGCGCAACTCTGCTTAGAACCGGTGGGAAGCCCCAACAACCGGATCGATCCTCCACGCAACGAAACGGAAGAGCAGATAGCGACTATCTGGCGCGATGTCCTCGACACCACGGAGGTTGGGCGCAATGATGACTTCTATGCGCTTGGGGGTGACTCACTGCTCATGGCCGAAACGGTAACCCGGCTCCGCCAAGAAATACCTGGCCTACAGCAGCACACGTGGGACGCCCTTATGCGTGGCGTACTCAAGGTGCCAACCATCGCAGGCATTTCCGCGCTAGCACAGGCTGCAGGAAGTAGCTGTCAACCCGAAGCATTAAAAGCCGTTAATTCTGCTAATCATACCTCCCCTGAACTGACTGCTCTGTCTACTGTAGCCAGTGGCTCTCCAACTGGGTCTTCAAATCTGCATGTATACCGATTGCCGAAGGACGCAACGTTCTGCCGCGTGATGATCCACGCTGGCACTGGCCGCCTGAAGGACTACGAGTTCTTGATGCCCGAACTGCTTCAACGCCAGCCAGAGATTGCCCACGTTGGTTTTACCGCTGGTGACGCAGATCGATTCCTGGACTACACAACCCGTACGCTGATCAGGGATCTGGCCCAGAGCTACGCCCAGGAACTTGATGAGTTGGATATGGAATCTTATCAGTTGGTCGGCTACTGCATTGGCGGTATGTTAGCGCTGGAGACCGCGAAGGCGCTCACCGAACTCGGCCGCGACGTGCGCCAGGTAACTTGCATCAGCACCCACCAGTGCCCGCACCGGGTCACTAATGAACTGCTGTGTGAGCTCGCCTATGGGTGCATTTTCAACGCTGACCTAAGTGCAATGGGGGCGAACTTCGACCTCAAAACCCTCGCAGCAGCCCTGGAGCACACCCTTGATGGCATCAACCGCAATATCAGTGACGAAGAACTGTGTACCCTTGAAGGCCCATACGCAGATATCGGGGAATTCTTCCAAAAGATGGCGGTGTTGAGTCCCAGGGCGCGCCGCAAACTCATCTACCGAAGCATCCGTGAATTCGACACAGACTCCGAGTCCACTCGCGGGATGCTGGACATCCTATACGATGTCTTCCGGCATTCGTTACTCGGAACCATCGACTACGTCCCCGATGTCTATTTCGGTGATGTAGTCGTACTGCAGCCTACCGAAGGTGTAACTGGTTTTTACCCGAGCCTAGGCGGAGACATCGATTGGCCAGCGACCGTGCTCGGCAACCTGCAGATACATGCCGTGGCCGGTTCTCATGCCACCTGCCTGCTACAGGAGAACGTACCCTCACTACTTCCGTTCTTCACGGAGAGGGAACAACGAAATGGCTAATGTGGGACACATTATCTATAAAGCAGACGACCTAGAGAACTCAATTAATTACTTCCGTTCGCGCGGCTTTGACGTTGAACCAGGACAACAGAAAAACGCTGCAAGCGCGCTTATTTATTTCTGCGAGGGTCCCTACCTGGAGATACGAGAGCGAGCCGACGTACCACCGTTTTTCCGCCAACTTTTACACCTTACTGGCAATGGAAAATTCGTCGACTCCTATGACAGATTCGCCACCATGTCACAGGGGTACTCACGGGTGGTACTGGAGGCGCAGCGCAAGGAATTTGACCACATAAAGGAGATTTTTGATTCTCATCAAACCAAGAGCCTGACAATCCCGTTCTCCCGCAAGGATCCCGCTGGCAGACGGCTCGCCTGCTGGTGTCTGTCACCCGACGACTGGGCGATCCCGCTTTTCGTGACCCCCTTTGCCATTGATACCCATCGCAGCACCCCGCATCCTAACGGGATTACCCACATAACCGACATCGATTTTGCGGCCAGTGAGAAGACATTAAGCATTTGTAAGCACGTTGGTGTCGACGGCGGCCTCACCTGCCGTTCCGGCACAGGCACGATTGATTTGGAGTTTGCATGAGAGGGCGCGATATCGACCGCAACAGTGTGTTGAAGCATTACGAAGGCACCGGCCACCTGGCCCGAAAAAGCCTGTGCCAGGAACTGTTCGAATCATCCGAGATTTATTCGGACCATGTAGCTGTCATCGCTGACGACGCACACCTGACCTACGCACAACTCGAGCAATCACTTTGTGTGTTCACCGAGGAGCTACGAGAAAGCGGCCTCTCGCCAGGAGACCACGTGCTACTGCAACTGCCAAACACCGCAGCGTATGTGGTGACTCTGCTTGCGCTGATGCGCGTGGGTGCTATCCCAACCCTGCTGCTTCCCGCGCATAGAGAGGCCGAAGTTGCAGCGTTGTGTGAGTCTTTACACCCAGTTGCTTATATCGGTGGCCGCGACCATCTCGGTTTTGACACCGTAGCCATGGTAGAGGCTATGGGACCCGGCGAGCTCGGACTCAAAGAACTGTGGGCCGATAACGGACCCACGCACGACAAGGAGTCCTCGTACCGAGTTCTGCCAGGTCTCTTCACTGCCCCGATTTCTACCAAATGTTCTCCGCCTACTAAGTGGCCGGATCCACGCAGCGTTGCGCTGAATCTTTTGTCTGGCGGAACCACGAACATGCCAAAAATAATTCCCCGGGTACATGAGGCGTATGCATATAACACCCGTGCGGCGGCACAGTGCTGCGGCGTCGGGCCAGATACGGTATACTTGGCGGTTCTATCTACCTCTCATGATTTCGCTTTAGCTCAGCCCGGGATTCTGGGCACCTTGCTTTCGGGCGGCACTGTGGTTCTGTGCACCAGCGCAGCCTTCGATGAGGCGTTTCCGGCCATTGCGACCCACGGGGTCACGCTGACTGCACTAGTTCCTGCGGTAGCCCAGGTGTGGGTGGAGGCCGCAGAGTGGTTTCCCGCAGATTTCTCTTCCTTGGAGCGAATTATCATTGGCGCAGCGGCGCTTAACGACGGCTTAGGTGAGGCAATACAGGATCGTTTCGGTGTGCGTATCCACCAGGGTTATGGCATGGGTGAAGGCATCACTACGTTCACGCGTATTGATGACCCTCCAGCGGTGATTCTTGGCACGCAAGGTCGTCCCATCTCTGATGCTGACGAGTTGGTAATCGATGGCCCGGGAGGCGAGCCGGGAGAGATACTAGAAAAGGGCCCTTATACTTTCTTCGGCTACGAAGGAAACCGCGATACCCCGGACTGTTTCACCGAGGATGGTTTCTTCCGCACCGGTGACCGTGGCTACCTTACCGAGGACGGCAACCTGGTGCTGTGCGGGCGCGTGGTTGAACAGATCAATCGCCTGGGCGAAAACGTCTCCCCTTCTGAGGTCGAGACACTCTTGTCTGGAACTCCAGGCATTAGTGCTGCAGCCGTCTTCCCAATGCCAGATAGAGCACTGGGAGAGCGCACCGTTGCAGCCATCGTCGCCCAACCAGGCGTTAACCGCTCCGCCATTCTGGATGATTTCCTCACCCGAGGCGTAGCCCGATACAAGGTGCCGGACCAGGTGATCACTGTCGACGAAATTCCACTGATCAACATCGGCAAGGTCGACAAGAAAAAGCTGCGTGCTCTCGCGGCAGCGCAATTTACTGACCGTGAATCCGAACAAAGCTGAGAGGACAAGACCATGATCAAAGAGGAACAAATTCGCGAAGAACTCCTCGCCTCGCTCCACCAGATCCTCGGCGAAGATGCCGAAATCGGCATCGACGACAACCTGCTCTCCCACGGCCTGGAGTCACTTCCAACAGTCCGTCTGCTCGCTGATTGGATGAAACAGGGACACCGCGTCTCCTTTGGAGATTTCATGCGCGCCCCAACGGTAAGGCAGTGGGCGAAGATGCTTGTAGAATCCACACCAAACCACAGCACTGACGCCATTGAGTCCCCCAAAGATGGGTTTGCCGCTCCCATCGACGATTCCGTACCCTTTGACCTCACAGATGTCCAATACGCCTATTGGATTGGCCGCAATTCCTCGCAGCAACTGGGCGGGGTGGGCACCCACGGCTACGTAGAGGTCGAATCCCGCAGTATCAATATCGACCGATTGCAACAAAGCTGGCTGACGCTACTACGTTCCCACCCGATGTTGCGCGCCTGCTACACCGAAGATGGCAAGCAATATGTGCTGCCAGAGCCGCCCCACCCCACCATCCTCGTTCATGACCTCACCAAGATGGACGAGTCCACGCGCGAAGAAGCTCTGCTATCCACGCGCGAACGCCTTTCGCACCGACTGTTGGACATAGCTACCGGCCATGTGGTATCTTTAGAAGTCAGCCTCCTCCCTCAGGATGTAGCAGTTATTCACTTCGATATCGACCTGCTTGTGTGCGATGTGCAGAGTTTCCAAATTATCTTGCACGACCTCGCCCACCATTACGCCACCGGTGAAGCCCCCGACGCCGACCCGTCGTGGAGTTTCGCTCGCTACCTCGCTGGACACGCTCGCGAAGGCGTCGCCGATATCGACCGTGACCAGGCATACTGGCGCAATCGCCTCTCCGAGTTGCCGGGTGCCCCAACCTTGCCGATGAGCCACGGCACCAACGAGGAACAAGCACACCGGTTTGTACGCCGCAGTCGATCATTCGATTCGGCAACTTGGTCGCGCTTGCGTGAGGTGTGTGAACACCACGCTACTACCCCAGCAATGGTGTTGCTGACCGCCTACGCCCGCACCATCGGCCAATGGAGCGAGAATAAAAAATTCCTCATGGCCGTACCTCTGTTCAACCGCGGTTCAGACACAGCGATAAAGAATGTCGTCGCAGACTTTACCGCCCTGACACTCACCAGTATCGATCAGTCCACACGCCGCACTTTCAGCGAGGACCTCAAGGATATACAGGCCTCTTTCTATGAGGATTCGTCACATTCACAGTATTCGGCGGTGCGGGTGCTGCGAGACCTACGTGCTTCCAGAGGTGAGCAAGTTTTGGCTCCCGTGGTGTTCTCCTGCAACCTGGGAGACCCACTGGTTGGCCAAGAGTTTATAGATACCTTCGGAGAGATTAGCTACATGATCTCCCAGACCCCCCAGGTGTGGATTGACCTCCAAGTCTTCACCACCGTCAACGGCTTCCTAATCGTCTGCGACGCAGTTGAACAGTTGTTCCCCGAGAAGATGCTGGACGATCTCTTCGCCACCCTAGTGATGGAGATTGACAAGGCAATCACCGACGATCTCTCGCATTCAGACCCGGTAGAGAGCCCAGGAGCGCAGGCCCGTCGAGCGTCACGTGCCGAAGTTGCCTCTTGGCGGCTGCCTGACACCACCCTTGTCGATGAGGTGATTGCCGCTGCACGGTGCCACCCCCAGGCCACGGCCATTCGCAGTGCAAGCGGCGACGTTATTACCTACCAAGATTTGGAAGAGCAAGCCACCACCATCGCCTCTGCTTTGGTGAATTCCGGGGTTGGGCGAGGCGCTTTGATTGCAGTGATGGTGGAGCGTGGTCCTCGCCAGATTATTGGTGCGCTAGCCGCGATGATGGCGGGCGGAGCATATGTACCGGTGAGTCTACAGCAACCGGAATCTCGTATTGCCGCTCTCTTGGGGGCAAGCCAAGTAACGCATCTGATTACTGACCGACCCGATAAGGTTCTGAGCGAAACTGCAGTTCAGGTAGTAGATTTCACGAGCGCTACCGGCACAGCCAATCTTCCGCAGCTGCATCCACAAGACCCAGCCTATGTAATCTACACCTCTGGGACCACTGGAACACCAAAAGGAGTCGAGATTTGCCACGGTGCTGCATGGAACACCATTAGCGAGATCAACCGTCGCCTGGGCGTTGGTCCGACAGACCGCCTACTAAGCGTATCTTCCTTTGATTTCGATCTCTCGGTGTACGACGCCTTCGGGCTCCTTTCTGCTGGCGGCGAACTGGTAACCATCCCAGATGATGCGCGCCGCGACGCCAAGAAGTGGGTATCGCTGGTGGATAGTTTAGGCATAACTATCTGGAATTCGGTGCCTACTTTGTTTGAGATGCTTTTATCTGCGGCTGATCGGACACCGGGCAAGCTCAGCAGCATACGCCATGTTCTGCTATCTGGCGACTGGATTGATACCAGCCTGCCTGAGCGCATGCGCACGGTTACCCCGCAGGCACACCTATTAGCTATGGGCGGTGCGACGGAGGCATCTATCTGGTCCAATGGTCTCGACCTCGATGTAGTGTCACCCGAGTGGACCTCAATTCCCTATGGTCGGCCGCTTGCCAAACAGATGTACCGGGTGGTGTCCAGCAATGGCCAGGACTGTCCCGATTATTCTGTGGGGGAGCTGTGGATTGGCGGCCTGGGCGTAGCTACACAATATGTCGGCGACCCCGGACTCACCGAAACTAAGTTCGTAATCTCGGAGGACTCACGTTGGTACCGCACAGGCGATATGGGCCGGTTCTGGGCCGATGGGACGATCGAGTTTTTAGGCCGCTCGGATAACCAAGTCAAAGTTCGTGGCCACCGCATCGAACTCGGCGAGATCGAGTCCGCGTGTGAAGCGTTGCTGCCAATAGAGCGTGCCGTGTGTATCACGCACCAAGGTGCATCATCGTCACCATCTTTGGTTACGTTTGCTCAGTTCACACCGTCACATGTTGCCCGAACTACTCCGGAGCAGTTTGCGACGTCATTGCGCGCCAAAGTCAACGACGTGCTGACCGAGGGCGACATCCGCACGTCCGTCGAGCACGATGAGCATTTACAGACCGCATATGCCTTCTCAGTGATGCGACGCTGGGAGGAGCAACTCACCGGCGTGGGGACCCCAAACCACCTCCGCGAACACCGTAATCGCTGGCAGACATGGCTAGGCAAAGCAGATGAACACCCGGCTACCGCAGACTTGCTTCTAGACGACGAGTCGTTCGGCGCGTTAGAGCGTTTTGTCACCCCCTTCGAGCAAGCCTTCGTAATGGCGGAGAAGCAGCGCAGTATCGCTGAGTTCATCCAAAGCCCAGATTCGATGTCGGTGGAGCAATTCCTCGCAACCCGTCCGTTGGGTCGGTTGGTTCACCGGGTCCTCGGCGCGGTTGTGCGTGAATGCAGTACCCACTCAACCAGCGAGCTCAAGATTCTTGAGATCGGGTCACGCCGGCCCGAGGCCTCTGCGGACTACGCGGCTATCGCGGGGACGAGCGCATACGTGCTCGCTGATCCCTATCGTCATCACCTCGAACATGCCGGACAACGTGTTGGTAACACCTTCACGTACCGCCAGCTCGGAGTCACTAGCACGCCCCAACCGACTCCTGGGGAGGCAGTGACGAAGGCGGACTTGGTGCTGTGCAACCAGACGCTGCACCAGAGCGAGGACATCGAGAAAACGCTCTGTGAGGCCTGGGGCCTCAGCGCCCCTGGAGCAACGATGGTGGTGGTAGAGCCCACTGCCCCCTCCCCGATGTCCGATATCACCGCCGCATTTATTGCCAACAATACCACGGACGCTCGGGCCGAAACCGGTACAGTACTACTCAGCGCCCGCAGCTGGAAAGAAATCCTGCAGCGCACTGGGTGGAAACCTGTAGAGCATGTAGAGATCACTAAAACGACGGCGCTTATCATCGCCGAACGCGCTAGTTCCAACGAATCGGTCACACTATGCGATTCTGACTATGCCAAGGCTACAAACCTACTGGCCACCCGCCTTCCGGAGTACATGCTACCGAAACGCATCCTGGAGCTAGCGAAGTTTCCACTCACCAGCAACGGCAAGATTGACCGCAAAGCGCTCACAGCATTAGTGCCGGAATACTTCGACAACGAGCCCGCTGTCACCGAACTTCCGCACACCGCCACCGAGAAACGGCTCATCGATATCTGGGATGAGCTGCTGCACACCAGCTCCAACGTGAACTCAGACTACTTTCGCTTGGGTGGTGATTCTCTCACAGCAACACGCCTGCGCCGTACCATCGAACAGTGTTTTGGCGTGGAATTTCCGTTAGAGAATATCTTTGACGTTCCGTTGCTGCGCGACATGGCCGCCCGAATTGACCAGATAGCCGAAGTCCCCCACCAGCAATCGGATCTTCCCAAGATTGTTCACGGGTCTGAACAGTACGCTCCGTTCCCGCTGACTGAGGTGCAGCAGTCCTATCTCATCGGCAGCTCTGGAGCCATCGAACTCGGCGACGTTTCCAGCCACTGTTACTTTGAAATGTCCACTGCCTGCCTAGACCCGGAGCGAGTGGAAGACGCGTTCAATGCCCTGATTAAACGCCATCCCATGCTGCGCACCGTCGTGTGTGAGGACGGATTGAGTCAGCGTGTGTTGCCCGAAGTACCACGCTACCGCATTGCCCTCATTCGCTCCGGCAACGCCGACAATGAGGATACTCTCGATGAAATCCGAGAGGAAATGTCCCGCCAGAAGTTTGATCCCACTCAGTGGCCATGCTTTGACGTGCGCTACGTAGCCGAGCCCGACGCGGGTCGACTGCTTTTAAGTTTCGATAACTTGTTTATCGACGGCTGGAGCATGTTCCACATTTTCCGTGAGTGGAAGCAGGCCTACGACCACGGCGTAGACAGTCTCGATCCGGCAATCCCCTATTCATTTAAAGACTATGTCGAAGCCACGATTGAACTGTCACACAGCGACATCCATAAGCGTGACCAAGCCTATTGGGAATCGGCAGTGGATACTATTTATCCTGCACCGCAGTTGCCGGTGACCGACACAAACGGCGCTAATACCTCGCAGTTTTGCCGCCACCACGCCCTGGTGGACGCTGCGAAGTGGCGCCGGATTAAGCAACGGGTACGTGAGGAGGGGATGACCGAAGCCGTATTCCTAGCCGAGGTATACGCCGAAGTCCTAGCGAGGTACAGCGATGAGCCGCGACTTAGCATCAACCTGACCCGGTTCGACCGCACTCGGTTCGCCCCCGAGGTTGACCACATAGTTGGCGACTTCACCAGCCTATCTATTCTCAGCGTGGATACCCAGTGTGCACCATCGTTCCGGGACCGCGCTGCAGCGCTACACAGGCGCATGTTCAGCAATCTCGATCACGGCAGTGTCTCCGGCGTGTCGGTGCAGCGAATGCTTACTAAGCAACGCGGTGCTCGGGTAACCATGCCGGTGGTCTTCACGTGTGGCCTGGGCGTCGTGGAGCACCCCGAGTCAGATCAGAGTCCTTACCTGGGCGTAATCGATCATGGCCTATCGCAGACGCCACAGGTATGGATGGACCTCCAGGTCTATGAACACGATGGTGGCCTGATGCTGAATATGGACGCGGTCGAGGCGATCTTCCCCGACGACATGGTGGCGGAGCTTTTCACCAGCCTTACAGCCACTCTCTCGCACCTCGCAGAGTCCCCTGAACTCTGGAACGCGCCCACCAGTACCATAGCTCCGACGACCAACGCGCCCACCGCAGATCGAATCAACGACACAGACCGGGAACTCCCCGGAGCGGATAAGAGCCTACTGGGGCTGTATCAGAAGGGACTTGCCGAGCATGGTGACAACCTCGCGGTGATAGACGCCACCACGCAATGGACATACGAGCAACTCAATGAGCAGTCGGATAAGTGGGCCCAGCTTATTGCTGCAACTGACCCGGCGCCTGGTGATCTCGTTGGCATCATGATGGAAAAGTCCGCACAACAGATCGCAGCGGTACTAGGCGCAATGAAGGCCGGATGCGCCTACTTGCCGCTGAGCGTGGACCAACCGGTGGGGCGTAACACTTCCATCATCAACGATGCGGGTGCATCCATTGTTGCGATGGACCATCCGGACGATGATTTCGCTGCGTTAGCCGAGCACTGCACAGTCATCACTCTGGCCGATGTCGCCCGGCATCGGCCAGGTGACCAGGCCTTAAGCGAATCGAGTCCGACACCCAGCTCGCTTGCGTACGTCATCTACACGTCTGGTACGACGGGCACTCCCAAAGGAGTAGCCATCACCCACGAGTCGGCGGTCAATACGATTGTCGATGTCAACGAACGCCTCGGGGTGACTCCGACCGACCGGATATTGGGGATTTCAGAGCTAAACTTCGATCTATCGGTATACGACATCTTCGGGATGTTCGCGCGGGGTGCTACCTTGGTGTTGCCATCTCCAGCAGACAAACGTGATCCGCAGTGCTGGGCAGATGCCGTAACTACGCACTCGGTGACGCTGTGGAACTCTGTGCCAGCACTTTTTTCGATGTACGTGGAACACCTCCGCGAACGGAGCCTCATTGGTTCCTCCGTACGGTCGGCACTACTCAGCGGAGATTGGATACCTGTAAATATCGCTTACCAGGTCAGCACCCTCTTCCGGGACTGCACAGTTTTCGCTGCTGGGGGTGCTACCGAGGCATCGATATGGTCAAACTGGTACGAGGTAGGCGTCGATGATGCCTCGCGTACCAGCATTCCCTATGGAACGCCGCTGGCAAATCAGCGAATGTACATCCTCGATGAGGCCCTGAACCCCCGACCCACGCATGTGCCGGGAGACCTTTACATTGCCGGACGTGGCCTGGCCATGGGGTACTGGAAGGACCCAGAGAAGACCGCAGCATCATTCATCACCCACCCCCGCACCGGCGAACGAATGTACCGCACGGGCGACAAGGCCCTCTACAATCACCTTGGTCACATCATCTTCCTGGGGCGCGAGGACGGTCAGGTTAAGGTCAACGGCTACCGCATCGAACTCGGTGAGATCGAGTCAACAGCACGAAAATTCAACGAACTCCGCGATTGCGTCGCTGTCAACGACCATGGCATTGTTCTCTACGTTGTTACGCATGAGGGCTTTAACATGGCAGCACTCAATAACCACCTCGCCGAGTCTCTCCCTGCCTATATGCGTCCACGCGTGATATCACGCATTGATGGGCTACCACGGTCTTGGAACGGCAAGATTGATCGCAAGAGTTTAGAAGGAAAAACCTTTGAACAACCACAAACAAGGGAACGCTCTCGTAATCACCGAGATTCGGGTATCATTACCATCTTGCAAGAACTCCTCGGGCCCAAGGAGATCAGCATCGACGATGACTTCTTCACCATCGGTGCCGACTCGCTCACGGCCGTGCGGCTTACTAACTCGATTCGTCGAGAAATGTCAGTAGAGATCTCCATACGTGACGTATTCAACCATCCAACGGTCCGAGAATTGTCCGACCTGATCGCCGACATCGTCGGCAGCGACGTAGAAGAAGGCGAAATTTAGAGTTCATGCCACACCTGTTTCACTCACCTGACAAGCCACTTGCCCCCACCCCAGTGCTACGCACAAGCAGCCTAATCTGAAAGGAAACATCATGCCCAGTACTCCCCACACCACCCCGAAAGATGCAAAAGCAGGACGGCTGAACATCACCGACCTGATGAACATCGGCATCTTCTTCGTCATCAACTTGGTAGCCGGCGTGGTCATCGCCTTCATCGGCATCACCCCCATCACCTACGTGATGATCACCAGCGTTCAGGCCCTCATCCTGGGCATCCCGATGATGCTGTTCTTGGCCAAGGTGCACAAGCCCGGCATGGTCTTCATATTCCTTCTTCTCAGCGGCCTCGCCAGCCTGCTGCTTGGTTTAGGCATATGGCCACTGCTGCTCAGCTTGGTCATGGCCGTGTTTGCCGAGTTAATTTTGCGCGCCGGCAAGTATACGAGCGCAATACACAGTGTGATCGCCTATGCCTTTATAGCAGTGTCACCCACCGCATCATATATTCCGCTTTTCTTCACCACTCGGCGCTACATAGAGAGCAGCGGCATGCAGACCAAATATGGTGCTAGTTTCGCGGATGGCCTCACCTCTATTGGCCAGATGACTTGGCTATTCCTCATCATTGTGATAGTAACCTTCGTCTGCGGGATCCTCGGCGGGATCCTCGGCCGGCGCATCTTCACCAAGCACTTCCAGCGAGCAGGAATCGCCTGATGTCGCCCACTTTGCCCGGATCAGGCACGCACACAGCGGGACTCCATCTGGACCCACGCACCACGGTGCTGGTCATCCTCGTGGTGTCCTCGGTGCTCATCTCACCGGCCGGGTCCAGTGGGGCGCTGGGCAGCACCGCCCGGTGGATGCTCATTGCCGTTCCCGGGGCACTTTTCCTCGCCTCCGGCATGGTGGCCGCTGCACTGCGATACGCACTCACCTTCGCGGTGCTCGCCGGCTTTCCTGCGGTGGTGGTACAGGCCCTGCCCGAGCGCCACATCATCGTGGACGTGTGCGCTACGTGGTTCGCAGGGCTTTCGCTCATCCTCCCTGGCATCACGTGCTGCTGGTACCTACTACGCACCGTCTCGGCCAGCGAATTCATGGCCGCGATGCAGCGCATGCGGAGCCCCGACGCCCTGACCATCCCCACGTCCATCATGTTCCGGTTCTTCCCGACGATTCTCGAGGAATACCGCGATATCCGCACCGCCATGCAGATGCGTGGCATCTCGGGCCTGCGCAACCCGATCGCTATGCTCGAATACCGCTTTGTGCCACTGTTGGCGTCCGTTGTGAGCATCGGCAACGAGCTGGCTATGTCTGCAGTGACCCGCGGATTGGGCTCGCCTCGCCGACGAACCACGCTGTGCGAGATAGGCTTCCGCGTAGGCGACGCAATAGTCATAAGCGTGCTCGTCGTGTCCCTGATCCTACTACTGGTAAATATAGTGATGCTGCCGTGATAAAGCTGCACGATGTGTCACTATCCTATGGTCAAAACACAGCGGAGCCGGTGCTGCACCACGTAAATCTCACCGTGGCGAAGGGCGAACTAGTTCTAGTGTGTGGCGAATCAGGCTGCGGTAAGTCCAGCCTGCTACGCCTGATAAACGGCGTGGCGCACACGTTCTGCGACGCCCAGATTTCGGGGGAGGTGCTGCTGGACGACGAAGACATCACTCATGCCCACCCACACGACATCGCCGAACGCGTAGGCTCAGTGTTCCAAAACCCCAAGTCGCAATTTTTCACGCTGGAAGTAGCCAGCGAACTCGCCTTTGGCTGCGAAAACCTCGGCGTGGCGCCCAACGAGATTCGACAGCGTATTGGGGAACTTTCCGCAGATTTCGGCATGGTTCATCTCCTCGACCGGCACCTGTTCACACTTTCCGGCGGCCAGAAACAAAAAATAGCATGCGCTTCAGTGGCCGCGATGCACCCACAGGTACTACTACTAGACGAACCATCATCAAATCTCGACCTCGCCGCCGTCGATGAGCTGCGCCGCATCGTCGCGCAGTGGAAGACACAGGGCCGCACCGTCCTGATCGCTGAGCATCGGCTTTCCTACCTAGTTGACATCGTGGACCGAGTGCTGGTTATGCAGGACGGGCAGATCGCTCATGATCTCAGCGGCTCGGAGTTTCGCACCCTAGACAAGGCCGAACTGTACCGCATGGGCTTGCGCTCAGCGCAGCAGGTCCCCGAGGTGACCCGCGAGCCACGCCCTTCAAGTGGCACGATGGTGCTCAAAAAGCTACAGTTCACCTACCCCAAGGCTACAGAGCCATCCCTGAGCATCAGCCACACGGAGTTGCCGCAAGGACAAGTCATCGGCGTGGTAGGACGCAACGGGGCCGGAAAATCTACCTTTGTGCGCGTTCTGACTGGCCTGGAATCTAAGGCCACCGGCGTGGTGGACATCAATAACCGCTCGCTCTCGGGTCCCCGGCAGCGCCTGCGCCAGTCCTATTTAGTAATGCAGGACGTAAACCACCAGCTTTTCGGGGAGAGCGTGGAGTCCGACGTAATCATCGGCACCAGTGGACCGGATGGGAAAAACGAAGCGCGCCTTACCGAGGTGCTTGGTGCACTTGATCTCGCGGACAAGCGGGCCCGGCACCCGATGTCGCTTTCGGGCGGCGAACGCCAGCGCGTGGCCATCGCCTCAGCAGTCCTAAGTGAGCGCGAGGTAATCGTCTTCGATGAACCCACCAGCGGGCTGGACCTGTGCCGCATGCACCGGGTGGCCCACCTGCTAGACGCCCTAGCCCGGCAGGGCAAGACCGTTTTGGTAGTAACCCATGACATGGAGCTGGTGGCGCGGTGCTGCGATCTTCTCCTGCGCGTGGAAAAAGGCCGCCTTACCGCCTGCGAACCGTGCGATGATCTCGCACTGGCGCGCACGGTGCGGTATCTACGCGGCCGCGACAGCTAGTCCCTACAGCTTCCAGCTGGTGGCGTCGCTCTTTTCACCCCAGAAGCTGCGGTAGCGTGGGGAACTCTCCATGAGTTCCTCGTGGTTGCCGATAGACTCCACGGTGCCGGAGGGACTCATCATCACAATCTGGTCCGCGTCGCGGATGGTGTGCAGCCGGTGCGCAATGACGACGATGGTGCGCTCGGCAGAAAGCGTTTTCATACCGCGCATCACAAGGTGCTCATTCTGCACGTCTAGAGAGCTAGTCGCCTCATCAAGCAGCACGATCCGCGCGTCCTTCAGTAGCGCACGAGCGATGGAGACACGCTGACGCTCACCACCGGAGAGATTCTGCCCGCCCTCGCTAATCAGGGTGTCAAACCCCTGCGGCAGCTGCCGGGCAATCTCGGTGACACCGGCCAACTCCGCTGCGCGGAGCACCTCCTCCCGCGTTGCATTGTGGCAGCCCAGGCGGATGTTTTCATACAGTGTGTCCTCGAAGAGGTACACGTATTGGAACACCATAGCCAGCGAATCCAACACCGCCCGGGAGCCAAGATCGCGAATATCCACACCACCGATACGGATGGTCCCCTGGTCAACGTCATAGAAGCGTGCCGCAAGTTTTAGCAAGGTGCTCTTGCCGCAGCCGCTGGGACCCACCAACGCAGTAGTAGTTCCGGGCGCCACGCGGAAACTCACGTCGCGGACCACTGGGGTGTTGGGTTCGTAGCCAAAGCCCACCCCATCGAACTCGATGCCATAGTCGCGTGGCGCCGCCGGAACCGCAGGCTCCGGCAACACCCGCGCATCGAGGATCTTTTGGATCTCATCTAAGGTATTGCGCGCGGATTCCAAGCCCTCGCCGTAGGGTATGCCCGACATAGCAACGCGAGCCAGGATGAACACCAACACAATGACGCCAATGTAGGTGCCTGCTTCTAGCCAGTGGTTGAGAAGTAGCACGGTGGCCAGGGCATCAATGACCACGGTACCGACCATGATGATTAAAGCCAGACGACCCATGATCATCTCACCTGTCTTCTGGGTGTGCTGCTGGGCGCTAAGCTGCTCTCGAATCGAGGCGCGCACGGCGCGCTCCCCCAGCGAATCCGGCCCAGCCATGCGCAGCACCGGCTGCACCTGGGCGAACTCCAGCACCTCCGCGGCGCCGTGCTCGTTGCGCTCGCCCTTCTGGCGCTCTGCCACGCGGTACTGCCGCATTAGGCGGTTATAGGCGAACCACACCACGGCAGCCACTGCAACGGTAACCAGCCCCAGCCGCCAGTCCACGGCGATGAGAAACACGCAAGCCAAACCGGCCGAGGCAGCACCGTGCAGCATGGGCCGCAGCATCATTGCCGGCGCGTTAGCGGCAAACAGCGCACCGCTGGTGGCTACAACACCGATCTGGCCGGCGCGATCTTCTTCAAAATAGCCCAGGGGTAGCTGTGCCGTGCGATCGGCGATAAGCCGGTGGATGCGCAGCACGTAATCATGCCCCAGGTCCTGGGCAATAACCTCAGTGGGCCAGTCTGCGGCGGCGTAGACGAGGACGGAGATAATGATCCAGGGCAACCATGCTGCGGCCTGCGCGGGATCTTCGCTAAACAGCGTGTCCAAAAACAGTGCAATGAGGATAAGGCCAATGGCCAACGCCACCGCGGAAATCCCAATTAGCGTAAGGACCAGCACCAGACGGCGACGATCAGCCGGACTGCCCAGTGAATAGAGCGTGCGGATCATTATTTTTCCTCCCCTTGGATGCCCGCCTGCGCGGTTTGGTAGCGTGCCCACATCGTGGCGTAGCCCTTGCCTGCCGCCACTAACTCTTCGTGAGTGCCTGCTTCGGTGACCTCACCGTTTTCCAGCATGAGGATCCGGTCAGCGTCGGTGATCGTGTGGAGCCGGTGTGCGATAACTACTAGCGTGCGCCCGGCCACCAGCTCGGTAATGGCCCGCTGGATCGCGGCCTCGGAGTCCGGATCCGCAAAAGCGGTGGCCTCATCCAACACGAGGATCGGCGCGTCGAGCAAGATGGACCGGGCAATAGCCAGCCGCTGCTGCTCGCCACCGGAAAGCTGCGCGTCCTCTCCCACCACCGAGTCGTAGCCGCGCGGCAGATGGGTAATGCGCTCATGAATCTGGGCGGCGCGGGCGGCGCGAACCACGTCTGCGTCGGTGGCCTCCGGGTGAGCGAGGCGAATGTTATCCCGCACGCTCATCCGCATAAGGTAAGGGTCCTGGAAGACGAACCCTACCCTACGGTAGAGCTGGTCAGATCGGAGATCAGTACTAGGGACGCCACCAATGCGCACCGACCCCTCCGTGGGGTCTAATAGCCGGGGGATGAGCGCGGCTAACGTGGACTTCCCCGAGCCGGAAGGTCCCACCACCGCAGTGATGCTGCCGGCGGTAAGTTTTTGGTTAATGCCGGAAAGCACCGGGGTGTCCGGCACGTAGGAGAAGCTTAAATCTTTCAACTCAATTCCGGCGTTTGCAGGCTCCCTGCCGCCAGCAGCGGGCGGCAATACCGGGATGTTGAAGAACTCGGTGAGATCCGCCGCGGCAGCCTTCGCCTCCGAAAACATGATGTTAGTGCGCGAAAGCATAAGCAGAGGCGCGGCGATGTTGTTGATGAACAAAAACGCTGCCAGCACATCGGCCACTGGTACGCCCGCAGACGTGATGAGCCACGGGCTGGCCGCGGCTACCACCAGCAGGCCAAACCCGGTGGAGGTGAAGATCTTCATCAAAGCGGTGGGGTGTACGGTGGCGTGCAACCACTCGCGATAGAACCCACCAAAACTCCGGGAACGACTAAGGAAAATGCTCTCGTCGTAGCCTTCCGGAACAAACACCTTGATAACCGGGATGCCGCGCACCAACTCTACGACGGCGGCGTCTAGCTGCTTCTGGCTGGACTTAAATTTCTCCGCCTTTTCTTGAAACTCGCGCATCATAAACGGCATGGTGGCCACTGCCAACAGCAGTGGTACCAGGCCCAGCAGGCCTATCCGCCAGTCCACCACGAACATGTATCCCAGGCTCAATAGCGGTACGAGTACACCGGCCGAATAATCGTGCGGCGCGTGGGCGATGAGCTGGTGGATCTTGGTGACGTCGTCTTCGATGTAGGTTTTCACAGTCCCCGAAGGTGTCCGCGTAAACCAAGACAGCGGGAGCCTACCCAGCTTGGTAATCTGCTGCTGGCGTAAGTGCTCGCCCAAAAGGCCGTCGGCCTGGTGGCTTACCTGGAGGCTCTTCACGGTTGCCTGTCCATGTAGGACGGTGGCCACCATGAGCGCCGCGACTAGCAGCCACAGCTTTGACGCATCTATCGGCTCTCCCTGGAAGGACAGCATTACGGTGCGCACCAGCTCAACCAGCACGATTACCGGCACCAGCGACAAAAACGCCGCCAGCACCGCCAATAGCAGCGACACCGTGATCTGCCGGTGGGCAGGTTGAGATATTTGCCTAAATGTAATGGGTGGTTTTTGTTCGGTCATCGGGGCCTCTTTACTTAACAGTTACAATCACGCATTGTTCCGCGCTAACCAGGCAGTGTTCCCAGTAATTCCCGCTAGAAAACCGGCAAGCAGGTCGAGGAACTCGGTTCCAGTATCGAGCGGGAAGAAATGCCCACCCGGCAGGACCTTCAGTTCAAAACTACCGCTGGTAAAATTTTCCCACCGGGAAAGCATCTCTGGGCTGACAGCTGGGTCGCTATCCCCCGCCAATGCCAGCACAGGAGAGCGAAGCACCGTGGTTGCATGGTGAAAGCCCTCGTGTAACACATAATCGCGACGAATGTCAGCGAGCAGCAGCTTCATCACATCATCATTGGCAAGGATCTCAGGTGGTGTGCCACCTACCTTCTCAAACTCCCTGCGCAGCGCACCGAACCCCATTGACGAGTGGTATTCCCCAGGCACGGTTTCTCCGGGCGCCTGCCGTGCGGCCACCACCACGGCTTCCGGTATAGTGGGCCGATGCATCTGCTGCAGGCAGGCAGCAACCTGGTAGGCCAGCGCTGCCCCCATGGAGTGGCCGTACAACGCAATCGGCGCGCCCGCCGCCAGATCTACTATCTCGGTTGCGCACATATCGGCGAGCTTGTCAAAGTCGCTTACCCATTTCTCTCGGCGACGGGTTGCCTTTCCGGGAAGCTCCACCGGCACCACGTCAATGCTTGGGTTGACCCCCACCCATCCACGATAGACGGAAGCGCTGCCTCCTGCGTGATGGAAGCAAAACAAGAGGGTTCCAGTGCGATGTCCGGCCACAAACGGAAAGACTCCCTCGCAGCTGATTTCTGTCATTTTTCGCCTTTCGCTAGGTCGGACTGATTAAGCACGATTTCTACTGCTGCGACGGTACCCGGGTCTGTGGCAAGCAACTCGGGCATCCTGCGGGCTGCGGAGTCGTATGCTCCACTTACCAAATCGGCAATTCCGGAGGCCAGGGACTGGGCACTCAGTTCGCCTCGCTGGGCGTCAATATAGTTCGGCCCGGCACCGTTTCGACAAACTGCGTTGGCATGGAAGTGTTGGTCACCACCGAATGCAACCGCAAGGCACGGCTTGCCGGCGCGCAGGATCGCCCCGGTGGTGCCCAGTGAGCCGTGGCAGATGCCTGCACGGCACCACGGAAGCACAGTCGCGAACGGGACCCGGGCGACGGTGAGGATTCCTTCTCTCACACCAGGCTCATGATCGGGATCGACGATTATCGCCCGCAGACCATGCTCGATGCACGCGTCTCGAGTCCATCGTTGAAGGTCATAAACGCGATCTGAGACCATACTCCCAAAGCTTGCCAGAACCGGGGCCGAGCCGGCAGCCACAAACTCCTCGACTGCTGGGTCTAGGGCGAGTTCACTGTGGTGCGGGTCAAGCCACTCGCCAGTGACGTGAATGTGGTTTTTCCATTCCGGCGCCGGCGGACTCAACGCGGGACTGAATTGGTAGATCGTGGTTGGTGGAGAGGAGAGCGCTCGCTGACGCAGCCCCAACCTACGGCGCCATGCCGCTATCACTGGGCGCATCGCCCAAGCCATCAGAGTATTGGACATCCAGTGGGTGACCAGAGCTCCGACAGAGCCGTCCAGTTTTCGCGGATCCACGAGGCTGTAACGGAGGCAGGGTTCGGTAGGGAAAACCTGCACCCGAACGCTGGGGACTCCGCGTGCAGCCCCTAACAACCGAGCAACTTCACTGAATTGGGTGTACATGACCACGTCAACGCCATCCATGGCATGCTCTAACACATCGAAAACGTGGGCGTCAGATATCATCTCACGGATACCTAAGACAGTGTCCATCATGCCTTTACTATCGCCCAAAAGGCGCTTCATTAACGCCCGGTAATCACCGGGTAACTCGATGTAGTCCACCCCGTTTGTACGAAAACTCCCGCCGAATTCGCTAAACCCAGCCAAAACAAACTGGTGGCCACGATCTCGAAGTGCGACACCAAGGTGCGCAAATGGCAGCATATCACCCTCAGAACCCAGGACGACCGCGAGAACTTTCACAGCCGTCTCAATCCGTAATCCAACTAGGCCACTCAGGAACCCAAGACTCCCCCATGAGCTTATCTTCCGGGCCAATATCACGAATGACTCGGCACGGATTACCGGCTGCGAGTACCATGGGCGGAATATCTCTTGTCACAACACTGCCAGCACCAATTACTGCACCATGCCCAATCGTGACACCCGCAGTTACCGTGCAATTGCCACCAAGCCACACATGGTCTTGTATGGTGATCGCACCCCCGGTACACACCATGTATTGCCGCTCTACGGGGTCTAAGGCGTGATTGCCAGCAAAGAAGGAACACCATGGACCAACCATGACCTCATTGCCAAATGTCACCGGGGCCATATCAAGTACCGTCGTTCCTCGATTGAAGGTCACGCCATCTCCGACCTTGATTTTCGAGCCATATTGGACATGAAATGGCAGGAAAACCATTAAGCGCTCCCCCAGTTCACCAAGCAGGTCTGCCATCACTGCCTGCTTCTCCGCTGTTTGAAGTGGACGAAGCTGGTTGAGATCGTGACACTTCTCCGCCGCCTCCATCATCTCGTAATAGAAATCCGGGTCCTCAATAGGGCGGAAGGGCTGACCGCAGAGAATCTTATCTTCGATTTGCTCTCGAGAATCCATGGATACTCCTTTGTGCTTGAGAGGCGCGAGCCACAATACGAATTACGGTCAGCCACGCGGTTTGACCCTGACTAGTCGGAATACCCAGATTCTTAGCTCACACTTGGTAGCTTACAGGCCTTCGACTTAATTGTCAAGCATGCCATGCCTAATTATGGTATGCTCAACTTTGCAGCAACCTGCAGCGTCGCCGCCGATCAGCCGACCTGTGCAGCCCTCTCCTGCGGGGCGCTGTGCACGACCCGGTGCCGCTAGACATACATCATTTTCTAAGGATTAGTTGGCACTACCCCAGGCGCTTGCTCCGTGGACCACAATCCATCGTTCGCGGGCAATAATCGGTTTTCCTTCTGCGGTAGGAGAATCGGTGCGCCGTCTAATAGACCGTTGACGTATATCCAGGGATGAATCATGAAAGAAAACCCCACCACGGCAACCGCTAGCGGTGACCCCAGCGCCACCGCAGTCCCCTCAACCAGCGCCCACGCAAAAGGCCGCGACCTGGTGCTTGATGTCCAAGATCTGCGATGTAGCCTGGGAAAAGTCAAGAAGCGAACGGAAATCCTGCGCGGTGTGACCCTCGCCATTCCGCGCGGGGGCATCCTCGCCGTCCTAGGCGCCAATGGTGCCGGCAAGACAACCTTGGTCAATGTCCTTTCCACGCTGCTGCCCGCCACGGGCGGAACCGCCATCATCGATGGCCACAACTTAGCCACGGATCCTTCCAAGGTGCGCGCTTCCATCGCGCTGACCGGGCAATACGCCGCAGTGGATGAGGAGCTTACCGGCAAGGAAAACCTCATCTTCTTTGGCCGCCTGGCAGGGCTTAAAGCTAGCGATGCGAAGGCCCGCGCCGCGGAACTTCTTGAGCGCTTCGATCTGGTTGGCGCCGCCGACCGCCTGGTTTCGGCATACTCGGGCGGCATGCGCCGGCGGTTAGATATCGCCGCCTCCCTCACTGTCCCGCCCGCGCTGCTGTTCCTCGACGAGCCGACCACGGGCCTCGACCCCGCCGCGCGCAGCTCCGTGTGGGATACCGTCCGCGGGCTGGCGGCCGACGGCACCTCGATCCTGCTTACTACCCAATACCTGGAAGAAGCTGACCAGCTCGCAGACCGCGTCGCCGTGCTCGCCGGAGGCAAGGTGCTCGACGAAGGCACCCCCGCCGAGCTCAAGGACCGCTATGGCACCACGGTGTGCCTCATCACGATGTCTAGCCCGGACGATGCCGCACGCCTCACCCACACCTTGCAAGAACACCGCATCGACTGCCGCCAAGAGGACACCGTATTGCGCGTCGATGCGCCCGATGGCCACCGCACCCTAGTCCGGGCGCTGGCCTTGTGGGATGGCGACGACACCTCGGTCGCGGACGTCTCCTTGGTTCCGCCCTCCTTGGACGATGTCTACTTCGCTATCGCCGGGTCCGGCGACATCGCGCAGCAGGCTCCCCACACCGGTGGAGGCTCCCAGTGAACGCGCTCGGAGCAGTCGCTGCCTCGTGGCACCGCAATGTCCTGCGCACCGTCCGCAACAAGGCCGTAATGGTTTCCGCCGTGGCAATACCCAGCCTGTTCATGGTCATCTTTTACGCCACCTTCGCCAAGGCTTCGACGGAACTCGGCATCGATTACGCCGCCTTCCTCCTGCCCGCCGGCGTTATTCAGGCGATTGTGTTCGCCGCCGGGGGCTCCTCCTTGGCGATTACGCGTGACGCCGAAAACGGCATCCACGACCGCATCCGCGCCACCGGGACGCCCGCCTGGGCCACGGTCGTCGGCCGGCTGCTGGCAGATCTCACCCGCGCCGCGTGGTCGTGCAGCATCGTCGTCCTCACCACGATCCTGCTCGGTGCCCGCTACGCTGCCGGACCGGGTCGTATTATCCTTACCATCGCCCTTTTCGCCGCCCTCACCATCATCCTCTCCGCGTTTATCGATGGCTCCTGCCTGTTGGCCCCCAAGCCCACCTCGGCGTCCTTGCTCTTCCAAAACCTCGTGCTGGTCATGGTGATGTTCTCCACCGCATTCGTGCCTGCGGATGCGCTGCCCGGCGGCATTGGCCCCATCATCCGGCACGTACCGCTATCTCCCATCTTGGACACCGCCCGCAACCTACTAGGTGGCGCTGCCCTGGGGGCGCGCGGAGTCGAAGCACTGTGCTGGCTCATCGCCATGACCGTCGTTGGCGTATGGGGCTTTATCACCGCTTTCCAGGGGAGGAAACATGACTAACCACACCACCGCCACCGTGTCGCACGACACCACCTGGCTGTCCACTGTCGCCACGCATTTTGGAAGGCACCTGCGCGCCGCCCGCCGCGATAGCGCGGTAATTACCAATACCGTGGCTGGTCCCGTTTTGATGTTCCTGGTCATGCGGTGGCTGTTTGGCGACCTCATGGCGGCCTCGCAAGGCTCTGCCACGCTCGACGCGTTACCGCTTACCATCGCGCTCATCCTTTCCAGCGAACTGATGAATGGCACCTCCGCCGCCGCGCAGATAATTAAGGAACGCCAACGCGGTATCACCACCCGCATCGCGACCACGCGCTACGGCACCAGCCCGGAGATCTTCGGCCGCTGGTGTTTCGATTCCTTACGCAGCCTTATCTCCGGCTGCGCGGTGCTGCTGGCTTCCGTGGCTTCTGGCCTGCGTATTCACACGCTGGCCGGGTTTGGCTGGGTGCTGTTAGTCATCATCTTCGGCGCGGTGGTGGCCGCCTCGCTATCGGCCATGGTGGGCGCGATGTGCGCCACCCCGGAGGCCGCCATTGGCCCGGCCCCCATCATCATGGCGGCCATGGCACTTAACGGCGGCCTCGTGCCCGTGGAGCAATTCGCTGGTGTGGTTCAACCCATCGCCCGGTGGAATCCGCTTACCTTCGCCGCCCGCGCCGGCGCCGCCATCGACGGCACGCCAAGCGCCGAAATCCTTGCCACCGGCCAGCCCGGCACCGCAGTCTGGGCTTTCGTGGCCTGGATGGTAGCACTCACCGTAGTGCTGCTAGCCGCCGCAGCTGCGTTCCGCCGCCCCACCATGTCGTAAATAGCGCCGGTTAGCGCGACAGTGCTACTTGTCGCGCGGCGGCGTCCCCAGCGGCGCGGTAGCGCTACTTGCCGCGCAGGGCGCGCCGCCGCGATAAAGAGCTGCGAATCTTTACCCGCGGCCGCGCTAAGGCGGGTAGTGTCGCCGCCGGTTACCGGCAACCAGGCGGCCTCGCCCGGGGCTAGCTCCAGGTCGTTTACCGTGACCACACCAGAAGTAGCCAGGGCGATGGCCGGTCCGGGAAGCTGCGTGGAAACCGTGGTGCCGGCGGGCAAATCGTAGCGGGTCACCGCAAACTCCTGCACCGGCAGCGGGTACTCTACTACCGTCGCGGTGTTGGGCGCGGCATCGGCAACAGCGGCGCTCTCCGCGCCTGCACCATCGCCCAGGGAGGTGTTCCTATATAGTTTGTCAATTCCGTGGGTGAGTTTGTTGGGGGTGTGAAGGGTTTCTGCTTTTCCTTGTGGATGTTGTTTTCGGGCACGGTGAGGAGCCGATTGGGCTTGCTGTGCAATCGGCTTGAGGTGAGGGTCTGTTGGTTCTAGGCTGCTGCGGCCTCCTGGACTGTGGAGATGTCTCGGTAAAGCTCGCCGTTTCGCATCATGGCGAAGAGAACGTTGAGGCGCCGGCGTGCGAGTGCGACGACTGCGGCGTTGTGTCTTTTGCCTTCTTTGCGTTTTCGTTCATAGAATTGCCGGGAACGCTCGTGGAATCTGATCGATGCAAAAGACGATTGCCATAGGGCGTTCTTTAATTTTTTGTTGCCAGCCCGGTTAGGCGAATTCGACATGATAGACGTTCCTGACTGATTCGTCCGCGGTGATAGCCCTGCATAGGATGCTAGGTGCGCTGCATCGGGGAAGTCGGACATATCGCCAACAGTCATGAGGATCTGCGCTGCGCTACGCGGGCCGATACCAGGCATGGATAAAAGAATCTCGGTCTGCGGAATGTCCTGAATCAGCTTGAGTACCTGCGCTTCGATTTCTTTACGATGCTCGAGTTTGGCTAGTGCATCTGTGGCGGACATTGCTACGCCAAGTTCGGCGTATTCTGCGCCGGCAATGGATACGGTCTGTTCGTGGATGGCAGCAAGCATGGCATCGATGACAGGCTCAGGATTGCGTGCCCTGTGTTTGCGTGCAAAGGCTTTCAGGCGTGTTCTACCGATGCGTCGAATCTTGGTGGGGCCACCGTATTTTGCAAGTAGGTGGAGGATCCACTTTCGGTGAATCATCTGTCCGCGCAGGACATGTTCGAATGCAGGATAGGTTCCTACGAGCGCGGATCGCATCTGGTTAATCAGGCGTGTGTAGGCCCGGGCGAGGTCTTCGTCGATACCGTTGAGAACTTTCAGCTGGATAAAGACGTCCTCAACGCGGTCGACACTGCGCAAGGAATCTGGAAGGTTAAGACCGGCATGGGCGATAACGTAGGCGTCGCGTACATCGGTCTTGGAGTTGCCGACGTGGATGCGAGAAAGCTGTCGCATCGCAAGTCCTGGTAGATAGCGAACGTCGACGCCCATGTCTTGGGCGACTGCGACGGTTAACCGGCCGATGTTGTTGGGTTGATCGACAATGACAAGGACCGAGGCGTCGTCAGCGAGGAATTGGCCAAAGAGCTTGCGTAGCGAGCCTTCATGCTGGTTGATGCGTTTGGACAGGACTTGCCTGCCTTGGGGATCGAGGACGCAGGCGTGGTGGAAGTATTTGCCGACGTCCACGCCAATGACGAAGTCATAGGCCATGGGTGTATGCCTCCTAGCGATGAATTAGAAGTTGGATTATTTGAGCTTCATCGCTGGGTTGGTCGGACATACTTCACGCTGGCATCCACATTACTGTGAGACCTCATACCACCTGGGCTGGGTCAGGTTCCTATTAGCAGTCTGGAGTATGTCACTGTCTTCGGCGGCATCACCCCCCCCGGATCATTGTCAGACAGGGAGAGAGTGTCTAATGGTTTGTGTGTAGGTTCCCAACCTGCATAAGGAGATAAGCCAGAATGACTAGTGTGGCACGACGAGATCCGGCTGATAAGGCCAAGATTGATGCGATTGAAAAGAAGCTTCTTGCTAACCCTGAAATCGCGAAACTTATTGACGAATTAGGCACTTCCACCACGGATGCCAATGACCTGGTTCGCGGTATGTTGCAAGCTTCAATTACCCGCGGGTTAAACGCGGAAATGGATACCCACTTGGGCTATGCATCCGGTGATAGAGCAGCTAAAGCTAGTGCCGGAACGGATAATTACCGCAATGGGACGTATCCGAAAACCGTAGATTCTAATTACGGGCCAGTAAGCATTGATGTTCCACGAGATAGAAACGGCACATTTTTCTCCTACGATGGTGCCCAAAGGCTCCAGGCGGCTGACAGATGTTGACGATATGATTGTCAGCTTATATGCCGGCGGAATGACCATTCGGGATATCCAGCACCATATGGCTACTGCACTGCGGGTAGATATCTCTCATGAAACAATCTCTGCAGTAACTGATGCCGTCCTCGATGAGGTCATGGTCTGGCAAAACCGCCAGCTAGATGAGTTCTACCCCGTTATCTTCCTGGATGCGTTGCGCATTAAAGTCCGCGACGGTGGCAGGGTTGTCAACAAGTCCGCCTATATGGCTATCGGCGTGGATTTAGATGGCATCAAGCACATTTTGGGCCTATGGATTGCCAAAGAAGAAGGCGCATCGTTTTGGGCACACGTATGTGCCAACTTATCTAACCGCGGGGTCAAAGACGTCTTTATTGTCTGCTGTGACGGGCTGAAAGGCCTGCCGCAGGCAGTAGAGGCAACATGGCCGAATTCAATGGTCCAAACCTGTATCGTGCACTTAATTCGCGCTGCCAACAGGTGGGTATCTTATGGTGACCGCAAGAGCGTATCGGCAGCATTGAAGAAGGTGTATACAGCTACTGATGAATCCACGGCAGAAGCGGCGTTGAAGGAATTTTCCGAGTCTGAACTGGGTGTGAAGTACCCTCAGTCGGTCAAGGTCTGGGAGGATGCGTGGGATAGATTCGTGCCATTTTTACAGTTTCCTCCAGCAGCCAGGAAGGTTATCTATACGACGAATTCGATTGAATCGTTTAACAACCAGCTGCGTAAAGCCACGCGCAACCGGGTGCAATTTACTAATGATGACTCTGCGTTAAAGACGCTGTGGTTGATGATCTGCAATATTGAAGACAAACGAGCTATCAAGCGGGCGAAACAAGGCAAACGGGCCTCGGCTACGGCCAGCAGGCTCGTGGAAGGAGCACGAGTATCCGGCTGGAAACAAGCCATCAACCAAATGGCCGTAGCCTTCCCCGACCGCTTCGACAAGTACCTATAATCCGACCCCACACACAAACAACTTGACACGCTCTGGGGATGGCAATTCCCATTACTCTCCGCAAGAAGATAGCGGATTTCGACCCCATCCGTGAGGGCATCACGGTCCAGCAGTTCTGCAAGAACATCGGCGTATCGAAGCAGACGTACTACAACATCAAAGCACGTATCGCCGAACGCGGGCGGGCTGGCATCGTGCCCGACAGCACGGCACCGCTGAACCCGCGACGGGTCTACGATGACAAGATTCGACAACAGGTCCTGCAAGCTCGCGGTACGTTAAGAGCCCGCGGCCAAGACTGCGGCCCCATGGTCAATCTTCTACTTCTTCCTCGACGAACTCGGCTACGACCAACCACCGTCACGAGCTTTAATCGCACAATGGTTGCACGAGGCTGGCGTCGCTGACATCAATGCACGTAAACGACCGCGTAAGTCCTACAGGCACTTTGCCAGGGGCGAAGTCAATGAACTGTGGCAGATCGATGCGTTTGCCTACAGACTCTTCGATGTGCCTCACACGCAAGTGACTATCTACCAAGTCGTCGACGATGCCAGCCGCTTCGACGTCGGCTCCCAAGCTTTTGGAACTCCAGAAAACGGCACCGATGCCCGCATCACGCTAAGTGGAGCCATTGATGCTTACGGACTTCCCCAAGAAGTCCTCTCTGACAACGGTGATGCCTTTGCCACCTACCATCGCGGCCGGCTGTCGCAAACCGAACGCTGGCTCGCCAGCCTGGGAGTTCAATCAAGTGCGGGCTTTGCTCCCACGACGCAAGGCAAAGACGAGCGATCGCACCAAACCATGACCAGGTTTTTGGATGCTCGTACCCCGACGACGCTGGCGCAGGTCCAACAGCTGATTGTCGACTACCGCAACTTCTACAACACACGCCGTCGCCACCAAGGACTTCTCAGGGGCAAGATGCACATCACCCCAGCCCAAGCCTGAGAGATTATCTCGCATGCCCAGCCACCGACGCAGCCGATTGACCCAGATGTTTTATGGACAAAAATCGCGAAACAATATCACCGGATTCACCCCGACAACCAGGCAGATGCCTTAGCAGCCGACACAGTGGTCGCGACAGATAATGCCCTGCCTGAAGTTGCAGCTTCAGACAGGGCACCAAGTAACGACACTCAGGCGATCCAGCAAGATACACCCCATGCCGATTCCTCAACCGTAATGCCAAGCTCTACCGGTGTAAATGCACTCTTGAGGTTACCCTCGTTTAGTGGACACCCGATTAGTGCGGATTTTGTGTCCGTAAGAGAGGATGTTCATTGTGAGTCAACAACGTCAGAAATACACGCCGGAGTACCGGCGTGAAGCCGCGAACCTGGTAATCGAGTCAGAACGCCCGATTGCTCATGTGGCTAAGGAGATTGGTGTCGCACCTGGCCTTTTAGGTCGGTGGGTGAAAATGAGCGTCAACGCCGAGGATCCTCTGATGGGTTAAGCGAGGCGGATCTTCGTGCTGAGAATGCTCGTCTGCGTCGTGAGCTGGCAGAAGCCAAGATGGATAACGAGTTTTTGTCAAAAGCGACAGCCTTCTTCGCCGCACAGCAACGCGATCAGAAAAGTTCGAATTGATGCAGCAGGAGAAGGCGAATTTCAGTATCAAGCGCATGGCACGCTTGTTGAAAGTGTCTCGGTCTGGATACTACAAATGGGCCCATATGCAGCAGCAACGCTTATCCGGTAAAGATGATCGGACATCTTTTTACGATGATGTTGATCGTAAGATTCATCAGATCTGGAAAGACTCCGATGAGGTCTATGGTGCCCCGCGGATTACCGCAGAACTCGCCGAGCGCTACCAGATCAGTGTAAATCGTAAGACTGTGGCCAAGCGGATGCGTCTGATGGGCATTGAAGGGATTTCACCGCGTGCTTTTGTGCCGGTGACAACGATTCAATCTAAGCGTAAGTCAAGTCTTCCTGACCTGGTCAAGCGCATGTTTGATACCGGTGAACTTAACCGGGTGTGGATGTCAGATATTACTTACCTGCGCACTGGCGAGGGCTGGTTGTACTTATGTGCGGTCCGCGATGGTCATTCCCGCAGGGTGCTGGGCTGGGCTATGGATAGCGTGCAAGATACTTCCCTGGTCGAAAGGGCCCTACGGATGGCGCATACGATGCGTGGTGACGTTGCTGACGGGCTGGTGTTTCACGCTGACCGGGGGACGCAATTTACCAGCGAGAAGCTCTGGGAGGTGTGCCGCAACCTGGGCATTGCTCAATCTGTAGGGCGTACCGGGGTGTGCTTCGATAACGCGATGGCCGAGTCGTTCTGGTCGACGCTGAAAACCGAGTTCTACGACCGGAAGCGCTGGCCAACCCGCGATGCTGCGCGTCAGGCCGTTGCCTACTGGATTGAAGTCGTCTACAACCGTCGACGCCGGCATTCCGCTCTCGGGATGGTCAGCCCCGTCGATTTCGAGAATCACACCAGCCTAACCACCAGCAGAAAAGAAATCGCTGCCTAACCACTAGGTAGCTCCACTACGTGTCCACGATTTGCGGGCAACCCCACTCTGGCCTATCCCGGACAAGCTGTGGATCAACAAAAGCGGGGTGGTACGCGTCATGGGACACGGCCTCTACGTCGGGCTGCGCTTCAAAAATCGAGCCATCTACAGCAGCGTAGCCGATGACTATGTGGAATTTTTTACTGATCACGACGGTGAGAAACTGTTTTCAATTCCGCTACCAATCCAACTGAATCAGCGTCCACCCGGCGGTCAAATCAACATAAACCACGTTGTCGGCATGTGGCACCGACAACCCCCAGAGCTAAAACCCAACCTCTCTGGGCCACGGCCAAGCCGCCGGAAGAAGCCAAGCTAGCACCAGTACAAAAACTCCGTGGACTCCCCGTCCAAAAAGCGGGGAGACTCCGCGTCCACAAAGTCCCTAGACTCCGAGTCCAAAAAGTAGCTGGACTCCAAGTCCAAAAACCTCATGGACATAACAGCCCTAGGCCAATACCGGCTGTTTAGGCACAATCCTTACAGATAGGCATGCCATCTTCTTCGTGCGAATAACGCTTATTGGACTGGACCAAAAAACAGGATCCACAGGTAAATTCGTCTTCTTGGCGGGGAACGACCTGTACATTGAGTTCCTCGCCGGTGAGGTCAACTGATGGCGGTTGGAATGCTTCGACGATTTCGCCATCGTCATCCATGCCATTGCTTTCGGGTTCAGCTGCTTTCAGTCCCTCTAAAGAGTCAGTTTCAAGTTCGTCTTCTGCACCGCGGCGCGGTGCGTCATAATCGGTGGCCATACTGCACGCCCCTATAAGTCGAGTTGCTTTAGGAATAGTTGTTTATCGATCGCGCATAGTAAAGGACAAACACCGATATGTCATCCTGCTGCTAAGAAATTCTTAGATCCTTCACCCCCGCATCGCTTCCTTAGCGCCATGTGCTGCCAAAAGTTCCTCAAATGCGGGTGCCAAATTCACCCCCGCAGCCCAGGTTAATTCACCATCGGCGGACCCCTTGTCCAGCCCTGGATGGTGGACTTTAGCTCCTGCCTCGCGGGCGATGAGAGCACCGGCGGCAAAATCCCAAGCGTTAATGCCGTGCTCGAAATAGGCATCTACGCTCCCCTCGGCCACGCGGCACAAATCAAGGGCGGCTGCGCCGATGCGGCGGATATCGCGGACCTGCGGCAGCAACTTGGTCAGCAGTTCCGCCTGTTGCTTGCGCCGCTGTGCGCCATAGCCAAATCCCGTCGCAACCAAGGAAAGGGCGGGGTCATCTTGTTCACCGCACCGTAGCGAGGACCGCGTGCCATCCGCAGTGGTAACCGTGGCACCCTCGCCTGCCGCTGCGGAATACACCTGCCTCCGCGCCACATTGACCACTGCACCCGCTACCAGGCGGCCATCGTATGCCGCACCGATGGACACCGCGTAGTCCGGAATGCCGTAAAGGAAATTGACCGTGCCGTCGATGGGGTCCACGATCCACCTGACCCCGGTCGTCCCGTCGAAGCTCGCGCCTTCCTCACCTAATAAGCCATCGCCAGGGCGGCTTTCCTTAATCGTGCGCGTAATGAATTCCTCAGTGGCGGTGTCGACCTCCGTCACCGGGTCGACGGCGCTCGACTTGGTCTGAGTATGTGCCGCAATACCGTCTCCAGCGACCAAGTCGGCGCGGCGCGTGCGGATAAGTTCCGCCGCGTGCATCGCGGTAGATTCCGCAAAATCTCGCAACTGCAGAAAATCTATGTCATGATCCATGCTAACCATTGTGCCTTCTTCTACACTTGCGAGCATGACTACTCATACTGGCCACTCATTTGGCATCGATATCGGCGGCTCCGGCATTAAGGGCGCAGAAGTCGACCTCAAAAACGGTGAATTCGTGGGTTCGCGGCTAAAGATCCCTACCCCACAGCCGTCCACACCAGATGAGGTAGCCACGGTAGTAGCCCAAATTGTGCGCGAAAAAGAGTGGGACAAGCCCGTCGGCATCACCTTGCCCTCGGTAGTGTCGAACCACACGGTGCACTCCGCTGCCAATATCTCACCTGAGTGGATAGGCGTGGATACCACCGAGTTGTTTTCGCGTTATCTAGACGTTGACTTTGTGGTCTTAAATGATGCCGATGCCGCAGGACTTGCGGAAGTCGCGTATGGAAACGAGTTGGCTAAAACCGGGCCAGTCATCTTTTTGACGCTGGGAACCGGTATCGGATCGGCTTTCTTCCTCAACGGGCAGCTCTTCCCCAATACCGAGCTTGGCCACCTCACGGTGGGAACTAACGAAGCCGAGGCGATCGCGTCCTCCGCCGCCAAGGAACGCGAAGGGCTGAAGTACAAGGAGTGGGCGCCTCGGCTCAATCGAGTGCTGCAGGAATACGAGAAATTATTTAACCCGCAAGCATTCCTGATCGGGGGTGGCATATCTCGCAAATTCCACAAATGGGGACCCCACTTAACCATTGATACCCCCGTTATGCCTGCACAGTTGCAAAATCGTGCGGGTATTGTAGGTGCAGCGATGGCGGTATTGGAAGGCCTAGAGCCATAAAATCGCCGTTGCATTAACCCTATCTACCGGCATTGTGCAAAAATCGCCTATACTGGGCGGTCGATCCAAAATTGCATGGCTCTCGGGCGTGTCTGACCTGCATAAGGCCTACACCCGCTAGCATTTCTTAATGCTATTGCCACCCTGTGCGGGTGCGGTGAGCTATTCCCATCAAGTAGTAAGTCGAAAGGGCGTACGTGGCAGCCACTGATTCTTCAGACCAGGCACTCGGCGAGGACGATAAGTCTGTCGAGGCATCTACTCCTGCAAAGAAGACCGCCAAAAAGACGGCAAAGAAAACGGCGAAGAAAACCGCCAAGAAGACAGCTAAAAAGACGGCGAAAAAGACTGCCAAGAAAACGGCGAAGAAAACCGCCAAGAAGTCGGCGAAGAAATCAGCCAAGAAAGCTGTCAAGAAGACCGTGCGAGCCTCTGCGGCGGAACCGCAAGACTCCCCTGCAAACTCCGCGGAGAAAGCGCCGTCGGAGGCTGAGGACGCAGAGGATCAGCTCGATTCCGTTGAGCAAGATGCCCCTGCGGATGACGTCGACTTCGACCCAACTCATGAGGACATCGAAGAGGACGAATTCGATGGCCCCACTGACCTCGATGAAGACGATATTCAGGAAGAGTTGGGCGAAGAAGAAGACGAGGACGAAGTAGAAGATACGTCCTCTGTCTGGGATGAGGAAGAATCCGTCGCCCTGCGCCAGGCGCGCAAGGATGCACAGCTGACCGCCTCCGCCGACTCCGTGCGCGCGTACCTCAAGCAGATCGGTAAGGTTGCCTTGCTGAATGCTGAGCAGGAGGTCTCTTTGGCAAAGCGCATTGAGGCCGGCCTATACGCACAGCACCGCATGGACGAGATGGAAAAGGCTCGCGCGGAGGGCGATAAGGCTGCCAAGCTCTCCCCCATGGAAAAGCGCGACCTGCGTAGCATCGCTAGGGACGGACGAAAGGCTAAGAACCACCTGTTGGAGGCCAACCTTCGCCTTGTGGTCTCCTTGGCCAAGCGCTACACCGGCCGCGGCATGGCTTTCTTGGACCTTATCCAGGAAGGCAACTTGGGCCTTATCCGTGCGGTAGAAAAGTTCGACTACACCAAGGGCTACAAGTTCTCTACCTATGCCACGTGGTGGATCCGCCAGGCCATTACCCGCGCCATGGCAGACCAGGCCCGCACCATCCGCATCCCGGTACACATGGTGGAGGTCATCAACAAGCTGGGACGCATCCAGCGCGAGCTGCTCCAGGACCTGGGCCGCGAGCCCACCCCGCAGGAGCTGGCGAAGGAAATGGACATCACCGAAGAAAAGGTGATGGAAATTCAGCAGTATGCGCGTGAGCCCATCTCGCTGGACCAGACCATCGGTGATGAGGGCGATTCCCAGTTGGGTGACTTCATCGAGGACTCTGAGGCCGTCATCGCCGTCGATGCCGTGTCCTTCACCTTGCTGCAGGACCAGCTCCAGGACGTGCTGACCACGTTGTCTGAGCGCGAAGCCGGCGTCGTCCGCTTGCGCTTCGGGCTTACCGATGGCATGCCGCGCACTTTAGACGAAATCGGCCAGGTCTACGGCGTTACCCGCGAGCGCATCCGTCAGATCGAGTCCAAGACGATGTCGAAGCTGCGCCACCCCTCTCGTTCGCAGGTATTGCGCGATTACCTCGACTAGAAAACTCGCCCGCCTCACACAGCATTAAGGCCGCACCACGGTGGTGCGGCCTTTTAATGTGCCTACTTCCCTCCTATGGGCTGGCGTCGCGAAACAAGCGCGGCACCAACCCCGGAGCCGGCCAGCAGCCAACCAGCGACGGAGAGGCGCGCTACCACTTGCGCAGGTAATTGATACGCTCGCGCAATTGGTCCGCGCTACACAACGCGGTGGGCGGTCCGCCGCAGGCCTTGCGGACCTCGGTGTGGATGGCACCGTGCGGCCGGCCGGAGCTCTGCGCGGCGATGGAGACCACCGTGTTGAGCTCCTTGCGCAGCGCGCCGAGCTCATCCACCACGCCGGTATCCTCTGCGGCATCGGACTCTTGCTGCTTCGCGGCGGGCGCATGACCCATGCCGTAGATCTTGCGGCGGTGGGCCTCTTCTGCCTCGGCGGCCCGGCGCGCCTTCTCCTCGGCCTCGCGGCGGTCCATCTCCTCAGATTGCTTCTTGCGCAAGAGGTCTTTGACCTGGTCGGCGTCGAGGAGCCCGGGGATGCCGAGGAAATCGGCCTCCTCATCAGAGGTCATGTCGCCGGTATTAAACTGCGAGCCGTTATAGAGCAGGCCAGAGAATTCGGCTTCGGCGCCTAAAGACTCGTAGGACTTTTCCAGCATGTCCGGTTCGGTCTTTTTCTGGTTTGCCTGCTCGAGTAGCTCGTCGTCCCAGCCTTCTTTCTCGGTCTTTTCTTTGCCCAAGACGTGGTCGCGGGATTTTTCCATGTGCTCGGCAAGGCCGAGCAGCACGGGGACGGAGGGAAGGAAGACCGAGGCGGTTTCGCCAGGCATGCGGGAGCGCACAAAGCGGCCGATTGCCTGGGCGAAGAACAAGGGGGTCGACGCGGACGTGGCGTAGACTCCGACCGCGAGGCGGGGCACGTCGACGCCCTCAGACACCATGCGTACGGCAACCATCCATTCATCGGTGGAGTCCGCAAATTCTTGAATGCGGTCCGAGGAACCTGGGTCATCGGACAAAATAACCGAGACTGGGGTATTGGAGAGTTGCTTGAGGATTTTCGCGTAGGCGCGGGCGGTGGTGGTATCGGAAGCGAGCACGAGCCCGCCGGCATCCGGCATATTGCGCCGCATCTGCATCAAGCGGGTATGCGCCGCCTGCAGCACGGCGGGGATCCATTCGCCCTTGGGGTCGAGCGCGGTGCGCCAGGCGCGCGCGGTTTGTTCCACGTTCATGATGTCACCCAGTCGCGCGGAGTGCTCCTCCCCGGCGGAGTCCCGCCAGCGAGCCTCACCGGAGTAGGACAGGAAGACGACGGGGCGCACGACGCCATCGGCAAGCGCATCGCCGTAATCGTAAGTGTGGTCGGCGCGCGAGACCTTGTGGCCTTCCCCATCGTCCTCATAGCGCACAAAGGGGATGGGCGATTCATCGGAGCGAAACGGCGTACCGGTCAGCGCGAGGCGGTGGTTGACGTCGTCGTAGGCCTCCTTCACGCCATCGCCCCAGCTTTTGGCATCGCCGGCGTGGTGGATCTCGTCCAAGATCACCAAGGTGCGCCGCGCGGAGGCAACGGCGCGGTGTTTGAAGGGGTGCATGCCCACTTGGGCATAGGTCACCACGATGCCATCCATGCTGGGATTGACCGCAGAGGAGTTCGTGAAGGCAGGATCCAAGGCCAAGCCCACCCGCGCGGCGGCGGCAGACCACTGCGTCTTCAGGTGCTCGGTAGGCACCACGACGATGACGCGCTCTACCGTGCGGTCTTCCATAAGCTCCGTCGCGATGCGCAGAGCAAAGGTGGTTTTACCCGCACCTGGGGTCGCCACGGCCATAAAATCTTGTGGCTTGGTGGCGAGGAATTTATCGAGGGCTGATTGCTGCCACGCGCGGAGGTTCGTCTTCTTAAACGTCCTCACTTGCGGCGAAGACCCTTAAAAACGCGTTCGCAATCGGGGCAGACCGGCGAGCCCGGCTTTGCCTGTTTGGTTACCGGGAAGGTCTCACCGCACAGAGCAACGACGTATTTTCCGTTGACCGCGGAATCGAGAATCTGATCCTTTTTGACGTAGTGGAAGAACTTCGGCGTGTCATTATCCGTCGTCGAAGTGTCTTCACGAATATCTGGCCGTTCAATTGTCTTCGTAGTCGTAGTCACGCACCCCATTTTGCCGCATCAGCATCGAACTTTGCGAGTCATGCGTCTACCCTTGGAGAACATGCACACTCTACGCACTCCAATGCCGGCTCTCCTCTCCCCTGTTGTAGGGTTACGCGCCGCGCTCCAGGGTGGTGCGTAATTTAAGTGTTTGGCAAAAAGGAACGTTTTCTCATCACGGATGCCAAGCTCTCGCCCGCACAAGATCGCAGGCGCCGGGAGCTGTGGTACGGATTTTTCCAATTCCTGCGCGTGCCGTCTCTGCTCATTGCCGGGGTCTTTTTGTACATGCATTGGTGGTTGCTCGCGGCGATTATCGTGGGCGTGACCTTTCCTTTGCCGTGGATTGCCGTGGTCATTGGCAATAGCCGCGGTGAGAAGAAGGACAAGCGGGATAAGAATGTCTATAAACCCGCGATGAATCGTCAGCTATATTCGCAGTATCAGAACCAACAGATTTCCCGCGGTGGCTCCAAAGCAATCGAATCTCAGCATTCCGTTATTGACCATGACGATGCAGCCTCCGATTAGGCGCATAACCCGCATGAATAGCACGACTGGAAAGGATCTTCTCCCAGCATGACGTCCTTTGGCCCTCATTTCGATGCCGCCGCGCTGCGCGATCTTGCCCCAGAATTAGCGGAGGCTTTTTCGCAGGCCAGTTTTACTACCGATGGTTTAGCTGGGCATTTGGGTCCGGAGCTTACGGAGGCCCTCTACCGCGGTGAGCCTGCCGCGGTGGCGCGCGGCACCGCCGGTAATTCCCAGCTGGATACGCTCATCCGCTTCTTCCTGCTGCATGAGCATCTGCCGGCCACGCTGCTTGCCGATGCCCTCGGGGCCCGCCTTGCCGCCAAGCTCCTGGATGCCGGCGTGGCACTTTCCGATGATCGCGGCAGCATCTACATTGCCCTCGATATCCGGCCCCATATCATCGTCGGCTCCAACCGCCTCGTCTTTTCCGATGTCGATGCCTCGCTGGTGAGCCACGTCCCCGGCGCGGATCATGTCTTGGGCGTCGGGGCGGCAAGCCTCTCGCTTTTGCAATCGACGCCGGTAAGCCCGGTATCAACGGTGCTCGATCTGGGCACAGGTTCGGGAGTGCAGTTGCTTGGTCAGCTCAAGTGCGCACACAGCATTACCGCGACAGATGTCCACCGGCGCGCGCTTGATTTGGCCGGCGCCACCGTCGCTGCCGCGGGGGCTAACACAGAGGTAGAGCTTGTAGAGGGCTCGTGGTTCGAGCCCGTTGCGGGGCGCACCTTTGACCGCATTGTTGCCAATCCCCCATTCGTCGTTGGCCTTCCTGAGGTGGGCCATGTCTACCGCGATTCTGGCCTGAACTTGGATGGGGCTAGCGAATTGGTGGTATCCCAGGCAGTGGATCACCTCACCCCGGGCGGAACCGCGCATTTGCTCGCCGCCTGGGTACAAACCGGTGGACAGACTTGGCAGCAGCGCGTGGCCTCGTGGCTGCCGGATAAGGGCGTGGCTGCCTGGATCATTCAGCGGGATGTCGCCGATCCTTCCCTCTACGTATCCACCTGGCTCAAGGACGAATCGCTTGATGTGCGCAGCGATGAGGGCAAGGCGCGCTCAAAGGCCTGGCTGGATCATTTCCATCACCACGATGTCACGGGAATCGGGTTTGGGTTCGTCGCCATTCAAAAAATTGCCGAAGACGCGCCCTCCGATATCTTGGCCGAGGAAATGCCGCAGCACTTTAGTGACCCATTGGGACCCGAGGTGGAGGAATACTTCGCCCGCGTGGCCTGGCTGCGCGACTTGGTTCCTGGTGAGCTAGAAGGCAAGCACTTCCAAGTTCGTCCACAGGTGGCCAAGGAAGAAGTCAGCGTAGCCGATACGGATAATAAACAAGGATTTAACCGGGCGGTTATCCGCTTGACGCGTACCGATGGGCCCCGGTGGAGCCACGAAGTCGATGAACACTTGGCAGCAATCGTAGCTGGCTTATCTCCCCATGGGCTCAACCTTGGAGAGACCGTTGGCCTGTATGCGGTGGCGCACGGCTTCGATGAGGCAGAACTGACCGCGGCCGCGCTTCCCGCCATCATCGATATGGTTCGCCACGGCCTGCTCATCCCCGCCGATCTGCTGCTCGAGGATGATGCTTCCCCGGCTGCCCACACCGAATAGCTCCGAACACCCAGGAAAGGAAGGTACAGGCATGCGCGCAGTACTAACCCGCGTATCCGAAGCAGCTGTCACCGTTGCGGGCGAGACCGTCGGCGCCATCGACTGCCCTGAGACCGGCGGGCTTTTAGCCCTCGTCGGTGTCTCCCGGGAGGATTTAGCCGATTGGAAACCGCGCGCGGAAAAGATGGCCCGCAAGATAGCGGAGCTGCGCATCCTAGACGGTGAAGCATCGGTTGCAGATGCCGGAGCCCCAGTCTTGGTGGTCAGTCAGTTCACGCTGTATGGCCGCACCGCCAAGGGGCGGCGCCCATCGTGGGCCGATGCTGCACCGGGAGAAGAGGCCGAGCCGGTCATCGAGTACATCATCGAGCGCCTCCGCGAGCGCGCTATCGCGGTCGAATCAGGCCAATTCGGGGCTATGATGCGCGTGTCTTCCGTCAACGAAGGCCCATTTACGGTTTTGGTCGAGACCTAATTTCCTCTCCTGCATTTTCTCTTCATCCGGCGTCTACCTGCGCGAGCGCCCACTCACACCCAGAATTATCTATGAGCTAGATCGCACAATGGGCAACTTTGTTCAACAATGCATATCTCTGGGTGCCGCGCAAGCTTTTTCAGAGTGATAATTAACCTACCCGGAATACAATAAATTATTATCACGTGGCATCATCGCGGGCTTATACTTAACGTGCAACGAAGCGAATGGGCTGGATACAAGCTGAAAAAATAATTTCAGTCCCTTTCCCGCGCACGCTGGTGAGAGAAAATCTTTTCTCACTCCAGGGTGACAGGAGCCCTCAAGCTTCGGTCAACCCCATGCAGAGGAGGAAAGAAAATGTCCCACAAGCTCTTGCGCCACGGACAAGTCGAACACCCGGAACACGACGCGCAAATTCCGGAACAACTACCCGCAGAAGAAAAGCCACCCGCTGACGGCATAGAAACGCCATTTGCGGGCCAAGAAGGCGCCCCAGCGTGGAACAAGGAAGACACCGTATGGATGCTCTCCCTATTCGGCACCGCAATTGGCGCCGGCGTACTCTTCCTTCCCATCAACGCGGGCATCGGCGGCATCATCCCGCTTCTCATCATGACGGTCGTCGCCTTGCCGATGACCTATTGGGCCCACCGCGGCATGACCCGCCTGGTCCTCTCCAGCTCAAAGCCAGACGGCGATCTCACCGACGTCGTGGAAGAACACTTCGGCGTTAAAGCCGGCGTGTTGATGAATATCCTCTACTTCCTCTCCGTCTACCCCATCCTCTTGGTGTACTCGGTAACCATCACCAACACGGTGAACTCCTTCCTGGATCACCAGCTAGGTATCACCCCTCCAGATCGCTGGCTTACCTCGCTGGTTCTCGTCGGCGGCCTCATCCTCGTCGTGCGCATGGGTAAAAACGTGGTCGTCCACGTCATGTCCTACTTGGTCTACCCATTCATCGGCATCCTGGTACTACTCTCGCTATACCTCATCCCCAAGTGGAATACCGCACTCTTTGACAGCTTCGACCTCAGCGTCGCGCGCGAAGCCTCCGGCCACAGCATGGGCATTACCTTGATGCTCTTGGTCCCGGTCATGGTCTTCTCCTTTAACCATTCGCCCATGATTTCTTCCTTCGCCGTCGACCGCCGCCAAACCTACGGCAAGTACGCGGAATACAAGTCCCGCAAGATCTTGCTCCGCGCGGAAATCCTCATGGTCGTCGTCGTGATGTTCTTCGTCTTCTCCTGCGCGCTCAGCCTTTCTCCTGCAGATATGGCCGAGGCTAAGGAACAAAACATCACCATCCTGTCTTACCTGGCCAACCACTTTGACAACCCCCTCATCCAGTGGATTGCCCCCATCATCGCCATGATTGCCGTAGCCAAGTCCTTCTTGGGCCACTACCTCGGCGCTGCAGAAGGCTTTGAAGGCCTCCTGGTCAAAGGCAGCAAAAATGCCAATAAAGATGATGCAGAATCCAGCCACAAGCTCGACACCATCACGCTTGTCTTCATGCTGGTAACCGCGTGGCTCGTTGCCTGGGCGGATCCTTCCATCCTCGGCATGATCGAGACCCTCTGCGGCCCGACCATCGCCATCATGCTGTTCCTTATCCCGATGATTGCCATCCACAAGGTTCCAGCACTCGCCCGCTTCAAGGGCAAAGCCTCCAACTACTTCGTCTTCATCATGGGCCTCGTTGCCCTGGCCACCATCATCTACTCCATCGTGCAGGCTTTCTAAGCAGCACCCACTTCTCAGGATTTTCCAGGAGAAAAACCATGTTCATCAGTATCTTCGATATGTTCAAGATCGGCATCGGCCCCTCAAGCTCACACACGCTTGGGCCAATGAAAGCCGGCAAGGCCTTCGTCGACGAACTCAAAGAAAAAGGCCTCATGGATAAGGTCACCCGCGTCCAGGCCAACGTCTACGGCTCCCTCTCCTTGACCGGTGTGGGCCACTCCACCGATAAGGCCATCCTGTTGGGCCTGGCCGGCGAAGAACCAGAAACCGTCGATATCGACGGCATCTCCGCCTTCATGAAGGAGGTCAACCAGAGCGAAACGCTCCTGCTCGGTGGCACGCACACGGTGGGCTTCCCCAAAGACGGCGGATTCTACTTCCACGATGAATACCTGCCCATGCACGAAAACGGCATGTGCCTTATCGCCTTTGCCGGCGAGGAAGACATCCTGCACAAGACCTACTACTCGGTGGGCGGCGGGTTCATCGTCAAGCAAGAAGACTTCGCCATGCGCACCCAGGATTCCGTCGAGGTCCCATTCGCTTATTCCAGCGCGGAAGAACTACTGGCGCTGTGCGAAACCAATAATATGACGCTGCCTGAGCTCGGTCGGGCCAATGAAAGGGCGCTGCACAGCGATGAGGACATCGACGAGCACCTGCGCAAGGTCCGCGATGTCATGTACACCGGCATCAAGCGCGGCTCCACCACCGATGGCCCGCTCCCCGGTGCCCTGCTCGTACCGCGCCGCGCCGCCGCCCTGAAGCGCAGGCTGGAACAATCCGACCCGCACGATGGCCTCAACATTTTGAGCTGGGTAAACATGTTTGCCCTGGCCATTTCGGAGGAAAATGCCGCCTGTGGCCGCGTCGTCACCGCGCCGACTAATGGCGCATGCGGCGTCGTGCCTGCGGTCCTGGCCTATTTCGATGAATTCGTCGAGCCAGTCACCCCGAGCATGTTCGCGGACTATATCTTCGCCTGCAACCACATCGCCGCGCTCTACAAGATGAACGCCTCCATTTCCGGTGCGGAAGTTGGCTGCCAAGGAGAAATTGGCGTCGCCTGCTCCATGGCAGCAGCCGGGCTGGCCCAACTGATGGGGGCGACACCGGAACAGGTGTGCGTGGCCGCCGAAATCGGTATGGAACACAAATTGGGCCTGACGTGTGACCCAGTCCTAGGCCAGGTGCAAGTCCCCTGCATCGAGCGCAACGCCGTAGCTGCGGTAGACGCCATTACCAGCGCACGCATGGCCCTGGACCGCGAAAGCAAGCCGTGTGTCAGCCTCGATGAGGTCATCTGGACCATGTACAACACCGGTAAGGACATCAACGCCAAATACCGGGAGACCTCACAGGGCGGCCTAGCCCTAGCGGTGCACCCGCCCATTCCGGTATGTGGTTAATGCCGGCAACCTAGGCTCCGGAAAGAGCGCCTTTAAAGGAGGCGAGTACTTAGGCACGGCCGGGTACTCGCCTCCTTTGTCGTTACTTTGTGGTACCTTATCAATAATCTGACAGGAATTATAAGGACATGCTTCAGCTGATGAATCTTTCTAGCAGCCATGCCCCCGAAGAAAACTTCCTCGAGCAGTACATACCACTCGTCGATTTCCTCGGTCAGGCCATGGGCCCCAACACCGAAATCGTGCTTCATGATCTCGATGTACCCGATAAATCCATCATCGCCATTGCCAATGGACACATCTCCGGCCGCGAACTAGGCGGCCCGGTCACAGACTTTGCGCTCTGGTTCATGAAACAGGGCGACGCCGCGGCCGTTCCTATGATGACCGGGTACCGCGCGGTCAATAGCGAGGGAAAAGTCTGCCGCTCCTCGAGCTATTTCCTGCGCGATGCCACCGGCCATATGCGCGGCATGCTTTGCATCAATGTGGAATTATCCGAGCTTATCCAGATCCGCGATGCGGCTAACTCGTTGATAGGCGGTACCGAGCCGGCCATCGATAAGGCGAAGGCCTTCGGCGGCTACCCTGGCATCACCACGCCGCAGCCCACTCCCGCACCGGAAGCGCCCGCGCAGAAAAAGCCGGAGGCGCCCTATAGCGAATCGCTGCGCTCCAACGTCGAGCACCTCTTGGACTCCATGCTGGATTCCGCGATTTCCACGCACTCCACCCCGGTCGAGTCGATGCAGCGCCACGAACGGCTAGAGGTCATCGCTTCCCTCGAGGATGCTGGCTTCTTCCTCCTCAAAGGCGGCATCGCCGCGGCGGCCACCCGGCTCGGCGTATCTGAGCCCACGGTCTATCGCTACCTCGTACAGGTCCGCGGCTAAGACTACCCCGCCACGTGGATGTAGCGGTTTTACTGCATCCACGTGGCGCCTGTGCTTGCCGACGCCCCCAAAAAGGTGGACCAAAGCGGCCGGCACGTCGCTGTTTTAAACATTTCAGGATGGGCGGGAACTAAATGCGTCCTCACACCGTTGTACTTTTTGAAACAGGCGACAATTTCAGGAGGCTGAAAAGATGACGAATCCATCTGCCAACACCGCCAATGGCACTTCGACTGCCACTACTGATGAGGAACAGGAAGTAGACCGCGGGTCTCGCCGCAATCAAACCAATGACAATCCCTCCGCGGACTTGGTACGCGTCTACCTCAACGGAATCGGTAAGACCGACCTGCTCAGCGCCGAGGACGAGGTTGAACTCGCGCAAACCATCGAGGTAGGCCTGTATGCAGAATACAAGCTCAATAATGCAGAGAAGCTGACGCGCGCAGAAAAGCGCGACCTGAAGATCTTGGCCCGCGAAGGCAAGAAGGCCCGCTCCCACCTGCTGGAGGCAAACCTTCGACTCGTAGTCTCCCTGGCCAAGCGCTACACCGGCCGCGGAATGCCACTATTGGACCTCATCCAGGAGGGCAACTTGGGCCTTATCCGCGCCATGGAAAAGTTCGATTACGCCAAGGGCTTTAAGTTCTCCACCTACGCGACGTGGTGGATCCGACAGGCCATTACCCGCGGCATGGCCGACCAATCGCGCACCATCCGCCTGCCGGTCCACCTGGTGGAACAGGTCAATAAGCTTTCCCGCATCAAGCGTGAGATGTATCAGTCCTTGGGCCGCGAGGCGACCAATGAGGAACTGTCTGAGGAATCCGGCATTGATGAGAACAAGATCGAGATGCTGCTGCGCCAGTCCCGCGATCCCGTCTCGCTCGATATGCCCGTCGGCACCGACGAGGAAGCCCCATTGGGTGACTTCATCGAGGATGCTGAGGCTACCGATGCTGAGACCGCCGTCGTGGCCTCCATGCGCCACTCCGATATTCGCGGTGTCATCGATACGCTAGAAAAGCGCGAGCAGGACGTCATTCGCCTGCGCTACGGCTTGGATGACGGCGTGCCACGCACCCTCGACCAGATTGGTCGCCGGTTCGGGCTCTCCCGCGAACGCGTACGCCAAATCGAGCGTGAGGTCATGGCAAAGTTGCGCGATGGCAACCGCGCCGACCGCCTGCGCGAGTACGCGCTGTAGAACTTTTCGCCTCCTGAACCATATTTAATCGCGACCTCGACTGTGCCGCCGAGAATTTTTCCAGTGTGCTTTCGAGGTCGCGTTCTCTATGCAAGCGGCGAGTACGAACTCGTCTCCTTAAAATCTCTCCAGCAAACTTAGGGCAACTTAAGCTAGTCTGGATACAGAATGTAAAAAGCGCTGTCTGCTTTGCGCACGGCACGCATTACTGTTTTCAAAGAAAGGTATGCCCACGTGAGGGACCTCGTTGATACTACTGAGATGTACCTTCGGACCATTTATGAATTGGAAGAAGAAGGCATCACTCCCCTGCGCGCCCGGATTGCGGAACGCCTAGAGCAGTCCGGACCTACCGTATCCCAAACCGTTGCTCGCATGGAGCGCGATGGCCTCCTCCACGTTCGTTCGGACAGGAGCTTGGATCTAACCGAAAAGGGACGCGAATTGGCCACGGCGGTTATGCGCAAGCACCGACTCGCGGAGCGTTTGCTTACTGATGTCCTCGGGCTCGATATCAGCAAGGTCCACGATGAGGCCTGCCGCTGGGAGCACGTGATGAGCGAAGAGGTGGAAAAGCGCATGGTATCGGTCCTCGATGACCCTAGCCGCTCGCCTTTTGGCAACCCCATTCCGGCGCTGGCGGAACTGGGCTTCCAGGTCCCCGAGCCATCGATTGGGACGCGGGCTATCGATCTCCCCGATGGCGAAGAGAAGTCCGCAAAGATTATCCAGATTAACGAGATCCTGCAGGTGGATGAGGCCACCTTCCGGGAACTCGCAGAGGCTGGCATCCGCATCGGTACCGAGGTCACCGTGGTCAATAATGGCGGCACGATTTCGCTTACCACTCCCTCGGGTAAGGTCATCACCTTGGCAGATGATCTCGCACACGCCGTGCGCGTGGAGGTCTAGGCCATGAAGCTTTTGGTTACTGGCGGTGCCGGCTATGTCGGCAGCGTGTGTTCCGCAGTCCTCGTAGAGCAGGGCCACGATGTCACCATCATCGATAACTTTTCCACGGGTAATAGGGATGCCGTGCCGCCCGCAGCCCGCGTGGTAGAAGGCGATGTGGCCGACAAGGCCGCAGAGGTACTCGGCGAAGGCGGCTTTGAGGGAGTCCTCCACTTCGCCGCCCGCTCGCTGGTCGGTGAATCCGTGGAAAAGCCGGACGAATACTGGCAGCACAACGTCGTGACCACGCTGCGCTTGCTCAACGCCATGCGCAATAACGATGTGAAAAGCCTCGTCTTTTCTTCCACCGCAGCCACCTATGGCGAGCCGGAGCAGGTCCCTATTACTGAGGACATGCCGACCCAGCCCACGAACCCCTATGGCGCTAGCAAATTAGCTATCGACTACATGATTACCTCTTTTGCACAGGCCTTTGGGCTCGCGGCAACGTCCCTGCGCTATTTCAACGTCGCCGGTGCCTACGGCTCCATCGGCGAAAACCGCGAGATTGAAACCCACCTCATCCCCATTGTCCTGCAGGTTGCTCTGGGGCACCGAGATAAGATTTTCATGTTTGGCACGGATTGGGATACCCCGGATGGAACGCCGGTGCGCGACTACATCCATATCCGCGATCTTGCCGATGCCCACGTGCTTGCCCTCCACAGCAATGCCCCCGGCACCCACCGGATCTATAACTTGGGTTCCGGCGAGGGATACTCCGTCAAGCAGGTCATCGAGATGTGCCGGAAGGTCACCGGCCACGAGATTCCGGCGGAGATCGCCCCGCGTCGTGCCGGAGACCCAGCCACGCTGATTGCATCCTCAGACAAGATCAAGCGGGAGCTGGACTGGAATCCCCAGCGCACTGACTTGGAAACCATCGTGACCGACGCGTGGAATTTCACGCGCCAGCTGGGCGACCGGGCGCATTCGGCGCGGCGCTAAAGCGCGGCGCTAAAGCGCGGGGCTACACAAAGCCATCGGCATCAATCCCCGCTGCTTCCCGCGCCGCGTCGCAACCACGGCTTAGGCTGGTAATGAGGCGTTCCCCCATTCCGCTGCGATAGGCCTGAGCGATGAGCTGGCTTAAATTGTGGCCCGGTGCCTCATCGATGGCGACGGTCAGCGCCGGACCGGCGTAAAGCCCGAATTTCTGCGCCACCTGGGTCGCTGCAAACAGCGCCAAGGCGTTATAGCGGATGGTGCCGCCAAAGGTGCGCGCCGTGGCTAGGAGCAAGGTACCGGCCGCGTGCGGGGATTCGACGAGGTCTCGGATGACCAAGTCGCGCATCCACGTCGTTGACATCCACATTGCCCCCACGCAGAGTAATTCTTCGTTATCCAGGGTCTCTTCCAAGGTTTCTACCTCGCTTAATACGTACTGCGCATCCGCGATGAGGTGCTGGACCACCCGGGTTGGATTCGTTGAGCCATACCCGTGGCCGGCACGCATTTGCCGGGACAATTCCTCGGCGCAGCGCTGCATGGACACGATTTCTTCGTGCCCGAAGTACGGGTTGTGCGGGGCAAATTGCTGGACCAGCTCATCGCGGGAAAGCTCCGGCAAGGTACCGTTTTCTACGCAGGCGCGCATAGAGGAACTGGTGGAAATAGCGGGAATGGTTCCTTCGGTCCAAGCGTGCATAGGGCCCTTGCCATTGCCGGTGCCAAAGCCAAAGACGAGGTCGTAGGCGGTGGACGTAGCGATTTCTTCCACAAGCCAGCAGGCATCGATTCCGGTGCCCTTGTCATCTTCGAAGTGGTAGAGCGCCTCGATCATCTCCCAGAGCTCTACTTCCTCGCGTTGGGAGATGATAAAGCCGAGAACGACTTCCGGATTACCGCAATGAAAGGCGCTCATGATCTCTGGGAGGGCGTCGGGGACATCGGACAGGTCTATGCGTGCAACTGGCCCCATGGTGCGGCCTGCTGGGGTTGGTTCGATGGAGATGAGGACGATTGATTCTGCTGGGAAGAATCCGAGGATTCCTGGAATATTGGCAAGGATATCGCCGGGTGTACGGATGGGCTGTTGTGGCGTTGTGATCTTCATGGCTCCTAGCTTCGGGGCCTGCGGCAAGTACCGAAAGCCCATCGCGGGCAGAGGGCCGAAATCTGTGGATAAGGTGGGTGGAAGGGGGCATCGGCAAGCAGTTATGCACAGGCCCACCGCACCGGCCCTAGCGCCGGTTGCCTCGTTAGGGCATAATGGGTTATTTAACTACTCCGCGAACACTGACCTGAGTGCGTGTGGGAATAGTGCGGTCCTGGCGGTCGTTGATCTAGATTAAAAGACCAAGGAGGTAACACATCATGCACGAAGAAGATCGCAGCATGTACGAATTGGAGTACCCCGCTCCGGTGGTCAAGGACAATTCCGGTGAAGGAAAAGGCCCCACCATGATTGTTGCCATGCACGGCTATGCCGATGCGGGCCAGGCCGTTGAGTCGAGCGCCGATCACCTCAAGGCCGCGCTGGAAAACCGCCAGCTAGCCTCCTTTAACTCTGATGAGCTCATCGATTATCGCTCCCGCCGCCCCGCCGTCACCATCGATAATGACCGGGCCCTCGAGGTAGAACCCATGGATTTGGGTTTGAAGGTGCTCCGGGATAATTCCGGCAAGTCCTTCCTTCTTCTGTCTGGCCCAGAGCCGGATATGCGCTGGGAAGCATTTACCACGGCGGTGGTCAAGCTGGTGGAGAAATTCGATATTGAAGACACCATCATGCTCTACGCCGCGCCGATGCCCGTGCCGCACACTCGCCCCACCGTGGTCACCGCGCACGGTACCGCCTCCCGCCTGACGGATAGCATGGTCAAGATGGATTCGACCATGATGGTTCCTGGCGCCGCGGCGCTGTATATCGAAAAGGCCTTGGCGGATAAGGGCCGCACGGTAGCGGGCTATACCGCTCACGTGCCGCACTACCTGGCTGCGTCTCCGTACCCACAGGCCACCCTGGAGCTCCTTGACTCCGTGGCTAAGGCTGCTCAACTGAATATTCCGCTGGGCAGCATTGAGGCGGATATTTCCCGCGTCGAGGGCCAGCTGGATGAGCAGGTCAATGGCTCGGAAGAGATTGAGGGCGTGGTCCAGCAATTGGAGCAGCAATACGATGCCTTCATGGACCGCTACCGCCAGGAGCACCCGCAGGCCATCATGCCGGGCGAGGAAGCCGTGCCCAGCGCTGAGGAAATCAGCGAGGAGTTCGAGGCCTTCCTCGCCTCGCTTGATGAAGCCGATAGCGAGGAGATTATCCACACGGATATCGATGACCGCGAAGACTCTGACGATGACGATGACAGAGACTTAGGCGACGATATCTAACGAACCCGCCCCCATCGCCGCTAAGGTGGTGGGGGTGAACTTATCTCAACAGCTGCCAGATTTAACGGAAGTCCCCGAGTCCCTCATTGATGAGGCCATTTGGGATACTTTTAACTCGTGGACCACCAGCAAGGGAATCGATTTATATCGCGCGCAGGAAGAGGCCTCGCTCGGCATCTTGGCCGGAGATAACGTCATCCTCGCGACCCCAACGGGGTCCGGAAAGTCCATGGTGGCCAACGCCGCGCATTTCATCGCCCTCGCCCGCGGGCAGCGGAGTTTTTATACCGCGCCCATTAAGGCGCTGGTTAGCGAGAAGTTCTTTGCGCTGTGTGAAATCTTCGGCGCAGAAAACGTGGGCATGATGACTGGCGATGCCACCGTAAACGGCAACGCCCCCATCATCGCCGCCACCGCTGAGATCGTTGCCAATATCGCGCTTCGCGATGGCGCCGAGGCCAATATCGACCAAGTGGTTATGGACGAATTTCACTACTACTCCGATCCAGATCGCGGCTGGGCCTGGCAGGTGCCGCTCTTGGAGCTACCCAAGGCGCAATTCCTCTTAATGTCCGCCACGCTCGGTGATACCGACTGGCTGCAGGAAGATCTCACCCGCCGCACGGGCCGCGAGACTAATTTAGTGGCCGGCTCCACCCGCCCGGTGCCGCTGGATTTTTCCTATGTTTTCAGCGCGGTGCACGAAACCATCGAAGAGCTGCTCGCCGATAATAAGGCACCCATTTATGTCGTGCACTTTTCCCAGCGCGAGGCCGCCGAGCGGGCCCAAGCCCTGACCTCGCTGTCTGGCATCATTAACAAAGAGGAAAAAGAGGACATCGCTGAAGAAATCGGCGGCTTCCGCTTTACCACTGCCTTTGGTAAGGACCTCTCAAAGTTGCTTCGCAAGGGCATTGGCATTCACCATGCGGGAATGCTGCCCAAGTACCGACGGCTCGTGGAGCGCCTCGCGCAGCGCGGCCTCCTCAAGGTTATTTGCGGCACCGATACCTTGGGCGTGGGCATCAACGTGCCCATCCGCACCGTATTGATGACCGGCCTGGCCAAGTTTGATGGGCAACGCCAGCGCATCTTGAAATCCCGCGAATTCCACCAGATTGCGGGGCGCGCTGGGCGCGCGGGCTATGACACGGAAGGCACCGTCGTCGTCGAGGCCCCAGAGCACGAGATTGAAAATGCCAAGGCCCGCAGGCGCATTGGCGATGACCCGAAGCGGCTCAAAAAGCTCAAGAAGAAATCCGCACGCGAGGGCGAAGTCTCCTGGTCCGAGAAGACCTTTGCGCGGCTCACGGAAGCAGAACCGGAGCAGTTGACCTCGCAATTCCGGGTCTCGAATTCGATGCTGCTCAATGTCTTAGCCCGCCACGGCGATGGTTATGCGCATATGCACCACCTCTTGCGCGATAATCACGATCCCCGCAGCAAGCAGAACAAGGACATCCTCACCGCCCTCGACCTCTTCCGCGGATTGCTAGATTCCGGTGTGGTCCAAAAATCCACGAAGGGGCTCGATATCTACGGCCGCCCCTACCACCTCGTGCGGGAATTGCCGCGAGACTTTGCCCTAAACCAGCCCCTCGGGCCCTTTGCCTTGGCCGCGCTCTCCCTGTTGGACCCAGAGGCAGACAGCTATCACCTTGACGTAATCTCTATCTTTGAGGCGATCCTCGATGATCCCCGGCAGGTGCTGCAGGCCCAGCAGAAGAAGCGGCGCGGGGAAGAAATCGCCGCGCTCAAGGCGGACGGGGTGGACTACACCGACCGCATGAATATCGTGGAGGATATTACCTGGCCCAAACCCCTAGAGGAGCTGCTCGAGCAGGCCTACGATACCTTTGCGGAAACCAATGCGTGGGTAAAGGAATTCGAGCTGCGGCCGAAATCCGTGGTGCGCGACATGGTGGAAAATGCCATGACCTTCTCGGACTTGGTGGCCACTTACGGCTTAGCCCGCTCTGAGGGCGTTATCCTCCGCTATCTCACCGATGCCTGGCGCACCCTTAAACAGTCCATCCCCGATGAATACACGACGCCCCAAATTGAAGACATCATCGTCTGGTTAGGCGAGCTCATCCGCCAGGTGGATTCTTCGCTTGTCGATGAATGGGCGCAGATGGCCGGCGAAGACTCCCCCATCGATCAAGATACGCTCGACCGCGAGCTGGCCTTTGGCGTCGAAGACCCAACAGCCCTTACCGCTAACCGACGCGCCTTTGGCATCATGGTGCGCAATTACATGTTCCGCCTCGCGCAGCTCTTCGCGCTGGAGGAAGAAGACCGCCTGGCCGAGGTATTGGATTATCTGGACGAGGTCCCCGATTTTGGCGCCGTCTTGGATGACTACTTTGACGAATACGACGACATTGATACCGGCCCTGAGGCGCGCGGACCCGAGTACTTCCGGTTGGAAGAATCCAGCTCCCGCAGCTGGCCCGTGCGGCAAATTATCAAGGACCCAGCAGGAGATCGCGCCTATCAATTTGTCGCCACGGTTGATCTGGACGCCTCCGATGAAGCCGGCGAAGTCCGCCTGTCAGAGTTGCGCGTCGAGTATTAATCACACGCGGGTTAGCTAAAACGATAAAAGCCACCCCCTGCGCTGTACCCGGCGTCCTATGGGGGACACCGAGGGAAGCAGCGCGCGGGGGTGGCTTATTCCAAAGGCTAATTAAGCAGCGCTTTTAGCGTGCAGCCTCAATCTGGACGGCCTGTGCGACTGCCTGAATGACAGAAGCAACCTTGATGGCCTCCCAGACCTGCTCCTTGGTCGCGCCAGTATCGTTGAGCTTCTGGGTGTGGGCGCCCAAGCAGTGCTCGCAGCCGTTGATGGCGGACACGGCGATATTCCACAGCTCGAAGTTAGCGTCTTCCACGCCAGGCTTGGAGATGAAGTTCATCCGCAGGCCGAACTTGACCTGTGCGTAGTCATCGCCCAACCAGCTCTTGGCGCGGTAGGCAACGTTGTTCATTGCCATCACGGTGGCAGCGCCGTAAGCGGCGTTGGTAGCTTCCTCAGAGAGGTGCTCTTGCGCCTCTTCCGCGATTTCAGAAATCACGGTGTCATTGCGGGTAGCTGCCGCCGAAGCCAACAGGGTGCCCCACAGCTGCTCTTCATTGAGCTCGGTCGTGCGTGTCAACGCACCAAGGTTGAGCTTCTGATCCTTGGCGTACTCAGGCAGTGCTGACTTCAAGTTCTCGATAGACACGGTCTTTCTCCTTCTAAATCTTTTCTCAGTAACTTAACTTGCAAGTAAGGTGCATGCCTCCCCGCCTGAACGGCAGGGAAAGCAATCACTCATAACTAATGCTTAAAGCTGGGACTGAACGACGTCCATCTTGTCGATGTTCTTCGTTGGGTCGTTCTTCTCCCAGTTGCAGGCGCAGACCTCTTCGGACTGCAGGGCGTCGAGGACGCGCAGAACTTCGTCAACGTTACGGCCCACAGCGTCCGGGGTAACGGAGACGAACTGGATGACGCCATCTGGGTCGATGATGAAGGTTGCGCGGTCAGCAACGCCGTCAGCGTTTTCTACGCCCAGTGCGCGGATCAGGTCGTGACGCACGTCGGAAAACATCGGGAACGGAACGTCCTTCAGGTCCGGGTGGGTTGCGCGCCAGTTGAAGTGAGCGAACTCGTTATCGGTGGAGCCGCCCAGCACCTGGGTGTCGCGGTCCTGGAACTCTTCGTCCAGCTTGCCAAAGGCAGCGATCTCGGTCGGGCACACGAATGTGAAGTCCTTGGGGTAGAAGAAGACGACCTTCCACTTGCCCTCGTACTTGTCCAAGGAAACCTGCTCGAAGTAGTCCTCTGGCTGGCTAGCGTTAACGTTGTGCAGGTCGCCGCCGGTCAGGGCGGTGAGGTCGAATTCTGGGAACTTTTCGCCAACGGTCATGATAGGCATGTTCTTCAACTCCTTCTTAAAAGGGTAATCTTTTTCAAGTTTCCGACAGTCCTGTGCCGAGGACCACGGGCCGGACCCTCTCCGGCCCAACACCAAAGACAATACCATTAATTCCGGTCACGTCAATAGCTAATCCTATAGATAAATGTTAGAGTGATAGGCATGCATAATAAAGAGTATCGACCAACACTTGCCCAGCTGCGCACGTTTGTCACCGTGGCGGAAAACAAGCACTTCGGCACCGCTGCCGCCAAGCTGGAGATCTCTCAGCCTTCCCTCTCCCAGGGCCTCGTGGCGCTCGAGCAGGGGCTCGGCGTCCAGCTCATCGAGCGCTCCACCCGCAAGGTCATTGTAACCTCAGCCGGCGAAACCCTTTTGCCCTACGCCAAATCCACCCTTGAGGCCGCCGATACCTTCCTCGCACATGCCCGGGGCGCCCATGGCACTCTGTCTGGCCCGCTTACCATTGGCGTTATCCCGACTATCGCCCCGTATATCCTCCCAGACTTACTGGCGATGATTACAGAGACCTACCCGGAGCTTGAGCCGCGCTTTGTGGAAGAGCAAACCCAGCACCTTATCGCGCGCCTGCGCAACGGCAACCTCGATTTAGCCATCCTCGCCCTGCCTTCGGAGGCCACGGGCATGGTCGACAGCTCGCTGTACACCGAGGACTTCGCCATCGTCAGCCCGCCCGATCACCCCATTGCCGGGCGTACAGACGTGCAAGTTGCAGAGCTGCGGGACTTGGACCTGCTGCTGCTTGACGATGGCCACTGTCTCCGCGACCAAGTCGTCGATCTCTGCCGGCATGCCCACGTCAACCCTGCAGAGGCAACAAATTCCGTCACGCGCGCCTCATCATTGACCACTATTATGCAACTGGTCATGGGTGGGCTCGGCTGTACCCTCGTACCCAAGTCCGCGTTGGCCACCGAATGCCACGGCAAGAACCTCGGAGTGGCCTACTTTGCCCCCGATGTCACCGCAGAACGCGAAGTCGGCCTCGTCTTCCGCTCCTCTGCCGCACGCAGTGAAGAGTTCCGCGAATTCGGCACCCTGATTACCGCCGCTTATGAAAATGCCCTCGCCCGCTCGCTGGAGGGCTAAAACTTAAGCGTCTTCGATTCCCCACGGCCCCTCGGCTCAATTACTCCCGCCACATAAGTTTAAGGCCACCGAAGCACCGCCTCGGTGGCCTTAAACAATGACAAAGCCATTACGCAGGTTGGCCGGCTGCGCGCCCTGCACACTGGCGGAACAAATAAGCCGTAGACAGTAAGGTAACCGGTACAGCAACAATCAACCCAACAAGGAATACGATGAAGCCGCCAATTATAATCAGCATGTTAAGCACCGTTAGCAGCAAAAGCTGGCCGTAGTTTCCTTTACCGGCCTTAAAACCGTTCTTGATGGCTTGGCCAACTCCGTCGCCATCGGCCGCAAACCACTGCATCAACATATAAAGCGGCTGAATAAACAGGCCGATGAGAGTCAATAAAGCCACAACTCCGAAAAGGCCTGCCATGGATTCCAACGCCTCTTCCTCTGTGGCACCGGTCCCCATATCAGGGCTAAGGAAGAATGAACCACCAACGAAGATGAACATTACTAACCAGGTAATAATGCCGATGATGATCATGATCGCTAGCGGCTGCCACCACCGCACATTCTTGCCCACATAGTTCCACCCAGTGCGCGGATCATCGATTTGGAATAGCGCCAGTCGCAGCGCCATCAGGCTAATGACGGCCACGAACACATAGGACACGATCTGCACAATGGCTCCTCCACCGAAGGCCTCCGCACCCTCTGAGGGAGCAACGGCCGCGCCCAAGATAGAGAAAGCGATGGCAATCACGCCAACGAGCAAGCTACCGAGGATCCACAATTTCCAATTCTTAAATACCGTACGAAAGGCCCACGAAATAGAATCGATGGCCGAGGGTTTTCCGGTAAACCCGCCGTTGTTTACGGTGTTGTCCTGTGCTTGGTAGCCCGCATATCCTTGATTGCCAGAGCTCTCGTGGCTACCGCCATAGGAGGGCAGGTTGCCGTAGCTTGGCTGGTCCTCTGGGTGGTTAGTCGGTTCATAGCGTGGAAAATCGTCGTTTCCACCGGATTTATTGTCATTCATCAGCGGTGCCTTCCTTCTGTATCCGGGTTGGGCGCAACGAGAAAAGTATCGTTTGACAAGTATTTTCATACTAGCAACTTTTTCCACTCCACGTAACCGGGGTAAGCTCATAAATTAGCCATGACACAGCATGAAACCACGACGTCGCAGGCCCCTAGCCGCGATGAACTTTTTGCAGCATTAGACAACGTCACCATCGCCGAGGCCCGCAGCTTCCGGCGCCGCCTATCGAAGGCACGCGCCCCCAAGGCCCTGCGCGAAATCGGCCAGGATATCCAGGCTGCCGCAGATCGCCTCGCGCTTGTCGATGCCGCCGTTCCCCCACTCACCTACCCCGATTCCCTGCCGGTCAGCGCCCGCAAGGACGATATCGCCGCCGCGATTGAAAAAAACCAGGTCGTCATCATCGCCGGCGAAACCGGTTCTGGTAAGACCACGCAGATCCCCAAGATCTGCCTCGACATCGGCCGGGGCCGCCGCGGCCTTATCGGCCATACGCAGCCGCGCCGCATCGCCGCGCGGACCGTCGCCGAGCGCATCGCCTCCGAGCTGGACCAAGATATCGGGGAATCGGTAGGCTACGCCATCCGCTTCGATGACCAGGTTTCTGATACCACCGCCGTAAAACTCATGACGGACGGCATCCTGCTAGCTGAAATGCAGCGCGATCGCTTCCTTAATAAATACGACACCATCATTATCGATGAAGCACACGAGCGCTCTTTGAATATCGACTTCCTCTTGGGATATCTCAAGCGGCTGCTGCCCAAGCGGCCCGATCTCAAGGTGATCATTACCTCCGCGACGATCGATCCGGAAAGCTTTGCCGAGCACTTCGCCCAACCCGATGGCACCCCCGCGCCCATCATTGAGGTCTCTGGACGCACGTACCCGGTAGAAATCCGCTACCGCCCCCTCGAATTCGAGGCCGGTGGAAAGCTGGTGGATCAGGACCCGCTCGATGGCTTAACCGAGGCCATCGAGGAGCTCATGGCAGAAGGCGACGGCGATATCCTCTGCTTTTTCCCGGGCGAGCGCGATATCCGCGATGCCATGGAAACAATCGAGGCCAAAAAATGGAAAAATGTCGAGGTCGCGCCCCTCTTCGGGCGCCTATCCAACCAGGACCAGCACCGCGTATTTAGCAATCACCGCGGAAGGCGCATCGTTTTGGCCACCAATATCGCCGAAACCTCGCTGACCGTACCCGGAATCCGCTACGTCGTGGATACAGGCACCGCGCGAATCTCGCGCTATTCCACGCGCACCAAGGTGCAACGCCTGCCCATCGAGCCCATTTCGCAGGCCTCTGCCAACCAGCGCTCCGGTAGGTGCGGCCGCGTCGCCGATGGCATCGCCATCCGTCTCTATAGCGAGCAAGATTTTCAAAGCCGCCCGGAATTTACTGATCCGGAAATCCTGCGCACCAACCTGGCCAGCGTCATTTTGCAGATGGTCTCGCTCAAGCTCGGCGATATCGAGCAATTCCCCTTCCTCCAGCCACCCGAGTTCAAGGCCATTCGCGATGGCCTCAACCTCCTCCACGAGCTCGGTGCGCTCCAGGACAAGCACAAGAAACCGGCGCTGACCGAAACCGGCCGCAACTTGGCTCGCATCCCACTCGATCCGCGCATGGCGCGCATGCTTATCGAGGCCCATACCAACGGCTGCCTCCACGATGTCATCGTCATTGTTGCCGCCATGACCATCCAAGACGTGCGCGAACGCCCGCTGGAGTACCAAGCGCAAGCCGATCAGGCGCACGCGCGCTTTAAGGACAAGACCTCTGACTTTTTGTCCATGCTGAAGTTGTGGGATTACATCAAACAGACCCGCAATGAGCAATCGGGCAATAGGTTCCGCAAGCGCATGAAGCAGGAGTTCCTCCACTACATGCGCATCCGCGAGTGGTTCGACCTGGTCCGCCAGCTCAAAGACGTCTCCAAGCAGCTGGGGTGGGATTACCAAGAAGGCACCGAACGCCGCTCCGACGATATTCACATCGCGCTGCTATCTGGCCTGCTGTCCAATATCGGCGCCCGCGACGGCAATTCCAAGGAGTTCCACGGCGCGCGCAATACCCGCTTCCTTGTCTTTCCAGGCTCCGCCTTGGCCAAAAAGCCACCCGAGTTCGTCATGGCGGCAGAGCTCGTCGAAACCTCTCGGCTTTGGGCACGCGACGTTGCCGCCATCGATCCGGCGTGGGTGGAAGAGCTCGGCGCGGACCTGCTCAAACACAACTATTCCGATCCCACGTGGTCCCGCAAGCGCGCGGCCGCCATCGCGCACCAGAAGTCCACGCTCTACGGCGTGCCCATCGTCGCGGACCGTACCGTGCCATATCACCGCGTGGACCCCGTCGCGGCGCGCGATATGTTCATCCGCAATGCGCTTATCGCCGGCGAGTGGAATGCGCATCATCACTTCCTCAAGGCAAACGCGCAGGCCCTTGATGAGGCGGCCGAATACGAGGAAAAGGCCCGCCGCCGCGGCCTCATCGTGGATGAGGATACCCTCTTTGATTTCTATGACCAGCGCATTCCCGCCAAGGTCACCACGGGCCGTCATTTCGATTCCTGGTGGAAGAAAAAGCGCCGCCAGGAACCCGATCTGCTGAATTTCGATCCAGCCACGCTTGTCGATGACTCCCACGACGTCACCGAAGTCTCCTTCCCCGATCACTGGCGCAAAGGCTCCATCGATTACGAGCTGACTTATAAATTCGAACCCGGCGATCCCCTTGATGGCGTCACCGTCATGGTGCCCGTTCCCATGCTTGCCGGCCTCGATATCGAAGGCTTCGATTGGCTCGTTCCCGGCCTGCGATTCGAGCTCGTCAACGAGCTTATTCGTTCCCTTCCCAAGGCCCTGCGGCGCACCGTCGTGCCCGCCCCGGAATTTGCCGAGCGCGCCATGGAACGCCTCATCCCCTTCGAAGGCCCCCTTACCCAGCAGCTTGCCGATGTCCTGCGCGAGCTCGGCGGGCACGGCATCAACGCCTCCGACTTCCAACCGGACAAGCTGCCGGACCATTTGCGGATGAACTACGCGGCCATCGACAAGAGTGGCACCATCATCGATTCCGATAGGGACCTTGCCGCCCTGCGCGAGCGCCAGGCCGGCCACATTAAATCGTCCGTCTCACGGGTAAGCCGCACCGCAGAATCCACCGCGGTCAGCGAGTGGACCGACGATACCCTCGGCACCGTTGACGAGACCATCACCACCACCGTCGATGGCCACGAGGTCACCGCTTACCCAGCGTTGGTGGCCACCAAGGAAGGCGTTGAGCTTAAGGTTCATCCCACCAAGGCAGCTGCCGATGCCGCCATGGTCACTACCACCCTCACGCTTTTGATGCGCGAAATTTCCGTCTCGACCGCGCAAATGGTCAAGGGGCTTCCCTTGCAGCAGCGCGTCGCCGTGGATTCTTATCAGCATGGCGGCGCCGACGGCCTGGTCAATGACGCCCGCGTCGCGGCGATCCGCGACCTCATGCTCGAGGTCGGCGGCCCCGTGCGCTCCCCCGAGGCGTTTACCGAGCTCAAGGATACCGTGAAACCACAGGTTCCCGGCCGCGTGCGGCAATCAATAGTCTCGATCGCGCCTGGCTTGGCTGAGTACTCCAACCTCCGCGCCGAACTTTCCCAGTGGGATGGTCCCGCCATCGAAGATATGGAAAAGCAACTTAATTTCCTTCTTCCACCGAATGCCATCACCGTGCACGGAGCCACGCACCTGCGCCACCTTCCCCGCTATATTCAGGCAATGCGCATCCGTCTGGAGGACAAGTCGCTCGATCCGGATCGCGATGCCGACCGCCAGGCCGAGGTCGATAACGCCAAGGCCTACCTGGCAAACCGCCTCCGAAACCTCCCCGCGGGCCGCGAAAAGACACGCGAGGTCAAGGACATCCACTGGATGATCGAGGAATTGCGGGTCTCGCTATTTGCCCAGCGCCTCGGCACGGCGCACGCGGTGTCCCTGCGGAGGATCCAAAAGGCAGTGGATAAATTGCGCTAGTCACCCCAACCTCACGTTCCCGCCGCCCGGCCGGCCATACCTAAGCTAAAAATCTGCTTACTCGGCCGCCGGCGGCGTAAACATTGGGCAGGCCCTAACGAAACGATGCACCCAAAAGGCCAGTTAAGACTGCTTCGATCCTGCGCAGGAACGGCTGTATAACTGCTGAGAAATCGTCCTACACTGCGCAGTTTAAAGGTCCCCGCGATCGCGCCGCCGCATCAAACGAATCTCCGATTCAAAGTCATCCGCGCTCTCGAATGATTTATACACCGAGGCAAAGCGCAGATATGCAACCTCGTCTAGGTCACGCAGCGGCTCAAGGATCGCTAGCCCGATTTCGTTGGCGTTTACCTGCGAGGACCCGTGCCCCCGCACCGTTTCCTCAACCTCTTGGGCCAACTTTTTTAAGGCATCATCGCTAACGTCGCGACCCTGGCATGCGCGCCTAACCCCCCGAATGAGTTTATCCCGGCTAAATGGCTCAGCGAGGCCATTTCTCTTAACAACCAGCAGTACGGCCTTTTCCACAGTGGTGAAGCGTCCCTTACAGGAAGCACACTCCCGCCGGCGCCGTATCGATGCGCCGGCATCAACCACGCGCGAGTCAATAACGCGGGATTGTTCGTTATGGCAAAACGGGCAGTACACACTAGTCCTTTCGCTAATTTAGCTTCTCGGTTTAGTTTACCTCCCACGGCCAAGCCAAAAACCTGACACCATTGCGCCAGACTCCTCCTACTCGAGTGCCTGTCTCCGTGAAGCAAGCGGGCCTTATCTGCGGCCGGGAAGACAAGCTGCTGCCTAAAAGGCTCTAAGCCTTAAACCCCCGAAGTGCCTGCTTTTGTACACGCAGCACTACTGTCCGATCGCTGCTTCTACTTGCTGTACCGAAGCGCCAGGATCAGTCGGCGTTTCAGCGCTCGTACCCATCAGCCCGCCGGCAACCGTGCCGAAAAATACGGCAGCACCAAATACTGCACCGAGGAGGTAATTCTTGCGCGAACTATGCGCATCGTCTTCTTCCATCGGCCTGTTCGCGAAATCAGGTAAGGAACGTTCATCAGTCCACGTATTCGAATAACCTTCACGGTTCGTTCGATATACGGAATTTAAAGTCCTGATTTCCCCCTTTTCGGAAGGAGAATGCTGCACGCCCCAGCTTTGATCATCAATATCCCAAATAGCGGCTGAAGGGACGATCTGTGGACGTGCCGCGCGCTGTTTGACCATGTTATTGCGAGAGTGAAGTAGTTGAGACATTGCTTTCCTTTCGACGACCGCCGTAAGTCTAAAGCGGCCCCTTGACACAACAAGAGCTCAATGTCGCTCCTGTGTTCGAGATTGGTTCTATGTTCGATTTATAGCACCACTTCAAAAACCTGTCCAGTTTTTCGCGTAAATCTCGAACGCTTGTACTTTTCGTGCTACAAATGAGTTATGGCACGCAGGTGTCACCCAGTCCCTTTTCAAGCTATGAACGCAGAACCTCAGACCCCTTAGCTAGGAGCCGCACATGGGCCGCAAGAAAGCAAGCACCGCAAAGAACGATTACGCCTCCCTTTCCGAAAGGCAACGCCGCATCCTTAACGTCATCAGCGATGCAGTGATGCTCCGCGGTTACCCGCCCAGCATCCGCGAAATTGGTGACGCCGCCGGCCTGCAATCCACCTCGTCCGTGGCCTATCAGCTCAAGCAACTGGAGGAAAAGGGCTTCTTGCGCCGCGATCCCAATAAACCCCGCGCGGTCGACGTACGCCACCTCAACACTGACGACGCCGAAAAGAAGCCGGGCCGCAAGGCTAAGGACGTCCCCGATACCTCTGCCCGCGGCCCTGAAGAGTCTGCCGCCGTAGCTTATATTCCCGTCGTTGGCCGCATCGCCGCCGGTGCACCAATCACTGCAGAGGAAAATATCGACACGTATTTCCCCATGCCAGACGAGGTCGTCGGCGGAGGAGAGCTTTATATGCTGCAGGTCGTGGGCGATTCCATGCAGGATGCCGGCATCCTCAACGGCGACTGGGTCATCATCCGGTCGCAATCGGTGGCTGAGGAAGGCGAGTTTGTCGCCGCGCTTCTCGATGGCTCCGAGGCCACCGTCAAGGAATTCCACCGCGATTCCTCTGGCGTATGGCTCCTTCCGCACAACGATGCCTATCCGCCCATCAACGGCGATGATGCGGAAATTATGGGCAAGGTAGTATCCGTCTTCCGCAAACTCTAGGCCCCGGCCAGCTACTTTAACCAAGCCGCACGCGGGTGTTCGCCTGCGGTTGTTGTCGCCGCCGACACTCTGCGCCCGCTTTCTTGAAACCCGCTCTTTGCACTTCGTACGCTGCCCTGTTCCCCGCATAGGGAGCAGGGCCATACGAGTTTTAACGCATTCCACGCCTTTCTGCCTCGCAATCGCGCCCCAAAAAGCCAACTTAAGCGCGCGGGGTTTATTGAGAAAGCACCCCCGAAATAACGGATCCGTAAGTTAAGCGCTACTAGGGTTGGCTTTCAACTAGGGCAAATAAAGCTGACTGACCTGCGGCTTTTATCCCAAACCAGACAACAGCGCACACCTTAATTTTTGTTTTCGTCCGATTACCGCCGAATTTTGACACAATGGAGGGAGAAATCCCACATCAGTTAGCTTTCACCGAGCGCCTGCATTCGCAGATGGAGTAACCGCCCGGCCGAAGGCGAGGAGCAAGGAGGGTCCGTGTACGCAGAGGAGCGACGCCGCCAGATCGCGTCCCAAACTGCAGTTGAGGGTCGCGTTAACGTAACCGATTTATCAGAGCGTTTCGAGGTGACTGCTGAAACCATTCGGCGCGACCTAGCCGTACTGGATCGTGAGGGCGTTGTCCACCGCGTGCACGGCGGCGCCGTGGCTTCGCAGGCGTTCCAGACCGCGGAGCTCACCCTCGATACCCGCCAACGTTCCGCGTCTGGGGCCAAGGCCGCCATCGCGCACGCCGCGCTCGATTTCCTTCCCCCTGGCGGCGGCAGCATATTCCTTGACGCCGGCACCACAATTAATACCTTTGCCGAGCTTATCAGCCAGCAATACCCGCAGGCGCAGTTCAATATCGTCTCCAATAGCCTGCCCATCGCACTGTCGCTAGCCAATAGCGGCGTTCCCGATGTCCAGCTCCTCGGTGGGACCGTACGTGCTATCACCCAGGCCGTCGTCGGCGATACAGCCTTGCGCACCATGGCGCTCATGCGTGCCGATGTCGCCTTCATCGGCACCAATGCCCTAACCCTCGACCACGGCTTGTCGACGGCCGATTCCCAAGAAGCAGCCATCAAATCTGCCTTCGTCACGAATGCCCACAAGGTCGTGGTCATGTGTGATTCCAGCAAATTGGGCAACGACTACTTGGTGAGCTTCGCCTCCATTGCAGATATCGATGTCGTCATCACCGATTCCGGCGCGCCGGAATCCTTCGTCGATGCCCTGCGCGAGCGAGAGATCGATGTCGTGCTCGCCAGCGAATAGCTCCAGCATGCGCACGACTTCGCCCTCCCTACGTTGACATCTAGGCAGGGAGGGCGAAACCTTTTGCCGTTAGTTGAACTTTTCTACCTGCTCCATCGCTGCGGCGCGGGCGGCGGATGGGCCTTCGGAGTTGAGGGCGGCATCGGCAAGCTGTTGGCACTGGTCAAAGGTCAGCTCGGCCAATTGGGCACCAACGCCGGCGACTGCGGTCGATGCAGCAGACAAGGAGTTGACGCCTAGGCCGGTCAATACGCAGGCCAATAGCGGATCGGCCGCGGCCTCGCCGCACACGCCAACCGGTACGTTGTATTCGTGCCCCGCAATGCAGGTGTGCTGGATAAGCCGCAGCACGGCCGGCTGCCAGGGGTCGGTGAGGTACGCAAGCTGCGGTGACAGGCGGTCAGCGGCCATCGTGTACTGGGTGAGGTCATTGGTGCCGATGGATACGAAGTCCAGATGCGGCATGATCTTATCTGCCATCAGCGCTGCTGCGGGCACCTCAATCATCGCGCCCGCGGTCAGGCCGCGCTCCCGGCACAGCTCCGCAAACCACTGGGCTTCCTTCGACGTCGCCACCATCGGTGCCATGACCCAGGTTTCGGCATCGTCGCCGCGGGACTCCGCGGCCTGGGCGATGGCGTCCAACTGGCGCGTCAACAGGGACTCATTATCGCGGGCAATGCGCAGGCCGCGCACACCCAATGCCGGGTTCTCCTCAGAGGACAGCGTGGCATAAGAAATCGGCTTATCGGAGCCAGCATCCAAGGTGCGCACCACGACCTTGGAATCGGGGTAGGCGTTGAAGACCTTTCTGTAAATCTTTGCCTGCTCGTCAACGGAAGGCTCCTCGCTCGCGGACAGAAACGACAGCTCCGTGCGGTAGAGGCCAATCCCCTCTGCCTGCGAGTCGGAGGCAATGCGGGCGGCGTTGCCGTCGGCCACGTTGGCCAAAAGCTGCACGCGGTGGCCGTCCTTGGTTTGCGCTGGTCCAGTCCATTCGGCAACGCGGGCGGCGCGCTCGCGGTATTCCGCGACCGCCTTGGTGGATTCTTCCTCGTCCGCACCCAGCGTCACGGTTCCAAGCGCACCGTCGACGAAGACCAGCGTGCCGCTTTCAATCTCCCGCAGCTTATTTCCCACGGCGACGATGCACGGAATATCGAGCTGGCGGGCGATGATCGCGGTGTGGCTGGTGGGCCCGCCCAGCTCGGTAACGAGCGCGCGAATATGCGCGGTATCCAGGGTGGCAGTATCGGCGGGCGCGAGGTCATCGGCAAAAAGCACCGCTTGGCCCTCCACCATGGGCAAACCAGGCTCCTGCTCGCCGCGCAGCTGGGCGATGACGCGGTCGCGCACGTCCTTCAGATCGGTGGTGCGCTCGGCCATGACGCCGCCGGCCGCCTCAAACATGGTGACGAACTTATCCGTGGCTCCCACCGTGGCGAACTCGGCATTCTTGCCCGAGCGAATATTCTTGCGCACGGCCTTGTGCCACCCGCGGTCCTTGACCATGCCAGCGGTCGCCGTCAGTACCTCCGATGCTTGACCCTCGGCGGCTGCGGCGCGGTTTTCCAAGCGGCTGGCGACGACATCGACTGCCTCGAGGAAGCGATCGTATTCGGCTTCGCTGCTGGCCTCTTGGTCAATACTTCCTTCAGTGGGCAGGTCCGGGCGGGGGCGCACCCATACGGCTTCTGCATAGGCAACTCCAGCGACAACGCCGGTTCCTTTAACAGTGGACTGAAGCGTATTTTCCATGGCGATACTTCCTTCGAAGATAGCGGCTTATTTATTTCCAGATCATCACAAATCCAACAGAAATGCAATGTATGCCACACGGTTTCTATTGACTTTCCAACACAATCGGGCAAGAATAAACATTTACGGCGGGCTTAAGCGCGAGTTTCAACCGGACCGACTGCGTGTGGCCCCCAATATACGCACTCTGCGAAAGGGATAAGTTCTCGATGATCCTCACGCTCACCCCAAACCCAAGCATTGACGCCACCCTGGCGCTCAATCAGCAACTAACCTCAGGCGATGTCCACCGCGCCGCCAGTGTTACCCAGGTTGCCGGTGGCAAAGGCGTCAACGTTGCCCACGCCGTGCACCTCGCCGGGAAAGAAACCCTCGCCCTCTTCCCCGCCCGCGCGGCCGATCCGTTCATCAACCTCATCCAGGAGGTCCACCTCCCCTACGCCCACATGGACATGGACGGTGGCGTCCGCGTCAATACCACCATCACCGAGCCAGATGGCACGACCACCAAGGTCAACGGCCCTGGCCCGCTGCTTTCCGATGCCACCCAAAACCACCTCATTTCCACCCTTACCCACCATGCCCAATCTGCCGATTGGGTAGCCCTTGCCGGATCGCTGCCCAAGGGCGTAGACGCTGGCTGGTATACCGACCTCATCAAGGAGATCCGCACTGCCGCCCCGCAGGCGCGCATCGCCGTGGATACCTCTGATGCGCCGATGAGGGCCATCGCCATGCAGCTCGCTACCGCCGCCCCGGATCTCATCAAACCCAACGGCTTCGAATTAGGGCAGCTAACCGGCCAGGATGGCCTCCCCCTCGAGCGCGCCGCTGCGGCCGGGGATTATAGCCCGGTCGTGGAGGCTGCAAGGGATGTCGTGGGTCGCGGCATCAAGGAAGTCCTTGTCACCCTCGGCGGCGCCGGTGCCGTGCTGGTAAACGCAGAAGGCGCATGGGCTGCCACCCCGCCTCCCGCCACGGTGAAATCCACGGTTGGCGCGGGTGATGCCGCATTGGCCGGATACCTCCTGGGGCGCACGCAGGGGCACGGACCAGCAGATTCCCTCGCACTCTCGGTGGCTTATGGCACCGCTGCGGCCGCAAAGCCCGGCACCCAATTCCCCCGCCCCGAAGAACTCGATACCGCCCATACCTCCATCTCTGCTCTATAGCTAAAGGAGCCTTCCATCATGGCATCCGATCTCATCACCACAGAACTTGTCGCGCTTGACGCCGACTTTGGCGATAGCGTCGACTCCGTTATCACCAACCTTGCCACCTTGGTGCACGATACCGGGCGCGCGACCGAGGTCGCAGGCCTCGCCCAGCCCGCCATCGACCGCGAGGCCAAGGCCGGCACCGGCGTGCCCGGCGGCGTGGCCATCCCCCACTGCCGTTCCGAGGCCGTCACCGAACCGACCCTAGCTTTCGCCCGCCTTACCCGCGGCGTGGATTTTTCCGGTCCCGACGGCGATGCCCAGTTGGTCTTCCTCATCGCCGCCCCCGCCGGCGGTGGCAAGGCCCACCTGCAGATTCTTTCCAAGCTTGCCCGCGCCCTCGTGCGCAAGGACTTTTTAGAGGCCCTGCGCACCGCGTCGACGAAGGAAGAAATTGTCAAGGAAATCCTCGCTGTCGTCAACGCGGAAAAAACGAAGAAGAAAAAGCAGGACACCGCGGAGGCTGCAGCTGGAGCTGCGGAAGGGGCATCGGCAAGCACAGGTGCTTCGGCACAAGCTACCCGCATCGTTGCCATCACCGCCTGCCCAACCGGCATCGCACACACCTACATGGCTGCCGATGCCCTCACCCAAACCGCCGGCGAGCGCGACGACGTCGATCTCACCGTCGAAACCCAGGGCTCGTCCAATAATGAATCGGTCTCGCAGTCCACCATCGACGCTGCCGACGCGGTCATCTTTGCCACGGACGTCGGAGTGCGCGACCGCGAACGCTTCGCGGGCAAACCCGTCATCGAATCCGGCGTCAAGCGGGCCATCAACGAGCCCGGCAAGATGCTCGATGAAGCCATCGCGGCGGCGAAGAACCCGAATGCCCGCAAGGTCTCTGGCACGGCCTCATCCTCCTCCGCCGAAGAAGAAGGAAAATCGCTGGGTTGGGGCAAGCGCATCCAGCAGGCGATTATGACCGGCGTGTCCTACATGGTGCCGTTCGTTGCCGCCGGCGGCCTGCTGCTCGCCCTCGGATTCCTCTTCGGCGGCGCCGATATGGCCAATGGCTGGCAGGCGCTTTCCACGGATTACTCCCTGTCCAACCTGCCGGGAAATGAGATTACCGTCGACGGCGAGACCATGTCGTTCGAGAACTCCGGATTCGGGCTCTATATAGGCGCAGTGCTCTTTGCCATCGGCCAGGCTGCAATGGGCTTTATTGTTGCCGCGTTATCTGGCTACATCGCCTACGCCCTGGCCGGGCGCCCTGGTATTGCGCCGGGCTTTGTCGGCGGTGCTATCGCCGTGACCCTCGACGCGGGCTTTATCGGTGGCCTGGTCACCGGTTTGCTGGCCGGCTTTATCGCACTGTGGATTGGCAATTGGAAAGTCCCGCGCTGGCTCGGTTCCCTCATGCCGGTGGTCATCATTCCGCTTTTGACCTCCCTGGTCGTTGGCCTGTCGATGTACCTTTTGCTGGGCGCCCCACTGGCCGCGCTGATGGAGGGCCTGCAAGATTGGCTGTCTTCCATGTCTGGCTCTTCTGCCGTAGTACTCGGCATCATCTTGGGCCTGATGATGTGCGTCGACCTGGGCGGCCCGGTCAACAAGGCCGCGTACCTCTTTGCCACCGCCGGGTTGTCCACCGGCGATGCAGCCTCCATGCAAATCATGGCCGCTGTTATGGCCGCCGGAATGGTGCCGCCCATCGCGCTGTCCTTGGCAACCTTCATCCGCAAGTCGCTATTTACCCCTGCTGAGCAGGAAAACGGTAAGTCCGCTTGGTTGCTCGGCTTGTCCTTCGTCTCCGAAGGTGCCATCCCCTTCGCCGCGGCCGATCCGTTCCGCGTCATCCCTTCCATGATGGCTGGTGGCGCCGTGACGGGTGCTATCTCCATGGCGCTGTCGGTCGAGTCGCGCGCTCCGCACGGTGGTATCTTCGTTGCCTTTGCTATCGACCCGTTCTGGGCCTACCTGGTAGCCATCCTTGCCGGCGTGGCGGTATCTACCGTCGCGGTCTTGGCCATGAAGCAATTCTGGCCTAATAAGACCGTCCAGGAAGCTGCCCAAAAGGCCGCTCCAGGGTCCAAAACCGCTTCCCAGAACGTGGCGGCATAAACCAAACGCTCGTACACTGGAGCACGATAAATTAACTACAGAAAGGATAATTTCCATGGCTTCCAAGACTGTAAAGGTTGGCTCCTCTGTAGGACTGCACGCACGTCCTGCCTCCATCATCGCTGACGCCGCTGGCGAATACGACGAGGACATCTTCCTGAGCCTCGTTGGTGAAGAAGATGACGATAACGAAACCGACGCCGCTTCTTCCCTGATGATCATGGCCCTCGGTGCCGAGCAGGGCGACGAGGTCACAGTCACCTCTGATAACGAAGAAGCCGTTGAGAAGATCGCCGGCCTCATCGAGCAGGATCTCGACGCTTCCTAAGCGCTGCCGCTCGCTAGTAGTGCCTAAGCACGCCTAGTATGCTCCTCGCCTTGTTGGCGGGGAGCTTTTGCGATCCATAGGCCGTTTCCCAGTGCCCATTGCGCAGGCTATTCAGGTCGCGCGGCGCATTTGCGCGGTCGCTTAGATTTTTGGCCCTGAGCCTGTGGATCCGTACGGGCGCGCGGATCCTTTTGCGCTAATCCTCGTGTCCCGGATTTTTAGGATGGCGGCCGGTCGTTTTCGTTCGGGCTGCCGGGGTTCGTGGCCCACGGCGGAAGCCAGCGGACCTTTCCTTGTATTCGGGCCAATCGCCCGCGCCGCGGCGGGGCCTGCGGGTCATCATCGTTGACGCCGTTATGGTACGGGCAGCAGGTCGCGAGATTAGCGGCATTGGTATTGCCACCGTGCTGCCAGCTGTCTAGGTGGTGGATCTGGCACTCATCGGCAGGATAATTGCACTTTTCCCAGGGGCATACGGGATTGACGGCGGCCGCCATCAAGCGCTGCTTCGCATTGGCAAACCGGGACGTGCGGTATAAGTTGACCGGCCCCTCAACGGGATGCACAAGCGTGATGTATCCGTGATCGCTTAAGACGCGACTCGCGAGGTCAGCGCCGCTGATGCGCGAGCCATTGGTGAGCTGCAGGGTTATTTCCTCACCATCGCCATCGACGATGCGGTCGAGCTCGTCCAAGGTGATAACCACCTGCGTAGTCGCAGTGGTGCGCGCTCCGGACTTCCCGCCGAAGAAGATGGATTTAACGGACTCCAGTGGGCGCTCGTTATCAAGAGCAGAGTGCATATCGGCGACGTCGGCGGATTCCCCGGTGATGGTCAACGACCACGGTCCGCGCGGCCGGCGGGTGAGCCGCACGCCTTTCTTGGGAGTGCGGGGCGGTTGCAGCTCCCGCAAGAGGGCGCGCGCCCGCTTGCGCAAGGCAGTGGCGCTTCCGCGGAACTCGCATAACTCGGAGCGTACGGCCCAGGCATCGCGCTGGGTGCGAGCGCGCAGCGCGAACTTTTCGATGAGGCTGAGCACGTCGAGCGGGTGCGTCGTCGAGCGGGCCGTGCGTTGCTTGGCGCTAAAGGCACAGCGGCCAAAGTAGACATCACAAAGATGCACCACCTCGCGCGCGGCGACGTCGCTGGCGCCGCGCTGCACCAAATCGCGCTCGCTTAAGCCCTGGGCGGCGGCGATGATGTCCATCCCTTGGCCCAGCGCGGTTAAATAACGGTCGAGTGCGTTCATGCCGCCTAGTACAGCGCACAACCCGGTGCAAAGGCGACCGCACGCACGTAGGCCTGTGGATTACGCGGTAAACCTTGCCGCCACGGCGCTATTTCGCGGCAGGGTCAACAAAGTTATCCACAGAATTTAGTATTTAGCATCGTGGCCTTCGCCCACGGTTTCGTACAGGCGCCGCATGATGGGATAGGCAACGATGATGCCGACAGAGCCCCAGGCGATGCCCTCCAGGCTCACCCCACCCACGGTCAGGGTCAGGTTGCCGATGCCCGCGATCAAAGCCACCGCAGCCGCCGTCAGGTTCACCGGGTTATTGAAGTTGACCTCATTATCCATCCAGATGCGCACGCCCAGCATGCCAATAAGACCATAGAGCACGAGGGTGGCCCCGCCGAGCACGCCGGTGGGGATGGTGAAAATCAGCGCGCCGAACTTCGGGACGAAGGCCAATAGGATGGCGGTTAGGGCCGCAACCCAATACGCGGCGGTGGAATAGACGCGCGTGGCGGCCATAACGCCGATATTCTCAGCGTAGGTCGTGGTACCGGAGCCGCCGAAGCCACCGGCGAGGGAGGAGGCGAGGCCATCGGCAATCAGGGCATCGCCGGCAAGGTCGTCCAAATCGCGGTTGGTCATCTCGGAGACGGCTTTGACGTGGCCGACGTTTTCCGCAATCAGCACCACGAGCACCGGCAAGGCCACGGCGATCGCGGAAAGATGGAACTCTGGGGCGTGGAATTCGGGCAGGCCTACCCACGGTGCGGCATCGATGGCAGCCTTGGCATCCTCGCCCAAATTACCGGTCAGGGCAGCGAAAACCCAGCCGACGACCACGCCGATGAGGATGGACAGGCGCGAAACCATGCCGCTCCCGGCGACGGTGGCTAGGAGAATAACCAGCAGCGTGATGCCTGCGACCAAGGGCTGGCTGGCGAAGTTCTCGGCCGCATTCGGCGCCAAATTAAGCCCGATGAGCGCGACGATGGCGCCGGTAACCGCCGGCGGCATCACCGCATCGAGCACCCGCCTGCCGGCAGCGTTGACCACGAATCCGACCGCCACCAGCACCAAACCGGTCACCAGAATGGATCCGGCCTGCGCCGCAATCCCGTATTGCTGCGAGGCGGTCAGCGGGGCGATGAAGGCAAACGACGACCCCAGGTAGGACGGCAGGCGATTGCGCGTAATCAGCAGGAATAGGATGGTGCCGAGGCCGGAAAACAGCAGCGTGGTATTGACCGGAAATCCGGTCAGGGTGGGCACCAGCAGCGTAGCACCGAACATCGCCACCACGTGCTGCATGCCGATGCCAATGGTTCGGCCCCAACTTAGTCGTTCCTCGGGCGCGACCACGGCGCCTGGTGCAATCTTCTTACCGTCGCCGTGGACGGTCCAACCTAGTATGCTCACGAACCACCATTATGGCCCATGGAGCACGAATTTTAGGAATCTTCCTCCACGATGAATTCGGCGAGCTCGCGGGCGGTGGTGGCGGGCAGGCGGACATCAACAAGCGTGCCGTCCTCGGTGTATTCCTCGCTGCGCACCGTGCCCTCGGCGTGCACGCGCGAGACGACATCGCCGCGGGTGAAGGGAACCTGCAGATTAACGTGGCTATCGCGGGAGTTGAGGAAGAGCTCCACGCGCGCGCTCAGCTCGTCGATGCCCTCCCCCGTGCGCGCCGAAACATAGACGACGTCCTCATGATCCAGGACGTGGCGCAGCTCCGCGAGCACAAGCGGATCGGCCTGGTCGATCTTATTGATCACGATGATTTCCGGCGGGGCCTGCTCACCAGTCTCGCTGACGATATCGTAGATGACCTTATTGACCGCCTCGATTTGCTTGAGCGGGAACGGGTCCGATCCGTCCACGACATGCAGCATGATATCGGCGGCGAGCACCTCTTCCAGGGTGGACTTGAAGGCCTCCACCAGCTGGGTAGGCAGGTGGCGAACGAAGCCGACGGTATCGGTGAAGACGACCTGGCGGCCATCGGCAAGCGAGGCGCGGCGCGTGGTGGGATCCAAGGTGGCAAAAAGTGCGTCTTCCACAAGCACGCCCGCGTTCGTCATGGCATTAATGAGCGAAGATTTGCCGGCGTTGGTGTAGCCGGCGATGGCGATCTGGGCGATCGTGGAGGACTGGCGCCTGGAGCGCTTGACCTCGCGGGCGGTTTTCATCCCGCGCAGTTCCTTGCGCAGGCGCGCCATTTCGGTGCGGATGCGCCGGCGGTCGGTCTCGATCTTGGTTTCACCGGGACCGCGCAGGCCGACGCCGCCATTGGAACCGGCGCGGCCGCCGGCCTGGCGCGAAAGGTTGCCGCCCCAACCGCGGGTGTGGGTATAGAGGTATTCCAGCTGCGCCAGCGAGACCTGCGCCTTGCCCTCCTTGGACTTTGCGTGTTGGGCAAAGATGTCCAAGATGAGCATGGTGCGGTCGATGACCTTGGTATTGAGCGCGCGCTCTAATGCCGTGAGCTGGCCGGGGTTCAGCTCACCATCGCACACGACGGTATCGGCCCCGGTGGCCTCGACGATATCGTGGAGCTCTTTTACCTTGCCCGAGCCGATGAAAGTACCAGGATCCGGTTTATCGCGCTTTTGGTAAATCATTTCGACTACGTCGGCACCGGCGGTCTCAGTAAGGGCGGCCAGCTCATCCATCGTGGCCTCAACCTCCGCTACGGTGCCTTCGGTCCACACGCCCACGAGGATGACGCGCTCGAGGCGCAGTTTTCGGTATTCCACCTCGTAGCCATCGGTGGTGTCCTCGGCGCGGATGGAGGTCTCGCGGGTAACGCGGCGGAAGGCGTTGCGCTCGGCCAAATCTAGATCGCCGCTGGTGGGCGTGGTTTCCTGCGGGGTGTCCGCGTGGTCGCGGAAGGCTTGGGCGAGAAGTTCGTCCTTGCTCGCCGAGCTATCAGAATTCTGCGGGGAAAATTTGTTCATATTGCTATCTATTTTGGCACGTTAGGCCGCAAAACGGGAATTGCGGTTTCCGGGCTTACTGGACAAAGCGATACAATGGTGGCTATGGAAACGACGCAGCCTAGGCCAACGACTACTACCCAGAAGAAGAATACCGAAATGCAGGCGATCGGCCTGGATTTCGAACGCTGGCAGGACGCGGTCGAGGCAGCCATCGCCACGGACCGCCTTGCCGTTACCGGCGAGGTCCGCGGTGGCCAGCTCATTCAATACGGCGACCCCTCGGGCGCCCAGCTTAATATCTTGGCGGTAGAGCCCTACGCCACCTTTATCGGCTTCGATGCGGTCACGCAGGGTTTTGCCCACGTGGAGATGTTCAATGACGTTCTAGCGATCATGGACATCATCGATCCCTTCGGCACACCGCTGGCCCAGGTCACGGCGAACCTCGCGCAGGGGCCACTGTTGGCAGAAGAACCGCGGCAGGAATGGCAGCAGGTATCGCTGACCGCCATGGGCCTTGATATCACTACCTACGAGTCCCCGGCTGCCTACGAGGCCGAAAACGGCGTATACCCCGCCCTCTTTGAATCCGAGGGCGCCCGCGTCATCGCTTCTGGCTCCGGCGCACAGGCCCCCACGCCGGCGGCTACCTTTGCCGCCCGGGTGATGGAAGCCGAGTGGCGCACCAATGAACTCACCGGCGAGAAATTCGCGCACCTCGTCATGGACGGGCTTTTCCCCTTCGATCTCTGCCTGCCTGCGGACCGTGGCGAATTGCCGGCCAAGGATTCTGTGATATCCGGTACGGCCCTGCTCACCGCCGCTATTGACATGCCGTCCGGCGGCTGCGGCGATGGCGGATGCGGTTGTGGATCCGGCGGTTGCGGCTGCGGCGGGCACTAGATTTTTTAGGCCATGCCTTTCCTTAGCGATCCACAAAACCGGAGGACACTTGTCTTTATCCTCCTGGTCCTTTGCGCGATCGCGATCGTTGTAACGCTAAAACTGCCCGGACTCATCATCGCCGCCATGCTGGTGGGCGCGGGCTGGTTCATGCTGCGCACGCGCCCCGATACCGCGGAAAGAAAGGCCCTGCGCAGCTCCATTTCGCTTTCGGCGGACGATATCCAGGACGTCATCGCCGAATTCGAAGAATTCGAAACCTCCACGGAGGCCGAGTCGCTGGCGGATCGAACGCTGTACCGGCCAGCACTGCTGGACCTCGACTGCTCCCACCCCGCCATCGATGCGTTCCACTACGAATTGGCTGGGGCGCGCCGCTTCCTCCGCCGCCTCAATATCCGCATCCACGCCCACGGCATGCGCACACAGGACTTGGAAGCCCTCCTCCGCGTCACCGATGAGCGCGCCCGCGAGCTGAAAGAATCGTGGCTCGCGGCCCGCCGCGCGGCCTTCCGGCTCGGCCCGGATTACCGCACGCGGCAGATCGACGACGAAAACTAAGGCTTCTACAGGCTCGTTTCACCTGTCGCGACGATGGCGGACGGGCCGGTCAAGCGCGTGCCGTTCTCATAAACCTCAACGGTGACCTCGCCGCCGGGAACGTGGACATGGACGGTGCCGAGGGCTTGGGCGGCATCGGCAAGCGCGGCGGTAGCTGCCGCGACCGTGCCCGTACCGCACGACTGCGTCTCCCCAACCCCGCGCTCGAAGACGCGCATATGCACGTGCCCCTCCCGCAGCGGGGTCACCAGCTCAAAGTTGACCCCACCCGGGAAGAAGGACTCGTCGTAGACCGGCGCCGTGAGTTCCTTGGCGGCCAAAGCTTCCGGTTCCAGGCCTGGGATGACGGCGGCGAGGTGCGGGTTGCCCATATCCACCCCGAGGCCGGCGTAGGACTCACCGCCCACGGACGCGGTAGATACCCCGGTCACGCGCGCGGGGCCCATCTCCACGGTGACGCTCGCGTCGGTGGCATCGCAGGAATGCACCGTTACTTGCTTGGCGCCCGCCCGGGTGCCGATGGTGAATGCGTCCTCGCCCACCAAGTCGTGCGAGCGCAGCCAGTGGGCAAAGACGCGGGTGCCATTGCCGCACATTTCCGCCACGGACCCATCGGCGTTGCGGTAATCCATAAACCAGTCGGCGGAATCCACCCCGTCCGGAAGTGCCGCCAACTCGCCCGCGTCCACGAGGGCGCCGGCGCGCACAACGCGCAACAGGCCATCGCCGCCGATTCCTGCCCGGCGGTCACACAGCGCCGCCACGCGCTCTGGTGAGAGCGGCGCCTCGGCGTCGAAGTCTTCTACGATGACGAAGTCATTTTCGGTTCCATGGCCTTTGGCAAATTTCATAGCCTCTACCCTAGCGCCCAAGCACGTACAAAGCTTGGGCGGTGGTATCGCCTGCGGCATCGAGCCAGGTAATGCGCTTATCGCGGTTGAACCAGGAACGTTGGCGGCGCACGTACCGGCGGGTGCCAGTAATCGTGCGCTCCACGGCGTCCTCCCAGGTCAGTTCGCCGCGCTGGGCTTGTAGAACCTGCACATAGCCAATCGCGCGGCCCGCGGTGGAATCGGCCACAAGCCCCTTATCCTGCAGGCGCTCGACTTCCTCGACAAGACCTTGCTCAAACATGAGGTGCGTGCGCTTTTCGATGCGCGGGTTCAACCACTCGCTATCCGTGCGCAGCCCCAGCAACCTGGTCCCCCACCGGGGCGGGCCGTTCTTCGGCGGCTGGCTGGCTTTAAAGGGCTTGCCGGTCAGCTCGATGACCTCGAGCGCCCTGACGGTGCGGCGGGGGTCTTTATCCTCGATGATGGCGGCGGCTGCCGGATCGACGCGCGCGAGCTCCGCGTGGAGTGCGTCGGTTCCGATATCGGCGCGGCGGGCCTCGTATTTGGCCCGCACCTGCGGATCGGTGGGCGGGAATTGCCAGTCATCCACCAACGCCTGGGCATAGAGCATGGATCCGCCGACGAGGATCGGAGTCTTGCCGCGGGACATGATGTCCTCGATATCGCGCAAGGCCGCCTGCTGATAGCGCGCCACGGAAGCAGTCTCCGTCACGTCCCAGACATCGAGCTGGTGGTGCGGAATGCCCTCGCGCTCTGCGGGGGAAAGCTTCGCGGTCCCGATATCCATGCCGCGGTATAGCTGCATGGAATCGACATTGACCACTTCCCCATCTAGTTCATGGGCAAGGGCCAGCCCGAGCGCGGATTTGCCGGATGCGGTGGGGCCAACTACTGCGATGGGGCGCATGTTACCTCCCAACCTGCCACGTAGCGGCCTACCCCGAGGGTGGCGTCCGTCGCCCGGACCTGCGCGCGCTTGGGCGTGCAGCCGGCAAGCTCCAGCCAGAGCGCCGGCTCTTCCACGCCGCGTTGCTTCAGCCACTCAGCCTCGCTGCTTGCCGATGCCCCCATCAACACCTCCTCGCACCACCGATGCGCCTCCTGCGCGCCGGGGATAAGCGCCAGCGGTGCCCTCTCAGTAAGGCCCGCGCTGCCGTCCGCAACCACGATGCTAAGTACCTTTGGGTCTGGCGTGTCTAGGCGGTCGCGGCTATCGCGCACCGTTATCTGTGGGACCGTAGACAGGACGTAGTGGGCCATGATTTCTGGCAGGTAGTCTCCCGCGCCCACGTGTACCTGGTGGGCTCCCCAGGCGCGCAGACTTCCCGTGTGGCGGGTATGCCACCGGGAGGAGCGGGATCCGATAATTTCTGCCTCCTCCATGCCGGCGGCAGCGGCTTCAACCGCCAGCGTGCGCGCCGCTGCCAGCAGCGCCCGCGAGGCGGCATCGTTGGGAGCTAGCTCGACTGTCAGCGCCGGCGAGGCGGGCATAACCATGAGATTGAACATTATTCCTCCATACTATCTACCCAAGAGGAGGTAATTAAATAGATTCTAGGCACACAGCGATTTTTCACGGTAATGTAACCAGTGATTTCATCCGGCAGCCGTGACGCGCAGCGATATATGTCTAGGAGGGCTTTCCATGTCTCCCACCCCTACCCCAGGTTCCATGCCCAAGAAGGGCCCCCGCCCCACAGCCAAGCCCGTGCCCGTGCAATCTCCGAGCAAGAACGATCCGGCCAAGTGGGGGCGCGTCGATGCCGATGGGTCCGTCTTCGTGTCCGCCCCCGAGGGCGAGCGCAAGATTGGGGAATGGCAGGCAGGCTCTGCGCAAGAGGGCCTCGAGCACTTCGGCGCCCGGTATGATGACCTAGCCACCGAGATCGAGCTCCTAGAGGCTCGCCTGCGCGCCAACCCCAGCGAGGCCGCAGGAATCAAGCAGACCGCCGCCGAACTCCGCGAGACCCTGCCTACCGCTGCGGTCATTGGCGATATCGCGGCGCTGGATCGCCGCCTCGCGGCGGTTATTGATCACTCCGTTGTGGCCGGGGAACAGGCGCAGGCGGAGCGGGAAAAGCGCCGGCAGGATGCGATTGCGGCGAAGGAAAAGCTCGCCGCCGAGGCTGAAGAGATTGCCGAGAATTCCACCGAGTGGAAGGCCGCCGGCGACCGCATCCGCGCCATTTTGGAAGAGTGGAAGCAGATTAAGGGCATCGATAAGAAGACCGATGACGGCCTGTGGAAGCGCTATTCGCGCGCCCGCGATTCCTTTAATCGGCGCCGCGGTTCGCACTTTGCGGATCTCGATCGCGCCCGCGCGGCCGCGCGAAAGAAGAAAGAAGAACTCGTCGAGCGCGCCGAGGCCATCCAGGACTCCACCGATTGGGGCCCTACCGCCCGCGCCTACCGCGATCTGATGGCGGAGTGGAAGGCGGCCGGCCGCGCCCCGCGCGAGGTCGATGACCAGCTGTGGGCGAAGTTCCGCGCGGCGCAGGACCGCTTCTTTGATGCCCGCAATGCGGTCAACGACGAGCGAGACCGCGAGTTCGCCGAAAACGCCAAGGCAAAGGACGCGCTGCTTGCGGAATACGATAGCCTGATTGACCCATCGCAAAGCATGGACAAGGCCAAGGCTAAGCTGCGCGAACTGCAGGAAAAGTGGGAGGAAATCGGCTTCGTGCCCCGCAACCAGGTGCGCGAGTACGAATCTAAAATTGAGCAGCTAGAAAAGCGCGTCACCCAAGCGGAAGAATCCGAATGGCGGCGCACCGACCCTGAAGCGCAGGCTCGCGTGGCCCAATTCCAGGCCAAGGTGGAAGACTTCAAGGCCCAGTCCGCGGCTGCGGAGGCTAAGGGCAAGGAGAAGAAGGCCGCGGAGCTGCGCGCGCAGGCGGAGCAATGGCAGGAATTTGCCGATGCCGCTGCCAATGCCGTCAACGATAAATAGTGCACCTCGTTCAGATTGCGCGCCCGACCCAGGTAGCCGAGGCTGAACCGGCGGATTGTATCCGTTCCTTTGTTTTCTGGGCAAACCTGGCGGCGCAGGAAGCAAGCGGGGATGCGGCGGCCTCGACCTCGCCTAGCCGCGTGGTGCACCGCCTGCAGGGTTCGGGCGAATCGCAGACTTACCTTTTCGCGGTGGTCGATGGCCCGGCGACGCTCGGGCCCGTCTCCGAGCTCGGTCTGCCCCAAATTCCCGCTACCGCACCGAGCCCCGAGCTGGACTACGTGGGATTTATCCACATCAGCCTGCCGCTTTTAGAAGAGCGCAATGCCGCGGAAATCGAGTGCGTCCTGTGCGATCTGCCGCTGCCCGGAGAACCGCTTGATGCCAAGGGGCAAAAGGTGGCTACCTGGATGGGAGATACCGCCTTAAAAATCACCCAACAGCTCGGTCGCAGCGTCGCGCACGTGGGTCTGCTGCACCCACCGGAGACTTCGCCGGAGTATGACGCAATGGCGGAGGTCTACCAATCCCTGGGCTTTACGCGGCGCCATAGCGAGCGGCAACTAGACATCGATATTCCAGAACAGCCGGCGGCTGCCCTCTTTCCGCCCGGGCTTTCGGCCGCGGTCTGGCAGGACTATGCCATTCCGGAAAAACACATCGACGATGTCATGCGACTTTTAACGGTCGCCTCCGCGGATGCCGATACCGGCACCTTATCCACCGAGCCCATCGTGTGGTCCCGGCAGCGGTTGGAAGAAGCGCACCAACGCCTGCGCTCGCGGCGCGGGCATACGCTGCTCGTGGCGCTCATCGATAATGCTGGGGACATCGTGGCGCTTACCGAGCTGGCGCGGCACGAGACCGCAGATCCGGAGGTCTGCGAATGGACCCTCACCGTCACCGACCGCGACCACCGCCGGCAAGGCTTAGCACAATTGGCAAAACTCACCGCCCTACGCGAGGTCAACCGAGCGTGGCCGCAGGTGCGCCGCTGCTATTGTTCCGTCGCAGCCGGCGACGCCGCCATGAACGCGCTATACGCACGGCTCGGGGCGCGGGAAATCTCCCAATCTTCAGCCTGGGAGCTGCACCTTTAGCCCTCCTGCTGGTGGCGGTGGCGCTCGGCGGCCTTTTTCCGGCGGTCATCGACAAGCATCTCCTGCGGCTGCGGGGACGCAATATCGGACTGGAATTTGCCTACCTCATCCAGCTGGCCCGCCGAGGCGCGAACCTTTTCTTCTGCCGCGCGTTGTTCCGGGCTGCGGCGCAGGGCGACGAGACTAAAGCCCAAGAAGGCCAGGAAGGTCGCCAGCATGCCCACCCACATGCCAATGGCCGGGCCGTCCGCGGTGGAGCCGCGGTACCAAAAGCCCCACAGGTTAACGAAGAAAGAAACCGTCACCATCATCCACGCAATCAGCCCGAGGGTGGCGCGGCGGGTCAGCAGGGTTGCCGTCGTCAGCACGCCCACGCCGAGTAGCGCGAGCCACGCGGAGACGGTTTCCATCAGCGAGATCTTTACCCCGTCGTCGGTGGTGCCAAAGCTTAAGGCCTGCCACCCGTGGGCAGAGCCGGCATAAGGAACGATGAGGTAGACAATATAGGCCGCCACAGCGATCCACAGCGTCACTTTCTGCCCACGCAGATCCATGGTTTGTGCTGCTCGGCGCTCCGCCTGTGCCGCCTCCTGGGCGGCGGTGGTGGTATTTCGCTCTCTCATGGCACCCTAGCCTACTCCCCGGTTAGCAGCCGCAAGAATCCGCTGCGGCAGCGCCAGCAGGCTTGCCGATGCCCGGCAGCCCCAAGCCCACCCCGATGGGAGCGGTAGTGGGGGTTTGGCCCGCTGCCGACATGTCGCCGGCCTTGGTGCGGGTATGGGTGCTTACGGCGGCATCGGCAAGCAAGAAGAACGAGCCTGCACCGGTGACCTTGGTGCGCACGACGTCGCCTGGGCGAATCTCAGCGGAGATATCCGCACCGTTGTCGTCGATGGGGCTAAAGTGCACAAGGCGCCCATCGCGAGCTCGACCCGACATGCGGTGAGTCTCATCGTTCTTGCGCCCGCCCTCTGCCTGGACCAAGAGCTCCACCTCAGTGCCCACGAGCTTCTGGTTTTCTTCTGCCTGGATGCTATCTTGCAGCGCAACGAGCCGCTCGAAGCGGTCCTGGACGACTTCCTTGGGGACCTGGTTTTCCATCTCCGCCGCAGGGGTGCCCGGGCGCGGGGAATACTGGAAGGTAAACGCCGAGGCGAAGCGGGCGCGCCGGACCAAGTCCATGGTGGCCTGGAAATCCTCTTCGGTCTCGCCCGGGAAACCGACGATAATATCGGTGGTAATCGCAGCATTCGGAATCTTCTCGCGGACCTCATCGAGGATGCGCAAGAACTTCTTCGTGCGGTAGGAACGGCGCATGTCCTTCAAGACCTTATCCGAGCCGGATTGCAGCGGCATGTGCAGCTGCGGGCAGACGGCCGGGGTTTCCGCCATGGCATCGATGACATCGGAGGTAAATTCTGCCGGGTGCGGAGAGGTAAACCGCAGGCGCTCGAGGCCGTCGATCTTGCCCACTTCGCGCAGCAGCTTCGAGAAAGCGAAGCGATCGCGCGGCATTTCTGGGTCGGCGAAATTCACGCCGTAAGCGTTGACGTTTTGGCCCAGCAGGGTGACCTCAGAAACTCCCTGGTCCACCAGCGCCTGTACCTCGGCCAGAATATCGCCCGGCCGGCGATCCTCTTCCTTGCCGCGCAGGGAGGGAACGATGCAGAACGTGCAGGTGTTATTGCAGCCCACGGACACCGATACCCAACCCGCGTAGGCGGATTCGCGCTTAGCGGGCAATACGGAGGGGAACGCCTCTAGCGAATCGACGATTTCTACCTGGGCTTCCTCGTTATGGCGGGCGCGCTCGAGGAGGGTGGGCAACGCTGCCATATTGTGGGTTCCGAAGACGGCATCCACCCACGGTGCATTGTCGAGGACGGTATCCTTATCCTTTTGTGCAAGGCAACCGCCCACGGCGATTTGCATGCCTGGGTGGTTCTCCTTCGTCTTCTTCAATGCGCCCAGCGTGCCGTACAGGCGCTTGTCGGCATTTTCGCGGACTGCGCACGTGTTAAAGACGATGAGATCCGGCTCCGTGGCCTCGTCTGCGGCCGCGTAGCCAGCTTCCTCCAGCAGGCCGGAAATGCGCTCGGAATCGTGCACATTCATCTGACAGCCGAAGGTTCGGACTTCATAGGTACGGGTTTCAGGAATTGTCTGCTCCACGTCGGCATAGTCTAGCCATCACCCAGAACAACTCATAACCGTCGCTGCTCGGCGCCCGTGACAGCAAGTGGGCCAGAATGGGCGCATAGTGCGGCGCGTCGGGGCGCGGGCCCGCGGTGGGTGGGGCGCGTGTGCGAGTCACAAGGTTGGAGCCAACAAGGCACTAAGCCCCATCCGCCGGATTTAAGGAGAAGACAGCTCCTCGCACCGTTCCTCGAGGGCGCTAATGGCAATGTTCAAAGACATCCCCTCGTTGAATCCACGGCGCGCCAATACTCCCACGATCCTGCGCAGGGCCTTATCCCGTTCCTTCCTATCTACAGGAACGGATTTCACGCTGCGCGCCTTCTTTTCCGCCAAGGCTCGGGCCATCGCCTCTTCATCGGCGGCGTCAATTTGGTCAAGGGCTTCGTCTCTGTCTTCTTGGCTTACGCCCTTCTCCCGGAGCTCGCGGTCGAGGACGCTGCGCGATTTCCCCCTCCGCTTATGCCGCTGCCGCACCCATTCGGCGGCAAAGGCGGCATCGTCAATGAGGCCCGCATGGGCCAAGTCATCGAGGACCTCATCAACCACCTCAGGGGCGAATTCGGCCTGAACCAAACGGTCATACAATTCCTGGCGGGACCGCGAACGCTGGTCAAGCAAGCCCAATGCGCGGGACCGAACCTTTGACTTTGCCTCTTCGGCCTCCCGATCAAAAAGCCCGCCCCCGGCTTCTCCTTTTTCATAGGCTTCAAGGGCCTGGCGGAGTTGCTCTAGCTTTTCAGGGGCGGGTTGATTCATAGCGCGGGTGTTAAGCGGTGGGAGTGTTGGTGGACAGGCTTAATCGTCATCGAAGTCGACGTTCGGGACCAAATCTACGGATTCATCCGTCAATGGGTCATCGGAACCGGGGACATCCATGGCGGTAGCTTCTTCACCATTTGCCGCCTCTTCCCCAATGCCGAGTTTTTGGAAGATCTTCTTTTCGATCTCATTGGCAAGGTCAGGGTTATCCTTCAAGAAGGAACGAGCCTTCTCCTTACCTTGACCCAGCTGGTCGCCCTCATAGGTAAACCAGGAGCCGGACTTGCGGATGAAACCGTTTTCTACGCCGAGATCGATGATGGAGGACTCGCGAGAAATGCCCTCGCCGTACATGATGTCGAACTCGGCGATCTTGAATGGTGGGGAAACCTTATTCTTTACCACCTTGAGCTTAGTGCGGTTGCCAATGGCGTCCTGGCCATCCTTCAGCGTCTGGATACGGCGGATATCGCAGCGCACGGAGGAATAGAACTTCAGCGCCTTACCACCGGTGGTGGTCTCCGGGGAACCGAACATCACGCCGATCTTTTCGCGCAGCTGGTTGATGAAGATTGCGGTGGTGCCGGAGTTGTATAGCGCACCGGTCATCTTGCGCAAGGCCTGGGACATCAGGCGGGCTTGCAGGCCGACGTGGCTATCGCCCATCTCGCCTTCGATTTCCGCCTTAGGGGTCAGCGCCGCCACGGAGTCCACAACGATAATGTCGATGGCGCCGGAGCGCACCAGCATGTCCGCGATTTCCAGGGCCTGCTCACCGGTATCAGGCTGGGACACGAGGAGGTTATCGGTGTCGACGCCTAGCAGGCGTGCATATTGGGGGTCGAGGGCGTGCTCGGCATCGATAAACGCTGCAATGCCGCCGTCTTTTTGTGCCGAGGCAATGGCATGCAACGCCACCGTCGTCTTACCAGAAGACTCTGGGCCGTAAATTTCCACAATTCGGCCCCGCGGGAAGCCACCGATGCCCAGCGCTACGTCGATTGCCGTGTTGCCGGAAGAAATGGCCTTGATGGGCGGGCGGTCATCATCGCCCAAGCGCATGACGGCACCCTTGCCATAATCCTTTTCGATCATGGCCATCGCGGCGTCTAGCGCCTTTTTGCGGTCATCTCCCTTGGTCGCGGCGGAGGATGATTTCTTTTTCGTTGCCATTGTTATAAATCCTTATCTCGTACGACGCTGCGTGAACACTTAATTAGACTGCTGCAGAACCCTAAATGGTTCCGCCCTCATTGCGATCCCACTGTAGTCGCCCACACCGACACCCCAACTAGAGTACATACATCTGTTCGAATATCGAAAATGGACACGCCTTTTCAGGCTCTCTTGGGCCTATAAGGATGGGTAATCTACGCCGAGACGTCGTTCTTGAGGGACATCAAAGTCATTGCACAGCCCTATCCAGACACGACGGGGATCGACGCCACGTTCGATAAGCTCATCCGGCGTTCCATTGAGCTCTGATAAAACATGCGAATGGCTAATCCACGCCCCTTTTGATTCGCCAAATTCATCCACAACCAATTGGTGGTACTCCGTCAATCGCATGCGCGCAATCCTACCCACCACCATGGAAATATTTCCAAAACTTTTACCAGGACCCCAGAATTAGCTTTCTTGAACGACGTTCAAATTGGTGTGTCTACAGCGTTTTTCTCCAAGGTGCTAATCTTTTCCCATGCAGAAGAACTCCGTGGCAACCACCATTGCCTATGTAGCGGTATTTACCGCCCTCGTTATCGTTTTAGCCTTCGTTTCTATCCCCGTAGGCACCGCCGGCGTGCCCATCGTCTTGCAAAACGCCGCGCTCATTTTGTCCGGCCTCATCTTGGGCGGAAAACGCGGCGGCTACGTTGGCTTGCTATTCCTCTTTATCGGTTTGGCATTGCCTGTTTTGGCAGGCGGTGGCACCACGCTCCGCGCGCTTGCCGGCCCCACCGTGGGATACATCATCGGTTATGTGCTCTCCCCCATCGCAGCCGGCGCCATCGCTTATCGCGCCCCGCGCGGAAAGGGCGGCATGACCGTGGTTTTCGCTATCTCAGCCATCGTAGGCCTTCTCGTGCAATACACCTGTGGCGCGATCGGCTTGATGGTTCGCTCCGGACTAGACGTCGGACCGGCCATCGCGGCGCAAGGCCCGTTCGTCCTCGTTGACACCGCAAAGCTCATCGTGGCCATTATCATCGCCGTTGGTGTTCACTCCGCATTCCCGGACCTGATGGGTAGGAAGGCCTCCTAGTGCCCACCATCGACTTTTCCTCGGTCACGGTAGCCTTCGATGAGACGGTGGTCCTCGATGACATCAACCTCACTTTAAGCGAGCAACGGATCGGCGTCATCGGTCAAAATGGCGGCGGAAAGTCCACGCTGACTCGGCTTATCAATGGCCTGGGTGGGCCCACCGCGGGTACCGTCACCGTCGACGGCATAAATCCCAGCGAGCAGGGCAAGAAGGTGCGCGAAAAGGTGGGGTTCGTCTTTTCCGATGCCGAAAATCAGATCGTTATGCCCAATGTGCGCGATGACATCGCTTTTTCCCTGCGCCGCTTCAAGCTGCCTAAGGCCGAGCGTACTGCGCGAGTCGATGCCGCCCTGGAACGGTTCGGGCTCTTAGAATTTGCCGAGCGCTCCCCGCACACGCTTTCTGGTGGACAAAAGCAATTGCTCGCCTTAGCCGCAGTGCTGGTCATCGACCCGGTTCTCATCATCGCCGATGAACCAACGACGCTGCTTGATCTCCGCAATCGCGACCGCATCAAGCGCGAGTTCGCGCAACTTGACCAGCAGCTCATCGTCGTTACTCACGATCTGGAATTCCTCACGGATTTCGACCGTGTCATCTGCATCGATGACCAGAAGGTTGCTGCCGATGGCGCTCCCCAGGAGGTCATCGATTTTTACAGAGATCTCATGGCGCAGCGGCCACTCTAGAAAGCCACCTCCAATGACCCGACGCAGAACCAATATTCCGCTATCCGTATATGTTCCGGGCACGACGGTAATCCACCGGATGAAGCCCAGCTGGAAGATACTCATTTTGCTGGTATTTATCCTGGTTACCAGCATCTTTTTCAACTCTTTGCCGTGGGCCGGCGGCGCGGTGATCGCTGCAGCATTGACGTATTTCATCGCCCGCATTCCCCCACGGATTGCCTGGAGCCAGCTCTGGCCGCCCCTAATAATCCTCATTCCCCTAGCTGGATTCCAGTGGTGGGCGAAGGATTTTGACTACGCCGCCGTGATGTTCCTTAACATCTTGGCCGCCATGATTTTGGCCTTCTTATTAACGCTTACCTCGACGGTCGACGCGATCATGGAATCCCTGGAAGAATCCCTCCAGCCGCTGAATCGTTTCGGCGTCCCAGTAGAAAACATCAGCTTGGCGATGTCCCTGACAATCCGCCTCATCCCCCTCATGTTCGAAACGGTCTACGAGGTTCTCGATGCCCGCAAGGCGCGCGGCGCTGGCTTTTCCCCCTCGGCGTTTGTCACGCCCGTCATCATCCGCTCCATTCGGCGCGCTCGCGCCATTGGCGAAGCCCTTCAGGCCCGCGGCGTCGGTGACTAAGGAAACTTAGGCACATGCCCAACTAGCACCAAAAAGCCTCCGCCTTCCCCCACCGCTCGAAACGGGAAAGGAAAGATCGGAGGCTAGTGTGCAGTTTGCGCTATAGCAAGCCCGGGATGACGAAGTTACTCTCCGCGCAGCTCGCGCAGGCGAGCCTGGACGGCGTCATCATTCGCGGTCGGCTGCGCTGCCTGATCCGCAGCGGAACCAGAGGCCTTATTGCCCTCGATGGCCTGAGTGCGGTTAGCTTCTACGGACTTCGTGGAGTTCATCTCGCTACGGATCTGCTCCAAGCGGGAGTGGCCGGCCATCTGGATACCCGCCTGCTGCACCTCGGCCATACGGTTTTCGACGGAATTTTCCGCCAGCTCCGCCTGCCCCAGAGCCTTAGAGTAACGGCGCTCAATCTTATCGCGCACGGCATCGAGCGAAGGCGTGTTGCCGCCGGCCGAGAGCTCGTTCATGGAGTTCAAAGACTCGGAAACCTTCTCCTGCATCTTTGCCTGCTCCAGCTGCGATAGCAGCTTCGAACGCTCATCAACCTTCTGGCGCAGGGCGGCATTATTGCGTTCTACGGCGCGCTTGGCCTGCTCAGCCTGTTGCAATGCCTGGTCATGGAGCTTCTTCGTGTCCTCCACGGACTCCTCTGCGGTCACCAGCTGAGCGGCAAAGGCCTCGGCGGCGTTCTCGTACTCCACGGCCTTGCTCTCATCGCCGTTGGCGCGTGCCTTATCGGCAAGCTCGAGCGCCTGGCGGGTATTGCCCTGCAGCTTTTCGACCTCGGCTAGGCGACGGTTAAGTTGCATCTCCAGCTGGCGCTGATTGCCAATAACCGCCGCAGCTTGCTGCGAAAGCTCTTGGTGCTGACGTTGGGCATCTTCGATGGCCTGCTCAATCTGAATTTTCGGATCGGCATTCTCTTCGATTTTATTATCGAACAGTGCCATCAGGTACTTCCAACCCTTAACAAATGGATTCGCCATTATGCTCTAGACCTTTCTAGGGAATGTGGTAATGCGTCGCGTTGTCGTGTTCATAGTAACCCAACGCCTAGGGCTCTGCCGCTACTAATCGCAGGTATCCACCGCGGCTATTCTTTTCAGAATCCCGCACGCGTTAAAGCTCAGAAGCAGCCGGCGCGGTATGCGCGAGCTCTTCATCCATCGACGGCAGAGCCATATAACCGGCAGCCTCGATCAAGACGTCAGACACAGACGCGTCGAGCGCATGGCACACGGAGGCCAATAGCTCAGAAGAAACTTCCTTGCGGCCTCGCTCGAGCTCCGACAAGTAGCCCGGTGACACGCGGGCAACGCTAGCCAATTCACGCAGGGTAACTGACTTATCCGCGCGGAATGCGCGCAGAGTCAAGCCCAATGCTTCACGCAATAGTGGCTCGGGGGCACGGGCAGGTTGTGGCGCCGATGGTGCCGCTGCCGCAGGTTCCGCGGCAGTCTGCGCCGAGTGGTCGAGGACTGCTGTAGAAATGTTCATCGTAAGTTTTAACGCTCCTTCGATGAAATTTGTTCCCCACTGGTAGGAAAATTTTTGATGATCGCACCAAGTTGGGCGATCGCAGCTCCTACCGTGGCCTTTCTAATTTGGTTTCGTTCAGTGCCCAAGTCACGCAAGCAAAAAGACTGCGCTATGCGCCCGGCGGAATAGATTCCTAAAAATACCGTGCCGGGTTCTTTTCCTTCTTGTTTATCGGGCCCAGCGACGCCGGTAAGCCCTAAACCCCAATCCGCCCCGGTTTCCGCAGCAGCGGCGCGAGCCATATCAACTGCAGTTTCGCCAGAGACGACGCCTACGCGCTCGATCTCTGAGACTGGTTTGTCCAGAAAGTGAGATTTCACCTCGGTGGCATAGGTGATAAGGCCACCGCGCAAGACGGCAGACGCGCCTGGCACCGAAGCGATAGTAGCGCTGGCTAAGCCGGCAGTCAGCGATTCGCACAAGGCCACGGTCTCGTGGCGCTCTGTCAATAGGGCAACGAGGTCAGATTCTGTGAAGGTCATTGCGTTTAGCTATTTTGCTTTTGTCCATCGATGAGATACTGCACGCCGGTAATGACCGTTACAACGACGGCCATCCACATGATGAAGGAGGTAGGAATATCCATCCACGAGGGAAGCGGCCACAAATATAGACCCACGGCGAAGGACTGCAGGACGGTCTTTAGCTTGCCGCCTTTAGAGGCTGGGACAACTTTTCCGCGGCGCAGCAAGGCCATGCGCCAGATGGTGATGCCAAATTCCCGGATCAGAATAATGACGGTGACCCAGACCGAAAGCTGATCGACGATATTGAGGCAGACAAGCGCTGTGGTCATGAGCGCTTTATCAGCAATGGGGTCGGCAATCTTGCCAAAATCGGTAATCAACCCGCGGGCGCGGGCAATATCGCCATCGAGCTTATCCGTGAGCATTAAGGCGGCGAAGACGCCGAACGACCACCACTGATGGCCGCCGATGACCAGCCATGCAAAGACCGGAATGAAAACGATACGCAGGCAGGTGAGGAAATTTGGCAGATTCCAATTAGAGACCTGCGGATTCACTTCCGAGGACTGCGCTGACTGTGCTCCGGGTTGATTCACCCTATACATACTACCCGCTTGGGTAATGGTCTCGCGGCACACTCCCCCGAGAATTTATACTGTCCGGTATGAAATATTTTGCAGTCAATTATGAATACAACCCGGCCAACCCAGAGATAGCGAAGGTTCGCCCGGCCCACCGCGAATTCACCGGAAAACTATTTGATGAGGGCACCATCGTGGCCTCGGGACCGTTCACGGATTCCCAAGGAGGCGCGCTCATCATTGTGCGCTTTGACGATGATGACACCGAGGTAGCCGATGTCATCCACCTGATGAACGATGATCCCTTCTATCAAGAAGGCTGCCTCCAGGGCCGCAGCTTCCGCGAGTGGAATCCGGTTAAAGCCCGCTTCTAGGCTCTCCCCCTAGTTGGGTAGGTCTTCCTTGGACAGATCCTCGGCCCTGCCCAGGTAATCGCCGCGCGTATTGCGCACGATCTTATTTCCTTCCTCGTCCCAGTCGTAGTGGTTGTGGGATACAGCCACTACGCCTTGGGTTTTATCGCGCATGTTCTTGATAACCGATGCAAGAACCGTGATGACCAAGACTCCAACGATAACCACCAGCGAGCCGATCGTGGAGATTTCTGGCACGGATTCAATGTTGTCGCCGCCATTGATAAACGGCAGGTTATTCTCGTGCAACGCGTGGAAGAGCAGCTTGACGCCGATGAAGCCCAAGATGATGCCCAGGCCATAAGGCAGGTAGACGAGGCGGTCCAAGAGGCCATCGATAAGAAAGTACATTTGACGCAGGCCCATCAGCGCGAATGCGTTGGTGGTAAAGACCAAAAACGCCTCTGAGGTAATGCCGTAGATTGCCGGGATGGAGTCGAAGGCAAACATGACATCGATAAGCCCAATGGATACCAGCGCGACGAATAGCGGCGTGAAGGCGAACTTGCCCTTCTTAGAGCCATCGTCCACGCGGTGGGTGAGCTTATCCCCGTGGTACTGCGGGGTAACATCTACCGCCTTGCGCACGAGCTTGATGATGGCCATATCGTTCGGGTTGGTCTCCGGCGCGTCCCGAATCTCATCGATGACCAACTTGATGGCGGTGTAGAGCAGGAAGATGGCAAAGAGGTAGAAGATATCGGACCACGCCGCGATAACCGCCGCGCCCAACAGGATGAATACGAGGCGGAAGACGAGGGCGATGATGATGCCGATGAGCAGCACCTTTTGCTGGTATTTGCGCGGGATTTTAAAGGAGCCCATGATAAGCGCAAATACGAAGAGGTTATCCACGGAAAGCGCCTGCTCTGTGACATAACCGGTAAAGAATTGGATGCCGTGCTCGTGGCCCCACACGGCCCACACGACGCCGCCAAAAACTACGGCGACGCAAATATAGAAAAGGGTCCACAGGCCCGACTCTTTCAGGGTGGGCTCATGTGGACTGCGCACGTGAGAATAAAAGTCGAATATAAAAAAGGCTAAAATCACCGCACCGGTGACCAGCCACACCCACAATGGGACGTTCATCGCGAGATCCCTCCGGTCGAATTTACTTTAAGAAAGTGACCGGAGGTCTCCCCCGCCCAGCGGATATTCCTCGCTGGGCCGACACGACCGGGAGCGCACAGCTACCGTGTTGACGATCTATGCCGAATGTGGGGTACTCCCCTCCAAGACCGTGACCATCTTACACTACTTAGAAGGCCCCGGACGATGGGTTATAGGTCGCTTGCACCGTCCGCGTATCGGAATCGGGCGCATCGGGGGCATCGGAAAGAGCGGAATCTGCGGAATCACCGGCATCATCGTCTTCTTCCTGGTTCATCTCGTCCTGGATTTCCTTGGGGGCATCGGCAGGGTCGGCGCCCTTAATCATCCACAGGATGGTGTCGAGCTCTTCCGGCTTCACCAGCACCTCGCGCGCCTTGGAGCCTTCCGATGGCCCGACGACGCCGCGCGATTCCATCAGGTCCATCAGGCGGCCGGCCTTGGCAAAGCCGATGCGTAGCTTGCGCTGCAGCATCGAGGTGGAACCCAGCTGGGCGGTGACCACCAGCTCGACGGCCTCGAGGAGGTCATCCATGTCCTTGCCGATGTCATCGTCGATCTCCTTCTTCGCCTCAGACTGCTTTTCCTCGGTCACGCCCTCGGTGTAGTTCGGGGCGGCCTGAGATTTAGCGGCCTCGACGACATCCATGACCTCGTCATCGGAGACGAATGCACCCTGCATGCGCACTGGGCGCTTGCCCTGCGGGATAAATAGACCATCGCCCATGCCGATGAGCTTTTCCGCGCCGCCTTGGTCCAAGATGACACGGGAGTCGGTCAAGGACGAGGTGGCAAAGGCCAAGCGGGAAGGCACGTTGGTCTTGATAAGGCCGGTGACCACATCGACGGACGGGCGCTGAGTAGCAAGCACCAAGTGAATGCCGGCGGCGCGGGCCTTCTGGGTGATGCGGACGATGGAGTCCTCGATTTCCTTCGGGGCGGTCATCATCAAGTCCGCCAACTCGTCGACGACGCAGACGATATAAGGGTACGGCCGAACCTCGCGCTCGGAACCTGCCGGGGCCTGGTATTCGCCGGAGACAACCTTGCGGTTATAGTCCTCGATCTTGCGCACGCGCGCGGCCTTCATATCCATGTACCGCTGCTCCATCTCTTCCACCAGCCACTGGAGGGCCGCGGCGGCCTTCTTCGGCTGGGTAATGATGGGCGTAATCAGGTGCGGAATGCCCTCATACGGCGTGAGCTCCACCATCTTTGGATCGACGAGGATCAGGCGTACCTGCTCCGGGGTGGCGCGGGTAAGCAGCGAGACCAGCATGGAGTTCACGAATGCAGACTTACCGGAACCGGTGGCGCCGGCAACCAGCAAGTGCGGCATCTTCTGCACGGAAAAGGACGTGTATTCGCCCTCGATGTCCTTGCCCAGGCCAATCAACATTGGATCCGGGGACGACGTCATGCTGGGCGCATCCAAGACCTCGCGCAGGTGGACCATTTCGCGGTCTGGGTTAGGAACCTCAATACCCACTGCGGACTTGCCCGGAATCGGGGTGAGCAAGCGCAGGTTATCGGTAGCCACGGCATAGGCCAGGTTGGATTGCAGGTTCGTAATCTTCGAAACCTTAACGCCTGGTCCAAGCTCAATCTCATAGCGGGTCACCGTGGGGCCACGGCTAAAGCCAGTTACCTGAGCATTGACGTTGAACTCTTCGAAGACATCGGTAATGGCCTCGATGATGCGGTCATTGATCTCGGTGCGTTCCTTCGCAGGCGTGCCTGGGGTTAGCAGATCGGTAGAGGGCACCGCATAGTTGTCGTTGCCAAATTGCGCAGGCGCGGGCGCTTGGGGCTGTGTGGCAGGCTGTTCCGCCGCCGCGGTGGATTCCACCTTTGCGCCGGTGGCCGCATCGCGCCCAGAGCGCTCGCGGAATAGGCGCCGGGCTTCCTCGTGCGCCGAAGACACAGCATCGGAACCGGCCTTGACAGCACCAGCGGCAGCGGCACCGGCAGCAGCGCCTTTGGCCTTGCCGGCTGCACCTGCGGCACCAGCCACACCAGAAGCAGCGGCAGCACCGGCGCCAGCAGGCCCAGCGACTCCAGCGGCCCCAGCACCAGCCGCTCGGCCAGCCCGCGACTTGCGGCCGGTAGAAGACCCGCCAGTGGCAGAACCCAAGACGCGGGTGGGCTCGCTTTCTGGCAGCGCAGGTTGGGCGGATTCCGCGTCGTCAGCGTAGTCAGCATCGTCTACTGCCGGGAAGGCATCGGTATCCCCCATGCGGGAATCTGCACCATAGCCCAGTTCTTCGTCGCTGCGGTCTACGGGCTCATAACCCGCACGGACTGGGGTGTTGAAGGCGACGGTGTGGTCGTCTGCGGGGGCATCGTCAAGCGACTGCACCGGATAAGAGCTGCCGGTCTTGCGCAGGGCGGACGTGCCGCGACGCTTCGGCGCAGGACGCTCGGAGCGCTCGCGGCCATGTGCAATATCGTCGATATCGCCAGACACGTGGCCGTAGAGATCGTCATCGTCGGCCTCGTCGTAGTCCGCCTCGCTGCCGCCAAAGCGGGACAAGGCCGAACGCAGCGAATCCGCCACGAGCTCGTAGGCCTCGCGGATGGTGATTCCGGTAACCAGCAGCGCGCCGTAAATGATGACGAGGAAGAGCAGGGGTACTGCAACATACGAGGTAAACGCGGCATCCAGAATCCCGCCGATGGCAAAGCCAACGACACCGCCGGCCCCGCCCGCTGTATCGGTGGTAAATCCGAGCGGCGGATTACCGGCAAAGATGTGGATGAGGCTCAGCATCGCCAGCACGATGATCGACGTGCCACCTGCAATGCGCGGATTAATGCGCCCGGATGGACCGTCCATTTCCATCATGAGCGAGATGGCCAGCGCGACGAGCGCAATGGGAAGCACCCAGGCACCGGCGCCGATGACGTAGCGCACCAGGTTGCCCACCCAGGCGCCCACCTGGCCGGCGACGCCGAACCATACGGTGGCGGCGAGGACGATGGCTACGCCGATGAGCACCAGGGCAACCGCATCCGGATTATTGACTCGCAACCCGCCCTGAGAAGGAGTCGCCGCCTCCTCGGCAGCCTGTGCCTCCTCCTCGGCTGCGATATCGCGCGCGCGAGTTACCTTACTTTTCTTCTTTTTCCCGGCGCTATCAGAAATTTCCTGTGGCTCCCTTGTTCTCTCGAAATCCTCCGTGCCATCTGCAAGTGCATCTTGGCTCGGTTTTAAGCCCGCAAGGCCATTGCCTAGGCCGCGGGCAACATTGCCCATTCCGCGCGCGGTGGCACCAAATGCAGAGCCAAGCCCCTTGCCGACGGCCCTAAATGCACTCCCCGTACGCTCTTGCGTCGTTCCTGCCGCGCGCCCAGACGAGGTCATCTCCAGCGTCTCTGGCACACCGGCGCTGGACTGGCTGCGGCCAGACGGCCGCGACCGGTTCGCTTTCCGGCCAGGCGCGCTTTTTGATGCTCGCGTCTGGTTCCGGCGCGATCCGCGAGAGGAGGCATTTTTGACAGACATGTCATTTACCTTAACCGGAAAACCCCACAAATCACATACGCCACACGCGTGGCAGAGCTAGTTAACCGAGAAATGTCCCGAGTTCGGGCTAAAAAGGTGCAGCACGGGCCACAAAAGCGGCTTTTTCTAGCCTACAGGGTTGACATCTTGATGGCTGACTCGTCGCCATTGATGGTGACTTGTACGACATCGCGCCCGTATGCCCACAGGAGGAGTTCGCCAACCTCCCCGCTTACGCGGACCACGCGATCGCCGCGATCGGCTACCCCGTGCTTATCTGCCACGACGATGCGCTGCATCCCGTCCGGCTGCAGGATCACCGGCTGGGTGGATTTACGCAGGCTCAATTTGGCCCAGATCTTCAAAAAACGGTGCAGCTTCTTCTGCACGGCCACAGAAAAATCACGGGGTTCGGTCTGGCCATTGGCGCGGCGGATATCCTCGTGGTGGATGAAATGTTCGCCCAAATTTTGCTGGGCATCGAGAAAACGTGCGGGGTTAAACTTTGCTGGTCCCCTCCCCCAGGCATCGACAAGCTCATCGAAATCGCGGCGGGCGACCTTAGCGGATTCCTTTTCTAGGTGGGGCTGCAGGACCGAAAGGAACATGCCCGCTGCGGCATCGGGACGGTTTTCGCGCACCCACAGGTGGGCAACTAAGTCGCGCGTGGTCCAGCCCTCACACAGCGTGGGGGCGTCTGGACCTAGCTGATGAAAAAGCGCGACCATCTTGGCGCGTTCGGAAGATGAAAACGACATGTGCCCCAGCATACCGAGGTCATCGAAATGCTGGGGCACAGAAACTATGCCGGAATTAAATCCTTTTGTAGCAGAACCTACAGGGACTCGCGGCTGGCGTCGACATCGGCGTCATCAGCAAGCAGCGTGCCTGAATTCGTCGGCACGATGGTGGGCAAAATGACCGGCTCGCGCTTGTACTTGGAATCCATGAGCTTGGAGACCTTGCGGCGCAGCTTTTGCACCATCCGGTAGGTGTCATTCTCGCCCTCTGCGGCGAGATCATTCATGGTGTTTTCCACCATCTCCGCAACCTCGGGCACAACACCGCGGTCATCATCGGAGAAACCGGTGGTTGCCACGGTTGGGTGCTCGAGCAGGCGGGAAGTGCGGTTATCAATCACGCAGGTAATGGATACCACGCCGCCGGCGCCCAAGTTGGTGCGGTCTGCCAAGGTATCGGCATCGACATCGCCCATGGACACGCCATCGACGTAGAGGTGGCCAACCTGCAGCTGCCCGACGACCTCCGCGCGGCCCTTGCGCAGATCCACCACAACGCCGTTTTGCGCCAAGACCGTCCGGTCGCGGGCCACGCCGGTGGAAATCGCCAATTCCTTATTGGCGCGCAGGTGGCGCCACTCACCGTGGACCGGCATGGCATTGCGCGGGCGCGCCGCGTTGTACAGGAAGAGCAGCTCGCCGGAGTAGCCGTGGCCAGATGCGTGGACCTTGACGTCCTGGTTGGTGATGACGTTGGCACCAATCTGGGACAGCATATTGATAACGCCGAAGACGGCCTCTTCGTTGCCCGGGATGAGCGAGGAAGAGAAGATGATGGTATCGCCATCGCGCACCGTAATCTGGCGGTGCTCGCGGCGGGCCATGCGGGACAGCGCAGCCATTGGCTCACCTTGCGTACCGGTGGTAATGAGCATGGTCTTATGCGGGGCCATCTTCGCGGCCTCATCGATGGGGATGATGGTGCCGCGAGGGACCTTCAAAAAGCCCATCTTTTCCGCGATCTCCATATTGCGCATCATCGAGCGGCCATTGAAGGCCACCTTGCGGCCATTGGCCACGGCAGCATCGATGGCAGCCTGCACGCGGTAGACGTTCGAGGCGAAGGAAGCCAAGATGACGCGCTGCTTCGCATTAGCCACCAAGCGTTTGAAGTTGGCTGGGATATCGCCCTCGGAGGCGGATACGCCCGGCACGGTGGCGTTGGTGGAATCGCACAGCATTAGGTCGACGCCCTCGTCGCCGTAACGAGACAGCGCCGGAAGGTCGGTCGGGCGATTATCCAACGGGGTTTGGTCCAGCTTGATATCACCGGTGTGGATGATATTCCCGGCCGGGGTGCCCAGCATGATGCCGAGCGCATCCGGCACGGAGTGGTTAACCGCCCAGAAGCGAACGCGGAAGCAGCCGTAGGTCACATCGGACTTTTCGTTGACCTCAACGAACTTCGGCTTCTGGTGGTGTTCCTTACACTTGGCCGCAATGAGCGCGATAGTGAAACGGGAGGCCACGATGGGGATATCCGGGCGCAGCTTCAGCAGCCACGGGATGGCACCGATGTGGTCTTCGTGGGCGTGGGTGACCACGAGGGCCTTGACCTTGTCGATCTTTTTTTCAATCGGCCCGAAGTCCGGCAGGATGAGGTCCACGCCAGGCTCGCCAGACGATGGGAAGAGCACGCCGCAGTCAATGATGAGCAGCTCATCGCCGTACTCAAAGACGGTCATGTTGCGGCCGATTTCGGAGATACCGCCCAAGGCGTAGATGCGCAGGGTATCCTTCGCCTGCTTTGGCGGTTCCGGCAGGCGCTTGGTCAAATCAGCGCCCTGCATCGACTTCGGCACGTTGCGGCGGCCGCGGTTATTGTTATTGCGGCCACGGCCCTTGCCATTGCCGTTCTTTCCGTTGCCACCGTTGTTGTTCTTGTTATTGCCGCCGTGGTTATTGCCACCTTGGCCATTGCCACCGTGGTTATTGCCACCTTGGCCATTGCCATTATTGCCGTTTCCGCCACGACCACGGCCGCGGCCGCCACGGGAACGCGAGCGGCGGCCGTTGTTATCGCCGTCGTTCTTATTATCGGCAGAGTTATTCTTGCCAGAGTTGCCCTGCTCCTCATTTCCGGCAGTGCCGGCGTTATTGGCAGGGGCCTGAAATACGGGCGAAGCCGCCTCATTGGAGGCGGTCTCAGTTTCCGAAGGTGGACCCGCCTTGCGGGTGACCTTGCGGGAACGGTTACGGGGTTCAGTCATTCTTAAAGGACTCCAGATTGTTCCAAATCACGGCGAAGTACCTCGCGTTCCTCCTCGCTCGCGGCGGTAACAGGAAGGCGGGGATCGCCAACTTCAAAGCCCTGCAGGCGCAGAGCTTCCTTTGCAAATGTCGCTCCGCCCAACCGCGCCTGAGCGCGGGTCAGTGGAAGAAGCGTTGAGTAATTTATTTCTTGCGCGCGGGCCAAATCGCCCGCATCGAAAGCTTCATAGAGTTCTACCAAGGCACGAGGTGCAGCGTGGCCGATGACGGAGATGAAACCCGAAGCGCCGAGGGATAGCCACGGCAGGTTAATCGGATCATCACCGGAGTACCACGCCAAGTCGGTTTCTTGGATGAGTTCTGCGGCCGCGGAAAGATCGCCCTTGGCGTCTTTCACGGCTTGGATAGTCGGCAATTCCGCTAGGCGGCGGAGCGTATCCGACGCCACTGGGATGCCCGAGCGGCCAGGGATGTCATAGACGCAAATCGGCAGATCCGTAGAATCAGCAACTGCGGCAAAATGCTCATAGACGCCCTTTTGGGAGGGCTTGGAGTAATACGGAGTCACCACGAGCAGGCTATCGGCTCCTGCGGCGGCGGAAGCTTGGGCAACCTCGATCGAGGTTGCGGTGTTATTCGTTCCGGCGCCCGCACAGATCCGGACGCGGTCTCCTACTTCCTCTTTTACGGCCTTGAGCAGCTCCAACTTTTCGTCCAAGGACGTGGTAGGAGACTCGCCCGTCGTTCCACCCAAGATGAGTGAATCCACGCCGTTGTCTACGAGATGAGCTGCCAGGCGGCGACCCGCTTCTACGTCCAGCGCACCGTCACGATCAAACGGAGTGACCATGGCGACGCCAATGCGACCGAAGGTGTCAACGCCAGTCTTTGCTGTCATACCTGTGCTCATAGCCGTCAAGGTTACCCGCTAGGGCACCTTTTGGCCGCATCGGGGGGCTGCGTGTTAAGCGTAAGGGCTTGTGGCCATCCGCGTTCCATCGGCCAACGTGGTGATATGGAAGTCATCGAAAAGCGCTGGTGCTTGCTCCTGCAAATGCTTCAAGCACTCCACCGCCACTTCGCGCAATTCCGTATCAGCGTGCTCGGCCGCCCGCGCCCCAATGAAGTGCCGCCAAGCGCGGTAATTACCGGTAACGACGAGCCGGGTTTCCGTTGCATTGGGCAACACCGCGCGCGCTGCTTGCCGCGCCTGCTTCTTGCGCAGGAGCGCATTCGGCTCATCCAGCTTTTCTTCCAAGGCTTCTAGCAGCTCATCGTAGACAAAACGGGTTTCGTCCACCGCCTGCATGACCAATCGGCGCAATTGTTCATCTTCTTCCACCAGCTTAGGCAGCGCTACTTGCGTCTCATTAGGATGCACGAAGCGCTGGGATAGCTGCGAGAAGGAAAAATGCCGGTGGCGCACCAATTCATGGCTGGCGGAGCGCGATAGCCCCGTGATGTACATCGTTGCCGTGGCGTGTTCCAACAACGCAGTATGTCCTACCTCCATAATGTGGTGCAGGTAGGCGGAATTCGTAGCGGTGCGCGGGTTGGGCTTGTCAAAGGACTCATAACACGCCCTTCCCGCGAATTCGACGAGGGCCTCGCCGTCCGTCGCCGTATCATCAGCACTCCACTGCGTTCCCTGTGGTGCGTGAAACTCGGTAGCGGCAATCAGTTGAATATTTAGCTCACTTGCAGTGGCCATACCGTTACAGCCCCAGGTACTTGTCTAGCCCGACGACCAATCCCGGGTGCTGCGCAATCTCGCGCACACCGACCAAAACGCCAGGAGTAAAGGAGGAACGATCGTAAGAGTCCTGGCGGATGGTCAGGGATTGTCCTTGCGCGCCGAAAATGACTTCTTCGTGGGCCACCATGCCGCGGGTACGCACAGCATGCACGGGGATTCCGTCTACATTCGCACCGCGCGCGCCCTCGAGGGACTTTTCCGTCGCATCCGGCATCTCCCCCAGGTCGGCGTCGCGGCGCGCCTGAGCAATGGCCTCTGCGGTGTGGATGGCGGTACCGGAAGGCGCATCCAGCTTAGTGGGGTGGTGAAACTCCACGACCTCTGCGGTCTCGAAGAACTTCGCTGCCTGCTTGGCAAGCACCATGGTCATCACGGCAGAGATGGCGAAATTCGGTGCGATCAGCACGTTTCCAGCACCCTCTTGGCGGGTCCACTGCTCCACCTGGTCCAAGCGCTCTTTATCAAAGCCAGTGGTGCCCACCACGCAGTGAATGCCGTTCGCGATGCAAAACTCCAGGTTCCCCATCACTGAATCAGGCTGGGTGAAATCTACGATGACCTCTGCGTGATTATCAACCAATTGCTGCAGGTCATCCCCGCGGCTAATTTCCGCTACGAGCTCTAAGTCATCTTCGGCATTAACGCCTTCAACAATCGCCTTGCCGACGCGCCCTTGCGCTCCCAAGACTCCTACTTTGATCGCCATTGCGGGCCTCACTTTCTTAACAACTTTGAGTTAAACCTTTGTTTCTTTCCCATCCTATCGCGCTCGCCCATCCGGGGCGGGCGGGCGTCCGAACGGCAAAAATACCACTGCTAGACTGGGCGTCATGCAGATTTATATTGCGTCCGTTCCAGTAGATGACGTTGCTCGCGCCCACGATTTCTATGTCAATGTCCTAGGTTTCCGGGTAAAAGATGACGTCACACACGGCGATTTCCGGTGGCTTACGGTCACCAACGCGGACGGCGATGGCAGCGTTGAACTACTCCTTGAGCCCAAGGGCCACCCTGCCGCTAAGACGTACACCGAGGCGCTGAAGGCGGATAATATCCCGGTCACCCAATTCTTATCGCAGGATGTGGAGAAAGAATACGCCGAACTCAAGGACAAGGGCGTGGACTTTACCATGGAGCCCACCGACGTTGGCCCCTCCATTATCGCAGTCTTTGACGATACCGTGGGCAACCTTATCCAGCTCGTCCAGCTGAAGCGTTAGGCCACGCCTTCGCTAGTTTCCCTTGTACAACAATTGCATCACTTCCCCAGTTGGGCCACTTGTGCACCGGTAGAATTGAAAGAGACAACAAGGTAGACAACCTAGGAAGTGGTCAGAATGTCTCGATCTACTCTCACCCGCGTTATCGCTGCTGGCGCCGGCATGAGCTGCATGCTCTCGCTGGCTGCTTGCGCTAGCCCCAGCGATGACGAGGCCGCCGATGCCTCATTCGCTACGCAGGAGGACTCAACCAGTTCCACGGCGGAATCGACCACGTCTTCGGCAAAGAAGTCAGAGCCTTCCACAACGACCACTGCCGATGACCCAACCAAGACGGTAGAAGACACCGCCCCGTTAAGCCACCATCAGCAACAAGCGCAGGGCAATGATCCAAAACCTGCTTTCGGCGGCATGGGCACGCCCTCCCTCGAGGATCAGCGCCACCTGCCTCCTGGCCTGGGTGGCCTCGTTCCCACCGGGATCCGGGTAGCCGCGCATGACTCTTTTACCCGCGTCGTGGTTGATCTTGAAGGAGACGGAGAAGCAGGGTGGTTTACTACCTATACGGATCAGCCCGCCCACCAAGCATCGGGGCTTCCGGTCGAGGTCAAAGGCGCCACTTTCCTCAACCTTGGCATCGAGGGCACCCCGTGGCCATCGACGCCGGAGTTAGAACAAAGGTTTATGGATACTGGCATCACCCCAGGTGCCGGTGTCGTGCAAGAGATCAACTACACCACCACCTTCGAGGCACAGACGCAGTTGGTCATCGGGCTAAAGAAGCAAACGCCCTATTCCGTGACCTTCTTGCAAAACCCCAAACGCCTCGTGCTTGATTTCCAAAACTGAGTGATCACGGCGGATTCTAGGGGTCGTTGCAACGATGACGGTTACTTTGGTTTGATACTACCGGTTTGTGTCAGGGCGTTGGTCATGACTTCGGCTGGGGTGCGCCAGTTGAGTGCTTTGCGTGGTTTGTGGTTGTGAATGTTGGCGATCATCTCCAGGTCCTCGGCGCTGTAGATGGACAGGTCACTGTTTTTGGGAAGGTTTCTCCTGAGCCTGCCGTTGGTGTTTTCGTTGCTGCCTCTCTCCCACGGCGATCCTGGATGGCAGAAGTAGATGGGAATGTCAGTGGCCATGGTAAAGGCTTTATGGCCAGCCATTTCACTTCCTTGGTCCCAGGTAATTGATGACCAGATAGCTTTATCGATTCCAGCAACAGCCTTGTGCAGGGCTGTGAATACTTCTTTGCTGGTATGCCTTCCTGGCAGGTGGCCAAGGACAACAAATCGGCTAACGCGTTCTACTAACGTGATCACCGCTGATTGGTTATTTTTACCAAGGATGAGGTCGCCTTCCCAGTGGCCTGGCAAAATACGTTCAGTAACCTCTTCTGGCCGGTCGTCGATGAGGATCATGTCGTCAACGAAGCGTTGCTGGGCCGGTGTGGTGGTGCGTGTTTGGCGTTTCTTGCGTTTCTTTCTGCCGGTAGGCAAGTCCAGGCCGAGGTCTTTGAGTCTTCCTTTGGACTGTAGATAAAAGGCGTCATAAATCGTTTCGTGACTAATGCGCATGTCCTTATCAGTGGGGTAGTCGATGGGCAGGCGATTGGAAATCTCCTCCGGTGACCATTGTGCCCGCAATTGTGTGCATACATAGTCCCATAACCTTTTGTTGGCTAGCAGTTTCGGTATTTTCGGCCGCAGCCTACGCGCACAAGCCTTTAACTGGGCGGTCTCCGCACGGTACGGGCCTTCAGCGCTGTGGTTTCTGCGTACTTCACGCTGAATTGACGAAGCACTTCGCCCTAAACGGCGCCCGATTTCCCGCAGCGGCACATGCTCACGAAGAAGGTCGGCGATAATAACGCGTTCTTCAAAGCAAATATAGCGATCACTGATGCGTTTATACGGATCCACACCGACAGGCAAGGCAGGGGGCCGAAGCCGTCCAGATTCGATGACGTCATGGCGTTGGCGCAGCGCTTTCATGAGTCTTTTATACGTGGTGGCATCCTCGCCGACAGGTATGAACTCTTTACGTGGCCCTCCGGATTTGATGAGACCTTTTTCGAAGTCTAAAGACAATCGACGATCAATTCCTACTGCAGTCCCAGCATCACAAACAGGCAAGCTCGCCAACCGAAGGCGTAAGTATTCCACCCTTAACTGTGTTTGGCGGACTTTCCGGGCATACCTCGTTAGCCGGATATGGCACCCAGCTTCTGTAGCAACGGCATACGCAGCGGTGGGATGCATCCCACATGTTTTGGCGGCTTGGTGTACCGAAAGTCCGTCTTTAACTAGTTCTACAAGCTGTAAAGCCTGGCTACCGCGACGATCAACTCGTTTGGCTTTATGTATGACTGGCAATCCATGAGCATGACAAAAATTCAAAGCATGCGCGTAATGACAGCCAAGCTCACCAGCAGCCGAACGAACACTACGCCCACTGCCAACCAAGGCGACCAAGCCACGACGATCCGACTCAGACAACGAATGAAACGGGCCAACAACTCCAGGCACAACAACACCCTCCTAAGGGAAAGTGTTGCAACGACCCTCTGAACTCAAGCACGGCGAAGGCATAGAAAATGGCCCTGTTTCCCACCATCTTCGGGAAACAGGGCCACTGCTCTAAAGGGCGCCTGAGGGATTAGTCCTCTACTGGCACCAGGGAGATCTTGCCGCGGTTATCAATATCCGCGATTTCTACCTGTACCTTATCGCCAACGTTGACGACATCTTCGACCTTCTCGATGCGCTCGTCCCCACCCAGGTTGGAGATGTGGATCAATCCATCGCGGCCTGGGGTCAAGGAAACGAAGGCGCCGAATGGAACGGTCTTGACCACCGTGCCGAGGAAGCGCTCGCCCACCTTGGGCAACTGCGGATTGGCAATGGAGTTAACCTTTTCAATCGCAGCGTCTGCGGCTTCGCCGGTAACCGCAGAGATGTAGACCGTGCCGTCGTCCTCAATCGAGACATCAGCACCGGTATCTTCGGTGATCTGGTTGATGGTCTTGCCCTTAGGGCCGATGAGCTCACCGATCTTGTTGACCGGAATCTTCACCGAGGTGATCTTCGGGGCTAGGCCAGACATCTCATCTGGGGAATCGATGACCTCAGCCATGGTTTCCAGAATGGTTGCGCGGGCATCGCGGGCCTGCTCGAGCGCCTGAGCCAAGACCTTAGACGGAATGCCGTCCAGCTTCGTGTCCAGCTGCAGCGCGGTAATGAATTCGGAGGTACCCGCAACCTTGAAGTCCATGTCACCGAAGGCGTCCTCGGCACCGAGGATATCGGTCAGTGCGACAAACTTTTCCTTGCCCTTGACCTCACCGGAAACCAGGCCCATGGCGATGCCGACTACCGGCGCCTTGAGCGGAACACCCGCGTTGTAGAGGGACAGGGTGGACGCACAGACAGAGCCCATGGAGGTGGAACCATTGGAGCCGAGTGCCTCAGAGACCTGGCGGATGGCATACGGGAAATCCTCGCGGGACGGGATGACCGGAAGCAGGGCGCGCTCGGCGAGCGCACCGTGGCCGATTTCGCGGCGCTTGGGCGAGCCCACGCGGCCGGTCTCACCGGTAGAAAATGGCGGGAAGTTGTAGTGGTGCATGTAACGCTTGGACTCGATAGGAGTAAGCGAGTCGATCTGCTGCTCCATCTTCAACATATCCAGGGTGGTGACACCGAGGATCTGCGTCTCACCGCGCTCGAACAAGGAAGAACCGTGCGCGCGTGGTACCAAGTCAACTTCAACGGACAGGTCGCGGATATCGGTCAGCCCGCGGCCATCGATGCGGAAGCCATCGGTCAAGATCTTGCGGCGCACGATCTCCTTCATGACCTCGTTATACGCAGCGCGAATCTGCTTGGAGGCCACTGCCTCTTCCAGGTCAGCAAACTGCGGCAGCAGGTCTTGTTCGACCTGCTCCATGTGTGCATTCGTAGCCTCGTCGCGCTCCTGCTTGCCCGGGATCGTCAGCAAACTCTCCAGCTTCTTGGAAGCAGCCTTTTCCACGGCGGCGAAGACATCGTCTTCATAAGCCGGGAAGAGCGGGAACTCCTGGGTCTCCTTGGCGGTGCGCTCTGCAAGGCCGTTCTGGGCCTCACACAGGGTCTTGATGAACGGCTTAGCTGCCTCGAGGCCCTCGGCGACGGCGGCTTCTTGCGGTGCCGGGGCGCCATCGGCAATGCGCTCAGCAACGTTGGTGCCGGCGCCAGCTTCCACCATCATGATGGCGACGTCTTCTTTACGGCCCTTAGTAACGATGCGGCCTGCAACCACCATTTCAAGGAGCGCGCGCTCGTGCTGCTCGTGGTTCGGGAACGCCACCCACTGGCCTTCTGGGTGCTTGTCATCAGCGATAAGCGCCATGCGCACGCCGCCGACGGCGCCGGAGACCGGCAGGCCGGAAAGCTGGGTTGCTGCGGACGCGCCGTTGATGGCTACGACGTCGTAGTACTCTTCTGGGTCCTGCGACAGGACGGTGATGACCACCTGCACTTCGTTGCGCAGGCCCTTGACAAAGGTGGGGCGCAGCGGGCGGTCAATGAGGCGGCAGGCCAAGATGGCCTCGGTGGAGGGACGCCCCTCGCGGCGGAAGAAGGAGCCGGGGATCTTGCCAGCTGCGTACATGCGCTCTTCCACGTCCACGGTAAGTGGGAAGAAGTCAAAGTTCTCGCGCGGCTGGTTCGAGGCAGTCGTGGTGGCCAGCAGCATCGTGTCATCATCGAGGTACGTAGTTACGGAACCATCTGCCTGGCGGGCCAGCTGGCCGGTTTCGAAACGTACCGTGCGGGTGCCAAAGTCCCCGTTGTCGAGGACGGCGATAGCTTCGGTAATACCGAATTCTTCATCGATATTGAACTCTACGGAGTTCTGAACGCTCATCTAGTAATTCTCCTTGAATGTTTTAGGCGATCGTCGGTGCCGCCTTTTCCACATTGTTTTTGACAACGGTGAAAATTCTAACAGAGATTCCGCACTTTTGAGCTACGGCAATTACAAACGCCCCTGCTCCCTACAAGGATTAAGAGGGTATAAAACCACTAATTCCCCTTGCCGCAGGGCAAGGGGAAAAATTCGGCCGCAGCCGCGTCGCAATTAGCGGCGCAGGCCCAGGCGGGAAATCAGATCACGGTAACGATCCACGTTGTTTTCTGCCAAGTACTTCAGCAGGCCACGACGACGACCAACCATCAGCAGCAGACCACGACGGGAGTGGTGATCGTGCTTGTGGAACTTCAGGTGCTCCGTCAAAGTGTTGATGCGGGAGGTCAGCAGGGCAACCTGTGCCTCGGGGGAACCGGTGTCGGTCTCGTGCAGGCCGTACTCCTTGAGGATTTCGGCCTTCTTCTCAGTGGTCAATGCCATGAGTATTTCTCCTTTATTTCAGTCCACACTATTCTTCAACGCGCAGCGCCGCCGTGGCGAGTTGCGCGTGCCGCAACTGTCGTGAACCACAGTCGCTAAGCCAACTGGTCATCTTACAGCCAATTAGCGTGGCAAATCAAAACGCTGCACTACTTGGCGCCCACCGTGCGGAAAAGTTCTTCGAGGCGGTCTACAAATTCACTGACAAACCGCTCGTTGTCCACGCCCAAGGCGACCTTCGCGGTCGGTTGCTGGCTCAGCCTAGTTTCGTCCGCGATGGTGCGCCCGCGGGTGGGGCCTTCGGTATCGGTTTTCATATTGGTCTCAATGACCTCTACCAACGACGGATCGGCGGCTACCGCCACGGCCAGCGGATCGTGCAGGCCGCAGCCGCCCAAGTGAGGCGCCGTGGTGGCATAAGCGCGGATATAGTAATCCACCATATCGGCGAAAATCTCGCCCGCGGCCGTTCCTGTTGCCCGCCAGCGCGCGGTTTCCTTTTCCGTCAAGAGGGTGCGCAGGGTGACATCAAGGCCCACCATGGTGACATCGCTGCTGTGGCGGAAGAGGTAATCGGTGGCATCCGGGTCCTGGGAAATATTGGCCTCTGCCCACGCGGAAACATTGCCGGGAACGGTCAGCGCCCCGCCCATCATGACGATGTGGGCGTTGGTGGCAAAGGTGGCATCGGCAAGCATGGCCTGGGCGATGGTCGTGGACGGGCCGGTGGGGATAATGACGAGGTCATCGCCGTAATCGCGCACGGCCTGCACGAGGAAATCCGCGGCCGAATGGGCGTCCTCGGTCTTATCGGACGGGCTAAGCGCGACCTCACCCACGCCATTCTGGCCGTGGATGAAGGCCGAAATCTCGCTGGGCTGGAAACCATCCGGGCTGGGGCCAGCAAAGACCGGGATATCGGGCCTATCCAGCAGCTCCAGCAGCGCCAGGGTATTGCGCACCGCCAGTGGGACGGTGACATTGCCATACGTGCAGGTCACCCCAATGAGCTCAAGCTCTGGGTGGGCTAGGGCATACGCCAAGGCCAGGGCATCATCAATACCGGTATCAAGATCGAGGATCGCCTTCATTTACTTCTCCTTTAAGAAATAGTCTTCGCTATTGCAGCCCTGCGCGCGGGCATCGGCAGCCAGCACCGTGCGGGCGGCAGCTACGTCCTGGGCCATGGCCTCCAAAAGCTCATCGACGGAGTGAAACTTCACCATATCCCGCAGGTGGCCCACGAATTTCACGGTTGCCTCATAGCCATAAAGATCGGCATCGCGATCCAAGACAAAGGACTCCACGGAGCGCTCTTCATCACCAAAGGTGGGATTCGTGCCCACGGAAATCGCCGCGGCGTAGGCCACTTCAGGTTGCATGTCCCCGTCGAGGGGCGATTCGGAATGCACAATGAACCACCCCGCATACACCCCATCCGCGGGAATGGCTACGGTATCTGGAAAGTACTGGTTGGCCGTGGGAAAACCCAGCTCCTTGCCGCCGCGCCCGGCACCGCGAACCACGGGACCGGTCACTGTAAAGTGGCGGCCAAGCGCCCAATTCGCCGATTCTATAGCGCCCCGGGACAGGCTCTGGCGAATATAGGTGGAACAAATCTGCACGCCGTCTTCATCCAGCAGCGGGATGATATCGACGCTAAACCCAAACTCCTCGCCCAGCTGCCGCATGGCTTCCGCGGTGCCGCTGGCCCCAGCGCCGAAGGTGAAGTTCTCCCCCACCACCACGTGCTGTGCATGGAGTTTTCCCACCAAGAGGTCGCGCACATAAGGCCGTGGCTCCACGCCATCGAGTTCCTTAGTGAAGTCAATGACAAGCACCATCTCGATGCCCATGTCCTCCGCGAGCTCCAGCCTGCGCTCGAAGCTCACCACGGACAGCGGGGCGCGCTCCGGCAAGAAAACGGAGACCGGGTGCGGGTCAAAGGTCACCATGACGGGGACCTGATTATTCGCCCGCGCATGCTCCACGCAGGCAGAAACGAGCTGCTGATGGCCGCGGTGCAAGCCATCGAAGACGCCAATGGTTACCGAGGTCGGCCCCACATCCGCGGGGATGTCATCGATTCCGTAACAAATATCCACGGAATCCATCGTAGAGCATAGACTTGTACCCTATGACTGATGCGCTCGCACATTCCGGACTTGTCATCGTTGATAAGCCTGCCGGCATGACCTCCCACGATGTTGTTAGCCGCCTACGCAGGTATTTTCACACCAAAAAGGTCGGCCATGCCGGCACCCTGGATCCCATGGCGACAGGGGTGCTGGTCCTCGGCATCGAACGCGGCACCAAATTCCTCGCGCACATGGTCGCCTCCACCAAGTCTTATTCAGCCACCATCCGCCTCGGCGCTTCTACCACCACCGATGATGCCGAGGGCGAATTTAGCTGGGGCAAGCCTGCGGCCGCGCTGCACCGTTCTGCCATCGAGGCCGAAGTTGCGGGATTGACCGGCGATATTATGCAAAAGCCCGCCGCGGTGTCCGCCATCAAGATCAAGGGCAAGAGGGCGCATGAATTGGTGCGCGAGGGCAAAGAGGTAGATATTCCCGCCCGCCCGGTCACCATCCACAGCTTTGACATTCATGACCTGCGCACCGAGGGCGATTTCGTTGACCTCGATGTATCCGTGGAGTGTTCCTCCGGCACCTATATCCGCTCCTTGGCGCGCGATATGGGCGAAGCCTTGGGCGTCGGCGGGCATTTAACCGCCCTGCGCCGCACAACGGTGGGGCCCTTCGCGCTTGCCGATGCCCACCTCCTCGACGATCTTGCCGAAAACCCCCGCCTCTCCTTAAGCCTCGATGAGGCGCTCAAGCGCAGTTTCCCCGTCCTGCCCGTCACCGAGGACGAGGCCGCCGCCTTAGCGATGGGCAAATGGTTAGAGCCGCGCGGGCTGTCCGGGGTTCATGCGGCGGTAGCCCCCAATGGCCAGGCCATCGCGCTCATTAAGGAGAAGGGAAAAAGGTTGGCCACGGTCTTTGTGGCGCGGCCGTCCACCCTCTAAGTCAGTGGCTGAGGGCATTGATCGAGGAGATCTGAGCGGGTTTCCGGTCAGGCTGAAAAATCAAGGGCCGGAACCAGCGTGGAAACCACGACATAACCGCCTTCTAGGATCCACTTGCCGGTGATAAACGGCACTGGCGTGGGGCGGGCCAGGATGTAGGAAATGAAGGTGCCATCCTCGCGGATATCGATCTCCGCTTGATCGAAATCCAGCCACCGATGCGTCATGGGAAACCACGCCTTATAGGTGGCTTCCTTGGCGCAAAACAGCAGGCGGTCTGGGCAGTGCACCCCAGCCTTTTCTAGGCGCGGCAGCTGCGGCATTTCCCCGGCTCGGGCGATCATGGTCAAGACGTGATCGGGCAGGCGCTGCGCAGGCTCCGCGTCAAGGCCAATGGAGCGAAAATCCGAGGTTGAGGCCACCACCGCTGCGCGCAGTCCCTCCGTATGCGTCATGGATCCAATGAAACCTTCGGGCCACAGCGGCATGCCCCGCTCCCCGCGCAGGATCGGGTTCGAGCCTGTAAAGCCCAGCTCGCGCAGGGCCTGGTGCGCACACCAGCGGGCATCGCCAAATTCGGACTTCCGGATATCGACCGCGCGCGAGACTATGGACTGCTCTTTGGGATCGAGGTGCTCATAGTTGAGCAGGTCGGACTCGCGGGCGTCCGTGCGCACATAGCAATACCGGGTAGTTTCTGGGAATAGGTCGGGATAATGCATTAATCCACCTCCCCAAAGGTTGAGGTAACTGGGTATGGCCACGGGATACGGTGGGGCTGGTTACGCCACTCGCGCGGATAGCCCAAAGAGACTTCGATATGGTCTACCCCATCCACATTCATCTTGGAGGGCGTGTGCAGGTGTCCGTAGATGACCGCTTCTGCCTTGTACCGCCGCGGCCACGAGCGCGTATGCCGCGAGCCGCTCCACAGGGCGATTTCCGGGAAGCGCAGCACCATCGTGGGCTCTTGCACCAGCGGCCAGTGGTTGATCAAGATGGTTGGGCCCTGCACTCGGGATAAACGCTTAATGGAATACGCCAAGCGGTCCCAACACCAGGCGCGCACATCTACAAAAGGTGCGATAGCTACCTCATCGGTCATGACAAGCTTTTTCGCACGCGCCTGCTGCACTGCTTCTTCCACCGAGGTCCCCGGTGGGCGGAAGCTGTAGTCATACAGGGTAAAAAGCGGCACGATCGTTATTCCGTTAAAAACCGGGTAAGGGTCCTCCGGGGTGATAACGCCGATTTCCCGGCAGGCGGCAACCAGGTGATCGTATTTTTCGCGCCCCTTGTACTGGTCTTGGGAACGGGAAAATAACTCGTGATTGCCCGGCGCCCAAATAACGGTGTCATAGCGCGCGGCCAAATCGCGCAAGATGCGCACGATGAGCTCGCTGCGCTCTGCGACATCGCCTGCCACAATGAGCCAATCGGCGGGATCTGGTGGGGCTAGCTCTGCAATGCGCGCAAAGTTGTCACTGATCGCGCCGTGCAGGTCTGCTACTGCCCATAACGTTGGCATTGCCGCTCCCACCCGCCTTCCTCATTCATCTTCTAAAGTGCTGTTATTACTCGCTACAGCCACTGTAGCGCAGGTACTACTCTGCTATTACAGCCCATTTCATGGAATAGAAGCGGTAGACCACGCCTATCAGGCGGAAGGAAATGAACGCGGCCAAGCCGCACCACACGCCGGTAAGGCCCGTGCCCATGGCATGTGCGAGGAGCACGCCGGGCAAAAATCCCAAAAGCACCGAGGCAATGGTCAGGCTGCGCAGGAATGCCGCGTCCCCGGCTCCCAGCAAAACGCCGTCGAGGGCAAAGACCACGCCGCCGGCGATGACCATGCCAACCAGGATCCACCACGGTTGGCTCATGGCATCGATGACCTCCTGCGAGGAGGTAAACACGCGCGGGATGACCCCGGCCCCGGCGGCGAAAACCAGGGCGAGGAAGGCCGAAAAGATGGTGGAATACATCACTACCTTGCTTCCCACACTGCGCGCGTGGCGCGCCGAACCAGCGCCCAAAGCCGCGCCGGTCAAGGCCTGGGCGGCAATCGCCAGGGAGTCCAAAATCAACGACATGAAATTCCACAGCTGCATCATGATTTGGTGGCCGCCCAAGGCCGCCGTGCCCACGCGGGACACCACGGCCGTGGCGGTAAGAAAGGCCACCTGGAAGCTGGCGGAGCGCAAGATCAAGTCGCGGCCCAAGATGAGCTGTTCGCGCACGATGTGCCAACGAAATGCCCACGAGCCTTCGTGCTGTTTATACAGCTCGCGCACGAAGAGGCTCGCGATAATGCTCATTCCCATTACGGTGGCGATGGCAGAACCGGCAAGGCCCCACCAGTACACGAATGCAGGCACGGCAATAGCGCCGGGAATCATTCCGGCGAGGGTGAAATAGAGCGGTTTCTTGGTATTTTGTACGCCGCGCATCCAGCCATTTCCGGCCATTTCCACGAGTGTTACGGGAATGGCCAGCGCGGCGATCCGCAGCCACAGCGCGGTGCCTGCCGCGGTAGTGGGATCTCCGGTAAGCCACTGGGCAAATACGCCGCCGAAGATCCACATAATAATGGCCAAAAGCCCGCCGACGCCTAAAGCCACATAGGTAGCTTGCACGCCTTCTGCTACGGCCTCGGCGCGCTTTCCAGCACCAAACAGGCGGGACGAGCGGGCCGTGGTGCCGTAGGACAAGAAGGTCAGCTGCGTGGTCACCACGGTATGGATCGTGGTTGCCGCGGCGAGCGAAGCCAGTTCCTGGGCACCCAAGCGCCCCACCACTGCGGTATCGAGCAGAAGGTAGAGCGGCATCGCGGCCAGGACGCCAAGCGCAGGAAACGCGAGGCCAAAGACCTCGCGTGCGCTTACTGTCGTGGGGGTTGACTGCCTAGTGCTCATCGATGGCACTCACCAGCTCCGCAACGATGGCTTCTTCGCTTCCCTGTGTCATGTACCCGGCAGCCGGAACGTGCCCGCCGCCGCCAAAAGTAGCCGCTAGGGCTGCGCAGTTGATCGCCGTCGAACGCAGCGATACCGCCCAAATCCCGGGCGACTGCTCCTTAAAGACCACGCCCAACTGCGTGCCCTCAAGGGCGCGCACGAAATCCACCAGGGATTCCACTGCGGAGTCCGAATGACCTTCGATATCGGCTAGGCCCGCGATCAGGATACCTATGCCCAGCTCACCGGCATGTTCAATGCGCAGTCCCGCGAGCACGCGGCCGACCATCTGCAGATCATCAGGGGTCGTGGCATCGAGTAAATCCGTGGCGATCTGCTTGGTGTCCAGGCCATAGTGCATCAAACGGGTGGCCACATCGTGCATGGCGGGCCTGCCCCACCGGAAACTACCCGTATCGGTCAAAAGGCCGGCGTACAGGCAATGCGCGATGGTGTTTTCTATCTGCACCGACAGCATGTCCAGGATGGTCAAGATGGCCACCGTGGTGGACTCGCACTCTGAATCAACCAAGTTCACGGAGCCAAATCCAGGATTGGATGAGTGGTGATCGATGCACAACACGCGCCCTGCCGCCGCCAGCTCGGCGATGTCTGCGGAAAATAGGCCGGTGCGGTCGATCGACCCGCAATCCACGGTGACATAAACGTCATAGCCCTGCGGTAGCTCTCGGGTGACCTTGACCTGATCCGCTCCTGGAATGGAGTAAAGGTTAGGCGCAAAGTCCTTATCCTGGCCGATGACCGCGCAGGCATCCTTCCCGCTTTGCTGCATGGCTAAGAGCAGTGCCGTGGCCGAACCAATGGCATCGGCATCCGGGCGCAAGTGGGTGATAATACAGATGCTTTGCGCGCCGGAGATGGCATCGACTGCGTCCTGATATTCCTTGCGGGTCACTTAAGCCTCGTCTTCATCGGAGGTCTTATATGGGTTGGCCTCACCCGCGGGCTGGGCATTTTCCTTCAGCTTCGCTAGCTCTTCATCGCGGGCCCGAGCGCGCGCCAAAAGCTCTTCCATGTGCGCGGAGGCCTCTGGGACGGTATCGAGCTCAAACGTCAGGGTTGGGGTAAAGCGCACGGAGAGCTGATCGCCAACGATCTTGCGCAACTGCCCCTTCGCGCGCTTGAGTGCTTCCTCAGCCTGGTCATAATCGGGTTCTGCCTCGATATCGTGGCCGCGCACCGTGTAAAAGACGGTAGCGTCGTGCAAATCACCGGTGACGCGGGCATCGGTCACGGTGACCATCTCCAGGCGGCGATCCTTAATCTGCAGCTCAATCGCGCTAGCCACGATTTCCTGAATTCGTTTTGCTAGCCGCGCCGCACGTGCGTGATCGACCATGAGAACCTCCAAGCTAAAGGGGAAAAATTTATTCCTAAATTACCGTGTCGCGGTATCAGAAACTACCAGTTTAGTAACTCACCGCACCCAATGGAAACCGCTTGAAAATCCCGCATGCGAAAACGCGAAACGGCCCGTTCTACCTGCCGCACCTAATGGCCAAACTCCGTGGAGAAAGGCCCTCAAGGTGGGCACGCACAGCGGGCCGAAACTAGCAGCGACTAGTCGCGCGGTACCTCGACTTCTTCATAAGCCTGGATGATATCGCCTACCTGGATATCCGGGTAGGACAGCACCATACCGCACTCATAGCCGGCCTTGATCTCGGTCGCGTCGTCCTTCTCGTGACGCAGGGACTCAATCTTGGCATCGGTAGTAATGACGTTGTTATCGCGGAGCAAGCGAACCTTGCCGTTGCGGACAACCTTGCCATCGGTGACCATACAGCCTGCGATGGTACCCACCGAGGAGGACTTGAACAGGGCGCGGATTTCGGCCGCACCGGTGTCGCGTTCCTCGTAAATCGGCTTGAGCATGCCCTTGAGAGCGGCCTCGACTTCCTCGATGGCCTTGTAGATAACCGTGTAGTAGCGGATATCCACGCCCTCTTGGGTGGCGATTTCCGTGGCCTTGCCCTCCGCGCGAACGTTGAAGGCAATGATGACGGCATCGGAAGCGGCGGCCAAGGAAATATTGGTCTCCGTTACGGCACCAACACCGCGGTCGATGATGTTGAGCTCGACTTCGTCCTCGGTCTTGATATCCAACAGGGCATCTTCCAGCGCCTCGACGGAGCCGGCATTGTCGCCCTTGAGGATGAGGTTGAGGGTCGAAGTCTCCTGCAATACCTTGTCCAGATCCTCCAGGGACACGCGCTTGCGCTGCTTTGCCTGCAAAGCAGAACGCTTACGAGCATCGCGCTGGTTGGCAATCTGGCGGGCCACGCGGTCATCATCGACCACGAGCAGGTTATCGCCAGCACCCGGCACGCCGGACAGGCCTTGTACCTGTACCGGGCGGGAAGGACCGGCTTCCTTAACGTCCTCGCCAAACTCATCGAGCATGCGGCGCACGCGACCATGCGCATCGCCTACCACGATGGAATCGCCGACGTGCAGCGTACCGCGCTGGACGATGACCGTAGCCACCGGGCCGCGACCGCGGTCCAAGTGGGCCTCGATGGCCACGCCCTGGGCATCCATCTCTGGGTTAGCCGTGAGCTCGAGGGCGGCATCGGCAGTCAGGATGACAGACTCCAGCAGCTGGTCGATGTTCTGGCCCTGCTTAGCAGAGATATCCACGAACATCGTGTCGCCGCCGTACTCTTCAGGCACCAAGCCATACTCCGTGAGCTGGCCACGGATCTTTTCCGGCTGGGCCTCCGGCTTATCCACCTTGTTCACGGCCACGACAACCGGGATATCGGCAGCCTTGGCGTGGTTGATGGCCTCAACCGTCTGTGGCATGACGCCGTCATCGGCGGCGACAACCAAGATGGCCAAGTCGGTGGACTTCGCACCGCGGGCACGCATGGCGGTAAAGGCCTCGTGACCAGGGGTATCCAGGAAGGTAATGGTGCGCTCGCCATCCACGTCAACCGTGGTCTGGTAAGCACCGATTCCCTGGGTAATACCGCCGGCCTCGCCGGCTGCCTCATTGGTCTTACGGATGGTATCCAACAGGCGGGTCTTACCGTGGTCAACGTGGCCCATGACGGAGACGACTGGAGGGCGATGTTCGAGGGCCTCTTCGCCGCCTTCGTCCTCGCCGAATTGCAGGTCGAAGGACTCGAGCAGCTCGCGGTCCTCGTCTTCTGGGGAGACGACCTCTACCTTGTAGTTGATCTCGTCACCGAGCAGCTGCAGCGTATCTTCCGATACGGATGCGGTTGCGGTGACCATCTCACCCAGGTTGAACAGTGCCTGCACCAATGCTGCTGGATCGGCACCGATCTTCTCCGCGAAGTCAGACAGCGAAGCGCCGCGGCGCAGGCGGACGGTCTGCCCCTTGCCATCTGGCAAGCGGACGCCGCCTACGACGTGCTTCTGCTGCTCTTCAAACTCATGGCGCTTTTGCCGCTTCGACTTCTTGCCCTTGCGTGGTGCGCCACCTGGACGGCCGAATGCACCGGCGGTACCGCCGCGACGCCCACCGCGTCCACCGCGGAAGCCGCCGGGACGACCGCCACCTGGGCCACCTGGACCACCAGGTCCGCCGTGGCCACCGCGACCGCGGCCACCGCGTCCGCCACCGCTCGGTGCCTTGGACGGCATCGAGGCTGGGTTCGGATGCGAAGGCATCATGGCAGGCGATGGACGACGTCCACCGCCGCCACCCTGGCCTTGGTTCTGATCCTGGCCCTGACGGTTATTACCGCCTTCGTTGCGGCCGCCGCGCTTTCCACCACGGTTATTGCCGGGGCGGTTGCCACCGCGCTGGCCCTTGGAGCCACCGGGGCGTGGGCCTGGGCGGTTGTCTCCGCCACCCGTGGAAAATGGGTTATTGGCCACGCGGCGGGATCCGCCGGGTTTAGGCATCGGTCGCGGCATGGCGTTGCCTGGGGTCGGGCGCTCGCCCGACTTCTTGGCATCGCCTTGACCTGCGTTCTGGCCTGGCTTCGGTGCACCTTGGCCAGGCTTTGGCGCTGGCTTTCCAGCGGCAGCGCCTGGCTTTGGTGCTGCCTGACCTGGCTTGGGGGCAGCCTTAGCGGACCCTGCGCCTGGCTTCGGTGCAGCGTCGGATGGCTTCGGTGCCTGTGCACCTGGCTTAGGGGCGCCGGGCTTCGGCGCAGCGGATTTCGCGCCGCCCTGTGCACCTTGACCTGGCTTCGGCGCAGGCGATGCCGACTTCTTGGCGTTGCCCTGGCCGGGCTTAGCGGGCTTGGCAGCCTTCTCAGTCTTGTCTGCCTTAGCTTCGGTGGCATCGCCACCGGACTGTGCTTCATAGTGAGCACGCATCTTCTTGACCACCGGTGGTTCGATGGTCGAGGATGCGGTTTTAACGAACTCGCCTTGTTCCTTCAGGGTGGCGAGCAGTTCCTTGCTGGTTACTCCGAGCTGTTTTGCCAACTCGTGAACACGTAGCTTTCCGGGCACTTGTCTCCTCTTGGTATCGCCTAGGAGCCAAGGCCGCGAAAAACTGGCCTGACTCCTAGTTAAACGTTCTGGACTTTCATCGCTGATGCTTCATCGTTGTGCGCTCATCAGTGTTCGGTCTTCCTTTTTAACTCTGGTGTGTACGAATCTTGTGCAGGTTGTTCCGCACACGGTACTTTTTCGCCCTGTACATTTTCGCACTGTGCTTCCAAGTACCTACGTACCTGACCTGTGTCCACGGATGCGGACGTGCGGAGCGCGCGCTTGAAAGCATGTTTGCGCTCAGCTAGCTCGAGTGCAGAAAGCGTGGGGCTAATCCATGCGCCGCGGCCGGGAAGCCGCCGGAATGGATCCGCCACCGCACGGCTGCCGTGGGGATCATTGGCATCAATGACCACCCGCAGCAACTCCGTATCGGGCATGCGTTGACGCGTAGCGATGCAAGTACGAAGCCGTTGAGTCTGCGACATCGAACTCCTTAACTTTCGCTGCGTCTTCATGTCCCTTTCTGCATCTGGGCCGTTTACTAGCCTACGCTATATATCCGCAATTCCTTAATTCGCGTCCGCGTCTGAATGAATATCGATCTTCCATCCGGTCAAACGGGCGGCGAGCCGCGCGTTCTGGCCTTCCTTACCAATGGCAAGGGACAGCTGGTAGTCAGGGACGATGACGCGCGCCACCTGCTCCTCGCTATCGAGCACGGTCACCTTGATCACCTTCGAGGGGGCCAAAGCATTGCCCACATACACGGTGGGATCCTCGCTGTAATCGATGATGTCGATCTTTTCCCCACCCAGCTGGCGCATGATGTTATTCACGCGCTGGCCGCGCGGGCCGATGCACGCACCCTTGGCGTTCAGGCCCTTCGCGTGACCGATGACGGCGACCTTCGAGCGGTGCCCAGCTTCGCGGGCAATGGCGATCATTTCCACGCTGCCATCCGCAACTTCCGGAACTTCCAGTTCAAAAAGACCGCGCACCAGCTCCGGGTGGGTCCTGGACAAGTTGATCTGCACATTGGCGCCATTGCGGTTTACCCCCACCACATAAGCCTTGATGCGGTCACCGTGCTGCAGCTTTTCCCCGGGGATTTGTTCTGCGGGAAGCAGGATGCCGTCCTGCGATTCCAGTTCAGAGCCGAGCTGGACCACGACGATGCCGCGGGCATTGGCATGCGCATCGCGCTGGACGATGCCACTGACAACGCGCCCGCTAAGCTCCGAATAGGAATCAAAGGTGCGCTCGGCTTCGGCCTCGCGCAGCTTGCGCAAAATCGCTTCGCGTACGGCGCGTGCACCCACGCGGCCAAAGTTATCCGGGGTGTCATCGTATTCACTGGTTACTTCCCCGGTTTCGGGGTCGCGCTCAGTAACGATGACGCTGACGGCACCGGTGGTGGTATCGATGTCTACCCGGGACTTGGTGCCTTCGGCCTTACCCTCCGCGGTGGATTCGCGGTAATCCAGGTAGGAATACAACAAGGCACTCGCAATCGCCTCCAACAGATCATTGACGGGGACCTGTCGTTCGGATTCGATAGTGCGAAGTGCCTCAAGATCAATATTCACTTGTCTGTCCTCTCGATTGCCGGTTAGCTCTCGGCTTCTGCAAATGGCTGGTGCACGGCGTCTAGCTCACGCTGTGATGGCTGTGCAAATTCAATTTCTACCACTGCGTGGGCAATGTTTTCCAATCGCTCCACTTCTGTATGCACCTCGTTTTTCTCAGAGGTGATAAGGACAACGGCATCTTCGGCCGTGTTGAGCGCACCGATGCGCGCGGTATGGCTCTTGTCATCGCCGCGATTAAAGGTCACCTTCCGCCCCTGATTGCGGCGCCAGTGGCGCGGTGCGGTCAGCGGCAGATCCACGCCTGGGGTGGAGACCTCCAAGGTATATCCGGCGCCAAAATTCAGCTCACCCGTTTCCTCTTTCTCATCGAAGAAGGCCGAAATATCGTCGGAGACCTCTTCCAAGACATCGGAGCTAGGTCGCTTATCACCATCGATGCGGATGATGACCTGTGATTTCTTTCCCGCCTTGGTGGTTTTAATATCCTCCACGTCGAGCCCGCGGGCTGCAAGGCGAGGTTGGAGCAAATCAGTTAATTGTTGTGCATCTGGGAAAGCCATGCCCACTAGCCTACGTCCTTCGAGGTACAGTCTTTTGGGTGAACCGCCGACGTATTGCTTTAACCTGTGTAGCCTCGACTGCCACCCTGCCCGCGCTTGCGGGTTGTTCCGCAGTCGATTCCGTCGTCGACTATTTTGGCCCGCGCCCAGAAGACGCGCTCGAGCGCCTCGCCGTGGCCGCCGCGAGCGATGGCCTCGCCCTCCAAGGTGTCGACGATGAAGCCGCGGATATGCGCAGCTCCCAGGCCGATGCGCTGTTTGCGGAAATTGCGCGCCTCTGCGGCACCGATGACCAAGGCAATGTCCCGCACAGCTGTGAGGTGGAACGGCCCACGCAGGCACCTCCTGCCACAGATTCCTCCCAGGTGCTAGAGGAGGCCGCCTCGGCCACCACGGAAGCCGCCGATGAAGTCAGCTCTGAGTCGCGGCCGATAGTTACCCAACAGGCCATCACGCTCAACGCCTGGCTGCCTGGCGATGCCCCCGATATCCCCACGCTCTCCCAACCCCAGCGCGAAAGCGCCACCGATTTGCTGCAGTGGGAATACGAGCAGGTCTTTGGGCTGGATTTCGCGCGGGCCTATAGCGATCCTGCTGCCGAGGGGCGCATCGATAAGCTCTTAAGCCTCCATCACCACCGCATCGACCAGCTGCAGGAGGCGATTAGCCAAAACGGCGAGGTTCCACAGCCTGAGCCTGCCTATTCTTCCGGTGGAACAACGCTTCCCGGCGATGCGGATTCCGCTGCCGCATTCCTGGATACCTTGATGGAGCAGGACGCGGATAAGTGGCACGCTGCCGCAGTGGCCGCAGCGCAACAGGAAAGCCCAAACCAGGAGTGGCTGAACTGGCTTATCGGCATCGCCGCCGAATCCCAGGCCGCATAGCGCCCAGCGTTGCCTGATACCCCCCAGCCTGAAGATTCACTGGCCGGCGGGCAGTGAAAAATCAGCGAGTTATAGGCCGATATTCATTGCTAATGCCTCCGGACCCTACGTAATTTGGTGGATTACGTGCTTGTTGGAGATTCCACGAGCCAAAACAATGAGAAGGAGTGCTTTCTCAATGCGTACTAAGAAGACCTTGCTCACTATGGCAGCAGCTACGTTGGGCATCGCGGGCATTGCCGCCCCTGCCGCCAACGCCGCCCCGGAAAGCGCGTGGGACCAGGTCGCCGCGTGCGAATCCGGCGGTGACTGGCACATCAACACCGGCAACGGCTACCACGGCGGACTGCAGTTCTCGCAGCAAACCTGGGCCGGTAGCGGCGGCACCCAGTACGCGCCCACCGCTGACCAAGCCACCAAGGAACAGCAGATTGAAATCGCTGAAAACGTCCTTGCCACCCAGGGAGCTGGCGCATGGCCTAATTGCGGCGGCCCCGTGGCCGGCTAATAGGCTTCCTGATACAGCGGTAGCGTGATGCCGCCTTGAGCGCGGCATCACGCAAGCAACCGACTCTCCCATTTTCCACTTGGGATCTATTTCCCGGGAAAATTGGGGAGTCGGTTTTTAGGTTTTATGCCCTACCCTGCGCGATCTTCCATGCGTAGCGAATCAACGGGATTTGCAGCGGCAGGCGGATGATGTGATACAGCTTCTTCGGCCATCGCGCATCGCGCTCGATCCAGGCGTGATACATATTCGCCGGCCACACGGCAAGAAATAGCGCCGCGGCAGAGGCGCCGCCGGATTCACGGGTGGCGCGATCGGTGAGCAAATAACCGGTAGCTATCTCCCAGGCGCCGGAGGCGAAGTTATACAACCTCGGCGAGCCCGGCAGCTGCGGCGGCACAATGGATTCGAAGGTTTTGGCGCGCAGGAAATGCAGCGTGCCCATCGTGATAAGGGCTGTGGGGAGCACGTTTTTATTAAGTCTCATGCTTCCCACGCTACCCTGCCGGTGCTTATAGGCGCCGGGCTTTAGCGCGGTGATTTAAGCTAGGCCCGCACCAACTCGAGGAGTTTGTCCACGATCTCATCCGCAGGTACCTCCAGCGTTTCTTGGCCGCGGATGCGCAGCTCGATGATGCCGTCTTTGAAGGCGCGGCCCACGATGGCCACAAACGGCATGCCGAGTAGCTCTGCGTCCTTGAACTTCACGCCCGGGGAGACCTTGGGGCGGTCATCGAAAAGCACCTCAAGGCCCGCCTGGGATAGCTCTTCTACCAGCTTATCGCCGGCCTCCATGGCCGCGGCATCCTTATTCGCCACCGCGACGTGCACCTGATACGGCGCCACCGCCACCGGCCAATTCAGGCCCTTATCATCGTGGCGTTGTTCTGCCAGCACGGCCAGCATGCGGGAGATGCCGATGCCATAAGAGCCCATCGTGGGGATGGCGCGCTTGCCGTTTTCATCGAGGATTTGCACGTCAAAGGCCTCGGTGTACTTGCGGCCCAACTGGAAGATATGACCCAGTTCGATGCCGCGCTGCAAGGCCAAGGTGCCCTGGTTATCCGGTGCGGGATCGCCCTCTTTCACCTCTGCTGCTTCCACGAACTCATCGACGTGGAAATCGCGGCCGGCCACGCAGCCCACGACGTAGCAGTTTTGCGCATCCGCGCCGGTGATCCAGGAAGAGCCCTTGACCACGCGGGGATCGGCAAAGACCTTCACGCCATTGGAGTTCAGCGCGCGCGGGCCCACAAAGCCCTGCTCCAAGAAATCGTATTGCGCAAAAATCTTATCGCTGGCCAGGGTGAACTCTGCCGGTTCCAAGGCCGCCTCGAGGCGCTTGGGATCCAATTCGCGGTCGCCCGGAATCAACACGGCCGCCAATTCCTTCTTCTCTGCAGATTCCTCTAGCGCTGGGTGGGTTACCTCCACCATGACGCATTTAAGGATATCGGCGGCTCGGACCTCATGGCCGTCGACGGCGATGTCCTCGGTCTTCGCCCAGTGCACAAGCGCTTCAATGGTGGCGGCATCCGGGGTACGGTATTCCTTCGCCGCGGGCTGGCCCGCAATATCTTTTTCTGGGGGCGCTTGGGTCACGACCGCCTCTACATTGGCCGCATAATCGCCCTCGGTGGAGCGCACGAAGAGGTCTTCGCCCACCTCAGAAAGCGCCAAGAACTCCTCGGAGGCGGACCCGCCCATCGCGCCAGAGGTGGCCTTACAAATGGCGTAATCGATTTCCAAGCGGTCAAAAACATTCTGATATGCCTTGCGGTGGCGGGCATAGGAGGAATCAAGCCCCTCATCGTTCATATCGAAGGAGTAGGAATCCTTCATCACGAACTCGCGCCCGCGCAGCACCCCGGCGCGGGGTCGTTCCTCATCGCGGTACTTCGTCTGAATCTGATACAAGGTGACTGGGAAATCCTTGTACGAGGAGTACATGTCCTTTACGGCGTTGGCGAACATTTCCTCGTGTGTTGGCCCGAGCAGCAAGTGGGCATTCTTGCGGTCCTGCAGGCGGAATAGGTTGGGGCCGTATTCCACCCACCGGTTGGTCTTTTCATAGGGCTCGCGCGGCAGCAGGGCCGGGAAAAGCATTTCTTGCCCGCCAATGGCATCCATTTCTTGGCGTACTACGTCTTCGATCTTGCGCAGGGTGCGCAGACCCAACGGCAGCCAGGTGTAGATGCCCGGCGCGACGCGGCGCACGTAACCGGCACGCACCAGCAGCTTGTGGCTGGGGACCTCGGCATCGGCTGGGTCCTCGCGAAGGGTGCGGAGAAATAGTTCAGAAAGGCGGGTAATCATGGTCAAAATATACATCGCTACCCTAGCTATATGCTCATTGTCCTCCCTCCTTCAGAAACCAAGGCCCATGGCGGCACCGGAAAGCCGCTTGATTTTGCCAACCTATCTTTTCCAGAACTTACCGATACGCGGCGCGAAATCGCCGCTGAGCTGCAGTCTCTTCCCATTGATGAGGCGATGGTGGCGCTGAAGCTCTCGGAGAAGCTGCGCGGTGAGGCCGAATCCAATAGTCAGCTTTTTACCACCCCCACCATGCCAGCGGTGGAGCGCTATACTGGCGTGCTTTTTGATGCACTTTCGGCGTCCACCCTTCCCTCGTGGAGCCGCCTTGCTATTGGCGATGCCCTCTTCGGGCTCCTGCGCGCGGACGACCCCATCCCCCATTACCGCTTATCGGGCGGTTCCAAGCTGGGCGGTCGCACCATGAAGTCTTTTTGGGGCAAGCAGATAACGCAGGCGCTAGAAAACATCGACGAGCTGGTTGTGGATCTCCGCTCGGGCACCTACCAGCAATTGGGCCGGCTGCCTTCGGCGGTGACGGTGCGGGTAGAAAGCGTGCAACCAGATGGCTCGCGCAAGGTGGTCAGCCACTTTAACAAGCACTACAAGGGCCTGCTGGCCCGGGAGCTGGCGCTTTCGCCTGCCGATGCCTTCAGCGCCGCCGATGTCGCCGCTATCGCCCGCGCGGCCGGCATGACGGTAGAGGAACCACCGCACGGCTCACGGGAACTTACCCTCGTCGTATCCCCGTAACGCGCGAGCGCCTGCGGGGAGCCTAGACCACGGCGCGGCGGCGCTGGACGGCTGCGGCCCCGCCGAGGACCGCTACCACCATGGCCAAGACAATGACGCCGGATGCCCATTGCGGGGCCATAAGGCCGAAGGTGTCTTGGCCTTGGAAGAAGGTGCGCAGGTTGGCATCGGGCAAAATCTGCAGGATGTATTTGGCCCAGCCCATATCCATTGAGGTCAGCACGCTTTCGATGACGAAGTACTCGATTATCAGCAGCATGGCTGCAAAGGTGCCGCTGCGCAGGATATATGCCAGGCCGGTAGCGAGCAGGGTGTAGACGATGTATTCCACGAAGGTGAAAAGGAACACCGCATTATCCGGGTAGTGGACGAAGCTAGAGAAGTCATACGAGCTGCCGAGCGCAGCGTTAAATAACATTCCGAGTATGCCCGCCAGGGCCGCCGCGGCGACGTTGGCCACGGTGATGACGAGGATTTGGCTCGAGAGCACCTGTAAACGCCGGTTGGTAGATAGGTAGCTCCAGGCGACGGTGCCTTTTTGTAGGTCTCCGCCGACGAGCGTGGCCGAGGAAAAGATCATGATGACCACGGCGAAGATGGCGCCGATGGCTAGGTCGGAGGATTGGAGGGCGCTGTCGTCAGTGCGGATAGCTCTCATCAGCACGTTCGCGGTGGTTAGGCCAACGGTGATGATAGCGAGGTAGACCCACGTTGAGCGCAGGGAAAATATCTTGCGGGATTCAGAAACGATGGTGTTCATGGCTCGTACTCTGCCTTTCGATAACGGATAACGGGGGTTATGCGGAGCGGTAATCCAGGTGGTCTGCGGTAGCACCGAGGAAGGCGTCTTCCAAGGAGGGGTGCTTCACCTCAAGGCTGCTGATACGGATGCGGTGGTCAAAGCACAATTGGCCGACCTCGTCGCGGTCTAGGCCGGTAATGCGCAGAACCTCCCCATCAAAGGAGGTCTCTGCCTGCGAATCGTGCAGCAGGCGGGCCAGTTCTTCTGGTTGATCCACCACGACCTCCACGGTGGAGGCACCAGAGGCATTGACAAATTCTTCTACCGTTCCTTCACCAACGAGCTTGCCCTTGCCGATGACCACCAAGCGGTCCGCCGTGAGCTGCATTTCTGAGAGCAGGTGGGACGACACCAGCACGGCGCATCCCCCAGCGGCGAATTCCCGGATGCGGTCGCGCATCCAGTGCACGCCTTCAGGGTCCAGGCCGTTGACGGGTTCATCGAGAAGCAAGTGCTTGGGCTGTCCCATCATGGCGCAGGCGAGGCCCAGGCGCTGCTTCATGCCAAGCGAATAGCCCCCGATGCGCTTTTTCGCCACCTTTCCGAGCCCGACTCGCTCCAGGGTGTCATCGACGTGGTTCATCGATACTCCCTGGAGTGCTTCCATATAGCCCAGGTGCGCGCGAGCACTGCGGCCGGGGTGGAACCAGTTGGCATCGAGCAGGGTGCCCACCGTGGAGGCGGGATCGGGTAGTTCGCGAAATGGGGTGCCATCGAATGTGGCGGTGCCGGAGGTGGGATTTTCTAGCCCCACGCACATGCGCATCGTGGTGGATTTGCCGGAACCATTGGGCCCTAAGAACCCGGTGACTTGGCCATCGGGAACCTCGAAGGAAAGGTTGTCTACTGCTGTAAAGGAACCGTATTTCTTGGAAAGCTGTGTGACTGTGAGCATGGTTTTATCCTGGCGCTTTCCCGGCGCGAAGTAACCATCCTCGAGGCGGATTTAGCCGTTCATCCCTGGGGATGAGAAAGCAGTTCTTCTACGGTGACCACGCCATGGGTATAGGCATACAGCACGGCTTGGACGCGGTCGCGGGACCCAGTCTTGGTCAGCACGTGGCGCACGTGGGTCTTGACCGTTGCCATGGAGACAAACTCCTCTTCGGATATTTCGGTATTCGAATACCCCAGCGCCATGAGCCTTAAAATATCCATCTCGCGCGGGGTAAGTTCCGCGGACGGCGGGGCCGTAGCGGTGGTGGCGCCTGGCTGTGCAGCCGCGGCGGTGTGCGAAGCCGAGTGCGCCTTCCTACTGTCCCCACCCTCCTCGCTGCGGACTTGTTGGAGCACCTGGGCGGTAATGCGCGGCGAAAGCACGGCCTCGCCCGAGTGCACGGTGCGAATGGCTGAGAGCAGCTCTTCGGGCTCGACGTCTTTGAGCAAAAATCCCGATGCCCCTGCAGAGATTGCACCGTGGACAAAGTTGTGATCATCAAAGGTAGTCAGCATGATGACCTTGGTCTCCGGGAATTCAGGGAGCACTTCCTCCGTGGCCGCAATGCCGTTAACCCGCGCCATTTGCACGTCCATGAGGATGATATCGACGGGCTCTTGCCGGGCTAGGTCCAGTACCTCATCGCCATCGGAGGCCTGCCAGACCACGCTCATATCCTCCTGCGAGCCGATCAGCATGGCGAACCCGGCGCGCAGGAGCGGTTGGTCATCGACAAGCGCAATGCGAATGGGCTCAGATTCCTGTTCCGGATTAGACATGCGGTACCTCCACGATGATTGCAAACGTTCCATCCTCGGCCTTGGTGGACACACTGCCACCATAGGCCTTCACGCGCTCTTTCATCCCGATGAGCCCATAGCCTGGGCTGTGGTCCTCGTCCGGCTGCGCCATGGGGTTGTGCCCCTCGATAACAAGCGCCGACCTATCGCTGCGAAAGCGCAGGGTTCCCCTATTTTGGCTGGAGTATTTGAGCATATTGGTCAGCATCTCCTGCACGATGCGGTAGATGGTGAATTGATAGAGCTCATCGCTATCGGCGGGTAGCTTTTCCATGCCGTAGACGGTGATATCGAAGCCGGCGCGCCGGGCTTCCGAAAACAGACCTGCGATGTCTGAGGTGCCTGGGGCCTTGGTTTCCCCGCGCGCGTCTTCTTCGCGCAAGACGGAAAGCAGGCTGCGCATCTGTTTTAAGGATTCGCGGGAAGTAGAGGCGATGGTATCGAGTGCCTCCGTTGCTACCTTGGGGTCTTTGGCGGCGGCGAACCGGGCGCCATCGGCAAGCGCGATGACGCCGGCGAGATTGTGGGCGACGATGTCATGCATCTCGCGGGCGATGCGATTGCGCTCCACGGCGCCGGCCATCTCCGCGCGCTCGATGAGCAGCTGTTGGCCCTCCCGGCGCTTCCGGTTATTGGTGCCGAGCAGGTAGAAAAAGCCGAGGACCGGCCAGCCGAGCAGGACCGTGCCAGCATAGACAAGCAGCGGGCTCATGGTTGCATCGCCCAAGCCGATATCGCTGCCCGCGAAGACCTTTTCCCCAAATAGGCTTGCGGTGGTTCCCGCCAGCGAGCCCAGGGCAATCCAGGCAAGCCAGATATAGCGCAAGCGCTTGCGCGAGTGCGTGCCGATGAGAAAAGCCGTGTAGGCGAAAATCGGGGCGTGGAAGTTCTCCAGGGAGGCCAAGGGCGTGAAAATGCACAGCGTCATGGTGCCGGCGATGAAGAAAATGGACTTTTCTTGCAGCTTGGGATGCAGCCACAGCGCCAGCGGAATGCCGACGGTGTACAAGACCGCGACGATGGCCTGGAAGGGTGAATCGGTGTGCAAAAAGTTCGCGGCATTGGGCAAGAGCACGCCGAAGAACACGGGGATGATGATTCGCCACGGCGGGCCAATCCAATCGCGCAGACGATCCGGCCAAAGCTTAGACATAAGGGCAAGGCTAGCGCAGAAGCCAGCCTGCCGTCCTCATCCTCAGGGCTGACTAGACTGGCTGGCATGCAATTCCAGTTCTTTGAAGTCGATGTCTTTGCCACCTCGGCGTTTTCCGGTAACCCGCTCGCGGTCGTGGCCCATGCCGATGGGCTCTCGAGACAGCAGATGCAGGCCATCGCGCACTGGACCAACTTTTCTGAAACCACGTTCTTGCTCCAGCCCACTGATCCCGCGGCGGACTATCGCGTGCGCATTTTTACCCCGCACGAGGAATTCGACTTCGCCGGCCACCCCACTTTGGGCAGCGCCGCCGTCTGGCGGGCGCTCGGCAATGAACCGCAGAAGGAGGGCACCATAGTGCAGGAATGCGGGGTGGGGTTGGTCTCCGTGCGCGAGAACGCAGGTATTTATTCTTTTGCCACCCCTCCGCTGCGCGCGGGCGGGCCATTAAGCAGTGCCGAACTGGCAGAGGCCTGCGCGGGATTGAATATCGCAGAAGAAGATGTCATCGATTCCGCTTGGGTGGACAATGGGCCTGGTTGGCGGATTATACAGCTGCGCGATGCCGCGGCCGTGCGCGCGGTTCAGCCCGCCGCCACTCGCCCCAAGGTGGGCGTGGTGGGCATGCTGGATACCACCGCGGGTAGGGATTCCGCTGCCTATGAAGTGCGCGCATTTACCGCAGAATTCGAGGATCCTGTCACCGGTTCCTTCAACGGCGGTGCCGCGCAATTCATGCGCTCGCGAGGCCTCGTCCCCGCCCGCTACACCGCCTGCCAGGGCAGCCAACTGGGAAGAGACGGCGAGGTCTTTATTCACGATGACGGCACCGATATTTGGGTCGGCGGCCGCGTCCACATCCGCGTGCAAGGACAATTGGAGGTCTAAAATGCACCTACACCACGACTATGCAAAGCACCTGCCGGACTTAGTGTCGGCAACGCACGGCGAAGAGCAGCCGGATCCACAGCTCGTGGTCCTCAATGAGGAGCTAGCAGTGCAGCTGGGCCTGGATACTGACTGGCTGCGCTCCGCAGAGGGCCTGGATTTCCTCTTGGGCCGCGACGGCGGGCATGCCATGGCCTATTCCGGCTTCCAATTCGGTTCCTTCAACCCACAGATGGGCGATGGCCGGGCCATGCTCTTGGGCGAGGTGGAAAAAGACGGAAAACTGTGGGATCTCCACGCCAAGGGCACGGGGCTTACCCCCTATTCCCGCCTGGGTGCTGATGGCCGCGGCACCCTTTCATCCATGCTGCGCGAATACCTGATTTCTGAGGCCATGCATGCCCTCGGCGTGCCCACCACGCGCTCCCTCGCCGTGATTTCCACCGGCCGGCCCATCCAGCGCGGCCACGTGCAGCCGGCGGGCGTCCTGGTCCGCGTGGCGGCCAGCCACATCCGGGTCGGTACTTTTCACTATGCCGCGCAGTCCGGCCACCTCCAGGCTCTCGCGGACTATGCCATAGCGCGCCACTATTCTGGGGCAGACTACCGGGAGTTCTTCCAGGGCGTGATGGACCGCCAGATTGCCACCGTGTCTTCGTGGATGCGCTTGGGCTTTATCCACGGGGTGATGAATACGGATAACACCACCATCTCCGGCGAAACCATTGATTATGGCCCGTGCGCCTTTATGGAGTCCTACTCTCCCGATACGGTATTTTCCAGCATTGACCAGCAGGGACGCTATGCCTTTGGCAATCAACCAGCCATCCTGGGCTGGAACCTCGCCCGGCTCACGGAATCGCTCGTGCCGCTTTTCGATGCCGATATCAATGCCGGGGTCGACTTCGCGCAAGAGACCATCAATGGGTTCCAGGAGAAATTCGCCACCCAGCGCCGCAGCGATATAGCCGCGGCCCTCGATACCACCACCGAGGTAGCCTCGGCCTACCTTACTGCGATGCAGCTATCCCGGCCGGATATCACGCTGGCGCACCGTGCGCTTGCCGATGCCGCCCGCGACCACACCCTTCCTGCCCAAGAGCTCTTCCCAGATTCAGACTTCCTAGATAGCTACCTAGCCACTCACCCCGCCCCGGATGCCGTGGATGCTGCCATGCCCCGGGTCATTCCCCGCAACATGGCCGTCGAAGCCGCGCTGCGCGCCGCCGAGGCAGGCGATATGCAGCCCTTTACTGAGCTTCTCCACGCCGTGACCCACCCGTGGCAGCCGCATCCGTCCTACGAACAGCCCGACCCGAATGGGCTTGCAGGTTTTCTCACCTACTGCGGTACCTAAATTGCTTGCGACCCCGAATTCAGGGATTGCGCAGCACAAAGCCCTCCGCACAGTAGGTTCTGCACGGAGGGCTTGCGGCCGAGGACTTAGCCCCAAGCCGAAGGCGTTTTAGCGCTCCAGCTTCAGCGTCTTCTGGGTGTATTCCCACATCTCGTTGTAGAAATCCTCATCGTTGGCCAGCTTCATGCCGTAGGACGGGACCATCTCGCGAATCTTATCGCTCCAGTCAATCATGCGCTCGCCAAAGCAACGCTCCAGTAGCTCCAGCATGACGGCTGGGGCAATGGAAGCACCCGGGGAGGCACCGAGCAGGCCGGCAATATTGCCTTCCTGGTTATTGACCAGTGCGGTACCAAACTCGAGGGAGCCAAAGCGCGGTGCACCAGCAGGCTTGATGACCTGTACGCGCTGGCCGGCAATCACGGTCTCCCAGTCGCTTTCCTTCGCATTTGGTACGTATTCGCGGAGGGAATCAACGCGGTCGGAGAAGTCCTTGCGCACCTCATCGATGAGGTACTTGGTCAGGCCGAATTCCTGTACCGCAACGCCCAGGTAGGAGGTGATATTATCCGGGCGGATGGACTTGAAAAGATCCAGGTAGGAACCCTTCTTCAAGAACTTCGGGCTCCAGCCGCCGTACGGGCCAAACAGCAGGCCTTTCTCGCCGTCGATAACGCGGGTATCCAGGTGCGGCACGGACATCGGAGGAGCACCGACTGCTGCCTTACCGTAAACCTTGGCCTGGTGCTGCTCAATGAGCTCCGGGTTCTTGGCGCGCAGCCACAGACCGGAAATGGGGAATCCGGCGTAGCCAGCTACTTCCTTCACCTTTGCCTTGCGGAGCAGATCCAGGGCGTAGCCGCCGGCACCGACGAAGACGAACTTCGCCTTCACCACGGTGATATCGCCGGTGTGCTTATTTTTGGAATAGACCTTCCAGTCATTTCCGTCGCGGTCGATATCGAAGACCTCGTGGCCGTAGCGGATCTCCGTTCCAGATGCGCGCGCCGCGGTCAGGAACTGCTTGGCCAGGGCGCCGAAGTTCACGTCGGTGCCGACTTCGGTCCAAGAGATAGCGACCTTATTGGAAAAGTCGCGGCCGTCCGCCATGAGCGGCAGCTTCTCCGCAAAGGTGGATTCATCATCAGAGAACTGCATGCCGGGGAACATGTGCTTTTCGCTCAGTACCTCGTAGCGGCGCTTCAGGTAGTCCGCCTGGATTTCGCCTTGGGCGAAGGAAACGTGCGGGACTGGGTTGATGAACTCACTAGGTTCAGTCAGGATGCCGTTGTTGAGCTGGTGGGACCAGAACTGGCGCGACTTCTGGAACTTCTCGTTAGTTGCAATCGCCTTAGAGATATCGATGCGGCCGTTCTTTTCTGGCGTGTAGTTGAGCTCGCACAGGGCGGAGTGACCGGTACCGGCGTTATTCCACGGAGAGGAGGATTCCAGGGCGGGGCCATCAAGGCGCTCAAAGATCATCTGGGTCCAGCTCGGCTCCAACTCGCGGAGCATAGCGCCCAGGGTGGCGCTCATGATGCCGGCACCGACCAGTGCGACATCGACCTCATCTACAACTTGTGCTGTCTTCTTTGCTGAGGACACTGTGTTATAACCTCTTCGAATTGAAAATTTATATACATCGGCGCATTCTGCACCATATATTTTAAGCGCTTTGCGCCCCACACCGCGACTGTTGTGCACAGCCAACCTGCCGATGTGTCACGCATTAACGCCTTACCTTACGCTTTTCTTTTCTCGATTGGTTTTTCTCCCCCACCCTGGTCACCACAATATGGGGCGACCTGTTATACACTTCACATTTCACCGAAATAATGGCAGGTCACGCAGCTACCGTAGCGACGACCAACTGTTGACTAGACTCGTGTCATGGCTACAGCAACTCCGTCATGGGGGCCCGATATCCTCGGCCCCGATTTTCAATCAGCCACCCTCAACCTCGGCCCCGATCCTGATGGCGAGGGCGACGTTGTCACCACCCTCGTCCGCTATGCACCAGGCTCGGCTGCAGGCTCCACGGATTCGGGCCCCGCCGATTCTTCTTCACCTTCTGCCACTTCCCGCCCGGCCTTGGTATGGCTGCACGGGATGACTGACTACTTCTTCCACACGCACGTCGCACAGCACTTCGCGGCACAAGGCTATGACTTTTACGCGGTCGATCTCCGCAAATGCGGCCGCTCGCACCGCCCGGGCCAAGCCTGGCACTACGTTTCGGACTTGTCCTTATATAACGTGGATCTTTCCGCAGCCCTCGATGCCATTACAAACGACGAAGTAATCGTTATCGCCCACTCCACCGGTGGCCTGATTGCGCCGCTGTGGATGGACTTTCTACGCCGCCATGACGCGGAGCGCTTCTCCCGCCTGAAAGGCCTCATCCTCAATAGCCCCTGGCTGGACATGATGGGCGTTCCCGGCTGGGCCGTATCAGCGCTGAAGCCGGCGATATATTCCACCGCCAAGATCGCACCCAAGATCGCCTTGCCTGGCGGCAACCTCACCGCCTATGGCGAATCGGTGCACAGTGACTTCTACGGCGAGTGGGACTACAACCTCAGCCTGAAACCATTAGCCGGGCATAAGAAATATATAGGCTGGCTGGCCGCCGTCTTCCACGGTTTCGACGTCATTCACAGCGGCCGCATTAATGCCGGGGTCCCCGTATTGACGCTGCAATCTACCCGCTCGCTATTGGGAACGCCCTACTGCGATGCGGTCAATCATGCCGATTGCATCATCGATGTCGCACAGACCCGACGGTGGGCAAAAGAGCTCAATGCGCACTACACGCTGCGTTCCATCGAAGGTGCGCGCCACGATGTCTTTTTATCCCTCTCCGGCCCCCTAGCGGAGGCGTTCGCAGCGTGCGATGCCTGGCTTCCCACCATCGTGGAAGCGCCCACACCAGCATAAATACCCGAATTGGACACATGGATTAAGGTATTGATATGACCACAATTGATACAGCAAATACTCCGGCCGCTGAGGAACACTACGACCTCATCATCATCGGCACCGGTTCCGGCAACTCCATTGCCAACCGCGATTTTCACGATAAGAAAATTGCCATTATTGAAAAGGGCCGCTTCGGTGGCACCTGCCTGAATGTTGGCTGCATCCCCACCAAGATGTACGTCTACGCAGCCGATGTCGCCCTCGCCGCCCGCGAAGGCGAGCGCCTTGGCATTGATGCCCAGGTCAACGACGTGGAGTGGAACTCCATTGTGGAGCGCGTCTTCCACAACCGCATTGACCAGATCGCCCAAAGCGGCGAGGACTACCGTCGCGGCGACAAGACCCCGAATATCACCGTCTACGACGAGCACGCTCGCTTCGTCGGCCCTAAGAGCATCCAGACCGGCGACCACGTCATCAGCGCCGATCAGATCGTTGTTGCTACTGGCTCCCGCCCGGTAATCCCTGAGGTCTACGCCAATTCCGGTGTGAAGTACTACACCAACGAAGACATCATGCGGATGGATCGCCAACCAGAAAGCCTGATCATCGTCGGCGGCGGCTATATCGCTATGGAATTTGCCCACGTCTTCGATGGCCTCGGCACCAAGGTCACCGTGGTCAACCGCAGCGAGACCCTGCTGCGCCACCTCGATTCCGATATCTCCTCGCGCTTCAACGAAATTGCCCGCGAGCGTTTCGATGTGCGAATTGCTAACGGCACCAAGCTGGAAGAAACCGACAAGGGCGTAAAGCTGGAGCTCGATAATGGCGAGAGCCTTGAGGCAGACGCAATCCTGGTAGCCACCGGCCGCAAGCCGAATGGCGATCTCATGGATGTGGACAAGGCCGGCATCAAGCTGCTGGACAATGGCCGCATTTCCACCGATGCGCATGGCCTTACCGATGCAGAAGGCGTCTGGGCGCTTGGCGATGTCTCTTCGCCCTACATGCTCAAGCACGTCGCCAACGCTGAAGCTCGCACCATCCAGCACAACCTGCTCCACCCGGAGGATCTGCAGGAGCTTCCGCACGACAACGTTCCTGCCGCCATCTTCACCCACCCGCAGATTGCATCTGTGGGCTTGAAGGAAGAAGAAGCGCGGGAGCAGGGCTTCGATATCACCGTGAAGATTCAAAACTTCGGCGACGTGGCCTACGGCTGGGCCATGGAAGATACCACCGGTATTTGCAAGCTGATTGCGGACCGCAAGACGGGCCAGCTCTTGGGCGCCCACCTAATGGGCCCGCAGGCCTCCACCCTGATCCAGCAGCTGATTACCGTAATGGCCTACGAGATCGACCTGCGCGACTTTGCCCGCAAGCAGTACTGGATCCACCCAGCCCTGCCAGAGGTCGTAGAAAACGCCCTCTTGGGCCTCGAATGGGACTAAGGCACATAGCTAAGGCTCCATAACAAAAGCCGCCTCCCCGGGCCACGCGCTAAGATTCGTGCGCAGTGGTTAAGGAGGCGGCTTTCGCCGTTCCTAGGCCTTGAAGAAGGGCCCTAGCGATTAATCCTCATCTGGGATGGTCAGGATTTCATTGCCATCATCGGTGATGACCAAGGTGTGCTCGAACTGGGCGGTGAACTTGCCATCACGGTTTTGCACGGTCCAGTCATCGTCCCAAATATCGTAATCCAGCGAACCAAGATTGATCATCGGCTCCACCGTCAAGGTCATGCCCGGTTCCAAGATATCGCGGTACGTGGTGGAATCGTGGTGCAAGACCACCAGCCCATTGTGGAAGGTGGGTCCTACGCCGTGGCCGGTGAAATCGCGCACGACGTTATAACCAAAGCGCTTGGCATATGACTCGATGACGCGGCCGATAACGTTGATCTCGCGGCCAGGCTTTGCGGCCTTAATGCCGCGCATCGTGGCTTCTTTGGTGCGCTCTACTAAAAGGCGGTGCTCCTCTGATACGTCACCTGCCAAGAAGGTGGCGTTATTATCGCCGTGCACGCCGTTTTTATAAGCGGTGACATCGATATTGACGATGTCGCCTTCTTCAATCACGGTGGTATCCGGAATGCCGTGGCAGACAATTTCATTCAGCGAAACACAGCTGCCCTTGGGAAATCCCCGGTATCCCAAGGTAGATGGGTACGCACCGTGGTCACACATATACTCGTGCGCCACGCGGTCGACCTCATCCGTCGTCACGCCAGGCTTTACGGCCTTGCCGGCTTCCTTCAGCGCGTTGGCCGCGATCTTGCAGGCCTCCCGCATCTTCTCAATCACTTCGGGGGACTGCACAAAAGGCTCACCGATGGCCTCTTGTACCTCGTCTTTCCACACATATTCCGGGCGCTCGATATCTTCTGGCACCGGCCGGATGGGGGTTGGTTTACCTGGCTTCAATTTTCCACGAGTACTCATAATTGCCCATGGTAGTCCTCATACCGGCTCACGCAGTATCGGGGTGGCCAGTCAGTGTCCGCTGCTTACTCGACCTTGGGGGCCGGGCCATCATTGGGGCGCGAGCGGTAATCATCCAGCTTCCGCAGGAAGTTATCGGTAATAGCTACCGAGGATTCGGAGCCGCCGCCCAATACGATGAGCGTGGCAAAGGCGATATCGTCTTCTTCCCGGTAGCCGGTAAACCACGCGTGCGAGCCTTCATTGATCTCGGCCTCACCGGTCTTGCCGTAAATCGTTCCGCCCGCCTGCATCCCGCGGGCGGTACCGCTGGTGACCACCTGGCGCATCATGCCGCGCACGTTATTCAGCACGTGGTCTGGGATCGGCGCCGACTTATCCGAGGCCTTGGTCTCGCGGCCCTCAATAAGGGTGGGCGTTGGAGTCTTTCCCGCCGCCACAGAGGCCGAAACCATAGCCATGCCGAACGGGCTGGCAAGGTCGTAGCCCTGGCCGTAGCCGGCCTCGGTGCGCTCCAAAACTTCCTTGCCCTCAGGAATCGAGCCGGTCGTGGTGGTCAGCCCAGGGATTTCATAATCCACCCCGAAGCCAAACTTTTTGCCGGTTTCCTTCAATTCACCGGGTGCCAGCTTGGTGGAAATATCGGCGAAGGTGGTGTTGCACGATTGGGCGAAGGCCTGGCTTAGCGGCACATTGCCGAGCGAAAACGCGTTGTAGTTGGTCACCACGCGGCCATAAATATCCATCGTGCCAGGGCACGGAACGATGGTATCCGTGGTCAGGTTTTGTTTTTCTACACCCGCAGCGGCGGTAAGGATCTTGAAAACCGAGCCGGGTGGGTATTGGCCTTGCAAGGCGACGTCGCCGTCCTCGTCCGCCTTTTCGGTCTGCGCTACGGCCAGGATATCGCCGTTAGAAGGCCGGATGGCAACCAGCATGGCCTGGGCGTCCGAGCGCTGATTCACCGCTTCTTGGGCCGCGCGTTGGACGTCATAATCCAAGCCAACCTTGATGGAGGGGGCGGCCTCGGGCGCATGCTTTTCGACATCGGAAAGCGCCGCACCATTCTCATTGACGACGGCGATGGACCAGCCGGTCTCGCCGTCGAGCTCGTCATTGACGGCCGAGCGCACGCGCGATAAGAGATCGGGCGCAAGACCACGGTCCCGGGTCACCAGCGCGGGCTCTTCATTAATACGGACGCCGTCCATCCCCTCCAGCTTGGCGCGGATGACGGACTCCTGCTCTTCTGTATAAAGCCCCACCGAATAGGCGGAATCTGCCTTTTCAAGCTTTTCGGCGAGCTCCTTGGCGTCTACCTCCGCGATTGAGTCGTCCTCGCGGTGCGCTGCAGCCAGGGCGCTGCTGACCTTGGAGGCCGTGGGGCGGACATCGGAAAGCGAGCTCGTATCCACGATGACGCGGTAATTCAGCCCGGGGCTCATCAGCTCCACCCCGTTGGAGGAAACGACGCTGGCGCGCGTGGCTTCCAAGGCGCGCAGCTCCAAATGCTGGTGCGCGCCCAGGTCCGGGTGAATAATGCTGGGCTTCCACCGCACCGTCCACTCGTCTTCGGCCTTGGTCAAGGTCATCTGCGTGGTATAGCTCAAGCTGCGATCCTTGGGCAAATCCCAGGTGACCTTATAATCCGCTGTGGCCACGGTTTCGTCCTGTTTTACCCCCTCGAGCTCAATATCGAGGCCCTCTGCCTGCAAGCCCGAGTACGTAGCATCGAGGGCCTGCGTGGCGTCATCGGGGGAATCCGTAAGCTCCGCCAAGCCCTCGTTATTTCGGCTCTCCATGCCTTCAATGAACTCTTCTGCCACCGGCTCTGCAGATACGGGCTTAGGGGTGCAAGCAACCACACCAGTTGCGCTAAGCGAAACTGTAGCAACCAGTGCGAATAACTTCTTCATGCTTTGGCACATTAGCAGCGCACGCAGCAAAAAAGACTGCCCCACACCGAGGTGCAGGGCAGTCTATTAATAATTAGCGTAGAGGCGCGCAGCTTACTGCGTCACGCGGACATCGGCCTTAGCGCCGTCCACGGCTTCGAGGCCTTCCTCATCCGCAATGCGCATTGCCTCTTCAATGAGGGTTTCCACGATCTTGTCCTCCGGCACGGTGCGCACCACTTCGCCCTTGACGAAGATCTGGCCCTTGCCGTTACCGGATGCCACGCCCAAGTCTGCGTCGCGGGCCTCGCCCGGCCCGTTGACGACGCAGCCCATGACGGCAACGCGGATGGGAAATTCCATGCCCTCGAGGCCTGCGGTAACTTCTTCCGCCAGCTTGTACACGTCCACCTGCGCGCGGCCACACGACGGGCAGGAGACGATTTCCAGCTTGCGCGGGCGCAAGTTGAAGGACTGCAGAATCTGGTCTCCCACCTTGACCTCTTCTTCCGGCGGGGCGGAGAGCGAAACGCGAATCGTATCGCCGATGCCTTCTGCCAAAAGGGCGCCAAAGGCGACGGAGGACTTAATGGTGCCCATGAACTTCGGGCCAGCTTCCGTCACGCCCAAGTGCAGCGGGTAATCGGTCTGCGCGGCCAGCTGGCGGTAGGCCTCCACCATCAGCACGGGGTCAGAGTGCTTGACGGAAATGGCGATGTCACCAAAGCCGTGCTCCTCAAACAGGCTAGCTTCCCACATAGCGGACTCAACGAGTGCCTCTGGGGTGGCCTTGCCGTACTTTTCTAGCAGGCGCTTATCCAGCGAACCGCCATTGACGCCGATGCGGATGGGAATCCCCGCATCGCCCGCGGCCTTGGCTACTTCCTTAACGCGCCCATCGAACTCACGGATATTGCCTGGGTTAACGCGAATCGCCGCACAACCGGCATCGATGGCTTGGAAGATGTACTTGGGCTGGAAGTGGATATCCGCGATGACCGGGATCGGGGACTTCTTGGCGATGGTCGGCAGAGCCTCCGCATCCACCGGCTTAGGGCAGGCCACGCGCACGATATCGCAGCCAGAGGCAGTAAGCTGTGCGATTTGCTGCAGGGTGCCGTTGATGTCATGGGTCTTGGTATTGGTCATCGACTGCACCGAAATTGGGTAGTCAGAACCAACGCCCACCGGGCCTACGTGCAATTGCCGCGTCTTCCGGCGCGGGTGCAATACTGGCGGAGGCCCGTCAGGAATTCCTAGACCGATAGGACTAGACATGAATGCTCCTTATTTCTAGCTCGTGGCTCGTTGCTAAACGTTATTGCACAATAAGTGTTGAACGTCCCCACTCTAGCACTAGATGGTTAAGCGCTAAAGTTCCCGCTCGCGCTGCAAATGTGCACTATACGTTGAGCTCTCCACCCACTTCCCGCGGCGGGCGCGGGAAGGGCAAACCTAGCCAAATAGCCTGATCGGGTTAACCACATCCGCGATGATGATAACGACGCCAAGCCCCATGAGCAGGGCCGCCATCACATAGGTGATGGGCATGAGCCTGGTGTAATCGGCAGGACCCAGCGGCTGCTTGCCCATCAGCTTGCGGATGCCATCGCGGATCTTCTCGTACAAGATGACCGCGATATGGCCGCCGTCAAAGGGCGGCAGCGGAATGAGGTTAAACAGGGCGAGGAAGAAGTTCAGCGTCGCCAGCATCATGAAGAACGATGCCCACAGGGAGCGCTCTACGAGTTCGCCGCCAACCCGCGATGCACCGACGACAGACATCGGCCCATTGACATCCCGCTCGTGGCCAAAGATGGAGGCCACCACTCCCGGTACCTTAGCGGGGAATTGCTTGATTCCCTCCACCGTGGCCTCGAGCGAATAGGTGGTGAAATGCCAGGTTGCAGGAAGAGCTTGCGTTGCTGAGTACTTCTCGACGATGTCGAGGACCTCATTGCTCAGCCCGATCGAACCGGCATCGACCAATTCGCCCTGTTGATTCAGGCGCTTGACCGTTTCTAGCTCAATGGAGAAATCTTTTTCCTCACCGCCGCGCTCTACGGTAAGCGTCACGGTCTCGCCGGGGCGCTGCATGACCTCATCGCGCAATTGCGTAAAGGAATCCAAGTGCTCGCCATCGAGTGCGAGAATGATATCGCCTTCCTGGACACCGGCCTTACCAGCGGGCCCGTTCCCGGTGCACGATTCCAGCTCCTGGTTTTCTTTTTGGTCAGCGGTGCAGGTTACCTCCCCCACCCGCGGGCGCACATCGGCATCTGGGTTGGGAAGTCCCGCAGTCATCGCCACAAAATACAAGATGACAAAGCCAAGGATCAGGTTGACGCCGATACCGCCTGCGAGGACGATGATGCGCTGCCACCATGGCTTTTTATACATCGCATAGGGCTTTTCTTCCTCCGTGAGGAATTCATCCTGCGCGGTCATCCCGGCGATATCGCAAAATCCACCCACCGGGAACGCGGCAAGGCCGTATTCGGTATGCCCCTTGCGGAAGGAGAAAACGCGCGGGCCAAAGCCAATGAAATACCGGCGCACCCGCATGCCAAAGGCGCGGGCAGTAAACATATGCCCCGCCTCATGGAGTGCCACGGTCAGCCCGATGCCAAGGGCGAAAAACACTATGCCCAGCAAATTTGCCATTAAAGAAAGCTTTCTAGTCAGCTAAACGGTCAATGCGCGCATTCGCGCGCCTGCGAGCCTCGCCTTCTACGGCGAGGATTTCATCGAGGGTAGAGACTACACCAGCAAACTGGGAAGACTCCCCGAGGATCTCGCCTACAACATCAACAATCTCTGGGAAGTGGATGCGACCAGACAAGAAGGCCGCCGCGGCCTCTTCATTGGCAGCGTTATAAATCACGCCAGTGCCCTGCGCCGCGGCCTCGCGGGCGAGGGATACGGCGGGAAAAGAGACATCATCAAGCGGCTCAAAATTCCACGTATGCGCTTGGGAAAAATCAAGTGCCGGCTGCGCGCCTGGCACACGCTGGGGCCAATTCAGCGCCAGGGAGATGGGCAGCTTCATCGACGGCGGCGAAGCCTGTGCGATGGTGCAGCCATCTTTAAAGGTGGCCATCGAGTGAATGACCGACTGCGGGTGAACCGTGACATCGATGCGCTCTGGCTCAATATCAAAAAGCAGCGTCGCCTCAATGAGCTCGAGCCCCTTATTGATCAAGGTGGCGGAATTCAGCGTATTCATCTGCCCCATGGACCACGTAGGGTGCTGCGCGGCTTGCTGCGGAGTAACCTCCCACATCTGCTCACGCGTTTGGCCGCGGAAGGGACCGCCCGAGGCCGTGAGAACGAGCTTGGCCAGCTCGCCCTCTTCGCCCGCGCGCAGGCATTGCGCCATCGCAGAGTGCTCCGAATCCACGGGGATGATCTGGCCTGGCCGCGCGGATTTCGTGACCAGCATGCCGCCGGCAACCAAGGACTCCTTATTCGCTAGCGCGAGGTACTCGCCCATGTCCAGCGTGGCTAAAGTGGCCTTAAGCCCGAGGGATCCCACTAGAGCATTGAGCACGGTATCGGCGGGAACCGAGCGCACCAGCTCTTCTGCAGCACCTTCACCAGAAAGTACCGTGCCGCCTAAAGCCGCAGAAACCTCCGCAGCCGCTGCAGGCTGGGCAACGGCGATGTGGTCAAACGAAAGGTGGAAGCTACGGGCCTGGTCAATGATCTGCTGCGGGTTAGAGCCGCCCGCGGCAATGCCCACGACCTCGAATTTATCTGGGTTATCCGCAATTACTTCTAATGCTTGCGTGCCAATAGAGCCGGTGGAGCCAAGGATAAGGATTCGCTGAGTAGTCACCCCTCTACCCTAGCGGTCATTTACCGCGCCCTGCTATGGGGTGGAACCGGTCAAGCAGGCGGGGGTGTTTAATCGCCTTTACAGCCACGATGTTTTAAAATAGGTGTCAGTCAAATGGCATTGGTGTGCCCCCTCGATTAATGGACACACGCGATAGCGAAGGAGAGCAAGTGTCTTCCCACAAGCCGGTACCGCAGGTTTATGACGGTGTTTCTACCGAAGATGTTCCATCCGCAGGCTTCGGTTGGTCCCGCATCAGCCGCTCTGGTGTGCAAATCGCGGGTTGGATCTCCGTGATCTTCATGATTGGTTTCAACTTTGGTAACCACAAGGGCCACGTGGAGACCGTCTGGCTCGTCGCCCTGACCGTCCTGTTGGTTGTGGGCCTGCTCATCTTCACCTTCGAGCCGAAGCTCAACCAGGTGCGCACCATCACCTCTAATAACAAGCCGGCCGACCACCTGGAGCGCGACTGGATTTATGACCAGAAGACCGTTTCTGGCGCCTACACCGAGTTGACCGACTCCCAGCTGCGCGCGTTGAATATCGAGCCTTCCCGCGTAGCCCACCTGCGCGTTGACTCCGCGTCCGACGCTGCCGAGGTAAGCTCCGGCAAGCACGCGCTGTAATCCTAGCTACGGAAAACCGCCGAGCCTCCTTATTGCGAGGGGCTCGGCGGTTTCGTGGTTTTAGCGGGTGCGTAAACGCGGCGTGCACCAACGAGAAAACCACCTAAGCACTTATTCAAAAATGCTTAGGTGGCTGTGCGGCAGCGGACTCTTAGGCCGACATGTCTTCTCGTTCATCGGCGGCAAGCTGGCCACAGGCTGCCGCGATTTCATCGCCCTTGGTATCGCGCACGGTGCACGGCACTCCCTGTGCCTGGACGCGGCGCACGAATTCATTAAGCCGCGCCTTGGGGGCTGCATCCCATTCCGAGCCCGGCGTCGGGTTGAGCGGGATCACGTTGACGTGCACCTTGGAGCCGAGCTTCTGGTGCAGCTTGCGGCCCAGCATATCGGCGCGGAAATCTTGGTCATTCTTATCCCGGATAAGGGCGTACTCGATAGACACGCGGCGGGCGGATTTATCGGCGTAGTACCGTGCTGCGTCGAGGACCTCATCAACGGACCAGCGGTTATTTACCGGAACCAGGCTATCGCGCAGCTCATCATCCGGGGTGTGCAGCGACACCGCGAGCGTGCAGGCGAGGTCTTCGTCCGCGAGCTTGCGGATGGCAGGTGCCAAGCCCACGGTGGATACGGTCACATTGCGCTGTGAGAGCCCAAAGCCCGTTCCATCCTGACCGGTAATCTGGCGCACCGCCTGGACCACGCGCTTGTAGTTTGCCAGCGGCTCGCCCATGCCCATGAAGACCACATTGGACAAGCGTCCGCCTTCGGCCGCCATCGCCGCGGCTGCATGGCGGAACTGCTCGACGATTTCGCCGGTAGAAAGGTTGCGGTCTAGTCCGCCCTGGCCGGTAGCACAGAACGGGCAGGCCATTCCGCAGCCGGCCTGGGAAGAAATGCACAAGGTAGCGCGGCCGGGATAGCGCATCAGTACGGACTCCAATAAGGTGCCGTCGTGCAAGCGCCACAAGGACTTGGTGGTTTCCCCATCGTCGGTAGAAGTCGTACGAATAGGCTTCATAAGCTCAGGGAAGAAGGCCTCCTTGACCTCCTCGCGCTTGCCGGCGGGGATATCTGTCATTTCTTCGACGTCGTCGGTGAGATGCTCGTAGTAGTGCCTGGCAATTTGCTTAGCACGGAATTTAGGTAGGCCAATTTCTGCGAGCTTATCGATGCGCTCGCTTTCAGAGAGATCCGCAAAGTGCTTGGGCGGCAGACCGCGCCGCGGCGCGGAGAAGTTAAGTTTTACTGGTTGAGCCATAATAACGCCCATCTTTCCACGGTTTACCGGTACTTTTCCAATTGGGAAGGCCTCAATTTATAGCCAAGTGGCATTTTGGAAGGGTTTACAGAAATAATGGACATATGACCACTCCGAAATACCCCGAAGATGACTTTTCCGCTTCCGATGATGAGGCCACCGCGGCAAGCGATAATGCCGCTTTGGCCGAAACCGGAAGCAAGGAAGTCTCCACCGATGCCGGCGCCGGCACCACCGAGCCCGCTGCCGCACCACAAAAAGCCCAAGGTTCGTTCGCCGCTAGCACCTGGGCAGCGTTCATTGTCGGTTTCCTCTTGCTAATCGTGTTGATCATCTTCATCATGCAAAACCAGCAAGAAGTGCCGATGAACTTCCTAGGCTGGTCGGGGCAGTTCCCAGCGGGCATTGCCTACCTGATGTTTACCATCGGCGGCGCGCTCATCATGGCGCTAGTAGGTGTGTGGCGCATGCTTGAATTGCGCCGCCAATTGCGCAAGCAGGCCGAAGGCTAAAAGAGCTCTACTGCCGCCCTCCTCCCTGCTCCGAGATTTTTCGGTGGCGAAGCGGGAAGCGGGCGGTTTATGCGCAGCACCCTTATACGCGGTGGCTGCAACCCGGTTTAGACCGCGAAGTTTGCCATGAGGCTCATGGCCACCCAGGTAACCATGGCAGAGGGAAGCATGCCATCAAGGCGGTCCATCAAACCACCATGCCCGGGGAGGATGTGGGACATATCTTTAATGCCCAGCTCTCGCTTAAATTGCGATTCCACCAAGTCACCCAATGAGGCGCAAATAACAAGGCCGAGCCCCATCAAGGCGCCGATCCACGCCGAATGGTGCAAGAGGAAATGGACGGACACCGCACCAACGATGACGCCGAAGCCAATGGAGCCGCAAAAGCCCTCCCAGGATTTCTTCGGGCTCACGGCCGGTGCCATGGGGTGGGAGCCAAACATCACGCCGACGATATAGCCGCCCGTATCGGAGGCGACCACGCACAGCATGAAGACCACGATGGAAGCGGCGCCGCTGGCCACCGGGGTAGAAATCAACGACAGCATCGCTGCAAAAGTCGCGAAAAGCGGAATCCACGTGAGCACGAAAATGCCGACGGACATGTCCCGCAGGTAATTGATGGGAGGGCGATGCCGCCCGTTATGGAAAAGCCTGCCGAACATCAAAATGAGTACGGCGGTAACGTAGACGGCCACGAGGCCGGGCGCGCCAAGCGGCCAGGAAATCCACACCATGGCCTGGCCCAAAATGATTAACAGCGTGCGCGGGATATAGTACGAGTTCTCCCGCAAGCGGGTAAGAACTTCCCACATGGCCCCGCCGACGGCGACGGCAACCACCGCATACCAGGCCAAGGGGCCAGCCCACACGGCGAGGACAACGAGGGCGCCGAGCCCCACGCCTACTCCAATAGCCGCCGGCAAGTCACGGCCTGGGCCATTTTTCGGCTGCGGCAATCGGCGGTTCAAGGCGTCACTCACCGTGACCGGCTCCTTTCACTTGACGTTGTATGCGCGTCGCGGGGCTTATCTATTTCCTATACAAAAATACTACGTACAGAAAAGCGCCGCCGGCCGAGGTGGGCGCGGCGGCAGTGGAAAAGACCTAGACCTCCATCAATTCGGATTCCTTGTTTTCCACCAGCTTGTCAACCTGCTCGACATAGCCAGCGGTAATCTTTTCCATTTCCTTTTCTGCGGCAAGGACCTCATCCTCGCCTTCTTCGCCATCCTTTTGAAGCTTCTTCAGCTGTTCCATGGCCTTGCGGCGGATATTACGGATGGCAATCTTGCCGTCTTCGCCCTTGCTCTTGGCCAGCTTGACCATTTCCTTACGGCGTTCCTCGGTCAACTGCGGAACGGTCACGCGCAAAACGTGGCCATCGTTGGTGGGGTTAACACCCAAATCCGAGTTGCGGATGGAGTTTTCAATCTCTTGGATCATGGACTGCTCGTAGGGCTTGATGAGCAACATGCGCGGCTCTGGCACGGAGATGGTAGCCATCTGAGTAATCGGGGTCGGCGCACCGTAGTATTCCGCGATGAGTCCGTTGAACATCGCCGGGTTCGCGCGGCCGGTGCGAATGGTCACCAGCTGCTCGCGGGTGTGCTCGACGGAAGCGGTCATGTGTTCTTCGGCTTCGAGCTGAATGTCATCGATCATGAGGCTGAATCATCCTTCAACGTTGAGGGGTAGCTGTATAAAAGGTAGCAGGTTCTGTGCCGTTTTAGAATTAGGACTGCACCAGCGTGCCGATAACCTGGCCGCTTGCGGCGCGGGCAATATTCCCCTCTTCCAAGAGGTTGAAGACCAAGATCGGCATGTCATTGTCCATGCACAGGCTAAAGGCGGTTGCATCGGCTACCTTGAGTCCCTTTTCAATAACCTCGCGCGGAGTGATTCGGGTGTAGAGCTCCGCATCGGGGTTCGTGCGTGGGTCGTCGGAGTACACGCCATCAACACCCTTGGCCAGGAAGAGGACATCGGCGCCGATTTCCAGGGCGCGCTGCGCGGCGGTGGTATCCGTGGAAAAGTACGGCATGCCCATGCCGGCACCGAAGATAACGACGCGACCCTTCTCAAGGTGGCGGTCAGCGCGCAGTGGCAGGTACGGCTCGGCGATTTGCGCCATGTTGATAGAGGTTTGCACGCGGCAATCAACGCCCTTTTGCTTCAAGAAGTCCTGCAGGGCCAACGAGTTCATGACCGTACCCAGCATTCCCATGTAGTCAGAGCGGGCGCGGTCCATGCCGCGCTGTGAAAGCTCTGCACCGCGGAAGAAGTTGCCGCCGCCGATCACCACGGCGATTTCGATGCCCTGCTCGGCCACTTCAGCGATTTGGCGAGCAACGTTATCGACAACGTCTGGGTCGATGCCAACCTTGCCGCCGCCAAACATTTCGCCGCCGAGTTTCAGCATTACTCGTTTGTATCCGGTTCGCTTCTCGTCTGCAGAAGTCACGCCTTCATCGTCTCCTTTTGCGCGGGCTGATTTATTTCTTTTCCATCTTACCTACACTGTCCCCGCTTCCCCACACCGCACCGCAGCCCGGCAGGCGCCCCTTCCCCATCGCCTCTAGACAGCAGAAAAGCCCACCGAGAGGGTGTACCTCCCGTGGGCTTTAAAGGCTAAAAAGCGGCTGAGGCTTAAGCGCCAACCTCGTAGCGGACGAAGCCGGTGATGATGGTGCCGGCCTCTTCTGCAACCTGCTTAACGGTCTTCTTGTTATCGGACAAGGAAGCCTGCTCCAGCAGAACAACGGACTTGTAGAAGCCGTTCAGGCGGCCTTCCACGATCTTTGGAAGAGCAGCCTCAGGCTTGCCCTCCTCGCGAGTGGTGGCCTCAGCGATGGAGCGCTCCTTCTCGACGATCTCTGCAGGAACGTCTTCGCGCTTCAGGTACTCAGCGTTCATAGCTGCAATCTGCAGAGCGGCAGCGTGTGCGCCTTCCTTGTTACCTTCGTAGGAAACCAAGACACCGACTGCAGGAGGCAGGTCAGCGGAGCGCTGGTGCAGGTAGACAGCAACATTGTCGCCATCAACGGTGACTGCACGACGTGCCTGCAGCTTCTCACCGGTCTTTGCGGACTCCTGGTCAACGAACTCGGAGACCTTCTGGCCCTCGATCTCTACGTTGTTGAGTTCTTCCGGGGAGTTAGCCTTGGCTGCGGCTGCAGCTTCAACAATCTTCTTGGCGAAGGACTGGAAGCCCTCGTTCTTTGCCACGAAGTCGGTCTCGCAATTGATCTCAACCATGGTGTTGCCGGATACGGCAACGAGGCCCTCGGTAGCCTCGCGGTCAGCGCGCTTGGACACGTTCTTCGCACCCTTGATGCGCAGGAATTCAACGGCCTTGTCGTAGTCGCCGCCGTTTTCTTCCAGGGCCTTCTTGCAATCGAGCATGCCGGAGCCAGTTGCTTCGCGCAGTGCCTTCACGTCTGCAGCAGTGTAGTTCGCCATAGTTAGGGCGATCCTCCTTGAAAATCAGTCAGTGTTCGTTGAAACAGCGTAGCCGAAGAAACGGTCTCGCGCCGTCTTTGGGTGGGGGTATCTACCCCAGTTTCCTTCATCAATGCGATTGTACGGAGGCTAGTTTTAGCCGCCTCCAGCATAGATAAAAGTAACCCCCACCGCCGTAGCACACGGTGGTAGGGGTTAGGTAAACAGCCTTGTACAGGAATTATTCCCTAGCTGCCCCACACCAAGATGTGCGTGGGGTATTCAATTAAGTGCAGTTAAGAAAGAATCCTCACAAGAGGCAGGCCTACTGTGCAGGCTTGTCTGCGGGGGCTTCCTCAGCCTTTTCTGCAGAAGCAGGATCGGATGCGGCTGCAGCAGCCTCAGCATCGCGCTGTTCCTTCTCTGCGGAATCGCCGGCAGCTTCCTTAGCGGCTGCAAGCTGGCGCTCCTCGCGAGCCTTCTTGCCTTCCTCGACGGCGGAAGCCACGATGCCGGACAGCAGCTTGGTGGAACGGATTGCGTCATCGTTGCCCGGGATCGGGAAGTCAACGTCATCCGGGTCGCAGTTGGTGTCCAGGATGGCAACAACCGGGATGTTCAGCTTGTGAGCTTCCTTAACCGCGATGTGCTCCTTGTTGGTGTCAACAATCCACAGTGCGGACGGGGTCTTGGCCATCTCAGAGATGCCGCCCAGAACGCGCTCAAGCTTGGCGCGCTCGCGGTTGAGCATCAGAACTTCCTTCTTGGTGCGGCCCTTGTAGCCGTCCTCGCGCTCATCCATAGCCTGAAGTTCCTTCATGCGCTTCAGACGCTTGGACACGGTCTGGAAGTTGGTGAGCATGCCGCCCAACCAGCGGTGGTTGACATAAGGCATGCCGACGCGGGTTGCTTCTTCAGCAACTGCTTCCTGCGCCTGCTTCTTGGTGCCAACGAAAAGGATGGTGCCACCGTGAGCGACGGTTTCCTTAACGAACTCGTATGCCTCATCGATGTAGGTCAGCGTCTGCTGCAGGTCGATGATGTAGATGCCGTTACGGTCGGTGAAGATGAAACGACGCATCTTCGGGTTCCAGCGACGGGTCTGGTGGCCAAAGTGCACACCAGCGTCGAGGAGCTCGCGCATGGTTACAACTGCCATGATTCGCTCGCTTTCTTTTACTTGTCTTTCGGTTTTCCAAATGTGCGGTGTTTTATTCCGCACCCTAGCAACGAAGACCCTGCCAACACCTTGTTTCCAAGGACCACGTCAGCTGCCGGGCCGCCACACCCTTAACGCAGGATGCAACAACTTCGTCGCGCGTAGTCAATGCCTCCGTGAGGGTTAACTCCCAGCGGACACACTGCTATGAAAGACAATAATCCCAGCCAGCTAGATTTTCCAAACCGAACAAGCACTTTTCCACAAGTTTCTTTGGACGTTTCGCCTCGATTGTCACTCGGGTTTCTTCCGCCCCACCGCTGCCAGTTTATCCACAGCCAGCCCACGCTTCGCAGGACATTATTTGCCCTGGCGCTACACACTGTGCCCCATGAACCTTTTTCCACGACCACGCAATAATGCCGCTTGCAGATGCCCCCTTATCCCCACCCTCGCCACCACCCTCACTGGTGCGCTCGTGCTACTGTGCGCGGCACCCGCTGCCGCATACGTCGATCCCGCCTCGGGTAAACCGCGCCCGGTTCGGGTGCTGCGCGGCTTTGATAAGCCCGAGCATAAGTGGAGCGCTGGCCACCGCGGCGTCGATATGGACCTAAGAATTGGCGGCCGCGTCGTCGCCGCCGAATCCGGCACCGTCGCTTTTGTCGGCACCGTCGCTGGACCCCCGGTCATTTCGATAGACCATGCAGATGGCATTCGTACCACGTATCAACCCGTGCACGCGAGCGTCACCCAAGGCCAAGAAGTGCGCGAGGGCCAAACCATAGGAAAGCTCGGCCACCCAGTAGACGGCACACCAGGACTGCATTGGGGCGCGCGGATTGCCAAGGACAGCTACATTGACCCATTAAGCCTGCTGGATATGCCGGTTATCCGCCTCAAGCCTTTATAAGAATCACTCAGGCCCGCGGGTGGGCCTGGGAATAGACCTGCTTTAGCCGCTTTGCGGAAACATGCGTATAGATTTGCGTGGTACTCAAAGACGAGTGTCCCAATAACTCTTGGACCACGCGCAGGTCCGCGCCGCCTTCTAAAAGATGTGTAGCCGCAAGGTGTCGCACCCCGTGCGGCGTTAGGCCGCTTGTGCCGGTAACCGTGGCGGCTTTGTCTACGATGCGCCGCACCTGGCGCTGGTCAATGCGCGCTCCCCTGCTGCCTACAAAGATGGCCTGGGTTTCTCCCCGCGCCATTTCTTTGCGCCCGCCGTCTATCCACTGCTGCAGGGCATCGGTTGCGGCGGCACCAAAGGGCACGACCCGTTGCTTATTTCCCTTACCGGTTACCCGTGCGGTGGACCGCTTAAAGTCCACGTCTTCTATATCGAGGCGGACCAATTCCGCCACGCGCATTCCGGTGGCATAAAGGAGCTCCAAAATGGCACTATCGCGCTGAAAATGTGCTTCATCGACAGAAACGGCGTTGCCCACAAGTTCGCCCGCCTGCTGCGGTGCCATGACTGTTGGGAGATGCTGGCCCACCTTCGGTGTTACCAATCGTGCCGCAACATCACGGGTGAGGTAGCCTTCCCTTTCCGCCCAGGTAGAAAAGGCTTTAACTGAGGCAGTCCTGCGCGCCAGCGTTGCGCGCGCCTTTCCTTCTGCGACCGCGTTGCCCAGCCACTGCCGCAGGTTATTGAGGTTAAAGTCCGCAAAGGTATCGATGTCTTGGGCCAGTTTTTTTAGGTCCGCGCGGTAGCCACGCACCGTGGCCTCCGCACGGCCCTTGACGCAGAGTTGGAAGTCCGCAAAGTCCTCGATGGCCTCGTCCATTTGCCCGACCGGGCCACGACTTTCTGCGGCCTTCCGTTTATCACTCATACCCCACGAGTTTACTTGCTTTTCAGCCCATCTCTAAGCGAACCCAGTTATTTCCCTCCCGCACGATCACACACATTTTCTCTAGGGCAAGCAATAAGTGGATAGTAAGGGGCAGGCGGAATCCCGCGTCCCGGGCAATATCTTCAGCAGTAGCCGGAGGGCTTCCTGGCGGCGGGGTCGCGTCAAAGACCCGCAGCTCATTCCGCGATAATCGCTGCGTTAACGACGCCGCAAAATTCATTTCATACTGCGCCTCCGGATCAACCGTCCCGGCGCGGCCCACCAGGGCGCGGACTTCGTCGGCGCTGGCGACCAACTGGGCCCTCCCGTCTTGGATGCGCTGGTGGCACCCGAGCGAGCCACTCGTCGTAATTGGCCCCGGCACGGCCATGGCAACGCGCCCCAAGGCTTCTGCCCAGTTGAGGGTATTAAGCGCACCCGAGCGATATGCTGCTTCCATGACCACGATTCCTTGGCTTAGCGCCGCAACAAGGCGGTTGCGAATGAGGAAGCGATGCCGCTTGGGTGCTGTCTCGGGAGCGAATTCGGAGACGATGCAGCCATTATCGGCTATCTGGTCAAAGAGTCCACCATTGCGGGCCGGGTAATTCTTGTCGATTCCGCACGCGGCGACAGCAATGGTGCGCCCCGCATTGTGCAAGGCGGTCTCATGCGCCACGGTATCTACTCCCAAAGCCCCGCCGGAGACGATAGTCCACTGATGGTTCACTAGGCCTGAGACCACACTTTGGGTTGCCTGCCACCCGTAGCGCGAAATGGCGCGCGTGCCCACGATTCCCACGGCCTGCCCTACCTCGGGTTTAAGCGCTGAGCCGCGTACCCACAAGCTATGCGGCGGTACTGCTTGCTCATCGAAAGTGGCCGGCGCGTCCGCGCCATTCTGGTAGAAACCGAAGGCAGAAGAAAACGCCTCGGCTGGCCACTCGGGGCTATCGGCAGTGATCAATCGCGCCCCCACGCGCTCTGCGGCGGCGAGGTCTTCTTTTTGCCGCACCCAATCAAACCGTGAGGCGGTGCGCGCTAAGAGAGGCCCGATCCAATCGGCTCGGTGATAAATCCCGTGGGCAATCTCTTCGGCCGAATGATGTTCCAGCAAGGCCTGCAAGGAGGCGGACGGGCCTTCCACCACGCGATTGAGATATACCCATGTGGCAAGTGGAGTCGATAAATCAAGATCGCTCATGCCGAAATCCTCCCTACCGTTTGGCTCGAACGAAGGTCGAGGGATTGACCCACTTCCGCAAGATCGGGTGTGGAACTGCCATGCAAGTCGGCCAAGGTCCACGACACGCGCAGGACGCGGTCGATGCCGCGCTGCGAAATCTCGCCCTCGGCAAGGTAGGCAGACAACATGATCATCGCGGACTCAGATGCGGGGCGGTGCCGGCGCAAATAGGACGAGGGCACGGCGCCGTTGACGCGGGCGGGAATGCCGTCGGCCGCCCAGCGCGCCCGGGCACGGTCGCGGGCTGCGGCGACCCGCTCGGCAATGGCGGCAGAGGATTCTTCGCCCTCAGCATTGATGGTGGCTGACTGTCCGGAGAGGGTGACCACCATGTCCAAGCGGTCGCGCAACGGCCCGGAGAGATTCGATAGATAATGAAGCCGGTCATGCGGATTGCACGTGCATTGAGAGGGATCCTCGGCGGCGCACCGACAGGGGTTAGCAGCCATAATCAGTTGGAATCGCGCCGGGTAGTCAATCTCCCGCTGCGCGCGTGCCAGGCGGACATGACCTTCTTCTAAAGGCGCGCGCATGCCGTCAAGGACTGGGGCGCTTACCTCGCTGACCTCATCGAGGAAGAGCACCCCATTATGGGCCAGGCTCACCGCCCCTGGGCGAGGATGACCGCTTCCACCACCAAGGAGCGCCGCACGGGTAACCGAAGAGTGCGGGGCGATGAAGGGCGCGTGGGAGACCACTTCACCGGGAGTTCCCGTGAGCGAGTGGACCGCGGTGGTTTCTACCATCTGGTCCGGGCTTAGCGCCGGAAGAATGCTGGGCAAGCGCGAGGCGATCATGGATTTTCCTGAGCCCGGTGGGCCGATCATCAACAGATGGTGCCCACCGGCGGCAGCGACTTCCGCCGTCCATTTAGCATGGTGTTGTCCGGCTATATCGCAGAAATCTAGCCGCTCCTGTGCGGGCGCCGGTGCGGGTTGATCAGAGCAGCACTCGGCCGCGCGGGGCAGGTCGCGCTCTCCTAGCGCCCACGCAAAGGCATCAAAGAGCGTGGCTGCAACCAGCACATTCAAATCGGGAACGAGGGTGGCCTCGGCCGCATTTCCTGGCGGAATAACCAGCGTAGAAATGCCCTCCTCGCGGGCGGCGAGAAGCGCTGGGATGATGCCAGGGACTGCTCTAACCGTGCCGTCCAGGCCCAGTTCCCCGAGCACCAGGGTTTCTTCAAGGACCCGGTTGGGTGACTGCACAGAGCGCGCGTAGTCAGCGCCGTGCTGTTCTACGTGGGCGGCGAGAATCGCAAGGGCCATGGGCAGGTCAAAGTGGGAGCCTGATTTTGGGAGCGAGGCCGGCGACATGGAGACGATGACCTTGGTTTTCGGCCATGGCAGGCGGGAATTCGCGGCGGCGGTCTTGATGCGGTCGCGGGATTCAGATATCGCGGTATCCGCATGCCCCACCACATGGATTCCGGGCAGGCCATGCCCTACGTTGGCTTCGACGTTGATGACGCGGGCGAGCACGCCGTGCAGGGAGACTGCTAAGCATTTACCGAGGGCCATCGTCGACCCCCGTAAAGTGCTCTAGTTCAAAACCCTCGCCATTGACCACGAGAGCAATGACATCGAAGCGTACGGTAGCCAGCGGCTTGCCGTCTAGCCACTGGACGGCGGCCCTGCGCATGCGGGCAAGCTTGTGTGGGGTCACCGCCTCGGCTGTGCCAAAGCTCGCGGTAGAGCGGGTTTTTACCTCTACGAAGACGATCGTGCCATCGGGCTCGCGGGCAATAAGGTCGATTTCTCCCACTCGGTAGGAGACGTTGGCAGCAATGATGTCGGAACCGCGCTCGCGGAGGTAGCGCGCGGCGAATGATTCTCCCCGCTTTCCCAGTTCTTGCCTGTGCCGGGGGTGCTTCGTAGCGAGGTGTTTATCGGATGCAAATTGCATGTGCGGCGTCCTTTTCTTTCGTGCTGTTTGTGCTGCACGCACAGAACACCGCAGGATGCGGGCCGGATACAAGCCCGAAAACCAGAAAACCGCCGCGGATGTGAATAACTTCGGCATCACGAAGGGTTATCCACAGCTGCGGCGGGATGGAGCGGGCGCCGGGTTGACAGGCGCCCAGTGCCCTAGTCCGGCATGATGAAATCCGGCTTGTCCAGTTCCTCGATATTGACGTCCTTGTAGGTAATGACGCGGACATAGCGCACGAATCGGGCGGAACGGTACATATCCCACACCCAGGCATCGGACATGCGCACCTCGTAGTACACATCGGGCCCGGCGGTATGGGGAATCAGTTCTACGGCATTGGCCAGGTAGAAACGTCGTTCGGTTTCTACGACATAAGAAAACTGGCTGACGACATCGCGATATTCGCGGTAAAGGGACAGCTCTACCTCTGCCTCGTAGTTTTCGAGTTCCTCTGCACTCACTGTGGACCTCCAAAATATGGGATAGCTCGCCCTAGCTTAGCGCGCAGAAACGACAATTTTCGCTAGGCACGCGCAGTGAATTGGGCATGCGCGCGCTGCACATTGCTGTAGCTCATGCGGTGTTCTGGACTCGCCCCCAAAGCGGCAATCGCGGCCTCGTGCGCCTTGGTTCCATAGCCCTTATGCCCAGCCAATCCATAACCCGGAAAGCGCTCGTCTAGATCCCGCATGAGGCGATCTCGGCTTACCTTGGCCAGCACGCTCGCCGCCGCAATGCACCGCGCCGCCGCGTCCCCACCAACGATGGGCAGGTGGGGTTGGGTGAGGCCGGGGATAAAGAGGGCATCGGAAAGCACATAGCCTGGGCGCTGTTCCAGGCGCGCTACTGCCCGGCGCATGCCTGAGGTATTGGCGTGTTGGATGCCACGCTTGTCGATGTCCCCCGCACCAATATGCACCACTGACCAGTCCACAGCCTTGTCTTTGATGATGGGAAAGAGTTTTTCGCGCTGGCGGGGCGTGAGCTTTTTGGAATCGGTTAAGGTATCCAACTCGCCCACGATGCGCTCGGGCAGGATGCAAGCAGCGATGGTGATGGGGCCGCAGCACGCACCGCGGCCAGCCTCATCCACCCCGGCGACGGGGCCGAGCCCTGCCTTGGCCAACGCCACTTCAAAGGTGCGTTGCTGTTTAAGCCGCCGCATCCTGGATATCCGGATCGTCAATGCCGCCAAAGCGCGATACGGGCAGGACCACGGCTTCTACCTTGCCGCGCACATTGTCCACCGGCACGGTGCCTTGCAGGTGATCGCCGATATGCGCGCGGGAATCCAGGGAATTGGTGCGGTTATCCCCCATGACCCACATATTGCCTTCTGGAACGGTCACGGGACCGAAGTATTGGCCGCCGCAGGCCTGCGAGCCGGAGCCGGGATCAACCGGGATCTCGGGCGGATCCAACGTGAAGCTCTGGTCTATCGGTGCACCATCCACCATCACCGCGGAATCGCCCTCCTCACACTTGACCGTCTGGCCCTCGGTGGCGATAACGCGCTTGACCAGAATATTTTCACCATTGGGCAAAAGCCCCACCGACGCCAAGGCGTTTTGGGCACCGCGCACCAGCACGTTATCGGAGCGCTGCACCTCAAATTCCGTATTCCAGGACTCAGGTCCTTCAAATACCACGACATCGCCTGGGTCCGGGTCGTGGAAGTAATAGCTCATCTTCTGCACCACGATGCGGTCATTATCGCAGCCGGTACAACCATGCAGCGTGGGTTCCATCGACGCGGAGGGAATGACATACATCCGGCCGACGAATGCCTGCAATAAGACTAGGAGCACGAAGCCGCCTATGACCGGCGCAAGGAAATCGCGCGTGCGCAGGCGCTGTTGCTGTGGTTTAGCTTTGGATGTCTGGGTCATCGACCCCACCAATGCGGTTGAACGGCCAGAATACGAACTGCACCTTTCCGCGCACGTTATCTACGGGGATCGTGCCGTGGAAATTATCGCCCATGTGGTAGCGCGAATCGGCAGACGCGGTGCGGTTATCCCCCATAACCCAAATATTATCTTCGGGCACCTTCACAGGGCCGAAATACGGGCCGCCGCAGGCTTCCGATCCAGTCGATTCATCCACTGGGTAAGTCGGCGGATCCTGCACGTAGTCCTGCTTGATGGGCTTGCCATCCACCATGACGGCGGGATCGCCTTCTTGGCAAGACACCGTCTGCCCACCGGTGGCGATAACGCGCTTGACCAGGGTATTTTCATCTGGCGGCGCCAAGGAGATAAAGCTCAGCGCATCCTGAATGCCGTGAATGACGGCATTGGATGAGCGTGGGGAGACGTAACTCCCGTTCCAGTCGTCGGTGCCCTTAAAGACCACAACATCGCCTGGCTCTGGGCCCTTATCGCCGTAGTAAGAGACCTTTTCTGTAAAGATGCGGTCATTCGTGCATCCCTCACAGCCATGCAGCGTCGGCTCCATGGATCCTGAGGGAATCACGTATTGGCGGCCGATGAAGTTTTGGAATAGCCCCACGACCACCAGCACGGAGACGACGACCACAAGAGTCTCCAGCCACCACGGCATTTGTTTTTTCTCCGTGGTTGCTTCCTCCGCGGCCGCTTCTTTGCCCTGCGAGATGCTTTCGTTATTCACCCGTCAGATCCTAGCAACTGCATGCCCGCAATCTGGATTGGCTCCCGTGACTGCGGGGCGATTCACAGGAAATCGAAATGATTCGAGGAGTGCACAATAAAAATCTCCCTCCCTTTCCGGCACTGTGCATGCAGGAAAGGAAGGGAGATAGGCGCTGCCCAGGGCGGGCGCTAGAACTAGCGACGCTCCTTGATGCGAGCCTTCTTGCCGCGCAGATCGCGCAGGTAGTACAGCTTCGCACGGCGAACGCGGCCACGACGGGAGACCTTGATGGACTCGAGGTTCGGGGAGTGAACCGGGAAGGTACGCTCTACGCCGATACCGAAGGAAACCTTACGCACGGTGAAGGTCTCGCGGATACCGGAGCCCTGGCGGCGGATGCAGATGCCCTTGAAGAGCTGTGCACGCTCGTTGTTACCCTCAATAACCTTGACGTTGACGTCGAGGGTATCGCCGGGGCGGAAGGACGGGATGTCGTCGCGCAGCTGCGCTGCATCGACCTTGTCGATAATGTTGGTCATACCAATATTCCTTTTCAGTTTGGGACAGAGGACCCTGGCGGCCGGAGGCCTGACCGGTTCGTGCCCGTTACATAGAACGATGGATTATCTTTCCATAGGAACCGGCCAATTCCAAATTCCTCAACTTCGCGGATTTACTACCCTACCTGGGGCGAGCCGGACACTCAGCACGCCTTAGGCAGGCATGGGTGAGCGGAGGATGGAGTGGTGCTCATCGAGGATCTTTGCCGTGCCCAGGTATCGCGCCCGGAAGACCAAGTACGACGCCACCACGGCACCCACCGTGATGCCAAAGAGGATAATGATGCTGCTCCAGAAGGTGCCATCATGAATGCCGTCGGTAGCGCGGGTAAACGCGTCCTTGGCGTAGGACATCGGATGGAAAGGGTGCAGCAGGCTGAGCGCGCGCGGAATCGCCAGGACCGGCCAGACCCCGCCAAAGACCATCACGCCCAGGGCGAACGCACCGGCGGCAAAGATCGAACCGATCTTGCGCCCGAAGGTAATCAGGAAGAACTGGTAGGTCGCCGCACCCACGGCGGAAATCGCGGCGAGCACGAGCGCGATCATGGACCAGCTTGCCGGCTGCCACCCCAAGGTGGAAGACATCAGGGCCATAAACGCCAGTATGAGGAAGTTCAGGCCGGTCAGCGCGGCAAAGGCACCGAATACGCTGCGGGCCGGGCTGGTGACGCGGGCTCCCCGGCGCGCCATGTAGTACGGCAGCGTCATCGCCAAGAGCAGCATGAAGAGGAAGCCGAATACGAGCACGAAGAGCATGGAGGCGCCGCCGGTAATATTCTTTTCGGTCGGGTCCGCTGGGTTGACCACCGTCTGCACGGGATGGACATTGGATGCGGTGAAGTTAATGGGAACCGCTATATTTTGCGCGGAATCCTCTGGGCGGGAAATGGTAGGGGCCTTGGCGGCGCCTTCGGCAAGCTTCGTAGATAGCTCGCCGGAGCCTTCCTTGAGGCGGTCCAAGCCGCCCTTGAGCTCGGCTCCGCCTTCAGCCAGGCGGCCGGTGCCCTCCTTGAGCGCACCCGTGCCATCGTGGAGGCGGGAGGCACCATCCTGCAAGCGGGTCGCACCGTCCTGCAGCTGCGAGGTACCGTCGCTAAGCCTGCCAACTCCGCCGCGCAGCTCCTTGATGCCATCGGACAGGCGGTGTGCACCGCCGTTCAGTGTGGTCAGCCCGCCGAGGTATTCCGATTGCGGGTCGGACAGGTTGTAGTGCAGCTGCCCGGTGCCTGCGGAAAGCTTCTCCAGCTGTCCCACCATATTTCCACTAGAGGCGGGATCGAGCCTGGATACCAACGAGTAGAGCTGATCCGCTTGCTGGGTCATACCGAGCCCGCGCAAGATATCTACCAGCTGGGTAAGGCTAGGTACCACGGCTTGGGCTTGCTTCAGCACGGGGATGAGCATGCCGGTGAGTTGATTGACCCCGGCATCGATCTGGCCCGCACCATCGGCGAGGCGGCCGGTGCCGGCAAGGAGCTTATCGGAGCCATCGGCAAGCCGGGAGGCACCGTCATCGAGGCGCGCCGCGCCATCACTCAGCTTGCCTGCACCATCATTCAACCGCCCGACGCCGTCATTGAGCCGCGTCGTTCCGTTGAGGAGCTCGGCCGTGCCGTTATTGAGCTTGCCCGCACCGTTGTCGAGCTTGTTGATGCCCTCAACCGCGCGCCCGCCGCCCTCTTGCAGCTTTCCAGCGCCCTCATCGAGGCGCCCCGCGCCGTCCGCGGCATTGCCCAGGCCGTCGCTGAGCTTAGTAAGGCCCTCAATAACCTGGTCGGCGTACTTTTTGGAAATGGCGTTTTCCACGCTGGTTTGTACCTGCGGAATAAGGCTGGAGGAAATGACCGAGCCATTCGTGCCGTAATAGTCATTCGTAGCGAAGTTGATCTCCGGTTTTTCGGGCTTATCGCTGATGATGGTGACGGCTTGTTCGGAAAAGTTCTTCGGGATAGTCACCACCATCAAGTACTTGCCCTTGACCAGACCCTCTTCGCCTTCGTCCTTGTTGACCTCAGAGAATTTGAGGTAATCGGTCTCTAGCAGGCCCTCGACCACTTGGTCGCCATAGTTGGTGTGCTTGCCCTGCTTGTCCACGCCGGCGTCTTCATTGACCACTGCGAGGTCAATATTGCGCATGTACTTGGATGGATCCCACATGGCCCACATCATGGTTCCGGCCACGATGATGGGCGCAACGAGGAAGAATACGATAAGCACCCGCGACAAAGCGCTGCGTGGGCGCCAGTCCAAGAGGCGGTGCCAGCCCAGCACTCCCCGGCCCTTGTGTTCCTCGCCGCTTATCGAGGGCATCGCTGCGGTGTCCTCGGCACCGTGACCGCTATCGGCCGCACGACTCATAGTTGTCTCCTTATGGCAGTAGTTCAGCGTCCCCCTTGCCCCCATCTGCCCAGGAGCACCTCGCTGAAGCAGGAGAAGAAGGACGCCATTTATTTAGTTTTGCCAAACTTACCATTATTGGATGCGGGAGTCCGCATCGATTGTAATGTGGCGGTCATATTTTTCGGGTCGTCCGCGGTTGGCGGGGATATTTTCCCCACCGCGGCCCCAAGCAGCGGCCCACCCTGCGGTGCTGGTAGGCCGCTGCACAGAGAAGCTAGAAGCCGGCCTTCTTCAGGGCATCGGCCATGGTCCCCTTGGCTGCCGGGCGCCCGCGGGAGCCTCCACGATCGGAGTTGCGTCCGCCCTTCTTCCCCGCTGCGCGCGAAGGCTTTTGACCGCCGCGCTTGCCGGATCCGCGCTGCGAGTCGCCGCCGCGGCGCTTCGGCGCGGGCTGGCCCGGCTCATCATCCAGCCGCAGCGATAGGCCGATGCGCTGGCGATCGACGTCGACCTCCATCACCTTGACCTTGACCACCTGGCCGGAGCGCACGACCTCATGGGGATCAGAAACATACTGATGGCTCATTGCAGAGACATGGACGAGTCCGTCTTGGTGCACGCCGATATCCACAAACGCGCCGAAGGCCGCGACGTTGGTGACCGTGCCCTCCAGCACCATGCCTGGGGTAAGGTCAGAGACCTTATGCACGCCTTCTTTAAAGGTAGCGGTCTTAAACTCAGGGCGCGGATCGCGGCCGGGCTTATCCAGCTCGGCGATGATATCGCTCACAGTTGGGATACCGAAGGTTTCATCGGCGAAATTGGCGGGATCCAGCTTGTCCAGCACGCGGGTATTGCCAATGAGCTCGCCGATGCCCAGCCCCGTCTGCTCCGCTATCCGCGTCACGATGGGATAGGCCTCCGGGTGAACCGCGGACGCATCGAGCGGGTCCGCTCCCCCATTAATGCGCAGGAAGCCGGCGGACTGTTCAAAGGCCTTCGGCCCCAGGCGCGGCACCTTCTTCAGTTCCTTGCGGGTAGCAAAAGAACCGTTGTCATTGCGGTAGGCCACGATATTGGCGGCAATGGTGGGGTTAATACCCGCCACGCGCTCCAATAGCGGCGCCGAGGCCGTATTGAGGTCAACGCCAACGCCATTGACGGCGCTTTCCACCACGCCATCCAGCGTGCGCGCCAGCGAAGTCTGGTTTACATCGTGCTGATACTGGCCCACGCCGATGGCCTTAGGATCGATCTTCACCAGCTCTGCCAGTGGATCCTGCAGGCGCCGGGCAATGGAGACCGCCCCGCGCAGCGAGACATCCATATCGGGAAATTCCTCCGCCGCCAGCTGCGATGCGGAGTAGACCGATGCCCCTGATTCGGAGACCACGACAGGCGTCGGCCGCTGTCCCCCAGCCTGCTTGAGTAGGTCAGCAATCTCGTGCGCAAGCTTTTCCGTTTCCCTAGAAGCAGTGCCATTGCCGATGGCCATAAGGTCAACCGAGTGCTGCGCGCACAGCGTGGACAGGGTCTGCACCGCCTGCGACCACTGGTTTTGTGGCTGGTGAGGATAGACAATGGTGGTATCGAGCACCTTGCCCGTTTTATCCACCACGGCGCATTTGGTGCCGTTGCGATAGCCCGGATCGAGGCCGATCGTCGCGCGCTGGCCCGCAGGGGCAGCAAGCAGCACATCGCGCAGGTTGGTGGCAAAGACCTTGAGGGCGCCTTCTTCTGCTACTTCTTTCAAGCGCATGCGCACATCCAGGCTGGAGGAAACATACAGTTTGGTGCGCCATCCCCAGTGCACGGCATTACCCAGCCACGCGGAGCTGCGATCCAGACCGAAGCGATCCACGATGAGGTCCTCGTAGTCGGCGTCATCACCGGCGTCCAGGTGCAGCTGCAGCACGCCTTCGTTCTCCCCGCGCAGGAGCGCCAGAATGCGGTGGGAAGGCAGCGAAGAAAAAGGCTCGTTGAAGTCGAAGTAATCCTTGAACTTCGCGCCCTCGGCTTCCTTCCCCTCTACCACCTGCGCCTGCATGGCACCCTGGTTAAACATGCGCTCGCGCACGCCACCCACCAAGTCTGCATCGAGTGCGAAGCGATCAATGAGGATGGAGCGCGCACCCTCGAGCGCCTTCTTGGTATCTGCGAAACCTTCCGTGAGATAGCCCTGCGCCAGTTCCTCCGGCTGGGCCTGCGGCTGCGCGATCAATGTGTCGGTCAGCTCTTCCAAGCCGGCTTCGCGCGCGATATCAGCCTTAGTCTTACGCCGCTTTTTATACGGCAGGTACAAATCCTCAAGCCGCGCCTTGGTATCGCAGGCAAGGATCTGGCCGCGCAGGTCATCGCTAAGCTTGCCCTGCTCATCAATGGCGGCAAGGACCGTCTCTTTGCGCTCTTCTAGCTCACGCAGGTAGGTGGCCCGCTCTTCGATGGTGCGCAGCTGCGCGTCATCCAAACCACCCGTGACTTCCTTGCGATAGCGCGCAATGAAAGGCACGGTATTTCCCTCCGCAAGGAGTTTCAGCGCCGTCGAAACCTGGGTTTCTTGAGCGCCGATCTCCGCCGCGATGGTGGCCGCAATATTCACGTAGATTCCTCACACTTCTATTTCAAAGCTTGGTACGGGACCCACCCAATCTACCGCATGCCTTGTCCACCGCCCCGGCCTGCCACCGCCGGACACACAAAAATCCTCTCCCTCCCGCACGCTACAAGCAGGAAGAAGAGGAGTAAAAGACGCCCCGATTTAGTGGATGACTACCTCGGCCCGATCGCCGCCGGTGCAGCTTACCCGCGAGGAGCTGCCGGAGCAGTACATCGTATAGGTACCACCGGTAGTAGGAGAATAAACGCTCAAGGTGGCATTCGTTCCGCCACCGGCCACCCAGTTATTCATGAAGGTGTTGTAGACGTTTTTGGCAAAGGCCTCTGAGGTTTTGCTCGTGGCCGCGTAATAGCTTGTGTAATCGCCCCACGAGTGCCCATTGCCGCTGCTTGCAGCCGCCTGTGCTGGTGCGGGCGCGGGAGCCTGTTCGGTCTTGGTCACGGTAGCTTCACTGCCAGACTTCCCGTCGTCCTTGGCATCGACCTTGGTGGAGTCAACCTTTTGCTGGAATTGGCTTTCCTGCGCGGTGGCGCTGGACTTATTGCCATTTCCCTGCACGAAAAAGAATGCGGCAGCAGCAACGGCCAATAGCGCCACAACTCCCAAAATGATCGCCGCAATCATGGCCCCATTCCCGCCGCGGCTCTGTTGCGGCTGGGAATACGCGGGGTACTGGTTGTACTGCGGCTGTTGGTTGTATCCGCCAAAGTCATTTCCATTGGGAGAAGTCATGCGAGAGAATCCTTGAAGAGCAAGTAAAAATGCGAGTGTGTGCTGCACTTACAGTATCACTGCCCAGCACCGATACAAGTCTTCTTAGGGCATTATCCTAGTTTTCTTCGCTGGACTCTGCGCACCATACGGGCTCAGCCGACCATGCGAATTCGGTATGGCCAATTTCCGTGCTCCCCAACCACGCTGCGGTGGGCGGTAGGCAATTGGCAACCATGGGCGCGACGGAGGGCAGGGCTGCTGTGGTATCGCCATTGACGATGACCCGCCACAGCGGCGTTCCTTCCGCCGCGGTTCCATTGCTGAAGGCATATTCTTGAGCCAATGGGCTATCTTTCGGCGCCGATGGAGCAACCACGGTGGCAAAAATATTTACCGGCGTAAAACCTGCATCGCGTAATTTCTGCGGCATATCTTCCTGGCATCCTTCCCATTCTTCCTGGGTCATCAGCACAGAAAGATCCACGCTCACCTGCATTATTGCCCCTTGCCTTCAGATTCGCGTGCGCGCAAGTGCGCTACATACGCTTTATCCGCCTTGCTCAATTCCACCTGGTCCAATAACTCCGGGCGACGCTGCCACGTGCGCTCCAATGCTTGTTCCCTGCGCCACCGGTCCACCAGCCCATGGTTTCCAGAGGTCAGGACCTCCGGCACCGCAAGCCCGCGCCACTCCCGCGGCTTGGTATAGCTCGGCCCCTCTAACAGGCCATCAGAAAAGGAATCCTCCTCATGTGATCGCTTATTGCCCAATACCCCGGGGATAAGGCGGACGATGGCTTCTGCAATCACCAGTACCGCAACTTCCCCGCCGATAAGCACATAGTCCCCGATGGATACCTCCCGAACGCGGTAGCGCTTCTTTGCATCTTCCACCACGCGCTGGTCGATGCCCTCGTAACGCCCACAGGCAAAAACAATATGCTCCTCGGTAGACCATGCCCGGGCATCCGCCTGGGTAAACGGCGCCCCAGCCGGGGTGGGCACCAGAAGCAGCGGGAGATCGCCATCCTCACTGGCGTCCTCGTGCGCCGCATCGGCGCCATAGGCCCGAGCTTCGACGCCCTCTAGTTCGTCGTGTCGAGGCCGGTTGAGGTGCGGCAGGGAGGAGTCGAGTGTGGGGGCGGTGGTTCCGAGGGCGGCATCGTCAAGCGCAGGGCCCCAAACCTCAGGCTTCATGACCATTCCTGGGCCGCCGCCAAAGGGCGAGTCATCGACCGATTTATGCGCATCCGTGGCCCACTGCCGCAGATCGTGCACGCCCACCTCAAGGCGGCCCTGCTCGATGGCCTTGCCCAAAAGGGCGTGGCGCAGCGGTTGCAGATATTCCGGAAAGATGGTCACTACATCGAGCCTCATAGGTCCAACAGCCCTTCCGGGGGTTCGATGGTGCACGTGCCGGCTTCCACATCGACCTCTGGGACGATGGCATGGACAAAGGGAACCAAGGCGGAGCTGCCCGAAGCCAGCTCAACCTCCAAGAGGTCTTGGCTAGGCCCGTGCACGACGGAAACCACAGCGCCGATATCTTCCCCGTCGCGGATAACGCGCAAACCTTCGAGCTCATGATCATAAAAGCCCTCGTCATCATCTTCTAACGGGGCGGCGAAAAATTGGGTGCCGCGCAGGCTATCCGCTTGGGTGCGATCGGCAATTTCCTTGCACGTCACCAAAAGCCTGCCCTTGTGGCTGCGCACCGCAGAGATGGTCAATTCGTGCTCCTTGCGGCCCTGCCTTCCCTGCAGTTTTTCTCCCACTGCAAAGCGCACCTCGGGCTCATCGGTGGTGGGCTCTACCACCACTTCTCCCTTGATTCCGTGCGACTTAATGACGCGCCCAATCATCAATTCCATGGCGCAAAGTTTAACGCATGCGCCCCGTTACCTTTATCTTCTGCTGCGCTCCCCACAATCCCGCCGCTAAGGATTAGGCTTGTGGCATGAACGACTCGCCCAACCCTACTTCCGAGCCACGCGGTGCACATCAGGAGGCACCGCACTCGCCCTTGATTGACCTTGACCTCGTAGCCTTGGCACCGCCCACCGATCCTGAACGCAATCGCCCAGGGGTCAAGCGGGTCTTAAACGGTGAGCGCGCCAACCTCATCCTTTTTAGTTTTGCCCCTGGTCAAACTTTGCCGGATCACAAGGCCGCCCACCCGATTATCGTGCAGGCAATACGCGGTGAAGTGAATTTCACCTGCGGGGAGAAAACGGTCACCCTATCCCCGGGTAATATGGTGCACTTGCCGGCTTATACAGTACATAGCGTTGCCGCGCCCCAACCGGATGTTAATTCGGATTCGCCCGCACAACAGGCGGACGCGCAGCCTGCACTGATGCTTTTAACGATGCTTACGGGCTAATTGAAATACACACACGGTTAGGACAGATTTTGGATACAACGCAGTCTCATAACAAGCCTTATCACCACGAAAACCTCCACGACGAGCTGCTGCGCATCGCCGTGCAATTAGGCAAAGAAAAAGGTCCTGAGGCTATTACCATCCGCGCCGTCACCCGCGCGGCAGGAGTGTCCCCTACGTCCGCTTACCGGCACTTTAAGGACCAGGAAGAGCTACACGATAAGGTGGCCGAGCTCGCCACCGATGAGCTCGTGCGCCGCCTGCACCGCACCACCAATGAAGCTGGTGACCTCGCCTTCCCCGATCGCCTCGTGCAGATAGGTTTTGCCTACCTCGACTTTGCCTTGGATGAAACGAATTTCTTCCGCTGCATGCTGGAGTGGAAGGCGCTGCGCTTTATGCTCGGCGTGGACCCGTCCACCCCCGATGATCCAAAAAGCGAACACCTGAACCTGATTCAGCGCTACTTCGATCTCTTGGCGCGCCATGCGCAGGCCCTAGGCCAAACGCCCAAGAAAGAATATTTCCTGCACAATAGCTTGCTGTCCTGGTCCGCCGTCCACGGGTTTACCGTGCTGGCCATTGACGGCCCCCTGTCCAAGCTGCCGCGGGAGGAAATCTATAAGCTTTTCAAGCCCGTCGTCGCAGGCAGCCTCCGCGGAATGGACTTTGAAGATCCGGACGATGTATATGGCAATTACCCCGAACTGCGCCCACACGATGGGGAGCATTAGGCACTAGCCTGTGGCGGCCGCGCGCTGGCCAAGCGCGCAAAGTCCCCCACTCGCCACCGTATGTCAATGCAACGATGGCAGGTGGGGGATGAAGTTTATGCAAGCGCCCTCTTATTGGTAGAGGGCGCTAGAAACCCGAGCAGATTACTCTGCGGACTCCTCAGAAGCTTCTGCTTCAGCGTCTGCTTCGCCGGCAGCAGCAGCGGCAGCCTCAGCTGCAGCAGCCTCTTCAGCTTCCTTCTTCTTCTTTGCTTCTTCCTTGGCCTTCTTCTTTTCGGTGATGGCCTCGATGGTTGGGCCGTTATTAGCCTCAGCCAATGCCTCGTTGAAGAGGTCCAGCTTGGACTTCTTCTCCTCAGCAACCTTCAGGGTGCCCTCTGCGCCCGGCAGGCCCTTGTGCTTCTGCCAGTCACCGGTGACCTTCAGCAGTGCCAAGACCGGCTCGGTGGGCTGTGCACCAACGGACAACCAGTGCTGTGCGCGCTCGGAGTCGATCTTGATGAGGGAAGGCTCTTCCTTCGGGTGGTAGATGCCGATGTTCTCGATGACCTTGCCGCTGCGGCGGGTACGAGCATCAGCGATAACTACGCGGTATTCAGCGGCGCGGATCTTACCTACGCGCTGCAGTTTAATTTTGACAGCCATGATGGCTCCTTTTCTAGTCACTGGGCAGTTCAGACACGCGCCTTTTAGCGCGCCGGTTCAACCCTTGGATTTTATCTGCGCGTGACGTACCGGCCGACCGTAGACGGGAACGGTGTTACGCAGAATGAAACGTCTCATTATCAGCAGCAATTCGCACCGCTGCGATAACCTGAACCATTTTAGCGTGTGCAGGCAGTATTTTAAAATCTCCGCTTCCCTACGCTTAGCCTGGGCTCGTTATGCTTCCGAGACCTTTAAAGAGTACCCTTATGAGCCGAATGCAATCCTTTGACCCTGAAGGCTTAAAAGTACGCCGCGTTTGTGCCTCCCACGGACAAGCGCACGAAATGACGTTTTATGACAACAGATTCCCCACGCAACTTTCGATATCGCTATGACCTCGACGGTCTGCGCGGTATCGCAATTGGCCTCGTAGTTATCTACCACGTCTTTGTCGGTCGTGTCTCTGGCGGCGTGGATGTCTTTTTATTGCTTTCCGGTTATTTCTTCTTAGGCTCCCAGCTGCGCTATGCCGGAAAACCCAACGCGTCCTTGAACCCATGGTGGCCAATCTGGCGCACACTGCGCCGCTTGGTGCCAAGCCTCGTTTTGGTCATCGGTGTGACGTACATCTTGGTACGCCTTTTCACGCCGCAGCTCATGCGCACCGAATTTACCCAGCAAATTACGGCAACCATGCTGTACTACCAGAACTGGGAGTTGGCGCGCCAAAACGCCGACTACACGGCGGCCGCCGCCGATACTTCCCCGCTGCAGCATATGTGGTCGATGTCCGTGCAGGGCCAGTTCTACCTGATGGGCATCGCCTTCGCCCTCATTCTGGCCGCGATAATGAAGCTGCGCCCGCAGGAGTCCTCGCTGCGTACCAGCCGCCTCCCCACGGTCAACCAGATTGCCGGTCCCATTCTCATCGTGGTGACCATCGCTTCCTTTGCCTATGCCTCGCGCCATGGGCTGCACGGAACGCCGGAAAACTACTACTCCACGTGGTCGCGCGCTTGGGAGCTGACCCTCGGCGCGGTACTTGCTATTTACGGCTCCGCCTGGAAGATTCCGGCCCGTTTTTATGACCTATTTACCGGCCTCGGCCTTTTCATGTTGGTCTTTACCGGCGCCATCATCGCAGAGACCACCGCCTATCCAGGTCCGCTATCGCTGTTGCCTCTGGGCGGCGCCGTGCTCATCATCTTGGGCGGTGGCGGCAAGATCTCCAAGGCCATGGCTTCTGGAAAGGCGCGTTGGCTAGGCGATGTCGCCTATCCGCTATACCTCTGGCACTGGCCGCTGCTCATTTTGTCCACCTCGTACTTGGGTCAGCAGACCCCGTCGTGGTGGCTGGGCATCATTATCATTGCCATCTCCCTGCTGCTTGCCGATGCCACGCACCGCTTCATCGAGCGCCCCTTGCGCCAGCACCGCAAGCGCCCCTTGGCAGAGGACCTTCCAGCCCACAAGGCAATCTCCGGCCTGTCCACCCGTGCCGGGGCCGGTCGGGCCATCGGCGGTGTCGTGGTCGCCAGCTGTGTCACCGCACTGCTTCTCATTCAGCCGCTGTGGCTGCGCACGCTGAATATCGCCGATGCGGAGATTCTCAACCCCAAGCAATATCCGGGCGCCACCACGTTCATTAATGACATCACTCCGCCAGATGGCGTAGAGATCAAACCTGATCCCATCGTGGCCGGGGGCATCCAGCCGCCGGTCGCCGCAAACTGGTGCTTTGTTCCCGATAGCCAGCCCGCCGATTTCTTCTTTGAAACGCGCAGGGACGGCAAGACGCCGTGCATTTTCGGCGATACCAATTCCGAAAAAGAAGTCTATTTGGTGGGAGGATCCCACGCGGAACAATACTCCTCCGCCCTCGACCACTTGGGCCGCGAGATGGGCTTTAAGCTCGTCCCCCTCCTGCGCCAAGGCTGCCCAATCGAGCTTGGCGATGACGTCACGGTCAGCCCCGAGTGCGCAGAGTGGGGCGAGCTGGTCATGGACCGCATTGCCGAGGCCCACCCAGCGCTGGTTATTTCCAATACCACCCGCCCGCAAAACGAATATGGGCATGGCCCCGATGCGGTGCCCGCCGGTTACCAAGCCTTCTGGGAAGAACTATCCAAGCGCGATATCCCCTTCCTGGGCTTCCGCGATAACCCGTGGGGATTCGATGAAGACGGGGAGCCGCGCGAATTCGATGAGTGCTACGTAGCCAACGAGGATGCTGTGGGCTGTGGCATGCGATTCGAGCAGGTCTACCAACCTTATGATCCAGGCGCTGTAGTCCTATCGCAGTATGAGAACATGCTGTCCCTCGATACCGCGCCGTGGTTCTGCGACGCCAATGGCGATTGCCCGGTGGTCATTGGCAACACCATGGTCTACCGCGATATGCACCACATCACCAATGCCTTCGCGGATTCCGCGATACCGATGATCCGAGAAGCCCTCACGCCCTTCTTGAACGGCGAAAAGGTCCAGCAAGAGGCACCGGAAATCTCCCCCGAAGAGGCGGAGGCAGCGTTAGAGGAATCGCCGGCTGCCCCCACCACCGGTGGCACGCGGCGCGCCAACCCGGTGCCGTACCCCAATACCCCGGAAAACGATCCGGTGTAAACGCTCCCCCGCGATGGCACGCACAAAGGTGGCCCCATTACCTGTGAAGTAATGGGGCCACCTTTTATTTATGACTCTGCGCGGCTACTTCTTGCCCTTGCCAAAGTTGAGGTTATCGAGGTCGATATTCTCCATGCCTTTGGGCATCTTGGGCATGCCGGGGATCTTTCCACCGCCGAGGCCACCGGCACCGCCGGCGCCGCCCATTTGCTGCTGCAGCTGCTGTAGCTCTTCCATCGACGGCATCCCGCCGCCCATGCCCGGCATACCGCCCGGCATCTTGGGGCCGCGGTTGCCACCGCCGCCCTTGCCCTTCTTGCGCTTGCCGTTTTTGCCCTTGCGGCCCTTGGGCTTCTTCTTGGTGGCAGAGCGACCGCCACCGCCCATGCCAAATTGCCCGGCCATCTTGGACATCATCTTCTTGGCCTGGTTGAAGCGCTCGATGAGCTGGTTGACCTCGGACACGCTCACACCGGAACCATTGGCGATGCGCTTGCGGCGCGACGCGTTCAGAATCTTTGGGTTCTCGCGTTCTTCTGGGGTCATACCGCGGATGATCGCCTGGATGCGGTCCAGCTGCTTTTCATCCACCATGGCGGCCATCTCATTCATCTGCTTGCCGCCAGGCATCATCTTCAGCAGGTTGCCAATCGGACCCATCTTGCGGATCATCAGCATCTGATCAAGGAAATCATTCAGCGTGAGCTCGCCGGAGCCCAGCTTGGAGGCTGCTTCCTCGGCCTTCTGGTGGTCCAAGGTGGCTTCCGCCTGCTCAATCAGGGAGAGCAGGTCACCCATGCCCAGGATGCGGCTGGACATGCGCTCTGGGTGGAAGACATCGAAATCATCGAGCTTCTCGCCGGTAGAGGCATACAAAATTGGTTTGCCGGTGACCTCACGAATGGACAGCGCTGCACCACCGCGGGCGTCACCATCCAGCTTCGTGAGAACCACGCCGGTAAAGTCCACGCCATCGCGGAAGGCCTCCGCCGTTTGCACGGCGTCTTGACCAATCATGGAATCGATGACGAAGAGAACTTCATCTGGGTTGACGGCATCGCGGATATTGCGCGCCTGCGTCATCAAGGTTTCATCAATACCCAAGCGGCCGGCGGTATCGATGATGACCACATCGTGCTGCTTCTGCTTTGCCTCAGCAATACCGCGCTTGGCGACGTCCACCGGGTCCCCGTGCGAGGTACCCATCTCGTGGTCATTGGAATCCAGGGAGGTGCCTGGATCTGGGGCGAAGGTCGGGACCTCCGCGCGCTCGCCGACGATCTGCAGCTGCTGCACAGCGCCTGGGCGCTGCAAGTCACAGGCCACGAGCATGGGGGTGTGCCCCTGCTTCGTGAGGTGCTTGGCCAATTTACCGGCCAGGGTGGTTTTACCAGCACCCTGCAGACCGGCCAGCATGATGACGGTCGGAGGATTCTTGGCCAGGTTCAACCGGCGGGTTTCGCCGCCAAGGATCTCAATGAGTTCCTCATTGACGATCTTGACCACCTGTTGGGCGGGGTTGAGCGCCTCAGAGACTTCCGCGCCGCGGGCGCGTTCCTTGATGCGCTTGATAAACCCGCGCACCACCGTCAGAGAAACGTCAGCTTCCAGCAATGCCAAACGAATCTCACGAGTCGTGGCGTTGATATCCGCCTCAGTTAATTTGCCCTTGCCGCGCAGGCCCGCCAGGGCTGACTGTAGGCGGTCTGATAGTGAGTCAAACACTACGGATGCGCTCCCTTAAATTAGATCGATCTAAAGTTCAATTATTCAATCTTAGTCCCTAGCCAGGGCCCTGGTCACATTCCCCACCACCTGGGCGCGAGAAACCGAAGCGCCAAAGAAAACGTGCACAATCATCGTGGCACCCAGGATCTCATGGCGCAGCCACATAAACTCCGGCAAAGCCTCCACCAGATAGCCCAACGCGCCTATCCTCTCCACGGTGCGAATCTCTAAGATTCCGCCCACGTTAAACGCCGCCGTCGTGGGCTCACCTGCGATCTCAGGAAACTCGGTATATGTCCGCGAATTATAGGACTGGATAAACCGGTCCGGTTCCGCGGCCTCTCTCAGCGTCTTTTGCACGGTGCGGATGACAAATTCCGCCTGATAGTCACCAGCATCACCGCGCACGAAATTGGCCCGCACAATCGTCCACCCCAAGGCGGAAATCAGCGCAAAAATGCGCTTAAACTCTGCCTTATTGGCGCCGGACCAAGTTACGGTGACCACTTCCTCTTGCCAATCGACCGCCAGGCCTACCCCGTAATCGTCCTGGGGAACGCGAACTAAAGGGCGGGTGACTATGCGAGGCTTATTCGCTTCCAAAGCGCGGGCCACGATAAGGCCCTGCGCCTGCGCGGTGCGGGCGGACCAGACCCCAGGGCCCGTCGATAAGGCATCCGCCTTGGACAAGGTCGCAAGCAGCGAAATGGTCAATTGGTCATAATGGCAGGCGTTTAATAGGGCATCGCGCGCGGCATCCGAGCGCGGATCCATCGTGGCCGCCAATCGCGCCAGGCTCGTATGCTCTGCCACCACGGTTTGCACGCGGGAAATATCTGCAAGATTAAACCGCATGCGCGCGGCCTGCCGCGCCACCAGCTCTGCCCCTACCTGCTCGTGCGGGCGGTCATGACCCTTGCCCAAATCGTGATACAACGCAGCCAAGAGGAGGAGATCTGGGCGGGCCACCGATGTGCGCACCTCGGCGCAGCGCGTCACGGTGGCAACCAAGTGATAATCAACGGAATGCATGTGGCTGCGTTCTCTGGGCAGTAATCCGCGCACATGGCCCCATTCGGGGACTAAACGCTCCCACAGCCCATAGCGATCCAATTCTGCAACCACCCGTGGGGTATGGGCCGGCGAGGACAAGATGGCGAAAAAGTCATCGACGGCCGCCCGCGGCCATCGCTCCGGCAGGGGCGGCAGCTCTTGCAGTGCTCGCCACGTCGCCGCCGAGACGGAATAGCCCGTCCGCGCCGCGGCCGCCGCAACGCGGGTCAATAACCATGGATCTTCACAATTGGGTGTGCGGGCCAGGGAGATAACGGCGCCATCGGCCACGACGTCCACGTCGAGGGGACGTCGCACGCGGTCTCGCCCCTGCGCCGGACCAGCGCTGCGGCTACCCAAAACGCCGCGGGCTGTGGCCAAGCTACGCTCTACCGCCTCGTCGACCGCAGAGGCCGCAGTAACCAACGCCGCCGTGAGTTCATAGCGGCTGCTAAAGCCCAATTCATCGGCAACGTCTGCGGCGAAGTCCGGATCCAAAATATCGCGGTGGCGGCGGGCCTTGACATGCAGCAGGGTCCGGGCATCGAGTAGCAGCCGCCGCTCTTCCTCCAGCGCGGGCAGATCACATAGGTTGCCCAGGGCTAAAGCGCGCAGGAGCTGAATATCGCGCAATCCCCCACGCCCGTTTTTTAAGTCTGGGTTGGTCATGGTGGCAACGGCGCCGGAGCGGTTCCACCGGGCAATGGCGATATCGACGAAGCTATCAAAGCCCCGCTGCAGCTGCCGCCGCCACGCGTGCAGGAGGCGCTGACGGGCGTCATCGACAAGCGGCTTATCGCCTGCGATATACGTCAGATCCAATTGAGCGAAGCCAGCCGAGGCATCCTGCAGGGCAATCTCCGCGCACTCCTGCGGGGTACGCAGGGCAAAGTCCAACCGATACTTGGCATCCCACACCGGGTACCACAAGTTTTCTACCTGGCTGGGGTCTGGCTCGTGGTCCTCCGGGAAAATCAGGATGACATCAATATCGGAATAGGGAGTCATCTCCTGGCGGGCCACAGAGCCGGTTGCTGCTAGCGCCGTGTGCGGCGGCAGATCCAAATCCTGGAGTACGCGCACCGCCGCGGCATAAGCCTCCCTACGAAGAGCGGATGCTGTCACCATGTGTGCTTAAAGGGCGGTCTCGCCGCGCTCCCCGGTGCGGATGCGGATGACGTCTTCTACCGGGGTAATCCAAATCTTGCCATCGCCAATCTTGCCGGTATAAGCGGCATCCACGATGGCATCAATGAGGTCTTCCACTTGGTCATCAGCGGTCAAAACCTCCAGCTTCACCTTGGGCACAAAGTCCGTGGCGTACTCGGCACCGCGGTAGACCTCGCTGTGCCCGCTCTGCTGCCCAAAGCCCTGGCTTTCGGTCACGGTAAGGCCGTGGACATCCTGCTGTTTTAATGCCTCCCGGATATCCGGCAGAGTAAACGGTTTAACAATGGCGGTAATTAGTTTCATTTAATCCTCCTGAAGAAAAGTAAAGTTCAGCGGCCAAGCAAGGCGCGGATATGCTGCGTTCTAGTCTAGCCCCGCCCAACTTCCGAATGTGCCCGAATTACGGTGGCAATCGGTAAATCAAGCTAGGACCCGCTGCGCTAAGCACCGCGGCAGCGCAAAAGAAACGCGGGCCGCACACCTCCTTGGAGAAGGTACGCACCCGCGCTACTCATGAGGAAAGAACAACCCTAGATTTCGTCTTCATCTGCATAGACGGTCTGGATTTTCTCATTATTGTGTTTCGCGTGCTTGACGTCAGTAACCGCAACGCCATAGATGGAACGGCCCAGGTAGAACGAGCCCACCGAGCCGATAATCCACACGCCAAAGCAGGCAATGAGGCCCTTGATAAGAAGGCCCAAAGAAAAGCCATCTTGGCCAAAATCCACCACGAGCTTGGCGACGATAATAAGCGGTACCGCCAAACCCACGGTCGGGCCCATCAGGTTGGCACGGGTCAAGGCATCCGGCGCGCGCCACAAGGAGACCACGGTTGCCACCACGAGGATGGTGGCCACAATGAGCAAGACCGAAGCAATAATCTCGTAAACAGCCATGACTTATCGCCGACCTTTCGAAATAATGCGGGCCATAGACAAGGTCGGCAAAATACCGGCCGCGATGGCGCCAATCAAGGCAATGTCATAGGCCAAGGGGGCATTGTTGATCATTGACCAGCCGAGGTACATGCAGATCATGCCGTAAAAGACGATGTCTGACATCACCGCGCGGGTGAGTTCATCGCGGGTGCGCAGCGCTAATAGCACCCCGCACCAGGCGGCCCCGCCCATGATGAACACGCACACTAGTACAACCCAACCGAATGGGGACAATGTTGCAAAATCAATCATCGGTCGGTCTCCTTCCTGCGTTGAATTTTCCGGGCGAAGTGCTTGGGCTTTTCGACGTCCGCCTGGCTCTCCGAAAGCGGAGTGTCCTCCGCCCGCGCGAGGTCCGGCGAGCGCATATAGCGACCCAGGGTATCCAAGGGGAATTCGTAGAAAGCCTCATCGAGCTCCGTAGTATCCCCTTGCCCAGGAACGCCATAGTCGATGCTCTTCACGCGCGGTGCCAAGTGCTCTTCCATATCGGCCAAGTCAGCCACAATCGCCGCAGGATCGGAACCCTGTACCGCTTGTACTAGCACGATGCGGGGCAAGCCCTTGCGCGGTGGTTCGCGCAGTCCCAACGACAGCGTGCCAGGGGTTGCGGTAATGGAAGAGGTGAACCAGAAAATCTCCCAGGCGCTGGTAACGCGCAGTGGATACCGGATGATCACCGGGTGGTATTCGTTATCGGGCTTAAATGCTGACATCGCCAGGGTGAACCCAGCAACGAAAATCTCCTTGATGAGCCAGAGTGCATAAGCTACGGCATGCATTTATCGGCCCTCCTGAATGTCATCGATATTAGGTAGTGCGGCTGAATCATCGCCCAAGATGGTGTCAGTATAAGCCGTCGTGTCCAGCAGTTGCTCGGCTGCGGTTTCCACCGCATCAATAACCACGCCGGAGAAAATGAACATGCCCAGCGAGACCAAGATGAGCGCTGCGGAAGGCGCCATCAGCTTCTTGCGGATGATGAGCTCATCTGGAACCTTGTCCGAGGGCAAATCGTGTCCCCAGAAGGCTTCGCGCCAGACGCGCAACATCGCCAAGAATGCGGCGAAGGAAGCGATGATGATGGCGGCAATAGCAATCCAGGCCCAAGCGCCGCCGTTGCGGGCGACCTCGAAGACGATCATGAGCTTGCCCCACATGCCGGAGAATGGTGGGAAGCCCACCACGGAGAAGGCACCGGCGGCAAAAATCCAGGCGATGATGGTATCGCGGCGCGCGAGGCCGGATAGCTTGGTCAAGTCACCCGTACCGTAGGTCTCTTCGATGGCACCGGACGCCAGGATCAACGAGCCAACGGTCACCATGTGGTGAATCGTGTACATGATACCGGCGGCCAGGGCGCGGCTCGGATCCTCCGAAGTAAAGGCCAGCATCACCAAGATGAACGGCATGCCGTTGAGCATCTGGTAACCCAGCACGCGGCGAATGGTCTTTTCGGTCAGACCACCAAAGGCACCGATCATCATCGAGATCAGCATGAGGACGATGATAAGGACGTTCCACCGCTGCTCAAGATCGAAAAGCTGCACGTACAGCCGGTAGAGCATGTAGACGGCGACCTTCGTGTGCAGGCCGGAGAAAAGGCCCATCACCGCGGCCGACGTGCCTGGATAGGTACGCGGTAGCCAAGACTGCACCGGGAAGACACCGGCCTTGGCGGTAATCGCAATAAGGATAATGCCCGCGGCGACGGTGACCGGGCCGTTGCCGGCAGCGGCCCCCTGCAGGGCAGCCAGGTTAACCGAGCCGGTGACGGAATAGATATAACCGACACCAACCACCAGCAGCGTGGAGGCAAAAAGGTTAACGAGGACGAACGCGCGTCCTGCCGCCAAGCGCGACCACGTGCCCGACATGGTGATAAGGCCGTACGACGGCAGCAGCATGACCTCAATGAACACGAAGAAGTTAAAGAGGTCAGCGGTCAGCAGCGCACCGCACACACCAGTAATAAGGATCAGGGTGAGCGACGGATAGTAACGAGATTTCGTCTCCCCGCCCACGATGGCGAACCAGTTAGCACCAAAGGCCACGATCATCGTGGTGATGATCATCAGCGCGGAGAAGGCGTCCGCAACGAGCGGAATACCCACATTGCCTACGTAGAGGCCCACGGTATGCGCCACTACCCCATTGTTCATGGTGTAGATCAACAGTCCCAGGCCGGCGAAGACACCGACCCCGGGAATGATGAGCATGATCGCATCGCGGACGGCGCGCCACGGCGCCAGCAAGGCAAGAGCCGCGGCAATGAGCGGAATGCCCGGGAAAAGTGGAAGAAGTTGGGCTACAACATCAGCCATTATTTTTCATCCTCCTTCTTCCTATTTACCCCGCGCTCAGCCACGGGAGTGTCGTGGTCTACCCGGCCAATGCGATCGAGCTCATTCGCGGATTCTTCCAAAATCGCACGGTTCTGGGCATCGCGGCCCAAGGTAGAAAATGCGTGATCGATGGTGTTGTCATCGACGGGTTCCACCACATCGGTGTCATCGTTTTTACCCATCGCGGCCATGGTCAACAAGATGGTCGAGGTTGCCATGGAGATAACAACGGCCGTCAGCACGAATGCCTGCGGTAGCGGATCTGCCATCTGGTCATGCGGTACTTCCGAGGGAAAGGCTTCGCCTCGGTAGGAGTACACGCCAGTGGCCAACAAAGTCAGGTTGGCACCGTGGCCGAATGCCATCATGCCCAACACAATGCGGACCAAGCCGCGTTGCTGAATGAGATAGACGGCGCCACCGATGAGGATGGCGATAGTTAACGCGAGAATCATTACTTCTCCCCTCCTCGGTTGGCGTTAGAACGGCGACGTTGCTTTGTCTTTGTCTTTGCCTCTTTGGGGCTCAGCAAAGCGAGCGGATCCGTCGACGGGTTGATTGGGTCTGGATACGGATCGTCCGCATCCTCAACGGCGATGCGCGGCGTGGCCGGCAGGGCCGAGTCATCGTCATGAATCCACGGCAGGAAGTCCCGCTCGGTACCTGGCCTGAGGTAGCCGCCCAAGGCGTTGATGGCCATCGTGAGCATGCCCAACACGGCCAGGTAAATACCGAGGTCGAAGATGAGGGACGTCGTCCAGTGCTGGCCAAAGGCTTCACCGTGCAGGGCGGTGAGGAAACCACCATTGCCAAAGCCGTCGTGCCAGTAGCCAATAAAGCCTGCCAATAGCGCCGTTATGATGCCAATTCCGGTGAGGTGAACTGGGGTCATCCGGCCGAAGACAATTTCATCGGAGCCGCGGGACAGGTAGGTCAAGCCAATAGCCGCACCCATGATGAGCGCCGCTGGGAATCCACCGCCGGAGGAATTGTGCCCGCGGAAGAACACGATGACGGACATGATGATGAGCAAAGGAATGACAATATTGATTCCCTTGCGCAGCGGCACGGAGTTCAGCTGCGACTGACCGAATGGCGCTGGGCGCGTACCCGAGCTGAACGGGAAGCGCGGCAGCGTCGTGGTAATGGCTGCGATAACGACGGCGGCCATGCCCAACACGGACAGCTCGCCCAAAGTATCGAGTGCACGGAATTCCACGATGATGGTGGCCACGACGTTATCGCCACCCGTGATATCCGGTGCCTCGTCGAGGTACCACAGCGCCAAGTCCGAACGTTCGTGGCGGCCCATCAGGCCCCACACGCCGAGGAAGGCAGCGATACCGGCCAACACGGCGATAACGATGGAGCCTACCCTGCGGGATTTATCAGTAACCGGCTGGAAGGTCTCCGGCAGGTAACGCAGCACCATCATCATGACGACCACGGACAGGGCTTCCACCATGAACTGCGTCAGTGCCACGTCCGGTGCACCCAAGAGGAACATCTGCAAGGTAACGCCGGTACCTGCGATGCCGATCATGACGGCGCCGGTGAGGCGGTTCTTGGTACGAACCAGCCCGAATACGGACAAGGCAATGATGCCCAACGGCAGCAGGTCCCACGGGTTATCGAGACCATCGACGCGCGGTTGCAGCGGTACGCCGTCGACGCCCTCACCAAACAAGGTAGTACCGGCGAGGACGATAATCACGATGACAATCGGCAGGATGTGCCGGGACGGGTTGTGGGAATCGGACATCTTGCCCAATACCTGGCCGAGCTTGGCGCAGCCATCCTGCAGGCTTTGCAGGAGCTCGTTGCCGCTGCGCGGCATGAAGTTCCGGCCCTCGAAAGCCGGCCACATCTTCTTGCGGGCAAAGAGACCAGCGATACCGGCCACCAGCACGAGAATCGAGATGATGAATGGCACGTTGATTCTATGCCATACCGCAAGGTGAGAATGCGTTTCCATGCCCACAGCGGCAACGGCATGCTCCAAAGGCTCATCGAAAATACCCAGGACGAAGACGAGCGGCAGGGACATAAAGCCCGGTAGCGCAGCAGGAAGCCACAGGGCAACTGGGGCTTCGTGGACATCGTCCATAGAGCGCGGCCCATCGAAGAATGCACCGAAGACGATCTTTGCCGAGTAGGTGAAGGTAAAGAACGCACCGATACCCGCCACGGCAAGCAAGATTGCTTGGCCTGCGCCGCCAATGGGGGCATCCTCGAAGGCGGTAAGCATGCCTTCCTTGGACACGAAGCCCAGCAGCGGAGGAACCGCAGCCATGGAGGCGGCGCCGATGACGACAGAGCCAAACGTCCACGGCATCTTATTCCACAGCGGGCCAAGGCGACGGATATCGCGCGAACCCGCTTCATGGTCAATGACGCCGATGAGCATGAAGAGCGAGGACTTAAAGAGCGCGTGTGCCAGGGTGTGCACCAGTGCTGCCCCAATAGCGAACGGGGTACCGACACCGATGGTGGCCACAATCCAACCCAGGTGAGACACGGTGGAATAAGCGGTCAGCTTCTTCAAGTCCGTCTTTTGCACCGCGAATACCGCGGACATAACAGCCGTGCCCATACCGACGACGATGAGCACCCAGTTCCACACGGCGACATCGTAGAAGATCGTGGAGAAGCGAATAAGCAAGTAGATGCCCGCCTTGACCACGGCCGCGGCGTGCAGGAACGCCGAGACTGGCGTCGCAGCAGCCATAGCTTCTGGCAGCCAGAAGTGGAATGGGAATTGAGCGGACTTGGTAAAGGCGGACGCCGCGATAAGCACGGCAACGCTTGCGGTCACGCCTGGACGGTCGTCCCATACCGAGGATGCGAGGATCTCAGAAATGGTGGTCGAACCGGTGGTCACTGCGGCAATACCCAATGCCGTCAATAGTGTAAGGCCACCGATGAACGTCAGGATTAAGGTACGCTGTGAACCTGCCTCTCCCCCGGAGCCAGAACGCGCAATGAGCATGAAGGAAGCCAAGGAGACAAGCTCCCAGGCGAGGAATAGGACAACAACGTCATTGGCCAGAACCAGCAACAAGATGGACAGCGTAAACGCCGTCATCAATGTATAAAAGCTCGTATTTCCCTCATTTTTCGGGAGATACGCTGCCGAGTAGGTCAACACGACAGCGCCAATGACAAGAGCCAACATGGCGAAGAAGATGCTCAAAGCATCTCCGCGCAGAGCGAAACTTACATCAACCCCCGGTGCAATAAAATCGCGTACCCAGGTGGCTTGGAAACTGAGTTCCTCCCCCGCTGCAATGGCAGAAAAATCCTTAGCAATGAGCACCGCTGCGATGAGAAAGAGGACGGCTAATGGATAGCCCGCCTGTCGGTCCATGACCTTTACGGTCACCGGTGCCAAGATCACTGCCAATGCTGCGAGGAGGACAGCAAAAAGTAGCGTCACGAAATACTTGCCTCACGAACCTTGGTCTTGGAATGGTGCGAATTTCGCACCGAATCACTAAATACAGCCCTACCAGATTACCATTGCTCACCAGCTCAATGCAGATCACAGCAATCCACGGCTCCCCATGCTCGCAGGACATACCTGCAAGGCACATAGGCGCGAAAAACTCCCCAGCACCCGCGACTACTTCATTTTATGAGCAGCCAGGTACTGGGGAGTTATCTAAAACGGTTGAGGGAGAAGACCCTATTTCTCACCTAACAAGGCATCGACGAATCCTTCAACTTCGAATGGCGCAAGGTCATCGGCGCCCTCACCCAAGCCCACAAGCTTGACTGGAACGCCCAATTCCTCTTGCACTTGGAAGACGATGCCGCCCTTCGCCGTGCCATCCAGCTTGGTGAGCACCACGCCGGAAATATCCACGACCTCGCGGAAAATGCGAGCCTGTGCCAGGCCGTTTTGGCCCACCGTGGCATCGAGAACCAAGAGGACCTCATCAACCTCGGTCTTCTTTTCTACGACGCGCTTGACCTTGCCCAGCTGATCCATCAGGTCCGTCGAGGTGTGCAGGCGGCCGGCCGTATCGACCAAGACGACATCGACCTGCTGTTCCACGCCGGTGGCCACGGCATCAAAGGCCACGGAGGCTGGGTCTGCGCCTTCCTTGCCGCGCACGGTTTCGGCGCCCACGCGGCGTCCCCACGTTTCTAGCTGGTCTGCAGCCGCAGCACGGAACGTATCTGCCGCACCCAACAGGACGCTGTGATCCATCGATACGAGGACGCGGGCGAGCTTACCGGTGGTGGTGGTCTTACCGGTGCCGTTGACGCCTACGACCATGACAATGGCGGGCTTTCCGTCATTGGGCATCGCGCGAATCGAGCGATCCATTTCTGGGTGGCAGGCCTCGATGAGGCATTCACGCAGCATCGCACGCGCCTCTTCCTCGCTCGACACGCCACGCTCAGCGATCTTGTCACGCAAAGAATCGGTGACCTTCATCGTGGACTTGGTGCCCAGATCCGCCATGATGAGGGTATCTTCGATTTCCTCCCAAGCGTCTTCGTCCAGATCACCTGCGGAAAGAATTCCCATCAGCCCCTGGCCGATGGCGTTCTGGGAACGAGAGAGGCGACCGCGCAGCCGGCCGAGACGGCCGCCTGCCGGAGCGATGTCTTCGGTGGGCTGGCCCGCCGCAGCAGGTTCGCCATCAGGCACAGGGGTTTGTTCTTTGGCTGCTTCTGCAGCATCCGTTTGTGCATCGGCGGCAGCCGCAGCTTCTTCGGCTTCCTCGCGGTTATCAACGCGTTCTTCGATGTGGTCAGCGTCTTTATCATCTACCACCGCATCGAAGACCGGCGATTCGTCTTCTACCTCGGCGGCCTCGACGGATACAACGTCTTCTGGGTCTTTTTCTTCATGGTCCGGCTCGCCGCGGTGCCGATCGTCTGTGCCTTCTGCTGCGGGTTTCTCGGCTGCAGCTGGGGCGGATTGCTCGCTGCCCTTTGCTTCTTTATCCTCTGCTTCCGCCTCACCGGAAGCAGGTGTGGAAGCCTGCGCGGAATCCGGCTTATCAGATTGGTCAGTTGCCTGATCTGCAGGTTCCTTATCCGCATCATCTGCGGCGGATTCCTGGCGGTCACCAGAGGCTGCAGAAGCGGCGGAGCCGACTCCCCCAGCTGCGGCCGCAGCGGCAGCGGCCGTACCGGCAGTGCCCTTACCTTCAGTCTTATCCGCCGCAGGCTTATCCGCGGCAGGCTTGGACTCCGCTTCCGAAGTGGAAGCAGACTCGGATTTGGACTCGGACTTAGCCTCATCGCCAGCGACGTCGGCTTTTCCTGTGTCCTTATCCTGGTTGGGTACGTCGCCGTCTTCTGCAGGTTTCTTGGATTCCGCGGGCTCTGCGGACTTCTTCGGCTGCTCGTCAGCTGCAGGTTCTTGGCGCTGCGGTTCTTCCTGCTTGGCCTCCTTTGTGGAGGCAGCGTCCTTATCCTTAGCCGGTTCAGGTCGCTTGGCCGCCGGTGGCTCTTCGCCGTTGAGCTGCGCATTGGCGATATCGGTAGCGCTCGGCTCCGATTGCTCCGATTTCTCCGAGGACTCCGGCTGCTGCTCCTGCTTAGCCTGCTGTGGCTGGGCCTGCTGCGGCTTCCCCTGCGCTACCTTTTCGGGTTCTTTTGAGCCCGCTGGGGCAAAGTTGAAGCCAGACTTGGCCTGGTAATTGCCGGACTTTTGCTCCTGCGTTAGCTGCTTAGGCTCTTCTTCCTTGGGTTTCTCGAAAGAAACCTTCTTGGATTCACCGCGCTTTTTGCCAATTGCAATAAAGACGACAATCAGCACAATGACAACGATTGCTATGCCGATCCATAACCATAAAGAATTCATGCCTCTATAGTGCCAGCCTTTCGGGCTTGCGGCACAAAAGGGAGGCGAAAACTTCTATTCCGTTGACTGCGGCGTACCACCTGAGTTCGGCGCATCAACCCCAAGCCGCATCGCATCCCGGCTTGCTTGCTCGGCTCCCGGCGCGAGCCCGGCTGGATTCATGCGCTGGGAGATGACCCGGGTGATGCCATCGCCGCGCATGGTTACGCCATAGAGGACATTGGCCACATCCATGGTGGGCTTTTGGTGCGTGATGACGATGAGCTGGGAATCCTTCCGCAATTCCTCAAATAGGGCGATGAGCCGGCGCAGGTTGACATCATCAAGCGCTGCCTCGACCTCATCCATGACGTAGAACGGGCTGGGGCGCGCGCGGAAGATCGCCACGAGCATGGCCAGTGCGGTAAGGGATTTTTCGCCGCCGGAAAGCAGCGATAGGCGCTTGACCTTCTTGCCTGGCGGGCGGGCTTCGACCTCAATGCCGGTGGTGAGCATGTCTTCGGGCTCGGTAAGGATCAACCGGCCCTCTCCACCCGGGAAAAGGGTATTGAATACCTTGGGAAATTCGGCTTCCACATCCCGCCAGGCATCGGTAAATAGCTGCAGGATTTGCTTATCCACATCCGAAATTACCCCGGCGAGGTCCTGACGGGCTTGGATGACGTCATCGAGCTGCGTGGACAGGTAGCTGTATCGCTCTTCCAGCGCCTTATATTCTTCCAAGGCCAAGGGGTTGACCTTGCCCAGCGAGTTCAGATCCTTTTCTGCCTGCTGCAGCCGCGACTTTTCGGCGCTGCGGTCGAAATCTTCGCCCGGGGTGAAATCGCGCAAGAGGTCTGCGATGGCGATGCCCAGCTGTTCGCCGATCTTTTTCTCGGCTTCATCCAGGCGCACCTGTGCCTGCGAGCGGGCCAGTTCTGCTTCATGCGCCCGCGCGGTTAGCCGGTCGCTATTTTGGCGTGCGGCCGATACCGCCTGCTTGGCTTGCTGCAATTGGGAATTTAAGGAGTTGCGCTCGTGTACAAACTCATCGCGCTCGGAGGTGGCGCGACTTAAAAGCTGGTTCGCCCGCGCGGCCAAATCCTGTGCGTGTCGCGCCACTGCCGATGCCAATTGCCCCTGCGCCTTGCGGCGAGCCATGGCCTGTTCATGGCGGGCCTTCGCCTGGCGTTCGTGTTGGGCCTGACGCCGTAAATTATCGGCCTTGCCGGCAACTTGGCCCACGCGCTCTTGCGCCGATCGGGCCGCGACTTGGGCCTCCATTTCCATGGACTTTACCTCTTCCAGCGCGGCCGAGGCGGCGTCCCTATCGGCGGACGAGGGCTCGTCTGGTTGATCGTCGGCGTCGACGCGGGCGAGCCTATCGCGGGCATCGGCAAGCTCCTGGTTGGCTTTCTGCAGCCGGATCTCGATCTCAGTGGCGCGCTGCGCGGATTTTTCCAGCTCCGCCTTATTCGCCTCGTACTGCTTCTCCAGGCGGTGATGATCGCGCTTCCAGGCATCGACTTCGGTATCGTGCTCCCGCAACGCGGCCTTGGCGGACGCGGCCGTCACGCGGGCATCCTCGGCGGCAATCTTTGCCCCCTCCAGGGTGCCGGAAAGCTCATGCAGGGCTTGATTTGCCTGCTCTAGCTCTTCTTCAGCCTCCGCGATGCGGGCGGTGACCTCCACGGTAGACGAGGAACCGGTGCCGACCTCGACCCAGCCTTCGCCGATGACAACGCCGGAGGCGGTCACGGCACGCAGGCGCGGATCCTCGGAGACGAGGCGCCGGCCGTGGGCAATATCGGGGACGAGGACGACATCGGCAAGCAGCCTGTGTAACGCCGCCGACACCGCAGATTGGACCGTTATGTGATCCAGCAACCAGGAGGTCTGCGGCGGCAGATCGGCATCGACGCGCCACGAGCTCGCAGGCGCTGCCGCCGCCGCATCCAGCAGCGCTGAGCGCGGGCCCTTCTCCAAATCCGCAATCAAGCCCTCGGTCAACTGCCCTGCCTGCGCCTCCGCAAAGGTGCCCAACGCGGCCGCAACCGCCGATTCATAGGTGGTGGAAATATACGCGGCCAATGGCTGGAATTCTTCGCCCACCTCGACCGACTCGGGAATGGTCTGAGACAGCGTATCGATGCGGGACCGCAGCGTATAGACACTGCGCTCGCGCTCGCGCTGGGCATCGCGGAGCTGATCCAAGCGCTTATCGGCAGCACCGGACTCGCTGGCAGCCCGCGTATGCGCCTCCTCCAAAGGCTGGCGCTCCGCGGCATAATTATCCAGCTTCTGCGCTACCTCAGCAGCTTCTGCCTGCGCATTCTGGGTGCGGCGCTGCAGCGAAGCCACGGCCTCTTCCTGCCGCGTCAACTCCTCTTCCGCGCTGGCTACCTGCCCCGCCGCCTTTTCCTCGGCGGCAAAAAGGCGCACCACGCCCTCGCGGCGATCCGCAATGGCACGCACCTGTGCCATATGTTCGTGCTCGGCGGCCTCGAATGCTTGCCGACGCTCCGCCACTTCCTCCCGGATGCTTTCTAACCGCTCCGCGGCTTCTTCCGCCGCCACCACGAGCTCCTCGTGCTCCTCGTCCGCGCGCGCCGCCTTGGCCTCTAAATCATCCGGATCCTGGCCGGCATAAGCGACCTGGGACCCGGCATTATCCGCCCGCTCCTCCGCGATGCGCTGGGTCGCCGCAATGCGCTCGGACAAGGTGGAGAGATCAAACCACAGTTTTTGGGCGGCTTCCGCTTGCGGATTGACCTCCTCTAGCTGGGTTTCCAGCTCCATTTGGTGCTCGGTCGCCTCTTCGAGCTGCGCCGTGGTCTCTTCCACCTGGGTGGATAGGGCCGTCGCGGTCTGCTCGGCAGCGGAAAGCTTCTGCCGCAGGCCGACGATGCGATCTCCGGCCAGGCGCAGGCGCGCATCGCGCACATCCGCCTGCACTGTTGCCGCGCGCTGGGCGGCTTCTGCCTGCCGCGCCAAGGGCTTGAGCTGTTTTCCCAGCTCATCGGTCAAATCCTGCAGGCGGTCCAAATTGGCCTGCATGCCCGTCAGCTTGCGCTGGGCCTTTTCTTTGCGGCGGCGGTGTTTGAGGACACCTGCGGCTTCCTCGATATAGGAGCGGCGATCCTCGGGGCGCGATTCCAGGATTTCAGAAAGCTTGCCCTGCCCCACGATGATGTGCATTTCCCGGCCAATGCCGGAATCAGAAAGCAGCTCCTGGATATCCATCAACCGGGCCTTTGCCCCGTTGATTTCGTATTCGCTCGCGCCATCGCGGAACATGCGGCGGGTAACGGATACCTCGGAGTACTCGATGGGCAGGGCACCATCGGCATTATCGATGGTGAGCGTAACCTCGGCCCTGCCCAATTGCTTGCGGTCGCCCGCACCGGCGAAGATGACGTCTTGCATCTTGCCGCCGCGCAGGGTTTTCGCGCTGGCTTCTCCCATGACCCACGCAAGGGCATCGACCACGTTGGACTTACCGGAACCATTCGGGCCGACGACGGCGCAGATGCCCGGCTCAAATTTGAGAGACGTCGCCGACGCGAATGACTTAAAGCCTTTGAGCGTCAGCGATTTCAGGTGCATTTGGGATAGTGTAGCAAGCCTTTAAGACACGAGCTGCAGCAAGCATTGGGTTGGCTATTAGCGCTCAACAAAGCCGCTTTCGCCCTTTGCGTCCGCCCACTGCTCGACCACGAGATCGACGCTTCCGGGGCGGCGGGTAGTGCTCGGTTGCTCCTGCAATAGTTCCAAGAGCTTCTCGCAGTCTTTGCGCGGGCCCTCAGCAACAACCTGCACGCGGCCGTCTGCCAGGTTGGTCGCATGCCCAGAAAGGCCTAATTCCAGTGCGCGCGACCGCGTCCACCAGCGAAAGCCCACACCCTGCACGGTACCGTGCACAAAAGCCGTCATTCTTTCCATGTCACTGCACCTTCCTTATTAGTAGCGATCGGCCTCGCCGCGATCGCGCAAGATTTTGCGGTCCGCATCGCTGCGGCGGGTCACGGGGTCAGAACCGTCCCAGCACTCCACACCGGGGACATCGGGAAGCATATCGCGGTGGAAGACCGGATCGATGCCCTTACTGCGCTGCTCGTTGAAGTTCTTTAACAATTGAATGGCCACGCCGGATAGCGGAACAATGGCGATGATATTCAGAATCACCATCGTCGCCGCACCGGTATCTGCCAGGGCGAAGACCAATGGCAGGGATCCGACTGCGCCGAACCAGACGAAGAACAGCACCACGAGGCGGAAGATATTCAGCACCGTTTTATTGGTGGTGAGGTATTCCAGGTTGGCTTCTGCCAAGTAGTAATTGCCCAAGATGGAAGAAAAGGCCAGGAAGAACAAGATGAAGCTGACGAAGTGAATGCCCCAGTGGCCAACCTCGGCGGACAAGGCCGCCTGGGTAAGGGAAACGCCCTCGGCCTCTTCGCCGTAGGCAACTTCCGGGCCGAGCAGGATCAGGAAGGCGGTAATGGTACAGACCACGATGGTGTCGAAGTACACGCCCAAGGTCTGCACCAAGCCCTGCTTTACCGGGTGGGAGACGGTGGCGGTAGCCGCGGCGTTAGGGGCAGACCCCTCGCCGGCCTCATTGGAAAACAGGCCGCGCTGGATGCCCTTCATCATCGCGGCGCCGATGCCCGCGCCGGCGATTTCCTTAAAGCCGAGCGCGTGGCCGATGATATCGCCCAGCATGCCCGGGACCTTGTCAAAGTTCGTAATGACCACGAAGCCGCCGATGAGCAGGTACGCCAGGGCCATAAACGGAACGACCACCTGGGTGATATTGGCAATGCGCTTTACGCCGCCAAAAATGATGAGGCCCGCGGCAATCGCGATGATGATGCCAATGATGGAGCCAAAGGTGGCATCGTCTTCGCGGCCGAAGGAAAAGGCCACGGCCTCAGCGATGGCGTTGGTCTGGAAGGAGTTATAGACCAAGCCGAAGGTAAAGACGATGGCGATAGAGAATAAAACGCCGAGCGGGCCCCAGCCCAGCCCGCGCTTCATGTAGTAGGCCGGCCCGCCGCGGTACGTATCGCCATTGCGGACCTTCCACAGCTGCGCCAAGGTGGATTCCACAAAGGCGGTAGCGCCGCCGAGGAGGGCGATGATCCACATCCAGAAGACGGCACCAGGACCGCCCAGCGAAATGGCCACCGCGACGCCAGCCACGTTGCCGGTGCCCACGCGCGAGGCAGCAGATATGGTAAATGCCTTAAATGCGGAGATTCCCCCGCTTCCTGCGCCCTCATCCTCATCGTCGGTTTTGGGGCGCTCGACCACAGCGCGCAGCATATCGGGCACCTTACGGATCTGCACCACTGCGGTGCGCGCACCGAATAGAAGGCCCGCTCCAATGAGCAGCCAGGGCAGGATGTATGTCCACACGCCATCGTTAAATGTCGTGACGACATTTTCGAGAAATTCCATGCGGATTAATTTACTGCCTGAAGGTGCACAACGTGAACCTCACTGGTAAAGCCCTATTGGCAGTGGGGGCAATAATGGCTCGAGCGGCCCCCTAAAACGCACCGCTTTATGGGCGTGCCGCAACGGGAACATGGCTGGCCAACACGGCCATAGGCCGCAAGCGAGCGCGCAAAATAGCCGGATTCACCGTTGACGTTGACGTACAAAGAATCAAAGCTCGTTCCCCCCGCTTTGAGGGCGGCAGACATCACGGTCTGTGCCGCGCTCAATAGCGCCACGGCATCTTTCTGCCGCAGCGCCGAAGCCTTCTTGCGCGGTGAAATGCGCGCCGCCCACAGCGCTTCATCGGCGTAGATATTGCCAATTCCAGATACCAGCGTTTGATCCAATAGCGCCGTCTTTACCGCGGTTTTCTTCTTCCGCAGGCGGCGCGCGGCGCTGGCGATATCAAAATCGGGTTCCAGGGGATCTAAACCAATATGCGAGATCGTGGACCAGGGCGCATACAGCCAGTACCCAAAGGTGCGCTGATCCACGAAGTGCAGCTCGGTGGCATCGCTAAGTACTACCGTGATGCGGCGGTGCGGCGAATCAGTGTGGCCGATGCGCAGCTGCCCCGACATGCCTAAGTGAATAAAAAGCACGTCGCGGTGGCTATCCATCGGGTCCTCCCCCACGAATTCCAGCCACATGAATTTGCCGCGGCGGGCCACCGCGGCGATTTCCTTGCCCACGACAAGACCCGCCAGGGGTTCATCTTGGCCGCGGTTCGCCCGCGGGTGCGCAATGTCTACCGATGTAATTTCTTTACCCACGACGTAGGTTTCCACCCCGCGGCGCACCGATTCCACTTCGGGCAGTTCTGGCATTATTTAGCCTTCTTTATGAGCGGTCCCTTGCACCAGCAACGGGGTTTCGCGCAGGGTTTGGCATGCCTCTTGCGCGGCCTGCTGCTCCGCTAATTTCTTATTGTGCCCCTGCCCATTTCCCACGCTCAGCCCAGCGACGGTGGCAACCGCGCTGAAGGTTTGATCGTGTTCTGGGCCGGTGGCGGTAGCCGAATAGACCGGCATCGGTGCCTTTAGCTCAGCGCACAGCTCTTGCAAGGTGGTCTTCCAGTCCAAGTGGCGGCCACTAACGGAGGCATTATCGATCTTTTCCGCGAAGAGGCGCAGGATGACATCGCGGGCGGTTTCAAAGCCGTGCTCGCGGTAAATGGCGCCGAAAATCGCCTCGGTGGTATCCGCAAGGATGGAATCCTTATCGCGCCCACCGGTGGACTGCTCGCCCTTGCCCAATAAGATATGCGGGCCCAGGTTAATCTCACGCGCGATATCGGAAAGCCCATAGCGCGAGACAATGGACGCGCGCATCTTAGAGATATCGGATTCCGGGCGCGATGGATACGTCACGTATAGCTTCGCGGCCACCGAGAGCCCCAAGACGGCATCGCCCAAGAACTCGAGGCGCTCATTATTGGGCAGGTGCCCGTTTTCATTGGCAAAGGAACGGTGCGTAAGCGCCAAGCGCAGGTTTTCCGGCTCCAAGGCAACGCCGAGCGATTCCAAGAGCGGGCTGTGGTCCACCGCCGCAAAGGCGGCCTCCCATGCCTCGTGCCCGGTTAGCTTCTTCTTGCGGCTCATAGGAACTTCTCCAGACCTGCCCAGCGCGGGTCTACCTTCTCCTCTTCCTCTTCTTCCCCAGAAATTCCGGTGGTCACACCCTCTGGGGTCTGAATATCGCAACCGTCTTCGCAGACGGGGGCGAACGGGAGGTTCAGGCCTGCTTCATCGATGACCGCCTGGAGCAGATCCAGCTCATCGTCTTCGATTTCCGGGATTTCATCGCCCGAACCGGCATCATCAGAATCGGCGTCATCGCCGCTGACAAAAGATTCATCGGCGGCAAAGACCTGGGTCACGTGCAAATCCAGCTGTGGGTGGAGCTCTTTTAAGCAGCGCGCACACTCGCCCGTGAGAACGCCCGAGATATCCGCATCAACCAGAACGCCTGACCCCAGGGGGGTTAGGATCGCGGCAACGGTGAGATCTTCACCCTTAGGGATGGCGATCATTTCCACGCCAATCCTTTCCGGTGCAGGTCCCGTCTGGGTGCGTTGTTCCGGCATTGCGTCAGCGCCTTGGGCGTTTAATAATTCGCCCACATCGAACTTCAATGGAGATGTCATAACAGTTGGTAGTCTACCCTGCCTCGCAAACTCCGCGTAGTTGCTGGCACGGCCGCTTTTTCTGGCAAGAAACTGAAGGTTTGGGCATAAAGCGCTATGGCTTGCCGGTTTTCCCTTTCCTGCAGGCCGCAGCCGCCTTAGCCTAAAGGCATGACTTACCACTTGGCCGCGACCTCAGGAGATTTGAGCGCTATCGCTCCTAGATTCGGAGTGTTGTGCTGCCTTCCCGCCACCTTCTTGGTCATCTCTGGGACAGTCCTCCATCGCCTGCCCAAGGCCGACCACTCTGGCATCTACGGCGACAGGGGCCTGCGCCTTTCCTCCGCCCTCATCCTCAGCTTGTGCGCGGGGCTTATCGCCGGCGCGATTTTGGTCATCCCTTCCGGACTCGACCTCACAGTACTTACCGGTGCCCTAGTATTTTCCGCCAGCGCCGCCGCCATCACGTGGCTTTCGCGCGAAGCCCTTGCCTGCGCACTGCTTAGCGTCGGCGCCATGTTCCTGACCGCGGGCGCGGTCATTAGCCTCAGCGCGATGTTCTTCCCCCAAGACTTTATGAGCGGCTCGATGACCTCGCTCTCGTCCTACTTCACCACGGCCTTGGTCACCTTCCTCTTCCCCGGCCTGGTCAGCGCGGGAATCGTGGCCTTCGTGGCGGTCCAGAGCCAGCGCCCACACCCCGCTACGAATACTGCTGATGCCTCGCTTGCCGATGCCCCCTCCTCCCCCACGCCGCACCACTCCAACTCGCCCAGCTCGGTCTAGACTCCCACAGGCACAATAAGTCCTGCTACACGGTGCCGCGATTTTCGCGATGTACCCCGTGCAGCAGGACTTTTTAAGCGTCGTGCCTTGTAGTTTAAGCGTTTAGCGCTCGGTATAACGGCGCTCGTAACCGTCATCGTCGCCATAGCGCGGGGCGCTAGCACCACCGCGAGAGGAACCAGCGTTGGTGGACGGCAGGTAGTCGCCGCCGCGAGAGCGCACGCCGGCCCCACCGCGCAAGGCGGAGCGATCGGAATTAACGGTGCGCAAGAGGCCGCTGAGGGAGCTTTCAAATTCGCTGAGCTTGCTATCTACAAAGTCATCGCACTCCGTGCGCAGCCGGTTGGATTCGGTGTATGCGGTCTCCACGATCCGGTTGGCTTCTTCGTTGGCGCGGCGAACAACTTCAGATTCGGAAACCAAACGCTCTTGTTCCTGGCGGCCCTCGGCCACCGAGCGCTCGTATTCCTCGTTGGCCTGAGCAATGGTGCGGTCTGAATCTGCGCGGGCTTGCTCAACGGTGGACTGGGCGCGCGCCTCGGCATCTGCCATCAGCCGCTGGGCATGTTCTTCTGCTTGCGCGATCGTGGTATCGGCCTCTTGGCGCGCCTGGTTGACCATATCGGTGGCCTGCGCATTCGCCTCATTAATGGTGTTATCCGCACGCTCTTCGGCGCCGCGGATAATCTCGTCTTGCTTGTCTAAAACGTCCTGCGCATCGTCGATTTCTACGGGCAGCGCATTGCGCAGGTCATCGAGAAGCGCCAGCATCTCATGGCGGGGGACCAAGCAATTGGAGGTCATGGGAAAGCCAGAAGCCTGCTCCAAATGCTGAACTAATTCATCAAGGGATTCAAAGACACGGTACATGCTGGGAATTCTACAACGCAGCACCCCGCATTGTGTGGAGGGCGCGCCTTGAATCCTCAGGCCGGTGCAACGAGGGCTAATGCTCTCCGAGTTCGATTCGCACCCCGTGTGCGATTAACCCATTTTCCTCCAGATACCCGCGGCACAGGTGCATGCGGCCGCGGTGCTTCTTGAGTTCAGAGGGTCGTTGCAACACTTTCCCTTAGGAGGGTGTTGTTGTGCCTGGAGTTGTTGGCCCGTTTCATTCGTTGTCTGAGTCGGATCGTCGTGGCTTGGTCGCCTTGGTTGGCAGTGGGCGTAGTGTTCGTTCGGCTGCTGGTGAGCTTGGCTGTCATTACGCGCATGCTTTGAATTTTTGTCATGCTCATGGATTGCCAGTCATACATAAAGCCAAACGAGTTGATCGTCGCGGTAGCCAGGCTTTACAGCTTGTAGAACTAGTTAAAGACGGACTTTCGGTACACCAAGCCGCCAAAACATGTGGGATGCATCCCACCGCTGCGTATGCCGTTGCTACAGAAGCTGGGTGCCATATCCGGCTAACGAGGTATGCCCGGAAAGTCCGCCAAACACAGTTAAGGGTGGAATACTTACGCCTTCGGTTGGCGAGCTTGCCTGTTTGTGATGCTGGGACTGCAGTAGGAATTGATCGTCGATTGTCTTTAGACTTCGAAAAAGGTCTCATCAAATCCGGAGGGCCACGTAAAGAGTTCATACCTGTCGGCGAGGATGCCACCACGTATAAAAGACTCATGAAAGCGCTGCGCCAACGCCATGACGTCATCGAATCTGGACGGCTTCGGCCCCCTGCCTTGCCTGTCGGTGTGGATCCGTATAAACGCATCAGTGATCGCTATATTTGCTTTGAAGAACGCGTTATTATCGCCGACCTTCTTCGTGAGCATGTGCCGCTGCGGGAAATCGGGCGCCGTTTAGGGCGAAGTGCTTCGTCAATTCAGCGTGAAGTACGCAGAAACCACAGCGCTGAAGGCCCGTACCGTGCGGAGACCGCCCAGTTAAAGGCTTGTGCGCGTAGGCTGCGGCCGAAAATACCGAAACTGCTAGCCAACAAAAGGTTATGGGACTATGTATGCACACAATTGCGGGCACAATGGTCACCGGAGGAGATTTCCAATCGCCTGCCCATCGACTACCCCACTGATAAGGACATGCGCATTAGTCACGAAACGATTTATGACGCCTTTTATCTACAGTCCAAAGGAAGACTCAAAGACCTCGGCCTGGACTTGCCTACCGGCAGAAAGAAACGCAAGAAACGCCAAACACGCACCACCACACCGGCCCAGCAACGCTTCGTTGACGACATGATCCTCATCGACGACCGGCCAGAAGAGGTTACTGAACGTATTTTGCCAGGCCACTGGGAAGGCGACCTCATCCTTGGTAAAAATAACCAATCAGCGGTGATCACGTTAGTAGAACGCGTTAGCCGATTTGTTGTCCTTGGCCACCTGCCAGGAAGGCATACCAGCAAAGAAGTATTCACAGCCCTGCACAAGGCTGTTGCTGGAATCGATAAAGCTATCTGGTCATCAATTACCTGGGACCAAGGAAGTGAAATGGCTGGCCATAAAGCCTTTACCATGGCCACTGACATTCCCATCTACTTCTGCCATCCAGGATCGCCGTGGGAGAGAGGCAGCAACGAAAACACCAACGGCAGGCTCAGGAGAAACCTTCCCAAAAACAGTGACCTGTCCATCTACAGCGCCGAGGACCTGGAGATGATCGCCAACATTCACAACCACAAACCACGCAAAGCACTCAACTGGCGCACCCCAGCCGAAGTCATGACCAACGCCCTGACACAAACCGGTAGTATCAAACCAAAGTAACCGTCATCGTTGCAACGACCCCTAGAATCCGCCCTTTCGCAGCAATGCAGAAACTCCCCACCTCCCCGCGCATGCGGAGAAATGGGGAGCCGTTGGTTATGGGAGTTTAGATAACACCCTGTGCCAGCATGGCGTCAGCCACCTTCTTGAAGCCGGCGATATTGGAGCCAGCCACGTAGTCGCCTTCACGGTCGTATTCCTTGGCCGTGTTGTCGATGTTCTTGAAGATGTTGCTCATGATGCCGCGCAGGCGGTCATCGGTGTATTCGAAGGACCAAGAGTCGCGGGATGCGTTCTGCTGCATCTCCAGTGCGGAGGTTGCCACGCCACCGGCGTTAGCAGCCTTGCCGGGCGCGAAGTTGATCTTGGAGTCCTGGAATACGTGCACCGCATCCGGGGTTGACGGCATGTTGGCGCCCTCTGCAACGTAGCGAACGCCACCCTCGACAAGTTTCTTCGCGGACTCGCCGTCGAGCTCGTTCTGGGTCGCACACGGCAGTGCAACATCAGCCTGGACGTCCCAGATATTGCCACCCTCGTGGAACTCCACGCCGTTGCCAGCTTCCTTGGCGTAGGTGGAGATGCGCTCACGGCGGACTTCCTTGACATCGCGAAGCAGGTCAACGTCCACGCCATTCGGGGTGGTGATGTAGCCGGAGGAGTCAGACATTGCGACGACGGTAGCACCCAGTTCCTGTGCCTTTGCGGCGGCGTAGATGGCCACGTTACCGGAGCCGGAGACGATGACCTTGGCGCCATCGAAGGACTCGCCGTGGGTCTTCATCATTTCTTCGGTGATGTAGACGGCACCGAAACCGGTGGCCTCGGTACGCACCAAGGAACCGCCCCAGGTCAAGCCCTTACCGGTCAGGACGCCGGACTCGTGCTGGGTGGTCAGGCGGCGGAATTGGCCGAAGAGGAAGCCGATTTCGCGGCCGCCAACGCCGATATCGCCGGCAGGAACGTCGCGGTACTCGCCGATGTGGCGGTGCAGCTCGGTCATAAAGGACTGGCAGAAGCGCATAACTTCCTGCTCAGACTTGCCCTTCGGGTCAAAGTCGGAGCCACCCTTGCCGCCACCGATGGGCAGGCCGGTCAGGGAGTTTTTAAAGATCTGCTCGAAGCCCAAGAACTTAATAATGCCCAGGTTTACCGAGGGGTGGAAACGCAGACCACCCTTGTACGGGCCGAGCGCGGAGTTGAACTGCACACGGAAGCCGCGGTTGACCTGCACCTCGCCGTTGTCATCAACCCATGGGACGCGGAAGATGAGCTGGCGCTCCGGCTCGCACAGGCGCTCAACCAGACCGTAGTCTGCGTAGTGTGGGTCCTTATCCAGGACGATCTTGAGGGAATCCAGCACCTCGGACACTGCCTGGTGGAATTCCGGTTCACCGGCGTTGCGCTTGAGTAGCTTGTCGTAGTACTCAGAAATCTGACTATCAACAGACATAGTGTATAAATCCCATTCTCGTGGAGTTTGACTAGCAGAAACCAGTTTCCTATCAATCTACCGATAATGCAAGTACAATTATTTCTCACTCCCCCACTTACCAGCTTTTACCTGCGACGATAAAGGTAAATATTTTCTGTAGAACGTTCGGATTCCTAGCGGAAAGCCGCCGAACGGGTCGCGGGCTTTATAATCGCGGGCATGCATATTGTTGTCGCGCCAGACTCTTTTAAAGGTACCGCTTCCGCCACGGAAGCCGCAGCCGGAATCGCCAACGGAATCCGCCAGCACTACCCCAACGCCACCGTCACCACCTTGCCGATGGCCGATGGCGGGGAAGGCACCGCCCAAGTGCTGGCCCAGGCCGCCGCGGCGGGCGGGCAAGAAACCCAGACCATTACCCTACCCACAACGGATGCGGTGGGGCGCTTGACCGAGGCGCAGTATTTCCTCGCTGGGCACACGGCCTTCATCGACGTCGCCGCCGCCACGGGGCTGCCCGCGGTCCGCGACGCGCTCGATCCCCTCCACGCGGATTCTTATGGCACGGGCGTGCTGCTTGCCGATGCCCAATCCCGCGGCGCCACCTCCATCGTGCTCGGCCTCGGTGGCACGGCCAGCATCGACGGTGGCACGGGAATCCTTGCTGCCCTCGGCGCTGCCGCCCACGATGCACGCGGCTATGCCCTGCCCAAGGGCGGCGCCCCGCTAGTGCAGCTCGATTCCATCGATACCGCGCAATTAAACATCAAAGCGGGCATGGTTGATTTCACACTCCTGGCCGATACCCGGGCTAAGGCCATGCAGGCTGCCACCATGTACGGGCCACAAAAAGGCGCAGAGGGCGAACAAATAGCCCTGCTTGCCGGGGCACTGCTCCAATTGTGCAAGGTCACCGGCACGGATCCGGAAACGGAATTTACCGGTGCTGCCGGTGGCATCCCCATCGGGCTTACCTGGCTTTCGCGCACCCTGTGGGGCACCGATGAGCACGCCCGCGTCGTCTCTGGCGGGGCCCACGTGGCGAAGGCCCTTGGTCTCGCGGATGCCATTTCTCAGGCGGACCTCGTCATCACCGGCGAAGGCGCCTTTGATGAGCAATCCTTAACCGGCAAGGTCGTCGGCACCGTCGCGGACCTTGCGGCGGAGTCCTCTACCCCCGTCGGCATCGTTGCCGGGGCCATCAACCAGGGCACCAAGCACGTCACCGCAGAGCTAGATCAAGAAGGTGGGATGCCGGAGCAGCTGGCTAGGGCTGCCAGGGACATCGTCAAGCAGCTGGGCTAAGGGCGAATCTCGACCGTCCACGGAAAGATGGCCGGGCGCTCATGTGCCAATTCATCTTCCAGCAGCACGTGATCCTTGGGCAATACGGCGTGCGGCGTGAGCAAACGCGACAGCACCATGGCCAGCTGGTTCACGGAGCCGGTCGCTCCCGCCACCACGATGTTATAGCGGTGGGCGTGCGCACCTTCTAAGTCGCGCTCTTCGTGTTCATCGCGGTAATTTTGCTGCAGTTGTTCCTCCAAGCCCTCAGGGAACTGGGGATCTGCCGGGCGAGTAACCTCGGCGGAGGTAAGCGATCCGTCCGCTACCAGCTTATCGGTAGCAGTGGTAAAAATCTCCTCCACGCGGTCCGCTTGCTCATCTGGAACCAATACATCGAATTGAATAGTCGGCATATAGCTGACCCTACCCTAACCAAAGGGATGAAAACTATGTCTTATTCCACAAACATCGCTTCCGTGGTCCACTCTGCGGATACTGACCTGGCGTGGCAGCGGGATTTTTACGAAGATCTGCACCGCCACCCCGAGCTTTCCCACGAGGAGGAACGCACCGCGGCGCGCATCCGCGCCAAGTTGGCCGAATTCGACTGCGAAGTAGAAGAAAACATTGGCGGGCACGGCATGGTCGCCATTTTCCGCAATGGCGATGGCCCCACCGCCCTCATGCGCGCCGATTTTGATGCCCTGCCGGTCAAGGAGGCCACCGGCGCGGAGTATTCCTCGACCAATGACTACATGCACGCCTGCGGGCACGACATGCACACCACGGCCCTACTCGGTGCCTGTGCGCTTCTCGATGCCTCCCGCGATACCTGGTCCGGCACCTTCCTCGCCCTGTTCCAGCCGGCGGAGGAATCATCCATGGGCGCGAAATACATGATCGCCGATAACCTCACCGAGCGCGTGCCACGCCCCGATATTTGCTTAGGCCAGCACATCATGCCCGGCCGCGCCGGCACCGTCCGCCACACCGCCGGCCCCATCATGGCCGGCTGCGATTCCCTACGCATCCGCATCTTTGGTAAATCCGCCCACGCCTCCATGCCGCATAACTCCATCGACCCGACCTATACCGCGGCGATGATCGTTACCCGGCTCCAGGCCATCGTGGGCCGCGAGGTGGCCCCGCACGAGTTCTTCGTCATCTCCGTGGGCGAGCTGCACTCCGGCGATAAAAACAACATCATCCCGGATTCCGCTGAGCTCGTGCTCAATACCCGCTTTTATGATCCAACCCTGGCGGAAAAGGTCTATGCCTCCTTGGAGCGCATGGTAAAAGCCGAGTGCATGGCCTCCGGCTGCGAAAAAGACCCCACCTTTGAGTACTACGCGCACGGCGAGGTCACCGATAATGACGCCGCCGCGTATTCGCCCATCGACGAGGCCTTTACGGCCACCTTCGGTGAAGCATCCGTTACCGCCTCCCCCTCGACCGCTTCCGAAGACTTCTGTTACCTGCCGCAGGCGTGGGGCGTACCGTACGTCTTTTGGCACGTAGGGTGCACCCCGGAAGCGGAGCTGGCCGATCCCCCGGTCAACCACCAGGCCAACTTCCTGCCGGATTATGAGCCGACGGTCAAGGCCTCCACCCAAGCCGCCCATGCGGCGGTGCTGGCGTACCTGGGCGTTTAACTCCGGCTCCTGCTGGCATAAAAATAATCCGCCGCGTCCACTCTCTCAATGGAGTGTGGGGCGCGGCGGCTTTTCAGTGCGCTAGTCCTTGATGGTCTCTCCCAAAAGGTGGCACTGAATCATGTTGGTATTGCCGGAGATTCCCGGAGGGGTACCTGCAACAACGACGACCAAGTCATTCTCGTCGTACTCGTCCAAGTCCAGCAGGTACTTATCGATGGCCTCCATCATCTCATCCGTGGACTTGACGTCGGGGCTCAAGAAGGTCTCTGCACCCCAGGTCAGCGCCAGCTGGGCGCGCACGTCCTGGTCCGGGGTGAATACCAAAAGCGGCAGGTCAGAGTGCAGGCGGGCGACGCGCTTTGCGGTATCACCAGAGGAGGTGAAGGCAACGATAGCCTTCGCGTTCAGGCGCTCTGCAATATCGCGGGCGGAATAGGACATCACGCCGCGCTTGGTGCGCGGGACGTGCGCCAGCGGCGGGACCTGGCCATCAGTCTCGGAGCGCTTGACGATGCGCGACATGGTCCGCACCACGTTGTGCGGATCCGCGCCCACGGAGGTCTCGCCAGAGAGCATCACCGCATCGGCGCCGTCGAGCACGGCGTTGGCCACGTCGGAAGCCTCCGCGCGGGTGGGGCGGGAGTTTTCAATCATGGAATCCAGCATCTGGGTGGCCACGATGACCGGCTTGGCGTTCTCGCGGGAAATCTGGATAGCGCGCTTCTGAAAGAGTGGCACCTCTTCCAGCGGAACCTCAACGCCCAAGTCACCGCGGGCAATCATCACGGCATCGAAGGCCAAGATGATGGACTCGAGGGCATCGACAGCCTCGGGCTTTTCCAGCTTGGCGATGACCGGCACGCGGCGGCCTTCCTCGTCCATGATCTCGTGGACCTTGTCGACATCGGCAGGCGAACGCACGAAGGACAGCGCGATGTAGTCCACGCCGAGCTGCAGGGCAAAGCGTAGATCCTCGATGTCCTTCTCAGACAGGGCTGGCACAGAAATGCTCATGCCGGGCAGGGACACGCCCTTGTTATTGGATACGGGGCCGCCCTCGGTAACCTCGCACACCACGTCATTGCCGTCTACTTCCTTGCAGACGACGGCGACCTTGCCGTCATCGATAAGCAAGCGATCGCCCGGCTTCGCATCTTGTGCCAAGCCCTTGTAGGTGGTGGATACGCGGTCGTGGGTGCCTTCGACATCGTCCACGGTGATGCGGACGATCTCGCCGTTATCCCACTGCTCTTCGCCATTCTTAAACCGGCCGAGGCGGATCTTGGGGCCCTGAAGATCGGCCAGGATACCTACGTTCCGGCCGGTCTTTTCGGTGGCTTCGCGGACCCACTTGTAATTGGCCTCGTGGTCCGCATGCTCGCCGTGCGACATATTGAGGCGCGCGACGTTCATGCCGTCTTCTACAAGGCGCAAAATTCCGTCCCCACTAGCTACCGCGGGGCCGAGAGTACAGACAATTTTGGTTCTTCTATCCAGCATTATTGGCCTATTCCATCGGGGAAATTGAACAACCCCCAACCTACTCCCTCGCGCGCCGACAGGCCACAATTTTTTGGCGCCTTAACTACGGCAATCGGACACGATCACACATAACCGGTCATTTCCGGCCGGTAGCAATGCCCGAGGTGCCGTTAGCATGCGTGGCTGCCACGCGTTTCTCGTCGCCCTCGCCGCCGTTTTCCGCCTGCTCGCGGTAGTATCGCGGGTCAACTTCCTCTGGCGTTTCGGGGCCCTTGCGTTGCCTGTCCAGTAAGAAAAAGACGATGAGACCTGCGATAAAGACAACGGCGGAAACAATGAGGTTTACGCGGACGCCGAAGATTTCGGTGGCCTCATCAGAGCGCATGCCTTCGATAAAGAAGCGGCCCAGAGTGTAGCCCACGACGTAGAGGGCGAATACCCGTCCGCGCCCCAGCTTCCATGCCTTGTGCGCCCACAGAAGGAACAGGCACACCAGCACGTTCCAAATGAGCTCATACAAAAACGTCGGGTGCACCGAAGCGATGACCTCGCCGGTAGAATGCCCGGAAACTGGGGCGTACTCCCCCGCCTCATCGACGCGGTAGTAAATATCCAGCGCCCACGGAACGTCGGTCGGCCGGCCGTAGAGCTCCTGATTGAACCAGTTGCCCAACCGGCCGATGCCCTGGGCAAGGATGAGGCCAGGCGCTACCGCGTCCGCGAATGGTGCAAGCGGGATCTTTTTGATTCGAAACATTACCCAGAGCGCTACGGCGCTTAAGGCCACCGCACCCCAGATGCCAAGGCCACCATTGGTGACCTTGAAGGCGTCGACTGGGTCGCAGGTCTCACAGAAGTACTTCTGATTATCCGTGATGACGTGATAGAGCCGCCCGCCCACGATGCCAGCGGGGATGACGACGATGGTCGCATCCCACACGGTATCGGGATTGCCGCCCCGGGCTGTGTATCGCCGCAGCGTCATCCACATGCCCACGAGGATGCCGGCGATGATGCACAGCGCATACGCATGGATTGGAATGGAGCCAAGATGCCACACCACGCCCTGCGGCGGGGAGGGGATATTTGCAAGATTCTGAGTATGCACGTAGATAGTGTGCCTTATCGGCGTGCCCGTGAGCTAGTTTGGGGTCACTTTTCCTAGGAACTTTTACGCGACGGACACGCCGGGTGCTGGCCCGCGGCCACCAGGGAGCGTGCTAAGGCGGTTGGATCCTGGGCCGCCATCACGGATTCACCGACCAATACTGCATCTGCCCCGCGGGAGGCATAGTGGAAAAGGTTGCGGGCGTTATTTACCCCGCCCACGGCGATGCGCAGGAGCGATTCCGGCAGCCCCGGGGCGATATCGTTGAAGGCCTCCCGGTTGATCTCATCAGAGGCAAGGGACCACGCATTGATCGCGATGACACTGCTGCCGGCCTTAATGGCGCGGTTGACCTCCCCGCAGGTTCGCACCTCCACGATGGCGGTCATCCCTAATGATTCCGCCCGGTCCAAAAGGGCTTCCAATCGAGCTTGTTCTAAAAGCTCGACCTGCAGCGGGATTGCATCGGCGCCAAAACAGCGAGCCTCATGAATCTGGTACGGATCCACGATGAGGTCGCGCGCCATCATCGGGATATCGATAGCAGCGCGCGCGGCCGCCATATCCTCAAGCGAACCGTTAAAGCGCCGCGTATCCGTTTGGCAGGCCATCAGATGCACGCCGCAGTTTTCAAAGGTGCGCGCCCATTCGGCCATCTGCTCGGCCGAGCCCACGTGGGCAATTTCCCCGGTATAAGGAACGGCGCGCTTCAGCTCCGTAATGACCGAACACCCTGGTTTTAAAAGCGCCGCGCGGGCATCGCGGGGAGGCTCCATGTCCCGCGAGCGCGCCTTGATGTCTTGGAAGGAAACGCGTGCTTCGCGCGCGGCGACATCCTCAAGCACCCCAGCGACCAGGTGATCGACGGCTATGGGCGTGGGCATGAGCACCTCCCTCCAAGCGCGATTAAGATCACACTTAGATTAACGCTATGCGAGGCGTTTCCGGAAATTGCGCTGCGCGAACGGGGCTATTTGCGGCCCACATCGGTCGGGTCGATATCGCTATCGAGCGCGTCCCACATCACGCGGCCGGAATCGGATGAGGTCTCCAAATCTTCCGCCAGCTTTTCTTGGCGGGCGGCGGGGGTTTCGTACTTGCTCGATGCCTTGGCCTTGTCCTTGCCTGGGTTCTGGGCGAGGAGGACGGCGCCAAAGAACGCTAGGGCCGCACCAATAATGGCCACGATGGGGCCAAGTTTGGTGACCTCCACCGAGATGACGGTCGCCCACTCGGAGATTGCGGCAGAATCCACCGCGTTCTCATTCGCGGACGCGCCCTGCAATATTTTTTGCGCGCGCTGGGCGTCAGCACCGCTGGTCAGCAGGCTAATGGGGCTCCACGCGGCGCCGGCCGCGGCGAGGGCGCACACAATGGCCACGATGCGCCGCCCCATTCGGCGCAGGGTCAGGCCAGCGAGCACCCCGGCCAGGAGGACCAGCGTCAATGCCATCAGCTCTAGGGACCACGCGGAACCCACGATCTCATTGGTTGCCGAGCCCGATTTATCGTCCTCGCTGACCGCTTTTACCCAGGTGCTGCGGGAAGAAAACCACAGCACCGCCGTGCCCACCGCAATAAGGAGCGGGCCAAGTCGCCTCGTCATCAGGAATCATCCCCTAAAAGAACTCTCGCATCGAAGCAGGTCCGGTCTCCAGTGTGGCACGCCGCGCCGCGCTGCCGCACGGTCAGCAAGATGGTATCGCCATCGCAATCAAGGCGCACACCGAGCACGTCCTGCGTATGTCCGGAGGTCTCGCCCTTAATCCAATACTCGCCGCGCGAGCGCGAGAAATAAGTGCCCTTGCGCGTCGCCAGCGTGTGGGCAAGCGCGTGGTCATCCATCCAGGCAAGCATCAATACCTCACCGGAATCGGATTGGGCAACCGCCGGCACGAGCCCTTGCTCATTGCGCTTGAGCAGCGCCGCAACCTGCGGGTCTAGCTCATAATCTGCGGGATTGCTCACCGGCGCACCTCGTATCCGGACTCTGCCAGCGCCTTTTTGACCTCGCCAATTTCTACCTCTCCAAAGTGGAAAATGCTCGCTGCCAGCACGGCATCGGCGCCTGCTTCGACGGCGGGTGGAAAGTCAGCTGCCGCGCCTGCCCCGCCGGAGGCGATGACGGGAATGTTTACCGTTTCCCGCACCGCGCGCAGAAGCTCGAGGTCGAATCCGGCCTTCGTCCCATCTGCGTCCATGGAGTTTAAAAGGATCTCCCCCACACCTAGCTCTGCGCCGGTGCGGGCCCATTCCACGGCATCGATGCCAGCCGATGTCGTCCCGCCGTGCGTCGTGACCTCAAATCCTGACGGCGCGTGCGCCGCGTCGGTGCGCCGCGCGTCGACTGATAGGACGATGCATTGCGAACCAAAGACTTCTGCCAATTCGCGCAGAAGGACGGGATTGCCTATCGCGGCGGTATTGACCGATACCTTATCCGCGCCGGTGCGCAGGAGCTCGCGGACATCGTCAACGCTGCGCACTCCCCCGCCCACGGTAAGCGGAATAAAGACTTGATCGGCAGTGCGGCGTACCACATCGAGCATGGTGGACCGGCCGTGTTTGGAGGCGGATACATCGAGGAACGTCAACTCGTCTGCGCCCAATTGCTCATAGCGCGCGGCTAATTCCACGGGGTCTCCTGCATCGCGCAGGTGCGCAAAATTCACGCCCTTGACTACGCGGCCTTGATCCACATCAAGGCACGGGATAATGCGTACGGCTACAGCCATGCGGGGCTTACTCCTTCACAAGTCGGTCAGGGTTAATTTGAGTGGTGAGATAGGATTTCCAGGATTGTCTCGTGCACCTGCGGGGTACCAGAGACCATACCCCGCGACTGCACGGTCCACGGATTGCCCTCCGGATCCGTGATGATGCCCCCAGCGGCCTTGATAAGGAGCGCTCCCGCCGCGTTATCCCACGGGTGCGGCGAGAAATTCACTGCGCCATCAAATACGCCCTGGGCCACGAAGGCATTATCTAGCCCCACCGAGCCCGTAATGCGCGGCCGCAAGCCGGATTCGCGCAGCTCGTGGAATGCCGCAGTGGGAAGGTTGGAAAAACATCCCACGTGTCCACGGGCATCATCGAATTCTGGGGACTCTTCCCCGCCACCGAAACCGCCGGACGGCCCACCGGCAGAACGCAGCGGCGAGCCGTCGCTGGCAACCAAGCGCCTGCCCAAGAGGGGAAAATCCGAGATGGCCGCGACAGGCTGGCCCTCGTGAACCAAAGCCACCAAGATACCGGCCATGGGATTGCCCGCGGAATAATTTGCGGTCCCATCAATCGGATCGACAACCCACACGGTGTCGTGGATGCTACCGCCGGATTCCTCCCCGTACACCGGGATGCCGGTCATCTGCTGAAGTATGTCGCGCAGCTGCTTTTCGATGGCCAAGTCCACCTCTGTGGCAAAATCGCCCCGGCTTTTAAAGTGGGCCGGCGGCGCCCCGATGCCGGATCGAAAGATGGGCTCAACCTGGTCAACGGCCGCCTCCGCGAAGGCCACCAACTCGCGCGGATCCATCATTGATTACCCTTCCTCGGGGTCATAAGGATCGATGGGCACCTCTGCGGGCAGCGGCTCTACCTCTGCCACCGCCGCTAGCGCCTCCTCCAGGCTGAAGTTTCCCTCATATAGCGCCTTGCCGATGATCGCCGAATCGATGCCCTCATTTTCATACCGGGCCAGCTCGCTAACATCCGCCAGGGAGGAAATGCCACCGGAGGCGGTGACCTTGGCATCGGTTGCCATTGCTACCTCGCGCAATAATTCCACATTGGGCCCAGAAAGCGTCCCGTCCTTGGACACATCCGTGACCACAAAGCGTTGGCATCCTGCGGCATCGAGGCGCTCGAGCACCTCCCAGAGATCCCCGCCATCGGAGACCCAGCCATTGCCCTTCGTGCGCCATTCGCCATCTTCTAAGCGCACCGCCAAATCCACGGCGACCTTTTCGCCATAGTGCCCAAGAATCTTTTCTACCCACTCTGGGTTCTCTAAGGCGGCGGTGCCAATATTGATGCGGTTCGCGCCGGTAGCCAGCGCGCGCTCTACCCCGGCATCATCGCGGATGCCACCGGTAAGCTCGACATTAATGCCGAGTTCTTGGGTAATCCCCGCCATCTGCTCGTGGTTGGAACCGCGATTAAAGGCGGCATCGAGGTCAACAAAGTGCAGCCACTGGGCGCCTTGGCGCTGCCATTCAAGGGCTGCATCCCGCGGGGCACCGTAGACCTTTTCGGTGCCGGCCTCTCCCTGATCCAAACGCACGGCCTTGCCGCCGGCGACATCGACTGCGGGCAAAAGCGTAAAAGTCATGGTCTCATCCTACCTAGAGCGTGTGCATCCAGTTTTCCAATAGCTGCGCGCCCGCATCCCCGGATTTTTCGGGGTGGAATTGCGTGGCCCACAGCGCGCCATTTTCCACCGCCGCCACGAAAGAATCGCCAGCGTGTGTGGACCAGCTCACCAGCGGCGGGCGGGTAATGACAGTTTCCAATTCCCAGCGGCGAACGCCGTAGGAATGCACGAAATAAAATCGCTCATCGGCATTAAGCCCGGCAAACATGGCGCTGCCATCTGGCATCTCGACGGTATTCCAGCCCATATGCGGCAACACGTCGGATTGCAGGCGCTCGACCGTCCCCGGCCATTCGCCGCAGCCTGTGGAGTGGATGCCGTGCTCGACGCCGGCATCGAAAAGCACCTGCATGCCCACACAAATGCCCATGACCGGCCGCTCCCCTGCTAGGCGCTGGCCGATGACCCTTGGCCCATTCACTGCCCTAAGCCCTGTCATGCAGGCATCGAACGCGCCCACGCCGGGAACCAGCAGCCCGTCTGCCTCGAGGGCCTGATAAGGATCCGCCGTGACGGTTACCTCCGCCCCGACGCGCTCGAGGGCACGCTGGGCGGAGCGAATATTGCCCGCGCCGTAGTCCAATAACACCACCGATTTTGTCATGGGCTATACCTTACGCATTCGACGCAAACGGGTGCGGATATCGTTGGTCTCGCTCACGCGAGTCCGGCCCAGGATGAAGTCCGCCGTGGTAAGGAGCAAACCGGCGATGAGGATCGCAACCCCCGCCCCAAAGGCACCGTCGTAGCCGTAGCCCGCCACCATGGCGCCGAGCAGGGTCGAGCCCAAGCCGGTGCCGCTATCGTAGAAAATATTCCAAATGGCCGAGGCTTCCGAGACGCGCTCGCGGGGCAGCCGGTCAAACATGGATAGCAAGGCCTCGTTTTGCGCGATACCGAAGGCACCGCCGAATAGAACCGCGCCGAGCACCAGCCACCAGATGGAGCTTTCCATAAATAGGGTCAGCGAAATCGTCCCGACGCCGATGATCGCCATGATCTGGCTTGGAATGTACAGGCTGCCTGGGGCCCCAGTGCGGTCTGCCACCACGCCGGCGAAGTACCGGAAGATCATCGCCGCGCCGCCCACGATGGACAGCATGATACCGGCGAGGCTGGCGCCCCTTGCGGCATCGAGCTCCTGCATCGCAGGGGACAAGAACGAGGAAATGGCACCGTAGCTCATGGAGAAGGTGGTCAAGGCCAAGGCCGGAACCGCAACCAGCTTCCAGGTAGGAACCCGAATGATATTGACTTCTTCATCATTATCCTCGGCCAAGGTGACCTTGATCTTGGGGATGCGCAGGCACATGGCAAAGCCCAAGAAGCCAATGAGGCCGGCGGTGATATAGGTCGAGGCGTAGCCTAAGGAATCCGCCATGAACAGGCCGAGCGGCAAGAAGATCATCTGCCCCAAGCCTGTAAATACACCAATCATGCCGGTGGCCTTGCCCAGCAGACGCACCGGGGAGAGCTCTGCAATCAGCGCGGATTCGGACACGGTGAGGGCGCCGAAGCCCACCCCGCGCATGGCGGAAAATAGCAAGACGATCCAGGCCTCGGTACCCAACAGGTGGCCGAAGGCCGGCACGCCCAAGGTAAAGGCGGACAGCGCCATCACGCGCCTGTAGCCCCAGCGGCGCAACAGCCACGGCGATATGATCTGCGTGGCAACCGTAAAGGCCATGAAGATACCGGTGGATCCACCCGCCAGGGTCGCGGAACCGCCGGAGTCAATGACGGCCAGCGGCACCACGGGAAGCAGGATGGACCAAGCGCCAAAGGCGGCGGCGATGGCTACCATCGTCGGCGTATAGCCGGGCACCTTCCAAATATTGGTCTCTTGAGATTCGCTCATTTACTAAAGCCTCCAACCATCCAGGCAATGGCCGCGGCCGCGGTGATAACGGCTAAAAGCGCGGCGACGACCGTAAAGAACTTCGAGCCCTGCTGATACGCGGACCAGGCCCCTCCTACCAAGAGGCCTGCCACCAGAAACAGGATGAGGATCATAAACTGCACGGGCTACAGGGCTCCCTTCGTCGAAGGGATGCCGGTCTGGCGCGGATCGTGGTCCACGGCAGCGCGCAGCGCGCGGGCTACCGCCTTGTATTCCGCCTCGGTCACGTGGTGCGGATCGCGGCCGTAGCGCACGTTGACGTGCAGGGTAATAGCTGCGTGGGTGGCCAAGGATTCGAAGAAGTGGCGGTTAATCACCGTGGCATAGTGCCCGCCGATGACCTGCCACTGCAGGTGGTCCGGCTCGCCATTCATCACGAAGTAGGCGCGGCCCGAAAAGTCCACGACCGCCTCTACCAGCGCCTCATCCATGGGTAGTAATTGGGAGCCGAAGCGGCGGATCCCGGCCTTATCCCCCACTGCTTCGCGCAGGGCCTGACCAAGAACGATGGCGGTATCTTCCACGGTGTGGTGGGCGTCTACCTCCACGTCACCGGTGGCCTTAACCTGCAGGTCAAAGAGCCCGTGTGTGGCAAATGCGGTAAGCATATGGTCAAAGAACGGCAGCCCAGTGGAAATGTCGCTTTTCCCAGTGCCGTCAAGGTCGATGGAAACGGTGATGTCCGATTCCGATGTTGCTCTTTGGGCACGCCCCACACGGTTTGTCATAAATCACTCCTTTGAAGTATCCGCTCCTACTGTAGTCGCTAGTTTTTCCGCCGCAGCCAGAAAGGCCGCATTTTCTTCTGGCAGGCCGATGGTCACGCGCAAGTACCCGTCGATCCCTACATCGCGGATGAGTACCTCTTCATCCAAGAACTGCTCCCACACGCGGTGTTGATCCGCAAAATTGCCAAAGAAAAGGAAATTAGATTCGCTCGGCATGACGGTATAACCCATCTCGCGCAGGCGCCCTGCCACCATGTCACGTTCGGCGGCGATGGTTTCCACGGTGGCGAGGGTGTCTGCGCTGTGGCGCAGGGCCACAGTGGCCGCGGCCTGGGATAAGACGGAGAGGTGATATGGCAGGCGCACCAGCATGATGGCCTCCACGAAGGCCGGGTCCGCCACGAAGTAGCCCAGGCGCCCGCCGGCAAAGTCGAAGGCCTTCGACATCGTGCGCGACACCACGAGCTTGGTGGGGTATTTTTCCAACAGGCTCGTCGCGGACGGCGAGGAAGAAAACTCGGCGTAGGCTTCGTCGACGATGACGATGCCGGGGGCGGCATCGATAAGCGCGGCAATATCCTCCAGGCTGGTTATCCCACCGGTGGGGTTATTCGGAGTGGTGACAAAAATGACGTCAGGCTGGTGCTCGGCCACCGCCGCCAGGGCGCGGTCCATATCTATGGCGAAGTTCTCATCGCGCGGGCACTCGATAAACCGGGTGTGGGTACCGGCAGACAGGATCGGGTGCATGGAATACGACGGCGTAAATCCCAGCACGCTGCGCCCGGGCCCGCCGAAGGCCTGCAACAGCTGCTGCAGGATCTCATTGGAGCCGTTGGCGGCCCAGACCTGCTCGTAGGTGACATCCACGCCGGTTTGCTGCGAAACGTAGCGGGCTAGCTCGGTGCGCAGTTCGACCGCATCGCGCTCTGGGTAGCGGTTGAGCGAGCTGGCGCAGCGGCGGACCTCGTCCACGAGGGCATCGACAAGCGCGGGCGAAGGCGGGAAAGGATTTTCGTTGGTATTGAGCTGGTAGGCCACCCGCAGCTGCGGGGCGCCATAGGCGGTCTCGCCGCGCAATTCCTCGCGCAGCGGTAGGTCATGTAGCTGGGCCATTTATTTCTCCTCGAATCGGGCGCGGATGGCCTCCCCGTGGGCGGGAAGGCGCTCGGCATTGGCAAAGGCGATGACGTTGGGGGCGATTTCTTCCAGGGCGCCGCGGTCATAATCGATGAGGTTGACCGGCCGGAGGAAGGTGTGGGTGGAAAGCCCCGCGGAAAACCGCGCCGTGCCCGAGGTGGGCAGCACGTGGTTGGAACCGGCCGAATAGTCCCCCAAGGGCACCGGGGAATACGCGCCGACGAAAATGGCTCCGGCGTGGTTGATGCGCTCTGCCACGGCGCGCGCATCCGCGGTGTGGATTTCTAGGTGCTCGGCGGCATACGCATTCGCCACGGCGATGCCCGCCTCCAGAGAATCCACCAGGACGATGCCGGATTGCTCGCCGGTTAAGGCCTCGGCGGCGCGGGCGGAGTTCTCCGTTGCCGTATAGCGGCGCTCGACCTCCTGCTGCACCTGCTGGGCCACGCTTTCCGATGCCGTAATTAACACGCTTGCCGCCATCGGATCATGCTCTGCCTGGGAGATGAGATCGTAGGCCACGTAGACGGGGTTCGCGGTCTCATCCGCCAAGATGGCGATTTCGGTCGGGCCGGCCTCCGCGTCGGTGCCTACCACCCCGCGCACCGCCCTTTTGGCCGCGGCGACAAAGATATTGCCCGGCCCGGTAATCATGTCCACGGGCTCTACGTCTTCGTCCGCATCGCCGTAGGCCAAAAGAGCTACCGCCTGGCCCCCGCCGACGGCCCATACTTCCTCCACGCCCAGCATGTGGCACGTGGCCAAGACCGTGGGGTGCGGCAGGCCGCCGTCCTCCTTTTGCGGTGGGGAGGCAACCACCAGGCTGGAGGCACCGGCCTCTTGCGCGGGCACGGTATTCATGATGACAGAGGACGGGTAGACCGCCTTGCCGCCGGGAACATAGAGGCCAACGCGCTCGATGGGGCGGAATACCTCGGTCACGGTGGCGCCGGGGGCCAGCTGCGTGGTGTGCGACTCCGGCTTTTGGTCCGCATGCACGCGGCGCACCCGCTCGATGGAGGCCTCGATGGCCGCGCGCACCAGGGGATCAAGCTCGTCGGCGGCCCGCTGCAGTTCCGCCTCAGGCACGCGCAGGGACGGCGGGCGCACTTCATCGAATTGCTCCCCATAATCCAGCGCCGCCTGGGCGCCCTCATCGCGCACCTTATTGACCATCGGCACGACGGTCCCCATGACGGAATTCACATCGGTGCCGCCGCGCGGAAGGACGCGGCGCAGCGTAGCGGGGCGGAGCTGTTGACCGCGGAGATCGATGGTTCGAAGCATTCCTGGCTCACTTTCTGGTTGATCACCGTGGGCTATATCTGTAGACAAACCAATATACTATCGCCCAAAGCGCCGCGGGAACACCCTCTTGGGCGATAGACTCAAAGCAAATTCCAGCGAGGGCGAGTGTGCGGTGCATGATGATCGAATTTGAATCCACCAGTCTTGAGCGGCACCTGCGCGCCATCGTCCGCGAGAATGATTTTTCCTATTGGGCGCTACCTACTGGAGAACTCGTCATCTCCCATGGGCAGGAGGGCTCCACCTTGGTGTCTGTGTCGCAGGCCGACGGTGTGGTAATCCACCTGCACACCACTCCGCGGGGTGCGGTTGCGCTGGGCGATGCCGCCGAGCTGTCCCGCTTCATCACCACGTGGAATGCCGATTGCCTCTACCCCACCGCCCTGCTGGACTATGACGAGGCGGGCTCGCTGGTGCTGTGTGGGCAGAGCCACTTCACCACCGGGACGGCACCAACCCACGATCAATTGGCCGCGTTTGTGCCCGCCGCGCTCCGCGGCGCCGAGGTGCTCATGAGCGTCGCGACGCGCGAATTTCCAGCCCTTGCCCAAGAACCAGAGCTGCTGCTGGCGCCAGACGATGCCACCGCGCCGCCCGCGTTCACCTTGGATTTCCTCGCTGCTGCTCTGCCACAGATAGGCATCGACCGCTTTCATAGCGATGGTGACATCTGCCTATTTGCCCTGGTCAATTCCATCGCCTGCACCTTCACCCTCGACTCTGGGCCAAGCCTCATCATTACCGGCCGGTGGGCTCTCAATGCGGATGGGCACGAGTTCACCCGTTTGTTTTTGATCTGCAATGACTGGAACTTGATAAGCCACAGTGCCACGGCCTACTGCCGCGCCAGCGACGACGGCCTCCACGTCCACGTCGACGTGCCGACGCTTATTGGGGCGGGTCTAAGCCAAGACCAGTTGCAGCGGGTTTTAAGCCAGAGCCTCGATGCGATCCTGCACGCTATCGATGAAATCGCGCGGGAATTTTGCGGCAGCTCCCCGGTTAAGTGGGCGTAACTTCCCGTTGCGGCTCATCCGCAGCCTCTCGCCCCACAACTTCCCAGTCCGCGTCGGAGCTAATAAACGCGGTGCACCAGTAGGAAAACATGGCCAAAAATGGCGCTACCGCCCAGACCACGGCGGGAGAAAAGTTCGGCGCAAACTCCACGACATCGCCTGGGTTCTCCGGCGGGTGCGTCGCGGTGATGCCGCCAAAGACGTAGAAGGACACGGCACCGGCGAAGGCGCATGCCCCCACCCACAGCAACATCGCGAGACCGCGCCCGCGGCGCTGGACAAATGCGGCTAGCCCCAGGCACAGCCCCAGGAAACCCGTAGCGAGCGCAAAGGTCATAAACGCAACGAATTGCGCGTTGCCCACCGCTTCAATGGCATAGCCGCCACCTTCGACAGCGCGGCCGGTCATCGTGGGGCGCATAAAACCCCAGAGCGCGCCGCAGATGCCGAAAACGAGCAGGGAACACGCGAGGAGCCCCGCACCAAAACCGAGAGTGCGGGGCAAGCGAGCTTGGCGGGAAGACACTTTAGTTACAGAAGGTCCAGTTGCCGTCCTCGCGGCGGAAACGAACGGTGGAGGTATCGGTACCTTCCGAGTTTGACACGCTCACGGTGGCGGAGGCGTCATCGCCGTTGACCACAACGTCATTGACCGATTCCAGCTTGGTGGAGGTAGGAATGGCCTCTAGCTGGTTGGCAAATTCGTTGATCTGGGGATTGCCCTGGCCTTGCTGGCGCATGGAGTTTGCGTATTCGGAAAAGGACTGGTTGGGCAGGCTATCGACGTAGTTGAGGTACTGCTGGAAATCCCCGGACTCGCCTTCGCGCACGGCCCGGCAGGCGTGGGCTGGCATGTAGCCAAAGTATTCCTTGACGTTGTCAATCTCATGCTGCCCGCGAACCAGCTGCTCAATGGCCTGCTTATCGCCATCGTTGGCTTCTTGTCCGCCTTCAATGGGCTTAATGTCCTGGGCGTTGGCGAAGGGATCGTCCCCGTTGTGCATGGGGTTCGTATTAGCGCCCTCATTGCCGCCTTCTTCGCCCTTGTCCTTAGGGTCCTCGGCGGCCTTCTTCTTATCCTTTTCTTCCTTTTCCTTCTTATCCTTGTCGGCGTCTTTGTCCTCAGACTTCTTCGCCGATTCCTTTGCGGAGGTCTCAGTAGACGAGGAGGCGGACGAAGACGACGCGGTCTTCGTCGAATCGTCCTCGTCATCTGAGCTGCATGCAGCTAAGGCAAGCGGGGCAACCATAGCGACCGCAAAAAGGGACTTCTTAGCAGGGGTCAAAAAGGACAAGGGAGAGCTCCTGAATCAATCTTTCGAATGCGAAGCCGCCTCACGACGGGTTCTTATGTCCCCGCAATCCTAACAATGCAAGTTTGCAAGGGACATTATTGCAGTCTGAAAAGTACCTGTGAGCTATTCCTTAGCGCGGCGAAACACGTACAATTTCCACTGTGCAACTACATCGCGAGGCCATCATCGACGCCGCCACGACCCTATTGAATACGTATGGGCTTGCCGATGTCACCATGCGCCGCGTCGCCTCCTCCCTCGGCGTTGCCCCGGGGGCGCTGTATTGGCACATCGCCAATAAGCAGGCGCTCATCGCCGCTCTTGCCGAAGATATTATCGCCCCCGTCGCCGGATCCACGCTGGAAGAGATTAGCCTGCACCTGCGCGAATTGCTCCTGGCCCGGCGCGATGGCGCGGAGGTAGCCATCGCCGGCCTCTCGCAGCCGGATTCCCAGGCCTGGGATCACCTCGTCGCGCAGTTTAGCTCCGCCACCTGCCCCGATTTCGATGCCGCCGCACGCAAGGCCGCTGCCCTTTCCGCCGTGCACCTCGTCCTGGGCGCCACGCTGCTCGAGCAATCCCAGCGCCAGCTGCTAGAAACCACCGGCGGGACCACCGCGGCGGACTACCGCGCCGATTTGGTGCGTGGCGTGCGGATTATCAATGCCGGATTGCAGCACAGCGAGGCGGATTAAAACGCTTCACCCCCGCGGCGGATTTCCGCCAAGCACAAGCGAGTACGATCTCTGTGCAGCAGCCCTCCTAGATAGTCACCTCAGAAGAAAGGCCATTTTCGTGTCGTATCCCGCGCATGGCGTATTGATCGATGTCACTGCGGAAAAAGTCGTGCTTCACCGCAGCCTGCTCTCGCGCAGCTTGGGCGCGCCTGCCACCGCAGAAATCGCCCTTGATGCCATCGATGACCTGCGCGCCCACGAACCCACCGCCACCGGTTTTGGTTCGTTGTCCTTAGGCAGCGCCGGCAGCATTGCCTTCGCCCCGCACCAAGACCCCCACAGCGTGGCGCGCGCCATTAAGGCGGCGCAGCAGGGCGATGCACCCGCGGAAGCCGCAGCCCCATCCTCTAGCGAAGAATCCTCCGTGGGCAACCCGGGGCTTGATTTCGTCGCGGTTGATGTAGAAACCGCCAATGATAATTGGGGTTCCATCTGCCAGATCGGCGCTGTGCGTTACCGCGATGGCGGGGAAACCGCGTCCCAGTCGTGGCTGTGCACCCCTCCCCCAGGCTTGGAGCACTTTGCCGAAGTCAATATCTCCATCCACGGTATTACCGCCGCCGATGTCGAAGGAGCAATGCCCTTTGCCACAGCGGCCGCAGAGCTGTTTGATTTCATCGGCAGCGATGTCATCGTCGCGCACAATGTCCAGTTTGACTCCTCAGCGCTGCGCTCCGGATTGCTGGCCGCCGGCGCCGATGTCCCCACCGTCCCGCTGGCCTGCTCGCTCGCTTTGTCCCGGGACGCTTCCAAGCAAGGTGTTATCTCGGTGGCCAACCACAAGCTTCCTACCGTCGTGAAGCACCTCGGCGGTGCCTCTTTTACCCACCACGATGCCACCGAGGACGCCCGCGCCGCCGGCACCATCATCACGGGGCTGGCCCAGCGCTTCGGGCATACCGGAAGCATCACCGATCTCTTTACCACCCGCGAGTTTAGCCTCGGCCGGCTCGAATCCTCGGCCATCCTGCCGGTTCTGCGCGCGCATACCGCGCCCACCTCCGGCGACGATCTGGGCGCCGGCACCGATTTCCGCGATTCCACCCGTTCCGCCGGAACCAACAAGAAGCCCGCGTCTTCCGGCCGGGCGCCGTGGCAGGCCGTTGCCACCCCAGATACCATTCCAGATCCCAACCTCGACGCCGATCCTCAAGGCGCACTCTACGGCCAACACGTCACCCTGACCGGCGATTTCGAGCCGTACGATAAGGGACTGCTGTGGCAGGGCATCGCCAAGCGCGGCGGGCAAGTGGGCAAAAACGTCACCAAGAAGACCACGCTGCTTGTCGTCGGCGAATGGGCAAAGAAGACCTCCAAGGAAAAGCGCGCCGAAGAGCTGCAGGAAAAGGGCCAGGACATCACCATGTGGTCCGGTGCCCAGCTCTTTTCTGAGCTGGAGCTCGACGCCGAGCCGCCTTTTTAAACCCGCAGGGAACCACCCAGCTATTTCTCCAGTCCAATAAGGGCGGATACTCACGACCCTGGAGAAATCGCCATGACCTTGACGCTCGATGCACCCCGCCCCACCACCACTAATTTGCTGCCGGCGCTATTCGCGCGGTCGTGGATTAAGCACCAGCGGCTTTCCGATGACGGCTTTTGCGACTCCCTCGCCACCATCCAGCTCTCCCCCAACCTGTCGATGGCGCTAGTCTTTCCCGGGCAGCGCACCTTTCGCCGGCTCAGCCACCGCGGCCTCGCGGACCTGGATGTCTCGACCCGTCAGGCGTGGAATTGTGCCTCGCTGAACCTGCAGCGCGCCGCGCTCGACTCGCAGGGCCTGCGTTTTTGGACGCGCCCAGCTCGCTGCGCCCTGCCTGCCGCAACGCCTTATGGCGGCCTACAGGTCCGCTCCCACGGTGCCCCGATTTCCTCTTGGTTGGCTCACCCGGAAACCTTTACCGTGCTGGATAAACACATGCGCCGCCTCATGCGCTCGCATTCTTTGACCTACCTGGTGCCGGATTCCGCGACGGTTTTTGTCTTCGCCCACTTACCCGATGAGTATGCCCGCGGCCTCGCCCGCGCCGCCGCCGAACAACTTCCAAGCCATCGCACCGTTTTACATTCGCGCCCGCTAGTATGGTCTAACGGATTTCCCCGCGAATTATGAGAGGAGCACCATGGCGGAAAGCAGGATGTCGCGGCTGAGCAATCAGTACCACGCCTGGACCCGCAGCCACCCCACGGCGGCGGAGGATTTTCGCACCGCCATCGAGGACCTGCTCAATGACGCCGGCATCATCTTTGACCGGGTATCGACGCGCGTCAAGGCCTGGTCTTCACTCAAGCGCAAGGCCAAGAAGCGGGGCGAGGGCGGCGATTTCATCTACCCCACCCCGTGGGACGATATCCACGATGTCATGGGCGTGCGCGTCACCTTGTACCACTCCACCACCATTCCCAATGCGCTAGACGTGCTGGGCGAATCTTTCAAGGTCGTGCGCTCTGTGGATAAGGCGGCCGAGACCCGCATTTCCGGTGGCTTTGGCTACGGTTCCCACCACCTGGTGCTCACCGTGACGGATGATAGCGCGGCGGCCATGGAGGAGCTCGCCGATTTTGTGGGTTGGACCTTTGAGGTGCAAATCCGCACCGTGCTGCAGCACGCGTGGGCGGAATTCGAGCACGATATCCGCTATAAGCAGGGCCCTACCCCGCCCTCGCCCGAGGTCGACCGCCTATTTACGCTGGCCGCCGGCCTCATCGAACTTGCCGATCAGCAATTCGATGAAATCGCCGCGCTCAAGGCCCCGCGCACGGAGGCGGACACGGATGTGGAGCTTACTCCGGAAACCCTGCCTGGCGTCCTGGCCATCATTTTGGGCAATCGCTTCCCGCTTTCGCGTTCGGAGCACTACCGCTTCCTCGCGGAAATCTTGGAGGAAAACGATATCCGGTCCTTGGACCAGCTGGAGCAGCTGCTTGACGATGACGCCATTGCCCACGTCCACGACACCATGCGCTATCGCTTTCGGCCCGGCCAAGTGCGCCTTATCGATGACCTGCTGCTCAATAAGTTTGGCAAGCAGCACATCGAGGCAACCGCTGAATCCGGCGACCGCGCCGGCCGCCGGCGCCGCCTGAACGCGCGCCTTAAGGCGCTGCGCGCCAACTCCTAGCGGAACCCGCCGCGGAATTTTTCCATATCACGGCGCTCCTTCTTCGTCGGCCGGCCCGCGCCGCGGGGGCGCACCGGTACGGATGGCATGAACTCCTTGGGCGGCGGCGGGGGCGCGTGATCGGTATAGCAGGTGCGCGCCACCGGCGCGCCCACGCGCTTGGCGACGGTAGCCAGCACTTCCAAATCGTGCTCGTGGTGGTTGCGCCACACGCGCACCCTATCGCCTGGCACGACTTGTTGCGCGGGTTTGACCGCTTCACCGTTGATTTTCACGTGCCCGGCGCGCACTGCGGTGGCCGCGGCGGATCGGGTTTTGAACATGCGCACCGCCCATACCCAAGCATCAATGCGGACGGGGCGGCCGCTTGGCTCCGGGGTAGGCATTAATAATTATTGTGGTTCTCGTTGACGATTTTGCGAATCTTCAACCAGTTATATCCGCCACCCACCACGGCGATGATAAGGCCCAAAACCATCCAAGCGGCCAAATTAGCAGAAAGCACACCTAAAACAACTCCTGCGCCGAGGCCACCGGCAACGGAAATAACGGCGTTGCGGGAGTGCTTGCGCACCTGCTGCTTGCGCTGCGCAATGGGGTTATTCGGTCGCTGCTGCATAGTCATGACCCAGATCCTACCTCAACCCAGGCAGAGCCTGCTTCGCGCGCGCTGATTTCGCCTTGGGAAAGCGCGGCGAGCATCGCCTGGAGCTCATCGAGCCCACCCGGGCGCACGGCGACGGTAAAGGTTACGGCTGCACCGTACTCGGTATCGGTGATATCGATGCCGCGCCCGCGCAAATCCGCCTCGAGGCGCCCGGCCGTGGCGTGCGGGCATTCCACGGTATAAAGCTCCCGGCGCGCCCGGGTGACCGCCTCGACCTTTTCCATGGCCTCGCTGACCGCCCCGCCATAGGCATGCACAAGCCCGCCCGCACCCAGCTTGATGCCACCGAAGTAGCGCACGACCACCGCGCAAATATCGAGCATTCCAGAGCCGTTCACCACATCCAACATGGGCTTTCCAGCGGTCCCGGAAGGCTCGCCATCATCGGAGGAACGCTCCACTGGGTTCGCGTCGTCGACGTGGTAGACATAGGCGGAGCAATGGTGGCGGGCATCGGGAAAGCGCTGGCGGGCGGCATCGATAAACGCCCGTGCTTCTTCCTCGTTTGTGACCCGGCCGATCAGGGTGATAAACCGCGAGCGCTTGATCTCAATTTCGTGTTCTACCTGGCCGGTGGGGCGCCGATAGGTATCGCGCATTAGGCCACCAGGAAATCGTACTCGGGGGTATTCGGCTGCAGGTGCTGCACCGAGATCTTGGACTCGGCCATCCGCTCCTTCAGCCCTGCCAGGTCTTCGGCGCGGCTTAGCTGGATGCCCACCAGCGCGGCACCGGTCTCGCGGTTATTGCGCTTGAGGTACTCGAATAGAGTGATGTCATCGCTAGGCCCCAGGATTTCAGACAGGAAGTGGCGCAGCTGGCCTGGTTCCTGCGGGAAATTGACCAAGAAGTAGTGCTTCAGGCCGCGGTGCACCAGCGAGCGCTCCATGATTTCGGCGTAGCGCAACACGTCATTATTTCCCCCAGAAATCACGCAGACCACCGTCGAACCCGGCTCCAGCGGCACACGCTGCAGCCCAGCCACGGACAGCGCACCGGCGGGCTCGGCGATAATGCCCTCATTCTGGTACAGGTTGAGCAGGTCCGTGCACACCGCCCCCTCAGAGACCGTGTCCCAGTGCAGGCGCGATTGGTTGGCCTCCAAAATCTCATACGGCAGCGCGCCCAGGCGCTTGACCGCCGCGCCATCGACGAACGGATCCACGCTCTCTAGTGCCACCGGCCCGCCGTTGCGGAAGGCTGCTCTTAGCGATGCCGCCCCTTCCGGCTCCACCCCCACCACCTTCGCGTGCGGCGCCATATCCGCCATGTAAGAGGTGATGCCAGAAATCAGCCCGCCGCCGCCGACGGGAACGACGATGGTATCGACCGAGGCGCCCTTTGCCGAAAGCTGCGCCAAGACCTCCGCCGCCACGGTGCCCTGGCCAATGATCGTATCGCGGGCATCGAAGGGCTCGATGAAGGTGGCGTGGCGCTCGGCGGCATCGGCATGCGCGGCGGCCGCGGCCTCGTCAAAGTTGCCACCCACTACTACGAGTTCCACCTGATCGCCGCCGTGCACGTGGATGCGGTCGCGCTTTTGCATGGGCGTGGGCTCCGGGACGAAAATCTTGCCCGGAATCCCCATGGTGCGGCACGCATACGCCACGCCCTGGGCATGGTTGCCTGCCGATGCCGTCACGATGCCCCTCTCCCGCTCCTCCTGCGACAGGCTGGAGATGCTATTGAGCGCGCCGCGTATCTTATACGAGCGCACGTCCTGGAGATCCTCGCGCTTTAAATAGACCTCACAGCCCGTTTCCGCAGAAAGCCGGGGGCAATACTGCAGCGGCGTCGGCGCGATTTCAGAGCTGATGCGTGCCTGTGCCTGCTGGATATCGGATGCGTGGATGGTCGATTCAGTCATGATTGCAGAGTCTACTCGCCCTACCTAGTGTTCGACCGATTCACCTAGATTTCATTCCGGTGTAGCGCGCCTGTTACGTGGGCCCGAGACAATGGAGCGCTCAACAAGAAAGGACTCTCTCTATGTTTAAGCGCACATCCATCGGCGTGGCTGCCTGCCTTGCGCTCAGCTGCGCCCCGGCCGCCAACGCGCATATCGTCGATAATGTTTTGGAACGCTCCGCCGACGATGCTGCGGTAAAGCTCAGCCCCATTGGCTCCTATGAAGCTGGGGTCATGGGCAAATCAGCAGCGGAAATCGTGGCCTACCACGCCGCCTCCCAGCGCATTCTCACGGTGAACGCGCAATCGGGCAAGGTGGATATCCTGGATGCCTCCGATCCCACCAACCCCAATAAGGTTGCCTCGGTATCTGCCGGCGGCGATAAGGAAATCAACTCCGTGGCCGTGCGCCCCGATGGCCTCGCCATCGCCGCCGTGCAGCAGGCAGACAAAACCGAAAACGGCGAGGCCCTGCTTTTCGATGCCGCCTCCGGCGACGAGCTCGGCCGCGTGCCGCTCGGCGCGCTGCCAGATAACGTGCACATCACTAAAGACGGCGCCTATGCCTTGACCGCGAATGAGGGCGAGCCCTCCGATGAGCTCACCGCCGACGGCACCGAATACGCAAAAGACCCAGAAGGCACCGTATCCGTGATTTCCCTGCCTGATGGTGTCGCGGCGCCCTCTGTTGCCGATGTTCGCACCGCCGATTTCCGCGCTTTCGACGGCCCTGATGCAGAACTTGACCCGTCCATTCGCGTCTTCGGCCCAGAAAACCACCACAACAAACCTTCGCTCGACTTCGAGCCGGAGTATATTTCCTCCGCCGATGGCAAGGCCTATGTCACCTTGCAAGAAAACAACGCCATCGGCGTGGTCGATATCGCCTCCGCCACCGTAGAAAAGGTGCTGCCCGCCCACATCGCGGATCACTCCGTTGTCCCCCTCGATCCCTCCAATAAGGACGGCGAGGCAAAGCTGCGCACGATCCCTGTGCATGGCCTGTCCATGCCGGATTCGATCGGTGCCTTCCAGACCAACGGCCAGACCTACTTCGCAACCGCCAATGAGGGCGATGCCCGCGACTGGGGCGGTTACACCGATGAGGTCAAACTGAAAGAGCTCGTTGAAGAGGGCCAGGTTTGTGATTCCGTCGACCTTCCAGAAGGCATCGAGGATAAGAAATACGCCGGTAACCTCAAGTTAAGCAATGCCTCTGGGTGGAATGAGGAAAAGGGCTGCTTCGATGGCCTGTATTCCTTCGGGTCCCGCTCCTTTAGCATTTACGATGCCGAGGGCAACGTCGTCTTCGATTCCGGTTCCGACTTCGAGGAAATCACCAAAGACATCGAGGGACTTAACTTCAATGCCGATAACGAAGACCCCGACTTCGACGATCGCTCCAATAATAAAGGTCCCGAACCGGAAGCCCTGACGATTGGATCAGTTGGAGATCGCACCTATGCCTTCATCGGCATGGAGCGTGTGGGCGGCATCTTTGTCTATGACGTCACCGACCCCGCTCAAGCCGAGTTCGTCACCTACACCAATAACCGCGATTTCACCGTGGACTACGACGAAGATAATGTCGCCGCCACCAGCTTGGCCGGCGACTTGGGCCCAGAGGGATTGACGTTCGTTAGCAAGGAAGACTCGCCTACTGCCGATGCCCTCCTTATCGCCGGCAACGAGGTATCCGGCACTACCACGGTCTTCTCCGTCGCCGATCTCGTGGGCGGCTCCCAGGCTGAAGGCGACGACGCCGACTCCGATGAAAATGGCGACAATACTCCCGGGGCGTCGCTGCCTGATGACGGTTCTGGCAGCAGCTTCATCGGGAAAGGTATCGGGATTATCGCCGGTGTCATTGCCCTCGGCGCCATGTTGAGCGGGGTGTTGCACTTCATGCCGCAGGTGGCGGATCAATTTTATAAGATGCTTCCTGAACCCATCCGGCAATTACTTCCATAGATTTTTAGCCTTAAAGCTGCTACGTTTTAACAAGCTAAAATCTGAACTTTAAGGAGCCTTTCCCTATGCGTAAACGACTCAGCACCTCTCTCGTCGCTGCCACCGCTGTGGCGGCGGGCCTTGTCACCCCGGCTGTTGCTTCCGCAGATGAGACCGGCAAGGGGCTCAGCGCTGAATGCAAGGCCCAAGTAGAAGCTGCCAAGCAAGAGCACCTCAAGAACATCGAAGAGGGCAAGGGCGGAGTCAACCTGTCCAACCCAAATAAGTTCCTCGAGGGCTTGCTCAATGGCTACGGCACCGCCGGCATGCCGAAGCAGCCAGATTGCGTGACTAAAGAGGCACAGCAACAGCAGCTCGATAGCTTGACCAAGCTTGGCTCCTCCGAGGAAACTGCAGAAAAGTTCCTGAAGGTCTCGCAGTGGACCGCCGTCATCGCCGGCGCCGTCGCTGCGATTCTGCAGACCTACGCCGCCATCGCCAAGTTCAACCCGGCAGTCCTCGAACCGCTGAAGGCTGCGCTTGACCGCTTGGGAATTAAGTACTAATCTCCGATTTCCCAAAAAATGGCCGCCGTTGCATGTGCACGGCGGCCATTTCTTTATGCCCAGCCTTTCGCGGAGGTGTCCTAGCGGCTTCGCCCGAGGCCCGTCGCCACCTCAATCCCTGTTCGCCTCAGAAAGAGGGAGCGCAGGGACGAGGCAGGCAAATTCTACTAGCCCAAAATGCCAGCGCCCATGGTGGCCTTCAGATCCCCCATGAGGTTGCCGGATCGTTGCACGCGGAGGTGCTCGCCTAGGACCATCGTGGTGGTTTGATCGCCTTCGACAAGCTCGAGGTAAACATCGGAATCACCGTGGTTTTTGACCAAAACTTGCTTGAGCCGGGCGATATTTTCCATCGTGCACTGGTCCGTGCGCATGGTCAGGCGCAGCGGCAGGCTCGCACCCCCGCCGGGGCCCAGCTCGGGGACGCGAATATCGGAACAAAACAGCGACCGGCGCTCATCGCGCACCTTGACGTTGACGCGCGCCAAGATGATGTTGTCTTCCACGATATGCGGCGCTGCCAGCGAATAGACCTTATTGAATACCAAGATCTCTACCTGCGCGCCGTTGTGGTCTTCTACCGTGACAATCGCCCACGGGGAACCATCGCGCTTAGAAAAGCGCCGGTCCACGCCGGAAATGATGCCGCCGATGATGAGTTCTTGGCCATTGTGTACCTCATCGTTGAGGATCTTGGTCAGCGGAGTATTGGTCTGCGCAGCTAGGGCCTCTTCGAAACCATCGAGTGGGTGGCCAGAAACGTAGAGGCCCAGCATCTCTCGCTCGAGTGCCAACTCGTGCTTGCGATCCCACGAGTCGTCCGGCACATCAATGGCAAAGGCGCCCTCCGAGGAGGCGTCGTCGCCACCGCCGAAGCCGGCAAAGAGGTCGAATTGCCCCTTATCCGCCGCTTTCTTGGTGGTTTGCACGGCATCCACGGCGTCCTCGTGAATAAGCATCAGCCCCTTGCGCGGCTGCTGGAAATCATCAAAGGCGCCGGCCTTAATCAGCGCCTCGGTCACGCGCTTGGAACACGCCGCAAGGTCGATCTTGTCGAGGTAATCGCTAAAGGAGTTAAACGCCCCCTTTGCCTTGCGCGAGGCAATGATGGATTCGACCACTTCAGAGCCCACGTTGCGGATAGCGCCCATGCCGAAGCGAATATCCTCGCCCACAGCTTGGAAGTCCTCCTCGGACTCATTGACCGAAGGCGGCAAGACGTTAATGCCCAAGTGGCGGCAGTCCGACAAGTAGATGGCGGACTTATCCTTCTTATCGCCCACAGAGGTCAACAGCGCTGCCATGTATTCCGGCGCGTAGTAGGCCTTGAGGTAGGCAGTCCAGAACGAGACCAACCCGTAGCCCGCGGCGTGGGACTTGTTAAACGCGTACGACGCGAAGGGCTCGATGGTCCCCCACAGGGCATCCATGGCGGATTTTGAGTAGCCATTTTCTTGCATGCCGCCCCAGAATTTATCGTATTGCTGGGCCAGGACCTCGGGCTTTTTCTTACCCATCGCCTTACGGAAGCCGTCCGCCTCACCGGCGGTGTAATTCGCAACCTTCTGCGAGATACGCATGATCTGCTCCTGGTAGACGATAAGACCATACGTCTCATCCAGGATTTCCTTCAGCGGCTCCTCGAGCTCAGGGTGGATCGGGGTAATTTCCTTGCGCCCGTTCTTGCGGTCGGCATAATCCCAGTGGGCGTTAACGCCCATCGGGCCGGGGCGGTACAGGGCCAAGGAGGCCACGATGTCTTTGAAGCCGGTAGGCTTCATGCGCTTGAGCAACTCCTGCATTCCGCCGGAGTCCAGCTGGAACACGCCCAAGGTATCCCCGCGCGAGAGCAGGTCATAGACCTTGGAGACCTTGGGGTCATCGGCATGCAGCTGCTCGAGCTGCACTTCTTCGCCGCGGTTGCGCTTGATGTTTTCGATGGCATCGCCAATAACGGTGAGGTTGCGCAGGCCCAGAAAGTCCATCTTCAACAGGCCAATGGCCTCGCAGGCGGGGTAATCCCAGCCGGTGATATAGGCGCCATCGGCAGGCCGCTTCCACATCGGGATGTGGTCCATCAACCGCACGGAGGCCATAATCACCGCACAGGCGTGCACGCCAGCCTGGCGAACAACGCCCTCCAAGCCGCGCGCGGTGTCATAAATCTTTTTCACATCCGGGTCAGATTCCACCATCTGGCGGACCTCGGCGGCCTCGGAATAGCGCTCGTGGTCGGGGTCGGTAATGCCCCGCAGCGGAATGTCCTTCGCCATAATCGCCGGGGGCAGCGCGCCATTGATGCGGTCCGCCATCTGGAAGCCGGGCTGACCAAAGTGCACCTTGGCGGAGTCCTTGATGGCCTGCTTGGTTTTCACCGTGCCGAAGGTAATGACCTGGGCTACCTTATCCTCGCCCCAGCGCTCGGCGGCGTAGGTAATCATCTCGCCGCGGCGGCGATCGTCGAAGTCGATATCGATATCGGGCGCGGACGGGCGCTCGGGGTTCAAAAAGCGCTCGAAGAGCAGGTCGTGTTCCAGCGGATCAATATTGGTAATGGTCAGCGCGTAGGCCACGAGCGCACCCGCCGCAGAACCACGGCCGGGCCCCACGCGGATGCCCACCGAACGCGCATACTTAATAAGCTCCGCCACGATGAGGAAGTAGGACGGGTAGCCCTTCATCTCAATCACGGAAATCTCGTACTTGGCGCGCTCGATATACTCCTCCGGCACATCGCGCCCGGGGAACCGCTGCTGCAGCCCCTCCATCACCTCGTGGGTCAGCCAGGAGGTGGGGGTGTGGCCCTCGGGGACATCGGCAATGGGCATGCGGTCGTGGGGGTGTTCCTCCCACACCTCGCTGTAGTCTTGCACGCGCTCGGCAATCCACAGGGTGTTATCGCAGCCATCCGGAATCAGGTCATCCCAGGTATCGCGCATCTGCGCGGCGGACTTGATGTAGTAGCCGGTACCGCCGAACTTGAAGCGGTCCGGGTCCATGAACGTCTTGCCGGTCTGCACGCACAGCATGGCCTCGTGCGCCGGAGCCTGGGATTCCAGCACGTAGTGGCAGTCATTGGTCACCAGCGGCGGCAGGTCCAGCTTCCGGCCGATTTCGAGCAGCCCATCGCGCGTGCGCTTTTCGATGTCCAGCCCATGGTCCATCAACTCCAAGAAGAAGTTGTCCTTGCCATAGATGTCTTGCCACATGGCTGCGGCCTCAAGCGCCTCATTGAATTGACCGAGGCGCAGGCGGGTCTGCACGTCGCCGGACGGGCAGCCGGTGGTGGCGATGATGCCATCGGCATGCTCGGCGATGAGCTCTGCATCCATGCGCGGCCACTTGCCCAGCTGGCCCTCGTAGGAGGCGAGCGAGGAAAGCGTGAACAGGTTGCGCAGCCCGGTTGCGTTTTCCGCGATCATCGTCTGGTGCAAATACGCGCCCGAGGCGGAGACATCGTCGCGCTTTTGGTCCGGGGTACCCCACAGCACGCGTTTTTTATTAAAGCGCGATTCCGGGGCCATGTAAGCCTCGATGCCGATGATGGGTTTGACCCCGGCGCTGGTCATGCGCTTGTAAAAGGCGTCGGATCCATACATATTGCCGTGGTCTGTCATGCCCACAGCGGGCATGTTTTGCTTGACCACCTCATCAGCCAACATATCGACCTTGGCCATGCCGTCCAGCATGGAGAACTCGGTATGGTTATGCAGGTGGACGAAGGAGGAGTTTTTGGCCATGCGGTCATCTTAGCGGGGCGGTCAAGATGACGATATTATGCGGTGATGATCTACACGCTCGCCGCATACATCATGTGGGGGTTCTTCCCCGCGTTCTTCCCGCTCCTGCTGCCGGCCACGCCGCTGGAAATCCTCGCCCACCGCGTGTTGTGGACCGCGGTTATCGTCACGGCGTTTTTAATATTCAGCGGCGGCTGGCGCGAATTGGTGCGCATGGACAAGCGCACGTGGGGCTGGCTTGCCGCCGGGGGCGTATTTATCACGGTCAACTGGGGCACCTATGTGCTGGCGATTAATACCGATCACGTGGCCGATGCCGCTTTAGGCTATTTCATCAATCCCCTGGTATCGGTGGCGCTCGGCATGATCTTCTTAAAGGAGCAGCTGCGCCCATGGCAGGCGACCGCCGTCGCCGTGGCGGCAATCGCGGTGCTGTATCTGACCTTCTTTACCGGCCAGGCGCCGTATATCTCGCTGCTATTGGCGGCATCGTTTGGTATCTACGGGCTTATCAAGAAGCAGGTGCGGGTTTCGGCAGCGGTCTCGGTCGCGGCGGAGGCATTGGTGGTCTCCCCCATTGCCATCGCCTATATCGTGTGGCTCGAGCAAGCCGGCCACGGCACGTTCACTTCGGAAGGCACGCCACACATGCTGCTATTAATCAGCGCCGGTCTGATCACCGCGCTCCCACTATTGTGCTTTGCCCAAGGCGCGCGGACGCTGCGCTTGTCGACGATCGGCATGCTCCAATACCTCACCCCCATCATGCAGATGCTGTGGGCGCTCTTTGTCACCCAAGAGCACTTTTCCGCGCACCGGTGGATTGGTTTCGGCATCATCGGCGTAGCGGTCAGCATCTACATTGCGGATCTCATTCGCGTTCGCCAAAGCGCGCCACGCAAGAGTGCGCGGCGCAGGTAAGCGGCACGCAAGAGTGCGCGGCGCGGGGGAATGCGAAAGGTTGCTCGCGCAGGAAAACGGTACGCAGGAATGTCCGGTGTGGAAAGGGGTGCGCAAGAGTCGCCGCTGAGGGGCGGGCCTTGGGCTCAAAGCTGTGGCTATCTGGGCCCGGTATCAACGAGGTCCGGCGGTGGCGGCTGCCAGGGTTTAATCCACCGCACGCCGCCGTGTACGCGCTCGAAGCGGCCATTGCGGGGGCGGCCCGCGCGGTCGTCGTCGTTGCGGCCGTTGTGATGCGGGCACGCTACGGTGAGGTTCTTAGCATTGGTCCACCCGCCGCCGGCCCAGCTATAGATGTGGTGGACTTGGCACTCATCGGCTGGGCGGTGGCACCCGCGCGCCGGGCAGATGGGGTTTTCGGCGGCGGCCATCATAAATTGCTTCCACGTTGCCCCGCGCCGCATGCGGTACAGGTTCACCGGCCCCTCCACGGGGTGGAGAAGAGTGATAAAACCTTCCTCCGCCATTGCGCGCTGGGCCAGCTCGGCGCCGCTTATCTGCGCTCCGTTGGTCATGGTGACCGTGACGTCTTTATCGCCCTGCGCGATAGCGCTCAGCTTATCCAGCGGGATTACCACGTTGGTGCGCACGGTGGAGGTGGAGGCGCCGGAGTGGAAGAGGGCGGCGACATCGGCAAGCGTGCCTGCTTGGTTATGCAGCTCCGCGACGAGGCTGGAGCTGCCCGTAATCGTCAGCGTCCATGGTTTGCCGGCGGCTCGGCGGCGCAGCCGCACCCCGGGTTTGGGCTCGCGCGGCGGGCGCAGCGCGCGCACCTTCTTGCGGGCGAGCTTGTCCATCGCCTGGGTATCGGCCGATACCTGGGCAAGCTCCGCGCGCAGGGCCCAGGCCCGGGCTTGGGTGGGCGCGCGGCGGGCGTGCTTTTCGATGACCTCCAGCGTTGGCAGCGAATGCCCATTGCGGCGCGCCCCCTCGACCGCGCGACGCTGGCGGCGCGTAAAGCTGGTCGGCCCGAAATAGATCTGGGAAAGGTGGGCTATCGACGCGGCGGCGGCATCCGGCATTCCGGCGGCGGTCAGCTCGGAGGCGGGCATATCGGCGGCCTCGGCGAGGATGTCCATCGCCGAGTTTAAAGCCGCAATATATGCCCGAATGTGTTCCATGCCCCCGATGCTAAGCCGCCACCCCCGCACCCCGCGCGGCGAAGCGTTCAGGATGGCAAATTTAGCTGGGTGGGCGCACGGCGAAGCTGCCCCAGGCGGCATCGGCAGGCGCGGGCTCGACGGCGGCGACGGCGGGGAGGGAGGCGACATCGGCAAGCTGGGTGCCCGTGCCCCACACCACGGCGGCGCTGACCGCGCTGGGGCGCTGGCCGTAGGAGGCGCCGATGCGATCGAAGGTGCGGTTAATCACCGCGGCGCGATCCTCGCCGGCAACAGGCTCCGGCACCGCGATGGGCGCGGTCGACCCCATAAGGATGGCGTCCATGCGCGGAATATCAGTCAGCGCGGCGGCGACGGCGACAGGCGGCAGCTCGGTATCGAAGGTAACCAGCGCATACGTGGCGGCATCCGGGTCGATGTCCATGGAATTAACGCGCTCAATATACTCCGCGCGGGACTCCCCATCCGGGCCCAGCTGATCGCCTTGCACGCGCGTGGATGCCTGCGTGCCCAGCGTGCCAAAAAGCACCAGGGCCACCACGATCGCCACCAGCACCAGCGCCAAGGCCGCTAGGCGGCGCCGCCGATAAAACTTCTTCATCCCTGCAGGCGCTCCAAGGCCTGTTGCAGGTCATCGGGGTACGGCGCGCGGGCCTCGAACCACTTCCCGGTGCCGGGGTGGGTAAAGCCCAGCTGCACCGCATGCAGCCACTGGCGCTCGAGTCCTAGGCGGGCAGAAAGCTGCGGGTTCGAGCCGTACATGGGATCGCCGACGCAGGGATGCCCGGTGGCGGACATGTGGACGCGGATTTGGTGGGTGCGGCCGGTTTCCAGGTGCACCTCGATGAGGCTGGCCTCGCGAAAGGCCTCGATGAGGCGGTAATGGGTGACCGCGGCCTTGCCGTCGTCAAGCACGGCGAATTTCCAGCCCGATTTCGGGTGCCTGCCGATGGGCGCATCGATGGTGCCTTCGATCGGATCGGGCAGGCCCTGGACCACCGCGTGATAGGTCTTTTTCACGGTCCGGTGCTTAAACGCATGCTTGAGCGCCGAGTACGCGCGCCCGGAAGAGGCCACGACCATGACCCCGGAGGTGCCCACGTCCAGGCGGTGGACGATGCCCTGGCGCTCGGTGGGGCCAAGCGAGGCCACGTTATACCCTGCCGCGCGCAGCCCGCCGATGACCGTCGGACCATCCCAGCCCACGCTCGGGTGCGCGGCGACGCCCACGGGTTTGTGCACGCAGATGATATCGGCGTCGCTATATAAAACGTCCATGCCCTCCACCAGCTCCTCGCGCGGAAGCAGGGGCTTTTCCGGCTCTGGGAGCAGCACCGAGACCACCTGGCCGGACGCCAGGCGCTCGGATTTACCCAGCTCCTGCGAATCCACGGTGACCCCGCCTTCGGCGCACAGCTGGGCAGTGGCCGAGCGGGAGAGGCCGAGGAGCTTGGCAAGCGCGGCATCGGCACGCATGCCCTCCAAGCCTTCTGGAATGGGAAAACTGCGCAATTGCCTATTCATTTTCCGCCCTCCGTTCCGCAATTAGCATGGCACCGATGAAGATGACGACGCCGCAGGTAATGGCCGCATCTGCGATATTAAAGACCGCGAACGAGCCGACCGAGATATAGTCCACGACGTGACCGAACCAGAAGCCGGGGTCGCGGAAGATGCGGTCTGCAAAATTGCCCAATGCCCCACCTGCAATGAGCGCCAGCCCCAGCGCCTGGCCCGTATTGTGGATGCGCGGGGCGGCGATGGCAACGCCTAAGACGAACGCCAATTGAATGGTGGTAAACAGCCAGGTCGATCCCTCGCCACCGATGGAAAACGCCGCGCCCGGGTTAAAGAGCAGGGTAAACCTGAACCAGTCCCCAATGACATAGTGCGGCACACCCTCCGTCAGGACGGTCAGCATGAGTTGTTTTACGGCTTGATCCACAACCGCCACGGCGATGACCACCGCGGCGATAAGACCTGTCTGACTCCTTCGTTTTTGGCTCACCCACACCATTCTAATCAGGAGCGTCCGGTATTTTGGTAAGCGTGTTTCGAGTCAAAGTTTTTACAGCCCTTTCCGCCGTCGCCGTAGCGCTAAGCGCCTGTTCTTATGAGACCCCCGGCCCCGCCGTGGAGCAGCCCGTCGGCCTGACTATCGATGCCCCGCGCCTAACCGTCGAAGAGGCAGGAACCGGGGAGAAGAAATTGCTGGAATATCACGACATCGATTCCTCGCAGGAGGTAACCTACCGCGCCACGGAGGGATTTTCGCAGGACTTGCTGAATAAATCCGCCGCGGCCGATTTCCAGGCCGCCGACGTGGATAAGGAGACCACTACCCTGCCGCTTTCGGCGTCCGTAGATAAAGCCACCGAGGACGTCGAGGATCAATTGCCGGCCTCGCGCAACGCGTTTGTCACCGCAGGGGATCCGGAATACTCCGGCGATACCGATGTCTCTTCTGCGTCCGGGTTCCAATTTGGCTGGCGCGGCCAAGACAACGGCCAGATGAATTCCCTGCGCTTGGCCGCCCCGCAGGATGCGAGCGATGAGGCGCGCGGCACCGTCGAACAGGCGATCATGAAGCTGACCGCGCTGCCCATCGTCTTCCCGGAAGAAGAGGTCGGCACCGGCGCGACGTGGACGGTGGATTCGCGCGTGACCGGCGAATCCACGCTCTTGCAGACGACCCGCTATAAGGTCGAGTCCATCGATGGTGACCGCGTCACGCTATCCGTCGAGGTGGAACAACGCCCCACCCTGGGTGCTTTATCCTTCGAGGGCCAAGCCGAGGGCACGGAGTTAAAGGATAAGGAACTCGACGTGCTGGATTCTTCCACCAACTCCTCGGGAAGCATCACGGTAGACCTGACGAAACCGCTCCCCGTGGACGGTGACGTGTCCTTCGATACGAAGGTAACCTACGGCACCGCCGATTCAGATCTGCGCGTCGTGCAATCAAGCCTGACGGAGCTAGCGTTTTCCGAGTAGCGGGGAGGCGAGTTACTCAGCGGGGGCTTCTACGGGGGCCTCGGCAGGCGCCTGCTCTGCGCCTTCTGCGGGGGCATCGCCCTGCGCAGGTGCTCCGTTGCCCTCATCGGCCGGCAGCGCACCCGCACCGGTATCGGCACACATCTCCGGTACCTGCTCAGGCGGCACAGTGTTTTGAATCAGCGTGCAGGCCCAAGTCTTCGATAGTTTCCAGGTGCCGTCCTCATAAATAAACTCCACCTGGTCCGCGGTCTGCTCTTGACCATCGGCCGTGGAGAAATTGACCGTGGTCAGCACGGATTGCGGATCATAGCCAGGCAAAACCGGATCCACGACCGCGAACTCCGCACCGGATTCTTCCTTGGAGCGCGCCATGGTGTCAAAGATCTCCGGGGCGGATTCGCCGCCTTCCACGGTGGCGGTCTTTTCTTCCTGCGATGCCTCCGGATCCGTGGCCTTGGCCAGGATGGCGTTCAAATCGGCGGCGGTGGGCAGTGCGGGGGCCGCGGAGTCGCCGTCGGCGGACGCGGATTCGCTGGATTCGCTGTTCTTGGTGGTGTCTTCTTGCTCGTCATCAGAAGAGCAGGCGGACAGGGCGGCCGCCGCGCTCAATGCGAGGCACGCGGCACCAAATTTGCGGAATTTCACTTCTCACTCCTCACGTCTGGGTTATAAACTCCCATCAGTTTACATTTGCACCAGCTTTTCTGGTCCGCGCCTGCCGCCTCGGCGCGTCTTCTTTTATTCTGGGAAGCATGACTAACCTCGCCCTCATCGCCACCGGCGGCACGATTGCCTGCACCACTGTGCGGGATGGTTCCCTCGTCCCTACCGTCACCGGCGCGCAGCTCGCGGCCGATATCGACGCCGAAGTGGTGGAATTTCGCCAGCTCGATTCCTCTTCTATTACGCTCGCGGACCTCGACGAGCTCATCGCGGTGGTCAATGAGCAAACCGCCCGCGCGGACATCGACGGCGTCATCATCACCCACGGCACCGATTCGATGGAGGAGACGGCGATGGCGCTGGAGATTTTTTGCGCCGACGATACGCCCATTGTGCTCACCGGCGCGCAGCGCTCCTACGATCACCCGCACCCGGACGGCCCGCGCAATCTCCGCGATGCGCGCGAGCTCGCTCTTAGCGGGCAGCCCGGCGTCTTCATCCGCTTTGGCGGCATGACCATCCCTGCGCGCGGGGCCCGCAAGCAGCACACCTCTGACCTGCGCGCTTTTGAGTCCCTGCGGGTCCCGGATGCCACCCCGCGGCTGCAGCCGCAGCCCTTGGCGCCGCACCCGGTAGAAATCATCCCTGCCTACCCCGGCGCGGGGCGCGTGCTTGTCGATGCCGCCCGCACTTCCGCCGCCAGCCTCGTCATCGAGGCCATGGGCGCGGGCAATATGAGTGGGGATATGGGCCGCGCGCTTGCCGATGCCCTCCGCGATGGCCTCCCCGTCGTTATTTCCACCCGCACCCCGTACGGCGCGACCGCGTTGTCCTATGGCGGCGATGGCGGCGGGGCGAGCCTCCGCAGCCTGGGCGCGATCAACGCGGGGGCCTTCCGCCCCAGCCAGGCGCGCATCTTGTTGGCCGCGGCGCTGGCCACCGGCACGGATCCTGCCGAGGTATTCCGGCAAAGCCCTGACCCCAAGCGCTACCGCGAAGCCTAGTCTTGGGTTTCCAACCAGTCCTGCCAGTCTAAGGACTCGAGCGGATCCGCCGGCACCAAATCCCGGTCGCTGGCGGCAAAGGATTTCGTGCGGCCGGGTCCGGTGGCGCGGGTTTCAAAACGCACGCTGACCACCCCGTGTCCGGTGCCCTGGATCCAACCGTGGCCAAATTCCGGGTGGTAGACGTCCTGGGTGGCGTGCCACTGATCCTCCACATCGTCTTCGACTACCACGGTGGTCGGCGCCGGTGGCGGGGAGTCATCGCTCACGCCCGTTTCATAGTCGCTATCCGGCAGCACAGGCCGCACGATTTCGCGGTCGAGCTCAGGAAATAGCACGTCTTGGCGCGCGGCTTCCAGCCCGGAATAGCTCACCCCCACCAGGCGGATGGGGCCCAGCTCATCCGGGTAGCGCGCCAGCTTGAAGGCGGCGGCGGTCAATACCTCCAGGTCATCGGTGGCATAGGCCAGGGTGGTCGATCGCGATTCGATGTGGAAATCCGCCATTCGCAGCTTTACCGTCACCGTGCGCGCGCCGCGGCCATCTTTAAGCAGGCGGCGGTGCGCACCCTCGGCCGCGCGGGTAATCGCCGCGTCCACATCCGGTACCGTCAGCAGGTCCTTGGGATAGGTATGCTCCGTAGAAATCTGCTTGGAAATCGCGCGCGGGGCAACTCCCCTATCGTCGATGCCCTGCGCCAGCTGCCACAGCTGCAATCCGACGACGCTGCCGATGGAGATTTCCACCTCCTTTTGGGTCATGGCGGCCAGCGCGCCGATGGTCTCCACCCCGATGCCCTTGAGCTTGGCCTCCGTAACCGGCCCGACGCCCCACAGCTTTCCCACTGGGAGCGGATGCAGCATCTCCAGCTGCTTATCCGCTGGGATGACATAGGTGCCATCGGGCTTGGCTTCGCCGGAGCCAATCTTGGCAAATTGCTTGCCGGAGCCCGCGCCGATGGAACACGGCAGGCCCGTTTCCTCCCGGATGAGCGCGCGCAGGTCGTCCGCCCACTGGTGCACCTCGTCCGCCGTCGCACCCACCAACGCCTCTGGCTCCATAAAGGCCTCATCGATGGATAGCTGCTCGATCACCTCCACGTGCTGGGAGATGATCTCAAATACCCGGCGCGAGGCCGCCGAATAGACCGCCCGGCGCGGACTGACCACCACCGCGTGCAGGCCCACCAATTGCTGGGCGCGATACATCGGCATCGCCGAGTGCGCGCCGTACTCGCGCGCCTCATAGGACGCACCGGCAACAACCCCGCGGCCGCCGACCCCACCGACGAGCACCGGCCGGCCCTGCAAAGTCGGTCGGGTCAATTGCTCGACGGAGGCGAAAAACGCATCCATATCGATGTGTAAGACCCAACGTTGCATGCCCTCCAGTCTAAGCCACGCCAACCCCAGAATTGGGAATAGGTTGACGCTTAAACTAACTTGTATGCAAGATGTATGCATGAGCGATACAAGCATGCAGCCTGCCGCGGAGCGGGTTTATGAATTGGTCAAAGAAAGGATCATCGACGGCACCATCGATTCCTCGCAGATGCTGTCAGAAGCCGCACTCGCGGCCGAGGTTGAAGTCAGCCGCACCCCGGCCCACGAGGCTTTCCTGCGCCTGGAGCTCGAGGGCTTTTTGCAGCTTTATCCCAAGCGCGGCGCGCTGGTCGTGCCGATTAGCCCCCAAGAAATCCGGGAGGTCTACGAGGCGCGCCTGCTTGTCGATGCCCACAGTGCCGAAAAGATCTGCCAGCTGGACGAGGCAGAACGTGGGGGCATCGCCAAGCGCCTGCACGAAAACATCGCGGCCCAGGACGCCGCCCTGGATGCCGAGGATCTCCGCGAATACACGCGCCTGGATGCCCAATTCCACCAAATCATCATGGATAGCGCCGGCAATAGCCTGCTGGCCAACGTGGGCCACCAGCTGCGCGAGCGCCAGCAGCGTTTTACCGCCACCGCCATTGGGCGCAATGTGGCGCGGGCCCGCGCGTTCGTCGATCAGCACCGCGTGCTTGCCGATGCCCTCCGCACCGCCAACCTGCCCGACTACCTCTCCGCACTCCGCTCGCACCTGAAGAATTCGAAGGACCAACTATGAGTCAGGACACCGCTAATCGCGACTGGTTACCCGTCGCAGGCAGCATGGTGGCCGTTGCCTGGGGCGGCAATGAATTTACTCCCCTGCTCGTGATGTACCGCGAGCAATCCCACTTCTCGCAGGTCACCGTCAACGGCCTCCTGGCGGCCTACGTCATTGGCATCGTGCCCGCGCTGCTTATCTCCGGGCCGCTGTCGGACTATATCGGCCGCCGCCCGACGATGCTGCCCGCCGCACCGCTCTCCCTGGCTGGGTCCTTTCTGCTGTCCATCGCGCCCGAAGAACCCCTCATCATTGCCGCCGGCCGCGTGCTGTGCGGCCTCGCCCTGGGCATCGTCATGGCGGTCGGCTCCACCTGGATTTCCGAGCTCATCACCCGCTCCGGCGGCGACCCCGCCGCAGGTCCCCGAAAGGCATCGATGTGCCTTACCGTGGGCTTCCTCATCGGCGCCGCCCTGGCCTCGGTGTTGGCGCAATGGGGCCCGTGGCCCACCCACCTGGCCTATGTCCTGCACATCCTTCTCACCGTTATTACCGCGGTGTGGCTGTTGAAGACCCCTGAGACCCGCCCTCCCCGCGGCGCGACCGTCAAAGACACGTTTTTGGATTTAAGCATCCGCGATATGCTGCACATGCTGCATATTCCCTCTGCTGCGCACCGCCGTTTTTCCCGCATCGTCCTTCCCGTAGCCCCCTGGGTATTCGGCTGCGCGGGCGCGGCCTATGCCCTCTTGCCGCAGCTGCTTTCCGATTCCGCCGGTGATGCCCCCATCGCCTTTTCCGGCCTCATGACCGTCATCACGCTGGGCTGCGGCGTCGGCATCCAAATGTTTGGCAAGGTCATTGATACCCACCGCTCCGCCCGCGCTTCCGCCGTTGCCATGGCCGTCATTACCGCCGGCACCATTTTCGGCGCCATCGCCGCGCGCACACTCTCCCTCCCGCTCGGCATTACCAGCGCCGCCATCATGGGAGCCGGCTACGGCCTAGCACTTGTCGCCGGCCTTTCCGAGGTCCAGCGCATCGCCGGAAAAGATGACCTCGCCGGCCTTACCGCCGTGTTCTATTCCGTGTCCTACACCGGCTTCTTTATCCCCATGGCCTTTAGTGCCCTTGCGCCCTACATCGGCTTCACGGCGCTATTCCTCATCGGTTCCCTGCTCGCCGCATGCTGCCTTATCAACGTGATCCACGGCTGGCGCGCCCACCTGCCCGGCCCAGTGCGCTAGGCATAGTCCCGCAAAATGTAGCCCGAAAACACAGAACCGGAGCGCCTCCTCATGGAGGGCTCCGGTTTGGTCACTGTTTGATACCTAGTCCGGGACACATACCCGCACTACTCTGCTCATCCGCCAATTCAGGCGTGATTAGAACTTGAACAGTGAGAAGAAGTTACGCAGTGGCTGCAAGAAGCGCGCAATGCCAGAGAACTGGTTGAAGAATTTGGCAACGCCTGCCACAAAAGCAACCACACCAGAAATTACGCCAAAGGCAGCACCGAAGTTAGAGCTGCTCCCTCCGCTGCCGTTGCCCGGAACCGAAGGCTTGCCCGGCTTTTCACTACCGCCGTTGCCTGGGCCCTGTGGCTTACCCGGCTTCTCACTACCGTCGTTACCTGGAGTCTGGCCCTTACCGTTATCAGGGGTTTGCTCGGGTCGCGACTCGCTGCCCTTATCAGCAGCCTTAACGACCACCTCTACACTATTGGATTTACCAGTTTCCGGATCCGTAACGGTAGGAACTGGAGAAACGGTTACCTTTTGTCCGGCCTTTAGCTGAACGCTTTCAGGAATATCGATGCCAAAGGGAACAAGCTGACTTTCAGATGCTTGGCCCTTCTTTGCAGGGTCTTTCGGTAGCTCTACGACAGTTGACTGATGACCTCCGCCCGGGAAATAAGCCTCAATTTCTTCTTTTTGACCTGGGAGCAAACGAAGCTTTCCGGTGACCTTCTTGTCTCCCTCCTTGAGGTCATTTACTTCCGCGATAACATCAACCGGGAATTCGTCCACAGAGTCTCCAGAATCTGGGTCTTCGGGGGTTTCGGAGCCTTCGCTACCGGCACCTGATTGGTCAGATCCCCCTGGGCTTTCAGGGCCTTGGCCTTCATCTTCAGCTACATCCGCAGGTTCAACAACTACTTTAGTGGAAACTACTTTGACCCCTGGCTTGGAGGGGTCTTTAGCCGGAGAAACGAATAGATTTTGGCCTGGCTCAAGCTGAGTACCTTCAGGAACGGCAACTTCAAAAGGGACATATCCGGCTACAGAGGGTTTGCCCTCTTCACCAGATTTTTCCGGAAGTTCCACTTGGGTAGTTGCAGTGAGGAAGTTGGGGAATCTTACTTCAATTGTTTTCTTCTGCCCTGGGAGCAAAAACACCCAGCCACTAACAGTCTTAGCGCCCGCTTTGACGGCATTCACCGTTAGAGTATCCGCAGACTGCTGTTCACCACCAGCCCCATTCCCCGGAGTTTCGCCGGGTTCGTCGGCCTCATCAGCAGCTTTATTATTTTGTGCCTCAGAGTTGACCTGCCCAGTAGTCAACTGCTCAATCTCCTCAACGCTAATGGCGGGAGTACCGTCTGCCCTCTTCAGCTCTTTAGCCACCGACTTCAAATCTTCAATGCTGAGCTTAGAAATCTGTTCTGCGGTCAGATGGCAATTCCGCTTCAAGTGTTCCGCGACCTTGGCGTTTGCATCACCGTCAAAATCGCTTCCCGGGCGGAAGCTCTGTTCGCAGCTTACATGCGTATCATTAGCCCACGCGACTGGGGCAACAGCAGGAACAACGAGGGACACAGACATAGTTGCAGAAGCGAGAACGCGCTTATTGAGTTTCATATGAACCTTCCAAGGTTACTACAAGCCACGGGTCCCATACGCCACGTTTTACTTTCAAGGAATAAAAGCATGAGCGGACACCGCAGAAAGTGGGATAACACGAACCTTATCGTGCCATTTACGTTTTTAAACGTAGAATTAGTAAACCATATTGGTTTCTCGTTCAAAAGGTTCAAACCGGAAAAGTGTGCGATATCACTTGAAGGCCGCGCCTGTAGTAAAGCGTAACTTTTCCGGTAGCGAACCCCGTTTAACAGGGGCGTTGAAGGATTACTTCAGGCCCTACCACACGCGCCAGATTGATACTCAGCCTGGGCGACATACACATCGCAGATCACAAAGTGCCCCAAATAATGCGAGACTAGAACTAAACAGACAAGATCCGCTTTCCTGGCCCATTCATCAAAAGGAAACCGGAGCACATCCACGAAGGGGGCTCCGGTTCAGTTCCTAACCCAGACACGGTCAGGACACCGGACCCGCGCTCATCCGGTAACTCAGACAGGATTAGAACTTGATGTTGAACTGTGCCAAGAAGTCTCGCAGCGGCTGCAAGAAGCGAACGAGACCTGAGTTCGGGTGGAAGATTTTAGCGATACCCGCCACCACAGCAGCCAAACCAGCAAGACCAGCGACTACGCCAAAGATATTGCCAAAGTTAGAGCCGTCCTCTCCAGCACCGCCGCCTGGAGTCGGCGGCTTTGGCAGATTCTCACCACCACCCGGAGCCGGCGGCTTTTGCGGATTCTCATTACCACCTGGAACCGGCGGCTTTGACGGATTGTTGCCAGCGCCACCCCCTGGAGCTTGACCATTACCCTTGTCAGCCGCCTTAACAATGACTTTAACGGGTTTATCTTTATTGGCATCCTCTTCTGCGATATCAATAAGCCTGGAAACTGTTATTTCATCTCCGGCTTTTAGTTGCAAGTCTTCAGGAACATCGAATGTAAAGGTGACAACTTTACCTCCAGAAGGTTTACCTTCTTCACCGGACTTTTCGTCAGAGTTTAGCACTTTAGTTGCAACGGTCCGGTTTGGATAATGCGCCTGAATTATCTTCTGCTCACCTGGGAGCAAATATACAGAGCCAGTGATCACCCTATCCCCCTCTTTGACTTCATTCACCGATAGAGGCTGCCCAGACTGCTGTTCGACATCAGCAAGATTCTCGCCGTTATCGCCGAAGGAAACGTCGCTGCCTTCTGCTCCCCCAACAACCTCAGAAGGCAATAATTGCTTGAACTCTTCTTCAACGCCAGGCTGAGAGGCTTCACCTTGACTCAACTCGCAGTTTGGCTGCAGATAATCTGCATCATTGACATTGAATCCAGAATGAGGATCGCCCCCATCATCGGAATCCTGTGCGCAGTTGACATGGCCATCAGTAGCCCAGGCAACTGGGGGGACAACAGAAGCTACGAGAGACGTAGAGAGAGCTGCAGAAGCGAGAACACGCTTATTGAGTTTCATACGAACCTTCCAAGGGGAACTACAAGCTACGGGCCCCATACGCCAAGATGTGCTTTCAAGGAATGGAAAGCATGGACAGACTCCGTAGAAAGTGGGATAACACGATCTTTATCGCGCCATTTACGCTTTTAAACGTAAGATTAGTAAACCATATTGGTTTTCCATTCAAAATATCCACCACCAAAAAGTGCGCGAAATCACTCAATCGCTGCGCCTGTAGTGCAGTGAAACAATCGCCAGTAGCAAGCTCCGCTCAATAGGGGATGATTGCTGGGTACGTGAAATAGCACGAGGCTGAAGCTAAACAACCAAAGTCCACTTCCCTGCCCCTATTAACCAAAAGAAACCGGAGCACCTCCGCAAAGAGAGCTCCGGTTTAGCTATTGTCCGAATCATAGCCAAGGCATGAGCCCAAGCAAATTCAGACGGAATTAGAACTTGATGTTGAACTGTGCCAAGAAGTCGCGAAGTGGCTGCAAGAAGTGAGCAAAGTCCTGGTTCTGGTTCAACCAATGGGTAGCGCCTGCAACCAAAGCAGCCAGGCCACCAAGGCCTGCAATTACACCAAAGACCTTACCGATTTTAGAGCTACCCACTGCATCATCAGGGGCGCTCTCTTCATTGCTGTCAGCCTCTTCGGCGGCACCAACCATGATGGTCGTGCTTTTACCGTTCGATGGAACCGTAACGAAGGAAACTTGGTCATCTGCCTTCAGCTCAACACCCTCTGGAACAGCGATAGTAAATTCCACCAATCGCAGTCCTTCTTCTAGGACAATTCCGTCTCCGAGTTCAACTGTCGCTTCCTTGCCGCCTGGGAAGATAGCTTTTACCGATTGCTTATCGGCACCAACGACGAATGCCTGCCCGGTTACTTCACGCTCACCGGCAGCAATGTCATTGGCCAAGATTGAAGTTTTCTTCTCAACGCTCTGCTCGTCAGAACCTTGTTCCTTTTTCGGCTTATTTGCCAAACCATCCAAATACGGCTTGACAACAAACGAATTTGGCTGCTTCACATTATTAATTTGTGCTTCAGTTAGAGCCGGCCTTCCTTTGGAGTCCTTCAGCTCTTTCGCGACGGTCTTGACTTCCTCTGGGCTCAACTTCCCAATTTCCTCAGGACTCAAGCCACAATTCTTGTTGAGGTGCGCAGCTACAATAATCTCAGGAGCGCCATTGAAATCAGCGCCTTTTTGGAACCTTTGCTCACACTTCGTGTGAGTCGGCGCCTCGTCAGCCAAAGCGACTGGAGCTACAGCAGGAGCAACGAGGGATACGGACAGAGCGGCAGAAGCAAAAATACGCTTATTGAGTTTCATACAAATCTTCCAGAGAGTTCAGACGACTTTGGGTCATATACGCAACGATGTGGGTTCACAGTTCAAAAGAAAGCACATTCCCGCAGATACGGCTTAGCATGACATTTATCGTGCTATTAGCGTTATTAACCTTGACCTCAGTTAACCATAAACGCGTATGATCCCAAAGCATTTTTCGTCGATAATTTTGCTTCCTCCCCACTGTTAGGGGTGCTCTTTTCGCTCCCAGTCACCCCCATCCAATGGCACATCTTCAGCAGTTGATTTGTTAATTGCCCCATCCCCGGTTCCAAAAGGCAACTAACCCAAACTCTCGATGCGCAGGATGTAGTCTGATCCCTGTTTCCACAGATCTCTACGATTCCGCTAGCAATGTTCCTAAGCACTGGACCGACCTGTTCCTCAGTAACTTTCCATTCGCGTTGGGTTAGCTCATCAACAAGATCTTTGGCTGGCGGTCCAATCTGCCTAGTGTCGATGCACTAAGCAATTGGCACACCACCTCGTATCTTGTTTTCACTTTCCGTCCTATTGGACGCACTGATTCGCAAGTGAACAAAGCGGCCCAGTCGAACGCTGTAGAAAGCATCCGGCCGGGCCGCTTCGGGGTGGAGCTGTACGCTCTTAGTTCTTGGCTACGGTCGCGGTGACTCCGGTGAGGATATCGTGGGCATCCGCAAGCGGCTCGGTGACCACGGAGAACTCCGTAGCCAGTACCTCGCCTGCGATGGTGTCAGCGTGGCACTGCGCCCACTCCTTCTTGTCTTCGGGCACGGCAAGAACCACGGAGATGCGGTCAGATACGTCGAAGCCGGAGTTCTTGCGGGCATCCTGCAGGCCGCGGATGACGTCGGCGGCCCACCCTTCGGCCTCGAGTTCTTCGGTGACCTCGGTATCCAGGACGACGAGACCATCCAAGCCCTCGATGCGGGCCGTGGAATCCGGGTTCGCAGCCTGCAAACGCTCGGTGTATTCCTCAGGGCTCAAGACGATGTCGCCGTCTACCACGACCTCATCGCCGCGGCGCTCGTAGTTGCCCGCCTTGAGGTTCTTGATGGCGCGCTGGACATCTTTGCCCAAGCGCGGGCCAGCAACCTTGGCGTTGCAAACCACCTGGAAGGTGCCGACGGAATCGACATCATCAGTAAGCTCAACCTCTTTGACGTTGACCTCGTCGCGAATGATGTCCGCGAAGTCCGCCAGGCTCTGCGAGCCCGCGAAGGCCACGGTGAGCTTCGGCAACGGCAGGCGGTTGCGCAGCTTATTAGCCTTGCGCACCGAGGATGCAGCCGATGCCACCGCGCGAGTGGCGTCCATGGCAGAAACCAGGTCCGCATCCGCGGGGTAGTCCTCGGCCTTCGGGAAGTCCGCCAGGTGGACGGAGCGCTCACCGGTCAGGCCGCGGTAGATGACCTCGGCGACGTGCGGCAGCAGCGGGGCCACCACGCGCGTGGTGGTCTCCAGCACGGTGTAGAGGGTATTGAAGGCCTCCGGGTTGGCATCCTCGCCGCCCCAGAAGCGATCGCGGGAGCGGCGGACGTACCAGTTGGTCAGCACGTCGGCGAAAAGGCGAACCTCTTCGGTAGCGGTGGCGATATCGGTCCCCGCCAGCGCGGCATCGACATTGGCCACAAGATCGTGGGTCTTGGCCAGGATGTAGCGGTCAAGCACGTGCGTGGAACTCGTATCGAACTTAGCTTCCTGCTCGGCGTAGAGCTGCAGGAAGGTATACGCATTCCAGATGGGAAGCAGCGCCTGGCGCACGCCCTCGCGGATGCCCTGCTCGGTGACGATGAGGTTGCCGCCGCGCAGGATGGGCGAGGACATCAGGAACCAACGCATGGCATCGGAACCGTCGCGGTCAAAGACCTCATTGACGTCCGGGTAGTTGCCCTTGGACTTGGACATCTTGAGCCCGTCATTGCCCAAGACGATGCCGTGGGCCACGACCTTCTTGAATGCCGGGCGATCAAAGAGCGCGGTAGACAGCACGTGCAGCAGGTAGAACCAGCCGCGGGTTTGCCCGGAGTACTCCACGATGAAGTCCGCCGGCGAGTGGGTTTCAAACCACTCCTTGTTTTCAAACGGGTAGTGCTTTTGCGCAAACGGCATGGAGCCAGACTCGAACCAGCAGTCCAGTACGTCCGGCACGCGGCGCATGGTGGACTTACCGGTGGGATCGTCCGGGTTGGGGCGGGTCAGCTCATCGATGTGCGGGCGGTGCAGCGACTCCGGGCGCTTGCCGAAGTCCCTCTCCAGCTCGTCCAAAGAGCCGTAGACGTCCATGCGCGGGTACTCGTCATTATCGGACATCCACACCGGGATGGGCGCGCCCCAGTAGCGGGTGCGCGAGATATTCCAGTCGCGCGCACCTTCTAGCCACTTACCAAATTGGCCATCGCGGATGTGCTCCGGCAACCACTCGATCTCGTTGTGGTTGAGCTCCACCATGCGATCGCGGAATTCGGTGACCTTCACAAACCAAGCAGGCAGAGCCATGTAGATAAGCGGCTCGCCCGAGCGCCAGGAGTGCGGGTAGGAGTGCTCGATGGTGACGTGGCGCACCACTCGCCCAGCGGCCTTGAGGTCTTTGATGATGGACTTATTCGCATCGAAGACCAGCTGACCCTCGTATGGCGGGACCTGGGAGGTGAACTTGCCGTCCTCATTCACTGGGACCACCAACTCGATGTCGTATTCATTGGTGGTATTCATATCGTCTTCACCAAAGGCGGGTGCCTGGTGGACCACACCCGTACCGTCTTCGGTGGTGACGTAGTCCGCCAACAGTACCTGATAAGCATTGCGCAGGTCTGGGAAGAAGCCGAAGATCGGCTCGTACTTAAAGCCCTCGAGCTGCGCGCCGGTGAAGGTGTCCAGCACCTCGGCCTCACCTAGTTCCTTTTCCAGGGTGCCCAGCAGGTTTTCGGCCATGATGAACGTGCGGCCGGCGAATTCGCCGTCGGTGGCCTTAAACAGTGCATAGGAGACCTCCGGGTGAACCGCCAGCGCCTCGTTGGACGGCAGGGTCCAGGGGGTGGTGGTCCAGGCGAGGAAGGAGGCATCGGCAAGCGCGGGGTAATCCGCCAGCGTCTTCTCCGCCGCGGTGCCCTCGCGAGCGCCCGCGACCGGGAAGGTCACCGTCAAGGTGGGATCCTGGCGCATCTTATAGGAATCATCCAAGCGCGTTTCCTGGTTGGACAAGGAGGTATGCTCCGCCCAGGAATACGGCAGCACGCGGAAGCCCTTGTAGATTAGGCCCTTGTCATACAGCTCCTTGAAGGCCCACATGACCGATTCCATGAAGTTGATATCCATGGTCTTGTAGCCATTATCAAAGTCCACCCAACGCGCCTGGCGGTTGACGTAATCTTCCCACTCATCGGTGTATTCCAGCACCGACTTAGCGCAGTACTCGTTGAACTTGTCCAGGCCCATGTCCTCGATCTGGGCTTTATCGGTGATTCCCAGCTGCTTTTCCGCTTCCAACTCCGCCGGCAGGCCGTGGGTGTCCCAGCCGAAGACGCGGGGGACGTAATTTCCGGCCATCGTGCGGTAGCGCGGCACGATGTCCTTGACGTAACCGGTCAGCAGGTGGCCGTAGTGCGGTAGGCCGTTGGCAAAGGGAGGGCCATCATAAAAGATGTATTCGGGGCAGTCCTTGGTCTTTTCCAAAGAAGCCTGGAACGTATCGTCCTGCTTCCAGTACTTCTGGACTTCTTCTTCCATGTCCGGGAAGCGGCTCGAGCCGCCGGTCATATCGACCTTGGGATAAACCTTTTTCACCATTATCTTCCTTCACGCTGTAACTTGATGCAGGGACGGGCCAATGGCTCGCGGTACCACCCTGCTTGAGCTAAAAGCTCCGCTTCGTTTCGGTGAAGGAGATAACGGTCCCACCCGTTCAGTTCTACTGAGCCTTATGGCCGTTCTTCTGAATTGCTCCCCCGGTGATGGCCGGATCATCGCATGTGCCCGCCAGTATAGCGCCACAAGAACGCTGTGCACAAAAGTTATCCACAGGTAGAAATTTTCCTGTTGTACGCGGTTGCGCGCGGCCATAGATTATGAAGCATGACCGCGCTCGAGAATTACTTAGCAGCTATGGCCCCGGGGATGGATATCGTCGCCGGGTGCGCTGGCCTGTCTGAGGACGATCTGCGGGCGCATGGTGCGCCGGAGCACACGGCGCGGGAGCTTATCCTGCTCAAAGAGTCTTATTGCGGAAACACCAAATTCACCGGCCGACGCCGGCGAGCCATGGACGGTGCCCGGCGCAATGGTCATTCCATCGTGGCGTTGTCCATCATCGAAAAGTATGCCCGCAAGATGCCCACGCTTTTCGATGCCTGGCTTCTCCGCGAGCAGCTCTGCACTACCAACGCCGGCACGGCGGACCTAGAAAAACTGGCAAAATCTAAGCTACCTGCGAAAAAGAAGAAGGTTAAGCCTGGGGTGCGCATCATTCGCCGCAAGAACGCGCCGTGGACCCTGGCCATCGATGCGCGCTCCACGCTTATTGCAGACCTTCATGCCGCGCTAAAAGAGAGCGGCAAAAAGCCGCTCGAGGCGGTGGAACAGACCTTTTTCGGTGGCGGTACCGCCGTCAAGACCACGGTGATGACCAATGTCCTGGTCAACTTGGATGACTACGTGCGCATCATCAACGGCGATGGCGAGGAAATCCAACTCCAAATGACCAATGGCGCTACGCTTACCGGCGCCGAGTACCTCGAGCGCGCGCTTAAGGATCGCGGGTTGATTACGCTTATTAGTCCCTATGAGGGAGCGGTCAACCTGTACCGCACGGAGCGCTTTGCCAATGCGAAACAACGCCTGATGGCCGCTGCAGAAAACCCAATCTGCCCGTGGCCCCGGTGCAATAAGCCCGCTGACGAATGTCAGATTCATCATTTGGAGCCGTGGTTGCACGGTGGATTGACCAACATAGGTAACTTATCCACAGCCTGCGCCTACCACAACGGGGTCAACGACGATGATCCCAATGCCCCGCCACTGCGCGGGCACCTCGTCCGCCGGCATGGAACTATCCGGTGGGAGCCCCCAGATTAGATAAATGTTATACGGGGTTCGTGGTGGATCCTCGGAGGAGACCGCCGCAGGAACGGGATTCACGACTCAGACGGGGAATCTGAGGGATCCGAAGAAACTGAGGAAACCGCGACCCGGTAAACCGCAGATGGTGCGGCTGATTACGGGCGGTGCGGGCAATTGGGGTGGTGCGGTTAGTGCGGTTAGCACTGGCGTTGGACCCACCGGTTAGACAAGGCGCCGCCATGCGCCTACTTTGGCATGCCGCAATGGCGGGAGCTAATACTTCTGACGGAACATGGCCGAATCTAGACCAGCCTGACCCTACCTGACCCAGTCTGACCGAGGCTGAGCGATCCTGGACGGCGCTGGGCCTAGTTCTGCTTCCAGCCCTGAGACAGGTCTTCTTCAAGGGCGTTATTATCCGCACGGTACTTGCGCGCCCAATCGATAATAAACAACACGATACCGGAGCCCGCTGCAATAAAAACGAGGTACAACGCCCAATCGGCGGTGTTTAAGACATACGTCACCAAAGCCACGAAGGCCACAAGGGCAAGGACGAGGGCAGCAACGAGCATGTCAGTTCCTCTCAGAGGGGGTTAAAAGTAGCTATGGGAACAATCATAGCGAGGTGGATAAAACCACAATAGCGCCCACTCCCCTAGAGGCGTGGGCGCTACGGATAACTATTTTGGCTTAGTTACTGCCAACCGGCTACTTAGTTCTTGCCGGCATCGCCGTTTGGTGCGGCGGTTCCGCGGGTCTCGAGCTCTTCCAGCTGGGACTCGAGGAGGGTCTTCAAGCGGGTGCGGTACTCGCGCTCGAAGGTGCGCAGCTCGGAGATGCGCGCCTCCAGGGCGGTCTGCTGCTGCTTGACGGTGTTCATGACTTCGGTGTGCTTCTTCTCGGCATCGGCCTGCAGCGATGCGGCCTTCTCCTCTGCCTGACGAATCTGGGCCTCGGCGCGAGAGGAAGCATCGGACTCGGTCTGCTGAGCCTTGGACTCTGCCTCAGAAACCAGCTTCTTGGAGCGGGCTTCTGCATCCTGCACCTGAGCGTCGTACTTCTTCTGCGCCTCGGCAAGCTGTGCCTTGGAACGGGAGTCGGCATCGGAAAGCTGCTTTTCTGCCGCCGTGCGGGCCTCAGACAGCATGGACTCAGACTCTGCGCGAGCCTCAGAGGTCAGGCGGTCCGCCATCTCCTGGGCCAAGCCCAGAACGCGGGCTGCCTGCATGTGCGTATCCGGGGTAGCCAAGCCATCTGCGCCCTGTGCCGCACCAGCACCGGCAGCGGCCGCTGCGGCGCTGGAGGCAGCCGAGTTGGAGGAACCAGCGGCGGAAGCGGACTTCTTCAGGCTCTCGTTCTCGCGCTGGGAAGACTCCAACTTCTCCTTGGCCTGCTTAGCCTCTGCGCGAGCCTCCTCGGCTTCCTTCTTGGCCTTCGCGGCCTCATCGCGAGCTGCCTTGAGCTCAGCGGTATTAGCGGCGGCGGTGGCGCCAGCTGCGGTGGCATCGGCACCGCTTTCCTTGGCCTTTGCGGCCTCGGCCTGGGCGGCCTTTACCTGCTCCTGGGCCTTCTTGGTTTCTTCCTTAGCGCGAGAGACCTCGGACTTGGAATCTGCCAACTTGGTTTCATACTCAGCACGCAGCTTGGCCTCAATCTCCTTGCGCAGAGCTTCTTCATCTGCGCCAGAGGTTGCGGCGGCTGCGGCACCAGCCCCTGCTCCGCCGGCCTTGGCGCCGGAGCTAAGATCGCTCACCTGCGCCTGCAGGTCTTCGTTCTCATCCTGCAGTTGGGCAAGGGCGTCCTCAACGAGGTCGAGGAACTGATCTACCTCATCCTCGTTGTAGCCACGCTTGCCAATTGGCGGCTTGCTGAACGCGACGTTGTGTACATCAGCTGGTGACAGTGGCATGACTTGTCTTCCCCTTCGAGTTGATAGAACCCCGGAGGTTCCAGGGCCTTAGGAGCTGCGGTTCCAGTTTATCTAAACCTTCCCCACAAAGTTATATGTGGTTCATGATACGGATTATCGCATTTTATTGTAACCGAAAGTCCACAATAATGGACGTAACGCTGACTCTCAATGTCTACCACAGGTTACGGGGTGATGCGGGGTCGTCCTACAAGAAAATTACCTGCAGGAAAAGCGTCAGGAACGACAGGATGAAAAACAGCACTAGGACGGAAACATCCAGCGCGATTCCGCCCATCTGCAGCGGAGGAATGACCCGGCGCAGCGCCTTGACCGGCGGATCCGTGATGGCGAAAAGGGGCTCAGCGATGATCATAAACCAGCGCGGCGGGTTGAATTGCCGCGAGAAGGATTGAATCATCTCGATAATAATCCGGGCGATCAATACCCATGTATAAACCCTCACCAAGAAGATGAGAATAATTCCAATTTCAGTCACGATTACTCAGCCTATCGAATAGTCCCCCGCACGTGCGCATTGCGCACCGTACGGGGGTTAATGGGATGTGCGTCGTTATACCTAGCCCGCGAACCTAGCGCAGACCGGCGGCGCGCTCTAGTTCAGGCTTGGCAATATCGGCGGACTTAGGCACGACGGCGAATACCTTGCGCTGGGTGTCCATGCCCTTCGACAGGTTGAGCATGCGGCCTTCCAGGCCAAAGCAGAGGCCTGCGGCGAAGTCGATGAAGCGCTTGGCGGTGCCGCGCTCGGCATCGGTAAGCTCAAAGACCACTGCATCGCCATCGCGGAAGGGCTCGCCCACCTTGGCGGCGTCGTTGAACGAGGTCAGGGAGATTGCCACGATAGTCGGAACGAACTTTTCCTCGACGGGCGCTGGCGCTGGGGCCGGCTCGTAAGCCTGCGGGGCGCGGCGCGGGGCGTAGGCCGCAGAAGTGGCAGCTCCGTTGCCCGCGTAGCGCGGCTCGTCGTTGTAGTAGGCGTCGTCTTCTTCGAAATCCATCGGACCAAGCCCGAAGAAATTCTTCGTCCTATCAATGAATGACATTTTTGGGTCTCCCTCTGACCTAAATTTGTTCAAGTTCAAGCGCGCAAATGTGAATGATGTGACTCATGTGATTTACGCTGTGAAATGCGCTTTTGCGATATTTTTAACCTACTGGGCGCTTTCCCATGATGCTGGTTCCGACACGCACAATATCCGTCCCCGCGGCAATCGCCGCATCCATATCCGCGCTCATCCCGGCCGATAGTTTAAGCTGCCGGCCGAGGCGCTCGGACAGGCGATCCACGTCTGCGCGCACCGTAGAAAATACCTCCTGCGCATCGGCATCGAGGGGAGGAACCACCATGAGCCCGGCGAATTCTAGGTGCTCCGCCGCTTCGACAGCCTCGATGACCTCATCCAGCTCCTCGCGGACTACTCCACCGCGGGAGGTATCGCCATCGGCAGAAACCTGAATGAATATCGGGAGGTTGGACTCTCGCTGGCCGCGCTCTTTGGCCAGGCTCACGCCGCGGTCAAGCGCGTTGGCCAGTTTCACCGAATCCACCGAATGCACGCTGGCGGCCCACCGCGCGACGTGGTTGGCCTTCTTGGTTTGAATCTGGCCAATCATGTGAAAGCGCAGCTGGTCTAGTTTCTGCGCCTTTGCCCGGGCTTCTTGCTCGCGGTTTTCCGCTACATCTTCCACCCCGAGCTCCGCTAGAAGGGCGATATCCTCTGCGGGGTGGAACTTGGTCACGACCAATAGCTGCGGTGATGGGCGGTCGTGCTCGGCGGCAATGGCGCTGATGTGTTCCTTCGTTGCGGCAAGATTATCTGCCAGTTCTTGTTTCCGGTTACTCATGATTAGCCTCCAACCAAATCACACCGGCCTGGCGGCCGGTGGTTCCTTCGCGGCGATAAGAAAAGAAATCCGTGTCCTCAATGGTGCAGCGCGGATCCGAATCGATATTGGTAATGCCCAGGCCCATCAATTGGCGGATAAGCCCAGCGCGCACGTCGATGCCCCACGTCCCTTTCGCGGTCCTACACTTCGAGCCGGGAAGGCGCCGTTCGACATCGTTGGCCATTTCTTCTGGCACCTCGTAGTTTTTCCCGGATGCGGCGGGTCCCATGACCACCTGGATTCGCTCCGGCTGAGCGCCAAGTTTCTGCATCTCGCGCACGGTATTGACCACGATGCCGTTGCGGGCACCGAGCCGGCCGACGTGGGCGGCGGCGATGACGCCGGCGGGGACATCGACAAGCAGCACGGGAGTGCAATCGGCGACGAGGACGCCAAGGCCAAGCCGGCGTTGCGTGGTCACCACCGCATCCGTGGCTGGAACCGGTGACTCGTGCGGGCCGTCGATAATGGTGACCGTATTGGTGTGGAGCTGTTCCATCCATACGATGTTCTCGAGCCCGGTCACGCGCAAGAGGCGCTCGCGGTTGGCCGCGACGTTGGCTGGCTCGTCGCCGACGTGGCCGCCAAGATTGAAAGACTCATAGGGATATGCAGACGCCCCGCCTGCACGGCTAGTAAAAACCATGCGGACGGGGCGGCTGGTGCGATGTTCCTCGTTTACTGGCATGCACACCAGCGTAGCGGTTTGCGCTTAGCGCATGAAGGACGGCACATCGAGATCGTCGTCGCCATCGTCATCGCGGCGCTGGCTTGGCCGGGACAGGCGGTAGTCTTCGCGGCGCTCCTCGCGGAAGCGATCGGAGTTGGTAAACAGGCCGGTGGATTCGGTGCGGCGCTCCTCGGGGCGGCGTTCTTCCACACGGCGGTCGTCGTAGCGACGATCGTCTACGCGGCGCTCATCAGCGCGGCGGTCCTCCACGCCACCCTGACCGGCGCGCGGCTCATAGGAGTGGCGCGGTGCGTAGTCATCGGCGGCGGGCTGGGCAGGTGCGGGGGTGGCGGAGTTGCCGGACTCGCGGTCACGGTTATCAAAGAGGGAGCCGGGCTTGCGCTGCTCGGGGGCGCGCTGGGCGGATGCGGCCTGGGCGGCATTGGCCTCGGCGTCGAAACCGGTAGCGATGATAGTGATGCGGATTTCATCGCCCAAGGTGTCATCGATGATGGTGCCGAAGATGAGGTTGACGTCTTCGTCGGCACGCTCTTCGACCATGGAGGCCGCGGAGTTGACCTCGTGCAGGCCCAAGTCGGAGCCGCCGGCGATGGACAGCAGCACGCCTTTGGCGCCTTCCATCGTGGATTCCAATAGCGGCGAGTTAATGGCCTGCTCAGCGGCGGTCATGGCGCGGTTATCGCCCCGTGCGGAGCCGATGCCCATCAGCGCGGAGCCGGCATCAGACATGACGGAGCGAACGTCAGCAAAGTCAACGTTGATCATGCCCGGGATGGTGATCAGGTTGGTAATACCCTGGACACCATTGTGCAGAACCTCATCGGCCGCGCGGAAGGCTTCCACGATGGAAAGCTCTTCCCCACCGAGCTGCATCAGGCGGTCATTTGGAATAACGATGAGGGTATCGCAAACCTCGCGCAGCTCCTCGATGCCGGCCATGGCCTGGCGGGTACGGCGCGCGCCCTCGAACTTGAAGGGGCGGGTGACAACGCCCACGGTCAGCGCGCCCATCTTCTTCGCAATGGAAGCCACAACGGGGGCGGCACCTGTACCAGTGCCGCCACCCTCTCCGGCGGTAACGAAGACCATATCGGAGCCCTGCAGGGCATCCTCGATTTCGGACTTGTGGTCTTCCGCAGAGGTCTTGCCCACCTCAGGGTTGGCGCCAGCACCCAATCCGCGGGTGGCCTCGCGGCCGATGTCGAGCTTGGTATCGGCATCGGAGAAAATCAGCGCCTGGGAGTCGGTGTTGATGGCGACGAATTGGACGCCCTTCAGGCCTTCTTCGATCATGCGGTTCACGGCGTTGACGCCGCCGCCGCCGACGCCGACGACCTTGATATCCGCGAGATTGTTGTTGGAAGAGATCATGTGAGCAGGTCTCACCTTTCGCTACTTTAAGTCTGCACGTGCATTAAACGAGGATTGTATGCGCTTCACGAGCGTGAATCGCGTTCCCCTCCATCTTTAACGACACACCTGTAATTTTCATGCTCATTTTACGCGTGTCGGGACTCTCAAGTACCACTTTAGGGTTGCTGGCCTGCGGTTTTGTCCGCCACTTCCGCACCATTGACACCACCTAAAAGAGAAAATAAAAGACCCTGCAGCGCATACGCTTCGGGCGCGGCGCGGCAGGGAAATTTTCGGGTCTGACTCAGCCTCCACCGAGGTATCTACCCTATCCGCGGGTAGTGACCAATTCGGGGTTAGAAATATTCCATTCTCGGCCCTCCATCTTCAGCACGGTGGCGAAGGCGCGGGCCTTATCATCGTTATTTTTATCGCTCGCACCCCAGAAAATGCGGCGATCATCCTTGGTAGTGAACTGCAGAGAATAGGAATCGGTGACCTCGAGGGTGGCGACTTGGTGGCGCACGTCATCGGAAAGTGCGGCAATGGCAGCCACCGCGTCTTGGGCCTCGGAGGAGCCACTGTCGATGTCCCCGGTAAGTTCTACCGCACCTTCAGGCGGCTCTGCGGAAGTAAATTCCTCGCCCTTGTCATCGATGAGGTAGGTGGTGTCGTCTCGCTTCACGAAGGCGACGGGCTTGTGTTCCTGCACGGAAATGGTCAAGGTCGAGGGCAGATCGCGCGAGACCGTCACCGAATCCGCCCAGTCCAGGCTCGCAACGCCACTGGCGGCCTCGTGCGCGTCCACCCGCAAGAGGTTTTCGCCCTCGGGCACGCCCGCGGCCTCCTGTACCTGGGCGGCATCGAGCTGGTGCACGCCCTCCACCTCAAAGTTTTTCACCTTGAAGATGGGCAGTGCCCATACCGCGGCTCCCACCACCAGCACGAGGGCGAGCAAGCCGCCGATGATGCCGAAAATGAGTTTCTTCGACACCCGCACTAGTGGGCCCGCAATTCATCGAGGATTTCCGCGGCCACGAGGGTGATGGAACCGGCGCCAATAGTCAAGATGATATCGCCCGGCTGCGCGATGGAGACCACGTCCTTGGCTGCGGCGGAAAAGTCTGGCTCGAAGATAACCTCCATCTCCTCCGGCATCTTATTGGTGATAATGCGGGAGGTAATGCCTTCCACGGGTTGCTCGCGGGCGCCGTAGATGTCGAGTACAACGGCGGCATCGGCAAGCGCAAGCGCCTGCGCGAACTCGGCGTCGAATTCCATGGTGCGCGAGTACAGGTGCGGCTGGAAGCAGGCGATGACGCGCCCGCCATTGCCCTCGGCCGCGACCTTGGCACGCGCGGCCCGCAGCACCGCGGCAACCTCGGTGGGATGGTGGGCATAATCGTCAAAGACGCGGACGCTGCCGCCCTGCCAATCCACACTGCCCCGGTACTCAAAGCGGCGGCGCACGCCGCTGAAATCCGCAAGCCCCTCCGCGATGGTGCTGGGCTCGCCACCCGATAACACGCCGGCGATAAGCGCCGCCATGGAGTTAAGCACCATGTGGTGGCCGGGAATCTGCAGCTGGTAGCTCACGGATTCCTCCACGCCGGGCAGGGACAGCTGCACGGTACACGCCATGCCAGCGGCGGTGGTTTCCTCCGCGGTCAGCGTCGCGGCAAGCGGAGCGGAGGTGGTGCGGGCCTTTTCCGCGCCGCCATAGCCGATGACGTTGATGCCGCGGCTAAGCGCCTGCTCACCGATCTCGGCCGCGTGCTCGTCCTCCGCGCAGACGACGAGGTAACCGGTATCCGGGGTGACCAGGTCCGCGAAGTCCGCAAAGACCTTGAAATAGGCATCCGCGGAGTGGAAGTAATCGAGGTGGTCCGGCTCCGCGTTGGTGATGACGGCGATATCGGGGCTATAGCGCAAGAGCGAGGCATCGGACTCATCGGCCTCGGCAACGAAGGCCTCGCCGGTGCCGCCGTGCGCGTTGGTGCCGGCGCGGTTGAGCTGGCCGCCGATGGCAAAGGAGGGATCCAAGCCCGCGTGCTGCATGGCGCTGACAGCCATCGAGGTCGTTGAGGTCTTGCCGTGCGTGCCGGCCAACAGCACCTGGGTGTGGCCCTCCATCAGCGCGGCGAGCAGATCCGAGCGGCGAATGAGCGGGATATTATTGTCCCGCGCTGCGACGAGCTCCGGGTTATCCTGCGGAATCGCCGCGAAGGAGGTGACGACGGTGGTGGGCAGCTCGCCAGAAAGCTTGAGGTTTTCCGCAGCGTGGCCGATGGCTACCTTGGCGCCCATCGAGCGCAATACCTCCACCGGGGTGGAGTCCTTCACATCGGAGCCGGTCACGACGGCACCGCGGGCGGCAAGGATGCGGGCAAGACCCGACATTCCAGAGCCTCCGATGCCAATAAGGTGGACGCGGCTGAGATCGTACTGTGCGGGATCGGTCATTTACTTATCCTTCTTTCCTGCCTGCAGTTCTGCGTCCTGCACGCGGGTGGCGATGCGGTCAGCGATGATATTCGCCGCATCCCCCGCCTTAGACTGGGCGGCGGCCTGCGTCATGGATTTCAGGCGCTCTGGATCATCGAGGATGGCGCGGACCTCTTCGATGAGGCGATCGGCGCCCAATTCGGCATCGGCAATCTGCACCGCAGCGCCGGCTTCTACCAATTCGCGCGAGTTCAGCGCTTGCTCGCCATTGCCGTGTGGCAGCGGGACGTAGATGGCGGGAAGGCCCGCGGCAGAGACCTCTGCCACCGTCATCGCGCCCGAACGGCACACCACAAGGTCCGCCGCAGCGAGCGCACCGGCCATGTCATCGATGTACGGCAATGCGGCGTAGTTCGGGTGCGGCTTAGGCGGATCATTTTTCTTGCCATAGGCGTGCAGCAGCTGGAAGTCCTTGGTGAGGTCCTCTGCTGCGCCCGCCACGGCGCCATTGATGCTGGCCGCACCCTGGGAACCGCCGGTAATGAGGATGGTGGGCAACTGCGCCAAGTCCCACTTCGTGCGGGCATCCGCGGCGGTATTCCCGTCCTTATCCGCGGCAGACGCGGCCAGGCTGGGGCGCACCGGGATGCCGATGACCTCGCCCTCCATGCCCGAATTGGCGTGGGCATTAAGGCCAATGCCGCCGAGCTTGACGCCCAGCTTATTGGCCATGCCTGCCAGGGCGTTGGTCTCGAGGACATAGAAGGGAATGCCTAAGGTCTTTGCAGCGATATAGGCCGGCCCGGAGACATAACCACCGGTACCAAAGACGACATCGGCCTCGACGTCCTTTAAGACCTTGCGCGCCTGGCGGACGGACCGCGCAAGCTTGACGGGCAGCTTGGCCAGGTTGGTGCTCACTTTGCGGGGAATCGGCACGGGGGTAATCAGGCGCAGGTCCACGCCGCGGGCGGGAATAATATCGCTTTCCAGCCCCTTTTCGGTCCCTAATGCGGTAATCCGGGCGCCGTAGCGCTCGCGCAAAGCTTCACCGACGGCAAGGGCGGGCTCAATATGTCCTGCAGTGCCGCCACCTGCAAGGACGACGGAAAATGGCGTGGAATTCATAGCCTAAAGGCTACCAGCGCCTACCGCCTCGGGCGGTGCTCGGCGCGCGGATACCTCCGCCCGCTTCCGGTCACCGGCCGGCCGTAGCGCTCGTCGCGCACCCGCGGACGGGCACCCTGCGGCTGGGAGTGACGGCCCCGCGATTTCTTCTTCGCCGCCGGCGGCTCCGGCTCGCCGATGAAAAAGAGGCGATCAAATAGCGGGCGCCCGAAGTTCTGCATGGCAGAAATCTGCATCGGCTCATGGCGGGCCACGTTGCACAAGATGCCCATCGAGCCAATCGTAATAATCGCGGCCGTACCACCCGCGGAAATCATCGGCAGCTGAATACCGGTCACCGGCAGCAAGCCGACGACGTAGGCGATATTGATAAACGCCTGGGTCACCACGCCGATGGTTAGCGTCGCGGCCAGCAGGGATTGGTATTGGTTCTGCGCGCGGGTGGCGGTGCGCAGGCCCACGTAGCCCAAGGCTGCGAAAAGGATGATCACTAGCGCGCCGCCCCACAGGCCGAGCTCCTCGCCCACGATGGCGAAGATGAAGTCATTCTTGGCTTCTGGCAGGTAGAACCACTTGGCGCGGGATTGGCCGAGGCCAACGCCCCAGAAGCCGCCATCGGCAAGCGAGAGAAAGCCCTGGTAAGACTGGAAACCCGTGCCCTGGGTATCGGAGATATTGCCAAAGAGGGCATCGAAATAGGTGTGGAAACGGTGGGAGCGGAAGCCGCCGATGAGGAAGACGGCGACCAGGCCCAGCACACAGAGGATGCCGATGATGATGGGCACCCGCCTGTTGACGCCGGCGAAAAAGAGCGTGAAGACCACAACGAGGGCGAAGGACAAGGCCATGCCCAAGTCGCCCTGCCCCACGATGAGCAGGAACATGAGGCCCGCGATGAGCGAGTACATCATGAACGGGTCCGAGAGCTTGAGGGAATGGTGTTTCTTATCCGCGAGCACCGAGGCGCCGAACATGCCCACCGTGATGCGTGCCAGCTCGGAGGGCTGCAGGGAAATAGGGCCAATGTAGATCCACGACTGGGAGCCCACCTCCTCGCGGCCGGTACCGATGCCAGGGATGAGCACCGCGATCAACAGCAGAATGGAAAGGGCCAATAGCCACGGGATAAATTTGCGCAGCGTATGCGGGGAAACTTTGAGGCCGAGCCAAAACGCACCCAAGCCGATGATGACCATGGCGGTTTGGCGCAGCGCCTGGTTCCACACGCCGCCATCTTCTGTTAGCGACGTGGCCATGGACGAGGAAAAGACCATGACCACGCCGATGCCAATGAGCGAGAAGATAATCAGGCGCAAAAGCAGATAATCCAGGCCGGGATGCTGGCGGGCTTGTTCGCGCACGTCATTAATCCGCTCGCGCGTGCTCTTTGCGCGGGGGCGCTGCGGGGAGGTGGCCGTCATGAAGTCTCCTAATTTTGAAAAAGGTCTAATGCGCGCGGGCGATATCCCGCGCCGCCGCGGCAAAAAGGTCGCCGCGTTGGGCCATTCCGGTGTACATATCCAACGATGCCGCAGCCGGCGCCAAGAGGACGGTATCGCCCGGCTCGGCGTGTTGCGCTGCGGCGCCCACGGCAGCATTCATTGCCGCCTGCGGATCGGTATCCTCGATGAGCTCAACCGGGGTTTGCGGGGCGCGGCGGGCCAGCGCCTCGGCGATGATGCTCTTGTCGATGCCCACCAGCACCGCCGCCTTCAACCGCGCGGCGTGGGTAGCGATGAGCTCATCTACATCCGCGCCCTTCAACTGACCGCCAGCGACCCAGACCACCGAATTGAAGCCTTCTAGGGCGGCATCGGCCGCATGCGGGTTGGTGGCCTTGGAGTTATCGATATAGGCCACCCCGCCGTGCTCGTGGACCACGGCCCCGCGGTGACCGGCCACCGCATAGGCGGCCAGGCCCTCCTGGATGGCGGCGGGGCTAGCGCCTGCCAAGCGGGCCACGCTCGCGGCCGCCGCCGCGTCGAGGACACCCGCAAGGCCCGCCGGCTCGATGCCCTCGGCGGAGGCAAGATCTAAGGCGTCCTCGCCTTCCAGCCTGGAGACCAAGCGCCCGGCGCTCACCCCTACCTCACCAGTGGCCGGTTCGCCGGCGGTAAAGCCGTATACGCCGTCGATTCCAGCGGCATAGCGGCCCGCGGCAGCATCGTCTTTGCCCACCACGGCGCGGGTGCCGTGCAGGGCCTTGGCTTTGGCGCTCGCATAGGCATCAAAGGAACCGTGCCAATCTAGGTGGTCTTCGGCCACGTTGAGCAGCACGCCGACATCGGGGCGAAGCTCGCTGGACCAGTGCAATTGGAAGGACGAAAGCTCGGCGCACAGGATGTCGACCCGCGGGGAGGCGGTCAGGGCATCAAAAAGCGAGACGCCAATATTGCCCACGGCTTGCGCGCGCAGCCCGGTGCGAGCGGTATCGGCCTGCATGATTTTGGTCAGCATTCCCGTGGTGGTGGTCTTGCCGTTCGTGCCGGTGACAACGAGCCAGGTTCGCTGCGGTCCGAAGACCTCGGCGCGGTCGAGGCGGTAGGCCAGCTCGACATCGCCGATGACCTCCACGCCGGTGGCCTGGAAGGAATCTAAGAGGGTGGAATCGGGCCGCCATCCCGGCGAGGTCACCACCAGGTCATACTCACCCGGTGCTGGAGCGTCGGTCGATACCGTAGCCACGCCAAACTCTTCCGCCAAGGCCGCTAGGGCCGCGGCATTGGAATCTGCGACGGTGGTATCCACGCCGAGGCGCGCGAGCATCGCCACGCACCCGCGGCCAGAGACGCCGGCTCCTGCGACGAGGACGCGCCCGCGCAGAAAAGGTGGTAGCTCAGCCATGATGAGTGCCTCAATCCTTAAGTATCTAGTGCCAAAACTTTATTGCAGGTTTCCAAAGCTGACTGCAGAGAGCCAATCGCCGTAGAAGATGCAGATGCCCGCCATCGCGGCCATCGCGCTTAATAGCCAGAAACGCGTGACAACCGCAGTCTCTGCCCAGCCGCCATTTTCAAAGTGATGGTGGATGGGCGCCATGCGGAAAAAGCGCTTGCCTGTCGTACGGAAGACCACGATCTGGATGACCACGGAGACCGTCTCGATGACGAAGATGGCGCCGATGATGATCATCAGCAGCTCGGTGCGGGTGGTCACAGAAAGGCCGGCGACGAGGCCGCCGAGCGCGAGCGAACCGGTATCGCCCATGAAGATTTTCGCCGGTGCGGCATTCCACCACAGGAAGCCGAGGCAGCCACCCAGGCCCGCGGCTGCGAGAACCGCGAGGTCAAGAGGATCGCGGACCTCGTAGCAACCAGCGGCCGGGGAAATCGAGCACGAGTTGCGGAACTGCCAGAAGCTAATGAGCGTATAGGCCCCCATCACCATGGCGGTAGTACCTGCGGCGAGGCCGTCCAGCCCATCGGTCAGGTTGACCGCATTCGACCACGCGGCGATGAGCAGGTACAAAAAGACCAAGAAAATGATGGTACCAATAACGGCGCCGCCGACGGCGATATCGAAGGTATCGAAGTCGCGGACGAAGGACAGGTTGGTCGAGGCAGGGGTTAGCCCATTGGCATCCGGGAATTGTAGGGCGAGGATGCCGAAGATGAGCGCGATGGCCAGCTGGCCTACCAGCTTGGCGGTTTTATTGAGGCCGAGGTTGCGCTTTTTGAACAGCTTGATGAAGTCATCGGCAAAACCCAGGCCGCCGAGTCCCATGGTCAAGAAGTAGACCAATAACCCCGAGGGGCTAAACCCACCGTTGCCGGTCGCGCGGGCATAGATGCCCACGATGAGGTAGGCCACCGTGATGGCCAGCAAGATCGCCAGACCGCCCATCGTCGGGGTGCCCCGCTTGCGCAGATGGAGCTGCGGGCCGTCTTCGCGGATTTCTTGGCCTTTTCCGACGCCAGAAAAATACCGAACCAAAACTGGGGTGGTAAAAATCGCGACGAGGAAACTAACGACGCCCGCGATAATGATCTGAGTCATTGCTAGAGATCTTTCTCCTTGAGATAGGGACTAACGGCGATTGAGCTGTTCTGCCACGCGCCACAGGCGCTGGGCATTCGAGGATTTTACGAGGACGACGTCCTTGGCCGCGCGCGCGGACCAGTCCTCCACCCCGGCAGGGGCGACCCGCAGGATATTTTCTACGGCCGCCGTCGCGGCCTCAATATCGGGGCAGAGTTCGGTCTGGATGCCGTGTGCGTGCGCGGCCTCCACCATGGCTACGGTATGCGCTCCCTCTCCTACCGCGACGAGGTAATCCACGTGGTACTTAGAGAGGACCGAGCCTAAGATGCGGTGGGCTTCGACGGCTTCGCGGCCGAGCTCGCCCATCTCTCCCAGCACCGCGATGGAGCGGGCATCGGGACGAGCCGCGGAGGTATAGGCCAAGGCGGCAATCGCCGCGTGCATCGAATCCGGGTTAGCATTATAGGAGTCATCGATGACGGTGACACCATCGCGGCGGGTGCGCACGTCCATGCGGTGCGCCGAGCTCGTCTGGTGTCCGCTGAGCGCCCGCGCGGCAACGGCGGGTTCCACGCCCGATTCGATGGCCGCAGCGGCCGCGGCCAAGGCATTAGAGACCTGGTGCTTGCCAAAGACCTGCAGCTTAATCTCCATCGGCGCGACGCCGGGGGCGTGGAAGGTAAAGGACGGGCGGGCGACATCATCAAGCTCAATGTCTGTGGCATAGTACTGCGCATCCGCGGCTTGCGGGCGATTGGCGGAATAAAAGACCACCTTGGCCTGCGTGCGCGGTGCCATAGAAGCCACGAAGGGATCGTCCGCATTCAGCACCGCTACCCCGCCGTCTGCCGCGGCTGGCAGGGCCTCAATGAGCTCGCCCTTGGCCTGGGCGATATTTTCACGCGAACCAAACTCACCCAGGTGGGCGGTGCCCACGTTGAGCACCAAGCCCACCGTCGGGGCCGTGATCTCGGTCAGGTGGCGAATATGGCCGATGCCGCGCGCGGACATCTCCGCCACGAGGAAACGCGTATGCTCATCGCAGCGCAGGGCGGTATAGGGAAGGCCCACCTCGTTATTGAAGGAGCCCGGCGGGGCGACGGTTTCGCCCTCGGCGCGGAAGATGGTAGCCAGCAAATCCTTAGTAGAGGTCTTGCCCGCGGAGCCGGTAACGCCGACGATATCCAAGCCCTGTTCCGCGGCGAGACGGGAAGTCACCTCGCGCGCGAGATCGGATAATGCCCCAATCACAGCGGCGGCGGAGCCATCCTCATCGTTGGCATAAATATCGGCATTGGCGGCATCCCCGGTCACGCGGCCTTGGGGCTTGACGATGATCGCCGGTACCCCCACCGGCCGAGCGGCCAACACAGCCGCGGCGCCTTGTTCTATGGCCTTTTCGGCAAAATCATGGCCATCGACGCGGGCACCGGGTAGGGCTACGAACAAGCTGCCGCTGGTGACCTTGCGCGAATCAAACTCTACGAAACCGGTCACGCGTTCATCGGGATCATCAACGCTATCCAGGCTACCGCCGGTTATCGCGGCGATATCTCCAATAGAAAGTGGAATCATTACTACTCCTTCGTATCCCTAAGAGTATCGCGATGCGCCGTTCCCGCCAGCTTTTCCTCGATGGCGCGCGCCATTTCCTCTCGGTCATCAAAGTGCAGGGTGCGTTCGCCCACGAGCTGGCCTACCTCGTGGCCCTTGCCGACGACGATGATGGCATCGCCCGGCTGCGCCCAATCCACCACTTCATCGATGGCGCGTGCCCGCGAGCCCTGCTCCCGAATATCGGCGTCCGGCGCGGCTTGGCGAGCGCCTTCAATGACCGCTGCGCGGATTGCGGCTGGGTCCTCGGTGCGCGGATTATCATCGGTCACCACCGTGAGATCCGCCCGGGTGGCCGCAGCCTCTCCCATAATCGGGCGCTTGGTGCTATCGCGGTCACCGCCGGCGCCCACGACGACGCCGACGCGACCGGAAGTGCCCTCCAATTGCAAGCGTAGGGTATCGAGCACCGCTGCGATGGCTGCGGGCTTGTGGGCATAATCCACCACGGCCACAAAGTCCTGCCCGCGGTCGATCCTTTCCATACGCCCCGGAACGGCGACGTTTTCCACGCCGGTCAAAAAGACCTGCGGGTCTTCGCCCACCGCAGTAGCCATCCCTAGGGCGAGCGAGGCATTGGCGATATTGAATTCGCCGGGCAGCGGTAGCCGGAAGGAATAGTCGGTGCCGTCTAGGTTGAGGTCAACCTCCTGTGCACCGGTCACTTCGGTAGCCGTCTGCCGAGCGGAGATCGTGGCATCGCCTGTACGCGTTGCCACCGTCGTTACCGGGGCGCCCGCATCTTTCACCATTCCGCGCAGGCGCTCGCCCCACTCATCATCAACGCAGATGACCGCGCGCTCGGCGGCCTGCTCTCCCAGAAATAGCCGGGACTTGGCCGAAAAGTACTCTTCCATCGTGGGATGGAAATCCAAGTGGTCTTGGCTAAGGTTGCTGAAGCCAGCCACGGCAAAGTTGGTTCCGCGCACGCGGCCGAGCTCCAAGGCGTGGGAGGAGACCTCCATGACCACGTGGGTCACGCCCTCATCCTTCATGCGGGCAAAAAGCTCTTGCAGCCGTGGGGCTTCCGGAGTGGTCAAGGAGGTAGGCACCGGCGTGCGATTGATGCGGGTGCCGGTGGTGCCGATTAGGCCTACGGAGTGCCCGGCCTGCAATAGACCAGCTTCGAGGAGGTAGCTAGTCGTGGTCTTGCCGGAGGTGCCGGTAATACCCAAGACCGTGAGATCGCGGGTGGGGTGTCCGTAGATTTCTGCCGCAATCGGGCCTAAGACGGCGCGGATATCGTCTACCACGATGATCGGGCGGGTCTCGTTGGCCTGGCGGAGGTGGTCGAGCCCGGGGGTATCGGTAAGCACCGCGCCCGCCTTGGTATCCCCGACGAACTGCGCGCCATGCACGCGCGTGCCGGGAAGGGCCGCAAATAACGCGCCTTCGGGAAGGCTCGCGGAATCCAAGCCGCACGCGCTGACTTCAACGGTGCCATCACCGATGACGCGTCCGTGCGAAAGCTGCGCAAGTTTTTCTAAGGAAACAGACATATCAAGCTCCTATTGTTCCCGCAGGGTCATCCGCGGCGCTGGTTTCGAGGTGGGAATGTTATCGCGATTGAGCAGCCAGGAAGAGATATCCCGGAAGATAGGCGCCGCGGACTGGCCGCCGCCGCCATTGTCTTCCACGCCGGACTTAGGCTCATCGAGCATGACTGCGACGACGAATCGTGGGTCATCGGCAGGCGCAATGCCCGCAAAGGTGATCCAGTAGGCGGAATTAGAATACGCCCCGGAATTCGGGTCCACCTTTTGGGCGGTGCCGGTCTTGCCGGAGAGCTGGTAACCGTCCAATTGGGCGTTGGCGGCCGTACCGTTTTGCACGCCGGCATCGTCATCTTGGAAGACGGCGCGGAACATATCCACCGCAGTCTTGGCGGTTTCCTTGTCCACTACCTGGGTCTTCTTTGGCTCGGGTAGCTTTTCCGTCTCGCCGTCGGGGTCTTTGATCTCGTCGATGATGCGCGGTTCGATGCGCTCGCCGCCGTTGGCCAATGCTTGGTACACGCTCGCCATCTGCAGCGTCGTCCACGCCTGGCCCTGGCCGATGGGCAGGTTGGCAAAGGTACCACCCGACCACTGCTCTTGATCTGGCACCGTGCCGGCGGATTCATTGGGCAACTCAACGCCCGTGGTCGCGCCCAAGCCGAACTTCTTCAAGTACTCCGCATACTTCTCGGGCCCAAGCTTATCCGCGATCATCAAGGTGCCCACGTTGGAGGACTTACCAAAGATGCCGGTGGTGGTATACGGCTCGGTACCGTGAGGCCAGGCATCGTTGACGGTCACGCCGGCCATGTCGATGGAGCCTGGAACCTGGTGCACCTCATCCGGAGTGGTAATACCCTCCTGCAGAGCTGCCGCCGCCGTCACTATCTTGGCAACGGAACCCGGCTCATAGGGGTGGGAGATGCTGCGGTTCTCGAAGTCCTTGCCCTCCTTGAGCTGGTCTTCGATATTCTTATTCGGATCCACCGTATCGGTATTAGCCATGGCGAGCACCTGGCCGGTCGCGGCATCAAGCACCACGGCCTCGGCACCCTCCGCCTGGGAATTGGCCTTGGCCTTTTCCAGCTTTTGCTGGACGTAGGTCTGCAGATCCAAATCCAGGGTGAGGGTGACATCGCGGCCATCGACGGCATCCACGACATCGCGCAGGGTGCCGGGAATGACCTGCCCATCGGTGGACACATCCTCCGTGGACTGCCCATCGATGCCGGTCAATTCGGTATCGCGGGCCGCCTCAAAGCCGAATTGGCCGTGGCCATCCATAGAGACCTTGCCCACGACGTTTTCTGCAATCGCCCCGTTCGGGTACTGGCGGATGTCTTGCCGGTCAGCCGCCACACCGTGGTACTTATTGGAAATCTCTACGGCGACATCCGGATCCACATTGCGGACCAAGACCTCGTACTGCGTATCGGCCTTGAGCTTGTTTTTAATATCGTTCGCATCGACCTTGGAGGCAGAAGCACCCGAATCCTCAATCATCTTCGGAATGCCCTCAGCCATCTCCTTGAGTTTGTCCTCCATTTGTTTGGTGAGGTACTCATCTTTTTTGCTCTCATCCATGCCCTCGAGTTTCCCCTCGGACGTGGCTTCCATCTTCGCCTGCTCTTTGAGCTCATCGCGCAGGCGCGTGGGAGAGACAGTCAAGGAACGAGACTTCATTGTATAGGCCAAACGCTGGCCATCCCGGTCCAGGATCTCTCCCCTGCGGGCAGGATCAATATAGACGCGTTCGCGCTGGGTGACGGCCTTCGCCGCAAGGTCCGGGCCCCAGACTAATTGGACCCAAGCAAGGCGCCCGCCCAAGGCGACGGTGGCGACGACAACACAGGTCAAAATGATGCGCAGGCGCTGGCGCATGATCGCTTTTTGGGGCACAACAGAGCTAGCAGCGCGGCGCGGCCGCGGACGGTACCCACGGTTGCCACCATTATTCGGTGCAGTCACGGTGCTCAGTCACCTTCCCTTCGCCGCCACAGGTTCTTGCGTGTATCGATTGTGCCCTACAAGATGGGCAATGCCCGCGCTACCACGCGCGAGCACAGAGAATTTCACCACTTATTCTGTCCATTTAATCAGCCTGGCTGGTGTACGGCGCGCGGGCGGGAAGGTTGGGGCGATTATCGTCTGCGCTATCGCGATTATCGGCGTCATCGCCGCCGCGTTGCTCATCCCGGTTCTCGTCCGCATCGTTGCCGCGGGCATGTTGCTGCTGCCCGCGCGGCACGGCGTTCAGGGAATCAGACATTCCCTCCGTATCCTTCGGGTCGCTAGAGGCTTGGCCTGGGCGGATGGGTTCACCGTTGACATCGATAAGCTTTTCCGTATCCGGGGTGCCTTCGCGCTTGGCGATGATCTCGCCATCCCCGCCGACCTCCGTCACGCCGGGTTGCTTGGGCACGGCCATGCCCAATTCATCCGCGCGGCGGGCAATATCCGCCGAGGAGCTTAAGTTTTCTGCGTCTCGGTTGAGCGACTCAATCTGGTTTTCCAACTGCGATTCCTGCACCGTCAGCTGCTGAATTTTAAACGTCTGCGAGGTGGACAAACCAGATAGCCACATGGCCAGCGCTACCCCGCCGATGACCAAGGTAACGGCCAAGACTGCAACGCGGGTAAAAGCATTATTCTGCTTCGTCTGCTGTTGCACCCGCCGGCCGCGGAAGCTGACGACCTGCTTCGAACCAAGCCGCTTCGCCCCGCGGTGCGGAACCCGGGTACGGCTAGGAGCCGTCCGGCGCACCGTTTTCCCGGTAGCCCTAGTGGCTGTGCGCTCGCGCACAGCGGTAGGCGCTCCGGTGTCGATTCCGGTGGTGAAGTCTCGGCTGGCGCCCATGCTGCGAGTGGCCTCTCTGTCGCGGCTGTCCGTCAAGTGCTGGTTTCGGCGTGGGATGGTGCTCATTTCTTGCCTCCCGGTGGTAAAAATTCTGGCGTGCCTTCAAGACGTTCAAGGGCGCGCACGCGCACCGACGCGGCGCGGGAATTTTCTTCTACTTCCGCCTGAGATGCCTTTTCGGCCCCACGGGTGACCGTGGCGAATTCCGGTGCGGTGCCCGGCAGGTCCATCGGCAAGCCAGCAGGCGTGGTGGACGTAGATAACTCCTTGAATGCTGCCTTTACGAGGCGGTCTTCCAAGGACTGGTAGCTCATAAAGACCGCGCGCGCCCCAATAGATAGCGCACTGGTGATGACGGGAAGCACATTTTCAATGGCCTCCAACTCGCGGTTGACCTCTACCCGCAGCGCCTGGAACGTACGCTTTGCCGGGTGCCCACCCGTGCGGCGCGTTGCCGCCGGGATGGTCGAGTATAAAAGCTCAACCAAGCGGCCCGAGGTGCTAAATGGTTCCTTCTCGCGCTCCTTGAGCACGGCGGAGGCAATCTTGCCCGCAAAGCGCTCGTCACCATAAGTCTTGAGAATCCGCGCCAAGTCCCCGTGCGAATACGTATTGAGCACATCAGCGGCGGTAAGTCCGTGGCTCGGATCCATACGCATATCCAGCGGTGCATCCGTCTTATAGGCAAAGCCGCGCTCTGCCTGATCCAGCTGCATGGAAGAAACGCCCAAATCAAACAGGGCTCCCGCAATACCGTGGGCGCGGGCAGCATCAAAGATATCGCCCTCGCCCTGGGCAATGGCGGTACCCAGCTCATCGAAGCGTGCATTGACCGCGCAAAAACGCGGGCTGAAGGGCTCTAGCCTCGCCGAAGCATTCTGCAATGCCTGCTCATCGCGGTCCACACCGATAACGCGTGCCTGCGGAAAGGTCTGGAGGAAGTACGCGCTGTGGCCGCCGGCACCCAACGTGGCATCGACAAGCACAGCCTGCGAGCCCGCAGACTTTACCCCGGGGCGCAGGAGCTCTGCCATGCGCTCGCGCATGACCGGCACATGGCCGTGGTTATCCGCCACATCGTAATTAAGGTTAGTTGTAGCCATGTCTCCCCGCATCCCCCTTTCTTATTTCCGCTGTGCAGGACTTCCTATCGTGGAAAGCACGACGAGTGCATATAGGGCCCTGTCCGAGGCAGGTTTCTGATATCGGGGAAGTACACCAGAATCATCCGCCTCGGACAGAGTCCTTACACGCACTCGAAATGCGGGCGCTTACAGCAAGCCCGCAAGTACGTCATCGGCATCTGCTGCCGAATAAGCATCTTCAGTTTGCGATTGATACTCAGCCCACGCGGCTGCATCCCAAATTTCGAGGAAATCTACCGAGCCAACCACCACGCACTCTTTGGACAAACCCGCGTACTCACGGTGGCCTGCGGACAAGGTGATGCGACCATGCCCGTCGGGCCGCTGTTCGTCCGCACTTGCAGCCAAGTTACGAATGAAAGCGCGCGCTTCCGGATTGGTTCGAGAAACCGCCGCAGCCTTCCGTGCGCGTTCGGCGAACTCTTCGCGCGGGTACACGGCCAAAGAATGGTCCTGCCCCTTGGTAACCATCAGGCCACCGGCGAGCTCGTCGCGAAATTTTGCAGGAAGCGTTAAGCGCCCTTTGTCATCAAGTTTCGGAGTGTAGGTTCCGAGAAACATCCCGGCGTCCACCTTCCTCACTCGACAACTCCGGATTTCCTCACGTCAGAAGAGAGTTTTTCAACCCCATTCCTCCGCTGTGCCCCACTCTACCCCACTTTCCCCCACATGCCCCACTTAAATCGCCATATTCTCAGCAACACAAAAAGTATGCGCAGTTAAAAGGGTGTTTTTCCGGTGGGGAGAAATCCCGCGCCCCACCTTGACAACCCCGAAAATCCACCCCTTTAGACCCACTTACAACATCAAGATCGCCCCACCTCATACACCACATACAGCGCAATGCCTGCATATTGGACCTGCTACTGTCCTCTACCACCCACAATCCCCCACCGCGCCGCGGTTTTGGTCAGAAGGTGGGGCAAAGTGGGGAATTTTGGTAAGGCATAAAAAATCCCCAGCCACCCTTCCTAGTGACTGGGGAAATGGAAAGTTCGCGGCTAGCTTTCCTCAAAGCGCCGACGGAAGTTTTCTTCCAGCTTGCTGCCTACTCCACTATTACGAGACGAGGCTGCCTTCTTTGACCGCCCATTGGTGGACTTTTTCTTTCCGCCACCAGCAGGCCGATCGCCCCGGAGCATCCACACGCCGGAAGCGAACATGACTAAGAACCCGGCGATGGACAACGCAATAAACCACAAGCTTTGCTGCGCCAAGGCCACGCCGCCAACAAGCATGCACAGACCAACCACGATGAGCGCAATCCCACGCAGCGTAACTGCGCCGCCGGAACCGCCGATCGAGGTAGATTCAGACACAGAAGCGCCAAATTTAGGATCGTCCGCTAATAACGATTCCTCTATTTCACGGAGCGTGCGTTGCTCCTGCTCAGAAAGAGACACTTTTCCTCCAACTAGGGACTGGGCTTCGGCCGATATATCTTCTACCAATACTAACGTCCAGAGTAACCAGTATGTTCCCCAAAAGGTAGTTATTCCCCTCAACAGTGATTATGGCGCCGCTATGCTGCTGCTATGCCGCAAAGGATCCCAGAATCGTCTCGGCTTCACTCTCATCTAAAAATTGCGCCGCCTGCTGCATTAACCCGTAGACATATTCCTCATCCGGCGTTGCATCCAAGCCAGACGCCACCCGGGCACGGGTACGAGAGTAGGACTTAAAAGCCTCGGCCCACTGCTTTTCCTCGGCCCCCACCAAAGCCAAGCGGTCCCACGCGCTCGTTGGCAGACGCCGGCGGCGAGAGACCACCGATACAGCTACTCGCGCACCCGCCGTACGCAATGCGGACTGATAAGCCACCTCCAGCGCCTGGTCAAAGCGACCATCCGCCGCATATCCCCTCGCCCGATCCAGAAGCTCGCGAGCCTGGAAAAGAAAGTGGGCCCGCTTCGCGCCCTGCTTGCCAGCAAAGCGACCGGCAGAGCGGGACTGCGTTGCCGAAATAATCTGTGCCATTGTTTTTCTCCTGTACTGTGCTAATAACTAACCGTGTTCGATTGCCGCTCACTTTAAGTAGCCAACCGGACATCTACCCCCTATTCTAGTTCACCTGTTCGAATTACTCAAGAGTTTTACCAGTAACAAATGCCTATAAATCGAACACAGTTCGAAATCCCTTGGGGTTCGATGGAATAACCCCGCCCCCACCCTTGTCCGCCGGTGGACATGCGTATCTGGTGTGATAGATACCGTGAGTTTCGAAATCCGCCGCTTAACCCCGCAAGAGTTCTCTATGCTGGCTCCCCAACTCGTGGAGATCTACATCGAGGCCATGGGATATGACCCGGTCACGTTTTCGCGCAGCGTGGACAATTGGCGGGCGGATTCCATGCAGCCCGGGTTTACAGCGCTTATTGCTGCGCATGACAATGGCGTCGTGGGAGTGGCCTATGGATTTTTGGGCTCACCAGATACTTGGTGGGATTCCGAGCTACGCCGTGCCCTGCGCCGCAATGGCGGGCCAACCGAGTCCGAATGGAGCATGCTGCGCAGCTATTTTGAGGTGGCCGAAGTACACGTGTTGCCGTCTTTTCAAGGACACGGTTTAGGCAGGCAGCTACTAGAAGGGCTGCTATGGAATATCCCTGCCCGATTTGCCTTATTGTCAACGCCGGAAGCACCACAGGAAGCCAACGGGGCTTTTCGCCTCTACCGGTCTGTGGGCTTCTTTGATGTCGTGCGCCACCATCGCTACCCCGCGGATCCCCGACCCTTTGCCATTTTGGGAGTGGTCCTGCCGCTATAAACCTGTGTTATTTCTTCTCGGCCCAAGGCGGTATCGTGTGGAGGTGTGACTATGACGAATATTCCTGAGCTTGCGGATATCCCCGGCGCGGTGCGCGAAAAACTGGCCATCTTCTTGGACCAGCGCCGGGATCACGTGGCAGAAATCGGCGCCCCGGTCAGTACCGCTATGAGCTTTTTGGAATCATTCGTCCTCGATGGCGGGAAAAGGGTGCGCCCCATGTATGCGTGGGCGGGCTACCTCGCCGCCGGCCGTGGTTCGGAATCCCCAGAGGCGATGCTGCGCGCGGCATCCTCGCTGGAGTTCATCCAAGCCTGCGCGCTTATCCACGATGACATCATTGACGCGTCGAATACGAGGCGTGGGAAACCGACGGTGCATCGGGAAGCAGAGCGCCTTCACCGGGAGTCCGATTTCTTAGGGGATCCGGAATTCTTTGGCACGTCCGTGGCCATCTTGGTGGGCGATTTTGCGCTGGTTTATGCCGAGGATATGTTTCAGGATTCTGGGCTCAGCCCGGAGGCTTTGCAGCGTGCGCGCGAGCCCTGGCGGGGAATGCGCACCGAGGTTTTGGGCGGTCAGTTGCTCGATATTTCCCTCGAGGCGGCCGGTTCAGAGTCGGTGGCGCTGAGCAATTCCGTCAATCGCTATAAAACCGCCGCCTATACCATCGAGCGGCCCCTGCATTTGGGCGCTGCCATCGCGGGGGCGAGCGAGGAATTAATCTCGGCTTTCCGCGGTTATGGGCACGATATCGGCATTGCGTATCAGCTGCGCGATGACCAACTGGGGGTCTTTGGGGATCCCGCGATTACCGGCAAGCCTGCCGGCGACGATTTGCGGGAAGGCAAGCGCACGGAGCTTCTCGCCTTAGCACTCCAGCGCGCCGATGAACGCGACCCCAGCGCCGCCGCTACCCTGCGGAAATTCATCGGCCGTACCTCCGATACGCAGGACCTGCTGCGCCTGTCCCAAATCATTGCGGATTCCGGCGCCCCGGATGAGATTGAGCGCCGCATTACCGCGTTGACGGAATCCGGGTTGGCTCATCTGCGTGCGGCGAACGTGGATCCGCAGATCACCGAAACGCTAGAACACCTAGCCATTCAGGCGACGACGCGCCAAAAGTAGGTATCACCGTGGCCAATACCTACTCCTTGCCAGTCCCCCGCGCGCTCCCGCTGGGCCTCGTGGCCTCGTGCGTGCTCCTTTTCTCGTCTTTTTCTGGCGGCTCAACCCGCAACCGCGGCGGCGTGCTCGAAGCGCTCAATATCGGATTCTTATCGTATGGTCACGGGCGCAACCTCGGGTTGGTGTTGTATTGGGTGGGCATTTTCCTCCTCGCCGCCGCCTGGGTGCTTGCCGGGCGCATGATTATTCGCAAGCAGCTTAAACACCCGCGCCCGGAGGGAGGGGTACGCGAGTTACAACGCATCCTTATCGCATGGGTCACCCCACTGCTCTTCGCCGGCCCTATGGCTTCCAGGGACGTGTATTCCTACCTCATGCAGGGCGCCATGGTCCGCGATGGATTCGACCCCTATACCGAGGGCGCCGCCGTCAACCCCGGGCCCTTCCTGCTCGAGGTCTCACAAGACTGGCGCAATACCACCACCCCGTATGGACCGCTGCACCTGTGGATTGGCAAAATCGTCACCACCGTCGTGGGCGATAATGTCACCGTCGGCATCATCATCTATAAGCTGCTTTCGCTATCAGGCTTTGTCCTTATTGCGTGGACGGTCCCGCGGATCGCCCGAAAGCTCGGCGCGGATCCGGCGGTCGCGCTGTGGATCGGCGTTGCCAACCCAGTCATCATCTTGCACCTTATCGGTGGCATGCACAATGAATCCCTCATGGTCGGCCTGGTGTCGTTGGGGCTTTTGGCCGCGCTGCACCAGCGCTTCCACGCCGCGCTGCTGCTAGTCGGCACGGCGGTGGCGATGAAGGCTACCGCGATTTTTGCCGCCCCCTTCATCGTCTGGCTGATGCTGCACCGCTACGCGCCCAAGGGTTCTACCGCGGCGCGCACCGCGGTGGTTTTCGTCTGCTCAGGGCTCATCGCTGCCGTGGAAATCATCGCGTCCGTGGCGCTTATCACCTGGGCCTCCGGCACCTCATGGGGCTGGCTATCCCAGGTCAGCGGCAATTCTAAGGTGATTAACCCCTTGGCGGGCCCGACATTGGCCGCGGACATCATCGTCCCGGCGGTCCACATTTTTGACCCGGAGGCATCCTATAACGCCATCCTGGGCGTCCTGCGCACAATCGCGATGGTGTGCATGCTCATCGGGTTGGTCATCGTGTGGTGGCTAAGCCGGCACACGGCCCGCGATGCCATTATGGGCACCGCGGCGGCCTACCAGGTTGCCTTCGTCTTCAACTCGGTGACCCTGCCGTGGTACTACGCCTCCATCTTCACGCTCATGGGCACCTTCCGCCCGCCGTTGTGGCTGCTGAAGTTTACCTCCGGCGTAGCGCTATTTATCAGCTTGAGCTTTTCCGGCGACGGCAACCACCAGCTCTATAACTGGTTCTGGGTCATTGGCCTCATCGTTGTGTCCTGGTCCGCAACGCAATGGATGTTCGATGGCGTGAGCCCAAAAGGCCCTCAACTCCCCAAGCGCTGGGTTAAAAAGCAGACGCCTGCGCCCGCCGAATAACCTCGCGCGCCAGGTGCCCGTGCAGGGCGTCGATGGGCCGGCCAGGCAGGGAGTCATCTGCGGTAAATAGGTGGCGCAGGATCTCTTCGTCGTCATAGCCGCCATCGGTAAGCACGGTGATAACGCCCGTGACGTGCTTGGCAATGCTCCCCTTGTCATTGAAGAATGCCAGCGGCACGCGCTTGCCTTCGGGCGAGTCCCAGACAATGAATTTGCGGTCCTGGAGCAAGTCATAGGCGCGGGTGATGGGAAGGCCCAGCTTGTCTGCCACCTGCTGCATGCTGAGCAGTTCTTCGCCGGCCAATAAGGAATTCAGGGAGTTTTCTGCGTTAGTCACGCCACCTACTTTAACGCGGCCTAGGGGATCGGCCATACTGGGAGGTATGACTAGGTTGGAAATTGGTGACGTGTTGGAAGACCGTTACCGCATCGATCGCCCCATCGCCCGCGGCGGTATGTCTACCGTCTATCGCTGCGTGGATATGCGCTTGGGCCGCCAAGTGGCCGCAAAGGTCATGGATGAGCGCTATGACGATGACCCGGTTTTTATCAAGCGCTTTTCCCGCGAGGCCCGCGCGATGGCGCGGTTGCAGCACCCCAACCTCGTGGCCATTCATGATTTTTCCGCTGACGGCGAGCCCATTTACCTCATCATGGAGCTCATCGATGGCGGCACCTTGCGCGAGCTGCTTGCCGAAGGCGGCCCCCTTACCGTCCCTGCCGCTTTATCGACGCTGCGCAGCGTGCTCCAGGGCTTGACCGAGGTGCACTCCACGGGGCTTATCCACCGCGATATTAAGCCCGATAACGTGCTCATTACCTCGCATCACCGGGTGAAATTGGGCGATTTCGGCTTGGTGCGTGCGACGAATGCGCAGGCAACCTCAAATATGATCGTCGGCACCGTCTCGTACTTGGCACCGGAACAGGTCACCGGTGAGGATATAACCCCCGCTACCGATGTGTATTCGGCCGGCATCGTGCTTTTTGAGCTCCTCACCGGAACCGTGCCTTTCTCAGGGGATACCCCGATCGCGCACGCCACCGCGCGTCTATACGATGACGTTCCCGCCCCATCCACACGCGCTGAGGGCGTACCCAAGCTTGTCGATGCCCTCGTAGCCACCGCCACCGCCCGCGATCCCCGCGAGCGCTTTGCCGATGCCGGGGAGTTTTTGGATGCCATCGAGGATATTTGCCGGGAATTGGATCTGCCCACGGTGACCATCCCGGTTCCCCGCAATGCGGCCGCCGCGCGCACCGCGCAAACGCCGACGGATTATTCCGGCATCGGCGCTACGGATGTATTTGAGCCCACGCGGACCATCCCGCAGGGCGCCACCGAGCATTTAGACGGCGGGCCCACCGAGGTCATTCCCCCTGAGCCCGAGCCGGATCCGCCGCAGCCAGACTTTGAAACGCGCCTCGATGTCCCCCAGGCGCCCGCCGACGATTCCCCCGAGCGGCCGCTGGCACCTGCTCCAGCACCGTCCCCGGCCCCAGTGCCGGCCCCTGGTTCTTCCATGGAGGCTGGAGCGGGTGCGGCGGCGCATTCTCCCGTGCAGCCGCCGGCACAGGCGGCAGAAGAAGAACCCGCCGAGCGGCCTCTGACCAATCGCCATCCCGCCTCACTGCTGGTTTTTCTCCTCGCAGTGGCGGTGGCAACCGGCGCGGTCGCTATCAGCGGGTGGTGGTTTGGTTCCTCCTATTACGAAGGGACCCCGTCCCTCTGGGTCTAGGTGGCGCCCTAGTTCCGCAGCATCTCCGCGATGAGGAACGAGAGCTCGAGGGACTGCTGCGTATTCAGGCGCGGATCCACGGCGGATTCATAGCGGCCCGGCAGGTCCAGATCGGTGATGTCCTCGGCTCCACCCAAGCATTCCGTCACGTCTTCCCCAGTGAACTCGAGGTGCACGCCGCCCGGGTGGGTGCCCAAATCGCGGTGTACCTCGAAAAAGCCCTGCACCTCGTCGACGATCTTGTCGAAGTGGCGGGTCTTGTACCCGTTGGACGAGGTAAAGGTATTGCCGTGCATGGGGTCGGACTGCCAGACCACGGTGTGCCCAGAATCTTCGACGGCCTTGATGATGGGGGGCAAGACGCTGCGAACCTTGTCGTGACCCATGCGGGAGATGATGGTCAAGCGGCCGGGCTCGCGGTTGGGATCTAGCTTTTCGGCGTATTCCACGGCCTGCTCAGGCGTGGCGCCAGGCCCGAGCTTGATGCCCACCGGGTTGCCGATCATCGCGGCGAAATTAACGTGGAAGTCATCCAGCCCACGGGTGCGCTCACCAATCCACACCTGGTGCGCAGAGAGGTCATAGAGCTTGGTATCGCCATTATCGTCTTGGCCCAAGCGCAGCATGGAACGCTCATAATCCTTGAGCAGCGCCTCGTGCGAGCAGTAAATATCCGCCGAGTGCAGGGTGGAATCCTGCACGCCGCACGCATTCATGAACTTCAAGCCATTTTCAATTTCGCGGGCCAAGTCCTGGTAGCGGGCACCCGCGCGCGATTTGCGGACGAACTCGCGGTTCCATTCATGCAGGCGGTAGAGATCCGCGGTGCCGGAGGAGGTCAGCGAGCGCACCAAGTTCATGGCGGCAGAAGAGTTAGCGTAAGCACGGATCATGCGGGCAGGATCGTGGCGGCGATCCTCATCGGTGGGGTCCACGCCATTGACGATGTCCCCGCGGTAATTTAATAGGCCATTCGCATCCGTATCCGAGGAACGCGGCTTGGCATACTGCCCAGCAATGCGCCCCAGCTTCACCACTGGAACAGACGCGCCATAGGTCAAAACGACGGCCATCTGCAGCAGGGTCTTAACGTTGCCGCGAATATGCGGTTCGGTATTTGATTCAAAGGTCTCGGCGCAATCGCCGCCTTGCAGGAGGAAGGCGTTGCCTAGTGCGACATCGGCAAGCTGCCGCTTCAGCTTCTCAATCTCGGGGGCAACCACGATGGGCGGTACCGACTCAAGAATCTTGCGCACGTTATCGGCTTGGGTGGGATCCCAACTGGGCTGCTGCTTTGCGTCACGCTTGATGACGTCCTGGAAGACCTCCTCGATACCCTCAGGCAAGGGCGGAAGATCAGGCAGAACACTTTGGGGAATATCTACTGTCCAACTCACTCTTCCATTTAACCATTTAATGCCTGTCGCTTGGTAGTTAACTGCTAGAAATTGATTCTATTACCCTTGGACAAGGGCAAGACCTCGGTGCAGGCGCGGAATTTGGCGAGGTTATGGCGGGCATCGACAAGCGCATCATGATTACCCTTAGGCACGGCCGGCAAGCTAGGACGCCCGGCGAACTCCCACAGCTGCTTTAGCTCGCGGGTATAGCGCGGCAGGCGCTTGGGCAAGCTCGCCATATCGCCCCACAGCTGCGCCAATACCACATGGTCATACGCGCCGACCCACGCCCACAATTCAATGGGCGTAGAGCTGCGCGTTAAAAACTCCAGGATTTCCGTGCGGATGGTGCTCGCCGGCTTCCATGCGGAATCCTGGGGACTGGGTAGTTTGGCCAAGACGTTTTCCTTGACCCAAGAGTTGGCCTTGGACGGGTCAAAGTCCGTGGATACGGCATAATATTCACTTCCGTTCTCACCGACGATGCCGATGGAGACCAATTCAATGGTCTTGCCATCCTCGATAAATTCGGTGTCATAGAAGTAACGCACGTTGTACAAGCCTAGCGCTGCGGCGACGGGCGCGGGAAATTGGCCCCACGATCGCGCCGCTGTAAAATTTTGCAGGTGAGCCGAACCGATAATAAATCCCTGTGGACCACCGCCCTTCCCCTAATCCTGTCAGCGCTTGCCGCCCTGTGGTGGATTATCGATATTCCTGCCTTATTCGCCGGTGATTTTCGCGCCTTTTACCACATTGACCTCGATGTGTACCGCGAAGGCGGGGCCGGATTCGGCAGCGACCTTTATAATCGCGACTATTTCGTAGGCACCGACCGCAACGTCTCTCTCCCCTTTACCTACCCACCGTTTGCGGCCCTGCTCTTCGCCCCGCTCCAGTGGATTCCCCTCACCGCTGCCGCCGTGGTGATCACGGTCCTCTCCGTGCTCGCCTTGTGGGTCTGTATTGCGCTGGTATTGCGCACCCTCAACTGCCAACAATGGGCGGCCTGGGGGCTTTTTGCCGCCATGCTGGCCGAGCCAATTACGCAGACCTTTAGCTTCGGCCAGATCAATATCCTGCTCACCGCACTCGTGGTCATTGATTTACTGTGGGTGAAAAAGGCCCGCGGCATCCTGACCGGCATCGCCATCGCCATCAAGCTCACCCCGGCGGTCTTTTTGGCTGTCTTCTTCGTCCGCCGCGAGTGGAAGGCCTTCTTTACCACCCTGGGTTCTTTCGTGGCTGCCGGCCTTATCGCCTTTGCCGCCAATTCGCATAGCTCGATTGAGTATTGGACCTCTACCCTACGCGATTCCGAGCGCATCGGCGGCCTAGCCTATAGCGCCAACCAATCCTTGCGCGGGCTATTTACCCGCTTAAGCCCCGATAACGCAGAAACCCTGTGGCTCATTGGCGTCATCGTCGTCATCGCGATTGTGTGGTTTGCCATGGAGCGCCTGTCCCGCGGTAACCAGGTTGTGCTCATGCTGCTGGCAGCCTCCGTATCGCTGCTGTGCTCCCCCGTATCGTGGTCGCACCACTTTACCTGGCTGGTATTAGCAGGCATCTATTTGGTCGCCAGCCGCCGCTGGGTCCTCGCCGCTCTCACCTGGCTGGCGCTTTTCGCCCGCGGCCACTGGCAGGTTCCGCACACCGAGGACCAGGAGTTGGATTGGACGTGGTGGCAGCACATCGTTGGCAATGACTACGTCATCATCACCGTGTTGTTGGTTGTTTGTTCGCTACCATTGGCTCTACGGCGGGGCGGCGTCGATCGATCCGCGGCGGAACCAGCGTCCAGCCAAGGATAGGAACCTTTCCTAGCGCCCACAGCGCCAGGGAGGAAATGGCCGTAAAGATAAAACAAATAGCGATCCAGAACCACGTGTTTTCCAGCGGCCACGACCCAGCCAAAGAGACGACATAGTCATGATGCGCCATGTAGTACCCATAGCCCACGGTCAGGCCGATGGGGTGCGAGAGATAAATCGGCAGCGTGTGCCGGCCGACGAACTTCACGCCTTCTGCAATCCACGGAATGTGGCTAATGAGCACGGCCCCAACGATTCCCGCGGGTACCTCTAGCACCTGTTCCGCGAAGCGCACTAACAGGTTGATATCTCCCCATTCCAAAAAGTCCGCGCCCAATAGGGGCCAGTTAAAAGCAATGTCTTCTTCGTTGCCGTCCCACGCGTGGCGCAATGCCAGGCCAACACAGTACGTGCCGATGGCCGCGGCATATGCCCCAACGCTGCGCGCCGTCCACGAGCCGTGGAATACCTCTTCTGCCGCGGCGGCAAAACGGGTAATCGGTTCCCGCAGGTAGGCTGCACCGACGAAGATGGGCAGGAACATGATGGCCTTGCTAATAAACTGAAACTGTTCCTGCCATGCAATAAAAATAACGGGGGTAAAGCTCAGCCCGATGCCCGCCCACGCAGGCAATTTGCGCACGCACCACAGAAATAGGTTGAACAAAATGAGCGCATGGATAAACCACGCCATGGTATGGCCGAGCAAGAGGTTATACACCATGTCGGTCATGCCCCAGGAAGAGTCACCGAAAACCCACTGGTACTCCAGCTGTTTGGTCAAGTGCTCTACGGACATCCACACCAGATAAGGGATGAGGAAGAACCAGAGGCGGCGGGTGAATAACTCCGCGAAATTGTAACGAAAGACTTTATAAGAGAAGTAGCCGGAGACCAGAAAGAACAGGGGAAGGCGCAGGGGATCGAGAAAGGTATTGAGAGTTGCAAGCCACGTTTGTTCGGCTCCTGGCACCTTCAGCGTGATGTGTAGGAGCACCACGCCGATGATAGAAATTCCTTTTGCGGTATCCGGCCACGCTAAGCGGGCCTGAGGAATTGTAATTACCTCCCTTTAATCTCCGCACCGGCCGGGTACCCGTGGCCGGCCTTTAATGATTCCTTCACATCAGCCGCATAGACATCCACATAGGGATTGCCGGAGAGCTCGGCTAAGGTCTTCATGACCATATCCGTAAAAGCACGGATGGTCTCGTGCTCCTGTGGATCCATGCCGTGTTCGCGCGCCCAATCGTGCGGGTAGATGGGGTCTCCCACGCGCACGCCCACCTTGGCGGGGCGGACAATCCACGATCCGATCGGGTTGGCCTTGCGGGAATTGATCATGGCAATGGGATAGACCGGCTGATTGGTCTCCATCGCGATGCGCCCCATTCCGGTACGACCCTTGTACACACGCCCATCTGGGGAACGTGTGCCCTCTGGGTAGATGCCAAAGAGATCATCGCGCCCCAAAATCTTCCGCGCGGTTTCGAGCATGGCTTGGCTGGCTGATTCATGGTCGCGCTCAATGGGGACCTGCCCGACGGAGCTAAAAAACCACTTCTGCATGCCGCCCACGAGCCCGGGGGTGGTGAAGTACTCGGCCTTGGCCAAGAACGTAATTTGGCGCGGGCACAGCAAGGGGAAGAAGAAGGAATCCATCACCGCTTGGTGGTTGGATGCCAAAATCGCGGGGCCCTCAGCAGGGATTTTTTCCATTCCTTCTGACCAAGGGCGGTTCCATACACGCAGGGCGGGACCGAAAAAGATATGCTTAAACGCCCAGTACCACTTGTTTTTCATCTCCAGCTCGTCCTTCGCTCGTTCTAGTGGCCGCGGCGGGCCAAGTCAGCTACGCCAATCATACCTGCTGCCGAGCCCAATTCCGCGGTTGCAACGCAAGCAAGGGGGCGATGCCCAGCGCCGACGATATCCCGGCCCATGGCAGCGGTGGCTTCCTTCAAGTACATATCCGCGTCTTGGGACACCCCGCCGCCGATCACGATGAGCTCCGGATCGAGCACATCGGCGACGATGGATAGGCCTTGGCCCAACCACTGACCGAAGTTCTCCATTACCGCAATGCCGAGTGGGTCTCCCCCACGGGCCGCGCGTGCGACCTGCTCACCGGTGGGGTAAGGCGGCAAGGTGGTCTCATAGTCTGGCCGCAGCTCTCGCGCGGTATCCGGCAGCGCCGTGCCAGAGGCGTAGCGCTCTAGGCATCCTCGCTTGCCGCACGAGCACTGCCTGCCATTCGGCACCACCACGATATGGCCGAATTCCGGGGCCGTTCCAAACGCGCCGCGGTAGATGGTGTCATGGGTCATCAAGGTCGCGCCGATGCCGGTGCCGACGGCAAAAAATACCCAATCCTTCGCGCCGCGCCCAGCGCCAAAGCGCCATTCACCCCAAGCAGCGGAGTTGGCATCGTGCTCCAGCCGGACTTGCAGCCCCAAGCGCTCCGCGAGGTTTCTCCGGACGGGCGCATTCCGCCACGGCAGATGCGGGGCGAAGCGGACGGTTTCGCACTCTGGGTCCAAAAATCCCGCCACGGCAAGGCCCACCGCGCCCACGGGATAGTCCGCGCGCAGCTCTTCGACGATCGCTACCAGGTCATCGTCAAGCTGGCGCGGATCCCCCGACGTTGGCATGGTGCGACTCGCAAGGATTTCCCCGTCTCGAGTGATTACTCCACCGCGCACATTGGTGCCACCGACATCGAAGCCGATAGTAAGATCGGCGGAGTTGTTTTCAAGCATGGATATCAGAATATACCGACAACCGGGCCAGGGTCACATCAAGCCATAAGCTTTCTCAGCCGCTGCCCCATGATCTCCCAGCTCCAGTGCTGTTCAACATTCCTGCGCCCCGCCTGCCCCATACGATCACGCATTTCTGGAGAGCGCAAGAGCGCCTTCAAGGCCTCCACGAGCTCATCGACGGACGCGCCCTTGACGACGATCCCCGTCTCCCCCGTAATGGTCTCCGGTGCTCCCCCAGAATCACCGGCAACGACCGGCAGCCCGCAGGCTTGTGCTTCTAGATAGACGATGCCCAGGCCTTCCACGTCCAAGCCGCCGCCCCGGGTGCGGGCCGGCATGGCAAAAATATCCGCAGCGTGAAGCGCGGTTTCGATGCTGGGGGCCGGTTGAATCACCGCATCGGGGCAGTACATCTCTGCCAATTCTTGCAGTACGTCGTGATAGCGCCCGCGCCCAATCAACATTAGCTGCACATCGGGAAATTCTTCTCTGACCTGTGGCATCGCCCGCAATAATTGGTCTTGCCCCTTGCGCGGGACTAACCGGGAAATACAGACGATGGTTGGCCCATTTACCCCAAACTCCGCCTTTGCCGCAGCGCGCTGGGCAGGGGTTGCGGGGGAAAGTGAATCTAGACTGACGCCGGAAGGCAGGTGCGCCCACTCGGGGTGCGGGCCAAACGCTCCACGCAGGCGACGCTGAGTGTAGTCCGAAATATAGGTAATGACATCGGCGTTATTGCCAATCAACCGCAGGCACTGCCGGGCCAGCGGAACCATGGACCAGCCCACCTCGTGGCCATGCGTGGTCGCCACCACGCGGCGCGCCCCCGCCTGTCGCGCGGCCTTGCCCATCAGCGCCAGCGGTGCCGCCGCACCAAACCATACAACGTCAATGGATTCTTGCCGGATGATTTCCTGCATGCGGCGCGTGGTTGCCGGGGTGGGCAGCATCACGCGGCGTGGCCACCGAATGACTTTGTAGGCGACGGAGGCGTCATAGTCCTCCGGTGGCTCTTGAGTGGAAGCGAATACTACGACATCGTCTGGGTTGAGCGCTTCTAGGTAGTCCCGCAGGTAGGACTGGATTCCTCCGACTTTGGGAGGAAAGTCATTCGTTACCAGCAGTATGCGGGCCACTTAGAACCGTGCAGTCCCCGAAATAGGCATCGAGTTCAGCGGTACGACCTGAACCGGCACGCCATAGGTCGAGGCATGTACTACCTGGCCGTTGCCAATGTACATTCCGACGTGGGTAACTCCCGGGTAGTAGCCCACGATATCGCCAGGCTGCAGCTGGTCAACCGGCACGGACGTGCCACCAGCGATTTGCGCCTGCGAGGTACGCGGAATGGTCTTACCAATCTGCTGGTAGGCCCAATACATCAGGCCAGAGCAGTCGAACTGGTTCGGGCCGGCAGAGCCCCAACCATAGGGCGAGCCCAGCTTGGACAGAGCCGCAGAGCTAGCGCCATCAGCGATCTCGCCCAAGTCGATGTCCAGCTTATCCGTGCCGCCGAATTGTCCCTCCCAGGCTTCACGCTGCTCATCGCTGAGCGCATCCACCTGCGCCTCGATATCGGCCTGCTGCTCTTCCAGCGCATCCTTTTGCTTTACCAGCTCATCGCGCTGCTTTTCGAGGTCCTTCTTTTCCTTTCGGACCTTTTTCGCAGCCTCAGCCGCTTCCTGCTGAACCGCTTCGGCCGTCGAGGCGGCATCAGCCTTGGCATCGAGGGTGCGCTGCGCCTTGCGCGAGAGCGCGCCCAAGTAACCCATGCGCTCTACGGCGTCAGCGGGGTCTTCTGCTGCCAAAGCGCCCGAGACGGCGGAACGGGAGTCTCCCCGGTAGCGAGACTGTGCCAGATCGTCCACCCGACCCTGCTGCGTGAAGACATCGCCCTGCGCGTCGCGCACGCGCTCTTGTGCCTGATCGGCGTCCTCTTCTGCTTGTGCGACCTCTTCTTCCTTGGCCGCGAGCTTATCTTCTAGCTCTTTGACTTCCTCGTTCTTAGCAGAGACCTTGCGGGCGACCTCACCGACGCGATCCACCAGATCGTCAACATTTTCAGTGGCAGATTCTTGGTTCGGTTCCGCCTCTTGCGCGATAACTTGCGGCAGGCCAGAAAGAGAAGTAACAGCGAGAACTGCAGTTAGTGCAGCGGCTGGGAGCACACGTTTAGACACGAGAAGACCTTCAACTCAAAATTTTCAAAAATCGAATTTACTATAGCGGGTTTTGGCCGCTGTTGCACAACAAAACCCTTCCCTTTTTTACAAAGGGAAGGGCATGTCATTTCACTGCCGATTAGAAACGCACAGCGTTGTGGATCGGCATGTAGTTCAAGTCGCGCTCCTGCACAGGGGTGCCGGAGTTGAGCGCGTCAATGATGGTGCCGTTGCCGGTGTAGATACCGACGTGGGAAGCGCCACCGTAGTAGGAAATGATGTCACCAGGCTGCAGCTGGTCCAGGGAAACCGGGGTACCGCCAGCGGCCTGAGCCTGGGAGGTACGCGGAATCTGAACGCCAGCCTGGGAGTAGGCCCAGCTGGTCAGGCCGGAGCAGTCGAATGCGCTCGGGCCAGCAGCGCCGTAAACGTACGGCGAGCCGAGGACGGAGCGTGCAGCCTCCAGAGCCTTCTGGCCAACGGTGGACGGTGCCGGAGCAGCCTGCTGCTCAGCAGCGGCAACGAAGTTGTCGCCACCCTGGTTGGAAACCTGACCCAAGGACGGGACGTACTTGTCGATGTTCGGGACCTGGTCAATGTTCGGAACGTTTTCCAGACCGGCAACCTCGAAACGGTAGTCGGTATTAGGAACAACGACCTCAGCAGCCTGAGCGACGCCTGGGGCGGCGACAGCTGCGGTTGCAGCGATAGCTGCAGTAGATGCGATACGACGGGTATTTACAGTGCCCTCACGACGGTGCTTTGCCACGAGAAAAACTCCAAATCTTCCTACGCGTCTACTTTCCCTTGTAGAAAAGCTCTGACCCTGGGGCCTAGTGTTCATTGGAGGGCCGTTCCTTTAGGCCTTCCTCCACTCGGCCCCTCACTAGGAGGAGCCAGATGCGACGCTTTAAATTTTCATTTCGTATTGAGCACCTTTTCGGGCGGTAACTCAATGTCTCGAATAGGTTACGAAATCATCACAATCAATGTCCATTCACTACCCTGGATCTAGCTTTGTTACACGTTCGTTATCTTATTTTGACCAAGCCGAGACAAACCGGACATATCGAAGATTCAATAAAGCTATTACTGATTTTTAAGGCCCCTACACTGGGACAATAGCCTAGGTTTACCCCACCTTCAGCAGTCATCCCTTCCATGAACGAGGGCTTCAACAAGTTCAAAAATTATTATTTGTGACTTTCGACACATACTATGTGTAACAATCACATTCGTACCACCAGCCTCGGCCTTTAACGCCCACTGATCGCCTAAAACCGGCCGCCTATCCAGCGGTATCCCTCCAGGTTTTACTGAGCGCGTGACCCTATTGCGCGTTAAACCCAGGGGCCTATCCCGCGGCTCGTTACATAGCTCCGAGTCCTGCTAGGTGATGCCGCTTCCACTACCCATGGGCAAAGCAGGATGAGTCTAGCCCGGTCCCTCGCTTTACGGCGCGCGCCCCTATAGAAAGGCCTTGGTCCGCCTAGTCACTGCAGCGGCCGGCAATGCTTGCTTAAAGGCCTGGCAAAGACGTGTACCTCACTGCAGTATCTAAGGGCGGAGAATAACGCCTATATTTCGCACCCCGAGGAACGCTCTCGTTGTCGGATTGGCTGATTCCCAAACCAAATGTCTGCACAAAGCACAGCGCTCTTCAATTAACCCAGGCGAAATGGCGAAGAGGATACGAACGTGGATCCTGCGACTGCTCAAGGCGACGATACACTCGAAGAGTTCTAGCATTAGCGGAAAGCTGCGACGACGGCCCCAGATGAGGCTCACGCTTCTAGTGGTAATGACTACAGCAGAAAAGCTGCAATTAAGAACTATGCTAACTGTGTCCAAGAAAGGGAAGCAACGGGAAAAGAACACATTAGGGCTGGAGGGAGTGCAATAGCTATTCCGAAGCCCTGTAGACCACGCTTAAAGACAAATCCCGGCTATGGGACTCACTCAAATCCTCATATCGCGGAAATCCTCCACCCCAGGTTCAGTGGCACCCACCTGCTGCTAGGACGGCTACCCTACTGCTAACTAACAGGGCTTGCGCTATTCCTTACCGCTAGACAAGCCGTTTCCGCGTGAGCCGGCGTTTGTTGGTACTTTCGTTCCCGCACATGGAGGACGACGAGGTTCTTACCGCCTAGTCAGACCGCCCCACATCCATCCGCGGCTCTCTACCAAGACATTTCGGGTGCCTTTCCCATTTGCGTCCTACAGAGACAGTCCCAGGCTGTCTGTATTATGTGCCGACTCCTAGCTCGATAGCCGAGCAGAAGTAACCCGGGATTCCTTAAGAAAGCGACCGTCGCAAAACTGAAACGAGCCCGCTTACCACCAGATATTGGTGGCTTAGCGGGCTCGTTTAGTGAGCGTGTATCGAGCTAACCCAAGGGAAGGTTAGATGCGACCGTTTTCCTCGTCATCACGGCGGTTGGCCTCGTTGAGGCGGCGGAACATCTCCGCTTCCTCTTCGTGGTTCTCATCGTGAATCTCGTGAACGCGGCGCATGAGTTCCGGATCGTCCGGGCTGAAGGTGCCCTGAATCTCGGAGTCAGCGTAACCGAGGTGGTTAAGTTGCTTCGGCACCTGAGCGCCTGCGTACTCAAGCGGTACTGCGTGGCCGTGCTCATCAACCGGGCCGAGCGGCTGGTGAACTTCAATGAAGGCACCGTTAGGCAGCTGCTTGATGACACCGGTAGCAATACCGTGCTCGAGCACCTCGCGGTCAGAGCGCTGGAGACCAACGCAAATGCGGTAGGTCATGAAGTAAGCAATCGGCGGCAGGACAATCAGGCCGATGCGTCCGACCCAGGTCATCGCATTCAACGAAATCTGGAAGAAGTGCGCAACGTGGTCGTTACCACCGGAGAGAGTAACCAGCAGGAAGAACACGATTGCTGCGGCACCGATAGCGGAACGCGTAGGAACGTCACGCGGACGCTGCAAAAGGTTGTGGTGCGCATCGTCACCAGTGAACTTCTTCTCCAGGAACGGGTAGGTGATAAGCAGTACAACCATCAGGCCACACAACAGCGCGACCCAGAAGGCGGAAGGAATCGTGTAGTTACCCAGGTACAGCTCCCAAGCGGGCATGACACGAGCCACACCGTCAGTCCAGAGCATGTAGATATCGGGCTGGGAACCTGCAGACACCTGTGACGGGTTGTACGGACCAAGCAGCCAGATGGCGTTGATGGTCAGCACACCGGACATCAAGGCCAGCACGCCGGCGACCATCATGCCCATGCCAATCGCCTTGGTGGCGAAGACCGGCATAATGCGGACGCCAACCACGTTGTTCTCTGCGCGACCCGGTCCAGGGAACTGGGTGTGCTTCTGGAACCACACCATGATCAGGTGGGCCGCAATGAGGCCCAGGATGATGCCAGGGATGACCAGCACGTGCAGGATGTAGAAGCGGTCCAGCATCAAGTCGGACGGGAAGTCGCCGTTGAAGATGGCCCAGTGCAGCCAGGTACCAATGATCGGCAGGCCCAGGATGATGGCGGACATAATGCGCAGACCGACGCCAGAAAGCAGGTCGTCCGGCAGAGAGTAACCGAGGAAGCCCTCGATCATGCCCAACAGGATAAGGGTGCAACCAATAATCCAGTTAGCTTCGCGGGGACGACGGAATGCACCGGTGAAGAAGATGCGCAGCATGTGCGCAACCATCGACATCATGAACAGCAGTGCTGCCCAGTGGTGCATCTGGCGAACGAAGAGGCCGCCACGGACCTCAAAGGAAATATCGAGTGCGGTTGCATAGGCGCGCGACATCTCAACGCCGTTCAGCGGTGCGTAGGTGCCGTCGTAGATGACCTTCGTAATGGAAGGGTCAAAGAATAGCGCCAGGTATGTACCGGTTAGTAGAAGAATGATGAAGCTGTACAGCGCCATCTCACCGAGCATGAAGGACCAGTGGGTCGGAAAGACCTTGTTCAGCTGCGTCCTTAGCACGCCGGCGGCGCTGTAGCGCTCGTCCATGTTGTTGCCCATTTGGGCGAGTTTATTGCTCATTATGACTTACGCTCCCAGAATGCCGGACCGACAGGCTCAATGAAGTTGCCCTCTGCAACAAGGTAGCCCTCATCGTCCACCGTGATGGGCAGCTGTGGCAGAGCACGGGCGGCTGGGCCGAAGACAGGCTTACCGTAGTGCAATGCGTCGAACTGCGACTGGTGGCAGGGGCACAGGATTCGGTTGGTCTGTGCCTCGTACAACGACGTTGGGCAACCAATGTGAGTACAAATCTTGGAGTAGGCGTAGTAATCGCCGTGGTGGAAGTCTTCCTGACCCTCACGCTCGATCGCCTTCTGCGCATCGGAGTGGCGCAGACGAATCAACATCACCGCGTTGCGGTTGCCGTGGATGGAGTGCATGTGGTGCTCGTATACGTCGCGCTTAGCGTCGTACTGGTCACCGTCGTTGACGTCTTCTTCCGCAAGCGGGAAGACGGTCTCCATGCCGCCGGCAGCCAAGTCCTCGGGGCGAACGCGCACTAGGCGGGTAACGCCTTCGGTGGTGTAGTGTTCGCCGGACTCGCCGGAGTGCTTCTCAGCGATGGTGCCGGTGTCACGAGCGAGGTAAAGCTTTACGCCCTTCTCGTGCATCGTCCAGCCGGAGGTCCACAGCGTGCCGTCACCGGCGTAGTTCACCTCGTGGCGAACCTTCCATGGGTTGCGGATTGCGCCGCCGAGCGGGGCGATAACAGTCAAGCCGAAGAGAACGCCTGCACCACCGAGCAGACCTTGGATGGTCTTGCGGCGGCCGAGAGTGGAAGTCTTCCAAGAATCGTTCAAGAGAGCGGTAAGAGTACGGCGGTCAACTTCTTCGGAAGGACCATCGTGGCGACGCTGCACGGAGATTTCTTCCGGCAGGATCTTCTTCACGTACTGAACGATGGCAAAGCCGAGTCCGAAAATGGACAATGCAGCGGTAATACCGAGCAGCGGGGTGTAGAGAGTGTGCCAGACGAGGCCGTCCTCCCCTAGCTGCTTGTACTGCCAAGGCCAGAAGAGGTAGACGCCCAAGAAAGCCAATCCGCCGATAACGGAGAGTGCCAGCCAAATGGCGACATTACGACCCGCACGCTTTTCCGCGGGGTCACCTTCAACCGGGAAACGCTCCTTGCGGAACGCTACGGTGACATCATCGAGCTCGGTACCAAGTGCAGCAAGTTCATCATTGCTCATCTTATCGAGCTCTGCGTCAGTGTAATTCTTTTTCACATTGCTCATGAGCGCGATCCAATCCACATAGCAGCGGCGCACAGGGCGCTGATACCAATAATCCACATTGCCAGGCCTTCAGCCACAGGGCCGAGACCGCCAAGGTCCCAACCGGCAGGAGACGGAGTCTCTTCTGCAGACTTCAAGTAGGCGATGATGTCCTTCTTTTCATCTGCAGTCAGCTGGCGGTCAGAGAACTTTGGCATGTTCTGCGGACCGGTCAACATTGCCTGGTAGATTTCCTGCTCGTTAGCAGGTGCCAGCTCCGGGGCGTACTTACCGGAGGACAGCGCGCCACCCTGACCGGTGAAGTTGTGGCAGGATGCGCAGTTCATGCGGAAAAGCTCAGAGCCCTTGGCAACGTCTTCGGCCTGAATCTGGCCGTTGTAGTTGGCGCCGCGAAGGGATTCTTGGGCGATGCTTCCATCGTCGTTGTAGACAATGTCTGCGCCGCCGCCGTTAGCAGCAACATAAGCGGCCAGCGCCAAGGTCTGCTGTTCGGTGTAACGAGGAGCCTTGCGCTCTGCCTGTGCGTCGTTGGACATCATCGGCATACGGCCGGAGTGAACCTGGAAGTACACAGAGCCGGCGCCGATACCTACGAGAGAGGGGCCACGGCCTTCGATGCCTTGCAGATTGGCACCGTGGCAAGTGATACAAGCGGTGTCGTAGATGTCCTTACCCTCTTGCACGAGGGCTTGATCATCTTTTTCCGCCGTAGCGACCTGAGCGTCAGGCGTCAAGGCAGAGGCCAAGACGCCAGCGCCGGTCAAACCGATGGCCAAAGCAAAGCCACCTGCAAGGGTGCGCTTCGCCTTGCGGCGACGGCGGGTCTTCTTAGCCGAGGCAGTGGTCTGCTCCACTGCCGCGGACTGCGAATTGTTATCCATCATTTTCCTTTAGATAACTCGAACACGGGAGGACTGTTTTGGGGAGAGGGTCGCCGACACTACTGAATCAAGTAGATAACGGTGAACACACCGATCCACACAACGTCAACGAAGTGCCAGTAGTAGGACACTGCCATCGCGGCGGTAGCCTGTGCCGGCGTGAATTTAGACTTAGCGATACGCGCCAGGATGATTGCAAAGGAAATCAAACCGGCGGTTACGTGCGCAGCGTGGAAGCCGGTGATGATGTAGAACACCGAACCAAAGACGCTGGACTGTACCGTCACGCCTGCGTGAATCAACTCAGCCCACTCAAACGCCATGATGCCCAGGAAGACAACACCCAATACCAGCGTGATGGTGTACCAGAGTCGAAGCTTGTAAACGTCACCCCTTTCTGCGGCAAACACGCCGAACTGCGAGGTCACGGAGGAAGAAATCAACACTGCAGTAATGAGAAAGCCCATTGGCAGGTTGATATGGGCAGTGTGCTCTGCCCAATCGCCTTCCTGGCCGTTCGCTCGCGAGGTGAACCACATCGCGAACAGTCCGGCAAAGAACATCAATTCCTGAGACAGGAACACGATGGTGCCCACGCTGACCATATTGGGTCGGTTCAGCGAGGCAACACGTGGTGCTGTCATACCTTGGTTAGAAACTACGCTCGTCACAGTGGTAATTATGGCCGTTCTGGATCCTAAAGTCACTTCAATTCCCCCCGCTTTCTCTATTCGGATTTCACCAAATTGCCAGCTACCAATAAGGAAACGAACGAGATCCGTCAACAATAAATACCTGGGAACTTTTTGTATTCTTATCCGACGAGACATCAACGCAGGTGACACACTTAAACTCCGGCTATAGCCGCAATTCCTACGACTCGACCTAGCCGATACACGATAATCCACCCTTCGTCCGCAACCGGTTTCGGCAAGTTTCTTAGAGAGATAAATCACACGGTGGTTTCCGGGGAAAATGGCCCATTTGCAACTTTCGGTTGACCCCCGCAGAAATAGCCGTTTACGTGCTGGGATGCGCTTTTGCTGCCCACTTAAAACCTGGACGCAACCCCTCTCCCCCTCCTCAAAAAAATTTAGGAACCGCGGGAACTTTACCCGTCGATTTCCGACGCAGATCGCCAAAGCCCTCCCCACCGAGGAATGGTGAGGAGGGCTGAGAAGTTTAGGCAGTGGCTGCGACTAGATAATTTCTAGTGCTTTTCCTTAGGCAGACCGTATTGCAAGGACAGTCCGGTGCAGGCAGCAATCAAGCACACGGCACCCAAGGCGATGAGCCAGTAGTACAGGAAGATGACACCCAAGCCCAAGAAGCCGATGGCACCGGCCATGGCCAGCGGCCAGATGGAGCTTGGGGAGAAGAAGCCCAAGATACCGGCGGAGTCTTCGGTCTCTGCTTCTTCCCAGTCTTCCGGCAGAACGTCGCTGCGGTTATCGGTGAAGTGCAGGTAGCCGCCCAGCATGAGGCAGAGCACGACGGAGAGGAACATACCCACGATGCCAACCCACTCGGCACCGTAGAGGTAACCATCATCCTTCACGAGGGTGACGCCAAAGATATAAACAATCAGCGAGACGAAAAGGTAGGTCGCGATTGAGTAAAAGACTTTCGATGTAGCACGCATTGTGTAATGTCCTTATCTCTTATGCCGCGGTCTTAACGTAGTTGTCACCATCGGCGGTGTCGCGCTCGCCGGAGAACGGGTGGGTGGTAACTGCGTACGGATCCTGGCCGATTTCCTTCAGCGCCTCGGCGTTGGTGGCGTTCGGGTTCTTCTCGCGGAAGTCCATGTAGGCATTGAAGTCCTCTGGGGACACAACGCGAATCTCGAAGTTCATCATGGAGTGGTAGGTACCGCACATCTCAGCACAGCGACCAACAAAGGCGCCTTGCTTATCAATCGATTCGATCTGGAAGCTGCGCTCCTGGGCGTTGGCTTCAGGGTGTGCGTACACGTCGCGCTTGAACAAGAACTCCGGTACCCAGAACGCGTGAGAAACGTCAGCGGAAGCCAGACGGAACTCGATGGCGGTATCGGAAGGAAGCACCAGAACCGGAACCTCTTCGGTGGAGCCTACGGTCTCAATCTTGTTGTAGTTGAGGTAGGAAAGGTCACCCTTGGACTTGCCGTGAATCGGGTTGGGGTTATCCACACCCTCAGGGTCATGGGCGGTCTTTTCCGCTTCAGCTTGACGCGCTTCGTCCGCACCGTTGTAGTTTTCACCGTTGACGCGGTTTTCGGCGTAGCCGAACTTCCAGTTCCACTGGAATGCCGTGACGTCAACGGTAACCTTTGGATCCTTATCCAATGCGGTGACCTTCTGCTGGGTCTGCACCGTGAAGAAGAACAAGGTCATGATGATCAGGATTGGAACGATGGTCAGCACCATCTCCAATGGCACGTTGTACTGCGTTTGGCGCGGGAATTCACCCTTGCCATCGCGCTTGGCCTTCTTCGCACTCCAGCGGAAGATTGCAGTAAGGAAGAGGCCCCACATGACGAAGCCGACAATCCAAGCTGCTACCCAGACCCAGATCCAGAAGTTGTACATTGCCTCAGCCTCAGGGGTCACACCCTTTGGCCAACCGAATCCCAGGAGGTTCTCTACAGCAGTTGGCGCCTGAACGTCACAACCAGCCAGGGCGAGACCGCCTAGGGCAAGTGCGCCAGCTACGCCCGCCTTACGGGCGAAGGTGCGCTTATTACGCTGTCCCACGTGTGTTCTGCCTTTCTGTCCACACAAACTTCTCGAATACTCACAGAGCACCCTTACCCAATCAGAATAATGGATAAATGCTTGGTTCCCAGCCTTTTTGAAGCTTAAAAGGAGACCCAGGGCGCTCAATTTATATCCACATTCCAGTAGGTTACCGCCCCACCTGCACAATGTTCCAACCGTACCCCCAGTCTGCACCTTTGCCATGTGCCTTAACTCACAGGGAAGTAGTCCGCCCATCATCCGAAAGTTCGCACCCTTACGGGGAAGCTTAATTTAAGCTTTTCTGCAGCTTCTTCCAAGCCGTGGCGCTTTCTGGTTTCTACCCCACGCACCGTAAAGTAGAACAACGAGCACTAGTCGCTTAATTAAAAGGAGCTATCTTTACATGTGCGGACTTCTTGGCATGCTCGCGGCCACCGGTGACGTGGACAAATATGTCGACGCGCTGGAGCGGTCGCTTCCTTGCATGCACCACCGCGGACCGGACGCAGCCGGTACTTGGCATGATGGCGACGCCGCCTTCGGCTTTAACCGCCTGTCCATTATCGACCTGGAACATTCCCACCAGCCCCTGCGCTGGGGCCCTGAGGATGAACCAGAGCGGTATGCCCTTACCTTTAACGGCGAGATCTACAACTACGTTGAGCTCCGCGAAGAACTCAAGGCCTTGGGCTATACCTTCTATACGGAAGGCGATGGCGAACCCATTGCGGTGGGCTACCACCACTGGGGCAAGGATGTCGTCGAGCACCTCCGCGGCATGTTTGGCATCGTCATTTGGGATACCAAGACCAAGACCATGTTTGCCGCGCGCGACCAGTTTGGCATCAAGCCGCTTTACTATGCCACTACGGACGCCGGCACGGTCTTTGCCTCCGAGATGAAGTGCATCCTGGAAATGGCCGAGGACATTGGTCTAGAACTCAACCTTGACCGCCGCGCCATTGAGCACTACGTCGACCTGCAGTACGTACCGGAACCGGAATCCCTGCACGCCAATATTCGCCGCGTGGAATCCGGCTGTACGGTCACCTTGAAGCCGGGCGAGGACGTCGTATCCGAGCGCTACTTCAAGCCGCGTTTCCCGGTCCAGCAGGTCCCAGAAGGCGAAGAACAGCAGCTCTTTGACCGCATTGCAGAAGCGTTGGAGGATTCCGTCGCCAAGCACATGCGTGCCGATGTCACCGTGGGTTCTTTCCTGTCTGGCGGCATCGACTCCACCGCCATCGCTACCCTGGCCAAGCGCCACAACCCGGATCTGCTGACGTTTACCACTGGCTTCGAGCGCGAAGGCTATTCCGAGGTGGACGTGGCCGCGGAATCGGCGGCAGCCATCGGCGTGGAGCACATCGTCAAGATCGTCTCGCCGGAAGAATATGCTGAGTCGATTCCTAAGATCATGTGGTACCTGGATAATCCGGTGGCCGATCCTTCCCTCGTGCCGCTGTACTTCGTGGCCCAAGAGGCCCGCAAGCACGTCAAGGTGGTCTTGTCCGGTGAGGGCGCCGACGAGCTCTTCGGCGGCTACACCATCTATAAGGAACCGCTGTCCCTCGCGCCATTTGAGAAGATCCCTTATCCCCTGCGCCAGGGCCTGGGCAAGCTCTCCCGCGTACTGCCGGATGGCATGAAGGGCAAGTCCCTACTTAACCGCGGCTCCATGACCATGGAGGAGCGCTACTACGGCAATGCGCGGTCCTTTAACTTTGAGCAGATGCAGCGCGTTATCCCATGGGCCAAGCGCGAATGGGATCACCGCGAGGTCACCGCGCCCATCTATGCGCAGTCGGAAGACTTTGACCCGGTAGCCCGCATGCAGCACCTTGATCTGTTTACCTGGATGCGCGGTGACATTTTGGTCAAGGCCGATAAGATCAACATGGCCAACTCCTTGGAGCTGCGCGTGCCATTCCTGGATAAGGAAGTATTTAAGGTCGCAGAATCCATCCCGCACGATTTAAAGATTTCCCACGGCACCACCAAGTATGCCCTGCGTAAGGCCATGGAACAGATCGTTCCCGCCCACGTCCTCAACCGCAAGAAGCTGGGCTTTCCGGTTCCCATGCGCCACTGGCTGGCCGGCGACGAGCTCTACGGCTGGGCACAAGACACCATCAACGATTCCCAGACCGAGGACATCTTCAATAAGAAGGAAGTCTTGGAGATGCTCAAGGAGCACCGCGATGGCGTTTCCGATCACTCTCGCCGCCTGTGGACCGTGCTGTCCTTTATGATCTGGCACGGTATCTTTGTGGAAAAGCGCATCGACCCGCAGATCGAGCAGCGCGACTACCCGGTCAAGCTTTAAGACGAACTGGGCAAAGTTCCACGCCGAGCTTTAAAGACATAAAAAGAGGGTGAGCGCCGCGAAGCACTCACCCTTTTTCTTTATCCTTCTGTTTAGTTGAAGGAATCGCCACACGCGCAGGAGCCGGTGGCATTCGGGTTATCGATGGTAAATCCCTGGGACTCGATGGTGTCAGCGAAGTCGATCTTGGCGCCGGTAAGGTACGGCACGGACATCTTGTCCACGACGAGCTTGATGCCACCCACCTCGTCGACCTTGTCGCCATCAAGGCTGCGGTCATCGAAGTAGAGCTGGTAGCGCAGGCCAGCGCAGCCGCCGGGCTGTACTGCGATGCGCAGGGAGAGATCGTCGCGGCCTTCCTGATCAAGCAGGCCCTTTGCCTTTGCGGCTGCGGCCTCGGTCAGAATGACGCCGGTTTCGGAAACTGGAGCGGTCATCACTTCTCCTCAAATGTGTCTTGGTTGCGTAGCCACTACCCTACCCGCATCTACAAGGAGGGAAAAGGTAGCCCATAGTAATAACAACACCGTGGGCAGGCCTATTCCCCTCTTGGGGTCGAAACCTTGTAGTCTGATCAGCGTGAAACTTCCGTGGCAAAAAGATGACAAGACCTCCCCTGAGCCCGCTCCCGTGCAGGAAGAAGTTCAGGAAGAAACCCACCGCAAGGGGTATACCCCGCCGAAGGGTCGTCCCACGCCAAAGCGCCAGGAACAAGAAATCGCGCGCGGCGTGAAGCGCGATCCACATGGGGTATCCGATGCGCAGCGCTATAAGCGCCGCAAGGAACTCAAAAAGTCCATGAGCAAGGACGAGTGGAAAGAATATAAAAAACAGGAGCGCAAGGAGCGCAACCAGCGCAATCGCGAAAGCCAGGAGCGCATGGCCGAAGGCGATCCGCGCTTCCTCCCAGCCCGCGATCAGGGCGAAGAGCGCGCCTACGTGCGCGATTGGATCGATGCCCGCCGCACGCTTTCGGAATGGGTCATGCCGATGGCGCTTGCCCTTATCGTCGTGGTCTTTGTGACTTATGCGGCCCCCAGCATCGCCGGCCTCATCAATGCGATTGCTATGGTGGTCATCCTCATCTTCGCCATCGACGGCATCTGGCTGGGCCGCCGTGCTAATAATGCGGTTCGCAAGAAGTTCCCCGGCACCACCGCCACCGGCTTTGGACTGGGATTCTACGCATTTTCCCGCGCCAGCCAGCCCCGCAAGTGGCGCATTCCTCGCCCGCGCGTCGAGCGCGGTGCCGACGTTTAAGGAAGCACGCTCATGGCTGATTCCCCGCAGCTTTATCCCTACGGCAGGCTAAGCGATGCCGCACAGTGGCTCGCCGCCTGCCAAGATCGATCCCCCGCTTCCGAGCCACAGCGGGTGCGGGCCGTAATTTTCGCCGAGGACGGTGAAGGGATCCCCCAGGCCACGGAGACCGCGGCGCGGCGGGTTGGGGCCAGCATTATTTCTGTCACGGTGACGGATTGCTCCACGGCCTATGACTTAGGCGTGCAGGCGGCGGATGCGGAAATCGATGGCGGTGCGGATCTGCTCATTCCGGGCGGCATCGACACCACGCAGGTTGCCGCGGCCGCCATGGGGGTGATGGCGCAGGAGGAGCCGGTGGTGGTCGTCGGCAAGCAGCCGAGCGTCGAGGACTGGAAGGCCGAGGTTGCGGCCATTCGCGATTCCATGTTTCGGATGCGCGGCCTGACTGGGCGAGAGCTCATCAAGGCCTGCGGCTCCCCCGTATTGGCCGCGCTGGTGGGATTTATGTCCCAGGCGGCTAGGCGTCGCACGCCCCTGCTTGTCGATGCCCCCTTGACCGCCACCGCCGCCGCATGCGCCGCTACCGACACGCGGATCCACGACTGGCTTCTTGCCACCAATATCGCGCCGCAGCCGGCTCACCGGCTGGCTTTAAAGAAGCTACGGCTAGAGCCCCTGCTGGATTTACAGATGGAACCGGTACCGGCACTCGGCGCCTTGGCTGCCCTACCCCTATTATTGCTAGGCGTAGAAGTTACTGCGGACGCAACGCAGGCAGAGGCCTAACTGCGCGGCGCAGGTCCGCCTCACGCCGCGTTTCACTGTGGCGTGCTAGACCAAAGTGTGCAACCAGCCGTGGGCATCATCCACGGCGCCGCGCTGGATACCGGTTAGGCGCTCGCGCAAAGCCATGGAAACCTCGCCGGCCTCATTATTATTGACGCTGAAATCGGTGTCCTCACCAAGCACGCGTCCCACCGGCGTGATGACGGCGGCGGTACCGCAGGCAAAGGCCTCGGTCATCTCGCCCGATTCCACATCGCGCTGCCATTCTTCGGCGGTGATGCGCCGCTCGGTTACCTTGTAGCCCATGTCTTCGGCGACCTGCAGCAGGGATTGGCGGGTAATGCCGGGCAGCAGAGATCCGGAAAGGGCCGGGGTGACAATCTCGGCGTCGCTGCCGGTACCGTAGACGAACATGAGGTTCATCCCGCCCATTTCCTCGATATACCGGCGTTCGATGGCATCCAGCCAGACCACTTGATCGCAGCCCTTTTCTTCGGCTTGTGCTTGCGCTAACAAGGAACCGGCGTAATTGCCGGCGAATTTCGCGGCACCGGTTCCGCCCGGCGCGGAGCGGACAAAGTCGGTAGATAACCACACCGAAACAGGCTTGATGCCGCCGCTGAAATACGCACCGGCGGGCGAGGCCAAGAGGATGAAGCGATAGGCATTGGCCGGGTGCACGCCCAGCGATACCTCGGTCGAAATCATAAAGGGGCGCAGGTAGAGCGATGCTTCCCCGCCTGCCTCTGGGACCCAGCTCTTATCGATGTCCACCAGCTGGCGCAGCGCCTCGATGAACTCTTCTTGCGGTAGCTCGGGCATCGCCAAGCGCTGCGCCGAATTAATAAAGCGTTGCGCGTTTTGATCGGGGCGGAAGGTAACGATGGAGTCATCGGGCTGGCGGTAGGCCTTAATGCCTTCGAAGACGGCTTGGCCGTAGTGGAAGACGTTGCTCGCCGGGTCCATCGTCAGCGGGCCATAGGGTCGGACTTGCGCGTCGTGCCAGCCCTTGTCCGTGGACCAATCAATGGTGACCATGTGGTCCGTAAAATGCTGGCCAAAGCCGGGATTGGCCAGGATTTTATCTAAATCTGCTGCCGCCGTTGGTTGATTCGTACGGGTGATCGTGTAATCAAGCATGCCCACAATCTACTCCTTTTATCTATAGCCGGGTAGGAATATGTTCACTCTAGCGCGGTATCATGGGCAGAAGTTTCATTAGCACCAATTAAAAAGGAGGACTTTATGTCTCAGCACACTGGACCCGCACGTGGGGCATTTCCGGAGCTTAAGCTAGAAAAGAAGGCCCCGAAGAACGCGCAGGCCCTACTCATCGCCGCATTTAAGGGCGAGGAGGGCATTGAGCTTCCGGGCACCTCGCTGCTCAAGTCGGCCGCGCTGCGCGAAGCATACGAGTCCCTTATCGCCGTGGGAGCAACCGGCAAGGCCAATGAGGTCACCCGCATCCCAGCGCCTAAGAAGGCAGAGGTCGATTCCATCATCGCCGTCGGCCTTGGCGATGCCGAGGACCTCGATGCAGAAACCTTGCGCCGCGCCGCCGGCAGCGCCGCACGCTCGATTTCCAAGGTGGAAGAGGTAGCCACTTCCTTGGGCGATTTCGGAATCGCTCCCACGGTAGAAGGCCTCATCTTGGGCGGCTACAAATTCCAGGGGCTGCGCTCTAAGCCTGGCAAGGATTCCGAGCAGCCAGCCGCCTTTACCGTGGTGGCAGAAAAGTCCGCCCGCGAGGAGTTCGAGGCGGCCAAGATCACCGCGGAGTCCGTGGTGATTGCCCGCGACCTGGTCAATACCCCGTCCAACCTGCTGTACCCGGAGTCTTATGCAGACTTCCTCTCCGCCCAGGCTAAAGAAGTTGGCCTCGAGGTGGAAATCCTGGATGAAAAGGCGCTGCAGAAGCAGGGCTTTGGCGGCATTACCGCCGTTGGCCGCGGTTCCGCTCGCCCGCCGCGCCTGGTGCGCCTGAGCTGGAACCCGAAGAAGGCGAAGAAGCACGTGGCGCTCGTGGGCAAGGGCATCACCTTCGATACCGGCGGCATTTCCTTGAAGCCGGGTTCTGGCATGTGGGACATGATTTCCGATATGGGCGGTTCCGCCGCCATGGCCGCCTCCATCATCGCTGCGGCCAAGCTCAACCTGCCGGTGAAGATCACCGCTACCCTGCCGCTGGCAGAAAACATGCCGGGCGATAACGCCACCCGCCCGGGCGATGTCATCACCCACTACGGCGGCATTACCTCTGAGGTTCTCAATACCGATGCAGAAGGCCGCCTCGTGCTTGCCGATGCCATCGCGCGCGCCAGCGAGGATAAGCCCGACTTCCTCATCGAAACCGCCACGCTGACCGGCGCCCAGATGGTCGCCCTAGGCGAGCGCACCGCCGGCGTCATGGGTTCGGAGGACTTCCGCGACCGCATGGCGGGCATCGGCCGCGAGGTCGGCGAAAATGCGTGGGCCATGCCGCTATTGGAAGAACACGATGAATCCGTGAAATCCGCCAGCGCCGATATCCGCAATATCAACGCCAAGCGCGAGGGAGGCATGGAATACGCCGGCACCTACTTGAAGCAGTTCGTGGGCGAGGGCATCGAATGGGCACATATCGATGTCGCCGGGCCTTCCTTCAATACCACCGGCGCTTATGGCTATACGCCAAAGATGGGTACGGGCGTTCCCACCCGCACCGTCATTGCTGCCCTGCGCGAGATTGCTGAATCAAAGTAATACCTCACGTAGCCGCCTGGGCATAAAATAGCGGAGTTATGAACACTGTTTTAATCATCGTTGATGTCCAACACGATTTTTGCCCAGGCGGCGCGCTTGGCACCGATCGCGGCAACGAGGTTGCAGAGAAGATCTCTTCTTTGCAGTCCGAGTATGACACCGTCGTTGCCACGCAGGACTGGCACATCGATCCGGGTTCCCACTTTGCGGAGGACCCGGATTTTATCGATTCTTGGCCGGTGCACTGCGTCGCCGATTCCTATGGGGCTCAAATGCACGAGGCCATCGGGCCTGCGCAAGCATATTTCCGCAAGGGCGAATACACCGCCGCGTACTCCGGCTTTGAGGGCGCAGCACACGGCGTATTGCTGGCGGAGTGGCTGCGCGAGCACGATATCGACGCAGTGGATATCGTCGGCATTGCCACGGATCACTGCGTGCAGGCAACCGCTGCGGACGCTCTAAAGGAAGGCTTTTCCGTCCGCGTCTTAAGCGAGTATTGCTCTCCCGTTGATCCGGACCGCGGGGATGCCGCCTTGGCTAAGTTAGAAAAGGCCGGCGCCACCATCGTCTAGGCCGATTAACTTAAGTCCTGCCCCGAATCAGGGTTTTCGCCGCGCTCAAAGCGCGCGCGGCGAAGGCGCTGTTCTTCCCTTTTACGCAAGATACGTTGGCGTTCCATGCGCTCGCGCATGCGTTGGGGGTACCCGGTTTCTTCGACATCAAAAACGTCGCACTGCAATAGTTTTCCTACCGCGTCAATCCCCTTCGGCCCGCCGATGCGTCGGCGAATAAACTCACCCTTTTCATTCACAACGACCACGGACATTTCATTGACCACGGTCTCTGGCTCGATAAATGCCTCAATAAAAGCCTTATCGGCGGCCCACATTTTGAGTTCTTGTTCGTCTTCTGGGCGGATAGTTTCTCCCGGACCGCGGGGCGGTCGCAGTGGCGATCGGGACTTATTGCGGCGGAAGAGGTTGAACATAACCCACTAGTTTACCCGCATGGAGGGTATTACTAACCCCACTACTGCACGATGACGGTCATCACGCTGTAAGATTGTGCGGTAGCGATAGAATACTTCCAACTTTTCGAGGAGTCTTAAAACTCATGGCGAACTCCGTTGAGATGCCCGAGCTGGGCGAGTCCGTAACCGAAGGCACCATTACCCAGTGGCTTAAGTCCGTCGGCGACACCGTCGAGGTGGACGAGCCTTTGCTCGAGGTCTCCACCGACAAGGTCGACACCGAAATCCCCTCCCCCGTTGCAGGCACCATCCTAGAAATCAAGGCCGAAGAAGACGACACCATCGAGGTCGGCGAGGTCATCGCACTCATCGGTGATGAAGACGAGGCTGATTCCTCTTCCGATGACTCTGACGACTCCGACGATGACAAATCTGAGGACAAGGAAGAATCCAAGTCCGAGGAGAAGGAAGACAAGGACGAGAAGAAGTCCGGCTCCAGCTCCAAGGCTTCCGGCGAGACCACCGATGTCGAAATGCCAGAACTCGGCGAATCCGTCACCGAAGGCACCATCACCCAGTGGCTCAAGTCCGTCGGCGACACCGTCGAGGTAGACGAACCACTACTCGAAGTCTCCACCGACAAGGTCGACACCGAAATTCCTTCCCCCGTTGCCGGCACCCTGGTAGAAATCCTCGCCGAAGAAGACGAAACCATCGAGGTCGGCGAAGCCATCGCCCGCGTCGGCGACGAAAACGCCGCACCATCCTCCGACGACTCCGACGACGACAAGTCCGAAGACAAGGAAGAAACCAAGACCGAGGACAAGAAGGAAGAGTCCAAGTCTGACTCCTCCGCTAAGTCCTCCGGTGAGACCACCGATGTCGAAATGCCAGAACTCGGCGAATCCGTCACCGAAGGCACCATCACCCAGTGGCTCAAGTCCGTCGGCGACACCGTCGAGGTAGACGAACCACTACTCGAAGTCTCCACCGACAAGGTCGACACCGAAATTCCTTCCCCCGTTGCCGGCACCCTGGTAGAAATCCTCGCCGAAGAAGACGAAACCATCGAGGTCGGCGAAGCCATCGCCCGCGTCGGCGACGAAAACGCCGCACCATCCTCCGACGACTCCGACGACGACAAGTCCGAAGACAAGGAAGAAACCAAGTCCGAGGACAAGAAGGAAGAGTCCAAGTCTGACGAGAAGAAGGAAGACAAGGGCGAGCCTGCCAAGGAGGAGAAGAAGGAAGAGCCGAAGCAGGATTCTTCCCTGAACACCTCCGCCAAGGTCAACAACGGCGATAACGTTCCATACGTCACCCCGTTGGTGCGCAAGCTGGCTGATAAGCACGGCGTGGACCTCAACTCCATTGAGGGCACCGGCGTAGGCGGACGCATCCGCAAGCAAGACGTCCTGGCCGCTGCTGGCGAGGGCGATGCGAAGGCATCGGCAGGCGACGATAAGAAGACTGCTGACTCCCCACGCGCACGCTGGTCCACCAAGTCCGTGGATCCGGAAAAGCAGGAGCTTATCGGCACCACCAAGAAGGTCAACCGTATCCGCGAAATCACCGCTACCAAGATGGTGGAAGCGCTGCAGATTTCCGCACAGCTTACCCACGTGCAGGAAGTCGACATGACTCCTATCTGGGATATGCGCAAGAAGAGCAAGCAGGCGTTCATTGATAAGTACGGCGCCAACCTGTCCTTCCTGCCGTTCATTGTGAAGGCCACCACGGAGGCTCTGGTTTCCCACCCGAACGTGAACGCCTCCTATGACCCAGAGACCAAGGAGATGACCTACCACGAGGATGTCAACGTCGCCATTGCCGTAGACACCCCGAAGGGTCTGCTCACCCCGGTCATCCACAAGGCACAGGACCTGTCCTTGCCGGAAATCGCGCAGCAGATTGCAGAGCTGGCTGATAAGGCCCGCAATAACAAGCTGAAGCCGAATGACCTGACCGGTGCGACCTTCACCGTGACCAATATCGGTTCCGAGGGCGCCCTGCTCGATACCCCGATCCTGGTTCCGCCACAGGCCGGAATCCTGGGTACCGCGGCTATCCAGAAGCGCGCCGTCGTGGTCAACGAGAACGGCCAGGACGCCATCGCCATCCGCCAGATGTGCTTCCTGCCATTCACCTACGACCACCAGGTCATCGATGGTGCAGACGCTGGTCGCTTCATCACCACCATCAAGGACCGCCTGGAGACTGCAGACTTCGAGGCTGACCTCGATATCTAAAAGCAGTTAGCTAACTGGCATACCTCCCACTCCTTCAACGCGAAGGGGGCGGGAGGTTTTGTCATGCCTGGGGTACTCCGCGGGGGTGTAGCGGGAGAACTTCCGGCACAAATATCAGAGGAGTTTTATCCCGGCACTACAGGACATATTTCACTAAGTGGGAGGTAAGCGGGCTACAACACATTTTCATCGGTGAGTTACTGCATAAAAGTTTGTCAAGGGCGCTGTTTTTACCGGTTATTAAACATATACTTAGGGGCGGTTAAGACCATTGCACCCGATGAAGGAGACCTCACAGATGGATTACATCTCCCGCCACCTAGGGCCGGATTCTGCCGAGCAGTCCGCCATGCTCGGGACGGTGGGCTACGACAGCGTGCAAGCGCTTGTCGATGCCGCCATTCCACCCAAGATCCGCGCTAAGGAACTTCCCCACCTGCCAGAAGCGCTCTCTGAAGACGGGGCACAGGCCGCTTTGCGGGAGTTCGCCAATCAAAACACGGTGCTGAAGCCCTTCTACGGCCAGGGCTACTCAGACACCCTGACCCCGGCCGTCATCCGCCGCGGCCTGCTTGAGGATGCCGGCTGGTATACCGCGTACACCCCGTACCAGCCCGAGATTTCCCAGGGCCGCTTGGAGGCCTTGCTCAACTTCCAGACCATGATCGAGTCTTTGTCGGGGCTGCCCATCGCGAATGCTTCCCTGTTGGATGAGGCTTCCGCCACCGCCGAGGCCGTCGGTCTGATGTCGCGCGCGGTAAAGAAGGGCCGCCGCGTCGTGCTGGATTCCCGCCTGCATCCGCAGGTGCTTACCGTTGCCGCTGAGCGCGCCCGCGCCATTGACCTCGAGGTAGAGATCGTGGACGTGCGCGAGGGCTTGGTGGGTGAAGACCTCATCGGTGCCGTCATCGCCTACACCGGCACCGAAGGCGAAATTTTCGATCCCTCTGCCCTGATTGAAGAGCTGCACACCCGCGGCGCGTTGGCCTCCGTGGTCACTGACCCACTGTCCCTGCTGCTTCTGGAAGGCCCCGGCAACTTGGGTGCCGATATCGTCTTGGGTTCGTCCCAGCGCTTTGGCGTGCCCCTCTTCTTCGGCGGCCCGCACGCTGCCTACATGGCGGTAACAGATAAGCTCAAGCGCCAGATGCCGGGCCGCATCGTCGGCGTCTCCAAGGATGCTGATGGCCGCCCGGCCTACCGCTTGGCGCTGCAAACCCGCGAGCAGCACATCCGCCGCGAGCGCGCGACCTCCAATATCTGTACCGCTCAGGCCCTTTTGGCCAACGTGGCCTCGATGTACGCCGTCTACCACGGGCCGAAGGGCCTGAAGGACATCGCCGAGCGCGTGCACGGCTTGGCCTCCTCCTTCGCCCAGGCCATCGTGGATGCCGGACTGGAGATTACGGCAAGGGACTTCTTCGATACCGTTACCGTTAGCGGTGTGGACGCGCAGAAGATCAAGGCCGACCTGCAGGATGCGGGCTACTTGGTGCGCGCGATTGGCACGGACAAGGTATCCGTATCCTTCGGTGAATCCGCTACGGCCCGCGATGTCGCACACCTGGCAGAGGCCTTCGGTGCCAACCCGGCGGAAGCGAACTTTGAGCTGCCGGAGAACCTGCAGCGCGCCGAGGAACCGCTGGAGCACGAGATTTTCCACTCTATCCACTCCGAGACCCAGATGCTGCGCTACCTGCGCAAGCTCGCGGACAAGGACTTGGCGCTGGATCGTTCCATGATTCCGCTGGGCTCGTGCACCATGAAGCTCAACCCCACCGCGGCCATGGAGCCCATCTCCTGGCCAGAATTCGCCGGCATCCACCCATATGCCCCGGAAGAAACCACGACGGGTTGGCGCGCGCTGGTGGAAGAAATCGAAGGCTGGCTCGCCGAGCTTACCGGCTATGCCAAGGTCTCCATCCAGCCCAATGCCGGATCCCAGGGCGAGTTGGCGGGTCTATTGGCCATTCGCCGCTACCACGTGGCCAATGGCGATAATGAGCGCGATGTCGTGCTCATTCCGGCCTCCGCGCACGGCACCAACGCCGCCTCTGCGACCCTCGCAAACCTGCGCGTCGCCGTGGTCAAGACCGCCGAGGACGGCTCCATTGATGTCGCGGACCTGGAAGAAAAGATCGAAAAACACGGCAACCACATCGCCGGCATCATGGTCACCTACCCTTCCACCCACGGCGTCTTCGACCCCGAGGTGCGCGATGTGTGCGATAAGGTGCACGCGGTCGGCGGCCAGGTCTACATCGATGGCGCCAACATGAACGCGCTGACCGGCTGGGCTCGCCCGGGCGATTTCGGCGGCGATGTTTCCCACCTCAACCTGCACAAGACCTTCACCATTCCCCACGGTGGCGGCGGCCCGGGCGTTGGCCCGGTAGCGGTGGCAGAGCACCTCATCCCGTTCCTGCCCAGCGATGCCGCGTCCGCTGAGCTTGACGCCACCGCGGAAACCCCGGTGGGCCAGGGTGTTCCCATTACCGGCAGCAAGTACGGCTCCGCCGGCGTCCTGCCCATTTCGTGGGCTTACCTGGCCATGACCGGTGCCGAGGGCCTTGCCGCCGCATCCGGCCACGCCGTATTGGGCGCAAACTACCTGGCGGCCTCGCTCAACGAGTACTTCCCTGTCCTCTACACCGGCAACGAGGGCTTGGTGGCGCACGAGTGCATCATCGATTTGCGCGAGCTTACCGATGCCTCCGGGGTCACCGCCGCCGATGTGGCCAAGCGCCTCATCGACTTCGGCTTCCATGCCCCCACCCTGGCCTTCCCCGTGGCCGGCACCTTGATGATTGAGCCCACCGAGTCTGAAGACAAGGGCGAGCTGGATCGCTTCATCGAAGCCATGCGCACCATCCGCACCGAAATCCAGGAGATCATCGACGGTGAGGTGGCCTACGAGGACTCCGTTATCCACCACGCACCGTTTACGGCTGAGTCGGTGGCTACCGATAACTGGGAGTACTCCTTCGGCCGCGACAAGGCCGCGTGGCCGGTCAAATCCCTACTGCATAGCTACAAGTATTTCCCACCGGTTCGCCGCCTCGATGAGGCCTACGGCGACCGTAACCTGGTGTGCAGCTGCCCGCCGCCAGAAGCATTCGAGATCGACGATTCCGAGGAGTAACAATGTCCGAACTTCTAACCTCCCCGCTCAATGCCAAGCACGAGGAACTCGGCGCTACCTTCACGGCGTTTGGGCCGTGGAATATGCCGCTGAAGTACAACAGCGAACTGGAAGAACACCGCGCCGTTCGCACCAGCGCCGGCCTGTTTGATCTCTCCCACATGGGAGAAATCTGGGTCAATGGGCCCGATGCCGGCAAGTTCTTGTCCTACTCCTTCATCTCGAACCTGGATTCGCTGAAGGTGGGCAAGGCCAAGTACTCCATGATCACCGCTGAAGACGGCGGCATCATCGATGACCTGATTTCCTATCGCTTCGAGGAAGAAAAGTTCCTCGTTGTGCCCAATGCCGGCAATGCCGATATCGTCTGGGACGAGCTCAATAAGCGCGCCGAGGGTTTTGACGTTGAGCTCAAGAACGAGTCCCGCGATGTTGCCATGATCGCCGTGCAGGGCCCCAAGGCCGCAGAGATCCTCGTCCCGCTGGTAGAGGACAATAAGCAAGAGGCCGTCTACGAGCTGGGCTACTACGCCGCCACGATGGGCAAGGTAGCGCGCACCTTCGCCATCATCGCGCGCACCGGTTATACCGGTGAGGATGGCTTCGAGCTCATCGTCTACAACTCCGATGCCCCGCAGCTGTGGGAAGAGTTGCTCAAGGCGGGCGCGGAATATGACATCAAGCCGTGCGGCCTAGCCGCGCGCGATTCGCTGCGCCTGGAGGCCGGCATGCCGCTCTACGGCAACGAGCTCTCCCGCGAAATCACCCCGGTAGAGGCGGGAATGTCGCGCGCCTTTGCCAAAAAGGAAGCGGACTTCGTCGGCGCTGAGGTCATCCGCAAGCGCGCCGAGGAAGGCCCGCAGGTCGTTATCTCCGGGCTCACCTCGGATCAGCGCCGCGCCGCGCGCGCCGGCGCCGAGGTCTTCCTCAATGACACCAAGGTCGGCACCGTCACCTCTGGCCAGCCCTCCCCCACTCTTGGCCACCCAGTGGCCATTGCGCTGCTCGATACCAGCGCGGAGCTCGAACCGGGCACCGCAGTCGAGGTAGAAATCCGCGGCAAGCGTTATCCTTTTGAGGTAACCGCGTTGCCGTTCTACAAGCGCGATAAGTAAGCCACCCGCACACCCTAAATATTCAGCCCGAAAGGACTCCATATCATGTCTAACCTGCCCCAAGACTTTTCCTACTCCGAAGACCACGAATGGGTTAACGCCGCCAAGGACGCCGTAGAAGGCAAGACCGTTCGCATCGGTATCACCTCCGTGGCCGCAGACCGCCTGGGCGAGGTCGTCTTCGCAGAACTGCCAGAGGTAGGCGATACCGTCACCGCCGGCGATTCCTGTGGCGAGGTCGAATCCACCAAGTCCGTGTCTGACCTTTTCTCCCCGGTCACCGGCACCGTGAAGGCCGTCAACGATGCCGTGCACGATGACTACGCCGTCATCAACAACGACCCCTTCGGTGAAGGCTGGCTCTTCGAGGTCGAGGTGGATGAAGCAGGCGAGCTCATGGAGGCTGACGAATACGCCTCCGCTAACGGCCTAGACTAAAAGGCGGTTCGTTCGACACCCTCGAACATAAAATAAGGCGGGAGGATGCCATGGCATTCTCCCGCTTTGCTTTTCCTCGCTTTGCTTTTCCCCACCAAAGAAGACGACACTAGAGATTATGACTGCACCACGCGATCCTTTCTTTCCCGCTGAACGCTCCATTCGCGCCTCGGACAACCCCCTTGAAATACGCCACTTGGGCCGCATGGATTACCAAGAGGCATGGGATTACCAGGCGGAGGTGGCGGCGGCGCGCGCGCAGGGCACGCAGGACGATGTGGTCTTAGTGGTCGAACACCCCAATATCTACACCGCGGGCAAGCGCACACAGCCTGAGGACATGCCGGATAACGATCTGCCGGTTATCACCGTGGACCGCGGCGGGCGTATTACTTGGCATGGCGAGGGGCAGTTGGTGCTCTACCCCATCATCAAGCTGGCGGAGCCTGTCGATGTTGTCGATTATGTCCGCCGCCTCGAGGAGGCCACCATCCAGGCGGTGCGCGAGCTGGGCGTGACTACCGCAGGCCGCATCGACGGCCGCTCTGGGGTGTGGGTTCCTTCTACCACCCAGGCTAAAGATCCTTCCGCCTCGCAGCGCGATCGCAAGATTGCGGCGCTGGGAATCCGCATTACCCGCGGGGTTACCATGCACGGCCTAGCGCTCAATTGCAGCAATACGCTGGAGTATTACGATCACATCGTGGCCTGTGGCATCGATGATGCAGATATCACCACGCTGTCGCTAGAACTCGGCCGCGAGGTCACGATGGAGGAAGCCGCTAAACCGCTTTTGCGGGCGCTTGATGATGCCCTCTCGGGCCGCCTCACCGTCGCCGACCACAGTTTCGGTTCCGCGCCCGATCCCACGAAGCTTGCGAATGAGAAGGCGCGGGAGCGGCGTCGGCAAGCGCAGGCTTAAGCCCCGTGGCCCTAGTTTGGGGCTAGCGTGGAATAGTTGTGCGCCCGCGCGCCTTGAACCTAGAAGAGCTATTAGCCATCACCATCTTTAATCGATAAAGTGAGTATTTGTGACTGTAAAGCCTGAAGGACGCAAGATGCTCCGCATTGAGAAGAAAAATGCGGAGTCGCCCATCGAACAAAAGCCGCGGTGGATCCGCAACCAGGTACGCACCGGACCGGGCTATGAGGACATGAAGTCCCGCGTGGCCGGCGCTTCCCTGCACACCGTCTGCCAAGAAGCCGGTTGTCCGAATATCCACGAATGCTGGGAATCCCGCGAGGCAACCTTCCTCATCGGCGGCGATAAGTGCACCCGCCGTTGCGACTTCTGCGATATCGCTACCGGCAAGCCGGAGCCGCTTGACCGCGACGAGCCGCGCCGCGTGGCCGAAAACATCCAGGAAATGGACCTTAACTACACCACCATTACCGGTGTGACCCGTGATGACCTCCCAGATGAGGGCGCGTGGCTATATGCGGAGATCGTGCGCAAGATCCACGAGCTCAACCCGCACACCGGCGTGGAGAACCTCACCCCGGATTTCTCTGGCAAGCCAGACCTGCTCGAAGAGGTCTTTGAGGCACAACCGGAGGTCTTCGCGCACAACCTGGAGACCGTGCCGCGCATCTTCAAGCGCATCCGCCCGGCCTTCCGCTACGAGCGCTCCCTCGATGTCATCCGCCAGGCCCACGACTACGGCCTCATTACCAAGTCCAACCTGATTTTGGGCATGGGCGAGACCGAGGACGAAGTCGAGGAAGCACTGCGCGACCTGCGCGAGGCTGGCTGTGACATCATCACCATCACCCAGTACCTGCGCCCCGGCCCGCGCTTCCACCCCATCGAGCGCTGGGTGCGCCCGGAGGAATTCGTGGCCCACTCCAAGCTGGCCAAGGAGCTGGGCTTCGGCGGCGTCATGTCCGGCCCGCTGGTTCGCTCCTCCTACCGCGCCGGCCGCCTGTACGTGCAGGCCATGGAAAAGCGCGGCCTGGAATTGCCGGAAAACCTCCAGCACCTGAAGGAAACGTCCCAGGGCGCTACCGCCCAGGAGGCATCCACTTTGCTGGATAAGTACGGCCCTTCCAAGGAAACCCCGGTGACCACCCGCATGGCCAAGACTCCGGCCAATGCTAATTCGGTCGCGGCAACCGTGCGCTAAACCGCGGAATATTCTTACTCGGCCCTCGCCATCTGCGGGGGCCGTTTAACATTTATGTCACCTGACCTTTAAAGTAGGAACCATGGCGAAAGATGACAAAGCAGCCCTGAAAGCTGCCAAGAAGCAAGAACGCGCGGCCAAGCGCCAAAAGCGTAAGCAAACCTGGTCACAGTTGTGGCAGGCATTCAATTTGCAGCGCAAGCAGGATAAGGCTCTCATCCCTATCATGCTGGCCGCCTTCCTCGGCGTCGGCCTACTGTTCTTCCTCATTGGCCTGCTCTTTAATGGCCAGTGGTTCATGCTGATTATCGGCTTGGGCTTGGGTGCGCTTTTGGCGATGTTCCTATTTACCCGCCGCTTGGAACGCGATATGTACAAGCGCGTCGAAGACCAGCCCGGCGCCGCCGGTTGGGCCTTGGAGCAGCAGCTGCGCAATACCGTCGGCATCGTGTGGTCCGTAAAGTCTGGCATCGCCGCCACCCGCCAGCAGGACCTTATCCACCGGGTCATCGGCAATGCGGGCGTCATCTTCGTGTGCGAGGGCAATAAGAACCGCCTTCGCCCCACCCTTAACCAGCTGAAAAAGCGCGTGGACAAGATTGCCGGCGGCGTGCCGGTCTATGAAGTCTACGTCGGCACCGGCGAAGACGAGGTGCCGGTATCCAAGCTGCGCAACCACCTCATGAAGCTGCCGCGCAACTACAATAAGAACGCCACCTACGACAATATCCGCCGCATTGAGGCCATGGACTCGATGCCTGGGACGATGCCGGGCATGCCCAAGGGCCCAATGCCGCAGCAGGCACAGAACATGTCCGGCATGAACCGCCGCATGCGCCGCGCGCAACAACGCAAGGGCAAGGGCTAAACACACCGTTAGCCCTTCGCCTTGGCTAGGCTTTCGGCTCTCGCCTTGCTCTACAACACAAACAGTCCCTGCAACCACCCGATTGGGAAAGGTTGCAGGGACTGTCGTGGTTTTCGTGGCTATACGGTGCGCGGGACTTATCCCCGCGCGCCGCTAAGAGTTAATAACGATGGTGCCCGTCGCCCGGTCGTGCATGCCGCGCCCGTCCGCATCCACCATGGCGGCTGGGAAGATGACGCCGGTCAGCAGCGTGCGCACTGCCGCGCGCCAGAGCCCCACCTGCGCGCCCGGCACGTCCAGGCGAGCCACGCCCATGCCAAGGATGAGCATTCCGGGGGTGCGTGCGAACAGCCAGCCACATACGATGCCCATTAATGCCCAGAGCGCATAGCCCAAAAAGGACACGCCGCCAAGCTGCGTGGTGACCATGTGGATGACGTTAGCCAGCAGCATGCAAATGATCCAGTCAATGGCCACGGCGCCTGCGCGGCGGCCTACCGACGCCATGGATCCGGGTCCGGATTCCGGCAGGCCCAGGTTTTCACCAGGCCACCGTCCGGGGGTTCCTGCATCGTCATATTCGCCCGGAATATTGGGCCCATCGAGCCACGTGCGCTTGTCTGCCATGCTCACCAATTTAGTTGCCCCTCACTCAGAAGTGAAACGAGGCTATTGGCCATGCCGGCCGGATAAAACTAGTAGGCTATAGGCAGATAATTCATCGGCCAACAAACAGGAGGCAATCTTGTCTTTCGAGACAGTGCAGGACATCGTCCAATATATTCAGGATGAGGACGTAAAGTTCGTGGATGTCCGCTTTACGGACGTCCCCGGCACCGAGCACCACTTTTCCATCCCTGCCAGCGAATTTACTGAAGAAGATGCCGAAAATGGCTTGGCCTTTGATGGTTCTTCCATTCGTGGGTTTACCACCATTGAGGAATCCGATATGACGCTGCTGCCGGATCCGGCCACCGCGCATATCGATCCCTTCCGTTCGGCGAAGACCCTGAATATCAAGTTCTTCGTCCACGATCCCTTTACCTTTGAGCCCTTTACCCGTGACTCGCGCAATATCGCCCGCAAGGCCGAGGAATACTTGCAGTCCACGGGCATCGCCGATACCTGTAACTTTGGCGCCGAGGCCGAGTTCTACCTTTTCGATTCCGTGCGCTATGGCACCGATATGCAGCACGGTTTCTATGAGGTGGACTCCGATGAAGGCTGGTGGAACCGCGATAACGAGACCAACCTGGACGGCACCCCCAATACCGGTTACAAGACCCGCGTAAAGGGCGGCTACTTCCCCACCCCGCCGTACGATAAGCACAGCGAGGTCCGCGATGACATCGTGGCCAACCTGCAAGAGGTCGGATTTGAGATCGAGCGTTTCCACCACGAGGTAGGCGCGGCACAAAACGAGATTAACTACCGCTTCAACTCGCTGCTGCACGCCGGCGATGACATCCAGACCTTCAAGTACGTGGTCAAGCGCACCGCCCAGGAGTGGGGCAAGACCGCGACCTTCATGCCTAAGCCGCTGGCCGGCGATAATGGTTCCGGCATGCACGCCCACATGTCCCTGTGGAAGGACGGCGAGCCCCTCTTCCACGATGAGGCTGGCTACGCCGGGCTTTCCGATATCGCCCGCTACTTCATCGGCGGCATCCTCCACCACGCCGGTGCCGTGCTCGCCTTTACCAACCCAACGCTGAACTCCTACCACCGCCTGGTCCCTGGCTTCGAGGCGCCAATCAACCTGGTGTACTCCCAGCGCAACCGTTCGGCCGCGATCCGCATCCCGATCACCGGTTCCAATCCAAAGGCTAAGCGCATCGAGTTCCGCGCCCCGGACCCATCCAGCAACCCATACCTGGCCTTTGCCGCCATGATGATGGCCGGTGTGGATGGCGTGAAGAACCGCATCGAACCACACGCCCCAGTGGATAAAGACCTCTACGAGCTGCCTCCAGCAGAGGCCGAGTCCATCCCGCAGGCACCAACCTCCCTGGAGGCCTCCCTAGAGGCTCTGAAGGAAGACATGGACTTCCTGACCGAGGGCGATGTCTTTACCGAGGATCTCCTCGAGACCTACATCAACTACAAGTACGAAAACGAGATCAACCCCGCGCGCCTGCGTCCCACCCCGCAGGAGTTCGAGCTCTACTTCGACTGCTAAATCGTCGCTGCTAGTTCTCAGCTAGCTCCGGATAGAAGGCAGCCACCTAAGCATTAGTTAGGTGGCTGCCTTCTTCTCATGCTTACGGCGGTACCGCTGAGCATGCCCGAGAGCGTCGTCATAATCGACGCTCACTTTGAGGCTGGACGCTCTCTGCAGCACACATGAGGGTTTTCACCAGGCAAAAAGTGGCTCAGTCTTAGTAAGAGGCTTCGGATGAAATTAGAATCTGGATAGTGACTGATACTTTCCGCCAACTTCCCCCTCCTGGTCCTGCATGGGCCGGCAGCCTCATGGGCACCTCCATCGTCTCACGCATGTTGGTTGAAGAAGACATGCTCGTTGCCGCTGGAGTATTTGCTGCACTTGCATGCGCCATATTCGTCGTGCTGACTGCCGGTTACGCCCGCTACCGCAGTCCGCGATTTGAGAGGACCACCATGGCGGAATGGTCCATGTTTTTCATCGGCGTCCTCGCGCTTGGGGCGGCATTATCCGGTTTGACGGACATTGGAATATTCCGCCTCGTCGGCTTTTGGGTAGGTGGTCCCGTCACCGTCATCACGTGGGGCATTCAGCTCACTCGCTTCGATGGAGAGCCGCGCTTTACCTGGGGTCTCCCCTTGGTAGGGCCAATGATTTCGGCATCGGTAGCCGGGTGGTTGGCCCGCGATTACGGGCAGATTTACCACATCATGGGTACCGCGCTCTTCGCTATGTCTTTGCTGACGGCAGTCCCGGTATTTGTCTACGTCTACTGGGCGGCGTGGCACGGCAAAGTGGATTTTAGCGGTGGAAAATCCGCCACCGCGTGGGTGCCACTGGGCGTGGTTGGGCAATCTACTACCGCAATGCAGATCCTCTACCCCGGCAGTGTCTCCGTGTACTACGGGCTTATCGCGCTCGCCATCGCCATCCCGTTATCGCTGTATGCGATGGTGAACTTTTATCCGCAAGCAGCCCGCTGGGTTCCCTATTCCCCTGCGTGGTGGGCGTGCACCTTTCCGCCTGGCACCGTGAGCATGGGCGGGCACCAGACCGCATTGGTCAATGGTTCAGAATGGCTTGACGTTATCGCGCTGAGCATTCCCCTGCTGCTTATCGCTCACTGGTGCCTGTGCTCAGCGCGCTTCTTAGGCTGGCTCTGGGAGGGCCGCACACGCAAAGAACTGACTCACTAGGTGATGTCTTCCCTCGTCTATCATCGGGCCATGAGCTCTTCGCCTATTACCTTCATTGCCTGGGATGCTGCGGACCTTGCCGGGGTGCGGGAGGTGCTCGCCGGCTTGCGGCGCGACGGGGTCTTTTTATTCCGAGCAAGCCTAGCGCTTGAAACCTCCTGGCTTGGCGATGGCGCCCAGGATTTCTATGGCACCGCCTGGGAATGGGGGCCAGACGATAGCGAGCTATTTTTTGAGCTGGCGCGCCGCAGCAAGCTGCTGATGACTATCGATGCCACGGTCATTTGCTGCGGTTACGACGAAGACGTGGAAGAGGCCAGGGAGTGCATCGCCCAAGAGCTGGTCGTAGCGAACAGCGCGCAGGAGTTAAAGCGACTGCTCATAGGCGCGGAGGAAACGCGCTAGAGCCCGGGCTGCTCGCTGCGCTTCATCCAGCCCATGCGGGGAGAAAAGCCTTGCGGGTGCTTGAGGTGCGCCACGGCATCCGCGATCATCAGGCGATGGCGCCGCGACACGCTATCCGGGAGGTGGGCCACCGAGAACCACTGCGCTTCGGTATTTTCTTCATCGCTGATGACGGGCTCGGCGCCGTCGGCGACAGATAGGCGCAGCGCGGTGCTCATGAACATGCATTCATCGCCATTGGGATAGGTCACCGGACCGGATTGGCCAACACCGAGGAGTGCTTCCACCTTGGCATCGAGGCCCACCTCTTCTTTGACCTCGCGCAAGGCGGTGGTCGTAATCTCTTCGCCCGGCTCACAGATGCCTTCGACCGGGGTCCACACGGCATTATCGGCGCGCTTGACTAGCAGTACAGACGGCACCTCCCACAGGGCCGCACCGGTGGGGACATCGCGGAGAATGATGGCGCTGCACGCGGGGACGAAGATCTGATCGTGGCCGATGGATTCGCGCAGCTTCACAATATAATCAGGCGTTGGCATACCACCTAGCGTAGCCAATCTTGGCCGGTCCTATGCCACGGGGCCGAGGACCTTCAGCGCCAGTTCTTGGATATCCGGTGCGGTGGTAAAGGCCACGTCGATGTTTTGTTGCGTGTCTTCACAGCTATGCCCCTCGTCCAAGGGCTCGGTGATTCCAGAAACCAGCCCCACAATGGTCTGCCGGCCATCCACATCGCCGTAAACGGGCCCGCCGGAATCCCCGACGGCACTGCACATCTCCGCCAAGGCAGCGTTGGAATCGTGTTCTAGGCCCTGGTAGTTGAGCTGCGTGGAATCCACGGCGTTTTTTACGTTCCCACAGGTCACAATGGTGGAACTGCCCAGCTTGCACACCGCATCCGGCAACTTGTTCAGCTGCGTGGCTACGGTGGTGGCTACCTCGCCTGGGGTGAAGTACTGCGCATCGCGGTACAGCTCGATAAAGGCAACGTCTAAGTGATTGGTCTCCTCGGCAAAGAAGTCCGAATAGATCACCTCGCCTACTGGATCGGCTGGGTAGGCGAAATCGCCCTCTTGGGTTCCGGCCCAGACCTTATCGCCAGGTTTGCCGCAATGGGAGGCCGTCACGGCGATGGTGCGGCCATCGGCAAGCGCGAAGGACCACGCCGCGGTGCAGGACTGGAAGTTAAAGTACTCGCCCGGCTGTGGGTCGCTCGTGGTTAAATTCAGCGCGGCGCCTGGGGGTACCGGCACCACCGCGGGCTCATAAAACTCGTTCGGCGGCGCCGGCGGTGGCGTGTCAGTGGATTGCGCAACCACCCCATCCTGCTGCTGGGTGGCATCGGTGCTACACGATGCCACCATAAACAGCCCTGCTGCTGCCAGCAGGCTACTGGCTATCCGTACCCGCGTCACCTGCAGAGTCCTTGTCCTGTTCTTCCTTATCCGCCTCTGCTTGTGCTTTTAAGTCGCGGATGAATTTTTCCGGATCGAATTCGGTATAGTGCTCCGGTCCGGCGAAGTTTTCTAATGCCATGTGGTTGCTACACCTCCGTGTTCTTGATGCTCGAGGTAATAAAGTCCTTCACCGCTGCCGCATCGTTGGGCAGATCCGCCACGTGACGTTCCGCGTCCAGGATGTCAGCGAAACGCTCTGGTGGTTGCGGCGCGCTCCCGATGGCCTCGGTAATGGTTTCGCTGAATTTTACCGGCAGTGCCGTTTCCAGGCAGATAATGGGCGTCGTCACACCCTCTTTTTGGGCCGCACGCGCCACCTTGATGCCATCGGCCGTGTGCGGATCCGCCAGGTAACCATAGCGCTCGTGGACGTCCTTGATGGTGGCAAGGCGGTCATCGTGGGTAGAGGAACCGGACAAGAAACCATAATCTTCGCGCGCGGCCGTGATGAGCTCTTCTTCAAGGTTAAACCTGCCTTCTTTGACCTTGGTACCAAAGAGATCTGCAACGCGGGCGGCATCGCGTCCTAAAAGATCGAAGGCGAAGCGCTCGAAGTTGGAGGCACGGGAAATATCCATCGACGGCGATGAGGTGGCCATGGTTTCCGCGGCCGGACGCGGGCGGTAGTTGCCGGTGCGGAAGAACTCATCCAATACGTCATTCTCATTCGTCGCCACGATGAGACGATCGATGGGAAGGCCCATGCTGCGAGCGATATGCCCGGCGCAAATATCGCCGAAGTTACCGGTAGGAACGCTAAAGGATACCTTCTGCTCGTTAGTATCGGTGACCTTGATCCAGCAGGAAATATAGTAAACCACCTGGGCTAGCAGGCGCGCCCAGTTAATGGAGTTGACCGCGCCGATGCGGTAGTTGGCCTTAAATTCCGCATCGCTGGAGACGGCCTTTACCACGTCCTGGCAATCATCAAAGACACCGTCGAGGGCGATATTGAAGATATTCGGATCATCCAGGCCAAACATTTGGGCCTGCTGGAAGGCGGTCATGCGCCCAGCCGGAGTCAACATGAAAACGCGGATGCCGTCGCGCCCGCGCATGGCGTACTCGGCGGAAGAGCCGGTATCGCCGGAGGTAGCGCCCAAAATATTCAGCGTCTCCCCGCGGCGGGCAAGCTCGTATTCAAAAAGCTCGCCCAAAAGCTGCATGGCCATATCTTTAAATGCAGCGGTGGGGCCCTCGGACAGGTGGCCGATAAAGAGGGCATCGCCAAGCTCAGTGACCGGCACGATCTCTGGGGAGGCAAATTTCGGGTTGGTATATGCCCGGGCTGCGATTTTATCCAGATCCTCGTCTGGAATATCATCGATAAACAGCTTGATGACCTCGGCCGCAAGGGCGGCATAGCCGTTGGTTTTCACCACATCGCGCCACGCATCCAACGTGGCGGAATCTAGTTGCGGGTAGGTTTCAGGCAGGTAAAGGCCACCATCGGGCGCGAGCCCTCCTAAAAGGATATCCGTAAAGGATGCGGGCTGGCCGGTGGTATCACGGGTCGAAATATACTTCACAAGATGAATCCTAGTAGTTAACGCGTAAGGTATCAGCCATGTCGCAGCCAAATCCCAGAGAAGTTATCACAACCCAGGCGTTAATGATTTGGATCGCGGCAATGGCGGTCTACCTCGTAGCCATTACCGGGCGGTCTTCCTTCGGCGTAGCCGGCCTCGATGCCATCGAGCGCTTCGACGTCGATGCCGGGCGCATCGCGGTATTTACCTCCGTGCAATTGGGCGTTTATGCCATCGCGCAGATCCCCACCGGCATGCTGATCGATAAATTTGGCCCCCGCATCCTGCTCGTGGTGGGCGCGGTCATTATGGGCGTTGGCCAGGTCATACTCGGCTTTACCAGCAATTACGGGGTAGCTATCTTCGCACGCGTGCTCATCGGCGCCGGCGATGCCACGGGCTTCTTATCGGTGATGCGCATCCTGCCCTACTGGTTCCCGCTGCACCGCACACCGATGTTTACCCAGGTGACTTCCTCCATTGGCCAGATGGGCCAATTCATTTCCGCCGTCCCCTTCCTCTGGTTGCTAGGAACTGCGGGATGGACCGCGGCGTTCGTGACCTTGGGCGCAGTAGGCATCCTCGTCGCCATTGCCGCCGCCGTCGCGGTCGCTGACTCCCCAGAGAAGCTCGGGGTTATCCCTTTAGAAAAAGAACCGCCCAATTCCCAGGGCAGCAGCATCGGTGTCCGCTTAAAGGCGGTCTTTACCTCGCCCATCGCCTGGCAGGCGTACTTTATTCACTACAGCGGCATGTTGCCGCTGATTGTCTTTGTCATGCTGTGGGGCATGCCCATGATGACCCAAGGCATGGAGCTGTCCAAGGGCAAGGCCAGCCTTGTGCTCACCCTCTTGGCCGTATTTTTGGTTCTGGTCGGGCCCTTACACGGCCGGATTTCCTCCCGCGCGCAGAATATCCGTCCCTGGGTCGCGCTTGGGTTTGTGTGCCTGCACGTGCTGACCTGGGTACTATTCTTCGCCTTCGGCACCGGCGGGGGTCTGGCGGCCATCACCGTGGTCTCCTTTATCTTGGCGCTGTGCACGCCGACGTCGAATTATGGCTTCGACATCATCCGCGAGAACATGGACCGCTCCGTCGTCGCCACCGCCACCGGCTTGGGTAATATGGGCGGGTTTACCTCCGGCATGTTGGGTGCGCAATTATTCGGCATGGTCTTGGACCACTCTGCCGATGCCCCCAATTACTCTATGCCCGATTTCACCTCCGCCTCACTCGCCGTCCTCGCCGTATGGCTGTGCGGCATGGCTGGTGTCGTCATCACCCACATCCTGCGCCGGCGCGGCGGCTACGCGGGGCCATCCGTGCGGATCGTGGAAGTAACCTAGCGGTCTATTCGGGTCTTTCGGCCTCGTCCACCGTGGTGTCGGCCGCCTCTGCATCCTCCGCCTCTGCATCTTCTGCGTCTGGGTCCAAGATAAAGCTGATGGTTCCCACTGGATCCGCGAGGAACTCCCTAGTGGCGGCCACGGCTTCGGCCTCATCAAAGGAAATGCGCTGGAAGCCGGTGTCATTTAATTCCACGATATCGGCATTGGGGCAGCCTAATAGGATGGGTGAATGCGTGGCGATAAATACCTGCGCGCCGCGGTCAACGGCCTGGGCGATTTCAGCGATCAGCGCCAATTGCCGGACGACGGACAAGCCCGATTCTGGTTCATCCAGAATATAGACCCCAGCGCCGTCAACTCGTTCATAGAGCACGTCGAAGACGGACTCGCCGTGCGAGCGGGCCTGCACATCCACCTGGATGGGCAGGGTGGAACGCCCGCCGGTTTCCTCGGGGGATTGCTCGCGCGATAGCAGGTATTCGTGGGTTTCCGCGCGCAAGAAATAGGCGCGCTGGATGAGCTCCGTGCACTCACAAGCCACCGGGCTTACTGGCAAGATTGCTTCCGGATCCCCCATCCGGCCGCCCTTGGGAGAGCACCCAAGATCCGTTGCCATGGCGGCCAAGAGGCTGGATTTTCCTATGCCGTTATCGCCGACGAAAATCGTCACCGGGCGGGTAAAGGAAAAGCGCCTTAAATCCGCTAGGTAATCGAAGGCAGGCAGGCTGCGGCGATAATCCCGCGGCATGGATTTCAGGCGAATGGCATCAACCAACATGCCTGGAACTTTAGCAGCAGCGGCGGTGCACAGTTGGGGTATGCACGCTATCTCTTCGCTAGTGCTGTTGCTACCTCGAGTGCGGACTTGAGGTGCAGGATTAATGGATCCCCGGTTGCGGCTTGGGCAATGGTCTCTGCTGGAACCGTATTTACCGCAAAGGCTATCGCCAATCCCCCGCTAATAGGAAATACTATGGCTGCAGCCACCGCCAAGGTTGTAGATAATCTATTGCTTATTGTCATCGTCTCCTCCCGTCCCTCGGTAACGCACACCTTTATTCGTTACCGTTTCGTTATGGGATAACTCTAGGGAGACGAGCTGTTAAGGCCATGCCGTCAGTCTGCCGGTTTCCTGAAACTTCTTAGGGACCATTCGCAGGCATTCCAGTGCCCATGGCACTGGCCTAGTTCGCCGGGGCGCTTTCGGCCACGATGCCATCGCTGGCAGGGATGACAATCCCCTTTTCGAAGGCACCGATGATGGCCTTTTCATCGTCTTCATCCAACTCACCAGAGGCCACGGCGCTCTTTAACTCGCGCTCGAGATACTGCCGGACATCAGACTTTCCGGATTTATTCTGGGTAATATCGCGCGGCACCGATTCCAGGGGAATGCCCAATGCCTTCGCCAGCGACATCACGCGATTGGCTTCCGAAGACGCATCGCCTCCTACTGCACCATTAACCTGAGCGGGCGCTTCTTCCTGTACCACTCCCCCGGCTACGGCATCACCCACGGTCATCGTCCCTTTAGGCGGGTGATGGCGGCTGGTTGCCCACGTGCCAACGACGACGGCGATAATGGTCGCCACGGCGATACAGCCCCAGAGGTAGATAAGCTTCCTGCGGTGGGCTCCCGAAGATTTAGCCATGTTAATCCGAACTTCCTCCGAAGAAGCCATAACCATTACCGCGCGAGGAATTGCCAGTGCCGCGTTCATTCAAAATATCAATGAGCGAGCGGATCGTGGCCTCCCCAATGCCGTCGCCGCGCCCGCGCGAGCGGGAGTCCGCACCGCCCTCACGATCAAGGTCGTCTTGGCGATGCAACGCATCGAGGTTCTGCCCGCCGCTGGACGCGCCCGTGTGTGGGGCCGATACCGCGATGGTCAAGGTGGAGCCATCTAATTTTAGGACGTCATCATCGCGGACCCCTGCCGCGCGAGCGGCGGAAAGCAAGGCGGCCAATTCTCCCACGGTGGCGGAGTCCACATCGAGCTGCAGCTGAAATGACATACCAAAGATCCTTTCTCTAACTTGTTCCTACTTTAGTAGTCCGATACTTCAAAAGTTAAGGGAATGAGCGCTGTATAGACCAAGTTATGCGGCAACTTTAAGAATGCTCGAAGGATTCCTCCTCTCCCCAGAAGACTTCATCGACCACCTTGCGCGCATGCCGGGTCAATTTCAGGTACGTATCCAAGAAATCCTGGTTATTCTCCGGCGTCCAACCGGCCGCACCGGCCACCTGTGCCAGTTGCGGGCCCGGCCCAGGCAGTTGATCCACGCGCTTGCCGCGCACCAGCACTAACGCATTGCGGGCATCCGTTGCCATCAACCATGCTTTTCGCAGGTCACTGGTTTGAATAGAGCTTAAGACACCGCTTTCTTCCAGCGCATCCAATACCGGCAAGGTCCCCGGCTGCCGCAGCGCGGGGTGTTCGTGCCCGTGCATCATAATCAGCAGCTGCACCGTCCACTCAATATCGGTCAGCGCCCCGCGCCCTAGCTTCGTGTGGGTGGTGCGATCGGCTCCCCGCGGCAGGCGCTCATTATCCACGCGGGCCTTCATGCGCCGGATGGCGCGAATGGTGGACTGGCTCGCGCCGCTATCCGGGTAGCGGTATTCATCGATCATCTCCATAAAGCGCTCGCCCACTTCCTCATCCCCAGCGATGAAGGCCGCGCGCAGCAGCGCCTGCATTTCCCAGGCCTCGCCCCACTCGCGGTAATAGCGCTTGTAGGAGGCAATGCTGCGCACCACAGCACCCGAACGCCCCTCTGGGCGCAGGCCCAGGTCGACGTCCAAGGGCGGATCCCCAGAGGGCTTGGCAAGGCGGCGGCGCAGCTTATCGACGATCCCGATGGCCCACCGCATGGCCTCACCCTCATCGTCCGCAGCGTCAGGCTCTGCCACGAAAAGGACATCCGCATCGGAGCCGAACCCAAGCTCACGGCCGCCGAGCCGGCCCATGCCAATGACCGCAATGCGCGCCGGCGGTTCCGCATCCTCGTGGTCCATCCGCCAGGCCCGCACCTCAGCGCGCAGGGCGGCTTCCAAGACCGCATTCCAGATGGTCGAAAGCTCTTGGCACACCTGTTCAACGGGGATGATTCCTAAGAGATCACCGCTGGCGATGCGCGCCAGCTCCACCCTGCGCAGCGAGCGCGCGACCGCCACCGCCTTATCCGGGTGCGCATGGCGTTTGCTGGAATTAACCAGCGCCTTAGATACCTGCTCCGGCTTGGTTTCGAGCAACTTGGGGCCGGTCGCGCCATCGGAAAGCTGCTTTACCGAATCCGGGGCGCTGATGATGAGGTCCGCGGTAAATGGCGAGGTTCCTAGGATATGCATTAAGCGCTGGCCGACGATCCCCTCATCCCGCAAAATCCGCAGGAACCACGACTTATCCCGGGCGGCCTCAGATAGCTTGCGGTAATTGAGCAACCCCATATCTGGGTCCGCGGTGTCTGCCAGCCATTCCATCAAGGTGGGCAGCAAGATGGCTTGAATGCGTGCCTTGCGCGACGTACCAGAGGCCAGGGAGGTCAGGTGCTCGAAGGCGCGATTCGGCGAGCTATAGCCCAATGCCGCAAGCTGTAGCTTTGCCGCCTCGGGCGAAAGTTTGAGCTCATCGGCGGACATGGTCACCACGGAATTAAGCAGCGGGCGATAAAACAGGCGCGAGTGCAACTCGGAAATGCGCATCCTGATGCGGCGCAAATGCGCAAGCATGCCCTGCACCGCAGACTTTGTGCCCTGCGGGGAGAACCCCGAAATCACCGCGAGCCAGTTCAGGCCCGCTTCATCATCGTCTGCCGGCAGAGTGTGCGTGCGGCGAAAGCGCTCCAATTGCAGGCGGTGTTCTAAAAGGCGCAAGAATTCATAGGCTTCAATGAGCTGCGTGCCATCCTCGCGGCCCACGTAACCGGCGGAAATAAGCGCATCGAGGGCATCCACTGTCGACAACGCGCGCAGGGATTCATCGGAGCGACCGTGCACCAATTGCAGCAATTGCACCGCGAATTCGATATCGCGCAGCCCGCCGACGCCCAGCTTGAGCTCGCGATGTTTGAGCTCATCCGGCACATTATCCAATACGCGCCGGCGCATGGCTTGGACGTCTTCCACGAAGGAATCGCGCTGCGAGGCCGTCCACACCATCGGCCGAATCTGTTCCAGATAGTCCTGCCCCAGCGGCAGGTAGCCGGTCATCGCCCGCGCCTTGAGCAGGGCCTGGAATTCCCAGGTTTCTGCCCACCGACGGTAGTAGGTCACGTGCGAATCCAGCGTGCGCACCAGCGCCCCAGACTTACCCTCCGGCCGCAGGTTCGCATCGACATCAAAAAATGTCGTGGAACCAATCCGGTTAAACTCCGCAGCTAGCCTGGTGGCCTTGGGCGTTGCCTCGCTGCCGACGAAGATAACGTCCACATCGGAAATGTAGTTGAGCTCGCCGGCACCGCACTTGCCCATCGCCATGACCGCAAGCTGCGCATCGAGCGGATCATCGCCGTAGATCTTGCGCACCGCAACGGCAAGGGAGGCGGTAAGGGCGGCATCGGCAAGCGCAGTCGTCAGCGTGGTGACCTGCCGGAAGCTTACCTCCGGCTGCGGGCGGGATTGCCCCTTGCGGGAGTGGAAGGTTCCCGCCACATCGTGCGCGGCAAGCCGCATCATCAGCGTGCGGTACTGGGTCCGCATCTCCTTTTTATGCTCGCCCTCGCTCGCGCGGTACGTACCCGGCGCACTGAGATCGTCCCTCGCTGGGTCGGGAGCATCGAGCTCTGCAGCGAACGTTGCCGGCTGCGCCCCCACCGTTTCAAGCAGGCTAGTCAGCATCTCTTCTGGCTCTGGGAGGGGCTTTTTCAGCTCCTCCCATAGCTCCGGGTGCGCGGCGAGGTGATCCCCGAACGCCGTCGACGCACCCAAGAGCGCGAGAAGACGCACCCGCACTTGCTCGTTGCTGCGGATTTCCGCATCGAGCTCCGGGGCCTGCTCGTAAATGCGCACGAGGTTATTAAGCGCCAAATCTGGATCACCGACCGCAGCCAGCGTCCATAAAAGGTCAACGGACTCCGGGTTATTCCATCCCAGTTGTTCTAAGTCTTGTGCGGCATGGGACCGGCTAAGGCCCAGCGACGCCGGCGAAGGCACCGTGGCAGGACGCATTATTCTCCTAGAAGTTCAGGTTGTTGCGCAGCTCGACTGTCGTAATTTGGCGCTGGTAATCGCGCCATTCTTCCCATTTGGCGCGCAAGAAGAACTCGAAGACGTGCTCGCCCAAGACCTCTGCCATAAATTCGGACTTTTCGAACTCGCGCAGGGCCTGATCCATGCTGGAGGGAAGATCCTTATACCCCATGGCGCGGCGTTCCCGGTGGGTGAGCTGGTGGACATCGTCTTCTGCGGGCTCGTCTAATTCGTAGCCTTCCCGGATGCCGCGCAGCCCGGCGGCGAGGATGACCGCATAACCCAAGTATGGGTTCATGGAAGCATCGATGGAGCGGATTTCCACCCGGCGCGATTCCTCCTTGGTCAGGCGGTACGTTGGCACGCGCACCAGCGCCGAACGGTTCTGCACGCCCCATGTGGCCGAACCCGGCGCCTCATTGCCAAACATCAACCGCTTATAGGAGTTGGGCCACTGGTTGATAATGGGGCTCATCTCCGTAGAGTGCTCCAAAATCCCGGCGATGAATTGCTTAGCGGTGCGCGAGAGCGAAAATTCATCGTCCGGATCGTGGAAAGCATTGGACTGGCCTTCGAACAGGCTAAAGTGCGTGTGCATTCCGGAGCCCGGGAGATCCTCAAAGGGCTTGGGCATAAACGTTGCCCGTACATTGGAATCCGTGGCCACCTGCTTAATAACGCGCCGGAAGGTCATAATATTATCCGCCATGGTCAGCACATCGGCGTGGCGAAGATCGATTTCCTGCTGGCCCGGCGCGGTTTCGTGGTGGCTAAATTCGGTGGCGATGCCGAGTGATTCCAGCGCCAGCATGGCGCGGCGGCGAAATAGCGGCGCGGTATCGTGTGTCGCTTGGTCGAAATACCCGCCATTATCGGTGGGGACCAGGTCTGTCAGTTCCTTGCTGTGTTCCAGCAGGTAGAACTCGATTTCTGGTGAGGCCATGCAGGTAAATCCATCATTGGCGGCCTCGGTGACCTGGCGGCGCAGGATATGGCGCGGATCCACCACAGAGGGCTGGCCGTCTGGCTGCGCAATATCGCAGAACATGCGCGCCGTTTGCAGGTCCGGCTCGTTGTCATCAAAGGGCAGGATTTGGAAGGTGGAGGGATCCGGCAGCGCAATGGTGTCCGATTCCGAGATGCGGGAAAATCCCTCTACCGAAGAGCCATCAAAGCCAATCCCCTCCTCAAAGGCGGATTCGAGTTCGGAGGGGCTCATCACTACGGATTTGAGGGCGCCCATGATATCCGTAAACCACAAGCGAATAAAGCGGATATCGCGTTCCTCAACGGTGCGTAAGACGAATTCGTGTTGGCTATTCATGCCCTAAACCTTACCGGCTCACCGCTAGGCAGTGTGCAGTTCATTAGTCAATTTCCACATGGTCAGATTCGCAGGTCGGCAGAGTATTCAGGGGGTAACGATCGGGGGTTAATGCAGCAGGTACGGCTTCGTGGACGTGCTTTGCTAGTGGGGCAAGCGAACACCTGTACAACCTTTCTAAAGGAAGAAACTAGTATGACCTCCCACGTTGATGAACTTTCTGCCAGCGTTATCGATGCCGTAGTTACTGCCGCCCAATACGGGTGGTCCCCGGACGATTTACGCCACGTCCTGGGCGCTTATTCCTACCCCCTCATCTACCGCGCTAGCCCGCACGTACCTGCCCGCATCACCTCACCCGCGCTGCGCAAAGCGTGGCTGCAATTAGAAGCACCGCAAGAAAATTTCATTCCCCGCGATAAGATGCGCGCCATCATGAAAGAGCTGATGCACCTGCCACGTTTGCGCGATACCGAGCTTTTGGCCGGCGGCGAGCTCAGCCAAGCCGATGGTTCTAGCGACAAGCAGGATAAAATCCGCCACAAGGTCTTGGGGCTATTGCGCAAGGCCGAGTCCACGTCCTTTGCAGAAGAGGCAGAGGTGCTTATTTCTAAGGCCCAGTCGCTGCAGCAGAAATACCGCATCGAAGATCTCTTGACCGTGGACCAGCCCCGCCTCATTTCCCACCGCGTGCACGTTCACCCGCCATATATCAAACACCAGGTCACCTTGTTAGGCACCATCGCCAATGCCAATGGGTGCACCACCCTCCTCATCCACGAAAAGGGCCTTGCCTGCATCATCGGCGCGCCCGAAGACGCCGCCCACTGCGCCGATCTATTCTCCTCGCTGAACCGCCAATGCGATTGGTACATGCGCAATAGCGAGGGTGCCGAGTTTGCACGCGCAACACAGACCACCGCGGCCTATCGCCGGAGCTTCCGGCTTTCCTATGCCGCCCGGATCGGGGAGCTGCTGGAGCTGGCCAATGAAGACGGGATCGAAGAAAAACTCGATGAATCCCCCTATTGCAGCCACCACGCTGAGCTCATCGCCACCCAGACGCTACCTGCACTCCAGGCCCGCACCGATCATGCCGAGGAAACCCGCGACCGCCTATTTCCCAACCTGACCACATCCTCGCTATCTATGAATAGCCTGCATGGCATCACTGATGGCATCACAGCTGCGGATAAGTCTCACTTGGGTGGGCCAGCCACGGGCATCGATTCTTAGTACCGAAGGCGGGTGCTCCGAGGCCCGCTCTGCCTGGTTTCAGGCCCATGGTGTCGGCGGCACATTTCTACCTGTGCGCACAGCAAACGCTGCGAAATTTTTCAGGCGGTCGCTGCGCGTCACGGGTAGGATCACAGGTGAAATTAATTGTTGTAAAAGCTTAAGGGTATGTGAATGTCAACACAGACTTTCCTGGAAGTAGAAGCGAAATTCGCCGTAGCAGAATCGACTCAACTACCTGAACTCACTCGACTCGAATCCGTTGACCATATAGCAGAAACGCGCCACCACGCTCTATCCGCCATCTATTACGACACGGAAGATTTGCGCCTAACGCACGCCAAAATCACCTTGCGCCGCCGCACCGGCGGCAATGACGATGGCTGGCACATCAAGATCCCCAGCGAGGGTGGCCGGACCGAGATCCATGCCGAGCTGGGAGAACCGGTAGACGGCAAGTACGAGGTACCCCAAGAGCTGGTACGGCAGGTGCGTTCCATCGTTCGCCACAACGAATTAACCCCCATCGCGCAGGTGGATAATAACCGCACCGAGATGCTGCTCGCAGACGAGCACAATAATCCGGTCGCGGAATTCTGCGATGACCACGTCACCGCCTTTTCCTTCCTGCCCGGCGGGCAGCAGCAATCCTGGCGCGAATGGGAAGTGGAGCTTGCCGGTGAGCTTCCAGGCACCGAGGAGGGAAGCCAGTTCATCCGCCGCGCCACTTCACTTCTCATCGGCGCTGGGGCTCGCGTTTCTTCGTCCCCGTCTAAGTTGAAGTCAGCCTTGGGAGATTCCTACAACAATGCTCCCCTACCGCCCACGCTCATTACCCCAGACGTTGATGAGGATTCCCCAGCAGCAGCCGTGATTGCAGCGCTACAGACCAACCGCGACAAGCTCATTGATTACGATCCGCGCGTTCGCCGCGATGAGTGGGACTCGGTGCACCAGATGCGCGTGGCCACCCGCGAGCTGCGCAGCCACCTGCAGACTTTTCACGGTATTGTCGTCGGCCCACAGATTGAGAAGATCGAAGCCGATCTCAAAGAGCTCGCCGGCATTTTGGGTGTGGCCCGCGATGCAGAGGTTGTGGAAGAGCGCTGGCAAGAGCTCTTGGAGTCCGAAGACTCCGATACCTTGGATGCCGCCACCCGCGAACACATCTCCCGCGATATGGGAACCGCCTACCGGCGGGCGCACCGCAGGGTTATCGCCGCGCTAAATTCTGAGGAATACCTCGAATTGCTCGAGTCCCTTGACCGCCTATTGGCGGATCCCCCAACGGCCGGTGCCCAGTCTGCAGAAGATGCCGACAGCGAGGACGATTCCGCTACCGTGGACGCAGACGGGGATACGTCTGAGGATGCAGCCGAAAATTCTGCCGATGAATCCGCGGAAACGCACCCCGCAGAGGAAGAACCGACCGCTGAAAAGAAGACGGAAAAGTCGTCCAACGCCGGCGGTGCGGAGGCCGAGGACGTCGAGGCCGTGATGGCACGCCACTTGGAAAAGGCCTATAAGAAGTTGGTCAAGCGCCATAAGAAGGCGGTAGACAACTGGGATAACGCGGAGCTTTCGCTGCACGAGCGCGAGGATTATTTCCACGATATGCGCAAGGCTGCCAAGAAGCTGCGTTACGCAGCAGAGGCAGCCGGTTCCGCAACGAAGTTAAAGACCAAGCGCCTGTACAAGGCCTGCAAAAAGATGCAATCGGTCTTGGGGGATTTCCAAGACTCGGTTACCTCGCGGGATAAATTGCTCGAGCTATCCCAGAACGCGCACCGCCGCGGGGAGGATACCTTTGGTTACGGCCTGCTGTACCAGCGCGAACGCGCCATCGGCCTGGCCGCGTTGGATGATTACAACGAGTCTTTCAAAGACATCAAGGCCGCATTTAAGCCGCTGCGCAAGAAGCTGAAGAAGTAGCGGCGGCCGTGGCACCGGTTGTGGCGCGTTAGGCCGCATTGGTAGCTGCCAGGTGATGGTTGGGAAATAAACTAGTCCCAGCCATCATCTTCTTTATCTGCGGCATCGGCGGCCTTGGTGCGAGCGCGCGCAATTTCTATGGCGTGCTCGGCCTCTTCGCGGGTGTCATAGGGGCCCATGCGGTTTTCCCAGCCGAATACTTTGCCCTTGCTGACTTCCTTGGTGGAAGGGTCGTAATACCACTTCTCATCTGCTGTAGTCGCCACGGTAGTCCCTTTCGTCTATATACTTTGGACAGCACGTGTGCGCCGCCCGCCTGTGGTTGGTGCCCACACTACCCATGCATGAAAACACGCGCCCGCTAGAATATGAGGGCAGTATTTCTTTTCATGCCTCCCTTGCACCGTCAAGCAGAGCAAGGGAGCCGCTTTATCGGCTACTTTGTCCATGGCGCTAGCCCGCGCCACGTAGCCGCGTGATTTTTATCCGCCGAATTGGAAAAGGAGCTTTTGCCTTCATGCCACTGTGGTCGACGCCTAAGTCCCCTATTGCTGAGCGCGTTGCACAACAACACGCCTCTATCGTGGAAACGGAGCCCACCCATGTCGCCAGCGCGCCCGCGACCTGGCCGCTCATTGGTGAGCATATCGATCATTATGGGGGCATCGTCGCCGCAAGCCTGTCGGATCTCCGCGCAGCAGCGGCCGTCAGTTCGCGCACGGATGGCATCGTTTCGGTCCATTACGTGCCGGCCAGTGGGGAGGCTGTACACGATTCCATTGGCCTCCAGGAGGTGGCGGCGCTCGCTGCGGCGCAACAACCCACGACGGACTCAGAGGGGCAACCGGTCATCCCGCCCGCACCAGAAGGTGGGCTGGCCGCGCGCATCGGCGGCATCGTGCACACCATGGTCAACCGCCAGTTACTGTCCAGGGAGACGGCTGGGGCGGATATCACCATCGTGAGCGATGTCCCCAACGATATCGGCTTAGGCGCCGCATCGGCGGCGGATGTTGCCGTAGCGCTTGCCTTAATGGGCCCAACAGATAACCTCGACGCTCCCTTGCGCGTGCGCGTTGCGGATGTCTGCACCCAGGCGGTGACCACCTTTGCCCATAAGCCCGCCCTTCGCGCGCGCCACACCGCCGCGCTGCGCAGCAGTGGCGACGGTGTCTGCATCATCGACTATGCCGATGGCTCGGTCACCCACGCGCCCCACGTCGTGGACCACGACGTGGTGGCCTTCACCGTGGCGGTGCCCGGGAACACTGCGGAAGAACAGTCACAGGCAATTGACGCTATCCGCCAGCGCCAGCAGTTTATCGATGATGCCTGCCATTCCTTCGGCACGGAGTCGCTGCGCTTATTGCCCGATGCACAACAGCGCGTGGTGGAGTGGCTCAAGGCGGTGCACAAGGTCTACGGCGAGGAGGGCCGCCCCAGCATCAATGCGGCTACTGAGTGGATGGCATTTTATGAGGAAGAGACCTCCCGCGTGGAGAACTTTGTGCGCTACCTGCGCTCGCACCGCCGCAACGAGCTCTTCCCCATCATCTTGCAATCGCAGGCCTCGCTGACCAATATTTATGGCTTCGATTCCGCAGAAAAGCTCGCGGAACTGGTCACGGTCCGCGGCGCGGTGGCCGCGCGCTCGGCGCACGCGGGGCTATCTGGAGCCGTTATTGCTTATGTCCCCAGCAACCGCGCGGAAAACTTCGCGGCGGATTTGGCAGACGATGGCTTCCTACTGGTGAAGCTGGCCGCAGGCGAGCCCGCCAAAGTAGAAGATTAAGGGCGAATGAGCCGGCCTATAAGCCGGATTCTGTCTAACCGCAGCGCCCCATTAAGCGGAACGCCGCGCGGCGAACATCCATCTAGACCAACCGTTGCCAGTTGGTTCCAGCAGCTACCTTCAGGCTCGGGCGAGCAGCCTTAAAACGCCTGATCGGGCCCTGCAACGTGGCAGGGCCGTGATGCCTTGCTCCCGGTGGGGTTTACCCAGCCACCGCCATCACTGACGATGCTGGTGCGCTCTTAACGCACCGTTTCACCCTTACCTTGTGTCCCCAACTTGGGCCGAAACGCAAGTGGAGGCACAAGGCGGTCTACTTTCTGTTGCACTTGCCCGCGGGTCACCCCGGGTTGCCGTTAGCAACCACCGTGCTCTGTGGAGTCCGGACTTTCCTCGACTTTCACTTGCGCCCACCAGCTGTCAGCACAGTTTGTCAGCCGCGATCGCCCGGCCGGCTCATTCACCCGCTCCATCTTCGTCGATAGCCGCGCACCTGTGCAAATCTGCTGGAACACTCTGCAAGGCGCTTAGTCGTAACGGATGACTTTTCGTCCATCGATGCTGCCGTCGTGCAGCTGTTTGAACACGTCGTTGACATCGTGAATGCTGCATTCGGTGACATCTGGTTTCACCTTGCCGCGCGCATAAAAATCAATGGCCTCGGCCAGGTCTTGACGCGTGCCGACGAGCGAGCCACGAATTGTCAGCCCCTTCAGCACGATGTCGAAGATGGACGCCGGGAATTCCCCTGATGGCAGGCCATTGAACACGATGGTTCCGCCGCGTTTAGCCATCTCGATGGCTTGCCCGAAAGCATCCGGGTGCACCGCAGTCACCAGCACTCCGTGGCTGCCACCGTCAGTAAAGTCCTGCACCGCCTGTACCGGGTCAACTTCGCTGGCGTTCACGGTAAATTCTGCGCCGTGGCGCTTGGCCAGCTCCAGCTTGGAATCGGAAATATCAACGGCGATAACCCGCATGCCCATTGCGTCGGCGTATTGCACCGCCAGGTGCCCCAGGCCGCCGATACCGGAGATGACGACATATTGACCGGGCTTGGTCTCGGTCATTTTCAGACCTTTGTATACGGTCACGCCTGCACATAGGATCGGTGCGACTTCTACCGGGTCGCTACCTTCCGGGATGCGTGCGCAGTAGCGTGTGTCAACGAGCATATATTCGCCGAAGCTTCCGTCGACGGTATAGCCGCCGTACTCTGCTTTCACGCAGCGGGTTTCCCAGCCAGTTAAGCAGGATTCACATTCGCCGCACGTCGACCAGAGCCAGGCGTTGCCGACAAGGTCGCCTTCGTTCACGAACTGTTCACCCGGCCCAAGCTTGACGACGCGCCCTACTCCCTCGTGTCCGGGGATAAACGGTGGTTCTGGTTTTACGGGCCAGTCACCTTCTGCAGCGTGCAGGTCGGTGTGACAAATCCCGGATGCCTCGAGTTTCACGAGTGCTTGGTGCTCGCCGGGTTCTGGGAGTTTTTCTGCACGGACGGTGACATTAGGGCCGAATTCTTCCACGACTGCTGCCGTGAATTCCTTCGGTGGTTGTGTGGACTGTGCGGTTCTGGTTGGTGTAGTCATTGCTTCTCCTCCTCTGGTTGGTGAGCTCAAGCAATGAGCTCTGGTTAATGAGCAAACTGCCGAATGTCAGTATAGAAACAAAATAATAAAATGTGAAGCAAATCACTTATTGGGTATTGTTTCCATTTCGCTGCGCACCTGTCCTGCCATCAAGAGTGGCTGCACCTAACGCCCTCGGCGGCTTATAAGGCTCACCAACGAGGGGTTAGTACAAGCCGAACACGGTGCGCACGGTGGAGGCAGTAAGCGAAAGAAAGGCAGCGGCAAAAACTGTAGCCGCTGCTTATCGAGTTCCCGGTACTAGCTGCGTAAAAACTAAGCTCACATCACCGTCAGCGCAGGTGCGCGGTTTCGTTCACGCTGAGTACCGCCGATGCCACCGGCGAGTTCTCGTCATAAAACTTGACGACGCCAATGCTGGCAAGATCCAGAAACAGGTGACTAAACGTCGCTGGCCCAGCATTCAACGCCTGGCGGGTCAACGATTTAATCGGATTAACGTGACTGACCACAGCGATCGTTTTACCGGGGTGCTTGGCGACGAGTTCTTTTCGGAATTCCCGTACGCGGCGGTGCACCTGTGCGAGTGATTCCCCAGCTGGCGGTGCTAGCGACGCATCGGTAATCCAGGCATCGTGCAGCGCGGCATCGTCATCCTGGGCCTGTTGGAAGGTCAGCCCCTCCCAGTCGCCAAAATCTGCCTCGATCAACGCGTCGTGCGTTTCTACCTGGGCACCGGTTTTTTCCGCGATCTTTTTCGCCGTCACCTGGCAGCGCTGCAGTGGCGAGGACACCACCAGATCAATCTCGCCGCGTTCGGCCACGGCGGCAGCCGAAGCTTCTGCTTGCTGCATGCCGGTCTCGGTCAGCTCAATATCGCTGTGCCCGCAGTACCGGTGCTCAGCGGAGTAGGTCGTTTGCCCGTGCCGCACCAGAATCAACGTGGTCGGCTGGCAGGTCGCGCCCGTCCACGAGGCATGCGAGCCGGTGCTAATTTTCGCAGCGCCAGCATCCGAAAAAGTATCGGACACGGCCTGTTCATCAGCGCCAGCGGCAGTATCACCAGTGTCAGAATCATCGCCAGAATCATCGCCGCGGTCCACCACACCCGGCGCGTGGCCGGCGGCAGCAGCATCCATAGCCTCATTCGACAGTGCATCGGCTACTTTGTTGTCGTTTCGCCGCACCCAGCTCAGGTTCACCCTTCCGAGCTGCTGCATGAGCTTCTGCGCCTGTACACCCAGCTGCTTCATGTCTGGGTGTTTGATCTTCCAGCGGCCGTTCATCTGCTCGACGACCAGCCGGGAGTCCATATAAAAGTCGACGTCATCCGCGCCCAGCTCGACTGCAGCTTCCAGCCCGCGCAACAGCCCGTGATATTCGGCGACGTTGTTGCTGGCTTTCTTGCCGACGACATAGACGATTTCGCGCAACACCGTCTCACCATCGGCGGCGTAGACGACGGTGCCAGAACCTGCGATTCCGGGATTTCCGCGCGAGCCGCCATCGGCGTAGATGATGACCTTCATGATGCCAGGCGCACCAGGTAGGAACCGCAGTCGCTGCACTGTGGCAGCTCATCGGCAGGCGCATTGCGCACGGCGTTTTTATCGGCGGGCGGCAAGACGATGAAGCAGCCACCGCAGGCCCGGTTGGCCTTAAACTGCGCGGCGCCAACGCCGTTTTCTTGCCGCTGCGCGTCGTATTCCTCGAGGACATCGGAAGGCAGCTGTTCGCGCAAATCCGCGATGCGCACGGCGGGATCGGGCTGGTTATCCGCGGCCTCTTGGGCGGCGTCGGCGGCGCGGCGCAGCATTTCTAGCTTGCGCTCGGAATCCGAGACGCGCGCGCCGTGGACGTCCAAGTTGGAGCGCAGCGCGTGGATCTCGTTGTGGGCTTCTTGCAGCTCACTCATCAGATCCGCGATGCGGGACTTGGTGGCGTAGAGATCGTGCTCGATGTCCTTGCGCTTTTCGGTATCCAATTCGGCGCCGAGCTGACCCTTGTCATCGCGCTCGCGCCGGCGCAGCTTGCGCTCATCGGCCTGGATGCGCAGGATTTCATTTTCCATGTCATCGACTGCCATCTGCGCGGAACCGGAGGCATCGAGCAAGCGCTTGTGTTCCTGCTGTGCCTTGTCGTACTCAACCTTTTCTGGCAGCTCTTTTTCCCCGCCAATGCCTTGCGAGCGTTCCAGGTTGGCCAATTCCAGCAGTACCGGCTGTAGTTCTTGCGATAGTTTCACTTATGACTCCTTTGGGTGCGCGGAGATAGTCCACGGATCAGTGCGCAGGCTAATAATTTCCGTATCTAGTTCTAATGCTGCTTCTACGATATCGCTTGCTTGCGCCGTCCAGGGAAACTCGCTGGCCCAGTGGGCCGTATCGATGACGGCTGGTCCCCCGGCGCGCAAATGCTCGTCCACCGGGTGGTGGCGCAGATCGGAGGTGACATAGACATCGACGCCTAACTTCGCCGCAGCCCCCAGGAAGGAATCCCCGGCACCGGACGATACCGCCACGGTGCGCACCTTTTGCTCTGGGTCGCCGGCGGCCCGGATGCCCCATGCGGTCTCCGGCAGGGCATTGGCCACCTGCTGTGTAAACGCCCGCAGGGTCATCTCGCGGGGCAGTTCGCCCACGCGCCCCAGGCCCAGCGCGGTATCAAGGTCGCCGCTTCCGGCCGTTTCCACGATGTCATAGGCGGGCACCTCATACGGGTGCGCCTCGTGCAGCTCCGCAATCAGCGTGGACCGCAGCGAGGAGGGAGCCACAAATTCCACCCGTGCCTCGTCGCCGCGGTGCAGCTTGCCGATGTCCCCTTCTACCGGGTCCGCACCCTCCTCCGGTTTGAATTGGCCTTTGCCCGCGATATCGAAGGAACAGTGAGAATAGGCGCCGATGTGGCCCGCGCCGGCATCGAAAAGCGCCTGCTTTACCTGCTCCGCACTGCCTACAGGGATATGCACTCCCCACTTATCGATGGTCTCTGGGGCCTCCGGCACGATGGGCCGGCCCGGAGTAATGCCCACGAGTTCCGCGAGTTTATCGTTAACTCCTGGCCGGGCCTTATCGGCATTGGTATGGGCGGCAAAAAGCGCCACGCCATTTTTAATTAGGGTGTGTACGACCTTGCCCTTGGGCGTATCGGCCGCCACTGATTCCACGCCGCGCAGGAGCAGCGGGTGGTGGACTACCAACATATCCGCGCCGAGCTCAACCGCGCGGTCCGCGACCTCTTGGGTGCAGTCCAAAGCAAAGGCAACGGTGCGCACCTCGTCTGCGGGATCGCCGCAAATAAGGCCTACGGCATCCCACTTTTCGGCCAAATGGGGCGGATAGGCCTGATCCAAAACGCGGCGCACATCGCCCACTCGCACAGCAGACATGGGGATACTCCTTTATGCTCGATTCTTGTAAATTACGCTAGTGCTATATCCTGTCTCCCGCACTACAGTACTATCTGCGCAAAGGGTTTTCGCATGACTGAATCTTCTTCTCACTCGGGTCTCTACCTCGTCTTTGTGTGCACCGGCAATATTTGCCGCTCGCCCATGGCCGAAATCATCGTTCGCGATGAAATGGAAGACGACATGCTCGATCTCCTCGCCACCGTGGATTCCTGCGGGCTCGGCGGCTGGCACGTGGGGCAAGGCGCGGATGAGCGGGCCGTGGCAGAACTGCGCCGCGCCGGGCACGATGGGGCATCCCACCGCGCATCCAAATTGGGCGAAGAGCACATGAATGCCGATCTCTTCATCGCGATGGATTCCGGGCACTATGATTCGCTCATCGATCTGGGCATCGACTCTGACAAGGTCCGCCTGATGCGCAGCTTCGATCCCAATTCCCCGGAAGGCGCAGAGGTCGCTGACCCCTACTACGGCACCGAAGAAGACTTCGAAACCGCGCGCAAGAATATCGAAGCCGCGGTACCCGGCCTGCTGGATTGGATTCGCGAGAACCACGACTAGACTTGGGGGCATGCTAAAGACGTTCCTCAAGCCAGGCTGGGTACTCATGCTGCTTTTCGTGGTGGCATTTTCCTACCTGGCCTTTAGTGTCCTTGCCCCATGGCAATTGGGAAAGGACGATGACATTGTGGAGCGCAATGAAAACATCACCCACGCCTATGAGGCCGATCCGCAGCCGATTGACAAAGTCGTGGACGCGGACGGGGCCATCTCGGGTGATGAATGGTCCCGCACCACGCTCAAAGGCCACTACCTGCCCGAGGATGAGGTGCTGCTTCGCCTGCGCCCCGCCGGCTCCGGCCCGTCCTATCAATCCTTGGTGCCATTCCGCACCGATGCGGGCCTGACCATGCTGGTTAACCGCGGTTGGGTCAGCGCTGAGGAGGGCAATGCGGTGCCGGATATTCCGCCTGCCCCCTCCGAGGAGGTAACTATTACCGGCATGGTGCGCTCGAATGAGGCCGAGCACAAAACCGCCCCCATCACGCAGGAGGGCTACCAGCAGGTCTATTCCATCCACACCGAGCAGGTGGGCTCGCTTATCGGAGCCGACTTAGGCCAAGACTATATCCAGCTCTCCGAGGACCAACCGGGCGTGCTCAACGCCATGCCCATCCCGCAGCTCGACCGCGGCAACCACCTCTCCTACGGCTACCAGTGGATTGCCTTTGGCATCATGGCCCCGCTGGGTTTGGGCTACTTTATTTGGTCCGAGATCCGCGAGCGCCGCCGCCTGCGCGAAGAAGAAGCCGCCATGCAGGCCCTCGACGCGGACGCTGAATCGCTTGCCGATGCCCCCACCTCCAACGGCGAACCTGGCACGGCTGCCGATGCCGATGCCAACACCGATCCCGCACCTCTTGCCACCGAGCTGCGCAACCGCTCCCGCTACGGCGATTCCAAGCCGGACCACTACGCCAAGCTGAAAAAGCGCCGCCGCGAGCGCTACTAGCCGTCTTCGTTGGCTGGTTATGGGCCCGTCTCGGGCCTACTTTCGGCCACGAATGCAAAAAGGCTCGAGTCACCGTTCTAAAAACGATGTCTCGAGACTTGAAAAATGGTGCGGCCTGAGGGGATCGAACCCCCGACCTATTGGGTGTAAACCAATTGCTCTTCCAGCTGAGCTAAAGCCGCATGCGCCCTTGCGCTGTTATGTACAGTAGCGCAGGATTGTGAAGCTACACAAATCAGCTGGTGAAGGCTATTTTTTGGTGTAGCCGCGCTGTACCAGGCAGGAACCCTGCCACTCGCCAAAGCGCTCAGCTTTGGTCTGCACCAAGCCGGCTAGCTGCGCCGATTCGGAGATGAGACCAGGCTCGACGGTGCCCGGCTTGCCGGCACCCGGAGTCAACAACCAGACGGAACCGTTGTCCGCGAGGGGGCGGCTGGCATCCACCAGGCCGTCCACGAGGTCGCCGTCTTCCTCGCGCCACCAGAGAAGGACTACATCGCACAGCTCATCATTTTCCTCTTCGAGGAAATCCTCACCGAGTACGGCTTCGATCGATTCAGAGATTGTGTTGTCACAATCCTCGTCCCAACCAAGCTCTAGAGCGATTTGCCCTTCCTTGATTCCGAGCTTGACTGCAGCGTCAGCCACTATGCATTTCCTTCCTTATCCGGTGAATTCTTACTCACGCCCGGCCCATGATTGGCACAGAGGGCGTGTGTTATTACATGTAGTTTAACGTCCCAGGCCGTCTTTTACTTGCTATAGCACCCCTTTCCCCCAATTTGCAGGCCCTTTTCTGCTCACACCGGCGCCTGTTTTGTGGGAGAACTAGCGCCGTTTAGGGGCCTACTACCCACGTTTGCACACCGGGTGAGGAAAGCAAACCGCAGGTGGTAGGGGGTGCATCGGCAAGCGCGGCGTTTTATCCGGGATAGACTCCCACTCGCGATCTGGGAACGCGTATCGTAGGAGATAAACTCTGCAGACCCTTAATTAGGAGGTTTACATGGCCGAGAAGGACCCCGCCAAGGGCGATTCCAACTTCCCGCTTATCCGCGATGGTGTTGCATCGTACCTTCACGACAGCGACCCAGAAGAAACTCGCGAGTGGATGGATTCCCTCGATGGTCTGCTGGACCATTCTGACCAAGAACGCGCACGCTACCTGATGCTGCGCCTACTGGAGCGCGCCACCGCCAAGCGCGTGGAGCTTCCCTCGTTGACGTCGACGGACTTCGTCAACACCATCCCCACCAACATGGAGCCGGAATTTCCTGGCGATGAAGAACTAGAAAAGCGCTACCGCCGCTGGATCCGCTGGAACGCTGCCATCATGGTGCACCGCGCGCAGCGCCCCGGCATCGGCGTCGGCGGCCACATCTCCACCTATGCGGGTGCCGCACCGCTTTACGAAGTCGGCCTCAACCACTTCTTCAAGGGTAAGGACGATCCTTCAGGCGGCGACCAGGTCTTCTTCCAGGGCCACGCCTCCCCGGGCATGTACGCCCGCGCCTACATGGAAGGTCGCCTTTCTGAGGAGGACCTCGACGGCTTCCGCCAGGAAGTTTCCCTCGGTGAAGGCAAGGGGCTGCCCTCCTACCCGCACCCGCGCCTGATGCCATGGTTCTGGGAGTTCCCCACCGTGTCCATGGGCATTGGCCCGATGAACGCCATTTACCAGGCACGCTTTAATAAGTACCTGGAAACCCGCGGCATCAAGGACACCTCCAAGCAGCACGTTTGGGCTTTCTTGGGCGATGGCGAGATGGACGAGCCAGAATCCCGCGGCCTGCTGCAAACCGCTGCGCTGTACGAGCTGGATAACCTCACCTTCGTGATTAACTGCAACCTGCAGCGCCTCGACGGCCCAGTGCGCGGTAATACCCAGATCATCCAGGAGCTGGAGTCCTTCTTCCGCGGTGCCGGCTGGGACGTCATCAAGGTCATTTGGGGCCGCGGCTGGGACAAGCTGCTGGACAAGGACACCGAAGGTGCCCTCGTCAACGTCATGAACACCACCTCTGACGGTGACTACCAGACCTTCAAGGCTAATGACGGCGCTTATGTGCGCGAGCACTTCTTCGGCCGCGATGAGCGCACCGCAAAGCTGGTAGAAGACCTCTCCGATGACGAAATCTGGGCACTGCGCCGCGGCGGCCACGACTACCGCAAGGTCTACGCAGCGTACGCCCGCGCCCTAGAGAACAAGGGCTCCGGCAAGCCGACCGTCATCTTGGCCCACACCATTAAGGGCTACGGCTTGGGCCACAACTTCGAGGGCCGCAACGCTACCCACCAGATGAAGAAGCTGACGCTGGAGGATCTCAAGAACTTCCGCGATAAGCAGGAAATCCCCTTCTCCGATGAAGAGCTGGAAAAGGATCCCTACCTGCCGCCGTACTACCACCCGGGCAAGGACTCCCCGGAGATCAAGTACATGCTGGAGCGCCGTAAAGAACTCGGCGGCTTCCTGCCCGAGCGTCGCACGGACTTCACCCCATTGGAAGCACCTTCCTTGGACAAGCTGCGCTCCGTGCGCAAGGGCTCTGGCAAGCAGGAAGTGGCTACCACCATGGCCTTGGTGCGCACCTTCAAGGAGGTCATGCGCAATAAGGAACTGGGCAAGCGCATCGTGCCCATCATCCCGGATGAGGCTCGTACCTTCGGCATGGACTCCTGGTTCCCCACCATGAAGATCTGGAACCCGCGCGGCCAGAACTACGTGCCGGTGGACCACGACCTGATGTTGTCCTACCGCGAGGCCACCGATGGCCAAATCATGCACGAGGGCATTTCTGAGGCCGGTGCGGCAGCATCCTTCACCGCCGCCGCTACCTCGTATGCCACCCAGGGCGAGGCCATGATCCCGCTGTACATCTTCTACTCGATGTTCGGCTTCCAGCGCACTGGCGATGCCTTCTGGGCCGCCGGCGACCAAATGGGCCGCGGCTTCATCATCGGCGCTACCGCCGGCCGCACCACCCTTACCGGTGAGGGCCTGCAGCACATGGATGGCCACTCCCCTGTCCTGGCAGCCACCAACCCTGCGGTCATTTCTTATGACCCAGCCTTCGGCTTCGAGGTTGCACACCTGGTAGCCCGCGGCATCGAGCGCATGTACGGCGAGGACAACGAGCCGGTCATGTACTACCTCACCGTGTACAACGAGCCGGTCCACCAGCCGGCCGAGCCGGAGAACTTGGACGTGGAGGGCCTGCACAAGGGCATCTACCACTTCAATACCGCCGAGAACGGTTCCACCCCGGCCAATATCCTGGCCTCGGGTGTTGGCGTGCATGAGGCTCTTCGCGCGCAGGAGATTCTGGCTGAGGACTACGATGTCAAGGCATCGCTGTTCTCCGTGACCTCCTGGAACGAGCTGGCCCGCGATGGCGCTCGCCGCAATAAGGAAGCGCTGCGCAAGGGCGAGGAGCCTTCCGAAGCATTCGCTACCTCCCAGCTCAAGGACTTCGAGGGCCCATTCGTTGGTGTCTCGGACTTCACTACTGAGCTGCAGGAGCAGATCCGCTCCTACGTCCCAGGTACCTACATCACCTTGGGCGCAGACGGCTTCGGCTTCTCCGATACGCGCGAGGGTGCCCGCCGCTTCTTCAATAACGACGCGGAATCCATCGTCGTCGCCGTGCTCGATGGCCTTGCCCGCGATGGCAAGATTGAGCGCTCCGTTGTGGAAAAGGCAGCCTCCGAGCTGAAGTTGGATGACCCAACTGCTCCTAATAGCGGCGAGTAATTTCGCCCCCGCCTTCACAACGGGCTTTTAATTCAGGCGCTTCCGGCTTTGTGCTGGGAGCGCCTTTATTATTTTTGCCCTATTCCCCCCCTAACCAGTACCGCGTGCGCCTATTTCTTCTATGCCACGCGCCAATCGCTACTACACTGGGCACTATGGCAAATGACCTCAGTGCCCAATTGCAGGCAAAGTTTCAGGGTTCTGACCCAGATAAGGACTACGACTCGGATCGGGATACGCTGGGCGAGCTCATCGCCCTCATTATCAAAGTCACCGGAACCGAGGCCGAACTTGGCAGGGACACCGCGCTTTCCGATGTCGGCGTGGAGTCCCTCGAGCTTATAGAGCTCACCGTGCGTGCAGAAGAGCTCTTTAAGGTGCGACTTACTGAGGAAACAATGCTTAACTGCGAGACCATCGGCGATATCGCTGACTATTTGGAGGACCACCAATGATTTCTTACCTATCCGATATGGACGGCGTACTCATTAAGGAAGGGGAAATGATCCCCGGCGCCGATAAATTCATTCAGGCGCTAAAAGATAATGACATTGAGTACATGGTGCTCACTAATAACTCCATGTCCACCCCGCGCGACTTGGCGGCGCGGCTGCGCAATACCGGCCTGGATATTCCGGCCGAACGCATTTGGACCTCCGCCACGGCGACGGCAAATTTCCTGGCTACCCAGGCCAGCTCCAGCAAGGCCTACGTCGTGGGAGAATCCGGCCTGACCACCGCCCTGCACGAGGCTGGCTGGATCCTCACAAATGATGACGCCGATTTCGTGGTCCTTGGTGAAACCCGCACCTATTCCTTTGAGGCGATTACCACCGCTATCAACCTCATCCGCAATGGCGCCCGCTTCATCGCCACCAATCCTGATGTTACGGGGCCTGCTCCCGAAGGTGTGCTCCCGGCAACCGGCGCTGTAGCCGCATTGATCACCGCCGCCACCCACCGCGAGCCCTACTACGTGGGAAAACCCAACCCGGTGATGATGCGTTCGGCGCTTAACCACATCGGCGCGCACTCTGAAAACACCGTCATGATCGGTGACCGTATGGATACCGATGTCAAGGCGGGCCTCGAGGCCGGCATGCGCTCCATTTTGGTGCGCTCCGGCATTTCCGATGACCGCGAAATCTCCCGCTACCCTTACCGCCCGACCGCCGTGTTTAAGTCGGTTGCAGATATTCCCGATAAGATCATGGATCCCTTCGCCGAGGAGGTATCCTAAACGGTTCCCCGCCGCGCGACCTAGCTCGTGCGGCTCGGCTTACTTGGCCGCGCTCGAGCCGACTCGCTCGAGCGCCTTAGCTAAAACGCACGGTGGCGCTAAAACCATAGCGTTGCGCAAGGTAGCACACCGCGCTCTCGAGCGCGGCAAGCTCCGCCTCGGTTCCGGTGAGCACCTGGTGGCAGCCGATGCCAACACCAGAATCCACGCCCGGGCCCGTCGCCTCACCGCGCACGAGCGCCTCCATAGAGATCTCATCGCGGTACCACCGAGTGCACCACTGGGCGGTCAGCGGGTCATCGCCTGGGACGATGAACTCCGATTCGGTGCGAATGCACCGATCCATGGCACGCTCTACTTCTGGGCGCAGCGCACGCGGCATCCCAGAAATTTTCAGCACACCAGTGACCACGACGGCCGCACCATTGCGGCTGGGCCACGTGTAGTTGGAGGCCGGTTGATCAACCGGCACTGTATTGACGCAAGTATTCATAGCCGATATCTCCCTCGACAAATCACCACTGCGATGCACACGCGTGGCGTGCGGCGCAGTGCAAGACGAGCTTCGTCTTCCCCAACGAACTGTCTTTTGCGTCTGCACCCAATTTTCCTGCGCCACACCACCCTCTACAACCCTCAACTTTCACTTCAACCCCCAAGTTTTAAACCTCAACCCAAAGTCCAGACTGTGACTAAAGTGGCCAATGAAATTGAAGTTACAACAGTGAAATTTGTGAGGTTTTCTCGCTTGAACTGTTTCCCTGAAGTAACTTCTTGACAAGAGTCAGACGCAGGGCAGCTACCAGTAGGAACAGTGACCTACAGTGCTCACACTCCACACCCGTAAAAGAAAACCGCGTCTCGCCCCCTAGAGGCAAAGAGCTCCGAAAAATCCTGCTCGAAAAGACCCCTGCGGGGGTAATCGGTCGCCATACTCCCCACACACCCCTCCCTCTAGGAGAAGAGCAGCATCCGTGGACAGATGGTTTATATAAATTTAATTTAGGGTAAGGAATAGTTTGACACGACCCAGAGCCATGACTATACTGAAATAAATTCAAACAATCCGGTTTGAACCCATCCCCAAAAAGAAAGGTACAACCATGTCTGGTCTGTCTTCTTTGTCCAACCTCGGTTTCAACCTCCTGTCCCTCGTTGACGGCATCTTCTCCCAGTTCCTGATGTTCTTCGAGGGCCTCTCCGGTCAGACCCTGTTCTAAATAGAACAGCTTAAGCTCCCCACTCCATTGGAATGGGGAGCTTTTCTCGTTTTCCCGTTAAAGGGATTTTGCGATGGAGGCCTTATAGCGCCTGCCAGATCTTCGAATTGGTTTCATTCCACAGCGGTTTAGCCCAATCGCCAAACTCTCGGTCCGTCAATGCCACCATGGCGTAGTCGCCGGCTAGCCAGAGGTAGGTTCCGGACATGCCGAAGTGCCCGGTGGCATCGGCAGGCAGGGCTCCCATCCAGTGGTCTTTCTCGCCGCGAATCTCAAAGCCAAGCCCCCAAGTGCAATCCTTAAAGCTCCCGTAGCCAGGCACGATGCCACGCAAGCCACCGAAGTGAACGCGGCGCATATCGGCCACGGTGCTAGGGTGCAGGAGCTGCGGGTCCTGGACCTCGGCTGCAAATGCAGCAAGATCCTGCACGGTAGAGACCAGGCCATGCCCTGCCGAGCCCTCTAAGCGCGTGGAGGACATGCCCAGCGGCTCGCACACGCCTTCGCGCAGGTACTCTGCAAACTCGATGCCGGTGGCTTCTTCTACAATCTCTGCAGCCCATTCATAACCGGCAGAGGAATAGATGCGCCGCTCGCCTATCGGTTTTTGTTGTTCGCGCGAATCGAACTTCACGCCCGAGGCATGCGCGAGCAAGTGCTCTAGCGTCGCTCCTTCTGGACCAGCAGGTTGCTCTAGTTCTACCGCGCCTTCTTCGACCGCCAGCATGATGGCGTACGCGGAGACGAGCTTGGTTACTGATGCCACCGGAAATTCCCGGGTGACATCTCCTACTTCATCGAGGACATCGCCGCGTTGTAATAACGCACCGGCGACATTGTCTACGGGCCACTGGCGTAAAAGATCTAACTCGCTCATGCCCACTAGCCTACTGGGACTTTCCGCGGGCAAGGCGGCAATGGGAGAAGAAGGAAGTAGTTTTTTAAAAAATAGCGGGTGATTGTTAACGATCCATGCCTGCACGATCGATATAAAAAGTGAAAGGTCCTTTTTCAAGGATATTTCGCACCTTACCTATCACTCGCGTTCTCTACTTCCCCCTTCTCTCTCCCTACAACTGCCGCGGACTATTTACTGGTCCGCGGCAGTCTTGTAATCAATGTAGCCGCGCTCGCCGCCGACGTAGAACGTTGCCTGGTCAGGCTCATTGAGCTCCAGGTTCTCTTCCCACCGGCGCACCAAGTCCGGGTTAGCAATAAGCTGGCGGCCCACCACGATGGCATCCACATAGTCGAGGTCCAGCTCGCGCTGTGCATCTTCCTTAGTGGTCACGGTGCCAAAACCGTCATTCATCAAAACCTTGGTTTCGCCATTGGCGCGGGCCTTCTGTGCCAAGGCCGAGATGAGCTCGCCTTCCGGCTCTGCGTGCAAGAAGGAGACATAAGCCAGATTCAACGGGGCGATGGCGTCCAGCAGGCCGCCGTAGGTGGCCAACATGTCTGCCTCATCGTCTTCGACAATGCCCTGTACGACGTGGGCCGGAGAAAAACGAACACCTACACGGTCGGCACCGATTTCCTCGACGACAGCACGGATCACCATCTCTGGCAAGCGCCACCGGTTTTCGGGGCTGCCGCCAAATTCATCGTCGCGCTGGTTAGCGGACGGTGCCATGAATTCGTGCAGCAGGTAGCCATTCGCATTGTGGATCTCAACACCATCAACGCCCGCGTCGACGGCCCGGCGTGCGGCGGCGCGGAATTCCTCAACGATTCGTGGAAGCTCATCGGCTTCTAGTGCGCGCGGTACCGGTGCATCCATCTTGCCGGCAAAGCCGCGAACCTGGCCGTCCCAATCCAGCGCGCTCGGGGCCTCTGCCTGGGCGCCATCAATGAGATCTGGGTGGCTGGTGCGGCCGCCATGCATGATTTGCATGAACAAGACGCCGCCCTTGTCGTGCACTTCGTTGGCTACCTCGCTCCAACCAGCTGCCTGCTCATCATCAACGATGCCCGCCTGCCCCGGGAACGCGCGGTTGGTCCAAGCGGGGAAGGTTCCCTCCGTCACCACGAGCCCGGCGCTAGCTCGCTGGGAATAGTACTTCTTGTGTAGCTCGCTGGGCACACCGCTGTGACCTGCACGCTGACGCGTTAGCGGCGCCATGGTCACGCGGTTATTCAACGTATAACGGCCAAGTTCCAAAGGTATAAATAATGATGTCATGTCTACTGAAACAGCTCGCGGTTGAAATTTGTTCCACCTTTTATTCTGTTGTTGCCCCACCTGCGATAGAAAGAGTAAAGAAACTAGAGTTCACCGCCCCGCTAAAGGTCAATGAAAAAGACACCGCCTCGGACTATGAGGCGGTGTCTATGAGCTCCTAGTGGGGATGTTTAGTGGGGTTCCGAAGGAATCGCGGTCTGCTGGCTATTCGCCGCCCCGCTATTTCCATCTGCACCGGAGTCTCCATCTCCATTCCCCTGGCCATCGCCAGCATCGCCGTTTGGGTCAGCGGGCCCATCCTGACTGCTACCGTGCCCGTCCCCGGAATTAGGCGTGGAGTTGGGCGCCTGGCTGGGATAGCTAGGAACGGTCGGCGTATTGGTGGTCGTGGGCGTTGAGTCAGCGTCCGTCGGTTCCGTTGGAGCGCCGGTAGTAAGGGGGTCTTCCGAAGGCACATTCTCCCCAGATTCCGTTGGAGCCTCAGAAGAGGATTGCGTATCGCGATCCTTCCAATAGTCCGGCGACAGCCAGCCGGCTTCCCCTTCCTCTGGGTTGCTTGCCGCGAGGATGAGCAAGCCAACGACAAGAAGGGCCGCCACGAGGCCTGTGGTGGAGGCGCGCACGCGCCCGCCGATGGTGGAAACCTTTTGGAATTGGGTACTGGTCTGAATCGTGCGCCAGATCTTTCGGCGCGATTCCTCGTTACCTTCTGCGGCATCTTCGCCCGCTTCAGCCGTGACTGCTTGTTCATCGACCTTGGTCTCAACACGATCGACTTCCTCCGGGACCAATTCCTCTTCCGCCGTGGGGTCATCTACTGGCGTATCGGGGCGGGAGCCTTCCCCGGCGTCCAAAGCGTCTTTGGCCGACTGCGCCGCGGCATGCTTTGGGTCCGCAGGTTTCTTCTTTTTCTGTTCCTGCAGCTCATCAAAGTCGATGGCGGAGCCGTAGTGGTCCCAGAATTCCGAGAGCAGCGACGAGCGGATGGCGCGCTCCACGGACCACTGGCGGGCGGGATTCACCGTCACCATGATGCGATAACCCACCTGCCACGGCTGGCCGGCTACCTGCGGGCTGACCAATTGCGTGGCGGGAAGGACCGTGAGCTCGCCGACGACGTCGACGGAAATCTCTGGGGCTTTAATCGCGTGCTCTGAAATCTCCTTGACGCGGCTCGTAATCTCCGGCAGGGATTCGCCCTCATGCACTGGGACGTTGATATTGACCACCGCGCGGGACCATTCCTTGGAATAGTTGGTCACCACGCCGGCGGAGCTATTGGGGATGGTCACCAACTCACCGCTTGGGGTGCGCACCTTCGTGGTGCGCAGGGTCAGCGTCACCACATCGCCTTCTACCCCTGGGATGCCGGCAAAGGAGACGTAGTCTCCCACGCCGAATTGCTTTTCCGTGAGGATGAAAAATCCGGAGAGGAAATCCGAAATCACGGACTGGGCACCAAAACCAACCGCGGCAGACACTATCGTCGCAGGCACCGCGGCGCCCAGCGCCGGAACGCCGAGATTAGTCAGCGCGGCCGCGACCAATAGGAAGTACGCAACCGCTTGGACGATGTAGACCAAGGCCCCGGTCAGCGCCAGCCGCGCCTTCGTGGATTCTTCTTGCTCATCCAAATTATGTTCAATAATCCGGATGGCTAGGCGCCCCATGCGGGGCAAAAGAATGCCGATAATCACGAATGCGATGAGCGGCAAGCCGTGGTCAACGATGAGGCCCCACAGCTCAAAAAAGAAATACCTCAAGTTCATGGTTCAAGGATATGGCACCTAGCTGAGAAATTGATGCCAGTTTTCTGCCAGAAATCCGGACTCAGGTGTTTAATTTAGGGGCATCGGCAAGCAGCCGCCTAGAAACCTAGTCGCGCGATTGGTAGCGGTCCATCAGGCGATCAATCAGCTCATCAGTAAGCTTGTCATCTTCCAAAATCGTATCGAGCAGCCGCTGGGATTCCTCGCTTGAGGTCTGCTCCTCTTCCTCATAGGAATCGCCGCTGAAGTCCACGCCAAAGTCCATGTCCTCGGACTCCGCTGGCGCCGAGCTGAACTGATCGACGTCCGATTCAAAGGACTGCAAAAACTCGCTGGCCTCTTCCGCCGCATCCTGGCGGCGCTTGCCGGAACGCACTTCCTTTTCGATGCGCCGCTGCAGCGCCTCTTCCATCTGCCGGTGGCGCCAAGAGCGCACGCGGTGCGGCTCCAGCTTGCGCCCGACCGCGCGGCTCTTATTCTCAGCCTTTTTCGCCAGCGCCTTAACCTGCGCAGCCGTATCATTAATCGGCGCCCACTCCTGTTTCGCGGGCACGCGCCAACCGGCCCAAATGCCCAGCAGCGCCAAGAAAATAGACACCAATGGCCCCACGATCATGCCGACGGCCAACATATCGAAGTGGTTTCCCACCAGCACGATCACCGCACAAGCGATGGCCGGAATTACCGTCGGCTGATTATCGCCAAAGACCGCGGGCTCGCGCCCCATAGCAATATCACGAATCATGGAACCGCCAGTAGCGGTAAACACACCCATCATGATGCACGGAATCGGCGGAAGCCCATAGGTAATGGCCTTCACGGCGCCGGTGCCGGCCCATAGGCCGGAAACCACGGCATCGCCATGCGCCTGGATATAATCCCAGGTCTTGCCCTTAAAGTAGACAAAGCGCGCAATCAACGCGCCAGTAAACGCCAGGTACAGGTACTCCGGCTCGCTCATCGCCGCCACGGTGCCGCGATTAATAAGTACATCGCGCACCATGCCCCCGCCCAGGGAAGAAAACATCGCGATGAAGAAAAACCCGATGATGTCGTACCCGCGCTTGCGCGCAATGGTGCCGCCGATAATTCCCATCAGCAATACACCGCTGACATCGGACCAGCGATAGAGGGATTCAATGAGCGGATCTACTTCTGTCATGCCGTTTATTAGACTGCACTGCTCACCCGCGCGCAATTCGCCTGCCCACATGCGCTGCGGTGCTACACTTTTCCTGTTCTATTGCCCCTTCTATCTCTGCCGATATTCCGCATGAAAAAGATTCTCGCGCTCTTGCCAGCGCTCCTGCTGGTTGGGTGCTCATCCGCCCCCGCTGACGACGAGCCCAACTTCACCGATACCAGCCCGCACAGCACCAGTTCAGACAGCGGTGCGCTTGCCGATGCCGACTTCGATACCGATTCCGCGCCTTCCGCAACTGCCAAGCTTTCCAAGCCGCAGAAAGCGGAGAAAGACGATGATTCCGCACTCGCTGCGCAGGTAGGCGGCATGTGCGGCATTCGCGATTACGCACAAATCATCGCCGACGACGCCACCGATTGCGCCTTTGCCCTGGACATTTATAAGCACGCAATGGATGCCACATACAGGCTCGAAACTCCTGATCCAACCGTTACTGCAGCCTGGCAGAGCGACATTACTGTAAAGAACCCGAGCTCTGGTGAGAGCTACGATCTCCACTGCATCATGGCCACGAATCAAAAATCCGTCCATTGCAGGTCCCAAGAAGACGAGAATATCGGCACCCGCATCGAGCTGACCGCCAGGCCGATTTTCTCCGAGCGCGTGCGCACCGAATACTAAAAAGGAGGCGCCAGCATTGCTTGCCGACGCCTCCTTCTACCGTGGGGCCACCGGGGCTCGAACCCGGGACCGACGGATTATGAGTCCGGAGCTCTAACCGACTGAGCTATAGCCCCACACGGATGCCATGTCGTATATTACGACACTCCGCTCCCAAAAGATTAGTCAATAGCTCGCGAAAGACCAATTCTCGGCCCCTCATAGAATAACCCCAGTTGAGTGCGTGACGCCGTTTCACTTCGAGCGGCGCGGTCAAGTCCCGTGTAGTGGTGTAGCCGTTTGTGCTTTCGGCTCGGTATTCAGTTCTGTGTTTGAGGTCAGGCGGTTAGCTGGTTGTGGTCACCATTGGCGTCTCCTGTGCGGTGCATGAGGTGTCTGGTGTGTTCGAGTGCGGTCAGTGACATGTAGCGTTTTTGTTGGATCCAATCGTCGTGTTGCTCGGCTAGGACCGCACCGACAAGCCGGATGATGGATTCGCGGTTCGGGAAGATGCCCACAACATCGGTGCGCCGGCGGATCTCCCGGTTTAACCGTTCTGTGGGGTTATTCGACCAGACCTTCGACCACACCGACTTCGGGGCTGCGGTAAACGCTAATACTTCATCGAGTGATTCCTCCAGATAGGTCGCAACTTGCGGGAACTTCGGCTCTAGTAGATCGACTACCTCACGGGCTTGGGACCAGGTGGATTGGGCATCTGGTTGTTGAAAGATGGTCTGGAACATTGCAGAGACCATAGGCCACTGTGTCTTCGGGACCTTCTCGTAAAGGTTCTTCGCAAAATGGGTGCGGCAGCGCTGCCACGACGCATCAGGTAGCACTTCGGAAATGGCGTGCTGGATGCCTTCGTGGGCATCACTGGTAACCAAGTAGACATCGGAAAGCCCACGAGCTTTTAAGTCTTGGAAGAAGCCTTTCCACGACGCGTTGGATTCCGTGGTGGCGACATGCATGCCAAGCATCTCGCGATACCCGTCAGCGTTGACCCCAGTGGCAAGCAGCACTGAGCATTTGACCACACGGCCGCCTTCGCGCACTTTGATTGTCAGCGCGTCGCAGGACAGGTAGGCGTAGCCGCCGGGATCGAGCGGACGGTTTTTGAAATCGGCGACCATCTCGTCGAGTTCTTCTGACATGCGTGAAACTTGGGATTTCGACATGTTGGCAATACCCAACGTGGCTACCAGGTCGTTCATTCTGCGGGTGGAAACCCCTTTGAGGTAGCAGGTTGCAATGACGGTCGATAAGGCTCGTTCTGCCCGCGTACGGCGTTCTAACAGCCAGTCCGGGAAGAATGCGCCGTGACGCAACTTCGGTACTGCGACATCGATCGTGCCGACACGGGTGTCAAGGTCGCGGTGGCGGTACCCATTGCGGTGGTTGACGCGTTCGGTGGAGGCAACGCCGTATTCGGCGCCGCAGACGGTGTCGGCCTGGGCGGAGAGGATTTGGTTGATAAACCCTTGCAGCATCTGGCGCATCAAGTCAGGGGAGGCTTGAGCGAGCAGATCATCCAAGTAGGTTGCAGGGTCGATAGAATGTGGTGCAGCGGTCATCGTCATATGCCTTTCGGTGAGATGTGGTAGTTGAGTCGAAAGGTTAACTGACGGTGACCGCCCCACTATTTCCGGGGCTCACCATCAGCAAGCGTTACGCCACACTAAAGGACGCAACCAGCGGCGCTGCCGGCACAATCCGGCTTAGCCCAATCACGAACCAAAATTCGCGTCGGTGAACTTACGTTGCACAGTTTTCTTCTTCAACCAAGGCTTACGGGTATCGGATTTTAGGCACACAACTGCGGCTGCAGCCCACGTTTGAGCCTCAGCGAAGATGAATTCTGCCCCTCATAGCCCGATGTGCTGCTCGTCGTTGACGGAGGTTCTTTCGATGTGTTGATTACTAGGCCTAGCAAGAGATTCAGGTTATCAAATTAAAAAATATCCCCGCTCACGCGGGGAGCACCATGTCCCTATCCCGGTTGGCTTATCGGGGAAGGGCTCATCCCCGCTCACGCGGGGAGCACTACTCTAAGCCGCGTGTTTTAGCCCAGGTGCCGGGCTCATCCCCGCTCACGCGGGGAGCACGGGCCAGTGGCTCGGCATTCTTAATGAGGACGGGGCTCATCCCCGCTCACGCGGGGAGCACCAACCGGCTGTTACAGCTCTGGGCTTTTGAGTAGGGCTCATCCCCGCTCACGCGGGGAGCACCCGGGGTCTGGTGCGCCTGGTCGTGGGGCATGGGGTTCATCCCCGCTCACGCGGGGAGCACTTCGGCGCAATGGTGAGGAACCTGCCCCTGGACGGCTCATCCCCGCTCACGCGGGGAGCACGCACTTTTGCAGGCTCTATGACTGCCGCAGTCGGGTTCATCCCCGCTCACGCGGGGAGCACTTGATGTCTACGGTGTAGCCCGCGACCTGCGCGGGCTCATCCCCGCTCACGCGGGGAGCACATCGACGAGGTAATCACCACGGACCAATCATCGGGCTCATCCCCGCTCACGCGGGGAGCACTACTAGCTCTCGCCCTCTTCGTTATCGGGATCGGGCTCATCCCCGCTCACGCGGGGAGCACGCGCGGTTGCCGTCTACCGTGGAGCGCCATTGCGGCTCATCCCCGCTCACGCGGGGAGCACACGAACGAGGCTTTGCGGCGTAGTGACGAGGCGGGCTCATCCCCGCTCACGCGGGGAGCACGCGCGGTTGCCGTCTACCGTGGAGCGCCATTGCGGCTCATCCCCGCTCACGCGGGGAGCACTCATTGCCGTTACCGCGCCCGTTCTCGAAGCCCGGCTCATCCCCGCTCACGCGGGGAGCACGGCGCGGGCGGTGAGGTCTTGGTGTGTGGTGAGGGCTCATCCCCGCTCACGCGGGGAGCACGCAATTAAGTCTCTTCGACCTCGACTCGCTATCGGCTCATCCCCGCTCACGCGGGGAGCACTGGAGGGAGCATTCTCGCGATAGGGATCGTTTCGGCTCATCCCCGCTCACGCGGGGAGCACGCTTTGATGAGTCGGTTTTCATGGTCGGCGCGGTGGCTCATCCCCGCTCACGCGGGGAGCACCCGATGGTGGACAAAATCGGGCCAAGCGGCACCGGCTCATCCCCGCTCACGCGGGGAGCACCTCATTCCGCCAGTTCTTGCTCGTAGGCGTTGAGGCTCATCCCCGCTCACGCGGGGAGCACTCACGAAGAGCGTCAATCTGGTCAGACTGGGACGGCTCATCCCCGCTCACGCGGGGAGCACGTCAGCGAGTGCCGCTTCGAATTTTTGCGGGTCGGCTCATCCCCGCTCACGCGGGGAGCACGCAAGCCCATCTACGCCATCAAGGATGGCACGGGGCTCATCCCCGCTCACGCGGGGAGCACACTTATCGTGCTCTGGTGACGCATGAATCGTCGGGCTCATCCCCGCTCACGCGGGGAGCACCAGGGCTGGTTGGTGGGGTTATTCGCTGGTTTCGGCTCATCCCCGCTCACGCGGGGAGCACGATTGTTGAAAAAACGCGCAATTGACCCCTCGGGGCTCATCCCCGCTCACGCGGGGAGCACAGGAACGGGGAGTTTTCCAGGCTGGGCCAGCCGGGCTCATCCCCGCTCACGCGGGGAGCACGTTAGTTCCTCGCTGCGTGCGCACGATGGGGACGGCTCATCCCCGCTCACGCGGGGAGCACAACATTTCCTATGCAGGGGAAATTCATGACTACGGCTCATCCCCGCTCACGCGGGGAGCACGCCCGGCCCGGCCCGACCCGACCCCTAATATGGGGCTCATCCCCGCTCACGCGGGGAGCACATCCCGTGTGCGGCTTCTCCGCTTAAGCGGGTGGGCTCATCCCCGCTCACGCGGGGAGCACACTTGCTGAACAGCAGAAATCCGAGCCTTAAACGTATTTTACATACAACTTGTATTTTGGGGAAAGCTACCCTCGAAGCTCCACGCGGTCTAATATCCTCTCTTCTGTTTCTTATAAGAAATACGGTTACGTCGGGCTTGAGACCATCCAGTCCTTCGCTGTGGTTGCTTAGACTCAGCCGGTCGCGTCATCAAGGTAATCCCGTCAAAATCCGTAGGTTCCCAATGATGTCGGTGAGTCTTGAACTCCATTCCCTGCTCATTCGCGGCTGAATACACCAAAAGTGCGCGGCCATCTTTACAAAGCTCGGTTGTGCGATCCCAGAGCAAATCTCGTATACGAGCAGAGGGACGTCCCACGAATACACCGGGAGTCAGTTCAATGAGCCACTTCGACAGATCGCCGCGTAGTCCAGCGGGACAAGCAGTAATAACCAGCACCATCATGACAACGTTTCCTCTTCTGCCCAGTTAAGACCAGAAGCGATGACTTCAAGTTCACTCCACAGCATTAACTCGGCGTCACTGACAAGCTCGTCATCAGGAACATCAAAAAGTGCTTTAAGGTCTTGAACCATCCGCGGCATGAGGCGACGTGAGACAACTTGATCCCGCACGAAGCGACGCACTTCCACAGAGGGATTACCCTGTTGTGCTGCGACAGCATCGAATGCCGCTGGGATAGAAATCTCTGCTTTGTAAAGGTCAGCAATGTCGTAGACAAATGACCTATCGGTGCCTGTATGTACTATCCCCAAGGCAGGAATGAAGCCGAGCGCTGCAACGACAGCATGAGCAACTCCATATAGCGCGGCGCTGCCCGCAGTCAGAGCCTGGTTAATTGGGTCAGAAGAATCGAAATCATTGGGATCATAAGACCTCCGATTCCAATAGACTCCAGTACGCTCGGCTTCAGCCGCATAGATTCGCTTCATGCGTGCACCTTCGCGGCCACGCAGCTGGGACATCGTCAGCTGAGAAACGTCTTCTCCTGGAAACCGCATGGCATACATTCTGCGAGCCACGTCCAAACGCTTCCGCTGGTGAGACACTACCTGCGCATGAATTTCAGCCATGCGGGACGATTTCGCTGGGGGCCGACCGTGCGCATAGTACCTAACGCCGCGCTCACCTACCCAGAGGGTGGTAACCCCGGCATCGCCAAGCAAAGCCATGCCCGCGTAAGTAATCCTCGTTCCTGGACCAAGCAGCAGTGCCGCCAACTGCGTGGCTGGCACATGTGCGACGCCGCGCTGGTCCGTGATCGTTAGAGAATTACCATCTCGATTGATCACGCAGCGCTCGGCGTACAGGAAACTGATTCGGTCTCCCATCCGGGACAAAGCTTGGCGGGTGACAGGGACTTCGCTCGGATTAGACATCAGGACCCCATCGGCCGGGCTAGGGTCATTAAGCCACAACCATAACCACGAGCTCTTCCTATCCCATGAGTAAGGGTGTGCCGAAGAGCCTCAGGATCTTTGACCTCTAAGGTTCCGCGGTATCGGGCTGTGGCGATACGCACACGCCTGTTGCCACTTCCTTTCCGGAAATCCAACGTTTTTCGCTCAATAATCGCGGTTTCTTCTTCCACGGACCACCGAGAACGCTCATCATCGCTGACATCATCCCCTGCTCGGGGGGCTAGTTCAAATCCGGCATTTTCTGCTCGCCGATACAACCACTCCAACTGGTGTTCCACAGACACATGAGCCTTCACTTTTCCTCGCTTGCCTCCATTAGCTTGCGAATACGTTGGGTTGGCTACCAGTTCAAAGATCCATCTTTGCCCCTTAGTGAGTGAATTCAGCAGACGGTCATACTCAACCGATTGTCCCGGCCGTGTATCCCACCCTGCTTGTTCCACAATCACATGGTCAGTTGGCTTTTCAGGCCCCACCACATAGAGGGAGTGGTGATGAGCGCCTTCATCAAGGCGCCATAAAATACGCCCAGACTCTTGATCCACATCTGGTGGAAATGACGCGGCGACCGCAGCGTGCATTGCTTGTGGATTAGCAAGTAGCTTTCGCCCTTGACGCCGCTGAGGATTGATAAGAATTTTGGTTAACGTACTCATACATTCATCACCGCCTCCAAAAACGGATCCGGGCGCCGCTCTGCGCTATCTAAGGGGTTGTCCACATTCGCAAATTCCTTTTGCACCACGGTGCGCCATGAATACTTGCGGTGCTGCGGGTCAAAAGAGTTCGGTACATCCTGGCAAGCCACGCCGGATTCTCCTGGGAGGGAGTCCCGGTAAATCGGCAGGGACACTTCCCCACCACTGGATTTCATATATTCCTTGGTGGCGTGCCACGTGCCGTGCTCTTGTAATGCCGTAACCGCAGGCTTTTCAACCACACCAAGCACCACATTGGGCGGAGCCGGGCACGACCGCCGGCCCAAATAGAGTGGAAATACCGGTCGGTTTAGATTCTCCGCAAAATTCTCGAGTTGCTCGCGATCCTCACTTTCGATTGCCGCAACGAATGAGGCATCTGATAGGAAATAGCGGGTAATGAGCTTTGCGGATGCCTGTGGATCCTTTTGCCAGTTTTGCGCGGTTTGATAATCCCGCAAAAGGCTACCGGATTGATCGACGCGCACCGCGAACTTGAGTCCAGCCAAATCAGCCATATCTTCATCACGCCTTCGTCCTTCAGCTGCGGCTAGCATGCCAAGAACTCCTGACTTTGAGGGCAAGGACGAAGTTGCACGGGTAGCGTAGCGAGATTCCGTTCCCCAAGACTGCATCGGCCCTTTAAGCAGCAACAACAATGATGCTGTCATCGTTTTAAGCCTCCTACTCCGAAAGCGCGGCAGACAAACGCTGCGAAAGCTCTGGCAGCGTTACTTCGTCAGCGATTTGTGCGAAAGCCTGACGGGCCTCGCTCAACCCAACCACAAAGGCTGCCTTAGGCTGCAGCCCATAGTTTTCTTCAAACTCGGTTTCTTCTTTCGCCAATGCTTCGGCACCGGCGACGCGCAAGCTCTGACCGGTGGTTGGTTCTATTGGTTCTTCGAAGGCCGTAACCAGGCTCACCGGGCGGGTATCGCGAACTGCGATATAGACGAGCTCAGGCATTGTTTGGTTGGCAAAGGTATTGATTTTGCCCGTGGGCATAGACTTGATGAATGCATCAACGAAGTTCACTGCGGCTTGCTTTGCGTTTTCTGCCGAGTCGAGATTTTGCGTCAATCCATCTAGATTCACCGTGGCATAGCGGTACAAGGTAGAAGACATCATTTGTACAGTGCCAATCATGCCTGCACCAGTTTCTTCGCCTTCCTCGGCCAAGTCATCGACCGCGGTGAAATAGTCGAATTCAGGAGCGCTGGCGTGAATTCCCAGTGCGTGCGCGACTTGTACCGCAGCATCGACGTTATACGCAGCATCATCGGCAACCATGCGCCCAAACAACGCCATATCTACCGAGTGCTGCGTATCAAGGATCTCCAGGGCATCCTTCTTCTTAATCTTTTCACCATCGGCCGAAACAATCGCCTCTGCGGCACGTTCAATCTGGTGCGGGCTCAAGAACAACAAGTATTTGGTCTGCGGATACTGCGCTGCTGCTAGTTCTTCTTCGGTGGTTTCCTCGGAATCTTTCAGCGACTTGATACGTTTCGCATCCACTTCCGTCTTAATTCCTGCAGCTTTGAAAAGCTCAGCAACTTCCTTTTGAGCTCGCTCCGCATCCCAGCCTTCGTGTTCTTGAACCTTACGTGCGATCTTCTCTGGAAGCCGCTTCGAGCGATCCCCCACAGATTCCGCATCGATTTCAGATTCAAAGTACTTGCGGATTGCACGCTTCCATGCCTGTGAAGAGACTCGCTGACGCGGTACGCCGCCGTAAACGGCAGACTTAGGTGCCCCGGTGTCGTCACGATTGATCAGAGAAGGCGGAAGAGTCTGCAGAGCGTGGATATCGATGGTCAAAGCCATTGCGAAAATTCCTTTCTAGAATATGAAAATTGATTTTAAGAAGTCGGTTCGGTCTGAGAAGACGCATAAGAACCGAGTGCGAAGTCACGTGCCCATTTCAATAGCACGCCTTGTCGCTGTGTATGAGCTTTTTGAGTAGCGTTTTTGCTGCCTAGAACCCGCAGGTCCTGAGCAAATGCACCGTAGTCAAACCCCAAATTTTCCCCGCGCAATAGCGTTACCAAGGAACGAATATGTATGAGGCGGGAAGCCTCATCGGAAGATACGAGCATCGCATCAAACCGCGGTTTCGTGGATTGTGACTGACTGTGCGCATAGAAACGACCGCAGGCCCGTGCGAAGCTTTGGCCTTTAATATGTGCTTCAGTGCTAGCGCTTTGTAGATGGATACCTAGCATCGTCATGGCTTGAAAGGCCGCGAGCTCTGATGCGGACGGTGCGGCACCCTTTCCCATCTCTTGTTCACTCAATGCAGGCTCCAATAAAAGGAGGACCTCTTCAAGTGCCACGGGGTGTTGTTCAAGACGTACCGCAGAATACTTTCGCAATTGGGCTAGGACTGCGCGTGCTCGCGCTTGTTTATTGTGCTGTGGCGAATGCAAATAATCATTCTGCAGCGCCTCTGCGGTACGCGCCACGGAGGTTCGCAAACGCGGGCCCGTGTACTCCGCAGTAGTTCCTGCCTGCGGATGACTGGTGTCATGCATGGGCAACACCTTCCTTCATAGGTGAGCTAGGACTCTGATTTCGTGTGGACTTGCCTGTTAACGGCAGGTTCTTATCAAAACGCCGCTGTAGCTGCTGGAAAAGGGATCCAGCTGAGACGATTCGGCCCTTTCCGTCTTCTCCTGTATCTACTTCCCTGCCAATGATCGCCTTCATCCCGGCGCCGCGCAGCAGTTCCATTGCGTGAGAGACAGCTACTGTTCGAACTCGTTCCTGCCAGTTGATTTGAGCGCTGTCTGCATTTTCAGCAGAAATGGTCTGCATCCACGCAATAAACTCCGGCTCCAACTGGGCATAAAACCTGTCCTTAGACTTAACGCCGAATTCATAATCATCGCCCACGGCTACCCGCAGTTGACCTTCAAACCAGCCCAAGCTCACGGCTGTTTCATAGGTCTTTTGGGCGGCAGTGCGGACAGCGTTACGCGCTTGCCTGCCGAGATCATCTTCGCGCAATACCACTAGGGGAAGCCCGATCGTGGTGCTGAAAGTGGTGGCTACTGAAGATTCCTGCGGTCCGTATTCCATCGAAACCAAGGCAATATCAAAGGCGCCTTGGTTTAGGTATCCATCAACGTCAAGCGCAGCGAGATTGCTGAGATTGGCGGGTCTCTTCGGAGCTTTTGCCTTTTTTTGGTCGAAACCTGGGTCGTCTTCGACAGCAACCAACGCATCAAGTGCGCGCCACATAGTCTGAGTGGAATCGTAGGGACGCGCGTAGTAAGCATCTTGGCCGGCCTTCGACTGGTTGGGGCTATACCGATACGGCGTCATGGGATCACCCATGACATTCTTTCCCGCATCCGGAATGCGATCACCATTCGATACGAGGACACGAGTAATCTGGCCTTCTTCAGCTACTAGGCGCACTCGTCGTGCCTGCCAAGTTGCCAAATCAGCCGCTCCTTGGGGCACAGCACCAAACTTGTCATCCGATCCACGGCGCTGCGCAGCGGTATCAGGTTCTCTTTCCCATACCGGTTTATCCAGCTCAATTGGGTTAGTTCCCTGATCCGCCATAACAGCTGACATAGGAGTATTTAGCAAAAGTGTTTCTAGGAGGCCTTCAGTTCCAAGTACTAAAGTTCCGCCCGTTCGACCAGTCCAACCTGTGCCGATGGGGTAACCTCTACCACCCTTTACGCGAGGGTCTCCTACTGCGCCGGTTTTAATACCGGAATAATCATAAGCTTGCAGGTGAAGCAACCAACGGGCGGCCTCATCTAGAGGAATTGCCCGCCGCCCCTCAGCCGTACGCATCGTGAAATGATCATCAGCGGCTTCTGGAACTATATAGGAAATCGGTCGAGTCTCATTTTTCTGCGAGTGAAGATCCGCTACCTGCATGAAGGGAACGGTGTCAGAGAGTAAGTCGAATCGGTCTCTAAAGGCATCAAGATAATCTAAAACAACTTGGTCCCGCTTCGTCTCGCATAATTCTTCACGCTTTTCCGCGAACCATTCACCCCAATCAAAGCTGGCGCGTTTCCGCCTTCCGCCTGCTGCTTCCGCTAATTCTTGCGCATGAGCACGCCAAAATATAGCCAATAACAGTCTTATGACCGCATAATCCTGGGTCGGTGAATCGCCCACAATTTTATGGGCATCGCCCTGTCCAGAAAATATGTCCCGGACGCTCAACGCTTTGCGGTTATCCGCACTGTCCATGCACAAAATCCATGGCTCATCGAGCAGGTTAAAGGTTTCTGTATCAGTCATTATCTTTCGCCTCCTTTCTTTTAAAAGTAAATTGGTGGATGATGTGGCTGCCCCTAGTAAAAGGAGGTGCTCTCAGCCTAACTAGCGCCTCGGACATATCACTCACGCCCATCACTCATAATTTCGATTCCCAGCTGGCTCGTATACCGCAGAACAAAGCGTCCTACCTGCGTCTCTCCCCCTTCATCTAACGGCAAAGCCAGTTGTCCCCGCAGTAAATAATGTGACCCCCACTCGGCCGGGGTTGCCCCTTCGAGGTCATTGACCACCGCATCAAAGTCCGAGTCATAACGGGTCATTCGCACAGGCAATCGTACTGTACTAGACGCAAGATGAAAGGCCAGCCTATACGAAATATCGGCAGCCTCGATGACTTCTTCATCCCAGCCCCACGGGCGATAGCCATAATCAGTCTCGATGATGGGGATCACCTCAACGCTGGGCTCTGCGTCACGAACTTGTGCCGCACCTTTGATCTCCGCATCGTCTGCGGAGTCATCCTGCAGCCGTGCAAATAGAGCGTCCAGGCCGTTGGTACTCCATGGATCTGGCAATCGGAACGTTGAGGACGCTGAATGCGCTGTCGATTCCTCAAAATCACGCGTCGCAGTGGCCTCTTCCCACGATTCGGTCCACGCCTCTGGAGGCGTAAAATTTCGATCATATGCAGATGCTACAAGTGAAGCGATGTCATCTGGTCGGCGAATCTTATTTGGCAAGACTGCATAGGTTGATAGCAATATCGCACGGCCGTAAATGGCCTCGGCACCTGATTCAAATTCCGGAACTGGTGAGGAAGTTTCTAGCCCGCGAATAACAACCTGTGGTTCGCGCAGCTTTTCGGGTCGGTCGTTGGAAGGACGCGCGTGGCGGTGCAGTCTCCCGATGCGCTGAATAAGCAGATCCATAGGTGCGATATCAGTAATCAGGGCATCGGCATCAATATCCAAGCTCTGTTCCGCCACCTGAGTAGCCACCACAATTTTTTGCTTCGGCCGGCCTGCTTCCCTGTGGGCATCCGGGCCAAGTTGTCGCCGTAATGAATCTTCTTTTTCTACGCGTTCCCAAGCCACAAAACCCGCATGATGAAGCTCCACGCAATCACCATAGCTTTCGGCGAGTTCCGAATACGCCGCCTGAGCTCGTGCGATAGTATTGCAGATAATAAGAACACACCCGCCATCAACGAGCCATTCCCCGAGAAGTTCATGCAGTGAATCTTCGCCTTCCGCAAGGAAACTAATGGTGGCTTCAAGATCCGTTGGAGATGCTGGGACCTCTAGGGAACGAATTTCGTCTTCTGTCGCCACTGTGATTAGTGGGTAGCCAGTCGGCTCTTCCTCTGGCCATTGACCGTCGGAGTACGCGCTGACCAATGCGCGTCGCTTGTCCGCTGGCAACGTGGCGGACATGACGATGACGCTGGCACCATAAAACCCCAACCATTCGATGGCACTGCGGAGGTAATCGGAGGAATACACATCAAAGGAATGAACCTCATCAAAAATTACTACTTTGCCTGCCAGGCCGACGTGCCTCAGCATGGAAAACCGCTGCTGTAACGCCATCATGAGCACTTGGTCAACCGTACCCACCACGAAATTGGAAAGAATGCCGAGGCGCCGTCCAGACATCCACTGCGATGCAACTACGTTGCCGCCTTCTTCTTCATAACGGTTGATTCCCGTAAATTTTAAATCTGTATAAGGTTTAGCCAACGCATTTTTGGAATGCGCGAGATACATCGATCGAACAGAATCTGTCGTTATATTTCGACTCCATTCGATGGTCCTTTGCAATAGGCCATTCGCGGTGGCCATGGTCGGAGCGGCAAAAAAGATTCCTTGTGCCCCACTACGCGCCGCAAGCACTTCCGCTGCCGCTAAGGCAGCTTCAGTCTTACCTACGCCTGTTTCGGCTTCCAGGACTATGAGCGCTGGCTCATTGATCGCTCTGGCAGCCTCCACCATTTCCTGTTGTACTTGTCGCGCTTTAAACTCTGCGGGCCACCCAAACGATTGCCGGAATTGCTCGTCAATGTCCTGATGCAATCGAGTTTCCGGTTCCCAGGGTGAGGTCAAGTCAATCAGCTCTGCAGCCCTTGTCACTCGGTCTAGTTGAGTTCCCTCCACGCGCAAGCTGAAAGCCTTTTCATTGGAAGCAATCCAGTCCGCCATAACCACTAAGCCGGTAAGCATTTGCGCGGCTGCGGGCGAGACTTTCGGCAGCTTGGCAAAGACCTGCGCAAGCTCATTTTCCCCACAGAGTTTCGCCATGGCATCAAGAAGTTCGCCATGAACCATTCGCCACCCCGAAGGATAATCTTGAATCAATTCTCGGACCGCTTTATTCGGCCCGCTTGCGGCACCATGATGAGCATTGACAACTGCGGCTACAGAGTTAGCCTTTGGCAGGGTAAGTCCCTGTTCTTCAAGCCAGATTGCTAAAATTTCACCAGAGGCAATACCATGCGGAAGCTTGGACATATTCGCCTCTGAGGCGCTCAATTCGATATCCAATCCCGCGTCGCTAACGGCGTGGACCAAATGCGCAACGTCACTGCGGTCAAGAAGAAGCCGCTGGAAAGTTTTAACACCTTTTCCAACATCATGGGCCCCAGCAAGAAAGACGTAGAGAACTTCTATATCCGTCTCTGAGACACGCAACTCGGCTTTCAGGAACTCCTTTACCGAACGAGAAAGCCAAGAATTATACACCAAGGATGCAGCACAAGCGGAATCAACCATATGTTGCGGCAGGTTGAGATGGTCTACACCGTCACCCGATTTCGCCCACAAGCTCCGCGCTTGCTGGCTGCGTTGACCAGCCCAACCATCTGCACGAGTGCAAAAATCCACTGTCGTCGCTGGCAATTTCATGGTTCTATCTCCACTACAGGCTCACCTAGTCCACTTTTTATGGTGAACTGGAGTTATTAACTAATGATTTAAGACTATACCACGCTTAGCACTAACATGTTGCGATTTTTGAAATCGTCCTAAAATCTTCATCACTTTTTGCGGTAAGATTACAGGAGGCGAAATGCCAAACTCCCAGCTAGCACTGGGATGAGCCCATGTTAGTGCTCATTTGAATAGTCAATTGACTAGTTCCCCGCGTCAGCGGGGATTATTTTCTACCTCCATCCTCGCGGTGGGTTGAGCTTGCCAGCCAATCGAAGCGCTACCCCAAGGTACTTCCGCCAGAAGGAGCGCCCACTCCCCCGGCGCGGGTTGAGTAGGCCCGCGACACTCACTTGAGCCGTACCACCTTTTCCTAGCGCGTCCTTTCACTTCTTAGGTCGCTGACCTCGAAAAACACCGTTAGCAATTCTGAGTACAATCGGCGGCTGTACTCAGCTCTAGTACGAAAATCACTTTTAGAAAAGGAGTAATCATGGATACCCTCTACACCACCGAAGCACTCGCTACCGGTGCAGGCCGCGATGGCCGCGCCGTAGTGCAAAATTCGGACCTTGACTTCAAGATGGCCATCCCAAAGGAAATGGGCGGCGATGGCAACGGCGCCAACCCGGAGCAGCTCTTCGCCGCTGGTTATGCCGCTTGCTTCCACTCCGCCCTGCAGGCGGTAGCCCGCAGCGAGAAGGCTGAGTTGGGCGATTCCTCCGTGGGCGCCCGCGTGTCCATTGGCAAGGAGGGCGAAGGCTTCAAGCTCGCCGTTGAGCTTGAGGTCATTATCCCCGCCCAGGAACACGACAAGGCACAAGCGCTTGCCGATGCCGCCCACCAGGTCTGCCCCTACTCCAATGCCACCCGCGGCAATATTGAAGTCAACGTCACCGTGGCGCAGGACTAATAAGGACTAATACAGTCTCTTAGTCCTCGGCCCGCAAGGGCCACCATGCGCGGACGAATCCACTGATTCGAATAAGTGAGTCAAACTACGCTGCACGTGTCCGGCGTAGCTGGCAAAATCGAATCATGTCTGTTGAAGCTCGCGCCCTTTCACTGCGGCGGTTATTACATGATTCCGCCGCAGTGCGGCTGCTGGCGGCCGATAATGCTCCGGTGATTTTGGCGCTGATTGCTGAGTATTTTCCCCGCGGCACTCGCGCACGGCCGGCGGCAGAAGTATATGAGCTGATGGTCACCGATTTCGAAGTGCTTGCCAGTGAGTTCCCGATGCCGCGCACACCGCAAAGTTATTGCAATGACTGGGTAAAAGCTGGTTGGCTAGTCCGAAAGTCTGGCAAGAGCTCGCGCGGGGAAACGTTGGAACCGAGCGAGGAAGCACTGTCCGCGCTCGAGGCCGTTGAGCGATGGGAAACTCCGGTTACTACGGTCACGGCATCGCGTGTGGAATCTATCGGCTCGGCTCTGCAGCGCTTGGCGCGGGATACGAATGAGGATATTTCGAGCCGCGTCGCCAGCTTAGAGGCGGAGCGAGACCGCATTGACCGCGAAATTGAAAAGGCTCATTTAGGGCAGTTCGAAAGGCTGACTGCGGCAGAGACCGAGGAGCGCGTCCAAGACGTGCTGAATATGGCCATGGCGGTACCAAGCGATTTCGCCAGGGTGCGCCATGAGCTTGAAGCTCTCAACCACCGATTGCGCCGACAGCTTTTGGATCCAGAAGGTTACCGCGGTGAGGTGCTCGAGGAAATCTTTAGCGGTGTAGACCACATCGCGGAATCGGACGCTGGGCGCAGCTTCCGCGGATTCTATTCATACCTCATGGATAGAGAACGCAGCGCGTGGCTAGACCAGTGGATTAAGCAAGTTTTAGAAAGCGAGGTCGGCCAAGAGTTGGCGCCAGAGAACCGTCGGCAGCTGCGGAATCTCTTCCGCGATATGGAAGAAACGAGCTTCGAGGTCAATCAAACGATGACTGGCCTGGCGCGCAGCTTGCGCAACTATGTCTCTTCGGAACAATTCGCAGAAGATCGGCGCATGATTGAGCTACTGCGTGAGGCACGGGGCATGGCCATTGATGCAGCGCAGGCATCGGAGCTGAAAGCCTTTCACCGCATGGAAACTCCCCTGCAGCGCATCGGCATGTCCATTCATTCCGTATCGCGCATCCACTTGGCCAACCCGGGTCGCGAGGTCGTGGAAGAAGCACCGGAAGCCTTCCAGCCAGGCCAGGAGAACGCGGAGGCGTTGTATGAGCTGGTGCGCGAATCAGAAATTGACTTCGAGGAATTGCATGGGGCGATTCGCGGGGCCGTCGGCAAGTCGGGTCCGTGCACGATTGGCCAAGTATTGCAGGCATACCCGCCCACGCAGGGCCTGGCCAGCGTCGTGGGATTGGTACATATTGCGGACCAGCACCCGCTTCCGGCTTTGCACGATGATCATGAAAAGGTCACCTGGGCCGAGGAAGATGGGACAATCCGCGCGGCGTATATCCCTACTATGTATTTCGATAGCACCACCGTTGAGGAGTTGTAGTGAGCGCTACTGATAATCACCGCGTCGATTCGGCACATGAGCCCCCGCTGTGGGAAAGCGATAAAGGATCGCTGACCTATAACTCGCGCCGCGCGTTGGTGCAGCTGTTGAAAGGTCCGCTGGTGCGTGCGCACAAGGAACCTGTCTTATGGTCCGCCATCATCTCGGACGAAGACAATCTGCGCGCCCGCCTGCATGAGGTATTCCTCGAGCTGGTCGTCGATGAAGGAGAAGGGTTTGCCTTTACCCGGATGGTGGAAGAGGAAACGCTGCCCATTCCGCAGGTGCTGCGCACGGATAAGCTCAAGCACATCGATACCGCCATCCTGCTGAACCTGCGCCAGGAACTTGGTTTGGCGTTGCCCGGTGAACGCGTGATTGTGGATGTAGAAGATCTCCGGGAGGGCATTGGATACGTCCGCGCGGTTGATAACCGCGATGAAGCCGGGTTCAATAACCGCTTCAATGCGGCGATTAAACGCATCCGCAATGAATACTCGCTGCTCAGCACCACCGAGACAGAAGGGCGCTACGAGGTTTCGCCCGTGTTACGCCAGCTTTTCGATGCCGCCACGGTCACCGCCATCCGGGATGAATACGCCCGCCTCGCAGAAGCCGAAAGCGACCAGGAGGATGCTTCCGATGACTAACCTGTATCCAGGCCAATTCCGCATCAGCCGTATCCAGCTTATTAACTGGGGTACTTTTCACGGCTACTTTTCCATCCCGGTAGCCCGCAAGGGCTTCCTCATCACCGGCGGATCCGGTTCGGGCAAGTCCACGCTGCTTGATGCGATGTCGGCGGTATTGGTGCCGCAAAAGGACCTCAAATTCAACGCGGCATCGCAGCAGGACCTCGGGCGGCATAATGGGCGCAACCTCGTCTCCTATATTCGCGGGGCGTGGCGGCAGCAAGAAAATGCGCACACGGGTGAAATCGCCCCGGAGTATTTGCGTGAGGGCGCAACAAACTCGGTGGTGGCGTTGACCTACGATAATGGGGCTGGCACGCAGCACACCCTCATCGCCATCTTCCGTCTCAACGGCGGTGAAAATTCGGTGAGCCAAATTAAACGGCTCTATGGGGTGGTGCAGGGAGATGAGGACATCGATAAGCTCAGCCCCCTACTCACCCGCAACCTGGATACCCGCAAGATTAAGGCCATGTACAAGGGGCCTGGTGCGTCATTTACGCCGACGTACACCACGTTTGCGGATCGCTTTCGCAAACGCCTGGGCATCAAGAGCGAACAGGGGCAGGTCCTGCTGCACCGCACGCAGTCTGCCAAGTCACTATCCAGCCTGGACCAGCTCTTCCGGGACTATATGCTGGATACGCCGTCTACTTTCGAGCGGGCGGAGGAAGCGGTGGAGCAATTTGAGGATCTGCGCCAGGCATACCTTCGGGTAGAGGACGTCAAGGCCCAGATTGAGACGCTGGCACCCCTGCCCCAATTGCACTCCCAGCGCACCACTGCAGAAGCGGATAAGTACACGGCTGAGGCGATGAATGAGGCGCTGCCGGCGGTGCGCGCCCGCTTGGTGGCAGAGGAACTGGACTATCGCATCCGCGCGCTGACCGCCCAGCAGGCAGAGGCGCACTCTGCGGCCGAGGCGCTCGAAGCGGAGGTCACGCACCTTGACGATGCCGAGCGCCGCGCCGCCGTAGCCGTCTCCCAACTTAGTGCCGGCGAGCTGGCCGCCCTAGAAGCCAAGATAGAAACCGCGGAGAAGGAAATTGAGCACCGCTCCAAGGAGTTCCACCACCTTGCCGCTGCCGCCGACCAGTGGACCGATCACTTTGAGCTCAACCCGCACGGCTTCGCCGAGCTGCAGGCGAATGCCCGCCTGCGCATCGCGGACTTCGAGACTGACTCGGCCCAGCTTACTGAGCAGCAACAAGAAGCCGGAGTGGCCGCCCGCGATGCCGCGACAACATCCGCGTCCTTAGAAAGTGAGCTGCACTCATTTAGCTCGCGGCGCACCAATATCGATAAAGCCCTTGTGGAGCTGCGCACCCAACTCGCGCGGGATACTGGCTATGCCGAATCGGAGCTTCCCTTCGCTGGCGAGCTACTGGATATCGCCCCGCAGCAGGCGGAGTGGGAACCGGTGATCCAAAAACTGCTGCACGGATTCGCCGCCACCCTGCTCGTTCCGGAAACCGCGCGGGAAGCCATTAACCAGTGGGTCAATTCGCGCAATGTGGGCACCCGGCTCGAATACCGCACTATCCCCGAGTTTGCTCCTGCGCCCGCGCCCGCGCGCAGCCCGCAACAGCTCATCCACAAATTGGAGTTCCAGGATCACCCCATGGCGCCGTGGGTGCGCCACCATATTTCAAGCCGGTTTAACTACGAATGCGTCAACTCGGTGGCCGCGCTCGAACAGGTAACCAAGACCCCGGCCGTCACGCGCGATGGCTTGGAAAGCCGGCCCAAGGATAAGGATGGCTCGACGCGCTTTATCAAGGATGATCGCACGCGTTTTAAAGGCACGCGGTGGTACCGAGTAGGTTCCACCAATACCGCCAAGATTGAGCTCCTGCGTTCCCAATTGGCGGAAGCGAAAGCCACTGCTCGTGCCATGGCCAAACAGGTCCACGAGCTCAACCGGAAGATGGATATCCTGCGCACGCAGCGCGATAAAGCGCAGCGCGTACTGGAGACTAAGTTCCAGGATATTGATACCGCTTCCGCTGAGGCGCGCAAACGCGATTTGCAAGAACAGTACGATTCTTTGGCGTCCTCCCCAGAAGCGCAGGCCCTAGCCACGGCGCACGAGCAGGCAAAGGAAAAGCTCACCGCCGCCCGCGCCCAACTGAACGAAGCACAAAAACACCTCGGCAACGTGGAGGGCGAGCTGAACCGCTCCACCCGGCGGCGCCAAAGCATCGGAACCGTGCCCACGGTGGCGGATCAGGGCATCGCCAAGGCGGTCGAAGAAGCCCTGCACAAGGGCAGGAGAAAACTCACCATCGATGACATCGATGCCCGGCGCGATGAGGTGCAGGCCAGCCTGCAAGAAACCGCGCGTAGGGCCGCGCGCCGCATCGAGGAGACGAATGCCAAGATTGTCTCTGTCCTCCACAAATACCTATCGCAGTGGCCGGCAGAAGCCGCGGATTTGGAGCCGCAGGCCAGCTTCGCCGGCGAAGGCATGGAGAAGCTGAAGTTCCTGCGCGCGGACCGCCTGGCGGATTTTCGCGCTCATTTCTTGGAGCTGCTCAATGGCACGACGGTGCAAAACCTATCGCACCTCGCCTCTTCGCTTCGCCATGCCCGTAGCGATATCGAACAGCGCATGGAGTTTATTAATAAGTCACTGGAGCGCACGCCCTTCAATGGGGACCGCACCCTGCGCATTGATGTGAAGGATGCCCGGGGCCAGGTGGTGCAAGACTTCCAGCGGGATCTTGATGCCGCAACGTCCCATAGCCTGGCGGATATTAGCGCCGATGATCCTGAAGCTGCGGTAGCGCGCTACCACGCCCTGGACAAGATTCTCAGCCGCTTGGGCTCGTCTGAGCCAGAGGATATTCGGTGGCGCAACCTGGTCCTCGATACCCGCAAGCATGTCAGCTTCATCGGCCGCGAGTGCTATCCCGATGGCACGACCGCCAATACGTATCAGGATTCTGCCTCCCTCTCCGGCGGCCAGGCCCAAAAGTTGGTCTTCTTCTGTTTGGCTGCGGCGCTGCGCTTCCGATTGGCGGAACCAGACCAGGACGTTCCCACCTACGGTTCCATCATTTTGGATGAGGCCTTCGACCGCGCTGACCCAGCCTTTACGCGCACCGCCATGTCCGTGTTTGCGTCCTTTGGTTTCCACATGATTTTGGCAACGCCATTCAAACTCATCCAGACGCTATCGCCGTACGTGGATGGCACCATCGTGGTCAATTACGACGAGCCCATTATCCAGGGCCGCCCGCAGGCGCGTACGGGCTATTCGCTTATCGATGCCACCACCTACCCCCAGGAATCCCCGGAGTCCCCCAATGCGGATGCCTAGTGACCTGCACACACATGCGGAAAAATACCTGCGCAACCACTTTGCGGAGGCTTTGTCGACTCCCGATTCGCTGAGCATCGACTGGCCGCTGCACCCGCCTACGGCCGCCACCGCCGCGCGCGATGTCCCCGCCACCCAGGAGTTCATCCGCGCCTGGCAGCACTGGCCGCACCAAGAAGAGATCCACTACGAACAGCGCAATTGGTCCCGCACGGGCCTAGGCACCAATTCCGTTCCCACCCGCACGGTCCTTACCGGTGCTCCCCGCATCGCCGCTGCCGCAGGCCTCAGCGCCGAATACTCCCGCGCGCAACAGCGCGCACACGACATCGCCGCGATCTTCCCCGACTCCCCTGCATTCGCCGACACCGTGTACCGCACCTATGCCCAGTGGAAAGACTTAACTGCATACGATCTGCGCTGCTTAGCACCATGCTTGACCTGGCTGCACGCCCACCCAGACTCCGGCGAGTGGGAGCGCGCCGTTCCTGTCGAAGGTGTGGATGGCAAGTGGATAGGCACCCACCGGCGCCTGTTGCTCGCCCTGCTTTTGCCCTTTGGCATCACGGATTTGGGGCTGCGCCGCACCGATGCCCGCCTGCGCCTGCGCTACCTCAACCACGCCCCCGCGTTGTCCGATATCGAGGTTCCCCTTTCCCAGGCTGCACAACTCTTTCCCACCGCTCCCCCGCGCGTTCTCATCGTAGAAAACAAGCAGACCTTCCTAGCCCTGCCCCTGCTTTCCGATGCCGCCCCACCCACCATCGCCATCCTCGGCGCCGGCAATGCCGCCCGCCAACTCCACGCCCTCGACTGGCTCCACGATGCCGAAATCACCTACTGGGGCGATCTCGATGCCGCCGGCTTCAGCATCCTCAACGGCGTGCGCGCCCACTTTCCCCACACGAAGTCTCTCCTTATGGATACCGCCACCGTCACCGCTTTCCACCACCTCGCGGTCCCCGATCCTGGTGATGGCTCCGCCATGCTTAGCCACCTCACCACCGAAGAGCAGCGCGCCTCCCGCCTCCTCTTTACCGAGGGCAAGCTGCGAATTGAACAAGAACGGATTCCATTCGCGCATGCCACTGACGCGATTCAATGTACGTTTCAACGCTAGGTTCTAAGCTTTCGAACTAGAACCTCTGCTAGTTGTTCCCGTATCCTTCTTTCTCCTCAGCAGCAAGATGAACGCGAGTTAGATTACTTGTTGAGCCCTCAGCTAGTAAAACCTTGCGGCGGCGTCTCCATTTCTCAAGGCATCGCAGTCCACTCGATGTCCTCAAAGCCCCAGTCGGAGAAATGCCAGGTGATGGTCTCGGTGGCATCGATAAGCGCGTGCTCCATTGTCTCTTCATCGTCACCGGTAACGGAGAGCTCGAGCATCACTGAAGTATCTTCTTCGTCCAATAGCCCCACGTCCAAGGGACCGCCATCATCGAGGCCGGAGACAAAGCGCGCAGTCCAATTATCACCGCCAAAGAAACTGGAGTCCTCTTCTATAGCGTGCTTTTCCTCCAAGTCCCACACGGCTTCAATAATGTCCCAGTTGCCGGTAATTGCAGCGGACAGCTCAGCGTCACGCCCGTACAGCACCAGCTCGTGGAGCCACGAATAATCAATGATAAAGCTGCTCATAACGCCTGCCAGTGTATGCGACGAGAGCCCCACTCTCTGAACGCACTCACCGAGCGATTTACTTATAAACCCAACTGTTCAAGTTCTGTGCAGAGAGCATCGATTTGTGCGCGCGTATGGGTTGCCATGAGGGTGACGCGGAGAATCGCAGCGCCACGTGCAACAGTTGGCCACCGGATTGCCGGGACTATAAATCCACGGTCAAGCAATGCAGCGCTAGCGTCCATCGCGGCAGCCTCATCGCCCACGTGCACGGGAATAATGGGCCCTTGCTGTGGCGTAGTACCGCGTGCTTTGTGCCAATAAGCAATATTGTCCTGCAGTTGGCTAACCAGACTGGGATCAGACTCAATGAGCTTTAACGCCGCGAGCACGGCGGCAGAGGTGGCTGGCGTGGGCGAGGTAGAAAATACAAAGGACCGGGCTTGTTGCCGCAAGAGCTGCGCCACCGGCTTACTCGTTGCAACGAGCCCGCCTTCAGCACCAAGCGCCTTGCTAGCGGTAATAAGTTGGATATCGGGCTGAACGCCGAAATATTCTGGCAAGCCAAGGCCGCGGTCGCCGACGGCGCCAAACGAGTGAGCATCATCGACCATAAGCCAGGCGCCGTAATCACGCGCCAATCGCGATAGCTCAGGCAAGGGCGCGAGCACCCCGTCCATGGAAAAGAGGCCATCGGTAATAACCAAGGCATACTTGGTGGTCCTGGTAGCCAAGGCATCTTCCACAGCGCAGGTATCGCGGTGCGCCGTGACGACGAGGGAGGCACCACTCGCCTTTGCGAGCCGGCAGCCATCGATAATGCTGGCGTGGTTGCGCGCATCAGAAATAATGGTGAGCTCGGGCGAGGCCAACGCCTGCAACGTCGATAGATTGGCTTGGTACCCGGTGGCAAAGAATACCGAGTCTGGATACCCAGTCAGCTGGGCCGCAGCGGCTTCTACCGCAACGTGTAGATCAGACGTACCGGTGGTCAAACGCGAGCCACCTGAGCCTGCGCCGTAGTGATCAACGCTGTCCTTTACGGCGTTTTTAATCTCCGGATGCTCTGCCAGGCCTAGGTAATTCGACGAGCTAAAGAGCACCGCGTCTTGGACTGTCTTCCCGGCGGCCGTCCGCAAGGAGCTTTCCGGCACTTGCCCACTTTCAAAGACCGAAGGGCTGCGCCACAGGCCGTCTTCTCGCCACTTATCCAGGCGCGCAGATGCGACTTCTTCTAGGATCTCGTTCACTTTTCTGCCCCAAAATCCACGAGTACGGCGCGGTTTTCCAAATAATCAATCAACGCGTCAATATCGGCTCCCGGTTTGATAATGAAGGCCCGTGCCCCCTCATCCGATCCAGGTTCTTTAATGTGCGGAAGGCGGTGATACGTGCCATCTATGCAGACGTAACCGGTGGTATAGGCCGGGTCATCCGACACACAGACTTCTGCTAGAACGTCGGGATGCGCGGCAACCTTGCTCGCCAAAACGATGGCTTCACGGGCCGCGTCCTTGCCTTTAAAATCCGCGTCTTGAGCGTTGTGCGCGTCCATGTGGCTCACGCGGACGCCGCGCTGTGCGTCTGGTTCACAGCGCATGCCCGTATCGGCCGCAATGAGCATCGCACCGCGCATATTCCTGGCGGTAAACGTCTCTTCAATGACTACCTGGGAATGAGCGGTCATGGGGCGCAATAGTTCCTCGATGACTTCCCTAGCCTGCGAGGGCGATTGTACCGCTTCTTCTTTTACTCCTACGGAAGGGACGTGCAGAATATCGGACTCGGCCAAAGCCTCCACGGTGATGAAGGTATTTTCCGCCATTCCCTTCGGGTGTGCCAAAGCACGCTCGGATAGCGCCGCACAGACTGCTGGAACCTCGTGTTCCCTGACGATTCGCTCTGCTCCCGAAATGTGCTGGCCTGCAGAATCAGACCGCATTCGCACTGAGAAATAAGTCATAATCTGAGGGTACCGGACGTATTGAACGGTGTTCAGGAAAAGAGGAAATTGGCCAACCTCGGCCAGGCTCCAGGCGGCGCTTCCCACACAGGAATACACAGGCCATACGCTTTCCGATGCCTCCCGCCTCGCCCCTCGTTGAGCTTCTCATTTTTCCGGCTAACCAGGCGATTTGTGTGAAAACGGCGTTAGCCTATATAGTTAATTCTCGTTGCACAGAGAACGGCACGTTCGAAGTACAACATGGATATTCCTCCATAGCTCAGTTGGCAGAGCATTCGACTGTTAATCGAAGGGTCACTGGTTCGAGCCCAGTTGGAGGAGCACAGTACATCCCGCCCAGCATCGCGCTGAGCGGGATTTCTCGTATGCGCGACACAGCTTGAGTTCAGGCCGGGGGTTCCGAAAATCGCGGTGGGGCAACCAGCACTGCGGGCAGCGAAAGGGGCCTAGCCTTTGAATGGCTAGGCCCCTTTCCTACTGCACTCTATGCGCTCGCTGCTGGCGCAGGAAGCGCTGAGCGAGCCTCAACGAGTAATTAGTCGTTGATGTAGAGGTACTGCTTGTTCACGAACTCGTCCAGCGCGAAGACGGAGAGCTCGCGGCCGAAGCCGGAGTTCTTGACGCCACCGAATGGCAGTACTGGGGAGAAGTACTGGCCCAGGTTGACGTGAATCATGCCGGTCTCGATCTGGTCAGCAACCTTGGTGGCGCGCTCGGTGTCATCGGAGAAGACGGCACCGCCCAGGCCGTAGTTGGAGTTGTTAGCCAGCTCTACGGCTTCCTTTTCAGAGGAGACCTTGTAGATCTCTGCTACTGGGCCGAAGAACTCTTCGTAGTAGGAGTCGGAACCGACTGGGACATCGGTAAGCACGGTCGGCTCGTAGTATGCTGCGGTCTCGTGCAGGTTGCCGCCGGTGCGGACCTTAGCGCCGTTGTCCACAGCGTTCTTGACCTGCTTGTCCAAGTTCTCTGCTGCTTCGCGGGAGGACATTGGGTAGTACTGGTTCTCGCCCGGCTGAGTTGGGTCAGCCTGCTTCATGCCCTCAGCAATGCGGACCATTTCATCGACGAACTCATCGTAGATGTCTTCCATGACGATGATGCGCTTGTTGGAGGTGCAAGCCTGGCCAACGTTCTCGATGCGCTTGACCCAAGCTTCCTCGGCAGCCTTGGTGACATCGGCTGCATCCAGGATGATGTAGGGGTCGGTGCCGCCAAGCTCCAGCACAACCTTCTTCAGGTTGCGGCCGGCGATCTCAGCCACAGCGGCACCGGCGCGCTCGGAACCGGTCAGGGATACGCCCTGGACGCGCTTGTCCCCGATGATCTCTTCAATCTGCTTGTGGTCGGCGTATACGTTGATGTACACGCCCTCCGGCAGGCCAGCCTCGCGGAAGATCTCCTCGATGGCTGCAGCAGACTTCGGGGTAATTTCGGCGTGCTTCAAGATGATGCAGTTGCCGTTCATCAGGTTCGGTCCGGCGAAGCGGGCGACCTGGTAGAAGGGGTAGTTCCACGGCATGATGCCCAGCAGGGTACCAATGGGCAGACGGCGCAGGGTGGCCTTGCCGCCGGGCACGTCAACCGGCTGGTCCTTGTTGTGCTCTGGGGCGTTGTCTGCGTAGAACTGCAGAATATCGCCGGAGAAGTTAATTTCCCACTCGCCTTCTGGGGTGGACTTACCCATCTCCTGTGCGGCAATCTTGGCCAGCTCGCCCTTGCGCTCCTTGAGCAGCTCCGCTGCGCGGGACACAATCTTGGCGCGCTCCTCAATGGGAGTCTCGCGCCAGGTCTGGAAAGCCTCGTTGGACTTAGCCAGAGCCTCTTGGATCTGCTCATCGCTAAAGGTGTCGAATTTCTCTACTACTTCATTGGTAGCGGGGTTAGTTACCGCAAAATCCTTGGACATTATTGGATCCCTTTCTAAGTGGATTCTTGGAACTAATGTGGCGGCGAACACAATCTGTGTGCGCCTGCCACAAGAGTACTTAAAGTTCTAGTGACGTGTCACCCATGAAAGTGGGTGATTTGTTTTAGGAGGCCGCGACGACCGAGCCATCTTTCATCTTGATGCCCTCATCCTGCTTCATATAGGTGGCATCGCGAGTGAGCATCTGGCGCACCGCCTCCTCGTTCTTCTGGATTTCCGCCTCGAGCGCCTCCGAGTCTTGGCGGAGGAGGTCAAAGCGCTCCTGCACCAGCGGTGCCTCCATTTGCAGGATGGGGCGCATGACGGAGTCGGCCACGCCGCAGGCATCGGCGACCTCATCGCCGTGAATGATGCGCACGTGCGCGGCGGTCCAGTCCGCCAAGGTGTCATCGGGCATGCCCGTAAGCTCCTTGGCGTTGACGACGAAGCCGTCCATGAGGGCATCGACAAGCTTGCGGGCCGATTCATTGATCTCGCCGTCGACGGTGTGGATAGCATCCATGGTCTCCTGGGAGGCCTCTACCCCATCTTCGCCTTCAAAAAGGTCCGCAGAAATACCCAGCATGCGCCCGGCAATCTTCCACAGGTAGAACGCGTCCTTCTCTTCTTCCGCGGTAAGCTTCCAGCCCATATTGCGCAAGCCGGCGTATGGAATATAAGTGAAGTCGAACCAGGTGCGCAGCATGTCGAACTCGCTGATCGGTGCGCCGTAGTGGGAGTAGTCCAGCTCCTTGCGGGTGTGCACGCGCCGCACGTGGGCGTGGATGGCGCGCACCATGCCGGTGTGGATGAAGCCTTCGCCGCCGGGTTGCAGCGCATCCGGCAGGTAGAGCGAATAGGTCCAGTTGGTGGTGTAGGCAAGGCGCTTGACGGCGCCATCGGTAAGCTCACCGGTGTTGACCAGCAGGTCCGCGATCGCCGGGGTGGAATAGGTGTGGACCAGCGAGCCTGGGCCCAGCGCCAAGCCGTGGCTAAGCGGCGGGATGGACAGGTAGACGCGGCGGCCGCGCTCGAGCTTCTCGGCATCGATGCCGTCAAGTGCCTTGGTCATGTCCTCAATAAGGGCGGCAACCTCTGGGAAGGTGTCCTCGTTGGCGGTACCGCGGGCAAGGGCATCGCGCAGGTTAGGCATGATTTCCTTGACGGTGTGGCCGCTGGTAAACAGCGCATCAGCCACCGGGTCCATCTTCCAAAAAGCCTCGTGGTAGCGGTCCGCGCGCTCTTGACCAAAAGTGGCGATGAATTCATCCTTATCGCCGCGGCCGGCAGGCCACTCGCCGACGGTGCCTAGGGACATAGTGTTAGTCATGGTGTTCTCCTCTGAGAATGTTATGGGGATGGGTTAGCTGCGAGCTTCTTTAGAGTCATCGTGCAGCGTGTAATCGGACTTGGTCTCGGGCTCGTTTTTCGCGATGTGCGCCTTAATCACCGCGGTGACATCGGACCATGGCGGCTTATTCTTATTGGCACGCTTAATCTTTGCCTTTTGCGCACCCGGCAGCTTGTCCCGCAGGCGGGCAACCTTGGCTTCTGCCCGCGCGGCACCTCGGTACAGGATGGCCCACGGCTTGTAGTTCACCTTTTCCCAGCGCGTGCCCTTAACCATGAATTTCGTATCTTCCACGCCGCAAATGGTGGTCAGCGCACCGAGTGCCATCTTGGGGACCAGCGGGTGGATGGTTTCTAGAATGCTCATCAAGGCGGTGGCCACGCGCTCGTGGTAGGTGGAGGAATACCCGCCATTGGCGTAGATGAAATCGGTCATCTTGCGCATTTCATCGCCGGTCTTGGGGATGAGGCGCTCTTCGGCACCCATCATATAAAGAATGTATCCCCAGTACTGGGCCACATCGTCCCAGTCCTGACCGGAGTGCGGGCGGCCAAAGCGCTCGTCGATGGCCAGCGGCATCATCCCGAACCAGCCCTCACCGGAGACCAGGAAGCTGGAGCCAATCGGCCGGCCGAATTCGTTGTAGTGCTCCTTGCCCCACATCTTCTCCAAGCCGCGATTGGCCTGGGAATGCAGCAGGCGCACGCGCACGGCGGCCTTGCGGCCTTCACCGAAGCGGTCGAAGACGTCCTTCTTGCCCAAGTCAGTGAAGAATTGCGCCGTTTCAATGGAGCGCTGCATGGCCTTGAACTCGAACATCCCGGTCTCGCCCGTGGCCGCCGATGTGCGGTCTTCCATGGTGGTAGCCCAATACGCAAAGGCAATAGCCAGAACCTCTGAGGTGCGCGTGACGTTGTAGTAGGCCACGCGGCCGCGCTCTGCGGCCTCAAGATCCAGCCACTCCGGAATGCGGTCTACCTCTTTGAAGAAGTCCACCAGCTCCGGCGCAGGGTCCTCTACCGTTTCGATGCCGTGGTTGAGAGCCTGCTCAAACTTGGCGCGCGATTCCTTGGCACCATCGCGGCGGAAGGCCTGCGCCAGCTTTTCACCGGTCTCATCGGTCTGCCACATGTGGTCATCAAGAAGCTTGGTCTGCAGGCTATCGTAGCCAGACCATTCATCTTCGACGGTGTGCCAGGAATCGAAGATATTGTGTCGCAGCTCGGACCAGCCTGGGGCCGCGGTGCGGCGCTTCGGCGCCGGGCGCAGGTCCATGCCATCGCGGTAGAAGTAGCGGAAATCCTCATAGGGATTATCGGACATGGGCAGAACCTTTGGTTCCACCTGCGACGTGTTGGCAGCCTCAGACGTATCTGTGGGAGCAGTCATTATTTCATTCCCTTCCTTATTATTAGGCCTTGATAACTAGCTGTGGGCGCAGCGGCTAGTTCCGGCGGGCTTCCTTGGAGTCATCGTGCAGGGTCCACTCGGCCTTGACGTCAGGCTCATGGTTGTTGATGTGCTCTTGCACTTCCTCCAAGGCATTGATCCACAGCGGGCGACCTTGCGCGGCGTTGTGCTTTTTGTATTCCTCCGCACCAGGTTTTTCATCGGCTTCGCGGGCTTCTTGTGCCTCCGCGCGTGCCTTGGCTTCGAAGTCTTTGGCTGCCTGGGAAAAGTCCATATCGGCCCAGCGGGTTCCTTCCACCATGAATTTGGTGTCTTCTTCTCCCACCAACGTGGCCAGCGAACCCAGCATCTCCAATGGAAGGTCCGGGTTCATCTGTTCCACGATGGACATCAGGGCCGTAGCCACTCGCTGGTGGTACGAGGAAGAACACCCGCCGTTTGCGTAAATGAAATCGGTCATCTTGCGCATTTCATCGCCGGTCTTGGGGATGATGCGTTCTTCGCCGCCCATCATGTACAGCACATATGCCCAGTATTGGGCGACATCGTCCCAGTCCTGGCCAGAGTGCGGGCGCCCGAAAAGCTCGTCGATGGCCAGTGGCATGAGCGCGAACCAACCCTCACCGGAGACCAAGAAGCTAGAGCCAATCGGCCGACCGAATTCGTTGTAGTGCTCCTTGCCCCAAAGCTTTTCCAGCCCGCGGTTGGCCTGGGCGTGCAGCAAGCGGACGTGGACTGCGGCCTTGCGGCCTTCGCCAAAGCGGTCAAAGACGTCTTGTTTGCCCAGGTCCACGAAGAACTTGGAGGTCTCCAGCGCGCGCTGCATGGCCTTGAACTCAAACATGCCCGTCTCACCGGTGGCCGCAGAGGTGCGGTCTTCCATGGTGGTGGCCCAGTAGCCAAAGTTGAAGGTGAGAAGATCCGCGCTCGGGGTGGCGTTGTAGTAGGCAACGCGCCCGCGCTCGGCGGCTTCAAGGTCGATCCAGTCTGGGATGTTATCGACCTGCTCGAAGAAGGCAACCAATTCAGGCGATGGATCCTCGACGGTCTCGATTCCTTCATTCAGCGCCTGCTCGAACTTTGCTCGCGATTCCTTCGCGCCATCGCGGCGGAAGGATTCTGCCAACGCGGCACCCAGTTCATCGGTTTGCCACATGTGATCATCGAGCAAACGAGTCTGCTGGGTGTCGTAGCCTTCCCACTCATCATGAACGGTGTGCCAGTGGTCAAAAATATTGTGGCGCAGGGTGGACCAGCCGGGCTTGTCCACGCGGCGCTTCGGCGCCGGTCGCAGGTCCATGCCATCGCGATAGAAGTAACGGAAATCCTCATAGGGATTATCGGACATGGGCAGAACCTTTGGTTCCGTCCGAGTATCAGTAGGAGCAGTCATGGGGAGTAAACAACCTTTCCAATCTTGGTGCCGCACCACACACATTTCCTGTTTATGTGGTGTAGTTCACCATTTAGCTGTGCCCGTAAGCCTATAGAGACTTTGCTTGCAACTGCAATGAATTTTGAATCCAATTTTCTGGGAAAGTTCTGGCCGCCAACGCCGCTACTACGCCCGCCTTCACAGCACCTATCCCCTCCTGCGTAAATACCAAAAATGGCCATCTTGGCAGATTTTGCAAGCCTTCTGCCTACTCACCCCATATAGGTGTACTAGGCGCACATCCGTCCGCTATGCGAACGCGTTTGTACCCTGGATCTCGCTACAGGCTGTACCATGACGTGCATTACATACAGTGGATTGGCGCTGAACTACAGTCACGAAAGTGAGGTCTATTCACCCCTATGCCTAGTTCTCCTTCTCAACCCGCGCCCCAGCTTGCCGATGCCCCCTCCACCACCGCCACGGTGCACAACGTCACCGCCGTAGCCGATGACCTTGCGGTCATCGAGTTTTCGCTGGACGGTGGTGCTCCGCTTGCTAAATACTCCCCCGGCTGCCACGTCGATATCACCCTCCCGGGAGCTAACGGTGAGATGCTTACCCGCCAGTACTCGGTTTTTTAGATGGCCGGTGCCTCTTCCCCTGCTGCTGGCCAACAGGAACGGCCAACGTATGGAGTCGCGGTAAAGCGGGAGAAAAACTCCACGGGTGGCTCGATTGCGATGCTCAAACTGCGCCGCGGGGATAGCTTTAAGATTTCGCAGGCATTCAATAACTTCGAGCTCGTGGCAGACGCCGGCTACTACGTCCTAGTTGGGGCCGGAGTGGGCATTACCCCCATGCTCTCTATGGCCCAATCCCTCGAGCGCGAGAACAAGCCGTATCTCGTGCTCTTTTTCGCGCGCGATAGGCACCACGCGGTACTGCTCGAGCAATTGCGCGAGACCTGCGGCGATAAGCCCATTGAGGTCTTCGGCCGCCCGCGCGACAAACAGGCGGATATCTACCGGCACCTGCTGGGCCAGGCGCCAAAGGAGACGGCCTTTTATGTCTGCGGCCCGCAAGGATTTATGGATTCCGCCAAAGAAATCGCGCTCGACTACCTGCCCGAGCATGCCTTTCACTGGGAGAACTTCCACCCCGATCTCCAAGCGCTATCCGGTGAGAAAAACGCCGGGGCCGGCGACGGTCCGTTCGAGGTGGAATTTTGCGGCGAGACGGTAGAAATCCCAGAAAATAAGACGGTCCTAGAGGTCCTCGAGGATCTCGATCTGCCCGTAAAATCGCGCTGCCTGGAAGGCACGTGCAGCACCTGCCTGATGCGCGTGGTCGAGGGCGAACCAGATCACCGCGATTCCGTCTATGACGCGCAAATGTATGCCGAGGGCGCCTTCGCGCCATGCGTCTCCCGCGCACTAAGCCCCAAGCTCACCTTAGAGCGCTGGCGGCAATAACCCTTCGCTCCCCCACCCTGGCCGGGAGTGGGAGCGAAGGGGGAAAGAAGGGGGCATCGGCAAGCGCGGCACAGCTCTAAAGGGCGCGCACCATAATCACGCCGATGATGACCAAGACCAAGCCGATGATGCGGTGGACCGGCGGCAGGCCGCGCTTGGCATTGCCCCAGCCCAGCGATTCAATGACCTGGCCACAAATGATTGAGCCCACCAGCGAGCCGATGACCGTCGTGCCAGTGCCGATCATGGGCGACAGCGTCGCGCCGCCAACCACAAAGAGCGCGCCGAGCACACCGCCGAGCCACATCCACCAGGGACCTGGGGCGATGCCGCTCAAAAGGGCGCGGCGGGGCGCCTTCCAGCCTACGGTGAGCAGGGCCAACAGGATCACGCCGACGCCCAGGGAAATGACGCTGGCGGGCATGGGGCTGTGCAACACGCCTCCCAGGTAGCCGTTGACGGCGGTTTGGGTGGCAGAGCCCATGCCAATGAGCACGCCGAAAACCCGCCACAGCCACAGCGAAAGCCCGGTGGCTTGCGCGCGCGTGGTGGCAGCGCCCCGGCCGATTTCTAGCACCAAGGCGATGCCGCCCACCACGATGAGGGCGCCGAGGATGCGCAGCGGGCCGACGGGAACCAAGGGGGATTCAAAAAGGCCGGTCAGATCATAAATAAGGCCCATCGTCACCTGTCCCAGGATGGGCAGGATGACGGTTTCTACGCTGCCGATGCGCGGGAAGAGCAGGATATTTCCCACGATGAAGGCCACGCCCATAAAGCCGCCGAGCCACACCCACCACGGTTGCGCGGCCGCCAGCGCCAGGTCCGGTATCGCGTCACCGGTGACTATCAGCGCGAGGATGGCGGAGACAGCAAAGCCGATAATGAAGGAGAAGAACCCGGCGGCGATGGGCGAGCCCACGGACTCGCGCAGACGAGTATTAATGGCCGTTTGCGCCGGCACGATGGCGCCGACCAGCATGGCGGCAATAACCAACATTGTTTTTCCTTCCCCACACGTATGGGTCTAAGCAAAGCCTGGGACTAGGCGTGACATAGAGATGTAATTTGAGATCCTTAAAAATGCAAAAGAGTGCAGGCCGGCAAAAGCGGAACCTGCACTCTCTCGCTAGAAGGAGCCGAGTTTAGTCATCCGTAGGGATGGAATCGGTACCTTCCAGCAGCTTGGCAACGTAGCCAGTGTTGAACTCGCCACTGCGGAACTTCTCGCTATCAAGCAGCATGGCCTGGAATGGCGCCGTGGTGACAACGCCGTCTACCTGCAGCTCGTCGATGGCGCGCAGCATGCGAGTAATGGCCTCATCGCGGTCTTCTGCCCACACGATGAGCTTGCCCACCATGGAGTCATAGAACGGCGGGATGGTGTAGCCCGTTTCGATATGGGTATCCATGCGCACCCCGAAGCCACCTGGCACGCGGTAGTGCTCGATCTTGCCCGGCCGCGGAGCGAAGTTCTGGTTCGGATCCTCGGCGTTGATGCGGCACTCGATGGCGTGGCCACGAATCTCCACATCATCCTGGGTGATGGAGAGCTTCTGCCCGGAGGCAATGCGCAGCTGCTCCTTGATGAGGTCCACACCGGTGATCATCTCCGTAACGGGGTGCTCCACCTGGATGCGGGTGTTCATCTCGATGAAGTAGAACTTGTCTTCGGTGTTATCGAAGACGAACTCGATGGTTCCGGCATTCTTGTACTTCACCTCTTTACACAGGTTAATCGCGGCTTCCTGCATCTCCTGGCGCAGCTCATCGGTCAGCACCGGCGAAGGGCCTTCCTCAATGAGCTTCTGGTTGCGGCGCTGCGAGGTGCAGTCGCGCTCGCCCAGGGCGACGGCATTTTCGCCATCGGCCAGCACCTGGATCTCAATGTGGCGGATATCCGTCAAGAAGCGCTCGATGTAGACCGACGGGTCATTGAACGCGGACTCTGCCTCGTTCATGATCTCGTTGAGATCCTTTTCCAGCGTGTCCTCGGATTCCACGACGCGCATACCGCGACCACCACCACCGGCGGCAGCCTTAATCAGCAGCGGGAAGCCGGTGTTATGGGCAACCTCCAGGGCCTCGTCGAACTCGGTGACCACGCCGTCGGAGCCCGGCACGGTGGGAACACCGGCGGACTTAGCGATGCGCTTGGCCGCGATCTTGTCACCCATCAAGCCGATGTGCTCGGCCGAAGGGCCAACAAAGCCGATCTCTTCTTCTTCCACCATGCGGACAAAGTCCGGCTTTTCGGACAAGAAGCCGTAGCCCGGGTGAATGGCATCCGCCTTGTACGCCATGGCTGCGGAGATGACCAGCTCGGGGCTGTTGTAGCTCTTGGAAACATTCGCCGGGCCGATGCATACTGCTTGATCGGCGAGCTTTACCGGCAAGGAGTCCTTATCGCCTTCGGAATAAGTAAGGATGGACTTGATGCCCAATTCCTTGCAGGCGCGAATGATGCGAAGCGCAATCTCACCGCGGTTAGCAATGAGCACGCTACCTAATAGATCTGACATAATTTCCTCCAGATCGATTACTTCGGCTGGATGACCATGATGGGCTGGCCGTGCTCCACGGCGTCCTCATTATCAACGAGGATTTCTTTCACGGTGCCGGCAACCTTGGACTCGATGTTGTTCATCAGCTTCATAACCTCAACGATGCACAGCACCTGGCCAACCTCAACTTCGTCGCCGACCTTAACGAAGGGATCTGCGCCCGGCTTCGGAGCGGCGTAGAAGGTACCGACCATAGGAGCCTTAACGGTTTCGCCCTCTGCAGACGGCTCGCCGGAGGTCTGTGGCTCTTCCTTTGGAGCTTCCTCCTGGGCAGGAGCAGGCTTGGACTCTGGCTCAGCTGCCGGGGCCGGTGCGGCCTCCGGGGCTGCTTCCTGTGCTGGTGCTGCGGCCGGAGCGGCTTCCTGGGCCGGTGCCGGGCGGTTCAAGCCGCCTGGGGTGCGGGACATCGCGAGCTCGACGTCGCCGTACTTAATCTGCAGCTCTTGGATATCATCAGAAAGGTTAGCCCACTTCAGCAGGGACTTCAGGTCGTGCAAGTTGGTGGAATCAGTCATGGTTACTTTTCTCCTTTGGTGAGGTTGATTTCCAAGTCGGAAGTCTTGAGGTGGAAGTCGGTGGTATCGGAAGAGTCGTAGATTTGCTGTACCAGGGAGGTAAGAACGCCGCCCTTGACGCCTTCACCCTCGCCGCCGCGGCCTTCGGCCACGAAGCGCTTCATCTCATCGACCTGGCTGCCGGCGAACATCACGCGCAGCAACAGGGTGTCGATGTCTTCGTCCGGGTGAGCTTCCTTGAGATCCGGCAGAACCGGCTTGAGCTCTGGGATTTCCTCCGTAATTTCGGAGGAACCGTTGGTCATGATCTTCTCCAGCACGTCTGGATCCAGCGGGGCGAGCGGCTCACCGTAGTAACCCAAGGCGTACTTCTTAATCTCGTTCGGGACCACGGAGTAACGGTCACCGGTCATCACGTTCATGACGGCCTGGGTGCCCACGAACTGGGCGAACGGCGTAATCATGATGGGGTATGCGAGCTCTTCGCGCACGCGTGCGACCTCGTACAGCAGCTCTTCGAAGCGGTCACCCAACCCAGCGGTTTCCAGCTGGGATTCGAAGTTGGTAAGCATGCCGCCTGGCAGCTGGTGCATGTAGTGCAGGCCATCGAATGCGCGCGGAACGCCTACCGGCTTATCTTCCGTATCGGCGATTTCCTGAATGCGCTCGCTGGCGGAATCGATGCGCTCATCGTCAACGTCCACCGTGTAGCCCAGTGCGCGAAGGTCGCGCACCACGGCCTGGGTGGCTGGTTGTCCCGGGCCATTGGCCAGCGGGGCGATGGAGGTGTGGATAGAATCCACGCCCAATTCCGCTGCGTAGAGGTAGGTCAGCGGGGACAGTCCGGTCAGCGAGTGGGTGTGTACCTCGAGCGGTACGTCACCGATGGAGCTGCGGATCGCCGGGATGAGGGTCTTCAAACGGTCCGGAGTAAGCAGGCCGCCGGCGTCCTTTAGCATGATGCGGTCCACATCGGTGCGCTCGAGCAGCTCCGTGGCCTTCCGCTTGTACAAGTCATCGGTGTGCACCGGGCTCAAGCAGTAGGACAATGCGCCGAAGGTTTCAGCTCCGAGTTCCTTGGCCAGCTTGAGGCCCTGGTCGATGTTGTCGATGTCATTCAAGCCATCGAAGGAGCCGATCACACGGAAGCCATTGGCGTAGAGTCGCTCGGTCCAGTTCAAGATGGCATCATCCGGCAGGAAGTCGAAGGAAGCCAGGTTCTTGGAGCGAATCAGGGCGCGGAACTTGGTGCCCGGCGCGGCGTTCTCGTGGACGAGGCGAACGCGCTCCCACGGGTCTTCCTTGAGGTAGCGCACGGACACGTCGAACTGGATGGGCGCTACCAAGTCCACGTGCTCGAAACCAGCGTTGGTGATGTCATCCAACAGCGACAAGATGTGGCTCGTGGTCATGCGGGTGGCCCAGATGCTCTGGTGCGCATCACGCAGGGTGGTATCGATGATGTTGATCTTGCGCTCGCTATCGGCCGGGCGTCCGCCCGCGGCCATGATTTCGGCGAGGCCTTCTGTGCTTAGTTCCTCGGGACTAAGAGCAGTCATAAATCCCTCCTTAGGGTGTGGCTCCGGAAAGACTCGGTTGGTTCACAGTGACGGGTCACTTTGGTGGTTCAAGACTCTTCGAAAACCTTCCGTGTCGTGGCTCACACGCTACACCACACCTAAATTTTCAGCGCCGGAATTCTGGCCAAAAATGACCTTTTCCTGCGAATTCCAAGCTCGTTACGGCAAAGAATTTATACAAATACCCCTATACGGGGTCACAGTGCGCACTGTAGTTCACCTAGCGAACAGCGAATTTTTATGGACCTTTCCCCCGAAAAGTGGTGGACGACATGCAGTTTCCAGCCAGTAACTAAATCTGCCCCAGCCGCGCTGCGCTTCTCATGGCTTACATCGCGGCCTAAGCGAAGTGTGATGTGCGTAATATCTTCCTCAATATTTCGGACCCATACCTAGGAGGAACAATGACTTCTACCGCCCCGCCGAGCCCCACGCCCACTAAGTCATCGGGCGCGACAAAAACGGACCGCAAATCCCTCGCAGCCAGCCTGACCGGCCAGGTCCTGGAATGGTACGAGTGGAGCTCCTATGCGGTCTTCGCCCCGTTCATCGCCGCGGCGATGTTCGACAAGGGCGATACCGCCTCCGCACTGCTTGCCACCTTCGGTGTCTTCGCCGTCGGCTTCTTGGTCCGCCCGCTGGGCGGCATCATCTTTGGCCGCATCGCCGACCAGCGCGGCCGCAAAACCGTCTTGATGACCACCATCATCATGATGGCTAGCGCCTCGGTCCTCATCGGTTTGCTGCCCACCTACGAATCCATTGGCATCTGGGCTTCTGTCGGCCTGCTCTTCATCCGCGTGCTGCAAGGCTTTGCACACGGTGGTGAATCCGCAGCCGCCAATAGCTACATCCCTGAGATCGCCCCGAACGCCCACCGCGGCCGCTGGGGTTCTATGGTCTATGTCTCCATCTTCGGCGGCTCGGTCATCGCCTACGTCTTGGGCGGCGGCATTTCGCTGGTCCTGACGGACGAGCAGATTGGTGCTTGGGGCTGGCGCATTCCGTTCCTCTTGGGTGCCGTAGCTGCGCTGATCGCGTTGTACCTGCGCCGCCACATGAAGGAATCCGATCACTTCCAGGAAATCGATAGCGCCGAGCCCACCGTTGAGGCCCCGAAGCGCCCCAAGAAGTCCGTGAATTCGCAAAAGCCTGCCTCGGTTGTTCGCCCGGCATGGCAGAATATCTTGCTCGTCGTGGGTATGGTCTCCGGTGTTACGGCCGCGCACTACACATGGACCTCCTATGTTTCCACCTACGCCATTAGCCACGAAGGCATGTCCACCCAGGGCGCATATTGGGTCACCGTGGCCGCACAGACCGCCGGTCTCATTGCCCTACCGCTATGGGGCAGCCTGTCCGATAAAATCGGCCGCAAGCCCGTCATTTATATCTGCGCCATTGGTCTAGCCGTTCTGCAGATTCCACTGATGAACTTCATCGATGATCGCCCCTGGACCCTGCTGGTGGCCTCCACCGTCGGCGTGGTCATCGTCGCCGCCGGCGGCGCCCTGTTGTCCTCCATCATGTCCGAGGTCTTCCCCACCGCTCAGCGCACCCGCAGCATCGGCCTGGCCTACTCGCTGTCCGTCGCCGTCTTTGGCGGTACCGCACCGTATATTTACCAGTGGTTCGTAGCCCACGGCCTTACTTGGGCTTCTGGCTTCTACGTCGTCGCACTGTGCATACTCACGCTTGTCAGCATGTACATCCTGCCTGAAACCAAGGGCGTGGACCTGCGCGATGTCTAATCCACCCGCGAAACACTAAATCGCCGCTTCCCAGTCTTTCTCGGGAAGCGGCGATTTTTCACGTCCATAACTAATTAGTCGAGCGCTACTTTAAAGGGTGCGTCCGTGACCTCGCGGATGGACTCCTCGGTTTCGCCCTCGGCGACCTCGATAAGCGTCAGGCCCTCCAGCTCGTCCACGGTGAATACGGCGCGGTCGGTGATGATGAGATCCACACAGCGAGCGCCGGTCAGCGGCAGCTGGCACTCCGCCAGGATCTTGGAATCGCCGTGCTTGGATACGTGCTGCATCATCACCACGATGCGCTTGGCGCCGTGCACCAGGTCCATCGCACCGCCCATGCCCTTGACCATCTTGCCGGGGATCATCCAGTTGGCCAGGTCGCCGAACTGGGATACCTCCATTGCACCGAGCACCGCGACGTCGATGGCTCGGGAGCGGATCATGGCAAAAGACTCGGACGAGGAGAAGAAGGATGCACCTGGGGCTTCGGTAATGGTTTCTTTACCGGCGTTGATGAGCTCCGGATCCACCTTGTCCTCTTCGGGATAGGCACCAACGCCCAAGATTCCGTTCTCAGAGTGCAGGACCACCTCGCGGCCCTCTGGCAGGTAGCCCGGGATGAGCGTCGGCATGCCGATGCCCAGGTTGACGTAGTCACCATTGTCCAGTTCTTGTGCGGCGCGTGCCGCCATTTCTTCGCGTGACCAGGTCATTACTTGCTCACCGTCCTGAATTCGATTCCGGTTTCTTGTTTGCCCACTTCCACTACGCGGTCCACGTAGATTCCGGGCACATCCACCTCTGCGGGCGGAACCGCTTCAACCAGCTGCTCCGCTTGCACGATGGTGATATCGGCGGACTTGGCCGCGTCCGGGTTGAAGTTCTGGGCGGTCTTATTAAAGGCAAGGTTGCCAAAGCGGTCCGCGCGGGCGGCATGAACGAAGGCGAAGTCCGGGGTAAGGGCTTCTTCCATGACGTAGAGCTCGCCGTTGAACTCGCGGGTTTCCTTCGGTGCGGAGGTCTCCGCGATGGTGCCGTCGGGGTTGTAGCGGGTGGGGATATCGCCATCGGCAAGCGGCGTGCCCACGCCAGCCTTGGTGTAGAAGGCCGGAATGCCCGCGCCACCGGCGCGCATGCGCTCAGCCAGGGTGCCCTGCGGGGTAAATTCGACGGTAAGCTCGCCCTCGAGGTACTGGCGCGCGTATTCCTTATTGGTTCCCAGGTAGGAACCGATGGAGCGGGAGATGCGGTGATCCTTGAGCAGCAAGCCCAGGCCGAAATCGTCCGTACCGAGGTTATTGGAAATGATGGTGAGGTCGCTCGCGCCTTGAGAACGCAGCGCGGCAATGAGCTGCGCTGGGATACCCACAAGGCCGAATCCGCCCACCGCGATGGAGGAACCGTCCGGGATATCCGCGACGGCCTCCTCTACTGAGGCTATGACTTTATTCAACATGGGCCTTAGACTACGTGCGGTTCACAGACAGCACAAGGGTTCAGAATGCGAACATAATCGGGTACACTTAAGAGACCTGGGCCACTTAACCCTAAAAATACCTTGGAGGACACACCGTGGCAGATACCCCCGTAGTGCAATCTCTAGCCCGCGGACTCAATGTCATTCACTCGTTTAATGGCGAACGACCGCGGCAGACATTGGCCCAGGTTGCCGAGGTCACAGGCCTAGCACGTGCCACCGCCCGCCGCTTTCTACACACGCTTGTCGCAGAAGGTTATGCCCGCACCGATGGCTCAGTTTTTTGGCTCACCCCGCGCGTTTTGGAACTGGGCTATTCGTATCTATCGAGCTTGGGACTGCCGGATATTTCCCAACCCCATTTGAGGGAGTTATCCACCAAACTCGATGAGTCCTGCTCCGTCAGCGTGCTCGACCGCGACACCGTTGTCTATATCGCGCGCGCCGCAGCACACCGCATCATGTCCACCAATATCACCATCGGTACCCGCTTCCCAGCGCACGCCACATCCATGGGCCAGGTGCTACTCGCTGACTTAACACCGGCGGAGCTAGATGAATATTTCGCCACCACCGCCCCGCTCGAACAGGTCACCCCGCATACCCTGGTATCCCAGGACGCGCTGCGGGCCAGGCTCGGTGAGGTGCGGCGGCGCGGCTGGGTCATCGTGGACCAAGAGCTTGAAATCGGCCTGCGCTCCATCGCCGTTCCCATCCGGGATCGCACTGGGCGCGCTGTGGCGGCCATTAACATTTCCACCCAGACCTCCGTGTATTCCACCCAAGATCTCACCGCGCAGATCCTCCCGGAGCTTCTCACTACGTGCGCGGCCATTTCCCACGATCTCACTACCACCGAAATTTCCTAAGGAGAATCCATGAATACCCAAGACGTTGTCCTGTGTTACCCCAAGCGCACCCCAGTCGGTCGTTACGGCGGCGCGCTCAAATCCGTCCCCGTCCAGGATCTGGCCAGCCTGGTGGTGTCCACCATCGTGGAAGAATCCGGCATCGACCCAAACGTCATCGATGACATTATCCTCGGCCAAGCTTCCCCCAACGGTGCTGCACCGGCCCTCGGCCGCGTCGCCGCACTCGATGCTGGCCTGCCCGTCTCCGTTACCGGCATGCAGCTCGACCGTCGCTGCGGCTCCGGCCTGCAAGCCATCGTGACCGCCGCCGCTCACGTTGCTACCGGCGCGGCCGAGGTGGTCATCGCCGGCGGCGCCGAATCCATGTCGCGTACCGAGTACACCGTGGACGGCGATATTCGCTGGGGTGCGAAGGGTGGAAACATGGTCTTTCGCGATCGCCTCCAGGAAGCCCGCGAAACCGCCGGTGGTAAAAACCACCCCATCCCCAGCGGCATGATCGAAACCGCCGAGAACCTCCGTCGCGAGCGCTCCCTGGCGCGCGAGGACCAAGATGAGCTTGCGGTGCGCTCCCACCACAACGCCGCCCGCGCGCAAGAGCAGTCGCTTTTCGATGCCGAGATCGTCCCCGTCTCCGTTCCCCAACGCAAGGGGGAACCCATCATCGTGGACAAGGATGAACACGTGCGCGCCGATTCCAGCGTGGAAAAGCTATCCAAGCTGCGCCCGGTAATGGGCAAGCAGGATGACGAGGCCACGGTGACCGCAGGTAACGCCTCCGGCCAAAACGACGGCGCCGCCGCCGTACTCGTTACCACCCGCGAAAAGGCCGACGAGCTCGGTCTCGAGCCGATGGTGGTATTGAAGGGCTGGGCGCTTGCCGGCGTGGAACCAGAGCGCATGGGCATCGCACCGGTTGAGGCAACCCGCAAGGTCATGGACCGCCTCGATCTCACCTTCGATGACCTCGACCTCATCGAGCTCAATGAGGCATTTGCCGCCCAAGCCCTCGCGGTACTAGATCAGTGGGGGATCTCGCCCGAAGACCCCCGCTTCAACCCCAACGGATCCGGCATCTCACTGGGCCACCCGGTGGGCGCGACCGGTGCCCGCATCGTGGTTACCGCCGCGCACCACCTGCGCCGCACCGGTGGCAAGCGCGCGCTGGTTACCATGTGCATCGGCGGCGGCCAGGGCCTTGCCGCCATCGTTGAGGCAGTCTAGCCTCCACAAGCGCTATTCGCTGCTGCCGTAATCCCCCACCGGGCGCTGCACCAGGGCGCCATCCGCGTTGGGCTCGCCCGCCGCGATGCTGGCAGTAACCAGCGCGGCTAGGGCCACGGCCGAAGCCGCAGCTGAGGCCATCGCCGAGTCCCTACCTGCCCGCATGGAATACTTCATTTCCTTAACGTAGCGCGAATGAAGGTTAGGGGAAAGGAAAAAGAGAATAAGGGGTAGATGAGGGGTGCGGTGGATAACCCGACAACGACACCGCACTTCGCTGTAAGCTGGAGTGGAACTTTGCTCGCATGATTTTAAGGGGACTTAGTCAATAATGATCCAATTCGTCTTTGGCGCCGCCGCAGGGTACGTATTTGGCACCAAGGCGGGCCGCAAGCGCTACCACCAGATGAAAAGCGCCTACCAAAAGACCGTCAACTCCCCCGCCACCAAGTCCGCGGTGCGCTCCGCGCGCAAGATGGTAGCCAACCGCCTGGATCCAGAGCCACGCATGCGCGAAATCCACGACCTTTCTGAAAAGCGCCGTGGAAAAGGAAAAATTCGGGGCGACCAAACCCCGCAAGCCGATCGCATCTATGAGCCGGATGAGGATTAAAGCCCTTCCGCGCTAACCCCCTCCCCGCGCAGCACCTGAACTAGCGTCCGAGTGCCTGCCCGGGGATTTTATATGCCCGGGGTGCCGCGAAAGGCGCGGTCATTGAGCTCGCGGCGGGCCTGTTCCAAGGCAATCAGGTCCGCGAACAGGGAGTTATAGCCGGCCTCATCATCGGTAGGCCGCATCCGGCCCAACTGGGCCTTCAGCTGCGCAATCTGATCACCCACGACGGTTTCCTGCAGCCGCGAGAGCACCGAGTCCGCATATTTTTCCGCGCCCACGTCCGTGGGCAAGATGGCCTCAACTGCCAACTCGGAAACGAAATTCCTCCCCGTCAGATCCTGCATTTCCCCGGCAACGGCGGCAATCCAATCCACCCCGGACATGGTGGCACCCTTTTCTGCCCCGCCCACGGCGGAAATCGCTTGGCGCACGATGCGATAGGCGTCGTTGGTATAGGCATCGGCAGTAATGCCATCAAAGTACGAGCCAACGACCTCCGGCATCTGCAAGGCCAATTTCAGCGCCTCCCGCTGCGGCCACAGATGGGTCTCCTTCGGGCTGGGCGGTTGGATCATCGGCACGTCTTGCTGCGCCGGCTGTGGCTGGGCATTTTCAAAGCGGCGAATCGTCGGCTTGTCTGCCGTCTTCGGCTTCTTCGCCTCCGCGCGCACTTGGCGCAGCACCTCTTCCGGATCGTTCCAGCCCACCCAGCCGGCAAGCCGGCGGGCGTATTCGCGCTGCAGGGGCTGGTCCCGGATCTGCGCGACGATGGGCACCGCCCGCCGCAAGGCCTGCAAGCGACCCTCGGCAGTATCGATCCGGAAATCAGCAATGACTGACTGAATGACAAACTCAAACATGGGGATGCGGTCTGCCACCAAGTCGCGCACCGCGGCATCGCCTTTTTCCAAGCGCAGATCGCACGGGTCCATGCCATCTGGTGCCACGGAAACAAAAGATTGTCCGGTAAATTTCTGCTCGCCGTCAAAGGCACGCATCGCGGCCTTCTGCCCCGCTTCATCACCGTCAAAGGTGTAGATGAGCTCGCCGTGGAAATAGGAATCATCCAGCATGAGCCGGCGCAGCACCTGCAGGTGCTCCCCACCAAAGGCCGTACCGCACGAAGCCACGGCAGTCTTAATGCCTGCCGCGTACATGGCCATCACATCCGTATAGCCTTCCACCACCACGGCCTGGTGGCCTTCTGCGATATTGCGCTTGGCCAAATCCAGCCCGAAGAGCACCTTAGACTTGTGATAAAGCATGGTCTCGGGCGTATTCATGTATTTGCCCAGCTTGTCATCATCAAAGAGCTTGCGCGCGCCAAAGCCAATAACGTTGCCGGAAAGATCCTTAATGGGCCACAACAAGCGGCGGTGAAAACGGTCAATGGGACCGCGCTTGCCCATCTTGGAAATGCCGGCTGCCTCTAACTCCTCAAAGGAAAAGCCCATGCGCAACAGGTGCTTTGTGGCGGTGTCCCAACCTTCCGGAGCGTAGCCACACTCGAAATCATAAATAACCTCGCGGCTAAACCCGCGGTCCAGCAAAAAATTGCGCGCCGTTGCCGCCTCTGGGGTTTCCAGCTGCTTCCGGTAGAACTCGTGCACCGCCTTATTCGCCGCGATGAGCCGCTGCCTAGTACCCGGCTTCTCATGGCGGGCACCGGTCGAGCCGCCCTGGTAATTAATGTGGTAGCCAATCTTCTGCGCCACGGCTTCCACGGCCTCAGGAAAAGAGACCTGTTCCATCTCCATTAGGAAGCTAAATACATCGCCGCCTTTACCGGTGGAAAAGCAGTGATAATAACCGCGCTGCGGGCGGACGTGGAAGGACGGCGTCTTTTCATCTTTGAAGGGGCTCAATCCCTTCAAAGAATCGTGCCCAGCAGGTTTGAGCTGCACATATTCGCCCACGATTTCTTCTAAAGGCGCGCGTTCACGGATAGCTTGGATATCACTGTCCGGAATTCTGCCCTTTGCCATGGCTACAGACTACCCCGCCCATATATCGGATGCTTAACTGCCAAAGCCAGGATGGTCGCATTGGACCGCGCCGGTTAGCAAGTACACAGAATCACCGTGTTTTACCCACATGTGGGGCGGCCTCTCCCCCCGGTATTCCCACCCCCGGAACGGGGCAATTTTGGATATTGCTCTTGACGCGGTGGACGTTTATGTTTTCGAGATAGTTCCTGCAACAATAGGGAGCATGTCCAAGTCCAAAGCGTCTAAGAAATCGCTTCCAGTGGCCCTTGGTGGACTCGCCATCGTCGCAGGCGCTAGCTACTTCGGCTTCGACCTCGGCGGTAACGAGGATGCAACGTCGACGGATGAGACCTGCGCTATTTCTTCCCTTCCCAGCGAGGCCGAAGAAACCGCAGACGATATTCTGGCCGGCGGCCCCTATGACTACCCCGACAATGACAATTCCCATTTTGGCAATTATGAAGGCGTCCTCCCCCAGCAGGCGCAGGACTACTACCGCGAGTACACGGTAGAAACCCCTGGCAGTAACCATCGCGGTTCGAGGCGCATCGTCACCGGCGGCGGCACCGAAACCGACCCCGATGTGTGGTACTACACCGACGACCATTACCAAACATTCTGTTCTATCCCGGACGCAGAGGATTAATAGTGCACCGCATTTTAATTACGGAACCCATCCGTACCCGTACGGATTTCTTCAATGCCTTAGGACGCACCCATGGATGTGTGGATTGTGGCCCGCGCGGCCTAGAGGATCTAGCTAACTTCCTGCGTGAGAATGAAATATCCACCATCGTGGCTGCCAACATGGAAATGGAATTGGATGACTTCGCGGCCATCGCCGCCGTTGTCCAGGATGAAGGCGTTAGGCTCGCCCGCTAATAGCTAGTCCGCGGATGCTGGAGCTCTGAGGATGCTGGTGCCCCGCAGATGCGGACATTCCGCAGATGCTATAGGTCCTCTGCAATAACTGAGCATCGCGCGCCCTCAGTTATCACTTTTCCGCCTCAAAAATAGCAGCGGAGGTTGCACTTTTAGAGAAAGGCCGCGCCCAAGCTCCTCCGAAGGGGCCACCCAGCCCGTTTAACCATTAATCCAAGAAGCCCGAAAGGTCAGCGCTGCGCCGGGCCAGCCGCTCCAGGCGGGATTCGGTCATGGAGGCGATCTGGTCAACGATGGCGCGGTCGCGGGCGGCATCGGTATCGGCCTGCTCCCACCACAGGCGGAAGGCGGCATCGAGCGAACCGGGCGCACCGGCGACGAGGTAGTCGTAGACGCGGTAGATGCGCTCTCGCTGACGGTCTTGGCGGGCCAGGTGCGCTGGTTCATCCATCACATAAAGCACTGCAATCGTCTTTAAGAGCTTGACCTCTGCTTGTGCCAAGGGCGGAACGCGCAGGTCACCGTGCATGCGGCCGAGCGTATTGGCGCTGATGAGTTCGGCATTCGCCTCCGAGGTCGCGCCAATAGTGGCACCCACGTAGCGCCCTACCAGCTCAGAGGTCATCTTTTTCAGCTTGGCATAATCGCGCAGGGTGTAGTTGAAATTACCAAGGGCATTGATGACATCGAGGTTGCGCAGGCTATCGGCGGCTTCCAAGAGTTCATCGGCGGTTCCGCCAAAGGCCTCGGCGCCCTTTTCTGCAAGGTGGGCTAGTTCCACCAAATCCCACAACACGTTCAAGGAAATGCGCTGGGAGATGATGCCGTCTTCCACGTCGTGCACGGAATAGGCAATATCATCGGACCAGTCCATGACCTGGGCTTCGATGCATTTTCGCTTATCGGTATGGCCTTCGCGCAGCCACGCTAAAAGGTCCGCATCCTCATCATAGGCGCCGTATTTCCGGTTGATGGTGCCATCCGGATTGGTCTTGGTCCAAGGATATTTGCACGCGCCATCGAGCGCGGCGCGGGTGAGGTTGAGACCAAAGCTGTGGGCGGTGCCATCGGCGTCTTCGACGAGGACTTTGGGCTCGAGCCGGGTCAGGATGCGCAGCGTTTGCGCATTTCCCTCGAAACCGCCCTGCGCAACTTCATTGAGCGCATTTTCGCCATTGTGCCCATAGGGCGGGTGGCCGATATCGTGGGTAAGCCCAGCCATGTCACAGAGATCCGGATCGAGGCCGAGGCCGGCGCCGATGCCGCGGGCAATCTGGCCAACCTCGAGCGAGTGGGTAAGCCGCGTGCGCGGGGTATCGCCATCACGTGGGCCTACGACCTGGGTTTTATCCGCCAATCGCCGCAGCGCAGCCGAGTGCAAGACGCGGGCGCGGTCGCGGGAGAATACCCCGCGGTGTTCTTCGATATCGCTAATCATGGATCCCTTGGGCCGTTCTTCGGCCAGCCGGGCAAAATCAGCTGCAGCATAAGAGTAAGACACGGCGTTTTAGTCTATTCCCCCAGCGTGCGGTCTGCGTCTTTATTTTGCATCGTTTCGTGCCGCAGCTTCTGATTCGGCCGCAGCATCAGCTCGATGCGGTACAGGCGCCTTTTCCAGGCACGCGCGCACTGGGGAGAAACGATGCTGGCGAGCCCAATATAAAACAGCCCGCCGCATTCGTGTGCGAGGTAGCGCCACCAGGGCTTGGAAAAGCGCCGGGCGGGATAATAGGGCGTGCCGGAAACGTGGGCGTTGAGTCCTTCCTGCTTAGCGATGACCCACGTGCGCAACCTGTGCAAGGGATCGGTGACGATGATGGCATCGGCAAGCCCGTGGGCATCGATAACCGCAGCTAAGGACTCACGCGTATCGAGGCCCTCCTCCACGGCGGATACCTGCAGCCCAGGGAAATGCTCGCGCAGGTAATCGCGGGCAACCCCGGCCTCGGTAAACCGATCCCCGGGCAGCTGGCCGCCCACGGTAATCACCGGCAGACCGCGGGAGGTGGCCAGCTCCCCGGCATGGCGCAGGCGCCCGGCTAGGATGCGGGAGGGGCGGCCATCGTATTGCGCGGTGCCTAAAACAACGACGTATTTCACAATGCTTCCCACCCTACTGCCTGCAGAGGAGGTTCTCCGGATTGGGCGTTCGGGCAGGTAGAGTTGTGGGCATGAATCTTAGTGCACGAATCGGCCGCGCTACCATCGCGGCATTTTTGCTCGGCTGCACCTCCATTGGCGCAGGCCAGGCCCTAGCCGCGGAGACCACTACCATCGCCCAAGCCCCGGATACGGCGGCGGTGACGGATAGGGTAAACGATGAGGCAGGGGTCTTAAGCACCGAGGAAATTAGGGAGATCAATGAGAAGATCACCCAGCTGCAAAAAGACCAGTCGCTCATCATCTTCGTTGTCTTCGCAAACGATCTTGGCACTGATCCAGAAAGCTATGCGCGCAGCATCGTCAACGAGAAAGGCCCGAATTCTGCGGCCTATGTCGTTGGCGTCAATGAGCGCCAGGTGGGCGTGCAGACCGGCGATCAATGGCCCGAAGGCCGCCTGGATCAGATGCACGATGCAGCCTACAGCAAGCTATCCGCCGAGGAATACGGCGCTTCTGCGATCGCGCTTGCCGATGCCGCCCTTGGTAACTCCAGCTCCTCCGATTCCTCTGGCATAGCCTGGTTGGGCGGTGGCGCCGCCGCCATCATCGCTGCAGGCGGTGGCATCTGGTACTACTCGCGCCGCAATACAAAGAAGAATCAGGCAAAGACCTTAGAGTCCGCCCGCGAGATTGCGCCAGAAGATACCGATCAATTAAACCGGCTGCCGCTAGATACCCTGGATAAGTTGGCCCAGGAAGAATTGGTCTCCACGGATGAATCCATCCGCCGCGGCAAGGAAGAGCTCAATATCGCCCTGTCTGAATTCGGGCCGGAGCGCACCCGCCCGTTTACCAAGGCGATGAATCACTCCACCTCTACCCTGCAAAAGGCCTTCAAGATTCGCCAGCGCCTCGATGATGCGGTGCCGGAATCCCAGGCCGAGCGCCGGCAGATGCTGGTAGAAATCGTCTCTACCTGCGGCCAGGCCGATGACGCTTTGGATAGCCAGGCAGAAGAGTTCGCCCAGATGCGCGACCTGCTGCTGCAGAGTGACTCCAAGTTGGACGAGCTCACACAGCGCACCGTCGGACTGCGCACTCGCCTGCCGGGCGCCGAAGGTACCCTCACAAAGCTTCAAGAGGACTATTCCGCAGAGGTTCTATCCTCCATTGCGGATAACCCAGAATTGGCCAGCGCTTCCCTCGATGAGGCGGAAAAGCTCCTGGACCAAGCCCGCGAGGTGCAGGGCCAGCCGGCTGGGAAGCAGGGTTCACTCGTGGGCCTTATCCGCGATATCGAGCATGCCACGGAGGTTACCGATAGGCTCCTGACCGGTGTGGAGCACGCCGAGGAGAATATTTCCTCCGCGCGCCGCAATCTGGGCGCGCTCATTACCGAGGTCGAGGGCGAAATCGAGGAAGCCCGAGAGCTGGAGCGCCAGGGCAAATCCCAGGGCACCCAGGCGGATTGGGATGCCCTCGAGGAGCTGCTTGAGCGCGCTTCTGCCACTGTCACTGACGCCAAGCAACAGGGGGATACGGATCCCTTGGGCCAGCACACCGCCCTTATGAGCATCGATACCGAGCTCGATGAACGCCTCGACCGCGTGCGGGAAAAGACCTCCACCCACGCGCGCCAGCTCGAGCTTTTCCACCAGCAAATGTCGGTGACAGAATCCAATATTCAGGCCGCCGAGGATCTCATTTCCTCGCGCGGGCGCATCGTTGGTTCCGGCGCCCGCACCGCGCTTGCCGATGCCAAGCGTCTCCACGCCCAAGCTCTGCATACCCAGCGCAGCGATATCCGCGGTGCGCTGCAATCCTCCCGCGAAGCCGTTGCCGCAGCACAGACCGCCCTGCAGCGGGCCAAGGATGATTCCGATGAGTACCGCCGCCAGCAACAACGCCAGCAGACGAGTTCCACGGCCGGCAATATCATCACCGGTATGGTCCTAGGCCAAATCTTGGGCGGCGGTGGCCGCGGCTTCGGCGGCGGTTTCAGCGGAGGCGGCGGCAACTTCGGTGGCGGCGGCGGAGGATTCTCCGGCGGCGGTGGCGGAGGCGGTTTCCGCGGCGGCTCGTTCTAGAGCGGCTCCTTCTAGGCCGCCGGCTTAGAAGGCCTGCTTGATGAGTGCTTAGCCGCGCACGATGCGCGGTGTGGCATCGACAAGCAGGCAACTATAGCTCAGCACCACCGCATCTAGGTCTGGAAGGCCATTGTTATCAGAGGCCGCTACTTCTAGGCCATTGCCCCGCGGGTTAAGGCGCGCAACTTCGGTGCCCTCCGCGCTGCCATCTTGGCTGTCGAGGGCCAGTATGCGGCGCTGCTTGCCAAAGATGGCGGAGCGCTCCAAAAGGTAGTGTGCATCTCCGCAGGTCGCGCGCAGGCGCGTGACGGTCAAACCCGCCTGCGAAACTTCACACTGCTTCGCTGCCTCGGAGCCCGCCCTGCGGCTGGCACGCGGCCTAGCCCGCAGGAAGAAACGCGGGGAGGCGGTCGCACCGTCTAGCGACGTCTCCACATCAAAAAGCACATCCGGCTGTGCGGGATCCCCAGAGAGCGCGCCGGCAATGGTCAGTACCCCGTCTCGCACCCAGGCGATGTCGGTACCGCGTACGTCACGCAGAGTAGTACCTGTCCACTGCCACGGCATCGTTCCCGCCATTAGAAGATGAACACCGCCAGCAGGGCGACGATGGAGGCCAATACCAGCGTGATGATCCATACCCACGCGGAGTTTTTGGTGTTCTTTTCCAAAATCGCGCGGGTAAACCAGCTCAGAACGGCGATCTCGGCGGTGCTTAAGCCTTTCGCATCGTCTTCGAATTCCAAGATGGCCTTGCGCACGCCAGAATTCTTGGCGGAAAACTGTGCCACCTTGTTGTCATCGACGTCATCGATGATCCAATCGCCGCTATTTTCATTGACGTAATGAAAGGTGCGGCCATTGAGCGATGCCTCCAGGCGCTTATCGCGGCCGAGGCGGCCGGCGAGGCGGTAGACGGAGCCATCGTCAAGCGTGGCCGAAGCGCCCAGATCGCTGACCTCGACGCGCCAAAAGTTGCCGTCTACCTCGGCGGAATGCTCCGCAAAGACGCCTAGGCGCTCCGGCCCTTCCTCAACGAGGAGGACGGGCTTTTCGCGGTCGGAGCGATCCCAGCTGGTGTAGTGCATCTGCTTAGCATCCAATCAGGCGCGCGGCGAGGTAAGACTCAAGATCCTCAATCTTTACGCGCTCTTGCTCCATGGTGTCGCGCTCGCGCACGGTCACGGCGTTATCCTCGAGGGAATCGAAGTCGAAGGTGACGCAGAATGGCGTACCGACCTCGTCTTGGCGGCGGTAGCGGCGGCCGATGGCGCCGGAAACGTCAAAGTCCACGTTCCAGTAAGCGCGCAGCTTATCCGCGAGTTCGCGAGCCGGGGTGGAGAGCTCCTCCTTCTTGGACAACGGCAGGACAGCGACCTTGATGGGGGCCAAGCGGCGGTCCAAGCGCAGGACCACGCGCTTATCGGTGCCGCCCTTAGCATTCGGGGCCTCTTCCTCGTCGTAGGCATCTACCAGGAAGGCCATCATGGAACGGCCCAGGCCGGCGGCCGGCTCGATGACGTACGGAATCCAGCGCTCGTCATTGGCCTGGTCATAGTAGGACAGGTCCTCGCCAGAGCCCTTGTCGTGGACGGACAGATCGTAGTCGGTGCGGTTGGCTACACCTTCCAGCTCGCCCCACTTGGAGCCCTTGAAGCCGAAGGCGTACTCCACGTCCACGGTGCGCTTGGAGTAGTGCGAGAGTTTTTCCTTGGGGTGCTCGTACAGGCGCAGGTTTTCTTCCTTGATGCCCAGGTCGGTGTACCACTTGTAGCGGTCATCGATCCAGTACTGGTGCCACTCTTCGTCCTCGCCTGGCTTGACGAAGAACTCCATCTCCATCTGCTCGAACTCGCGGGTGCGGAAGATGAAGTTACCCGGGGTGATCTCGTTGCGGAAGGACTTACCAATATTGGCAATGCCGAATGGCGGCTTCATGCGCGAGGAGGTCATCACGTTCTTGAAGTTGATGAAGATGCCCTGTGCGGTCTCCGGGCGCAGGTAGTGCAGACCTTGCTCGTCATCGACTGGCCCCAGGAAGGTCTTCAGCAGGCCAGAAAAGGCCTTCGGCTCGGTCCAGTCACCTGGCTGGCCGGTTTCCGGGTCATTGATATCCGCCAGGCCGTTTTCTGGCTCGTGGCCGTGCTTTTCCTCGTAGGCCTCGATCAGGTGGTCGGCGCGGTAGCGCTTACCGGTGTGGCGGGATTCCACGAGCGGATCAGTAAAGACCTCCACGTGGCCGGAGGAGACCCACACCTGGCGCGGCTGGATGACGGAGGTGTCCACGCCCACGACGTCGGGGCGGGATTGGACCATGTGGCGCCACCACTGGCGCTTGATGTTTTCCTTCAACTCCACACCAAGAGGACCATAGTCCCATGCGGAGCGGGAACCGCCGTAAATCTCACCCGCCTGGTAGACCAAGCCGCGGCGTTTACACAGATTAACAACGGTATCGATAAGGGATGCCATGGTTGTAAAGGACTCCTCTGGTAGGGGACAGTCGTGACAATCTCATTCAGTTTAACCCTTATCCCCCATCAGTAGTGAGATCAGGGGGTGCAAATTTAATTCGGTTAATGTACAGGTAATGACCAACTTGAGGTAATATAGTAATGGTCGACAGATAATAGATACCGTATTGAAGGTGCCCACTCCCTATGACGACCGTTCAATTAGCATTTAATAACTCTGCGGCCGCAAGCGTTATCGCGGCCCTCGATTCCCCGCTGCGCATTTCCATTATTACCCGCCTAGCGGAGCGCGACCATTACGTGCACGAGCTGGTAAAAGCCACCGGCAAGTCCCAGCCACTGATTAGCCAGCACCTGCGGGTGCTTAAGCAGGCAGGGATTGTCAGCTCCGAGCGCAATGGGCGCGAGGTGACCTACTCTCTGGTAGCACCGGAGGTGTTAACCCTTTTGGAAGACGCCGCGAAAATCGCCTCTTAATCACTAGTCTGCATATAAAGACGATTTATTATAGCGCTTGTTGAAAAAGAGTTGATAATATGGATGGCATGTCCATTCATGAGAGTATCCCCAAGCTCGGCTCGCGCAATACTAAACAGCGCACCGCGGTGGTCGAGGTCCTGCGGGACATCGACAAGTTCGCCTCCGCCAAGGAAATTTATCACCAGCTCCAAGAGCGGCAAGAAAAGGTCGGCCTCACCACCGTCTACCGCACCCTACAGTCTCTTTCCGATATTGATGCCGTAGACGCACTACACATGCCCAATGGCGAGACCTTGTACCGCCATTGCGAAACCGACGCGCACCACCACCACTTGGTATGCACCAAATGCGGCCGCACCGAAGAAATCGATGGTGGCCCCATTGAAAAGTGGGCTTCGGCCGTAGCCGCCGAGTACAACTTCGAACTTACAGGCCACGACGCGGAGATTTTCGGCGTCTGCTCGCAGTGCGCCGCCGCGCAGTAATCATGCGCACTGTTTTAACCTCCCTATTTCCCTACTTCACAGCACCGAAGCGGCGATCGCGGCGGGCATATTCCTCAATGGCAGCGAAGAGATCCTCCGGGGTGAAATCAGGAAATAGCTTGTCCTGATAAATCATCTCGGCGTAGGCAGATTGCCACAGCAGGAAGTTCGAAGTGCGCTTCTCACCGGAAGGCCGCAAGAATAGATCCACATCCGGCATGCCGGGATCATAGAGATTCTCTGCGATGGTGCTTTCTCTAATATCGCGCGGGCGGATTTCACCAGCAGCGACCTTTTCCGCAATCTGGCGCACGCCATCGACCATTTCCGCCCGGCCGCCGTAATTGACGCACATGGCCAGCGTCATTTTCGTATTATTTTTGGTCAATTCTTCGGCGGCCTCGAGCTCTTTAATCACCGAACGCCACAGGCGCGGGCGCCTTCCCACCCACACCACGCGCACGCCGCGCTCATTGAGCCACTCTCGCTGCCGGCGCAGCACATCGCGGTTAAAGCCCATCAAAAAACGCACCTCTTCTGGGCTGCGCCTCCAGTTTTCCGTAGAAAACGCATAGGCCGAAAGGTATGGGACACCGGCGGCGAGGCAGGCATCGACGACATCGAGAAGCACCGCCTCTCCCCTGCGGTGGCCTTCCGTGCGTTTCATGCCCTTTTCCTGGGCCCAGCGGCCATTGCCATCCATCACCAACGCAATATGGCGCGGCAGCAGCTCATCCGGGATATTCGGCGGGGTCAGGCGACGAGAAGGATCTGGGGTAATCACGGACTACAGTTTACTGTTCCATCACCTGTAATGCGGACACATTTCGCTCCATGTGCCACTGCAGGTGCGCCCGCGCTAGCCGATGCCCCTCCTGCCGCTGCGCATTCGTCGGGTCCGTCGGGTAGCCATGTGCCAAAAGCCACAAGTGGTGCAGGGTTTCCGGATCCACCTCTGCAGCACCTGGTGGCCGGCATTCGTGGCAGGCGGCGCCGCCGACGGCCGGGTGAAAGGCGTGGTGCGGGCCGGGGCGCTGGCACTGGGCGCAATCAAAAAGGCTCGGTGCCCACCCGGCATGCGCCATGGCCTGCAATAAGAACGCATCGAGCGTTTGCGTCGGCTCCTCGGTTTGCAGATGCTCTAGCGTCGCCACCACCGCGTTGTAGAGATACGGGTCGCCGTCGCCATCCGCGTAGATGAGCCGCTCGGCCGACTCCAAGACCGCGCACGCGGCCGTATAGCGTTCGTAGTCTTCGATGAGACGCGCACCAAAATAATTCACCGTATCCGCTTGGGAAATCGTGGCCAGGTTCTTCCCCACATACAGCTGGACGTCCAAATTGACGAAGAGCTGCAGCCGCGAACCAAAGCGGGATTTTGCTCGGCGCACGCCCTTGGCCACCGCACGCACCAACCCATGGTTTTGGGTGAGAAGTACGATTACGCGGTCGGCTTCCCCAAAATCATAGGAGCGAATGACCACGGCGCGGTCGCGGTAATTTTCGCGCATGGCCTTTTAGAACCCGAGCCTGCCCAACGACTTGGCATCCGATTGCCAGTTCTTCAGCACCTTGATGCGCAGGTCCAGGTACACGTTCTGGCCCAGTAGCTCCATGATTTCCTTGCGGGCATTGCCCACGATGCGGCGGAAACGCAGGCCATCTTTACCCTCGATGATGCGCTTTTGCCCTTGACGCTCCAAGTACATGATGGCGTGAATATCCAGCACTCCCTCACGCGTGCGCGAGGGCAGCATTTCATCGATTTGCACCGCAACTGAGTGCGGCAGCTCCGCCTTCAAGCCAGATAGCGCGGCCTCACGGATGAGTTCTTCAATGCGCTTTTCTTGCCCCTCATCAGTGATGTGATCATCCGGATAGAACTTCGGGCCCTCCGGCAAGTGATCCACGATGACCTGCACCAAGTCATCCAGCTGCACGCCCTTTTTACTAGAAACCGGAATCACCACAGCCTCCGGATCCTCTTGCGACAATAGCTCGTGCAAGGCCAGAAGCTGCGCGCCTACCTGGTCCTTGGAGGCTTTATCCAGCTTAGTCACGATGCCGATGATGGGGGTCTTCGGTGCAATCGAGCGCACATTGTCCAAGATCCACCGGTCACCCGGGCCGATCTTTTCATCCGCTGGAATGGTCAAGCCGATGACATCCACATCCGCATACGTTTCTTTGACCACTTCATTCAGCCGCTCGCCCAACAAGGTGCGGGGGCGGTGCAGACCCGGCGTATCCACCACGACCACCTGTGCATCCTCGCGGTGAACCAAACCGCGGATGGTGTGGCGAGTCGTTTCAGGCTGGTCCGCGGTAATGGCAATCTTTTGACCTACCAGCGCATTAGTCAGCGTGGATTTACCCGTATTCGGGCGGCCCACAAAGGAAACGAATCCAGAGCGGAATCCTTCTGGGGTATCCGTGTATTGCGAATAATCTAGCGGAGCGGCCTTCTCCCCGGCGACTTCCGGAGCAGCATCATCGGGGCCATCTGGCAGGCCCTCGAATGCCGCATCAAACTGTGCATCAATATCAGAACTCATTACCTGCAATGATAGCCCACCGCACCAAAATCTCCGATTGTTTCACGCCACAACAAATCTGCAGGCTAAGCTAAGACAGTTCTCTCCTCCAAGGTATATCTCTCACCGCTTTCTGAAAGGCACTCCGCCATGCCAACCAAGTCTCCCCTACTGCTCCTGGGCGCTCTTCTCACCTTTTCCATTAGTGCCTGTTCATCCCCTTATGCTGACCCTTCGCCTTCCGAAGAGGAATCCACCAGTACTTCTACTAGTTCATCATCCAGCTCACCCAGTGCCTCCTCTTCGAGCAGCGTTGCACAAGCCACCACGCAAGAGCCCACCTCCGAAACCCCAGCAGAACCAGAAACTCAAGTAACAACTGAAGAGTTAGGCACACAACCGCAGGCAGCCACCCCTGAGCCAGAGCTGCTGTACTGCGAAATGGGCCTTGGCGCAGTCGGGAGATTTTCTGATGGCTCTTCGCACCAAACCGAACTGTGCAATACCCCTGCACTCCAGCGTTCCGTGCGCGCGGAAGCGGTATGCGGTGGTATTAATGGGCACTTGCTTTATCCAGACGAGTGGTCCGAACTCTGCAATGGCGGCGCTCCATATTCGGGACCACCGCAGGGTGGAGCCTCACCAGAATTCTATGACGAAGGTTCTTTTGCAGAGACACCCTCGCAGGCACAAGGAGAAGGACTCTAGAGCGGTGCCTCGAAGCTGTATCCCGCCTACCTTTTCGCAGATGCTATAGGTCCACTGCAACAACTGAGCAAATTCGCGCCTGAGATATTGCAAATCGCGTTCAGATATACCCGAAGACGTTGACCTTTTGCGCTTTCGATCGGTTCAACAACAGCCCGAAGGCCCCGCTCCCTCAAAATGTACGAGGGGCGGGGCCTTCAATAGCTAAGAGATTTAGCCAGGCGCCTATTTCTTGAATTCATCCGGAAGCGGGCCTATCTGCGGTCCGTCCGGGTAGTACTTCCAGCCGTCCTTGATGCGGACATCATCGGACCACGGTAGTTTGTACTCGCCCTTGGCCAGATCTTCTACCCAGGTGAGGTAGTTTTCGGTCTTTCCGCCTGGGTAGCCAACGTAGCCGCGATTGCCCAGGTTGAAGATGTTGTTTTCGAGGCCCCAGTTGATGCGCGCCTTATCAGCCAGCGCTGGGAATACCTCTGCAGTGACGATTTCGCCCGGGTTGCGGTGACCCTCAGAAATCATGTGGCCGTCGTAGTTGCAAACATTGCCTTCACCGAAGTAGTAGAAGACTTGGTCATAGCCCGCCAAGTTCACCGATGCCGTGTACATGAGGTTCTGGAAGGCGTTGGTCTTGTTGGTCATCACCCACTGGTCTTGGGTCTGGGTGGAATAGCCCGAGATACGGATATAAACATTGGCTCCCTTATACGCTGCTTCGCGGGCGAGCTCGGGGAACATGCCATCGTGGCAGATATTGACTGCAAGCTTGGAGCCCTTGGGGCCATCGCATACCGGCATGCCCAAGTCACCTGGGTACCACGGCTCGATGGGGGTCCATGGCTGCAGCTTGCGGTAGTGCAGCGCAATCTCGCCGTCGGAGTTGATGATAATCGCCGTGTTGAACGGGGGCTTTCCTTCCTCATGGTTGGGTTCCATGATGGAGAATACGCCCCAGAGGTCGTTATCCTTACAAGCCTGCTTGTACTGGTCCACCTTGGGATCATCGAGCCCGATGAGGAATTCATCGTAGGACCAGATCTTGGTATTCAACCCCGAAGAGTAGTATTCCGGAAAGACGATGAGATCCAGGTCTGGGTAGCCAGCCTTGGTCGAGGCAACCATGCGGCAGATTTCATCGACGTTTGCCTGAACGTCTTCTGGGGTATTGACTACGGGAACTGGGTATTGGATAAGGGCCATCAACAGGCCGTCGGGGGATGCGCTGATGCTTCCGGTGCTGGACAAGACGGGACTCCAATCACGTCGTCGATTAAGTTACACCTATCACTCTATATGGCGAACATCACGTATCCACTAGAAAAGCGACGCGCTTGTCTCGGATTACAGACCGCATCCCCCTGGGGGCAGCTTTAGAGCTCCTCTGCCTGGAATTGCATGCTCGGGTGGGCGAAGGCGTCCTGGGCCTGAATGAGCTGCAGCTCGGTGGATTCCGCCTCATACGTCGAACGCAGAAGCTCATAGACGGAAGACGCGGTACGGCGCAGCGCTTCTTTTACGTCATGGGTTTCAACGTAGTGGCCGGTAAACAGCGCGGCGGTCACGTCACCGGAACCGTTGCGCTTAAACGGCAACAGCGGGGTCGAGAGCAAGAAAGCGCGTTCACCATCGACGGCGAGCATCTCGATCTGATCCGCAGGGGTTTCCGGGCGCTTTACGGAAGTAACCAGCACGGTCTTGGGGCCCATTTCCTGCGCCTTCTTCACCGCCGCCAAGGTCTGGTCCAAGGTGCTGACCTCGGTATCGGTCAGATAGCCCAGCTCAAATTGGTTAGGAGTGATGATATCGGCAACCGGCACCACGCGGTCGCGCAGAAGCGGCGGAATGTCATCGGAAACGAAGCAGCCCGACTTCGCATTACCCATCACGGGGTCGCAGGCGTAGAGAGCCTTGGGGTTGACGGCCTTTATGCGGCGGACGGTGTCCACGATGGCATCGGCAATGTCGGCACCACCCTGGTATCCGGAAAGGATGGCGTCGATGCCTTCAAAAGCACCGCGCTTTTCGATGCCATCGATGATCGACGTGACATCACTGGCCGGAATCATCGGCCCGCCCCAGTCACCGTATCCGGTGTGGTTGGAAAAATTCACCGTGTGCACGGGCCACACCTCGTGGCCGGCGCGCTGGAGGGGAAAGACGGCCGCGGAATTTCCCACATGGCCGTAGGTGACATGAGACTGGATGGAAAGGATAGTCATAGCTATCCATTGTGCTACTGACTGTGCACAGAGACAAAGGAATGGGCGAAATTATTCTTGGGGTTCCTCGTCGCGTGGTTCCCCGATGGCAGGAATTCCGCCACCAGGCACCTGCTCATCAAGGCGTGCGCGCTCGGCAGCATCCGGAAAGGCCTTCGGGCCCGATGGCTTTGGCTGGTAGCTCTTCCCGCGAGCAGCGAGGTCATCGTACCAATCCGCCAGCAGCTCATTCTGCCGGGCAAACATTTCCTTTTCCTCCGCCGCGGTGGCGTGATCGTAGCCCAGCAAGTGCAGGCAACCGTGCACCGTCAACAGCGCGAGCTCGTGCCCGAGCGAATGCCCGGCGGCATCGGCCTGGCGCAGGGCAAACTCGGGGCACAATACGATATCGCCAAGCATGGCAGGGCCCGGATCGGCGGCATCGGGGCGCCCACCACCAGAAGTGGCGCCGGGGGTAAGTTCATCCATGGGAAAACTCATCACATCGGTAGGGCCCTCTAGATCCATCCAGCGGATGTGCAGATCCTCGATGGATTTCAGGTCCACGCAGGTAATGGTGCATTCCGCAGCGGGATTGATGTCCATGGCGCCGAAGGTATAAGAGGCGACATCGATAAGCATCTCCTCGTTGACGCCATCAAAACCCGACTCATTGAGAAATTCGATACTCACTTATTCCCCCTCGTTTTCCGCGGCGTTTTTATTATCAAAGGAATCATAAGCATCCACGATGCGGCCCACCAGCTGGTGGCGCACCACGTCCTGGGCGCTGAGATCCGCAAAGTGGATATCGTCCACGTTATTGAGAATCCGCCGCACGATGCGCAGGCCGGATACCTGCCCGCGCGGCAGGTCCACCTGAGAGATATCGCCGGTGACCACGATGGTGGAGCCAAAGCCCAGGCGGGTCAAAAACATCTTCATCTGCGCCGGTGTAGTGTTTTGTGCCTCATCGAGGATGACAAAAGCATCATTGAGCGTGCGCCCGCGCATATACGCCAGCGGGGCGACCTCGATGATGCCGGCATCCATGAGCTTGGGAATCATCTCCGGATCGAGCATGTCCCGCAGGGCGTCATAAAGCGGGCGCAGGTACGGGTCGATCTTGTCATTGAGCGTGCCTGGCAAAAAGCCCAGGTTTTCGCCCGCCTCAACCGCCGGACGGGTAAGAATAATGCGCGAGACCTGCTTATTTTGCAGCGCCTGCACGGCCTTCGCCACCGCCAGGTAGGTCTTGCCAGAACCGGCCGGGCCAATGCCAAAGACCACCGTATTATTGTCGATGGCCTGCACGTATTCGGATTGCCCCACGGTCTTGGGGCGGATGGACTTGCCGCGGCGCTTGACGATGTCCGCCGCCATCGCCGCTGCCACCGACTGCGGCGCCTCTACGGCCACCATGTCCATGGTGTGCTTGACCGTATCGGTAGATACGGCATGGCCGCGCCTGGCGATGGCCTCGAGCTCATCGAGGATCTTCGCGGCGCGGGCTACCTCGTAATCGGGGCCGGTGACGGTGACAATATTGCCGCGGGCAAAAAGATCCGCATCGAGGCGGTCATTGAGCACGCGGAGGTTATCGTCCGCGCTGCCCAAAACGCTGCTGACATACGCGGAATCGATCTCACATTTCTTGGTGATGATAGGCACGTCTAATAGGCTACCAGCGCTCAGTCCGCATGCCGATAGCCGCCAAGGCCACCATCGCCGCGCTGGCGGTGCGCAAAACCTCCGGGCCCAATTTGATAGGAACGGCCCCGGCCTCGCGCAGTGTTGTCAGCTCTTCTTCCCCGATGCCGCCCTCGGGGCCGACCAAGAGGAAGACCTCGCCGTGCAAGCCCACCTCCCGGATGGATTCGGTGGCTTCCTCGTGCAGGACTAATACGCTCGCCGATTCTGCGCGCTCTGCCAGTTCCGCAACCAATTGGCGGGTGGTCAGCGGGCCGCGCACCTGCGGGATGCGGTCTCGTCGGGATTGCTTTGCGGCCGCTTCGGCTGCGGCCTGCCATTTGGTTATGGCCTTCGGCGCCTTCTTCCCGTCCCACTTGGCCACGCAGCGATCCGCCTGCCAGGCGATGATCTCATCCGCCCCGGCCTGTGTAGCCAGGTCAACGGCTAGCTCGGCGCGCTCGGATTTGGGGATCGCCTGCACCACGGTTACCCGCGGATTCGGTTCCGGAAGCTGGGTAACGGACTCGACGGTGCCGGTCAAGTGGTCCTTGCCCGAGGTCTCGGTGACGGTGAGGGTAAGGCGGATTCCGGTGCCATCGATAAGCGCCAGCTTCTCCCCCTGCTGCATCCGCTTGACCGTCACGGCGTGGCGCGCCTCAGGCCCAGACAGCGTGATGGCGTCTCCGGCCTGGGCGGCGGAGAGATCCGGGTGGATGAAGACGGGCAGCGACATTAGCGGCGGAACTTATCGCGCAGGCGGGTAAAGAAGGAGTCTTCCTGCCCGTCGCTGGCGGTGCGCACGCGGGCGCCCTCATCGCGGGTATTGCGGATCTTTTCCAGCGCCTCGCGGCTCTTGCGGTCCAGATCCTTGGGAACAACCACGTCCACGTGGGCAAACAGGCTGCCGTAACCATCGGTGCGCAAGCGTGGCATGCCCGCGCCTTCGACCTTGATGGACTCGCCCGGCTGGGTGCCCGGCTCGATATCGATGGTGAGCTCTTCGCCGTTGAGCTGGTCGATGGTGAAATTGGTGCCCAGGGCAGCATCGATCATCGGCACGTGCACGGTAACGTTCAGGTCATCCGCATTGCGCTGGAAGACCTCGTGTTCCTGGGTGTGCACCTCCACGTAGAGGTCACCTGCAGGGCCACCGCCGTGGCCGACCTCACCCTGGGAGGCCATGCGGATGCGCATGCCATCGTTGATGCCGGCGGGGATGGACACCGTAAGATCGCGGCGCTTTTTCACGCGTCCGTCGCCGGCGCACTGGTTGCAGGGATCCTCAATGATCTCGCCAAAGCCCTGGCACTTCGGGCACGGGCGGGTGGTCATCACATTGCCCAAGAAGCTGCGCTGCATCTCCTGGATCTCACCCATGCCGTTGCAGTTATCGCAGGTGACGGGCTTAGACTTGGAGTTCGAGCCGGTGCCGCCGCAGGAGTCACACAGCACCGCGGTATCAACGGTAACCTTCTTCTTCAGGCCGGTATAAGCCTCTTCCAGGGTAATCCGGGTACGCAGGAGGGCATCGTTGCCGGGCTGCACGCGCGACTTAGGTCCGCGGGATCCGCCGCCGGCGCCACCGCCGAAGAACTCGGCGAAGATATCGCCCAAGCCACCGCCGCCGAAGCCGCTAAATCCGCCGGCACCGGCACCAGCGCCACCGCCGCCTTGCTCCATGGGATCGCCGCCCATATCGACGATCTGGCGCTTTTGCGGATCCAGCAAAACTTCTTGGGCAACCGAGGCCTCGCGAAATTTCTCCGCCGCTGCCTCATCATCCGGGTTCACATCCGGGTGATACTTGCGGGCCAGTTTGCGGTACGCCTTCTTAATTTCCTGGTCCGTTGCGTCCTTATCAACACCGAGGATGCCGTAATAGTCACGAGCCACTGTTAGAGATATTCCTTACTCGATCGTCTTGTTGGTATTACCTTGCAAAAATTTATGTAGCGACCGGCTAGTCTACTCGCACTACTCGCCGGCCAAAATTTCACTCACGTATTGTGCAACAGCAGAGACCTTAGAGATTGTTCCCGAATAGTCCATAAAGGTCGGCCCCACCACGCCAAGGCCGCCAAGCGTAGCCGCCTGTCCCCCAGTTCCAAAACCATACCCGGCGGCAACGACGGAGGCATCGCGCAGTTGATCCTCTTCGTTTTCGTCCCCAATCACCACGGATACATTGCCCAGGTCCGGCACGCGTGCCAGCAGTTTCAACACGACGACCTGTTCTTCCAAGGCCTCGATAATTTTAGGCAGGCCTTCCGGGAATTCGCGCGCGACGCGGGTGAGGTTAGTGGTGCCCGCCATAATCAGGCGATCAGATGGCTGTTCCACCAAGGTTTCAATGAGCGTGGTCGCCACCTTGAGCACGTGGTGGCGGATATCCAGCGGGGCGTCATCGACGAGGTGGGCGAGCTCCACGGAGGCATCAGTAAGCGTCTTGCCCACCAGTGCATTATTGACGATGTCCCGCAGGCGATACGTCTGGTCTTGGTCAATGACCTCATCTAGTTCCACGTTGCGCTGATCCACGCGGCCATTATCCGTAATCAACACCAGCAGCACCCGCACCGGAGATAGCGTGACCACCTCGCAGTGCTTAACGCGCGAGACCTTCAAATTGGGCAACTGCACCACGGCCGCCTGCTCAGTGACCTGAGCCAAAAGCTGCACGGAGCGACGCAGCACATCTTCGAGGTCTACCCCGCCTTCCAGGAAGTTCAGCATCGCTTTGCGCTCTGGGGTAGAAAGCGGCTTGACCTCGTGCAGAGAATCAACGAACTGCCGGTAGCCCTGCTGCGTGGGAACGCGCCCGGAACTGGCATGCTGCTGCGAAATCAGCCCCTGCGATTCCAGCACGGCCATGTCATTGCGGATGGTCGCAGAAGAAACGCCCAGCCGGTAGCGCTCTACCAGCGTTTTGGAACCCACGGGTTCCTGGGAGGCAATGTAATCCGCAACGATGGCCCGCAGGACCTCCTTGCGGCGGGCATCAGTTGAGGTGGACACTTCTCAGCGCTCCTATTCTCTGCGGGTTAGTTTCCGTCGATGTGCCGGCGTCTCTCTATAAATACAGCGTAAATCCAGTGCCAATCTTAAAAGTCTAACAAGAATAAGCCCGAATAAAGGGTTTTGCTGGTTCAGAGGGATATATAAGGAATTTCTGACGGCGGCTAGGACTCTTCGGCGATGAGCAGGTCGGAGACGATACCATCTGCAAGCAAGCGCCCAGGTTTGGTCACGCGCACGCGCTGGCCGGCGCGCTCGAGCAGCCCGCGGTCGATGAAGCCCTCCAGCGCCGGGGCGGCGTGGGAACCGAGCCAGGCTTCTGGGATACCCTCGCGCAGGCGCAGGCCCAACATCACCTTTTCCATATGCCGCTCAGCGCCTGTCAGAGTTTCGCTATCTTTAATGGGCAGCTCACCGTTTCCTAGCGTTTGGATATAGCGGTTGGGGTGCTTGACGTTGAAGAACCGCTCGTCACCTAAGTGGGAGTGCGCACCGGGTCCTGCTCCCCACCAGTTGCCGTCCACCCAGTAGATGCGGTTGTGCTCGCATTCTCCGCCGGGCAGCGACCAATTGGAGACCTCGTACCACTCGAAGCCGGCGTCTTCGAGGGTGGAAGAAATCATTTCATAGCGCCGGGCCAGCACGTCTTCATCCGGGGCGGGCAGCAATCCCTTGTTCACCTTGCGGGCCATGCGCGTGCCGTCTTCTACGATGAGCGAGTACGCGCTGACGTGGTCGACGCCTGTTTCGAGCACGCGGTCCAAGGTCTCGCGGACGTTATCGTCGGTTTCGGTGGGCGTGCCGTAAATCATGTCGAGGTTGACGTGCTGGAAGCCGGCCGCACGGGCCTCGCGCGCGGCGGCGAAAGCGCGTCCCGGGGTGTGGGCGCGCTCGAGCACCTGGAGCACGCTGTGCGAGGCGGACTGCATGCCGAGGCTGATGCGGTTAAAGCCGGCATCGGCAAGCGCGGCAAAGTACTCCGGCGAGGTGGACTCCGGGTTGGACTCGGTGGTGACCTCGGCGCCTGGGCTAAGCCCAAAGGTAGAGCGCACCGTATCCAGAATGCGGCTCAGGCCCTGACCCCCCAGGAGCGAGGGCGTGCCGCCGCCGATGAAGACCGTATCCGCGGTGCGCCCCACGCGGTTGGCCGCCATCTCCAGCTCCTTGTCCAAGGCATCGAGGTAAGGGCCGGTGAGATCGCGCGGGCTGCCCAACTCGCCGGGGGTATAGGTATTGAAATCGCAATACCCGCAGCGGGTGGCGCAAAAAGGAACGTGGATATACAGCCCGAATGGTTCAGTCATGAATCAAACCCTAATAGGCGGGGAACAAAATGGCCGAAATGGGTGTTAAACATGTAGTATATTGCCAACTTCCCGCGTATAGAAAGGTACCTTCAGTGGAGCCTCCCAGTCGATGTCCCCGCCACCTTATAGGCGGTGGGGAGTAAATCATGTTATCGGCTATTGCGATGATCCTGGCAGGCTTTATCGTCATCGGGCTCATCATCGTCGCGAATGCCTACTTCGTGGCGCAAGAGTTTTCATTCATGTCCGTGGACCGCACCCAATTGCGGTCCATGGCTGCTGAAGGTGATAAATCCGCCCAGCGCGCGCTCGACATCACCAAGCGCACCTCTTTCATGCTCTCCGGTGCACAGCTCGGCATCACCATTACAGGGCTGTTGATTGGTTATGTGGCAGAGCCCCTGGTGGGACAAGGCCTTGGCGTGCTGCTTGGCGGCGTGGGCATTCCCACCGGCGTATCCGTGGCTATCGGCACCATCGCGGCGCTTTTCATTTCCACCGTCGCCACGATGCTCTTTGCGGAGCTTTTCCCCAAGAACTACACCATCGCCGCGCCCATGAAAACGGCGCTGCGCCTAGCCGCCTCCACCCAGTGGTACCTGCGCATTTTCGGCTGGCTCATCCGCTTTTTCGAATACTCCTCCAATGCGATTTTGAAGCTATTCCGTATCGAGCCGGTAGAAGATGTCGATTCTTCTGCTACTGCCGATGACCTCGAGTCCATCGTCGATTCCTCGCACGAAACCGGCGTTTTGGATGAGGACACGTACATGGTTTTGGACCGTTTGCTTGACTTTCCCGAACACGACGTCGAGCACGCCATGATTCCCCGCTCCCGCGTGGATGTGATCGACCCCAGCACCACCTTGGGTGAGGTCCGCGAATTGATGTCCGAAAACCACACGCGCTACCCCGTCATCGATGACGAGCACAATCCCATCGGCGTGGTCCATCTTTTCGATGTCTTGGGCTCCGATCTTCCTCCCGCCACCAGCGCCACCACCATCATGCGCGAGCCCCTGGTGGTTCCGGAGCTTATGCCGCTTCCCGATGTCGTCGATGAGCTACGCGGCGAGGAACAAAAGCTAGCCTGCGTCATCGACGAGTACGGCGGATTCGTCGGCATCGTCACCATGGAAGACCTGGCCGAGGAGATTCTTGGCGATGTCACCGATGAGCACGATTTCGAGGAAACCGAAGAAATCACCGAGCAGGACGAATCCCACTGGCTGGTCGATGGCGATACGCCGCTGGATGAGATCGAGCGCGCCATTGGCCACGATCTTCCAGAGGGTGATTTTGAAACCATCGCTGGACTACTTATTGCGCACGCCGGCGCCCTGCCAGAGGTAGGTGAGGTCCACACCATCGCCTTGGAGGCAGAGCCGGATGACTGGGTGGATCAGGATGAAGCACCCACCCGCTCCATCCGCATGCGCGTGGATGACGTGGACCGCCACGTGCCATCCTCCCTGGCCATCGAACTTATTGAGGACTACGTTCATGATAGCGACGACGAAGAGGAGGAGGCATAATGACCGATACGTGGTGGTTCAACCTCATCGTCACGCTACTCATCATCGCCGCATCCGGCTTCTTCGTGGTCATCGAGTTTTCCCTCATGGGTTCGCGCCGCAACCGGCTGGAAGAAAACGCGGAATCCTCGCGCACCGCCCGCGCCGGGCTGCGCTCGCTTAATGAGCTGACCATCATGCTGGCGGGCGCGCAATTAGGCATCACCGCCGCCACCTTCGTCCTCGGTGCCGTGACCAAGCCTTGGGTGCATCACCTTTTGATGACCCCGCTGGAGGCCCTTGGCCTGCCGCTGGGCATTGCCGATGTCGCCAGCTTCATCCTCGCCCTATTTATCGTCACCTTCCTGCACCTGGTACTGGGTGAAATGGCGCCCAAATCGTGGGCCATCGCCCACCCAGAATCCGCCCTGCAGGTCATTGCCATTCCCGCCCGCGGGTTCGTGTGGGTTTTCCGCCCACTGCTGAAGTGGATTAACACAATGGCCAATAAATTGGTGGCCATGACGGGCGAGGAACCGGTGGATCGCGCCGGTGCCGCCGGCTACGACGCCGAAACGCTGCGCACCTTGGTCGAGCACTCCCGTGAGACGGGCGCGCTTGACGATAATTCCGCCAATCAGATTTCCGATGTCATCGAGCTGGAGAACTCCACGGTGGGCTCCATGGCGCGCGCCCACGGCTCCGAGGTAGTGCCGCTTCCTTCCGATGCCACGGTGGAACAACTTCAAGAGCTCGTCCTGCGCAAAAACATCATGCGCGTGCTCGTCTTCCCCAAGGATTCCCGCGTCCCCCGCGTGGTGCACGTGCGCGATACCCTCATGGCGGATCCCGATACCCCAGTCCTCGAATTCTCCCGCGCCCCGATTTCCGTCTCTTCTGCCACCACCGTGCAAAAGACGCTGGATCACATGCGCTCCCGCAATGAACAGCTCGTCGTCGTGGGCAAGGCGGATAAGGACAAGGCCGTGTGGATCCTTACCTGGGATGACATCATGGGCCAGCTGTGGCCGCAGATTACCGAGCAGCTGGACAAGGTCACCCCTCCCCCAGCGGTATAACTGTCTCGCCGAACCAACCAACCCCTTGGTTCGGCGCCTAGTAGTTTTATAAACAAAATTCAAAAGATAAACAAGCGTACACAAGCGCGGTGTTTACACTAAGGCTATGACCAACCGGAAGAATCCGTTTACCGCCACGCTTGGGGCCACGCCTCCCTACCTGGCTGGCCGTAAAGACTCCATCGAGGAGTTTGCTTATGCTTTGGACGATGGCCCCGGATCCCATGAACGCATTTCCCTCGTCGTGGGTCCGCGCGGTATCGGCAAGACGGTATTGCTCAATGCCTTCAAAAACACCGCGTCAGATCGCGGGTGGCGCATCCTTAATGACACGGCATCTGCCGGTTTTGCGGAACGGCTCCGTGCTGAAATTATTAATACCCTTCACCTCAACTGGACAGCGCTAAAAGGTTTCAACCTGCACCTTTTCCAATTGGACATCGGCATGGAATGGGATCCAAGAACACTATCCGCGGAAACCTACCCCTTAAGAAGGGCCTTGAAAGACCTCCTCCATGCGCAGCGGGAACTAGACCGCATTTCCCACAGCGATCCCACCGGGATGCTCATTACTTTGGATGAAATGCACCACCAGCGCAGCAATGAAGTAATTGATTTTGGCGCTACCATCCAGCACCTCGTGCGAGAAGGGGAAAATATCGCCGTAGCCATGGCGGGGAATCCCTCCTCGATCAAAACACTTTTGGCCAGCCAAGATGGCTCTAACCCTGTCACTTTTCTTCGCCGTGCGAACCGCATTGAATTGGACCGAGTGCCGGATACGGACGTGCGGAAGGCACTCAATGCTCCCGTAGAAGAAACAGAGGTTAATTGGGACTCGGACGCGCTGAATTCTGCCGTAACCGCTTGCCAGGGATACCCCTTTATGATTCAGCTTGTCGGCCTATGGGCTTTCCGCCACCGAACAAACAATACGATTTCGGTGGAAGCTGCGCAGGAAGGCATTTCCAAAGCGCGACGAAAGCTAGGGCAGCTCGTCCATGAGCCCGCCCTAGCGGAGCTTTCCCCCATCGATCGGACATTCCTGCTCCATATGGCTCAAGACAATGGCCCCTCATCCATGAGTGATATCACGGCCCGCCTAGGAAAAAGCTCGCAATATGCATCCAACTACCGGCGCCGCTTGCTTGACTCGGAACTAATCGAAATACCAGCCAGTGGCCAAGTAGACTTTGCCTTGCCCTACCTTCGAGACTACTTGCGCGAGCATGCAGCTAGCTTGGTCATCGATTCGTACTAATCGAGTTCAGTCACGCAACCCATCCTTAGCGCGGGTGTGGATAACTTAAGCTCGTGGCGCCACTGGGGCATCATGATTCACACTTAGTGAAGATTCAACAAGAACTCCACAGTCGGCACGCGTTTCGGTAGCGGGCATCGTGCTCCTCGTATGTGCTCGAAGGCATGAACCAAGCACTAACTAATATTCCGTCCATCCGGAACAACCATCCCACCTTCTGGCACGACCTCAATAACGGCACCTATCTTAAACTCGCACCCCGCATCGCGGTGCACCGTGATCATTACCGCAGCCTACCCCTACCTGCCCAGCTGCGTCTGCGTGCCATTGCCGCCGCCCGCAGTGCTTATACCGCAGTACTCATTTCCAAATCAGCCGCTCGCGTCCATGGGCTATGGGTGCTTGCCTCCACCGAAGAGAAAGTGGAAATGGCCCTTCCTTGCAATTCCTTGCCGCACAAAGACCGCCGCCATCCGGATCGCATTTACCGCAAGGCCACTATTCCCGCCCCAGACACTGTCGACGGTGCCCGGACGGTAAGCAAGGCGCGCGCGGTTATCGATGTCGCTCGCTACCATGGCTTCCGCGACGGCCTTGTCGCCGCCGATTCTGCGCTGCGAGCAGGTATAACAAAAGAGGACATGACACAGGAACACGCCCGCATGGGCCGGGTCCGCAATAGCTCCACCGTGCGCGAGGTTATCCACCACTGCTCGGAGCTATCCCGGTCGCCCTATGAATCCTATGCCCGAGCGCTCCTTATCCAAGCGGAGTTTCCATGGCCGCTGTTCTTTCAAGCACGCTATACCGCCGTTGCCGGAATAGTGGTCGCCTTGTGTATTAATAACACCTACATCATCGAGGTCGACGCCTGTTCCTGCGAACAAAGCTCCCATATCACCGACACAGAGTTCTCCACACCCGCTACCGCCGCCCACCACCTACGGGAAAACCGGTTACGCGCAGCCGGCTATACGGTGCTTCGCTACTGCCCACACCGGCTTGTAGAACACCCCCAGCGCTTTCTCTCTGCGGTCACCTCGGTCATTTCAGCACGGCAAAACTCCCTCCGGTCGCAACGCAATCGCAATAACGCTGCGACTTAATTGGTCTGAAAACCGCGAAAGTCCCGCGCTCTGGTAGAAAACGCGGGAACTTTGCAACGCGCCCTTAAGGTCTAGTAGCGCCGATCCTTGAGGCTACTTGTTCCAAGGAAGACTGTTCTTGGACAGGTAACCATGCTTGTAAAGGTAATCGCCCACAGAAAGCAGGCCCAGTACCGTGCCGCCACCTACCAGAGCAGAGGCCAAGGAAAACCCGTTCGCGGAAGGGGCCTTAGAAGCCTTGTGGGCTTGGCTTTCTTCCTCCTTTCCATCATCTGCGTCTGCGTCGTCAGCGTCAGAATCGTCCTCATCCGCCTCGATGCTGGCCTCGTCATCTTCAGCCTGTGCAGTTGACTCTGCTTCGTCGGTAGCCTCTTGCACATCCTCGTCATCATTCTTCGGCTCGGAGGCCTCGGCGGTCCCCTGGGAAACAGGCTCTTCTTCGGAAAGCTCTTCAGACGTGCTCTCGCTGGTTGATGAGCTAGATTCGCTTTCCTCCTCAGCCGATGCTGCGGCGGTGGCGGTGGATGCAGCAGAAGCTGCGGCGGACTCCGCGTTGTGGTCGCTGGTGGACTGAGCAGAAACTTCCTTACCGTTCAACATATCCGAGCACATTTGACCGGCAGGAGCGTTCACCGCAGCTAGGTCTGAAGCCCGCTCAGAAATGGTACCCAAAGAATCCGCGATGGCTTTTTGTTGTTGCGCACTGAGCTTCAGGTGGTTTGCCGCACCCGCTCCAGGGACCAAGCCCGCAACGGTCACGGCTACGTTGAAGAGCTGAAGAACGGTCTTCGCGCCGCTGCCAAATACCCCGTCCGCGAACTTAATGAGGCCAGATACGGTGCGCTTTGCCGCCTCAGGGTCCTTTAGATCGACATCCGCATCGGCGTTGTCAATCCGCCCAATGGCCATGCCTTGTGCGCGAGAGAGATCCCAGGTCACGGTCTTGTTCTGCTCGCCTTTACGCAATAGCTTTTCGATTCCCTCCCAGGTCAAGCCGGAAATCTTCTCCATAAACTCCGCCGGGACAACGTCCCCAACGACGGGAAGAAGCTCCCATACCGTTTCTAGGATCTGCTCGCCGCCATCATAGAAAGACTTGGCCAAGGCAAGCTTGAGGCCGAGCAGGTTTCCTTCCTTGCCAGGAGCATCGGTTACCTCGCAAACAAGCTTGCCCTTCTTTTCGTCCTGGAGCACCTTGATGTTGACGTCCTCATTGGACGCTGCGGACTGCTTGAGCTCAGCGAGGGAGGAAGGCTTGCTGGATTCTTCGTCTTCAGAATCGACCACAGACTCATCGGTTTCTGCTTCGAGCTCGTCCAATGCTTCATCGCCAGCATTACTTTCCTCAAGCAAGTGGCCGTCTTCATCAAACTCAATACCGTTGACGTCAACGGTATTGTCGGTGGTCTTTTCCTCGACGAAGGTGGTGTTATCTTCCGCGGCAAAGGACGACGGAACGGCGGTGACAGTAGAGAACGTGGCGATAGCCACTGCGCTGGCAATCAGGCGGGAAGAACGGCGTGCTCCCATCGGAAATCTCCTTGTGTTGTGCAATATACGAATTTTCATGTCTACTCCGTCGCTGAGAACGGCATCGCCGCCAACAAAGATGTAGACGGCGGAAACATTACACAGTAATGAAAATCTTTTCCAGTTAGTTTTTCAGTTTTCCTCAAGGTGCTAATCATGGTTCTTTATTGGTTTTCCACGCCCACATGGAATAACGGAAAATTAATTAGTCCACCGTTAGCCAAAAACTTTTTCAGGGTTACCTAACGCTCGTCCCTTAAGCACCCCCTAAAAGGAGGTAAAACTACACCGGCCACCGAGAGAGGGAATCTCGGTGGCCGCTAAAATCCCCTTGCTTAAAGCAAGGAAGTCTAAAAATCTATGCGGTTGTGGCCCTGCGGGCTGCCTCACGCTTGGCGCGAACTTTTTCTACGACCGCAGCAATGCGGGCGCGCTCTTCAAGGAACTGCGGCGGGTTATGTCCACGCATTGAGCGCACGTACGCTGGGTGCGTATCGAGCACGGTGTGCTTCCACGCCTGTACGGCAATGAGCGCGGATTCGCCGGTGCATTTGTACAAGTGCGGCAGGGAGACCATGTCGAGGTTGCGGGCGACGGCATCGGTTTGCGCCAGCACGTACTCCACGACCTCGCGCAGGTAATCTGCTACCGCCTGCGTGCGCTGGCGCAGAGCTTCTGCCAATTCATGCACGACGATGGGCTTGGCAATGGGATAACGCTCATCCAACAGGCGCGGGGTCAGCTGCTCCGGCTCCTCCGCATCATTTGCTCCAGAAGGAGCGGCAGAAATGGTTCCCGAACGCACGCCGGATACTAGCGCTTGGCGAAGCCCAATTAGCTCACCCACGCAGCGCCCCGAGTCCACGCGGGCATCGTCGACGATATCGCCGAGTTCTGCCAGGCAATCCATGGACAGTTCCTCATCCCAATCCTCGATTGCTTCGATGAGGTGCTCGAGGTATTCCGCGACTTCGTCGCCGATATTGTAAATCTCCTGGGTGAGCTCGCGGTGACGCAGCTCGGCGGCGATTTTCTGCATAGGCTTCGAGCCACTCCTTCCGCGGTTTTCATTTTCTAACCTCTAGTAGAGGTTGAGGTTTTCGGCGACGACTCATGACTCTATGCCAGATCGTCTACCGCGAGAGTGCGACACTCCGAAGCGTTTCACAGGTTTATGGCAGGTTCGCGCTTGCGCCATTGTGACCTGCAAGAAACTAAACACCCGAGGAATAAAATCCCCGGGTGTACCCGCTTCGCCGTTTTCTAGCGCTTGTAGATGTGCTCGATGGCGCTGGCATAGCGCTGCGCCACCACGTTGCGCTTGACCTTCATCGTTGGCGTGAGCTCATTTTCATCCTCGGTGAGGTCGCTTTCTAGGATGTAGAACTTCTTGATGCCTTCCGCATGGGACACCGTGGAGTTGACCTTGTTGACGGCGTCTTGCACTTCGGCGCGCAGGGTGGCATCGGTAGCGATATCGTCCATGGAGCGGTTTTCTGGGATATTGTGGTCCAGCTTCCACCGCTTGAGGATGTCCGGGTCCAGGGTGATAAGCGCTCCCACGAATGGCTTGCCATCGCCTACGACCATGGCCTGCGAAATCAGCGGGTGGCCGCGCAGGATGTCCTCCATCGGGCCAGGCGAGACATTCTTTCCGCCCGCGGTAACAATCAGGTCCTTCTTGCGGCCGGTGATCGTGAGCTTGCCATCATCGTCGATTTCGCCCAAGTCACCGGTGTTGTACCAGCCGTCTTCAAAGGCTTCCTCCGTGGCCTCGGGGTCATTCCAGTACCCTTCGAAGACCATGCCGCCCTTGATGCAGACTTCGCCGTCATCGTTGATGCGCAGGGTAACCCCGCCGAGAGGCGGGCCGACTGTACCAATGGATTGGTCCACGTAGTCCACGGCAGCTGCCGCGGCGGTCTCGGTCAGGCCGTAGCCTTCATAGATGGGCACGCCGATGCCGCGGAACCAGTGCAACAGATCGTGGCCCATCGCGGAGCCGCCGGTAATGCAGTACCGAACATTGCCGCCCACGCCCTGGCGAATGGTGGAATACACCAGCTTGTCAAAGAGCTTGTGCTTAATTTTCAGCAGGCGGTCTGGGCCGTCCGGCGTATCGAGTGCCTTGGAGTATTCGATGGCGATCTTTTCGGATTGCTCAAAAAGGAAGCTCTTGATGCCAGAATCCGCCGCCTTCGAGGCCGCGGAGTTGCGGACCTTTTCAAATACGCGCGGCACGCCCAAAATGACGTTGGGTCGAGAGCGGGCGAACTCGATGGAGATGGTGGAAAAATCGGACCAGTGGTTCTGCGAGGCACCGCGAAGGGCCACGGCAATCGATACGGCGCGGGAAAAGACGTGGGCCAAGGGCAAAAATGTCAGCGTATGGCTGCCCGGCACGGCGAAGACACCGATAGGGTTGGTGGTCAGCGCCCTAGCTTCCGAGAGCCAGTTCCGGTGCGTCAGGATGCAGCCCTTCGGGCGGCCGGTGGTGCCGGAGGTATAAACCAAGGAGGCCAGGTCATCGGTATTGGTGGCGGCGATGCGGGCAGACACCTCGTCGGTGCCAACGCTGCGGCCTTCGAATTTCAAGGTATCGATGGCGGAGGAATTAATCTCTAATACGCGCCGCAGCTGCGATGGTGAGCCCTTCAAATTCGGTTCCCCATCGTCTTGCAGGACCAAGTTTTCTACTAATTCGGAGTGCTCACGGGTTTCGGTAATCGCCAGCACCGCCCCGGAATCCTCGATAATCCAGCGCACCTGGGAGGCAGACGAGGAAGGATAAACCGGAACCGATGCCGCACCGGCGGCCCAGATGGCATAGTCCAGCAGGGACCATTCGTAACGGGTAGCAGAAATCAGGGCGATGCGATCTCCCTGCTCCACGCCTAGCGCGATTAAGCCTTGGGCTACTTCAAAGACCTCATCGATAAACTCTTTACCGGTGACATTGACCCACTCATAATTAGCTGGGCGGGTAAACATGACGCCGTGCGGGCGCTTCTTCGCGGTATCCATCAGGGCGGTGAGGCAGGTCTCCCCCGGCTCAATGGTAAATTCCGCCGGGGTGTGCACTTGTTGCAGGGTCACGCGATATCCTTTCGCACAGCTAATAATAATCTCTGCCTACTGTACCAACCGGTTGGTGTATCAACGCGTTTTACCCACGATCGAAGCTGTAATTGTTCAGGGTTTATAACACCACAGTGCCCCATTTATTGGAGCAAACCACCAATCCGCACTAGGGCCACAGGCTGCCGATGAGCGCAACGATGAGAACTAGCGCAATCATGGACCACAGCGTGAGCGAGACCCGGGATTTGGGCAGGGCGCGCTTGCGGCGAACGGGCTGAGAGGCGCCGACAACCGGCGGGTTTGCAGCGCGCTCATCCTTTTTGCGCTCTGGATCCCACAGGCCTTCGCGGGGATCGACCGGCTGGATCCTATCCGAGCTGGCGCTGGGCACGTCGCCGCTCGCTGCGTTATCGCCCGCGCCCTCCGAATGTTGTTCAGCCATGGTCTTTTACTGTAGTGCCGCGATTGCGAAACTGGGAAATTAGGACGGCACTGCGGTCCACGGCCCACATCAGGCACCAGGCCAGGCCAATCATGATGGGAACCACGATGATGACCACGATGATCATCTGTACCCACACGGGCGCCTGCACCAGGAACTGCGAAAATGCGCTGCTCACGTCAGTCAACCACTCCATGGGTCCTTATATTACTGCCCCACGGTAATCTGGCAGGTATGTCGAGCGCACAGATACCCGTCACCATTGCCACCCCATCTGGACGCATCACCGGCTTTAGCCGCGATGGCCTCTCCTACTTTCATTCGCTGCGCTTTTGCGAAATCCCTAGCCGCTTTTCCCCGGCGCGGCCGCTGGATGAGCCCCTCGACCAGGATGCGCGCACACCAAAACCGGATGAGGTAGCGCTCAGCATCACTGCCCCGGAAAACGCGGCGGATTGCCCCGTGGTGGTCTATATCCATGGTGGAAGCTTTGAAGGCGGCTCGCATGAGGACGAGCGGGTGCCAGGCACGGTAACGGCCCGCAAGGGCATCATCCAGGTCCAGGTGGGCTACCGCGTGGGCCTGGCCGGGTTCGCCCGCTTTGCCGACGATGAAGCGGACCGCTACCGCGGCATCGATGACTGCGTGCTGGCTTTGGAATGGTTGCAGGACAATATCGAGTCCTTTGGCGGGGATAAAACGAATATCACCCTGGTGGGCCAATCCGCCGGTGCAGCGATAAGCCTGTGGCTTGCCCGGCGCGATCACTACCGCGGCGCTTTCCGGCGCGTCCTCGCCCTATCGCCTGCCTATCCGCGCGATACCTTTGAGCAGCGCGTGGCGGGATTGCACAGGTACCTCTCAGTGCCCATCGAACAAAGCGCTTTGGAATCGCTCTCGCCCGAGGCATTGGAAAAGGGCTATAAAAAGTTCCGCAAGAAGCACCGCTATGACTTGGCCCTCGGCCCGGCGCCGATGCAGGCATCCGAATTGGCGGATATCCCCATCGTGGTGAGCTCCACCCGGGATGAATTTTACGATCTCCCGGCCGGCAAGCGCATCGATAATATGGCCCTGGGCAAGTTCATTTGTAACTACCTGTCCCAGCGCTTCGGCTTCCCGCACGGGCGCTACACGCAATGGCGCCAGCTCGCGCAGTACGTGGACCCGGACCGCCTCATGGGCCGGATGATCGGCGATTCCCTCGTTCGCCGCTGGACGGCGCAGGTGGCCTCTGGCGCACCGGGGCCGACCTGGATGATGGAATTTACGAGGAAGCTTAAGCCGGCGCTGCACTGCGATGAGCTCTACCCGCTCTTCGGTACAGACTGCGAGCTGAACGAGTGGCTCTGCCACTTCGCCACCACAGGCGAGCCGGGTTTCCCCAACTATGGCAGCGACCACCGCGTGCTCGAATTTGATTTGGATACCGGGGATCGGCGCATCGCCTATGCCACCTTGGATTACGTGGCGGCGGCGTTTTATGAGGAGGACTAATTGCTACTGCGCTAAAGACTGAAGCGCCGTGCGCAATTCGGCTTCCGCCAGTTCCTCGCACATCCACGGGCTAAATACCGCTGGCACGGCATCGGCCGCGGCGATAAGTTGGGCGGGATCGACCCATTCCCAGGAGTCGACCTCGTCCGGGTTCGGCTGCCACTGCGCTTGGGAGTCGAGCTCTACGCAGTAGACGGGGCAGATTTCGTTTTCCACCAAGCCGGAAGAATCCACCGCACGGTAGGAAAAGCTCGGCAGCACCACGCGCAAGTTGGATAACGCATCCGCGGGAATGCCTAGCTCGAATTCGGCGCGGCGCATAACGGCATCGGCAGTCGCCTCCCCCGGACCAGGATGCCCGCAGAAGGAATTGGTCCACACGCCGGGCCAGGTTTGCTTGCCCAGCGCCCGGCGGGTGATGAGCACCTTTCCGTTGCAGGTGACCCACGCGGAAAAGGCGAAGTGCAAGGCGGTGTCGGTGGTATGCACCTCGGATTTGAGGGCAGTACCAATGGCCTTTCCATCGGCACCCGCCAGGACTACCCGCTCCGTCATAGGTTCAGATCCCCCACCCAGGTGACGTTTCCAATGTGCAGGCGGGCGTTCCAGAGGTTGCCCGGCGCGACATCGTAGCGGTATTGCAGGTTAACCGAGGCGCCCGCACCCAGCGGGTGATCAAGCCCCGGTGGTTCCACCCCGGGCGCAGAGTTTTGGTCATAAGGCAGGGATTGCACCTTAGACCAGCCCCCATTGCCGTCGGCGCGCTCGAGAACAGGGTCGTCGAAGGCATCAGTGGGCAGGGCCATTTCGTTTTCATTCTTGAGCAAGATGGTCACCACGGACCCGCCGGAATTACTATCCGCATATACTCCTTGCAGCTCCCAGCTAACGCCGAGGCCGGCATCCTTTACCGGGCTGGCCAGGTTGGAAGTAACTTCCTTATCGTCGGTGTCTTCCGCTTGATAAGGCGCTTCTTCCGAGCTGGAGACGGTGATATTGTCCCCCAACCCGGTCTCTTCCGGCTGGAGAATGCTGCATCCGGCCAGGGTCACGGCGAGAAGGCTGACCACGCCTGCGCCTAGAGTGTGAGAAATTTTCACCGTGGATGGATCCTTTGCACGCGAAGATAACTTTATTTCTGCACAGATACCTTAGCCGAAAGCCCGCCCAAGGTATGCATCTGGGCTGCGCGCCGTGGCGTGTGGCATACTTGTCCGTTGCTTCACTCTTCCCTAGCTGCTTTCTTTCGCGTATTTGAATCGAGTATTTTCCTATGTCTTCCCTAGTGCGCATCGTCCGCAGCGCTTCTGCCCTGTGGCCTTTTTATCTCGGCGTCCTGCTTACCGCGACTATCACCGCCCTCGTCTCGCTGGTGGCACCGTTTTTAACGAGGGAGGCCACCGATGTCATCGTTGAGACCGTACAGTCTGGCGGCGATACCACAGGCGCCCTGCGCACAGTGCTGCTTTTAGCCTTAGCCTTGTTTATTGCCGATGCCACGAAGGCCCTGTTCAATAATATCGGCGGCTATATCGGCGATGTCATGGTCTCCCGGCTACGCCAAATTTTATCCAACCGGTACTTTGCCAAGCTCTTGGCGCTGCCGCAGGGCTATTACGATGACCAGATCACCGGCACCATCATTGCCCGGCTCGACCGTTCTATCGCCAATATCACGCAGTTTATTCAGTCCTTTGCCAATAACTTCTTCACGATGATCATCCAGACCATCGCCGTATTGGCCATTACCGCGTGGTTTTATTGGCCGCTGACTATCCTGCTTGCGCTGCTATTCCCCGTGTATATGTGGCTTACCGCCCTGACGTCTAAGCGGTGGCAGGAATTCGAGGCTATTAAAAACGAACACATTGACCTCGCCAACGGCCGCTTTGCAGAGGTCATCGGCCAGGTCAAGGTCACCAAATCTTTCGTCAGCGAATCGCGGGAACTCAACCATTTTGCCCAGCACTACGGCGGCGTGGTCGAGACCACTAAGCCACAATCGCGCTGGTGGCACACCATGGATACCTTCCGCGGGTTGGCCATGGCGGTCATCTTTTTGGGCATCTACGCCGTCATCTTCTGGCGCACGCTCGAGGGATATTTTTCCATCGGTGACATGGTGATGCTGCTGCAGATGGTGGCCGGAACCAAGCAGCCGGTATTCATGATGAGTTGGATCGTCGATACCGCCCAGCGCGCCATCGCGGGCTCCCGCGACTATTTCCATGTCATGGAGGAAGAAATCGAGCCCACTGCCCCACGCGAGCTCGTTGCTGCCACCACCGGTTCTGGCACCCCAGAGCTGGATCTCACCCCGATAGCCCCGCTAGAGACCACCCCCGGCGCGCCGGTCTTTGCCTTTAATGACGTGTCGTTTTCCTACGAAGAAGGAAAACCCGTAGTAGAAGACATCTCTTTCACTGCGCATGAGGGCCACAAGGTTGCCCTAGTCGGCGAATCCGGCGGCGGTAAATCTACCTTGGTCAACCTATTGCTCGGCCTCTATCATCCATCGGATGGCGATCTAGAGGTCTTGGGTCACCGCATCGATGATCTCAGCGCGTCCCGGCTGCGCGCCTCTGTCGGCGTGGTTTTCCAGGAGTCCTACCTCTTTTCGGGCACAATCCGCGACAATATTGCCTATGGCAAGCCCGGGGCCACGGAGGAAGAAATCGTGGATGTGGCCAAGCGCGCCAATGCCCATGACTTCATTGAGGCCTTCCCGGATGGCTATGACACGGTCATCGGCGAGCGCGGGCTCAAGCTTTCCGGCGGGCAGAAGCAGCGCGTGTCCGTCGCGCGCGCCATGCTGAAGGACGCACCCATCTTGGTGCTCGATGAAGCCACCTCCGCGCTGGATACCAAGGCCGAGCGCGCCGTCCAAGCCGGCCTGGACGAGCTGATGAAGGACCGGACCACGCTGATTATCGCGCACCGCCTATCCACCATCGCGGATGTGGATACCATCATCACCCTCGAGGCAGGGCGGATCGATGAAATGGGCTCGCCTGCCGAGCTCGCGCAATCCGGCGGCATTTATGCCGAGCTGCTCAAACTCACCCAATCCAGCTCCGCGGCGGACCGCCGCCGGCTGAAAAAGTACGGCTTTGTTACCGGGGCCAATTCCCGCAGCGAGCACGGCGAAGAAAGTGAATAAATCCACTGGGACTGCTGCGCTTAAAGCGTTAAGCTTGTGTGCATGCAGTTTCCTAGCCTAGAAGAGTTGCAAGCCCGCGGAACCCGCAAGTGGACCGTCTTCGATGAAGACGTCCTCCCGCTGTGGATCGCGGAGTCCGATTTCCCCACCGCCCCCGCCGTCAAGAAGGCGCTGCAGGAGATGGTGGATAATGAAACCTTCGGCTATACCCCCTCCCCCAAGGCCTCGGGGCTGCGCGAGGCAGTCGCCGATTTCTATGCGGAGCGCTACGACTGGCGCCCCAATGCCGATCACATCTTCTGGATAGGCGATGTCGTCCGCGGCCTCTTGCTCGGCGTGCAGTACTTTACCCGCGATGATTCCCCCGTCATCGTGCCCGTGCCCTCCTACCCACCGCTGCTGGAACTTCCCCGCACGGCGGGGCGCGAGAAGATCGAAACCAGCCTCGAGCTAGATGAAATCGAGCAAGCCTTCAAAGACGGCGCCGGTTCGATTCTTTTGGCCAACCCCTATAACCCGCACGGCCACGTCTTGTCGGAGGACTACCTCCGCGGGTTGGTGGAGTTGGCGGAGAAATACGATGGCCGCATCTTGGCCGATGAAATCCATGCCCCGCTGGTTTATGAAGGAAAGCATATACCGGTGGCATCGCTAAGCGAGGAAGCAGCGCAGCGCACCATCACCGTCACCGCCACCTCCAAGGCCTTTAATACCGCGGGACTTAAGTGCGCGCAGATCATCTTTTCCAATGCCGCCGATGCCCAAAAGTGGAACGGGCTGACCGGCGTGGCCAAAGACGGCACCGGCACCTTGGGCGTGCTGGCCGCCGAGGCCGCCTACCGCCACGGCGGGGGCTTCTTGGACGAGGAAATCGAGTACCTGCGCGAGACCCGCGACTGGTTGGTAGAAGAACTCCCGCAGCGCATCCCTGGGCTAAAGACCTCGCAGCCGCAGGCCACCTACCTGTTGTGGCTGGACTTTTCCGATACCGCCATCGCCGGCAATCCCCAGCCCGCCAAGTGGCTGCGCGAAAACGCCCGCGTCGCCCTCAACGAAGGCGATACCTTCGGCACCGGCGGCCCCGGCCACGCGCGGTTGAACTTCGCTACCTCCCGCGAGATCCTCGGCGAGGCACTCGACCGCATGGAAAGGGCCTTCGCCGAGCTCAACTAGCTCTCCCCGCCACCCTTTCTCCTCGCCCCATCGCACCCGCGATGGGGCTTTTATTGCATTTTCACCATGCTTTGATTTCTCAACAGGTGGGCAGTAATATCTCATTACACGAATAGCCCCTATAGGGCTACAGAATTCGCATTCTCGTTCGCGTCGCCTGTCACCATGGCTCTCGGCGCGGCTAATGGTTTTAGTACGCAATGTTAAGGAGCCAGGATGGCTACCACCACCGCCTCAGGCACACCCAAGAGCAAGGCCACCGTTGTCATTGCCTCGCTCATGCTCTTTTCGATGTTCTTCGGCGCCGGCAACCTCATTTTCCCGCCCATGGTGGGCGTATCCGCCGGTACCAACTTCTGGCCCGCCGTGCTGGGCTTCCTCGCTGCCGGCGTACTCTTGCCCGTCCTGGCCATCATCGCGGTCGCCATTTCCGGCCGCTCCGTGCGCGACCTGGGCGCGAATGGCGGCGCTATCTTCGGCGTGGTCTTTTCCGCCATGGCCTACCTGTCCATCGGCGCTTTCTACGCGCTCCCGCGCACCGGAGCGGTCTCCATGGAAACGGCGATTACTCCCCTGTTGGGTTGGGAAGGCACCCTGGCCAGCGGTTTATTCAATACTGTCTTCTTCCTCATCGCGTTAGGCCTTGCGTGGAAGCCCAATTCCATCATCGATACGCTGGGCAAATTCCTCACCCCGGCCCTGGTTGCGCTGCTGGTCATCCTCATTACCTTGGCCGCGCTGAATCACCCGCGCGATCCCCAGATGCCGACCGACGATTACGTTTCTTCCCCCATGGTCACCGGCCTTTTCGAGGGCTATAACACCATGGACGCCATCGCCGGCCTCGCCTTTTCTATCGTCATCGTGGGTTCCCTGCGCTCTAAGGGCTTTAAGACCCAAAAGTCCCTGGTGAAGGGCACCATCACCGCGGCGCTCGTCGCCGGCGCCCTGCTTGCCGCTATCTACTTGGGGCTGGCTTGGGTGGGCCAGACCTTACCCAATGGCCAGTCCTATGATTCCGGTGCGCCGCTGCTTGCCGAGGCCGCCAATCTCACCATGGGTACCTTCGGCCAGGCCCTCTTCTCCGCCATCGTCGTCCTCGCCTGCCTGACCACCGCGGTGGGCCTTATCACCGCGACCTCCGCGTTCTTCGAGATGCTGGTGCCTAAGACGACCTACCACCTGTGGGCCTGCATCTTTACCGCGATGTCCATCCTCTTCGCCTTCCAGGGCCTCGACACCGTGTTGTCCATTGCGGTGCCGTTTATCACCTTCCTGTACCCACCGGCTATCTCCCTTATCCTGCTCACGCTTATCCAGCCGGCGGTCAAGAATTCCGTCGTGTTCTACTGGACCTACCGCCTTGCCCTGTGGGCATCGGTCATCTGGTCCGCCCTGACCGTCATTTCCGCGCAGGGTTGGGGCACTGCCGCCTTGGATCCCATCTTGTCTTTGGCGCCTGGCCAAGCGGTGGATCTGGGCTGGATTATGCCCACCGTCATCGCGGCCGTCATTGGCCTGATTGTGGATATCTCCACCAAGGCCGGCGAGAAGCACTCCAACTCCGTGACCGCGGCTGCCGATGCCGACGGCGACGCCGTCGTCGATTCCCCGCTCGATGCAGCGGCATCGCCAAAGAGCTAAGCTCTCCCTCTCCTTTCACACCCCGCCGTGGGCCCGCATTCCCCGGGTTCCACGGCGGGGTTTCTGTCTGCGGTTCAATTCAGCTTGGGTCGCCGGGATGCGCATGGTCGCGCGAAAAAGTACGGAATAGCCCCGCCCCGCGCACCGTTGCACTATAGGTACTATCCCCGCGAGAAAAAGGATTATTTTCCCATGACTGATCACGCGCCACTTTCCGTATTGGACTTTTGCACCATCTATGACGGTGAAACCCCTGCCCAATCCATTAACCGGTCGGTGGAATTGGCCCAGGAAGCCGAAAAGCTGGGGTATTCCCGCATGTGGTACACCGAGCACCACAATATGAAGTCCATTATGTCCTCCGCGCCCGCCGTCCTCATCGCGCACATCGGCGCTAAGACGGAGCGCATCCGGTTGGGCTCCGGCGGCGTGATGCTACCTAACCACTCGCCGTATGTCATCGCCGAGCAATTCGGCACATTGGAGGAGATGTACCCAGAGCGCATCGACCTAGGTGTCGGCCGTGCCCCCGGCACGGACATGAATACCTTGGGCCGTGCGCTGCGCCGCGATGGTCAATCCGCCGAGCGTTTTCCAGAAGACGTCAAAGAGCTCAACGCTTATCTGGAGGGCAAGGCCTATATTCCTGGGGTCAGCGCGGTTCCCGGTGCCAATACGAACGTTCCTATCTATATTCTGGGCTCGTCCATGTTCGGCGCTTCGCTCGCGGCAAAGCTCGGCCTGCCCTACGCCTTTGCCTCCCACTTCGCCCCGCAGCACCTCGAGGAAGCAACGACCTACTACCGGGAGAACTTCCAGCCTTCCGAGCGGTTTAGCAAGCCCTACGTCATCGCCGGTGTCAACGTCACCGCCGCCGATACTATGCAAGAGGCAGAAGCTGAGTACGAGCGCGTGTGCTTTAACCGCGTGAAGTCTTTCGCCGGCCGCGGCAAGTACTTGCCCGACCAGCAGGTAGAGCAGATCATCGAGTCCTACCAAGGCCAGCAAATCCTGGACATGCTGCGCTACTCCGCGGTTGGCACCACCAAGGAAGTCACCGAATACCTGGAGAAGTTCCAAGAGCACGCCAAGGCCGATGAGCTCATGATTTCCCTGCAGTCCAGCTCGCACGAGAACGTCATCAAGAACATGCACGTATTGGCCGAGGGCTGGCAGCTCGATCCCGCCAACGTGGCGGGCACCCCGCGCTAAACCCCGCCTCGCTGCGCTACACAGCGTCGCGTTGGGCTGCCCTCGGTCTCAACGCTGGCCGCGCGGTGCCACCGAATCCGCCGCACAACAATCCGCTGGGATTGCCCTAATTTATGGCAATATATGCCTCCCCCCGAATGGTTTTGGGGCATTTATGTGTTGAGTAACACACAAGTTATTCTTCATCTATGAAAATTTTGCGTGCGCGCTCAGCGCTGGGCTGTCTCGCGGTGGCGACAGCGCTGGGCACGGTAACAGCTTGTTCAGCGGGCCATACGGCGGTGGTAGATACCTCCGGGAACGAAGCCGCCCTGACGGTGGCGTCCAGCTCGGGAGCCACCTCGCTCGACTTCACCACCACGAGTGGGGCCGCCGCGCCCTCGGTGCTGATGGATAACGTCTATGAGACCTTGGTGCGCATCGATGAAGACGGATCCATCACCCCAGGCTTGGCCAAGGACTGGGACATCAGCGAGGATGCGAAGACCTACACCTTCCACCTGCGCGATGACGTGACTTTTTCCAACGGCGATCCCTTCACCGCGCAGACCGCCGCCTTTTCCATTAATTACGTCAAAAATGACTGGGCCAACGGCATTTCCTCCGCCATGGACCCGGTCGACAGCGCCACCGCGGTCGATGACCACACCCTCAAAGTGCGCCTGGCTAAGCCCTCCAACGGCTGGCTGTGGTCCATGGGCACCACCATCGGCGCGATGATGTCGCCTAAGGGCATGGACGATCTCGCGGCCCAGCCCATTGGCACCGGCCCCTACGAGGTGGCGGGATTCTCGCCCTCGGAATTCGTCTCCTTGCACAAGCGCGAGGATTACTGGGGCACGCCGTCTGCGCACGATGTCACGGTGCGCTACTTCCCCGATGCCATTTCCTCGGTCACCGCGCTGCGCTCGGGCGGCGTGGACGTCGTCTGGGGCGTGGGTAACCCGGAAATCCTCGATTCCCTGGATGATTCCATCGATACCAACGTAGGCACCACCAATGGTGAGGTCCTGCTATCGATGAATAATGACCGCGCCCCCTTCGACGATCCGCGGGTGCGGCAGGCCGTGGCCTACGCCGTCGACCGCAAGGCGGCCAATGACATCGTCTGGTCTGGCATGGCCACCGATACCGGCGGCGCGCCCATCCCACCTACCGATCCGTGGTTCGAAGGCAAGAATTACTACGACTTCAACCCGGATAAGGCCCGCTCGCTGCTTGCCGATGCCGGCGCCCAAGGCACCCCGCTCACCATCACCGTGCCTACGCTCTACTATGCCCAGGCCATCTCCGAGCTGCTGTACTCGCAGCTTTCCGATGTCGGATTCGACGTCACCCTCGAAACCGCCGAGTTCCCTGCCGTGTGGCTGGGCCAGGTCCACGGCGCTAAGGACTATCAGATGTCGCTTATCTCCCACGTGGAGGCCCGCGATGTTCCGGCGCTTTTTGGCAACCCGGATTATTACCTGAATTATGATTCCGCCCGCACGCGCGAGCTGCTCGAAAAGGCCGATACCGCGAAACCTGAAGACTATCCCCGCCGCATGACGCAGGTCGTGGACCAAATCATGGCCGATGCCGGCGCGCTGACCGTGATGAATATGCCGAATGTCGTTCTAACGCGCCACGGCATTAGCGGCTTGCACACCGATCAGGTCACCGACGCCATCGTATTGCGCGATCTCACCGACGACAAGGAGGACCAATGAGTACCTCTCGGGCCCAGGCCATAATCCGGCCGCTGCTGCGCTTTGTGCTCACGCTTTTTCTCGCCTCCCTCATTATCTTCGCGCTCATGCGCGCCGTGCCCGGCAACCCGGCGCGCGTCGCGTTGGGCGTTAATGCCACTGAGGACGCCATCGCCGAGCTCAGCGCAGATCTCGGCCTCGACCGGCCGCTCATCGCGCAATACGGCGAGTGGATGAAGGGCCTCGCTACCGGTGATTTTGGCAAGTCGCTGTCCTCGCAGCAGGACATCACCCCTCTGGTTGTGGACCGCCTGCAGGTCACGCTCATCCTCATCGGCCTGGCCATAGCCTTGGCGCTGGCCTGCGCGATTCCCATCGGCATGTGGCTGGCGCATAACCGCAATTCGCGGGTTGCCGGCCTGGTCTCCGCGGGAACGCAGTTGGGCATCGCCGTGCCAAGCTTCTTGGTCGGTATCATCTTGGTGGCCATCTTTGCGGTCCACCTGGGCTGGCTGCCGGCCAATGGTTGGGTGCCGCCCAACCGCGGCGTGGGCGATTTCCTGCGCCACCTGATCCTGCCGGTCATCGCGCTGGCCCTGGTCCAGGGCGCCATGCTCACGCGCTATATGCGCTCCTCGGTGCTCGACGTTATGGACCAGGACTATATCCGCACCGCGCGCGCCCTGGGCGATTCCCCGCGGGAGGCCCTGCACCGCCACGGGCTGCGCAATGCCGCGCTGCCGGTGCTGACGGTGTCTGGCCTGCAATTGACCTCGATGGTGGTAGGCGCCGTGGTCATTGAATCCGTCTTCGTCATCCCCGGCGTGGGTTCCATGCTGCTCGATGCGGTCTCCGTGCGCGATCTGACCACGGTGCAGACCCTCGTCATGCTGCTGGTCACCTTCGCGCTGGCAGTAAACATGCTTACCGATGTCGCCTACCGCCTCATCGACCCCCGAATCAAGGCAGGTGACGCGCGATGAAAATGCGTTTTTCTGGTTGGCTAGGTGCCGTGCTCGTCGGCGCGGTCGTCGTAATCGCCCTCGTATCGCTGGTGTGGACGCCGTACGATCCCACCCTCGCCCAGCCGGGCAGCCGGCTATCCGGCCCCACCGCGGATCACATCCTGGGCACGGACCGCTTCGGGCGCGATACCGCCTCGCGCATCATGGCGGGCGCGAAAATCACGGTCTTCGTAGGGCTAATCGCCGTCGGTATCGCCGGGCTCATCGGCATCCCGCTGGGAATTCTCGCGGGCATGCGCCGCGGCACCTGGGTAGAAGCGGTGGTCATGCGCGGCGCCGACGTCGTCATCGCCTTCCCGGCGCTCTTGCTCGCCATCATCGCCGGCGCGGTCTGGGGCCCATCGACGTTGACTGCCATGATTGCCATCGGTATTTCCGGCATCCCGTCCTTTGCCCGAGTGGCGCGCTCTGGCACGCTGCAGGTGGTCACGCAGGACTATATCGCCTCCGCCCGCATCTCCGCTGTGCCGGGATGGAAGGTTGCGGTGCGCCACGTGCTGCCGAATATCGCGGGCCTTATCATCGTCCAGGCTTCGGTGTATTTTGCCCTCGCCATCCTCGCGGAGGCGGGCCTGTCCTACCTCGGTTTGGGCACCCCTCCCCCTGCTGCCTCGTGGGGCCGCATGCTGCAGGATGCCCAGTCGCTGCTGAGCACCGATCCCCTCCAGGCCCTGTGGCCGGGCCTCGCCATCGCCGCCACGGTCTTGGGCTTTAACCTGCTTGGCGATGCCCTCCGTGACGCCCTCGACCCCCGTATGAAAGGAGCCACGCGATGAGCCTTTTAAGCGTGCGCGATCTCAGCCTCAGCGCCTCTGAATCCTCCCTCGTCGGCCCGATTAGCTTCGAGCTCGAGGCTGGCGAAAAACTCGGGATCATCGGCGAATCCGGCTCCGGTAAATCACTGACCGCGCTATCCATCATGGGCCTGCTGCCCACGGGCATTTCCGCCACCGGCGAGGTCACCGTGGCCGATCATCAGATCATCGGCGCGCGGGATTCCGCCATCCGCCCGTTGCGCGGAAAAACCATGGCCATGGTCTTCCAAGAACCCATGAGCGCACTGGATCCCTTGATGCGCATTAGCACCCAGCTCACTCATGCCGGCGCGTACGATATCGCCGCGGCCCTAGAAGAAGTCGACCTCGACGCCGGGCTCGCCTCGCGCTTTCCCCACCAGCTATCCGGCGGGCAGCGCCAGCGCGTGCTCTTAGCCATGGCCATGGCGGGAAGCCCCGACATACTCATCTGCGACGAGCCCACCACAGCCCTCGATGCCACCACGCAAGACGGGGTCCTCCGCGTCATTGAGCGCGTGACCGAACAACGCGGCACCGCCCTGCTTTTTATCACCCACGACCTCAACGTCATCCAGCGCATGTGCCCGCGGGTGCTGGTCATGCGCGATGGTTACATCGTGGAGGAAGGCCGCACCGAGCGCGTGCTCACTCAGCCGCGCCACGCCTATACCCAAGAACTGGTCTCGGCCTCGCAGCCGCCCAACTTCGCCCTTGCCCCGGCGGGTGGGGAGAAGGAAGTGGTGGTGCTGGAGGGCATCGGCAAGCAGCATGGCTCCCAGGCCGCGCTGGCGGGGATCGATCTCCGCGTGCGCCGCGGCGAGCGGCTCGGCATCGTCGGTGGCTCCGGTTCCGGCAAAACCAGCCTGCTGAAGATCGTGGCGGGGCTAGATGCCCCCACCTCTGGAACTAGCACCGTGGACGGGCGCGTGCAAATGGTCTTCCAAGACCCGCAAGGTTCGCTGAACCCGCGGCTAAAAATTTGGAAATCCATCGCCGAGGCCATGCCCGGGCGCCTGCCCAAGTCCGAGCAGCGCGAGCGCGCCGCCGCCGCGTTGGAAGAGGTGGGCATGTCCGGCAAGGCGCTCGACCGCTTTCCCCACGAGTTTTCCGGCGGGCAGCGCCAACGCATCTCCATCGCCCGCGCGCTGTGCGGCGAGCCGGATATCCTGCTTGCCGATGAAGCCGTCTCCGCCCTCGACATGTCCGTGCAAGCCCAGGTGCTGGAATTGCTCGCCCGCCTCATCGAGGACCGCGGGCTGACCCTGCTTTTTGTCACCCACGACCTCTCCGTGGTGCGCGGGCTCTGCGATAGGGTCGCCGTGCTCAACCGCGGCGAGCTCGTCGAACACGGGCCCACCGAGCGCGTGTGGTCGAAGCCCAAGAGCGACTACACCCGCCGGCTCATCGCCGCCGCTGGGCAATAAGCTCGCGCAGCGTAGGGTGGTTGCGGTAGAAGTTTCTAACGAAAGGAGTCCCGCAGGCTCGTGAGCACCGACCACCCTATCCCGCAACGCCCCAGCACCACCCAGTTGCTGACCGCTTTTAATACCGCCTCCGTGCGCTGGCCCGGTGCCCTGCGCGCGGCCTTGGCGCTGCTGCTTCCCGGCGCCTTCGCCCTGCTCACCGGCCACGACTACGCCATCCTGCTGCTGGCCACCGGCGCCTTTGCCGTGATTTTCGGCGAGGGCCACCCCTTTCGCACCCGGCCCCGCGTCATCCTCACCGCGGGCCTGGCCCTGACCACCGTGGCGACCGTGGGCGTGCTGGTCGGCCACCTCATTTTCGTCCCCGGGCACGGGCACTGGTGGCTGCTGCTCGCCGGATTCTATTCCCTCTTGCTCGCCGCGCTCTGCGGTTTTACCCAGAACGCGCTGCGCCTGCCGCCGCCGGGCGCCTTCTTCCTCGTCTTGGTCGGCGGCGGTTCGGTGATGCTGGCGCGGACGGATACGAGCGTCGGCCAGCTGTTCTTCTGGTCCCTAACGGGCGTGCTGGCCAGCCTGATTCTGGGCATGGCGCCCGCGCTCATTGATGTGCACGGCCCCGAGCGCCGCGCCGTCGCCGGCTTGGAAAAGGCCACCGCGGCGTTTGTCTCCGGCGAGGACGATTCCCTCGCGCGCCACCACCAGGCCCAAACGGCGCTGTCGACGGCCTGGCAAGCGCTTGCCGATGCCGGCATTATCCGCGGTGGCCGCATCATCAACTCCGCCGCCGCGGGCCTGGTGGATCGCACCTTGCAGGCCCAAAGGCGCATCGTCGCGCATAACCGCGCGCTGGATTTGGGATCTTCTTCGGATCTGCTGACCGATTACGCCACCGATGTGGATCCGCACCGCACCGCCATCCCGCACACCCGCCCCACCGGGCGCTACCGCATCTACCGCGCCGCGGTGCGGGACTCGCATGCCATGGTGACCACACAAAAGATCGTGGTCTCCGCCGCCATCACCACGATGGTCAGCCTGTCTTTAGGTTTTGACCGCCCAGACTGGGGCGTGGTCTCCGCCTTCCTCATGCTGCAGTGGGGACCAGACCACGTTGCCGGCACCGTCCGCGGCATCCACCGCATGGCCGGTTCCATCGTCGGCGTCATGCTGTTTTCTATCTTCCACTACTTCGGCGTGTCCGGGTGGAGCCTGCTGCTAGCCCTCGCCGCCTGCCAATTCTGCGCGGAGATTTTCGTGGCCAAGAACTACGCCATCTGCGTCATCTTCTCCACCCCGCTCGCGCTGCTGATGGGCAATTCCGCGCAGCGCCCCCTCTGGCCCACCATCCAGGCGCGCATCAGCGAGGTCCTCATCTCCATCATCGTGGCCACCATCGTGCTGTGGTTCTGGCAGCGCTCCGCGCCCGTCCGGAACCAGCACCGCCTGCAAACCCGCGCCATGGAATCCATGTCCACCCTGCTCGGGCTCCTGTTTATCAATACTCCCGAAGAGGTCCTCGCCAGCCGCCGCGACCTGCAATACGAGCTGCTATCCGAGCGCCGCGCCATCCAATCCCTCGCCGCCGATAACCCCGCCACCGCGCGAGAATTGTGGCAGCGGCACATCGCCATCCAGCACGCGGGCTATTTCTTGCTCGACTATTGCTCCACGCACCCGTTCAGGATGGCAAGCAGGGAGGAGCTAGATGGCATCGTCAAGCAGATTCACGCCGCGCATGCCCAACCGCGCTAGCTTGTGGAATGCGCTGTGGTGCTGAACAATTAGGTCGGACCCCGCCGATCTAAGGACACCGTGACTTCTTCCTCCCGCGCCTACAAGCGCTCCCTCGAACCGCACGATAAGGGCAGCGCCGTCGGGCTCTACCCGCACAATATGCACCCCGGGCTGGTGCCTGGCATCAGCGTTGAGGACCAACGCAACCGCTTCGGCCTGGATAAATCGTTATTTTCCATCACCGCCTTCCTCATCGTGGCCTTCATTATGTGGGGCATTACCATGCCCGATAACCTGGCCGCCGCCTCCTCCACTGCCTTTAACTGGGCCATCACCAATACCGGATGGTTGCTCAATATCACGATGCTGCTAGCCACCGTGACCATGGCCTATATCGGGTTCTCCCGCCTCGGCCGCATCAAGCTTGGCACGGATACGGAAACGCCCGAATTCAGCTACTTCAGCTGGGTAGCGATGATGTTTGGCGCCGGCATCGGCGTCGGCATCTTCTTCTACGGCCCATCCGAGCCGCTATCGCACTACCTCAGCCCTCCCCCGCACACCGTGGATAATGGCAGCTCCGTCGAGGCACTGCACCAGGCAATGGCCCAGTCGCACTTCCACTGGGGCATTTCCCCATGGGCGGCCTACGCCTTAGTCGGCGCGGCCATTGCCTATTCCTCCTACCGGCGCGGGCGCGTTCCCCTCATTTCTTCCATCTTCCAGCCGCTCTTCGGCTCCCGTGCCACGGACGGCCCGCTGGGCAAGCTTATCGATGTCATGGCGCTTATCGCCACCCTCTTCGGCACCGCCGCTACCTTGGGGCTTTCTGCTATTCAAATCGGCCAGGGTGTCAGTATCATTCGCGGCGCGGGCCCCATGACCAATTCCGCGCTCATCATCGTCATCGCCGTGTTAGGCTGCGCGTTTATTATCTCCGCGGTCTCCGGCGTCGCGCGCGGCGTGCGCTATCTGTCCAATTTCAATATCACCTTGGCCTTGGGACTTATTGCCTTCGTCTTCTTGGTCGGGCCCACCCTATTGCTGCTGAACCTGATTCCTTCGGGCATCGTGACCTATATCGATCAATTCCTGCCCATGATGGCCAAGGGGCTGTCCTGGGGCGATGAGACCATAGAATTCCAGTCTTACTGGACGGCGTTTTACTGGGCCTGGTGGATTGCGTGGACGCCGTTTGTTGGCATGTTCGTCGCCCGCATCTCCCGCGGCCGCACCATTCGCGAATTCGCCGCCGTGACCATTTTCGCCCCCACCGCCATTTTGGCGCTGGCTTTTACCATCTTTGGCGGCACCGCCATTACCTTCAGCCGAGATGGCGTAGAGGGCATCGACGGTGAATCCTCCAATGAACAGGTGCTCTTTTCGATGTTCCAGGATCTTCCCCTTGGCACCATCACCCCCTTTATCCTTTTGGTCATCCTCGCGGTCTTCTTTGTCACCTCGGCTGACTCCGCATCCGTGGTCATGGGCACCATGTCCTCCAAGGGCGATCCAACCCCGAATAAGCTCATCGTCATCTTTTGGGGCCTGTGCATGATGGGAATTGCCATCGTCATGCTGTTGACCGGCGGCGAAGACGTGCTCACGGGCCTGCAAAACCTCACCATCCTGGCAGCGCTGCCCTTCTGCCTCGTGCTGTTGACCATGATGGTGGCGTTCATCAAGGATCTGCGCTCTGATCCGATGTTTATCCGCCGCACCTATGCTCGTTCGGCGATGGACAATGCGGTCATGCGCGGCATCGCAGAGCATGGCGATGAATTCGAGTTCTCCGTCCAGCACGCCGAAGACGGCCGCGGGGCCGGCCATGACTTCGATTCCGCCGCAGACCGCTACACTGAGTGGTACCAGCGCACGGACGAAGAAGGTCGAAACGTCGATTATGACTTCGAAACCGGCGAATGGTCCGATGGCTACGACCCAGAGGAGGAGAAGTAATGGGTCTTCCCAGCGACGTCGTCCTCGACGGCTACACCCTCATAGAGCAGCACGAGATTGACCACGAATTCTTATTGCGCGGATCGCCGCTTAGCACGAACACTCCCCTGCTCTTCGCACTCACCATCGTCGGCATCGTACTCGTGGCTGCCAGTTTATTTCTACGCGGGCGCGGGCGGATCATCGCCGGTGTACTGGGCGCGGTGCTCGCAGTAAGCAAGCTGTGGTGGATGCCCTTCGCCTTGGCGCGGCGCTTCGATGACGGCCAGGTCTTCGGCTATACGCTCAAGTACTTCCCGCAGTACTGGCCGGTAGCCTCCATCATTGTCGGCGCCATCGCGCTCATCGGCCTCGGCTCTGCCGTTATCCGCCGACATTAACATTATTTCTGCACGCCGGCGGCCTCGCGCATGGCCTTGGTCTGCGCGGAAGGGTGCTCGTTTTCGGTGGCCAGTCGCTCGAAAGCCACGGCGGCGAGCGCCGCCGCTTGCATGCCGAGCACGGAGTCATCAAAACGCATCATCGGCGAGTGATTCCACTCGCGCTGGTTTTCGGGCGTCGAAGGGTTGGCCGTGCCCATCCACATAAACGTGCCCGGCACTTGGGAAAGGACATAGCCGAAGTCCTCGGACGCCATCATAGGGGCCTCGAAGGGCTGCATGTTTTCCGCGCCAAACATCTGCCCCCACAGCGTGGCAGCGAATTGGTTCTCCCGCGGGTTCGTCTTGGTCGTGGGATACAACACCTCGAAATCCACCTGCGCGGTGCACCGGTGTGAGGCAGCCACCGAGCTAGAGACCTCGGTGATCATTTGGCGGACGGCGTCGATCTTTTCATCGCGAAGCACGCGCACCGTCGCCCCCAGCGCCGCGCGATCCGGAATGGCGTTATACGCACCATTGCCCGCCCATAGGTTGGTCACGGTGATCACGATGGGCTCCAGCGCGTCGAAGCGGCGCGTCAGCGCGGTCTGCAGTGCCATCTGGATTTCCGCCAGCGCCGCGACGGGGTCGATGGCATCGTGCGGGCGGGACCCGTGCCCGCCCTTGCCCAGCACCGTAATGGTCAGGTTGGACGAGCTTGCCATCATCGGCCCGGGAACATAGTGGAACGTACCCCGGTCCTGCGGGCCCACGTGCAGGCCGTAGGCGGCGATTGGGCGTCGGCCAGCGGCATCAAGCACGCCCTCCTCGATCATCGGCTGCGCACCGCCCGGGCCTTCCTCGCCGGGCTGGAACATAAAGGTGACATCGCCATGCAGCTCCTCACTGTGCTCACACAGCATGCGCGCGGCCCCAATCAGCCCCGCGGTATGCAGGTCGTGGCCGCAGGCGTGCATGTATTCGTTGATCGACGCAAAGGGACTGCCGGTCTGCTCATGCACCTCCAGCGCGTCCATGTCCGCGCGCAGCAGCACCGAAACCGGCCGCTCGCCGCGCTTGCCACCGCGCAGCACCGCCACCACGGAGCTAAGGTCCTGCCCCACATGGATCTCCAGAGGCAGGCCCTCAAGCGCCTCAAGGACCTTTTGCTGGGTGCGCGGCAGGTGCAGCCCGATTTCCGGGTGGCGGTGCAAATCGCGGCGAATTTCTTGCAGGTCCTCCACCATGTTTTCGCCCATGTCCTGAAAAATCTCCGTCGCCGGTTGCTTACCGATGCGCGCCCTTGTCACCGGCAGCGGCGGCAACTCCTGCGCCTGGCGCGGGACGGACTTACGTCCGGGGTGGTTGGGGCGGACAATTTTCGTGGGATCAGTCATGTGGGCTCCTTTACTCGCTGTCGTATTCGACAATACCGCAGGTTATCCACAGGGTGAATGGGCGTCGAGGCGTCAGGTGTGACGCGTGGGGCGAGTTATCCACAGGCGGGGCGACGCAGGCTTTCCCGCGGGTGGACGGTGGCTTAACCTCGCAGGCATGACCCGCTTGCAAGACTACGCCCGCCAATTAACCTCGCCGATGGAGCTTCTCGGCGAGGTCTTCGGCCTTGCCGAGGCGGACCTGCGGCGGCTTGGCATTTCCCGGCAGGAATCGCGCGAATTGCTGCTGCTTGCCGATGCCTACTTCGGCCCCACCTCCTTTACCCGCCGCCAGCGCACGTGCCGGGCGACGAAGCACTGCTTAACCACGCTCAAGTTGATTGAAAAATACGTCTCCCGCACCAAGACGAAGCGGGATGCGTGGGCGCTGCGGGCAGAGTTGTGTGGAACTTCGGGGGACATCGACAAGCTGGCGCGCACTCGGCTCAAGGAAATGTATCCTCCCCGCCAGCCCCAGCGCGGGGTGCGCATGACCCGGCGCAAAGGCGGGCCCTCCACGCTGTCTATTACTGGAGATTCCGATTTCATCGCCGACCTGCACTCCACCATTGGGGAGGATTCCCCGCTCGAGGCCGTCGACCGCATCTTCTTCCGCGGTGGTGCCACGCGCCCGGTGGCTAGCACCAATATCGTCATCCACCTCGATGAGCTGGATGAGATATTAAATGGTGGCGGCGAAGAGGTCACGCTGCAGATGACCAACGGTGCCGAAATTTCCGGGGCCAAGTTGGTGGAGAAAAAGCTTGCCGAGGTTGGACTTGTCACCCTCATCCATCCCTTCGAGGGCCCGGTCAACCTCTATAGGACCTCGCGGTTCGCCTCTGAAAAGCAGCGGCTGATGGCCGCTGCCGAAAACCCCTCCTGCCCGTGGGCGGAGTGCAATTATCCGGCCGATAAATGCCAAGTCCACCATCTCCAGGCGTGGAAGCACGGCGGCGAGACGAATATGGACAACCTGACCATTGCTTGCCCCTACCACAACGGCGTCAACGACGATGACCCGCACGCCCCGCCGGTGCGCGGCCGCCTGCATCGACACCGCGGCCGCATCGAATGGCTTCCGCCCTGGGCCTCGCCGCCCAGCTAGGTGCCGCCTTTACTTAATTCGATTGAGCCGGGCCCGAGCAGTTCTGCGGTTCCTAAGTAAGTGGCACCTTTTCCTACCGTTGCTCTTCTCATTGCCGCCGATAGCAACCGCTGGTTTAGCGGTTGCCGGTTTGGCATGCCATAAGCCTTCTACCCTGTGGCCCGTATGCTGTGAGACCCGTGCGCCGTAAGGCTTGTGCACCGTGGGAACCGAATGCCAAGAGACTCGGCCACCATGGGATCTAGGGGCCCTGGGATCTTTGTGCCGGGAGAACGGTGCACCCGGAGACCCTGTGCCGACGGTGCCTTGTGGTGTGCCTCCATCGCTGGGTGCTAAGTCAGGGCCTTGGCGCGGTGATAGATGTTCGCGAGCGACCAGTGGCTAGCTGGGTAGGAGGTTTTAGGCTTCGAGGAGGCTGCGGCCGAAATAATCGGATTCATTGGTGATGCCGGGAAGCGCATAGAAGTAGCCGCCGCCGTAGGGGCGGATATAATCAGCCAGCGGTTCGCCTTCGAGGCGTTTTTGCACCGTAATGAATTGTCGTTCCAGGTCCTGTTGGAAGGAGATGAAGACCAGCCCCACGTCGAGGGTGCCATTATCGCGCACGCCGTTGTCGTAATTATAAGCGCGGCGCAGCATAAGTTGGTCAGCGGTTTCTGGGGTGCGGGGGTTGGCCAGGCGGATGTGGGCATCGGTGGGAATGACATCGCCAGTGGCGTCATCGAGGTAATCCGGCTCGGCGTGCTCGCCGCCGCCCGATAGCGGGCCGCCCGTTGCGCGGTCGCGGCCGAAGATTTGCTCCTGCTCGGCGATGGAAATGCGATCCCAAAACTCGGTGTACATGGCAATAAGCCGAACCGCCATATAGCTACCGCCCGCGGCCCAGGCAGGCTCATCCGAACCGGCCCATACGAGCGAATCGTAGTCATCGGGGTCAGGATTGACGATGCCATCCTTAAACCCCAAATGATTGCGCTGCGTGCCCGATGGCCGCGGGGAATTCATATAACCATTTTGCCGCCAGCGCACCGCCACATCGCCGCGCGTATGTCGCAAGATATCGCGCAGCGCGTGGAGAACGGTATCGCGTTCATCGGCGCAAATCTGCAAGGCTAAGTCACCGTGGCACATTTCTTCTTGCAGGGAGTCATCGGCAAATGCTTCCATCGCGCGCAGGTGGGCGGGCTTGTGGGCGGCAAGGCCGAAGCGGTCATCGAAAAGCGAATCGCCCACCGCGAGGGTGATGGATAAGTGATCGGCCGGCAGCTCTGGGCCCAGCTCGCCCGAATCCATTGCAGGGTAAGCAATGCCATCGGGCGCGGGAGTGCCACCTGCGGTTAAGATGCGCGCCCTCTCACTTAGCGTGCGCAGGAGCTTGTCCAAACGGGCTTTTGTCTTGACCTGCACGTCCAGCGCCACTATTTCCGAGTACTTCTGCGGGGGATTGATGATGCCTTGCTGGTGTTCGCCGTGAAAATCCAGCGCGCCCGGGCGATCCAGTGAATCGGTGGATTCCAGCGGAAGCGAGGTGGGCTCGGCTCCTGCTCCCGAGGCTGCGCCGACGGCCGCGGAGGCGGCGAGGCCAGACAAAAAGGAGCGTCGGGAAAAGTTAAACGGGCACGGCACTAGTTCATCCTCCGGATAACGGTCATGGTGGCAACCGGGGCGAGCAGCTCATTCGCCTTGGCGACGCCCGCCTGCAAGCGCAAGCGGTCCTCCTGCGGCCAGTCCGCAAAAGCGACGCTAGACGCACCACCGTATTTATCGTCGAATTCCTCAGCAAGGGCGTCCAAGTCCGCGAGCTGATCATAGATGGGAGCGGTGTCTAAACCGCGATCCTCGACCAAAGAGCGCACGGGATCCATCGTCATCCGCGTCGATGTAATAACCCCGCGCAGGGCGGCAGGCAGGGCATGGGCGCCGAAATCGCGCTCGCCGCGCAAATCAAAACGTTCGAACTCCTCCATCACCTCATGCGCGCGCAGCCCATAATCCGGGGCGGGGATGGCGAAATGGGCGGTATCGAGGGCGTGGGCGGTTTTATCGGTGGCATCGGCAAGCGCGGTGGCGGGCAGGGCGGCATCGCTAGGCGGGCGATTGGACCACAGGATGCGCTCGATGTCTTCGTAACCCTCCAAATCCGGGCCCGGCCACTCCGCGCTGGAATCGTCGAAGGAACGGTAATACTCCAGGTAGTCGAGGTAGGCGGCTTTGGCGGCGGAGCGGGAGGAGGAGGTGGCATCGGCAAGCGCATGCGCGCGCTTTTGCAGCTCCGGCATGCGCTCTTTCTGGTTTTCTGCCTGCTTGATGGACACCGCGGCGACCTCGTGATCCGTAATGGGAACCATCTTGGGCGCGTTGCTCACCGTGGACCCCGTTACCGTGAAGGCATCCGACTCCACTGCGGAATCGTTGTGAAATACGCAGGTCAGGTGGTAGGTTCCATCCTCTAGCTGCGGGTTCCACTCGCGGACAGCGGGAGTGCCGACGCGCTCGAGCACCTGGTAGGCATTGCCCTTGTCATCGGAAACGTAGACCGTGAGGGCGAGCCCGGTGGTGTTATTGATCTTCCATTTCGCCTCACCCTGCACGTCCTCTGGCGCCGGGCAGGAATACACATCGCGCACGGCGAGCTCGCGCGTGGGTTGCTCGTCGCTGTGCCCGGCGAGCCTCGCCTGGGCAGCCGTTTGCGGGATGGAAAGCCCAACGGCGAGCGCGAATGCGGTGGCGAAACGGGAAATCTTCATAAATTAGAATGGCAGGTTCTTCAAATCAAGGCCGGGGTGGCCGCTCATGAACCAGCCGATGATGCCGGCGGCGATGCCCAGTGCGGCGAGGATGCCGATGATGCCTGCCTTGGAGGAACCGGATGCGGCGTGGTTGGTGTCCGGCTGCTGGGCCTTATCCAGCGTGGTCACGGCAGGAACGCCCTGCTCGGTAACCTTGGTGTCATTCATGCCATCGACAACCGGCTTCAGGTTGGTGCCAGCGCGCGAGGTGTCGTCGACGCGCTCGACGGAGCTGTAATCCTCCGCCACCGTGCCATCGGTTTCGTTGAGGAAGAGCTTCGGGGCCTTCTCCGCGGCGGCGAAGTCGAACATGCCGGTGAGCTCACCCGCGCGGTCATCGAAGGAATCGCCGCCCAGGCGGCCAAGGCCCCAGTTGTCCTGGATGAACTTGGTCACCGAGGTCTGCTCGGTATAGGTGGAATCGATGTGGTTGGTCTTGGCGTAGGGGGATACAACCAGCAGCGGCTGGCGGGTGCCGGGTCCGCACTGGCCGTTCTTATCGCCCTTGATGCCTACCTTTGCGGCAGCGGCGGTGCAGATTTCCTTATCCTGGTGCGGGTCGGCGGAACCATTAAGGATTTCCGGCGCCTTGTGGTCGTACCAGCCATCGGAATCGTCGTAGGCGATGACGACTGCGGTGGAATCCCACTCCGGGGAGTTCTGCAGCTCGTTGATGTAGTGAGTGATAAACGCCTGCTCATCCAGGGGGTTGGAGTAGCCGGCGTGGCCATCCTGGTAGTTGGCGGCTTTGAGGAAGGACACGGAGGGCAGGTTGCCCTGCTCGATGGCGGTATCGAAGTCCGCGAGGTCGTACTGGTGGTTTGCCTGGTCGGTCTTGCCAATCATGTCATCGCTGGACGGGGCCAGGTGGTGCGGGTTGGCGGTAGAGGCGTAGTACTGGAACGGCTCGTGGTGCGGGTTGTAATCCGTCTGGTTCTGGCCGGTCAGCGTGGTGTGCGAAGAACCGCAGCGGGCGCGGGAGTCCTTCGTCGCCTCATCGGTGGGGCGGAATCCGCCTTGGAACCAGCCCCAGGTGACGTCCTTATCATTGAGCTGGTCACCGATGTTCTTGGAGTGCATCGCGGTAACTTGGTTGGTACCGGCGGAGGACTTATTGGAGCAGTCATCGAAAAGCGGGTCCGGGTCGCCCACGACGGTGGCGGTGCTGCCGTCCTCGGATACGCCGGCCAGGGCGTGGTTCTTGCCATCTTCGATTTTTTGCTGGTCGCCCGTGGCTGGGTCGTGCATGGTGGCATCGGCGACGGTGCCGGAAATCAGGTTCAGCGCTCCCGGGGTGGAGGGCCCGAAGATGGTGGAAAAGCTGTTGTCATTCAGCGCAAAGTTCTGCGCGTAGTTCCACATGCCGGTCACGGTATTGCCGTCGTAGTATCCCATGGTCATGCCGGGGGTGGCGTACGAGCCTTCGCCATACTTATCGATGTCCGTGGACACCGTCTCCGGGAACTTGTCCATCTTGCCGCCGTTGTAGGCTTCCTGCTCATCGGCGTAGTGGTGGTTCTGGTCCGTGGTCACGGCGTGTTCGGGAGCGATGCGGAAGGGCTTGATGGAGTTGGGGTTCTTCTCCCCCAGCAGGTCAGTATTTTCGAGGTTTTCTGCCCGCGGGGTATCGTCCTTGGCGATGAATTTGGGGGCGGGCTTCTCGCTGCCCTGGAGTTTCTCGTCGTCGTTATTTGCGGCGTGTGGGTAGGTGCCGAAGTAGTGGTCGAAGGAAATGTTTTCGGAGTAAATGACCACGACGTGATCGATGGGGGTCTTGGTTTCGGCCTGTGCGATACCGGGGACCAAGGAAGTTGTGGCAGCGGCTGCGGCGCACACTGCCACAGCGCGAGAGCGAAGCTTCATCTTATTTTCCGCCTTAAGTCGAGTGAAACAAAGAGGGAGAAAGTGGCTGTGGCTCGCCGAAGAGTCATCGGTCGCTTTCGACTCGAAATTAAACGCCGCCCACCCATAAACCGCAAATACTCAAAAAGGGCATTCCTAGTCTCAGGAATGCCCTATAGGTGCAGCTCAGCCTCGCTTTTAGGCGGCGGCCACCGCGGAGATTGTTAACTGAAAGTTAAGGTACTATTACGCTGCGCTTTCCAGTGCTTAGTCGTCCCCGTCGGTCGACAGCGCCGCCACGAAGGCCTCCTGCGGCACCGACACGGAGCCCAAGGTCTTCATGCGCTTTTTACCCGCCTTCTGCTTTTCCAGCAGCTTGCGCTTACGCGAGATATCGCCGCCGTAGCACTTGGCCAGCACGTCCTTGCGCATGGCGCGGATGTTTTCGCGGGCGATAACCTTGGTACCAATGGCCGCCTGGACGGGGACCTCGAATTGCTGGCGTGGAATCAATTCCTTTAGCTTCTTGGTCATCTTATTGCCGTACCACTGGGCGGAATCGCGGTGGATAATGGCGGAGAAGGCATCGACCGGGTCACCGTTGAGGAGGATATCCACTTTGACTAGGTCCGATTGTTGCTCGCCGGCCTCCTCGTAGTTGAGCGAGGCGTAACCCTTGGTGCGGGATTTCAACATGTCGAAGAAGTCGAAGATGATCTCACCCAAGGGCATGGTGTAGCGCAGCTCCACGCGGTCTTCGGACAGGTAATCCATCCCACCCATCTGGCCGCGCTTGGATTGGCAGAGCTCCATGGTCGGGCCGACGAACTGCTCGGGCACGATGACGGTCATGGAGACAATGGGCTCGTAGACCTCGTTGAGCTTGCCTTCCGGCCAATCTGAAGGGTTGTGAACCCAGCTTTCCTCGCCGTCTTCTCCCACCACGCGGTAGGTCACGGACGGGGCGGTAGAAATCAGGTCGAGACCGAACTCGCGCTCCAGACGGTCGCGGGTGATTTCCATGTGCAGCAGGCCCAAGAAACCACAGCGGAAGCCGAAGCCAAGGGCGACGGAGGTCTCGGGCTCGAAGGTCAAGGAGGCATCGTTAAGCTGCAGCTTTTCCAGCGCATCACGCAGGTCGGGGAAATCGGCCTGGGAGATGGGGAAAAGCCCGGAATAGACCATCGGCTCAGGGTCCTTGTAGCCCTTGAGCGGGGTTTCGGCGCCGCCGTGGGACCAGGTGACGGTATCGCCCACCTTGGTCTCGCGCACGTCCTTCACGCCGGTAATGAGGTAGCCCACCTCGCCGGGGCCCAATCCCTCGCACTTTTGCATCGTGGGCGAGACGATGCCGATTTCCAGCAGCTCGTGGTTGACGTTGGTGGACATCATCGTCACCTTCTGGCGCGGAGTGAGCTTGCCGTCCACCATGCGGATATAGGTCACCACGCCGCGGTACGTGTCATAGACGGAGTCAAAAATCATCGCGCGCGCGGGCGCATCGGGCGCATTCTCCGAGGAAGGCGGCGGCACCAACTCGCAGACCTTATCGAGCAGCTCAACCACGCCTTCGCCGGTCTTGCCCGATACCTTCAGCACTTCCTCGGGCTCGCAGCCGATGATATTGGCGATTTCCAGCGCGTACTTATCCGGGTCCGCCGCGGGAAGGTCGATCTTATTGAGCACCGGGATGATTTCCAGGTCATTTTCCATCGCCAAGTACAGGTTGGCGAGGGTTTGGGCTTCGATACCTTGGGCGGCATCGACAAGCAGGATGGCGCCCTCACACGCCTCGAGCGCGCGGGAGACCTCGTAGGTAAAGTCCACGTGGCCGGGAGTATCGATCATCTGCATGACGATCTGCTCGCCTGCCGATGCCCCCGATTGCGGCACCCACGGCAGGCGCACGTTCTGCGCCTTAATAGTAATGCCGCGTTCGCGCTCGATATCCATGTTATCGAGGAACTGGTCACGCATATCGCGCTCCGCAACCACCTTGGATAGCTGCAGGATGCGGTCTGCCAGCGTCGACTTTCCGTGGTCGATGTGAGCAATAATGCAGAAGTTACGGATCCGGGAGGGATCCGTAAACGTCGTGGCCGCAAAGTTTTCAGACATACGTCTACAATAGTCGACATGAATTCCGGCATGCTCACCCGTCTGCGCGAGGCGCTCGGAATCAGCGAGCGCGAGCCCGTGGACTCCGGCCTCAACCGCATCAACTCCCAGTTAGGGCTGGACAGGTCCACCCAGAGCCACGAGCCGCGCAAGGCCGCCTCCATCCAGGTCGAGGCCACCGCGGCGCACCCCCGCTCCATCTTCTTCTCCCCCGATATGGATGGCCAGGCCGATTCCGGCGAGGTGGTGTGGGTGTGGACGCCTTCGGAAGGCAAGCAGTCCCCTCCCCGCGAGCGCGCAATCTTGGTGGTCGGGCGCACCCGCACCACCGTGACGGGCCTGCTCATTTCCGCCAATCCGGAGCATGCGCTTGACGATGCCTGGCTCGAAATCGGTTGCGGCGAATGGGACGCCTCTGGGCGCAATTGCTGGGTGCGCTTGGACCGTTTATTGGAGGTTTCCGAGGAGCAGGTGCGCCGCCAGGGCATCCTTTTTCCAGAACGCAGGTTCGAACGGATTGCCAACCGCTTGCGCTCGCGCTATCACTGGGCGTAGTTCAGCGGCGCGGCGCCCGCAGACTTGGCTGGTGCGCGGTTGCGCTGCTATTATGTGCAAGTTACTTACTTTCCGGGCGCGTTGGTCGGGGCGGGCAGGACCTTGGGTCCGCTCTTCGAATACCAGCGCCGAGCGCTCTCCTCGTTCTTAGCGAGGGGCTTCGCGGGACACGTCCGGCGGGTTTGTTTCTGAATCAATCATCTTCGATTATCAAGAGGTATTTTCATGGCTAATATCAAGTCCAAGCAGAAGCGCGTTCTGACCAACGAGAAGTCTCGTCAGCGCAACAAGAGCGTGCGTTCTGCGGTTCGCACCGAGATCCGCAAGTTCCGTGCGGCCGTAGAGGCTGGCGACAAGGCTGCAGCAGAAAAGCAGCTGCGCGTTGCTTCCCGTGCGCTGGATAAGTCCGTTTCCAAGGGCGTCTTCCACCGCAACGCTGCTGCCAACAAGAAGTCCGGTTTGGCCACCGCCTTCAACAAGATGGACTAGTAACTAGCCTTCTTGTCTCCCCCGAGCAAAGCGCTGCCTGTGTGCAGCGGCTTGTTTGGGGGATTTTTATTGCGCCGGTTTTGTTGCGTCGGATGGACCTAGGCTAGGTCATCGTCGAAGTAGGCCTCGAAGATCTTGCCCGCATCCGCATAGGCCACCGATAAGGATGTCCGGCCATGGGTTTCCACGAAAGTCTGGATGGCGGTTTGAAACTGCGTGTGGATGATATTGACCGTCGGAATGAGCCTAGGATCCGAGGCCTTCCACCCTTCGCGCGCTTGCAATGCCCGGCGGATGTGCATCATGACGCGCTCGTTTCGGCGCCAATACATGGACAACAACTTCCCGTCTTGGGAAAGCGCCTGGGCGGTCAATTGGGAAATCTCCGGGAAATGATCGTTGCCCACGGCGTGATCAAATTCCGCATTCGCCATGATCGCAGAATCCTCCCGCAGGCTACCCGTGGGCAGGCCAGCGGCGAAGTTCTGCAATTGCTGGTCGAACTTTTCCGAAACCTCCGGGCCCAGAACCGCCGATTCCTTATCCTTGACGTAGTTAAAAAGGGTGCGCCGCGATATCCCTACGTCTTGTGCAAGCGTTTCCATGGTGAACCCGTCATACCCGTGGTCAATGACGAGCCGCAGTGCTGCGACGCGGATTTCTGAAATGCGCGGCATACTCTCTCCCCTCTTTCCCACGACCCCGTGGGAAACCCAACTATTCAATCCCCTTAAACATGAGATTTTTCTTCACCTTATAGTCTTTCTCCCCGCCAAGAAAAACCGACCCTTGCTAGGCTTCCCTAACCACCACAAAGCGCTGAGGTTCCCGCATGTCAACGCGGAATTCTCGGCCCGTAGACAGTCAACCGCAGGGATATTTTGCGCCGAAGCGCCGGCACATGTGAGCACGCAGGACGCGCGGCACAGGAAGGCAGGGGCGCTGGGCTTCTCCCGCGAGCGGGTGCTAGCGCCGGAAGCAGGGCCCAGGCAGCTCTCCCCATGCAGGCCGATACTCTTCAGCACGCCGAAGTACACCTTTATGGGCTAATATGTTCGAAAGGGCGATGGTGTTCGTGTCTGCGGGGGCGGCTAAGATAAGTCACCAATGAACAACGTCAAGCCTCTGGTGAAATGGGCCGGCGGGAAACGCCAGCTCTTACCGCATATTCACGCCGCCCTGCCCGCTGGGACGCCGCGGCGTTATTATGAACCCTTCATCGGCGGCGGCGCGGTTTTATTTTCGCTCACCCCGGCCTCTGCGCGGGTCAATGACCTCAACTCGGAGCTGATTAATTTATATGAGGTAGTGCGCGAAGGCGTCGACGAGCTCATCAGCCTGGTTTCGACCTATCCGAATGACGCGGACTTTTTCTACCAGCTGCGCGCGGTGGACCGGGATACGGAACGGTTCGCGGCGCTTTCTGCCACCGAGCGCGCCGCGCGGACGCTGTATCTGAATAAGACCTGCTATAACGGCCTATACCGGGTAAATTCCGCGGGGCAATTCAATGCGCCTTTTGGTCGTTATAAGAACCCCACAATTTGTGATGCGGATACGCTGCGCGGGGTCCACCAGTATTTTCGGGACAATGACATTACCTTCACGCAGGGCGATTTCGCCGCGGCGGTGGCAGGTGCTGGTGAAGGAGACTTTGTCTATTTCGATCCGCCCTATGACCCGGTCAACGTCACCAGTTCCTTTACCGGTTATCAAAAAGGCGGTTTTGACCGCGCGGAGCAAGAGCGCTTGAAGGCGGTGTGCGATGATCTCGATGCCCGCGGGGTGAAGTTCCTCCTGTCCAATTCCGCCACGGAGTTCATCCGCGAGCTCTACGCGGATTTTTCCATCGACACCGTGGCGGCCACCCGCGCCATCAATTCCGTGGGATCGCGCCGCGGCAAAGTAGATGAAGTGCTCGTGCGCAACTACGAGGTGGGCCATGAGTAAAGCACCGAGCGCACAGGAACAGCGGGAGCTTCGCGCGCTGTTCGGTGTCCCCGAGGGCGAAAAGCTTGGCCTCGATGATTGGGGATGGCTGCGCATTCTGGCCTCAGGGTGTGGCGAGCAGCTGGAAGAAAAAGGGTACTTCTACCTCACGACCAAGGAGCTAAAGGAGCTTTCCGGCCGGGAGCCGCGGCTGATGGCCAAGCACGACTTTTCCACCTCTCGGCCGTGGATTTTCAAGGAATTGGGGCTTGGGATTCTCCCAGTGAGCCGCAGCGAATACTTTGTTGGGCCGTTGGACCTGTACGAACGGTTCCCGGAACCCACCCACGCCGGGGCGGGTTCTGTGCGCACGTTAGACATGCCCGCGGGCCTTGACACCCTCGATATCGAAAGCGTGAACTCGGAATCGATGGCGTTGAATGTGGCATCGGCAAGCGGCATGCTTGAGCACTTCCTGGGATGCGAACCATTGCAGGCCACCGTCGCCGGGCGCATGTCGTCGCTGGAGATGACGATTCCGGTGCCGGATCTGGGGCTGGAAGTCAAGGTCGACCGCGCGCAGATGGAAATCGACGGCGGCTTCGAATCGCTCGAGCATTTGGTGCTGGTGGAGGCGAAAAACCACATCTCCGAGGACTTCAATATCCGGCAATTGTATTTTCCGTACCGGCGCTTCCAGCAATGGCTATCCAAGTCCGTGGTGCCGGTCTTTTTGGTCTACTCGAATGGGATTTTCCACCTGTACCGGTACGATTTCAGCGATCCCGCGGATTTTCGCAGCATCGCGCTGGTCGACCACGCCCGCTACGCCTTGAGCGCTTCGCACCTCAACGTGGAGGATGCGCTGGGCATCATTGGCTCCGTCGATGCCGAGCCGGAGCCGGCGGGGATTCCCTTCCCGCAGGCCAATAGTTTTGAGCGCGTGGTCAACCTCGTGGAGATCATCGCGCAGCAGCCGATGAGCAAGGAGGACATCGCCGAGCAGTACGATTTCCATCTGCGCCAGGCGGACTATTACGCCAATGCGGCCTGCTACCTCGGGCTGCTGGCGCTTGCCGATGGTCACTATCAGCTCACCCCTCGCGGCGAAAAGGCCATCGCACAGCCGCGGCGCGATGGGCGCAACGCTGCCCTGCTGCGCGCGTTGGCGGCGCGGCGGGTTTTCCGGCAGGCGCTGGAGATAAGCCTGCGGCGAGGGAAGGTGGCCGAGGCGCACGAGATTGCGGCGGCGATAGAAGGACTCGGCTTGGGCGCTGGCACGGCGAGGCGGCGGGCCTCGACGGTTGCGCGGTGGATCCAGTGGGCGCTGGATGTGGTGGCAGAGGGCGAACCTGAAACCCTGCCTGGGCTTTAGGTAACGAGCTGCTGCACTCCGGCGACCACGAGCGCGAGTCCGGCAATGATGAAGAACAGGCCCGATCCGATATCGATCCACGGGCCCGCGGCGATGAGCTTGCGGCGCACCGCATTCGTAGAAATCACCATGGCCACCACGAGGAAGAAAGCGAAGGCCGAGAGCGCCAGCGCCAGGGTCAGCGCGATGGCCAGCCACAGCGGTGGGGATGCCGGCAGCTGCGGGGCGATCATGGCAGCGAGAAAGAGCACAATCTTCGGGTTCGACAGGTTCGTTGCCAGCCCCATCTTGAAGGAGTGGCGCAGCCGGCCCAGCTTGGCCTCGGCATCCTCCAAATCAACGGGAGGGTTGGTGCGCTGTTCGAGGCCGCTGCGCAGCGCCCGCCATCCCATGAAGACGAGGAAGCTACCGCCGATGGCCTGGACCGCGCCTAAGATCCCGGGGAAGGCGGTCAGGAGGGCGGCCGCGCCAAAGACGGTGGCACCGCACCAGAACAATACGCCGATTTGAATGCCCGCGGCCGCGGCGATGGCGTGGCGGCGCGACTTGGTGGCATAGCGGGTGACCAGGATGATATCCGGGCCCGGTGAGGCCACGCCCACCAGATTCATCAGGAGGATGGTGAAAAAGGAAGTCCAGCTCACTGCGCGGACTCGTCTTCCAGGCGGCCAAGCAGGTCCTCGCGGCCAAACATGCGGGCCGTATCGATGGCGGTTGGCTGGCCGGCGGTGGCGGAGGCACCGGCGTTTAAGAGGGCATCGACAACCGCGTCTTCTTTTTTGAAGATCGCCCCTGCCAGGGGCGATTGGCCGCGATCATTGAGCAAGTTCACGTCGGCGCCGGCCTCTGCCAGCGCGGTGACGAGTTCCGCGTGGCCGTGGTAGGCGGCAAGCATGAGAAAAGACTGGCCGTCTTGGTTGACCAGATTGATATTGACGCCCTGGTCAATATAGTTCAGGAGATCGGGGTTTCCCTCCCGCGCCATGTCAAAGAGCCGACCGGCGAATTCTTGCACTTGTTCCTCAGACATGGACTCTAGCTTAACGTGCCAATTCCGCGATTCGTTTTACGGCCGCCTCAACGGCGAATTCGGGCTCACCACCTTGGCCTTTAACGGCGGCATCCAGTTCGGAGACGAGGATGACGGCGGCGGTGATGTCATCGGCAGTCCAGCGCCTAGCCACCGGCTGGGTCATTTTTACCACATACGGGGCAAGTCCGGTTTGGCTGGCAAGTGTGTACTGGTCCCCGCGGGCGGAATACAGGCGCGCCACGGCGCCTACCTTATTGGCCAAGGCCGCGGCGATGGCCACGGGGCTAGCGCCGAGCTGGAGGGCGCGCCGGCAGGTGGAGACGGCGGCTTCGACGCGGCCGGCGACGGCGGCATCGGCAATGTCCCAGTTGGCTACCTCGGCCACGCCGACGTAGTAATTACGCACCGCTTCCTGCGTGACATTGCCACCGGTATCGGCCACGAGCTGGGAGATGGCGGAGGCAAGCTCGCGGAGGTCGGAGCCGACGCCGTCGAGTACAGCGTGCACGACATCCGGGGTGGGGCGCACGCCGTGGGAGGCGAACTCGCGGGTGGCCCACTGGCCCAGCTCATTGGGGTAGAGCGAAAAGACCTCGTGTACCTCCGCAATCTTGCGCAGCTTCGCCACTAGCTCGGGCGGCTTCTTCTTTTTCTTCAGCGTCTTCGCGGCCACGGAATAGACCACCACCATGGTCATGCCCGGCGCCGGATTGACGCAGGCGCGCAGGATAATATCGACTACCTCTTTCCCGGCACGTTCACAGTCCGTGATGACGATGACGCGGTTATCGCCAAACAGCGACGGGCTGGTGGCCTCTAAGATTTCGCCCTCGGATACCTCGGAGGCCTTCAGCGTCATCAATTCGGGGCGGGTGGCCTCGCCTTCGGCCGCGGCCTTGTGGATGGTGTGGCGGGCGCGTTCGGTGAGGAATTCATCGTCGCCAAGAATGAGGTGTACAGGAGGCATGCCCATCATTTTAGCGCTAGGCGGCAAGCACTCCCAGACAAGCGATGACCCCTGCCAAGGTTAGCCACGGCCGATGATAGAGCAGCCCAGCGATGACCCATCCGTACGCGAGGAGCGTAAAGAGCGGGTGGGCGGTGATGGTGACCACGGGCAGGCTGGCCACGCCGTGGGCGATGGTATTGATCCACCACGCTGCGGGTTCGATGAGTTTTAATAATCCCGCGGCGACGATGCTCAAGGGGCCTAGCTGCGCGGCGATGGCCGCGAGCAGCCCTACCACGGTAATGGGCGCGGTGGCGGGTGCTACCAAGACATTGGCGAGGACCGAGACGACGGATACCTCGCCGGACATGAGGGCGATAAGCGGCAGGGTGAGGATATCGGCGGCAATCGCCACCGCGATAGCACGCAGAAAGATGGCGGGCCAGCCGGTGACCGCGAGCTGCGAATAAATAAGCGGGCTTAGCATGACGATGCCGAAGGTCGCCGCGCACGATAGCGCGAAGCCAAAGTGCACCGCGAGGTCCGAATCCACGAAAAGGAGGGTGAGGATGCCGAGGCTGAGCGCGTGGATGGGTTCCATGGTGGAAGAGTGCAGCACCGCGAGCAGGCCTACTACCCCGGCGACCGCCGCGCGCTGCACCGATGGTTCAAGGCCCACCAAGACGACATAGGTGGCTAGCGCTGCCAGCGAGACCGCCACCCTAGTGCGCGGTCCGGCCGCGCACGCGGCGCAGACGATGGCGGCAAAGGAACAAACGATGGCCACATTGGCACCAGACACTGCGCTGAGGTGCGATAGCCCGGTATCGATGTAGAGATCGCGCTCGGCGGGGCTTTGCAGGGAGGTATCGCCAAGCACCATGCCTGGGATAAGCCCCTGGCTGCTCGGGCCTACCGCCTCTAGTACGACCGCGCGGAAGTTATCGGCCACCCGCGCGGCCCAGCCGGCCAGGCCCGAAGGGGGCGCGTCGATACGCAGGTGAGAGGCGTTGGCTATCACGGTTCCCACTCCGGGTTGATCGGACTCGGAAAGCTGTACCGCGGCCGTGACCTGCGTTCCGGCGGGTGCGCTAAGCGGATCGGGGCTAAAGACCGGAAGCTGCGCGGGATAGCCTGGAACATCGAGCCGGATGAGCCAGCCGCCGGTGCTCGTTTGGGTCGGCGCGGTGACTACGCGGCCGGTGATCTCGCGGCCGAACTCGAAAGCGGCCGCACGCGCCTGCCGCACCGCGGCAACGAAGGCGGCGGCGCTGGCGAGCACGCCGCAAAAGATGGCTTGGCCCCAGTGCCGGGCGAGCAGGCATATCCCTACGACGCTGCCGATGCACGCCACGGCCCACCCCTGCCCGAAAACCAGCACCGCGATGACCGCCACCCATGCGGTCAGGGCGCCGGGCAGCAGACGGAGTTCTTTCATCGCGGCGTGGCCTCTTCTGCCTACAGCTGCACGTCATCTTTGAGCTTGGCAAACTTGGCAGGCCCAATCCCGCTGACCTCGAGGAGTTCCTCGACGTCCTTAAATCCCCCGCGCTCTTCGCGGAAGGAGACGATGGCTTCCGCGGTGACCTCCCCTACCCCGTTGAGATCCATGAGATCGGCGGCGGTCGCGGAATTAAGGCTGACTTTATCGCCGCCGGCGGGTGCGGCGGTGGGGGCATCGGCAAGCGCGGGGTCTGGCGGAGCACCTTGGGGCAGGATGTGGAGCTGCTGGCCATCGGCAAGCCGCTGCGCTTGGTTGAGCGTCATGGTCTCCGCCTCCGGCAGGGGTGTGGCTGCGGCGAGGGCATCGGCGACGCGGGCGCCGGGCTCGAGGGTCTTCAGGCCGGGCGCTGCAACCTCGCCGACGACGGATACGACGATTTCGCTCGCCTCCGCGCTGGGCTCGGCGGTGGTACTGCCCATCGCTGCGGGCTCGGGCATGCCGGACTCATCCGAATTACGGGAGCTCAGGCCCAGCCAAATAATGACGCCCACCACCACCATGATGGCTACCGCGCACGCCTGCCAGCGGCTGATGCGCACGCGCGGGCGCGGGTAATCGACGCGGAGGAGTTCTTCCTCGCCGGTGGGTTGGGTAAATTCGCGGAGTCGTTCGCTGATTTTGGGAGACGCCATAGCTCACAGGCTAGGAAGCCCCCGCGTGCGGTGCGGGGATGTGGGCGGAGGCGCTGTGGATAAGTCGTTGCGGGACGCAACCAAACGGGCTGAGGCGGGGCGGTTATCCACAATCAGGGGCCCACAGGCCGGCCAGCTTCGCGCGTGCGTGCGAGGGACTAGGAGCTAAATACCGCAGAAACCCCGATGGCGGAGGGACCAGCGTGCACGGCTAACACCTCAGTTAAGGGCGTGGTGATAAAGGACGTGCCTTCTGGCAAGGCATCACGCAAAAGGCCCTGCAGCTTGTCTGCCGCTTCGCCGGCCTGGTTGTGCTGAATGGCGATGAAGGCGGGCTCCCCGGCGGCGCGGGCGGCGATGATCTCTACCACCTTGGTAAAGGCCTTGGTCTGCGTGCGGGTTTTCCCCACCAATTCCAGCTTGCCGTCCACGATGGACATAATCGGCTTGGTGGCTAAAAGCGCGGTGGACAACATGGCGGTGGCGGCAGACATGCGGCCTGAGCGGCGCATATCCTCCATGGAATGTAGGTACACCCAGGTAGCCGCGCGTTCGATGCTGTCGAGCGCCGCCGCGTGGCATTCTTCCAGCGCCGCGCCCTGTGCCGCCTTGGTAGCAGCCGCCATCGCCGCCGCGCCCATGACCATGCCGGCCGAGCCGGAATCGATAACGCGCACCGTATCAGGAAAAACCCCTGCCGCAGCCACCGCCGCCGACCACGTAGATGAAAGCTCCTTGGACAGGTGGATGGCGATCACGCCATCATCCTGTGCCTTTTCCATTTCCCGGCCGTAGGCCGCGGCCAATTCGAGGGAGGACAGGCCCGAGGTGGTGCGCAGTTTTCCGCCCTTGTCCTCGCTATCCATCACGTGCAGGTCAATGACGGTGATATCGAGTTCTGCAGCAATCTCTGGGGGCAGGCTGGCCGCGGAGTCAGTAATGACGCGAACGGTCACTAGGTATCTGCCCCTCCATCACCGGTGACCTCGCCACCCATATTCCAGCCGTCGAAGTACCACTGTGCGCTCGCCACCGTCTCCGGTGTGAACTCCAGGGAGGTCACGGGGGTTTCCGGGTTGAAATCCGGGCGGGCGGTCAGCTGCGACCAGTGGGTATTTTTCAGGCCGGATAAAATGCCGTACTGGCCGTGATCCAAGCCCAACAGGTGGCACGTGAGCGCGGAGATTGCACCACCGTGGGCGACGATGAGCACGGCGCCGTCATCCCAGCCGGAAAATTCCTGCATGAGCTCGTCGATGACCGGACGAGCCCGCCGCGCCACATCTACGCGGGACTCGCCCTCTGGCGGGGCCCAAGTGGGATCGTGGCGCCAGATGGCGCGGGCGCCGGGAAATTCCGCATCCACTTCGGCCGAGCTCTTGCCCTGCCACTGCCCCAGATTGGTCTCGCGCAGGCGGGGATCCGTAGAAAAGTCTAAGCCGAGCGATTCTGCCACCACCCGCGCGGTTTCCCGCGCGCGCTGCAAATCGGAGGCGACGATTTTTACCACGCCCTGATCCCGGAGCAGGCGCGCGGCGGCGCGGGCCTGTTCGTAGCCGACATCGGAAAGCTCAGTATCCAAGTGGCCCTGCATGCGGCCGGAGGCATTGTAGGTGGTTTGTCCGTGGCGGATCAGAATCAGGCGGCGGCTCATGGTGGGGTTAAAGCTCCTCGTCCTCGCCAGGGGCCTTTTGCGCCAATGGCAGCTCATCAATGGAATCCACGGTGCGCGGATTGACGCCATTGGTCCAATCGCCGGGGCGCTCGGGCGGCTCAATGCCCTCGATCTCCAACAAGGGGCAATCGTGGTAGAGGCGGTCGAGCCCATAGTGCTCGCGCTGGTCCGTGCGCTGCACGTGGATGACGATATTGCCATAATCCAGAAGCACCCAGCGGTTTTCGCGGTTGCCCTCGCGGCGCTGCGGCTCGAAGCCCTGGGCCGTCATCTGGTCCTCCACCTCATCCACGATGGAGCCGACCTGGCGCTCATTATCGGCAGAAGCCAGCACGAAAACCTCGGTGATGGCAAGGACATCGGAGACATCAATTGCCGCGATATTGCTTGCTAGCTTGTCCTGTGCGGCGTGCGCCGCGGTTGCCGCCATGCGGCGGGCGAGATCAGAAATAGACAATGTATAAAAATTCCCTTTTCGCGTCTGGTGAGGAAGTGTCTTTTAGCTGTCTATTCTTGCACGTTCGGCGCGATTGTGCCCAAACTTGAACTATAAAGGTTTATCCGGCTGCGCAGAGTACAGGTTATTTTTGGTGATGTATTGCACCACCCCATCCGGAACCAGGTACCACACCGGGCGGTTTTGGGCGGCGCGCTCGCGGCAATCCGTAGAAGAAATGGCCATAGCAGGGATATCGATGAGGTTGATATCTTCCCGCGAGCCGGCCGGCAGCATATCCGTGCTCAGCTCGTAGCCCGGGCGTGTAACGCCCACGAAGTGCGCCATGTCCAGCATCTCTTCCCAATTATGCCAGCTCATGATGGATTGTAGGGAATCCGCACCGGTGATGAAGTAGAACTCGGCGCCCGGGAAAAGCTCGCGCAGATCGCGCAGGGTATCGATGGTATAGGTAGGGCCCTTGCGGTCGATGTCCACGCGGGAGACGGTAAAACGCGGGTTGGAGGCCGTTGCCACCATGGTCATCAAATACCGATGCTCCGCGGCCGTGACCTCGCGGGAGGCCTTCTGCCACGGCTGACCGGTGGGTACAAAGACTACGGTATCGAGGGCAAAGCGGTGCGCCGCCTCGCTGGCGGCGACCAAGTGGCCATTGTGGATTGGATCAAAGGTGCCGCCCATGATCCCAATGCGCTGGGAATTGGTCATGGCTGGAGAGTATAGCCGCTACCCTGCTGGGGCATTAAGCCAGCCAGCCACGGTATCGGCCACGCGGGCATTGTCCTGTTCCACTGCCGCATCGCCCTTGCTATCGCGGAAATACGAAGCGTGGTGGGCGGCCTTTGTGGCCAAGGCATCTTTGGCGTTGCGCAGGCTGAGATCGCAGACGAAGTCGCCGGCAAGGCAGTAATCGATGCGGTGATCGGCCGGCAGTGCAGCGCTATGAGGAATGAGATATCGCGGAATCGGCCCGGCCATGCCGCTGGGGCGCCGCAAGGGATTACCTATGTAGATCGCCCCGGCGAGCTTGTCCTGGGACGCGAGGTAGCGCTCCGCGCTGGTAGCGATAATCGCTCCCTGCGAATACCCGGCGGTGATATAGCGCGGGCTGCAGCCCGTTTCCTCTTCGTACTGCTCCACCACGCGCGGCGCGTTATTCATGCCGCTGCGCAGGCTCTGCACAAAGCCGACGGTGACCTGATAGACCAGCTCATGCAAGGGGTGTTCCAGCAGCACCCCACCAAGGCGACGCATCAGCTGCAGCGGGCGCAGGTTTTCACCCTCTTGGGCCAGCGGTGGCAGGTTCATCGAGGCGGGATAAGCATCCGCATCCAGCGCCAGCACGTAGGCATTATCCATGGTGCCGGGGTGGCGTTGTTCTACCAAGTGGAAGAGCGCGGCAAGGTTGGGGCCTTCATAGCCATTGGATTCCGCGCCCTGTTCCGAGTAGCGCTGCGGGCCGAAGTACTCGCCGTGCTCTTCGTTTTGGTCCGAGCCGCGCGCGGCAAGGAAGACGTAGTCGGGGCAGGTTTCGGCCTGTGGGTGGGGCTGCCCCGCCGCCGCGACAGGGGCGAGCATAGACGCGCCAAGCGCCGCCGTGGCGGCGATAGTTACGAAACCAGCGGCGGCGCGAGAGCGAGAGAAAAGACGCATATTCTTATGGGCGCACGTGACCGGTGCCTTGGAGGACCCACTTGGAAGAGGTCAGCTCCGGCAGGGCCATTGGGCCGCGGGCATGCAGCTTCTGGGTGGAAATGCCGATCTCTGCACCCATGCCGTAAACCTCGCCATCGGTAAACGCGGTGGAGGCGTTCAGCATGACAGCCGCGGCATCGACCTCGTTGCCGAACTTGACCAAGACGTCGGCATCCTGGGCCGCAATGCCCTCGGTGTGGCCAGTGGTAAATTCCGCGATGTGCGCGATGGCACCGTCGACGCCGTCGACTACCTTGGCGCAGATATCCATGGACAGCGATTCTTCGCGCCAGTCCTCCTCGGTGGCCTGGACGACGTCCTTGGCGCCGAAGCCCTCGAGCTCGTCCACGTCGCCGTGGACGGTGACGTCTGCGTCCTGGAGGGCGCGGACGATGCGCAGCTTGGTGGCATCATCAAACGCGGCATCGATAAGCACGCACTCCGTAGAGTTGCAGACCGAGGTGCGGCGGGTCTTGCCGTTGATGACCATGTCGATGGCCTTGTCCATGTCGGCCGAGGCATCGATGTAGAAGTGGCAGTTGCCGGTGCCGGTCTCGATGGCCGGAACGGTAGCGCCGGTAACCACGGCCTCGATGAGCTTGGCGCCGCCGCGGGGGATAACCAGATCCACCAGGCCACGCGCGGTAATCAAGTCCTGGACGGAATCGTGGGTCTCGCACGGCAGGAGCTGGACCACCTCGCGCGGCAGATCGAACTCCGCGAGGGTATCCTGCAGGAGCTCCACCAGCTTGGTATTGGAGTTGCGCGCGGACTTGGAACCGCGCAGCAGCGGCACATTGCCGGACTTCAGCGCAAGGCCAAAGGCATCGACGGTGACGTTCGGGCGGGCCTCGTACACCATGCCCATCACGCCGAGCGGGACACGCACCTGCTTCATCTGGATGCCGTTATCCATGGTGCGGCCCTGCAGGATCTCGCCTACCGGGTCCTGCAAGCCAGCGACCTGACGCAGGCCATCGGCAATGCCCTCAACGCGGGCGGCGTCCAAGGTCAGGCGGTCAATCAGGGAATCGGACATGCCGCGCTCGCGGCCGGCCTCAATATCCTGCTGGTTGGCAGCAAGGATGTCATCGGTGTGGGCAATGAGATTTTCGGCTGCGCGCTGCAAGATTTCATTCTTGCGCGGCGTGGACAGCTGCGCCACGACGGGCGCAACGTCCTTTGCAGCACGGGCTTTGGACAGAACTTCTTCGCGTTCAGTGTTGCTCATGTCATACCAGAGTAACGTACCCGCCCGAGTTTTTCAGCCGCCCGCCGTGTACCTCACGCTTTGCCTAAATTAGGCAGGCCACGCAGAGAAAACCACCCCCTCTACCCGCACCCGAGAGTGCGGTAAAGCTCACAACTACAAATCCAATTGTTCAATTCCTTGAAATAGTTACTTGGGTATGTTTATTCTTTGCTTGATAGGTTTCACTGCACAAAAGGAGCACTCATGAAAAAGAACGTGGCCAAGCTGGGCCTGATGCTGACCCTGAGCGGGGTCGCCCTCGCCGCCTGCAGCACGAACGACGGCGGCAACGGTTCCGACGCGGGCTCCGGATCGGGCGACGATCAGACCATCAAGGCCGTTGCTACCACCACGCAGATCTGCGATTACCTCACCCAGATTGCCCAGGGTGGCATGACGCTCCACAAGGTGGATTCCAGCGGCAAGGAAACCACCGAGGGCGATGGCGATACCACCCTCGATCTCACCTGCCTGTTGGCGCCGAATGCCAGCGCGCACGAGCACGAGATGACCCCGCAGCAGATGAGTGCCATGGCGGATGCGGACTTCCTCTTTAAAAACGGCGTCGATCTCGAGCACTTCCTCGATAACGCCGTGGAGTCTTCCGGCTTTGACGGCGAGACCATCGTCACCGCCGGCGATGACAACTCCAAGCACAAGGTAGACCTGCGCGAGTGGCCTTTCCCCGGTGAGGACGGCGAGGAACCAGAATTCACCCACGACCCGCACGTATGGACCTCCCCCAAGAACGCCAAGATCCAGGTAGAAAACATCGTGGATGCCTTGGCCGATAAGGAGCCATCCGTGAAGGAGGTCGGCGAAAAGTACACCAAGCAGCTCGACGAGCTGGATAAGTGGGTCACCGAGTCCCTAGAGACCGTCCCCGAGCAGGACCGCGTGCTGTTTACTTCGCACGATGCCTTTGGCTACTTCTCCAACGACTATGACGTGAAGTTCATCGGCTCCGCGCTCACGGACTTCAATAACCAGCAGGACGCCACCTCCTCGCACATCGAGGATGCCGCTAAGGAGGTTCGCGATTCCGGCGCCAAGGCCATCTTCGCGGAAAACTCCAATAACTCTAAGTCCATCGAGGCCATCGCCCGCGCCGCAGGCGTCAAGGCCATTATGGATGACGACGCCCTGTACGGCGACTCCTTGGGCGTGCCGAATAGCGACGGCGCCACCTACATCGGCTCCATCATCCACAACGTCACCACCTTGGTAGATGCCTGGGACGGTGAAGCGGCCGATCTGCCAGAAAGCCTGGATAACGCACGATGAGTTCACCGCTTTTAAAGCTTTCCCATGCCTCCTGCGGCTATGGCACCACCACCATCGTGGACGATGTCTCCTTGACCATCCACGAAGGTGAGGCCATCGCGCTGCTGGGGGCTAATGGCGCTGGTAAGTCCACGCTTTTAAAAGCCATCGCGGGCCTTGCCACACTGCGCGGCGAGCATCAGCGCACGGCGACGCTGGGCTATGTTCCCCAGCACCACACCTGCGATCCCACCTTTCCCGTCACCGCCGGCCGGGTCGTGGAAATGGGTCTGCTCAATAAGGCCTCGTGGTGGGAGCGCATGGGCAGCATGCGCCGCCTGCGCCCGCAGATCAACCAAGCGCTAGAGCTCGTCGGCATGGCGGATAAGGCGAAGACCCGCTGGGATAAGCTATCGGGCGGGCAGCGCCAGCGCATCTTTATCGCCCGCGCGCTCGCCGCGCACCCGGACTTGGTGCTCATGGACGAGCCCTTCAATGGCCTGGACCAAGACAGCAGGCAGGTGCTTTTAGGGATCATCGCCAAGCTTAAGGAAAGCGGGGTTGCCCTGCTCATTTCTACCCACGATCCCATTTTGGCGCAGCGCGCTTGCGATGCTGGAATGCTCATCGTGGACGGCCACAGCGAGGTCCTCGATACCGAGGATGCAGTCGAGCGCTACCTGGAGGCCACGTCGGTATTACAGGGGGACATGTGACGCTTCTGCTTACTGCTCCCTACATGCAGCGCGCCGCCCTGTTCTTGCTGTGCGTGGCCTTAACCGGCGCGGTGGTCAGCGTGGTGGTCAACCTGCGCCGCATGGAATTTAGCGTTGAGGCGCTGGTCCACTCGGTATTCCCGGGCATCGTCATCGGCCTGGCCGTGGCGGGCTTTCCCGGCATCTTGCCCGGTGCCGCCGTCGCCGCGGGTGTCGCCGTGCTCATTTTGGCGCGCCTGAATTCCGGCAGCGATGGCCACGACCATGAATCCGGCACCGCGGTGGTACTGACCTTGATGTATGGCATCGGCGTGGTCATCAGCCTCGCCGTGGGGGATCGCTCCGGCCAGCTGGAGGCCCTTATGTTTGGCCGCTTGCTCGATATCACCACTGACCGCATGATCCCCTCGATCATCTTGTGCGTGGTTGCCGCCCTGCTCATTCTGGCCACCTGGCGCTCGCAAGTAGCCGTCGCCTTTGACCGCGAATCCGCGCGCGCCACCGGCATCCGCGTGGGGCTAATCGATGTCACTGCCAACGTAGCGGTGGGCCTTATCGTCGTCGCCGCGAGCTCCGCCATCGGCGTATTGCTCGTTTTGGGTTTCGTGGTGGTCCCGGGCCTGGTCGGGCGCGTCCTGGCTAGCACCCCACTGCAGATGCTCCTGTGGGCGCTGGTGGGCGCGGTAGTCGCCGTATGCGTGGGCCTGTGGCTCATGCTTTCGGTGACCTCCCACCAGATTTCCCCGCAAGCCATCGTCGCGCTGTCGCTGTCCCTGACCGTTCCGCTCGCACTTTTAGGCAGGCGCATATGGGTGTCTTAACTTTGCCATTCTTCGAAGCCATCGCGGTAGGCTGCCTCTCCGGGCTGGTAGGTACGCTCATGGTGTTGGGCAATCGCGTCTTTTTTGCTGAGAGCCTCTCCCACGGCACCTTTCCCGGCGCGGTCCTCGGCGTCGTCGTGGCCAATGCGCTGGGTGCCAACTTGAGCGATGGGCTCATGCTCGGCTCCGTGGCGGTCTGCATTCCGCTGGCGATTTTCATGCATTACCTGGGCAAGGTGCACGGCGTCTCCTCCACCGCTGCGGCGGGCACCACGCTCACTCTGGGGTTTGCGATGGGTATCTTGTTGCTGCGCTGGTTCCAGCCGCTGCCGCTGCACGTCGATAGCTTCCTGGTGGGCTCGCTTACCACGGTCAACCACCGCGATGTCGCCGTCGCAGCCGGCCTGGTCATTATCTGCCTGCTGGCGGTACTAGCCTGCCGGCGCCGCCTCTTCCAGGCGTATTTCGACCCCACCACGTCCCCGCATAGCGGGCTTTACGATGCCCTGACGCTCGGCCTTATCTGCTTGACGATGGCCGCCGTCATCCCCGCCGTCGGCACCATCTTGTCCATCGCCTTGCTCGTGGCCCCAGCCGCGGGCCTGCGCCCGTGGGTATCGCGCCCGGAGGCGCTGCTTATCGGGGCGGGCATCATCGGCATCACCATCGCGGTGGCCGGGCTTTTTATCGCTGCGCACTTGAGCCTTTCGGCCGGCGGCACCATCGCCATTGTGGCCGGCGTGTTCTACCTCGCCAGCATGACGGCCTATAAGGCAGTCTCCTAGCGTGCGGCGCTGCACGGCGCCGCGCTGCGCCGCGCGTTATTTAGTCGAGGCCAGGCGGACTGTGATCTCGCGGGCGGCCACCTCCGCCAGCGACATCTCGCCGCCTTCGGTCTGCACCGTCAATAACCCGGCCACGCTATCGCTTACGCGCAGCTCGTTGCCCAGCTCCACCCCAAAGCGGTCAAGGTAGCGCAGCAAGCCTGGATCCTCATCGCAGACGCGCTCTACGGTCACGGGCGCATCAAGCGGGGCGCTGGCGAGCGTGAGCGTGCCAAGATCCTCGATCCCGCCGCCAATATCGGGAATGGGATCGCCGTGCGGATCGCGGTCGGGGGATCCCAGCAGCGCATCGATGCGGCCGATAAAGCGATCGGAGCAGGCGTGCTCGAGGCGGTCAGCGTCCTCGTGCACCTCGTCCCAGGAATAGTCCAGGGTCTCTACCAAAAAGGTTTCTAATAGGCGGTGGCGGCGCACCATCTGCATCGCCAGTTCACGGCCTGCAGGGCTCAATGAGACGCCCTGATAGCGCTCGTGCTCCACCAGTCCTTGGGCGGCGAGCCTCTTAATCGCCTCGGAGGCGGTGGGCACCTTTTGTTCCAGGCGCGCCGCCACATCCTTCAGCGCTACCGGGGCGCCACCGGAGTGCTCCGATAAATCCCACAGAACCTTAAGATAATCCTGGCTGCGGGTAGGCAGTTCTTCTAGGTGCATATCCACCATCTTCATAATCGTGCTTGCGTCGTCCTTGGATAAGTGTTAGTTTAGCAGTAGTTCAACGAGTTGAACTTTTATTTTCACTTGCCACGGACAGTGGGCGGTACGTCCTTTCTTCGGTACACACACGACGCACCCAGCCATCGCTGTCCGTGGCTTTTGATTTTTCTAGTATCCCGCCTCTGGGTCCACCTGGGTGGGCATGGGCTCACCCTTGTCCCACGCGGCGGCATTGGCATTGAAAATATCGCCCATGTGATACTGCGCCACGTGCTTCGTCGCCCCGATATGCGGGGTCATGGTGCAATTGGGCAGGGAGAGCAGCGGGTGGTCATCGGGAAGCGGCTCTGGGTCCACAACCTCCAAACCGGCGCCGGCAATCTCGCCCTCGCGCAAGGCATCCACCAAATCATCCGTGACCACGGTGCTGCCACGCCCGACGTTAATAAACAGCGCAGACGGCTTCATGGCGCGGAACTTCGCGGCATCAATAAGCCCCTCCGTTTCCGCCGTGGCGGGCAGGATGCAGAAAATGACATCGGCCTCGCCCCACACGTGCGCGGCGTCATCCATGGCCACCACCTCGTCGGCGCACTCCACCGGGCGGCCGGAGCGATTCATGGCGGTGATGTGGACCCCAAAGGGCTTGAGCAAGGCAATGAGCTGCTTGCCGATGCCCCCAGCGCCCAAAATCGCCACCTTCTTCGGTCCCTGCTGGTCATAAATCCACTCCTGCGCCTCATCCAGCTCTTTGGCCACCGACCACGTGCCGGCCTGCGCAAAGGCCTTGTGCTGGTGCGCCTGGGAGAGCAGGAGGCCCAAGGCGGATTCGGCCACCGGCTTAGCAAAGGCGCCGGCGGAATTGCACCACGGCAGCCCCTCAGAGGTAATCAATCCTGCATCAATGAGTTGGTTAACCCCGGTAAAACAATGCTGCACCCAGCTGATATTATCCGGCATCTCCGGGATCCGGCGCGGGCTGGGTGTGGTATTGATATAAACCTCTGCGTCTTCGAGGTTTTCTACGCGTTCGTGGCCGGCAGCGCTCAGGTCATCAACCATCGGCTGCCAAATTTCTGGTCCCATAAAATACTTCATGGGACCAGCGTACGGCACACGGCTAGATGCGCGAGGCGAAGTTGGACAGGTAATCCGCGTGCACAACCGAGCGACGCTTATCTTCTGGCAGCTCGCTCATCTGCATTCCCTTAATGGCGTTCAATTCCTCGGAATCAAAACGCACCTCTCCGCGACCGATAACTTCGCCCTTCGGGCCCAAAATATCGATAATCTCGCCCTTGTTGAATTCACCGCGGACATCCGTAATACCCACAGCGAGCAAGGAGGTACCGCCCTTGGTCACGGCCTCCTTTGCCCCCTCATCTAGGCGCACGGCTCCGCCGGTATCGGCGCAGTAGAGCGCCCAGAACTTCCAGGCTGAAAGTTGGCGTTCCTCGCGGGTGTGGAAGACGGTGCCCACGGAGGCATCGGAAAGCGCAGGCCCAATATTATCGGTAGAGGTTAACAGCACTGGGATACCGCCACGGGTGGCCAGGCGGGCAGCAGAGACCTTCGTGGCCATGCCGCCGGTGCCGACCTTGCCGCCATCGCCAGCAACAACGCCCTTGAGATCCTTACCGGTGCGCACCTCATCGATGAACTTCGCATCCGGCTCGGCCGGGTTCTTGTCATAGAGGCCATCGACATCAGAGAACAGGAAGAGCGCGTCCGCGCCCACCAAGTTGGCGACCAAGGCCGACAGGCGGTCGTTATCGCCAAAGTGCATCTCCGAGGTGGCCACAGCGTCGTTTTCGTTCACGATGGGAATGGTGCGCAGCTGGCGCAGGCGGTCAATGGTGCGCTGCGCGTTGCGGGCGCGGTCGCGGTGCCCGGCATCGGACGCCGTGAGCAGCACCTGACCGATGGTGCGCTGGTAGCGCGCGAAGGAGCGGCCCCACTCATAGGCCAGATGCACCTGGCCTACAGACGCCGAGGCCTGCTTGGTAGCCAGGTCAGTGGGGCGCTGGTGCAGGCCGAGCGGGCCCATGCCAGCAGCGACCGCACCGGAGGAAACGATGATGACATCAGAGCGCCCCATGCGCGCGTGGACGGCATCCACGATGTGATCGATCTTTTCCTGCGAGACGCGGAAATTCTCATCCGTCAGCGACGAGGAACCGATCTTTACAACGACGCGCTTGGCCTCAGCGATAGAGTTGCGCAATTCGGATTCAAACCCGGAGGCTATCGGGTTTTCATCGAGGGCTTCAGGGAACGGGGTATCAGCGGTAGGGCCATCAAACGGCTCTACGGGGAGCGGAAGAATGGGCTCTTTCTGTTGATCAGAAGACATAACTCAATAGTGTACAAAGCTTCCGGCACGAGTCCCCTTCATTGGGGCGTATTTCCCCCATGTGCGCAGCACATTATGCCCGGGGTGGGGGCACTCGCCCCAGCGGACGAGGCCCCACTTCCCCACTCGCGCGGTGGCTAACCCTGCCAGCGGTCGCGGTTGGCGCCCTCGCGGGTGACCTCTTCCTCGTCGCCGTAGTCGAATTCATCGACCAAGCCACGCCGGGCCTGGGAGGCGCGCTTGCGCTCCGCCGCGGAGACGCGGTTGGTGCCCTTCAGGCGGGCATCCTCGCCGCGGCTGGCCATGGTGGGATCGCCGCCGGTCATCGGCTCCCACTCGAAGGTAATCCCGCCAATGGTCACGGGGCAGCCTTCCACCGCGCCCTGCTTGTGCAGCTCGTCTTCCACACCGGCCTTGGCTAGGCGATCCGCCAGGTAGCCCACGGCTTCATCGTTTTCAAAGTCGGTCTGGGTAATCCAGCGTTCGATCTTTTCGCCTTCCACGATGAATCCGCCCTGCACCTCTGGATCCGGGCGCACATTAAAGTCCGCGAAGCTGCCGGTGTTTTTCTTATGCGCCTGGGCCTTGGGGTGAATCACGGTATGGGAAGCATCCCGCTTGGGCTTGGGCTGTGCCTTGTGGTGCTCGGTAACCATCTCCATCAACTTAAACTTCAGTGGCTCGAGGCCCTTGCGCGCAGCAGCGGAAATGATAAAAACGGGCCAGCCGAATTTTTCCTCTAAGTCGTCTTTGACGAACTCTGCCAACTCTTCCGCCTCTGGGACATCGGCCTTGTTCAAGATGATAATGCGCGGGCGCTCGCGCAAATCCCCCAAGCCGGTATCGCTTTCCAGCGCGTCCTGGTACTTGGCCAGCTCATTTTCCAAAGCCTCAATATCGGATTCCGGATCGCGGCCCGGCTCGATGGACGCGGTATCAACCACGTGGGCTAGCACCGCCGTGCGCTCGATGTGACGCAGGAAGTCCAGCCCCAAGCCCTTGCCATCGGCGGCGCCGGGAATAAGGCCAGGGACATCGGCAATGGTAAAGGAGCTATCGCCCATATCCACTACGCCCAAGTTAGGCTGCAGGGTGGTAAACGGGTAATCACCGATCTTCGGCTTGGCAGCAGAGAGCACCGAAATCAACGAGGACTTGCCCGCCGAAGGAAAACCGACGAGTCCCACATCCGCCATGGATTTCAGCTCGAGCACCAAATCATGGGCCTGGCCCGGCTCGCCCTGCAGCGCAAAGCCCGGTGCCTTGCGGTTCTTAGACGCCAGCGCCGCGTTGCCCAGGCCACCGAAACCGCCCTCAGCCGCGACGAAACGCGTGCCCGGCACGGTGAGATCCGCTAGAGTCTCACCCTTTTCCGTGCGCACGACCGTACCCGCGGGAACCTCCAAAATCAGGTCCTCCCCGCGCGCGCCATTGCGCATATCGCCGGCGCCGTTGCCGCCACGCTCGGCCTTAATATGCGGCCTGTAGTGGAAGTCCATCAAGGTATGGATCTGCTCTGAGACCTCCAAGATGATGTCGCCACCGTGACCACCATTGCCGCCATCTGGCCCGCCCAATGGCTTGAATTTCTCACGGTGGACAGACACGCAGCCATGCCCACCGTCGCCAGCCTGCAAGTGCAAGACGACGCGGTCAATAAAACGTGCCATGAACAGCCTCTCTTCGCTATCAATTAGATACTAAAGTCTATCAGCTCCACCCCACTATCCACGATGCGCGGAATTTTAGAGCTCGCCTTTGGCAGATGCTTGTTGAGCTTCCTGCTGCTTTTTCTTCTTGCGCCGCCTGTAGTTCTTCCACAGGATGACCAGCAAGGTGAGCAAGATGATCGCGATGACCAGAATCATCCACCACGACCAGCCGAATCCAGCAGTATCAGGTTCTGGGTTCCCTGGCTCCAGCGGTACGCGTTCCGCGTGAACAAGCAACCTATCGGTATTAAGACCATAGGGAGTGCACGTAATCAGAGTGAGCTTATCGTGGCCGGGCTCATACGTCACCGCGTCATAAGCTTCAGGCTTGACCACTTCCCTGCCGGTCATTTTGTACCGGAGGCGCTCCCCCATAACCTCGATGAAAATCTCATCGCCTTCTTGCAAACGCGGAAGCTCATCAAATATCGCCGCATTGACCATGCCCGTGTGGGCAGAGATCACCGCATTCGTTCCATCACCGCCAACCGGAAGCGTGGAGCCATACATGTGGCCGGCGCCATCGTAAAGCACCTTCGGCGCAGTGGTGTGGAAGACGGGCAAATCCACATTGATGCGCGGAATGCGAATGCGGGCAATCATGTCGGTAGGATCGTCAATATTCAATTGGGACATATAGTCTTCCATGCCTGGATCGCTATCCACCGGCGGACGAGCGTGCGGGCCTTCAGCCAGCAGACGCTCGTTATATTCGCGTGCGCGGGCAAGTTGGCGGTCTTTTTCCTCTTGACTTAGATCTTCGACCTTTCCGCTATAAGTTTCGGTCTGCCGCATCAGCTTATTCTGGTTGGCCAAAGTAGACACCACCGGATACAGCAGCAAGGGCGGATTCTAGGGGTCGTTGCAACGATGACGGTTACTTTGGTTTGATACTACCGGTTTGTGTCAGGGCGTTGGTCATGACTTCGGCTGGGGTGCGCCAGTTGAGTGCTTTGCGTGGTTTGTGGTTGTGAATGTTGGCGATCATCTCCAGGTCCTCGGCGCTGTAGATGGACAGGTCACTGTTTTTGGGAAGGTTTCTCCTGAGCCTGCCGTTGGTGTTTTCGTTGCTGCCTCTCTCCCACGGCGATCCTGGATGGCAGAAGTAGATGGGAATGTCAGTGGCCATGGTAAAGGCTTTATGGCCAGCCATTTCACTTCCTTGGTCCCAGGTAATTGATGACCAGATAGCTTTATCGATTCCAGCAACAGCCTTGTGCAGGGCTGTGAATACTTCTTTGCTGGTATGCCTTCCTGGCAGGTGGCCAAGGACAACAAATCGGCTAACGCGTTCTACTAACGTGATCACCGCTGATTGGTTATTTTTACCAAGGATGAGGTCGCCTTCCCAGTGGCCTGGCAAAATACGTTCAGTAACCTCTTCTGGCCGGTCGTCGATGAGGATCATGTCGTCAACGAAGCGTTGCTGGGCCGGTGTGGTGGTGCGTGTTTGGCGTTTCTTGCGTTTCTTTCTGCCGGTAGGCAAGTCCAGGCCGAGGTCTTTGAGTCTTCCTTTGGACTGTAGATAAAAGGCGTCATAAATCGTTTCGTGACTAATGCGCATGTCCTTATCAGTGGGGTAGTCGATGGGCAGGCGATTGGAAATCTCCTCCGGTGACCATTGTGCCCGCAATTGTGTGCATACATAGTCCCATAACCTTTTGTTGGCTAGCAGTTTCGGTATTTTCGGCCGCAGCCTACGCGCACAAGCCTTTAACTGGGCGGTCTCCGCACGGTACGGGCCTTCAGCGCTGTGGTTTCTGCGTACTTCACGCTGAATTGACGAAGCACTTCGCCCTAAACGGCGCCCGATTTCCCGCAGCGGCACATGCTCACGAAGAAGGTCGGCGATAATAACGCGTTCTTCAAAGCAAATATAGCGATCACTGATGCGTTTATACGGATCCACACCGACAGGCAAGGCAGGGGGCCGAAGCCGTCCAGATTCGATGACGTCATGGCGTTGGCGCAGCGCTTTCATGAGTCTTTTATACGTGGTGGCATCCTCGCCGACAGGTATGAACTCTTTACGTGGCCCTCCGGATTTGATGAGACCTTTTTCGAAGTCTAAAGACAATCGACGATCAATTCCTACTGCAGTCCCAGCATCACAAACAGGCAAGCTCGCCAACCGAAGGCGTAAGTATTCCACCCTTAACTGTGTTTGGCGGACTTTCCGGGCATACCTCGTTAGCCGGATATGGCACCCAGCTTCTGTAGCAACGGCATACGCAGCGGTGGGATGCATCCCACATGTTTTGGCGGCTTGGTGTACCGAAAGTCCGTCTTTAACTAGTTCTACAAGCTGTAAAGCCTGGCTACCGCGACGATCAACTCGTTTGGCTTTATGTATGACTGGCAATCCATGAGCATGACAAAAATTCAAAGCATGCGCGTAATGACAGCCAAGCTCACCAGCAGCCGAACGAACACTACGCCCACTGCCAACCAAGGCGACCAAGCCACGACGATCCGACTCAGACAACGAATGAAACGGGCCAACAACTCCAGGCACAACAACACCCTCCTAAGGGAAAGTGTTGCAACGACCCTCTGAACTCAAGAGGCAATTTGGAACGCAAAAATCCCGAGTCCTACAGGGCTCGATTGCCCTAGGACTCGGGATTTAAGTTCTACAGGTTAAGCAGTAGCTTCTGCAGCAACCTCTTCAGCCGGAATGATGTTGACCATGCGACGGCCACGCTTGATGCCGAACTTTACAGAGCCAGCAGCAAGTGCGAACAAGGTGTCGTCGCCGCCACGGCCAACGTTCTCACCTGGGTGGAACTTGGTGCCGCGCTGACGCACGATGATCTCGCCGGCGTTAACCTGCTGACCACCGAAACGCTTGACGCCGAGGCGCTTGGACTCGGAATCGCGACCGTTGCTGGAGCTGGAAGCACCCTTCTTGTGTGCCATGTCGTTTCCCTCCTTCGGGGATGAATTGCAGCCCGGTTAAGGCTTACTTGATACCGGTGATCTTCAAGGTGGTCAGAGGCTGGCGGTGACCCAGACGCCTCTTGTAACCAGTCTTGTTCTTGTACTTCAGGATATCAATCTTTGGACCTTTACCCTGTTCAACGATTTCCGCAGAGACAGAAACCTTCTCCAAGTCGGAGGCCTTGGACTTCACAGCGGCGCCATCGACGAGCAGAACCGGGGTGAGAGCCACGGCAGAGCCTGGCTCACCCTCGATCTTCTCGACCTTGACGAGGTCACCTTCAGCAACCTTGTACTGCTTGCCGCCGGTCTTGACGATCGCGTACATAGAGGGTTACCCCTTATCTAAACTCGCTCGGACACGGCATCCAGGCCGTCATCCGAATGGACACTTACATATTGCGTTCAGACCTCGCGCGAACATGTCCGCAATTACCGGGCGGCAATTGTGGGCTGATCCAGCGCCGAGAGTTCTAAACAGCGACTGTCAAAGACTACCCCGCCGCGGGTACAAAATACAAACCACGCACTTCGTACCCGCGTGGCGGTGCGCTAGGACGTAGCCCGCCGTGCTACGCGGCGCCGCCGCCGGCCCGCATCCTTAGCGCCAGTCTGCGGGGTCTCCGGCGCGTTAGTAGACGCCTTTTCCCCAGCACGTTCCTGTCGCGCAGCTGCTGCCGGCGCCCCCGTCTTTTTCACCGCGCGCTTCTTCCCACGGCGAATAACCTTGGTCTCGGTCTGCGGGGCGCTAGCCTTCTGGGAATCCTTCTCCCCTTGAACAGGTGTAGCCGAAGGCGTACCCGCGTTGTGCGAGGTGGCTTTATCCCTCGGGTTGGTACGCACCACGCGGCGCTTGCCGCGACGGCCTCCCTGTGCCGGGGAATTCTTCTTCCCGCCACTGATATTTTCGTGGCGCTGCTCCGCCGTCCGCGAGGAGTCCTCGCCCTTATCGCCGTGCTGCGCCTCCTGGGCGTTGGCCCGGTGCGAAGCCTGCACGGTAGCCCGGCGAGAGTTCGGCTGGGTGCGAACACTGCGGCGCCGGCCGCGCCCGCGTGCCTTGCCCCGGGACTGCTGCTGCTCGCCTTCCTGCTGGGCCACATCGTCACCGCGGGCCTTATCGGAGGAACTCGCGGATTCCGCCTGTTGTGGCTGGGCAAAATCCTCTGGGCGCGGGCGATTATCGGAACGCGAATTCCCGCGTGTGCGGCGCTTGCGGCGCGGAGAGGCCTCAAACTCGGCTACTGCCTCCTCGTAGGTCTTCTCCGGCGCATCGGCAACTTCTGCCTTCTTTTCCTCAGCCTTTCCTTCAGCGGCCTGCTGGCGCTTGTTCGGCTGCTCCTGCGCGCGACGGGTCGCAGGCGAGGTCCGCGTTGCCCGGCGCGGCTTCTTGCCCCGCTGGGTGCGCTTCTTCTCCTTCGCCGGTGCTTCTCGGCCATCGGGCACATAGGAATTAAATTCCTGTACCTCATCGCTTTCGGCGGCGTTGTCCGCCGCGGCATAGGCGATGGCCTCGATTTCAGAGACCTCAGACTTCTTCTGCGCCCGGCGGCGCTTCTTCTGCTTGCCCTCGCTGCGGCCTCGGTCGTCGCGGTGTCCGCGGGCGTTATCGGCACGCTTCTGGGAATCCTTCTGCTCGGAGTCACCGGTCTCATCGTCTACGACGACATTGGCCACCAGCTCTTCCAGCGACGGTGACTGCTCGTCCTCGTTGCCGTAGAGCGGGGCGTCCGTCTTCTGGTACTTCTGCGGCTGGGACGTGGCATTCCTGCGGCCCTTGCGTCCCTTCTGCCCCTTCTTCTCCGCGCGCTCGTCCTCATCGTCGTGCTCGTGCATGACCACGGCAGCCGGATGCTGCTGGGGATCGTGCTCAGGCTTCTTGTGAGCCTTGGAGGAACCGTGCGAGTGGTGGCCGGAGTGGTTGTCTTCTGCTTCATCGACCGGGTACTCGTGGATGATGATGCCGCGGCCATGGCAGTGCTCGCATTCGGTGGAAAAGGTCTCTACCAGGCCGGTGCCCAAACGCTTGCGCGTCATTTGCACCAAGCCCAGGGAAGTAACCTCGGACACCTGGTGGCGCGTGCGGTCACGGCCCAAGGCCTCCTTCAGGCGCCGCAAAACCAGATCCTGGTTTTCCGGCAGCACCATGTCAATAAAGTCCACCACAATCATGCCGCCCAGATCGCGCAGGCGCATTTGGCGCACGATTTCCTCGGCAGCCTCCAGGTTATTGCGGGTCACGGTCTCTTCCAGGTTGCCGCCGGAGCCGGTGAACTTGCCGGTGTTGACGTCGATGACAGTCATGGCCTCGGTGCGGTCGATGACCAAGGTGCCGCCAGAGGGCAGCCACACCTTGCGCGAGAGCGCCTTATGCAGCTGCTCATCAATGCGGTAGGCGGCAAAGGCGTCCTGGCCGCCGTGGTCCTTCGGCTTATAGCGCACCACGCGGTCCGCAAGGTCCGGGGCCATGGATTCCACGTAGGCATTGACCGTATTAAAGGAACGCTTCCCATCCACGATCAGGCGGTGGAAATCTTCGTTGAAGAGGTCACGGACAACCTTGATGAGCATATTCGGCTCTTCATAGAGCGTGACCGGCTTAGCGCCCTTGGAGGATTTTTCCTTCTTGGCCTGGGCAGAAATATCTTCCCACCGGTTATGCAGGCGCTGCACATCTGTTGCGATGGCCTCTTCGGGAACGTTTTCGGCAGCGGTGCGGATGATGGCGCCGCCATCGCCTGGCACGACGCGGCCCAAGATGTCCTTCAGGCGCTTGCGCTCCGGTGCCGGCAGCTTGCGCGAGATTCCGGCGCTGCGCCCGCCTGGAACGTAGACGAGGTAGCGCCCGGCCAAGGAAATCCGGGTGGTCAGTCGCGCACCCTTGTGGCCAATCGGGTCCTTTGCCACCTGCACCAAAATCTGGTCGCCGGATTTCAGGGTATTTTCTACCTTCCGGGAGCGCCCGTGCAATTTGGTCTTGCGCCAATCAATCTCGCCGGCATAGAGCACACCATTGCGGCCTTGGCCGATGTCCACGAATGCCGCCTCCATAGACGGCAAGACGTTTTGCACGCGGCCTAAGTAAATATTGCCAATGAGGGAGGCCTGGGACTCGGTGGTAACGAAGTGCTCGACCAAGAGGTCATCTTCAAGCACGCCAACCTGCGTGACGACGCCCGCGCCGTCCTCGCGCTGCTTATCGCGCACCACCATGGTGCGCTCCACGGCCTCGCGCCGCGCCAAAAATTCCGCCTGGGAGACGATGTGCTGGCGCTCGCGGCCCTTCTCGCGCAATTCTGCGCGGCGTCGCTTCTGCGCCTCGATGCGGGTGGAGCCGCGGATAGCCTTGGGCTCATCGATAAGCTCCGGCTCCTTATCCGCCGCCTCCTTCTTGGAGCTCTCGTTCCCGCCGCGCCCGCGGGAGGTACCGCGGCGGCCGCGGCGGCGCTTGTCAGAACCCCCGCGCGCTGCCTTATTGCCTGCCTCGGCCTCGTCGGGTTCCGCGTCGTCGCTAGGCTCCGCCGCATCAGCGGCTTCAGCGATCGCCGCCATGTCTGCGGCCTCATCCTCACCAAGCTCGGCGGCGTCCTGCTGCGGTGGCATAAACAGCGGCGCGAAGTCATACGCGGCGGAATCGTCATCCGTCTCCGCGCGCGGGACTATGCGCGGGGCATAGTAATCATCGTCGAAGTCCTCGCCGGCCTCTGCCAACACCTCATGCAGCTTGGCGGGATCCACGGTCCCGGTCGTTTCGCCAGCACCAGCAGCGGCAGCGTCGGTGGCATTAGCGTCGGCATCATCTTCAGCGCGCGCAGACGCGTTCGCCGGCTCAGGATCCGGCAGACGGTCCGGCGCCTGCTTTACATCCGGCAATGCGCTTTTTACCAGCGATGCATCGACCTTTTCCTCAATCTGGGAGATTTCATTATCCACGTTCTTGCGCACGCGATAGCGCAGGTTCTTTTCCTCTTCCGCATCGGCTGCGGTGTTGTCAGCCGGGGCGCTATCTGCCTCCGCGGCATCTGCCTGCGCTGGTTTTTTCTTTGCCGCGGGCGCGGACTTCTTCGTGGCCTTGCGGGTGCGCCGAGCCCGCTTGGTGGTCTTGGTCTTGCTCTCAGGCTTTGCTTCTGCCGGGCTCTCGTCCGCGATTGCAGGCTGCTCCGCATCCGAGCCCCCTTCATGGCGGGCTAGAGCAGCAAAAAGGTCGCCTGCTTCCGCGCGGGTAATGGAGCTCTGCGCGGTCTTGTTCAGGCCCATGTCCTTAAGCTGGGCCACCAGCTGGCGTGACGATAAGCCGAGCTTTTTGGCCAAGGCATACACGCGGGTTTTATCTTTGAGCTCGCTCGGGTCTATGCGCTGGGCCAAAGCCGCGGCTGCCTGGAGGTTTTCAGTTGTTTCTTGAGAGTTCTGTGCCGCCATTAGTTGGGCTTACTCCTGTACTTCGATTGTATGGTGCGTCGGCCACTCGGGCGCAGGCACAGCCCCAAAAGGACCGCGCCGCTGCCGCACGAATAGCCACGATAAACGCACTGCGTTAAAGCTTGTAGGATTATGAAATTATGCGCGCGCTGCGCGTGAGTTCCATTGTGTCACAGAATCTTGGCGGGGCGAGCAGGCTGTGGGCGATGATACGTTTGAACTTATGGCAGAACTGGCACCACGTCCCGCCCGAACATTATCGCAGTACCGGCAGCGCAATGAGATTACGCCGAAAGAGGCGTGCTTATGCGGCGTTCCGGCCGGCTTTGCCCTCGGTTTTGCTCAAACGGGGGCCAGCTACATGCTGATAGGCGCCGCTGTTTTTGCGGTCTTTGCAGTCATCGGATTAGTGCCCCTCATCCGCCACTATCCCCGCTCCATTGGGGCTAGCCAGGATATCTACCTCGAGGGCGATTACCCCGCCATTGCTTATTGGGCGCCAGTAATTCCAATTGCTCTACCGCTAGCCATGGCCCCGCTATCCGCGGCTGGCTGGTTGCCGGACATTTCCCTGGCCCCACCCGTGGAAGGTATCTTAACCGGCGCGGTGTCGGCGTTCGCACTCCCGCTGGGCTTGTGGGCCATGTTTTCCCAGTCCTTCCGCATTGGCCGCCGCCGCATGCAGCGCATCGTGGCTGAAGATCCCTTAGAAGGGGTCACGGATAGTGCCATGCAGCTTGCCGATGCCCACCTCGATATCCTCACCGCCCTCGTCACCGCCGGGGCCGTCCAGGGCAATACGACCACCACTAAGGCTTTGTCCCGCCTGATGCAGGTGGAGCTAGATCCCCTGTCCGATGCGCTCCAGGAACTAAAAAAGCATGGGCTAGTGAAGGTAGAAAATATTGGCCTGCGCTCGAAAATAGAAAGCTGGCGCATCACCCTCACCCCTACTGGAGTGCGGTGCCTGTATCAACTTGGCAGACGCTAATTCGGCAGACTCGGGTCTCCTGGAAATAACTTGGGACCAATCCAGAGCATTACGTATACCAAGCCAACCAAAACCGGAATTTCAACAAGAGGCCCAATGGTACCGGCTAACGCTTGAGCAGAGGTGGCACCAAAGGTACCGATGGACACCGCGATGGCTAACTCAAAATTATTTCCCGCTGCGGTAAAGGCCACTGAGGCAGACTGTGCATAATTCATTCCGGCAGCTTTAGCTACGCCCAAAGCCAGAAAGAACATCCCGACAAAGTACAGCATCAGAGGCACCGCTACCCTAACCACCGCTATCGGCTGCTCCACGAGCTGTTCTCCCTGCAGGGAGAACAGTAAGACGATTGTGTACAGCAAACCGATCATTGCCAAAGGAGACACCGCAGGAAGGTAACGGTTTTCGAACCACTCACGCCCTTTAGTTTTCTCTGCCCATACTCGGGAGATAACCCCGAGCAAAAGCGGGATGCCTAAGAATACGAGCACCGAAGTAACAATGGACCAGAAAGAAAATTCGACAGAGGTGGTATCAAGGCCCAGCCATCCCGGCAGTATCTGCAGGTAGAACCACCCCAGGACACCGAACATCGCAACTTGGAAAACGGAGTTGATTGCTACTAATACTGCCGTGGCTTCTCGGTCACCGCAGGATAGGTCTGACCACACCAAGACCATGGCGATGCAGCGGGCGAGGCCGACAATAATAAGACCCGTGCGCAACTCGGGTTGATCCGCCAAGAATAGCCAGGCCAGTGCGAACATGAATGCTGGCCCCACAAGCCAATTCAAGACGATCGACACGGTCATCAGCCGTCTGTCAGTGGCAATCTCCCGGGTCTTTTCATAGCGCACTTTAGCAAGCGGTGGATACATCATCACCAGCAGCCCTAAAGCGATTGGAAGGGAAATACCTCCAATTTCCAAAGCTGAGAGCGCTCTTCCAATTCCCGGAAGAAAATGGCCTATAAGCAGGCCAAGAATCATAGCTATGATGATCCACACGGGAAGAAAGCGATCGAGAAAAGCCAAACGCGGCTGCTGTGATGTAGCCATAACCGTCTCCTCTATTGACCCAAGTAGCACTGTATTCTGCACTACTGTAACCGTTCATATCGATGCTCGTCAATATGAATAGATGAGGCAAACGCCCATATACTAAAGGCATGGTTTCTTCGCACGGCACGACCAAAAATCCCCACATCAACGAATGTTGTTCACTCAGCAACGGCCCCATAGACCAGGCCGATTCCGTGCATCTTGCCCAGCAATTCAAGGTACTTGCAGATCCCGCCCGACTTCGTCTTTTATCCATCTTGTGCGATGAAGGCTGCGGCCCGATGAGCGTTTCCGAACTGACCACATTATCCGGTCTCAGCCAGCCGACGGTGTCTCACCATCTTGCAAAATTGCGGGATGCTGGCCTCTTAGCCAAACGGCAAACTGGCCGCACCGTCACCCATGAAGTGCAAAAACAAGCTTTCACCGCACTGTGCAAGTTACTCTCCTTCGATTAAAGAGCCACTAACTATAAAACTTTGAGCTAATATGCCCGCAATTCTGTGAGCCAATCAACGTTTTTAGACCCTTAATAAATCCCTTTATAAAGGAAAAGGCCCGAGCTTAACGCTCGGGCTTCCTTGAAATCTAGGTAGCTTCAGTACTTAGAGATTCGGGAACCAAATTCCGATCTCGCGCTCTGCGGACTCTGGGGAGTCGGAGCCGTGCACGATGTTCTCGCCCACGCTGAGTGCGAAGTCACCGCGGATGGAACCCGGTGCGGCCTTGGAAACGGGGTCGGTGCCACCGGCCAGCTGGCGCCATGCCTCGATGGCGCGCTCGCCTTCAACAACGCCGGCAATCAGCGGTGCGGAGGTGATGAAGTCCACCAGCTCGCCGAAGAATGGCTTGTCCTTGTGCTCTTCGTAGTGCTTTTCTGCGGTCTCGCGGTCAGCCACGCGCAGGTCCAGCTCGGCCAGCTTGAGGCCCTTGCGCTCGATGCGGGCGATGATCTCGCCCACGTGGCCATTCTTTACGCCGTCCGGCTTAATGAGGATCAATGTACGTTCAGTCATGCCCCATACTGTACCGAATACCCACAACTCGTCCACGACCGAGGGCTATAAGTGGGGGCAGCGTAGTGGTCGGCATTTAATAAGCATTAAGTAAGCTGCTGGACTATCTCCGTCGCGCCCTCGTGGGAGGTACCCCGAAACCACAGGCGCACTTGGTTGACGGCCGTGCCGAACTGGCCGTTGCCCAGCAAACGTTTAATCTCTGCGCGCTGCTCTTTATCCAAATCATCAATGGTGGCTTCTTCTGCCCGCTGAAAATTAGCGCGCAGGGCCAGGGCCAAAAATACGGCGGCAATGATAAGCGCTACTAGCGGCAGCCACGGCGCACCCGTGGCCGCGCGGGCAGCTACCGCGGCAATGCAAGCCAGGGCCGCGAGGACGAGATAGACGGTGCGCATGGCCCCTACTTCTGGTTGAGGTGCTGGGTAGTTAAGTAACCGCGCTTCATGCGGGCGATTAAGTTACTGCGCAAATACGCCGCGAGCAGCCACTCCATGCCGAAGATGATGAAGATCGCGGCGATGGACCAGTGCGCCATAAACCCCAGGATAAGCCCCAATAGCTGCGCCCAGACGATGACGGTCAGCGCCCACTTCTTATTCATAAACGCGATCATGCCCAGGTGGAATATCAGGGCACCTACGACCACACCGTAGTTAAACGGCGTCCACAGCGTGCCGTCATACAGCTTGTACAACAGAGGCAGGGCTAAAACGAGCGTGATCGACTCCATGATGAGCGAGCTGGCGATGACCATGCCATTAAAGCTCTTGAGCGGATCCTTGACGGGGTCCTGCCCCAAGCCCAATGGGCCGATTTCATTATCCGCGACTTCATCGCCGCGGCGCGGCGGACGAGGCGGACGAGACGGGCGGGACCGGGGATCAGGGCTGGTCATGCGGGCTCCTTTCCAAACATCGCGCGGGCTTCACCTGCGGTGACCACCGAACCGGTAATGACAATACCGGAGCCGGATTGCACCTCGGATTCCTCGGCCAGCTCCACGGCTTGCGCGTAGGCACCGGGCAGATCATCGGCCACATAGACGCGCTCTTCGCCATAAATATCGCGGGCCGTTTCCGCTAGTTCATAGGCATCGAGCGCGCGCGGCGAGGAATTCTGGGAAATGACTACCTCGCTCAAATACGGCTCCAGCGCGGCGAGGATTCCCTGGGCGTCCTTATCGGCAAAGATGGAGACTACGCCGATAAGCCGCGCGAAGTCGAAATCGCGGTCGAGCGCCGCGCCGAGCGCCTTGGCGCCGTGGGGGTTATGGGCGGCATCGATAAACGTCGTGGGCGAGGTGCGCACGCGCTCAAGGCGGCCGGGCGAAATCGTCTTGGCAAAACCATTGCGCACAGAGGCAATATCCAGAGGATGCCCGGAAGCGGCACCGAAGAAGGCTTCCACCGCCGCAAGGGCAACGGCCGCGTTCTTGGCCTGGTGCTCGCCGTGCAGCGGCAAGAAAATATCCTCATACATGCCGCCGAGGCCCTGGATATTGACCTGCTGGCCACCGACCGCGATGCGGGATTCTAGGGCCGCGAACTCTGCGCCGGAGCGCGCCACGCCCGCATCCATATCCACCGCGCGCTGCAGAATGACCTGCATGGCCTCGGGGACTTGCTCGGCAATAATGGCGATGTTTTCGTTCGGGGTCAGCGGGTCTTCGGCATCGGCGCGGCGCTTGATGATGCCCGCCTTCTCCCCCGCAATCTCCCGAATATCGCTGCCCAGGTAATCCGTGTGGTCAAGACCCACCGGGGTGATTACGGAGACGTCTGCATTGACCACGTTCGTGGCATCCCACAGCCCGCCGAGGCCAACCTCGACGACGGCGACGTCAACGGGGGCATCGGCAAACGCTGCATAGGACAGGCCCACCAGGACCTCGAACTTGGACATGGGGACATCGGAACGCGCATCCACCATCTCCACATACGGCTTGATTTCGTGCCACAGGCGCACGTAGTCGCGCGGGTGGATGGGCCGGCCATCGATGCCGATGCGCTCGGTGACCCGCTGCAGGTGCGGGCTGGTGACCAGGCCCACGCGGCGGTGGAAGGAACGCAGCAGCGAATCGACCATGCGCGCGGTAGAAGACTTGCCGTTGGTGCCCGCGATGTGGATGACATCAAAGGATTGCTCGGGGTGGCCGAGCAAATCCATGAGCATCTCGATGCGCTCCAGGGTGGGCTCGATCTTGGTCTCCGGCCAGCGCTGGTTGAGCTCGTCTTCCACCTCACCGAGCGCCTGCAGCTCCTCCGGGGATACCTCTTGGGGCGCGGCGTCATTATATTCTTCGTCCTCGCCCATGCCCAGGTTCAGGGTCAGGCCCGATTCCGTGATCTCCACCGGGGTGCCATCGGTACCCTCCTTGAGGGCGTCGACGATCTCAAAATCGTCCTCTCCCCCGGCGGCCTCGCCATTGCCGTTGGCGTCGTGATTGAAGCGCTGATCTGACACTACTTAAGGCCCTCCAAACGGCTGGTAATGCGCTCGACTTCCTCGCGCGCGATGTCTTGGCGCGCCCGAATCTTATTGACCACGTCTTCCGGCGCCTTGGCCAGGAAGTTCTCATTGCCCAGCTTTTTGCCTGTCTGTTCCAGTTCCTTATTGGCCTTGGCCAGATCCTTTTCCAGGCGCTTGCGCTCGGCTTCAACGTCGACCGCACCGTGGGTATCCAGCGTGACCTCCACGGTGGCCTGGGACAGACGCACCTCAATGGAGGCCGAGGGGTTAAAGTCCTCGTCCGGCGCGGTGGTATTGGCCAGGTTGCGGACCAATTCCTCTTGGCCCTGCAGGTCTGCCGCGGCGAAGTCGAGGCGGCCCGGTACCTTCTGCGATGGCTTGACGCCCTGATCGGAGCGGAAGCGGCGCAGCTCGGTGATGAGCTTATCGGCATCGTCAATGCGGCGGGCGGCCACCGCGTCCTTGGTGGCGCCGCCGTTGGTATCGGCTACTGTGGGCCATGGGGCGATGACGATGGATTCCCCGCCGGTCAATGCCTTCCACAGCACCTCGGTCACATACGGCATGGTGGGGTGCAATAGGCGCAGCACCACGTCGATGACGCGGCCCAAAACGATCTGGGTATTGCGGCCTTCTACCGTTTCGCCATCACGCGGGATCTGCGTCTTGGCAATCTCCAGGTACCAGTCACAGAGCTCATCCCAGGTGAAGTGGTAAAGCAGCTCGTTGGCCTTGGCAAATTGATAATCGTCCAAGTAGGCATCGACCTGAGTGCGCACCTCTTCGGCGCGGTCGAGGATCCAGCGGTCGGCATCGGAAAGCTCCGTGCGTTTTGGCAGCGGTGCCACGCCGGCGCCGTTCATCAGCGCGAACTTGGTGGCATTAAAGAGCTTGGTAGCGAAATTGCGCGATGCCGCAGCGGCGTCAGAGCCCAGCGGCAAATCCACGCCCGGGTTGGCGCCGCGGGCCAGGGTAAAGCGCAGCGCATCGGCGCCGTAATCGCGCACCCAGTCCATCGGGTCAATGCCATTGCCCAGGGACTTGGACATCTTGCGGCCCTGCTCATCGCGCACAAGTCCGTGCAAGTAGAGGTCCTTGAAAGGAATCTGCGGGCGGCCATCGGTGCCCTGACCCAAAAGCTCTGGGGTCTTGGTGCCGGCGAAGGTACCAAACATCATCATGCGTGCGACCCAGAAGAACAAGATGTCATAGGCCGTGACCAGCACGTTAGTGGGATAGAACTTCTCCAGATCCGGGGTCTTATCGGGCCAGCCCAGGGTGGAAAATGGCCACAGCGCCGAAGAGAACCAGGTATCGAGGACATCCGGATCCTGCTCGTATCCTGCCGGCGGCTCCTCATCGGGGCCGACGCACACGATGTCGCGTTCGACCTCGCCGGACTCGTTCGTGCGCTCCGGGCCGTACCAAATGGGGATGCGGTGGCCCCACCACAGCTGGCGGGAAATGCACCAATCGTGCATGTCATCGACCCACTCGAAATAGCGCGGTTCCAGCGACTGCGGGTGCAAGACGGTATCGCCCTCACGCACGGCGTCACCGGAAGCCTTCGCCATCTGCGCGACATCGACGAACCACTGCAGCGATAGGCGCGGCTCGATGGGCTCGCCGGAGCGCTCCGAGTGGCCCACGGAGTGAACATAGGGGCGGATTTCTTTGAGGATGCGCCCCTGCTCCCGCAGCGCCTCCCTAATTTCCACGCGCGCATCTTCGCGCGTCATGCCATCAAACCGGGTGCCGGTATGCGCGATGTGGCCGGTGGTATCCATCACCGTCGGCATATCCAAGTTATGGCGGGTGCCCATGGCGTAGTCATTTGGATCGTGGGCCGGGGTGATCTTTACCGCACCGGTACCAAAATCCATGTCCACGTAATCATCGGCGATGATCTTCAGCTTCAGGTCATCGCGGAAGGGGTGATCCAATTCTTGGCCCACGAGGTGGGCGTAGCGCTCATCGTCGGGGTGGACGGCAATGGCGACATCGCCAAGCATGGTTTCCACACGCGTGGTGGCAACAATGAGGTGCGGCTCATCGTCATTGAGCGAGCCATAACGGATGGAGACCAGCTCGCCCTCGACGTCCTTGTAGACGACCTCGATATCAGAAACGGCGGTCTCCAACACCGGCGACCAATTGACCAGGCGGTTGGCCCGGTAAATCATGCCCTCATCGTAGAGGTTCTTAAAAATGGTCTGCACCGCGCGCGACAGGCCCTCATCCAGGGTAAAGCGCTCGCGGGTCCAGTCCACGGAGTCACCGATGGCGCGCATCTGGTTCTGGATGGTGCCGCCGTATTGCTCCTTCCATTCCCAGACCTTGTCGATGAATTCCTCGCGCTCATAATCCCAGCGCTTCTTTCCCTCCTGCTCACGCAGACGGGCCTCCACCTTGGTCTGGGTGGCGATGCCTGCGTGGTCAGCGCCCGGCAGCCACAGGGTGGCATAGCCCTGCATGCGCTTGCGGCGAATGATGGAGTCGATCAGAGTGTGGTCCAAGGCGTGGCCCATGTGCAGCTGGCCGGTGACGTTCGGCGGCGGCAGCACGATGGAATAGGGCTCCGCCTCCGAGGATGCATCCGGGGTGAAGTAACCGGCGCTTACCCAGCCTTCGTAGAGGTCTTTTTCTACTGCCTGCGGCTCCCAGGACTTGGGAAGCTGGTCCGCGCGGTTGGTGCCAACGAGTTGCTCTTTATTCTGATCAGTCACCTGGCCAACTCTACCCTGTGCGTCAACTGGCACCACCGGCCTGTCTAGAGTAAGGGCATGTCTCACAACCCTGGCCACCGCGCCCGCCTCCGCACCCGTTACTTCACCCAAGCCAAAGACAACTCTCAGGCCTTCGCGTGCCTGACGAGCTACGACTGCTTGACCGCCGAAATCTTCGATGAAGCCGGGGTCGATCTCCTGCTCGTCGGCGATTCCCTGGCCAACGTGGTGCTGGGCCGCGAAACCACGCTCTCGCTCACCCTCGATGAGATGATCCCGCTGGCCCGCGCGGTGGTTGCTTCGACCTCCCGCGCCTTCGTGGTGGTGGACCTTCCCTTCGGCTCCTATGAGGACGGCCCCTCCCAGGCGCTGGAGACCGCGGTGCGCGTCATGAAGGAAACCGGCGCGCAGGCCGTGAAGCTGGAGGGCGGTGCGGAGCGCGCTCCCATTGTTGCCGCGCTTGTCGCCGCCGGCATCCCGGTCTGCGCCCACATTGGCTTTACACCCCAGCAGGTCCACGCCTTGGGCGGCTTCGTGGTCCAAGGCCGGGGTGCCGGTGCGGAGAAGCTTCACGACGACGCCCGCGCCCTCGCCGAGGCCGGCGCCTTCGCCGTGGTGCTGGAGATGGTCCCGGCAGCCCTTGCTGAGCAGGTGACCAAGGAGCTGCCCATCCCCACCATCGGCATCGGCGCCGGCGCGCAGACCGACGGTCAGATTCTGGTGTGGACCGATGCCTTCGGCCTGGGAGGTCCCAAGGCGCCGCGTTTTGTGCGCCGCTACGCGAATCTGCGCGGCGCGCTGCTGGAAGGAGCGAAGGACTATGTCGCAGATGTGGGTGAACGTTCCTTCCCCAACGCCGAGGAGTCTTTCGAGGACTAAGGTCTTAAGCCATGCAGATCCTCACAACTAAATCCGAACTCCGTGCCTTCCGCGCGGCAGCGTCCGGTTCCGTGGGTTTGGTGCCCACGATGGGCGCGCTTCACGACGGCCACGCTTCCCTCATTCGCCGCGCCCGCGAAGACAACGACACCGTGGTGTGCTCGGTCTTTGTCAATCCCCTCCAGTTCACGGACCTGGGCGACTGCGAAGACTACCGCGCCTACCCGCGCACCCTCGACGCGGATGCCGCACTGCTGGACTCGTTGGGAGTCGATGCGGTCTTCGCCCCCAGCGTGGAGGAAATGTACCCGGGTGGCACCCCGCGGGTGTGGGTGCGCACGGGTGAGATGGGCTCGGTCTTGGAAGGTGCCTCGCGCCCCGGCCACTTTGACGGCGTGGCCACCGTGGTGAGCAAGCTGTTTCACCTTGTCACACCAGACCGCGCTTATTTTGGGCAAAAGGATGCGCAGCAAGTAGCGATCATCCGCCGCCTGGTGGCGGACCTCGACCTGCCGCTGGACATCATCAGCGTGCCCATCGTGCGCGCAACGGACGGCGTGGCCGAGTCCAGCCGCAATGCGCGCCTCAGTGCCGCCGAGCGTGAGCAGGCGGTCGCCTTATCCCAGGCACTCTTCGCGCTGCAGGATGGCGCCTCACGTGAAGAAGCTGAGGCCCAGCTCGCTTCCTCCCCCGGCGTGACGGTGGATTACCTCACCGTGGTGGACCCGGCCACGCTCGAGCCCGTAGATGCACAACACCGGCCCGCCTTGGCGCTGGTAGCAGCGCATGTGGGGCCGGTGCGGCTCATCGATAACTTGGTGCTGGAGGCTTAACCTTTCAGCAGGTGGGCTACGGCCTCGCGCTCCTCACGCAGCTCCTGCACGGAGGCCTCGATGCGCTCCTTCTGGAAATCGCTGAGCTCCAGGCCTTGGACGATTTCCCACTTGCCGTCGCGGCAGATGGTGGGAAAGCCGCAGATGAGGCCCTCATCGACACCGTAGGAGCCATCCGAAGGCACGGCGGCGGTGCGCCAATCCTCGGTGCCGTGGACCCAATCGTGCATGTGGTCCACGGCCGCAGATGCAGCCGACGCCGCGGACGAGCTGCCGCGCACCTCGATGATCTCCGCGCCGCGCTTGGCCACCTTGGGGATCATCTCCTCGCGGTACCACTGCTCATCTACCTCCGCGTTGGAGAAAGCGATATCCGGGAACTGGGTGGCGGAGTGGTTGCCCCAGACCGCAATCTTGGAAAAGTCCTTGGTGGCCTTGCCTGTCTTGGCCGCCAGCTGGCCCAAGGTGCGGTTATGGTCCAGGCGCATGAGCGCGTTGAACTGGGAGTTATCCAAATCCGGCGCGCTATGCGCGGCAATCAGCGCGTTAGTATTGGCGGGATTGCCCACCACCAGCACGCGAACATCGCGCGCCGCGTAGTCATTGATGGCCTTGCCCTGCTCAGTAAAGATGGCGCCGTTGGCCTCGAGCAGATCCGCGCGCTCCATGCCCTTGCTGCGCGGGCGGGAGCCGACGAGGAATGCGGCGGAGGCATCCTCGAAGGCGACCTTGAGGTCATCTGTCACCGCAATCGAATTCACCAGCGGCAGGGCGGAATCGCGCAGCTCCATGGCCACGCCCTCGGCCTTTTCTACTACCGCGGGGATTTCCAAGAGGGCAAGGTCTACCGGGGTGTCCTTGCCAAATACGTCGCCTGCGGCAATCCGCCACAGCAGGGAGTAGGCGATATTTCCGGCGGCGCCGGTAACGGTTACTTTTACTGGCTGGGTCATGCTCATTCCTCCTCATATGTCGTGGAGTTGTAAGCGTCCCTCATGCACGCCACCCTCCACGGGATGTATCTACCCCCGAGCTTAGCGCTATACGGAGGTAGCGTGTTGTGAAATAAATCCCCCTCTTTCGGAGGGAAAACGCCGCCAAATTTCCGGATATTACCCCCGTTTACCTCCAAATTAACGCCCCCAATGGGCACATACCTCCCGCGGGGTGGGGCTAATCGGGCATGATGGAAGCGGCACAGACCCCACTGGGGAGCGCGCTTGCAGGGATGCATTCACTGCCTGTGGGCGGCTGCACGGTGGCCAACCACTGCCGCATCAAACCAGCATGAGGCCGGCCGTGCAGTTCCCGAGACACTACCCACCATCGCCACATCGGCGCCGCGAAGCAGAGATAGGACACATGCTATGAGCACTGAGCACACCGAACCGCTGCACGCTGCGGAGCAGGCGGAGGACTCCGACACTCACGCTGCGGATTCCATCAGCACCGATGCCGTGGTGGATATCGCCATTTCCCAGTTTTCCGCGTGGGGTTTTTCTGAAACCAAGCTGGATACCATCGCCGCGGAATCCGGCATGTCCAAGCGCATGATTCACTACCACTTTGGCGATAAGCAGGGCCTGTATTTAAGCGCTCTAAGCACCGCCGCCGAGCGCCTCCGCCCTGACGAAGAAGACCTGGAACTCGATTCCGCGGTCCCAGTCGAGGGCGTGCGCAAGCTGGTGGACTGGATCTTCTGGCAGTACGTCAACCACCCCGAGGCCATCCGCATGATGACCTGGGAAACCGCCCAGTCCATCGTGGGCTCTTCCACCAATCCCGTGGCGGATTTTAGCGGCGTCGCCCTTCACCTCGATCGCCTGCTCATGCTGGGCCAGGACGCCGGCGCCTTCCGCCCGGGCATTTCCACCAACGATATTTTCACCATCATCGCCTCGCTCACCTCGTACCGCGTGACCAACCGGGCGATGATGGACAACCTGTTGGGCGTGGATATGTCCAGCCAGGCAAATACCGACGGCATGCACCGGCTTACCGTCGATGCCGTGCTGGCATTCCTCACCGCCAATATCCCCGATTCCGGCCACGAGTCTTATTTGGTGCCTTCTGATGCCGACGAGGGCGATGAAGCCTCCCCGCAAGATATCTACGGCGAGGCATAAAAGTAGGGGCACCGGCTGCTTGCCGGTGCCCCCTTCTCACTAAGCCGATTCCTTCGCCTCATCCTTGTAGGTGAATTCGGGCTCTGCGCCCTGGGTGACGCAGTCTGCGGTGATGTGCACGGCGGAAATATCTTCTCTGTCTGGCAGCTCAAACATCACTGGAACGAGCAGCTCTTCCAGGATCGCGCGCAGGCCGCGCGCGCCGGTTTTGCGCTCGAGGGCGAGCTCAGCGATAGCATCCAGCGCCCCGTCCTCCATGTGCAGCTCGCAGTCATCCATCTCAAATAGGCGGCTGTACTGCTTGAGTAGCGAGTTCTTGGGCTCAGTAAGCACCTTGACCAGGGCCTCGCGGTCCAAGTTATCCACCGTCGCCACCACGGGCAGGCGGCCGATAAATTCTGGGATCAAGCCGAACTTCACGAGGTCTTCCGGGCGCACCTGGGAGAATAGGTCCACCTTTTCCCGCTCGTCTTCGGTGCCCAGCTTCGCGCCAAAGCCAACGCCCTTCTTGCCCACGCGATCCGCGATCACCTGGTCGAGGCCCGCAAACGCGCCAGCGACAATGAAGAGGATATTGGAGGTATCTAGCTGGATAAATTCCTGGTTCGGGTGCTTGCGCCCGCCCTGTGGCGGGATGGCGGCCACGGTTCCCTCCAGGATCTTCAGCAGCGCCTGCTGCACGCCCTCGCCGGAGACATCGCGGGTAATGGAGGGGTTTTCAGACTTGCGGGAAATCTTATCCACCTCGTCGACGTAGATGATGCCGCGCTGGGCACGCTCCACGTCAAAGTCCGCTGCCTGCAGCAGCTTCAAGAGGATATTTTCTACGTCTTCGCCCACATAACCGGCCTCGGTCAAGCTGGTGGCATCCGCGATGGCGAAAGGCACATCCAGCAGGCGCGCCAAGGTCTGCGCCAGGTAGGTCTTACCGGAACCGGTAGGCCCCAGCATCAAAATATTGGACTTAGAGATCTCTACCTCTTCGCCCTCGGCCTTCTTCCGGCGCGCATCCAACGCGGCGGATTCTTCGGCCTTAATGCGCTTGTAGTGGTTATACACCGCTACCGACAGCACGCGCTTGGCCTTGTCCTGGCCAATGACGTACTTATCCAAAAAGGAAGAAATCTGCGAAGGCTTGGGCAGGCGCACCTCCGCCTCGGAAGACTCCTCGGCCTGCTCGTGGCCGAGCTCTTCTTCAATAATCTCATTGCAGAGCTCGATGCACTCATCGCAGATGTAGACCCCGCCACCGGCAATGAGCTTTTTCACCTGCTTTTGGCTCTTTCCGCAGAAGGAACACTTCAGGAGATCAGCGCTTTCTTGCATACGTGCCATTCAGTACTTTCACACTCGCTCTTTTTTACCGCTTTTAAAGGTGGGTAGGAAGGCTCGCTCACTTCCGTCCCCGCGGTTGGTTGTTCAAAAATCTACCTTAGTAAATCAACCCGACACGGCTCCTATTCATTCCCTCCGCGTGGCGAAATTCGCAGATCTTTATCCGCCCACACCACTAAACTTGAGATTGGATCCTCTACTTCCTCCACCACCGCCGAAGGAGCCATTTCATGTTTGACCTCACTAACCGTACCGCGATTGTCACGGGCGGGGCTGCGGGCATCGGCAAGGGCATCGTTGCCTCCCTGCGCGAAGCCGGCGCCAACGTCATCATCGCCGATATTGATACCGACAAGGCCGAAGCCACCGCCGCAGAGCTCGGTGCCACCGCCTACCCCGTCGATGTCACCGATAGGGCCTCCATCAAAGAAATGTTTGCCAAGGTCCACGCCGCACACGGGGCGATCGACATCGTCTGTTCCAATGCCGGGGTCTTTCCCAACTGCCCGCTGGAAGAGATGACCGATAAACAGTGGGAGACAATGTTTGAAATCAACACCCACGGCACGTTCAAGGTCGTGCAAGAAGCCCTGCCGTATATGAAGGAGCGCGGCTACGGGCGCATCGTTATCACCACCTCCATTACCGGCTCGCACACCGGCTTTCCCGGTTGGGCACATTACGGCGCCTCCAAGGCGGCCCAACAGGGCTTTATCCGCTCCGCTGCCCTAGAAATCGCCCGCGATGGCATCACCATCAATGGCGTTTTGCCCGGAAATATCCTCACCGAAGGCCTCGAAGCGCAGGGCCAGGACTACCTCGATGAAATGACGCGCTCCATCCCGCTGCACCGGCTTGGCAGCCCCCGCGATATTGGCAATGCCGCGGCCTTCCTCGCCTCCACCGAGGCCGGATATATCACCGGCCAAACGCTCATTATTGATGGCGGCCAGCTCCTGCCCGAAACCCCGGAGGCCATCCTGCCGCCGCGCTAGCGCTTGCCGATGCCCAGCCCTATAACGCAGATAACCCCGCCGACACCGAGGATGGTGCCTGGCGGGGTTATCTAGTGCGGCTTTTATTGCAGCCAGCCGAATTCGAGCAAGAATGCCTCGACATCGAGCATTTCCAACTCATCTGGCGCGTGGCCGGCAACGAATGCGAAGGACTCAGCGACGTCCTTGGTCGTCGCGGGGGTCAGCCCCGCGTCAACGAGATTTTCCGCTACGCGGGCAGAAACCGGCGTCTGCGACACCGTATCCAAACCCGTACCCGTGGTGGAGTCCTTGAACATATCGCTAATGCCGCCAAAGAAGGTCCGCATCGTGTTCATCTCTCTCACCTCTCAATGTTGCACTGTTGATAGGGTTGAATATACTTGGTACTTACCCACTAAGCAACCCCTAAGCCACTTAAAGTTAACCTTTTGTTAACTTTAAGTGGCTGTGAGGCGTATTACATGGTCACGGGCTCGTTCCCTCGGCCCGCGGGTGACTCTTAAAGGTCGCCGAACGGGGCGAAGCCGAAGTAATGGTTCAGGGTATCGCGCGCAATCCACGCGATTGCCACCACAATGATGGCACCTAGTACGGCATAAACGGTCCAACCCAGCACCTTCATTTGCCGGCTCGCGGGAGTATCTCCTACCACCACGCCGTTATCATCCCGAATGGGATCGCCCGTCATGGAACGCATGCCCAGGGCGAAGAGCAAGGGAATGCCGGCGCCGAAGACGAGGGCCAATCCAGCGACGCGAAGAATAGATTCGAAGATTTCTGCAGCAGTCATGTTCTAGCGCTCCTCGTTCGGAGTAGATGAGGTGGGGTTCGTGCTCCCGTCGACGGCCGCTACCGGGGTCATACCCCCTGCGGCTGCGACGGACTCTTTCGCGCCAACGCGTGGCTCCAAGGAGGAATCCACGGACTCAGCGTTGTCATCCCAGTCATTATTGACGTTGGAGGCATCGACCGGGTTCATGCGGGAGCGGATAACGATGAGCGCGGTCATGGCCAGGAGCAGGACGAAGTCCACGATGGCACCGGTAGCTACCGTCGTGACAGAGGAAACGCCGTGCGCCAGCCACCACGATGCGAAGCCAACGAAAGCAGCACAGGGCAGCGTAATGAGCCAAGCAGCCACCATGCGCATCGCCACGCCCCAGCGAACTTCCGCGCCGCGGCGGCCCAAACCGGTACCAAGGATGGAACCGGTGGATACGTGAGTCGTAGAAAGCGCCATGCCGCCGGTAGCGGAGGTCAAGATGATGGCCGCAGACGTTGCCTCGGCTGCCATACCTTGCGGGGATTCGATCTCCACGAGCCCCTTGCCCAAGGTGCGGATAACGCGCCAGCCGCCGGACAGCGTACCGGCCGCAATGGCAATCGCACAGGCAACAATGACCCAGGTGGGAATGCGGGCATCGGCAACCGCATGGCCTGAGGCCACGAGGGCGAGGAAGATAACGCCCATGGTCTTCTGAGCGTCGCCGGCACCGTGCGCCAGCGATACCAAGCAAGCGGTCACAATCTGGCCGTGGCGGAAGTGCTCGTTCTTTTCCTTATTTGGAATGGTGTTGGTTACCCAATACACGAGGAAGGTGGCGCAGGCAGATACCAAGGCGGCGATAATCGGAGAGGCCACAGCCGGAATGATGATCTTGGCCATGATGGAGGTCCACTCCACTCCCCCAGTGCCCATGGCTGCGAAACCGGCGCCGATAAGGCCACCGAAAAGGGCGTGGGAAGAGCTGGACGGCAGTCCGAGCAACCAAGTGAACAGGTTCCAGAGAATACCGCCGATAAGGCCGGTAAAGACCACCATCAAAAGGGCCTGACCATCGGAATCAGCGGCTGCGCCCGACAGGTCATAAGAATCGAGGTTGACGATGCCCTTAGCCACCGTTGCCGCGACATTCACGGACAGGAATGCGCCGACGAGGTTGAGCGCGGCAGAAATCGCTACCGCGGTAAATGGCTTCAGCGCGCCGGTGGCAATGGAGGTTGCCATCGCATTGGCGGTGTCGTGAAAACCATTGGTGAAGTCGAAGGCTAGGGCGGTAACCACCACAATGCCCAAGATAATCAAAGTCGCTGTCACAGCATTGGCCCCTTGTAAGCAATCAACAAATGACGAGAAAGTGCATTTGCGACGCCGTTATTCGTCGCGCACCAAGAGCAGCGTACCCCGCAATAATAAGGCGAGCCAATAGCGTTTCTAAGAAGTAAACTGCACTTTGCCTAGTGTTAACCTTCCGCGCGCAGCTTGGCACCAGCCCCATACCGAAAATCCGCGTTCTACCAGTATTTTTTCAAAAATCTAATCTATCTTCAGCCTTTAATACCGTGGTATAAAACACTAAGAGAGGTGCGCCGGCTTAACGCCAACGCACCTCTCAAAATATAGGGTGTTTACTTCCCATTTTAACGGAAGGTAGCGAACTTCTTGACCACCCAGCGGCTCAGCACGAGCAGGACGATGCCCAGCGCGATGGAAGCGACACCCAGGGAAATGAAGAAGGTGTTTTCCGCAGCCGCATCCTCTGGGTTGTAGAAGCTAGCCAGCGAGCCGGCAAGCGCGGTACCCATGGCCACGGCCATCATCCACACGGCCATCATGCGCGATGGGAATGCCTCTGGAGCCACCTTGGTGGCCAGCGAGTTGCCCACCGGGGACAGCATGAGCTCACCCATGGTGAACAGGAAGAGGATCCAGATAATGACATACATTGGCGTGGAGTTTGCGCCCGAACCGGAGAACGGCAGGAAGAAGAAGAGCGAGACACCGATGATGATATTGGCCACGCCGAACTTCACCGGAGTGGACCACTGACGGTCACCGAGCTTCGTCCACATCGCTGCGAAGATTGCGGAGAAGATAACGATGAAGATCGGGTTAATGGACTGCACCAGTGACGGCGGGATCTCGAGGCCGAAGATGTGGCGGTCCAAGCGCACATCGGCGTAAATGGTCATCACGGTAAATTGCTGCTGGAAGATACCGAAGAACAGCACACCGGAGATGAACATCGGAATAAAGCCCAAGAGGCGGTTCTTTTCTTTCCGGGTCACCAAATCAGAGGTGTACATCTGAATCCAGAAGTACACGGCGGCGATAAGGGCAACGGCGGTAACGATATTGGACAGCCACTCCACCTTGATGATTCCAGTACCCAGGCCAATGACCATGACGAGGATGACGACGACGATCGCACCAAGGCCCATCATGCGCTGCTTGGAGTCCGCCGGGTTCGGGATTTCGTGGCCGGCATCCTTAATGGTGGTCTTACGCATGATGGTGTACTGGATAAGGCCCAAGGCCATACCGACGGCAGCGATACCGAAGCCCCAGTGGAAGCCCTTCCAGCCCCACATTGCGGTGGTAAGAAGCGGACCAAAAAGGGCACCGATATTAACGCCCATGTAGAAGATGGAGAAGCCGCCGTCACGGCGAGGATCGTCGCGGCTATACAGCGAGCCCAGCACCACCGACGCGGTGGTCTTCACGCCACCGGAACCAACGGCGATGAGGATAAGGCCGATAGCCAGGCCGGTTACGGCGGGGATGAAAGCCAAGACGAGGTGTCCGGCCATCACCATGATCGCGGAGTAGAACAGGGTGCGCTCCGCACCGAGGATGCGGTCTGCTACCAAGGATGCCAACAGGCAGGCCATGTACACCAAGCCGCCGTACGCGCCGACGATCGATGTTGCATCGCCGCGGTCGAGGCCGAGGCCACCATCGGTCGTGGCGTAGTACATGTACAGCAGCACGATGGACTGCATGCCGTAGAAGCTGAATCGCTCCCACATCTCCACGCCGAACAGGTTAGCCAGCCCCCACGGGTGGCCGAAGAATGTGCGCTCCCCGCTCGAAGCAGCGGGTGCGGAGGTCTGTTCCTCCGCCTCTGGATCCTTATTTGTCATAGCATAATACGACCACTCAGAGGTCTAATTCACAAATCGGGCATTATACGTGAAACATCGCACTGAAAAATCTGCCTAACGACCTGCAGATATTTCTCTGAAAGATTCACCCATTTGGGGTAGCCGCTCGCGCACTACCACTCCCCTGCTACGCCCCTCATAGGCATATATCGAGCGCACTCATATGCACATAATAAAACCCTGCGAGGGCTCCTCTCGAAGCGGCCTCGCAGGGTGTTAGCTGATGGAGTTAGCCCACCAGCACCGTATTAAGAATTGAGCTTGCGGTACTCAAAGACGGTATCGATGATTCCGTATTCCACGGCGTCTTCCGCGGTGAGGATCTTATCGCGGTCGGTGTCGATGCGGATTTGCTCGGCAGTACGGCCGGTGTGCTCCGCCAGGGTGTTTTCCATCAAGGTACGCATACGCTCGATCTCTGCGGCCTGGATTTCCAAGTCCGAGACCTGGCCCTGGGTGCCCTGGGTTGCAGGCTGGTGGATCAATACGCGGGAGTTCGGCAACGCCGCGCGCTTGCCCGGAGCACCAGCGGCCAAAAGCACTGCGGCAGCAGAAGCCGCCTGGCCCAGGCACACGGTCTGCACATCGGGGCGCACGTAGCGCATGGTGTCATAAATTGCCATCAGGGCAGTAAAGGAGCCACCGGGCGAGTTGATGTACATGGTGATGTCACGGTCCGGATCCTGGCTTTCAAGAACCAGCAGCTGGGCCATGATGTCATTGGCAGAGGTGTCATCGACCTGGGTACCCAGGAAGATAATGCGCTCTTCAAAGAGCTTGGAATACGGGTTGGTTTCCTTCGTCCCCTGAGCGGACTGCTCAATAAAGGAAGGCAGTACGTAACGGGAACTTGGCATCTGCGACTTGTTCATAGTGATTTTCTCCTTATTCCCTAGTTGCTCAGTGGGCCGTTCACGGACTCGATAACGTGGTCAACAATGCCGTATTCCTTGGCTTGCTGCGCCGTCATCCAGCGGTCGCGGTCAGAGTCCTTGGTGATCTGCTCGAAGGTTTGGCCGGTGTGCTCTGCAATGAGCTCGGCCATCTCGCGCTTGGTCTGGGCGAATTGCTCCGCCTGGATGGCGATATCGGCAGCGGTACCGCCTACACCAGCGGAAGGCTGGTGCATCATGATGCGAGCGTGCGGCAGCGCATAGCGCTTGCCCTTCGTACCACCAGAGAGCAGGAACTGGCCCATGGAAGCGGCCAAGCCCATGCCGTAGGTGGAGATATCGCACGGCGAGTACTTCATCGTGTCATAAATGGCCATACCCGCGGTCACGGAGCCACCCGGGGAGTTGATGTAGAGCGAAATATCGCGCGTGGGATCCTCTGCGGAAAGAAGCAGAATCTGTGCACACAGCTTATTGGCAATTTCATCGTCTACCTGGGTGCCCAAAAAGATAATGCGCTCGTGCAACAGGCGCTCGTAGACGCTGTCACCCAAGTTCAGGCCGGAGCCTGCTGGGGTGGTCATCTGAAGCTGGTCAGATTTCTTAGACATTCGAAAAGTCTCCTTGAGGACGGTTAATCTCTAATGCCACCACACTACTTAATGTGGCGATAATTGTGGGGTCTGTTCGCTATCAGCGTTTGCACCGATCTTTGTCTGCTTTTTCGACCCGGCGATGAGAAAAGCCCAGCCAGACTTCCTCGCCGGTGCGAGGGGCCAAGCTGGGCTTTTAAGGAGAAGATTTACTCCGCGTCGGTAGCTTCGTTCTCGTCTTCTTCTACCTCACCGAAGTACTGCTCAACGTCAACGTCGTTGCCTTCTTCGTCCTTTACGGTGGTACGGCAAATGGCGGCAGCCAGTGCCTTGCCGCGGCGTACGTCAGAGAACAGGTTGGCAATCTGCCCGTTGGACTGCAGCTGCTGGATGAACTGGTTCGGGTCCATGCCGTAGGACTGCGCGGTGAACAGGATGTGGTCCGAGAGCTCCTGCTGGGATACTTCCGGCTCTTCCTTTTCTGCCACGGCATCCAAGAAGATCTGCGTGCGCACGGACTCTTCGGCCTGCTCGCGGGTCTGCTGATCAAACTCTTCGCGGGAGCTGCCCTGTGCCTCGAGCAGCTGTGCCAGCGCCTTCTCATCGTGTGCCAGCTGGCCCAGGATCTGGTGCAGCTGGGCGTGAGCCTGCTCGTCGACGACGGACTGGGGCAGTTCAAAGTCGACATCGGCAAGCGCAGCCTTCAGAACCTCATCGCGGATCTGGCCGGCCTGCTCAGCCTTCTTGGACTCCTCAACCTCGGTCTTGGTGGCTTCGCGCAGCTCCTCGATGGTGTCGTACTCGGAGGCCATCTGGGCGAACTCATCGTCCATGTCCGGCAGCTTGCGCTCCTTGGTCTGCTGCACGTGGACCTTGAAGGTAGCCTCTTCGTCCTTGTGCTCGCCGGACTGAATGGTGGAGGTGAACTCGTTATCCTCGCCGGTCTTCATGCCGCGCAGTGCGGTGTCCAGACCCTTGATGAGGTTGTCATCACCAATGGAGTAGGACAGGCCTTCGGTGGAAGCCTCCTCGATCTTCTCACCGTCAACCTCTGCGGTGATGTCGATGATGGCGTAGTCACCGGTCTTCATCTTGCGCTTGGTGTCCTTCAGTTCACCGAAGCGTTCTGCAAGATCCTCGAGGGCCTTGTCCACGTCTTCCTCGCCGGCCTTGATGGCTGGGACGGTGATGGAGATTTCGGAGAAGTCCGGAACCTCGAACTCAGGGCGGACGTCAACTTCGGCGGTGAACTCGACGAAGTCCTTGTCCTCGATCTTGGAAATATCTACGTCCGGCTGGCCGATGACCTTCAGGTCCTCGGACTGAACGGCCTGCTCGTAGCGGGAAGGCAGCATGTCATTGACAACCTGCTCCAGAATCGGGCCGCGGCCGAAGCGAGCGTCGATCAGCTGGCGCGGGGCCTTGCCCTTACGGAAACCTGGAATAGAAACCTGCTGCGCGATTGCCGCGTAAGCTTGATCGATTTCCTGGTCTAGCTCCGCAAACGGAACGTTGACGGTGAGCTTAACGCGGGTATCGCTCAGCTTGTCTACGGTGGTCTTCACGAGTGAATCTCCCTGGCTTCATTGTTTTTCTACGTACATAAAAATTAAAGGGGGTCTGAAAAACCTTATTAGGGCATTTTCAGACCCCCATACGTCGGGGCGACAGGATTTGAACCTGCGACCCCCTGCTCCCAAAGCAGGTGCGCTACCAAACTGCGCCACGCCCCGTATGTAGGCCACCAAGTTGCCTTGGCTGCGTTGCATACCTGAGACAGTTTAGCGTGTCGGATTTAAATCTCCTAAATCAACCCCCTGTTAAGGGCGTAGACGCAGGTTAACGGCATAATTTCTGGCCGCTTGACTTAGAAATCGAAATCAAACATACCGTCAAAGAAGCCGCCGCCATCGCCGTCAGATAATCCATCGAAGAATCCGCCACCGTCACCGGCGTCTCCCCCTCCGGCATCGCCGCCCATATCGCCGGCATCCCCGGCGTCTCCGGCATCTCCTGCGTCTCCGCCGCCGTCAGCTCCGTCCATGCCTTCGCCACCCTCGGCGCCGCCCCAGTCGCCGTTTTCTGCGGCGGCTGCGGAATAGCCCACGCCGGACATGCCGGCAAACATGGCGTTAAACATCATGGAATAACCCATCATCCACACGCCCGTTTGCAGGGCATCCGCCCACCAAGGGCGGGAGTACCAACCGGCCGGAACGGGGCGCCCAGCCACGGTTCCGCCGGGGTAATAGTTCGGGGTTTCCTCGGAGGCGTACGGGGACGCAGTCAGCTGCTCGCCATTCGCATCCACCGTGCGCTTCTCGGTAACCTTGCCCGCGGCGCGCTGGCCTTCCAGCGGCGGCAATTCCGGCCCCGGATTCATATCCATAATCTCGCGGGCAGCATTGACGTAATGCATGCCCTCAAGCGCCGATTCACGGGCCAAGTTGGCCTGCTTGACCGTAGTGGCCCGCGAAATAGCGGAGTTGGCTGCGGTAAAGCGCTCCGATGCGTCCGCCATTGCCTGCTGCGAGGCGGTATCCGTACCGGAAATCTGCATAACCTGGCCGCCCAGGCGCTCAATCCACCGACGCGCATCCGCCTGGGCATCCGCTAACTGCTGCGCCTCTCGCTCCTCCCGGCTCTTTTTTGAGCTGCGCGAGGATAGGTACCACGCGCCGCCACCGAGTACGACTACAAGAAGTAGGAGTTCCACAACAATCATCGCTTTCTTTACTGGAATTGGTCCTACCTATTTTAACGGCCTACCCACTGCGCGTGTTCCCTATTTTCGTTTTGGGGCGCTCATGCGCTAAAGTAGCCGACAGCGTTCAAGGTAACGCTGTGGGAATGTCGTATAGTGGCTAATACCTCAGCCTTCCAAGCTGAAGACGCGGGTTCGATTCCCGTCATTCCCTCGCTTTAACCCACCGTATGGTGGGTTTTTCCATATCTGCAGCTAGGCTCCTGCTTGCCGATGCCCATCTCCCGCCAAGCGCAGCTATAAATACATCACATTGGGTCGGTGGCCAGAAAAGCGTAATCTGGTGTCCATGACCGTACCTAATATTACTTTGAACGATGGAAATACAATCCCCCAGCTGGGCTTTGGTGTCTTCCAGATGGACCCGGAAAAGACCGAGGAATACGTAGCTGAGGCGCTGCGCGTGGGCTACCGCCACATCGATACCGCAGCTATTTACGGCAATGAGGAAGGCGTGGGCAAGGCCATTGCCAACTCCGGCATCCCGCGCGAGGAACTCTTCATTACCACCAAGCTGTGGAATGACCGCCACACCGATGCCGCCGCGGCGCTGGATGAATCCCTGCAGAAGCTGGGACTTGACTACGTAGACCTGTACCTCATCCACTGGCCTACCCCGGCCAAGGGCACGTACGTGGAAGCTTGGAAACAGCTCATTGAACTGCGCAAAGAGGGCAAAGCGAAGTCCATTGGCGTGTCCAACTTTGAGCCCGAGCACTTAGATCAACTGGAGGTGCACACGGATGTCGTCCCCGCGATTAACCAAGTGGAACTGCACCCTTACTTGCAGCGCTGGCGCGAACTAGACGCAGGCCGCGCCCACGGCATCGCCATCGAGGCATGGGGCCCGCTGGGGCAGGGCAAGAGCGATATCTTGGAGGCACCAGAGGTTACTGAAGCCGCCGAGGCACACGGCGTTTCCCCAGCCCAGGTCATCATCCGCTGGCACCTGCAAAATGGGGTCATCCTCTTCCCCAAGTCCTCGACGCCTTCCCGCATCGCAGAAAACTTCGATGTCTTCGGCTTCGAACTCACGGATGCGGAAATGGCGGCAATCACCTCTTTGGAAGAGGGCGAAGACGGCCGCGGTGGGCATCACCCCAACGACATGAACGACGCCTAATGCGCTCGGCGTAATCACCACATAAAACGCCGCGTGGCCAACAAAGGCCCGCGGCGTTTATTTATATCGGCTAGGGGATCCCAACGATTTTAGCGCGGGTCCTTAGGAAGCTCGGGTGGGATATTGGTGCGCTCATATTCTGCAAGGATATCGATGCGGCGCTGGTGGCGCTCGGCGCGGGACCATTCTTGATCTAAGAAGGCATCCACGATTTCTAAGGCTTCTTCTTGCGAGTGCATACGGCCGCCGATGCCGATGAGCTGCGCATTATTGTGTTCGCGGGCCAGGCGCGCCGTTTCTGGCGACCATGCCAGCGCGCAGCGCGCGCCCTTGACCTTATTGGCGGCAATCTGCTCGCCGTTTCCGGATCCCCCCAGTACGATCCCTAGGGAACCTGGATCATTGACGGTGCACAGGGCCGCTTCAATGCAGAATGCGGGGTAGTCATCCTCGGCGTCATAGGTATGGGCGCCGCAGTCGATAACGTCATGGCCTTGTTTGGTGAGGTGTTCAGAAATCAGGTTTTTGGTTTCAAAACCTGCGTGGTCAGCTCCAAGATATACGCGCATAACCCCCACAATACCGGCACCGCCGCCTTCTAGGCACCACTTTGCATAACCTATTTCGCTCATAGCCCGGCGCTGTTAAACTAAAGCGCAGACTACGTGCTGCACAGAAAGGCTAAAACATGAGCCCTCGCGTCCTCGCCCTCTACGGCAGCATCCTTGCTATCGCGGTGCTGTTATTTGCGGCGAATATTTTCTTAATCAATAAGAACTACCTCGTGCCGCTTATTCATTCCGTACTTTTCACACTCGCCCACCTTGTTCTGGGGCTGTGGTGGCTGAATCAGCGGGTAATAAAGAAAAATCGCCTCGGCGGTTTGGCCGCCGTGATTGGGATTTTATCCCTGCTCACCGCGGCCTCATGGGCTACGTGGGTGGCCGCCGCTTGGTCAGAATTCCAAGCGCAAACGGCCCTGCCCATTATTAATATCGCCGGGGTACCGGCGTTTTTACTCACGCCGGTCATCGCGGTGTGCTGCCTAGCCGCCGCGGTGCGCCGCAAGCAAGACCAGCAGCGCTTATAACTAGTCCTCTTCTACCTGCGGCATCTCCGTGCGGGAGCGCTTGAGCTCGAAGAAGTAAGGGAACTGGGCTAGGCGCACGGAGGCATCGAAAAGCTCGCCGGCTTCCTCACCCTTGGGAACGCGGGTAATAACCGGGCCAAAGAAGGCGGTATCGCCCAGCTTAATAACCGGGGTTCCTACCTCATCGCCCACGGAAGAAATGCCGTTGTGGTGGTACTCGCGCAGCTTCTCGTCGTATTCCTCGGTGTGTGCCACCTCCGCAAAGTCTGCGGGGAGGCCAACCTGCTCTAATGCCTGGGCGATGATCTCGTCATAGCCGCCATCGCCCTTCTTTCCGCCGTTGCCCTTGGCGTGGATCAGGGTGCCCATGGCGGTATAAAGCTCATCAACCTTTTCTGGCTGCTCGGTCTTAACCTTGGCGAATACGCGGGCAGGGCCCCAGTTGGCCTCCATCATTTCCATGTATTCGGGATCAAGATCGCGGCCATCATTAAGCACCGACAGGGACATCGGCTCGAATTCCACGGCAATATCGCGGACCTTTTCTACCTCTTTGATCCAGCGGGACGTTGCCCATGCGAACGGGCAGGAAGCGTCGAACCAAAACTTAACTGGGGTAGTCATTATTCCTCCTTGAAATAAGTGCAGTTTGCCCCACCACTGTAAACGCGCTGCTAACCTTGATGCATCACTATTTTCGTTAGCAAAGGAGAATCTAGGCAATGACCTCTGTAAACCTCACGTGGGAGGAAGCAAAAAATCGCTCCCAGATGCTCAACGTTGACCATTACGATGTCACTTTAGACCTTAAGCATTCCGATACCCACTTCCTGTCCACCACTACGGTGCGTTTTAGCACCCAGGAGGCCGGTTCTACCTTCATCGATCTGCGCGCGGACAAGCTGCACGAGGTACGCCTGAATGGAAACCCGCTGCCCACGCAGTCCTATGACCCCACCTACGGCATTCCACTCTCCGGGCTGCAGGTAGCGGACTACACGCTCGAGGTCACCGCTGAGATCCCCTTCTCCCGCACCGGCGAGGGCCTGCACCGCTTCGTGGACCCTGCCGATAACGAGGTCTACCTCTACACCCAGTTTGAAACCGCCGATGCCAAGCGCGTGTTTGCCTGCTTCGACCAGCCGGATCTGAAGGCCACCTACTCCCTGCACTTTAAGGCCCCAGAGGAGTGGACCATTATCACCAATGGCCCGGTCACCCGCGAGGGCGATACCTCCCATTCTGAGATCGACTACCCACTCTCGACCTACCTGGTCGCCCTGTGCGCAGGCCCCTACCACGAGGTCACCGACACTTGGCGCGGCGAGCTGACCGAGCACCCCGAGGGCAAGCCGGCGCAAAAGCTCGAGGTTCCACTCGGTATTTATTGCCGCGCCTCGCTGGCAGATTCCCTCGATGCCGAGCGCCTTTTTACTGAGACCAAGCAGGGCTTCGACTTCTACCACCGCAACTTCGGCTTCCCCTACCCCTTTGGCAAGTACGACCAGATTTTCGTCCCCGAGTTCAACGCCGGTGCGATGGAAAACGCCGGTTGCGTAACCCTCCGCGATGAATACGTCTTTACCTCGCAGGCCACGCACTACAAGTACGAGCGCCGCGCCGATACCGTCCTGCACGAGCTTGCCCACATGTGGTTCGGTGACCTCGTGACCATGCAGTGGTGGAATGACTTGTGGCTCAACGAGTCCTTTGCCACCTGGTCCGCAGCAATCTCGCAGGCGGAAGAAACCGAATACGATACCGCCTGGGTCACCTTCGCCAACGTGGAAAAGTCCTGGGCCTACCAGCAGGATCAGCTACCTACCACCCACCCCATTTCCACCGATGCCAGCGATATCGAAACCGTGGAGCAAAACTTCGACGGTATTACCTACGCCAAGGGCGCCTCGGTGCTCAAGCAGCTGCAGGCCTACGTTGGCCGCGAGAACTTCCTCGCCGGCGTGCGCCGCCACTTCGCCGCCCACGCGTGGGGTAACGCCACCTTCGATGATCTGCTCCGCCACCTCGAAGAGGCATCCGGGCGCGATCTCTCCTTCTGGGCACAGCAATGGCTGAAGACCACTGGTATTAATACCCTGGCGGTTGCCACGGCGGCCGACGATGACGGCACCATCACCCAGGCTCACCTTACCCAACGCGGCGATACCCTGCGCACCCACCGCGTGGCGGTCGGCCTTTACAGTACGCAGGACGGCAAGGTCGTGCGCACCGAGCGCCTTGAGATGGACGTGGAGGGCAAATCCACCGAGATCCTAGAGCTGGTCGGCCGCGACCTCAATGACATCGACTTCATCCTGCCCAACGATGACGATCTGACCTACTGCCTCATCGATTTGGACGCAGGTTCCCTGCAATTCCTGCTGGATAATATCGAGAAATTCGACGACCCCATGGCGCGCACCCTCTGCTGGTCCACCGCCTGGGAGATGACCCGCGCCGGCACCATGCGCGCCCGCGACTTCATCCGCTTGGTGGCCCGCGGCATGAAGGCGGAGACCGAGCTAGCCGTCCTCGAGCGCATCGTCTCGCAGGCTTCTACCGCGCTGAAGAACTACGCCGATCCGGCGTGGGCGAAAGACAGCACGGTTTTGGCGCAGGCGCTTGTCGATGGCACCCGGAGCACCGATGCGCAGCGTTCCATCATCTGCACGCAGGCCCTGTCTCGGATTCGGCTGCACGAGCCGGCCCGGGACTACCTGCACGATCTCCTCGCGGATTCTGATGATGCCGGACTGCGCTGGTCCGCCGTCGCAGCGCTTGCTGCCGCGGGCGCGCTTGCCGATGCCGAGGCCGCCATCGCCGCCCAGCTCAAGCGCGATAATTCCGCTACCGGCCACTACTCTTCCCTGCGCGCCCGCGCCGCGATTGCCACCGCGGATAATAAGCGCGCGGTATGGGAAGAGATCGTCGCCGGGGATCTCACCAACCGCGAGCTCACCTCCAAGCTGGAGGGCTTAAATTACCCGCACTCCGATGATCTCTTGCCCACCGCGGAATTCTTCGAGGTGGCCGAAAAGATCTGGGATTCCCAGTCCTCCGAGGTGGGCCTGACCACCGTCACCGGGCTATTCCCGTCCTGGGATATCACCCAAGACGGCCTCGATCGCGCCGATGCCTTCCTGCAGAAGGATCTGGCAGGCGGCCTGCGCCGCGCGATCACCGAGCAGCGCGACCGCGTAGCCCGCGCCCTGCGCAACCGAGAGGTCGACGCCAACTAAGTGCCTAGTTCTTGCGGAGATTCAGTTCGATGCGCGGGCGCACCTGGATCTCCGTGAGCTGGGTAGTAGGCCCTGCCTCCACAACGGTGCGGATGGCGCGCGCCACCTCAACGGGCGCAATAACCTCGTTCGGGTTATAGTCCTGCAGGCCCTCCAGCATCGGGGTATCGGTGGGGCCTGGCGCCACGGTGGAGACGCGGATACCGGGCTCGGAGATACGCAGGGCATCGGCAAGCGCATACAGCGCGTGCTTCGTGGCAGCGTAGACCACATTATCGCCGTAGCTCTTGCGCCCCGCCCCAGAGTTGATGAAGACGACGGTGCCCTCTGCCTTGCGCAGCTGCGGCAAGAGCGCGCGGGTGACCTCTGCTGGCGCGTGGACGTTTAAGTCCATGTGGGCGCGCCAATCTTTCGGGGTGGCCTCTTCCACCGAGAACTTCGTGGCGCGCGCCGCGCCGTGCACGAGGACATCGACCCGCTCTAGCTCGGGCAGCTGCATGCCCTCGTCCAAGCCGGCGACCAAGTCGCTGGCAACCGGCGTGATATTCGCGGCTTCTGGCAGCGCATCGGCGCTGCGGCCCAGCGCATATACGTGGTGATCGCGGGCGAGATCCTTGATAATCTCGCGCCCCATGCCACCGGTGGCACCGGTAACGACGGCGATTTTCTCTGGCACATTCGTGGTATCAGTCATGCCACCCCATCATAGGGAAAATGGATGCTAGCGGTGCGCGGCGTCCGTCCCCGTTCCGCAATGTGGAACGATAGGGGCTATGGCTACTCCTGCAATCGCGATCGTCGGCATGGGCCCGCGCGGCATTTCCATCTTGGAACGCCTCGCCGCCCGCATGGATGATTCCAGTTCCCCCGTTACCGTCCACCTCATCGACGAGGCCCAGCACGGCGCCGGCCGGGTCTGGGACACCGCCCAAACCAAGACCCTATGCATGAATACGCGCGCTGGCGCCGTCACGCTTTTTACCGAGCCCGGCGCGACGGTGGATGCCCCCGTGCTCGAGGGGCCGACGCAATACGAGTGGATCCAGCTGCTGCGCGGTGAGGGCAATAAGGTAGCTCCTGCCAAGCGCGAGCTTTATGCACAGCACCCTCCCGCCCCACACATTGCCACTGAGTACCGCGCGGAGCTGGCCGCCACCCGCCCGGAATCCAACCCCACCCGCGCACTATACGGCGAGTACCTGCGCTGGGTCTATGACGCGGTGCTGGCGCGCCTGCCGGAGAGCATTTCTACGGTCAGCCATCACCACCGCGTGGAGACCATTACCGCGGACGGCGCGGCCGATATCCTGCACCTGGACGATGGTTCGCAGGTGCGCGCCGATGCTACGGTCCTAGCCTATGGCTGGATGGCGCCGCGCTTTAATGATGAGGAGCAGCGCTTGGCGGAGTCTGGGCTGCGCTGGATCGCGCCAGGCAACCCCGTGGAACAAGACTACGAAGCCATTCCCGCCAGCGAAGACGTGCTGGTGCGCGGGCTTGGCATGGGCTTTTATGACATCATGGCGCTGACCACCATCGAGCGCGGCGGCAGGTTCGTCGAGGATGCCACCACCCGCTCCGGCCTGCGCTACGAGGCGAGCGGGAAGGAACCACATTTCATCGTCTCATCCGGCCGCGGTTATCCCTTCCATCCCAAGTCCGAGTACAACGAGCTGCCGCCCACGATGCCGCGGCGGCGGTTGCATGAGGTCATCGACAAGCTCCAGGGCACTGAGGACATCGACTTTGACACCCAGGTTTGGCCCGCCATCGCCCGCGATAGCTACGAGGCGTATATCACCACGCTGGAACGGGTGAATCCGGCGGCGCTGCTCCGCCCGCGCGAAGAGATCCTCGCGGTCATCGATTCCACCGCGCCGGATGATCTCGGCACCGCCCTCGCTCCCTTGGTCACCCTGCCGTGGGATATGACAGATCTTATGTACCAGGTCGCTGGTTTTACCGGCGATATTTCGGCGCTCACCGCCCACATTGCGGATAGCCTGGCGGGTGATATCCAGGAGGCTGCCGCCGGGCACGATTCGCCCATGAAGGCCGCGCTGTGGTCGCTGTCCCAGTCGCGCAAGCCCGCCTCCATCCTCGGCGCGGAGGGCCGCTATACCCGCGAGTCCCGCACGGGCCGCTATGCGCAATTTATGGCCTTTGGGCAGATGGTGGGCTCGGGACCTCCGCTTTTCCGCGTGCGCCAATTGCTCGCGCTTGTCGATGCCCACCTGGTCCACTTCCTCGGCGATCACCCCACCCTCGCGATCGAGTCAGACCATTACACCCTGACTTCTGGCCCGCGTTCGGCGTCAGCGCCCACGCTTGTCGATGCCTTCATGCACAAGCCCGATATCCGCGTCGCCGGCGATCCGTTCACTCGCGGATTGGTAGAGACTGGCCGGGTGCGCCCGTTTGCCGATCACAGGCAGGACACCGGCTCCCCCGAAACCGATGGTGCCACGCGGCGCTCCGTCCACCCAGATGGCAGCCTGGATGAGCGCCTGCATATCGTGGGCATTCCCACCTATGCGCAGTGGCCGGATACAACGATCTCCCCTATGCCGGGCACGGATCCGCTCATGCTGCAGGAAACCGATAAGACCGCCGGCTCCCTGCTCAAGGTTGTCGGCGGCCGGTAAGTTCGCGGTTGCGCTGTGAGCGCGACTTAGAGGGCGTCGAGCGCCTGCTGCAGATCCTCCAGAAGGTCATCGATGTCCTCGATGCCGATGGAGATGCGCACCATGTCCTCCGGCGGCACCAATTCGGAGCCTTCGGCCGATACGTGGGTCATATTCTGCGGGTGCTCGATGAGCGATTCCACCCCGCCCAGCGATTCCGCCAGGCAAATAAGGCGCGTATTCAAACAAATCTGCTTGGCGTGCTCTGGGTCGTGGAAGCGCACGGACATCATGCCGCCGAACCCGCGCATCTGCTGCGCCGCCAGCTCGTGGCCCGGGTGCTCTGCCAATCCCGGGTAGCGCACCTGTTTGACCTCTGGGCGGGCCTGTAAGAATTCCGCCACCTTTTGCGCATTGGCGCAGTGGCGATCCATGCGCACGCCAAGGGTCTTGATGCCACGCGCAGTCAGGTAGGCATCGAAAGGCGAGGCGACCGCGCCCACGTTGCCCTGGAAATACAGCAGCTGCTCATCCACCTCGGGGTCATTGGTAACTACGGCGCCGCCGAGGACATCGGAATGCCCGCCCAAGTACTTCGTGGTGGAGTGCAGGACGTGGTCCGCACCCAGTGCGAGGGGGTTCTGCAGGTACGGGGTGGCAAAGGTATTGTCCACCAACACCTGCGCATTGCCCTTGACCTTGGCCACCGCCGCAATATCGGTGATATTCAGCGCCGGATTGGTCGGGGTTTCCAACCAGATGAGCTTGGTATTGTCCTTTACTGCGGCGGCGACGGCATCGACATCACAGGTGTTGATAATGGACATCTCCACGCCCCACTCCGTGAAATCATTAAGCAGGCGGTAGGACCCGCCGTAGGAGTCATTGCCCAAAATGACGTGGTCGCCGGGGCGCACCAAGATGCGCACCATCGTATCGGCGGCTGCCATGCCGGTGGCAAAGACGCGGGCGTAATCCGCGCCCTCCAGTGCAGCCAAGGTCTTCTCGAGGGATCGAACCGTCGGGTTGGCCACGCGCCCGTATTCAAAGCCGCCGCGCAGTTGCGCGAGGCCATCCTGGGCGAACGTGGTCGAGGCGTAGATCGGCACGTTGATGGATCCCATGTGCGGATCCGGGTGATATCCAGCGTGAATGGAACGGGATGAAAATCCTTTTGCCAAGTTATGCGCGCTGTGTTCAGTCATGCCTCCCAATCGTAGACTAAGCGGTTCATCCACACCGGCCATTCGGCAATTTATATTCTGCCCTCTCCACGCATTGCCGATTCGGCGCCGTCAGTGAGATTTCAGGATTCTCCTCTAGAATGGGTGCGGTTAGTTTGTGTCCACGATCAAGAAAGAATGATGAGTACGAACCTATTTACCATGGCTCAGGGAGCTGCAGAGAAAAAAGACGATGCAGTAGAGTCCGTATCGAGCTTCTGGAACGACGAGAACGTTCAACTTTGGCTTATCGAGCGGCCCATCCGCATCGGCCTCATTATCATTTTGGCCTTCATTGCGCACTGGGCGCTGCGCCACCTCATCAACCGGCTGGCGAAAAACAGCATTAAGGCCTCCACCCTCAAAAAGCCCAGCCGCACCCGCAGCAGGCCTGGGGAGGATAGCCAGCCAGATGACACCCTGCGAGAAACCAGGGAGGCGCGCCGCGCCTCGAGGATTAAGACCCTCGCCGGCGTGGGGCGATCGGCGGTTGCCATCGTGGTCTGGGTTTCGGCTGGCATTGCCATCCTGGATGAATTGGAAGTCAACGTTGCCCCGCTGATCGCTTCTGCCGGTGTTATCGGTGTTGCCCTCGGCTTCGGTGCACAAGAACTGGTCCGAGACTTCCTCTCCGGTATCTTCATGCTCATTGAGGATCAATACGGCATTGGCGATGTCATTGACCTGGGCAACGGCGTCTTCGGTGACGTCGAGTCCATTTCCCTGCGCATTACCACCGTCCGCGATATCGACGGTGCCCTTTGGTACGTCCGCAACGGCGAAATCCTGCAGGTGGCTAACCACTCCGATGAGTACTCCGTTGCCCGCATCCAAATCCCCGTCGGGCTATCCAACGACCCAGAGGTTGCCGGGGAGGTCATCGACAAGGCCGTCAAGGATGCCGTCAAGGACGAAAAGATCCGCAAGATGGTGCTCAGCACCCCGCGCATCGACGGCATGTCCAAGTTCGAGCCGGACTACGTCTCCTTCCGCGTGTCCACCAAGACGCTGCCGGGCCGCCAGTGGGATGTCCAGCGCTTTGTCCAGTCCCGCGTCCTCAACGTCATGCACGCAGAGGGCATCAGCACCCCTTACCCACACGGCATCGGCATTGCCAATCCGCATAAGGGAGACGATGCCTAAATGAATTCCGTCTATGAAGCCATCGGTGGGACCCCTACCTTTGAGCGTCTCGTGCATGGCTTTTATGACCAGGTCAAAGAAGATGACGTGATTGGCCCCATGTACCCGGATCAGGATTGGGAAGGCGCGGAACAGCGCCTTACCTGGTTCCTGATTCAGTACTGGGGCGGTCCCCAACACTTCTCCGAAAACCGCGGCCACCCGCGCCTGCGCATGCGGCATGCAACCTTTCCCATTGATATGGAAGCTCACGACCGCTGGCTCGAGCTGATGGGAAAATCCCTCGATAGTATCGAGGAAGACACCATCCCGCCGGCGTATCGCACCATGATTTGGGACCACATGCAGCGCGTCGCCGCCATGCTCATCAATAGAGCGCCTTAAGTTTCACCTGCTTGTAGCGCTGCCTGTGCAAGGCGTTACAGGCTGTACAAAGAGGCCCGCGCACTTCTACATTAGGTAAGTGCGCGGGCCTCTTTTACTGTGCGCTAGCGCCAAGTTAGCGCTGCCGGATGCTTAGTCTTTCCAGTCGAAAGCCTGGCGTACCGGCTCAGATATCAGCTTGCCGCCGCGGGTCATCACGCCGGAGCGCAGTCCCGGGAAGCGCTCGATCGCGGCATCCAGGTTGTCGTTGGCCACCGCGCGGATATACGGCAGCGTCGCCGAGGCCAAGGCGCGGGCCGAGGTATTGGCCACCGCACCGGGCATATTGGCCACGCAGTAGAAGAGGGTGTCGTGCACCTTGAAGGTCGGCTCGTCGTGGGAGGTCTTGCGCGAGTTCTCGAAGCAGCCGCCTTGGTCGATGGCGACATCGACAAGCACCGCGCCCTCCTTCATCTTCTTCACGGTTTCCTCGCGCACCAGCTTCGGTGCCGCAGCGCCTGGAATCAGGACGGCGCCAATGACGAGATCGGCCTCCTCCAGCTCCTTATCCAGCGTGGATGGGTCAGAAATCAGGGTCCGCACGCCGCCGGCGTACTGGTCATCAAAGCGCTGCAAAACGTGTGGATCCACGTCCAAGACCGTAACCTCCGCGCGCAGGCCGTGCGCCATCGCCACCGCGGACGCGCCTACCTGGCCGCCGCCGATGACCACCACGCGCGCAGGCTGGGTGCCCGGGATGCCAGAAACCAGGAGGCCGCGGCCGCCCTGAGTGGACAGCAGGTGGTGCGAGCCCTCGATGACAGCCAAGCGCCCGGCGACCTGGGACATGGGGGTCAAAAGCGGCAGAGTGCCGCGGCGGTCCGTCACGGTTTCATAGGCAATGGAGGTTGTCTTCGCTTCCGTCAGCGCCTCCGTCAGCGGGCGATCCGCCGCCAAGTGCAGGTAGGTAAAGACGGTGAGATCCGAGCGCAGGTACTGGTACTCGGACTCCAGCGGCTCCTTAACCTTCAGCAAGAGCTCGGCCTTGGCCCACGTCTCGTCCGCAGAATCAACGATGGTAGCGCCAGCCTCTACATACTCCTCATCGGGGAAGGACGCGCCTACGCCCGCGCCCGATTCGATGAATAGCTCGTGCCCATCAGTAACCAAGGTCCGCACCTCGGTTGGGGTGAGGGCGACGCGGCTTTCATTATTCATGATTTCTTTGGGTACAGAAATGCGCACGGTGGCTTCTCCTTCATGTGTTGGTTACAGAGGCGAAAATTTACTTCTCGCTGTCAGGTTAACGCAGAATGCGAAGGAGGATATTAGTTTGTGCGTATTTCACGAACGGGGGTGACTACAATAATCACGATTTCCTCGATACTGCAGTGTATAGGGTTAGAAATGCATACCCAGAAAATATCCACCACCCCCGACTATTGGGTTATAGATATTGTTCGCTGTCCGTTTTGGGCGGCGAAATACCAGATTCGGGGAGTTTTACAGCACGGATAACCGCGTGGAACGGTAGATGCTGCCAAACGGTGCATCAAGGCGCACCCACCGGCCAAGGCTCGACACTCGCAGGTGCCGCGGAATATCCATGGAGGCAGAGAACCCCGGAATTAGCCCCAAGTTGGTGCAGGCAAAGATCATCCGCATCGGGATTTCCACCGTCTGCCCATTGCCCTCAACCGTGACCACGGTCTGATTAAGCAGGCTGGGCGGCGGGCCCATGGGGCCGGAAAACTCCCGGGTCAGCTTCTGTCCCTGGTCCGAGAGCTCGCGCACTACCGTCACCGGCAGGGTATCTACCACGCTAAAGCCGGTCGCCGGGGGCAATGCGCCCGGCCACGACGCATCGCGGGACGGGCCGAGTTCCATAACGCCGGTGCCATCGTGTTCCGCGAGCTGTTGCTCCAGCGTCTCCGCGGAGACCACTGCCCCATCGCGGGAGACTTTCCCCTGCACCCGCCGGGAGGCGACAACCTCGAAGGGGGTGGTGACGAAGGCGTCAACGACGTCATCGGCAAGCTGGCGCAGGCGCACCGATGCATTCGCGTCTACCCCAACTGCGCGCGCAAGAAGGGCCCGCAAGCCAGGTCCTCCGCTGCGAATTTCAAGCGACTCGGTGACCATGGCGTGCGGGCCCTACCTTTCTATATGTGCACTGTGCGCCGTTTAAGAGGCGCTCATCTGCAGAATATCCTTTTCCTCATCCGTCAGCGGGCGCGGGGTGTGCTTTTTCTTGTCAATGACTACCTGCACACAATTCACCGTGGCCGCTACCTCCCCTGCAGCGGTCTTGACCTGCTGGGAAGTGGTAAAGGACGACGAGCCGATGTGGGAAACGGTGGTTTCCACGATGACGTGGGCATTGCCCTCAAAGGGAATGGGACGCATATAGTCCACGTCGAGATGGCGCACCAAGGCCATGAAATCGATGCCCTTGGCATAGATATTCTCCTTGGCAAAAGCCAAGCGTGCCTCCTGGGCAACCTCGATATAGTTGGCGTTCATCATGTGGCCGTACATATCGAAATCGCCCCAGCGGGTGGGCACTTGGTGGGTATGCGCGTTATCGGTCGCCATCATTCTCCTCAGGGATTATCGGGTGAGCTTGCGGTGAGTGACGCGAGAAGGACGGGCGGCGTCTTCTCCCAGACGCTCCACCTTGTTCTTCTCATAGTCACCAAAGTTACCCTCAAACCAGAACCATTGCCCCTCGGCAACGTTGCCTTCCCACGCCAGAATGTGGGTACAGGTGCGGTCCAAGAACCAGCGGTCGTGGGAAATAACAACGGCGCAGCCAGGGAACTTCTCCAAGGCGTTTTCTAGTGAACCCAGGGTTTCGACGTCCAAGTCGTTGGTTGGCTCGTCAAGAAGGATAAGGTTACCGCCCTCTTTCAGGGTCAGCGCCAAGTTCAAGCGGTTGCGCTCACCACCGGAGAGCACCTTCGACGGCTTTTGCTGATCCGGGCCCTTGAAGCCGAACGCGGACAGGTATGCGCGCGATGGCATCTCATTTTGGCCAACGTGAATATAATCCAGTCCGCCGGAGACGACCTCCCACACCGTAGCCTCTGGGTCGATATTCTCGCGGTTCTGGTCCACGTAGGACAGTTTGACGGTCTCGCCGACCTCAACCGAGCCATCATCCGGCTCTTCCAAGCCGACGATGGTCTTAAACAGCGTCGTCTTACCTACACCGTTCGGGCCGATGACACCGACGATGCCGTTGCGCGGCAGGGTAAAGGACAAGTCCTTAATCAGGGTGCGATCATCGAAGCCCTTGACCAGGTTCTTTGCCTCGACGACCTTATTGCCCAAGCGCGGCGGGGTAGGAATCTGGATTTCCTCGAAGTCCAGCTTCTTGTACTTCTCTGCCTCTGCAGCCATCTCTTCGTAGCGCTCCAAACGAGCCTTGTTCTTGGCCTGGCGAGCCTTGGCACCGGAGCGTACCCATTCCAGCTCGTCCTTCAAGCGCTTGCGCAGCTTGGCGTCCTTCTTGCCGGCAACCTGGAGGCGCTCTTGCTTCTTGTCCAGGTAGGTGGAGTAGTTGCCCTCGTACGGGTACAGCTTGCCGCGGTCCACCTCGCAGATCCAGCCCGCGACGTGATCCAGGAAGTAGCGGTCGTGGGTGACGGCCAAGACGGCACCTGGGTAATCCGCCAAGTGCTTTTCCAGCCACTCCACGGACTCGGCGTCCAAGTGGTTGGTGGGCTCGTCCAGAAGCAGCAGGTCTGGCTCCGTCAACAGGAGCTTAGCCAGAGCCACGCGGCGGCGCTCACCACCGGAGAGGTTGGTCACTGGGGCATCGGAAGGCGGGCAGCGCAATGCCTCCATCGCCTGCTCGATCTTGGAATCAACCTCCCATGCATCGGCGGCATCCAAGTCCTCTTGCAGCTTGCCCATTTCTGCCATGAGCTCATCGCTGTAATTGGTCGCCATTTCTTCGGCAATTTCCTCAAAGCGCTGCTTCTTTTCAAAGATATCGCCGAGGCCCTCCTCGACGTTGCCGCGCACGGTCTTTTCTTCATTCAGCGGCGGCTCCTGCTGCAGGATGCCCACGGTAGCGCCCGGGTCGAGGAATGCCTCACCATTGGAAGGCTGATCCAAGCCGGCCATGATCTTCAGAATGGAGGACTTACCGGCACCGTTGGGGCCGACCACACCAATCTTGGCGCCCGGGTAGAACGCCATCGTGACATCATCAAGGATGACCTTATCGCCAATTGCCTTGCGCACGTTTTTCATCGTGTAGATGAATTCGCCCACTTTTTACCCCTTTGCAAAAATTTGGGAGACGTATTTATCTACACAAACACTACATCAGAATGCGCGCCTAGGTGCCTCGGGTCGGGCGAACCCGAGGCGAATGGCTGGCGCTATACATGCACGGTTTCGGCGGCCTCCTCCTCTTGCGTTGCTACTTCCTCGCCGTCTTGGGCTGCCGCACTATTTCCCGCTTGGATGCGGTCTGCAGCTGTATCGGCGGCGGTATCTCCCGGCGCGGAGTTATCCACGTCGGGCACAACTTCGTTTTCGCCAAGCTCTGGGATGGCGATGTTTTCCTGGTTGTATTGCGGCGCCAAGCGCTTTGCTCCGATGACGTGGCGGTTTAGGTCCAGGCCCACATACTGCGCCTTGATAAAGGTGCGGTAGTGGTCCTTGCCTTCATCATCGCGCCACTGATCGGAGACGATCGAGCCGCAGACCAATAGCGGCATGCCCTTGGCCAGGGATTTCTTGACGTTGATGGCAAATTGGTTCCACATTTCCACGTCAATAAAGAGGTGGTCTACATCGCGCCACTGCTGCTGGCCGCGTTGGTTCTCCGCGTCGGTGCCGGTATCGGCGGGGCGATCAGGCACGCGCAGCGAGGAGGCGATGCGCAGCTTGGTTTTATATGCGCCGGTCGAGGTCTTGGTCAAGATGGGATCTTGGGTAAGGCGGCCGGTTAACATCACTGGATATTGAGACATGGTGCTGAAATTCCTTTACTAGGTTGTGGGTTCGCGAGTGGTATGTCCCTCGCTCGCCTTCACATCCTGCTGCCGCAGCGCAACCAGCACCATGCCATGCCGCCCAGTACTGTGGATAACTTGTTGTCCCCTTCAACAAAACGGCCCCAGGATGGTCACTTTCGGGTGGGTTATCCACAGGTGGGCAATAAATTAGTGCCCGCGGAACCCGCTTTCATCGCCGTGGCTCATATCCTCCAGCATCGCGTTATAGCGGGCGAGCTCAGCGTCATCGTCCGCCTCCGCCTGCACATCGTGGCGCCGCGCCGTCGCGCGGTCATCGCGCAGCCAATCCAAAAAGAGCTTGCCAAAGACAATGACCAAGGGGAATTGACCAAAGCCCCAGGCGATGCCCCCGCCCACGCGCTGGTCCTGCAGCAAGTCTTGATCCCAAGGCAGCTCGAGGTACTGATAGAAGTCGAGGCCAAGCACCGTTTGCAGCTGCATCAGGTAGACGCCGGCGAAGAGGTGGAAGGGCATCGACAAGAAAAGCATGCCAAGCCGGAAGGGCGTGGAATGGCGCTTAGGCAAGGGATCTGGGCCAATGACCTCCCAGAAGTAGAAGTAGCCGGAAATGAGGAACACGTAGTTCATGATGAGGTGGCCGGCGTGCTCCGAAATGGCGAATTCGTACAGGCTCGGGAAAAGATAGAGCACGTAGAGGAAAAAGAGGTACTGCGCCAAGTTCACGAAGGGATTGGTAATGACCCGCACGAACTTAGATTGGGTCAGCGCCAAGGCATAATCGTGCGGGCTGGGTTGGCCCTTCGGGCCCGGTTCGTAGGCCTCCATGACCAAGGTGACGGGCGCGCCTAGCACCATGAGCAGCGGAATGGTCATGGACAAAATCATGTGCACCAGCATGTGGATGGAATACATTGCTGGCATGTACAGGCCTAGGCCAGTGGACATGACGAGCGTAAGGCCCAGCGAACCGACCATAAACCACGCGGTGCGCCCCTTGTCCCAGCTCAATCCGCGCTTGTGCACGCGGTAAACGCAGTAGCCATATGCCGCGGCCAAGAGCAGGCCAATCGTGCCAAACATGATGTCAAAGCGGAACATCGTCCAGATATTGAATACCGTGGGCGCCTCATGCAGGTTATAGCCCATGAGGATCTGCATGGAGCTCAAGTTCGGATCCCGCGGTGGCGGCGGCACGGTGCGCCCCAAGGTGATGGCTACGCCAATCGTGCCCGCCATGACCGCGAGCTCCACGATGGCGATGCGGATAAAGAGCCGCGGGTTTTTATCTAACTGCGGAATGGTGAGTTCACGGTGGATAAGCCCCATAATGCCCAGCAGGATGGTGAGCACGAATTTGGTGATCAGGATGATGCCGTAGGGCGATTGCGGCAGGTCCGAAATATCCATCCGGATGAGCATATTGACCAGGCCAGACACGGCCAGCACGACGATGGCCATGAATGCGATGGCGGAATAGCGCTTGACGGCGAAGGCGAGGTTCGGGCCCAGGCGCCGTCCGTGCGCGATGAGCGCCATGAGGCCGCCCACCCACAGCATCACAAATACCAGGTGCCACAGCAGCGAGTTCGTGCCGTAGTCGTGGTCGCCGCCGGTCGCGGAGTGGCCCTCAAGTCCGATGGGAACCACCTGCAGGATGGACAGCAAAAGCAGGACCGGCTGCATGGCCCAGGTGCGGCTGAAGCTGCCAATAATTCCCACGGTAAGGGCGATAAGCACCGCGATTCCCCACACGATGGTGGAGGAAATCTCCGTAAAGGCCATTTTCAAAATGGTCAGGTTGAAGACCTTAAAAAATGGCGTGCCGGTCAGGTCCGACATGATCATCGGGATTTCTACCAGCCCCACGGCCGCAACGCCGAAGGCCGACCACGTGCCAGTGCGGGCGGCGATATGGCCGTCGACCGATAAAGGCGCCTCGATGAGGGAATCGTTGTCCCCGCGCGGGGCGATGAGAAACGACGAGGCCAGAAAGGAGCCCACGGACAGCGCCATCAACAGCCACGCCAGCCCACGGAAAAGCGGCAGGCCAAAGGTGGTAATCCGCCCGGGGTCCGGAATACCTAGGGCAGCCAAGGAATCAGCCAATAAGAATAGGGAAATGAACCCCGCGACCAAGCCAGCAAAAAGCATTGCTGCAATAAAAATTCCCCAGGAAGGACGGGGTTTTTGCGTTCCAGACTGCGTGCCTTTGACCAGCGTATTGACCATAGCTCGCATTCTATAGGGCCACCCTAATGCAAAGCGAACGCATATTTTGCCCCTGGATGTGCCATGATAGAGCCTATGGACACCCGTCAACTTCTTTATTTCCGTGCCGTTGTAGACAATGGGTCCTTCACCCATGCCGCCGCAGCCCTTGAAATGACCCAGCCCTCCCTGAGCCTTTCCATCCGCAAATTGGAAAAGGAGCTCAATACCCAGTTGCTCTCCCGCGGGCGCTCGGGCGTAACCACCACGGAGGCGGGTGATTATGTCTATGACACCGCCCTCAAGGTCGATGCCCTGCTTGCCGATGCCCAACGCCACATCAGCGAAATCACCGGCGAAAACGCCAATACCGTGTCCCTGACGTCGTGCCCCATCTTAAACTGGGAATTTACCCCTTCCGTCCTCTCCGAGCTCACCGAATTCCACCCCTCAGCCCGCATCAGCCTGGATGATTCCACCGCCGCCACTGCCATCAAGCGGCTCTTGGAAGGCCAGGTGGACCTCGCGCTCTTGCCGACGTCCGACCCCAAAGCCTTCATCCGCCGCTACTCCCCCGAGCTCACCATCCACGACGTCGCCGAATTCGACTACTCCCTCGCGGTACCAGAGGCCATGGCGGATCTTCCTTCCCCCGTCTCCCTGCAGGACTTGCGCGAGGAAACCTGGCTGGTGCCTCCCCACTGCCGCGAGCTTCCAGGCATGGCTGAGCTTTACGATGACCTGTGGGAGAACCACCCCTCCTACAAGCCGGATCACATTCAAGACGTCGCATCGCTGCATGCCGCCATCCCGATGATTTCCAGTGGCTTTGGCATCAGCTTCATGCCCCGGTGCGCCCCCGCGCTGCATCCGCAGGGCATCGCTAAACTAACGGTCAAAGAGGATCTTCCGCGCTTCCATGCCATCTTGGCCTATCGCTCCGACCGCGAACTTACCCCGGCCGCCCAAAAATTGGTCGACATTTTGCGCGCGCACGATTCCGCCCGCCCCCTGGCTTAGGAATCGCCGTGGCTGTGGGCTAATATGAGTGTGCTGTCCAGCCCCCATAGCTCAGCGGATTAGAGCAGTGGGTTTCTACCCCATGTGTCGCGGGTTCGAGTCCTGCTGGGGGCACCGCAGCTCAAGGCCACTTTCTGACGGATTAACATCGCGAAGAAAGTGGCCTTTGGGCACACAATGGGCACAATCCTTTGAAAATAACGTATCGCAACCGGAAGTGAACGCGCTTAAATCTTCCGGATAAAGATGACCGTATCTGTCCTTCGTAATGGTTACGCTCGAGTGTCCAAATATCATCTGAAGCACTCTAGGATTTGCCCACCCTTAATTGCCAGCGATGCCAAGGTCTGCCGTGAATCGTGCGGTGTGAAGAGAGTGCCGAATGGAACATATCCGAAAGAAGTAGCCCACAGTCAAGATGCCTGGATCACCACACGAAATTCGGCCATAAGCTCCGCCCGCGAGGTCCCTACTTCAACCCAGGACTACTGCAAAAATGGGTAGGACGGGGAAAGATAGAGTTAAAACTCAACCTCTCTGCCCCAGCAACTTATCCGCTTAGGGATATTATTCGGAACCTACAGAACTGACATGGACTTCATAAAGACCAAGCCCGACCGAGATTCATTCACCTGGAATCAGGTACACAAAGTCGGAAGCAATCTGCGCAAAGGCACCCCGTACGACGAGGAGATACTTCTTCGATTCCTCGAGCACCAAGCCGTTCTCTGCGACGCTCTGATGGAAATAGCAACCAACACAGTCAGATGCCTAATTTATCCATTAAATGAACAAGAAGGATCGATCAGGCCTGACTCGGGCGATTATGTATTTGCCGCCAGGGTTAAGACATTCGGCACGCTTATAGAAAAACTTCGGAGGATGCCAACATATCCGCTGAAAAACATCTGGGACGTGTCAGGGCTTAGGTTTGACTGCGATTTAACCCTATCCGAGCAAACTAAAATAGCTGAACTTTTTAAGGAAGATTTTCTAAACGCCGGTGCAACCAAGGTCGAGATTAGTGACATGAGAGAGAATGCGCACTCCGGTTACCGAGCCATACATTTGCACCTTGTCACCCCTGCGGGGCGCGCTGAGTTTCAAATAAGAACAGCCATGCAGGCCCAATGGGCGAACCTCTACGAGGTCGCAGCTGATATCTACGGCAGGGACATTCGCTACCTGGAATTTGGTGCGAAACCGAACCCCGCGGCTCGCACGGAGATGGAACTTCTGCATGAGGCTTCTGACACTGTCCATCAAGCGGAGAGAGTCGCTGATAGTGTCTTCATCCCCTTTAGCTCCACGAGGCGAGTCGGCCCACTGCATTCGGAAATTCGTCAGCTGAGGAGCCGTGCTTTTGGCATACTCGAAGATAGACTTTCGGAATTAGTTAAAGTACGGTCAGATATCGCGCAGAAAGGAAAGTGACAAGCTCCATGCCAGCATTCTTGATTGAATACCATCGCAAAAAGGGCACTGTCCGATGTGAAAAGTTCGATTCACTCTCCGCAGCTACGCGTGAACGATTGCGTTTAGACCGATCCAATAATGATCCGGATATGGAAATTGTGGCGGTTGCTAGCGCGAGTGAAGAGAATCTTCGCCAGTCACATTCCCGATACTTTTCCGGAGCGTAGCATCCACGGGGGAGCTGAATGGCCGCCTGATGGCTTATTAGGAGGGCCCTCGAAGCTCTTTATACCTTTGAAGCCTCGAGACTTTTTCGCAGCATGCCGGCTTTTTGTCTACGCTGGGTCTTTCAGTACTTGGCCACCTTCGAAAGGCTCGACAATGTCACTTCCGGCACCATCTCGTACCTCCTACGCCCTAGTTACGGGCGCTAGTCAGGGCATCGGCAAGGCGATGGCCCACGATTTCGCATCGATGGGCTATAACGTCATCCTCGTTGCCCGGCGCGGCGAAATCTTGGAAGACATAGCCGCAGAACTTGAGCGCCGCCACCATATTGAGGCCAGTGCCCTGCCCGCGGATTTGGCCACCGATGAAGGGGTCGAGGCGGTTATTGATGCCATCTCCTCCAAGGAAGTCTCCATCTTGGTCAATTCCGCCGGCATCGCCAGCTTCGGGCCCTTCATGGACCAGGACTGGGGCTACGAGTCCTCCCAATTCGCCTTAAATGGCACCGCCGTGCACCGCCTGACCCGCGCCGCGCTGGAACACATGCTCCCACGGCGTGCGGGCGCCATCTGCAATGTGGGCTCAACGGCCGGCAATATCCCCATCCCCAATAACGCGACCTACGTCTTTACCAAGGCCGGTGTGAATGCGTTTACGGAGGCGCTGCACTATGAGCTCAAGGGCTCTGGCATCAGCTGTACATTGCTTGCTCCTGGTCCGGTGCGCGAGGCGACCATCGCCGAAGAGGACCAGACCATCGTGGATAAGGTCGTGCCCGATGCGCTGTGGACCACGTATGAGTCCTGCTCCAAAGAGACCATCGCGGCCATGCAAAAAGGCCAGCGACGCGTGGTCCCTGGCCCCTTGTCAAAGGCGATGAACGTGGTCAGCAAGGTGCTGCCGACCCCAGTCATCGCGCCGCTCATTGGGCGGTTTTATTCCCAGATGGGCTAGCTTTCCGCATTTTCGCCGGCGGCCTGCTTGCCGGCAGCTTGCTTGCTGGCGGCTTGTGCCGCCGCGCGGGCGTTTTTGCGGTCCACCCAGAAATCGGCATTCTTGATGCCCACCGCTTCTGGGTCGAATTCCGGATCCTTGCCCGCCTTCTTTTGCTTCTCGTAGTCCTTCAGGACCTTAAGCGCCGGAACCTGCAGGAAGAGGATGGCGATGATATTTAGCCATGCAGTGGTACCGACGCCGATATCGCCAAGCGCCCAGGCCGAGCCCGGAGTCGTGGTAGCACCCACGATGACCGAGACGATGATCAGGATGCGCAGCGCCCACACCAGGCCGCGGCGAATCGGGCGAGACTTGACCCAACGGTTGAAGTAGGTCAAGTTAACCTCGGACATGTAGTAGTACGCCAGCACGGTGGTAAAGGCGAAGAAAGCAATGGACACGGCGATAAACGTCGGGCCCCAGCCGGCAAAGACGCTATCGAGGCCGGATTGGACGAAGCCGGGGCCTACCGCGACGTCATCGGGAAGCGAGCCTTGGTAGACAACCTCACCGTCCTCGGATTCGCCGCGGAAAACGGTGTACATATCCGTGGAGATGATCATGAACGCCGTTGCGGAGCAGACGAAGAGGGTGTCGATGTACACGGCGAAGGACTGCACGAAGCCTTGCTTAGCCGGGTGGGAGACCTCCGCGGCGGCAGCGGACTGCGGGCCGGTGCCCTGGCCAGCCTCGTTGGAGTAAATACCGCGCTTGACACCCCACATGATGGCCACACCCAGCATGCCGGAGAACCCGGCCTCGAGGTTGAAGGCAGACTTAAAAATGAGGCCAAAGACCTCTGGAATCTGCGAGTAGTTGATGAGCATCACGACGATGGAAATGCCGATGTAAATCACGGCCATAAACGGCACGACCAGGGTGGCGAAGGTAGCGATGCGCTTGACGCCGCCGATAATGATGATGGCCAAAATGCCGGCCAGGACTACCGCGGCCCAGGTGGAGTTAACACCCCACGCGGTATCGGCCGCTGCGGCCACAGCATTGGCCTGAATGCCCGGCAGGAAGTAGCTGGTGGCCAAAATCATGGCGATGGCAAAGAGGATGCCATAGACCATCATGAACGGCGCGGCCTTGGTGTGCTTATACGCTTTTTCGATGTAGTAAGCCGGGCCACCGCGGTACTCGCCGGTGTCCTGGTCCTTTTCTTTATAAATCTGCGCCAGGGTGCACTCAATGAAAGAGGTGGACGAGCCCAAAAGCGCCACCGCCCACATCCAGAACACCGCACCCGGGCCACCGAAAGCGATGGCCGTGGACACGCCGGCGATATTACCCACGCCCACACGGCCAGATAGCGAGACCATCAGCGATTGGAACGAAGAAACACCGTCATCGGATTTTTCGCCCTTGGAAATTTGCCGCAGCATATCCGGCAGGCACCGGACCTGCAGGCCCCGCGTTACCACGGTGAAATAAACACCCGCACCCAAGCACAAAAACACGAGGGCGGGCGACCAAATTATGGAATTGAGGGCATCGAGAAAGTTTGCCATCGAGAAACTCCTTAGTCATTCGCACCTCCCTTGTGAAGCACGATATAGAAAGTATGCCGTAAATCACTTCCCAGTGTAGGTAAAACGATAGGTAAATTTTTCCTTTTGCTTTGCGGGGTGCGGATCGGGGCGCGCGGAGGGCCCGGCCGGCCGGGGTTAGAATGGAACGCATGTCTTCTCCCGAAATCGCCGCAAAATATGATCGCCTCGTGTGGATCGACCTGGAAATGACCGGCCTCGACCCAGAGCGCCACGTCATCGTCGAGGTGGCCGCAGTCATCACGGACGGCAACCTGAATATCCTTGGCAAGGGCATCGATCTCGTCGTCCACGCCACCGAAGAGGAACTATCCCAGATGGATTCCTTCGTCACCGAGATGCACGCGAACTCCGGCCTCGACAAGGAAATCCGCCAGTCCACCACCACCATCCGCGAGGCCGAGGACGCCGTGCTGGCGCTCATCAACGAGCACTGCGAGCACCCCGCTCCCCTGGCCGGCAATTCCATCGCCACCGATCGCACCTTCATCCGCGCCTACATGCCGCGGCTGGATGAGGCGCTGCACTACCGCATGATCGACGTCTCCACCATCAAGGAGCTCGCCCGGCGCTGGCACCCGCGGGCCTACTACAACCAGCCCGATAAGGGCATGGCCCACCGCGCACTGCAGGACATCATCGAGTCCATCCGCGAGCTCGATTTCTATCGCCGCAGCGTCTTTCGCACCGATGAGGGCCCAACTTCTACCGAAGCCGAGGACCTCAAGGCCGAAACCACCGCCGATTACCAGGCGTTTTTGTAATTTACGCGGCGTGAGTTAACCTATATCTCGTTGCTTTCGCGCAACGATGGTGGCTGTAGTTCAGCTGGTAGAGCACCAGGTTGTGATCCTGGTTGTCGCGGGTTCGAGTCCCGTCAGCCACCCCAAACTCCCGAGCCCCGCGCTCGGGATTTTTTATATCTCCACCACCATTTCCTCCGAGCGGGCCCTCCCCGCGAGATCCGGCATGTCTCCGGTAATCAGGAACTCATCGACACCCAGCCGCTTGCCGATGCCCCTTAGTTCCTCCCCCACTTCCCCCACCGTCCCCCAGACGTCGTGGCCCAGGGACTCGTCGATACGGCGCTGTTGCTGGCTCGTTAGCCCCTCCAGGTCCAATTCGCGGGCCGGGCGCAGCGGCGCGAATTCCCCGGTGGACTGGGCCATGACCTTTGCATAGGACTCAGGCAGCAAAAGGTCGCGCGCTTGGTCCGCGGTATCGGCGACGGCGATATTGAGGGAGGAGATGATAGGTGGGGCATCGGCAAGCGCGTGCTCGCGGTAAAGCCGCGCCGCCTTTTCCTGCATCTCTACGGGCCCGCCCAGGATGACGCCCAATCCCAACCGCGCGGCCACCGTAACCGACCGGAAGCCGGCGAGGATATAGAGGGGCGTGCCCGCGTACTCGGGCCGCACCGTGACCGCCTCCTCGCGGCGCAGGTAGCGCAGCAGGGTCTCAACCTCGTTCTCGAACTGCGGCTTGAGCTCCAGCGGATCGCCCTGGCGCAGGGCCTTACGCACCGGTGCCGTAAAGCCCACCGAGGACCCCAACCCAATATCGATCCTGCCCGGATACAACGCCTCCAGAAGGTTGATTTGTTCCGCGACAAGAAACGGCGGGTGGTTGAGCACCATGATGCCTGCGGTGCCCACGCGAATGCGCTGCGTGCGCGCCGCTACGTGCGCGGCCAACATGCCCGGCTGGCCCGCTGGGATGCCCGGCACGCCGTGGTGCTCGGCGAGGAAAAACCTGCGAAACCCCAGCCGCTCCACGTGCTGCGCATGCTCGGCTACCCCATCGAGTGTGCCCGCCGCCCCGCGGTCCAAAATAGAAAAGCGCATGGCCACCACTGTAGCCATGCGCCTAAAGATTGTGCGGATTATTGATTAGCGTCTGCGTTGCCCTTGGACCATTCCTCCCAGGACAGGTTCCAGTCGCCCAAGCCATCCATGGGATTGAGCGTCTCGCCATAGGTATTGAATACGCGGACGATATCGCCGCGCTTGACGGTGTTCTGGAACCACTGCGCGGCCTCTGGCGTGACATTGATGCAGCCGTGGGAGGTATTGGAGTTACCCTGCGCCCACACGGACCACGGCGCAGAGTGCACGTAGATGCCGGAATAAGACATCTGGGTAGCCCAGTCCACCTCGGTGCTGTACCCGCCCGCATCGTGCGGCAACCCGAAGGTCTCAGAATCCATCAAGAGCGACTGGTGCTGATCGCCAATGACATAGCGCCCGTTCGGGGTGTCGTATTGGTAATCGCGGCCCAGCGATACCGGAATGGTGCGCAGGAGCTCCTTATTCTTATAGACCTTCATGGTCTTGGTGGCGTTATCCACCAGCGCGACGGTGCGATCCCCAATGGTGAAATCCGTCCCCGTATTTTCCCCGCCGTAGATTCCGCCGCCGAGATCCTTGCCGTACTGATCGACCTTGACCTCGACCTTGGTGCCAGGCTCCCAATACTCCTTGGGGCGCCAGCGCACCTCTTGGTTATTCACCCAGTAGAACGCGCCTTCCACCTCTGGGTTGGTCTTGACCGTAATCGTGTCCTCTGCCGCCTTGCGGTCGGTGATATAGGTACCGAAATTGACGCCGATGACCTGGCCCACGCCCACCTCGGAGCCCGGGATAGGCGTCATCGCCACCTGGGCGACGCCCGCGGCCTGCGAGGTGGAAAAGCTCAGGTTCTTCTTATTGCCGTCCTTGTCGGAGGCGACGATGGAATAGGTGTGGTTATAGCCAAGATCCTCGGCCGTAGTCCACTTCTTACCGTCCTCAGAGAGCTTTTCTTCTACTTCCACGCCCAGCTCATTGGTCATGGTCACACTCTTGAGCTCGGTGGTAGATTCCACGGTGACAGGCTTGGATGGATCGACGTCTTCTGCCCCATCCTTCACGGAAGCCGAAAGCTTCGACTTTTCTTTCTGCTCAGATTTCTCTGCTGAGCTCGAGGTAGTTTCCTTATCCTCCGGGCGGTTTTCGGCGGCGGAATCAACGGAGCACGAGGCTACTACCAGGGAAATGCACGCAATGCTCGCAGCAGCAATGCGGCGGGAATTAGAGAGGGAGTTAATCACTAAGTAGACCTTAGAAACACAGTAGTTCTTTCAAGACCAATCCAGATTATCGCCTTGCCACCCCAAATACCAGAAACAAGCGCACCATTGTCCAAACTGTTATACTCCCCCGAAAACACGCTATGACCAGGCGATTTTACAGTTTTTCAACCGGGGTGCTAAAGTTTCTACTCGTTGCACAGAGAGCCGCACGGCAGGACGTCAACACTGCGCCATTAGCTCAATTGGCAGAGCAACTGACTCTTAATCAGTGGGTTCGGGGTTCGATTCCCTGATGGCGCACCACATCACCCCCGCTGGGCCCAGGCCCCGCGGGGGTTTCGCCATGTTCGAGCCATTCCAGAGAAACGCCGGTAGCGAACGCAATAGCGATAAGAGTAGGCCTACGCGGCTCCGATTTCCCTTGTTCAATACGTGCCAGCGACGTGCGTGCCATTCCCACGCTCTCCGCTAGCTCTAATTGCTTTAGCCCCGCAAACTCGCGAGCCTTCCGCACACGATCCGCAATAGTCCAATCTGGCACCTGGCCGCCTAATTGTATCGATGTAGTCATATGTCTAATTGTTGTCGTATGCAGGTAATTGTGTCAAGTGACGCACTCTAATTGTGTTCAATGAGCTGTTTACTATTGCCAGACACGTGCCGTATGTGCTCTAATGTGTCCTATGACTAATCCGGTACTTATCGGCACGAAAGAGGCGGCGGGCCTACTAGGGATTACCCGCGCACAGGTAAACCGCCGCGTGCTCGCCGGCAAACTCACGCCGATAGGTGAATTTGGCGAACGCGGAATTCGTGTGTTTGACCGCGCCGCCATTGAAGCTATCGCCGCTAGCGAAAGGAAATCGGCTAATGGATAGGCCCGCACGCTTTATAAGCGAACTTGAAACCACCGAGCTAATCAATCGTCTGTGTGCCTACATGAAGCTAGAGGGCCAGTGCTTGCGCGCCCTGGCCGACCGGGGCGCACGCGTGGAAAACCTCTATGAGAATACGCGCCTTGCTTTCGACGAGGGCCGCAATCCGCGCGGCACTGACGAAGAAACCGCCGCTATGGATTGGTTGAGGTTCATCGTGAACGAATCGTTTAACCCGATGTTCGATGACCCGGCTGAGGAGCTTACGCGGCTACAGCGGTATCTAGTCACGGCATCGCTCGTTGCCGCCGAATCGGGTGTGCCCGACGATGGCGTTTAAGTACAACTCGGATTGCCCGGCGTGCACGCAGAGATTGCCGCACCGCCGCTCACCTATCAGGTGCACGGTGTGTTTACGCCATTTCGCGGCGTATCACGTGCCGCCCGAGCAGGACGGTGTTAGGGAATGCGCGGAGTGTAAAGCTAAGCGCCTGAATTCCCAGTTGTTCTAGCGGTTGATGTGGATTGACCCCGCTATCTTCCGTCGCAATCGCGGCGGGGCCAATCCCACATGAGTCGCTAGGAACATTGACAACCAGATGACTCAAATAACTGAATCCAGCACCCACCTTGAGGTGCGATCCCCGGCTCATGACGTAAGCACCGGGATAACAACAGCCGCGTGCGCTCACAGTGCTTTCGCCGATTCCAAAGTGTAGACCATTAGCGCAGGTTTACCCCCGATTTCTGACTAGCTACCAGAGACCGGGCGGCACTGAAAGGCCCTTATGCCCGTCACGGCACAAGGGCCTACCAGTCATGGGGTGACGATGGAAAGTGGACAAAAATGGGAATTATCCAATGGGGGGTCACCAACCAACAACTAAACCCCGTGGGGTTCATTATCTAGCCCCCTGGGCTGAACCTGTAGCTAAGAAATGAGCACTTATGTTGACCTACCGCAATAACCAAGAATGGCGTACCCGTGCCGCCTGTAGGGGAACTGACCCCAGCCTTTGGGAGTCCCCCACTTGCCTTAGAGCTGATGGGCTCGATAGAGCTGACCAAAGGAAGATTTGCGAGTCATGTCCCGTGCTTAGAGAGTGTGCCGCTGATAGTGCCCTATCCAAAGACGTGGGTGTCATTCGCGCCGGTGTGCCTATCGCATTGACGGGAACGACCGGGCGGCGACGCTCATGGAAAGCGCTAGAGTTGATTGCCCTCAATGGGGATATAGAGGGCTCGATGCAACAGGCGTTCGAGGGGTACTACGCGAACCGACCGGCGGGGTCTAGTCATGAGTGATTGGAATGGCCGCAAGATTGCGCGGTTGACCGCCGCCGTGTTCGCGGCCAAGGGGCGCGTGTGCCACTTGTGCGGAATGCCCGGCGCTGACTCTATCGACCACATCGTGCCGCGCTCGTTGGGTGGCGATAACTCGCTGGACAATCTCGCGCCCGCGCATCGTAGGTGCAACAGCTCGCGCGGGGCGATGCCGCTCGATGAATGGCGCAAGCGCTATCCGTTGCCGAATCGCGCGCCGCCATCGCGAAAGTGGTAAAACGTTCACGATTGAACCAAATGCACCCGGATTTTTTAAAGAATCCGGGTGCTGGGCAGTCCCGCGCCGCGTGATACCGGCGTAGCGATACGGTTTCCTTACGGCACCCCCGCGCCCGAAGAGATTTGGCAAAATCAGTTAAATATGTCATTCGGAAAGACTACGCTCACGCTGCCAAAACGCTTAAACAGTGGGTTCGGGGTTCGATTCCCTGATGGCGCACAACAGCGAAATCGCGAGGTATATGCCTCGCGATTTTTTCGTTTTCAAAGTTCGCTTTCAAAGCTAGCAAAAAGGCCGAGCATCTCGCTCGGCCTTTGCTTGTTTTACTGCTTATTCACGCGCTGGGGCGCGACGACGGGAACACCGCGGTGCTCCACGATGTCCGCCTCTACCCCATAGACGCTTTCCACCAGCTCGCACGTCAGCACGTCTCCAGGCGCGCCCTGGGCGCGGATATGGCCCGATTTGAGCACCACCAGCTGATCACACATGCGCGCGGCCAGGTTGATGTCGTGAATGGCGACCAGCCCCAGGCTGCCTTCGCGCCTAGCCTTCTCGCGCACCTCCTCGAGGACGAAGAACTGGCGATGCAGGTCGAGCGCAGACGTCGGCTCGTCCAAGAGCATCAGGCCGGGATTTCCCACCAGCATCTGCGCCACGGCCACGAGCTGGCGCTGGCCGCCAGATAGCTCGTTAAGGTAGCGCGAGGCAATGGAGTCCAGCCCCATCGCGTGCAGCACCTCGGCGCTGCGGGTGATGGGATCCTCGCATGCTTCCCGACGCGCCGCGATCAGCACCGTCTCAAACGCCCGCAGCGCCGCGGTACTCGGCAGATCCTGCGGGACGTAGCCGATGAGCTGGCGGCGGCGCTTGCCCCGCGGGCTTTCGCCATCCACCAGAAAATCCACCTCGCCCTTGTACCCGTGGTGCACGCTGGCAAGGGACTTGATCAGCGTGGTCTTGCCGGAGGCGTTGGGCCCTAGCAGGCCAACCAACTGGCCGCCTTGCAGCGTATCCACGTCGACCGCTTCGAGCACGGTGTGCTTGCCGTAGGCCGCGCTTATACCGCGCAGGGTAAGTTCTACGTCCACAGCGCCCTCCTTCGAGTCATCACGATGGCGATAAAGAACGGCACGCCCAAAAGCGAGGTCACGATACCAATCGGGATGGCCAGACCCGGCTTAATCATCAAGCTCGCCGCGTGCGCCGCGCACATCACGGCCGCACCAGCGGCCATGGAGGCGGGCACGAAATAGCGCTGGTCCTCGCCCACCAGCATGCGGGCGATGTGCGGGCCCACCAGGCCGATAAAGCCGATGATGCCGGCGAAGGCCACCGTCGTTGCCGCCACGAGGGAAACCACGATGAGCACCACCACGCGCAGCCGGGCGGTGTTAATACCCATGGCGGCGGCGCGGGCATCGCCAAGCCGCAAGGCCGTAAGCCGCCACGACAGCGCCCACAAAATGGGCAGGGCAACCAGCAGCACGCCCGCGAGCACGCCGTTGGCTACCCAGTTGGCGCGCGTGAGCGAACCCATGGACCAAAAGACGATCTGCTGCAGCGCCTCGGCCGAAGACTGGTATTGGATAAGCGCGAGCATGGCTTGGAAGAAGAAAACCAAACCAATGCCGAGCAGCACCATCGTCTCCGCCTTCGCGCCGCGGATAATGGCAGCCACGACGATGATCGCCGTCGCCACCGCCGCAGACAACCACGCCACCAGCGCCAGGTTGAACTGCGGCTGGGTCAGCAACTGCCACTTCAGCACGATGGAACTAGCACCGCCGAAGGCCGCCGCAGCGGAAATGCCGAGCGTAAACGGCTCCGCCAGCGGGTTATTCAAGATGGTCTGCATCTCCGCGCCGGCCAGCGAGAGGCTGACGCCGATGAGCAGGGCCATGACGGCCATCGGCAGGCGCAGCTTCCACAGCACCGTATGCGTCTGGTCATCCAGGCTCGAGGGCTTCACGATGCCCCTGATGACCTCGCCGGGGCTGATGTCGATGGCGCCAACGAAGTTGCTGACCACAAACGCCACCGCCGCGATGAGGCACAGGCCCGCGACGATGCTAATGCGCTGCCAGGTGAGCTTTTTGTGTTGCTGCGTAAGGGCAGCTACCTCCGCGCTTACCATTAATTCGTGCTAAAGAAGGTTCCCTCGCCAGCAACCGGCGAGTACTTTTCTTGCGCTTGCATCCACTCCTTGTCGACGTCCATATCCTCATACGCCTCCGGGTTGATCCACTTCGCGATCTGCAGCAGCGCTAAGTAATTGAACGGCGAGTTGTAGAACTGGTGCCACATGCCATGCAGCTTGTGCTCCTTGACCGCACGCAGGTTCTCGAATCCTGGCTGGTTGCTCGGCAGCTTGGCGATGCTCGCCTCCGCCTCATCTTCGCCGATGCCATAGCCCACCGCAGCGTAGCCGACGGGGTTGCCCTCATCGTCCTTCTTCTCGGACCAGTCGCCGCCGGTCGCAATCACCATATCGGGGTCCGATTCGAGGACCTTTTCTGGGGTCACGGCACCGACCTCGCCCGGGATGATGCCATCGGCCACGTTTTCACCGCCGGCTTCGTTGACCAGCTGCGCGATATTGGAGTTATTCCACGAGCCACAGCAGTCCATGACTCCGGCCGCGCGCCAAACGAAGGTCTTGGGCTTGTCCTTTACCTTGTCCGCGCGCTCCTTGACCAGGTCCACGGTCTTTTGCCACTCTTTGTTGAATTCCTCGGCGCGCTCTTCTTTGCCGAAGATCTCACCGAAGATTTCCATGGACTTGGTGGTGTTTTCCAGTGGCTTGGCGCGGAAATCGGTCACGGCGTACTTAAGGCCCGCCTGGTCCATCTTTTCGGTCAGACCCGCCTCTTGCGAGGCGTCATACTGGTCCTTGGACAGCACGATGAGGTCTGGGTCCAGGCTCACCAGGTTTTCCACGGTGACATCGCCCTTGCTGATGGCGCCGACTTCCGGAAGTTCAGTGACCTTGGGCAGCTTTTCTTCCAGGACGTTGTAGTAGTCCGGCACGTTCTTCTTCAGGTCAGATCCGATGCCCACGACCTTATCCAGTGGGTTTTCGGTGTTGAGGATGCCGGTGGCGAAGAGGGAGCGACCTTCGCCCAATAGGACGCGCTCGGGGGCCTTGTCGAGTTCTACGTCGCGGCCCGCGAGGTCGGTGAAGGACAGGGCGGCATCGTCGCTGCCGCTGCTGCTGTTGGTGTTGTTGGTGGTTTCTTCGGCGGCGCTGCAGCCTGCCAGTGCGGTGGCGGAGGCCGCTACCACGGCCAATACCTTGGGGAATCTATATGCCATTTTGACTCCTTGGTCGATCGGAATCCTCGATACGAGGATAAGGGCGAACTTATCCTACCCCAACCAAGTAAGGTGACCCAAACCTAAACTGCTTCCTCAGCAATTGCGTAGTCTTCCGGCTCGCCCTTGGGCACCTCGGTGCCATCCGCCATGGTGCGGTCCTCCAATTCGCCGTCCGGATCCACGATGGCGATATCGAAGCCGGCCTCGCGGATACGCCGGAGGCCTTCCTTCAGCATGCGCCGGCCCATCCGGTTGGATCCGGTGATATGGGATAGTTCCAGTACCACCGTGCCCTCGCCGAATTCGCATTCGGTGAGCTGATGCAAGATGGTCTCCGCCGCGTTGAAGTTGATAAGGCCCTGCAGGAAGATCACCGTGAGGTCGTCCTCGGTCTCCATCCTGCGCACCGGGTGCACGCCGTAGCGCTCATCCGTGGACATCAAGTGCAGCCCCATATCCTTCGAAAGCAAGGTCAAGGCATCCACCCCGCGGACGGAATTGCCCTCCTTATTGAGCCGCGGCGAGAAGGTCGCGACCCCCAATTGGCCGGGCAGGGTGCCCAGCAGGCCGCCCGAAACGCCGGATTTCGCTGGGATTCCGACCTCGGCCATCCATCGCCCAGCGCCGTCGTACATGCCCGCAGAGCTCATGACAGAAAGCGTCAGGCGGCAGACATCGGCATCCAGGATCTTCTCCCCCGTCACCGGCTGCGTGCCACCATTGGCCAGGGTGGCAGACATCACGGCGAGGTCGCGCACCGTGACCCTAATCGAGCACTGCTCCACGTAGGTCGAGACCGCATCGTGGGCCTCGTCCTGGATGATGTCGTAATTGCGCAGCATATGCGCCAAAGACAGGTTCCTATCGGAGACCTGCAGCTCGGAATCGCGCACCTTTTCATCAATCTTCAACTCGCGGCCCGCCAGCCGCGAAAAGTAGCTGCGCAACTGTTCTACGCGCTCGGCGGGATCCGAATCCACGCCGTTAATCAGCTGCGTTACCGCAATCGCGCCCGCATTGATCATCGGGTTCACCGGCCGGTGGTCATAGCGGTTCAGCGAAAGCTCGTTGAAGGCCTCGCCGGACGGCTCCATACCAACGATCTCACGCACCGCATCCAAGCCGAGTTCCTGCAGCGCTAGGGCATACGCAAAGGGCTTCGACACGGACTGCAAGGTAAATTCCACCTCTGCATCGCCAGCGGAATATACGTGCCCCGTCGTGGTGCAGATGGCCACGCCGAGGTAGTCCGGTTCCGCCTTGGCGAGCTCGGGAATATAGTCCGCCACCGCGCCGCTGCGATTTCCTCGCACCTGGGTCAAAATTTCCTGCAAATAAAAAGGAATTGGAGTTTTCATCGCAACTTAGCATACGAAAAAAGCCCCCACGGCGCGCGTGGGGGTAAGGCGGGGAAAATTAGTGGCGCTCAGACAGCAAGCGCTGCAATTCCTTCAGGTCGCTCTTGCGGCGGCGCGAGCGGAACACGGAATAGGCGATCAGCCCAGCAACGGCCGCGCCGACGCCACCGAGCACCAACTGCACGTTGCGGTCCTGCAACTTTTCGGTGGCGGCGTTCTTGGCGTCATCGACGAGGTTTTGCGGCTTGCTGCGATCCGCAATTTCATCCAGGGTGCTAGCCAGCTGACGCCGGGTGCGTTCGATATCGCGTTGAATATCTTCAATATTGCGTGCCACGGAATTCTCCTCTTAGCTTAAGTTTCGCTCTTAACGAGCTTATCTTACCGTGCAGGGCCTCCCCCGCGCAGGCCGGGGAGCACGTAAAGTGGGGTCCATGACTGAAACTCGTTTGAACGTAGGAGATACTGCCCCCGCTTTTGCGCTTGCCGATGCCACCGGCAACACCGTGTCCCTTTCCGATTACGCAGGCCAGCGCGTACTGGTGTACTTCTACCCGCGCGCTAATACCCCAGGCTGCACCAAGGAGGCCTGCGATTTTCGCGATTCCTTAGCGGAACTCAATGACCTCAATATCGCGGTGGTAGGCATCTCCCCCGATAAGCCCGAGGCGCTGGCGAAGTTCCGCGATGACCACGATCTCAACTTCCCGCTGCTTTCTGATCCAGATAAGTCCGTCATGACCGCGTATGGCGCCTTCGGGGAGAAGAAGAACTACGGCAAGGTGGTCCAGGGCGTTATCCGTTCCACCTTCCTCGTGGAGCCGGATGGCACCATCGGCCAAACCCACTACAACGTGAAGGCCACCGGGCACGTCGCGCGCGTGATGAAGGGCCTCGAGTAAGCCGGTGGAGGAGATCCTCGTCCCGCGGCGTCGGCCAGCGCAGGCGCGCAGCCGGGAGCGCTTTGAGCGCATTGTGCTGGCGGCGCGCGCCGTGCTTGTCGATGTCGGCTTCGAATCCTTCACCTTCGATGAAGTCGCCCACCGCGCTGGGGTCCCCATCGGCACGCTGTATCAGTTCTTTGCCAATAAATACGTGCTCATCTGCGAGCTCGACCGGCAAGATACCGCCACCAGCCTGGCCGAAATCGAGTGCTTTTCGCGCCTCGTGCCGGCCCCGCAGTGGCCGGATGTTTTGGATGAATTCATCGACCACTTGGCGCGGATGTGGCGCGAGGATCCTTCCCGGCGCGCCGTTTGGCACGCCATCCAGTCCACCCCAGCGACGCGGGCCACGGCCGCCGATACCGAGCTGCAGCTCTTGGAGCCGCTCGCCGAGATCCTTCGCCCGCTGGCCACCGAGCACAGCGATGCGCAACGCATTGAGCTGGCGCGCTTCCTTATCCACACCGTAGTCTCGCTGCTCAATTACGCCATTTCGGGCGATCCAGACAAGTTCGATTCCGTGGTCATGGAGCTAAAGCGCATGCTGATTTCGTATCTCTTCGCGGTTGCCGCGGGATAAGTTTGTAGACGTTTATACAAGTTATCCACAGGCCGGCGCTGGGCGCGATTGGCGCCGCGGTAGCGCGCGCCTAGATTTGCAGGCATGAACGCACTGCAGGCCTATGCCACCCAGATTTCCTCGGCGATGGATATCCTCGCCGAGGCCCACGGTATGCCTGAAAGCGCCCTCGTTGAGCTCGGCCTACCGAATGTCGAGGCCCGCGAGCTGCTCTGCCTGGCGGAGGTTTATTTCGGCACCACTTCCTTTAGCCGCAAGCAGCGCCTTGCCGCCGCAGGCGCGCGCCACCACGATTTGGTGACGCTGAAACTCATCGAGAAATACGCCACCCGCGCGGCCACCAAGCGCGCCGCGTGGAACCTGCGCGTAGAGCTGTGCCGGCAACACGGACCAGCCTCCGAGATTGCCCGGCTTGCTAAAAAGCGCCTGCGCGAATGGCGCCCTCGCCGCCGGCCGCCGCGCGAGGGCGTGCAACTCCTGCGCCGCCCGGAAGGCCCGTGGACGATGCGCATTACCGCGCCCTCGTCCTTCCTCGCGGATCTCGATTCCGCCCTCGACCCCGAAAACCCACTGGCATCCTTCCGCGAACTCCTCCGCGGCGAGGGCGCTGCCACGGTGCAGACCACGACGAACGTGATTATCCCGCTCAACGCGCTGGATCAAATACTGGAAGGCGATGGCGACGAGGTCACGCTTCGGCTGACCAACGGCTCGACCATCACCGGCGCGCAGCTCGTCGAGCGCACCTTCAGTGAGCACGGGCTAGCCACGCTAATCCACCCGGTAAAGGGCCCGGTCAACCTGTATCGGACCTCGCGGTTTGCCTCGGAAAAGCAGCGGCTGATGGCCGCCGCTGAAAACCCCACCTGCCCGTGGCCGCCGTGCAATCACCCGGCGGATAAGTCTCAGATCCATCACCTGCAGGCGTGGAAGCACGGCGGGATGACCAACGCGGATAACCTCACGGTGTGTTGCCCATACCACAACGGGGTGAACCAAGACGATCCCAATGCCCCTCCCCTGCGCGGCCGCCTTGCCCGGGTAAACGGCAAGGTCCGCTGGGTCCGCTAGCGCTGCCTCACCGAGGTAGCGCTACTCGGCGTGCGCAAGCAACTGCGCGCACACATCACCGGGAAAGAGCTCTCTGGCCATCCGGGCGAAGTCTTCCCGGCCCAGCGCTCCGGCCCCCTCTGGCACTCTGCCCCACAACCGGCAGCCCGTGACCGCCGGCAGCTCGTCCACGTTCAGCCGCGTCGCCAGATCCGGCCTCGCGGGCAAACTGCCGCCGATAAGCCCCATCACGTTAATCCCGCGCCGCTGCGCCTCGCGGACGGTGAGCTCGGCGGCGTTGAGGCTGCCGAGGCCGAGGGAGGTGACGATGAGGAGGTTGGTGGCGACATCGGCAAGCGTGTAGTCGTCTGCCAAACGCACCAGCAGACCGCCGGCGCCTTCCACCAGCACCACACGGCCTGGTGCATCCAGCCCCGCCACCCAGTCCCGGAGCTCCTCTTTGCTCGGCGGAGTCATGCCCGCCCGGCGCGCCGAGAGGTTCGGTGCTAGCGGTTCGGGAAAGCGCGCCATCTCCATAACCTCGACCCCGGCCAGGGCCCGCACCGTCGCCGCGTCACCGCTATTGTCCGGCTCGCCGGTCTGCAGGGGCTTGGCATAGACGACCTCGCGCCCGCTCTGGGCAAAGGCGCTGGCGAGCGCCGCCGTGACCACCGTCTTTCCCACGTCGGTATTGGTGCCGGTGACAAAGATAATCATCGCTTTCCTCCTGCCACCGCAGCGCGCACTCCGCGGCAAATCTGCGCGACCTCGTCCTCGGTGCTAATAAACGGCGGCATGGTGTAGATAAGGCGGCCAAACGGGCGCAGCCACACTCCCTGGTCCACCGCCGCATCCGTGGCGCCTGACATATCGACGTCGCGCTCCATCTCCACCACGCCGATAGCGCCCAGGACGCGCACGTCCGCCACGCCCGGCTCGTCCTCTAGCCCGGAAAGCCCGGCGCGCAGCTGCTTCTCGATGCCCGCAACCTGCCCCCGCCACGTTCCCTCCAGGATCATGGAGGTTGCCTCGGCAGATACCGCGCAAGCCAGCGGATTGGCCATAAAGGTCGGGCCGTGCATAAGCGCGCGTGGGTGCATTCCCTCGGCAACCCGGGCGGTGGCCAGCGTGGCGGCCATCGTCATGAAACCACCGGTCATCGCCTTACCCACGCACATGATATCCGGCACCACTCCCGCCGCCTGGGTGGTAAAGAGGTCCCCGGTGCGCCCAAACCCCGTGGCGATTTCATCCGCGATCAGCAGGATTCCATGGCGGTCGCAGATTTCGCGCGCCCCGCGCACCAACTCGTGGTCGTGGAAGCGCATGCCGCCGGCGCCTTGGACGACGGGCTCGATGATAAGGGCCGCGACCTCGTCGGTAATGCAGCCCTCCAGTTCGCGCAGGTAGTCCTCGCGCGCCTTCTCGCTCGCTCCGCGCGTGGGCGGTGCCGGGGCGAAAATCTGCTGTGCCAGGGTGCCGGTCCACATCGAGTGCATGCCACCATCGGGATCGCACACGCTCATCGCGGCGAAGGTATCGCCGTGATAGCCCGAGCGCCAGGTCAGCATCTTGGTGCGCTCCGAGTGGCCAATCCCCTGCTGGTATTGCAGGGCCATCTTGATGGCGACCTCCACCGAGACCGATCCCGAGTCCGCGTAAAAGACCTGCGCGAAGTCGTGGCGCGTAAGCTCCATGAGATTGGCCGTCAGCCGCGCCGCCGGCTCGTGCGTGAGCCCGCCAAACATCACGTGGCTCATGCGGTCGATCTGCTCCTTGGCGGCCGCGGTAAGCCGCGAGTGGCTGTGGCCGTGGGCGGCGGCCCACCAGGAGGACATGGCGTCGATGAGCTGGGGGCCATCGGCAAGCGTGAGGTAGACGCCTGCGGCCGACTCCACGACGCGCGTGGGCGCGCCGGGCTCGGCGTAGGGGTGCCAGATGTGGTGGGCATCGATTGTCGCTATGTCGTTAGTAGAAATATCCACCAAATTAGATCTAGCACACACTCTCGGCCGCTATAGTCCTTTTTATGAAAGTTCTTGAACGGCGTTCAATTCGCCGCGTACCCGTGGTTTTGCCGGCGGTTGCGGGCATCGAGATGTGGGAGCGCTTCAGCTTTTATGGCATGCAAGCCATCCTCGCGTACTACCTCTACTCCACCTCCGGCGGGCTCGGCATGGAGCAAACGCAGGCCACCGCGCTCGTCGGCGCGTACGGCAGCCTGCTCTATCTTTTCACGTTTGTGGGCGGCTGGGTCAGCGACCGCCTCTTGGGCGCCGAGCGCACCTTGCTTACCGGCGCTGGGCTGTTGGTGTGCGGACACTTTGCCCTTTCGCTTATCCCCGGCACCGCTGGGCTCATCATCGGGCTCTTGCCGCTCGCGCTTGGCTCGGGGCTGCTCAAGACCGCCGCGATTACGATTCTGGGCGCCGCTTTTCCCGCCGAGGCCGGCGCGCGCGACGGGGCCTTCCAGATTTTCTACCTCGGCATCAATGTCGGCGCGCTCTTTGGCCCCATGCTCACTGGGTGGCTGGCGGAGGAATACGGCTACCACGCCGGATTCTTCGCCGCAGCGGTGCTCATGTGCTGCGGATGCGCCACCTACGGCGCGCTGCGGAAAAAGATAGATGTGCCATCGCGCCCGCCTCACCCTACCCAGGCCCCAGGCAAGGCGGGGCTGGTCGCGCTGGCCGCGCTCCTGGCCGGCGTGCTGCTCGTCATCACCGTCTCCCCGGGGACGCTGACGGTGCTGCTTCTTATCGCCACGGTGGCGGCCGCGGCCGGGCTTTTTGCCAGCATGCTGCGATCCCCGCAGGTCACCGCGGATGAGCGGCGCCGCATCCTGGATTTCATTCCGCTCTTCGCCTGCTCGACGGCCTACTGGACTCTGCAGCCGCAAATATACGGCGTGCTCGCGGTCTATTCGGATCAGCGCCTCAACCGAACCATCGGCGGATTCGAAATCCCGCCGGCGTGGACGCAATCACTCAACCCGCTATTCATCCTGTTACTCTCGCTGCCCTTGGCCGCGGGCATGACGCGCTGGGCCAACTCGCGGCGCGCGCTCATGGGCTGCGGCATCATCTTCGCCGGTGCAGGCATGTTCCTCCTGCTGCCCTTTGTCGGCGGCGGGGAAAATTCCACGCCGTTCCTCGTGCTAGCGGGCACCATCTTTTTGATGTCTCTCGGCGAGCTCTTCATCGGCCCAGTGGGCATGGCCGCATCCGCCGCCCACGCGCCGCGGGCCTATGCCACCCGCTTTTCCGCGCTGTACTTCCTCACCATGGCCATCGGCACCTCGCTGGCCGGTTCGATGTCGCAGCTGTACGATCCCACCTCGGCATCCGCCGAAACGACCTACCTCATCATCATGGGCGGCGTCCCCGTCATCCTGGGGCTGGTGCTACTCCTGCGGCGCAGGTAGGCTCCTATCGCCCGGCGGACTCGTCGAGCGCGCGGTCCGCCATGAGCACGTCGCGCATGCCGCTGAACAGGTCGCCCATGCCCTGCGGGTTGGATGGCATGTAAAGCACGGAGGCTTGGCCGTTATTCGAGACATCGACCATCGCATCGAGGTACTGCGATACCAGCATGAGGACCTCGGGGGATTCCTGGACCCCGGCATCGCGCAGTAGCTCGTATTGCTGGGCGATGCCCTCTACAATCTCCTTGCGCTGCTCAGCAACGCCCCTACCCTGCAGCTTCTTCGCCTCCGCAGCGCCCTCGGCTTCTTTGACCACGCGAATCTTTTCCGCCTCCGCCTGGGCGATGGCCGCCTCGCGCTCGCGCTGCGCCGCGTTAATGGAGTTCATGGATTCACGCACGCGGGAATCCGGGCGGATATCGGTTACCAGCGTATTGACGAAGTTCCAGCCGTATTCGGCCATATTATCCCGCAGCGAGGCCGCCACGTTCTGCGCGATGGTGTCCTTGGAGGAAAAGGACTCATCCAAGCCCATATTCGCCACCGACGAGCGCACATTATCTTGCACATAGGCCACGATCTGCTGCTCGTGGTTGGACAGCATATAAAAGGCCTCGCGCTCGCGGCCCTCTACGACCTCGTACTGCACCGCGACCGGAATTTGGACGAAGACATTATCCTTCGTCTTGGTTTCTACCATCACGTCCAGCTGGCGCACCTGCAGCGAAATCTTATCGCGCACGCGGTCGATCCAGGGCATCTTGAAGTGCAAGCCCGCGTGGGCGACCGTCTGGAATTTACCCAACCGTTCCAAGATGGCCGCCTCGCGGGTACGCACGATGTAGTACCCATCGAATACGGTGGCGAGAATCAGCAAGATGATGACGCCGATGATGATTAAGCTCAACATTTCCTCTCCCTAACTACGTGTGTGAAATTAATTTTCGCACAGGCAGAAAGCGTTCGCTAGTGGTCATCGATAAGCGCAAAGAGCTTGCCCATCACCTCCGCGCCGTTCTCGCCGATGCCATTGTGCTGGTACTCATTCGTCACCCACGGCCGCAGATCGCCCAAGTGCGCGGCGGTGGCCAGGGATTCTTCCAGGGGAACGAAGATATCGTCGAGGTAGATGGCGGCGGCGGTGGTGGGGGCATCGGCAAGCGCATAAGGCGCAGTAAATTCCCGCTCCGCCAAGCCGTGCGCACCCTCCTTGAATGCTTGCAGCGCCGGGTCCTCGTCGAACTGCCACGGGAAAATATGCTCGCCGGTCAGCCAGGTGCCGGACTCGGCAAACTCCGGGAACTCCTCGCGCACGCGGTGTGCCGACCACTGCGTCGCCGCCTGCCCGCCGCTGCCGGCATAAATGGACTCGTGGATCGCCGCATAAAGCGGGGCCTCCGCAAAGCTCACGCGCTCGCCGATGCCCCACAGGAAATCATCCCGCAGCACCTTCTCTCCCCGCACGGTGCGGAAGGGCTCTTCCAGGAGGTAGGCCAGGCCGTCGAAGCCGGTGCCCCGCCCCAAATCGGTGCCAATGGTGCGAAAGCGCAGCGAGGACAGCCGCTCGCCGGTGTGCAGGCGCTCGTCGGAATTATCGAGGTGGTCGATGATTTCCTCGATGCGGCGCTGCACCCAGGGGAATTCGCGGTAGAAGCGCTCCTGGCGGGCCTTGAGCTTGCTAAAGGTCGCGCGGTAGAGGTGATCTGCGCCCTGCAGCGTGGGGATGCCGCCGGTGAAAAACGCGTGCTTGACCGACTCTGGTGCTTGGGACAGGTACGCGGTGATGCAAAAGCCGCCGAAGGACTGGCCGAACAGGGACCAAGTCTCCAGCCCCAGGTGCTCGCGCAGGCGCTCGGCATCGCGCACGATATTGTCTTGGCGCAGCAAGGCCAGGTGTTCGGCGCTGCGCTCTTCTGCGGGGCTCAGCCTATCGATGCGGTGCGAACGCCCCGTGCCGCGCTGGTCGAGGAGGATGACGCGATAGCGCTCGAGCGCCTTGCCGATAAGCCCCGTCGGCTTGACCGGCCGCGGCGCCGGAAACCCAGGGCCGCCCTGCAGGTACAAAAGCGCCGGCAGGTCCTCGCCTCCTGGCGGGATGATTTCACGGGCATAGAGAGCAAAAGTCCCGCGCGGATTGTCATAATCCCACGGGACTTCCAGGGTGTGTTCAATAATATCGTGGCCGAAGCGGCGGTAGTGAGTCATGCCCACCCAGGTTAGTAGACCTCCAGGCCCTTTGCGCGGAAAACGTCGCGGACTTTTTCCACGTCCTCCGGTTTCGGCGGCTTGGTATCTGCCAAGTGGTAGGTCATATCGAGCCCCTCCCACTTGTCCTTGCCCATATTGTGGAAGGGCAAGACCTCGACGCGCTCCACATTGGACTTCCACCGCGCCACGATGGAGGCGACGTTTTCGACGTTCTCGGCCGAATCCGTCAGGCCCGGCACGACGACGAAGCGAATCCACACCGGCTTGCCTATCGCGTTGAGGCGGTCACCAAAATCGAGCGTGGGCTGCAGCTGGCGCCTCGTTACGCGCTGATAGGTTTCCTCGTCGCCCGACTTCACGTCCAGCAGCACCAGATCGATATTGTCTAGATCCTCATCGCGCAGGCGCGAGCCCAAGAACCCAGAGGTATCGATGGTGGTGTGGATGCCGGCGTCGTGGACTTCCTTGAGGACGCGCCGAGTAAAGGCAATCTGGAAGAGGGGCTCACCACCGGAGATGGTCAGGCCGCCACCGGAGGCTTGGAAGATGGGCTTATAGCGCTTGATGCGTTTGACCACATCGTCGACACGCTCCAAGGTGCCGGTCTTCATCTCCATGGTGTCCGGGTTATGGCAATACTGGCAGCGCAGGGGGCAGCCGGACATGAACATGGTCATACGGGTGCCCGGGCCGTCGACGGCGGTTACCAGCTCCCAAGAGTGCACGAGGGCGATATCGCCGGTGCGGCGCGCCTCCATGAGCTCGGGGCGGGTAATCTCATCGAGTTCGTGGTCGGTCCCCAGGCCCGCGGCAACACCGCGAACGCGCTCGCCGGATTCCGGCGACAGGGTGACCACACCAGTAATGCCATCAGCCATGATTATGAACCCTGGTGGAAGGTGCGGGAAATGACGTCAAGCTGCTGCTCCTTGGTGAGCTTGACAAAGTTGACCGCGTAGCCAGAGACGCGAACGGTGAGGTTCGGGTACTTCTCTGGGTGCTCGACGGCATCTTCCAGCGTGGACTTGTCCAGCACGTTGATGTTGGCGTGGTACAGGCCAGAGTTCATCTTGTGCTCGTCGCGGCTGGCCTTCATGTCTGAAAGGCGTTCTGCATAGGTTGGGGTTGCCATGATGGTTCTCCTTGTCGTGATTCTTATTGTTCCATGATGAAGCCGGCATCCAGCACGCCCACCAGGTTGGTGATGCGCTCTTCTGGGGTGCGGCCCAATCCGGACGGGGTGATGGTATTGGTCAGCGAGATGCCGTCCAGAGCATCCTTGTAATCCAGCTTGCCCACCGACAGCATGGAGGCGACCATGCCGTGGTTATCCGCGCCGTTTTCGGGGTTAGCACCCGGGGAGAAGGGGGTGCCGGCCTTGTGGCCCGACGGGAAGGAGCCTGTTGCCTTGCCGTAGACCACGTTGGAGGTAATGGTCAGCACGGACTGGGTGGGGATGGCGTTGCGGTACATCGGGATGGCCTTAATCTTTTCCATCACGGTGTGCACGATGGTGGCGGCGATGTCATCGGCGCGGTCATCGTCGTTGCCGTAGAACGGGAATTCGCCTTCGGTGATGTAATCCGTAATCAGGCCGGTCTCATCCCGGACCGGGGTGACCTTGGCGTACTTGATGGCGGATAGCGAATCGGCGACGATGGAAAGTCCCGCGATGCCGCAGCCCATGGAGCGGATGATATTGGAATCATGCAGCGCCATTTCCACGGCCTCGTAGGCGTACTTATCGTGCGAGTAGTGGATGATGTTTAGCGCCTCGACGTAGGTGCCAACCACCCAGTCCAGCATCTCCTCGTACTTTTGCCAGACCTCGTCGAAGTCCAACGGGCCATCGCCTTGAATCGGCTCGTAGCCTTCAACGATTTGCTTGCCGGAGACCTCATCCCGGCCGCCGTTCATGGCATAGAGCAGGGCCTTGGCGGCATTGACGCGGGCGCCGAAGAACTGCATCTGCTTGCCCACTTCCATCGGGGACACGCAGCAGGCAATCGCCGCGTCATCGCCCCACTCATCGCGAATCTGGCGATCAGACTCGTACTGGATGGAGGAGGTTTCAATGGAGATGTGTGCGCAGAATTCCTTGTAGCCTGCGGGCAGCTCCGGATCCCAGAAAATGGTGATATTCGGCTCCGGTGATGGCCCCAGGTTGATCAGGGTCTGCAGGAGGCGGAAGGAAGTCTTGGTGACCATGTGGCGGCCGTCGCTGCCGAAGCCGGCATCGGACCAGGTGGCCCAGTACGGGTCGCCGGAGAAAATCTGGTCATAGTCGATGGTGCGCAGGAAGCGGACGATGCGCAGCTTCAGCACGAGCGCGTCGATGATTTCCTGTGCCTGCTCCTCGGTGATGATGCCAGCGGCCAAGTCGCGCTCGAAGTAGCAGTCGAAGAACGCGGACAGGCGGCCGATGGACATGGCGGCGCCGTCCTGGGACTTGATGGAGGCGAGGTAGCCAAAGTAGGTCCACTGCACGGCCTCGTGGGCGGTGCGCGCCGGCTCGGAGATATCGAAGCCGTAGGACTCGGCCATCGCCTTGAGCTTCTTCAGGGCCTTGATCTGCTCGGAGTGCTCCTCGCGGTAGCGGGCCCAGTGCTCGGAAAAGCCGGCATCGGCAATGGCATCGCGGGCCTCAATCTTTTCTTGGATGAGAAAGTCCACGCCGTACAGTGCCACGCGGCGGTAGTCGCCGATGATGCGGCCGCGGCCATAGGCATCGGGCAGGCCGGTGATGATGTGTGATGAACGGGCGGCGCGGATGCGCGGGGTGTAGATATCGAAGACCGCATCGTTGTGGGTCTTGCGGTAGCGGGTGAAGATCTTCTCCACCTCGGGGTCTACCTCTTTGCCCGCCTCGCCGATGGCCTGCTTGACCATGCGCCAGCCGCCGAACGGCATCATGGCGCGCTTAAGCGGCGTATCGGTTTGTAGGCCGACGATGACGTCATCGTCTTCTGAGATGTAGCCGGCCGGGAAGGCATCGATATCGGTCGGGGTGTGCGTATCGACATCGTAAATGCGCTTTTCGCGCTCGACCGACAGGTAGTCCTTTTCCAGGGTGTCCCACACGCGCAGCGTCTTATCGGTGGGGCCAGCAAGGAAGCTGGAGTCGCCATCGTAAGGCGTGTAATTGCGCTGGATGAAATCGCGGACGTTGATGCCCTCGGTCCAAGGGCCGGGCGCAAAACCTTCCCACCCTTGATACTGCTGGGGCTTAGTTGCGGTAGTCATAATTCCCTTCTTCTGGGTCAAATTTCCCGGGGCACATGCCGCCTTTTTCTTCCCGCAGCATCAAGCCCCGTCACCTCTCCATTGTCGGCTCGATTCGCGAAATTAACAACCATAAACATCGCCGTGAGCACCAGTTATAAACCGGTCATCATACTTTGCTGGTAGCCCGATTTATATAAACCTCCCGTACGTTTTTGTTCGGGGGCAATCTAGCCCCGATCGTGGCTTTGCTCACGTACACTTTGGCGCCGACCTGCGTGTACCTCTACTGTTAAGGCGGTCAGCTTCGCTTCCGTAACAAGGAGGACTTCGTGGCGTCCCAGCCCAAGCACCCCGTAGACATCGTTCCCCCCGCGCCGAAACTCGCCGCCCTTGGGCTGCAGCACGTCCTCGCGTTTTATGCCGGGGCGGTCATCGTCCCGCTGCTCATCGCCAGCTCGTTGAACCTGGACGCGGAAACGACCATCCACCTCATCAATGCCGACCTTTTAACCTGCGGCATTGCGACGATCATTCAGTCGGTGGGCATCGGCAAGCATATTGGCGTGCGCCTGCCCATCGTGCAGGGCGTGACCACGACGGCGGTATCGCCCATCATCGCGATTGGCCTGGGCGCCACCGACGGCGAGGGCGGGGTGGCATCGCTGCCCACGATTTACGGCGCCATCATCGTCGCGGGCCTTTTTACCTTCTTCGCCGCGCCGGTCTTTGGCAAGGTGCTGCGCTTCTTCCCGCCGGTGGTTACCGGTTCGGTGCTGCTGGTGATGGGTACCTCACTGCTGGCGGTATCGGCCAATGACTTTGTCAATTATGCCGAGGGCGTGCCGGCCACGCGCGATTTGCTCTATGGCTTTGGCACGCTGGCGGTCATCATTATGGTGCAGCGTTTTTCCTCCGGCTTCGTGGGCACGTTGGCGGTGCTCATCGGCTTGGTCCTGGGCACGGGCGTGGCGCTCGCGCTTGGCGATGCCTCCTTTAGCGAAGTCTCCTCCTCCCCCGCCCTCGGCATTACGACGCCGTTTTATTTCGGCATGCCGCAATTTGACCTCGTGGCGATCTTCTCGCTGATTATCGTCATGATCATCACGATGGTGGAAACGACCGGCGATGTGTTTGCCACCGGTGAAATCGTCAAAAAGCGCATCCGCCGCGATGACGTGGTGCGCGCCATCCGCGCCGATGGTGTCTCCACCCTGGTAGGCGGCGTGATGAATTCCTTCCCCTATACCTGCTTTGCGCAAAACGTCGGCTTGGTGCGCCTGACCAACGTGAAATCGCGCTGGGTGGCCGTAGCAGCCGCGGGGTTCATGATCGTGCTGGGCCTGTTGCCGAAGGCCGGCGCGGTGGTTGCCGCGATTCCGTCGCCGGTGCTCGGCGGCGCATCGCTCGCGCTTTTTGCCAACGTGGCGTGGGTGGGCCTGCAGACCATTGCAAAGTCGGATCTCAGCGATGGCCGCAACTCCGTCATCGTCACCTCCGCGCTGGGCCTGGCCATGCTGGTGACCTTCAAGCCGGAGGTTGCCACTGCCTTCCCTGAGTGGGCGCAGACCTTCGTTTCTTCTGGCATGTCCATCGGCGCGATTACCGCCATCCTGCTCAACTTGTTGTTCTTCCACACCGGCAGCGCGAGCGCACAGGTCTCGCGCGCCGATGGCAAGGGCGTGAGCCTCAACGAGCTGAACGAGGCCTCGCGCGAGGAGTTTACCGCCGCGCTGCGCCCGCTCTTTAATAATGAGACCTGGCCGCTGGATCTGGCCTGGCAGTCCCGGCCGTTTAGCGATGTCAACGAGCTGCGCGCCGCCATCCAGGTTGCCGTGCTGACCGCGGATGCTGAACGCCGCGATGCGCTCATCCACGACTACCCCGCGATGGACGAGCTGCTTTTGGCCTCTGCCGATGAGGCGGCGAATATTTCCGCCGACCGCGGCTCGCTGGGACTCAGCGAGCTTGACGACGTGCAAACCGAGCGCATTACCGAGCTATCTGCCGCCTACCGCGAGCGCTTTGGAATGCCCTTTGTCGCGTACCTCGATACCAATGACACGGTGGAGCGCGTCATCGATGCCGGCGTGCGGCGCCTGGCCAATTCCGATGCGCAGGAATATCGCATTGCTCTCAGCGAAATCGTCGAGATCGCCAATGACCGCTTCGATATCCTGCTTGCCGATGCCAACCCCGTCCGCTCCTCCTGGGACCGCAAGTTCACCGAGGTAGATTAGGATCCGCAAAAGCACCGCAGTTCTTCAAGCAAGTACTGCGGTGCTTTTCTTGTGCGCCCGGTGAGACTTGAACTCACACGTCATAAGACACTAGAACCTAAATCTAGCGCGTCTGCCAATTCCGCCACGGGCGCGAGCAACGTTGAATAGTGTACACGGCGGGCTGATAAACAAGAAACCAGGGGCATTCCGTATTGCGGCGGCGGATAGGTAGGCTGGGTGAGGTGAGTATGCACGAGGATCAGAAGAAACGGCGCGTGAAGGTGCGGTGGTGGCACATCGCCCTCGTCATTTTTTTCGTGGTGCTTTTCCTCTTCCTCGCCTATTGGCAGTGGACGCGCTTCCGCTCCGGCTCGGGCACTTTCCAAAACTTGGGCTATGCCTTTCAGTGGCCTCTTTTTGCGGTATTCGTGGTCTATGCTTATCGCACCACCCTGCGCTATGAAAATGAGCGCCTTGCCGCGGAAAACGAAGCCCGCGAGATGGATTCGCTGCAGGCCTCAAAAAACGCCTCTGAAAATGTCGGCTCAGAATCTGGTTTGATAGGCGGAGATTCGGCAGCTGGTTCGGAGGCCGGTAGCTCGATGGGCCGCGGGTCGGCGGAGAAAACCGCCATCGATGAGGATTTCTTGCCGCAGCGCCCGCAGCTGAATGTGGAAGAGTTTAATGCGTTGAATCAGCCTCGGCGCCGCCGCGGCTCCCCCGCAGAGGGGCGCGACGAAGGTCCGACAGATAAAAGGAGAAAATAAATCATGACAAACCAGGTACACCCAGACCGCAAGGCGCGCATCCGCGGCCCGCTGAAGTTCTTTTCCATCGCGGCCACGGTAACCGGTATCTTCCTGATCATCCTGGTCATCCGCATGTTCTTCCAGTACGTCATGGGCGCAGAAATCCCGGAATGGGCGACCTACATCGCCATCGTGCACGGCATCGCGTACATGACCTATCTGCTGTCCATCCTGATTCTGGGCCCGCGTGCGCTGTGGCCCGCCGGCAAGCTGATTACCACCGCGCTCGCCGGCGTGGTGCCCTTCCTGTCCTTCTGGATGGAGCACAAGCGCCGCAAGGAAATCGAGGAGCAATTCCAGCTCAACGCTTAATTAGCTGGCCAGCTCTGCGATAAGCGGGACCAGCTGGGAAAGGGCGCGGCCGCGGTGCGAGACCGCGTTCTTTTCTGCGGGCGACATTTCCGCCGCAGAACGCGACTCGCCCTCTGGCTGGAAGAGCGGGTCGTATCCAAAACCATTGGCGCCGCGCGGCTCGCGCAATAGGCGGCCTTCCCAACGCCCCTCGGCCACGCGCTCTGTGCCCTCGGGGGTCACGAGGGCACACACGGAGACGAAGGCGGCGGCGCGCCGGTCATCCGGCACATCCGCCATCTGCGCCAAGACTAGGTCATTATTGGCCTGGTCGTTGCCATGTTCGCCGGACCAGCGGGCAGAGAGCACCCCGGGCATGCCGTTGAGCTCCTCGATGGCCAGCCCGGAATCATCCGCGATGGTCACCAGGCCCGTGGCGGCGGCCCCAGCGCGGGCCTTAATGAGCGCGTTATCGGCAAAGGTGCGGCCATTTTCGACGGGCTCTGGGTAGGGTTCGACCTCGGAAAGCAGGCGCAGCTCCACGCCCTCGATGCCCGCCTCGGACAAGATACGATCGAGCTCGGCCAGCTTCTTCGGATTGCCGGAGGCGACGAGGATTACCATCCCAGCGCCGCTTTCTGCGCCGCGATGAGCTCGCTGCAGCCCTTCTGGGCCACATCCAGCATGCCGTTGAGCTGCTCGCGGCCGAAGAGCCCGTGCTCGCCGGTGCCCTGGATTTCTACGAAGTCGCCGGATTCTTGCATCACCACGTTGAGGTCCACCTCGGCGCGGGAATCTTCCTCATAGGGCAAATCCAAGCAGATTTCGCCGTCGATGATGCCCACGGAGACCGCGGCGATGGGATCGAGCAGTGGCTCGCCGGGGACAACGCCCTCGGCCTTGAGGTGGGTGATGGCATCGGCAAGCGCGACATAGGCGCCGGTGATGGAGGCGGTGCGGGTGCCGCCATCGGCCTGCAGCACGTCGCAGTCGAGCTGGATGGTGTTTTCGCCCAGCTCCTCCAAGTCCACAGCGGCGCGCAGGGAGCGGCCGACCAGGCGGGAAATCTCGTGGGTGCGGCCCTTGACCTTGCCGCGCATGGACTCGCGCGGCATGCGGTCGTGGGTGGCGGACGGCAGCATGGCGTACTCGGCGGTCAGCCAGCCCTCGCCGGAATCGCGCTTAAAACGCGGCACCCCAAGTTCGACGGAGGCGGTGCACATCACGCGGGTATTGCCAAATTCCACCAAGACGGATCCAGCCGGGTTGGTGGTGAAATTGCGGGTAATGCGGACGCTGCGCATTTGGTCGAGCGCGCGCCCATCGGCACGAGTAAATTCAGTCATGCCCTCCAGCGTAACTTAGAACTGCATGCCCGCAGTACCCAGCACGATCTCGCCGTCGAATTCCTCCCGCGCCGCCGCCACGGTGGCCTCAGCATCGCCCCAGGGCTGGATGTGGATTAACACCAGCGTGCGAACGCCCGCTTCCCGCGCCGCGCGCCCCGCTTCCGCGCCCGACATGTGCATGCCGGGTGCCATGCCCTCGGAGGAAGCACCCCAGGTGGCCTCGCAGAGGAAGAGATCGGCGCCCCGGGCGGCATCGACAAGCGCGGGCGTATAGGACGTGTCGCCGGAATAGGTAATGGTCTTGCCGGTCTTGGCGTGCTCGATGCGCAGCGCATAGGCCTCAACCGGGTGATTGACGGGGAAGGGGGTGATAAAGACGTCATCGACAAGCTGGCGCTCCCCCGCCACCCACGGGCTAAACGCCAAGGTATCGGACATATCGTCGATCCCATTTACCTCGTCAGAGGACAGGCGGCCTAGGTGCGTCGGCGTGGCGGAGGGGCCGAAGCAGAAGTTACGCGAGGCCGCCGGGGCGGTGGGATGGAAGCGGCGCCACACCATGAGGGAGGGAAAATCCGCGCAGTGATCCGCGTGCAGGTGGCTAAAGGCCACGTGAGCATCGCACGGATCCTGCAGTTGAGCTAGCTGGCCCAGCGTGCCCGAGCCCATATCCAGGATGATGGATGGTGCATTGTCGAAGGACACGACATAGCCGGAGGCAGGATTGTCTGCGGTGGGTACGCTACCGGAGCAGCCTAGGATGGTCAGCTTCATGGAACCAATAGTTCCATGAATCCGGCCCAAATGCTGGTACCGCGCGCAAAAGGGGGAGGATTAGCCGATCTGCGGGCCCAAAAAGCGCGTGGCCAGCTGGGCGAAGACCTCTGGAGCACCGGTGGATTCGAAGGAATGGACCGGCTGGTTGCCCTCGGGGGCGAGCATGTCCGTTTCCGTGAGCAGGCGCATGACGTCCTTGGTGGTTTCCTCTGAGGAGGTCACCAGGGACACGTTTTCGCCCATGGCGAGCTGGATGATGCCGGTAAGCAGCGGGTAGTGCGTGCATCCCAGGACCAAGGTGTCCACGCCCTGGGCCTGCAGGGGCGCAAGGTAGCCCTCGGCGACGCCGAGGATCTGGCGGCCCGCGGTAATCCCGCGCTCGACAAAGGGAACGAAGTCCGGGCAGGCCGCGGCTACCGCCTCAACATTGGGGTTGACCGCGAACAGGTCCTGGTACGCGCCGGATTTGATGGTGCCCTCAGTGCCGATGACGCCGATCTTGCCATTGCGCGTGGTGGACATGGCGCGGCGCACGGCCGGGCGGATGACCTCCAGGATGGGGATATCATAGCGCTCGCGGGCATCGTGCAGGAAGGCCGCGGTGGCGGTATTGCAGGCGATGACCAGCATCTTGCAGCCGCGTTCTACCAGCTCATCGGCGATATCCTGGGAAAAGGCCCGCACCTGCGAGATGGGCCGCGGCCCGTAGGGGCCGTGGGCGGTATCACCCTTATAGATAACGGATTCTTGCGGCAGCTGCTCCATCACCGCGCGGGCCACGGTCAGCCCGCCGACGCCCGAGTCAAAGATGCCGATGGGAGACGACGCGTTGGGCATTATTTCCTCCCTGCCTTTGCGGGGTTATCGGAAGTGATGAACATGCCGGCCGCTACACCGCCCAGGGCGCCGAAGAGGTGGCCTTGCCAGCTAATGCCCTCGGCGACGGGCAATACGCCCCAAATCAGCCCGGAATAGGAAAAGCCCAGGATAATGCCCAAAATGATCTGCAGCAGGGAGCGATTGAAGACGCCGCGCACCACGAGGTAGGCCAGCCAGCCATAGACCAGCCCGGACGCGCCGATATGCGAGGTTCCGGCTCCGCCCAAAAACCACGTGCCAAGGCCCGCCACCACGGTGGTGATCAAGGTGACCTCCCACCACACCCGGCGCCCGGACAAGCCGATGAGGAAGCAAAACAGGGCACCCGGCAGCGAGTTGGACATCAAGTGCTCCAGGCTGCCGTGCAAGAGCGGCGCCGTGATGATGCCCCACAGGCCGTCTACATCGAGCGGGCGGATGCCGTAATTGGACAACCCGCCGCCGAAGACAACGGCGTTAATCAAGTGGACCGACCACTCCACCGCGAGGAAGCCCAATGCCAGGGATAGGCCGGTGCTGATGCGGCCACGGCCGCGGTTGTTCGTGTTAGTCGGCGCCGGCTGATTTCGTGAAGTTCCACCCATAGTCATAATGGGCAATATCTTAGCCGAGCAAGTCGCGATACGCGCGAAGCCCCAGGCCAGGGCGTGCGGCGGTGACCGCGGTGACGATGGCCTCCTCCACCACGTCGGCCGCCGCGGCGCACAGCTGGACCATATCCACCTCACCCGGTTCCTGCGCCGTCGACAAGGCGAAAATGGTATCTCCGTCCAGCGGCGAATGCGCGGGGCGAACGGCGCGCGCAATCCCGTCGTGGGCCGTCATGGCGAGGCGTTGGGCTTGGGCGGTGGTAACGGGGGCATCGGTAAGCACGGCCCCAATCGTCGTATTCAGCTTCGCCGCCGGGTGCGGCAGCTCGCGGTAAGCGTCCGCGTTGACCGGCGTGCGGCCCGGCGCGCCGTAAAGGCGACCTGTGTGCGGGTCGATGACCTCGCCCACGGGATTGGCCACCATCGCGGCGCTGACCTCGTAGTTTCCCACCTTGCGGGTGGCCAGGCCGAAGCCGCCGCGCAGCTTGCCCGCCGTGGCGCCGACGCCCGCGCCGACAGTGCCCACCGTCTCGTCGTGGCCGGCCATGGCCGCCCGCAGCGCCGCCGCCCCATCCTCCGGTCCCGGGCGGGAGGGGCCGACCAGCAGATCGAAAATCACCGCCGCCGGCACGATGGGCACACGTGGGCCGGGCTTGTCCTCGCCAAAGACGGGGAAACCCACCCCGTGGGCTTCCAATTCGCGCATGACGCCGTCAGCGGCCGCCAAGCCGAAGGCGGACCCGCCCGCGAGCACGATGGCGTGGACGCGCTCAACGGTATTGTGCGGTTGCAAGAGATCGGTCTCGCGCGTACCGGGCCCGCCGCCGCGCACATCCACGCTGGCTAGCGCGCCCTTCGGGCCGCAGTAGAGCACGGTGGCGCCAGTGTCCTCGCCGGAAAAATGGCCAATGCTAATGCCGTCAATCATTAATCCATCAACACTTCCAGCAGGGAATCCTGGCAATAGGCCAGCCATTCCACCAAGGTATCGCGGTCCGTCATGAGGTTTTCGTCGGTCGCTTCCCCGGCCGCGACGTATAAGCGCAGATCATTGAGGCCGGCCACGAAGGCCTGGGCCTCCTGTTCCGAAATGGAGACCTCTACCCCGCCGGTAGGGCCGAGCGCATTGCCGATGACCTGCAGGTTCTGCAGCTTCGCCCGCGCGATGTCATTTTCGTGCAGCGAGCGCAAGAGGGAGGCATCGCCGTCGTATTCCTCATCGCCGGGCTTTTGGAAGTCCGGAAACAGCCGCGCCAGGGAAGGATCTTCTGGAGCCTCGGTGTGGCCGGTGGGCATGTCTAGCATTTCAGCGAGCTCGTCCTTCGGCGCGGACTGGGCGCGGCCGATGATCGCCTCAGAGACGGTGGCGGTGAGGTTGCCAATGACCTCGCGCTCCATGGGCTCGAATACCGCCGTGATTTTGGACCCGCGCATCAGCGATTTCTTCTTTTTCCACGGTTGCATCTATCTACCCTGCCTGTTGCATCGTCGCCCACAGACCCGCGATCTGGAGCTTTTTAACGTCCGCCTCAACCTTGTCCTTTTCGCCGCTGGACACGGCGGCCTTGCCTTCCGTGTGGACCTGCATCATCAGCTCGTTGGCCCGCTTTTTGTCGTAGCCCAAAACGGTTTGGAATACGTAGGACACGTAGCTCATCAAATTGACGGGATCGTCCCAGACGATGCACATCCACGGCAGGTTCTCGCTCGCGGCCACATCAACTTCGATTCCTTCATCCAAGTCGGGCGTGGCCATGGGAGAGCTCATACGGACTTCGGGGTGTTGCGGCTTCATGCCTTATAGCCTAATCATTTTTCGCTGGCATTTTGGGCATTGGGTCTCCCCGCAGCTCACCAGGGTGGTGGCCCGGGTATGCTGAAAGCTTCTTAACCTGTGAGTAGTATCAGGCTCATGAATGACATAGCACGCTCTATCGATCGCTCCACCGCTTTGCTCACGGATAAATACGAGCTCACCATGCTGCAGGCTGCGCTTCGCGATGGCACCGCCCACCGCAACGTGACCTGCGAGGTCTTTTCCCGCCGCCTGCCCAATGAGCGTCGCTACGGCGTCGTCGCCGGCACCGACCGCGTGTTGCGCGCGGTAGAGGACTTCCGCTTCTCCCCCGAGCAGCTGGAACAGATGGATTTCCTGGATGAAGATACCCGACAATACCTGCGCGACTGGCGCTTTTCCGGGCAGATCGATGGCTACCGCGAGGGCGAGCTGTATTTTCCCAACTCTCCTATCTTGACGGTGCGCGGCACCTTTGGCGAGTGCGTGGTGCTCGAAACCATCGTGCTGTCTATCTTGAATGCCGATTCCGCCGTCGCCTCTGCCGCATCCCGCATGGTCACCGCCGCCGATGGCCGCCCCATTCTGGAGATGGGCAGCCGCCGCACCCACGAATACGCGGCCGTAACCGCCGCCCGTGCCGCGTACCTCGCCGGGTTTACCGCCACCTCCAATCTGGAGGCCGGCTTCCGCTACGGCATCCCGGTATCTGGCACCGCCGCCCACGCCTGGACCTTGGCGCACACGAACCCGGATGGCACGAGCAATGAGGAGGCGGCCTTCCGCGCGCAAATCGATACCCTGGGCATCGATACCACCCTGCTGGTGGATACCTATGACATCACCAAGGGCGTCGACACCGCCGTCAAGGTCGGTGGCCCGGAGCTTGGCGGGGTGCGCATCGATTCCGGTGACTTGGGTGCGGTGACCCGGCGCGTGCGCAAGCAGCTCGATGAGCTGGGCAATCACAATACCAATATCGTTGTTTCCTCCGATTTGGACGAGTTTGCCATTGCGGGTCTGCGCGGCGATCCCGTCGATGTCTACGGCGTGGGCACCTCCGTGGTCACCGGCTCTGGTGCCCCGACTGCGGGCATGGTCTACAAGGTCGTCGAGGTCGACGGGGTCCCGGTGGCCAAGCGCTCGTCGTCCAAGCAATCGGTGGGCGGGGCCAAGCGCGCGCTGCGCACCTACCGGTCCTCCGGCGTGGCGGTAGAAGAGGTCGTCTACCCCTTTGCCGCAGACGCGCCGGATACGGGCCAGCTCACCACCCGCGAGTTGACCATTCCCTTGATGCGCGATGGGCACATCGTAGAGGACCTGCCCGATCTTGAGGCCTCCCGCACCTACTTGAACGAGGCCCGCAAGACCCTGCCGTGGGAGGGCCTGGCGCTTTCGCGCGACGATGCCGCCGTGCCCACGCGAATGGTGGGCTTTAAGGACTAGGTCGCTAGACTGTGTGGGGTGAGTGACCCCGCAGATGAGCCCCTAAACCACGACACGGAAACGCTGCTAGGCGCGGCGGTGGATGCGCTCGGCGGCTCCCGCCGCGAAGGCCAGGTTCGCATGGCCAACGCGGTATCCAAGGCCTTGGAATCCGAGCGCCACCTCGCCGTTCAGGCGGGCACGGGTACGGGTAAATCCTTGGCCTACCTGGTTCCGGCCATCCGGCATGCGATGAACTCGGGTTCCACCGTCGTCGTCTCCACCGCCACGCTGGCGCTGCAGCGCCAGTTGGTGGAGCGCGACCTCCCGCGGCTGACGGAGGCGCTAGCCGATGTCATGGAGCGCACCCCCACCTTCGCCATCATGAAGGGCCGCAATAATTACGTATGCCTGAATAAGATCGCGGCCACACCGGATGACCCGGAGGCTCTTATCGATGAGTCCGATATCTCCTACCGCGGCAAGGCCGTGCGCCGCATCCACGACTGGGCGCAGGAGACCGAGACCGGCGACAGGGACGATTTAGACTTCGGCGTGCCGGATTTGGTGTGGCGGGCGGTATCGGTGACCTCGAATGAGTGCTTGGGCGCCGGGCGCTGCCCGCACGGTGCGGATTGCTTCGCCGAAGAGGCCCGCAGGGCGGCTGCCGATGTCGATATCATCGTCACCAACCACGCCATGCTCGCGATCGATGCCATCTCTGAGGCCAATATCCTGCCCGAACACGATGTGGCGATCATCGACGAGGCCCACGAGCTCGATGGGCGCATTACCTCCGTTTCCACGGCGGAGATTACTTCCCGCGCCATTAAGATGGCGGCGAACCGGGCTAAGTCATTGGGCAATGCCGGGAACCTCACGGAGTTGGCCGATGAATTCGATGATCTGCTGCGCGTCCAGGAACCCGGCCGCTGGACGGATTTAGATGAGACGTCGCAGGCACATTTGCGCGCGCTTGCCGATGAATTCTTGCGCGTTAAATCCCTCATCTCCCGCGCCCCAGAAGGCGAGGCCAACGATGACCCAGAAAAGAACGCCGAGCGCCAAAACTTAAGCAATCACCTCACGGACCTGGCCGAGGCGATCAGGCGAATCTTGGAGGTCTTCGCCACCGATGATCCTGCCGCGCAGGACGATGTCGTGTGGCTGGAGGGCACCGATACGCTCGCCGTCGCGCCGCTGTCTATCGCGCATATGCTGCGCGAGAACCTATTTGGGGAGCAAACGGTGGTGCTCACCTCGGCCACGCTGGCCCTGGGCGGGCGATTCGACGCCATGGCGGCACAATGGGGCCTGCCGTCCGGCACGTATGACACGCTCGATGCAGGAACGCCCTTTGACCCGGCGAAATCCGGCATCTTATATACCGCCAAACACCTTCCATCACCGGGGCGCGACGGCCTGTCCGCCGAAACCTTGGAGGAAATATACGAGCTCATCATGGCCGCCGGCGGGCGCACGCTGGGGTTATTCTCCTCGCGTAGGGCGGCAGAAGAAGCCGCGGAGGCCTTGGCGCCGCGATTGCCGTTTGATTTGTATGTGCAGGGCGAAGATGCCATCGGCACGCTGGTGGACAAGTTCTCCACGAAGGAAAACTCCTGCCTGTTTGGCACGTTAACCCTCTGGCAGGGCGTGGATGTGCCGGGGCCATCGTGTTCGCTGGTCCTCATTGACCGCATCCCCTTTCCGCGGCCCGATAACCCGCTGCTGCAGGCCCGATCCCAGGCAGCCGATGCCGCCGGCCGCTCCGGGTTCATGGAAGTCTCCGCCAATCACGCGGCCTTGCTTATGGCGCAGGGATCCGGGCGACTTTTGCGCCACGTGACGGACCGCGGGGTCGTCGCCGTGCTGGATAACCGGCTGGAATACAAGCGCTATGGCTCATTCCTCAAGGCGTCCATGCCGCGGTTCTGGCAAACCACGAACCCGGAGACGGTGCGCGGGGCGCTTAAGCGATTGGTCGCCGCAGCGCACACACGGTAGCCGAGTCCGGGGCGATCTCGGTAAACCCAGCGTCGATGATGACCACCGCGTCCTCCTGCGCGCATGCGGTGCGAAATACCTCCGCGTCCACCTCGCGGACGGAAAGCGGGAAATCTTCTGCTGCCCAGGCGGCGGCCTCCTCTTCGCTCATAGCCGCGGCGAGCATCATCGAGCCGTGGCCCACCTGGGCGGCGGCCTTGCCCGCGGTCATGGCGAGGCTGCGGTCGACGTAGATAATGGGGGCATCGGCAAGCGGAGTGCCTGGCTCATCCATCGCGAGATCAGTATGGCCGATCTGCAGCTTGCTAATGAGCGGATCCACCTCTCCCACCGCCGAGGGCGCAAAAGCACGCGCGCGGTCATCGACGGTCACGCCAGGCAGTAGCTGCACATCGCGCCACGCCTTATTGCGCGCGCGGCGGGCGATCTTGCGGATGCGGTGGCCGTACCACTGCGCGAGCGCCGCGGCGAAGGCACCGTCCTCACCGGCGCGGTCATCCAGACAGGTGGCCACCACGGCGCGAGCGGCCGCGGCGAGCACCTCGCTGCGCTCCGGCGGATCCTGCTTGGGCAGGTGGAGCGCGATCTGCATCGCTTGCACGGTGGACGGATCCGCGGGGTCCTCGTGAGAATCCCGGGCGGCGCAGGCGGCAACGAGGCGTTGGTGCGCTATTTCGAATTTAGACATTGGCAATCCCCAGCATCGGTAGGACGGCGTCGAGGCGGCGCGGTGTGATGCAGGCATCGGCGGCCTCGCGCAGCGCCGGCTTCGCATCAAAAGCGACGCCCAGCCCGGCGGCGGTGACCATGGCGATGTCATTGGCGCCATCGCCCACCGCGACTGTGGACTCCATCCCGATTCCGGAATCCGCGGCGAATTCGCGAAGAAAGTCTTCCTTGGCCTGGCGGTCGACCACCTTCCCAATAACTTTGCCGGTCAGCTTCCCATCGCGGATTTCCAGAGTATTGGCCCGCACGTAGTCGAGCTGGAGGTCTGTGGCCAAGCCCTCGAGTACCTGAATGAAGCCACCCGAGACCACCGCGGTGCGGTGGCCTAAGCGGCGCAGTGTCCCGATCGCTTCCTTCGCACCGGGCGTGAGCTCGATATCGCGGGCGACCTCTTCGATGATGGAGGCATCTAGGCCCTCCAGCACCGCGACGCGCTCGCGCAGGGACTCCTCGAAGTCCAATTCGCCACGCATGGCGCGCTCGGTCACCGCGGCCACCTCTGCTTCCTTGCCCGCGTGGGCGGCGAGCATCTCGATAACCTCGCCTTCAATCAGCGTCGAATCGCAGTCGAAGCACACCAAGCGCTTGCCCCGATTGCCCAAGCTCTCGAGGGAGATATCAATGCCGCGGTCCTCGGCAACCTCCCGCAGCGCCCGCCGCGCCGAGTCTGCGTCTTCGAGCGACACAGTAATTTCCACCGCGGAAAGGGAATCCAATGCTATCCGGCGCATGCGAAACGTCTCCCCTTTCACGGTCTCCTGCACCGCGCTAATGTCCTCAGCGGTAATCTCCGCGCCGATGAGCGCGACGGCATAGCTTGGCGCAACGGACACCTCGTGTCCGAAGGGCGCCATGGCCTCGCGCACTCGTTCTTCTAGGGCAGCGTTACCGCACTGCGCGGTGAGGGCGAGGTGATTGGAGGGGGTGGCGAGGTGGACATCGGCAAGCGGGGCAGAGAAATCAGCCAACGCGGTAAAGAAAGCGGCGGCCGCCCCTGGCTCGTCCGGTCCGAAGCTAGTAATGGTCGTGGTTTCAGCTTGAGTATTCACACCGGCCATTATCCCACACACGCCAAAGCCGCCCTCCCTACCTCTGAGAGGCTGGGGAAGGCGGCTGTAGTCAGGAGTTAAAGTGCGGGCTTAGTGCTTGCCCACGTGAGCTTCCTCGCGCATGCGCTCAACCATGTGCGGGTAGTGCAGCTCGAATGCCGGACGCTCGGAGCGGATGCGTGGCAGGGAGGTGAAGTTGTGGCCCGGAGGCGGGCAGGAGGTTGCCCACTCCAGAGAGTTGCCGTAGCCCCATGGGTCATCCACGGTAACGACCTCACCGTAGCGCCAGGACTTGAAGACGTTCCAGACCAGCGGGATAACGGAAGCGCCGAGGACGAAGGAGAAGATGGTGGAAATCTGGTTGAAGACCGTGAAGCCATCAGACTCGAGGTAGTCGGCGTAGCGACGCGGCATACCCATGTTACCGACCCAGTGCTGAATCAGGAAGGTGCCGTGGAAGCCGATGAAGGTCAACCAGAAGTGAATCTTGCCCAGGCGCTCGTCCAGCATGCGGCCGGTCATCTTCGGGAACCAGAAGTACAGGCCACCGAATGCGGAGAACACAACCGTACCGAACAGGGTGTAGTGGAAGTGCGCAATCAGGAAGTAGGACTCAGCCAAGTGGAAGTCCAGCGCCGGAGCGGCGAGCATAACACCGGTCATACCGCCGAAGAGGAAGGTAGCCATGAAGCCCATGGCCCAAATCATCGGGGTATCCCAGGTGATGTGGCCCTTCCACATGGTGCCGACCCAGTTGAAGAACTTCACACCGGTAGGCACTGCAATCAGGAACGTCATGAACGAGAAGAACGGCAGCAGGATGGCGCCGGTGACGAACAGGTGGTGTGCCCAGACGGCCATGGACAGCGAGCCGATGGCCAGGATGGCGAAGACCAAGCCGATGTAGCCGAAGACCGGCTTGCGGGAGAAGACCGGGACGATCTCGGAGACAACGCCGAAGAACGGCAGCGCGAGGACGTAGACCTCAGGGTGGCCGAAGAACCAGAATAGGTGCTGCCACAGGATGGCACCGCCGTTAGCGGAATCGTAGATGTGGCCGCCTAGCTTGCGGTCATACAGCACGCCCAGAGCGGCTGCGGTCAGCAGCGGGAAGATCATCAGCACGATGGCGGAGGCGGTGAAGATACCCCAGCAGAAGACCGGCATGCGGAACATGGTCATGCCCGGTGCGCGCAGGGTCAGGATGGTGGTGATCATGTTGATGGCGGAAGCAATGGTACCGACACCGGTAGCGCCCACACCGACGATCCACATATCGGCGCCGATACCGGGGGTGTGGACGCCATCGGCAAGCGGCATGTACATGGTCCAGCCGAAGTCAGCCGCACCACCAGGGGTGATAAAGCCCAGCAGCATGACGACACCGCCGAGCAGGGTAACCCAGAAACCAAAGGCGTTCAGACGCGGGAAGGCCACGTCCGGTGCGCCGATCTGCAGCGGCAGGATGTAGTTACCAAAGCCCCAGACAACTGGCGTTGCAAAAAGCAGCAGCATTACGGTGCCGTGCATGGTGAACAGCTGGTTGAACTGCTCATTGGACAGGAACTGCAGACCCGGGGTGAAAAGCTCCGCACGGATCAGCAATGCCATGAAGCCACCGAGGAAGAAGAAGCTGAAGGCCATGATCAAGTACATGATGCCCAGCTGCTTGTGGTCGGTGGTGGTTAAAAATACCCAAGCCTTTGAACCGGTCTTTTCCCTACCGGTTGGCTCTGGACGTGTGGGAGCGACGTAATCGTCGACCCGTGGCGCCACAGCGGTCATAGAATCCTCCTGAATAACAAAGTGTCAGCGGACTGGGTCCACCTACACCTAGGTTTACTCCGATTATATTAGGACATTTTCCCCTGTTCTTGCCAGCTTCCCTTAAAGGTCTTCCAGCTTGGGGGTATTCCCTCAATAACCACAACCGTCACATAGCCCCTGCACGTGGGGCGGGCATCATTTAAGGCCTACATTCTCTCGCCCAGGTTGTGGTGTCGCATGTCACAGCGTGCGCCAGATACGCAGGTCAAAAACCGAAAAACGCACCCCCGCTCGTTATCAACCTTTCGGTTGAGGTTAAAGCGAGGGTGCGCGGGAAAGGTTAGAAGTCCCAGTCATCGTCCGTGGTGTCCTCGGCCTTGCCGATGACATAGGACGAGCCCGAGCCGGAGAAGAAGTCGTGGTTCTCATCGGCATTGGGCGAAAGAGAAGACAAGATGGCCGGCGAGACGCGGGTCTCATCCGCCGGGAAGAGGCCTTCAAAGCCCAAGTTATTCAGGGCCTTATTGGCGTTATAGCGCAGGAAGCGCTTGACGTCTTCGGTCCAGCCCAGCTCGTCGTAGAGATCCTCGGTGTAGTCGATCTCGTTGTCATAGAGCTCGAAGGCCAGGTCGAAGGTGTAGTCCTTCAATTCCTCTTGGCGCTTTTCATCCAGCTTCTTGTATTCCTGCTGGAATTTATAGCCAATGTAGTAGCCGTGCACGGCCTCATCGCGGATGATCAGCCGGATGATATCGGCGGTATTGGTCAGCTTCGCGCGGGAGGAGAAGTACATCGGCAGATAGAAGCCAGAGTAGAACAAGAAGGATTCCAGCAGCGTGGAGGCTACCTTCTTCTTCAGCGGATCATCGCCGTTGTAGTAGGACAAGATGATCTTGGCCTTCTTCTGCAGGTTCTCATTTTCTTCGGACCAGCGGAAGGCATCATTGATCATCGGCGTGGAGGCCAAGGTCATAAAGATATTGGAATAGGACTTGGCGTGCACCGACTCCATGAAGGCGATATTGGTATATACCGCCTCCTCGTGCAGGGTCTGCGAATCCGGCAGCAGGGAGATCGCGCCCACCGTGCCCTGGATGGTATCCAGCAGCGTGAGGCCGGTGAAGACCCGCATGGTGGTTTCTTTTTCTTTTTCCGTCAGCGTCTTCCAGCTGGGGAGGTCATTAGAGACTGGGACCTTTTCTGGGAGCCAGAAATTACCGGTCAACCGCTCCCAGACCTCTAGGTCCTTGTCATCTGGGATATTATTCCAGTTGATGGCCTTCACTGGCTGGTCGTGACTAGAAAGGTAGTCATCGTACTCATGCGACACGCGACGTCACTCCAATACTCGAAACTGATTGATTTTTGATGTCTAGTTTACCCAATTCGGCGCGCACGAAGCCCGCCGCATAGGGCATGATTTTCGCCACCGCTTATACTGAATCAACGCTGTATAACCATGGAGGAAGAAATGACAGGCACCACTCCCCTCTTGGGACCCGTGGTGGATCAACTGGGCGCGGATATCGTCAGCGGCGACATGGCGGAAGGCACGCGGTTTCGCCTTGGGGACATCGAGAAGCGCTTTGGCATCTCCCGCACCGTGGCGCGCGAGGCCATGCGCACCCTCGAGCATCTGGGAATGGTTTCTTCTGGGCGCCGGGTGGGCCTCAAGGTGCTGCCGCGCAGCAGCTGGGCGGTTTATGATCCCGCCGTTATTTCGTGGCGGCTGGGCCACGATAGAACGCGCGCGGAACAGGTCGCGCGCCTCAACGAGCTGCGCCTTGGCATCGAACCGGTGGCGGCGCAGCTTGCCGCGCGCAATGCCAGCCCGCAGCAGCGCCGCGAATTGCTGCGACTAGCAGGAAGGCTCAGCGAGCTCGAGACCACCCCTTCCCCACGGGTGGGCGAAGAACTCGAAACCGACCTGCAATTTCATACCCTCATCTTGGAGGCCTCCGGCAATGAGATGATTGCCGCGCTGGCGCCGGCCTTGCTGGCCATCTTGAAGGGCAAGTCCGTCTTTGGTTCCCGCAAGCGGGATCCGATTCGCGGCACGACGCAGCTACATATGGATTTAGCGCGGGAGATTGACGCCGGCGAGGCCAAAGCCGCCGAGCGCACCTCCCGCGCTATCCTGGACCGCGCCCGCGCTTAGAGCATGCAGGAAACGCAGCCCTCGATCTCGGTGCCTTCCAGTGCCATCTGGCGCACGCGGATGTAGTACAAGGTCTTAATCCCCTTGCGCCAAGCGTAAATCTGCGCCTTATTCACATCGCGGGTGGTGGCGGTGTCCTTGAAGAACAGCGTCAGCGATAGCCCTTGGTCCACGTACTTCGTGGCCTCAGCGTAGGTATCAACGATCTTCTCGTAGCCAATCTCGTACGAGTCCTTGAAGTATTCCAAGTTGTCGTTATCCATATGCGCTGCCGGGTAGTACACGCGGCCGATCTTGCCTTCCTTGCGGATTTCAATCTTGGAGGCAATCGGGTGGATGGACGAGGTGGAATTGTTGATATAGGAAATCGAGCCCGTCGGCGGCACTGCCTGGAGGTTGCGGTTGTAGAGGCCGTACTTGGCGACGTCCTCCTTCAGCTCCGCCCAGTCTTCTGCGGTGGGGGTGTAGATGGAGGAGGCATCGAAAAGAGCCTTGACCTTTTCCGTGCGCGGCTGGAACTCTGCCGGATCGTAGGAGTCGAAGAACTCGCCGCTGGCGTAGTCAGATTCGGGGAACTCGGTGAAGGTCGTGTCGCGCTCGCGGGCGATCTTATTGGAGGCGCGCAGGGCGGCGTACATGATGGCCGCGAAGTAGGCGTTGGTGAAGTCCAAGCCCTCCTCGGAGCCGTACTCGATGTGCTCGCGGCCCAAGTAGCCGTGCAGGTTCATCTGGCCCAGGCCGATGGCGTGCGAGTCATCGTTGCCCTTGCGCACGGATGGAACGGAATCGATGGAGGTCTTATCCGCCACCGAGGTCAGCCCGCGAATCGCGGTCTCCACCGTTTGGGAGAAGTCCGGCGAGTCCATGGTCATGGCGATATTCAGCGAACCCAGGTTGCAGGAAATATCGTTGCCCACCTGGTCATAAGAAAGATCCGCATTGAGCTCGGAAGCGGAGTTGACCTGCAAGATCTCCGAGCACAGGTTGGACATATTAATCCGGGAGGTCTTGACCGGGTTGGCGCGGTTTACCGTATCTTCATACATGATGTACGGGTAGCCGGACTCGAACTGCAACTCCGCCACGGTTTGGAAGAAGTGGCGCGCGTTGATCTTCTTCTTCCGGATGCGCGGGTCCTCGACCATTTCTTCGTAGTGCTCGGTAACGGAGATATCGCCGAAGGCCTTACCGTAGACGCGCTCGACGTCGTACGGCGAGAACAGGTACATATCGTCGTTCTTCTTGGCCAGCTCGAAGGTGATATCCGGGATCACTACGCCCAAGGACAGCGTCTTGATGCGGATCTTTTCATCCGCGTTCTCGCGCTTGGTGTCGAGGAAGTTCATGATGTCCGGGTGGTGGGCGTTGAGGTACACCGCGCCCGCGCCCTGGCGCGCACCGAGCTGGTTAGCGTAGGAGAATGCATCCTCCAGCATCTTCATCACCGGAATGACGCCGGAAGACTGGTTCTCGATGTGCTTAATCGGCGCGCCGGATTCGCGGATATTGGACAGCAGCAGGGCCACGCCGCCGCCGCGCTTGGACAGCTGCAGCGCCGAGTTGATGGAGCGGCCGATGGATTCCATATTGTCTTCGATGCGGAGCAGGAAGCAGGAAACCAATTCGCCGCGCTGCTGCTTGCCGGCATTTAGGAAGGTCGGCGTGGCGGGCTGGAAGCGGCCGGTCATGATCTCATCGACGAGGCGCTCTGCCAGCTCACCATCGCCATCACCAAGGAAAAGCGCCGTCATAGAGACGCGGTCCTCAAAGCGCTCTAAGTACCGGCGGCCGTCGAAGGTCTTCAGCGTGTAGCTGGTGTAGTACTTATAGGCGCCAAGGAAGGACTTGAAGCGGAACTTATAAGAGTAGGCGCGCTTGAATAGGGACTTGATGAACTCGAAGTCATAAGCCTCAATGACCGCTGGGTCATAGTACTTATTGCGCACCAGGTAATCGATCTTTTCTTCCAGGTCATGGAAGTAGACCGTGTTCTGATTAACGTGCTGCAAGAAGAACTGATTGGCGGCCTCGCGGTCCTTATCAAATTGAATCTTGCCGTCTCCGTCGTAGAGATTCAGCATGGCGTTGAGCGCGTGGTAATCCAGCTGCTCTTCCTGCGATACTGGCTCTGCTACGGTCTTTCCCAATTGCGTACTCACAGCTGACGCGGCCTTTCTTAAAATCAGGATTCTATTAGGTGTGTCGCACCGCGGCTAGGCGGCCTCATCCAGTCCCAACTGGGAAGCATTAGCCAGCAGGCCTTCGCGACAAATTTTTATATCTTCATCGTTTCCGAGCAACTCGAAACGATATACATAGGGCACCTTACATTTGGCGCTGATGACGTCACCAGCCTTGCCAAAATCGGCGCCGAAGTTGCTATTTCCTCCGGCGATAACCGCCCGAATAAAACTGCGGTTGTGCTCATTATTAAGGAATCTAATTACCTGCACCGGTACGGGCCGGGAGTTTTGGTGGCTAATGGAGGCTCCCCCGCCGTAGGTGGGGCACACCAAGACGAAAGGCTCGTTGACCACTAGCGGCTCATCGGTGCGGCGCAAAGGGATTCGCGCGCTAGGGAAACCTAGCTTCTGCACGAACCGGTGCGTATTTTCCGTAGTAGAGGAAAAATACACGACCAACATGACGGCACCTCCCTCCTCGGCTGCTTACGCAGAGGCGGCTAGCGCGGCAAGGTTCTTGATGCGGTCAGGGCGGAAGCCGGACCAGTGCTCGCCGTTGGCTTCTACGACGGGTGCCTGGACGTAGCCCAGAGCCATAATGTAGTCACGGGCTTCATCGTCCACGGTGACATCTACCACGTTGTAATCCAGACCCGCGCGGTCAAGGGCCTTCTTGGTGGCGTTGCACTGAACGCAAGCGGGCTTGGTGTAGACGGTGATAGACATAATAACTCCCTAAAATCCTTTTGCGAGATAGCTTTTGCTCGTAGAAAGCGGAGGTTCTGGTCCTTTTCGGGCCACTTCCTGCACCGCTCTGAGCGACACCAACGACACTATACTTTGGGGGAATTGACCGCAACTGACACAACATATAGTAGTTACACCCATGATATTCCCAGGAGGGCCAGGGGCGAGACCCCACATGTTGACCACCCCGGCACCCAACCGTGAAACTACACGCCTGACATTCCTGCGGGTTTACCTTCTGTTCACCTAAACATGTGGCAAAGTTCACATTCTGGCGTCGAACCGCAGAAACGAAAAATCCGCCCCGCTCCGAATGCTCGGAGGAGGCGGACTTCCTTAAGTTTCAATTAGCCCTGACGAGCCTTGAAACGGGGATCCTTCTTGTTGATCACGAAGACCTTACCGTGGCGGCGAATAACCTGGGCGCCCGGCTTCTTCTTCAGCGACCGAAGGGACTTACGGACCTTCATCGGGCGCTCCTTTCGTTATGCGCAATCTACATGCGGTTGAGTAAATAAAGCACGGACTGGGAATCCCCAGCCATGACACGAGGAATAATTTTACCTCACGCGGCCATTAAGACCAAAACACTAGGGCTTAATGGGGTGCGGATTCCCGCGAGTAGCGGGATTTCATCTCCTCGCCTACCTCATCCAGGCTACGTCCCATGGTCTCTGGTACCAAAATGCGGGTGTAGCCGATGGCGATGAGCCCCAGTACGCCGAATACACCAAAGGCCACCGGGCCGGTGAGCCACTCCACCAGCGGCAAGAAGTACTGGGCCACGGCCCAGTTGGTGGCCCACAGCGAGAGCCCGGCGATGCCCATGCCCAAGCCGCGTACCTGCAGGGGTACGAGCTCCGAGATGAGCAACCAGGTTGTCGGCGAGACCGCTGCTTGCTGGAAGGCAATGAACGAGGCCATAAATACCAGCGAGACCATCGCCATCGTGGTGGAATCGGCGGCGTGCGAGTACGCCACGGACAAGATGAATAGCGAAATCACGTTGCCGGTCAGGCCGATGAGCAGCAGGCGCTTGCGGCCGATGCGGTCGACCACCTTGAGGCCCACCCAGCAGGCAATAACGGAGACCACGCCAATGACAATCGAGGTATAGACCGAGTTGGTGGTAGAAATTCCCACCTGGCTCATCATGGTGGGAGCGAAGTAGACAATGGCATTAACGCCGGTGATCTGCTGGGTCAGGCCCATCAGCATGGCGAGCAATACCGTTACCTGCATCCAGCGATTGGCCTTCAGCGCCTTCCACTCGGAGCCGCTGGAGCGGCGCGCCGTTTCCTGGGAGGTAAGCTCCGCAAGGTCCATCCCGGCGCGGCCTGCGACCTCACGGGCCCGCGCCATTTTGTTATGCGTAGCGAGCCAGACTGGGGTCTCTGGCAAGAAGAGCATGCCCACGGCGAGGGCGGCGCCCGGTACGGCCGCAAGCCCCAGCATCCATTCCCAGCTTTCCGTGGGCGCGAGGGCAGAATTTACTAGGTAGGCCAAGAGCTGGCCCACCACGATCAGTAAGGTATTCAGGGAGACCATGCGCCCGCGGATCTTGGCTGGCACCATCTCTGAGATATACATGGGCGAGACAATGGATACCGCACCGACGGCAAAGCCCAAGAAGGTACGGGCCGTGGCCAGCATGGTCACCGATCCAGCCAGCGCGCACCAGATGGAGCCCAAAACGAAAATGATGCCGCCGGCAATCAGCGTAAAGCGGCGGCCAAAACGGTCCGCGATGCGGCCTGCGGTCAACGCGCCCACCGCGGCACCCACCAGCAGCATGGAGGTCACCCAGCCCTCTTGGTGGGCGGTCATATTAAATTCCGGGGTGATATACAGCAAAGCACCGGACATCACGCCGGTGTCGTATCCAAATAATAAACCGCCAAGGGCGGCAATTCCTGCAACTACCTTGACATAACTTTCTTTATTCACAGCACGCAATTGTGTCAGGAGACTACGATGAACGTCATGTCACCCGATGCCGAAAACTTGCAACAATCCATCATAAAACAGCTGGATGTACGCCCCTTTATCGATCCAGAAGAGGAAATTGCCCGCCGCGTGGATTTCCTCGTGGAATACTTGGAAATGACCCATGCCAAAGGCTACGTGCTAGGCATTTCCGGCGGCCAGGATTCCACCTTGGCGGGAAAACTCACCCAGCTAGCAGTAGAGCGGGTAGAAGGCGCCGAATTCTGGGCCGTGCGCCTGCCCCACGGCACGCAGGCGGATGAGGATGATGCCCAAATCGCCCTCGATTTCATCCAGCCCGATCACCGGCTCACCGTTGATATTCAACCGGCCACCGCGGCGCTAAGCCACGAGGTCGCACGTGCGGTGGGCCAAGATTCCTTGAACGATTTCAACCGCGGCAATGCCAAGGCGCGCCTGCGCATGACCGCGCAATATGCCATCGCCGGCGAGGTGGGCGCGCTCGTTGTGGGCACGGATCATGCCGCCGAAAACGTCACCGCGTTCTATACCAAGTGGGGCGATGGCGCGGCAGACCTACTCCCCCTGGCCGGGCTGAATAAGCGCCAAGGCGCGGCTTTGCTCAAGCACCTGGGCGCGCCGGAGTCCACCTGGTCCAAGGTCCCTACCGCGGATTTGGAAGACGATAAGCCGCAGCTTCCCGATGAAGAGGCGCTCGGCGTCACCTACGCCCGCATCGATGACTACTTAGAGGGCAAGGCGGTTCCCGATGCCGCCCGCGAGCGCATCGAGACCCTGTGGCACCGCGGCATCCACAAGCGCCAAATGCCCCAGGGGCCAACCGCCTAAGCCAGCGCCTCCAGCGTGGCGAGCGCCGCGCGCTCCAGCGGCCGGTTATACGCCGAGCCGTGGGTCAGCGCGTGCACGGCCAGCGGGTGCAGTTGGTGCATGGGAATCCAGGTCTCAATATCCTGCGGCGCCCCATAGCCGCGGAAGATTTCCTCTATATAGGGCGCGCCGAATAGTGCCAGCATGCCCAAATCAGTGTGCGGGTGTCCGCCGTGGGCGGCGGGATCGATCATGATGCCACCCTGGGCATCGAAAAGCAGGTTGCCCGCCCACAGGTCACCGTGGATGCGCGCGGGCGCCACGTCCCAGCTGCGGGCGGCAATGGCATCGCAGGCCCGCTTGACCAGGTCCCGCTGCGCGGTGCTGATTCCGGCCGGCTCCGCAAAGGGCAGTACGCGCTGCTGGGTATAAAATTCACCCCAGTCATCGGTGGGCGTGCACTCCTGTTCAATGGTGCCGATGAAGTTTTTGCCTTCCCATCCCTCCGGCGCGCTGCCAAAAGCCTCAGCCCCGGCGCGGTGCATGCGCGCGAGCTCCGCACCAAACTTCCGCGCGGCCTCTGGGGTGGGCGCTACCTCGTCAATGCGCTTGGTTACGATTTCCTTCCCGTCCGCGCGCACGACGGTGACTACCGCATCCGTGGCTTCCGCCAGCCACCGCAATCCGGCGGCTTCGGCGCCTGCTTGATCTTCATTGCCTACTCGCTTCGAGAAAGTCTGCATACCCGCCAGCATAACGATATTCGCTGCTCCATTTTTGCTTGTCCCAGAAAACCTTTAGGATCATCGTGGCCTTAATCATCCCCTATCAGTGTGGCTTCCGTCCCTGCGGAAGCCTTGAGGTACACCATGAAAAACTTCAGTAAACTTGCCGCGATTGCCGCTTGCACTGCCGCACTCGTGGGAGGCAGCACCGTCGCTACCGCGGCCGTGCCTGGCAATACGGTCCTGACTGGCGATAGCGTCGTCGCCAACCCTAATTTCCTTGATTACGCGCAAAACCGCGCCGGTATAAAAGCAAACACCAAGGTCGGTTGCATTACCGATAACTCCATCGCCAACGAAATGACGCGGGTATCCGGTGCGCATGTGGATCAATACCAGTGCGCCGGCGCATCCTTCGGCACCGGCGGCCAGCACATCGATGACACCCTGCGCACGGCCGCCCGCAACGGCGATCTGAATCCCGAGACCCGCAATGTGGTCATCCATGCCGGCGCCAATGACACTTACCCGCACAAGGACAATATCGCGGCTTCCGAGCACTTCCTGCGCACCGGCATGCGCAGCGCCATCGATGTCGCCCACCACTTTGCGCCGAATGCCAAGGTAACCATCGTGGGATACCCGCGGGTCTCCAATAACAACTCCGCGTGCCTGACCTCTGCCACCATCCCGATTCCGGCTAGCAGGGTTGCTTCTACCGAAGAGCGCCTGCAAAACACCCTGCGCGAGGTAGCCGAGCAGAACGGCGCTTCCTTCTTGGACGCTCACCCGATTTCCACGGGCCACGATAACTGCTCTCCTGACCGCTGGTGGGTCAACCTAGTAGACCCGCTGCCACCGGCGCCAGGTAACCTGCCGCTGCACCTCAACGCCAACGGCACCCACGCGTTGGGCGTGCTCATCGGCCACTCGCTGAAGTAAGAAAATGAGTCTCGAGAAGCTATCTAGCCTCTCGAGACTCTTAATTTGTGGAGCTAACGGGATTCGAACCCGTGACCCCCACACTGCCAGTGTGGTGCGCTACCAGCTGCGCCATAGCCCCATATACGAGGTGCAACCCTGTGGGCCGCAACTCGTATAAATATACATGGCAAGTATTTGACTCACCAAATCGCCTGCTACTTGGTGGCGATGTCTACCCAGTCATTCAAGGACTGGCCGGATTCACGGTCCGGAATATCCTTGCCATCCTGGACAATGCGCGGCGAGGAAACCGAGCCGGTTGCCTTATTCAGCTTATCGTAGTTGGCCTTGGCCACCTTATTGCCCTGCTTGATATCCACGTTCTTGATGGAATCAACCACGTCATCCTCGGCGCCGAGTTCCTTGGCTTGGTCAGCGATGTCCTCGATATCCCACTTAGTGGCGATGCTCTGCTGGTTCTTCATCATGTAGTCGCGCAAATTCCAGTAGGTCTTCACGTCGCCAGACTTAGCCAGCTCCGACATGGCTGCGACGGCCTTGGTGGAGTAACCGTCCTCGTTTTCGACATCCTCGCCGTCTAGGAAGTTCAGCGTGCGCACGTGGACAATCAGCTTGCCGTCCTCAATCGCCTGCTTCATGTCCTCATCGGTGTTTTCCGCCAGATCCGCGCAGTGGGGGCAGGAGAAGTCTTCGTACAGGTCTACCTCTGGAGTATCGTCATCGGCCGCATCGGACTTCAGGGTAATCGCGTTGTCCTTATAGTCCATGGACATGTTGACGTCTTGCACCTCGATTTCATTGGCCTGCTTACCATTCCACACGATGTAGCCAATGACCACAGCGATAATGACGAGGAGGACGCCGACGCCCCAGATGAAACCATTGCCAGACTTGGCATTCGGGTCACTTACTTTGCTCATTTAAACCTTGCCTGTTGATACTTTCGGACTCTTGCAACCTACTGTGCCCACCGCTACGGGTGGAGCGCAAATTTCGTGAACGGACGTTTGATGGTCCATGCGGTAAGGGCGAGGAAGGCGGCATCGCGAAGCAGCGTCAGCCCATAGTTCATGCCCGGCTCCGCAGAAGCGTCACCAGCACCAAAGCACCCGCAATCGATATCCAGCCCACGCAGCCATGCCTGCAGGATGCCGACCATGAAAAGCACCATGACCACGGCCGCTACCTTGGAAGACTCGCGAAGGAAAATCCCCAGCAAGAGCAGCATTCCGCCCACTAGCTCCAGCGGGCCAATGAGCTGGGCCAGATACCCAGACCATTCCGGCGTGAAGATCTCGTAGGCCTTGATGGATTGCAGGGTATCCAGCGGGTGCGCCATCTTCTCTATGCCAGCGATGATCCACACCGCCGCCATGCCAAAGCGGGCAATGAAGCTCACCACATCAAACGCAATATTCACGCCGATTAGTTTAGCGTTTAACCTCTCCTTTTCGGATACAAACCCCTGTGCTTTTCCTGAGACTTAGCCCACTATGATGTAGCCCATGCCGCACTCCCTCATCATCGGTTCCGGTGCCGCGCTCGGTGCCGGCGCCCGCTATCTCTTAACCATCGCTCTCGGCGACGGAATGCTCCCGCTCCTCATCCTTAATATCGTCGGCAGCGCGCTGATGGGATATACCCGCCCAGGGCCCTTCTGGGGCACCGGATTCTTGGGCGGTTTTACCAGTTTCGCCGGTTTTGCTTTCTTCACCGCGGACTCCCACTGGAGCATCGCCCTGGCCTATGTCGCGGCCACGCTCGTGGGCTGCACCGCCGCCTACCTCGCTGGGGATAAGCTGCGATGAACCTGCTCTTCGTCCTTATCGGCGGCTTTTTCGGCGGCGCGGCGCGCTACGGCTTTACCCGCCTGCTGCCCTCGCCGTATTGCACCTTCGCATCCAATATCCTGGGTTCCTTGGTCTTCGGCCTGGCGGTGGGCTTTGCGCAGCTTGCCGATGCCCCCTTCGCCCATCCCCTCTTCGCCCTCGGCCTCGCCGGTGGCCTATCAACCTGGTCCACCATGGCGAAAGAGCTAGGGGAAATGGTCAAGCAGCGGCACTGGTGGCCGCTGTGTAAGTACCTGTTTTGGACCATCGGGATCGGCGTGGTCCTAGCCTGGCGCGGGGTGATGTGGGCCGAACTTATCTATCACGGAATCTAAGTACACAATTCCCAGCTCGCTCCTAGCTACAGTGACCCCTACGATTTCTCTGCGTGCACTTCTTCCTGTACTTGGATCCGGCGGCAAAGAAGTTCCAGTCCGAAGCGCACCCATGGTTCCTGTGCTACGACGACGAGCTGAAACTTCCTAATATCAGTCAAGGTCTGGATGGCCAAGCATTAATCCGCAATCGCCTCCAGCGGCGGCGTCTTTGCCGCGCGTTGCGATGGCCATACCGCTGCGATGACGCCCACAACCGCGGATCCCAGCAGCATGATCACCAGCATGCCCCACGGAACCTCGGCACCGCCAAGGCCTTGGTCATTCAGGATCTCGATGAAGGACCAGCCCAAGCCGAGGCCGATGAGGATGCCCATGATTGCACCAAAGAGCGAAATCTGCACCGACTCCAGCGTGATCATCCTGCGGATTTGGCGGCGCTGCGTACCCACCGCACGCAACATGCCAATCTCCTGGCGGCGCTCGATAACACCCAAGGTCAAGGTGTTGACAATGCCCAGCACCGCAATGATCACGGCGAGTGCGAGAAGACCGTAGAGGATAGCCAGCATCCGGTCGATGGCGCCAGCGGCCTGCCCCGCGTATTCCTTACCGGTATTGACCTGCACCACCACGAGATCCTTGACGGCATCCTCGAGGTTCTGGCGTAGCTCTTCCTTGTCATAGCCTTCTTGGCCTAAGACACCCACCATCTGCACGGAGAATTCTCCGTCAGCGGCGACTTCTTCTGCCACGTCCTGCGAAACCACCATATTTTGAATGGTCTCGATGGGCTCAAAGGTGCCGACCAGTTTGGCTTCCGCAGTCTTGCCCGGCTTGCTGCCGGTGACCTCGTAGGTCTCTCCTACCTTCCAGCCATTTTCTTTGGCGAAGTCTTCCGTGGCGGCAAAGCCGCCTTCAATATTGGCATCGCCTTCCACCATGTTCATCGCCAGCATCGAGGTGGGGTCAGCATCCACCGTCACGGTGAACAACCCGCCGGCGCCAAAGTCCAAGGAGGCCTGACCGTCCACGGCAACCGGGGCCGAGCCAACGGTAATGACCTTATCCACACCGTCTGCCTCTGCGGCACGCTCACCGGTTTCCTTCGGCGTCGGGAAGTTTCCGGAGCTCGGGCCGGACAAAATATAGTCCGACGTAATAGTTTGGTCCACCGTATCCGAGATGGAGGCCTTCATCGTCTGGCCCAGCATGCCGATGCTCGTGACCAATGCCACGCCCAAGGTCAGGGCAAAGGCCGTGGCGGCAGTGCGGCGCGGGTTACGCCGCGAGTTGGTAGCAGCCAGCTTGCCGATGGACCCGAAAGGCGCTCCAATAGCCTTGCCCAGCGTTGGTACTAGCGGCAAAGAGAGCGCCGGTCCTGCCAAGAAGAAACCGATAATCACCCCGACGGCGCCGAGGCCGACGAGGATGGCGCGGACGTTCGTTTCGGCATCGCTAAGCACGCCCGCAAACGCCGCAATAATGCCGCCGATCATGAGGATCGCACCGAAAATCGTCCGGACCTTCAGCGAAGAACCGGAGGCCGACTCCGTCGTGCGCATCGCTTCAACCGGCTCCACGGCGCCCGCGCGCCGCGCCGGAGCCCATGCGGAGACCACAGTGACAATCGTGCCCAAAATGATCGGAACTACCACGGCGGAAACGCTCAGGCCCAGGCCACCGCCAATGTCCATACCGTTGGCGCCCATAACCGCCTTGATCACGGCGACCAATCCCACGCCGGCAACGACACCGACGATGGATCCCAGAACGCCCACGATGACGGATTCCACCACAACAGAATTGGTGATCTGGCGGCGCGACGCGCCCAAAGCACGCAAGAGCGCGAACTCCTTGATGCGCTGGGCCACGATCATGGAGAACGTATTGGCAATAATAAACGTGCCCACCAACAAGGCGATCAGACCAAAGGCAACGAGGAAGTAGTTCACGAACTTCAATGCCTCGGTCATTGCCTCACTGGTCTGCTCTGCAAGGCGCTCACCTGACTCGGCTTTGATGTCGAATTTGTCATTCAGGTCATCGACAAGCGCATTCGCATCCACACCATCGGCGGCAGAGACCTTCAGCTGGGAGGGATCACCAAAGCGTTCTAGGTAATCCGACTCGTCCATGCGCAGTTCGATGCTATCGCCCTGCTCCACCGGCGGCTCCACGATGCCCGTAACCTTAACCTCATCCTGGCTATCCGGATGAACTACCAGAAGCTTTTGACCAACGGAGATATCGTATTTTTCCGCAGCGGACGAATTGATCGTTACCTCATCTTTGGCCTTTGGCTCATCGCCTTCCGTGAGTTCGCTCGCGCCACCGACGGTTTTATCCGCGGAATAGTACGGCACGAGGCTCGCAGTACCGCTTTGGGTTTGGAAGGCCTCCGAGTTTTCATCGGCAACAACCACAGTCTGCGAGTCAGCGACGTTGATGTTTTTAACGTCGTCATCATCAAGCAGCTGCTTGCGCAGCCCTTCATCCAGCTTCTGGTCGCTGTCATCGTTCTCACTGACCACCGCGTCTACCCCGCGGAATTGGTTATCCACCGCAGAATCAAAAGTGGCCTTCAATGAGTTAGTGAACATGAAAGAGCCAGCAATAAAGGCGGTGCTCAAAACCACCGCCAGAATTGTCAGGCCAAGGCGCAATTTATGCGCCAAAACATTGCGCACGGATACCCTGCGCATTGCGTTTCCGCGTGCCATTTAACCCTCAATCTCTGCCATTACATTGTGAATGGCCTCCATCGTTGGATCCTGCAGTTCATTAACGAGCTTGCCATCAGCAAGGAAAACAACACGATCGGCGTACGACGCCGCCTTAGCATCGTGCGTCACAATGACCACAGTCTGGTTATCCTGGTCCACCGCAGTGCGCAGAATATCCAATACCTCGGCCGAAGAATTGGAGTCCAAGTTACCCGTAGGCTCATCGCCAAAAATGATCTCCGGTCGCGACACTAAGGCGCGAGCACAGGCCACACGCTGCTGCTGACCACCAGACAATTCCGCCGGACGGTGCTCCAAGCGCTCCGCCAGCCCCAGGCGACGCGTGACTTCCTCAAACCATTGCTTATCGACGTCCTTGCCCGCGATATCGGTCGGCAGCGTGATGTTTTCTGCAGCCGTCAAGGTGGGAACCAAGTTGAAGGACTGGAAGATAAATCCCAGGCGGTCTCGGCGCAGCGCCGTAATTTCCTTGTCATTGAGGTGGGACATATCGGTATCTCCGATAAACGCCGAACCAGAGGTGGCAGAGTCCAACCCTGCCATCGTGTGCATCAACGTGGACTTGCCCGAACCCGAAGGGCCCATAATGGCCGTGAATTGGTTCTTTCCAAACTCGATGGAAACGTGATCAAGGGCGATAACGGCCGTGTCATCGCTTCCGTATTGCTTAAACAAGTCAACGGCGCGTGCCGCGGCATCAGTCATAAAGCGTGTTCTCCTTGTAAATGGGAAATTACCTTTCTACATAGTAACCCGCCTGTCCGCAGTGCCCCATCATCCCATGGGCTGATTTGGGCGCACTGGTGTGGTGGTGTTGGGTTGGTGGGGTTTTATTTTTGTTTGTTGTGTTTGTTTCTTTTGTGGTTGAGGAATTGTTTCCAGGTGTAGTGCCAGTGTGTGTTTGTGGTGGCTAGTGGCCCGGTGGGGTGGTCTATGTGGTAGGTGCCGTCTTGGTGTAGCCAGGCGATGGTGCCGGTGACCGGGTCCATGATGTAGTGGACGCGTTTGTCGGTTTTGATGTTGTGGTGGTGTTGGCACAGGGTGACGAGGTTGTCGGGGCTGGTGGGTCCGCCGTCGTTGTATTCGATGCGGTGGTCGAGTTGGCATTTGTGTGCTGGGATGGTGCATCCGGGCCAGCGGCAGGTGAGGTCTCTTCCTTGTGTGTAGGCGCGGATGTGGCTGGTGGGCTGGTAGCTTTCGGTTTCTTTTGGTTTTAAGTGTCGGGTGAAGGTGTCGATGTTTTCTAGGTTTTTAATGTGGGACCAGCCGTAGCCTGGGAAGTAGACCTTTGTATCTGCACTCCCGGCGGCTCCGGAGCCGTCATTGTGGTCGGGGTTAGTGGCGGCTGCGGTGGTGAAGGTATTGATCGCAACTTTGGTATTGGTGTTATCCAGGATGAGTTGGATAAGCGCCTCACCGGCACCGCACTGATTATTGTCTGCTTGGGAATCGATGTGGCGGGCGATAATAGCGGCCGTAGCTTTATCACACGTTAGGCTCATGGTGGCGCGGTTGTTATGCACTGACACGTTCAGGGTGGGCTCGACCTCGTCTGTGTCATCGTCTGTGAGATTGTGGGTGTCGATGAAGTCGCGGATAAACCGGCGGATATCCGCCACCGTGGGTACATGCTGGCACGGTGCTGTCGGGGTGAGAAAATCTGCTAGGGCAGCATCGACCAGGCCTATGTGGTCGCGGTTGTCGCCTATACGTTCTATTTCCCTATCGATAACCCTCAGGCGTGGTGTATCCAGGATCCACTGCTCCATGTTGGTCGCTGTAACGAGGGGTAGTTCTTGCATGCGGAAATGTGCCCTGATAATCCCCGACAGGGTGCTGTAGGTTAGGCCTAAATCTTTAGCCAGGCTCGTCAGTGTCAGATCGACGTCGTCGTCGAGGTCTGGAAGGAGTGATTGGTAGAAAAACCAGGAGTCCTTCCGGGCGTGTGCTCCAGCTGCAGCAATAGGGTTGCCGGGTGTGTTGGTGGCGTAAAAGACTACCGGTACCTCCCCCACAGCCTCACCATCAGAGTCGTAATCAGGATCAGTGTTGGTGTCGTAGTCCAGTGGCTCGCCGGCTTTACGGGTATTCCCCAGCGTGGTGTCGCCTACTGGCTCGTGGTCTGTCGTGGTAGGTGGTGGTGTGTTAATTGTCATCGTAACCGTGTCCCCCGGGGTGTACTACACCCTCAAAAGTGTCGAATGTCTTTTCGCCTAACACGGATTTACCCTATCCACCACACCTGACAGTAGGGGGTAAAACCACGACACCTACCACGCATTCCCCCAGCTCGACAGAGAACAACCCACAAATACCAACGGGGGTAAAACACCAAGTAGTCCCCGAAACACCAACCACCCACAATTATTCGGGGTGGTGGCCTTTCGGGGACTACCAGAATCACTATTTTGTTGTTTTGTTGTTTGGTGTCGGCGGTGACTTACTCTCCCACAACCTCCCGGTTGCAGTACCATCAGCGCGTACAGGCTTAGCTTCCGGGTTCGGAATGGGACCGGGCGTTTCCCTGCAGCTATGAACCACCGACAAACCTATCAGAACACTACCCACTGTGTGTGGTGTTGTGTCAGATACTGCATAGTGGACGCGACACACACGATAATGTGTATTTTTGTTTGTTTACTCGCTTCACAAGTCCACCCAACAATCATCCCCACACGTGGTGTTCGGGGGTTGTTGTGGTGTGTTTGTTTTGGTCAATTAGTACCAGTAGCCTTCACACCTTACAGTGCTTCCAAGTCTGGCCTATCTACCCCATAGTCTTTAGGGGACCTCAAAAGAAACCTCATCTTAAAACAGGCTTCCCGCTTAGATGCTTTCAGCGGTTATCCCTTCCGTACGTAGCCAACCAGCGATACCCCTGGCGGGATAACTGGCACACTAGAGGTACGTCCGTCCCGGTCCTCTCGTACTAGGGACAGCCTTCTTCAAGTTTCAACGCGCGCGGCGGATAGAGACCGAACTGTCTCACGACGTTCTGAACCCAGCTCGCGTGCCGCTTTAATGGGCGAACAGCCCAACCCTTGGGACCTACTCCAGCCCCAGGATGCGACGAGCCGACATCGAGGTGCCAAACCATCCCGTCGATATGGACTCTTGGGGAAGATCAGCCTGTTATCCCCGGGGTACCTTTTATCCGTTGAGCGACACCACATCCACAAGTAGGTGCCGGATCACTAGTCCCGACTTTCGTCCCTGCTCGACATGTCTGTCTCACAGTCAAGCTCCCTTGTGCACTTACACTCACCACCTGATTGCCAACCAGGCTGAGGGAACCTTTGGGCGCCTCCGTTACATTTTGGGAGGCAACCGCCCCAGTTAAACTACCCACCAGGCACTGTCCCCAACCCAGATCATGGGCCAAGGTTAGATGCTCAATCCGATCAGAGTGGTATTTCAACAACGACTCCACCACCACTAGCGTGACGGTTTCACAGTCTCCCACCTATCCTACACAAACCGAACCAAACACCAATACCAAGCTATAGTGAAGGTCCCGGGGTCTTTTCGTCCTGCCGCGCGTAACGAGCATCTTTACTCGTAATGCAATTTCACCGGGCCTGTGGTCGAGACAGCAGAGAAGTCGTTACGCCATTCGTGCAGGTCGGAACTTACCCGACAAGGAATTTCGCTACCTTAGGATGGTTATAGTTACCACCGCCGTTTACTGGGGCTTAAATTCTCAGCTTCGCTAACAAACGTTAACTAACCGGTCCTCTTAACCTTCCAGCACCGGGCAGGCGTCAGTCCATATACATCAACTTAACGTCTTCGCATGGACCTGTGTTTTTGATAAACAGTCGCTTCCCTCTATTCTCTGCGACCCCACAACACTCCAACCGCAAGGGTCTTCACGTCACAGGGCCCCCCTTCTCCCGAAGTTACGGGGGCATTTTGCCGAATTCCTTAACCACAGTTCACCCGAACGCCTTAGTATCTTCAACCTGACCACCTGTGTCGGTTTAGGGTACGGGCCATACACACACTCGCTAGAGGCTTTTCTCGACAGTACAGGATCACCACCATCAACCCTTTTGGGTCTACGCATCACGCCTCAACCACAAAGTGTGGCGGATTTACCTACCACACGGCCTACACGCTTACACCACCAATCCACTAAGTGGCGCGGCTACCTCACTGCGTCACCCCATCACTTGAACCACACATCAGGCCCCACGACATCAACACCACCAACACTCAAAAAAGTGAAAAGGTAGCGTATCCGCAGTGGTTAGTATCCGTGCTTTATCATGGGCGCACATGTACGGGTACCAGAATATCAACTGGTTATCCATCGACTACGCCTGTCGGCCTCGCCTTAGGTCCCGACTCACCCTGGGAAGACGAACTTGACCCAGGAACCCTTAGTCATCCGGCGGTAAGGATTCTCACCTTACAATTCGTTACTCATGCCTGCATTCTCACTCGCACACAGTCCACGCCTCCTCACGGTAACGCTTCCACCCATGCACGACGCTCCCCTACCCAAACAACAAAAAATTGTTGCTTGCCGCGGCTTCGGCGGTGTACTTGAGCCCCACTACATTGTCGGCGCAGAACCACTCGACCAGTGAGCTATTACGCACTCTTTCAAGGATGGCTGCTTCTAAGCCAACCTCCTGGCTGTCTTCGCGATCCCACATCCTTTTCCACTTAGTACACCCTTAGGGGCCTTAACCGGCGATCTGGGCTGTTTCCCTCTCGACTATGAAGCTTATCCCCCACAGTCTCACTGCCGCACAACACAATTGATGGCATTCGGAGTTTGGCTGACATTGCTAAGATTGTAGTCCCGCTCAACCAACCAGTCGCTCTACCTCCACCAAGCTAAATGCGACGCTGCACCTAAATGCATTTCGGGGAGAACCAGCTATCACGGAGTTTGATTGGCCTTTCACCCCTACCCACAGCTCATCCCCGCAGTTTTCAACCTACGTGGGTTCGCGCCTCCACAACCTCTTACAGCTGCTTCACACTGGCCATGGGTAGATCACCCCGCTTCGGGTCCAGGACATGCCACTTATCACCCCATTAGGATTCGGTTTCCCTACGGCTACCCCACACGGGTTAACCTCGCGACATGCCGCTGACTCGCAGGCTCATTCTTCAAAAGGCACGCCATCACACAATAAAAAGCGCTCTGACGGATTGTAAGCACATGGTTTCAGGAACTATTTCACTCCCCTCCCGGGGTACTTTTCACCATTCCCTCACGGTACTATCCACTATCGGTCACACTGAGTATTTAGGCTTACCGGGTGGTCCCGGCAGATTCACAACAGATTCCACGAGCCCGTTGCTACTCGGGAACCCAACAACCCCCACATCATCATCTTCAGCTACAGGACTCTCACCTACTCCGGTAGGCCATTCCAAACCACTTCACCTAACAACAATGCAAAAAGGGCGTGCCACTGGTAGATGACACAAAATCAGGCCCCACAACACCGCACACACAACCCCTACCAGGTATCACATGCACACGGTTTAGCCTCATCCACGTTCGTTCGCCACTACTAGCAGAATCATTATTATTTTCTCCTCCTACGGGTACTGAGATGTTTCACTTCCCCGCGTAACCCCCACAACAGCTATGAATTCACTGAAGGGTAACCCCACATAACCAGGGCCAGGTTTCCCCATTCGGACATCCTCGGATCAACGCTTTATTGACAACTCCCCGAGGCTTAACGCAGCCTTACACGTCCTTCATCGGCTCAGCATGCCAAGGCATCCACCATGCGCCCTAAATAACGAACACACCAACCACCACACACAAACCACACAACACGAAGCCATGCAGCCAGCATGTGGCAGCAACAAGTGAACTTGACAAAATAAACAAAAAGAAAAATCACATCACACACACAACACCACCCACAAAAGCAGGCGGCATCATGTGAGATGCTCGCGTCCACTATACAGTTCTCACACAACACCCCAACCAGCAACAAACACCACCACAATGAATGGCATCCATCAACCAGTCAGGCACACAAAAAAGGGGGATAATGCCCCAGACACCCAACAATGCACCAACGACTTACCAATCAACTTTACTTCCTGTATGCATGGACACTTTTACGCATGTCACAAAGCACTGTCTCAACACTCGGTCCTGTCGATTAAGGTGTATGTCCTACCCGGAATTGCCATATTCGGTGGCAGCAGAACACTCGCCTACTCAACCACCAACCCACCATCAAACAACAGTGGACAACCCACAACTGTGGGTCATGGCTGCAACTGCAGCCAAAATAAAAGCTCCTTAGAAAGGAGGTGATCCACCCGCACCTTCCGGTACGGGTACCTTGTTACGACTTCGTCCCAATCGCCGATCCCACCTTCGACGGCTCCCTAACACGTTTAGGCCACCGGCTTCGGGTGTTACCAACTTTCATGACGTGACGGGCGGTGTGTACAAGGCCCGGGAACGTATTCACCGCAGCATTGCTGATCTGCGATTACTAGCGACTCCGACTTCATGGGGTCGAGTTGCAGACCCCAATCCGAACTAAGGCCGGCTTTCAGCGATTCGCTCCACCTCACAGTGTCGCAACGCGTTGTACCGACCATTGTAGCATGTGTGAAGCCCTGGACATAAGGGGCATGATGATTTGACGTCATCCCCACCTTCCTCCGAGTTAACCCCGGCAGTCTCTCATGAGTCCCCAACCAAATGCTGGCAACATAAGACAAGGGTTGCGCTCGTTGCGGGACTTAACCCAACATCTCACGACACGAGCTGACGACAACCATGCACCACCTGTACACCAACCACAAAGGGACGAACTATCTCTAGCCCAATCTGGTGTATGTCAAGCCCAGGTAAGGTTCTTCGCGTTGCATCGAATTAATCCACATGCTCCGCCGCTTGTGCGGGCCCCCGTCAATTCCTTTGAGTTTTAGCCTTGCGGCCGTACTCCCCAGGCGGGGCGCTTAATGCGTTAGCTACGGCACGAAAGTCGTAGAAAGACCCTCACACCTAGCGCCCACCGTTTACGGCATGGACTACCAGGGTATCTAATCCTGTTCGCTACCCATGCTTTCGCTCCTCAGCGTCAGTAACTGCCCAGTAACCTGCCTTCGCCATCGGTGTTCCTCCTGATATCTGCGCATTTCACCGCTACACCAGGAATTCCAGTTACCCCTACAGCACTCAAGTTATGCCCGTATCGCCTGCACGCCCGGAGTTAAGCCCCAGAATTTCACAGACGACGCGACAAACCACCTACGAGCCCTTTACGCCCAGTAATTCCGGACAACGCTCGCACCCTACGTATTACCGCGGCTGCTGGCACGTAGTTAGCCGGTGCTTCTTATCTAGGTACCGTCACAAAAAAGCTTCGTCCCTAGCGAAAGGAGTTTACAACCCGAAGGCCTTCATCCCCCACGCGGCGTCGCTGCATCAGGCTTGCGCCCATTGTGCAATATTCCCCACTGCTGCCTCCCGTAGGAGTCTGGGCCGTATCTCAGTCCCAATGTGGCCGTACACCCTCTCAGGCCGGCTACCCGTCGCCGCCTTGGTAGGCCATTACCCCACCAACAAGCTGATAGGCCGCGAGCTCATCCTACACCGAAAAAACTTTCCAACCACCACACTAAAGATGGTTCCTATCCGGTATTAGACCCAGTTTCCCAAGCTTATCCCGAAGTGCAGGGCAGATCACCCACGTGTTACTCACCCGTTCGCCACTCGAGTACCCTGCAAGCAGGGCCTTTCCGTTCGACTTGCATGTGTTAAGCACGCCGCCAGCGTTCGTCCTGAGCCAGGATCAAACTCTCCACAAAAAGAATTTCAGCAAAACACTGAAAAGGCCGTGAAAAGCCCAAACCTAACCAAAAGAACAAACCACCACAAACCCACAAAAGCAGGCCCATGCTGGCGTCCAAAAATTACTACAAAGAAAAAAATAAACTGCCTCCCCAACCCGACGGGGCACAAAAAAGGGAGACAAAAAAGTTGAACACAATCACATGCCAACCAATCCATCAATGCAGCCGAAACACTAAACAGTATTCAAAAAGATGCGTATTCCAACACCTTACCGGCACACACCAACCAACAAACCACCATTAGGTCCGCCGGCCAACAGACCAATCAACACACAACCATGCACACAAAAATAAAAAATAAGTACATTGGCACACTATTGAGTTCTCAAACAACATCCACACACCACAAGAAAATTAACCAAACGTTAACCTCTCAGCGGCGGCTCGTACCAACCTACCCAACAACCTGAACCAAGTCAAATCCTCGAGCCAAGTCAGTACAAAAGTCACTCAAAAGTAACCAACCGGCTACCTCTCGGCGACTTCGATAAAGTTACACCCAACCCCGAAAAACACACAAATCCCCAGCACACACCGTAAAAATGCGTACTGGGGAGAGGTTAATTTAGAAGATTTCTTCTTCCTGCGTCCTTTCGATGGTGGCTCCAAGCCGCGAAAGGTTCTCCACAAAGTGGGGATAGCCGCGGTCAATATGGAAGACATCGTGAACGGTCGTGGCTTCGTCTGCGCACAGCGCGGAGAGGACCAGGCCGGCTCCGGCGCGAATATCGGAGCTCCACACGTGCGTAGAAGAAAGATGTTCCTTACCGCGCACCACCACGTGGTGGCCATCTACTTGGGCATCGGCACCCAGGCGCAGCATCTCGTCAACGAAGCGGAACCGGGATTCAAAGACGTTCTCCGTGATCACGGTGGTTCCTTCGGCGATGGCGGAAATGCCGATGGCCATGGGTTGGAGGTCCGTCGGAAAGCCTGGGAAAGGCAACGTCTGGTAATCCACCGCGGTGGGGCGCTTTTCCATGCGCACGCGGAAGCCGTTTTCATAGGTTTCAATATCCGCACCGGCGGACTTCAGCTTTTCCAGCGGAAGGTGCAGGTGGCGCGGGGCAATGCCGCCGACGGTGATATCGCCTTGCGTCATGGCGGCGGCATAAGCCCAAGTGCCGGCCACGATGCGGTCACCGATGACCTCGTGCTCCGTGGGATTGAGCCGCTCGACTCCGTGGATGGTGACCTCAGAGGTACCCTCGCCCTCGATATTGGCACCCATGGATTTCAACATCTCGCACAGGTCCACGATCTCTGGCTCGCGGGCGGCATTGTGGAGGACGGTGGTGCCTTCGGCCAAGACGGCGGCGGTCAAAATGTTTTCCGTCGCACCAACGGAAGGAAAGTCCAAGCGGATGGTGGAGCCGCGAAGCTCGGAGGCCTCAGCCACCACGGCGCCGTGTTCGATGCGGGTGGTGGCGCCGAGCTTTTCCAAGCCGGTCTGGTGCATATCGAGCGGGCGGGAGCCAATGGCGTCACCGCCGGGCAGCGCTACCTTGGCATGCCCGCAGCGCGAGGTCAGTGGGCCTAGGACGCATACCGATGCCCTGAATTGGCGAACCGCATCAAAGTCCGCGTTCGATTGCGGCTTCGCGGGGGTGGTGATGCGAACGGTACTGCCATCGATTGTCACCTCGCAGCCCAAGCCTTCGAGCACCTTCTTCATCAAAGGTACGTCCAGAATCTCTGGGCAATTGGTCAGCGTCGTCGTCCCCTCCGCCAACAATGCGGCGGCCATGAGCTTAAGGACGCTGTTTTTCGCGCCATCTACTTTGACGGTGCCTGCAAGGCGGGCACCGCCGGAAACAATAAACTGATCTTTCACAGGTTTCTACGCTACCGGTTATCAGGGCAACGCGCCGATCCGGCGGGCAGCATTGACGGCTTCGTAGCGGGTATGCGCCCCCAACTTGCGCATTACAGAGCGCAGGTAGGACTTCACGGTTTCGGCGCCAATGCCCATTTCTTCTGCCGCTTCGACATTGGTGTGGCCGAGCGCCACGCAGGAAAGGACATCGAGCTCGCGGGCAGAAAGCTTGGTTGATTGCTTGACGCGCACGGGAGAAACCATCTGATCACACAGTGCCTCAAGTTCCTTGCGCAATTCCTCGTCCTCGACGCGGTTGGCCAGCATGCGCAGCTTGGAATGGGTGGAACGAACCTGTTCCCATTCCGCACCGTTCATGGCGTGACCGCGGGAAGTGCCTCCCTTGCCGCCATCGGCGCGGCGCATCGCGGAATTGACCGCAAGGTCTTGCTCCAGGGTCCGGGCCGTCATCGTTACTTCCTCGATGACCTTATCTCCCAAGCGCACCGGGGAGTGCACGCCAACGTAGAGCACTCCGCGGATTTCACGCTGCACAGTAACGGGCACGGCCACGATCGAGTGCAGGCCTTCGTCTTGAATGACGCTGTCGTTCTCGTGGGAAATGGTGGTAGCCCGCGTGTAGTCCGATACGCCCACCGCGCGGCGGGTGGTAATCACGCGCCCGCCGACGCCCACGCCGGCATCGATAAGCAGATTCTGCAGCGCCGGCGTACGCAGGCCCACCCACTGGGTAATTTGCAGGCGGTTATCCGCCAATAATGTCGCGTACATCGTCACCGGGATTCCGGTGGCGGTTTTGAGGGACGACAGTGCCGCGCGTACGGATTCTTCATCATCTTTGAGGCGATGCGACTCCATGAGACTCTTTCCTCGTCGGGGGTAACCAAGCAGGTGCACCCGATATCCCCGAAAACTTGGGGACCAGCGGGTAACTACGTGGAATTATAGACAGCAAGTGGGGGTAATTCGAAATCGCCTCTTTGTTTCCCCAGCGGTGAATCCCACATTCCATGCCCGAATAGGCTGTCTGTAATAAATATACCACTCTGTCTACTTAAGTAGTGTATCCTTACGCTTGTACCTGATTTGACCGCGAATCTGATTCCCAAAGGAGTCTTAATAAATGGCTATTTATAACAATGTCCTGGAGACCATCGGCGGTACCCCGCTCATCCGCATCAACCGCCTAGCAGAGGGCAAGGGCGCCACCGTGCTGGCCAAGGTAGAGTCCTTTAACCCTGGTAACTCCGTGAAGGACCGCATCGGTCTGGCCATCATCAAGGCCGCCGAGGAGTCCGGTGAGCTGAAGCCGGGCGGCACCATCGTTGAAGCTACCTCCGGTAACACCGGCATTGCCCTGGCACTGGCCGGCGCAACCTTGGGCTACGACGTCGTCCTCACCATGCCAGAGACCATGTCCAACGAGCGCAAGGTGCTGCTGCGCGCATACGGTGCAGAAATCATCCTGACCCCGGGCGCTGCCGGCATGCAGGGTGCGGTTGACAAGGCCAACGAGGTCGTCGCCGAGCGCGGCAACGCCATCCTGGCTTCCCAGTTCGCTAACGAGGCCAACCCCAAGATCCACGAGGCCACCACCGGCCCGGAGATCTGGGAAGACGCCGAGGGCAATGTCGATGCCTTCGTCGCTGGCGTCGGCACCGGCGGCACCATCACCGGTGCAGGCCGCTACCTGAAGTCCAAGAACCCAGACGTCTACCTCGCAGCCGTTGAGCCGGCTGACTCCCCTGTCCTGTCTGAAGGCCAGGCCGGCCCGCACAAGATCCAGGGCCTGGGCGCCAACTTCGTGCCGGACGTGCTCAACCGCGAGCAGCTGGATGAGGTTCTGACCGCTTCCCTCGAGGAGTCCATCAAGCTTTCCCGCGCTCTTGCCACCGAGGAAGGCCTGCTGGTTGGTATTTCCGCCGGCGCAAACCTCTCCGCCGCACTGAAGCTGGCCGAGCGCCCTGAGTTCGAGGGCAAGACCATCGTCGTTGTCCTGCCGGACTTTGGTGAGCGCTACGTTTCCACCGTTCTTTTTGAGGACATCCGCGAGGCATAATTAGCCCCGCCACCTAGTCCGTGAATAAAAGGCACCCGTCAAGCTTGGCGGGTGCCTTTTTGTGACCAGTACTATAGTCCCCATGAGCATTATTAAATATATCCGCGAAGATTTAGCCAATGCCCGCGACCACGACCCTGCCGCCCGCGGCGACGTTGAAAATGCGATCGTCTATTCCGGCCTGCACGCCATCTGGTCTCACCGCGTCTCCCACTGGCTATGGAAGCGCGGCCTGCGGGGCCCTGCGCGCATCCTGGCCCAAATTAACCGCTTTTTTACCGGCATTGAGATCCACCCAGGCGCCACCATCGGGCGCCGCTTCTTTATCGACCACGGGATGGGCATTGTCATCGGCGAAACCGCGGAAATTGGCGATGGCGTCATGCTCTACCACGGCGTGACGCTCGGCGGTCAGGTGCTCACCCAGACCAAGCGCCACCCCACGGTGGAAGATAACGTCACCATCGGCGCAGGCGCCAAGGTCTTAGGCCCCATCACCATCGGGGCTGGTTCCGCCATCGGCGCCAATGCCGTGGTGACGAAAGACGTCCCGGCCGACCACATCGCCGTGGGCATCCCCGCCCAAAACCGGCCTTCAAATAGGCATGAGCGGGTCAAACTCGTGGATCCGGACTACTACATCTAAATAGACTAAAAGCGGCCTACAGGCTTATGTGGGCCGCTTTTTGCTGTGCTTAACCGCGCAGCAGATCCTGGTATTCGGAGTTCTTGTCCATAAAGTGCGCCACTGCGGAACAGGTGGCGATGACCTTCATGCCGGCCTCCCGGGTTTCATCGAGGGCCGCCTTAATCAACGGCGAGGACAAGCCCTGGCCGCGGAAGTCATCCCCGATGACCGTGTGATTAAATTCGCGGGTATCACCGGAATCTACGTACTCGCAGATTCCTGCCTCCACACCATCAACGGTGAGCACGAAACGGGACAAATCGGACTGATGAGAAATTGCTTTTTCCATGTCCCCCATTAAACCAAAAATGGCCCCTCCTTGATAATAAGAAGGGACCATAGTTGTGGCCAGAGCCAGGATCGAACTGGCGACCCCACACTTTTCAGGCGTGTGCTCTACCGACTGAGCTATCTGGCCAGAAACCCGAAGGTTTCCGCGACCTTGACGGGACTTGAACCCGCGACCTCCGCCGTGACAGGGCGGCGCGCTAACCAACTGCGCCACAAGGCCATTTTCAGTTTTGTGTGCCCCTTGGGCACGGGTAGTTACTTTACACAGACGCCTCGAAACAACACAAATCAGCACTACAAAGGCGGTTTTCCCGCGCTTGCCGATGCCCCTGCATCAAGGTGACACCACCACACAGCGGCCTAAAACCAAAAAAGAACAGCACCCGCCGAAGCGTGTACTGTTCAGAATGCGACCTTGACGGGACTTGAACCCGCGACCTCCGCCGTGACAGGGCGGCGCGCTAACCAACTGCGCCACAAGGCCAAATGAGAAATTATTTAGAACCAACACGAAAGTGTTGGTACCCCCAACGGGATTCGAACCCGTGCCGCTGCCGTGAAAGGGCAGTGTCCTAGGCCGCTAGACGATGGGGGCCAGTCGCTTCTTGGCGACTTCTAGAAATATACTGGAGACATCACCAAGAAACAAAATCGCTCCCCCAGAAGGAATTTTTACCATGTCTGAGCAGCAGAAAACTTGTTCCTGCCACGAGCCGGATGTACACGGATACAACGCCGATAGCAAGAGCAAAGCGCGTTATCTGGCGCGCCTGAAACGCATCGAAGGCCAGGCGCGCGGGATTCACCGCATGGTCGATGAGGACCAGTACTGCATCGATATCATCACCCAAATCTCCGCGGTGACCTCCGCACTAGAGAACGTCTCTCTGGCGCTCTTAGAGGACCATATAGAGCACTGCGTGGCCGGTGCGGCGGCCGAGGACGGCGAGGTGGCTAAGGAGAAGCTAGCGGAGGCTATGCACGCCATTAAGAAGCTCGTGAAAAACTAGAAAAGGAGCCGCCCGAAGGCGGCTCCTGATGTGGGCCCTGTGGGGATCGAACCCACGACCTGCGGATTAAAAGTCCGTAGCTCTACCAACTGAGCTAAAGGCCCAACGTCACTCTATATTAGCGTGTTGACTTTTAGATCTCCTAATTCACCCCTCGCCTGAGAGTATCCACACACAGCAAAAGGAGGGCTTCCCAACCGGGAGGCCCTCCTTTGCCATGGCGGTGGAGATTAACCGCGCATGTCACCCTTTTCCATGAAGTTAACCTGGAAGTCGAAGGCGGACTTCAGGTCGTGCGGGGTGTGCTGGAACTTGTTTTCCTTCGCACGCTCGTAGTACTCCTCCAACAGCGGACGGTAGTCCGGGTGAGCCACGGCGATAATCTTCTCTACGCGCTGCTTTGGAGCCAGGCCACGCAGGTCAGCCACACCGTATTCGGTGATGATGACCATGGTGTCGTGCTCGGTGTGGTCCGTGTGGGATACAAACGGAACCAGAGCGGAGATGGCGCCATCCTTCGCGATGGACGGGGACACGAAGGTGGAGATGTACGCGTTACGGGTGAAGTCACCAGAGCCACCGGTGCCGTTCATGATGCGGGAACCGGACACGTTGGTGGAGTTGATGTTGCCGTAGATATCTCCCTCGATCATGCCGTTGGAAGAAATCAGGCCGACGCGGCGGATGACTTCAGGGTGGTTGGAAATCTGCTGCGGGCGCAGGATGATGTGGTTGCGGTAGCGGTCTGCCTCCGCGTTCATCTTTTCTGCGTACTCTGGCGACAATGCGAAGGAGGTTGCAGAAGCCACGGTCATCTTGCCGGCATCGATAAGGTCCAGCATGCCGTCCTGGATGACCTCGGTGTATGCCTGGATGTTTTCGAACTTGGAGTCCAACAGGCCTGCCATCACGGCGTTCGGCACGTTACCCACGCCGGACTGCATGATGAACTTGTCGTACTCAAGGCGGCCTGCGGCTACCTCGCCCTCCAGGAACTCGATGAAGTTAGCGGCGATCTTCTCAGAGGTCTCGTCCGGCTCGCGGAATGGAGCGTTGCGGTCTGGGGAGTTGGTCTTAACAACTGCAACGACCTTCTCCTCTGGGATCTCCATGTAGGTGGTACCGATGCGGTCGCCCGGCTTGTTAATCGGGATGGGCTGGCGGTTAGGCAGCTTGTCGATGCGGTAGATGTCGTGCATGCCCTCGAGGTTCTCGGACTGCCACTCGTTGATCTCGATGATGATCTTGTCTGCAGCCTCGACGAACTCGAGGTTATTGCCCACTGCGGAGGAGGGCACGATATGGCCTTCCTCGGTAATGCGTACGGCCTCGATGATGGCTACCTGGAAGTCACCGTAGAAGCCCTCTTCTACCTGCTGGCCCAGATGGGACAGGTGAATGTCCTGGTAGAGCGCGGTGCCATCGTTGAACTGCTTACGCAGCAGTGGGTCAGAGTTGTACGGGGAGCGGAAGTTAATGGCTTCCGCCTCTGCCAAAACACCGTCGCAGTCCGGGGCGGTAGAAGCACCGGAGAAGAGGTCAATCTTGAACTCTTCGCCCTTGTCATGCAGCGCCTTCGCCTTATCTGCAATGGCGGTAGGCAGACCCTTAGGGTAACCGGCGCCGGTGAAGCCGGAGATGCCTACGCGGTCACCATTGTTGACGTGCTTCGCAGCCTCCTCTGCAGAAACTACGAGCTTCTCAAACGGGGCGTATGCGATTCTATCGGACAACTGTCATCCTCCTTTATCTGCGAGTAGACCGGGGTTACGGCCAACCCAATTTAGTTACACAGACCACAGTAGCGAAAATTAACGTTTTTGCCACCATCATTGTGTGATCTTCACCCCAATCATGGGAATCCTCGGTAACCACCACCTTGCTGTTAGTTGCTAAATTCCGCCGTTAACGAGCACAATTAGGGCGTGAATTTGCGCATTGGAAAGTATGACCTCTCCTCCCCCGTCATCCTCGCCCCCATGGCGGGGGTAACCAACGTTGCCTTCCGCACGTTGTGCCGGGAGCAGGAGCTGGCCCGCACCGGGACGGTATCGGGCTTGTATGTCTGCGAGATGGTCACCGCCCGCGCCCTGGTGGAGCGCAACGAGAAAACCATGCACATGACCACCTTTGCCCCGGATGAAGATCCGCGTTCCCTGCAGATTTATACGGTGGACCCGGAATACACCTATAAGGCCGCCAAGATCATCGTGGATGAGAACTTGGCCGATCATATCGACATGAATTTCGGTTGCCCCGTCCCCAAGGTGACCAGGCGTGGCGGCGGCTCTGCTCTGCCCTATAAGCGCCGCCTGTTTGGCAATATCGTCTCTGCTGCCGTCAAGGCCACCGAGGGCACGAATATCCCCGTCACGGTGAAGATGCGCGTGGGCATCGACGACGAGCACCACACGCACCTCGATGCCGGACGCATCGCCGTGGATTCCGGCGCCGCCGCCGTGACCTTGCACGGGCGCACGGCCGCGCAGCGCTATTCCGGCGATGCCCGGTGGGATGAGATCGCCCGGCTCAAAGAGCACCTGGCGGATACCGGCGTTCCGGTATTGGGCAACGGCGATATTTTCCGCGCCGATGATGCCCGCCGCATGATGGAGGCCACGGGCTGCGATGGCGTGCAGGTCGGCCGCGGTTGCCTGGGCCGGCCGTGGCTCTTCGCGGAGCTGGGCGCTGCCCTGCGCGGCGAGTCCATCCCCGCCGAGCCCACCTTGGGCGAGGTCACCCAGGTCATCCTCCGCCACGCAGAGCTACTCGCTCAGCACGAGGGCGAGGATCACGCATCCAGGGACATCCGCAAGCACATTGGCTGGTACCTGCGCGGCTTCCCCGTCGGCGGGCAGGTCCGCGCCGGCTTGGCCAAGGTGGATTCCTTAGAGAGCCTGCGCGAATTGCTGGCGCCCTGGGCGGATTCTGATGCTTTGGCTGCCGATGCCGATGGTGCGCGCGGGCGCCAGGGCTCGCCCTCCAAGGTCGCGCTTCCCGATGGCTGGCTTGATGACCCCGAGGACGAATTCGTTCCGGTTGGCGCCGATATTTACAACTCCGGCGGCTAAACCCACACTGGTGTGACTCAGCAAGCATTTGCGCGGTTTGTGAGCTATCATTTCCTGCATGCGTACTGCCTACCGTGAGCATCTGGACAACTTCTCGCACGACCTCATCGTCATGTGCGATACCGTCCGCACCATCATGGATAAGGCCTCCCAGGCGCTGCTCGATCGCGCCCTGGAACCCGCGGAGCAAGCGCTTAGCCTCACCGAAGAACTCGATGAGATTCGCTCGCGCTGCTCCGAACGCGCGGTAAAGCTCCTGGCGTTGGAAAATCCCATGGCCCAGGATCTGCGCCAGGTGGTATCTTCCATTTACATCGTCGAAGACCTCTTCCGCATGGGACAGCTAGCCCAGCACATTGCCGATGCCGCGCGCCGCCGCCACCCAGAGGCCGTCGTGCCCGCTGAATACCTCGGGTTCATGGAAGAAATGTTCCGCCTGACCCAGGAAATGGGTTCGGTGGTGCACGATATTTTGGTCACCCCGGATGCCGAGCTCTCCGTTAACCTGCGTTCCGATGATGATGCCGTGGACGATATTAACCACCACCTGCTGCGCATCCTCACCCAGCGCGAATGGGAAGGGACGGTGCGCCAGGCCGTAGAGACGGCACAGATTACCCGCTACTACGAGCGCTACGCCGATCACTGCGTTTCCGTGGCTGGGCGCATCATTTACTTCGCCACCGGCCTATTGCCGGAAGAGTTTGAAAGAAAACTCCAAGAGGATCAAAAGGACGCCGAGTTCGAGGCCCGCATGAGCGAATTGGAACGCCAATTCCGCCGCTAGGACCATAGACCTAAAACTGCCACAAGGGCGGTACCTCCCTGCGCTGGAGGTACCGCCCTTGTCGGACAATCAGGGGCTACGTATTAGCCGAAGCGGCCGGAAATGTAGTCTTCGGTCTCCTTCTGGGAAGGGTTCTCAAAGATGCGGGTGGTTTCATCGAATTCCACCAGGTGGCCCGGCTTACCGGTAGCTTCCAAGGAGAAGAAGCCGGTCTTATCGGACACGCGGGCGGCCTGCTGCATGTTGTGGGTCACGATGACGATGGTGAAGTTTTCCTTCAGCTCGTGGATAAGATCCTCCACGGCCAAGGTAGAAATTGGGTCCAGTGCGGAGCAGGGCTCGTCCATCAGCAGGACTTCTGGCTCCACGGCAATCGCGCGGGCGATACACAGGCGCTGCTGCTGACCACCAGAAAGGCCGCCGCCCGGCTTATCCAGGCGGTCCTTGACCTCGTCCCAGAGGTTTGCGCCGCGCAGGGACTGTTCGGCGACTTCCTTGAGCTTCTTCTTATTCTTTTCACCGGATAGCTTCAGGCCGGCAACCACGTTGTCCTCGATGGACATGGTGGGAAATGGGTTGGCCTTCTGGAAGACCATGCCGATGGTATTGCGCACGGATACGGGGTCCACCTTGGGGCCGTAGATATTGGTGCCATCGAGCAGGATCTCGCCCTTGACGGATGCGCCAGGGATGACCTCGTGCATGCGGTTCAAGGTGCGCAACACGGTGGACTTACCGCAGCCGGAGGGGCCGATGAAGGCGGTCACGGCCTGCGCCGGGATCTGCATATTTACGTTCTGTACGGCGTGAAAATCGCCGTAGAAAATATCGACGTCATTGAGCTCGAGCTTAGACATTGTGGAGGTTTCTCCTCTTAAGGGGTGTATAAGTGGCGGAATCGAGTGCGGCTATTTCTTGACCGAGAACTTCGCGGAAATTACGCGCGCCGCAATATTGAGGATGGCGATGAGGATAACCAGCGTCAGCGCTGCGCCCCACAGCTTATCCAGCACGGCAGGTTGCGCGCCGGCCTTGTACATATCAAGCATCATCAGCGGCAGCGAAGACTGCGAGCCCTTAAACGCGTCCCAGTTGATGACCGAGGAGGAACCAACCAAGACCAGCACTGGGGAGGATTCACCCATCACGCGGGCAATGGCCAGCATGATGCCGGTCACAATGCCGGACAGGGCGGTTGGCAGCACGATGCGTGCGATGGTTTTCCACTTGGGCACGCCGAGCGCATAGGAAGCCTCGCGCAGGTCCATGGGAACCACGCGCAGCATCTCTTCGGTATTGCGCACCACGATGGGAATCATCAACAGGACCAAGGACAGGGCGACGGCAAAGCCGGAGCGGCCAAAGCCAAAGAGCGTAATCCACATGGCGAAGATGAACAGCGCCGCCACGATGGAGGGCACGCCCGACAGGATGTCCACCATGAAGGTTGTGGTGCGGCCGAGCCAGCCACCCTTGGAGTATTCCACCAGGTAGATGGCGGTAAAGATGCCGATCGGGATGGATAAGATGGATGCTAGGGCGGTCTGGACAAAGGTACCGACGATGGCGTGGGCGGCACCGCCGCCTTCGGCGCTATTCATCACGCCGCGCTGGGACAGCGTCCACCAGTCAGCGGAGAAAATCACGCCGCTACCGCGCGAGATGAGCTCCCAGAGGACCCAGATCAAAGGGACCATCGCCAAGGCCATAGCGGCCCATACAACGACGGTGGCAATACTATTGGCCGCCTTGCGGGAACCGGAGATTTCCAGGAAGGTTGCCCCACCAGCGGAGGCAGGCTTGTTATTTGTCGTAGTAGTCATTGTTGTCCTTCCTTACTTGCTCTTCACGATGGCGCGGGCAATGGCGTTGACCACGAACGTCAGCAAGAACAGCATCAAACCGGCAGCGATATATGCACCGGCGCGCGTCTCGTTACCGAACTCGGCAGCGGCGAGGGCGATGGCCGTGGCGAAGGTAGTGCCGCCATCGAAAAGCGAGAAGCGGAAGTCCACCAGCGGCGAGACCACCATGTACAGCGCCATGGTCTCACCCAAAGCGCGGCCCAAGCCGAGCATGGAGCCGGCGACGTAGCCGGACATACCGAAGGGCAGGACGGTCATGCGGATGACTTCCCAGCGCGTAGCGCCCAGTGCCAGGGCGGACTCGATCTGGCCGGGAGGGGTTTGCACGAAGACCTCGCGGGCGGTGGCGGCGATAATCGGCAGGATCATCACGGCGAGCACGATGCCACCGGTAAAGAGGTTGCGGCCGGTAGCAAAGGCGGGCGAATTATCGTAATGGGTAAACAGGAAGAACCCGCCGGCCCAGGATTCCAACCAGGTGTAGAAGCCGGACAGGGCCGGACCGAGGACCTGCCAACCCCACAGGCCGTAGACGATGGACGGCACGGCGGCCAGCATGTCCACCAAGAAACCCAGCGGCTTAACCAGGCGTGCCGGGGCGTAGTTGGACAAGAAGATGGCAATCGCAAGCGCCACTGGCATGGCCAAGATCAGGGCGAAGACCGAGATGAGGACGGTGGTGCCGAACATGGTCGGGATACCGAACTTCATCGCGGAGGTATCGGTGGTCTCCCACCGCTCACCGTGGGTGAAAAAGCCCAGCAGGCCATTCTCGTTCACGCTGAGCGCCGGCACGGCGCGCCAGATGAGGAAGGCAGCAATCGCCGCGATCATCACGGTAATCAGCGTGGCAGAGGCCGTGGAGAGGAATTCGAAAATGCGGTCACCGGGGCGCTTGACGGAGCTACCGGAGCTGGAGGTAGCCAAGTCATTCTCGTTATCGCCACGGGTATGAGGCTGTTCAACGCCAGAGACGGGAAGGGTCTCCGAGGTCGATGCCTTGGTGAGATTATTGTCTGCCATGAGACGTACTAATCCTTATTTAAAGTGGAACAAAGGGTCATGCGTTACATGCCTGCGCCCCCAAAGCGCGTCTCGAGGGCGGCAGTGGGGGCGGGCGGAGCGTTATTTCGCGAGGTAAAGCGCAGTTTACGCCTTACTGCAGTGCGTCAACGGCGCTCTTCAGGCGGTCAAGGTGGTCACCCTTAACTGGGATGAAGCCCTGCTCTGCCAACTGGTCATCCTGGTGGTCCAGAACGTCGTTGAAGAAGATCTTGACCAGTTCAGCGGTCTCGTCATCGTAGCCAGCGGAGCAGACGATGTTGTAGGTGGTCAGGATGAGCGGGTATGCACCCTCTGCATCGGAAGCGAAGAGGGCCTTGGAGTCAACGACCATGTCGTTCTCGGAGGCGGTGTCCTTGAACTCTAGGTTCTCCAGGGCCTTGTTGACGGTATCGTCATTCAGCTCAACCGGGCCGTTGCCAAAGTCAATCTTGGCCTTCTTGACGCCGTCAGCTTCCTTCTGATCAGCGAAGCCGGCCTCAACGTAGGTGATGGCACCCTCGATGTTTGCAACCTGGTCAGCAACGCCGGAGGAACCGTTTGCGCCCTCACCTACAGCGTCAGGGAACTGCTTGCCTTCGCCGTCCCAGTTGCCGGTGGAGGCGTTCAGGAACTTCTGAAAGTTATCGGAGGTACCGGACTCGTCAGAACGGAAGATGACGTGGATGTCGGTGTCCGGCAGGTCTGCGCCCTCGTTATCAGCGGCAATGGCCTCGTCATTCCACTTCTTGATCTCGCCCTTGAATATCTTGGCAATGGTATCGGTGGAGAGGTTGATCTCCTGGTCGCCCAAGTTATAAGCGATGGCAACTGGCCCGATGGTGGAAGGCAGGTGCCATGCGTCGTTGCCGTCGCAACGCTCCTTGGCAGCCTCAATCTGGCCGTCGTCTTCCTTCAGCGGGGAGTCAGAACCAGCGAAGTCTGCCTGGCCGTTCAGGAATGCCTCAACACCCTTACCGGAGCCGGAAGCGGTATAGGACAGGTTTGCGTCTGGGTTGTCCTCTGCGAAGACGGTGCCGAAGTAGGACATTGCGTTCTGCTGGGAGGATGCGCCCTCACCAACAAGCTCGCCAGCGACGCCGCTGCCCTCGGAGGATCCCGAGGAGTCAGAGGAAGAGGAGGTGTCCTCAGAGCACGCTACGAGAGCGGTAGAGGTAGCGGCCACGAGGCCGAAGATAGCGGCAGAGCGCTTGAAGTTGCGAATCACGGGAAAACCCTTTCCGGTGCAGATCAGAGATTGATTGTCCGAGGAAACCGCATCCCCATCAAAGGGGAACCCACATCCCACGTCCGCTTTCGGCAGCGGGGTACAGGTGCGCAGGCGCGGCTTTCTCACAATCAGTAAAGCTAACCGGCGGAATTAACCAGCAGGGTGACGTGAGGTAAACACTTAATGAACATGCCAAGAAGCTGACATGACCTTAATCGCACTAGCCCCAGACAACGTGCTCTTCATCAACGGAAAAGCCCAGCCGCTTGTAGGCCTTCAGCGCCGGTTCATTATCCGCTTCCACGTACAAAATAACCCGCTGAGCTCCCTTTTCTACCATGCGGCGCAGGCCAATCTGTAGCAATGGACCGCCCAATTTTTGGCCGCGGTACGCCTCTGCAAGGCCCACCACGTAGACCTCACCAAAGCCGGGATCTTCTTCCTTGTGCCACTTGGTCCAGTGGAAGCCAGCCAGGGTCGGGTGCCCCTGCTCTTTTTCGTCCCAGAAGAACAAAACGTCCTTAGGATCGAACCACTCGGCCTCCATGCCGCGGTGCAGGCGCTCTAAATCCCAGCCGCCTTGTTCTGGGTGCCAATTAAAGGCCTCGTTATTAACGCGCAGCCACTCGTTTTCCACGGTGTCCTTGCCCCACTTGTCCACCGCTTCGCTGTAATTGGCGGCTTGTAGCGGAAGCTCGCCTACGTGGGCTGCGCTATCCAGATCACTGCCCTCGATGCCCATGACCACGAGGGTGCGGGTGACCTTCAGGTCGCGGGAATTAGCCAAGGCCTGAGCAGGCTTGCCGTTGCCATGCGCCCAGGTCTCGAGGTTGGTGGTGGCGTTAGCGGTGGCATCGTAAAGCGCGGTGCCATAGCCCTTGCCGCGATAATCGGGGGCGATAAAAAGCTCCGCGGTGGAATCCTCGCGGCTGGATACGCCAATGGGCTCGCCATCCAGCCAAGCCACCAAGTGCTTGTGATGCAGGCGCTCATCGCGCAGGCCATTGAGGAATTGCTCCGACAGCGGGGCGATGCCGTCGGTCTTTTCAGCGTGCGCTGCTAGTTCTTCCAGGGTACCCGCAAGCTCTGGGGAGGCGGGGAGGTTTTCTTCGGTGATATTCATGGTGCCCATAATACGTAGGCTAAATTTGAAGGCGTGAGTGTAGTCAAAGTCGACCGGCGCATTGTGCACGTCCTCATCGTGGTGGGCGTGGTCATTGCCGCATGGGTGGCCGATGCCTGCGTGGCCATGCATTCTGAGCACAAGATTGCCCAGGAGGTTAAGGAGAACTCCAGGCTGGAAAACTCGCCCCAGGTGTATATCGGCGGCACCCCGTACCTGTTGGCGGCAGGCTCCAAGGAAATTCCTTATCTGCAGGTCAAGGCGCTCGATGTGGAGGTTCCCAAGCTGGGCATGGTCAATGCCTCGACCGTGCTGCGCGATATTACCGTCACCCCTGAGCAGGTAGTAAGCGGCGATATTGAAGGCGCACCCGTATCCACGTATTCGCGCGGAATTTCCCTCGACGGCGTGGCGTTAGGCCGCCTTTTGGGCATTACCGATCTTTCCATTGCCAACCCGGATGATATTTCTCCCTCCGGCGGCGTTTCTGCCGAGGCGGAGCTTACCGGCACCCTGCCCGGCGATAAGGAAAAATCCACCGCTATGGTCACACTGCGCCTGGTGGGCCCGGAGTTCCGCATGGAGGTCTACGGAACCGATGATCCGCGCCTCAAGGAGGCGTTTTCCCTCAACTTCGATACACGCGAGCTCCCGCTGCCGGCGCAGGCCACCATGGTAAGGCTGCAGGGCGGCACCATTTACTTTGAGGTCCAGCGCCGCAATATCAAGGTCCAGATGGCCCAGCTATCCCCGCTGGAAATCGAGGGATCTGAGCAACGAGCCGTGGAAGAGGCCGAAAAGAAGGCGGCCGATACCGCCAATAAGGTAGGCCCCGCACCGAAAGAGGGTGAATCCTAGCGGAGGCGAATAAAGTCCCGCAGCACTTCCTGCACGGAGCGCTGGGCCACCTGCCGCCTGTCTTGCGGGGCGTAGACCTCGATGGCATCGGCCACAGAGGTCAGCGTCACGTGGCGGAAGGTCCCCTCGGATTCGCCATCGGCTTGGAAGCGCTGCGGGGTGTGGCAATCGAGCTCGACGCGCTTGGCGTCATCAAAGCCCAGGGTCTTTTCCTTCACCAGCCGCTTGAGCCAGCCGTGCTTATCGGCGCCAAAGAGGTGCAGCAGGCCGATGACCCCACGCACACCGCTGAGTTTTTCCAGACCGAAAAGGGCCAGGCCCTCATCGAAAGAATTGCGCGGGTTGGTCACGACCGGCAAGGGCCCCAAGAAGGTCCAGGGGTTGGTATTAGAGGTAAATAGGAGCGGGAAATCCTTCTTATGGAGCGTCTGCCCCAAGCGCGATTCCGCGTGCACCGTAATCTGCGGCGGGTTGCGGCGCGCGCGTAGCCAGGCCCGAATGGCCACGTTCAAGTAGCGCAGCGGGGTGGCGGAAAAGCCTTGTTCGCGGGCGCGGTCCACGCGTGCGAGGACGTCCGCATCCATGCCAAAGCCGGCGTTGACGGCAAACCAGCGTTCGTTCCAAGTGCCCAGGTAAATGGTGCGGCGCAGATCGCGCTCGAGCATGCGGGCCAGAACGTGGGTGGCCTCAACCGGCGTATTGGGAAAGCCGAGGGCGCGGACGAAGACGTTCGCGGATCCGGTGGGAATGACGGCGAGCGCCGGCACCTCGTTTGGGCTGGGGATATCTTCATCGGCCGGTCCCAGCAGGCCGTTGACAATCTCATTGACGGTGCCATCGCCGCCCACGGCAATGATGACATCATAATCATCCCTGGTAAGCCCCCGAACGATGTCTTCTGCATGCCCGGGGTAATGGGTGAATTTGACCAATAGGTGCATGCCTTCTACGGCCCGCAGGGCGGGCACGATTTGGCGAAAGAGCCCGTTGGATTGCGAGGTCGAATTGGGATTGGAAATCATCAGCGCATGCACAACGGACCAGTCTAGTAGTTAAAGCGGCCCCGGCACGACTAGGCTGGACGCCCATGAGCGAAAATACCGAGAACACCAATACCCCGAACGTCGAGACCGCCGCCGCGTCCCACCCGGAAAACACCTCCGGCGCGCTCAATGGCAATGACGCGGTCAACCAAGCCGCCGAGCAGTGGAAGGACGCGGCCAGCCACAATATCCCCGCCATTGAGCTTGGCGATGTCCCTGTTCCCGCCGATACCGCCAACCTGCGCCAGGGCCCGTCGCTACACGATGGCCTGCTGGGGCTCCTCCCCCTCGTAGGCGTCTGGCAGGGCGAGGGCCAGGCCCACGACACCGATGGCAGCGAATACACCTTTGGCCAGCAGCTGGTCGTCGCCCACGACGGCGAGAATTACCTGACCTTTAGCTCGCGCACCTGGAAGATCGATACCGAAGGCAAGCCGCAGGGCCCGTCTACCCGCGAGACCGGTTTCTGGCGCATCTCCGCCAAGGATGAAATCGAGGTCACCTACACCTCTTCTACCGGCATCGTGGAAATCTTCTACGGCGAGCCCTTCAACGAGCGCGCTTGGCAGCTCGAATCCGCCTCCACCATGGTCACCGAGACCGGCCCGAAGAACCTGGGCCCCGGCAAGCGCATGTACGGCCTCATGCCCAATAACAACCTGGGCTGGGTAGATGAGCGCATGGTCGATGGCGAAATGCGCCCCTACATGTCCGCCGAGCTCACCCGCATCGCCGGCTAGAGCCGGCTAAGACTGGCTAGGCCCCTAGCGCGGCATCGATAAGCCCCCGGATTTCTTCCTCGTTATCCGGGGCTTTTAACGTTTTCTCATTCAGCTTGGTCACCCGCACCGCCACGCGCACGGAAGAGACCAGCCACACCGAGTCGGACTTTTCTAAGTACTCCACCGTCAGCGGCTTGGCCTTGCAGCGATAGCCGCGGTCCTGGGCGTAATCAAAGAGCGCGGCCTGCGTAGTGCCGGGCAAAATGCCGCGGCCGGCGGCGGTGCGCAGCTTCTTTCCCCGCACCGCCACCACGGTAGAGGTAGCGCCCTCTAAGATTTCGCCGGTATCTGGATCCGTCAGGATGAGATCGTCGTAGCCCTTGTCCTTGGCCATGCGCAGCATCGCCATCGTCGCGGCGTAGTTCAGCGTCTTGGCCGGTAGCTCTTCGGCCACGTGCCACAGGCGCGGGCTCGTCAGGACGGTAACGCCGGTGGTGCGTTGGCGAAGCGGGGCATCGCCAAGCGGCTGCACCGTCACCCACGCGGTGGGCACGCCGGTCGAGGCGCGGCCGCGGGTGTAGGTCCAGGTGCATTTGGCATCGGGATGATCGGCATCGGTACCGCAATAATCCGCGATCGCCAGCCGGGTCGCCTCCTCCCACTTGTGCATCGGCGGTTCCGGCAAATCGAGCGCCCGCGCCGAATCGCGAAAGCGCTGGGCGTGGCGGGCGAGATTGGCCGCCTTGCCGCCGCGGACCAGAAGCGATTCAAAGATGCCATCGCCGCGGGTCACGGCGGCATCATCGGCATAAACCAGCGGCAGGGAGGGCGAATGTTTGCGCACCGACCCACCAAAGGGTTCCACGACGTAGATGACCGGCTCTTTTCGCGGGGAGGGTTTCATAGACTCGATTATGCCCTACCATCGGTAGATGTGAGTTATTCTTCGCCACTTCTTCAACGCGCCGGTGCCGCCGAGCACCAGGACGCGACTGTACTCGATGCCCAAGGTGTGGCCTGGCACTATGGCAATCCCCTCGGGGAACAGCGTGCGGCCGAGACCGGGACCATCGCCATCGACCGCTCGCAACGCCGCGTGCTGCGCGTCAGCGGTGCGGATGCGCCGGGGTTTCTTAATAACCTGCTCACGCAGAAGCTTGACGATGCCCCCTCCGGCTTCTCCGCCGGCGCCCTCGACCTAGATATCCAGGGCCATATTTTGCACCACATGGATATCACCCGCGCAGGCGAGGACTTCTACCTCGATCTGCCCGCCGCGCAGTTCGAATCCGCCCAGGACTTTTTGACCAAAATGGTCTTTTGGTCCGAGGTCACGGTCGAGGAAGCCGATATCGCCATCGTGACATTGCTGGGTGAAGCCGATATTCCTACCCCACCCACCGTGGTCTTTTCCCGCGAGGTGCAATGGCCGGGAATCAAGCGCGTTGACCTCGCCGTTCCGCGCGAAAAGTTCGTGGAATCCATGGCCGCCCTAGAGGCAGAGGGCGCGCGGCTGGCGGGGCTCATGGCCTTTACCGCCGAGCGCGTGCGCGCCCGCGAGCCGGAGCTTGCCGCCGACTTGGATAAGAAATCCATCCCGCACGAGGTTCCGCAGTGGATTAGCCGCAGCGATGCTGACCCCGCCCACGTGCACCTAAATAAGGGCTGCTACCGCGGCCAGGAAACCGTGGCGCGCGTGGAAAACCTGGGCCGCTCTCCCCGCCTTTTGGTGCTCCTCCACCTCGACGGATCCGCGCCGGAGAGGCCGAATGTGGGCGATGACATTTCATTTAATGGACGTAAGGTAGGTCGCATCGGCACCATCGTGGATGACTGCGATTTCGGCCCCATCGCCTTAGGTCTAGTCAAGCGTTCTGCGCTAGATGCAGGCACATTGGACATCGGCGATACCGCGGCGTCGATCGATGCGTCCTCCATCCCCGAAGATGAGGGCCCAAAGGCCGGGCGCGAGGCGGTAAACCGGCTGCGCGGGCGGTAGATTTTCCACTCATCGGGGGGCCGGTGCGGAATTTTTTCGTCACACGCGCTATTGTGTCTTACAGGAAGATACACAATTGACAAGCCGATGGGGCGCCCAAGAATCCCTGGAGCGCCCTACTAGCCCAAGGGGGTCATGCACATGGGACGCGGACGCGCTAAGGCAAAGCAGACCAAAGTTGCACGCCAGCTCAAGTACAACTCACCCGAGATGGATATCGAGTCCCTTCAGCGGGAACTCGCTGCTCAGCAGGAGGGTGACTCCCACGACTACGAAGAGGATGATCCCTACGCCGAGTATGTCGACGAATGGGATGAGGACAACGACGACGAGCGCTAATCTTCCGCTCGCCGGCTAAATCCACAAAAGGCCTTAGGTTATTGACCTAAGGCCTTCCTCTTGTACCTAGAAGTTTGAGTGCTCGCCGTGCATGATAACGCGCGGTTCTTCGCCGTCCGCCTCGCGGACGCTGCCTAGCTCCCACGCGTCGATGTGGCGGGCGGTAAGCATGGCCAGCGCGCGGTCGCGGTCCTCCGGGTTGACGACGGCAATCATGCCCACACCCATGTTGAAGGTCTTTTCCATCTCCGCCAGCTCAACCTTGCCCATGGAAGAAATGAGCTTAAAGATCTGACCTGGATTCCACGTGGAGCGGTTAACCTCGGCGCTCAATCCCTCTGGGATGACGCGCTCCAGGTTGCCGGCCAGCCCGCCGCCCGTGACGTGGCAGAAGGTGGATACGGAGCATTCCTGCGCCAGCGCCAAGCATTCCTTGGCGTAGATGCGGGTGGGTTCCAAGAGCTCCTCGCCTAGCGGGCGGCCGAGCTCTTCCACATAACCATCTAGCGGCATGCCTGCCTGCTCCAGCAGGACGTGGCGCGCGAGCGAGTAGCCGTTGGAGTGCAGCCCGGACGAGCCCATGGCGATGAGCACATCGCCCTCGCGCACGTTGTCTGGGCCCAACACGCCATCGGCCTCAACCACGCCGACGGCGGTGGCGGAGACATCGTATTCATTCTCCCCCATCATGCCTGGGTGTTCGGCCGTCTCGCCGCCGAGCAGCGCAGCGCCTGCCTGCACGCAGCCCTCTGCGATGCCCTTGACCACCTCGGCCACCTTTTCCGGCACGACTTTGCCCACGGCGATGTAGTCCTGCAGGAATAGCGGCTCGGCGCCGCAGACGACTAGGTCATCGACGCACATGGCCACCAGATCGATGCCAATGGTGTCGTGCTTATCCATGGCCTGTGCCACGGCCAGCTTGGTGCCCACACCATCGGAGCCGGCGGCGAGGATGGGCTCCTTGTAATCGCCCAGTTTGAATAGCCCCGCAAAGCCGCCGAGGCCGCCCATGACCCCCGGGCGGGTGGCGCGCTTGGCGTGTGGGGCAAACAGGCTGACCGCGCGGTCGCCCTCTTCGATATTGACGCCGGCTGCGGCGTAGGTGTTGTCACTCATGTTTTTGAAAGTTCCTTAGAAGTTTTTATTGGGTTCCGAGCAGGGTGCGCACGGCATCGGCATTGGGGTTTCCGGCGGGAAGGCCAAGGGGGTACTCGCCGGAGAAGCAGGCGGTGCACAGCTCGGAGCGAGGCTGCTCGGTGGCGGCGACCATTTCATCGATGGAGACAAAGCCCAAAGAATCAGCGCCGATGGTCTCGCAGATGGTGGAGCAAATCTCGTCCGGATCATCGGACGGGCTGGCGTTGGCAATCAGCTCGCCGGGCGAGGCAAAGTCGATGCCATAAAAACACGGCCACTTTACCGGCGGGGAGGCGATGCGCACGTGGACCTCGGCGGCGCCAGCCTCGCGCAACATGCGGATGAGCGCGTGCTGGGTATTGCCGCGCACGATGGAATCATCCACCACGACGAGCTTTTTACCATCGATGACCTCGCGCAGCGGGTTGAGCTTTAACCGGATGCCCAGCTGACGCAGCGTCTGCGTGGGCTGAATAAAAGTGCGGCCCACATACGCATTTTTCACCAAACCGTGGGCGAAGGTGAGGCCGGATTCGCGGGCGTAGCCCACCGCGGCTGGGTTGCCGGATTCCGGCACGGGGATGACCAGGTCTGCATCCTCAACCGGGTATTCGCGAGCTAGGCGGCGGCCGATCTCCACGCGGGAGGCGTTGACGGAGCGGCCCTTGATATCGCTATCCGGGCGGGCCAGGTAGACGTATTCAAAAACGCAGCCGCTGCGCTTGGCGGGCGCGAAATTTTCAGAGCGGATGCCGGCCTCATCGATGGCAACGAGCTCGCCCGGCTCGATCTCGCGAATAAATTGCGCGCCGCAGATATCCAGCGCGCAGGTTTCGGAGGCAACGACCCAGCCCTTGGCCAGCCGGCCCAGCACCAGCGGGCGCACGCCCTGCGGGTCGCGCGCAGCGTACATGGTGTGGCCATCGGTAAAGGTCAAGCAGAATGCGCCCTTGACCCGCGGTAGGAGCTCGCGGGCGGAGTCGAAGACGGAGGTGGTCTCATCGACGCCATCGGCAAGCAGCATGGACAAGCACATCGAGTCAGAAACCGACTCCTCGTGCGGCTTAATCAGGCCGCGCTCGACGGCCTCTGCGCGCAGCTCGAGGTAATTGACCAGGTTGCCGTTGTGGCCCAGGGCAATGTCCACGCCCGTAGAGGAGGTGGAAAACATCGGCTGCACATTGGACCATTCCTTGCCGCCGGCCGTGGAATAGCGCGTGTGGCCCACCGCCACGTTGCCGGTCAAGGCAGAAAGGGTCGATTCATCGAAAATATTGGCCACCAGGCCCATGTCTTTAAAGACGACGATGCGGTCATCATCGCCCACCGCAATGCCGGCGGCTTCTTGGCCGCGGTGCTGGAGAGCAAAAAGGCCAAAGTAGGTAAGTTTGGAGACTTCCTCCCCGGGAGCCCAGACGCCAAAGACGCCACACTCTTCGCGGGGTTCCTCCTCGTTGTGATCGTCAAGGTCAGTGATACTAGGAGTATGTACTTCTACCACGGCGTTTATATTAGCGCGTTGGGCCGTCGAAAACTAACGGAATGATGGGAAGCCACTGTGCAATCTCCCCTGAACGCGACCCGGAAGCATCGACGCGACCTGTGTTTTTGACCTCGTCCCAGGCCGTGACACCGGTGGCCAAACGCAGCCAGGTCTCCGCATCCGTTTCCACCACATTGGGTGGGGTGCCGCGCGTGTGGCGGGGGCCTTCAATGCACTGCACAGCAACAAATGGGGGTACGCGCAGCTCCACCGAATGCCCCGGCGCGTCGGCCTCGAGGGTGCGGGCGGTGCGACGGACGGCATCGGCAAGCAGGGCCCTGCCTGGCTTTTGTTGCCCGTCCGGGTCCTGAATCCAATCCTTGATGGCGATTATGGCCGCGCGCGTGGCGGCGGGATCTACGGGTTTAGGCATAGCCACAGCATAGCTACTGTTATCTTATTGTTTATGTCACCTACTGACGCTGCTGCGGAAACCCAGAAGTCTCCTACCCTGACGCTGCGCTTTATGGCATCGCCAACCGATGTCACCATGGCCGGCGCCCCCGGCATCAATGGCGGGCGCGTGCTGGAATGGATCGATAAGGCCGCCTACGCCTGTGCCGTGCAGTGGTCCGGACAGTACTGCGTGACCGCCTATGTGGGCCATATCCACTTCACCCGGCCCATTCCCTCCGGGCACATCGTGGAGGTGCGCTCGCGCATCGCAATGACCGGCCGGTCCTCCATGCACATCATCAACGAGGTGCTGTCTGCCGATCCCCGCGAGGGAATTTTCACCCGCGCCTGCGATTGCCTGGTCATTTTCGTGGCCAAGGATCCCGAAAGCGATAAGACCACCCCGGTGCCCACCTTCGTGCCGGACACCGATGAGCACCTGCGCGTGGCCGAGGCCGCGAAATCCCGCATCGAGCTGCGCAAGGCCATCGAGCTGGAGATGGATAAGCAGACCTACGATGGGCCTTCCGATGCCCCACGCATGGTCAATCGCTTTTTGGCCAAGCCCACCGACGTCAACTGGGGCGGCAAGGTGCACGGCGGCACCGCAATGCAGTGGATCGATGAGGCCGGCACCGCCTGCACCATGGAGTGGTCCGGCGAGCGCACCGTCGCCGTCTATGCCGGTGGCATCCGCTTTTATAAGCCCATTTCCATCGGCGATCTCATTGAGGTCGATGCCCGCATGATGCGCACGGACCGCCGCTCCATGCAGATGTCCATCCACGTCCGCTCCGGCGATCCCCGCGGCGGCCGCGATAACCTCAACACCGCCATCCACGCCACCGTGGCCTATATTGGCCTGGACCGCGACGGGCAGCCGCTGACCGCGCGCACCTTTACCCCACAGACGGAAGAAGATATCCGCCTGGCCGAGCATGCCAATATCTTGCGCGAGCTGCGCGGCGAATATTCCCCGAAGCCGCTCATCGTGGCGCCGCACTACCAGCACGTGGATTAAATTTTCAGCACATTTTCTTGTACGCGGCGCTTCTGCCCTAGCGTGGTATTAAATAGGTAACGGAAACCACGCTAGAGAAATGAGTTGACATGTCTAACCCACGCCTGCGCCGCAGGGTGCAGTACTCCGCCGCATTAGTTGCCTCCGCGCTGCTGCTGGCCTCCTGCCAGAACCCGGCCAACCAGGAGGATAAAGATGAGGCTTCGGCTACACCGACGACTACCTCTTCTTCTACTTCCGCGGAAAAGACCTCAGAAGCATCTTCCACGGCATCGAGTTCTAGTTCCGCTACCAGCTCCAGTAGCGCCAGCAGCTCGGCCACAAGCTCTTCCGCCACTTCTGGCAAGCCGAGCGGCTCCCACGCCAAGCAGCGCTCCGATACCGAGGGACATGTGGTGGTGCTTTCTACCGGCGGCACCATCGCCAGCACCCATGATGACAAGGGCGCGGTGGTGCCCACCGTAAAGGGCTCTGCATTGGTGGACCCGCTGTACTCCGAGTTCGACAAAGACAAGCTGGAGCTTGAGGTCAAAGATATTGCCAACCTGGATTCTTCTGCGATGACCTTGGCCGATACCGATAAAATCATCACCGCCGTACAAGAGCAGCTAGAGCGCGATGACGTCGATGGCGTGATCGTCACCCACGGCACCGATTCCATGGAAGAGACCGCCATTGCGCTCGATACTTTCCACGATAGCGATAAGCCGGTGGTACTCACCGGCGCAATGCGCCCGTTCGATGACGCTGATCCAGACGGCCCAGAAAACCTCGCTACCGCGGTAGAGACCGTCACCAACCCGGACTATGCCGGCCACGGCGCATTCATCGCCTTTGGCGGCAAGGTTATCCCCGCCCGTGGCGCGTTTAAATCTGATACGGAAAAGGCCGATGGCTTTGCTACCAATAGCCAAGACAAGTTCCCAGAACGCCCCGGGCCGCTGAAGTACGCTCCGCTTGGCGATGTCCGCGTGGACATCATCGCCGCCTATCCCGGCGCCCCAGCGGATCTCATTGAGCAATCCTTGGCCAAGGGCGCGCAGGCCATCGTCATTGAGGGCATGGGCTCAGGAAATATCGGCCCCGATCTGGCTAATGCCGCAATGGAATCCGCCAAGTCCGTTCCAGTCGTACTCACTACCCGCGTGGATCACGGACCCGTCGAGGGTATCTACGGCGGCGCCGGTGGCGGTGCCACGCTTGCCGATGCCGGCGTCATCCCCTCCGGCAACCTCCGCGCACCCCAGGCCCGCATGCTGCTCGCAGCCGCAGTTGCCACGGGAACGGATGCACAGAAGCTCTTTCCAACTGCAAAATGAGGCCGTATACTTTAGCGCGACGCTGAAAGGAGGAAAGCATGGCTGAAATTTTTGACGTTGGGCAATACATAACTGAGCGCATTCCCAACGTGGACAAGCTCAAGCTGTACAAGCTGTGCTACTTCTCCCAAGGCTGGCATCTGGCGTGGACGGGCCGACCATTATTCCAAGCGGAGTTTCAAGCGTGGCGGCACGGCCCTGTTTCCCGTGAGCTGCACATTCAAACCTGGCAGGTAGCGGGGGATGAAAACCCCTGGCCAGTCCCCTATGTTCCCGGTGGTCAGTCCGACAATCTCAGCACATACGAACGCGAGGTAGTAGATAGCATCATCGCGTTTTACGGCGGAGTTGAATCAACTAAGCTTTCTGACTTGAGTCATGGCCTTGCCTGGAACGAGGCCCGCCGGGGCATCCCGAAAGACCAGAAGTCTAACGAGAAGCTCCGCACAACGACCATCCTCCAAGAATTTTCCCAAGCGATAAACTCCCACAACCCCACCCCACGACCTCCGCTACAACCAGCAGAAGTTCTTTTGCCTAATGTTGACCTCGACGGAGACGTGGATGAAATCTTATCCTCACCACTGGCCAAGGAAATCGAACAAGACTGGTGGGAGACTTTCCGGATATTGGCGGACCGATAAACAGGCATGCCGTCTGAAAAAGAAGAGCTAACGGACGAGGAAAAAGTCGCAGACTTCCTCGTCCGTGCTGCGTGTCGTTTGAATAAGCAATGCGAAAATCGAGTAGAGGGTGACAATCACGTTCACGCATACTCGGGCTACGCAGTTGATATGCCATCTCTCGAATCCGCGATTTTTGCACCCTTTCAGGTCATTATGGGCCAAGAGCGCCGCCCAGGTATATATGACCGAGCAGCCGCGTTACTAGTTCATATAGCTAAGGCGCATGCGTTTCACGATGGAAATAAACGCACTGCTCTACATTTAGCCATCTTTTATTTACGGCTGAAAGGAATTACCGTTCGTCCTACACCGAATGCAGAAGCGGGAGCAGATCTCGTTATTTCTGTTACGAGTTCTGAAGAAGATTTGGATGCCCTCGTGGACTATGTCAGCACCACATTAGTAAAGTGGACAACGCTCAATCGGGACTAGGCTATTTATTTCTAATTCCTCACGGGAGATCAAATATCCTGCCTTCCTGCCGCTGCACGCTCAAAAGTCTAAGGCACACCGCACGAAAAGTACCGGAAGCGGGCCCAAAAGGATTAGCCATTGGGGCTAATGCAACCCAGTTTTAAAAACACGAACTATACATATCTGGGTCAGCGAATTTTAAGGTGACCCTGCAGAGAGAAATCGCCCGATTCTTCAGAACATGAACTGCGAGCTAGGCAGCGCCAACGACCACTTGCCATACCGCCACGAGGTGAACCACTGCCGCCGCGATGGTCGCGGTGTGGAAGTGCTCGTGATAGCCGTAGTAGCGCGCATTGCGCCCAGGCCACTTAAAGCCATAGACCAGCGCACCTACGGAGTAAACCACCCCGCCGGCCAGTAGTAGCCAGACCACTGCTGCGCCGGCATCACTCCACAGCGTGGGTAGTAGAGGCAGCACCAACCAGCCCAATGCCAGGTAAACCACAACGTCGAGCCACCGTGGGTGCTCAATCCACACCAAGTTCAAAATCACGCCCAAGATAGCGCCCGCCCACGCAATGGCCAGCATCCAGGCGGCCTGCGCTGGGGATAACGCAATCAAACACAACGGGGTGTACGTGGCGGCAATGAATACCGCAATCGTGGCGTGGTCCGCTCGCCGCCACCACTGCACCGCCCGGGGACTAGCCCACGGGTAGCGGTGGTAGAGCGCCGAGACGCCAAAAAGCCCCACCAGTCCTAGACCATAGACGGTAACGCCCAGGCCCTGCCACCAATGGAGCGTCATCCACGCATACGTGATGAGCACGGTAGAGGCGATCACCGATAGCAACGCCGCCAGCGCATGCCCCCATCCACGGGTCAGCGGCCGCTCGCCGCGATCCGCCATCCAATAGGTGCGCTGCACCAAGCCTTCTTTCAAGGGATGCTCCCCCGCCTCTTTTGTTCCTTCAGCATGTATCTGAGCCACAGCGATACTTCTTTCTCCCACCAGAGCTAAGTTACGTTACCGTAAGTCTACTGAGAGGAGTAAAGAGCTTCAAGAGACAGTGGCGAGCATTTTAAGCGATGCACCCCACCGGCCCGACTTTCTGCAACTGGTTAGTTCTGAGCATCCAAACTTTCGATGACGACGTCCTCTCCATCACCGTCACCACGCAAGTGCACGCCCCACTCCACAACTTTGCCTGCGCCATTTACAGCCTCATGCGGGGAGTTAAAGGCTAGAGCCAACCCTACTTCTCCCTTGTCCCAACGCGGCGGAGTGTAGGTGCCATCACGTTCGCTTTGTGCAACCTCGTCCTGGTTCCGATCATCAAATAACGTAACGAGAACAGCTCCACGCTTCTTCGCATCAAAAGAGTCTAAATCAAATGGCTCTTTCCCCTTGATCTTTTTAAATTCTCCACGAAGGAATTGTGCGTTTTCTGCCATGTCAATAAACCGCGGGGTAAGAACGGACTTACCGCTAGCCACGCTTTGCATAATGTACGTATTCTTTCGGTCAGTACCGGTAATGTCATGGCGTTCTTCACGGCGACTACGCTTTACAAGCGGCACTGGAAACGGCACACCTGGAACCTCAACGGTTTTGGGATTTTGCGACAAGATTGGCAACATAACTGCTACTTCACGAAAATCAGAACCCGAAACACTTGCGTGTTTGCCGTCCCCCATCAATCCGCGAAGATAGCGGACATGCGGGGCAACGATGTTCCCTTTGTAGTTCGATCCTTCGTACCACTGCATGGTCTCCAAAAGATCCACGAAGGCATCGGCCGCGATAATTCCTACATGGAAGTTTTTGTAGCCCGCGTGTGCAAAGGGGTTACCACTTCTCAAACCTTCCAAGCGGAAATACGCCATTTTCGCAATATTTGAGTCGAGGCTCTGCAACAAAGGTATACCGACTTGTTGGAAATTCCATTTCAAGGCCTTTCTCTCTTGACGGTCAGGAATGGAGTTCAACTCCACTACATTTGGCGCAGCCGCAGTAGAACGAATATAAGCGTTAAACATTTTATTCGAACTTGTGGGCTTTAAGTCCGGCAACGATTGACGGACCAAAGGAGCAATACGGCTCGGGGTCAGACGCTTATCAGGGTCTTGAGGCTCTTCTGCATAAATCTTGATATTGTCGCGGAAAACCTCTTCATCATGCATCGCCGCCTCAAAAAGCTCCACGAGATCGTCAGGCGCATAAAGACGAACTAGGTCTTGATAACCCTTTCGGAAGCCAAACCAACGTCCAGTCTGCATCAGAGTATCCGCACTTCCCGCGCGCCGGCGGAAATAAGAAATCGTCAGACCCTCAACTGTATAGCCACGAGAAAGCTTTGCTCCTCCGACAAGAATCTTCCATACACGGCCAGATTCAAAGTTTGGGCTTTGCTTGCCTTCAGTATCGACCTGCAAAATTGGTGACTCTCCAGATTGAACCCCTACCATCATTTCTGCATAGGCTTCATTGATATACGGCAGGAGTTCTTCATAGGTCTGTGGGACCGCGAACCCTTCCCTGTAGCGCTCGATATTCATAACATCGAGAAGATCATTTTCAAATAGTCGCTTCATTTCTGGAATTGGTCGCGCAAGATTATATCCGCGCTCTCGCCAAATTTTTTCCAGTATTTTCTTTCCATCTCCGTGGATCGCAGTACCCGTGCCCTCGTGCACCAGCATGGTGTGATGCTTAAACGTATGACCTGGATGCTTAGCTTCCCGGAATTTCTTAATCGCACCGGTTAAGACAAACATGTCAAGGGCTTCTTTTAGTTCTTCCGCCCGCTCTTGTTCAAATACATCATCATCTAGACCTCTAGAATCAACGATGTCCCGAATAAACGCCTTACTCTGGGAGTTTTCACGAGTCGCTTCCTCTGGGGCATCGGCAAAGTCCATGCGGTCATGGAACCACTTCGCACCGCGATACGCAGGCGGCTCGTTAAGCATCAAAACAAAATTTCGCGGGTAAAGATCTACCGGATCGGAAGGATCAACAAAGACGTTAGCGAAGGGCGTGGCCGTATAACCGACATACTGCGCGCGAGGACAGTTACCGAGAAGTTCAGTGATCTGCTCATTAACTGCAGTACGCTCACGTTCTTCTTTAGGCTCTTCCTTCTTTTGCTTTTTGGTATTGATAGACGCCTGATCGGACTCGTCATCGATAACCAAGACCGGCAAATGCTTCAAGTCCTCATTAAGACGGGCCGCACGCCGCAAATCAGAATTAAGGTTCTTAAGTACGGAGGAATTCTTCTTGACCACCGCAACCAGACAAGGCATGTTATCCAGGTTGTCTGGATGATGCACGGGCTTCGATTTATCCGGGCGTTCAATTTCAATTGCGCTAGTACCAGTCCTGCGGTAATCACGAACTGAAGTCGTCACGCGCTTAATACGCGGAAACCCCTTGGAGCCATATGCAGGACCATGACTCAGGAACGCGCCACCATTCTGTTCCCAGTCACGATCCCATTCTTCGTCACCATTGAAATAAGTCTCATCTTTGCGTTCTTTTGCAGTGAGGTTTTCTTCATCGAGGCCGCTCAGCACCGACTCTTTGCCGCACAACTCTTTATCCAAACGGCGTTGTGTTTGATCACGCAGATTGTCCATCGTGCCGGCAAGAATGATGATGAACCTGTAACCAGCGTCAATAGCTTTCGCAGTAACAGCGGTAAAGTTTGCAGTCTTGCCGCTTTGGACGTAACCAACCACCAGGCCGCGAGAAGACACATAGTGTGGCTTTTTAGGATCTTCTATGCGTCGAATAACCTCGGTAGCCTGCGTACCCACGGTTTCGATAGATTCAGCATCCCAGCGATTTCTACTGAGCACCTTGCGATAATCATCCCAGTAATGAGTATTTTCTTGCTGCCTTTCCGGCGTATACCACTCAGTGAAGTCTTCTTCGACAATGACCGCAGGCTCGGGCTCAGGCATACGCCGCTCCAATGCTGGAGCAAAGTCAGACAGCCCTAGCTGCTCAATAACCCATTGCAGCCGCTCTTTACTTTCAGAAGGCGTCTGGGTCTCTGGTTTCAGAATGGCTTCATCAGCATTCTTGGCCGCGACAATGAAGGTTATTAGGGGCTGGATATCGTTATCGTCGGCTTCCTCGATGTATTTAAGTATCGAAGCAGCATTAATGTCCATCCCTTCCATCAATTTGAGCCTGTCCTGCAACGAGGCGTAAAGCTTTAAATCCGATGGATTAAGAACGTTGCTTATAGCTTCCTTAAGGGGCTGAAAGCCTACTGTCTGACTATCGTGACTGCTGGTCAAGAGATTTTCTCCTTAGGTTCGTGCATCTTTATTAATGCTTGGCACAGGAAATAATGTGCCTCACATCAACTGAGCCCTACAGTACAGCGTCACACAGACACACGCTGATAGATTCGACCCTATAACAAACACCCGTTCGATTGGTGGAGTCAGTCGTTCCTTAGGCGTAGGTTTTCTTGGCGCTCCTGCTCTCTGGCGGCGATCGTAAGCAGCTCAGCCCACAAGGAAGCGTTTGCCTTGGATTTTCTTGTCTGCTTCGAAGTAGCAACATCATTGAACAGCAGATATAGAAGCGTTTTTAATAATGGTGCATCGTTGAGCGAGCCTCTGCCGGGGTTTACCATCTTTCGATATTTCTGATTGATCTTGATAGTGCTATCCCGCGGAGAAACCTCTACGAACTTATCGCCTTCCAGTTTTGTCCACACAACATTGACTGGGTCGCCCTTTTTTAAATTTGCCTCATCCTCGATCAATTCTTTGATGACCGGAGCAATTCCTTGCCCTGCCTCCGCCAGCACATCCGGGTTGCCAGATTTCTTATTGGAATTTCGGAGGACTGCGATGGCATCGCTACATACCGCATCAAAATTCTTTTCCGGCTCTCCACATACTCTTAGCCCATCGATAAATCGGTGAAATCCCTCGCCTAATCTCACGGACCCTTTTTGCGGACTAATAGTGATGTACTCATTGATCACTCGTGGATCGTCAATGACCACCCGGAGCAATTTATAGTCTTTTCGGGGTTCCTGAAATCCGCACCACCCGCCCTGGGTAATCAAGCGGTCTGCGATATATATGTAAAAGCCCTGATGACCTAGCTCATCCTTGCCTTCCAATATAAATTCATCCGACTTGGACCTGTTATTCCAGATGTGCGCCGTCACCCCAGGACTATCTTCTCGTCCATGTTCAGTTAAATGTAGGGGATATAAGCGGTCACCTGATTTCCGGTAGCCGCATGGGTCAATGGGTTTGATGGACGGGGCAGGCACTGGATCAAATGCGTCATAAAGCATAAAAATTTTAATACTTACCCGATTGTCCTGGAGGAAACGGTGATAGCGGATCCCTAGGTGGCGACGCAGTTTCTCAATTGTGCCAGACAAGAAAGCATCAGCTTCCCGTGTGTCACTCCCCTCATAAATTCCGGTCAGGTCATTCCAGAGAATAGAGGTACCTCGCTTGAGATCAACGAGCCGGTCTCTTAGGTTCCACGCCGCAGTTGTTGCTTGCTGCTTTAATACATCAGCAGTGAAGCTTTCCTTGTGTAACTGAACCCCTGCTGGAAATTGCCCTTTCACTCGAGAAAGCACTGTGACGGTATCGGCATTCGCATACGAACCTTCCTTTAGACCCATTCCGTAGATACCGATATTGCTGTGTGATTGAGACTCATGCCCTCCCAGCCTTAAGACACGTTCCATGGTTGCCGCATCCATGCCACGACCATCATCATGCACCGCAATTTGGGTCAGCTTATTTCCATCAACGTGGAAGACAATGCAAATATTCTCTGCCTTTGCGTCAATGGAATTGTCCACTAGCTCATCGATGCCCGAGCAAATATCGTGATTGGCTCCCAGCGCATGCTGAATAGATTCAGTCGGAGCCAAGTGGATAGTCTTTTCAATTTCAAAAGAACTCTTACTCTGTGTCACTTATTAGCCAGACCTATTCCTCAATCTCCAGCCCATCAACAATTCGCACGGTTTCCATCGCCACGCGCGTGACCTTGCCAATCAAGTCGACGATATAGCGCGGGTTGCCTACTTCATCGGCCCAGTCATTCGGGTCATTCGTAATTCCGGAATCTTTGTCCCTTTTTTCCTGGTACCGGTCAATCAACCAGGCCACTGCCGAGCGTGAGCCCAGCATGTACTGGTCCGCTTCCGCCGGAATACCTGAAATGGTCACTTGCTTGTTGTAGATCAGCTTCGTCACGTCATTGATGTTCTTGCCTGTTTCCGGATCCTTGCGCTTGGCCCACTTCATCTTGTGCACGCGCCAAGTCTCGCGGTCAGACTCATCACCCTTGACCTGAATATCCAACGGCCACGGTTCTACGGATTCGTAGTCCACGTGCAGTGCCATCAGTTCTTTGCCGGCCGCAGCAAACTTATCGAACTCCGCACGCGAAGACGGCGTTTCAATATGCGGCAACATCTTCTTCAAATCCGCCGCGTACTGAGTACGGTAAGCAGGGTCATGCAGCTTGCCATAGACAAAGTGGAAGATATCATCACCAGAGACATCACTCCCCAGTGTATCCCGGTAAATCTGCTTAATCTCATCCGTGATGTTGTCCACGCGCACATACCCGTCAACGACTTCTCCGATCTGGCCGTAGACGCTGGCTTCCCTTTGCTTGCCGATGTTCCCCTCACTGAACAGTCCTCTATCCTCAGGATCCGCTGGGCTCCAAGTGAAGCGTGGGAAAAATTGAGATCCTTCTGAACCATAAAAATTCAGATCCGGAACTTCGTCTACTGCGAACATCGTGTACGGTTTATTCGCTCCGACAGCGGGCTGTAGGAATCCAACATTAAGCTGTTTCGGCGTCGGAAACGTGGAAGGCAACTGATAAGTCATGTCATTGAGCTTTTTCTCAAAATAAACACACTGCTGAGTGAACGGGCGATACGATGCTCGGTAAATGCGTTTCCCGTTGACCGAAATATCGGTATCTTTTGCAGCATAATTTTTGAGGGTTCGGTTCCAAGAGATCTTTGTTGTATCTGCATATTTTGGGTTCTCTTGTAAGAATTCAGTGACTTCCGCTTCTCGCGGTTTAGTACTACCTCTATTGTTCAACCACTCGTGGAACTCGCCTGTAGCCTCTGCGTATGTTGCTGTGAGACGCTCCACTTGTGCAATCAGCTGATCGACAGTCGGAGCATATGCCCAAGAATCGCGTCCAGTCTTCAGTCCAGCAGAAAACACTGTGAAGAACTTTATTGAATTACCTTTCTTTTCACCTATTGCTGGCCAAGTTTCGAACTCCTCTGACCGTTGGTTTAGCCAATCACCATCTTTATTTGGTTCGATCGTACGCCAGGTAAGGTCCTCGATGGATGCACTCGTAATTGCTCCTAATTTCTCATCCTTAGATGAATAGTCTGGTAACTCGGCGTAGTGCAAATCAAACCTTTGCTTGGATTCGTCTTTAATTCCTAAAGCAATGGAGACTCCGACGCGAATGTCGAAGACATTGCCACCTTCACGCTTCGCTTGTTTACCAGCCACAAGTGAATTTCCTCGTAAATTGAAGACATAGAGGTCCGTAAAGTCCTCTGCTAGGGACAAACGAACTCCGGCACCAGAGTTTCCGTCAATCCACCCATTATTCGTCACGAACGCAACCACGCCCTGGTCACCGATACGGTCGGTGGCCCATCGGAAAGCGCGCAGGTAGGAGTCGTACAAGGAGTTCTTGTTCGTGGCCGTGGACTTGGCCACATAGGTATCCGCAATGCGTTTATCCAGGCTGGGGTACTTCTGGTTGGCATTGAAATCATTCGCGGATTTTTGTCCCGCAGAATACGGCGGATTGCCAATCACGACGTTGATGGGCGCGTTCTTCTGACGCTCGATGGTGGCGTTATTTTCGCGGAAGATGTTGAGGTCTGGAATATCGCCTTCTTCGTGGACCTGGAAGGTATCGGCAAGCGCGATATTCGTGAACGGCACGTATTCCGGAGCCGGCTCGTCGTTGCGCTGCGCGGCCTCCTCACGCAGGGCGTTGTAAGTAGTCTCGATATTAACGGCAGAGACGTAGTACGCCAGCAGCATGATCTCGGTGGCGAATAGTTCATTGGCATATTTGCGCGCCAAGTCTTCCGGCTTGATGAGGCCAGACTGCAGCAGGCGCACCATGAATGTCGAGGTACCGGCGAAGGGATCGAGGATGCTCACACCTTCATCACTAAGCCCCTTGCCAAAGTGCTTGCGGGAAACCTCATCTGCTGCGCGCAGGATGAAGTCCACGATTTCCACCGGGGTATAGACAATGCCGAGGGCCTCTGCCTGCTTCTTAAAGGCCTTGCGGAAGAAGCGCTCGTAGAGTTCCTTAATCACTTGCTGCTTACCGGAAGCAGACGTCACCTCAGAGGCACGAACGCGCACGGATTCGTAGAACTTTTCCAGCGATTCGGTTTCCGTGTCCAGGTTGGCCTTGGATAGGGCCGCCACCATCTTCTCCATGACCTGGGCTACCGGGTTATGGGTAATGAAGTCATGGTTTTCAAAGAGGGCGTTGAACACCGGTGCAGTAATCAGGTGTTGCGAGAGCATAGAGATGGCATCATCAGCCGAAATGCCATCGTTCAAGTTATTGCGCAGGCCCTCAACGAACTCATCGAATTCTTGGCGCAGGTCTTCGTCGGCATTTTCTACCAGTGCGGTAATGCGGGTGATTTGGTTTTCTGCAATAGTGGCAACGTCATCGGCCCAGTCCTCCCAATAGGTGCGGGTCCCAACCTTATCCACCAGTTTGGTGTAGATGGCCTCTTGCCATTGCTCCAAAGAGAACAAGGCAATCTGCTGAGTCATCGCGGAAGAATCTTCAAAAGCCTCAGTGGACTTGGTACGTTCCGCATCCTCCAGCTTTTCTTTATCGCTTTTCTCCTCTTCCCCAGAGACATGGTTGACATCAATAGGCAGTTCTTCTTGTGCATTGGCTCCATTGAGCGCGATGGAATTGATCTTGGCGTTAAAGCGATCATCGTGCGCACGCAGCGCGTTAAGAATCTGCCAAACCACCTTGAAGCGCTGGTTATCATTGAGCGCCTCCGAGGGCGAGACATCTTGCGCGACGGCGACCGGCAAGATGATGTATCCGTAGTCCTTGCCCGCAGATTTACGCATTACACGGCCCACGGATTGGACCACATCCACCATGGAATTGCGCGGGTTGAAAAAGATCACCGAGTCCAGTGCAGGCACATCCACGCCTTCCGAAAGGCACCGCGCGTTAGTCAGTATCCGGGCTTCGTTTTCTGCCGCAGGTGATTCGATCCAAGACAGCTTGGTGCCGCGCTCCATGGCGTTCATGCCGCCATCAACATGCTGGGCAGCGACTTGAAGATCAACGTTGGTCAAGGAGATATCATTTAGCGCCGCCTTATCCTTCAGCAGCTCCTGGTGAGTCCTAATCAGGGAAGGAAAGCTTTCCGCAATCTGAGTAGAGGTCTTAATATCCTTGGCAAAGGCCACCGCGCGCTGCATGGGGTTGGCGTTTTCATCGAATCCACCCTTCTTTCCTTGCAGCTCACCAGAGCGCTTGGCCAAGCCATTCCACGCACCGATCATGGCGGAGGCAAGCGAGAGGTTGATCTGATTGTCTTCGCTATGGGCCATGGCGTTGGCAGCCACGGATTCATCAACGGTCATGACCAAGACCTTGTAATCCGTCAGCAGACCCTTGTCCACGGCCTCGCCAAAGCCCAGCCGGTAGAACTCGGGGCCATAAATGCCCTCATCATCCATGGAAGTGAGCTCGGCAGAGTGCTCTGCGGCCTTGCCTTTTACGGCGTCATCGAAAAGCCGCGGCGTTGCAGTCATGTACAAACGCTTAGAGGCCTTGATGTAGTCCGCGTCGTGCACGCGCACGAAGTTACTGGAATCCTCGCCGGCCAGGGTGATGCCGGTGGTGCGGTGGGCCTCATCACAAATAACAAGGTCAAAGTCATCTAGGCCATGCTGCTGTGCCTCGTGCACTGCTGGCAAGGATTGATAGGTGGAAAAGACAATATTGAGCCCCTTGGCGCGCTTTCCAGACGCAAAACGCCGCGCAATATCCGCGCCCTCAGTAGAGACGGGGACTTCCAAGTCATAGACCGCAATGTCTTCGGCCTTCTTAGATACCTTCGAGTCCGAGCACACCGCGAAGGCGCGCATATCGAGGCGCCCCTGCGCCGTCCATTCCTTCAGCGTCTGCGAAAGCAGTGAAATAGAAGGAACCAGGAACAGGATGCGCGCCTTGCCTCCCCTATCTTCTGCCACGCGCTCTGCGAGGCGCAGCGCAGTAAACGTCTTGCCGGTACCGCAGGCCATGATGAGCTTGCCGCGGTCATGCGTCTGAAATCCCTCGATGGCCTTGTCGATGGCCGTTTGCTGGTGCGGGCGCGGCTCAAAGGTCTTGCGCTGCGAGAGGTTGATTTGAATGTTTTTATCCTGCACCTCGGAGCCTGGGAAGGCGACGTCCCAGTTAATGGGCGATTCCGCGATGGCAGAAATACCAATGCGGCTGGTGGGGATAATCTGGTTGGCCAATGCTTCCTCGGCGTGCGAGGACCAGTGATCCGTGGTGGAAATGATCATCCGGCTGCCGAAATGCTCGCGGCCATGTTCCGTTTCAAAGGAATGCCCCGAGGCCTCAAAGAAAGAGTCCAGATGCGATTTCTGGATGCGGGCAGTGGACGCATAGAACTTGCACTGGATAGCGGTCCACGTCCCGTCATCGCGGCGGCGAGCTACCAAGTCAATCCCGGTATCGGCCTTGCCACCGTTATAGCGCCAGTCAGTCCACCGGCTGACCTCATCAAACTGTGCCTTGAGAGTGGGATCAGTCTGAAAATAATTGACCATCAGCTTTTCAAAAGCGATACCATACTTCGCCTTTGGTTGGTTTTCGCGCAGCTGTTCCAGGACCTCAGAGAACTTTGACATAGGAACATTATGCCTGATGAATGTTGCGGTTTCTCGATGTCTGCGATATTGCGCAGGCCGCGCCGTCATGACATGGCGGCCTGGAACGGGAAGAAGCCCGATCCCTGTCATCGCCTCACGTAGGAGTATATTTATTCATTGGGATCCTGTTCGGATTACACACTCCCCGCACGCATGAGGAAGCACATAACCTGAAATGTTAAAAGTTCGGAATGACATGAAAATTCCGCCGCTAGGACCTGCCTGGGCGGGAGCACTCATGGGACTATCGATCTCCTCATCCCTTATTGATGCCCACCTGAGTCCGGTGTTGGGGCACCTTCCAGCTGAAATCATGCTCGGCGTGGCAACTCTTGTCTTCTTGGCGCTCTCGGCGGGATTCATTAAGTACCGGAATCCTGGGTTTCATTCCCACGATATGCCCGCATGGGGCATGGTCTCCATGGGCATCCTCGCATTGGGTAGCGCCTACTTTATCATCCTTGATGCTTGGTTGATTCACACTGTGTGTTGGGCCGTGGGAACCGTCCTCAGCCTCATGACCTGTATCAAGTATTTGAAGTATCTTTTCTTCAACCATCCCACTGATCCAGCCTTTGCATTGGGTCTGCCGCTGGTGGCACCGATGGTTTCCGCAACCTCTTCGGCGCAGCTGGCAACGCAGGTCGGTGAGTGGAGCTCGGTTGTCCACGGCGTTGGCGTTTTCTGCTTCGTAGTGGCTTTGGTGACGGGAATGCCGATATTCACCTTTATTTACCGGCGTACCTTTCCCAAGGTTCCCATTAACTTCGCTGCCACCGCTTGGATCCCAATGGGGTTGGTCGGCCAGTCCACCGCCGCAGCACAGCTACTCGCCGGTGACCAGTGGCATTTCCGCGCCATGGTCTACGGCGTAGCGATGCTGAGCTTGGGCGTGCCGCTGAGCATCTACGCGTTGGCCAAACACTGGGGTGCCGCCTTAGGAAATACCCCAATGTCCTATAACCCCAGCTGGTGGGCCAGCACCTTCCCCGTGGGCACCTGCTGCCTGGGCACCCATACCCTATCCACGCAGCCCGCGGCGCTGGCGTGGGGCCTGGGCTGGATGGATACCGTGAGCGCCGCCCTGCTGGTTCTGCTCCTCCTCCACGTCACTTGGGCTGCTTTCGGAGCCATCAAAACCGTTTCCGAGCATTTCAAGGTCAGCCAAATGAGCCACGCATAACTGTAGGGGTTTCGGCAGTTTAAGAACCTTGTGGATCGTGCTCGGCGAAGAATTGGAGCATCGCCTGGAGCAGGTGCTGATTCCAGACTCCATGAGCGCTAAGGGCGGATGCGTGGTCGGCGTGTGGGCGCACGTACTCGCTAAGGCCGATATTCTTTTCTCGAGCTATGCGGCGGAAATCGTCGTAGCTTTCCGGCGGGACGAGGCGATCGTTGTCGCTTCGGACAATCTTGATGGGTGGCATGTCCGCAGTGAGGTACGTCGCCGAGGTGACAAAATCTGCGCGGTCGGGATATTCCTCGGGCGTTCCACCCAGGTATTTCTGCACGGTATCGCGGGAACCCTGCGCGGCATAAGGATCGTCAGAATCATAGATGTGGCGGACATCGAGGGCCGGTGAGTCCGCATACACGGCGCGGGGAACGGCCGGCGTGCCGGGACAATCGGCGGAAGGTAGGTGGTTGGGGTGCGCGGCGGCATCGGCAGTCGCATTCAGCACCAACTGGCCGCCGGCGGATTCGCCGTATGTAAAGAAACGCCCTGGGTCGCCGTCATAATCCGCTGCATGGGCATTGACCCAATTCATCGCGCACCCCACCTGCCCCGCTGCCACCTTCCACGTGGGCTGGTCCCAGCTGGATAGCGTGTAATCGATGGATAATACGAGGTAGCCGCGCTGCGCCATCTGACGCATGTTGAACGCTTGGGAGTGCTTGTTCATCTGATCCCAGCCGCCGCCGTGGACATACATCATGACGGGGTGGGTGCCGCCGACTTTGGGAACATAGATATCCATATCCAGGTCCTCGCCGTGGAAGGAATCGTAGGCCACCGTATGATCAGGGCCCTCGTCGGTGCTTTCCACACCAGCCCAACTAAACGCGGCGCGAATATCCACGTCGGTCCCCTGCTCCTTCGCAGCATGAATCTGCGTCCCAAAAAGCGCGATACCTGCAATAAGCGCAACCGCCGCGAACGCGCCTGGCACGTAGAAGCTGCGGGAGCCGAGCCTTCCAAGCGCCGCAAGGACCAGGAGAATAAGGGAAAAGATAATCACCGGCCCGATATACTGCGGGCCAATGAGCGCACCCGCACCCCAATACGGAATATGCGGCGTAAACGGTGCTACCGCAAGCCACAGCGCTAGGAAAGCGACAAGTGCAAGCGGGATGGACAGCAGCCGGGCAACGATCTTCATACCGGCAACGTTAGTCCTCGTATCCGGAAATGCGTGGTGGAGATTCTGCTTTCAGTAAGAGAACCGGAGTCACGCGCAAGTGTTTCCACGCTTTTACGAGGAAGTCACGACCACAGCCTGATTAACTTGAACCAGACGAATAAAGTGGGAAAGCAATGAGTAATCTCCGATTCAAAAGGTGGGACTACACCTCCGATGTGGCGCCCTCGGCAGTCTTGACACTGAAAAATCCGTGTGGCATTTATGTGCTTGAGTTTTCCGATGGCGAGCAGTACGTAGGCCAATCGGTAAATTTTCCCTCGCGCTTAGCCGACCACCGACGAACCTACCCTGACATCGTTGCCATCAATTTCTGTCCGGTTCCTGCGAGGGAGCTCAACATGGCAGAATATGGCGAGATTCAACGCCGCCGAAAAGCAGGAATCCTACTGCGCAATAAGACGCTCCTCGCACAGCCTTTGGGCGATTCCCCACTCGATGCGCTCATAGATCAGCAGGTCCAAGCTAAATGGCTCGACGTAGAAGCTACCGATGAAGGAGAGGTCGAAATCGGCGACCGAGCCGTTACCGATAAAAGCGAAACCTTTCAAATAAAAAGTTCGAGGAGCTTAGAAAGCAGCCTGGATGGGAAGACATTTTAAGGTCGCTGTCCGCTTACGTGGCATATGTCATCCCCTATCCACATCTGACGGAGAAGAAGATCTGGACCGTCACGGCGATGCCCTCTACAAACAGGTCCGCTATCGATCGCCGCGTGGCCACTTTGAGCATTAACAACGTAGAAATGCTCTTCCTAAGAATTAGTCGCAATTCCAAAGGCGGAACTTGGAGGCCCTGCACGACATTAAATATTGCTGATACCTACGAGCCGCCGGCGTATATGCGCGGCTACACGTTCAGAAGTAGTTATCGTTCAGCAGGCCCTGTTAAGACCATCCTGTATCCCGGAGACTTCGCAATCGATGAGCTTTTGATGGAAGATTCCATCCTCCTTGCTGCTCGTGAATTGGCACTCGGCCAAATGCGAAAGGGCACGACGATGTTTTCGAAGTACCATAGCGATGCTCTCGCAGACGAGATATTCCGGTACCTCCAAGAGGAAATCATAGACAGAGGTTGGTGACCCCTTCAGCCTAATCGGGGTAACCACGTTTTACGCCGGTGATCCCACTTGGACTTGGAACCCAGAAAGTGGGCACATCGCGGGGTAGGGCTAATACTTATACCCCACCCCACACACAAACAACTTGGCACGACCGATTGGCCGCTCACCCAAGGGCACGCAAATAACTTGTATCATTCACTAGCCTTACCTCGCACCGACAATGTTCTATATCGTTCAGTAATTTGAGACAAGCTGCAAGAAACAAGGATATTAATCTAGCTGTTAAAGCTAATCACTTTCGCCTCGAAGTAGCTTGAAAGTTATTGAATCATCTTTGCGTCCTAGGCCTTCACGGTGCCCCCGAACATAAAGCTGCTCGGCCGTCGACGAGAGCGGTACCTGTTGATGCACTTCCCGCGCTGCTTCACTCACAAGGCCCATGTCTTTAACAAAAATATCTAGAGCGCTACGAACGTCATCGAAGTTTTCATCGACCATTCGCTGTCCTCGGTCGCTAAACATAAAGCTCGCAGCAGCACCGGTCCCAAGTACGTCGTGGACCTGTGTTAGATCAAGGCCCATAGAATCCGCCAGTGCAAGTGCTTCAGCGGCGGCAGCAATATGCACGCCGCATAGCAACTGATTTACAATTTTGAAGCGCTGTCCATCTCCCGGTTTTGGACCGACGACGGGAGATTTGGCTGCCATGGCGTTGAGAAGTGGCTGTACTACGGAGACATCAGAAGATTCGCCGCCAACCATGATGAGCAAGTCTCCAGTCTTAGCTCGAGCAACACCACCAGATACTGGCGCATCAACAACTCGAACATTCACGTCCTCAAGCCTTGCTGCAGCACTTTCAATTGCTTGAGGCCCGACGGTTGCCATAACCAAAACAACAGTATCCTGCTTCAGTTCCGAGGCAACCCCATCGTCCCCGAAAAGCACGGAGTCCAGCTGAGCGCCCGTAGCGACCATAATCGCTACAACATCAGCTCCAGTGACAGCCTCGCGAGCATTGGAAGCTACAGAGAGGTGAGACTCAACTGTTTTCAGCGAATCCGGAGATACATCGTATGCGGTCACACTCATGCCTGCCTCAGCTGTGGCAAGAGCCATTGGTGCCCCCATAGCGCCTAGGCCAATCCAGGCAATTTTAGGTGTCGTAGTCATTAAAGTTACTCCTTTGGATCAGAACTTAGAATTAAAATGGCCAAAATATGCGGCAGCATCACCCTGTATGCGATATGGGAATCAGTCTTGTTACCAGAGTCTTTAACTGGCTAAAAAGGGCTCCAGTATGCCGCGTTGTCCCAGTGCCAAATCTACCAATCAAACATTTTCCGAAGCGTTGCGTAGCCTTTGAACCACCTCCGCCAAGGCGCCTGTTCCTCCTACATTCCCTGGAAAAACCACGTAAGGAACACCACGAACGTCATCTGGAGCATCAGTAGCAGTGAATAAACTAATCTGCCCCTCATAAAACTGGCCTTCCACCTTCGCCCTGCGAATACCCAACCCTGATGCTGCGACTTCATGGGAAGTGATACCTCCCTTGGCCACAATCCAAGCTGGATGAGCTTTGCGGACTGCCCTTACGACCGCGACGACTGCGTCAGATACTTGGCGCGCAATTTCGAGTGATTCAGCTTTCGAATCTGTACTAATCAGTTCGCGACTGGTGTACACAACACAATCAGAACTAGCTAATTGATTGATTATGTTCGAAGAAATCTCGTTGATATGGCTCTCACGCGTCGCAGAATCTAAAAGTTTCGGAACCTGAAGCTCAAATTCTAGATGGCCGCCGCGGCTTTGCAGCTCTGCAAGCTGCTGACTTGTTAGGCCCACATGGGAACCTACTACGACCAGTCCGTGTGATGATCTTGATGAATCGATTTGTAGTGCATCTTCCGTGAGGACTCGAGCACGGTGCTGCCCTGCAAGAGAACGAACAAAGGAAGGACCACAGCGAGACACGAAAACTCGACCTTGGGATTCAAGCTCCCCCACAGCTTTCGCTACCACGTCCATGTCAGAATACTCCGTAGCGTTTACAATCACCCATCGGCGATTTTTAGCCTGCTGGAGCAGGGATTTCACTCGCCGCACGCCACCTTCGCGGATATCAGTAAGCCCAATCGAGAGGCAATCCTTGGCTTGAATTTCTCTCCCTGAGCGCTCCTCTAGGAATTCTGCAAGGTTTGAATGGGAGTATCCGAATGTTGCATCCTTCGCAAAATCAGTATCTTCTACCTGCTTTTCAATGCCGTCAACCTTTGCGAAGTGTAGGTCATTTTTGGTGAAGCGTCCTGCTTCAATCATCGCCGGACAGAAAAGAAATGCATCTACTTCTAAGCCGTGTTCCAAAAGTACATCGGCGATTGCATTAGGTTCCTTAATTACATGCCCACGTAACGTCGAGTCGGAGCGAGACACCACGTGCAATCCATCCCGATTGCTTAATTCGTTCAGTACACCACCCACAATTTCATGATTCATCTTCACTGCAGTGTCCTCATCGAGAGCACGACTGTTAGTTAGAACGAAACATGTTGTTCCGGGCTCTTTGAGTACGTCCGCAGCAATCGACGGATCCGTATCGAATGCGACGTCAACCCCTGACACACATTGGGAACCAGTAGGGTCGTCGTCAAGGACCAAAATTCGGCGCATATTAGCCTCCAAGCTTTCAATTTCTGATAATAGCTTCATCGTTTATGCAAACGCCCCCAAAATGCCCCACAAGACGCCTGCCACGGCAAAACCTGTGACCGACATTATCGTTGTAGTCACCGTATAAGATTTCAGCGCAGAAGCAGTGTCTACTTGGAAGTAGCGGCTCCAAACCCAAAAAAGTGAATCGTTGACATGACTGAATGCCATAGAACCGATACCAACTGTCACCGTCAGAAGCGCTATTTGCAGGCTGTTGAGTTCTAACGATGCGGTCATAGGTGCCACAAGTGGCGCAGTGGTGAGGGCTGCCACGGTCGCGGAGCCTTGAGCGGCACGGAGAAATGCTGCAAGCATCCAAGCCAGCACCAGAACTGGCAAGCCCGTGGAAACCAGTAGATCTGCGACAGCGTCAGCCACCCCAGTCTCAGTAAGAACTTTGGCAAACATTCCACCAGCACCGGTAATAAGGATCACAGCTGCAGTGGCTGGAAGAGCAGACGCTACGACGTCCTCGATTTTTTCTTTACCCCATCCACGAGCAATCCCTAGCGTTGCGATAGCGAAAATTACACCGATGAACAGGGCGATAGGGGAATCTCCAATGAATCCAAGAAAATCTCGAATGGAGTTTCCTTCAGGTAGCACCAATTTAGAAACTGTGCCTCCCATAATCAGCGCAAGAGGAAGGATAATCGCAGCCAAGACAAGTCCGACAGACGGAGCTTGCTCACGTTCCGTGCCATTTTTCTCGTTCACAGCTGCACCAGCCGCTTGAGTACCAAGTACAGGAACTGGTGAAAACACTTTTCCTGCCACATATCCGGACAAAACCTGTCCCACAAACCACATCACGAATACGGGAATAAATCCGATAAGAAGAACTAATCCCACATCTGCTTGCATCAATTCCGAAGCACCAACAATGCCGGGATGAGGGGGCAGAACCACATGGACAGCAAGCAGGGCAGAAACGACCGGAAGCGCAAAAGCAAGCATGTTAACTTTGCCACTCATTCGCCGAGCGACAGCGATGGCAATTGGAACCAACACAATCGTCGCCACATCCACGAACACAGGAATACCAAAGATGAAGGAGGCAACACCCAATGCCCAAGGCGCACGCTTCTCGCCAAAGTTTTTCTCGAGGGCTCGAGCGAGTACATCTGCACCGCCAGACACCTCAACAATTCGGCCTAACATAGCGCCGAGCGTCACTATGAGCGCAACTCCGCCAAGGGTGCCGCCCATACCATCTTTTAATAGAGGAACGACTTCCGAAATTGGCACGCGCGCTGTTAACGCAAGCGCGATGGACACAAAAAGCAAAGCCAGAAAAGGATGCACCTTGGCTTTAATAATGAGGACAAGGATGAGGGCTACAGCGACAACACCAAGTGTCACAAGAAAAGTTGGAGACATTAAAGATCCTCATGGCTTCCGGGAGGCATTATAAAACGGATAAAACACCCGATATGTTTCTTCAATCAGATGTTTGATACCCTAAGGGGCGCCCGCTGTGAAGTCAATAACATGTTGGATCTGACAACTCTTACATCACTTCTTACGGAAAAGTAACTAAAAGGAAACCCATCCAAAAGAAACCTTCGCTTTAATGCTGACCGTTGCTTTCAGGCACTGAAGCCCGGCGTGTCTCCAACGCCCTTACCAGCAAACTTCGACTTCCCAGCTAGTACGACCCCGATAATTAAATACGCTTTAAGCCTCGACTGGAGCATGCCCAGCATTTATCCTTTTCTCAAACCTGCCACTTTTCAGTCCTCGAAGGAGCCACTATGAATATCGTCATTACCGGGGGAGCCGGGTTCCTCGGCACCCTGCTCATTCAACATCTCCTCTCCGAAGCTGACGCTGGAAAAATTCAACTGGATGAAGTAATTTCTCTCGATCTCATTCCCACTAGCGTCACGGACCCGCGAGTTCGATCAATCACCGGAGAAATCACGGATAAAGACACCCTGAGCCAAGCGGTTACCGAAGACACTGACACTATCGTCCACTTGGCCTCTGTCCTTTCGGGAGGATCGGAGTTGGACTTCGACTCTGCAATGCACGTAAATATTGACGGTACTCGGACTCTCCTTGAAGCGGCGCGATCCATCGGTCAATTGGAAAACAGTCCTGTACCTCGCTTCATCTTCACGAGTTCGCTCGCCGTCTTCGGCGGAGAGCTTCCTCAAACAATGCCCGAATACTGGGCCACACAGCCCGATTCAACTTACGGTGCGACCAAGGCCATTTGCGAGATCCTGGTCAACGAATACAGCCGTAAAGGGTTTATTGATGCACGCGTCTGTCGTCTACCGACAATCTCTGTACGGCCCGGAAAGCCGAACTCCGCGGCAAGCTCGTTTGCCAGCGGCATTATCCGGGAGCCACTCAACGAGATTCCATCCGAAGTTCCCGTTCCACATGACACGCTAATGTGGCTCTCTTCACCGCAGATTGCGATCCGTAATATTGCACGGGCAATAGTTATTGAAAGCTCACGCCTCGGTTCCTGGCGGATCATGAACCTTCCTGGAATCAGCGTCACTGTAGGCGAAATGCTCGCATCCTTAGAACGAGTAGGGGGTTCTGAAGCAAGAGCCTTAACTTCTGATGTGCCCAATGAACGTGTAGCTTCCATTGTTACTAGCTGGCCCGGAAACTTCGATGTAAAGCGAATGGAAAAATTAGGATTCGAGCGCGACCAAGATTTCGATTCGGTTATTCAGCAATACTCTGACGACTTCCTGTCTTAACTCTCCATACTAAGGACCTTGGGCCCGATCCCCGGTTGGCTTGAAAAGAAAGGTAATCTACCACCATTTCCAACTACTCCGAATAGTTCAAACGCGGTGCCGTGGCGTAATCAGCGCCGCAGACCGTGCTAGCCTGGGCTGAAAGTATCTGCTTAATGAAGTCTGTAAGCATCTGGCGCATCAAGTCTGGGGAGGCTTGGGTCAGCAATTCTTCCAGATACGTAGTGGGATCGATATGATGGGGATTAGCGGCCATCGCGGTTACATTCCTTTCGAGGATAAGTAGAAGTTGATTCGAAAGGTACCCGTGATGGTCGCCTTATTATGCACCGGCACGAGGCTTACCACGGGTTACAGATACACCACACTAGCGGACGCAACCCTCCACTTGTATCATCTAATGATCTTCATTTGTATCATTCAGGACGATACAAATGAAGATAAGGAAACTTCGACGCAACCTTTTGAGACGAATCTTTATCCCGCAATATCGGGGATATTCTTTCTACGCCTCCACTTTTACTGGACAGGTAGCGGCACAATTTCTTTATAGGAAGCCCACGAAGATACGCCGAGGAACCTAGCGGCCTGCTTCTCTGGCAACGCACCAGATCTTGCAGCGCTCAATACTGTTTCAAAGAACCTCTCCCCCACGCGGGAAGCTACAGAATTTTGACTGGTTGGGCAGGAGTTCTCCCGCAGAGAACGCCCCGGGCACAAGAAAGCCGCAGCAAATTGATTACACCATTGCTCGGTTTGTAGGCGCTCCGAGTGGTCAGAAATTCCGGGTTTACCAAGCACAACGTGCGCCAATTCGTGCGCAAGACTGAAAAGCTGGGCTGTCTTGGCATCGCGAGTATTGATGAAAACTAGGCAGTAGCCATCCTCCTCAAGGGTGAATCCACGAAATTCCTCTACATTAAGTGCCCTACGGGTGGAGTTTTCAGCAATGGAGTTTCGGGCGACGAGTATCCCGGCATCTTCCATCAATGAAACCAATTCACGAACTTTGTCACGCCCGGGAAGAGGTGTTTCTTGAGTGAGGCGGAGTACGTCCCGAACGCTACTAGCGGCAACCGCAGCAGACTCAGAAATCGTCGCGGTACGGAAAAGCTCCGGCGGCTCAATTCCGATGTCCCGTGCGTATTCGGCGTACCAATCGAGGCGACTCTGGGAAGCGAACATGACTTCCTGCAGCTCTGGGCTGACGGTATCGAGCTGCTCATTGCGCACGGTTCTAAAATCCGCGACCTCAACTCCATCGCCTGTGGGGACATCGAGAAGCAGCCTGCCGAAAGGGATGTGAGCTTTCTTCGCTAGGTCTTTCGCTTGTTTTAGAGTGGGACGCTCTTCACCAGCTTCCCATTCTTGGATTTTGGGGAATTGCTTGAGTAGCGCGGATTGTGAGAGCCCTGTGCGGGATACCGCCCAAGCCAGCACAGCAGGTTGAATCGTCACTCGTACAGGTGCCATGACGATCCTCCTTCACTATCCGTAGGTCTTAAATAGTAGCGTAAACCAAGCAAAAAGCTCGGTCGAGGCCGGCGGCATCGGCAAGCGCATTCAGCACCAACTGGCCGCCGTCGATATACACCATCATTGGGCGGATAGCAGCCGGGAAACGATCTTCAAGTCCTCGGTTCCGGAGAGGCGTGGTGGCGGCTTTAGCGGAGAAAAGCCGCCTACTAACTCGCTTTCTTGAAGGAAAGGCGGCGGTCCCGCAAAGGCAAGGCGTCCTTCCGGCTTAGCTCCGCGATACATAGTGCGATGACAAAGCCTGCCAAGGCGATGAAGGAGGACCACGGCAACCACAAATCAGAATCTGACCTGGCCAGCGGCGGGAATAGGAAGAGTCCCAAGACTGGGACGGCATAAATGATGCGATTCTGCCCGCGCGCCATAACGCCTAGCAGTGGCAATACAGCACACAAGACGTAATGATCCCACAAGATACTGCTGGTAGCTGTAAGCACCGTAAAGATGCCGACGGCAGTAATGCGCCACGGGTCCTGTGACCGCACAGCGGTAACAATAACCAGTGCAATCAATGCCAGGGTGACAAGTGGCGGAATAATGCTGGCAGCCAGTGAAGGATCATCGACAATGGTGACAAGAAGGTTGTCATCTTCAACGCGGTTGGTGCTGAGCTGGGAGGCGATCGATCCGTTGACGGGGGCGACCATTACTGATCCCATGATGTCCTGAAGGGTATCCCACCAAGAGGTAAATACGTTCCAGCCAGAAACGACGATTGAGTACAGCACAGCGATGGCGCCTGTCCCGAGTGCTACCACTCCCGTTTTCCGCGCCCGCGGAAATGCCACGCAGATGAGCACAAGGACAATGGGGGTTAGCTTCACTGCAGATACAAGCCCAAGTGCGATTCCTGCGCGCACTGGGTGCACGCGAGACGCAGCAAGGCCGTATGCAACCCCCGCAAAGATCAACGGGCTCGTCTGGCCAAGAATCAACGATGACTGAAAAGCCGTCGATACCCAGCCCAAGAGTATGCCGAAAAGCAGGGTCATGGTCGGTATTTCTTCTTCAAACCACAAGAACCAGGCGGAGGCTATCAGCACCACCAACGCCCAACCGGAAACAATCGCGAGCACTATCACGGAGACATCAAAACTCATGACTTGCACGACCAGGCTCATGACATCGGCAAGAAATGGGGCGTGAACATAAGGGTGTGGAAACCCAGTGACATCGGAGTGAGCGATGGTATCTAGCCAGACGTCACCACGGGGCATCGCGAAATCATGTTCATTGATGCTATAGAGGTGATCCCGGTTTCCATCGCGTACGAGCAATCCCGCCACCCATAACGCATCCCAGTCATCGTAATTCATTTTTCCGGCGGAAATTATGGCGACCACTAGGCCAAATACCAGCCCAATACCATGGTGGCACCACCGCAGCACTGTTGACGCGGGTGCGGAGGCTTGGTGGCGGGAATGCGCACTCATGGGACTCCTACTATAAAAATCACGATTCGAATCAGAGAGGAAAGGCGTTGTTTATTGGGCGGCGGCCGAGATTACCGGAGCTAGCCTAAACGCTCCTCAAGCCCGGCCGAAGCCGGGCTTGAGCTAGGCGGTGGCAGGGGCTGGGTTACTCCACGACGGAGTTAGCACCCACGGCGTGGCCGAAGAGGTCAGGCAAGGTGGCAGACCATGCCTCAACCAGCTGGGAGATGGCCACGGATTCGCCGCCCAGGGTAAGCGCACCGGTTTCGGTGGTCTCACCCACGATGGCCGCGGGGATGCCGAGCTCTGCCGCGCGGGCGAGCACCTTATCGGCACGGTCCGCGGTGGTGGCCACGAGCGCGCGGGAAGCGGACTCGGAGAAGGCCGCGGTAAAGGCGTCCTCGTGCACGGCGGTGAGATCGAGGTCGAGGCCGAGGCCGGCGGCATCGGCAAGCGCACCGGCGCGCTTAGCCATCTCAAAGGCGGCGACGGCCAGGCCACCCTCGGAGACATCGTGCGCGGCGGTGAGCAGATCGTTGCCGTGGAAGAAGTCCGCGAGGCGCTTCTCATTAGCCATATCCACCTGCGGCGGCAGGCCGTTGAGGTTGTCCTTATCGGCGCCCTCGGCGCTCACCAGCTGCCAGATGGAACCGCCGAACTCATCCTTGGTCTCGCCCAAGGCGATGAGGACCTCCTTCTCGTTGACGGTGCCCAGGTTATTGCCAATAACCTTGTGAACATCGTCGATGACGCCGAGCACGCCCACGACCGGGGTGGGCAGGATCGGCTCGGAGCCGGTCTGGTTGTAGAAAGAGACGTTGCCGCCGGAGACGGGGATGGAGAGTTCCACGGCGGCATCGGCAAGCCCATGCACCGATTCGCGGAACTGCCACATCACGTCCGGGTTTTCCGGCGAGCCGTAATTCAGGCAGTTGGTAATCGCAACGGGCTTCGCGCCGGTAACCGCGACGTTGCGGTAGGCCTCCGCCAAGGCCAGGCGCGCGCCCATGTTCGGGTCCAGCTTGGTGTAGCGGCCAGAAGCATCGGCGGAAACGGCGACGCCGCGGCCGGTCTCCTCATCGATGCGCAGCACGCCCGCGTCCGCGTGGTGGGACTGGACGGTATTGCCGCGCACGTAGCGGTCATACTGGTTCATGATGAAATCGCGCGAGCACAGCGACGGCGAAGAGACGAGCTTCTGCAGGGATTCCACCAGGCCGCGCTTGTCCGTGCCCTGGTATTTCTGCAGCTCATCCTGCCACTCGGGGCGGGCGTAAGGGCGCCCGTAGACGGGTGCTTCATCCGCGATGGTGCCAGCCGGGGCATCGACGACGACCTCGCCCTGGTGGCGGATGACCAGGTGGTCTCCCTCAGTAACCTCACCGATTTCGGCGCAGGTGACCTCCCAGTGCTCACAGATTTCGCGGAACTTCTCCACGTTTTCCGGTGCCACGACGGCACACATGCGCTCCTGGGACTCAGAGGCGAGGATTTCCGCGGCGGTCATGTTTTCCGCGCGCAGCGGCACGGCATCGAGGTTGACCTCCATGCCGCCATCGCCGGAAGCGGCCAGCTCAGAGGTGGCACAGGCCAGGCCGGCACCGCCCAAGTCCTGGATGCCCACCACAACGCCGGCGTGGTAGAGGTCCAGGCAGCATTCGATAAGCACCTTTTCTGCGAAGGGGTCGCCCACCTGCACGGCAGGAAGCTTGCGCTCCGCGCCGTCTTCAAAGGTATCGGAGGCCAGCACGGATACGCCGCCAATGCCGTCCAGGCCGGTGCGGGAGCCAAAGAGCATGACCTTGTTACCCTTGCCGGAGGCGAAGGCGAGTTTCAGGTCATCGACCTTGAGCGTACCCACACACAGGGCATTGACCAGCGGGTTACCGGCATAGGTTTCATCAAAGACGGTTTCGCCGCCAATATTGGGCAGGCCCAAGGAGTTGCCGTAGCCGCCCACGCCGGAGACTACGCCGGGCAGCACGCGCTTGGTATCGGGGGCATCGGCAGGCCCAAAGCGCAGCTGATCCATCACGGCAATCGGGCGCGCACCCATGGCCATGATGTCGCGGACGATGCCGCCCACGCCGGTGGCCGCGCCCTGGTAGGGCTCCACATAGGAGGGGTGGTTGTGCGATTCCACGCGGAAGGTCACCGCGTTGCCATCGCCGATGTCCACCACGCCCGCGTTTTCACCAATGCCGGCGAGGATCTTCTCCCCCATCTCCTCCGTCATGGTCTCACCAAAGTAGCGCAGGTGCGTCTTGGAGGACTTATAGGAGCAGTGCTCGGACCACATCACGGAGTACATGGTCAGCTCCGCGTCGGTGGGGCGCCGGCCCAGGATATCGTGGATGCGCTGGTACTCGTCATCCTTTAGCCCAAGCTCCACGTACGGCTGCTTTTCATCCGGGGTGGACTGCGCCTTTTCTACGGTGTCATTAGAAACGGTCATGTAGGTGGCCTCCTTAAACCGCCGGCGCTTCCGCGACGGCCTTGATGGCGGATACGAAAAGTCCCAATCCGTCGGTGGATGGGCCGGTCAGCGGGTCAATGGCGTGCTCTGGGTGCGGCATGAGGCCAACAATCCGGCCGGACTCATCACTCACGCCGGCAATGCCGTTGATGGAGCCGTTGTAGTTATCGGTATAGCGAAAGACCACGCGGCCCTCCCCTTCGATGCGGGCGATATCGTCATCACCTGCCTGGAAGCGGCCCTCACCGTGCTTGGCGGGCACCAAAATCTTTTGGCCCTTTTCAAACTCACTGGTCCAGGCCGTGGTGGAGTGCTCCACCTCCAGGTAGGTATCGGTGCAATGAAAATGCAGGCCCTTATTCCGGGTCAATGCGCCCGGTAAGAGGCCTGCTTCAGTCAAGATTTGGAAACCATTGCAAATGCCGAGCACCGGCATTCCCGCCTTGGCGCGGTCGATGACGCTGCGCATGACGGGGGCGAGCGCCGAAATAGCGCCCGAGCGCAGGTAGTCACCATAGGAAAACCCGCCCGGCACGACTACCGCGTCCACGCCGCGCAGATCAGCATCCGCGTGCCAGAGGTTAATGACCTCGGCGCCGGCGGTGCGGGCTGCGCGGGTGGCATCCACATCATCCAGGGTGCCGGGGAAGGTGATTACTCCGATTTTTGCGGTCACTTACTTGACCTCCAGCTGCGTAACCTCGTAGTCCTCGATGACGGTATTAGCCAGCAGGGTTTCTGCCACCTTATCCAGTTCCTCTGCGGTAACGGAGTCATCTACCTCGAGTTCGAAGCGCTTTCCTTGGCGCACATCGCTGACACCGGATACTCCGATGCGACCCAATGCGCGGACGACAGCTTGGCCCTGCGGATCCAAAATTTCCGCCTTGGGCATGACATTGACAACTACACGAGCCATGAAATTTTTGCCTTACTGTATGGGGCTTAGGTCTGCCCGATTCAGTGTAGTCATACCCCCGCCCAATCCCTAGATATACCCCCACTGCAGGGTTTTCACCCCAGCAAAGCAAACACCGCGTAAATTACGACCAACAGGAAAACGAATTTTGCGCGGCACCCAGGTTTCACCGCCTGCTCGCGCGAAACCCACCCAAAGCGGTCCCGGGTACACCGATTGTTCAGCGAGTAAATATAAAAGGCGTCCATGACAACTTTCTCTATGATTAAGGTGACTTCTATGGCTCTTCGCCGCCTTGGCAGGGTAGCCCTCGCTGCCGGTTTTTCCACCCTCTCCCTATCCGTCGCGGTGCCTTCCGCCATAGCCGCCCCGGATAATTCCACCGCGGTCATCTCTGAGGTCTACGGCGGTGGCGGAAACAAGGGCGCGAGCTTTTCCAATGATTTCATCGAGCTTTATAACCCCACCGATGCCGCAATCGATCTCACCGGCTGGTCCGTGGAGTACTTTGCCTCCAATGGCAATAGCGGCGGCAAAATAACACTTTCCGGCACCATCGCTCCCCACGGTTATTACCTGGTACAGGCTGCCGCCGGCAATGGCCAGGCCCAGGCTCTTCCCACCCCGGATGCGCAAGGCAAGGTCAATCTGTCCGGCACGAAGGGCTCGGTGCAGCTTGCCGATGCCACCGGCAACACCATTGACCTCCTAGGTTACGGCGCCGCCTCCAAGTATGAAGGCTCTGCCACCGGCGCGCTATCTAATGACACCTCCGCTTCCCGCAACGCGGCGGGCGCCGATACCGATGACAACTCCGCGGACTTCACCGTCGGCACGCCTTCCCCTACTAATTCTGGCAACGAGTCCCCGGCCTCACAGCCGGGTGGCTCCGGCAGCTCCGAGAACCTCCCTGCTCCCGAAGGCATAACCCCGATTGCAGAAATCCAAGGCACCGGCGATACCTCGCCGCTCGAGGGCCAAAACGTTGCTACCCAGGGCGTTGTCACCGGCGTGTGGAGCGAAGGTGGCTTAAACGGCTTTACCATCCAGACCGGCGGCACCGGCCAAGAAGCCACCGACGCCTCCCAGGCGCTATTTGTGCACATGGGTAAAAAGGGCGCCGATAAATACCCCAGCATCGGCGATTCCGTTGAGGTCACCGGCCAGGTCTCCGAGTATTACGGCGCCACCCAGGTCAGCGCTTCTTCCCTCAAGCAGCTCGATACCGCACTGGAGGAAGTCACCCCGCTCGCGGTGGACGAGCTGCCCCAAGGCGATTCCGCCCGCGAGTCCTTTGAGCACATGCTCATCCAGCCCGGCACGCACACCGTGACCAATAACTACTCACTCAACCAATACGGCGAGGTCGGCCTCGCCCCGGGCGATGAGGCCTTCCGCCAGCCTTCCGATGTCCACTCCCCTTCCACCGACCCCAATTCCGATCTGCAAAAACTGGCTAAGGACAACGCAGAAAAGCTCGTCACCCTAGATGATGGCCGCACCCGCGATTATCTAAGGACCGATAAGGACACCCCGCTGCCCTATATCGCCCAAGATGGCGGCAAGACCATCAAATCCCTGCGCACCACCGATACCGTGGAATTCCAGCATCCGGTCATCGTGGGCTACTCCCACGATCAGTGGCGCTTCCAGCCCACCGAGCCGGTCACCGGTGAAACCGCCGGCGCCGATCTCCCCATCTCCTGGGAAGAATCCCGCGATGCAGAGCTGCACGCCGTTGATGACGTCAAGGGCGAATACACCATCGGCGCCTTCAACGTGCTGAACTACTTCACCTCCTTGGGCGAGAAATTCGGCGGCAGCGCCTATACCGACCGCGCGGGCAATAAGGTCACCGTCAACCGCGGCAAGACCCGCGGCGCCTATACCGAATCCGCCTTAGAGGACCAAGAGCGCAAGATCGTCGCGGCCATCAATGGCCTGGATGCAGATGTCATTGGCCTTTCCGAAATCGAAGATGGCTACGCGGTAACCGGAGACTTTGACCAGCGCGATAAGGCGCTGAAACGCCTGACCGAAAAACTCAACGAAGCCGCGGGCTCCGAAAAGTGGGCCTTCGTGCCCTCCCCGTCCAAGGATCAGGTCCCTGCGCACCCCGATGTCATCCGCACCGCGTTCATTTATCACAAGGACGTGGTCAAGCCCGTGGGCGAATCCCGTATCTTCCAGGATCCGCGCTTTTCCGGCACCGCCCGTGAGCCGCTGGCCCAGGAATTCCAGCCGATCAATAGCGATGACGAGTCCTTCGTCGCCGTGGCCAACCACTTCAAGTCCAAGGGCTCGGTGGCCAAGGGCGATGAAGATTCCGGCGACGGCCAGGGCAATAACCCCAACGTCCGCAACGCCCAGGCCCAGGCCGTGCTCGATGCACTGCACAAGCAGGACGATTGGAAGGATAAGCCGCTATTCGCCCTGGGTGATTTCAATACCTACACCCACGAAACCGCGCTCGATGTCTTCCGCAACGACGGCTTTACCATGCCTGCGGAAAAATACGGCGCCGATACCTCCTACCAGTTCGACGGCCTGCTCGGCACCTTAGATCACGTCCTAGCCAATGCGGTTGCTTCGGGCGCGCTTGCCGATGCCCAAGTGTGGAACATCAATGCCGACGAACCCGTCGCCTTTGAATACTCCCGCCGCAACTACAACGCCGTGGATTTCTACGACGATTCCCCCTTCCGCGCCTCCGACCACGATCCCGTCAAGGTCGGTTTCACGCTCGGCGAGGATGAATCCACCGACGCCCCAAGCGGCGACGCCCAGGGCGACGATGACAACACCGACGGCCCCGGCTTCGGATTCGGCTCTAGCTCACTTGGCACCGGCGCCATTATCGGCTTCGCCATCCTAGCTGGCCTTCTCGCTATCCCCGGTTTCATGGCGGCCACCGGCAACCTGCAGAAGATCATCCCCGCTGGAATCTGGGGCTTGCTCCCGCAGCAGGCGAAGGACTTCATTAACGGCCTAAGCCAGTAGGAGCGCCTACTCGTACAGGCCCATCTCGTCAGAAAGCACCGCGAGCTCGTCTGCAGCAGCACGCTGCTTAAGGTCTCTCTGGCGTTTAAAGTCCTGCACGCTGGAGGCATACAGATGGCGGTAGGCACCTTCTGTATGCCCCTTCAAGGTTCCCTCATCCATGAGCTCGATGACACGCGGCCGAGAGACATTCAAGAAGTCTGCCGCCTGTTGCGTTGTTAGTTCATCTGTTCGTTTCATGCTACCTACTATAAAACCTCCGCCGGACTAACGCGGAAGGTAAATGCTGTAATCAGCGGGAGTAGCGCCCGCGTCGAGGGCGCGGCGAGCAGCCTTGACAAAGTCCTTAATGACCTTGCGGTCATCCAGGTTGCGGGCAGAGATGGAAAGGCGCACGGTATTGCCGCGCTGGGCGGAGCGCTCTGCCGCGCGGATGATGTTTTTGCGCCACCACTTGGCGGAACCAAAACCCTCACCAAAAGAAAGGTTGCGGGCTCGGTGGAATTTCCCGGTGGGCACCTCCAAGATGCCACGTGTAGAAGCCGCCGCCTCAAAGGGGAATTTGGGCAGGACCTGCAAAGTTCCGGGGGACATGCGCCAGCGCGGGGGCGCGAAGATGGTGGGTTCGAAACCAATCTGCGCCATCTGCCGGGTCGCACCGGCTAGGCGCAGCTTCGCCTCATGTGAATTGAGGTTGGCAAACTCCGCGCGGCGGCCTTGCACTGCTTGATCAAAGCCATTGAGGATAAGCGGACGGCCAGCAGCCGCCTGGTCCTTGAGCCACTGTTGGGTGTCCTTGTCCTTGGCCAGGTGCCAATTGCCATCAATATGCGGGGCGATGAGCAGGGAGACGGGAATTTCCTCCCGGTCCAGAACCGACAGGAAACTTGTAGCCTGCTTCCGAGTGTCCTCAAAAATACTGGAGATAGAAACCAGAAGGTGGCTAGTCATAGCTCAAATTATCGCACAGTACCGCCAGATCCGCGCGCTGGCCAGAACGCTGGCCAGGGTGCCGGCCAGCGCGTGACTGTGCGGCGTGGTTACTCCGTAAGGCCGGTGGCCTTATTGATGGTCCAGGCGTATTCGAAGGCGTTTTGGCGCCACTTATCGTAGCGGCCGGATACGCCACCGTGCCCGGCGGCCATCTCCGTCTTGAGCAGAAATTCGCCGCCGGTGGCGGTAGCGCGCAGCTGCGCAATCCACTTTGCCGGTTCCACGTACAGCACGCGGGTATCGTTCAGCGAGGTGATAGCCAAGATATCCGGGTAGTCCTTGGCCTCAACATTCTCGTAGGGCGAGTAGGACTTCATGTAGTCGTAGTATTCCGGATCGTGGTACGGGTCGCCCCACTCTTCCCATTCGGGAACGGTGAGGGGAAGCTCCGGCATGAGCATCGAGGTCAGCGGATCCACGAAGGGGACGACGGCCTGAATGGCGGTAAAGCGGTCGGGAGCCATATTCGCCACGGCGCCCATGAGCATGCCGCCGGCGGATCCGCCTTCGGCCACCATTTGGTCAGGGGTGGTCACGCGGCGCTCGATGAGATCATCGGCCACTGCGATGAAATCGGTGAAGGTATTTTTCTTCTGCAACATCTTGCCGTCGTCGTACCACTGACGGCCCATCTCGCCGCCGCCGCGCACGTGGGCGACCGCATAAATCATGCCGCGGTCCATCAGCGAAAGCCGGGACGCGGAGAAGTACGGGTCCATGCTGGCCTCGTAGGAGCCATAGCCATACAGCAGCGTCGGATTGGGCTTGGTGCGATCCAGGTCGGAACGGTGCACCACGGAGACCGGAATCTTGGTGCCATCGCTTGCGGTCGACCAAATGCGGTAGGCCACATAATCATCCGGATCATAGCCGCCTGGGACTTCTTGTTCCTTCAGCAGCGTGTACTCACCGGTATCCACGCGGTAATCGAAAAGCTGCGCGGGCTGGATATAAGACACGTAGCTCACGCGGACGACCGGTGCGTCCCATTCCGGGTTACCGGCCACGGCGACGGTGAAAAGTTCCTCGTTGAAGTTGAGCTCTTCGAATTCCCCGAAGTCATCGCCAACGCGCATGATGGCGGCGCGGCCGATGCCGCCGCGTCGGTAGCCCACCACCGTGTGGTCGCGGTAGGTATCCACGCCCTCGATGCGGGTGGTGTCATCGTGTGCCAAAAGCTCTGGCAGCTCGCGCAGGGCGGGAAGTTCCTCATCGACCTTGGCATAGCCCACCGCAAAGTTCGGTCCGGTGGCATTGTGGGTGACAATCCAGTAGTCCTCGCCGCCCACCACGGCATGGTCTACGTCATAGTCCACGCCGGTCTCGCGCGTCCACAGCGGGCGGAATTCGCCCTCGGGGTCCTCCGTATCCAGCACCCAGGCTTCCGAGGTAATCTTCGATCCCACCCCAATGAAAAGATATTTATCGGAGCGGGCACTGCCGATGCCCACATTAAAGTGCTCATCTTCCTCGTGGAAGACGCGCACATCCACGGACTGCTCGGTGCCTACCTTATGGCGCCACACCGCATCTGGGCGCCAGGCATCATCCACCGTGGAGTAGAAGATGTAGCCATCGCCTGCCCATGTAGCGCCGTAGAAAATGCCGGTGAGGTGATCGTCCAGGAGCTCTCCCGTTTCGAGGTCCTTAATGGACAGCTCAAAGCGCTCATCGCCGGCAAAATCCACGGAATAGGCCAGGTAGCGGCCGGAATCTGAGATGGAGGCTGCACCAAGGGCGAAGAAGTCCTTGCCCTCTGCCAGGGCGTTGGCGTCCAGGATAATTTCTTCGCCCTCTGGGCTGCCTTCTTCCGGAATCACTGGTGCGGTCCAGGGATCGCTGCCCTCTTCTACTGGGATACGGCAGGAATAGCCGTAGTTCTTGCCCTCTTCGGAGCGGCCGTAGTACCAGTACTTACCGCGGCGGGCCGGTACGGACATATCGGTTTGTTTAATGCGGGATTTAATCTCTTGGAAGATATTTTCCGTCATCGCATCCAAGTGCCCGGTATGCGCCGCGGTGTAATCATTTTCGGCGTTGAGGTAATCCAGGGTTTCCTGCGATTGCTTATCGCGCAGCCACTCGTAATTATCCACGAATTCGCGGCCGTGAAATTCGCGCTTGACGGGGTGGACTGGGGCTACCGGTGCGGTCGTCTTTTCATCACTCATGCCCTACCACTGTACGCGTCAGCTGCCTTGCCCCATCAGAAGGCGACGAGCGGGCCACGGCGGGCAGGGCAAGACCAGAACCCCAGCCCCGGCTAGGAACTCGGCGCAAGGAAGTCCGCGAAGCGCTCACCCGAGAGCCTTTCGTAGGCCTCGATATAGCGCAGGCGGGTGGCGGAAACGACGTCATCGGGAAGCGCGGGCGGGGTGGTCTCAGAGGACTTATCCCAGCCGGAGGCAGCAGAAGTCAGCCAATCGCGCACGTACTGCTTATCAAAGGAGGGCTGTACCTCGCCTTCCACGTAGGAATCGGCGGGCCAGTAGCGGGAGGAATCGGGGGTGAGGACTTCATCGGCAAGCACGAGCGTGCCGTCTTCATCAAGGCCGAACTCGAACTTGGTATCGGCCAAGATGATGCCCTTCTCTTCTGCAAGCTGGGCGGCCTTGGCGTAAATGCGCAAGGTGGCCGCGCGCAGCTCTTCGGCGCGCTCGCGGCCGAGCTTGTCCGCCACGTGCGCGAAGGACACGTTCTCATCGTGATCGCCCTGCTCAGCCTTGGTGGCTGGGGTGAAAATGGGCTCGGGCAGGCGGGAGGCCTCGACAAGGCCTGCGGGCAGCTCGATGCCGCACACGGTGCCGTCTGCCTGGTATTCCTTCAAGCCGGAGCCGGTAAGGAAACCGCGCGCCACGCACTCGAAGGGCAGCATATCCCGCTTCTTGACTACCATGGCGCGACCCAAGCACTCTTCCGGAATGCGCTCATCATCGAGCGGTCCGGCGAGGTGGTTGGGAAAATCGATGGCATCGAAGAAGAACTTCGAGGTGGCCGTGAGAACCCGGCCCTTATCCGGGATTGCCGGTTCCAAGGCAAAGTCGTAGGCGGAGATGCGGTCAGAGACCACCATCAGCAGGGTGTTGTCGTCCACATCGTAAATATCGCGGACCTTGCCAGAGGCTACATGGGTATAAGAAGAAAGCTCAGGACGCATGGTCCTCATCATAACGCGCGGGCGTGCGCGGGCACATAAGCCCGCGCACGGCGCTAGAGGATTTCGCCCGGCGTATAGGCAGCGGCCTTGGGGTGCTCGCCCACGAGGGCCTTGATGCGGTGCAGGACCTGGGAAACCTGGGATTCGGCGGCGCCGATGAAGGCGTGCTTATCCTCGAGGACCCTTTCTAACTCGGCCTCGTCCATGGGCAGGCGGTCGTCTGCCGCGAGGCGCTGGACTAGGTCCTGGTTGCCACCGTTTTCGCGCATGTTCAGGGCCACGGCCACGGCGTTCTCCTTGATGACCTCGTGGGCGGTCTCGCGGCCCACCCCGGCGCGCACTGCGGCCATGAGAATGCGGGTGGTGGCGAGGAAGGGCAGGTAGCGCTCCAGCTCGCGGTCGATCATGGCGGGGAAGGCGCCGAATTCATCGAGCACGGTGAGGAAGGTTTCGAATTGGCCGTCGATGGCAAAGAAGGCATCGGGAAGCGCCACGCGTCGCACCACCGAGCAAGAGACATCGCCCTCGTTCCACTGGCTGCCGGCGAGGTCTGCGGCCATGGTGAGGTAGCCGCGCAGGATGACCTGCAGGCCGGTCACGCGCTCGCAGGAGCGGGCGTTCATCTTGTGCGGCATGGCGGACGAGCCGACCTGGCCTTCCTTGAAGCCCTCGGTGACGGTCTCGTTGCCGGCCATCAGGCGGATGGTGGTGGCCAGCGATGCCGGGGCGGTACCCAGGGAGACGAGGCAGGAGATGGCATCGAAATCCAGCGAGCGCGGGTACACCTGGCCCACGGAGTTGAAAATGCGGCGAAAGCCCAGGTAATCCGCGATATTGGTCTCTAGGGAGGCGAGCTTATCCTCGGAACCGCCCATGAGATCCAACATGTCCTGCGAGGTACCCATGGGCCCCTTGATGCCGCGCAGCGGGTAGTGCGACAGCAGGTCTTCCACGCGCTCGATGGCCAGCAGCATTTCATCGCCGGCGGTGGCAAAGCGCTTGCCCAGCGTGGTGGCCTGCGCGGCCACGTTGTGCGAGCGCCCAGCCATAACTAGGGATTGGTACTCGGCGGCGTGACGGCCAATGCGCGAGACCACGGCGATGGCCTTATCGCGGATGATTTCCAGCGAGGTGTGGATCTGCAGCTGCTCCACGTTCTCGGTGAGATCGCGGCTGGTCATACCCTTGTGGATGTGCTCGTAGCCGGCCAGCGCATTGAATTCTTCGATGCGGGCCTTCACATCGTGGCGGGTGACGCGCTCGCGCTCAGCAATGGATTCGAGGTTTACGTCCTCGATAACGGCCTCGTACGCGCTAATGGCCTTGGCGGGGATGTCCACGCCCAGGTTCTTCTGGGCGTGCATCACGGCGATCCACAGCTTGCGCTCGAGGATGATTTTATGCTCCGCGCTCCAGATATTGGCAAGCTCCGCAGAAGCATAACGGGAGGACAGGACGTTGGGGATATTCTTCTTCTCAGCCACGTGGCTCATTATTCCATGCCTGCCCTCCCCCGTGGCTACTTGCTAGATAGAAATTTCACCGGCTGCCGCGCGCTTGCCGATGTCCCCCCGAACAAACCCGCCCGCAAACTCAATGCCCTGGACGGTGGCGTAGGCATTCTCGCGCGCGGCGTCTAGCGTGTCGCCCTTGCCCAGCACGTTGAGCACGCGGCCACCATTGCTGCGGAATGCCCCATTGGAGTATTCCGTGCCGGCGTGCAGCACGCGCTCTGGATCCTCGAGGCCCTCGCCCGTAATGGCATCGCCCTTGCGGGGCGAGGCGGGGTATCCCTCGGCCGCCATGACCACGGTGATGGCATAGCCATCTTCCCACTGAAGGGGCTCGAGTTCTGCCAGCGTGCCGGTGGCAGTGGCGTTGAGCGCTTGTGCCAGCGGGGACTGTAGGAGCGAGAGCACCGCTTGGGTCTCTGGGTCACCAAAGCGGCAGTTAAATTCCACCACCGCTGGGCCCTCTTCACCCCAGGCCAGGCCGGCATAGAGCAGGCCGGAATACGGGGTGCCGCGGCGCACCATTTCCTTGGCAACCGGGGTGCATACCTCGTCGACGATGCGCTGCACGTCGTCCCTGCCAAGCCACGGCAGCGGTGTGTACGCGCCCATGCCGCCGGTATTGGGGCCCTCGTCATTGTCGTAAGCGCGCTTGTGGTCCTGGGCGGGCAACAGCGGCACGACGGTCTCGCCATCGACAAGGCAAAATAGCGATACCTCAGGCCCGTCCAGGAAAGATTCCAGCAGCACGGGGTTGCCGGCGCCTAAGACCGCATCCACGTGGGCGCGGGCATCGGCGCGCTCGCTCGTGACCACCACGCCCTTGCCGCCTGCTAGGCCATCGTCTTTGACCACGAACTGCGGGCCGAAATTATCGAGCGCGGCCTCAATATCGGCATCGCTAGCGCCTGGGCGCAGCTGCTGCGCGCGGGCGGTCTTGACCCCAGAGGCCTCCATGACTTCCTTGGCAAAGGCCTTAGAGCCTTCAATCTGGGCGGCGTCCTTATTCGGCCCGAAAACGGCGATGCCTTCTGCGCGCAGCGCATCCGCCACACCGGCGACCAGCGGCACCTCGGGGCCGATGACCACGAGCTCGGCATTGATCTCCTGAGCGAGTTGCACCATGCGTTCTGGATCATCTACCTGGGAGTATTCCGGGTGCAGGGTAGCCAGCGGTGCCATGGCCGCGCTGCCCGGCGCGACGTGGATCTCCGCAGCCTGTGGATCAGCGTGCAGTCCTTTCACGAGGGCGTGTTCACGGCCGCCCGAACCAATTACGAGAATGCGCATGCCCACCATCATAGCTGGGGGTAGCCTGGCAGCTATGGCTTCTGTATTTAGCAAAATCATCACTGGTGACCTACCCGCCCGCTTTGTCTACCGCGATAAGACCTGCGTGGCTTTCTTATCCATCGAGCCGCTGCGCTACGGCCACACCCTGGTCGTGCCCGTAGAGGAAGTGGATAAGTGGACCGACCTGGATCCACAGACCTGGACGCACCTGAACGAGGTGGCCCTAGAAATCGGTGAGGCCATCAAGAACGCGTACGATACCCCGCGCACCGGCTACGTCATCGCCGGCTTCGATGTACCGCACACCCATATCCACCTCTTCCCCACCGAGAAGATGGAAGAGTACGACTTTTCCAAGGCCTATGCCGCCGAGGACACCGACGATGCCGCCATGGATGAGGCGGCCGCGCGCATCCGCCAGCACCTGGGCACCAACGAGGATGGCTACCGCGAGGACTAATCCTCTGGTTCCTCCAGCGCGGGCAGGCGCACCGTAAAGGTGGTGCCCTGGCCCAGCTTGGAGTCCACGCTGATGCTGCCGCCGTGCTGTTCCACTAGGGAATGCACGATGGCAAGGCCTAAGCCGGATCCGCCGGTATCGCGCGTGCGCGAGGAATCCGCGCGGTAGAAGCGCTCGAAAATGTGGGCAGCGTCCTCAGACGACATTCCCTTGCCGTCATCGATGACGTCTACCAGGATGTCCTTGTTGTCGCGGCGCAGCTGCAGGGTGACCGTGGCATCCTCGCCGCCGTGGCGCAAGCCATTGGAAATCAGGTTGAGCAGCACCTGGTGGAGGCGGTCTGCATCGCCATTGACCACGGGGATGGACTGCGCATTATTAATCACCTTGACCTCGCGCTCGGGGAAGGCGGCGCGCGCGGACGAGCCCACCGAAAGGGAAAGCTCCAGAAGATCCACCGGCCGCAGGTCCAGGCGCGTACCTTCCGCGCGTGTCAGCGCTAACAGGTCCTCTACCAGCAGCGACATGCGCTTGGATTCCTTATCGATCTTGGAAAAGACCAGATCGACATCGTTTGTCGCCCCAGAGCGGTAGAGCTCCGTGTAACCGCGCAGGCTGGTCAGCGGGGTGCGCAGCTCGTGGGAGGCATCGCCGACGAAGCGGCGCATCTGTTCCTCTTTTTCCTGCGCCGTAACGACAGAGCGCTGCAGGTGGCCCAGCATGATATTGAGCGCGGCGGCCAATTGGCCGACCTCCGTATGCAGCGGCCATTCGGGCACGCGCTTGTCCAGGTCGCCTGCCGCGATTTCCGATGCCGTCGATTCCACCACCCGAAGCGGCCGCAGCGCCCTGCGGATAAACCAGAAGCCCACGCCGGCCATGGCCGCCAAGGCAATCGCCGCAATGGATACCTGCACCATGGCAAGGCCGTGCAGGATTTCCTTTTCATGGGTCATGTCCTTGGCAATGACGGTGATAACGCCATTGGAATCCGCAAAGGCCAGCGCGCGCCACTTGGTGTTATTTTCAATCGAGCCCACCGTCGTGGGGTACCCGCCCAAGGGAACGCCCTCTACATCCGGGGTGGTGGACGTGGGCCCGGAATAGCGAATCGTGCCATCCGGAAGGTAATTGAGCACCACGTATTCCGTGGGCGGGCGCTTGGTGTGATCACCTAGGAAGAAGTCATTGCCCACATCGCGGGCCCAGGAGGACGACGCCGAGCGCAATTCGCTATCGACGTTGTTATAGAGCACGTTGCGCATGATCGAGTTCACGGCAAAGGACGAACCCGTTAACCCGAGGCCGGAGATAACCACGAGGAGAACCACAAGCCAGGTGCGAAGCGGCATCGCCTGCGGAATCTGCTTGATGTAGTCGCGCTTGGAGCGCTTCTTCTTTCCCTGCCCCTGCTGCGGCAGCTGGTCCAGCTGCTCATGCCACTTCTTGGGCGGCTGCTGGGTTTGCTGGGACCTAGCCTGCGCGGGCCTGCCCGCAGCGGGGTTCTCCTGTGAATCTGCCATTACGAAACGCCAGTTTAGGACCGTGGGGTGCGCAGCACATAGCCAACGCCGCGCACGGTGTGGATAAGCTGTGTATCGCCGGTATCGATCTTGCGGCGCAGGTAAGAAATATAAGATTCCACGACGTTGCCATCGCCGCCGAAATCGTAGTGCCAGACGTTGTCCAGGATCTTAGACTTGGAGAGCACCACTTCCTTGTTTTGCATGAGGTAGCGCAGGAGGTTGAACTCCGTGGGCGAAAGCTCGATAAGCTCGCCGCCCTTGGTGACCTCGTGGGTATCATCGTTCAAGGTCAGATCGGCATAGCTCATGGTGGCGTCATTAGAAGACTCCTCGGCGGCACCGCCGCGGCGCATGATCACGCGCAGGCGGGTAATGACCTCTTCAAGGCTAAAGGGCTTGGTGACGTAATCGTCCGCGCCGATGGTCAGGCCGTGGATGCGCTGATCCACGCCGTCCTTAGCGGTCAGGTACAGCACTGGGCCATCCAGGCCCTCCTGGCGCAGCTTGCCCAAGAGCTCGAAGCCGTCCATACCCGGCATCATGACGTCCAAAATATAGGCATCCGGGTTGACCTCGCGCGCCACGCGCAGCGCCTCATTGCCCGAGTTAGCGCTGTAGACCTCAAAATTTTGGAACTTCAACGATACCGTCAAAAGCTCCACGATATTCGGCTCGTCATCAACGACGAGGACTTTGGCAAGTTTATTGTCTTCCATGCGTCCTGTAGCTCCTATTACTTCCTGTTATCTGCACACCTGCGTGCGTGCAAGCTTCACTAAGCCATCATGGCAAACCCAGTTTCTAGCCTACTGATAAGTTTCTGGCTGAAACCTGTGAAAGCAAAAAGCCACGCTTCCCTCTCCACCCGGACCGAAATCCGCGGTAGGAAAAGAAAGCGTGGCTAGCGCGCTATTTGGCAGTTACGGCTTAGAAGTCCTGCGGGCGCGGGATATTGCGCAGGTTGGACTTGGCCATGGACAGCATGGAGCCCACGCCACCGCCGAAGACGGTGCGGGTAGCGGCCTTGGAGAAGCCCAGGAGCTGATCGAAGGTCAGCGTCGGTGGCAGGGACAGGGCGTTGGGGTCAGTGACGACATCGATAAGCGCAGGGCCGTTATACGCCAAGGCCTTCTTGATCTGCTTTGGAGCCTGCTTCGGATCCTCGATGCGGAAGGTCTTGATGCCTGCGGCTTCTGCGATCTTGGAAAAGTCCACGGACTCGTGGTCGGTCTCGTGCTCCGGAATGCCGCCAACCAGCATCTCCAGCTTGACCATGCCCAGCGAGGAGTTATTGAACACGAACATCTTGACCGGCAGCTGGTGCAGCTTAACCGTCAGCAGCTCGCCCATGAGCATGGACAATCCGCCATCGCCAGAGAAAGTAATGACCTGGCGGCCAGGATTAGCCTGCTGCGCGCCGATGGCCTGCGGCAGGGCGTTTGCCATCGTGCCGTGGCGGAAGGAGCCGATCTGCTCGCGCTTGCCATTCGGGGTGATGTAGCGCGCGCCCCAGACATTGCACATGCCGGTATCGACGGTGAAGATGGCGTCATCGTCGGCTTCTTGGTCAATGAGGTCCGCGATGTACTCAGGGTGGATTGGAGTGTGCTTTTCCACGTTGGAGGTATAAGCCTCCACGACGTGCTCCAGCTTGTCGTAGTGCTTCTTCAGCATCTTGTCCAAGAAGGAGCGGTCCTTCTTCTCCTCCACGTGCGGCAGGATGTTGTCGATGGTGGCGGCAACGTCACCGGTCACGGGGTAGGAGATCTTGGTGCGGCGGCCAATGTGGGAGCCGTTGATATCCACCTGTGCCACATTGCCCTTAGGCAGGAAGTCGTTATACGGGAAGTCCGTGCCCAAGAGGATCAACAGGTCCGCCTCGTGGGTGGCCTCGTGCGCGGCGCCGTAGCCAAGCAGGCCGGACATGCCCACGTCAAACGGGTTATCGTACTGGATGTACATCTTGCCGCCGAGCGCGTGGCCAATGGGGGCCTTGACCTTTTCTGCCAGCTTCAGCACCTGCTCGCGGGCATCTTTCACACCGGCGCCCACGAAGAAGGCGACGGAATCGGCCTCATTGATGGCCTGGGTCAGGGCTGCGGCCTCGGCCGGGTCCGGGTAGACCACGGGGCGGCCGGTGGAGATCTTGGATTCTACGAAGGTGTCATCGTCAACCTCTTCGGTAGAAACGTCGCCGGGGATAACCAGCACGGAGACGCCATTGCCGGCCATGGTGGACTGGATGGCGTGGTGGAGTACTACCCCGCCCTGGTCACCGGACATGACCATTTCGCAGTAGCCGGAGCACTCCTGGAAGATCTGCTCCGGGTGGGTTTCCTGGAAGAAGTGGGAGCCAATCTGGCGAGAAGGAATGTGAGATGCCAGGGCCAGCACCTTGGCGCCATTGCGGTTGGCGTCATAAAGGCCCTGGATGAGGTGGGTATTGCCCGGGCCACAGGAGGCCGCGCACACGGCCAGCTTGCCCGTGGTCAAGGAATCGGCCTCGGCCGCAAAGGCTGCGGCCTCCTCATTGCGCACGTGGATCCACTCGATGGAGGAGCGGCGCACCGCGTCCACGATCGGGTTGAGGGAGTCTCCCACGAGGCCATAAATGTGCTCGACGCCCTGCTTTTCTAGCGTCTCAACAAGTTGTTCTGCGTAATTGCGTGCCATTAAACATCACCCTTAACTCTTTAACTGTTCTAGTACCACTGTGCTACTAAACATGCAGGAAAGTCCAGCTATTCCTACATACTCACACCACCCGCCTACTTGTGAGGAAGGCAATACTAACCTGAAATATCACACACCGCTTCGCTACGGTTTCTAGCGATGAGCATCGAGTCACCTGCTACCGCCACTAAGCCCCCGCACCGCGCGGCCGCGGAATCCTCTTCCACCCCGGCGCAGCGGTGGTCCTTCTTTGCCGTGGTGTCCCTGGGTCTACTCATGGTGGGCTTGGATAATTCCATCCTTTATACGGCGCTGCCGCAGCTCACACAGCAGCTACACGCCACTGACATGCAGCAATTGTGGATCATCAACGCCTATACGCTGGTTCTATCGGGCTTGCTCCTTGGCACCGGCACCTTGGGCGATCGCATTGGCCACCGCCTGATGTTCCTCATTGGCCTGGCCACCTTCGGCACCGCGTCCCTCGTGGCAGCTTATTCGCCGAATGCCTGGTTGCTCATTTCCGGCCGCGCCTTGTTGGGCCTGGGTGCTGCCATCATGCTGCCTTCTACCCTGGCGCTTATCCGCCTGACCTTTCCCAATGAGGTAGAGCGCAATAAAGCCATCGGTATCTGGAGTTCTGTCGCCGTCGTGGGCGCTGCCGCAGGGCCCACCGTGGGCGGATTCCTCTTAGAGCATTTCTGGTGGGGCTCGGTCTTTTTGATCAACGTGCCCATCGTGGCCATCGCCATTATCCTTACCTTCCTCCTTGGCCCGCCCAACCTACCGAACCCGCACAAGCACTGGGATTTCCCCTCCTCGTTCTATGCGCTAATCACCCTGTCCAGCCTGGTCCTGGCCATCAAAACGGCGGCGGCCACCCAAATCAATGTCGCGCTGCTGGTCTGTTCCATTGCCGCTTTCTTGCTCGGCGCCGCAGCCTTTGCCCACCGGCAAACCCGGCTTAGTGATCCGCTTTTGACCTTTGACATCTTCTACTCGCCCACCTTTACCGGCGGCGTGCTCACCGCCGGTGGCGCCATGTTTGGCCTTACGGGGCTTGAATTGCTTACCACCCAAAAGCTGCAGCTTGTCGATGTTCTCTCACCCCTCGACGCCGGCCTTTTCATCTCCGCCATGGCGGTTGCGGCGATCCCCACCGCCATTGTGGGCGGCAGCGTCTTGCACCGCGTGGGCTTTTTGCCCATTATCAGCGGCGGTTTCCTCAGCATGGGCATCGGCATGCTGGGCATCATCTGGGCCGACCGCGCCGATAACCTCGCGGTCTTTATTACCGGCCTCATCCTCACCGGCTTAGGCGCCGGCTCCTCGATGTCCGTTTCTTCCACCGCCATCATCAATGCCGCCCCCTCCCACCGCGCGGGCATGGCCTCTGGCGTGGAAGCCGTCTCCTACGAATTCGGCACGCTGCTCTCCATCGCCATTACCGGCTCCCTCGTGCCACTACTGATGACGCACAAGCTTCCCGATGCCCTCGCCCCGCAAGGCACCGACGCCCTCCTATCGCCCGCCACGCACGACACCGCCGCCGCGGCGTATGACTCCGCGTATTTCCTCACCGTCGGCGGGCTTGCCTGCCTGGCCCTAGTCTTCGCAGCACTGACCGCCTGGTGCTTCCGCGATAACCCGAAGTCCGGGGCGCTGTCAGCGCAAAGTAGCGGATAAATAGCCACCTGGCTGACTTGTAAACTTTTACCCCCTAACTGTTTGTGCAGCTAGGGGGTAATTTTTTGAGCTGGAGACGAGACTTGAACTCGCAACCTACGCATTACAAGTGCGTTGCGCTACCAATTGCGCCACTCCAGCACCGCGGAATTTCTTCCGCTCGTTGCATGGTACCCGAGGACCTCGCCCAAGTGGAAAGCCGGTCCCCCTTGTATGCATTTGCGCCCCACAAGGGTTAAAGTTCAGGCTGAAATTATTACTAGTGTCCCACCGCTTTTTCGAGGGTTATTTTCGTGTCACTACTGTCCGCTATGCGGGAGCGCCTGCGCGTATCCGCAGGCCAAGTCGCCATCATTGACGCGGCCAAAGCCGCACCCCCACCATCGCCACTCGCCCCGGTCGATCTGACCGATGCTGCTCAGGTCACGGGCGTGATGGAGATTGCCGCGCGCATCGGCGAGCTGCTCATTAGCGCAGGATCCGCCAACTCGGATGCCCGCGCGCAGGTGCACCTGGCGGCGTCGTCGTACGGTTTGCACTACTGCCACGTGGATATCTTGATGAATACCATCACCATCCACACCGCGATCGGCACGGGCGATAAGCGCCAGAACCTCCACGTCTTTCGCGTGGTGCCGGATGTGGGCGTGAACTTTTCCAAGCTTTCGGAAGTAGACCGGCTCATCCGCGATATCCACTCCGGTAAGGTCCCGCCCGCGATGGCGGAAAAGCGCCTGGATGACATCGATCGCATGCCAGCGCCGTATAAGCCGTCCACGGTGATGCTCGGCTGGGGCGGCATGGGTGGCCTGATTTCCATGATGCTCGGCGGCGATCTCCTCGTCGGCCTCATTGCCTTCGTGGTCTCAGCGCTGATTATGGGGCTTAATGACTGGCTGGCCAATTACCGCCTGCCGCCCTTTTACCAGAACGTCGTCGGCGGCTTCTTGGCCGTCTTTCCGGCCGCGATTTTGTATAACGTTGCCGCCGCCTTCGGCATTAATATGTCGCCGGCTCAGATCATTGCGTCCGGAATCATCGTGCTGGTGGCGGGGCTGACGCTGGTGCAATCGCTTGTCGATGGCATCACCCGCTCCCCCGTCACCTCTTCCGCGCGTTTTTTCTCTGCCCTGTTATCAACGGGCGCGATCATCGCCGGCGTGGGTGTGGGCATCCAGCTGGCCTCCGCCATGGGCTTTGACCTGCCGCCAATGGGCACCTTGGCACCGCCGGTTTATCACAAGATTCCCCTCCTGGTGCTCCTCGGCGGCACGGGTTCGGCCGCATTCGCGCTGGCCTGCGGGGCTAATTGGATAGAAATTACCCTCTCAGGCCTCACGGCGGCCGCCGGTATGGTCTTCTACTACTTCGTGGTCGTGCCCTTCGGCGTCGGCCCGGTGATTGCCTCCGGCATATCCGCCATCGTGGTGGGCCTAGCCGGCGGCTTGATGTCCCGCCGGTGGGGCATCCCGCCACTCATTACGATGATCGTGGGCTATACGCCCATGCTGCCGGGCCTCATGCTGTACCGCGGCATGTACGCCTCCATCAATGAGCAGATGATTACCGGCTTTACCAACCTGGCTACCGCGCTGGCCATCTCCGGCGCGCTGGCAGCCGGCGTCGTCTTTGGCGAACGCGTCGCCCGCCGTCTGCGCCGCCCGAAGTACTTCCGCCCGTACTCCGCGTTCAAGCGCATCGGCCGGTTCTCCTTCCACAAGGCAACGAACCTGGCGCGCAAGGCCCCGCGCATCCCGCGCGTGCCGATGTCCCCTTTCGCCCCGCGCGTTAACCGCCCCGAATTGCCACCCACGCTGGGGCCAAAGCCACCGCAACAGGCACAGCCCCAGCAGCACGCCCCAGGCACCACTCCCGCGGAGGAGTTGTGGCCGGCGGGCTCCCAGTGGCCGGCCCAGCCGCAGGATACCGAGCGCACCACCTACACGGTGCCCGGCCAGAAATCGCCCGCGCCGGAGGAATCCGATCACACCAAGCCCGGCGGGGAGGAACCCAAGGAGCCCTAGACGCCGCCGGTAGCGTACAATATTTAGCCTGATAGCTTTCCCAACATTCAGGAGGACTCGCCGTGCCACCCAAGGTCCAAGACACGCACCCACAGGCAGAACAAGATATTGCCCTGGCAGAGGAAACTGCCCGCGCCGCCCGCCGCGTGGTGGCTACCTACTCCCAAGACTTCTTGGGCGGCGTGACCTTGATGTCCATGCTGGGTGTCGAGCCCAAGGGCCTGGTACACAAGAAGGTATTGGCAGAACAGGCCGATGCCGCGCCAAAGAAGTCGACGAAGAAGGCCACCAAGAAGTCGACCTCCAAGGCTTCAAAGAAGTCCACTAAAAAGTCGACCAAGAAGACCACCAAGGCGGCGAAAAAGTCCACCAAGAAGTCGACGAAGAAAGCAACGAAGAAGTCGACCAAGAAGTCTTAAGCTAGTCTTGGGCTATGAGTGAGCGCGGCAATGACTTCGTAGTAGTGGCAAACCGCCTGCCGGTAGATTTAACTACCGCGGCCGATGGCCGCCAGGCGTGGACGCCCTCGCCCGGCGGCCTGGTCACCGCGCTCTCGCCGGTGCTGGAAGCGCACCAGGGCTGCTGGGTGGGGTGGCCCGGCGTCGCCGATGCCGCGCCCGAGCCCTTCCGCACCGAGGCCGGGGTGTTATTGCACCCGGTCAGGCTTAGCGAATCCGATTTTGAGGCCTTTTACGAGGGCTTTTCCAATGCCACGCTGTGGCCGCTCTACCACGATCTCATCGTCACCCCAACCTATGACCGCGACTGGTGGGATGCCTACCGCGAGGTCAACCTCCGCTTCGCGGACGAGGTAGCCCACGTGGCTGCAGAAGGCGCGACGGTCTGGGTGCAGGACTATCAGCTGCAATTATTGCCGGGCATCCTGCGGCAAATGCGCCCCGATCTCACTATCGGGTTCTTCCTGCACATCCCGTTCCCCTCCCCCGATCTCTTCCGGCAGCTGCCCTGGCGCGAGGAAACGGTGCGCGGCATCTTGGGCGCCGATCTCATCGGCTTCCACTTGGAGGCCAATGCCCGCAATTTCTTGGAATTGGCCCACCGCCAGGGCCTCGAGGTGCGCGGGGAGGCCACCACCCGCGATGTCACCGCCCATATCCGCCTCCCCGGCGGCCGCACCGTAGGCGTGGGCGCGTTCCCCATTTCCATCGCTGCGCAGGATTTCGGCCAATTTAGCGACGAGGATAAACGCCGCGTGGCCCAATTGCGCAAGGATTTGGGCAGCCCCAAGCGCATCATTTTGGGCGTGGATCGCCTCGATTACACCAAGGGCATCTTACAGCGCCTGACCGCCTTCGAGGAGCTCTTGGAAACCGGCGCCCTGGATCCGGAGGAGGTCACCTTGGTGCAGCTGGCCACACCCTCGCGCGAGCGCCTCGACCACTACAAGGCCACTCGCTCCCAGGTCGAGGAGGCCGTCGGCCGCATCAATGGCCGCTTTTCCCGCATGGGCCACCCCGTGGTGCACTACCAGCACCGCGGCGTGCCCAAGGACGTGCTGCGCTGTTACTACCGCATGGCCGATATCATGCTGGTCACACCCTTTAAGGACGGCATGAACCTCGTGGCCAAGGAGTTCGTGGCCTGCCATGATGACGGTTCCGGCGCCCTGGTGCTCTCGGAATTCGCCGGCGCCGCCGCGGAGCTCGATGAGGCCTACCTGTGCAATCCCTTCGACATCGAATCCGTCAAACGCGCCCTGCTCAACGCCGTGCGGGCGCTTTCCGATGCCCCCTTCACCATGACCCAGCGCATGTTCACCATGCACGAACAGGTCATGAGCCACGATGTGCGGCTGTGGTCGCAGTCCTTTTTGGGCTGCCTGCGTACTACCCGGACCGAAACCGCTTCGCAAGCTACCGACCCGCACGGAAAGGACTCCTAATGCTTCCTTCCCACCCCCGCGCACGCGCCGCTGCAGCGGCCGCGCTGGGCGCCGTTACGCTGCTTACCGCCTGCGGATCCGAGGACGACGCCCCGCAGCCTGCGGGCGATGACCGGATTGTGGACAAGCAGTGGCAGGTCGTCTCCATCAATATCGCGCCGGATGCGGCATCCACCATCCCGGAGTCGATTCCCCACGCGCCGGAATTTAGCTTCGGCGAATCCACCATGGTGGGCACCACCGGCTGCACCCGCCTTGCGGCCCGGCTGAGCTACACCGCCGATGACGAGCGCGAAAATATCCGCGATGGCAACAAGCTGCACTTCGATGAGGTCAAGTACGACGACACCGATGAGGACTGCGAGGGCGGTTCCGTATGGGCCGATAACCTGCTGCGCAACCTGATTAGCTCGGATAATGATTTTATCTACACCGTCAACAGCAATAACCAGCTCATCCTGGAGCTGGATACCGATGAGGTAGATTCACCCTCCATCAAGCTAGTCTCCCGCGGGTAGCATGTGAGGCTATGACGCTTTCTACCACCATTAAGGCCCTAGCCGCGGCAGAAGAGCTCGCCGTGGTCTCTGATTTTGACGGCACGCTATCTCCGTTTGCCACCGCCATTTATGACGTGGAAATCAATGCCGATGCCGCCCGCGCCCTCGACCAATTGGCCCACCTGCCGCGCACCACGGCCGCGGTGCTGTCCGGGCGCCACCTCGAGGGCCTCCAGCGCGTGTGCCCCCTGCGCCACCCCGTCCTCTTCGGCGGCTCCCACGGCGCCGAATCCTCCTGGCAGCAGACCGAGCTCACCCCCGCCATGCACGAGCACCTTGCGCGCAAGGAGGAAGAAATCCGCGGCATCATAGACCGCTTCCCCGGCGCGGAACTCGAGGTCAAGCCCTTCCAGCGCGTGCTGCACCTGCGCTCGCTCGAGCTGGAGAACCCAGAACAGGCCGCGGCCGCCTATGAGGCGGGCTTGGCGCTCGATACCGCCGGTTTCCCTCGCACCGCCGGCAAGTCCGTCATCGAGTTTTCCGCCACCACCGCTACCAAGGGCACGTGGCTTGAGGCCCTCCGCGAGCGCACCGGCGCCACCGCCATGGTCTTCTTGGGCGATGACGTCACCGATGAAGACGGCTTCCGCGCCCTCCACCAGCCGCCAGACGTGGGCGTCAAGGTGGGCGAAGGCGATTCCATCGCCGCCGTGCAGCTTGCCGATGTCGACGCCGTCGCCCATTTCCTCACCGAGCTCGCTACCGCCCGCGCGGCCGCGGTGCAGTAACCGACTTCCCCGGCGCGAACCGCGTCTGCAACACCCGCCGCGGCACCGCCTGCGCCTCGTCAGCGCCTTGGGCTCCCGCTTTCGCGCGGGCCGCGCCCGCCGTATCTGTCGCGCCGGCGATGAGCTTTTCCAGCATGTGCCCGGCCGCAGCCCCCTTGGCCTTATTGGGCTGGATGACGGTGGCTAGGTCGAGGCGCTGCGCCGCATCGATGCCGTCAAAGCCGGTCACTGATAAATCTTCTGGCACGCTCAGCCCGCGCTCGCGGGCATAGGCCAGCACGCCGAGCGCCATGGAGTCGGTCGTGCACAACACGGCCGTCAGCTCCGGGTGCGCCTCGAGCAGGAGCTCGGCGGCGGCGCGGGTGGTATGGGCATCGTTAATGTGCTGCGTGACCACGGGCACGGACTCGGGCGCGATACCAGCCTCGGCGAAGACGTCGAGCGCACCCATCACCCGCGAGCGCTGCACGTGCATCTCCGCATCCTGGACTTCCTGCCAGGAAATCGGGCCGTCGTGGCGCTGCAGGCGCAGGCGGATGGCGAGGATGCCGATGTGGCGGTGCCCGGCATCGACAAGCGCACGCGCCGCCGGGGCAATTGCCGCGCGATCATCAATGCCCACGAACGGCAGCCCCGCATCGGTGGGCTGATCGCAGACCACCAGCGGCAGGCCCCGGCCCCGCGCGGCCGCGAGGTAGGCATCGCCCGCGGCAACCGAATAGACCACGAAGCCATCGACCGCGGCCGAACCCACCAGGCTGGTCGCCTCCGCCTCGCCTTCCGGGCCTGCGGGAATCAGCGTCAGCGTGGTCTGCGCGCCTGCCGATGCCTCCGCCATGCCCGCCAAGAAATCCACCGACGCCATGTCCTCGAAGGCGTAGGACAGGTGCTCGGTTAGCAGCACGCCTACCGACCCGGCGCGGCGGGTGCGCAGGCTGCGCGCCGTGGGATCGGGCCCCGGGTACCCGCGCGCCTTGGCCGCGGCCAAAATGCGCTCGCGCGTTGCCGGGGAGAGCTGGTCAGGGCGGCTATAGGCATTGGATACGGTTGTACGCGAAACCCCCAACTCCGCGGCGAGGGAGGCCAGTGTCTTCCGGGTGGGGCTGCGTTTAACCATGCCTGTTACCTTACCCTGCGCCCCACCACCCGATTTTCAATGCATGTTCAATTGACAACGATTGCCAGCAAACGCACACTGGAGGGTATGCACACGTCACTACGCGCAACAACAGCCCTACTCGCAGCAAGTGGCCTCCTTTTCACCGCCGCGTGCTCCTCCGATTCCGGCTCCGGCTCCGACTCTGGCTCCGGCGACTCCGGCGAAAAGAAGCTTTCCATCGTCGCCTCCACCTCCATCTGGGCCGATGTTGCCCAGGCCGTGGCCGATACCGCCTCCGGCGTCGACATCGAGGTAAAGCCCATCGTGAAAGGCAACGACACCGACCCCCACCACTTCGAGCCCACTGCGGCCGATGTAGCCAAGGCCAACGACGCCGACATGCTCGTGGTCAACGGCGGCGGCTACGATGCCTGGATTTACCAGGCCGTTTCTGATCAAGACAACATCATCTCCGCTCTGCCGCTGACGGACCACGGCAAGCTGGACGAGGACCCCGATGTCATGACCATCGACGCCGCGAAGGCCACCGCCAAGGATGACCCGGACAAGGTCACCAATATCGAGGGCAACGAGCACATCTGGTACGACCCCGCCGCCTTGGAGGAAGTCGCCGGTTCCATCGCTGACCAGATCAACGAGGAATACTCCAATGCCGGCGCCACCACCGAAAAGATCGACTCCCACGTGGACCAGCTGCGCGATAAGCTCAACGAGCTTCCAGATGGCCTGAATTACGCGCAGACCGAACCCATCGCCGATTACCTCATGAAGTACACCGACGCCAAGGACGTCACTCCAGAGGGCTACCGCAAGGCCACCATTTCTGAGGGCGAGCCCGCTACTGCCGATGTCGCCGCCTTCATCAAGGCCATTGACGATGGCGAGGTCGATCTCCTAATCTTCAACCCCCAGACCGAAACCGATACCGCAAGCCGCATCAAGTCCGCCGCAGAGGACAACGACGTCGATATCGTAGAAATCGGCGAGACCCCGCCGGACGGCAAGAAGTTCTGGGAATACTACGACGAAGTCACGAGCAAGCTGGGGAAGCACTAGTGCTCGTTGAATTCCATGAGGCCGCAGTGGATCCACTGTGGTCACAGCTTAATCTCGCCGTGGACCGCGGCGAGTTTATCGCCGTTTTGGGCCCCAATGGCGTGGGCAAGTCCACCCTGCTGGGCACCATCCTCGGCACCCGCACGCTTACCGGCGGCCGCGTCGACGTCAACTGCCGGGTCGGGTTCATCCCCCAGCAGCGCATGTTCCCCGCTGATCTTCCCCTGCGCGCCCGCGACTTGGTTTCGCTCTCCGTGGCGCACGGGGTATTTCGGCACCGGCACCCACCCCGTGGACGGGTGGACGAGCTGTTGGAAGAGGTGGGTGCCACGGGGCTGCGGGACCGGCGCGTCGGCCAGCTATCCGGCGGCCAGCAGCAGCTCATCCGCCAGGCCCAAGCCCTGGCCAATGACCCAGACCTCATTCTTGCCGATGAGCCCCTCCTCTCCCTCGACCCCGCCCGGCAAAACGCCACGGTTAACAAGCTGGACTCGCTGCGCCGCGAGCGCGGGACCTCCATCGTCTTTGTCACCCACGGCATCAACCCCGTGCTCGGGGTGACGGATAAGGTTCTCTACATCGCGCCCAACGGCCACACCTTCGGCTCGGTCGATGAGGTCATGCGTTCCGAGGTCCTCTCGGAGCTGTACGGTTCCAAGGTCAATGTCTTAAACGTCGACGGGAGGCTCATCGTTGTCTAATTTCTGGGAAGATACCCAATACTTGCTCAGCGTGGATTTCGTTCAATCTTCGCTCATCGCCTCCGCGCTGCTGGGCATCCTGTCTGGCGTGATGACCTCGCTCATCGTACTGCGCCAGATGTCCTTTTCCGTCCACGCCACCTCTGAACTGGCTCTCATGGGTGCCTCCGCGGCGCTGCTCTTCGGCCTCAACCTGGGCTTTGGCGCGGTCGCCGGCGCCATCGTCGCCGCCATCATCCTGGCCATGCTGGGCTTTAAGGGCCAGCAAGACAGCGCCATCGGCGTCGTCATGAGCTTTGGCTTGGGCCTTTCGGTGCTGTTTTTGCACCTCTACCCCGGCAATTCCAATACGGCTATGACCCTTCTGACCGGCCAAATCGTCGGCGTATCCTCCGCCTCGGTGTGGCTGCTGGCCGCCACCACGGTCATCATCGTCGCCGCCGTCGGCTTCCTCTGGCGGCCCATGCTTTTCGCCTCCGCCGATCCTGATATGGCCCGCGCCGCCGGCGTTCCCACCCGCGCCATCTCCGTCGCCTTCGCCGTCCTCGTCGGCCTCGCCGCAGCGCAGTCGGTGCAAATCGTCGGCTCACTGCTCGTCATGGCGCTGCTTATCACCCCCGGCGCGGCGGCCGTACAGATCACCTCCTCGCCCCTGCGCGCGGTGCTGTGGTCCACCATCTTCGCCGAGGTCTCCGCCGTTGGCGGTTTCATCCTCTCCCTCGCGCCAGGCCTGCCGGTCTCCGTCTTCGTGACCACCATTTCTTTTGTGATCTACCTGGTATGCCGGTTCATCGGCTGGCGGCAGGGCAAGCGCGCTATCCGCGATGAGGTAGCGGCCAAGCATTTCCACGCCGATAACCGCAGCGCCGCAGAGGCCCACCACGCCGACTAAACTCGGCGGGCATGCATATTCATCGCCGCACCGCGGATGTGGCTGGCCACACCCGCCGCTTCATCGTCATCGAGCCCGAGCACCTCGGGCCTCAGCCGGATCTGCTGCTGTTTTTCCACGGCTCCCACCAGTCCGCCAACGTCATCCGCCGCTTTACCAACGGCACGGTGGACGCGCTTGCCGATGCCACCAATACCCTCATCGTCTACCCCGACGGCATCGACCACCACTTCAACGACACCCGCGCCAACCTGCCGGTCCGCGCCCGCGAGCTCGGGGTGGACGACGTTGCCTTTAGCACCTTCCTCATCGAGACCATGCAGCGCGAGTACGCCACCGCGCGCACCTTCGCCGCCGGCTATTCCAATGGCGGGCAGATGGTGCTGCGCCTGCTTTACGATGCCCCCTTTACCCTCACCGGCGCCTGCGTCTTCGCCTCCACTTTGGGCGAGGGTTCCAATCACGCGCCCACCCACCCCGATGGCTACCGGCCTACCCCGCTGCTGTTTATCCACGGCACCGAAGATCCGATTGCGCCCTATTATGGCGGGCTTGCCGCCATCGATGGGCAGCAAACCCGCGGGTGTGTGCTTTCTGCCCCCGCCACCGCGGAACACTTCGCACTCGCCAATGGCTGCCGCCCGCCCCGCGAAAGCCAGCCCATTCCCGGGATAACGTCCACCTACTACGACGGCGACTTTCCCGTGGAATTGTGGACCATGGAGGGCCTCGGGCACGTGATTCCCTCTAGCAAAGAAATGCCGGCGAGCATAGGGCCAAATACGGATTCCTTCAATGCTGTGGATAAAGTCCGCGAATTTTTCGGCTTAGGTGACGTGGAGGCGTAGTTGTCCACAGGGAGGTGGGGCATCGGCTAGCGCGGGCTTGCGGGGCTCTTTAATCTCTGGGGCATGAACGCGCTGCATACATTTCTCAAGGGCCTGGCACCCGGCATGGATATCATCGCCGACTGCCACGGCATGTCTGTGCGCGCGCTGATTGCGGCCGGGTGCCCCGATACCACCGCCACCCGCCTGCTCTCGCTTGCCGATACCTACTTCGGCACCACCGCCTTCCGCCGCCAGCAGCGCGAATCCATCGCCGCGAGCCGAGCCAACGGGCACAGCCTGACGGCCTTGCTCACCATCGAGCGCCACGCCGCCAAGCTGAAGAAGAAGCGCGATGCCTGGGCGCTGCGGCGCGAATTGTGTGGGATGAAGGGGAAGGTCTCGGATATTGATAAGCGGGGCCGCGCCCGCGTCAAAGAGCTCAAAGGCCCCGTTAAGCGCCAGCCCGGCGTGAAGATTTACCGCCGCGCCGACGGCCCGTGGACCATGTCCATTACCGGCCCGTCCGCCGATATCGCCGATATGCACGCTGCGATTGATAAAGATGCCCCGCTTGCCTCCGTGCAGAATATCTTCCACGGCGAGGCCGCCGCCCGCCCCAGCGTGACAACCAATGTCGTGCTTCGCCTCGATGAGCTCGACCGCATCGTCGATTTCGGCTCCGACGTCAGCGCTGACTCTGGCCCTGACTCTCCCCATGGTTCTGACTCTGACGGCGATGTCGTGGTCCAGCTGACCAATGGCGCCACGATGACCGGCGCCGAACTGGTGCGACGGGCGTTTACCGAGCACGGATACGTCACGCTCATTCATCCAGTGGAAGGTCCGGTCAACCTCTACCGCACCTCGCGCTTTGCTTCTGCAAAGCAACGCCTGATGGCAGCGGCCGAAAACCCGGTCTGCCCATGGCCGGAGTGCCATTATCCCGCCGATGAATGCCAGGTTCACCACCTCAATGCCTGGAAAAATGGCGGCGAAACTAACCCGGGAAACTTGACCATCGCCTGTCCGTACCACAATGGCGTGAACGACGATGATCCCAACGCCCCGCCCCTGCGCGGGCACTTAGCCCGGGTCAACGGAACCATCCGATGGCTGCCACCCTGGGCAGATAACGCTTGATTGTTGCGGCCCACAACGTTTCGCACTCAGAAGGTGGTGCCCGCAAAGGACCTAGCGCGCCTTTGACGCTAGCTGCGCCGACAACCGCACCGGCGGCTGTGGAGGTGATTCTGCGCGCTCGACTTTGCCAGCACCGAACGCGGGGGGCGCTTATCCGTCGCGGCGAGCTGGCGCGGCGGGAATGGGTTATTTTTCGGCGGCGCGGCGTTGGCGCGCGAACTCGGATAGCACCGAGCCCGCGGCAACGGAGGCGTTGAGGGACTCAACCCACCCGGTCATGGGAATGGACATGAGGACATCGCAGGTCTCGCTGACCAAGCGCGAAATTCCCTTGCCCTCGGAGCCGATGACGATGACGACGGGATCCGTGCCGCCTTCATAGGTATCCAGCGTGTGATCGCCGCCGGCATCGAGGCCGACGACCTGGTAGCCGTTTTTCTGGAATTCCTTCACGGTGCGGGTGATATTCGTTGCGCGGGCGACCGGCAAGCGGGCCGCGGTGCCAGCCGAGGTGCGCCAGGCCACCGCGGTGACAGAAGCCGAACGGCGCTCCGGGATGATCACGCCATCGCCGCCGAAAGCGGCCACGGAACGGATGACGGCGCCCAGGTTGCGCGGATCGGTGATGTTATCCAGGATGACGAACATGCCGGGGCGCGGGTTCTCGGCGGCGTTGGCAATCAAATCCTCCACCGCGGCGTACTTGTACGGCGGAATCTGCAAGCCGATGCCCTGGTGCATGCCATTTCCCGTCATGCGGTCCATCTCGTGGCGCTGAACCTCGATGATGGGGATATTGCGGGTATTACACATGGACACGGCCTCGGAAAGCCGCTTATCATTGCGAGTTCCGGCAGCGATGTAAAGCGTGGTGGCCGGCACCTTGGCGTGCAAACACTCGATGACCGGGTTGCGGCCCACCACCATCTCTGCGGTTTCTTTCTGGTGACGCCCAGAGTTGCGGCGCTCGCGCTCCAGCTTCGCCTTGTGCTTGGCGTGGTAGACGCGGTCCTCGGCCTTTGGGGTGGGGCCCTTGCCTTCTAGGCCCTTGCGTCGTTGGCCGCCGGAGCCTTTGGTAGCGCCCTTCTTATTCGTCTTGCGGATGCCCGCGCCACCGCGGCCATGGATTCGTGCCATCGTTTCAGTCCTTTCGAGGAAACCGTTCAATAACCAGCGGAAATAACAGCAGAATACTGCTTAGCGCTGGGTCAACGACCACGTGGGGCCGTCTGGGGTATCGGTAATGGTGATGCCGGCGGCAGTAAGGCGGTCACGCACGGCATCGGCAGTAGCGAAGTCTTTTTCCGCGCGGGCCTGCGTGCGCCGTTCCAGTTCTGCCTGGACCAGCGCATCGAGCGCCGCGTCTGCCCCGCTAGCTTCGCCTTCATCTTCCCACTCCAGCGGGTCAAATCCAAGTACGTGCGCCATCCCGCGCACCTGGGCGGCCTTCGCGCGAGCGGCCTCCTCGTCCCCGGCCGCCAAGTCCTTATTGCCCGCGCGCACGGTGGTGTGGATGGCGGCCAGCGCCTTGGGCACGGCGATATCGTCGTTCATGGCGCCCTCGAAGTCCGGCGTCCAGTCCCCTCGTTCGACGCCTGCAAAGCGCTTGACGAAGTCCTCAATCCGCCGGTAGCCCGCCGCCGCCTCCGTCAGGGCGGATTCGGAGTATTCCAGCACGGAGCGGTAATGCGCAGAACCCAGGTAGTAGCGCAGCTCTACCGGGCGCACGAGCTCCAGCATGTTCGAGATGGAAAGCACGTTGCCGAGCGATTTCGACATCTTCTCGCCGGCCATGGTCACCCAGTGGTTGTGCATCCAGTAATTGGCGAACTTATCGCCGGCCGCGTGCGATTGCGCGATCTCGTTTTCGTGGTGTGGGAATTGCAGGTCCAAGCCGCCGCAGTGGATATCGAAATTGGAGCCCAGGTAGTACGTCGACATGGCAGAGCACTCCAGGTGCCAGCCCGGGCGGCCGCGGCCCCACGGGGTGGGCCAGCTCGGCTCGCCTGGCTTGGCGGCCTTCCACAGGGCGAAGTCCAGCGGGCTGCGCTTGCCCGCGTTGTCTGACTCGCCCTGTTCCATCTCCTCGACGCGGTTGCCAGACAGCGCGCCGTAGTCGGATCCCTCCGCCTTGGTCCAGGCCTCGACGTCAAAATACACGGAGCCGGCTGCATCGGCGGGGGTCGATGCGCCATCGGTCTGCGCGGTGGTTTCGGCGTCTTGGGCAGGCGCGGGGACGGGGTAGGCAAAGCCGGCATCGATAAGCCGCTGCATGTACTCGACCATCTGGGTGACAAAGCCCGTCGCGCGCGGCTCCACGGACGGCGGGAGCACGCCGAGCAGGTTATAGGCCTTGGTGAACTCGCGCTCGTAGGTGGACACCCACTCCCACCAGGGGCGATTATTCTCGGCGGCCTTGGTGAGAATCTTGTCATCGATATCGGTGACATTGCGCACGAGCGCGACATCATAGCCTTGCGCGAGCAGCCAGCGGCGCAGGATGTCGAAAGCCACGCCGGACCGCAGGTGGCCGATGTGCGGCTGCGCCTGCGGGGTGGCGCCACACAAGTAGATGGAGGCGTGGCCGGGGCGAATCGGCTCGAAGTCGCGTTGGCTGCGGGTGGCTGTGTCAAAAATGCGCAAAGTACTCACGCCACCCAGTCTAAATCACCCGTGCGCGGGGTTAGTGTTGACGCCGCCAGACAACGGCCGTTGCCACCGCCGCGCGGCCCTCTTTGCGGCCGGTAAAGCCCAAATGGTCGGTCGTGGTGGCGGAAATGGACACATCGGCGCCGAGGATTTCCGAAAGCACGGCCTCAGCCTCCTCGCGGCGCGGGCCCATCTTCGGTGTCTGGCCAATGAGCTGGGCAGCGGCGTTGCCGATGATAAAACCTTCCGCTTCCAGCAGCTCGCGGCACTCGCGCAGGAGCTGGGCGCCGGAGACCCCATCGTATTCGGGCCGGCCCACCCCCACGAAGGAGCCGAGATCGCCGAGGTGGGAGGCGGAGAGGAGGGCATCGACAAGCGCGTGGGCTACGACGTCGCCGTCGGAGTGGCCTTCGCAGCCGGGGGCGTCATCGAAAAGCAGCCCGGCAATCCAGCAGGGCTTGCCGGCTTCAATCTGGTGGGCGTCGGTCGCGATGCCGACGCGGGGGATGATGGGCTCAGTCATGCTGCTCCTCTGCAAGGGCGCGGGCCAGGGTCAGGTCCGTGGGGGTGGTGATTTTGAAGGCGAGGATATCGCCCGGCACGGTCTCCACGCGCTGGCCGTGCCATTCCATGAGGCTGGCATCGTCCGTGGCGGTGAAATCCGGCTGGTCACGCCAATAATCCAGGTTGGCCTGGCGCAGCGCGGCGAGGCGGAAACCCTGCGGGGTCTGCACGGCGCGCAGGCGGGCGCGATCGGGGGTGCCAACCACGGCGTTACCGGTAACTTCCTTGATGGTATCGGTCACGGGAACCACCGGAATGACGGCGGGCGCACCGGCAAGAACGCGCCGCGCCACGCGCTCGACCATCGCGGTGGGCGTAAGCGCACGGGCGGCATCATGGATGAGCACCACAGCATCCTCGTCCGGAATTGCCTGCAGCCCGGCCCAAATTGAATCGGCGCGCTCGCCACGGCCATGCACGAGGCGCACCGGGATATCTGCGCCCACGCGCTTGACGATGTCCCCAGCTTCCCCCTCCATGGCCGGGCTCACCACCGCAATGACCTCGTCCACGAGGCCGGAGTTGGCCATGGTGCGTATGGATCGCTCCAGCAGGGTGCGGCCGTACAGATCGACGTAGGCCTTGGGCACCTCCGCGCCGAGGCGGGTACCTTGCCCGGCCGCGGCGATTAAGGCGATAACGCGGGGTTTAGTCTTCGTCGTCGAAGGAGAGGTCATCGAGATCGATGTCGTTGTCGATATCGGTGGTAATGGACTGGTCATCGACTAGACCTGCGGCGCGGTGGCGCTCGATGGTGGCGTCGATTTCTTCCATCATGGTATCGGCCTTTTTATCATCGACCGGCTGCGCCAGCGCCAGCTCGCCCACCAAGATGGTGCGGGCCTTGCCCAGCATGCGCTTCTCGCCGGCGGACAGGCCGCGGTCCTGGTCGCGGCGCCACAGATCGCGCACTACTTCTGCGACCTTGTTGATATCGCCGGAGGCCAGGCGCTCCTGGTTGGCCTTGTAGCGGCGGGACCAGTTGCCGGCTTCTTCCACGTCCTCATCGCGCAGCACGGAGAAGACCTTTTCCAGACCCTCCTTGCCCACGACATCGCGCACGCCGACGTTATCCGCATTCTTCTTGGGCACGCGGACGACGAGATCGGATTGGTTAATGTGCAGCACGAGGTATTCCAGCTCTTCGCCGCCCATTTCGCGGGTTTCGATATCCTCGATGACCGCCGCGCCGTGGTGCGGGTAGACGACGACCTCGCCGACCTTATATTCCATTGCCACTCCTTATAATCCCGTGAATATGCCGATAACTAAGGCCGCCATTTTATCACGCGCGACATGCCTACCACCGGATGCCCCCGATTACCCCCACGGACTACCCGCTAGGTTAGCGAGAAACTGTGTACTTTATATCAAAAGGGACTAGGCTAAAGTTTTGATAAGCCCTGAGATCGCAATTGATGGAGGATGCTCAACGTGCAGTCCCTGAAGTCCGCCGCCCGCCGCGGTGCCATTATTTCCGTTACCGCCGTCTCCGCTTTGGCGCTGGCTTCTTGCTCGGCAGGCCACGTCGCCCAAACGGCAGAGAAGGTAGCTGCGGTTGATGGTGCTTCTGCCAGCACCGATGACGATAAGATTGCCGTCCGCGATGTCACCATCCTGGCCGAGCCAGACGGTGGCGCCGCTTTGAAGTTCAACGCCGTCAACCAGGGCTATGAAACCGATGTCATCACCTTGAAGTCCGTGAAGGTGGACGGCCAGACCGTCGAGATGAAGCAAACCCAGCCGCTCAAGCGCGATCACTCCATCGTGGCGGACTCCCAGAAAAACCTGGACGCAACCCCGGATCACGATTCCGAGACCGTACAGTACGTGGCCACCCACCTGGATAACGATGACTTTGGCTACGCCGGCCACCGCCCGGTAACCTTCGAGTTCTCCAACGGCACCATCGAGATCGACGCCACCGTCGCCGCCTCCCAGATGGAGGCCGGTAAGTACGACCGCGACGTGGAATCCCCAGAGGGCTATACCACCGACGCGAACACCGGTCACTCGCACCACTAATAGCCCACCGCACGCGCGCCCTACTCTGCGGAGTACGGGCGCGTTCGTCGTTTTGGCCGCCACGTTCTAGGCTCTACATCATGGCCAAAAAATCTCGCCCCATCCACACCTGCTCCGAATGCGGTTATGTCTCCCCCAAGTGGCTCGGGCGCTGCCCGGATTGCGGTTCGTGGGGGACCATGGAGGAAAAGGCGCCGGTGGTGGCGGGGGCATCGGCAAGCGGGGGGCATGCGAGCGTGGCGCCTGCGAGCCCGGTGCAGCCCATCACGCAGGTGGGCGCGCAGGCAACGAAGACGGTGCGCACGGGCATCGGCGAGCTCGACCGCGTGCTGGGTTCCGGCATCGTGCCAGGCTCGGTGGTGCTCATGGCCGGCGAGCCCGGCGTGGGCAAATCCACGCTGCTTCTCGAGGTCGCCTCCCGCTGGGCCCAGCTCGGCCGCACCGTCCTCTACGCCACCGCCGAGGAATCCGCCGGCCAGGTCCGCGCCCGCGCCGAGCGCACCGGGGCGCTGCAGGAATCGCTGTACCTCGCGGCCGAATCCAACCTGGACGCCGTCTTTGGGCATGTCGATGCCGTCAAACCCGGCCTCATCATCGTGGACTCCGTGCAGACCATGCACGCAGTGGGGGTGGAAGGCGTGCCCGGCGGCGTCGCGCAATCGCGCGCCGTGACCGCGGCGCTGACGTCGCTGGCGAAATCCACCGGCATCCCCGTGCTGCTGGTGGGGCACGTGACCAAGGACGGAAACGTGGCGGGACCGCGGGTTTTGGAGCATCTTGTCGATGTCGTCTTAAACTTCGAGGGCGACCGCCAGTCCAGCCTGCGCATGCTGCGTGGGATGAAAAATCGCTTCGGCGCGACCGACGAGGTGGGCTGTTTCGAGCAAACCGCCGGGGGTATCCGGGAGGTCGCGGACCCGTCGGGGCTCTTCCTTTCGCACCGGGGTACGACGCCGGATGGCTCCGCGGTGACCGTCGCCATGGACGGCGTGCGGCCCATCCTTGCCGAGGTCCAAGCGCTGACCGTCGACCCCGTGGCGAAGAACCCGCGGCGCGTGGTCACGGGGCTCGATGCCAACCGCGTGCCCATGGTGCTGGCCGTATTGCAGGCGCGCGCCGGTCAGCGCACGAACGACAAGGATGCGTATGTAGCCACGGTGGGCGGCATGCGGATTACCGAAACCGCCACCGACCTCGCGGTGGCGCTGGCCACGTGGTCCTCGCTGCACGAGCAGCCGCTGCCGGCGAAGACCGTGGCCATCGGCGAGGTCGGCCTAGCCGGCGAGCTGCGGCCGGTGCCCAATGTTGAGCGGCGCCTGCAGGAGGCGGCGCGGCTGGGATATAAGCGGGCGATTGTTCCGCGCGGGGAAATCAACCCCGTGGACGGCATGCAGGTGCGGCAAGTCGCGACGCTCGGCGAGGCCCTCGCCGCGGTCCAGCCGTAGCCCAACCGCAGTCCAACTGTAACCGGTGGCCGTTTTCTAGCCCTGCTGGTGATGAGGGGCGGGCGCTCCAGCAGCGCAAACTTCCGCGCGACCTATTTCCGCCCGGGCTGCTTCCGAGCGGGTTGGTTCCGCGCGGCTGACTGCAAGGAGGCCGCGCGCTTAGCGGAGGGTGAAGTCCTGCGGCGGGGAGGAATTATCGCCGATGACCGTGTGGGCGAAGTAGGCGCCCGGCTCGGCGGTGGGGCGGTCGGTGCACTTGCCCGGTTCGGACGCCTGGCGGGACCATTCGGCCTCGAATTTCAGGTCCTTGCCCGCGGGGAAGGTCTGCTCACCGGTCTGCACGGAGGCGTAGCAATCGGTATCGGACCACACGCGCTGGTTATCGGTCATCTTGTAGACCTCGAAGCGCAGCGAGTTCTCATCTAGGTCGATCTTGCAATCCGCGGCAGTGGGGTTGGTGACGGTCATGAAGAACTTCGGCAGTTCGCCGTCCGGCACGGAGTAGTTGAGCATTGAAGTGCGCACCTCCAAGTCCTCTAGCGAGCAGGTATCCTTCGCGGCGTGCACGGATTCCTCGGGCTCCTTGCTTTCCGATGCCCCATCCTTAGCTTCCGGCTCCGAGGCAGAATCGGATTCGGACTCGGACTCGGATTCGCTCGTCGAATCCGCGGACGTGGTGGAGGATTCGCTGGTGGTTTCTGCGGACGTGGTTGCCGCCGAAGACTCTGAGGACGCGGCAACGGAATCGTCGCTTTCGCCGCCGAAGGCGGCCACCGCCGCCCAGATTAGCACCACGGCCAGGACGATCACGATGATAAGCGCGGCAACCCGGCGGCGCTTATAGATCTCTTCTGGAAGGGGCTTATTCTGGTTCACGCACTCAATTTTAAGTGGTAGACGCGCCAGGATCCGCTAAGCGCGCTCCGCGTGTCAACTCAACGCCGTAAGAGTACAATGGCTCCACGCGCGAGTCCTCGAGGAGGTAGCGGGCGCCGACGATGCCGAAGGAGCCATCGTCAAGCTGCTTGCGCACATTAGGGATGCTGGCCACGACCTGGGTGACGGTTTGGAGGGTGTGTTGGCGCTCGACATCGGCAAGCGTGGCATCAGGCCCCGCAGTCCACGCGGACGTCGCGACCTTCTCGATGATGGGTCGCTGCAGGCCGATGGGCAGCTCGCCGCCGCGGACAAAATCCACCGCGGCCGCCACCGCACCGCAGGACTGGTGGCCCAGGACCACCAACAGGTTGGGGTGCAGGTGGTCGAGCGCATAATCCAAGGAAGCCAGCACGGAGGCGTCGAGGATGTGGCCGGCGGTGCGGATGACAAAGGCATCGCCAAAGCCGATATTGAAGATGTGCTCGATGGGCGCGCGGGAATCCGAGCAAGCCAGGACCACCACGCGGGGATCCTGGCCCTTGGTGAGCCCCTCGCGCTCATAAATCTTGTTGAGATCCATGATGGTGCCGTCGATGACGCGCTGGTTTCCGGCCTGGAGGGCCTCCCAGACGGCCTGCGGCTCGTGGGCAACGTTACTTAATGGCATGAAGTATATTTTAATGCCCTAGACTGTCCTGCGAGATGGATACGCACGCACTTCTTTCCTGGTTTGACGCCAATGAACGCGATTTGCCCTGGCGACGCCCCGGCACCTCCGCCTGGGGAGTGCTGATTTCCGAGGTCATGAGCCAGCAAACCCCCGTCGCGCGCGTCGCCCCCGTATGGGAGGAGTGGATGCGGCGCTGGCCCACCCCCGCGGACTTTGCCCAGGCCTCCCGCGCCGAGGTGTTGCGCGCGTGGGGCAAGCTCGGCTACCCGCGGCGCGCGCTGCGGCTCTGGGAGTGCGCGGGGGTAATGGACGAAGTTCCGGCGGACGTAGATGAGCTGCTGGCGCTGCCTGGAATTGGCGACTACACCGCCCGCGCCGTGGCGTGCTTTCACTTTGGCCAGAATGTGCCGGTGGTCGATACCAACGTGCGCCGCGTCTATGCCCGCGCCGAGGACGGCAACTTTCTCGCCCCGTTGCCCTCCAAGCGCGAGCTCGCCGCTGTGGCCGCCCTCTTGCCCGAGCGCAACGGGCCGCGGTTTTCTGCCGCGCTCATGGAACTCGGCGCGCTGGTGTGTACTGCAAAAAATCCCGATTGTAAGCGCTGCCCCCTGCGCGCGACGTGTGCCTGGCAGCTCGCCGGGTGCCCCGAGCCTTCCGCCGCGGAACAAACTCGCGCCAAAAAGCGCGTGCAGAAATTTGCCGGGACCGACCGACAGGTGCGAGGCAAAATCCTGGACGTGCTGCGCGCCGCCGATCACCCAGTGCCGCAGTCCGCTATCGACGTGGTCTGGCCCGATGCCGCGCAGCGTTCCCGCGCTTTGGCTTCGCTGCTTGACGATGGCCTCGCCGAGCAAAACTCCGCCGGCCTCTTCCACCTGCCGGTTTAACCGCCCGGCGGGCCTTTCAGCGTTAAAGCGCAGCGACTCGCTAACGCCAGCGTCCGCGGAAGTTCAGCCCGCCGGGGAGGTTGACCCACATTCCGCCGCGAGAATTAAAGGTCACCGGCCCAATCTTCGTGGACATGGAGGCACCGGATCCGGAAATGTTTATCCAGCTATTCTTGCCGGTCTTTTTGCGCGAACGATATTGAAGTCCCATAACGGGTCATTCTAGCAATACCCCCGTGTACGACGCTGCGCCGCAGAACCATCGGGCCGCTGTACCGCCATACCGCCGAACAGAGATATTCCCCCCGCCCCGGTTGGTGAGCAAATTGACCATGGGTGGGCGCATACGAAAACCACCCAGGGTTCGCGGTGGAACCGTGGGTGGTTTATGCAGGCCCGCACGGGGGCGGGGCTTGGCCGATTAGTTACATCGGCTGGCCAGCACCTGCTGGTGGCGGGTTCTTGCCATCGTCGTCGGAGTTGCCGAGGCCCGGCTTTTCCGAAGGCACGTCCGGGGAAATGACGTCTGGCTCGCCGTTGGTGTCGATGCCGTCGTTGTCGGAACCGGAACCGCCGTCCTTTGGGCCACCATCCTTCGGATCGTCGCCCTCTGGGCCGCCGTTGCCGTTGCCGTCGCCGTTGTCACCGTCGGAATCCGAATCCGAATCGGAACCGTCGGCGGCGTCTTCGGAGGGGTTGTTGTCGCGCACGGAGGCATCGGCAAGCGAGGGCTCATCGATGTCATCCGGCAGCGGCTTCGGGCGCGGGGTGAAGGTGAAGGTAGCGCCGGAGTCGTCCTTGGACTCGCCGTCCCAGCCTTCGACGTCGACCGAGATGATCTCGCCGGCGCCAATCTCGCCGAAGAGAATCTTCTCCGAGAGCTGGTCCTCGATATCGCGCTGAATGGTGCGACGCAGCGGACGAGCACCAAGAACCGGGTCGAAGCCGCGCTGGGCCAGGAGGTTCTGGGCCTTATCGGTGAGCTCGATGCCCATATCGCGCTCCTCCAGCTGGGTGCCCACGCGGCCAATGAGCAGGTTAACCATCTGCACGATCTGCTCGCGGGTGAGCTGGTGGAAGACCACGACGTCATCGATACGGTTCAGGAACTCGGGGCGGAAGTGCTTCTTCAGCTCGTCGTTGACCTTGGCCTTCATGCGCTCGTACTGGGCGTCCGAATCATTCTCGCTGGCGCCGGTAAAGCCCAAGCCCACCGGCTTCGAGATGTCCTGGGTACCCAGGTTCGAGGTGAAGATGAGGACGGTGTTCTTGAAGTCGACGACGCGACCCTGGCCATCGGTGAGCCGGCCATCTTCCAGCACCTGCAGCAAGGTGTTGTAGATCTCCTTGTGGGCCTTTTCGATCTCATCAAAAAGCACCACGGAGAACGGCTTGCGGCGAACCTTCTCGGTCAGCTGGCCGCCCTCTTCGTAGCCAACGTATCCCGGAGGAGCACCGAAGAGGCGGGAGGCGGTGAAGCGGTCGTGGAACTCACCCATATCGATCTGGATGAGGTCATCATCCGAACCGAAGAGGAAGTTAGCCAGCGACTTCGACAGCTCGGTCTTACCCACACCGGACGGGCCGGCGAAGATGAAGGAACCGGAAGGACGGCGCGGATCCTTGAGGCCCGCACGGGTGCGGCGGATGGCGCGGGAGACGGACTTGACCGCCTCATCCTGGCCAATGATGCGCTTGTGCAGCTCCTCTTCCATGTTGAGCAGGCGGGAAGATTCCTTCTCCGTCAGCTTCAGCACGGGGATGCCGGTCCAGTGCGCCAGAACCTCAGCGATTTGGTCCTCGCCTACCTCGGCGATTTCCTCCAGGTCGCCGGAGCGCCACTGCTTCTCCTTCTCGGAGCGCTCCTCGCCCAACTTGCGCTCGTCATCGCGCAGGCCAGCAGCCTTTTCGAAGTCCTGGGCATCGATAGCCGCTTCCTTTTCCCGGCGGACCTCGGCGATGCGGTCATCGACCTCGCGCAGGCCCTTCGGGGCGGTCATGCGCTTGATGCGCATGCGGGCACCTGCCTCATCGAGGAGGTCGACGGCCTTATCCGGCAAGAAACGATCATTGATGTAGCGGTCCGCCAGTTGCGCGGCGGCGTGCAGCGCCTCATCGGTGTAGGACACGCGGTGGTGCGCCTCGTACTTATCGCGCAGACCCTTCAGGATGAGGAAGGTATCATCCAGCGAAGGTTCATCGACCTGCACCGGCTGGAAACGACGCTCCAGCGCGGCATCCTTTTCGATGTGCTTGCGGTACTCATCCAGGGTAGTAGCACCGATGGTCTGCAGCTCGCCGCGGGCCAGCTTGGGCTTGAGCAGCGAAGCAGCGTCAATGGCGCCCTCGGCAGCACCGGCACCGACGAGGGTGTGGATCTCGTCGATGAACAAGATGATGTCGCCGCGCTGGTTAATTTCCTTAAGAACCTTCTTCAGGCGTTCCTCAAAGTCACCGCGGTAGCGGGAACCGGCAACCAAAGAACCCAGGTCAAGCGAGTACAGCTGCTTGTCCTTAAGAGTTTCTGGGACCTTGCCGTTGACGATGTCCAGCGCCAAGCCTTCTACCACGGCGGTCTTACCAACGCCGGGCTCACCGATGAGCACCGGGTTGTTCTTCGTGCGGCGCGAGAGCACCTGCATGATGCGCTCAACCTCAGACTCGCGGCCAACAACGGGGTCTAGCTTGCCGTCCTTGGCCGCCTGGGTGAGGTTGCGGCCGAATTGGTCCAGCACGAGCGAGTTGGAGCGCTCGCCCGAGCCGCCGGAACCACCGCGTCCGCCAGCGCCGGCGCCGGAGCCTGCGCCCGCACCGATGGGGCCTGGGGCCTGATTCGAGTCGCCACCGCCTTCTTGCTGGCCACCCTCGTAGCCGGACAGCAGCTGGATAACCTGCTGACGCACGCGCGGCAGATCCGCGCCGAGCTTCGTCAGCACCTGTGCGGCAACGCCGTCACCCTCACGGATAAGTCCGAGCAGGAGGAACTCCGTGCCGATATACTTGTGCCCCATCTGCAGGCCCTCGCGCAAGGACAGCTCGAGGACCTTCTTGGCGCGCGGGGTAAAAGGAATGTGGCCGGTGTGCGGCTGGCTGCCCTGGCCGATGATCTCTTCTACCTCACGGCGCACGTCCTCCAAGGAAATACCCATGGACTCTAGAGCCTTGGCGGCTACACCTTCTCCCTCGTGGATAAGGCCGAGCAGGATGTGCTCGGTTCCGATGTAGTTGTGGTTAAGCATGCGTGCTTCTTCTTGCGCCAAAACGATGACGCGACGAGCACGGTCTGTAAACCTCTCGAACATGACTCCCCTAAACTTTCGCTTCTAATGTGGTACCCACTGTAACGCCGCACGCCCCAAAGGATTTCCTCTTTTTGGCCCCCATTGGCCTATAAACGCCCCAAACCGCCCATACTCGCAGCTCACATGGGTGTACGCCGGTAGCGAACAGGGCCTTTTTGCCCTAGAATCTTCTTCATTCTCCCTGTCGCCTCGTAGATACAAAGGAATAAAACAGCCGTGCCGCACCTTCCCGAATTCTTTGCCTCCCAGCACAACCTGCACGAAAAGGCAGTGCTGGATGAGGGCCCTAATTCCACCCTTTTTGCCGTGGAGGATGGCTCCACGCACGAGGAATTTACGGTGGAGATCTTCGCGGCGAAGGCAAAGGGCATCGTCAAGGCCTCTACCGCCCTGCACGGCCTGCACCACCCCGCGCTCGCCGCCCTGGTGGGCTCCGGCACGACGGCGGATGGCCAGGAATTCTTAGTCCGCAAGGCCTGCTCGGGTACCGCTTTACCCGCGCTTGCCGATGCCCCCGCCAAACCCCACGCCCAAGAAATCCTCACCCCCGTGGCAGGCGCTGTGGATTTCCTGATTAGCCGCAACCGCGCGGATTTCGCCGTCCACGGGCTCAATGCCGATCGCGTGTTTGTGGATGAGGATAATAAGGTCGCCGTCCTCGCCGCCGCGGGTCCAGGTGGTGCAAGCACGGCGGAGGAATCCGCCGAGAACGATGGGGAGAAATCGGCGGAGGAAACCGCCGAGAAAGCTGCGAAGAGCGTGACCGGCGCCGATGCCGTCCGCGCCTTCCAAAAACTCGTCGCCGCCACGTGCCCTTCCTTCACGCCGGAGGAGGATTATTCGAGCGCTAAAGAGGTCGTGGCGGCGCTGCGCCCCGAGCGCGATCTCGATACCTCTCAATTCCCATCGGTACAGGCCGAGGAACCCGAGCCCCAGCCGCAGCAACACTTCCCGCCGCAACCGCAGCAGCAGTTCCCGCCGCAGAACCAGGCGGGACCGCAGTATCAACAGCAATACCAGCAGCAATACCAACAGCAGCCGATGCCACCGATGAATGCGGCCCCGCCAAAGAAGAAGGGCAAGGGCGGGCTCATCGCGCTCATTTCCGTTCTGGCCGTCATCGCGGTGGCCGCCGCGGGAGCGTTGTGGTTCTTCCTGTCCTACCCCAGCTGGGATGCCAAGGAAAAGAACCTAGCGGATGCTTATCCGAGCCTGATTGGCTCGCGCAGCGGCCAAGACGGCGCGCTCGGCGCGGAGTGTTCCTCCCGCACCCCAGAGGACGGGCAAGAAGCGAAGATCACCTGCTCGGGGGATGGCTTCAGCTACACTGCCGCCTACTACCCCAGCGTGGAAGAACGCGATGCGGTCCTCCCGGATGCCGATCCGGTAGAGCTATCTAATGATAAGTGCACCATCCAAAGCTACGAGGCCTCAACAGATCCGCAGACCTACGTTATGGCTGTGGAAGGCACCCAGTCCATCTTCATGGTGTGGGGCGACGATGCCGAATCCGCGCGGCTCAAGCTGCCGCTGTGTGCGCAGTAGGTGCCGCAAGGAAACCGGCAGCAGGCTAGCCGGGAACGCCCGCGCGGAGGCCAATCCTTCGGCGCGTCGGGCGCCGTGCAACGTCACGGCGCTAGTCGGCGGCGGGCACGCGCTTGAGCAGGGGCGCTAGCACGAGCACGAAAAGCGAGAGCACGCCGGCGAAAAGGAAGGCCCAGTGCGCGCCTTGGGCGGTGGCGGCGGCCTCGCTCATGCCCTCGGCTTGGCCGGATTTGGTGCCGCTGGTCAAAAAGGCTACGAGGAAGGCGGTACCCGCCGCGCCGGCGAGCTGCTGCAGCGTATTTAGAATGGCGGAGCCGTGCGAATAGAGGTCATCGGGAAGCGAGGACAGCGAGACCGTCATCAGCGGGGTCATCATGAGCGCAATACCCACGGCGAACAGGATATGTATGCCGATGACCATCCACACCTCGCTGTTTTCTGTCAGCAGGGTCATCAACCAGATGCCGGTAGAAAACATGATGGCGCCGGGAATCAGGAGGGGCCGCGGGCCAAAGGCATCATAAATCCGCCCCACAATCGGGGAAATCCCGCCCTGCAGGAGGCCGCCGGGCATGACTACGAGGCCGGTGACCAGCGAGGATACCGCCAGCGAGGTCTGCAGATAAATGGGCAGGATATTCACCGTGCCCAGTAGCAGGGCGAACATGAGCAGCATGGCGATGACCGCGAGGGTGAAATTACGGACCTTGAACGGGCGCAGATCCAAAAGCGCGCGATTTACCTTGGCCAGCCGGAGTTGGCGCACGGTAAAGGTGATGAGGGCGAGGATGCCGAGGAGGAGCAGGAGGGCATCGGCAAGCGAGCCGCCCTCCACCATCTTTTCGATGGACGATAGGCCATATATAAGCCCGCCGAAGGCGAGGGCGGATAGGAATACCGACGGGATATCGAGCGGGGTATCCCTGCGCTCACCCACGTTGACTAGGCGGAAGTAGCCGGCGATGCTAATGGCGGCGATGAGCGGGACCATGGTCCAGAAGATGACGTGCCAGGTCGCCATACTCAAAATAAACCCGCCGACGGTAGGGCCCAGGGCCGGCGCCACGGAGATGACCACGGTGATAATGCCCATGACGGTGCCGCGGCGTTGCGGTGGAACCAGCGTCATGGCCACGGTCATAAGGGTGGGAATCATCAGCGCGGTACCGGCGGCCTGCAGCACGCGGCCGGCAAGGAGCAGCCCAAAGGCCGGGGCGAGGGCCGCCAACACCGTGCCCGTGAGGAAAACGCCGGTAGAGGCGCCAAAAATCTGCCGGGTGGTGAATTTATCCATCAGGAACCCGGTGGTGGGAATGACCACACCCATGGTGAGCAAGAAGCCGGTCAGCAGCCACTGCGCGGAAGTCGCCGGGATGGAGAAATCCGCCATGATGGTGGGCAGCGCCACCGAAAGCGCGGTTTCGTTCAAAATCATCACCATCGCGGAGAGCACCAAGATGGTGAGGTTGGCTATGACCTCTGCGGAGATTTTCGGGGCGGGATTCTGAGACACCAAATCAGGATACTGAGTTGGCTCAACCTGCAAAACTTGGGGCGTATGATTTAGATGTCTTTTCCTGCACCCTCGATTCACGTTAGGCAATCCCACAGTGCATTTCCTCAATGATTCCTGCCCGCCCTACGAGCTGACCTACTCGGATGTTTTCATGGTGCCGAACCACTCGGATGTTGGCTCGCGGCAGGCGGTCGACCTCACCGCAGCCGATGGCACGGGCAATACCATCCCGCTCATCGTGGCGAATATGACCGCGGTGGCCGGCCGCCGCATGGCAGAGACCATCGCCCGGCGCGGCGGCATGGCCATCCTGCCCCAAGACCTCAGCCTGCAGGCCGCGGCGGAAACGATCGCCTCGGTGAAAGCCGCCGACCTGGTCTATGACACCCCGATTACCATCAAGCCGCACCACACGGTGGGCTATGCCAGCAACCTTTTGCACAAGCGCGCCCACGGCGCGGCCATCGTGGTCGACGGTGCGCTGCCCGTGGGCATCATTACGCCAAAGGATCTGCGCGGGCAGGATAATTTCACCGCCGTGGGCGAGCTCATGACCACGGATTTGGTGACCCTGCCGGTAGGCATCGACCCGCAGGAGGCCTTTACCCGCCTGCGCACAACCTCGCGCAAGCTCGCCCCAGTGGTCAATCCGGATGGCACGCTGGCGGGCATTTTGACGCGCAAGGGTGCGCTGCGGGCGACGATGTATAAGCCGGGCATCGACAAGCAGGGGCGCCTGCACATCGGTGCCGCGGTGGGCATTAATGGCGACGTTGAGGGCAGGGCGCGGGCGCTTGCCGATGCCGGCGCTGACGTCCTCGTCATCGATACCGCCCACGGCCATCAAGACAGTATGCTGGAGGCGCTGCGCAAGGTTAAGGCCCTGGATTTGGGCCTGCCGATTGCCGCTGGCAATGTGGTCACGGCCGCCGGCGTGCGCGAGCTGGCCGCGGCGGGCGCGGATATTATTAAGGTCGGAGTGGGCCCCGGCGCGATGTGCACCACCCGCATGCAAACCGGCGTGGGACGGCCGCAATTTTCCGCCGTGCTGGAGTGCGCCGCCGCGGCCCGCGAAGTCGGCGCGCACGTGTGGGCCGATGGCGGCGTGCGCGATCCCCGGGACGTGGCCCTGGCGCTGGCTGCGGGCGCGTCCAATGTGATGATTGGCTCCTGGTTCGCCGGCACCTTTGAATCACCCGGTGACCTGCACAAAGACGCCGATGGATCGTTCTACAAGGAATCGTTCGGCATGGCCTCGCGCCGGGCTGTGCGCGGCCGCAATTCCGCTACCGAGGCCTTTGAGCGCGCCCGCCGGGAGATGTTTGAGGAAGGCATCTCCACCTCCCGCATCTACCTCGATCCGGAGCACGGCGGCGTGGAGTACTTGGTAGACCGCATCATCTCCGGCGTGCGCTCATCCTGCACCTACGCCGGGGCCGATTCGCTGGCAAGCTTCCACGAGCGGGCCACCGTGGGCGTGCAATCGGCCGCCGGCTTTGCCGAGGGCCAGCCGCGGGCCACCAACCGCTAGGGTGTTTCAGGCGCGTGCTACTTTTGCAAGTATGTTGACTCGCTATGACCAGGCGGCCTCGCGCGCGGCCGCGCAGGTTATGGGGCAGTATTCCACCAGTTTTACCCTGGCCACGCGCCTGTTGCGCGGGCGGGTGCGCGAAGACATCCGCCACCTTTATGCCGTGGTGCGTATCGCGGACGAGCTTGTCGATGGCACCGCGCACCAAGCCCGCATCGATGCCGCCGCCGCGCTCGATGCCTACGAGGCCGCTATCTTGGCGGCACCGGAGAAAAGGCTGCACACCGATCCCGTCGTGCACTCTTATGCCATTACCGCCAGGCGCTGCGGCTTCCAGCGCGAGCACCTCGTGGCCTTTTTCGATTCCATGCGCGCGGACCTTAACCAGCGGGAGTATTCCGCTTCCGAGCTCGCCGAGTATATCTACGGCTCCGCCGAGGTCATCGGCTTATTGTGCGTGCAGGTCTTCCTAGCGGAAGAGACCGTCTCTGCCGCCGACCGCGCCGCGATGGACCGCGGTGCGCGCCACTTGGGCTCCGCGTTTCAAAAGATTAACTTCCTGCGGGATCTGGGCGAGGACTCCTCGGTCCTCGGCCGGGCCTATTTCCCGCAGGCTGCTGGTGGCGTGCTTTCCGAGGCCGCCAAATCCGCCCTCATCGCCGAAATCCGCCGCGAGCTCGCCGCCGCCGAAGAAGCCATTAACCTCTTGCCGCTTTCCGCCCGCGTTGGCGTGCGCGCGGCCGCCGATATCTTTGCCGAGCTCACCAACCGGCTCGCTGCTACCCCCGCCGCGGAGTTAAACACCACCCGCATATCCGTGCCGAATCGCACCAAGGCGTGGCTGGCCGCCCGCACCGCGCGTAGATGGGCTCACGCGTAGATGAAGGACCCCGAAGAAGACTGCAGACTAAGGAGAATATGATGCGCGCCGTTGTCATCGGGGCCGGCATCGCCGGCCTGGCTACCGCTGCCCTACTGGGCAAAGAGGGCTACGAGGTCACCGTCGTAGATTCCCTAGACGAGGTCGGCGGGCGCGCGGGCAGCTATACGGAGGCCGGGTTCCGCTGGGATACCGGACCGTCCTGGTACCTCATGCCGGATGCCTTCGACCACTTCTTTTCCCTCTGCGGCACCTCCACAGAGGAGGAGCTCGACTTGGTGGATCTCTCGCCGGATTACCGCGTCTATACCGGCAGCCCCACCGCATCCACTCCTGGCAGCGCCTCGCGACCTACCCCCGTGGATATTCACTCCGGAACCGATAGCGTGGCCCAACTCTTCGAGTCGATAGAACCAGGCGCCGGCAAGCAGGTGCGCACCTATTTGGCAGATGCCAGCGACGCCTACCAGGTAGCGCTCGATCACTTTTTGTACACCACTTTTTCGGCGCCGCTGAACCTGGTGCATAGTGATATTCGGCATCGGCTAGCGCGAATCGCGGCGCTTTTAACCAGCAGCCTGCAGCGCTATGTCAATGAGAAATTTTCGGATACGCGCCTGCGCCAGATTCTGAGCTACCCAGCGGTTTTTCTCTCCTCTGAACCTGCCGCAACCCCCGCGCTATATTCACTGCTCAGCCATACCGATTTGGTGGAAGGCGTGCGCTACCCGCGCGGTGGATTCGCTGCCGTAGTCGAGGCCATCTACCGCCAAGCCCAAAAATTTGGCACCACGTTCCGCTTGGGCGAAGAGGTCACCGCCATAACCACCGCCGGCGGTTCCTCCGCCCGCGCCACCGGTGTCCGCACAACAAACGGGCACATCGAAGCCGATATTGTGGTCTCGGCTGCGGACCTGCACCATACCGAAACCCGCCTCTTACCGCCGAAGCTGCGCACCTATCCGGAGCGCTACTGGGCCCGCCGCAATCCAGGGCTCGGCACCGTGGTGGTGCTCGCCGGTGTGCAGGGAAAACTCCCGCAGTTAGCTCACCACACCTTTTTGTTCAGCCAGGACTGGGACCCGGATTTCCGGGCCGTGTTTTCTGGACCAGAACCTATGCGCCCGCTCGGGGCCTCGCGGTCTATCTATATATCCAAAACCTCAGCCACCGACGCCGATGTGGCACCCGAGGACCACGAAAACCTCTTCTTCCTCATTCCCGTGCCGGCTGCAGAAGACCTTGGCCACGGCGATGCCTACCATCCCGAGGCGTCCCCACGCGTTAAGGCGATCGCTCAAGCAGCCATCGACCAGCTATCGGCCACCGCCGGGATTCCAGACCTGCACGAGCGAATTACCATCACCCGCACCCTTGGCCCCGCCGATTTTGCCGAGCGCTATCACTCCTGGTCAGGCGGGGCTTTGGGGCCAGCGCATACGCTTTTTCAATCCGCATTCTTCCGCGGGCGCAATGCCTCGCGCAAGGTGACCGGCCTTTACTACGCTGGTGCGACCACCGTGCCAGGCGTCGGCGTGCCGATGTGCCTGATTTCTGCAGAGAACATCATCAAGCGCCTGCGCGATGACCGCTCCGCGGGCCCGCTTCCTACCGATGGTGCCTGAGGCCGCTCGCCGGCTCGTTTTCCACTTGCCGCCCACTGCTCGCAGCGCGGCCTCCGATGCGCAACGTCTCCCGTTCGGCTTCGATTGTGCAGCCTTCGATGCACAACCTCTTTTGTGCAACCTCGGATGCGCATCCTCCTATGCAATAGGTCCTCGGTGCTAACTGAGCAAACTCGGCCCTGAAATGTAGCATTTTTCACTCAGATATCACCGAGGAGGTTGCACTTTTGTGAAGTCGATAGAAGTACGTAGATGTAGGCGGAAGTAGGTAGAGGTAGACAAAGAAAAAGGCTGCAGCCAAAGGGAGGCTGCAGCCGGTGTCGGGGCGCTAACGTGTGCCCGCGTGGGCGGGCACCGAGTGGGCGCCGGGTATGACTACTTCTGTTCTGGCTTTACCAGCGGGAAGAGCACGGTCTCGCGGATGCCGAGGCCGGTCAGGGCCATGAGCAGGCGGTCCATGCCCATACCGGTACCGGCCGTGGGCGGCATGCCCTGTTCCATTGCGGCGAGGAAGTCCTCGTCCAAGACCATGGCTTCCTCATCGCCGCCGGCGGCAAGGCGGGCCTGATCCTCGAAGCGCTCGCGCTGGACGACGGGATCGACAAGCTCCGAATAGCCGGTGGCTAGCTCGAAGCCGCGCACGTAGAGGTCCCACTTTTCGGTCACGCCGGGCTCGGAACGGTGCTGGCGGGTTAGCGGGGAGGTCTCCACCGGGAAGTTCTTCACAAAGATGGGGCCTTCCAGTTGGTCCTCGCACAGGACCTCCCAGATTTCCTCCACCAGCTTGCCGTGGCCCCAGCCTTCCCCCTTCGGCACGTCGAGGCCGATGACCTTGGCAATTCCCTTCAGGGTCTCCACGTCGGTATCGATGGTGACCTCCGGCTGACCGGGGAACTTGCGCTGCAAGGCCTCGTTCAGGGAAGGATACATCTCGATTTCGGGCCATTGCTCGCCGCCGAAGTCGAAATCGGTGCCGTCGGCAAGCGTGACGGTGGTGGAACCAAAGACCTCGCGAGCCACGGACTGGATGGACTCGCGGGTCATGCGGGCGCAATCATTGTAATCGCCCCAGGCGGCGTAGGTCTCCAGCATGGCGAACTCCGGCGAGTGGGAGCGGTCCACGCCCTCATTGCGGAAGTTGCGGTTGATTTCAAAGACGCGGTCGATGCCACCGACGACGGCGCGTTTCAAGTACAGCTCCGGGGCAATGCGCAGGTAGAGGTCAATATCGAGCGCATTGGAGTGGGTGATAAACGGGCGAGCGGCCGCACCACCGTGCAGGGTCTGCAGCATCGGGGTTTCGATCTCTACAAAGTCCTGGCTTTCCAGGTAATTGCGCAGCGCGCGCATGACCTTCACGCGCACCATGGCGTTCTTGCGGGCCTCTTCGCGGATAATGAGGTCGTTATAGCGCTGGCGCACGCGGGTATCTTCAGCCATATCCGCGAAGGACACCGGCAGCGGGCGCAGGGACTTGGCCGCCATGGTCCATTCCTCAGCCATGATGGACAGCTCGCCGCGGCGGGAAGCAACCACGTGGCCGCTAACGGAGATGAAGTCGCCCAAGTCCACGTCGGACTTCCAGGCATCGAGGCGCTCCTTGCCCACCTTGGCCTGCGAAAGCATAGCCTGCATCTGGGTGCCATCGCCGTCCTGCAAGGTGGCAAAGCACAGCTTACCGGTATTGCGCATGAAGATAAGGCGGCCAGCGATGGCGTGGGTGAACTCGGTTTCCTCGCCGGGCTCCAGGTAGGTCACGCCCTCTTCATTGCCCGGCTCTTCGCCCTCGGCCACTACGCGGAAATCATGGCGCAGTTCCTTAAGCGCGATGGTGCGCTCGACGGATACCGGGTAGGCCTCCACGCCGGATTCGAGCAGGCGGTCGCGCTTTTCGCGGCGGATGCGCAGCTGCTCAGGGACATCGTTTACTTCAGTATTCTTCTGCTCGCTCACGTTAGCCAAGGGTAGTCGATCCCGCCCGCTACCCGCGATTTGGCCCAGCCATGTCTGCCAAAGCAACGAAAGAGCGCACAGACAGCAAGTACACACCATGATGAAGTGTCCCAGGTTTTGTTCCGTTTGAGTAGATGGGAAAATCTGGAACATGCTAAGAAAAATTTTGATCAGGATTTAAAGGACCGTGTGGTTCGTCTTGTAGAGGACCGCATCGTGGCGGAAAACATGTCAATGCGCCCCGCATGCCAGGCAGTAGCTCCAAAGTTGGGGGTTTCATGGCACACAGCTCGTCAATGGACTTAAGCCTGCTCGCCGTGCAGGAAGAACCCCAGAACCTGTTCCTGAAGACGTGGCTGCCGAAAATGCCAGGCTACGCCGCGAAAATCACCAGCTTCGAGATACCAACGAGTTGCTGAAGGCCGCGTCAGCTTTTTCGCCTCACGACCAGGCCCCAAGCCTCGATTATGATCCGGTTCATCGATAAATACCGGAATTGTTTCTCTGTCGAGTTCATCTGCAAGACGTTGAAAAATAACCGGGCTGGCGGGTTTATCACCTCGCGTGGTTATCGCCAGTCCAAAGCCCGAGGGCTTAAGTGCTCGTCGCCTTCGTGACGGTTGTGCTAATTGAACGCATTAGTGCTATTCATCGGGATAATGACGGTATCTTAGGCGTGCGGACAATGTGGCATGCACTTCACCGTGATGGAATCTGTTGTGACCGGCTATTTGGTAGCAGTGTCGTGACCATCCGGTAGCGCTTGAGTATGAAACCGGTAGCAGTTCACAATGCTCGGGACACTTCATTCCGGGAGATACACCGCTCGGGTGCGGCACGTACCGGAAGGACTCCGGTTACGACGGATTACCGTGCGGTGATAGCGCTGTCAGATGCGAGGTTTTGGTACCGGTGTACTGGGGACTCGGAACTGCTGTGTTCTGGGTAGTTGGTACTGCGGCGGGCCGACGGAGTCGGCTCGGCTGTTTCCTTTATTCGTCCGGTTCTATTGGGGAGGTGGCTTTGCGCATGTCAAAGTCTCCTATGCGGATTCGGTGGCCGCTATTGAGAGAGTGTCTAATGGTTTGTGTGTAGGTTCCCAACCTGCATAAGGAGATAAGCCAGAATGACTAGTGTGGCACGACGAGATCTAAGTTGATAAGGCCAAGATTGATGCGATTGAAAAGAAGCTTCTTGCTAACCCTGAAATCGCGAAACTGATTGATGACCTAGGCACGTCTACAACGGATGCCAACGACCTGGTTCGGGGCATGTTGCAAGTCTCGATCACTAGAGGTTTGAATGCTGAGATGGATGCCCACCTTGGCTATGAGCCCGGCGATAGGGAAGGCAAAGCTGCTGCTGGAACAGACAGTTACCGCAACGGCACCTACCCGAAAACCGTGGATTCTAACTACAGGCCAGTGACCGTTGGTGTGCCGAGAGATCGGGCTGGAACATTCTTGCAGACTATGGTCCCTAAGGAGTTGTCAAAAGATAAGTGTGCGGTTCGAGTCGATCTTATGGCCTAGATCGTTTTCCATTACTACGTGTTCTTTTAAAGAGATTTATCTTCTTCCTTCTGGGGTCCGAAAAGTTCAGGAGCGTGAACGGAAATGGGTATGGGGAAGCGTCGACCGGTAGATGGATCAGTCATCTCTAGGCACTCAACATGGAAGGTTTCGCGTACGAGTTCAGCGGTCATAACTTCCTCGGTGGGCCCTTCGGCCACAATGCGCCCCTCACGCATAGCTACGATTCGATCGGCGTAACGCGCGGCATGGACCATATCGTGGACCACCATGACCACCGTAGTCTCGGCACGGTTAAGATCTCGGATGAGATCCAAGATGGACAATTGGTGCGCGGGGTCGAGGTAAGTAGTTGGCTCATCAAGCAAGGTAATTGGTGTTTCTTGCGCCAACGTCATAGCGAGGAAAACGCGCTGGCGCTGGCCGCCCGAAAGGTCTGCGGCGGGGGTCTCAAGCAGCTCGCTCACCCCAGCACGTCTGGCTGCACGCTCAACCGCTTCATGATCTCCGGCCCGCATCGTTGCTAGCGCCCCCGTATAGGGATAGCGGCCGTAGCCGATGACATCGCGCACTACTACACCTTCCGGGGCCACGGGGTGTTGTGGCAGGAAAGAAACTTCCCGGGCAAAAGCGCGCGAGGAATACTCGCTGATATCTTTTCCTAAGAGGTAGGCTGCACCTGAGCTGGGTGTAAGTTGGCGGCCCAAGGTCTTGAGAAGCGTCGACTTACCGCAGCCATTTGGACCGATAAGGGCAGTTACTTGACCGCTGGCTAAGTGGAGATTTACATTCTTGACCACATCTGGACCACCGTAGCCCACGGTTAATGCGCTACACGTCAGTGTCATGTCTAGCCTCCGTTTCGCACTCGGGTGAGCCGAGTCAATAAGAAAATGAAGTAAGGTGCGCCAATCAACGCGATGAGCGCACCGACGGGAATTTCCGTGGGCGCAAAGGCCCACCGGCCTACCGAATCGCATGCGGTGACAAGGACCGCGCCGCCGAGCGCCGCCACGGGTATTTGCCGGCGCAGGTTCGTACCGACCACCAAACGGGCAGCATGTGGAACGATAAGCCCGGCGAACCCCAAGACCCCAGCCGCAGCGACCCCTGCGGCGCCGAGGATGACGGCCAAGGCGATGGCTATGAGGCGCCACATCCTAGTCCTGACGCCGATACCGGCCATGGTGGAATCATCTAGCGCCAGCATATCCAGGTGTTTTGCCACCACCATCGCAACGGTTAGGGCGAGAAGGATGAAGGGAGCGACAATGGTGGCATCGCCAAGCGAGCGGGCGTAAAGCGAACCTTTCAGCCATGTCATTGCCGCGCCTGCTTCTGGGGCGGCGCGCACCAGCAGCAGTTCGGTGATTGCACCCAGCCCAAAAGATACCGCTACCCCGGTAAGCGGCAGGCGTACCGGGTCACTCGCCCCACGTCCAGCGAGGAGGAGAACCAGCGCGGTTCCTGCCAGCGCACCGATAAAGACAATAAAAGTCAACAGGTGGGCCGGCAGGGCGCCTGCTCCCATGAGTACCGCAACGGCCGCGAGTCCACCGCCGGAGGTAATACCCACCGTATCTGGTGCGGCCAAGGGGTTCCGCAGCGCGGATTGCAATAGGCAGCCGGAAACGGCCATGGCAACGCCTGCGCATATACCCACCAAGATCCGCGGGGCGCGGTACTTCCAGATGAGCGGCTCTCCGGTAAAGAAAGCGGTGACCACCTCAGCCGGCGGCTTCATCACTGCACCGACGCCCATGCCGATAACCGCGCTACACACCAACGCCAGGGTGAGTCCTACTAGCACCACAATAAATCTCTTATGCCGCATGCTTGCTCCTCCCCAGCGTATGGACGGACCACAGCACCAGTGGCATGCCAGCCAAAGAAGTCACGATGCCCACTGGGGTCTCGGCCGGCGCCCAGATTGCTTGGCCAATCGAATCGGCCACTAGGAGCACCGCCGCTCCAACAATTCCAGCCACGCACAACCCCACGCGGTGATGCGGACCACAAACCCGCCACGCAACTGCTGCAGCCATCAACCCCAAGAACCCAATCGGCCCGGTTGCGGCCACCGCCGGAGCAATGAGCACTACCGCCGCCACAATGGCAGCCAATCGAATTCGCTCCGGCTTCGCTCCTACAGCACCGGCCACGGCATCGCCAGCTACGAGTAAGTCCAATCTTTTCGCACTGACTAAGGTCAAGGGCACCACGACCAGCACGGAAACCAGCGCGGGGACAATTTCGCCCAGACGCACCCCTGCAAGCCGCCCAGAAAGCCATGACATCACCGTAGCCAGTTGAGCCTCATCGATTACCAGGAAAATGGAGGTCAAAGCGCTACACAGCGTGGAAACGGCAACGCCAACAAGCACCATGCGCTGGATCTCACCGCTCTTACCGACGCCCACAGTCACCCCCACAGCAATCCCTGCGCCCAACAGCGCACCGGGCAGCTGATCGACGCTCGAGGTTTCGCTTCCTATAAACATTGCGGTTGCGACTGCACCGAGTGCCGCACCGGAGTTCACACCAGTAATGGACGGATCGGCAAGCGGGTTCGCGGTGGCCGTGCGCAGCAATAGCCCACCCACACCTAACGCGATACCAACCACCGTGGTAGCAAGAAGGCGGTCAAAAGCCACGCTATGTAGCTCTTCTTCCAGCCACGGGGCATCAACTGGCACCTGAACATGGCGAAGCCGCCACCACCACACGAACACGGCGACAGCGGTGGCAAGGACCAAGCAGGAACCGGTTTTAGTTCGTAGTGCCACTACTTTTCAGCTGCAATAATGTCATCGAGCATGTGCTCAGCAGAAAGCGGCCCGCGGGCGCGTGACCAGATATCTTGATCTACTTCTACGATGTCACCGCTTCCTTTGACATAGGGCGTCTTCTTAAACGCATCGACGTCCTTGTACATAAAGACCCGGTCAGCCTTCATACCGGGAAGCTTATCTCCAGTCAGCTCCGCTACATCGGTCTTAGATTCGATGGATGATTTCTCACCTTCAAAGGCGTAGTCATAGCCCACCTCACTCAGCAGGGACTGGGGGAAGGAAGGGTTGACCCAGGTATAGAGCAGCTCGCTGGACCAACCGGCCACAACAGCACGGCTGCCTGGCTTTACCGTGTCCTTCGTCTGAGCGATCTTGTCCTCGATGCGCTGACGGACCTCTTTGGCTTTTTCCTCTTTACCGAGCTTGGCCGCGATCTCATCCATCGAATCCAGCACGTCCGAGTAAGTCTCATCTGAGTAGGATTCGGTATCCGCAATCTCTTCTAGCTGTGGCATGATATTGGCCTGACGGGTAGGGCTAGCCAGGATCAGATCTGGCTCCAAGGACTGGATAACCTCTAAGTTCGGTTGCTTGGCTTGGCCGACTGAGGTGGCCTGCTCCAGCTGACCCTTCAAGGTGGTCGGCGCATCCGACTTACCGATTTCCACGATTCCCACTGGGGTCACATCGAGAGCCTTGAGGATTTCCTCGTAGCGCCAATCGAGCGCCACAACTCGCTCGATCTTCTTATCTCCGTTCTCTTCCGTAGAAGAAGAATCAGAAGAACACGCCACAAGGCCTGCCCCTAGAGCTAAGGCGGATACGAGCGCGAGAACTACACGCCCTTTTGTAAACGATTTTAGCATAGCCTTACTTTATATTAATAAGAGTTTACTGTCTAGTGTCAGATGCGAGTGGGGTTGCCCGCAAATCGTGGGCACGTAGTCAAGCTACCTAGTGGTTAGGCAGCTATTTCTTCTTCGTTTCCGGTTTGGGTGATATGGTTCTCGAAATCGATAGGGCTGACCATCCCGAGGGCGGAGTGCCGGCGTCGACGGTTGTAGACCACTTCAATCCAGTAAGCCACAGCCTGACGCGCAGCATCGTGGGTGGGCCAGCGCTTCCGGTCGTAGAACTCGGTCTTAAGCGTCGACCAGAACGACTCAGCCATCGCATTATCGAAACACACCCCGGTACGCCCCACGGATTGAGCAACGCCCAGATTGCGGCACGCCTCCCAGAGTTGTTCGCTGGTAAATTGTGTTCCCCGGTCGGCGTGAAACACCAGCCCGTCAGGAACATCACCGCGCAATGTATACGCCATCCGCAGGGCCCGTTCGGCCAAACTTGTGTCTTGCACGCTATCCATAGCCCAGCCCAGTAACCTGCGGGAATGGCCGTCGCGGACCGCGCACAAGTACAACCATCCTTCACCGGTGCGCAGGTAGGTAATATCCGACATTGAAGTGTCCCAGGTTTTGTTCCGTTTGAGTAGATGGGAAAATCTGGGACACTTCAGATCGAAGCTGCTAGTAGTTACTACCATTAGAGCGTGATTACTAACGAACTTCGGGAATTAACAGCCAAAGCAGCCGCCCATGCGCAGCGCTTCCAAGACGGAGGAGACCACACCGTAGCCGCAGCTCTCCTGACCAAATCAGGAAAACACGTTCTCGGTTTAAACGCACACCATTTCCTTGGTGGCCCCTGTGGCGAAGTCTCTGCTTTAGCAAACCATGCCGCTAGTTATCCAGGGGATCCCATCCAAGCAGTAGTCGCCATATATGGACCTACCGGACAAGTAATTTCACCCTGTGGTAAATGCCGCCAGGTACTTTTTGATGTCGATCCATCTATCCAGTGTATTGTGCGCGGAAGCAACGGCCTCGTTGCGCCCACTGTGGAAGAACTTCTTCCATTCGCGTTTAACTTGCAAGACTTGGAAAAAGAGCAGCGCATCTACATGTGGGAAGGCTACGAGGATTCCATTCGGAGCGGAGAAAAGCGTCAAACAATCCGAGTAGATGATCCCTTCAATGAAGGAAAAGCCCAAATAGTCTTTGAGAAGGAAACCGGGGAAGTCGTCAGCTTACCCGCACAGGTCACAGCCGTTGTATCTACCCAGCGCGGGCTGCTGTCGGAAAAGCAAGCTAAAAATGACGGGTTCAATTCTCTATCCGAGCTTCACGAAGCTCTAGATACTCACTACCCCGGATTAGCGGATACAGACGAAGTTGACGTTGTAGAATTCGAGCTCCAGTAGACTAGCCAGACCGAAAATCGAATCATTCGCTACCTAACCAAAAAGCCGCTGTTCGGAAATTTTTGAGATATTTCGTCAAGATTTACAAGTGCCGCCACCAAAGGGCTCCCAACTGGAGGAAGCGAGATAACGACTCCTCCATAAGTCCAGTCGATTGAGCCTTCGCCGTTAACCACGGTACTTCGGCACTACTGACTACATGCCGCGCCAGCAGGGTCCTTTAATCCCGCCCGCTACCCGCGATTTGGCCCAGATATGTCCGCCAAGCCACGCCGAGCGCGCAAAGGAACGCATAAGCCCCTCCACCGCGTCCACATAGTGGGATACCACCCCCTTAATTCACCCGCACTGCAAGAATTTGCGTGAACCGTGACATACTGTTCAGGCCTGTGATACACAACACCCCACCTTCGACACGCATGGAGACACAGCCATGAACTCTCTCATCCTTGTCATCATCGGCGTGGCGATGATGCTGGCCGGCTACCTGCTCTATTCCAAGTTCCTGGGCAAGAGCATCTTCCGGTTATCTGAGAACTACACCACCCCGGCGCACCGCCTCAAAGACGGCGTGGATTATGTTCCCACCAATAAATACGTGCTGTGGGGCCACCACTTCACCTCAGTGGCGGGTGCGGCACCGATTATCGGCCCGGCAGTAGCCGTCATTTGGGGCTGGCTCCCGGCATTCCTGTGGGTCACATTCGGCACCGTTTTCATCGCCGGCATGCACGACCTCGGTGCGCTATGGGCCTCGCAAAGGCACAAGGGTCAGTCGATTGGTACGTTGTCGGGGCGCTACATCGGCAAGCGCGGGCGCAACCTCTTCCTCATTGTGATCTTCTTGCTGCTGCTCATGGTCAATGCCGCCTTCGCCGTGGTCATTTCAAACCTGCTCATCTCCACGCCCTCGGCGGTCATCCCCACGTGGGGTGCCATTGCCGTTGCCCTACTTATCGGCCAGGCCATCTACCGCCTGAACTGGAACCTGCCGCTAGTGTCCCTCGTGGGCGTGATGGCGCTGTATTCGCTGATGGTCCTGGGTGACCGCTTCCCGGTCGTGCTGCCGGAGACGGTCCTGGGCATTCCCGCCAACGGCGTGTGGATCATCTTGCTATTTATCTACGCCTTCATCGCTTCGCTGCTGCCGGTGTGGGTGCTGCTCCAGCCGCGCGATTACATCAATGGCCTGCAGCTTTTCGTCGGTCTTATCATTTTGTACGGCTCCTTCCTCATCACCCGTCCGGAGCTCGCCGCCCCTGCCGTGCGCGAGAACGTTCCTGACGGGACCCCAGGCATTTTCCCGCTGCTTTTTGTCACCATCGCCTGCGGCGCCATCTCTGGTTTCCACGGCATCGTGGCCTCGGGTACCTCGTCGAAGCAGATTGATAAGGAAACCGACGTTCGCTTCGTGGGTTACTTCGGCGCGGTGGGCGAGGGCCTGCTGGCGCTCGGCACCATCATCGCCACTACCGCCGGCTTTAAGACCCTGGCGAATTGGGAGGAAATCTACGCCGAGTGGAACGCCGGCGGCGTCAACGCCTTCGTGCAGGGCGGCGGCGCGCTGATGAACGAGGGCCTGGGCATTCCCACCTCGCTGTCTGCCACCATCCTGGCGACGATGGCCGTGCTCTTCGCCGCCACCACCATGGACTCCGGCGTGCGCCTGCAGCGCATCGTGGTCCAGGAGATTGGCGAGATCATGGGCATCCGCATCACGGCGCTGGTTTCCACCATCATCGCGGTGGGCCTGGCCTTCGGCCTGACCTTCTCGGCGGGTGCGGACGGCTCCGGCGGTATGACCATCTGGCCGCTCTTTGGTACCACCAACCAGCTCATGGCCAGCCTATCCTTGGCCATCGTCGTGGTCATCCTCACCCACCTGCGCCGGCCTACCCTGCCGGTTATCATCCCGCTCATCTTCGTCACCATCATGTCGCTGTGGGCAGCGCTGCTACAGCTCAAATCGCTGCTTGCGGATCAGAACTGGCTGCTCTTCGGCATGGACGTCGTCATCGTCATCGCCTCCATCTGGGTCATCGTGGAGTCGATCGGCGCCATCTCCAACGCGCGCAAGGAACCGCCGCTGGAGTGGACCGATGACGATGCCGACGCTCCCCTTCCCCAGCATGCTCGACAAGCTTAAGGCCTTCGGCGCGGGGCTCAACGAGTTCTACCAGGCCCCGTACCGCGCCGTCTTTGCCAAGGCCCAGCAGCAAGAAGATGACCTATTTATGATGCTGGTGGCCTCGGAGGCGCTCGGCATCCCCAACCCCGCCAGCTACTACACGCTGGAGCTATTGCCGCTGGTCTACGAAGATTTCCACGCCTGGCACACGCGCATGGGCATGGATAAATCACCCCTGGAGAATATTCAATGCTGCTAGAAACCGCGCCCATCATGTTCTTTGGCGGCAAGGGCGGCGTGGGCAAGACCACCCTCGCCACCGCCACGGCCCTGTCCCTTTCCCAGGACCAAAACGTGCTCTTGGTCTCCACGGATCCGGCGCACAACCTGGGGCATATCTTTGATGCCACGCTTTCCGATGCCCCCTCTCACCTCACCCCATCCCTCTCCGCCATCGAGCTCGATCCTGCCCGGGCTACCGAGGAACACCTCGCGACCGTGGGCGCCTCGATGCGCCGGTTCATGCCGGAGCACTTGCACGGCGAGGTAACAAAGCACCTAGATTTGGCCCGGCAATCCCCCGGCACGCAGGAGGCGGCGCTCTTGGAGCGCATGGCCACCTTGGTCGCTAACGCGGACGAGTATGACTACCTCATCTTCGATACCGCCCCGTCCGGTCACACCTCCCGGCTGATGGCCCTGCCGGAAATCATGGCGGCCTATACCGATGGGCTGCTTGCCCGGCGCGAGAAATCCGATAAATTCGGCTCGCTGGTGCGCGGGATGTCCGCGGAGTCCGGTGCCGATAACGATCCGGTGGACCGGCGCAATCAGGAAATCCGAGCCACGCTCTTCCAGCGCCGCGAGCGCTTCGAGCACCTGCGCGCTGCGCTGACCTCAGAGCGCACCGTGTTCCATATCGTGCTCACCGCCGAGCGCCTGCCCGTCTTGGAGTCTTCCGAGTTCCACGCGGATCTCACCGGCAATGGCGTGCGGGTGGGCTCCATGCTGGTCAACCGCCGCACGCCTGCGGACCAAGGCGAGTTCTTGGCCTCCCGCCGCGCCGCCGAGGACGAGGCCCTAGCGCTCTTGCACGATAAGCTTCCCGATACCCCGGTTCACGAGATCCCCTGGCTCCCAGAAGAGGTGGGAAGCCCCGAAGCCGTGGCGCGGCTGGCGGAGCATCTATAGCGGTTTGTAGCGATCTCTAACGGCCATCCAGTACCCAGCGGCCCCGAGTGAGATCGCAATCTGCTAAAACAGAGAATATGACTTTGCTCACCAATGACTTCCTGTCCCAATTGCGCGAGGAGGCTGCGGCAGACTCCCAGCTGCGCATCGCGCGCAATGCCATTACCAGCGTAGGGGTGGCCAAGGCGGCCCTTGACCGTGACCGCATTACCGCCCTCTACCCCACCACCAAGGTCAAGCTCGATAGCCTCGGGGTCAGCGATCAGATGCGCTCCGGCCGCTGCTGGATGTTTGCCGCGCTCAACGTGTTCCGCCACCGCGCGGCCAAGGAGCTCAATATCGATGACTTTGAGTTTTCCTTTACCTACCTGCAGTACTTCGACAAACTAGAGCGCGCCAACTTCGTGCTCAACCAACTGCTGGATCTCACCGAAGACGGCACCGACTGGGATGACCGCGACGTGGCTACTTCCCTCGAGCTCACAGGCGATGACGGCGGCTGGTGGTCATTTTTCACCAACCTCGTGGACAAGTACGGTGCCGTACCGGCCGAGGTCATGCCTGAGGTGCACTCGTCCGGCCACACCGACCAGATGAACCGCGATATCGCCACCATCATCCGCCGCGCCGCGCACCGTGCGGTGGAAGGCGAGGGGGATCGCGGGGGCATTATCAAGCAAGCCCGCACCGATATCCAACGCGTGCTCGCCATTCACCTGGGCACCCCGCCCGAGGAATTCACGTGGAGCTACCGCACCAAGGACGATCAATTCTTCCGCGTGCACTCCACCCCGCGCGAGTTTGCGGATAAGTACCTGCCAAAGTTGGACGAGTACGTCGTGCTTGCCGATGACCCCCGTAGCACCAACGATAAGCACCGCCTCTACACCAGCGCCGGCGTGAACAACGTCGCTGGTGGGCAGACCGCCGGCTACCTCAACGTGGATGTGGACGAGCTGCGCGCCGCCGCACGCGCCAGCATCGAGGCCGGCGAACCGGTGTGGTTTAGCTGCGATGTCGACCGCCAGTTCTCCTTCCAGAACGCGGTGTGGGACGAAGGCCTCGTCGATACCGATGGCCTCTACGGCATCGATTCCACCATGAGCAAGGAGGAGCGCTTTACCTCCGGCGAATCTGCGCCCACCCACGCGATGGCGCTGACCGGTATCGATGGTGCACCCCGGGCATGGCGCGTGGAGAACTCCTGGGGCACCAAGCCGCCGCGCAAGGACGACGCCGATGAGGTACCCGGCAAGGGCTTTGCCACGATGTCGGATGAATGGTTCGGCGAAAACGTCTTCCACATCGTCGTGCGCAAGGAATTCCTCACTTCCGCGCAGCAACAAGCGCTAGAGACCGAGCCCATCGAGCTTCCCTTCTGGGACCGGATGAACTAAGGAGCATCGAGAAATGAATGAGATCAATCCACAGGAAGTTCACACCACCAACGCCACCCTCACCAGCGAGCCGGCCATCAGGGCGGCGCGGAATGCGGTGGCGCAGGAGGGCATCGATAAGCTGAGCGTCGACCGCGATCTCGTGCGCGAACTCACCACGGCGACCAGCCACAAGCTCGATAAGTGGGGCGCGGCAAACCAGAAGGCTTCTGGCCGCTGCTGGATTTTTGCGGGCCTGAATTCCCTGCGCGGCGGCATCATGGACCGCACCAATACCAAGGATTTCGAGCTTTCGCAGACCTACCTGTACTTCTACGACAAGCTGGAAAAAGCCAATTGGTTCCTCACTGCGGTAGACGAGCTCAAGGACCGCGAAATTACGGACCGCACCTTGACCAAGCTCATGGATGACCCCATTGGCGATGGCGGCCAGTGGTCCATGTTCGTCTCGCTGGTGGAAAAGTACGGCGTGGTGCCCAAGTACGCCATGCCGGAGACCGCGTCCTCCGAGGCCAGCGCCATGCTCAACCGCAACCTGCAGACCGTCCTGCGCCGCGCCGCCCACCAGATCCGCGTGGGCAAGTCTGGGGCGCAGGAGCAGGCGCTTGCCGATGTCTACCGCATCCTCACCGCCAACCTCGGCCTCCCGCCCACAGATTTCCAGTGGCAGTACCGCGATAAGGACGATAACTTCCACCGCGAGGGCACTTTTACCCCGCAGGACTTCGCCCGCGAGTACCTCCCGAAGGATCTGGGCGAGTACGTCTGCGTGGTCAATGACCCGCGCAATAACTACGGCGAGCTCTACACCGTGGACTACTTGGGCAACGTCGCCGGTGAAAAGGTCACCTACCTCAACGCCCCGGTTGAGGTATTGCGCGATGCCACCCGCTCTGCCATCGAGGATGGCCAGCCCGTCTGGTTCGGCTGCGATACCGGCCAGCAATCCGATGCCGATAGCGGCGTCTGGGCCAAGCGCCTGCACGATTATGAGGGGCTGTATGGGGTGGAAATGGGCATCGAGAAGCCGGACCGCCTCCGCCTCCACGAGTCCCTGATGACGCACGCGATGGTCTTTACCGGCGCGGATATCGCCGAGGGCGGCGACGTCACCCGCTGGCGCGTGGAGAATTCCTGGGGCACCGAGAAGGGTGACAAGGGCTTTTGGACCATGGCCGATGACTGGTTTGACGAGTACGTCTTCGAAATCGCCGTCCACCCGTCCCGCCTGCCTGAGCAATACCAAGAGGCGCTCAAGTCCGCCGAAATCACCACCCTGCCGGCGTGGGATCCGATGGGCGCACTGGCGAATTAGCACGGCGCGGGTGGCGCGGGGAGAACCCGCGCCACGAAAGGCGGCGTTCATTTGCGTGGCGTGACGCTCCGTTCGTTTGCGTAGCGTGAAGCTGCGCTCATTTGCGTGGCGTGACGCGGTAGTCTCACGCCACGTGGCGCACGTACAGCATGCAGGTAAGGTCGCGGTCCTTATCGATGGAGATTTCCTTCTCCCCCACCCGCTCAAAACCGCGGGAATCGTAGAACTGATAGGTGCAGCCATCGTCGGTGTAGAGATAAATATCCTTGCCGGGGTGGCGCTCCTCAAAGGCCTCAAGGAGCGCGGTGCCCACGCCCTTTACACCCGAGTTTGGGTCCGCGACGAGGAAGCCGATTTCGCCGTCCACGGTGTTTTCGGCCAGGTAGCTGACCAACATATCCTCGTTTGCGGCATCGTAGTCCTCGCGGTGGCCGCCAGGGCGCAGGCTATTGAAGAGATCTACGGCCTTGACATAGGCCTTGCGCCACCACGGATACGGCAGCGCTGGTTCGCCTTTAATCGATGCCAAAATCACGCCGAGGAAACGCCCGTCATCGGCATAGGCGGCCAAGATATCGGTGGCCTGGGCGCGCTCTAGATCCCAAAAGTAGCGGCCATAGGCACGCTCGAAGCGTGGATTCTTCACAAACCAGTGCAGGTGCATGCCTTCGATGGCAAACTCAATCGCCTTGGGTTCATCGCGCGGGTCAAGGTCGCGGATGTGAATTTCGGTCATTAGTCCTCCGGGGATTGGTTTTGTTCGCGCTGCCTTTCGCGCTCGAGCTCGGCCTTAGCCTCGTGCTCTTCAATATTAGTGAATCCAATCCCCAGCGGCAGGCCAACGTTGTCAATTAATCGAACTCCGCCAATGGTGGCCGCAACCAGCAGGCGGGCATCGCCCTCCGCAGGTGGCTTGCCCAGATCGCGGCCGCGCACTTCTAGGTATTCCGGTTCAACGCCGGCGGCTTCGAGGACACCTGCGGCAACCTCCCGGACCTTGTTCGCGCCCGCTTCGGCCGCATGTGCACCAGCGGTAAGCGCGGCGGACAGGGCGGCTACGTCCTCGCGCTTATCTTCGGGCACGCGCGTATTGCGCAGGCTCATCACCACGCCATCGGGCATGCGCACGGCGGGAACGCCCTGCACGCGAACCCCAAGGTGCAAGTCCTGCACCGCGTGGTGAATGGCCAAAAGCAGCTCGTAGTCCTTCTCCCCGATGAGGACATCGGTGGGCGACAGCGCCATCATCAGCGTGAGATAAAGGGTGAGCTCGCCGGATAAGTCTGGTTCTAAGCTTGTGGGCTCAGGTGTAGTCGCGGGAGCGTCTTGATCTGCTGGGAACCCTGGGACGTCGCGTTCAACCGCGACGCTGCGAGCCGCGATATTAATCCGGCGGCCATGGGGCCAAAGTTTTTCGGGAGTGTAATCCCAGATGACGTCCACGCCCTCGGCGCGCAGGAGTTCTACATCTTCGGCGCGGGGTTCTTGGAGGGCCACGACGGTCACCGCGCCGCGGATGCGGCGGGCCGCGCGCACCAGGGCGATGTGCCCGGCATGCACGCCGGTGGTCAGCGGCACGAAGGCTACGGGACGACCGGTCTTGCGCAGGGCGCTTCCCACCATGCGGATGCGGTCGACCTCGCTGATAACGGTGGCTTGTCCCATCTTCAAGCTCATCGCGATTCCTCCTGCAGGGCCCACATTTCTAATTCGGTGCGATCTTCTACTTCACCCAAGCGCCGAGCGGTTTCTAAGTAATGGCGGCGCATTCCGGGATCCGTGGCGCCGCGATAGGCCGCGATGATGTCCTCTGTATCGATGTCGAATTCAGACGGTGGGATCTCATCAAACTCGGCAAAGAAATTGGCTTCTACGGCCGCTGCTAGGTGCAAGCGGCTGAGCATTTCTATGTAGTAGGAGCGGGCGGCAAAGGCGGGACGTTCGGCATCGGAAAGCGGCACTGCCTGCCCCCGGAATTCGGTCACTACGAAGTCAGCGATGTTTTCGCCCAGCTCATCCAGCGTGGATACGGCCCAGCGCCCGCCCGCCATGGGTGCTATGGCCGCCACGATGCAACCGTGTGTCTCCAGCGGATCGAGGCCTTGCACGCCCCGCGATAGGCAGGTGTGGAAAGCGATGAGCCCCTTGTGCACGTGGTCCTGGACTAGCTCGACGGCAGCGTCCAGCCGTGCCTCACCCACGGCCAGAATCAGCGCCTGGAAGGAGCCAAGTTCGGCCGGATCATTGAGCATCTCCACGGTGTGGCCGGCACGCTCCATGGCATTGGCCAGGGAGATCCCGGCGAGGCTGCGTCCGAAAAGGGCAACACGCATGCGCGGTGGACGCATTTATTTATCCTTCTTCATCTGTGCCAAAAGCTCCGAAACGGACACGGAACCATCGCGCTGTTCATCGCTGCGGCGGCGACCGCGGGTCTGCTGCTGGCGGCGCGATGCCGTGTGCTTCTGCTCGGCGGCCACGTGGTGGCCCGAACCCTTGTACTCCTCGCGCGCATCCTTGCCAGTGGTCTGCTGCGGGATATTCTGGGTCACCGCATCGGAAGCGGGCTCAGCTGCGGTGTCATCTTCCGGCTTGCGGTGGCTGCCGCGGGAACCAGAGTGTGCCGCGCTATCGATACCCGCGTGCTGGGAGCCGTGGCGCTTGATATCGGAGTCTCCGCCTGAATCCCAGCGCACGGCCTGGAAGCTGCCGGTATCGAAGGAAACGTCCTTCGGTTCCTTCGCACCCGCGGCCTCGCTGGACGCGGCGGGCTTGGGGGCATCGGCAAGCGGCTCGGCGGTCCGGCCGGTGCTGCGCTGGGCGCGGGTGTTTTCGCTGATGATGTCATTGAGCGGGTTGGAGTCCGCGTGCGCACTAGTTGGCTGATTGCCCAGGCGGCCGGCGATGGCATCGGCAGAAGGCGCGCCGGTAGAAGCCTGCTCGAAATCGATCTCTTCTTCCCGGTGATGGGATGCCGCGGCGGTCTGTGCCTCCAGCTCCATGATGCGGCGCGCCTCAGCGTGCAGCGCGGCGGGCTCGTAGGTGAACTCGTGGCCGGACAAATCCTCGATCTGCTTGCGGATAGAGGCGAGCTCGGTGCGGATCTCATCGAGGATCTGCTGGTCCGGCAGCTCCTTGCCCTCGGCCGCGCGGGCCTGCTTGAGCTCCGCGCGGTGGGCGCGCTCCTGCAGCTCCAGCTTGGTCACGGATTCCTCGGCCTGGCGGCGGTAGCGCATCACCAAGAAAAAGCCCACCACCGCGGCCCACAGGGCGGCAATCAGCGCAATCTTGAGCGCCGCTGCCGAGCCGGAAATGAGCATGACGATGCTGGCGATAACGGCCAAGATGACGAGGGCGATAATCCCAATTTGTCCCAAATCCGGCGAGGACGACGAGTTTTTGGAAGAAGAGCGCGGCTGAGTCATGCTCCCTAATGTACCGCTTGAAGCCCGTCCGGTGGCGGCGGGGTCTCGCAGTGTCGCTCCAATCGCAGGCCAGCCGCGGACATGGTGATGCCGCCCACCGCAGAAGCCAGCACGCCCGCCAGATCATCGGAAGCGGCGACAAGGGTGCCCGCATTCGGGATCACATACACCGCCACCCCGGCATAGAGCCCGCCGACGATCGCACCCGTCCACGCCGAGGCCTTGCCCACCAGCATGAACTGCGCGATGGTCATGGGATTAAGCTGCGAATTATCCAGCCCGATGCCGTGATCCTCATCGGTGGCCTTATCCACCTTCCAGGTAAGCCCCAGGCACACCACCACCATGAGCCATAGCGTGGCAGAGACCGTGACTGGGATGGACATCATGGAGCCATAAAAGCGCGTGGTGAGGATGGCGGCCGCGGCTGCCATGAATACCCCAACACCGATAAGCGCACCGAGCGAGGTTCGTTTCATAACTCCTCCATCAGGCCCAGGCGGTGGATATCTGCGGTTTCCTGCGGGTTCAACGCAGCAACCAGCGCGGAGACATCCTGTCCCTTCAATTTAGCAGCCGCATCGGCGGCTAACCAGGGGATAAGCACGAATGCGCGCTCGTGGGCATAGGGGTGTGGGACGGTAAGTTCCGCATCGGCGGAGCTATATCCTTCAATATCGACGATGTCCACGTCCAGGGTGCGCGGGCCCCAGTGGCGCACGCGCACGCGCTCTGCCGCTTCTTCCAGCTTCTGGCCGCGCTGCAACAGCTCCACCGGGCTCTCCTCGACGTCCACGATGAGCACCGCATTCAAGAACTCATCCTGGTCCGTCACTCCCCACGGCGGGGTGGCATACACGGGTGAGGCCGCCACGATGTCCTCGCGGAATTCCGTAAACACCGTCCGCAAAAGCTCTACGCGGTCATCCATATTGGAGCCGATGGATAGTACCGCGCGCATTACTTGCTCCCAGGGTTCGTGCCGGGGTGCTGAGCATCGGTTCCCCGCGCCTTAGCCTGGTCAATACCTGCTTGCGAGGCGGACCGTGAGGCACCGGTGCGCGCGTGTTTGCGAGAGCGGCGGGCGACGACGGCGACATCGGCAAAAGTGCGCGGGATCGGCGCCTTCGGCTTGTGCACGGTCACTTCCACCGCGTGCAGATCTGCAAAGGATTCCATGATGGTATCGGCTACCTCGCTGGCCACGGTCTCGATGAGGTCGCGGGAGGGGCCTTCGACGATATCGGCGGCGATACCGGCAAGCTCTGCGTAATTGATGGTCTTAGTCAGATCATCGTGAGCTGCGGCCTCTGCAAACTCGGACCAGCAGGTGATATCGACGATGAAGGGCTGGCCGGTGCGCTTTTCCTCCTCGAAGACGCCGTGGTAGCCAAAGCACTCAAGGCCGGTTAATTCGATGCGATCTGCCATGGTTAATTCCTTTCCGTACCCATCGCGGTGGAGGTCACTGTGCCCGCGCCGGTGGCGGCATTGCGGTAGCTGCCGGTGGCATTGGCGCCGCCGACATAGGACTCGCCGGCGTTCCACGCGGCGGCCACGTCGACGGCATCGCGGGATACGCCCACCTCGTGCACACGCACGCCCCACGCGCCCATCTGGGCGGAGATGGCGGTCACGGCGGCGGTGGCGGGATCGGCAAGCAGCGGGCTGGCCTCTACCCCGCGGTCTTCCCGGATGGCGGCGAGGAAGCGCTTGCGCGAGGCGCCCACCAGGATGGGGAACTCGCCGTCCAGGAACTCGGGCAGGGCCTTAAGCAGCGCCCAGTTATCTTGCGGGCTCTTGGCAAAGCCGAGGCCCGGGTCCAGCACGATATTATCCTTTTTCACGCCCGCATCCAGGGCATTTTGACTCAGGCGGGCGAGGGTCTCGTGGACGTCGCGGACCACGTCGCCGCCGTGATCCGCCGTGCCCGCCGCGGATCCGAACGCGCCTTTCTGCAGCGTACGCCAGTGCATGAGGCAGACGGGCACGCCGGCATCGGCCATGGCGGCATACATCTCGGGGTCAGCAAGCCCGCCGGAGACATCGTTAATCATGTCCACCCCGGCCGCGGCCGCAGCGGTGGCGACCGAGGCGCGCATCGTATCCACCGAGGTGCGAATGCCCTGATCGTGCAGCGCCTGGATGACCGGAACCACGCGGTCGGCCTCTTCCTGCGCCTCCACGCGCACCGCGCCCGGGCGGGTGGATTCGCCGCCCACATCGATCATGTCCGCACCCTGTTCCACCAGTTCACGGGCATGAGTGGTGGCGGCGTCAAAGTCGAGCCACCACCCGCCATCGGAAAAGGAATCCTTCGTAACATTCACGATGCCCATCACCAGCGTGCGCTTCGCGATGGTCAATTCTCCAACTGAGGAAGCCGGGTGCACTGCGTTCTCCTTCTCGCTCGACAAACTCGACTGCGTACGCGCTACGTACGAATGAAGCTGAGCACTTCCGCGCGCGAGGCCGCGTTATTTTTGAACCCGCCGCGCACCGCGGAGGTCGTCGTGGTCGCGCCCGGCTTGCGGATGCCCCGCATGGCCATGCACAAGTGCTCGCACTCGATGACGACGATGACGGATTGGGCCTCGAGGACATCCACGAGGGCATCGGCAATCTGCTGGGTCAGGCGCTCCTGGACCTGCGGGCGCTTGGCGTACATATCCGCCAGGCGAGCCAGCTTGCTCAGCCCGGTGACGTGCCCGTCCTTGCCGGGGATATAGCCAATATGCGCCACCCCATAAAACGGCACGAGGTGGTGCTCGCAGGTGGAATAAATCGGGATATCGCGCACCAAGACCAGTTCCTGGTGGTCCTCCGCGAAGGTCTTGTGCAGCACCTCCGTCGGGTCCTCGTGCAGGCCGGCGAATACCTCCCGGTAAGCGCGGGCCACGCGTGCCGGGGTCTCGCGCAGGCCTTCGCGGTCGGGGTCCTCGCCCACGGCAAGGAGCAACTCGCGGACGGCCGCCTCCGCTCGCTCGTGGTCATACGGCGCGCGGGCGGGCACCTGCTGGGGATCAGTGTGATTTTCAGACATGCACGTACTTCTTACTTTTCGTCATCGCGCGGCTTTTCCGCATCGCGCGCGTAGGGATTATCGCGGCGGGAAGACTCATTCCACCCTGGGGTGAACCATTGGCTGGTTTCTCCCTCTGGCTTGTGGTGCTTGCCCCTGCTTTCCGGTGCTGAATCCGTTCGCCCTTCCCCACCGTCGCGGTCCCCGCGGTCGTTGTGGTCGGCGCGGTCGTGGTCGCCGTGGTTCTCGCGGTCGTTCCGGTCGGCGTGGTCGCTCCGATTCTCGCGGTCCGCGCCGCGGCCATCGCTACCGGTGCCGTGGCCGCTGCGGTTCTCGGAATCGCTGCCGCCGCCGTGCAGCTCGCGCACTGTTTCGGGGTTCACGTAGTCGCCGGCGTGCTGGCCAAAGTTAAAGCCAACCTCGCCCTTGAGCTCTTCGCCGGCGAGGCGGCGCTCGCGGGCGGCCCGGGAGGCATCGAGAAGCGTCATGCGTTTGGGAAGTTCCTCGCCGCGCTCCTTGGCCAGCTCGACCGGGGTCTTGACCGGCGCGTAACCGATCTGGCGCGGGAAACGATCGTCTTCGCCGGGGAAGACATCGTAGGCATCGCGCGGCACGATGCCGTCAAAGATGCTCTCCAAGTCCGGTCGGCGCAGGGTCTCCTTCTCCAGGAGGGCCTCAGCCAGCTTATCCAAGAACTCGCGGTTGGTGCGCAGGATGTCGTAGGCCTGCTCGTGCGCGCGCTCGAGGAGATAGCGCATCTGCTCGTCGATCTTGGCGGCAACGTCATCCGAGTAATCGATGGAGCCGCCGCCCCCGCCCATGTGGCTGAACGGATCGCCTTGCTCCTGGCCGTACTTGACGGTGCCCAGGTCGGGCGAAAAGCCGTATTCGGTCAGCATCGCGCGGGCGATCTTGGTGGCGTTCTCAATATCGGAGGACGCGCCCGTGGTGGGAGCACCGAAGACCAATTCCTCGGCGGCGCGGCCACCCATGGCAAAGACCAAGCGGGAAAACAGCTCATCGCGGGTGTACATGCCCTTGTCGTCTTCCTGCGAGGTCATGGCGTGACCACCGGTGCGACCGCGGGCCAAGATGGTGACCTTGTACACGCGCTCGATGTCCTTGAGTGCCCACGCGGACAAGGTGTGGCCGCCCTCGTGGTAGGCAGTGACCTTCTTCTCGTGCTCGGAGATGATCTTGCCCTGGCGTCGTGGCCCGCCCACCACGCGGTCGGTGGCCTCTTCCAGCGCGTCGTAAGTAATGACGTTGCCGCCGATGCGGGCAGTGAGAAGCGCGGCCTCGTTAAGCACATTGGCAAGGTCCGCACCGGACATGCCGGCGGTGCGCTTGGCCAGCTGCGCCACATCGACCTCTTCTGCCAAGGGCTTGTCCTTGGCGTGCACGCGCAGGATCTGCTCGCGGCCGGCCAGATCCGGGTTGGTGACCGGAATCTGGCGGTCGAAACGGCCCGGGCGCAGCAATGCGGGGTCCAAAATATCGGGACGGTTGGTGGCCGCGATGAGGATCACGCCCTCGCGGTCGCCGAAGCCGTCCATCTCCACCAGCAGCTGGTTCAGGGTCTGCTCGCGCTCATCGTGCCCGCCGCCGGTACCGGAACCGCGCTGGCGGCCCACGGCGTCGATCTCGTCCACGAAGATGATGCACGGGCTGTGCTCCTTGGCCTGCTTGAACAGGTCACGCACGCGGGAGGCACCGACACCGACGAACATCTCCACGAAGTCCGAACCGGAGATGGAATAAAACGGCACGCCGGCCTCGCCCGCAACGGCGCGGGCCAACAAGGTCTTACCGGTACCCGGAGGGCCATAAAGCAGCACGCCACGCGGAATCTTAGCGCCCAAGTCGTGGTAGCGCGTCGGATCCTCCAGGAAGTCCTTGATTTCCTGCAGCTCATCCACGGCCTCATCGGCGCCGGCAACATCCTCGAAGGTATTGGTCGGCATGTCCTTGGTCAGTTCCTTGGCCTTGGAGCCGCCGATGCCGAACATGCCGCCAGCACCCTGCTGCATGCGGGACATGAGCCAGAACAGCAGGCCGAAGAGGATGATCATCGGCAGCAGGAAGCTGAGCATAGAGCCCAAGAAGGATTCCTGGGTGACGTTGGTCTCGTACTTCTCCGCACCCGAATCCTTGACCGCGTCAAAGACCTGCTCGGAGGCGCGCGCGGGGTACTGAGACACGATCTCTTCAACGCCCTCGCGCTCTTCTACCGTGATTTCATCCTTGAGCTTGATGCGCAGGCGCTGCTCGCGGTCATCAATTTCTACCTCGTCAACGTTTTTATCCTGCAGCTGTTTTAAGGCCACGGAGGTATCCGCGTCCACGTATCCGCGGGTCTCGTTGCTAAAGAACGTAAAGGCGTACAGCGCTACGAGGATCAGCGCCGCAATGCCGCCGTAGCGAAGGAGTTTATTGTTTTTCATTACTGCGCGATTTTAGTTGGTGGTATAGACATCAGGGTGAAGGGTGCCCACAAAGGGCAGGTCGCGGTAGCGTTCCGCGTAGTCAAGGCCATAACCAATGACGAATTCATTGGGGATATCAAAGCCCACATCGAGCAGATCGATCTGCGCCTTTACCACTTCCGGCTTGCGCAACAAGGTCACCACGTTGAGCGACTTCGGGTTGCGCCCCCGCAGGTTGCGAATGAGCCAGGATAGCGTCAGGCCCGAGTCGATGATGTCTTCCACAATGACCACATCGCGCCCGGCGATATCCCGGTCCAAGTCCTTCAAGATGCGCACCACCCCAGAAGAAGACGTGGAGGCGCCGTACGAGGAGACGGCCATAAACTCCAGCTCCGAGGGGATGGATAGCTTGCGCGCGAAGTCCGTCAGGAAAAAGGCCGCACCCTTTAATACGCAGACCAAAAGCAGGTCTTGCTCGGCGTCGGCATATTTCTCAGATACCGCATCCGCCAGCTGCTGGACGCGGTCTTTAATTTCCTCTTCCGTGATGAGGATTGCTTCTACATCGTCTCCGTAGCGGTTTGCGGGGACGGCGAAGTCTTTCTTGTCGTGCACGTGTGCGCTCCTTTAATGACCAGACAATAGTGCCAGTTTGCCACCTATACGTGCTACTTCCAACCTCTGCCCCGCCTGCCGCGCCGAACTCACAGCCACCGGCCCTTGTCCGTGCCAGTTGGTACACAGCTTGCCGATGCCTCCAACCCCCTCCCTCGTCACCTTCACTCCCTGCTCGATGAGCCAGGCCGCAATAGCGCGCCGGCGTCGCGGCTCCGGCAGCGCGGCCAATTCCGCACAGTCCGCGGTGGCCGGCGTGGCGAGGTATTCTTCATCGCGCGCGGTATCCATCGCCGCCTGCGCCAGCGCCGGTACCGCATCACCGCCGATGACCCGCGACAACTCTGGGATGATCTCCCGTCGCAGCGCTACCCGCCGAAAATCCGTATCCGCATTCTGCGGGTCTTGCCACACCTCTAACCCCAGCTCCGCGCACGCGCCCACCGTATCGGCACGCCGCACCTGCAGAAATGGCCGCACGATCCGCGCGCCTTCCACCACTGCTCGTTCCGGCATGCCGGCCACCCGGCCGCGCAGGGCGCCAAGGAGGAGCGTTTCCGCCTGGTCATCGGCCGTATGCGCCACGGCAATCTCCAACGACCTTCCTCCTCTGCGCGAAGCTCCGTCTTCGTGCGCGGCTGCGGACATCGCTTGGTAGCGCGCTTGCCTAGCCACTGCTTCCAGCGAATTCCCCGCTTCCTCCGGCACCCGTACCACGAGCACCCGTGCCCGCGCGCCCAAGCTCTCTGCTTGCCAAGCGGCCTTCTCAGCCTGCTCACGCGAACCATCCTGCAATCCGTGGTCGACGCATAGCGCGATCACGTCGTGGCCCTCCGCGATCATCGCCGCGCACAGCGCCAAGGAATCCGCGCCGCCGGATAGCCCCACCGCCACGGTGCGATCCATCCGTGCCGCGCGGACCGCGCGCCGGCAGGCCAAAAAATGCGGCGAAAACCGCGGCCAAAACGGCATAACTCCAGGCTGTGGGCTCATTTAAAACTCGTGCAGCGCCGCGGCGAGGTCATCTTGGGCCGCGCGCGCCGCCATAATCTCGCCATCATTGACCAAGAACGCAAAGGAATACACGCGCCCGGATTGGCCTTGCGCGGTGCCCGCCAGTGCGGATACGCCGGTCAACGTGCCGGTCTTTGCCCGGACAAACCCGCGCGCCGCGGACTCCCCGTAGCGCTCGTGCAGCGTGCCGTCGCCACCGGCCACCGGCAAATACGCCGCCAAGGGGCGCAGCTGCGGTTCCTCGACCGCGCCGTTGACAATCTCCGCCAGCACGCTCGCGCTCAACCGATTATCTACCGAAAGGCCCGAGTTGTCCTTGATATCCACGCCGCTGACATCGAACCCGTGCTCACGGAGCACGTCCAGCGTGGCTTGGGTGTCGGCCTGGAAGCTGGGCTGTTTGCCGCGGGCATCGGCAAGCTCGCGGGCAATTGCCTCCGCCATGACGTTATCGGAATGCCGCACCATCTCCAGCGCGCGCTCGCTCAAGGGAGCCGACTCGACGCTGGCCAGCTCCTCCGCGCCTTCCGTCACCGTGCCGGGGGCGAATTTATCCGTGCCCAGGCGCTTGGCCAGCTCGCCCGCGACGTCGAGGGCCGGGGTGTGGCTGCGCGGGACATCGCCCTCCGTAGCGCCAATGCGCCCGCCGTAGAGCATGGCCGGTTCCATGGGCGCGACGAAGCCCTCATCCACGTTCTCCGGATCCCAGCCCGGCGCCTGCGGCTCGCCCGCCCACGCGGAGGTATCGATGTACACGCCCGCCACCTGGGTGCCGGTCTTTTTAATCTGTTCCGCCAGCTCATCGAGCTGCTCGTTGGTCATCCAGACATCGCCAGCCGCCTTGATGACCACGTTGTTCGGGTCCTTGCCGCGGTAGACCTTGGTGGTAATCCGCTTCGACTCATCCAGGGCCAGCGTTGCCGCGGCGGTGGTGAGCACCTTCGTCGAGGAAGCCGGGGTCAGCGCCTTATCCGCATCGCTCTCCCACACCACCGAGCCGGTCTCACTGTCGATGACCTGCCCGCCAAAGGTGGCCAAATCCTCGTTCTTGCCCAGCTCATCCAGCTTCGCGCTGAGCGCCGCAAAGTCCACATCCTGCGCCGTTGCCGGCTGCAGGGGATTTTCCGGGGCCTGGACCGTTTCGGCCTCGCCATGCGAAAGATCGCCGTACTCGCGCTGGATGGTAACCCCCAGCGCAGCCATGCCCCCGACCGCCGCCGTGACCACCAGCGCGGTTACTGACCACCAAACCTTCTTAGCTTTCATCGCCACCAACCCTAGCGCGGATGGGCGACGCGCTAGACTATTGACGGTAATTAACACCCAATCCCATATGGAGGACATCGCTGTGAGCGTTGAAGTAACCATTGAAATCCCAAAGGGCTCCCGCAATAAGTACGAGGTGGACCACGAGTCCGGCAAGGTCTACCTGGACCGCTACCTGTTCACCCCAATGGCCTACCCCGCCGACTACGGCTTCATCGACCACACGCTTGGCGAAGACGGCGATCCCCTCGATGCCCTCGTCATCCTCCCCGAGCCCGTTTTCCCCGGTGTCATCGTTGAAGCCCGCATCGTCGGCGTGTTCAAGATGACCGATGAGGCCGGCGGCGATGACAAGCTGCTCGCCGTCATCGATGACCCGCGCTGGGAGCGCTACCAGGACATCGACGATGTGGAACAGCACATCAAGGACGAAATCGAGCATTTCTTCGTCCACTACAAGGACCTCGAGCCCAACAAGGAAGTTTCCGGTTCCGGCTGGGGCGACAAGGCTGAGGCCGAGAAGATTCTGGAAGAGGCCAAGGCTCGCCTGAAGTAGGCTGCGGGGTTTGCGGGGGCTTCGGGGGCTCTTAGGGCTCGGTCCGCGCTTTTGCGGGGCCGAGCCCGGCGTTTTAGGGCCATGAAGTCTGTTTTGAGGCCCAACTGATGCGTTTTTGCAAATAGGCCGCGGAAACCGCGGGGTTTGAGGCCGCTATTTGTTAAAACGCATCAAGATCGCATCGAGATCGCTTCAAGATCGCATCGAGAACGCATCAAACAAGCGCCCAACCGCGCCACACAACCTTCGTTTCGGGGGATCGAGGGGTACGAATGGAAATTTTTCGGGGGAAAAGTGCCGCTCAGCAAGCGGTACGCCACGGCGCCGTCCGGATCGCGAACGGCTTCTGCCTGTCAGAGGAGCCGACGCCAAACCAGCTCGCGCGCATCATGAGCGAGGAGTGGCCGGATTGCGCGCTCGACGGTTACTCAGCCGCGCTCAAGCACGTCGAAAAGCCGCTGCGCTTTCCGTTGGAGTTCCTGCGCAGCTCATCGCTGCCGTCGAGTAAGTATTTCACCTCCCGCCGCGCCCGGCCGAAGGGCGCGTTGACCTGGGATGGCGTCACCGTGTGCAATCCACTGCAGGCAGTCGAGGCGATGCCGGAGGATGATGCGGTCGCCTTCCTCGAGGACTTTTATTCCGGCAAGGACGGGGTCAGCCGCCTGGAGCTGAATAAGCTGGACTACCAGCGGTTTCCGCGGCCGGTAAAGCGCGCCTTGGACAGAGCGATCATCGGCACGGATAGCGTGCCGGAGCGCCAGTTAACCCGCGCCCTTGCGCCGCATTTCGCGGTCCAGAACAATATAAAAATAGGCCCCTACCACTGGGATCTGGTGCTTAAGGAGCACAAGATTGCCATCGAGGTCGATGGCTACGCCTACCACCGGGGCGAAAATCGCCGCCAATTTGAGTTGGACAGGCACAAGCTTAACGATGCCGTCCATCGCGGCTGGAAGCCCCTCCACTTCACCGCGACGACGATTGACCACTACCCGGATTTCGTGGTGCAGCAGGTAATGGCCACGGCAAAGAATAAGCGACCCTTTGCGCGTCCTCCCTGGCAGTGGCACCGCTTGTGGCGGCATGAAAGCGCGCGGCGCTAAAGCTTAGCCCCACGCTAGGGCAAGAATCGACGAAACAGCTGACCAGCGCAAAGCTCGGAACAGGCGCAGCCGGGCCAGAGTGCGGGTCAGCCGGGCCAGAGTCTGGGCCAGGGCCAAGGCCAAAGCCCCAGAACCACAGCCCAGCACGCCCGAGGAAACCGGCTATTCCTTGCGGCGGCCACTGCGGAGAACGTGACCGCGCAGGGGCTCGACGAGCGCGATGGCGAGGAAGGTCACCGCCCAGCCCACGGCGAGGAAGCTGAAGGAAATGAGGAGCCGTTCGGCGAGGTCGACGCCTTCGTCCCAGACGATGCTCAAGAACATTGTGCCGGCGATGCCGGCACCGAAGAGGAAACCGAAGATACTGAGCGCGACGATGGGTCCCATCACGGCGAGGGTGTTCGTGCGGAATTGGAAGCGGCGCGGCACGCCCATCAGGTCAAGGGAGCGAATGAGTTCTTTGTCCTCGAAGGCGGACGATACTTGGCCGAGGAAGATGGACATGCTGGTCAGCGCGAAGCCGAAGAGCAAGGTCAGGACGACCCCGGTGGAGACGTCTCGGAACACGATGCCCGTTTCTTGTTCTTCTTTCAGAGCGGTGGCGAGGGCATCGGTGCCATTGGGCGAGCCCATCAGGAAGCCGGCGAGGAAGCCGAAGAAGCCGATGGCCGCGCTTTGCCGCCAGGCGCGGCGGGCGTTGGCGCCCACGCGCTGGCAGGCTACGAGGTGCGCGGTGCCGGGGAGCAAAGCCAAAAGGCGCGCGCCGATTTGCAGGAGGTAGGGCGCGACCAGGTTGATGCTCATGATCACGGCGAAGAGCGGGACGGCCATGGAGATTTCGGGTATGCCGGATTGGCCTTTGAGCAGGATACCGCCGATGGCGACAATGAGGAGGAAGGCGATGAGGCGCCACCATCGGAAAGCGGCGGGCATCTGGCGTTTAGCCACGCCGAGGGGGCTGACGCGCACGCGCCACATGCCAGCAAGGGCCGCGGCGAGGGCGAGGAGGAAAAGGACTGCGGCCACCGCGAGGTATCCCCACCAGGGCAGGATGATTTCCTCGAAGGCGACGGGGCGGTCCTGGAATTTCACGTGCGTGAAGACGGGGGCGATGAGCACGCTGATGAGCCAGCCCAGCACGATGCCGATGAGGGCTTGGATGCCGGTCTCCACGGCGGCCATGCGCTCGACCTGGTGGGAGCTTAGGCCCAGCAGGCGGAGGGTGGACAGGCGCTGTTCCCGGCCGGAGGCGCCGAGGACCGCGGCCTGCGCGGTGAGGTTAAAGAGTGCGGGAACGATAAACGCGCAGGCCATGAGCGCGAGGACGAACCAGGGCATGAAGTAGTTTTCCGGGTTTTCGCCGGCGGCGGCGCGCAGGGCGGGCACGGCGTCTTCTGGGTGATGGGCGCGCTGCCAGAACATCCAGGTGCCGCCGGCGACGAGAAAGGCGATGGCAGAACCCAGCGTCAGGCTCACGATGGCCAGCACGCTGACAATGCCCGCACCGGAGCGGGCACGGACGGATTCGCGTTGGAGGCTGAGGACTAGGGTCGCGGTATTCATGGCTGCACCCCCAGGCGGCGGTCATCGTGAATGATGCCGTCGCGGATTTCCACGCGGCGCTGCATCCAGTCCGCCACCTTGGGGTCATGGGTGACCATGACCAGGCTGGCGCCGGATTGGCGCACGGTGGTGGTCAGCATTTGCATGACCTCGTGGCCGGTGGCTTGGTCGAGGGCGCCGGTGGGTTCATCGGCAAAGACGATGCCGGGGTTTGCCACGAGGGCGCGGGCGATGGTCACGCGCTGGGCTTGGCCGCCGGAGACTTGGGCGGGGCGGCGGTCCGCGAGGTCGCCGAGCCCGAGCTGGTCGAGCAGTGACAGCGCCTTCGAACGGGCCGCGCGCCGACCCAGCCCGTTGAGCATCGCGGGCAGCGCCACATTGTCCAGGTTGGTCAGTTCCGGCAAAAGCTGGCCGTCTTGGAAGACGAAGCCGAAGTGGCGGAGGCGGGTGCGAGAGCGGGCGGCATCGGAAAGCGTGGAGATGTCTTCGTCACCGAAGTGGACGCTGCCGTCGGTGGGCGTGAGCACGCCGGACATGCAGTGCAGCAGGGTGGACTTGCCGGAGCCGGAGGGCCCCATGATGGCGACGAGCTCGCCCGGGGTGATGTCCAGGGTGATGCCGGCCAGCACGGGGCCGCCGCCGAAATCCTTCGTGATGTCGTGGAGGGAAAGTGTCTGTGTCATGCTGTTCATTTCACCGTGCCGGGCGTGCTATTCCTACAGCGCTAAGGATACTTTCCCGGTAGTGCTAGCTTTACCCCTGCCTGGGGCGCGCGCGATTAGGCTTGGGGGCGTGATTTTCAGCAAGAAGCAGGCCACCAGCAATGAGGAGCGGCAGGCGCGGGTCATCGCGGAGCTGACGGCCTCGCGCCGCGCGATTGCGGATGCCTACGAGGTAGAACGCGCCCGCATCGAGCGCGATCTGCACGATGGCGCGCAGCAATATTTGGTGGCGGCAAGCATGAAGCTGGGCGAGGCCCTGCTGGATGCCACCGGCGCCGAGGCCGAGCTGCTCACCGCCGCGAAGCAGGACGTGGATCGCGGCCTGCGTTCGCTGCGCGCGACGGTGCACGGCATTCACCCACAGGTCCTCCAGGATCACGGTTTGGTGGCCGCGCTTGCCGATGCCGCCTCCGCCCACGGCCCCCACGTCAGCGTCTACGCCCCACACCCGTTGCCGCGGCTTTCCGCCAGCGTGCTGGCCTGCGGTTATTTCTTCGGCACCGAGGCGCTGACCAATGCCGCAAAGCATGCGCCGGGCGCGCCGGTTTCGGTGCTTATCACCTCGGATGCGGCCCTTCGTATCTCGGTGGTGGATGAGGGCCCGGGCGGGGCGCGGATTGAGCCGGGGCGCGGGCTGGCCGGCATGGCCGAGCGGCTGGCGGCCTTTGGCGGGGAGATGTCGCTGTCCTCGCCGGAGGGAGGCCCAACGCGGGTAAGGTGCACGATTCCGCTCCTTTTGGAGCGCGGGCAGACGGGAGTATCAGCATGAGTGGATTAAGGATTGTGATTGCGGATGATTCCGCGATCCTGCGCGAGGGGCTCGCCGGGCTCTTGGAGCGCCGCGGCCACGAGGTCGTGGGCAGGGCGGGAACGGCGGTGGAGCTGGAGGGGGTCATCGGCAAGCTGAGTGCCCAGTTGCCGGATGTGGTGATAACGGATGTGCGCATGCCGCCGGAGATGGGCGATGATGGGCTGAAGGCGGCGGTGGCGCTGCGCCGCGCCTATCCGGGCCTGCCGGTGATGGTGTTATCGCAGTACGTGGCGCCGGCGTATGCGGTGGCACTGTTTGATTCCCCGGATGCGGGCACCGGGTACCTGCTCAAGGATCGCGTCTCTGAGGTGCGCGATTTCCTGGCCAGCCTGGAGGTAGTGGCCCAGGGCGGCACGGTCATCGATCCGACGGTGGCGCAGGCACTGATGCGCTCTGGGCGCAGCGGACTGGGCGAGCTCAGCCCGCGCGAGCGCGAGGTCTTAGAGCTGATGTCGCGCGGGAAGTCCAATAAGGACATCGCCACCGAGCTGGTGCTCTCGAATGCCGCGGTGGCCAAGCACGTGTCCAATATCTTTACCAAGCTACGCCTGGACCCCAGTGAGGATAACCGCCGCGTGAAGGCGATCTTGCAGTACCTGTCCGCGGCCACCTACGGCGGCTAGCGCGCGGCACGTAGACTGCGGGGTATGCAAAACGTACAGCCAACCGAAGTTCCCGCAGGCGCGCAGCTTATCGATGTGCGCGAAAACGACGAATGGGCCACCGTGCACGCGCAGGGTGCCACCCATATTCCCATGAGTGAGATAACGGGTCGCATCCAGGAAATCAACCCGGACCGCGATATTTATGTCATCTGCCACTCGGGCGGGCGCAGCGCGCAGGTCTGCCAGTACCTGGAACACGCCCTGGGCTGGGACGTTATTAATGTCGAGGGCGGCACCAGCCAGTGGGAGGCGGATGGCCTGCCGGTTATCCGCAATTAATTGGCCTTTACCCATCTTTTAAGATTATGATGATGGTATGTCTTCCACTAATAATTCCGGCATACCCACCTCCCTGCTCGAATCCCCGTCCTTCCAGCTAGAGCGCCTGCGCCGCCGCACCCGCGATGGCGTCGAGGCGGCCCTGCAGACTAAGCAGACCACCATCCGCGAATTCTGGGTGCTTACCTGCCTCGTCGAGGCGGATGCCGCCTCCCAGTCCTTCCTGTCTGAGACCTTGGCCATCGACGCCTCCGATATGGTGCGGCTTATTGATGCCCTCGAGGACCGCGGCTGGGCCAAGCGCGAGCGCGATCCCAAGGACCGCCGCCGCCAAATCGTGGCGTGCACCAAGAAGGGCACCAAGACCCACAAGGACCTGGCGGAGCTCGTCGCCAACGCCGAGGATGATGCGCTCGACGTATCCACCAATAAGCAGCTCAAGCACCTGCGCAAGCTGGCCAAGGCCATCATCGCCGCGGATGAGGACGAGGCATAAGGATGGACGAGCCCGAAGAGTGTAGTAGACCTAGCGTCCCGCAGCAGTACCTCCTGCGCGATCTGGCCCCGCGCCCGCGCACGCTGTGGGACATCATCACCACCACGGCTGAGATTCACCCGGAAGCCGCCGCGCTTGACGATGGCGAAATCATCACCTACGCCGAACTCGTCCACGAGGTCCAACTGTGGGCCACGGAGCTGCACGTCAATGGCGTGCGCCGGGGCGATCGCATCGGCATCCGGATGACGTCTGGCAAGCGGGATCTCTACCTTGCCATCCTGTCCACCCTGGCCGCGGGTGCGGCCTACGTGCCGGTGGACGCAGACGATCCGGATGAGCGCGCGGAGATGGTCTTCGGCGAGGCCGATATCGATGGCCTGTTTAGCGATGACGGCTTCCGCTTCCTGCGCGAACACCCGCGCCACGCGGCAGAGGGCGTCGAGGCCCCGCGGCCAGAAGATACCGCGTGGATCATCTTTACCTCCGGATCCACGGGCAAGCCAAAGGGCGTGGCCGTAAGCCACCGCTCTGCGGCCGCCTTCGTGGATGCGGAGGCCAGCCTCTTCCTCATCGATCATCCCCACGGCCCGCTAGGTCCAGAAGACCGCGTGCTGGCTGGGCTTTCCGTTGCCTTCGATGCATCCTGCGAGGAGATGTGGCTGGCCTGGGGCCACGGCGGCTGCCTGGTCCCAGCCCCGCGTTCCTTGGTGCGGTCCGGCATGGACCTCGGCCCGTGGCTGATTCGCCGCGATATCACCGTCGTCTCCACGGTCCCTACCCTGGCGGGCCTGTGGCCTGCGGAGGCGCTGGATAATATCCGCCTGCTCATCGTCGGTGGCGAGGCCTGCTCCCAGGAATTGGTGGACCGCCTGGCCACCGAGGAGCGCGAGATGTGGAATACCTACGGCCCCACGGAGGCCACCGTCGTCGCCTGCGCGCAACGGATGATCCCGGGGCGCGCGGTATCGATCGGGCTGCCGCTGAATGGGTGGGATTTGGTGGTCATCGATAAGCAGGGCGAGCCCGTTGGCTTGGGTGAGACCGGCGAATTGGTCATCGGTGGCGTGGGCCTGGCCAGCTACCTAGACCCGCAGAAGGATGCGGAGAAATACGCGCCGCTGGAATCCATGGGCTGGCAGCGCGCCTACCGCACCGGCGACCACGTGCGCTTGGAAGAAGACGGCCTGTATTTTGTGGGCCGCGTGGATGACCAGGTAAAGATTGGCGGGCGCCGCATTGAGCTGGGTGAGGTGGACGCGAACGTCGCCGCGTTGGATAACGTCTATAACTCCGCTGTGGCCGTGCAAAAGACCCCCGGCGGCGAATCCGTGCTGGTGGGGTATGTCTCGCTGGAAGATGAGGCGCGCGGTTTTAACCACGGCGTGGCCCACGAGCGGCTGGCGGAGACCATGCCCGCGGCGCTGGTCCCGCGCATCTGCGTGATGGATGAGCTGCCGGTGCGCACCTCCGGCAAGGTGGATAAGAAGGCCCTGCCGTGGCCGCTACCCGGCGTCGGCGTGGAATCGACCACGCTGACAGAGACCGAGAAGTGGCTCGCCGAGCTCTGGGTCGAGACCCTCGGTGTCTCCGTGGAGGATGAGAACGCCGATTTCTTCGACCTTGGCGGTACCTCCCTGGCCGCGGCGACGCTGGTGGGCCACATCCGCGATCGCTACCCCACCGTGGCCGTGCGCGATCTCTATGACCACCCGCGCCTGGGTTCGCTGGCAGAGCTCATCGCCGGCGCCGAACCGCGCCCCGAAGCGGAGCAACAAAAACCGCTGCGTGAGGTCACGCCCGTGGGCGCGAAGACCCGCGTGGCCCAAACGCTGTTGCAGATCCCCGCCATGACGCTGGCGGCGACCACCTGGCTAGCCTGGCTCATGCTGGGCTCGACCGTGGCCTCTGCCTTGGGCGTGGACTGGGCGCAGTCCTTCCCGTGGTGGCTGGTCACCGCGCTGGTTGTCATCTTTGCCACGCCGCTGGGTCGCATCCCCATCGGCGGCTTTGGCGCACGCCTGATTACCGCAGGCATCACGCCCGGCGATTACCCGCGCGGTGGTTCGACCCACCTGCGGATCTGGGCCGCGGAGCGGTGGGCCGATGCCTCCGGTTCGCGCTCGATTGCCGGTGCCACCTGGGTCAATAACTACGCCCGCGCCTTGGGCGTGAAGATGAAGCGCGGCGTGGACCTGCACTCGCTGCCACCAGTGACGGGCCTGCTCACCTTGGGCAAGCACGCCGCAGTGGAACCGGAGGTCGATCTCACCGGCTACTGGCTCGACGGCGACGTGCTCCACGTTGGTGCCATCGATATCAAGGAAGGCGCCCGCGTGGGCGCGCGTTCCACGCTGCTGCCGGGCACCGTGGTGGGCAAGTACGCCCACGTGGAGGCGGGTTCCACCGTCACCGGCCGCAAGAAGATCAAGGACGGCCAACGCTGGTCCGGTTCACCCGCCAAGAAGGTGGGCCGCTCCAAGCACCGCTTCCCATCTAAGCCGCCCAAGCGCCACCCCTGGTGGGTGGCCATTTATGGTGCTACCTCCCTCTTCTTGGCAGCCCAGCCGCTTATCGCGCTTGTCATTGCCGCAATCGTGGATCTGGTGCTGGTTCACGCCACGTCCGGCAATCGCTATATCGGCGCAGTCCTCTTCGCTCCCCTCGCGGCGCTCGTGGCCTTTGCCACCTACATGCTGCAGACCTGGCTGGGCGTGCGCATATTGTCCATCGGCATCTCGCCCGGCGTGAACCCGGTGCGCTCTGCTGCCGGTTGGCGCCTCTGGGCCATCGAGCGCCTCATGGATGAGGCCCGCACGCAGCTCTTCCCGCTCTATGCCTCGCAGCTGACCCCGCGGTGGCTGCGCGCTTTGGGCGCGCGCATTGGCAAGGACGTGGAGATTTCCACCGCCGTGATGATCCCCGCGCTCACGGACGTCAAAGACGGAGCCTTCCTTGCCGATGACACCATGATCGGCGGCTACGAACTCGGCGGCGGTTGGATTCACTCCGGCGAGGCCAAGGTGGGCAAGCGCTCCTTCGTGGGCAACTCCGGCATTACGGCACCCGGGCGCAAGCTCTCCAAGAACTCCCTGGTCGCGGTGCTGTCCTCCACCCCGAAGAAGACCAAGTCCGGCGCCAACTGGTGGGGTTCCCCGCCAGAGCGCATGCGCCGCGTTGCCGCCCAGGTCGATGCCCCCGCCGAGTCCGCCGAGGCCCTGACCTATAACCCGGGTTTCAAGCTCAAGGCCGCCCGCGGCATCGTGGAGACCATGCGCCTGCTCGCGCCGATGTTCTCGGCCATGCTGCTCGCCGCCACCCTGGGGACGCTGTATTACCTGCTTGCCGATGTCGGCTTCCCCGCCACCTGGGCACTTTCCGGCCTCGTGCTCATGGCGATGGGCGCTATCGCCATGGCCGTGACCATCGCCGTGAAGTGGATCTGCGTGGGCACACATAGCGCGGCCGACCACCCGCTGTGGAGCGCCTTCGTCTGGCTCAACGAGTTGCAAGACACCTTCGTAGAGGTCGTCGCCGCCCCGTGGTTCTTCCAGCACACCTACGGCACAGGAGAGATCAACCTGGGTCTGCGGGGCCTGGGAGTGGACATTGGCAAGGGCGCCTGGATCGATTCCTATTGGTTCCCAGAAACCGATCTCTGCCACGTCGGCGCCGGTGCCTCCGTGGGCCCTGGCACCGTGGTGCAGACCCACCTCTTCCAGGACCGCGTGATGAGCCTAGATACAGTCACCATCGAGGCCGGCTCCACGCTCGCCTCCCACTCGGTGGCGCTGCCTGCCTCTCTCATCGGTGCCTCCAGCACCGTCGGCCCCGGCTCGCTGGTCATGCGCGGTGACCGCGTCCCCGACAACGCCACCTGGCAGGGCAACCCCATTGAGCCGTGGGGATAGCCCACGCCTGGATCCGGAGTTATGTAAGCAAAAGACCCCTCCTCAGCCAAGCCGCTGAACGGTTGACCACCACGAGGAGGGGAATACTATACCGAGTATAATCGGACGTGCCGCCTCAATCAAAAATATTTTTAAAGAGCCTTTAAGTTGGTAGCCATGAGTAGTAAACGGATTAAAAAAGAGTGGTTATCAGAAAACAGGTTGGAGCCCTACCTTACAAAAACTGGTGGATCCACAGATAAGGCTTTTGAGCTCTACGAACTCGATCGCCACCTTAGTGCTTCCCTTTTTCATGAGATAGCCTTCATCGAAGTAGCATTACGTAACTCAGTTTCTGGATATCTCAGCTCCGAATACGGAGATGATTGGTATTGCAAGCTCGAGATGGGGTTCGATAAACGGGTTCGAGACAATATCACAGAAGCATGGAATAGCCTGCCAACAGACTTCACCAAGAATACCGAACGAAGCAAAAGGCTGGGAGGACGGGTCATTGCTGCTTCCATGTTTAGAACTTGGACAAATATCCTCGATACAGGAGGCTCCACGGGCTTACCAGCCCCTTTCAACAATGCTGATCATGACAGAATTTGGTCCCGCCAAGCCTTAATTTCTGTCTTTCCAGGTGCGAATTCAGTAGCTCGGAAGAAAGATCCTGAATTTTCCACTCACGGTCTGACCCGTAAGTGGGTTCATTCCAAAATCCTCGAGATAAAGAAAATTAGAAATAGGGTTGCGCATCACGAGTCTGTAGTCCTTCGCGGCATCCCTGTCACGGGCACAGATACTCGATTACGGCCTAGAGAATGCCACGAGGCCTGCCAAGATGTAGCAGCGATGTTGGACCGTGATTTAGCCTCTTACCTCACGGAAAACCTGCCCACAACAGCAATTCTCACCGAGTTGGACACCTTCTACGCAAGTCTAAATAATTCAAACAAATCATAAATTACCCACCTTCCCTAGGCCGCTAAAGCCTAAGTACCAACCCAACGACAGGGAAAGCAGGTCATTGTGTGCCGGGCCTATTAAACCCGAGACACGCTATCTTCTACACGTGGCGGTCCAGCCAATCCACAACGGTATCGAGGGCCTGATCAGCGGCGGGCTCGTTAAATACCTCGTGCTTCTGGCCCTCCCAGTTGATGTATTCCACATCTTCAGAGGAAATGGAGTTGTACCAGTCTTGGGAGAAGTACGGCGGAACAATGCCGTCCTTGGTGCCGTGCATGATAAGCGTCGGCGCGGTGAACAAGTCCGCATTGACGGCATCATAGGTTGCAATAGCACCCAGCTGCAGCGCGGTACCGGCGCTGGTCTTTTGCGCGATGAGCGGGCTGGTAGCGTACTCGTCCTTGACGGCCTGGCTGGTAGAAATGCCCTCCGTGAAGGGGTTCGACAGCATAACCTTCTTGGAAAGCTCCGGCGACTGCGCACCAATGTGGGTCCGGTGCGGGATCAGGTTCTGCGCGTAGTTGGCGTTAAAGCTGGTGATATCCGCCAGCGGCAAGCGCTCGAACAGGGTGGGGTCGAGCTGCTTTTGCACCTCAGAAATCTCTTCTGGCGTGATGGTCTGTCCGGTTGCCTTCTTGCCGGACAGGTTCAACGGCGCACCGCCACCATTGGTGATGATGCCATCGACCTTGCCAGGCTCACGGATGCCGTATGCCTGAACAGTCAGCGAGCCCATGGAGTGACCCAACAGGAAGGTCTTTACATCGGGGTGCTCGCCTTTGGCCATATCGACGACGCGGTCGAAATCATTGAGGATGTACTGGAAGTTATCAATGTGACCCAGCGGCGTGCTGCCAGACGCAGATTTGCCGTGTCCGCGGTGGTCCAGGCGGTAGACGTTGTATCCGGCGTCCAGCAGGCGCTTGGCCACGTAGTCATAGCGACCAGAGTGTTCAGAGACGCCGTGCGCCAATACGACATTGCCGCGCGGGTTTTCAACCAGCTGCTTGCGGTAGTAGATCTTCACGCCTTCACCGTCGTGGCTATCAAAGTAGCCGTCTTCATCGGCAATCTGCTTGTCAGACATCGTCGAACGGCCAAGCACGTCGGTCTTATCGGCCGCTGCCTCCGCGGCTGCTTCGCCGCCACCGGCAAATGCGGTGGCAGTGAGCGTTCCCGATACTGCAATCGGTGCCATGGATACAGCGGTCGCGGTAGCCAAGACACACAGTTTCTTCCTTATCATGTACATACTCCTTAGATGTGGGTTATGCCACGCATACGGGCAAGATGACTCTTAGGTCACCCTAATAGTAGTTTTCCCGGGAACGTAACTCAAGAAGTTTTTATTTATGGCTGCTGATTCTTTAAGCAATAGCCCCCAAATCACGGTCCAGCCACAGTTGAGATTAAGCCACCATTGAAGCCGCAGACACGGCAAAGCGGGAAGACCGCTTATCACGATCTTCCCGCTACAAAAGGCGCTAAGGCTTAAAGCTACTAATCACCAATCTGGTCGCGCCCACGCTTAACAATGTTCGCGTCCGGCTCCCCCACTAATTCATGGTCTTTGTTGGTGTACTCGAATTTCGAGAGCACATAGCGCATCGCATTGACGCGTGCACGCTTCTTGTCATTGGACTTGATAGTAATCCACGGCGATTCTTCCGTATCCGTATAGCGGAACTGTTCTTCCTTCGCGCGCGTGTAATCATCCCACTTATCCAGGGAAGCCAGGTCCATTGGCGAGAGCTTCCATTGGCGCACCGGGTCAATCTGCCGGATAGCAAAGCGCGTACGCTGTTCCTTCCTAGTAACCGAGAACCACAGCTTGGTTAACGAGATACCCGATCCTAAGAGCATGTTTTCTAACATCGGCACCTCACGCAGGAACTCCGCATGCTGGGACTCAGTGCAAAAGCCCATGACCCGTTCCACACCGGAACGGTTGTACCAGGAGCGGTCGAAGAAGACGATCTCTCCCGCGGCAGGGAAATGCTCGATATAGCGCTGAAAGTACCATGACGTGGATTCGCGCGGTGACGGCTTTTCTAAAGCCACGGTGCGCGCACCACGCGGATTCAGGTGCTCATTAAAGCGCTTGATGGTGCCGCCCTTGCCAGCAGCATCGCGGCCTTCAAACAGGATAATGTGGCGCTGGCCGGTTTCCTTGGTCCAGTTCTGCCACTTCAAAAGCTCAATCTGCAGCGAGCGCTTAATGGTGTCATACTCATCGCGCGTCATGCGCTCGTCATAAGGATAATTCTCACGCCACGTTTCCACGGGAGAACCATCCGGCATAATCAGCGACGGATCGTCTTCATCCGCTCCATCGACGACAAAGCCGTCCGTCTTTGCAAGGTCAATCTCAGGGAGTTCGTCGTCTTTAATATCAGCCATGCATTTAGTGTAACCCCATTGCCTACATCTAGCGCGCTGATTACGACGGTTACCCCTGCATACAGGGATATAGAACAAGAAAACGAAAGATGACCTGCCCCAAACGGGACAGGTCATTCTACTTCAGGAGCTTTATAAGCTCACTACTGAAGCGATGTTCTTATGCGAACATGCCGAGCAGCTTGGAAGCAGCGTCAGCGATGTTCAAGAACGGTTCGAACGCCTTGTAGATAGCCTCACCGAAGGTGTAGAGGTTAGAAGCAAAGGAAGAAAGTTGCTCTTGCATTGTGTCTCCTTAAAAAGAATTAAATTAGAATTCGTATACGTTCTGGTGGCTGGAACCAGCGAAGAGCGGGAAGTTGGAGCTTACCGCACCGAAGCTCTCCTTACCAGTGGTGACGAGGGAGTGAACAGCCTCGACAATGTTGTGCCACTGGGTCCAAGTGGTAACAAAGTTGTCCAGGTGAGTCTGGATGGTGGAGATGTCCATATTTGAACTCCTAAAGTACGTCCGAAGCTTTCTGCCCCGGAGGGGTTTGCAGTTTGCAGACACCCTCAGTGGGCGTCACAAGAGATATTTTGGCACAACTTCGATTGAAAGCAAGTCCACTTCGCGGAAAATTTTCGCCTTTTTCAACTTGCACTGAAATGGTCTTGTTTTTTATATAGGTACGCGATGGGATTTATGACGTCCAAGCAAGGCTGTGAGCTGCGATTTTAGTATTCTCGCACAGCGATTTAGTTAATTTCGGGTGAACACTGTAACACTCGAGGGTGCAAATACCGATATAAATAACTCTCCAACGTCTGTAGACCCAGCCAAAATTTTCTTGCGCCTACCGCCCGCTCGAGTACCCACATCGGGGGGCACTGTGACGCATGTGGCTAATGTTATTAGGTAAGGGGACACTTATTTAGCCTCAGTCACCTAGTTTTCGGCGCCCCATGAAGAAACTGTCATGACTCAAGAAAGACGCCAATGACTAGCATTTTCGTCGTTTATGCCGCGATTCAACGAAATTTCATCGTTGCGGTAACACATCGAAAGCACAGAATGCCTTAGACACGCCGAAGCGCCCCTCCATTGTGCGGTATATGCACATTAGAGGGGCGCATTGACACTTAACGTGCCCCACTGAGGCGTTGACGCGTAAATCTCTTATATCGCCTGAGAGGCCTATATAAGGGCTATACGGCAGGCTTTCTAGGCTCTTAGCCTAGAAGCCCATGCCGCCCATAGCGTCAGCGTCAGGCATAGCGTTGTTGGAGCCGGCAGGCTCTGGCTTATCAGCCACAACGGCCTCGGTGGTCAGGAACAGTGCAGCAATGGATGCAGCGTTCTGCAGTGCGGAGCGGGTGACCTTAACCGGGTCGTTGATGCCGGATTCCATGAGGTTGACGTACTCACCGGTGGCGGCATTGAGGCCCTCGCCGGCGGGCAGGCCGGAGACTTTGTCGGCCACGACGCCAGGCTCGAGGCCAGCGTTGTGAGCGATCTGCTTCAGCGGTGCAGACAGTGCCTCGCGGACGATCTTTACACCGGTTGCCTCGTCGCCTTCGGCCTCAATGGAGTCAAGAACGGAAGCGGCCTGCAGCAGGGCAACGCCACCGCCGGCAACGATGCCTTCCTCCACGGCTGCCTTGGCGTTACGCACGGCATCTTCGATGCGGTGCTTGCGCTCCTTGAGCTCAACCTCGGTGGCAGCACCGACCTTGAGCACGGCCACGCCGCCGGAAAGCTTAGCCAAGCGCTCCTGCAGCTTCTCGCGGTCGTAATCGGAATCGGAGTTCTCGATCTCGGCGCGGATCTGCTTGATGCGGCCATCGATCTGCTCCTGGGTGCCAGCACCCTGGACGATGGTGGTCTCATCCTTGGTCACAACGACCTTGCGTGCCTGGCCCAAGTACTCGAGCTCGGCGGTCTCAAGGGAAAGGCCGACCTCTTCGGAGATGACCTGGCCGCCGGTCAGGATGGCCATGTCCTGCAGGGTGGCCTTGCGGCGGTCGCCGAAGCCCGGAGCCTTCACGGCAACGGACTTGAAGGTGCCGCGGATCTTGTTGACCACGAGGGTGGACAGGGCTTCGCCCTCAACATCCTCAGCAATGATCAGCAGTGGCTTGCCGGACTGCATGACCTTCTCCAGCAGCGGAACGAGGTCCTTGATATTGGAGATCTTGGAGGAGACCAGCAGGATGTATGGATCCTCCAGGACTGCCTCCTGGCGCTCCATATCGGTGGCGAAGTAGCCGGAGATGTAGCCCTTATCAAAGCGCATACCCTCAGTAACCTCGAGGTCCACGCCGAAGGTATTGGACTCTTCCACGGTGATAACGGAGTCCTTGTTTACGGAACCGTTGCCCACGGTGTACATAGCCTCGGCGATCTTCTCACCAATTGCTGGGTCCGCAGCGGAAATGCCAGCGGTGGTAGCGATCTGCTCCTGGGTTTCTACTTCCTTAGCGGAAGACAGCAGGGAGTCCACAACCTTCTTGGTTGCGGTCTCGATGCCGCGCTTGATGCCCATGGGGTTGGAACCAGCGGCTACGTTGCGCAAGCCCTCGCGGACGAGTGCCTGTGCCAAAACGGTTGCGGTGGTGGTGCCGTCGCCGGCGACGTCATCGGTCTTCTTGGCAACTTCCTTGACCAGCTCGGCGCCGATCTTCTCGTAAGCATCCTCGAGTTCGATTTCGCGAGCGATGGAAACGCCGTCATTAGTAATGGTCGGTGCGCCCCAGGACTTTTCCAGGACGACGTTGCGGCCCTTGGGGCCGAGGGTGACCTTGACTGCGTCAGCCAGAGTATTCAGGCCGCGCTCAAGGCCGCGGCGGGCCTCTTCATCAAAAGCGATAATCTTTGCCATAGTGTTTGTGCTCCTTGGATTTATTGAGGACGACACTCACGTCTTTCTCGCTGCGGACGCCCGCGACGGCATGGCTGGTGAGTGTGGACCAACCTCAACCACAACGATGGAGATTTATCTAGCACTCATTCTGTGCGAGTGCTAACGACTATTCTGGCACTCTCCTCCCCCGACTGCAAGGTGCAACGCGCTTGCCTCTAGCGATCTGGCGCCTCCCGCTGAGGCGCCAGATGCAAACGTACATATACGTATATATAAGAAAGCGGCCTACTGCGCGTCCGCCGCGGCCTTGTCCTGGTTCTCGGCCTTCTCAGGGGCTTGCACCTTGCGCGCGGTCCAGCGGTAGATGAAGCTGAGCGCGGCGATAAATAGCACTATGCCGAGCACCGTCGCGGAGGTACCGCCGGAAAAGACCTCCAGCGGGCTATCCCCGCCGGAGCCGGCGATGATGGCGGCATTGACCACACCGAAGAGGGACTCGCCCACGATGAGGCCGGTGGCCAACAGCGTACCCATGCGCTTGGCAAACTCCGGGCGGGATTGGCGTGCGGCCCACTTATTATAAAAGGTACCCAGGATGGCGCCGATGGGAATGACGATGGTCAGTGCTGCGGGCAAGTACATGCCCATGCCGACGGCAAGCGGAGACAGCGAGCCCTTGGAAGTGAACTTGTGCAGGCACTCGTCCACGATGATGAGAACGGCACCAATGCCCATGCCGGTAAAGATAAGGCTCCAATTCAGCGAGTTTTCAAATATGCCGGAGGCCACCGAGGACATCAGGGCGGCCTGCGGGGCGGCAAGGGCATCCTCGCCGGCACCTTCCATGCCTTGGAAGCCAAAGCCGGTGAGCATGAGCTGCAAAATCGGCGGGATGACCAAGGAGCCGAAGACCACGCCAATGATCAGCGCCACCTGCTGCTTCCACGGGGTAGCACCCACCAATTGACCAGTTTTAAGATCCTGCAGGTTGTCATTGGAAATGGTGGCAATGCCAAAGACGATGGCCGCGGTAAAGAGCGTATAGGCCACCAGCGAGAGCGGCTCCGCGCTGGTGCCGCGGGTCACGGCCGCAATAACCAGCGAGGCGGTAAGCACGGCGATGACACCGATGGAAGAAATGGGCGAGTTAGACGCACCAATCAAACCGGCCATGTAGCCACAGACGGAGGCGATGATCAGGCCCACCAGCAGGGTAAAGAGCACGGAGACGGTAATGAGCACCACCATGTGGTCATGGATATCGGTGCCCTGCACGAAGTCCCAGAGCAAGAGCGCGATGGGAACCATCAGCACCACGATGGTGGTGACCACATAGGGGAAGGGAATATCGCGCTCGGTGACATCGACCGCGCCGCCAGATTTGCGGGTGCGCGATGAGGCCAAGGACTGGCGGATGCCCACGGTAATCGGGCCGGCGATCTTGATGAGCGTCCAGATGGCGGCAATGGCCATGGTGCCCACGCCGATGAAGCGGATGTCATCGGCGAAGGTGGTATCGACGACATCGGCAAGCGCGGCAGCAGGCCCCACATCGCCCGCGGTGCGGATGGGCAGCAGGACGAAGTAGGAAATGACCACGCCGACCAGCATCGCGATGCCAACCGGCAGGCCCACCAGGTGTCCGACGCCAATGAGCGCGGTGGACAGGCTAGCGCCCAGCGTGGTGGCGCCGGAGCCGAGCTTGAAATAGGTAGACACCTCGGCGGCCGCGGCCTTCATCGAAGTCAATAGCGCCATCGCGGCGGAAACCAGGCCGCCGACGACGATGACGCGCAAGCCCTTGGCATTCTCCCCGTGGCTGGAGTCGTCGCCGCTTTCATCGCCAACCCGGAGGACCTCCGCGGCGGCAACGCCTTCCGGATAAGGAAGATCGGAGCCAGTCACCAGCGCGCGGCGCAGCGGGATGGAATACATCACGCCCAGCACGCCGCCGATGATGCAGACGCCTGCAGTTTTGAAAAATCCGAAGCCCTGCCAATAGCCCACCATGACCAGGCCGGGCAGAACGAAGATGATGGCGGACAACGTGCCTGCAGCCGAGGCAATGGTCTGCACAATGTTGTTTTCTTTGATGTTGTGCCCGGCAAACCGGCGCAACACCGCCATGGAAATCACGGCGGCGGGAATGGAGGTGGCAAACGTCAGCCCCACCTTCAGGCCCAGGTAGACGTTGGCGGCGGTAAAAATGAGGGTAATCAGGCCACCGATGATGACCCCGCGCAGGGTCAACTCGGGCAGGCTGGCCTGTGAACCGGCGGCGGAAGCTTGCGTAGACGCCATGCCAGGTCCTTTCTAGTATTGCTTTACTGTTTTTAATCTCAACCATCTTCGCGTCGGCCACCGGAAGGCACCTGGCGGGAAGATGGGGAAAATTCTAGGCCACCGCCGCCCCGTGTACCTATTCCATTTAATTTATGGCTTACTTTATGGCCCGCGCACGGCAGGGTACCGTGGGGTGCATGACAAATATCTTTGACAGCGTACGCAGTGACCGCGACACCATCTTCCGCCAGCTCAGCGAGCTCGTGGGATTCAATTCCGTGCACAATGAGCCGGGCTTGGAAGACCAGGCCCAGGGCGCTAGCCAGTGGGTGAAGGCCGCGCTGGAAGAAGCCGGGGCAACGGTAGAAACCATCGAGACCGCCGATGGCTCCACCGCCATCTTGGGCGAGCGCAAGGGCGAGGAAGGTGCCAAGACCGTTCTGTTGTACTCGCACTACGATGTCGTGCCCGCCGGAGACCGCGCGGCCTGGGAATCCGATCCGTTCACCTTGACCGAGCGCGCCGATGCCGAGGGCACCACCCGCTGGTACGGCCGCGGCGCGGCGGACTGCAAGGGCAATGTGGCCATGCACCTGGCGGCCCTGCGCGCACTGGAGGCCAATGGCGGCACGAAGGTGAACCTGAAGTACCTCATCGAAGGCTCTGAAGAGCGCGGCGGCGAGGGCCTGTCCCAGCTCATCAAGGACCGCCCGGAGCTTTTCGCTGCCGATGCCATCCTGATTGCAGATGCCGGCAATGCCGCCGTGGGCCAGCCCACCTTGACCACCTCCCTGCGCGGCGGTGCGCAGATTGAGGTCGAGGTCAATACCCTGGCCGCACCCGTTCACTCCGGCCAATTCGGCGGCGCGGCCCCGGATGCGGTGAAGGCGCTGATGCGCACGCTGGATTCGCTCACGGATGAGTACGGCCGCACCACCATCGATGGCGTGGATACCAGCGCCCACTGGCAAGGCCAGGAATACCCGGCCGAGGCCTTCCGCGGCGATGCGCAGCTGCTCGAGGGCACCGAGATCATGGGCTCCAAGGACCCGGAGGGTGCTACCCCGGTGGCGGATATGGTGTGGTCCCGCCCGGCCCTTTCCGTAACCGGCTTTACCTCTACCCCGGTGGCTGAGGCCGTCAACGCCGTGCCCGCTACCGCGGCCGCCAAGCTGAACCTGCGCGTTCCAGCAGGCACCGATGCCCGCGCCATCGGCGAGGCCGTCTGCGAGCACGTGAAGAACCACGCCCCGTGGGGCGCGCACGTCAAGGCTGAGGTTGTGGAGGCCAATGCCGGTTTCTCCACCGACCCGGAAAAGCCCGCCGTCGCACTATTGGGACAGTGCCTCTCCGAGGCCTACGGCAAGGACACCGCGGCACAGGGCATGGGCGGTTCCATCCCGCTAACCACCGAGCTGCAGGAGGCACACCCCAACGCGGAAATCGCCCTCTACGGCGTGGAAGAGCCCAAGTGCACCATCCACTCCGCCAATGAGTCCGTCGATCCCACCGAGATCGAGCACGTCGCCGCCGCAGAGGCTCTTTTCTTGCAGCGCTACGCTTAAAAAGCGCGCAACGGCGGCATATAATACTGTGCACGAAAAGTAATCTTTCGAAGTTGTGGAAAAACCGGTAAACTTTTGACGAGTTGACCCCGTTTCCGGCCACGCTACTTGCACAAGTGGGACAGTTCGTACTCGGCCGAGTGCGAACTGTCTTGGTGTGTATATGCTCCCGGCGCATATGCCCCACGCACCGCGGCACCGAGGGTCTGAGAACTTGACACAACCTAAGGAGCGCAGATTCCAACGTGCTAATACTTCTGGGTGCCCTCATCGTTGCCACCGTGGTTGCACCGCTGCTCATCATGAATGTGGGCCGCCCAGCCTTTGGTTTATTGGCAATAGTTCCCGGTGTCGGTTTCGTGTGGACCCTCGCGCACTTTGCCCGGGGCACCTTCCGCGATGGCGGCACGCTGAATTACACCATCGAGTGGATGCCGGCCGCGCACCTCGCCGTGGATCTGCGCATGGATGCCCTAGGCGGGCTCTTTAGCCTCATCATCTTAGGCATGGGCGCGTTGGTCCTGCTGTATTGCTGGGGTTATTTCGATTCCACGCGGCGCCGGCTTGCCATGTTCGCCGGCCAAATGGTGGGCTTTGCCACCGCCATGTTTGGGCTGGTGACCTCCGATAGCCTGCTGCTCATGTACGTCTTCTGGGAGATCACCTCCCTCCTTTCGTACCTATTGGTCAGCTACTATGCCGAGCGCGCCTCCTCGCGCCGCGCCGCGCAGCAAGCCCTGATGGTCACCGTCTTGGGTGGCCTGTCCATGCTGATGGGCATCTGCCTGCTCGGCCGGCAGACCGGGGCGTGGACGTTTAGTGAAATCCACGCCTACGATCACTTCCCCCAAACGCCATACGTCACCGTCGCCATCGTGCTCATCCTGGTCGGCGCGCTGACCAAATCCGCCATCGTGCCGGCGCACTTCTGGCTGCCGGGTGCTATGGCAGCGCCAACGCCGGTCTCGGCGTACCTGCACTCCGCGGCCATGGTTAAGGCCGGAATCTACCTGGTCGCGCGCCTGGCACCGGATATGTACGAGGTAGCCACCTGGCACCTCGTGGTCATTTCCTTGGGCGTGTTTACCATGCTGCTCGGCGGCTGGATGGCGCTAAAGCAAAAGGACCTCAAGCTCATTTTGGCCTATGGCACGGTCTCCCAGCTGGGCTTTATTACCTCCATCGTGGCGGTTGGCTCCCGGGAGGCCATGCAGGCGGGCCTGGCGCTGACCTTTGCCCACTCGCTCTTTAAGGCCGCGCTGTTCATGGTGGTCGGCGCCATCGATCACTGCTCCGGCACGCGCGATATTACAAAGCTGTCCGGCCTCGGCCGCAGGCAGCCCTTCCTCTACGGCATCGCGGTAATCTCCGCCCTGTCCATGGCTGGTGTTCCCCCGCTCTTTGGCTTTGTGTCCAAGGAGGCCGTGCTGGAATCCACCATGCACGAAGAACTACTCATTGGCATGCCGCGCAATATGATCCTGGTGGCCTATGTGGCAGGTTCCATCCTCACCATGGCCTATGCCCTGCGCTTTTTGTGGGGTGCCTTTGCCTCCAAGAATCTCCCTGACGATAAGGACGGCGTCTCTAAGGCCGTAGCCACGATGCACAAGGTCAACGTGGGCCTGTGGCTCGCCCCGGCAGTGCTCACCGCGCTGACCATCGCGCTCGGCCTTGCGCCGCAGGCGCTCTCGGCGGCCATCGATCAGTACCTCGATTCCACCTTCGGGGCAGGCGAGCACCACGGCCTGGCCCTCTGGCACGGGTGGTCGGTGACCTTGGGTGTCTCCGCCATCATCATCGTGGCCGGCATCATCGTCCACTGGCGCCGCCAGGTGCTGGAGCAATGGCAGTTTGCGTACCCCGCGCTTGGCGATGCCGACGCCGTCTACGACAAGGTCATTTCCACCCTGCGCAAGCTCTCCCTGCGCACCACGGCCGTGACCCAGCGCGGTTCGTTGCAGCTCAACCTGACCGTCATCTTCGCCACCCTCATGGTGCTGCCGCTGACCATGCTGATTACCGGTGATCTCACGGATATCCGCATGGTGGTTGCGGAAAATCCCTGGCAGATTGTCGCCGCCATCATCATGATGGTGGCCGCCATCGCCGCCACGGTGACCGATAACCGTTTGTCTGCCGTCATCATCGTCGGCATTACCGGTTATTCCCTGTCCTTCGTCTTTGCCATCCACGGCGCCCCGGACTTGGCGCTGACCCAGCTGCTGACGGAAACCATCATCATGGTGCTATTCATGCTGGTGCTGCGCCGCATCCCGGCATCTACCGAGTGGAAGCAGGACCCGAAGATGGGCCGCCTGCGCGCGTGGCTCTCCGTCGGCACCGGCCTGACCGTCACCATCGTGGCGATGTTCGCCATCAACGCGCGCTCTGCCGAGCCCATCTCGCAGTACATGCCGGAGCTGGCCAAGGAGATTGGTCACGGTGCCAATGCCGTCAACGTCTTGCTGGTGGACCTGCGCGCCTGGGATACCTTTGGCGAGATCACGGTGATCATCATCGCCGCGCTCGGCGTGGCCTCCCTGATTTATCGCACCCAATCCTTCTCTAGGGACAGCCGCCGGCCAACCCTGCAGGTCACGGGCCGGCGCTGGCTGGCCGCGGGCGCGGAATCGGAGCAGGCGCTCAACCGCTCGCTGATGATCGACGTCTCCACCCGCGTGCTCTTCCCTTCCATGATGGCGCTGTCGTTCTACTTCTTCTTCGCCGGGCACAATGCGCCAGGCGGCGGCTTCGCCGGTGGCCTCGTGGCCGCGCTCGCGCTCATCCTGCGCTACTTGGCCGGTGGCCGCGCGGAGCTCGATGAGGCCCTGCCCATCGATGCCGGGCGCACCATGGGCGCTGGCCTCTCCTTCTCCGCCCTGGCGGTGGTGGTGCCGATGTTCTTTGGCCATCCGCCGCTTACCAGCGGATATACCTCGCCCGAGATCCCGCTTATCGGCGCGGTCTCGCTGCCTTCGGCGCTGGTCTTTGACTTAGGCGTCTACCTCATCGTCGTGGGGCTCACGCTCTACGTGCTCAGCTCGCTCGGCGCCAAGCTGGATGAGGAAGAAGAGATGCGTAAGCAGCGCGCCCGCGACCGCGCCCGCTCCCTTGCGCGGAAGAACCGGGAGCGCAGCACCAAGCAGAAGGCCCAACGGTCACAAAAACAAGAAAAGAAACAAGAAAAGGTACCAGCCGCAACGAGCTCCTCCGGCCCAGACTCCGGGGACAACGCAGGAAAGGAGAAATAAATGCAAGCGAACCTCTTCCTCCTGCTCGCCGCCGGAGTGATGGTTAGCGCGGGCATCTACCTCTTGCTCGACCGCGCCATGACCAAGATGCTGCTCGGGCTGCTCTTGCTGGGCAATGGCGCCAACCTCTTCATGCTGCAGGCCGGTGGCCCGGCGGGCTCACCGCCCATCGATGGCCGCGAGGCCCAGCCTTATGGCAGCGATATTGCAGACCCTCTTACCCAAGCGATGATTCTTACCGCCATCGTCATCTCCATGGCGCTGACGGCTTTCATCCTCACCTTAGCCTACCGCCAGTACCGCTACCGCACCGCCGACGTCATTGAAGATGACGCCGAAGACACCGCGATTGCCGCCAAGGCCTCCAAGCCCGGCAATGCCGCGGCGAGCGCGGATCATGATGCCTCCAATGACCCCGCCACCGGGCGGGCCACCAAGGAAGGCGATAATTTCGGCCCCGAATCCTTCGAGGAGCCAGTGAAGGGAGCCGAAGATGACTGAGCCATTCCACCAGGCGGCCGAGGCGATGTATCCATACGTCGGCGCCCTCATCCCGCTGCCGGTTATCATCCCGGCCGTGGCCGCGGCACTCTCTCTGCTTTTTGCCCGCATGCCTAATGTGCAGCGCCAGATTGCCTTTTTCTCCCTGCTGATTACGGCTGCGGTAAACGCGAGCCTGATCATAATAGTGGATTTTCATGGCATACAGACCCTGCAAATAGGCGGCTGGGATGCGCCGGTGGGTATCACGTTGGTCGCGGACCGGCTCTCCACGATGATCCTCTTTACCTCCTCCGTGGTGCTGTTCTCCGTTATCTGGTACGCCATCTCCCAGGGTGTGCGCGATGGCACCAAAGATGAACCGGTCGCGGTCTTTTTGCCTACCTACATGCTGCTGACCATGGGCGTGAATATCTCGTTCTTGGCCGGCGACCTCTTTAACCTCTACGTCGGCTTTGAGGTCTTCCTCGTCGCCTCGTACGTGCTGTTGACCTTGGGGGCATCGGCAGGCCGCGTGCGCGCCGGCGTGGGTTATGTGATGGTCTCGATGGCCTCATCCATGATCTTCCTGCTGGCGCTGGCGTATGTCTATGCTTCCGTCGGCACCATGAACATGGCGCAGATTGGCCAGCGCATGCAGGACATCCCGGAGGGCACCCGCACCGCCATCTTCGCCACCTTGCTCGTGGCCTTTGGCATTAAGGCCGCGGTGGTGCCGCTAGCCGCCTGGCTGCCGGACTCCTACCCCACCGCGCCCTCGCTGGTGACGGCCGTCTTCGCCGGCCTGCTGACCAAGGTCGGTGTGTACGCGATCATCCGCGCGCGCACGTCCATCTTTACCAATGGTGGGCTCGATACCGTGCTGATGTGGGTGGCGCTGGCCACCATGCTGGTGGGCATCCTGGGCGCCATCGCGCAGACCGATATTAAGCGTCTGCTGTCCTTTACCCTGGTCAGCCACATCGGTTATATGATCTTTGGCGTCTCCTTGGGCACCGCCCAGGGGCTATCCGGCGCCATTTTCTACGCCATCCACCACATTCTGGTGCAGACCGCGCTTTTCTTGGTCGTCGGCCTCATCGAGCGCCAGGCCGGTACCTCCTCGCTCCGGCGCCTGGGCTCGCTGATGTATTCCGCCCCGCTTATCGCCGTGCTGTATTTCATCCCGGCCATCAACCTGGGCGGCGTACCGCCGTTCTCTGGTTTCTTGGGCAAGATCATCCTCATTCAGGCAGGCGCCAATGAAGGCTCCTGGCTGGCATGGGTGCTTATCGGTGGCGCACTGGTGACCTCGCTGCTGACTCTTTATGTCATGATGCTGGTCTGGGCCAAGGGCTTCCAGCGCGATCGCGCCGATGCCCCCGAGGGCAACGTCGCCCTGGCCCGGCCTGCCCCGCTTTCCGATATCACCGATGAGGTCGAGTTCTCCTCCCGCCAGGACGTTGGCCGAGTGCCGTTCGGCATGCTGGGTGCCACCGCACTACTGGTCATCGCCTCCACCTCGATTACCTTCCTCGCCGGCCCGATTTCCGGCATTACCTCCCGCGCGGCCGAATCCGCGCAGGATACCTCCATTTATCAGTACGCCGTATTGGGCGAAAACGCCGATAACCCCACCCGGCACCTTGACCAGAAGGAGCGCTACGAAGGCGGCGCGGACTCCTACAAAGAGCGCAGCCACCTGCTGCCGGATCCCGGCCCGGCCCACGATCCGAAATCCGCCGCGCCGGAGACTCCGAGCGCAGAAACGCCGAGCCCGGAGACACCGACTTCGAAGACGCCGAGCGAGGATGCGCCGGGGAAATCGGGGGCATCGGAAAGCCCTACGCCAGTAAAGAAGGAGGCCCGCGATGACTAAGAGCCGCTTTGCCGGTGTGCGCTACCGTTTCCGGCCGTGGTTTACCGTCTGGATCACGGTCATGTGGTGCATGCTCATGGGCGAAATCACGGTAGGCAATGTGGTCGGCGGCCTCCTCGTCGCCCTGGTCATCGTCTTTGCCCTGCCGCTGCCGGCGATGCCCATTGCCGGCGTCGAGGTCGCGTGGGGCAAATTCTTCCGCTACATGCTCCGCTGGTTCTGGGAGCTGTTTTACGCCTCCCTCAAGGTGGGCTGGCTCGCCTCAAGGCCGCAGCCGCTGCCCAAGACCGCCATCCTGGAATTGCCGATGCGCCTAGAAAATGAGTTCATCCTCTCCCTTGCCGTGACGCTATATAACCTGCAGCCGGGTGGAACGGTGACGGATATTGACATCGCCAATCGCATGATCACCATCCACATCCTGGATGCCCGGGATGAGGCGCAGATCCAGCGCGAAATCGATGCCGTATCCCGCCTAGAATCTTCCATGATCGAGATCTTTGAAAGGAGCCACCCATAATGGATCCGCAGATCTATCACGCCATCCTGCTGGTTCCCGCATTCCTGCTGTGGGTCTCCGTATTAATCACCGTCTGGCGCATTATCACCGGGCCCAACTCCCTCGACCGGCTGGTGGGAATGGATGGGTTTACCGCCATGTTCCAATGCGCGCTGGCGACCTATATGTGCTGGTCGCTCGATACCTCCGTGGTCTCAGCCATGCTGGTCATCGCGCTGCTCGGCTTCATCTCCACCGTGTCCGTCACCAGGTTTAGGAAGAGGGATAACCAATGAGTTGGTCTTTAATCGCCGATATCCTCTCGCTCATCCTCGTCATCAGCGGCAGCCTGCTCATCCTCGCCGCCGCCATTGGCCTGGCGCGCTTTAAGGACACGATGTCCCGCGTGCATGCCGTGAGCAAGCCGCAGACCACCGGGCTCATCCTCACCATCATGGGTGCGTTCATCCGCATCACCGGGGCAGAATCATTCAGTATGGCCGAGCGTGGTGATTTGGGTATGCTTATTTTGCTGGTACTGTTTGCGATGTTTACCAGCCCGGTGACCGCGCAGCGCACCTCACGTATCGCACGCCGTGAAGGCCTGTACGGTTCCGAGGAATCGATGTCGCGCAATGACCGCCCCGCCGGCCGTTCGCTGCGCCGCAAATAGGAGGCACCTTTAACCGTGAAAAAGCTATACGGACTGCCTACTCTGGCTACCCTTTTGGTTGCCTTCTTCATCTTCAGCATCTCCCGCTATAGCAAATACGACGGTCCCAATGCCTTCATCTGGCGCGTGCCGCTGGATTTGAAGATTTACTGGCTCGCCGGCGGCGAGGTGGCCGAGGGCGCCAACCTCTACGACAACGCCTACATTGGCAACCTACCTTTTACCTACCCTCCCTTTGCCGGCACGCTATTCAAGTGGATTTCCTCGCTTGCCGATGACCCCCTTATCATCCTCTGGCAAGGCGGCACCATCCTTGCCTTATTGGCCGTCATCCTCATGGTCTTCCACGAGCGCGGCCTCAAACTATCGCCGCTGACCTGGGTCGTCGCCATCCTGCTGGTGCTCTGCGCCCCGGCTGTGGAGCCGATGTACGGCACCTTGTTCTACGGCCAGATCAACGTCTTTTTGATGTTCCTGGTCGCCCTCGACCTCATTCCTAAGAAGTGGGCGCTGCCCGGCGTTGGCATCGGCCTCGCTGCCGGTTTGAAGCTCACCCCGGCCTTCATGGGGTTGGTGCTCCTATTCCAAAAACGCTGGTGGCAGGCGGTCATCAGCGTCCTTACCTTCGCGGTGACCGTGGCGATTGGTTTCGTCACCATCCCGGACGCCGAGGTGTTCTGGACCGATGCGATCTTCAATTCCTCCCGCGTGGGTGAACACACCAACCCGGGCGCGCAGTCCATCCGCTCGCTCATGGTGCGCGCGTGGGGCATCGACGGCGGCTGGATGTGGCTCGCCGCCGTCGCGGTCGTCTTCGTCCTGACCTGCCTGGCACTGCGCACCGCAATGAAGCACAAGAATAACTCCGCCGCCATGGCCTTGGCCGGCATTAGCGCGTGCTTGGTCTCGCCCTTTTCCTGGTACCACCACTGGGTCTGGGTCTTCCCGCTGGCCATCGTGGTCCTCATCTCCGTCAACCAGGCACTGGGCAAGCGCCTGCGCGGTGTCATCGGCGCGCAAGTTGCAGCGCTGGTCTCCTTCGCGGCCATGTGCGTGGTGCTCTTGCCATACGTCTCCGCGGCGTTCTGGCTCGAAGGCGCGAACCGCTCGCTCAACCACTGGGATTTCCAGCCCTGGGCGATGCTCTTTTTCACCGGCTCCGGCATCCTCTACATCGCCTTTTATGCCCTGTGGGGATTTATCCCCGGCACCCAGCCCAGCGAGGACGACCTCCACGGCGACCCCCATGGCGGCCAACACGCTGGTCAGCACGCTGCTCAATCGCAGCACCATGCCCCGGTGCAGCAAGGCCAGCCGCAGCACGCTCAGCCCCAGCACTCCCAGGCGCAGCGCACCCGAGCAGCCGGAGCTCCCGCGTCTGGCGTTTCCGCAACCGGCACAGCCGCATCCGGCACAGGTGCGTCCGGCACTGCCGCACAGGGGTCTGCCACCGCCGATGAAACCGCAGAGTTCCCAGTCTTTAACCCCGAGACCCGCGAGTTTCCCTCCACCGAGGGCTATACCGACATCCCGGCTCCCCCGTCCTACGGCGGCCGCCACGCTCGAGACAACGGCTAGGCAGCGCACACGTCGCGGATAGCTACCTGCTGTGTGGCACTAGGCGTGCGGTCACTGAGCGCGCACGCTTAGCGCTGGCCATCGGTTCGCTGATTAGTAGTTAGCTGATTAGCGCACCGGCCGGAAGGTGTGCAGCTCCCGGCAGGTTTCTTCGACGACATCGCGCCAGCTGCCGGTTTCTTGGAAGAGGCGGCGTTGGCGTTCGTATCCGGCGCCGCCGTCGATAATTTCGTGCACTAGGGCCAGCTCTTCCGCGCAGCCTAGCTCACGGGCTAAGGGAGTGAGCTCTTCTACCATCTGGGCCAGTTCATCTTTGACCCAAGCCTCGTCGGTGTCGCGCGAGGTAATAACGAGGGCATCCATGCCGTAGCGCGCCCCGCGCCATTTGTTTTCCGCCACGTGCCACGGCTGCAAGACGGGCAACTCCTCGCCCGCGTCGATCATGCGGTCATAGTGCACGACCAAGCAGTGCGTGAGCGCGACGACGGCGGAGAGCTCCCGCAGATTCGAGGTGGCATCGGATACGCGCACCTCCACGGTGCCCCACTTCGAGGCTGGGCGGATATCGAAGTGCATCGAGCCGGTGTGGTTAATGACCCCGGAGATAGCCTGATCCCGCATATAGGACTGCCACTCGCCCCACGTGAAAAACTGGTAGGGCATGCCGGCGGTGGGCAGCTGTTGATAGAGCATCGTGCGATTGGAGGCGTAGCCCGTATCCAAGCCTTCCCACCCCGGCGAGCAGGCAGAGATAGCCAAGAGGTGGGGGTACTTTGTCATCAGCGCATTGATGATGGGCCAGACGCGATCCTCGTGGCTGATGCCCACGTGGACGTGGGTGCCCCATAGCAGCATCTGCTTGCCCCAGTACTGGGTGCGGGCGATGATCTCTTGATAGCTGGGTTTATCTGACAGCGGGTTTTCCCGGAAATCCGTAAACGGGTGCCCGCCTGAGGCCCACACATCGATGCCGAGCTTATCCGCGGCTTCCTCCACGGCGGCCAGCGAAGTTTCTAGCTCCGCCATGGCTTCCGGCACCGTGGTACAAATGCCCGTGACTAGTTCCACCGTATTCTGCAGGAATTCCTTTTCCACGTGAATATCGGGGTGGGCGGCAGTGGCGAGATCGATCAGCTCAGCCCCGCGCGGGACGAGATCGCGCGAGTCGCGGTCCACGAGCGCGACTTCCCATTCCACCCCGAGCGTGGGCTCGGGGGAACGGGCGAATACTTCTGCCGGAATCTTCACTGGTCCAGCTTAACGGGTGGCAGGTAATATTCCATGAATTTTATTTAGGCCTGGGGGACGGCGAGAGCGACCACGACGGCGCCGTCCTCGGTGGCTTCCTTGGGCAGGTCCTTATTCATGGGCTTTACTTCTGCCTGGTAGCGCGCGGCTACCTCCTTAGCCAGCGACTCCGCGGAGGCATCGCCCTCAGGGTAGAAGACGGTGGTCTTGGGCACGGTCAAAACGTCGCCTGGCAGGTTGCCCACATAGCCCACCTTGAAGCCGCCGTCCTTCAACACATCGGCTTCGTTCTTGGCCTTATCGGATTCGCCGGAATTATTAAGAACGCTGACCTTAATGTCATTGCGGTCGCGCGCGGCAGACGGCGCATCATTGCCGCCGGCCCGGGCTTCATCCCCGGCGCGGCCTTCACCGTGCTGATCGCGCGCGCCGGTATCGCGGTTGGCGTCGCGGTTAGCCTCGCCCTCGGCGCCGCCGTTCGGGTGCGCGTTCTCACCCTCGCGAGGCGGCTGGTTATTGGCGCCATCGGCACGGGAACCATCGCCGCGCGCGCCATCCGCGGCAGGGCCGCCGGCGCCGTTGCCTTCTTGGCCGCCATTGGCGGAGCCGTCTGACTTCGACTGCTCGGAATCGGAAGCGACGGTCGAATCATCGTCCTCCGAGGTCATGGCATAAAGGCCCCACAGGCCAAGCATCACGGCCACGGCGATAAGCACCATGGCGAGCCCGCGCAGTGGTAAACCGCCCTTCTTGGCGTGGGCTCCTCCCCCACCGCCGCCGGTTCGGGCCGCAGCAGCCCTGGCGCCTGCTCCGGCGCCGGCAGCAGCGGCAGCGTCCTCGCCGCCTACCCCATCGTCATAAGCGGCGTCATAATCGCCGTCGTAGGCGTCGTCATAGTAAGCATCGCCGTAATCGGCCGCGGCGGCATCGCCGGCGGCGTCGTCGAATTGCTGGTCGTATAGATTATCCGGATTCTCTTTAGTCACTTCAGTAACACTAGTAGCAGGTTCTAACGCGGTGGGGTATTTCCCCGCGCGGCGCGCCGCGTATTTTCGCGCTCCTCCCGCAGGCGCTTTAGCCGGGCCACCAAGAGGGGATGGGATTCGGCGGCAGCGGGGGCATCAAGAAGCAGGTTCAACCGTTGGTGATAACGCACCGGCGAGATATCCAGCTGCGCGCGAATGGCCTCTTCCTTGCGGCCAATGCTGCGCGGGGCGGTTTCCTCAAAGTCCAAAATGGCGGTGTCTAGGTCAGACAAGGGGTTCATGCTTAAACTGTAGAACATGACTATTCGTCCCATCGTTATCCACGGCGAGCCCGTGCTTCATCAGCCCACCACGCCGGTGGAAGAATCCGAGATTTCCAGCCCCGAGATGCAACAGCTCATCGCGGACATGTACGAGACCATGGAGGTCGCCCATGGCGTGGGCTTGGCTGCGAACCAGGTGGGCATCGGCAAGCGGCTCTTCGTGTACCACTGCCCCGATACCGAAGGCCCGGACGGCACCGAGCTGCCCGCGGATAAGGCCGGCATGCGCAAGGGGTGTGTTATCAACCCGGTGCTGGAGACCTCCGAGATTCCAGAGACCATGCCTGCCGATGACGGCTCCGACGACGAAGGCTGCCTCTCCGTGCCGGGCGAGGGCTTTCCCACCGGCCGCGCCGACTGGGCGCGCGTGACCGGCAAGGACGAGCACGGCAACGATATCACCGTGGAAGGCTACGGCTTTTTCGCCCGCTGCTTGCAGCACGAAACCGGCCACCTCGATGGCTACGTGTACACCGATACCCTCATCGGCCGCTACAAGCGCCAGGCTAAGAAGGCCATTAAGCGCAATGGTTGGACCGAGCCGGGCTACTCCTGGATGCCGGGCGAGGACGAAGACCCCTTCGGACACGACGATTAATCATGTCCCGCATCTTTCGCTCCGATGACGTGCAGGTAGGCGATCGCGTCGTGGCCCGGCGCGATTTCGGCGGGGTGCATAGCGATGTCATCGGCCATGTCCTCAGCCTCGAGCCGCTGGTCATCCGCCCGCAGCAGGTCGGCGGCTACCCTTCCGATCTCGAGGCCGTGGAGATCGCGCCCGAGCAGCTGAAGATTATCAAGCGCCTTTCGCCGCGCATGGTGCGCAATTCCGATATCCGCGCCGTCGAATACGCCACCGCCCAGGCCTTTCCCGGCAAGGAGCACACGTGGACCGCGGACGGTTCCTGGCTCATGCGCGCCGGCGATGGCGTAACGGGCCGGTCCAATTCCGCCGTCCCGCTCGGGCCCTCCGCGGGCTTCAACCCGGTGCCGCTCGCGGAAATCACGGAGTTCTACCGCCGCCACGATCTCCCGGTGCGCCTGCTTATCCCGGAGCGCATTGGCAAGCCTGCAGAGCGCCTGCTTGCCGATGCCACCTGGCACACCGAACCCGAAATCCTCGTCATGGTCCTGCGCGATCTCGCAGACCTTTCCGCCGAGGCCCCGGGGTCCCACCCCAGCGGCGCGGAGTTTCGCATCGATGCCCAGCCCGATGACGCATGGCTGCAGATGTACCACTTCCGCGGCCAGGCGCTGCCCGCCGAGGCCCTGGAGTACCTGCGCGCCCGCATCGAGGGCACGATGGGCTTTGGGCGGCTCGTTATTGACGGCGAGACCGTCGCCATCACCCGCGGCACCATCACCGAATCCGGCGACGGCACCGCCTGGCTGGGATACTCCGCCGTGGAGGTATCGCCCGCGCACCGCCGCCAGGGCTTAGGAGCGCTTTTGGGCCAGCACATGCTGCGCTGGGGGCGCGAGCAGGGCGCGAAGCACGCCTACCTCGATGTCCTGGCTTCTAATACCGCCGGCATTCGCCTGTACGAAAAGCTGGGGTTCATCGAGCAACACCGCCAGATCTACGCCCGGCTGCGCGACTAGCCCGCCGCCCGCGGCCTGGACTAGTCCGGGCCATTGCCCGCGCGGTACTGTATTATCCATGCGCATCACCACGTGGAATATCAACTCCGTTCGCACCCGCGCCCAGCGGGCGCTGGACCTTCTCCACACGCACGACATCGACGTGCTGTGCTTACAAGAGACGAAGGTCAAGGACGATAAATTCCCCCGCGAGGCCTTCGAGGACGCCGGCTACCACGTCACCTGCCATGGCCTGAACCAGTGGAATGGCGTGGCCATCATTTCCAAGGAGGAACCGGAAGAAGTCTTTACCGGATTCCCCCACCAGCCTGGCTTTGCCAAGGACCCAGAAAAGCCCCAGGACCGCGAGGCCCGGGCGCTTGGTGCGCGCATCCGCGGGGTAGAAATCTGGTCGCTGTATATCCCCAACGGCCGCGAGATCACTGACCGCCATTATGACTACAAGCTGGACTTTCTCTACCAGCTCGCCCGCTACGCCGCCGGCCGCGCCCAATCCAAGCTGCTTTTAACCGGCGATTTCAATATCGCCCCGCGCGATGAAGACGTATGGGATATCGAGGCATTCCGCGGCAAGACGCACGTTACCGAACCCGAGCGCGCCGCCTTCCAGATGCTTGAGGAGGCCGGCCTCGAGGAGGTCACGCGCCGGTTTACCGAGGACCAGCGCTATACCTACTTTGATTACAAGGGGATGCGCTTTCCCAAGAACGAGGGCATGCGCATCGATTTCCAGCTGGCCTCGCCGCCTTTGGCCAAGCACGTCACCGGCGCCCGCGTAGACATGGAGGAGCGCGCCGGCGAAAAGACCTCCGATCACTGCCCGCTTCATGCAGATTTCGATCTGCCCGATTTCGATTCCGTGCGTTAAATGACCTGGTCGCTCGATCTCAGCTTCTGGCAGCTGGCCTTCCTCATCGTTGATTATTCCATCAAGATCATCGCCGTCGGCTTCGTGCCAGAAGGCCGCCGGCCCTCCAATTCCACGGCGTGGTTGCTGGCTATTCTGGTGCTGCCCGTCATCGGCCTGCCGCTGTTTTTGCTCATGGGCTCGCCGTATATCAACCGGCGCCGCCACCGCATCCAGCAAGAGGCCAATGAGCGCCTCGAGGATATTTCCGCCCGCACCCCGGACCACCCCAAGGGCATCCTGTCAGCCGAGGTGGAATCCGTCATCAAGCTCAACCGCGAGTTAACCGGCTTTCCAGCGCTCATTGGCCACAACCTAGGCCTGCATGCGGATTACGATGAATGCATTCGCTCCATCGCCGCGGCCGTGGACCGCGCCGAAAAGTACGTCTCCATCGAGGTCTATATCCAGTCCTGGGACGAGGTCACGGATGTGTTTTTCCAGGCCCTCGCCCGCGCCACCGCCCGCGGCGTCAAGGTCCGCCTGCTACTGGATCAGATTGGCAGTTTTAAGTACAAGGGTTATTCCTCGCTGGGGGACAAACTGACAGACATCGGCGTGGACTGGCGCCTCATGCTGCCCATCCAGCTGCACAAGGGCCGCTTCCGCCGCCCGGATCTGCGCAACCACCGCAAGCTCGTCATTATCGATGGCGAGGTCGGCTTTATCGGTTCCATCAACCTGATCAAGCGCCAATATAAGACCACTGACCGCTTTTGGATCGATTACATGGTGGAGCTATCTGGCCCCATCGTCACCGCCATGACCGCGGTCTTCGCGGTGGATTGGTACACCGAATCCGGCGAGAACCTCCCGCTCGATGAGCTGCCCTACGATGATGCCCAAACCGTCGACGCCAACTACCTGCAGATGATCCCATCCGGGCCCGGCTATACCACCGAGCCCAACCTGCGCATGTTTAATTCCCTGGTACACCACGCCAAGCAGCGCCTAGTGCTGTGCTCGCCGTATTTCGTGCCGGATGAATCCCTCTTAGAGGCCGTGACCACCGCCTGCTACCGCGGGGTGGATGTGGAGCTTTATGTCTCCGATACCGCGGACCAATTCATGGTCAACCACGCCCAGTCCTCGTATTACCAGGCGCTGCTTGAGGCCGGGGTGCATATCTACCAATTCCCCTACCCTTATGTTTTGCACTCCAAGTTCATCATCACGGATCCGGATGACCAAGAGTTCAATCCGCTGTGCATGTTCGGCTCGTCCAATATGGATCCGCGCTCCTTCGGCCTCAACTATGAGACCACCATGCTCGTGGCCAAGGGCGATCTCCTCGCCCAGTTCAACCAGCTCGCCGCCAATTACCGCGCGGTCTGCCACGAGCTCACCCTCGAGGAGTGGAACCAGCGCGGGTTCGTGCGCCGTTATATCGATAACGTCATGCGGCTGACCTCGGCCCTGCAATAAGCTCTGCTTGCCGATGCCCCTCCCAACCCCGAATCCTTCCCCGCCCCTAAAACCGCCTCGCCCAAGGAATCCGTTGCTCCCTAACTAGGGAGCAACCCTAGGGCGCAGCGGTTAAGCATCGCGCTTGTGCAGCACGAAGACGCCAGCGCCCCATAGGACCGCGGCCCAAATAAAGAAGACTACGCCACTGCCTGCGGCCTCGGTCCACAGCGCGTTATCCACTGGGGTATTGAACAGCCAGTTCTGGAAGGCGGTAAAGGGCATGTAGCTGCCGATCTTATCGCCGACGACGGGAATCATGCTGACCATCTGGTCCACGCCCAGGTACAGGATGAGGCACAGCGCCACAGAACCCGCGGTCTGGCGAATGAGCATGCCAACGCCTTGGGCAAAGGCCACCACAAGGGCTGCGGCCAGTGGGTACTTCCACAGCTGTTCGCGGCCGACTTCATCGTTCCAGGGGTCGAAGGTGGCGGAAATGGAGCTATCGGCAAGCAGATCCGTAAGCAGGTACGCGCCCACCACACCGATGAAGGTCAGTACGGCCGCGATGACCGCGTATAAGACCAGCTTGGCCACGGCCACGCTCCCGCGCCGCGGGGAAGCCATGAAGGTAATCGCTTGGGTGCCGAAGCGATATTCCGTGGTCACCAGCATGATGGCCTGAATCATCAGCACAGGCAGGCCCAAGGTCACCAGGAATACGACGGTAAACTCGGGCTCAATAAGTTGGAAGCCCATGTCAATGGCCTCCGGCTCGAGCGGCTCCATCAACGCGGCGCTGGTGCCGGCCCAGCCCCACGAAAACAGGAGGAATAGTGCGGTGGTCCACCAGAAGGAGCGGGTGGTACGCAGCTTAATCCACTCGGATTTCAAGATATTCAACATGGCGGATTAAACCTCCTGCTCGTTGGGGCGGGCGAACCCACCGGACTGGCCTGGCTGGCCTGGCTGGCCTGGCTGCGCGCCAGGCGTGCCGGCGTGATACTGCACGGCATCGCCGGTGAGATCCATGAAGGCATCCTCCAGCGACGCGCTTTTCAGGGTGAGCTCGTGCAGCGGCACCCCAGTGGAATAGGCAAGCTCGCCCACGAACTCGGTGGTCTGGTTGATGACCTCGAGCCGCGGGCGGCCCTCCTCGTCCTTGGATTCGGTAAAGGAAACGCCCTCCTTCTTGAGGGCCTCCCCGAATTCCGGAAGGTGGTTAGAGCGCACATACACCAAGGACTGCGAGTGGCCGCGGACGAACTCGTGGGTGGGCTTATCCGCAACCATCTTCCCCTTGCCAATGACCACGAGGTGGTCAGCCGTCTGGGACATCTCGGACAAGAGGTGGGAGGAAATCAAAATGGTGCGGCCTTCTGCGGCCAGCGCGCGCACGAGCTGGCGCACCCAACGGATGCCTTCTGGATCCAGGCCGTTGACCGGCTCATCCAAGATAAGGATTCCCGGATCGCCCAATAGCGCGCCCGCAAGGCCCAAGCGCTGGCCCATGCCGAGGGAAAAGCCGCCGGCTTTCTTACCGGCGACATCGGAAAGCCCCACCAGCCCCAGCACCTCATCCACGCGGGAGGTGGGAATGCCGTTAGCCGCCGCCATCCACTTCAGATGATTCGCGGCCGTGCGGTTGGGATGCACCGCCTTCGCATCCAAAAGCGCGCCCACCTCACGCAGCGGGTGCGCGAGATCGTGGTAGTGCTTGCCGTTGACGCGGACCTCACCGGCCGTGGGCTCGTCCAAGCCCACGATCATCCGCATGGTGGTGGATTTGCCGGCACCATTGGGACCCAAGAAGCCGGTGACCACACCGGGCTTTACTTGGAAGGTGAGATCCTCAACGGCGCGGACAGACCCGTAATCCTTAGTCAGTCCTTGTACTTCAATCATGAGCACTAGAATGCCATATTTTTGGATACCTTACCGGTTCAATTTTTCCACCCGCCGCCGCAGGGCGGGAAAGGCGTGGCGAAATGGCGCGATAAGCGGTAATTTTTCCACCTCATTTAGGCCCACCCAGCGCAGCTCGTGGGATTCCTCGTTGGCGGTGGTGGGCAGGCGCAGGCCGCTGCGGGTGCGCGCCAGCACGGTGGTATAGGTCCACTCCCCCGGCAAATCCCCCGCCGGTGGATAGGGCCCGGCCGTAACTTGGGTCTCGAGCACCTCGACATCGGCAGGCGCGATGGCGCATTCCTCGTGCGTTTCCCGCAACGCGGCCTGGGTGGGGCTTTCTTGTAAGTCCCGCGCCCCGCCGGGAATCCCCCAGGTATTGCCGTTATTGGTCCACGCGGCGCGGTGTTGCAGCAGCACCTCGCGCCCGGCGACGAGGAAGAGGCCGGCGGCACCGAATTTTCCCCATACGCGAATGCCACTGGGGCCCGCCGCCCAGCCGTCTCCACTGTGAGGGTTATGCATATTTCCTATCCTAGCCACACACGCGGGTAAATGGTGGCGCCCAGCACACTGGGGGCGTTATTCTAAGTGAATGACTGAGCAGGCAGTGCGGGTAGAGTCAGAGCGCGATGAGGACGCTCACCCCAGCGATCACTGGCTGGATGAGGTTACCGCGCCCTCTCGCCCGGCCCTAAGCGGGCTGACCCACCGCGCCATGGAATGGTTCGCGGGCCCGGCGCGCCTGCTGCGGCGGTTTTATTACTTCGCTTCCACTACCCCGGGCAAGCTTTTTACCGTCACCCTGATCCTCACAGTGGCTTTGGGGGCCGCCGGCTTATCGATGTCCCAATCTTCCGCCGCCCGCCACTCCGACCTCGACGAGCTTCTCAATACCACTGAGCCGATGTCCAATGCGGCCCACCACCTCTATAGCTCCCTTTCGGTGGCAGATACCATCGCGACCACCGGATTCGTGCAGGCCGGCGTGGAATCAGAGGGCAACCGCGAGCGCTATAACGATGCCATCGATGCCGCCTCCATTGCTGCGACCGAATCCGTGCTGGGCACCACGCCTGACGATGCCCGCGTGCGCGACCTCGTTACCTTCATCCAGCGCGAGCTGCCCATTTATACCGCGATGATTGAAAAGGCGCGCTCGAACCACCGCGCCGGCAATGCCGTGGCTAATTCCTATATGTCCAATGCCTCCTCGCTCATGCGCGAGCACATCCTGCCGGCAGCCTCTGAGCTATTCCAGCTGACCACTGCGAAGGTCAACCAGCAGCAGCAAAAGCTCACCTCGCCGCAGTGGGTGCCGCTATCTGGCCTTTTGGCTGCGGTCTTCTTCCTCATCGTGGCGCAGTGGTGGCTGTGGCGCCAGACCCGCCGCCGGTTTAACCGCGGCTTTTTAACCGCAACGGTGCTGCTCTTCTTGGCCATTTTCTGGGTCGCACTGTCTAACTTGGCGACCTGGTCCACCGGCCACCAGGGCTTTGAAACCGCCTCGCGCCCCTGGGATTCGCTAACGGCCTCGCGCATTGAGGCCCAGCAGGCCCGCACCTCAGAAACCCTCGCGCTGGTGCTGCGCTCCTCTGAGGAAGATACGCTCGAGCGATTTTCCGGATCCGTCGAATCCATCGAGAAGGCGTTGGGGGATTATGAAAGCGCGCTGCACGACGATGACGTCGAGGTCAACGATCCCGAGCTCATCCACAGCGCCCGCGCCGCCACCGAAAAGTGGCAAGACTCGCACGAAAAGCTCATGGAAGCGCTGAGCGAGGGCGACTATGACGAAGCCGTCTACCAAGCCACCATCACCGATCCCGAGGATGGCGAGACCACCGCCGCGCAGTCCTTCAACGAGCTCGATAGCGAGCTTTCAGAGCTCATCGGCCAGGCGCGCATCGCCATGCGCACCTACTTAGAGCGCGGACTGACCGCCATGACCGCGGTCTCCTCCGCTGTCTTCCTGCTCACCCTGTGCGCCATCTTCGCGGTGTGGCTGGGCATTCGTCCCCGACTGCAGGAGTACCTCTAATGCGCTACCGAGCACGGCTTACAGCACCCCTGACCGCCATCGTCGCCACCTGCAGCATCCTCGCGCTGGCCGGCTGCGATATTCGCTCCGTCCCGCCGCTGGAATCGCCCGAACAGCAGGCGCTCGATGCCAGCCCCGGCCCGCCGCTGCCGGAAGGCTCCACCATCGAAGAGGCCGGCACCAACGCCCCCAAGCAGGAAGACGATACCAAGCTCAAAGGCACCTACCGGCCGGATGATCAAACGGCGAAGGAGCGGGTGCCGGACATCGTCAAGCGCGGGCGCCTTATCGTGGGCGTGGACCGCTCCAATAACCTGCTGAGCTACCGCGATGCCGCCTCCGGCGATGTCCGCGGCTTCGAGGTTGATATCGCCCACGAGATTGCCCGCGATATCTTTGGCGATCCCAATAAGGTGGATTTCCGCTTCGTCGAATCCTCCGACCGCACCGCCGCGCTGGATAATGGCACCGTCGATATCATCGTGCGCACCATGACCATTAGCCCCGAGCGCGAGAAGGAAGTGGCCTTTTCCATCCCCTATATGACCACGCAGACCCGCATGCTGGTGCTCACCAGCTCCGGGATGAATTCCATCGATGACGCCGATGGCAAGAGGCTGTGCGGGGTGCGCGGGTCCACCGCGCTGGATACCATCCGCGAGCGCGCCCCCCAGTCCGATATCCTCATCACCCGTTCCTGGGGCGATTGCCTCATGGCGCTGCAGCTCAACCAAGCCGATGGCGTGGTGGTTGATGATGCCCTGCTGTCCGGCATGGCCGCGCAGGATTCCTACACCTCCATCGTGGGCGAGCCGCTAAATACCGAGAACTACGGCGTTGCCGCGCGCCTTCCCAACAAGGATCATGACACCCGCCCGCTGCTGCGCCAGGTCAATTCCACCTTAGAGCGCATCCGCCGCGACGGGACGTGGTCCGACATCTTTGACAGGTGGCTAGGCGCTTACCTAGACGAGCCCACCCTGCCGTCGGGTACATACATCGAGGAAGATAAGTCATGAACCATAACCCGAATTTCAGCGAAGACGAGCTCGAATACCTCGAGCCCGAAAACCTCGATACCCAGCGCCAATTCCGGCAGCCCACCAAGGCCTCCTACCGCGACGCTGACCCCGACCGGGACCGCGACCAAGACTCCAACCCAGACCGCAGCCAGGACCGCGATCGCGACGCCGCCGATTCCCCCAACACAGCCAGCACAGCCGATGACGCTGACACCAACGCCGCCAACGCCGCCAACGCCGCCGCTGGCTCGGATACCGCCGCTGCCAACGCCGGCGCGGACTCCCCCACCGCGAGCACCAACGCTGCCAACCGCAGGCCTGCCAACCGCGACGTCGGGGCCGACACCTCGGCCACCGCTCACAACGCTGGTGCTAGCGACAATGGCACTAGCGAAGCTGATGTCGATACCGCCGCAGCGCAGGTCCCTGGCACAGCCCCCGCCGCTGCCTTCCCGGATACGGAGGCAACGAGCAGGCAAACAACGGACGGCAGCACGACTGGCCCTAGCACTGCTGCCCAGGGCACGGCGGGTCAAAGCACAGCTGGACAAAGGACGGCAGGCCAAAGGACGGCGGGCCAAAGCACGGCTGGTCAGGATACCGCGGCCCAGGGTGCGCGAAACGGAAACACCGCCGACGAGAGCGGCAACGCCGGCGATACCGGCGGAGTGGGCACGGCGGCCGTGGCGTATGACCCATTCGCGAGCGAACCCATCGAGCACCGCGGGGATCCGGGGACTTCGGCGGTGGCCTTTGATCCTTTCGCCGATGACGATGAAGACGACGACGGTTCCATCGACCCGGATCACCTCTCCAGCCTGCTCGCGGACTTAGAGAATATCCGTGCTCAGCGCGAGAGCGAACGCGATGAGAAAACGGCCCAGGAAAAGTCCTCGGAACGCTCGCGCCGGCAGGCGATCGATACCTTCCGCGAGCGCCGCGGCACGCAGCGCACCGAGCGGCCGGTTGCCGATGGCATGGTGCGCCTGCCGTTTATCACCCCGGCCGATCCCACCGCCGCCCTCATCGACCCCAAAGAGAAGATCAAGGGCAAAAAGGTTCCGCCGCCGCAGCTGGAACCGGGCGATATGGTCGCGGAGCAATACGAAATCCTCGGCGTCATCGCCCACGGGGGCATGGGCTGGATTTACCTGGCCAATGACCACTATGTCTCCGGGCGCGTGGTGGTGCTCAAGGGCATGCAGGCCCAAAAGTCCGCCGATGAGACGGCCGCTGCCGAGGCGGAGCGCGAGTTTCTGGCAGACATTACCCACCCGGGCATCGTCAAGATTTTTAATTTTATCGACGATGACCGCGTGCCGGGTGGATTCATAGTCATGGAGTACGTGGGCGGGCCATCGCTAAGAAGCAGGCGCAATAAACAGCCCAACGAGCTTTTGCCCGTTGACATTGCCATTGGCTATATCCTGGAAATCCTGCCTGCGCTGGAGTACCTGCACTCGCGCGGCGTGGTCTATAACGACCTGAAGCCGGATAACATCATCGTCACCGAGGACCAGGTCAAGCTCATTGACCTGGGTGCGGTCTCCGGCATCGGGGCGTTCGGGTTTATCTACGGCACCCAGGGCTTCCAGGCCCCGGAGGTCGCGTCCAAGGGGCCGTCCATCGCCAGCGATATCTACACCATCGGCCGCACCCTGGCCGCGCTATGCCTCAAGCTGCCCAGCGAGGACGGCGTCTTCCTCCCTGGAATCCCCAACCCTTCCAAGGAGCCGGAGCTGCGCCGCTTCCTCTCCCTCTACCGCCTGCTGCTGCGCGCGACCCACCGCGACCCGCAGCGCCGGTTTAGCTCCATCAAGGAGCTGCGCACTCAGCTCTACGGCGTGCTGCGCGAGGTCCTCGCCATCCGCGACGGCCGCCAGTACCCCTCCCAGCATTCGCTCTTCTCGCCGCAACGTACCACCTTCGGCACCAAGCACTTGGTCTTTCGCACGGATCAGCTTATCGATGGCATCGACCGCACCATCCAAATCACCGCCCCCGAGGTCGTCTCCGCCTTGCCAACACCCCTGGTAGACCGCGACGATGTCGGCGCCAGCCTGCTGCAAGGTACGTCCTACGCCGAGCCGCAGGAAGCCCTCGAGACCCTGCGCCAAGCCATGCGGACTCCGGAATACGAGCATTCCGCCGAGATTCCCCTCGGCGTGGTGCGTTCCATGATTGATTTGGGCTATACCGACGAGGCCCGCCAGTGGTTAGGCTCCATCGAGGACCGCCTGGGCCAAGACTGGCGCTACCAGTGGTACGCCGGCATCACCGAGCTCTTGCACGATGATTACATCGATGCGCAGGAATACTTCGCCACAGTCCTCGATTTATTGCCCGGCGAGGCCGCCCCCAAGCTCGCCATCGCGGCCATCAATGAGCTCATCCTGCAGCAGATTGATTACAGTGAAACATCGCTTATCGATGCCACCGTAGCCCGCGCCTGCTCCAACCTCTACTCCACCCTGGCGGATCTCCCCTCTTCCGCCTTTGCGGGCCAGCCCGAGATCTGGTCCCACATCACCCAAGACCCGAGCGCGCTGCGGTTTAATTCCATGCGCCTGTACGGCATCGTCTGGGCCACCAACCCCACGACCGTGTCCTCCGCTTTTGGCCTCGCCCGCCAATTGCGCGCGGAAGAACAAGTGGAGTTGTCCGTGGCCACCTTGGATAAGGTGCCCAATGCCTCGCGGCACTTCCGTATGGCGCTATTGACCACCGTGCTGCAGCTCATCGTGCACGATCTATCGGAATCGCGCATTCGCCGCGCTGCCCGACGCCTCGAAGAAGTCCCCACCAACGAGCCGCGCTTCCTCCAAATCAAGATCGCCGTCATCTCCGCGGGACTGAACTTTTTGCGCAACGCCGATCTCGCGCGGGCGTCCTCGCCCAACGATCTCTTCGAGTACGCCTTTACCCAGCGCGGCCTGCGCACCGGCCTGGCCGAGACCCTGCGGGCCCTTGCCCGCCAGGCCCCGTTTAGCCGCCACCGCTATGCGCTGGTGGACTTGGCCAACCAGGTCCGGCCCATCACCACCTTCTAGTGGCTACTTAATTGGCCTACTTAAATAGGCCTTCCTCGCGCGCCTTGGCGGCAACCTCCGCAGACTTCTGCGCGATGGCCAGCTCCTCGTTGGTGGGAACCACCAAGACCTTGACGGGCGAATCATCGGTGGAGATGACCCGCGGCTCATCGGAGCGGACGAGGTTGCGCTCCTTATCAAAGTCGATGCCGTACATATCCAGGTTGTACAGCGCGTCCTGGCGCACCTCGGTGTCGTTCTCGCCCACGCCGGCAGTGAAGGTAATGGCGTCCACGCGGCCTAGGGCAATCATGTAAGAACCGATGAAGCGGCGCAGCTGGTGGATGTAGATGTTATACGCCAGCCATGCGTCTTCATCGCCCTTATCGATGTGCTCGCGCAACGTACGGAAATCATTAACGCCCGCGATGCCCTTGACACCGGATTGCTTATTGAGCAGCTTATCGATGTCGTCGATGCTCATGCCTGCCTGTCGCACCAGGTGGAAGATGATGCCTGGGTCGATATCGCCGGTACGCGTACCCATGGCGAGGCCGGCCAGCGGGGTAAGGCCCATCGAGGTATCGATGGCACGGCCATTGCGGATGGCTGCTGCCGAAGCGCCATTGCCCAGGTGCAACGTAATCTGGTGCGTATGCTCCGGATCGCGGTCCAAGATCTTCGGCACCTGCTGGGAGACGAACTGGTGGGAGGTGCCGTGGAAACCGTAGCGGCGGATATCGTATTTGGAGGCGACCTCGCTATTGATGGCATAAAGCGCTGCGGCCGGCGGCAGGGTATTGAAGAAGGCGGTATCGAAGACCGCCACGTGGGGAATATCCGGCAGGATCTTGCGCGCCACGCGGATGCCGTCCAGGTTGGCCGGGTTGTGCAGCGGGGCCAGTGGGATGAGGTCCTCGATCATCGATTCAATTTGATCCTCGATGAGCTGTGGCTCCGAAAAGAGACGGCCGCCGTGTACGACGCGGTGGCCCACGGCGATGATATCGACGTCCTTCGTCCCCACCTGATGATCATCCATCAGGTCGAAGGCGCGCTTTAGGCCAAAGGAATGATCGGGAACTTCCAGTTCCTCGGTGAACTTTTCCCCACCGACCTTGATGGTAATGGCGCCGCTCGGCTCGCCAACTTGTTCCACTAGGCCGGAGACAAGTGGATCGTCCGTGGCGCTAGCGGTTGGGTCCACCAGCTGAAACTTGATGGACGAGGATCCCGAGTTAAGGACCAGTACGTATGACATTTATTTCTCTCCAGCCTGGATAGCGGTAATGGCAACGGTATTGATGATGTCCGGAACGGTAGCGCCGCGGGACAGATCGTTGACCGGCTTGTTCAGGCCCTGCAGGATGGGGCCCACGGCCAAGGCGCCGCCGGTGCGCTGCGCGGTCTTGTAGCCAATATTGCCGGCATCCAGATCGGGGAAGACGAAAACATTGGCCTTACCCGCGACATCGGAATCCGGCATCTTCTTTGCGGCAACGCCAGGATCGCAGGCGGCGTCGAACTGCAGCGGACCATCGACCTTCACCGAGGAGTCGAGTTTGTTGGCAGCCTCGACGGCCGCAATGGCGCGCTCGACATCCGGGCCGGTGCCGGAAGCGCCGGTGGAGTAGGACAGCATGGCTACGCGCGGGTCGATGCCGAACTGGGACGCGGTTTGCGCGGAGACCACGGCGATTTCGCCCAGCTGTTCCGCGGTGGGGTTTGGGTTCACGGCGCAGTCGCCGAAGGCCCACAGGCGCCCGCGCATGACCATCAGGAAGATGGAAGAGACCACCGAGGCATTCGGCTTGGTCTTGATGATCTGGAAGGACGGCTTAATGGTGTGGGCGGTGGTGTGGGCGGCGCCGGATACCATGCCATCGGCAAGCCCCTTGTGCACCATCATGGTGCCAAAGTAGGAGATGTCCTGCATGGTCTCGCGGGCCTGCTCCAGGGTCACGCCCTTCTTCTTGCGCAGCTCCGCGAAGTCCGCGGCGAATTCCTCTGCTAGCGGCGATTCCAGGTGGTCGATGATATCGGCGCCCGAAATATCCAGCCCCAGCTCCTTGGCGCGGGCCTGGATATCGGATTCCTTGCCCAAGATGGTCAGCCGGGCGACCTCATCGCGCAGCAGGGCATCGGCGGCTTCAAGGATGCGATCATCATCGCCCTCGGGCAGGACGATGTGGGAGCCGGTGGAACGGGCCTGGTCGATGAGCTGCTTCTGGAAGAGGTCCGCAGACATGACAGGCGCGGTCTCCTCAGCGGCCTGCAACGCACCTGGCACGGCCTCCAGATCGGTGAAAACGCCGGCCACGGTGGCTCCAAGGGACTCGGCCTTGCGCTGCGCCAGCTCCGCCGCGCGCTCAGGGGCGCCGGAGATGATAACCAGCGGCAGGCCCAGCGCGGCGGCGACCTCCGCATCGAAGGAGATCTCGCCGGTGCCTTGGACCAGGAGGGCATCGGCAGTGGCGGTGGGCGCGTTGGCCAAAACATCCGCCACGGTGGGATCAAAATCTTCTAAGCGGAGCAATTCAGCGCCAAGGCTATTCGCCAAGGCGGGAATATCGAGGCCATCGAAGCCGCGGCCGATGGAGCTTAACACTGTGGACTGGGATGCAGACATGCGGATTACCTTTCCTTTACCGTCACGGGGAACTCTGGGAACACGCGCCGTAACATTATGCCGTACATCACAGTTACTAGCACGTGGTGACGTCTCCACTGTACGTGAATCAGCCGCTTTTCCGCGCCCCGGCGCCCTCCTAAACTGGGGGTTGTGAGCACCGTGACAATTAATGCATGGCCACCGCGTAGAATGTGAGAAAAACCTAAAGAAAGGACACCCTAAACAGATGACTAGCCCCGTGCGTGTCGCCGTCGTCGGCTCCGGACCGGCCGGCATTTACGCCTCTGACCTCCTCGTAAAATCCGATGTGGACGTGCAGATCGATCTCTTTGAAAAGATGCCCGCGCCCTTTGGTTTGATTCGCTACGGCGTTGCCCCGGACCACCCGCGCATTAAGGGCATCGTGCAGTCGCTGCACAACATCATGGAGAAGGAAGAAATCCGCTTCCTGGGCAATATCGAAGTGGGCAAGGACATCACCGTCACGGAGATGCGCGAGTACTACGACGCCATCATCTTCGCCACCGGCGCCACCGCCGATAAGGAAATGGGAATCCCCGGCGAGGATCTCGAGGGCAACTACGGTGCCGGCGAATTCGTGGGCTTTTATGACGGCAACCCCAACTTCGAGCGCGACTGGGACCTGTCCGCGGAGTCCGTCGCCGTCGTGGGCGTGGGCAATGTCTCGCTCGACGTGTCCCGCATTCTGGCCAAGACTGCCGACGAGCTGCTTGTTACTGAAATCCCGGACAACGTCTACTCTTCCCTGAAGGAAAACCGCGCCAAGGAGGTCCACGTCTTTGGCCGCCGCGGCCCAGCGCAGGCCAAGTACACGCCGAAGGAGCTCAAGGAACTCGATGAGTCCCCCACTATCGAGGTCATTGTCAACCCGGAGGACATCGAGTACGACGAGGCTTCCGAGGAGGCCCGCCGCGCCGCCAAGTCCACCGACCTAGTCTGCCAGACCCTGGAGTCCTACGCCATGCGCGAGCCAGGCGATGCCCCGCACAAGCTCTACATCCACTTCTTCGAGTCCCCAGTAGAGGTGCTTGGCGATGCCGGCCACGTCACCGCCATCAAAACCGAGCGCACCCAGCTCAACGGCGATGGCTCCGTAAGCGGCACCGGCAAGTTCACCGAGTGGCCCGTGCAGGCGGTCTACCGCGCGGTGGGCTACCATCCACAGTCCGTCGACGGCATCCCCTTCAACGAAACCACCGCCACCATGCCCAATGACGGCGGCCACGTGCTTGCCAACGTCGATGGTGAAAAACTGCCCGGCCTCTACACCACCGGCTGGATCAAGCGCGGCCCGGTGGGGCTTATTGGCAATACCAAATCCGATGCCAAGGACACCACCACCATGCTGCTGGCGGACTACAAGTCCGGCGACTTAGAGCCGGCGACCAAGCGCGATCCGCAAGACATCCTGGATCTTCTAGAATCCCGCGATATCGCCGTGACCACTTGGGCCGGCTGGCACCGCCTCAACTCCGCCGAGCAGGCCGCCGGCGAGCCCCACGGCCGCGAGCGCATCAAGATCGTCGAGTGGGACGAGATGGTCAAGCACGCCGGCCCGCAGCGCTAACCAGCGCTGCGCTAGTCGGTATCGTCTACGCCTGAGGTCAGCTTGGGGTCGAGCTCGACCCCGCCCTCGTATTCAACGACCTCGATATCGGGTACGTTTTCCGCCTGCGGGTCGATGCCGCGCGCACCGCCCTGCGCGAGCAGGCCAGGCGTGGAGGTCACGCTCACCTTATGCGCCGCCAACGCGGCGCGGTCGCGGGCCTCTTCCACCGTTTCCGCCGTTGTGGTCACAAGGCCCATGCGCCGGCCCTTATAGGCATCGGGCTTGCCAAAGAGCTTCACGTCCGTCTCGGCGTAGTGGAGGGCGGAGGCGATGCCGGTAAAGGCGACATCGGCAAGCGGCTCCTGCGCGTGCAAGAACATGCTGGCGCCCGGGGTTATCAACGTCGCGTCGATGGGATAGCCCAAAATGGCGCGGGCGTGCAGATCAAACTGGGAAAAGCGCTGCGTATAGGCGGTAAGCATCGCCGTGTCCGAAGGCCGCGGGGAGACCGAAGAAAAGTAAACATCATCGTCGGCGACGAAAAGCTCCACGCCGTACACGCCGCGCCCGCCCAGCTCATTGGAAATGCGCGCCGCAACCGACCGCGCGTTCTCCAGCGCAATCTCGCTCATGCCGGTGGGCTGCCACTCCTCGATCAAATCACCCTTCTCGTGGCGGTGACCAATGGGCTCGCTAAACCACGTGGCCAGCTTGCCCGTGGCCGGATCGATGGACCGGATGGCCAGCAGCGTGACCTCGAGGTCGAAATCCACGAAGCGCTCCGCCACCACGCGCTGCGAATCCGAGGACACGCGGCGCACCGTCTCCCACGCCTCGCGCACGTCTTCCACATCCCGCGCCAGCATGTGGCCCTTGCCCGAGGTGGAGACGTCCGGCTTCACGATGCACGGAAACCCCAGCTCCGTTGCCGCCTCTTCCAGTTCCTCAACCGAGGTGGCAAAGCGGTAGGCCGAGGTCGGCAGGCCAATATCTTCTGCCACCGCGCGCACCCGCTCGCGGTCCTGGGTAAGGGCGCAGGCGCGCGCCGTGGGCACGACGACGGCGTCGCTAGACTGCTCGACCTGCTCCAGGGCCTCCACCGCAACGATTTCGACCTCCGGTACCACGTAGTGCGGCTGAATCTGCTGCACTAATTCCGATACCTGCGCGGCGTCAGTAATATCCGCGACATAGCTATAGTGCGCGACCTGGTGCGCCGGCGCCCCCTGGTACTTATCCACCGCGTGGACCTCAAGGCCCAGGGACTGGAAGGAAATAGCCAGCTGCTTTCCCAACTCGCCCGCGCCGAGCAGCAATACCTTCGTGGCATTGCCCGTCAGCGGCGTGCCGATATGACCGGCGATTTTGCCTGGAATATCCATGACTTTGCTCCTTTAATTCCGCTCCTAGCAGCAGATACTTCCCCAAATTATTTCATAGATGCCCGCCGCAGCCTGGACGCACATGCGTGAAGTGCACAAACGCAAGCGCCCGGCCGAGGATCTTCTTCCTCGAGCCGGGCGCTTCTAAGCCACAGGGCTACAAGCTATGCCTGCGCCTGTTCCGGTGGGACCGGGGCATCGACTGGCTCTGCCACGGTAATGATGTTGTCCTCATAGCCTAGTGCACCGCCGACGAACTGGCCGCCGCAGGTGATTAGGACCAAGCGGTTGACACCGTCCCTATCGTTAACCACCTCGGGCATATCCGCGCCCTTGGCCAGGCGGTACGGCTTCTCCGCCACGCGAAAGGTGCGTTCCTGCCCATCGATGACCACGGTGAACTCCTGCCCCTGCTGCAAGTGGGTGAATTTCTCCGCATAGCCGGTGCCTTGGCCCTGATAGTTAATGTGGCCGGTAATCACACTCGAGCCCACATTGCCCGGATCACCCGGCACAGCCGAGGCGGAGTACCAGCCCAGGCGGGAGACATCGTGTGGCGGCAAGAGCACGCCTTGGTCCGTGACCTGTACTGGGTCCACGGCCGCGTAGTCTCCGTCGATGCCCACGGACATGCCTTCAAAGCCGTGGAATTCGCCCGGGGCCGGCTCGAATTCGTGCTCCTGCGCGCCCGAATCATCGACGAAGGCATCGGGCTTGTCCGCAGCGCCTGCATCTTTGTCTGCCGGTGCGCTCACAGACGCGCTTGCCGATGCCCCCACATCACCCTCATCCCCCTCCTTATCGCTGGTTAAATACAGCGCCAACTGGATTAGCACCAGAATTACGGCTACTACCAAGACGATAAATCCGATAATCTTGCCCCGGCTCATGGGTTCTTTGCGGCCGGTCTCCTCAGACATTGCCCCGACTCCTTTTAATTGTCACTTTTGTTGTTCACATCAGATAGAAAGTCCCCTCCAGCGTGTTCAGTTACACCCTGAAGGGGACTTATCGTGTTACGTCTAGGCGCTATTGCCCATTAGCTGTCCAGCGTGCGCAGGCTACTGAATGTAGCTCTGCATGCCCGCCTCGAGCTGGGTAGCACCAGATGGCACGGACTTAATTTCTGCACGTCCGGCATCGGATGGCAGCGGGTTACCAGTCTGGCCTGGCACATGACCGTTAGCTTCGGAGCCGTGGTGCTCTTCGCCAGCGTGCTGACCAGCATCGCCTGGCTTATCCTCACCATTACTTTCCGGAGCATTGTGCTCACCCTGCCCCTCGGAGTCCTGCTTCTTGGAATCCTGCTTCTTGGAGTGCTCTTCCGACTGATCCGTCGGGTGCTCCTTCGGCTGCTCCTTTGGTTGCTCCGTGGAATGGTCGTGGCTGTGGTGACGGTCATGGATGATCTTGCCCAAGCCGATACCTGGAATCAGGATCGCCCACCACGGAATCTTGCCCTGAGACGGCTTGCCTGGAGTCTCAGAGCCCTCAGAAATCACCGTCTGCTCCTTATCGGTGATGTCCTTATGCTCAGCAATCTCATTCGGCTGCTCAGCATTCGGAGTCTCTTCACCCTTGTCATTGACCTCAGTGGACGTGAGTTCCTCGAACGCAACCGCAGCCTCAACCGACTCCGTCACATCGTCATCAACAGTGATCTCCACCTCAACGCTGCCTGTAGATTTCTCTGGAACAAAGGTCTTGTGCCCGGTACCCAGAACAGTCATACCGTCCTGCTTGTTAATTAGCTCAGCATTCAAGGTGTATTCCTTACCCGGAACCAAGCCTTCGTAGCTGACCTCATCAACAACCTCAGCACCGGCAACAACCTCATGCGAACCGTGAGCAAAATCAGCGTTGGTGGAAATCCACGGCTCATCCTCAGGCGAAGTCGTGTCCTCGTCCCCGTGGGAAATCACAGTCTGGTCTGCATCGTCGATGTCCTTATGCTCAGCAATCTCATTCGGCTGCTCAGCATCCGGAGTCTCCTCGCCGTTCTTATCAACCTGGATGGAGGTCAACTCCTCAAACGCAACCGCAGCCTCAACCGGCTCCGTCACATCATCGTTAACGGTGATCTCCACCTCAACGCTGCCCGCAGACTTTTCCGGAACAAAGGTCTTGTCACCAGCGCCAAGAACAGTCATACCGTCCTGCTTGTTAATCAGCTCAGCGTTCAAGGTGTATTCCTTACCCGGAACCAAACCCTCATAGGTAATCTCATCGACAATCTTGGCACCAGCAATAACAGCGTGGGAGCCCTCTTCGAAGTCAGCGTTAGTGGTGATCTTCGGAGTCTTCTCAGAGCCCTCGGAGGTCACAGTCTGGTCATCATCATTGATGTCCTTGTGCTCACCAACGTGGTTCGGGTTGTCCTCATCGGTCGGCTTATTCTCACCGTGCTTATCCACCTCGGTGGAAGTCAACGTCTCGAAAGCAACCGCAGCCTCAACCGGCTCAGTTACATCCTCATTGACAACGATAGTGACAGCCTCAGTGCCATTAGCGCTCTTCGGAGTGAACTTGTGGCCCTTGGTCTCGCCCAGAACGGTCTTACGGTCTTCCTTGGAAATCAGCTGGGCATCCAAAGCGTATTCCTTGTTCGGAACCAGACCCTCGTAGGAAACCTGGTCGACAACCTTGGCACCAGCAACAACCTCGCGCAGGTCGCCCTCGAAGTCAGCATTAGTGGAAACCTTCGGGGTCTTCTCGTCGTTGCCATCAGTAGGCTCGCCTGGCTCATCCGGCTTGCTCGGAGTCGTCGACTCGCAATCCGAAGGCTTATCAGACTCAGAGGTCTCGGAAGCTTCAGAGGACGTGGTCTCTACAGACTCGGACTCAGAAGGCTCGCTGGACTCAGACGAAGACGGTTCCTCAGACTCGGAAGGCTTCTCGCTCTCCGAGTCGCCCGGCTCCTCAGACTCACAGGTCTCACTGGTCTTCGGGGTAGAAGAATCCTCAGAAGAAGGCGCAGAGGTCTCACCCTCGCCACCATCACCAGGCTTACCCGGAATCTCCTCGGTAGTAGTGGTGGTCTGCGGGGTAGTAGTCTCAGAAGGCTTCTCAGACTTTACAGTCTGATCCTTATCGTTGATGTCGGTGTGGTCGGCGATGTCATTCTTCTTACCAGTGTTGGAATCCTCGCCGTCCTTGTTCACTGCGGTAGAGGTCAGGTACTCAAAAGCAACTGCCTCATCAACAGTCTCGATAACACCTTCATCAACAGTGATCTCGACTTCCTCGCTGCCCTTGGAAGCGGAAGGTACGAAAGTCTTCTCACCGTGGCCAATTACCGCGTAGTCGCCGTTCTCATCCTTCACCTTGGAACGCAGCTCAGCATTCAGAGTGTATTCCTTGCCAGGGACCAGGTCCTGGTACTCGACCTTATCGGTGATGACAGTGCCAGACTTAATCTCATCGCCCTCAGCCTTCTCAGCCTTGGTGCCGATGGATGGCTTCATTTTAGAGGTTACGGTCTGAGCTTCATCCTCGATGTCGCGGTGCTCGGCAATCTTCTCCTCATCAGAGCTCGGAGTTTCCTTACCGTTCTCATCGACCTGCTTGGAGTACAGATCCTCGAATGCGACGGCAGCCTTAATGACTCCCTCAACATCGTCCTTGACCTTGATGTCAACTACCTGCTCACCAGCAGACTTATCCGGGGTGAAGGTAGCTTCGCCCTTGCCGACGACCTCGTGCTCACCCTTGTCATTCACTGCCTTGTTTCGCAGCTCTGCCTTCAGGGTGTATTCCTTACCCGGCACCAGGTCGGTGTACTCGACGGTGTCCTTGACAGTAACGCCAGCCTTTACCTGAGTAGCGTTGTCAAAGTCAGCATTGGTATGAATCTCCGGCTTCCACTCAGTGTTGACGGTCTGCTTCTCATCGTTGATATTTTCGTGAGTAGCGATCGTGTTCTCATCAGTTGAGTTAGAGGTGTCCTTACCGTCCTTATCTACCTCGGTAGATACGAGCTTCTCGAAGGCAACCGCTGAGTCCACAGCAGGATCTGCCTTGTCGTTAACGACAATCTCAACGTCCTTCTTGCCAGCAGACTCATCCGGAACAAGCTCCGTAGAGCTTTCACCCAGTACGGTCTTGCCATCGGCCTTGGAGATCAGTTTCGCCTTCAGGGTGTAGTGCTTACCCGGAACAAGATCCTCATACGTCACAGTGTCAATAACCGTGGCACCCTTTTCCACACGGTTGCCGTCCTTGATGGAAGCTTCCGTTTCAATCTTGGGCTCAAGATCCTTCTGCTGCTCGCTAGTAGTAGGAGTCGGTTCTGGATTAGGTACTACATCAGTCGTCTTATCCGGAGTCGTCTCGGAGGTGGTGTCCTTCGGAGTGGTCTCTTCAGAATCAGACGGCTCAGGATTCTCAGTCGTTTCGTTCGGAGAAGTCTCCCCGCCAGGGTTTTCCGGAGTGGTCTCGTCCGAAGGATTCTCCTCAGAAGAGGTCGTGGGCTCTTCGGAGCTACCACCATTGTCAGGCTCATCAGGCAGACCAGGCTGGTCTACCGGAATGACAGACTGTGCCTTTGAATTGCGCTTGTTGTTCGGATGCACAACAGTAATAAATGCATCTGCAGGCTGCTTTGCTATCTCCACCGTCGAGCCTTTTACAAGCTGCGGCATAGCTTCGGTTCCCTCAATTTTATAACCCGTAAGCACCGTAAAATCTTCGTGCGATCCAGTAAACCCTGGGAAATAGTCTTTGCTATTCCCTACAATCGTTTTAAAAGGTAGATACTTTGGGTTCTGAGGCGAATTGAGGAACATCAACAGGTAGACGTAATAGTTAGCAGCCGATTTTTTATCCCCTCGGACAGCTGCAGCTTCCATCTTCCGTCCGAGATTAATGACGGCGTCGTGATACCTCTCATCGAACTCAAGTTTCGTAGCGTTCTTCTTCTTATACGCTTCGAACGTATTGAGAGGGGTTTTAGCGTGCGGTTCAATACACCACGCCCAGCCCACATCATTATTTTTGTTTCCACCATTGTTAAAGCCGGGCCCTGCTGGCTCTCCCGCCCAAACAAGCAAACCCCAGGAGTAGTCCGCGGCGAAATGCTGTGGATCCTTTTCCTCCTTCTTAAGTTCGTTGCCCAATGTACTATTGGGCGTAAAATCGGTAGGCTCAGCAGCCTCCGCCTTCACTCCCGGAACGGTGACCATTGCCGCAATAACCGCAATTGCAGCAAGCACCGCGGTTAAGACGGACCATCTCTTCCGAGATAGACCTAACACTCCGCTCATCTTTTCCCCTTAAAAAGGACGTATTCTTACAACTTTTATCTGGACAGCTTGCCTTTCAGCTGTACAGACATCACTCATGAAATCTTGAACACAAAGTAGGCAACACTGGTTCATAAAATCAGTGAGGAGCCTTTAATTGCTCCTTTGGCAGAGTACCAATAAGGGCACCGATAGCGCATAAGGCAAGTCTTATTAGCATGGCAAATCAACAACTTTGCGGTCAATAGATGCCTTCCAATAAGAGGCTTAACAAAAAAGACAACCCGGCCCAAATAGACCTTTGTTCGAAAATGAAGTTGGCGGGTTAATTATTATTATCTGATAGATAAATGTAGGCTTGGAGAACATTTAAAAACCCTATTTACACCGTTAACCCTGGGTGCCAGTTCATCACTCTCCGGAATAAAATGACCCGAAACACCAGGGGACATCCCCGATTGCCCCCCCCCCCCTCATTTTGTGAAACCCGCCACTTAAAAGCGGCCCCAAGACTCAAGTTTGGCCAGTTCTTCAAGTGCGACCATATGTTCGCGTCCTTATAGCTCCGGCTAACGCGCAGTTGCATATGTTTTTCTTCTAATGTCCAGTCAAGAAAACTGTACTCAATTAAGAAAAGTTCAAAAAAGTTCTTCAGATCACAGTTAAACGTGGACAACACCACTTAAATTTGCACCCCGTGAAGGCGTCGTGCATCTTTTCTAGTCCTTTTCTAGCGCGCGATAAAAACTCCGCCCTCCATTCCCTTTCGGGAAACTCGGCAGCTCTATGAACAAAACCCTGAATGTTCACTTTCTCCACACCAATAGGGCCTAGGCGACACCCATGCTCGAGATATATTACATTTCACTTAATAATCCGGAAATGTCTGAAATCACGTTTTCGCTAAGACCAACGCAGGCCAGATAACCATAGGAACTTCCTGCCATTTAATCAATTTAGCAACAGCTAATTATCTATTTAATGGAAATGTCAACAACGATTTTTACGTGTAGTTAACCTTCTTACACGGTGCTAATATTTCCATCGGTTCAATAAAATTTACCTTTTAGAAAGGACCGAAAATGTCTATTCCTTCATTTATTGCAAGCGCCGTGGCTGCAGTGCTGCCCCTAGCAGGCAGCATCGGCCCAGTCGATGCTCAGGACCAGCTCGCTGAGCCGGACGTGCACCACACGGCCGAAGCGGAACAATCCACCACGGACCAGTCCCCCGAGCCGGGCGCCCACGCCGATAAGGGCCGCATCACCGGCGACAAAGAAGACATCATCAACGGCGCCGACGAGGAGCAATCCACGCCGAATCTGCAGAGCGGCAAATTGGCTGTGCAGCGCGAGCTCGCACTTGCTACGCAGGAGCTTGGTCACGAGTTTCTGAACATCAATTTCCAGGACAACCACACCGCGCACCTAATTTTCCTGGAAACCTATAACCCGGATACCGATCAGGCAGCCGTAGACCGCGTGCTCAACGCGCTCAAGATCAACGGCTACGACAATCTGACCGCCTCGTACTAAAAACCACGAGCAAGCTCGACACCTGCCGAGGATCAAAAAAGGGCGAAGTACCTCAACCTGGTACTTCGCCCTTTACTTTGTCGTGGCCCGGCGCGGTCCTAGCCAGGCACGCGCTCACGGCAGCGACACTGGGGGTTACTGATCCTCCATCACATCATGGCGCACGATGGTCTGGTCGCGGCCGGGGCCAACACCGATATAGGAAATGCGACAGTCGGATAGCTCTTCAAGGCGCAGCACGTAGTCTTGCGCCTTTTGCGGGAGCTCTTCAAAGGTCGAGCAGCCCGTAATGTCTTCTTCCCACGCGGGCATGGTTTCATAAATCGGCTCGGCGTGGTGGAACTCGGACTGGGTGACCGGCATCTCGTCGAAGCGCTTGCCGTCGACGTCATAAGCCACGCAGATAGGGATTTCCCCAATGCCGGTCAGCACATCGAGCTTGGTCAGGAAGTAATCCGTAAAGCCATTGACGCGCGTGGCGTAGCGAGCGATCACGGAATCGTACCAACCGCAGCGGCGCGTGCGGCCGGTGTTCACGCCGACCTCGCCGCCGGTGGTCTGCAGGTACTCGCCCCACTTATCAAACAGCTCGGTGGGGAACGGGCCGGCACCCACGCGGGTGGTATAAGCCTTGATGATGCCCAACGAGGTCTTAATCCGCGTCGGCCCAATGCCAGAGCCAACCGATGCCCCACCCGCAGTCGGGTTCGAGGAAGTCACGAACGGGTAGGTGCCGTGGTCGACATCCAACATGGTGGCCTGGCCGCCCTCCATGAGTACATTGTGGCCATCGGCAAGCGCTTGGTTGAGCTCCAGCTCGGCGTCGATGACCATGGGGCGCAGGCGCTCGCGATAGCTGAGGAAGTACTCCACAATCTGCTCGGCCTCGATGGCCTTGCGGTTGTACATCTTCACCAGCATCTGGTTCTTAATCTCCAGCGCGGACTCGACCTTCTGGCGCAGGATGGATTCGTCAAAGATATCCTGCACGCGGATGCCAATGCGCGCGACCTTATCGGCGTAGGTCGGCCCAATGCCGCGGCCGGTGGTACCGATGGCGCGCTTGCCCAGGAAACGCTCCTGCACGCGGTCGAGGGTCTGGTGGTACGGCGCCACGAGGTGCGCGTTCGCGGAAATCTTCAGCCGGGAGGCATTCGCCCCGCGCGCTTCCAGGCCATCAATCTCATCAAAGAGCGCCTCGAGGTTAATCACCACGCCATTGCCCAGCACGGGAATGGCGTTTTCAGAAAGAATCCCAGCGGGCAGGAGCTTCAGCTCGTATTTTTCACCGCCGACCACGACGGTGTGCCCGGCGTTATTGCCGCCGTTCGGCTTGACTACGTAGTCAACTTTCCCGCCGAGGATATCGGTAGCCTTGCCCTTGCCTTCGTCGCCCCATTGGGCGCCGACAATGACGATTGCTGCCATCTTTTAAGTCACTTCCTCATTATTGAAGCCAAAATACGCATTTACCTTACACTTTTCTGGCCGCAATAGCCCACGTAGCATGTTGTGCATGCGTTTTTTGTTCCTCCGCTGCGGCGCCCCCGGCGTTGATTTGCCCGCAGAGGCCTATGATCTTTCGGCCGTTCCTTCCCGCAAGGAGCTCGCGCTTATCGATGCCGCCGCCACCAACCTCCTCCCCCACGACCCCACGCCTTCGCTTGACGATATCGCCGCGCAGCCCGATGTCCGCCACCTCGGCGCCCCTGCCGCCGCCCCGCAGGAGCCTTACTTAGAGGACCGCCTGCGCGTCGTCGTCGCGGGCTCGGATTCGGCGCTGAACGCCGTCATCACTCGGCTTATGCGCGCCGATAACCTGTGGGCCGAGGTAGCGTTCATCCCCACGGGCGAGTCGGCCGCCGCCGCCAATTGGGGCCTGCCCGGCGCGCCGCAAGAGGCCCTCGAGCTCGCCCGCACCGCCCCGGTCCGCCCGGTGCCGCTCATCCGCAACGATTCCGGCCAGGCCGTCGCCGGCTCGGCAACCATCTCGGATTGGTCCAATGGCCCGCTTACCGGTGAAATCATCATCGATGACGCTACCCTCGCCGCCTCCGGCCGCGGTACTTTTGGCGCGCGGCTGGTCCCCATGACCGATGCCCCAGGCATCCTGGCGGCCCGCGCGACATCGCCAGTCGAGCCCGAAGGCCACCTGCGCTCCCTGCTGCGCAAGCCCGGCCGCCTCGACCCAGACTCCGTCCGCACCGGCCGCGCCGTCCAGGCGGGCGGCCCCCAGCTGCGCGTGCTTGTCGATGCCATCCCCCACAAGCGCCCCCTCACCCGCGTCACCTTCTACCGCCACCTGCGCGACCTCCAAGTCGTGCGCCCCTAGCTTCCTTTGCAGCTCACGCCGACTTCCCTTAGTTCTTACCGCCGCCCCGCTTTACCCAACTCCTTCCCGCTCTGCCAGCTCATCTCGGCCGCTATGGCGCCCCGCTCGGCGGATTTGCGGGGCGGGGTCCTGCTAGTCCTGCCCCTTCTGTTTATCGCTCGGTTTATCATCGCGCCCCCACACCTCCGGCGGGAATGCCGGGTGCGAAGAGGTAGGAACCAGGTGGGCGACGGCAGACTCGCGCGAGAGCCCGCACACCATGAGCATGTCCACCACGATGGACCTCGTCTGCGCGAGGATCGTATATGCGGAAAGCGTCGCATCTTCTTCGATAAGATCCATGCCCGCTTGGCCGCCCACGTAGCGCAGCCGCTGCACTAATTCGGGTATCTCTATCGCCTCGTCGTGATCCCGCTTTTGGCGGCCGTAGAGTTCTCCCACCGCGAGGATAATTTCTGATAGTTCTTCTAGGAGCTCTAGCTGCTTATCGGACACAGTATCGCCGTCTTCGGTAAGCACTAGCGCGCGGCGCGAAAGCACCCGCACCCCGCGCACCGCGTTATCTACCGGCAAGAGGATGCGCTCCAGGGACCGAATATTCCTGCGCGAGGTCCACAAAAGCGGCGATACTTCCGATGCCTCCCTGCCCGACTGCGCCGCGCTCAACAGCGTATTCACGTCATTTTGCGTGCCGCGCACCGCATCGCGGGCGTCGCGAATGATCTCGGGATTGGTATCGCGGATGCCATGCGTGACGTCGTTAAGAATGCTCGAGGCAATCCTCAGCACCTTCGACACCTCGCGCCGAGCCTCCTTCAACGGCGAATTAGGGATAAGCGCGATCGTGATAAGCCCAATGCCGGAACCAATCATTGCGTCGATGGCCCGGTGCAGGCCGCCCGGCCCCTCGGTGGGCGGAAAAATCGTGGCAATAAGGATGGATCCAAAGACAATCTGGTTGGATACCAGCGGCGATTTCGTAATAAAGGACCCCACCACCAGGCCCGCTCCCACGATGAACAGGATCTGGAACGGGCCCTGTCCCACCACTTGGAAGAGCAAATCACCCAAGGCCACACCGACGATGCCGCCCAGCGACATCTCCACTGCCCTTTTCATCCTGTCCCCGCCCGAAAGCCCCAGGATGATGACGGCCGAGATGGGCGCGAAGAACGGCTGCGGATGCCCAACGACGGAGCTTGCCACCCAATACGCCAGCGCGGCACCCACGGTGGCCTGGATTATATAAACGAAGCGCGAACGGATGCGTTGCAGACGCGATACTACTGAGCGGTCCACCACCCGCAGCATTTGCCTCGTTGAGACTCTTTGTTTCGCTTCCGACATGACCTCCAGCATAGAAGACCTCCCTCTACCACCGCCCCCGTGCGTCCGCATCCCGGCCCGCGCCAGGTTGTGGATAACGCGCTAATTGCGCGCCTCAGCGACCCTCGCAGCGCGAGAATTCCACAGATTCGCCGTTTCGCCTTGCACACCCATTGCCGCGCACCCGTGCCGCTTTTACGGTCAGGAGCCGTGAACACAGAATTTTTACAACTTTGCCGTCGCGGTGTGGACCTCGTCGCCGAGTTTCAGGGATGCTCCGAACAAGAGCTCATCGAGGCCGGCGCCAGCCAGCTCCTCGCCGCGCAACTCGCCCGCCTCCAACACACGTATTTCGGCCGCACCTCCAATAGCCGCAAGCAGCGCCTTGCCTGCGAGGCTGCCCGTTCCCGCGGCCACGACCTCGCCGTCCTTGAAAGCATCGAGTCTTGGGCCCACCGCGTTAAAGACACAAACCGCAGTTGGGATCTCCGTCTGGAGCTCTGCCGCGCGGAAGCCCACCTAATTCCGGTGATCGCGAAGAAGCGCATCAAGCAGCTCAACCCCGCCAAGCGTCCCTCCCACGGCGTGCGCTATACCCGACGCCCCGATGGTCCCCACACAATCTCCATCACCGCGGATCCCACCGATATCGCGGATATCAAGGGCGTTCTCGCCTCCGTGGATAAGGAAAACCCGCTCGCTGCGGCCAAGCAGGTCATCCTCGAGGGCAATCCCGGCGCGCTGCCCGCGGTCCATACCAACGTGATCATCACCCTTGACCAACTAGATCGCATCACTGCTGGCCAGGGCGATGACATCATGCTTCAGCTTTCCAACGGCGCGCGCATGTCCGGTGCCCAGCTCGTGGCCCGCACCCTCGCCCAGCGCGGTTACGTCAGCTTGGTCCACCCCGAGCACGGCGCGGTAAATCTGTATCGCACCGAGCGCATGGCCAGCTGGAAGCAGCGCATGCTAGCCCGCGCGGAGCATCCCATCTGCGCGTGGCCCGGCTGCTCCACGCCTGCCGATGACGCCCAAGTCCACCACCTCACCGCCTGGGCCGCCGGCGGCCCCACGAACCAGGAAAACCTCGTAACGCTCTGTGCCCATCACAATGCGGTGAATCAAGATGATGATTCCCGCCCCACCGCCCGCGGGCGCATGGTCCGCATCGAGGGGCGCATCGCCTGGATCCCGCCGTGGAGCGGTAACCCACGGTTCATCCCCTCGCCCGCCCATTCACCACGCCCAACGAGGAGTTCTACCTAACCTGCCAGCCTCCCATTCTGCCTAGTCTCGCTGGCATAGCTTGTCTGGCTGATCTGATTTAGCTCACTGATCTGACTCATCTCCGGCAAGGCCCCACCGCATCCTTGCGCCCCACAGATAGGCCTGGATATAGGAAAAGCCGCCTCCCATACAGGGGGAAGCGGCTACTTCGTCGTGCCTAGTTTAGGCTCATCCTACTTGGCGGTGGTCTTGCCCACGGAGTGGAGGTCCTGGCATGCCTCGATGACGCGCTCGGACATACCCTGCTCTGCCTTCTTCAGGTAAGAGCGTGGGTCGTAGACCTTCTTGTTGCCTACCTCGCCGTCAATCTTGAACACGCCGTCGTAGTTTTCCATCATGTGGCGGGCCACTGGGTTGGTAAATGCATACTGGGTATCGGTGTCCACGTTCATCTTGATGACGCCGTAGCGCAGCGCCTCTTCAATCTTCTCCTTCTCGGAGCCGGAACCGCCGTGGAAGACGAAGTCAAAGGCGTGCTCGCCCTCGCTCAGGCCGAGCTTCTTCTGCGCAACCTTCTGGCCCTCCAGCAGGACCTCGGGGCGCAGCTTCACGTTGCCCGGCTTGTAGACGCCGTGCACGTTACCGAAGGTAGCGGCCAACAAGTAGCGGCCCTTCTCGCCTGTGCCCAGGGCATCGATGGTCTTTTCAAAGTCTTCCGGAGTCGTGTACAGGTTATCGCCGGCCTTAGCCTCGACACCGTCTTCTTCGCCGCCAACGACACCAATCTCTGCCTCGAGAATGATGTGGGCCTTCTTCGCCTTTTCCAGAAGCTCCTGGGCGATGACCAAGTTTTCATCGATCGGAATAGCAGAGCCGTCCCACATGTGGGACTGGAAGAGCGGGTTCTCACCGCGGTCAACGCGCTCCTGAGAAATAGCCATCAGCGGACGAACGTAATCGTCCAGAACTTCCTTCTGGCAGTGGTCGGTGTGCAGGGCGATATTGACGCCGTAGTGCTTCGCGGCCTCGTGCGCGAAGGCGGCTAGGGCCTGAGCACCTTTAACCTTGTTCTTGACCGCGAGGCCAGAGCCGAACTCTGCGCCACCGGTGGAGAATTGGATGATGCCGTCAGACTCTGCCTCGGCAAAGCCCTTCAGTGCTGCGTTGATCGTTTCAGACGAGGTGCAGTTGATGGCTGGGAACGCAAAGCCGTTTTGCTTCGCGGTGTCCAGCATCTGGTTATACGCCTCAGGGGTTGCAATTGGCATGAAATTCCATCCTTAAAGTGGGATTGCGGTCAAACACGTTCCAACACCCAATTATGCCCACATTTCCGGAATCCCGCCGTAAAATTTGTGTGACATTTCCTGTGTTTACAATCCGCCTCTCAACACTGCGGCGTTCCCCTCGGCAAATTCCACAGAGAAGATCACCCACAGAGAGGATCAACAGCGCGGTTAATCGCGGCCCGATTTTTCGTGCAGGTCACGGGTCACCCGGGCGCACGCCTCCAAAAGCATCCAGCCCGACAGCTGCACGGATAGGTCGCGCTCATCCACGCGAATAATGCCCATCTTTTCACTAACGGTCGTGTGCCCGAAGCCGTAGTTGTGGGGAAGCCGGGCATCGGCAGTCCAGTCAGAGCCAAAAATTGGCAGGCCATCAACCTCGAGCCGGTGCTCCCACACGGATTCGGCAGACGCCACGACCATCCGGGTCGCCAGCTTCTTGGTAGCCCGGTTGGCGGGCGAATCCCCGGGCAGGCGCACGGCGACATCGGCAAGATAGCGCATCAGGATGCCCTTAAACAGGCCGCCGTCACCATCACCGGTCTCCCAATCCACGACGCCGGAGGGAGTCGCCATGCCGGAGGCAATAGCCTGCACCAGGCCACGAATCTTGATGATGTAGCTCATCATCTCGGAGGCCAGCTCGGCCTCGTAGACGCTGTCGATCTGCTCCAGCTTGCCGATGCTCGACTCCTCCCGCATCGCCAACACAATCTCCAGGCATGCCCCGAGCATCACGCCCTGGCAGTACGGGTGGACTTGTTTGACGATCTCGGGGCCATCCATGCGCATGCGCACGCCGTCCATGATGAAGCCGTCTTCGTTGACCAAATTGTCGTAGACCCAGTCAACGATGCGGCGAGCCGCGGTGATTTCTCCCATCCGCGCGAGCATGATGGCTCCGGGCCCGTTGGCCGGAACGTTCATGAAGTTCTCGCCATCGCGCCACGGCAATATCCCCAGCGAGTCATCGAGCCCCTCGGTGATATTGCGCTGCAATGACGCCAACGCCTTGGGTGATTTCATCTTCTTCACCTCGCCCACACGCCCGAAAGCAAGCGCGAGCCAGGCTTTGTCATCGAAGTACTTATTCTTGGTCAGCTGCGTCAGGTTCCGGACGCGAATCCCGCGCGTGGTGTCAAGGATGCGCTGGCGGAGGACCTTGGTGTTCTTCCGCTCCGCGGCATCGACGAGGCAGTCGAGGTAGTGCGCTTGCCACCAGTAATGCCAGTGCACGAGGAGCTTTTCTTTCGTGGTGGGCGGCCAGCTGACGATGGCGAGGTTGGTTCGCGGCAGGCCCCATACGGAATGCGCATGGCGCTCATCGATGGCGGTTTCCGCGAGTTCGGCGCGGTGGGCCCACTTTTCTTCCACGTTTTCTTTATCACTCCAGTAGCAAGGTTTATTACAGTTAGTGTAACGATCTCTTACCAGGAATTGTTCAGATCGGCGTGCTGCCGGATCCAGGCATGCATGGCGATGCCCGCGGCCACGCCAGCGTTGATGGACCGCGTGGAGCCAAATTGCGCGATGGAGCAGGTCATGAGGGCGGCATCTTGCGCGGCGGCGCTGACGCCGGGGCCTTCTTGCCCGAATAGCAGCAGGCTGCGTTCCGGTAGTTCGGCGGTTTCGAGGGGCACGCAACCGGGGGTGTTATCAATGGCCACGACCGTCAGGTCTTCCTCGGCTGCCCAGGCAATGAGCTTATCGACGCTCTCATGGTGCCGCAGATGCTGATACCTATCCGTCACCATGGCGCCGCGGCGGTTCCACCGCCGCCGCCCCACGATGTGGACGGTATCGACGGCAAAGGCGTTGGCGGTGCGCACGACGGTGCCGATATTGGCGTCATTTTCAAAGTTCTCGATGGCGATATGCAGGCTGTGCCGCCGCTTATCGATGTCCCCCTTAATCGCCTCCCTCCGCCAATACCGATACGCGTCGACGACATTGCGTCGGTCGCCCTCCCGCAGAAGCTCCGGATCGTATTTTTCCGCATCCGGCCCTTGCGGCCAGGGCCCTTCCCAGGGCCCCACGCCGTGCCGGCCCTCATTCCATTCGGTCGGACCCTTCGCCTCCTCGGGCTGCTCTGGTTGCGCAGAACTCTCGCCGCGCATACCCTGCCCAACCTGCGCGTCCTGCTCCATCTCGTTACGCGAGTCCAAGGTCGTCCAAGCCAAGCAGGGAACGGTACTCAAGGCCCTCGGCCGAGATGACATCCTCGGCGCCGGTAGCGCGGTCAACGACGGTAGCCACGCCGACCACCTCTGCCCCGGCCTCGCGCAATGCGGCGACTGCCGTGAGCGGCGAGTTGCCGGTCGTGGTGGTGTCCTCGACGACCAGCACCTTCTTTCCGGCCACATCCGCGCCCTCGATGCGGCGCTGCATGCCGTGCTTTTTGGCTTCTTTGCGCACGACGAAGGCGTCGATATCGCGGCCATCGGCATGCATGATGGAGGTGGCAACCGGATCCGCGCCGAGGGTTAGGCCTCCCACGGCCGCGAAATCCCAATCGGCGGTGAGCTCGCGGAGCAAGGATCCGATGAGGCGGGAGGCTTCGTGGTGCAAGGTCGCACGGCGCAAATCAACGTAGTAATCGGCCTCTTTGCCCGAGGACAAAGTCACCTTGCCGTGCACAACGGCAAGCTCCTTGACCAGTTCCGCGAGACGCTTCTTCTTGTCTTCTTGCAGGTGCACTTCAGTCATCGCATTGCTCCTTCTTTAGAGTTTTCTTCGGCATATGAGGAAAGTCCTGGCTATGTGGGCCAACGCAACATTCTAGGCTACTCCCTCTGCCGCGGCCCCGAGTCGTCGTGGCGGTCTTTATCGCGTGCAGCGGCTGGGCCACTGGCGTTTCTGGAACGACCTCGAGAAGAATCTCTGGATGGACCCGTGGACGAGCCTTCGGCTGAACCTTCGGCCGCGTCTTTGGCCGCACCTTCGGCCGTATCTTTGGCCGCGTTCTTGGCCGCGTCTTCGGTCATGTTTTTCGCCGCGTCTTTGCCCGGGCCTGGGGAGGCGTCGCCGAGGCCGCCGCTGAAAGAGCCGCCAAAAGTGTCACCGAAGATGGAAGCCTCCCCGAATTGCCGGCGCGGCAGGCGGGCGCTGCCTGAATCGGGGGTGGGGCGCTCATTGCCATCGGCAATGGCATCGACCTCGTCGGCTCCAATCGCCGTGTGCTCAACCGGGCCGCGGGTCTCGGAGTACGTGCGCGACGGCATATCCAATGGTTCCTCCGGCCTTTGTATGACCGGTCGGGAAAACTCCGGCTGCCCCACCGCCGTTGTTCCACCCACCGCTTCAACCACCGGCGCCGCGGGGATTTCCCTGGCTGGGTCCAGGTCCTCGAAGTGAATGGTGTGCACGGAGGAGGAACGGGGTGGGAGGACGCGGGCGGCATCGGCAAGCAAAGCTAGCGGCGGGAGCATTGCTTCCCAATCCGCGGTGCGCGAATGCTTGGTGGTTTGTGCCAGCACCCACTCGGTTTCCAGCCACAGCGCCGACACCACTTCCGGCATGCGCTGCAGCGCGATGCGCACGCGCTCGTCCACCATCCGCTCCGTCACACCGCGATCGGAGGAATATACCTCAAACCCCTCGATGTTCATGGCCAAAAGCAGGTCCTCCGACATCTCGGGCTCTTGGCTGTCGAAGCGCTGGAAATCAATGACCACATCCGATGCCGCCCCCGTCCTCATCGCCATCACATTGACGCCGTCGATATCCATCAGCAGCATTTCGTGGCCGTACACGTTGCCGGCGACGATGTCTTTCGGCGCGGCGCCAGAGGAGGCGACTCCCCTCGTCCATTCATCGACAAGGTACTGGTCCGACTTCATGTACTCAAAGCCCCGGGTTTCCGCCCAATTCTTGCGCTCCCGGCGAATGGTGCCAGGGATAAGCGGCCGCGGCCTTCCCACAGGTTTAGGCTTCGCGTGAGCTTCCGGTTGCTCTTCAGTTCCCTTCTGGCCTGCCTCTTCGGGGGAGGCATCCGCATCCGATTCCGTATCTTCAGCTGAGCCCGCAGCAGGATGAATGCCAGAGCCTGCGCCAGTTTCCGCGGCCTTTTCAGTGTTGCCTGCGGTGTAAGCACTGTCGACGCTCTCGTTAGTGCCGTCAGTGTCGTTGCTGTCGTTGCTGTCGATACTGCCGTTGCTGCTGGCCCTGCCGGCACCGTCTGCACCGGATGCAGGGCCTGCGGTTGTGGCGTCGGTTGTGTTGCCCTTTACGACATCATTTTCCGAAAGAGCTTCGGACTCGCTGGCACGGCGGGTGTCGCTGGCGCTGCGGTGCGCATCGTCTGCAGTGCGATGGTGACGCCCTGAAGAGGTAGCTGAGGAAGAATCGGATTCAATATCGGGGGACGGCGAGTACTTTGCCGCGAAACTGGAGGAGGATTCAGCAGCGGCTTCATCTTCAGGTTCTGCGACCACTTTGGCGTCCGGGGTACCTTCGGTGTCTGGGGCGCCTTCGGCATCCTCGTCACTGCCGTCAGCATGGTCAGTGTCGTCCGTGTCGGTAGCTGCGCGGAAGGGCGCACCCTGGCCTTCCCGAGTGCCCAATTCTGCCCAGGTGTCCTGGTCTCCTTGGGCGTCCCGGTCTTTCCCGTTGTGTTGGGGCTTCTCGCCTTGAGATTGTTCCGCCGCCGAATTATCGGAATCGCCTGCAGCGGTGTCCTGCTGGGATGCGGTGTCTCGCTGGGCATCGGTGGCGCGCTGCGTACGGTCGTAGTACAGCAAAAAGCCACCGGCGATGCCGAGTACGAGCGCGAAAATCAGGAGTAAAGAAGCCATCATCTCCCGATAATAATAGGTACCGGCACCCCACGGTGCCGGTACTAGTCGGAGTCGGAGCGATTAATTGGGATTAATCGTTAACCGAAGTCCTATCCCCGCGTTCCACCGGGTTGGTCGGGTCTGCAGACCACTGCGACCAACCGCCGATGTAGTGGCGCAGGCCGGTGAATCCGGCGTCTTCCATCGCAGCGAGAGCCAGCGCGGAGTGATTGCCCGAGCCGGAATAGATGATTGCGTCCTTGGTGTTTTCCTGGGTCAATCCGGCCGCGGCCAGCACCTCACGGATTTCATCCGGGGACTTCAACGTGCGCACCCCATCGTTGTGGAAGAGGCGCTCGGGAATATTGACCGCACCGGGGATGTGGCCTGCCTTCAAATCTAGGTTCTCGCGGCGACCGGCAAAGCGGTTGCTGGAGCGCGTATCGATGAGGACGCCATCATGCTTGCGGACGTCATCGATCGAGGCGGTCTGCAGCTGGCCAGGAGTGACCTCGAACGTGGAGCCGACCGCAATATTGCCCGGCCCCGTGAGAGTCTGGTAACCGTGCGCGAGCCAGTTTTCCAGACCGCCGTCGAGGATGCGCACATCCGTTAGTCCTGCCCAGCGCAGCGTCCACCACGCGCGGCCGGCGAACAGCCCGCGGCCCTCGTCATAGACCACCACGGGGCGGTCTTCCTGCAGACCCCAAGAACGGATCCAGGCTTGCAGCTTGTCTTCATCGGGAAGCGGGTTGCGGCCATTGCGCGAGCCGGGAAGGCCGACGAAGGCCGCGCCGGTATCGCCGAAAAGCGCGGTGGGGATGTGCTGGGATGCAAAGTCGATGAAGCTTTGGCCCGTCTTGGGCTGCCAGTGGGTGCCGAGGAGGGTGAAACGATCGCCGTGGTAGATGGATTCTTTGAGTTCCTGCGGGGAAACTAAAATGCTCATGCCTTCCAGTCTAAAGGCATGAGCATTATTTTTCGCCCCGATATTTTAGCGAGCGGAGATGTCTAGCTCCGCGCCGCCATCGGCGACGTCGACGTGGACGGTATCGCCATCGGCAATTTCGCCAGCCAATAGCTTCTTCGCCAGCTTGTCACCGATAGCTTGCTGAATGGTCCGGCGCAGCGGGCGGGCACCGTAGGCGGGGTCATAGCCGCGGTCGGCCAACCAGGACTTGGCGGAATCGGATACCTGCAGCGTCAGGCGGCGGGCCTCCAGGCGCTCGGTAAGACCGCGCAGCTGGATGTCCACGATGCCGCGCAGCAGCTCCTCCGACAACGGCTCGAACATCACCACATCATCGAGGCGGTTGATGAACTCCGGCTTGAAGGCACGCTTCACGGCCTCCATGGTCTCGTCCTTCGTACCGCCGGCGCCCAGGTTGGACGTTAGGATGATGACGGTATTGCGGAAGTCAACGGTGCGCCCCTGGCCATCGGTAAGCCGCCCCTCATCCAGGACCTGGAGGAGGACGTCGAAGACGTCGGGGTGGGCCTTTTCCACTTCGTCGAAAAGCACGAGCGTATAAGGCCGACGCCGCACGGCCTCGGTGAGCTGGCCGCCGGCCTCGTGGCCGACGTATCCCGGAGGGGCACCGACGAGCCGGGAGACGGAGTGCTTCTCGCCGTACTCGGACATATCGATGCGCACCATGGCGGATTCATCGTCGAAGAGGAAGTCCGCCAGCGCCTTCGCCAGCTCCGTCTTACCCACGCCGGTGGGGCCGAGGAAGAGGAAGGAGCCGGTCGGGCGGTTGGGGTCAGCCACGCCCGCGCGGGAGCGACGCACGGCATCGGAAACAGCGGTCACGGCCTCGCGCTGGCCGACGACCCTCTCACCCAACACCGATTCCATGTTCAGCAGCTTCTCGGTCTCGCCCTGCAGCATCTTGCCGGCGGGAATGCCGGTCCACGCGGAGACGACCTCCGCGATGGTATCCGGGCTGACCTCCTCATCCAGCATGGTATTGCGCTGGGCAGCGGCCTTTTCCTCGGCTGCTGCCAGGTCCTTTTCCAGCGGCGGTATCTTGCCGTAGTTGATCTCGGAGGCTAGGGCGAGGTCGCCGTCGCGCTCGGCAATTTCTGCTTGGCGGCGAAGATCGTCGAGCTCCTCCTTAATATCCTGCACGTCATCGATGGCCTTCTTCTCGTTGGCCCAGCGCGCCTTGAGCTCGCCGAGTTTTTCGCGCTGGTCCGCGAGCTCGCCCTGCAGGGCGGCCAGGCGGTCCTTGGAGGCGGCGTCGGATTCCTTCTTCAGCGCGAGCTCCTCGATCTCCATGCGGCGAACGATGCGCTCGAGCTCATCGATTTCCTGCGGCGAGGAGTCGATTTCCATGCGCAGACGGGAGCCAGCCTCATCGACTAGGTCGATGGCCTTGTCCGGCAGGAAGCGGTTGGTGATGTAGCGGTTCGATAGCTCCGCTGCAGACACCAAGGCGGAGTCCATGATGCGCACGCCGTGGTGCACCTCGTAGCGCTCCTTGAGCCCGCGCAGGATACCGATGGTGTCTTCCACGGACGGCTCTGCGGCGTAGACCTGCTGGAAACGGCGCTCGAGGGCGGCGTCCTTTTCGATGTACTTGCGGTACTCATCCAGCGTGGTTGCACCGACGAGGCGCAGCTCGCCGCGGGCCAGCATGGGCTTGATCATGTTGCCCGCATCCATGGAGCCTTCGCCGGTAGCGCCGGCGCCGACGATGGTGTGCAGCTCATCGATGAAGGTGATGATTTCGCCCTCAGACTGCTTAATCTCATCCAGAACCGCCTTGAGGCGCTCCTCGAACTCGCCGCGGAACTTGGCGCCGGCGACCATAGAGCCGAGGTCCAGGCTGATGAGCGTCTTGCCCTTCAGGGACTCGGGGACGTCGCCAGCCACGATGCGGCGGGCCAGGCCCTCAACGATCGCAGTCTTGCCAACGCCCGGCTCACCAATCAGCACCGGATTATTCTTCGTCCTGCGCGAAAGCACCTGGACGACGCGCCGGATTTCCTGATCGCGCCCGATGACCGGGTCGATCTTGCCCTCGCGCGCCCGCGCGGTGAGGTCGGTGGCATACTTTTCCAGGGCCTGGAATTGGTCCTCCGGGTTCTCCGAGGTCACCTTGGCGGCCCCGCGCACGGAGGGGAAGGCGCCCTTGATGGCGTCGTAGGTTGCGCCGCGGCCGGTCAGCAACTCGGCGGCGTCGGTCTTCGAACCGGCGATAGCGGCGAGGAGGACTTCGGTGGACACGAACTCATCGCCAAGCTCGCCCGCCAATTCCTGCGACTTGGTCAGTACGTTTAAGCCATCCCGGTTGAATTGCGGGTTGGACATATTGGCGCCCTCGGCGCTGGGGTAAGAGTTAACCAGCTCGCGCGCTTCCTTCAGCACTGTATCCGGGTCAACGCCGGTGGCCTTGAGTACCGGCGCGGCGATGCCGCCTTCCTGCCCAAGGATGGCAGCCAGCAGGTGCGCCGGCCGAATATCCGGGTTGCCATTCGCGGAAGCGGTCTGCAGGGCTTCCTGCAGCGCCTCTTGTGTTTTGGTGGTGGGGTTAAAAGAACTCATGTGTACGTTTCTCCTTCTAAGATTTATTCGTCCATTTTAAGGATTCACTTGGTATAACGCACATAAAGTTGAGCCTATTCCACTCAACCCAAATTTTTTGAGTCCACCCGGCTCAACTTCCCACGCTATGCTCCCCAGCGTTGCCGCCATGCAGCAAAAGTTCTACCCAAGTCCTGCCGGCATAGGAGTGAGCACGCCGCACTGCCGAAGCTGGGTTCAAACCGGGTTCCAGCGAGGCAGAGAGGTTCCGGCCGACAACCTCCATGAGGCGGGAAGTTTGCAGCCGACGGCCTGAGCGTGACGGAGCCCCAGCAGGGCGCGGCACGACAAAGCCGGGCCACCACACCAAAAATGTGGGAGCCCGGCTTGCGCAGAGTAGCTGCGCAGGGTGGATTTGTGAAGGCTAGGTTTCTTGTTTCTGGCCCACGTGGCCGATGCCCTCTTTGAAAATCGTGCCGCGCGGCGGAAGCAGGCCCATGAATTTGAATGTCAGGTACACACCGATGGAAATGGCCAGCGAGACGGCACCGAACGCACCGGTAAATCCGTACATCACAGCCATCGGCGCGATAATGGTCCACGAAATCTCGAACGGGCCGAAGCCGATATAGGCCATGCCGTATTCAGATAGCGTGCCGGATTTCAGCTTCGGGTCGACGATCTTGAGCACGGCGATCCCGGTAGCCACGGTGGCCGTCGCCCAGCCCCAGCCGAAGATGCCGCGCTCGATCCAGCGCTCGCCAAAGAACTCGGCGGGGAACCACATCAAGAAGAAGCTACAGAAGATGGTGCCCAAAATAAACAGCACCAGCAGCGCCTGCCAGTAGGAAGCGATAGCAGCAGGAACGATGGCGGCCACACCGAAGGCAATGAGGTAGTCGGTAGCAGCACCGGAGATGGAGGATACGGAATCCTTATCCAGATAATCCTCGGCACCGACGAAGTTCATGATGGCGCGGAAGATGAGGCCGATAACCATGGACATCGCAAAGAGCGGAATGGAAACATTTTCCCAAATGCTGGAAATGCCCTTATTGACGCCGTACGCCGTCATGACCGTGAGGATGATGAAGCCGAAGTGCAGCGCTAGCGGCTCGATGGAAGAAGGGTTGGTGGTGGCGCGACCAAGGGAGGGGCGATCAGCCAGGTTCTTGATGTAGCCGCGGCGAATCTCTTCCGGCAGCTCCTTGGGCACGTAGGACACCTTGCCCTTGCGGATGCCCCAGTTACCAGCAATAACGCCGCCGATAATCGCGGCCAGCGTGCCGACGGTCGCGGAAGTAAAGCCCAATGACGCTGCCGCCTCGGCGCCGACGCCCTCCAGCGCGCCACCCACAGCGGCGGCCGTGCCGAAGCCACCGGTAAAGCCAACCGGCAGCATCATGCCGAACCAGTTGGGGGTATCAAAGACTGGGGCGAAGAAGAGCAGGCCGAGCACGATGAACAGGCCCCACTGGCCGGTGAACATCATGGTGGAATAGCCCCACATATTGCGCGCGCCCTTACCCATGTTGCCGCCGACTTCCATGGAATAGGCCATCGAGGCAAAGACCACGGCGATGAGGATGGAGGTGTAATCGCCGAGGTTATCGGAGAAGTTGATCCAGCCCAGCACGTTGGGGCCGACGAGCAGGCCGATCAGGCCGGCGGTGATGGGGGCAGGCAGCAATAAGTCCTGGAAGATAAACTTCACTTGGTGGCGCAAAATATTGCCGATGACCATGAGTAAGGAAATCCAACCCACGTCCAGCATGAGCGTATAAGCGGAAAAATCTTCCATGGGAATCCTTTCTAGCTGTGCAGTTATGACAGGCCGCTCACTTGTAGAGAGCTCGCAGATAAAAAGTACATTACCTACCATCTAGTGAGCCACAACATACGGCGGATTTTCACCCCCGCTACAATGGCACGGTGGAGCACTACCTCAGCATCATCATCGGCGCGGGCCAGGCAGGCTTGGCGACGGCCCACCAGCTCACCTCCCGCGGCCTTATCCCCGCCCAAGACTTTTTGCTTATCGATGCCAACCCCGCCCCCGGCGGCGCCTGGCGTCACCGGTGGGATTCCCTGACGCTGGGAAAAGCCCATAACATCGCAAGCCTGCCAGGCATGCCCGCCCCGCTTGCCAATGCCTCCTCCCCCGCCTCCCACGTAGTCGCCTCCTACTACGGCGCTTACGAGGACAAATTCCAGCTGCGACCCTACCGCCCGGCGCGCGTCCGCAGTGTACGCCCCCTGCCCGGCACGCACAGCGCACGCAATCTCCACGGCGCGCTCGGCCCGCGCGATGATCGCACACCAGAGAACCCAGACGAGCCACGCAGTGCGCACGCCTCGCACGACGAACCCGAGCCGCGCGGCGCGTTTCTCGTGACGTTGGAGTCCGGCGAGCAGTTTTCCGCGGACACCATCGTTAACGCCACTGGCACGTGGGATAGGCCGTATATTCCTTATATTCCGGGCATCGGCAGTTTCGGCGGGCGCCAACTGCACACTAAGGATTATTCGGCGGCGGAGGATTTTGCAGACCAGCACGTGTTGGTCGTTGGCGGCGGGCTATCCGCGGTGCAGTTTTTATTGGAGCTTGAGGGCATCGCGCAAACCACTTGGGCCACGCGGCGGGCACCGGATTTTACGGATACGGAGTTCGATAAGCAGTGGGGTTTGGATGTGGAAAAGAAGGTCCGCGAGCGGGTCTTTAGCGGCAATCCACCGGCCCCGGTGGTCTCGACCACCGGGATTCCGCCCTGGCAGGAATACCTGGATGCGGTAGAGCGCGGCGTTTTGGTCTCGCGCGGCATGTTCAATGCCATCGATGCGACCGGCGTGTGGTTTGGCGAGGCTGCGACGAGCAGCAGGACTACGGCGAGCGACGGGGCGGCCACGGGTAGCGGGGCTGCGGCGAGCGATGAATCTGCGGCGCACCGTGAGACGGTGGCGGACGGCGACGGTGCTGTGAGCGGTGGGGCTGTGGGGGCATCGGAAAGCGTGGCGGCATGGCAGCCGTACCCGGCGGGCACGCATTTGACGGTGGACGTCATCTTTTGGAATACCGGTTTCCGTCCGGCGCTGGACCACCTGGCACCGTTACGCTTGCGCTCGCGCAGGGGTGGGATTGTCATGCGCAACGAGGTCTCGCCTGTCGCGAACCCGCGGGTTTTCCTCGCCGGCTATGGGTCGACCGCCTCGACGGTGGGGGCGACACGCGCGGGGCGCTTGGCTGCGCGCGAGGTCATCAAGGTGCTGGACCTGTAGCGCGGGGACGATAATGCGGGGCTGCTAAACCGGAGGCCGTTGGAGCGGGCGCCGCTGCCCACCAAAAGGCAGGCGCGGGGTGAAAGTGCGAAATAGAGGCGAGCAAGCACACTAGGATGGGAAAGCATGTGGGAATTGGGCGAGCACTTCCGGAAGTACGCAGACGACTACCGCGATGCGGTGCATGAGCAGTTTTTCCTCATGGTGCCGGAGGCGCGGCAGGTCTTTTCCCTTTCTATGCAGGACACCCACCGGTCCATGGTGCACGCATTGGCGTGGGTGATTGAACACGCGGAGCCCAGCAGCGCCGGCACGAAGGCGGGGTCCGGGACCGGGGTTGGGGCTGCGCTGCCTGAGGCCGTCCGGGAGAAGATCGCGCAGCTCGGCCGCGATCACCGCAGGCACGGCTTCCCGGCAGAGGTGTATGCACGGTTCGAGGAGGCTCTCGTCACAGGCTTGCGGGTGTTGGCGCTCACGCGGTATCAGTACGACTTCGCCTGCGCCGTCATCCACGAGGTCTGCGCGGAGATGGGCACCGCGGCGCGCGAGGCGGACCTGGCTGGGGAGGCGCCGGCGTATTCGGGGCAGGTGGTTGCGGTGGAGCGGCCGACGCGCGAAACCGCGGTCATTCGCGTGGAGGCGGGGATGCCCGCCGACTTCGAGCCGGGGCAGTATTTCCCCGTCACCACCCAGTACCTTCCCGGCCAATGGCGCATGCTCACCCCAGCTCAGCCAAGCGATGCCACCGGCCAGCTGGTCTTCCACGTCGCCGCGGTGGGCGCGGCTTCTCGGTCGCTTGCGCATACCAAGCCGGGCGATTGGTGGACGTTGGGCCGGCCCACCGGGTCCATTTGGCAGGACCTGCGCGCGTTGCGCGGCGGCAGGTTGGTCATCGTGGCCTATGGCACGGGCTGGGCAGCGGCGCGATGCTTGGCGCTGGCGGCCCGCCAGGCTGCGGATGCGGGGGAAGAAGGCCTCGCAAAAAATCTGTCCCTGCAGATTTTTGCCGTTGCGGATAGCCCCGGCGCGCACTATGACACGCACTTCCAGCAGAACCTTACGGCCCTCTACCCCGATCTCAGCCTGCGCCGCATCATCCGGCAAGAAAACGACCCGTGGTTGCTGGGGGCACAGCCGCTTGCCGATGCCGCCACCCACACCCTCTCCCCCGACCCGACCGATGTAGTAATCAACGAGGCCGAGTTATCCACAGGCACGCCCACTTACTTCGCCCTCTTCGGCAGCGCCGAGGAGGTAGCGGAAGGAAGGAGGGGGTTGGAGAAAAGGGGCATTGGCAAGCAGTGGATCTTCAGCCACAGCTGGGGCCGCGACCGGGAGTGGCTGCCAGAGGATTATGCGGCGCAGTCTTAGTCGTTGAGTTCTAGCACCGGCAGGGAGCGGCGCGTCTTCGCTACTTCGTGCGGATCGATATCGGCGTAAAGGATCTCGTCTTCGTAGCCGGCCTCGGCCACGCGCACGCCGTTGGGATCGACGATGGTGGAGTGCCCGATGCCGGTCGGGCCCGAGGGAGTCCCGGCCTCCGCATTGCCGCCCGGGCGCGATTGGCCCGCGGCGAGAATATAGCTGGTGGAATCCAGCGCCCGCGCCGCCGTGAGCAGGCGCCACTGCTCCAGCTTGCCGGGGCCATCCGCCCAGCTGGTGGGCACGACGATGAGCTGTGCGCCCTCTCGTGCCAGGTCCTTGAACTGCTCCGGGAAGCGGATATCGTAGCAGACCACGACGCCGACGGTAAGGTCATCGACGTCAAAGGTCACCAAGGACTCCCCAGGCTGCACCGTATCGGATTCGCGGTAGTCAAAGGCATCGTAGGTGTGGATTTTCTCGTAGCCGCCCAGCACGCCAGGGCCCGCGACGAGCGCGGTATTGGATACGCGGTTGATGGTCTTATCCTCGCGCTCGATGGTATCGGCTGGGCAGAACATGCCGACTACGACGGTGACCTCCAATTCCTCCGCCGCTTCCTGAATCGCGGTGGCGAACGAGCCTTCGAGGTTCTGCGCCTGCTCGTCCAGGCGGCCCGAGCGGAAGTTCTGCGAGGTGGCCTCGGGCAGCACGATAAGGCGCGCGCCCGCCGCCGCGGCCTCGCGGATTTTATCCAGGGCGAGTTCTTGGTTGTCCTCGATGCTGCCGGTGGAGGTCAATTGCACTGCTGCTACTTTCATAAATCCCAACTTAGTGCAGCGTCACCTAGTTATCCACAGGTTGGCGGTTTTGCCCTCGCGGCCACAGCCCGCAGCGGCCACGCTTAAGGCCATGACTTATGTAGATATTCCTGAACACCTTCCCGTACATGTACGCACGTTGAGGGCGCGGCCGGCGGCGGCGTTGCCGGGGGCGCACTTAAGCGTGGCCTCTCGGACGTCCGCTTCCCTCCAGCGCGCGGTGGCGCAATGGTCTGAGACGCAGCAGCTTAGCGATGCCACCGTTTCCCAGCACCTGCGCAGCCTCCACGACTTTCTGGATCGCGCCCGCGCGCTCGATTCCTCGCTCGCCGCGAGCTTGGGGAGGGCGCGATGAATTTATCGACTGCCCTGCGCCACAGCGCCGCGCAGCTCGCCGCGGATCGCTCTGGCCTGCACACTCACTATATGGACTCGCACCACGATTGGCGCTCGCTATCGCTGGGTGGGCCCGCGGGTGTGGCGGCGCGATCCGGTTTGGAGGAGGCGACCGAGTGGCTGAGTAGCCCGCTTGGGCAGATGGAGCGGGTCATCGAGGTACTCGACCGGCATGCGGATCTGCAGGCCTGGCGCGAGGGAGTGGAGGCGCGGATCATTTCCTTTTTGGGCAAGATCGACGAGCTTTCTGGGCCCGCCGCGCTAGCCGGGGCCGTACAACTGCGGGAAGTGCGCGCGCTTGGCGACGCCCTCGATTGGCTCTGCTCCCAAGAAATCGACGCCCTCTGCACGCCGGCCGGGGCGGAGCCGCCGCAGCGGCTGGAGGATTTTGCCGATCTCCCCCTCGATACCATCCACGAGATTAACCTCGCCCAGGCCAGCGACCGCGTGGCGCAGCTGGCCGCGGATAATCCCGATATGCGCATCGTGGAGACCAGCCCCGGACGGCTGGTGGCCCTGGTGGATCCGGAGGGCTTTCGCACGGAGCCTGCGTCCGTGACCACGTTTGTCGAAGGCGTGCATTCCTCCGACCCCACCACCTGGCAGCGCGCCGTGGACCGTGGCCGCAATATCGCCAAGGCGAGCGGTGGCCCTGCCGCCGTATGGTTGGGCTACCAGGCGCCGTCAAGTTTGCCGCGCGCCGTGCACGCCGAACCCGCGCGGGCGGCGGGGCAGGAGCTGGTGCGGTTTCAGCGGGGCATCGGCAAGCGGTATCCAGGTGCGAAACGAACGGTGGTGGGTTATTCCTATGGCTCCGTCGTGACCGGATATGCGGCGCGCGAGGAGGACATCGCCTCCGATATCGTGCTCGTGGGCAGCCCCGGCACCAGCGCGCAGCACGCCCGCGAGCTGCGCGGCACCGTGTGGGCGGCGACTAATGACAATGACCCCATCGCTATCGCGACGGGGCCACTGAGCGGAATCCACGGCCCGGATCCCACCACCCAGTCCTTTGGCGCCACTCCCCTCCCCGGCGCGGATGGCCTGCCTGGGGACCACGGGTCCTATTGGGAGGATCCGCAGTTCCTGCGCGGTTTGGGCACGGTGGCCGCCCCGGAACCCAGGCCGGATTAGCGTTGGGCTGGGCAGCGCGGGGGCGTGGGAGCGTGGGGCGGGTTTAGAAGAGTCCTGCGGGGGCGTCCGAGTACGAGACCAGCATGTTCTTGGTTTCCTGGTAGTGGCCGAGCATCATCAAGTGGTTCTCGCGGCCCAGGCCGGATTCCTTGTAGCCGCCGAAGGCGCTGTGTGCCGGGTAGTCGTGGTAGTGGTTGACCCACACGCGGCCGGCCTGAATATCGCGCCCGGCGCGGTAGCAGATGTTTTGTTGGCGCGACCATACGCCGGCGCCGAGGCCGAAGTTGGTGGTATTCGCGATCTCGATGGCCTCGTCGTAATCCTTGAAGGTCGCCACAGAGAGCACTGGCCCGAAGATCTCCTCCTGGAAGATGCGCATCTCGTTGCTGCCCTTAAAGACCGTGGGCTCGATGTAATAGCCGTTTTCGAGGCCTTCGACCTTGTTCACGTGGCCGCCGGTGAGCGTTTCCGCGCCTTCTTCTGGGCCGATCTTGAGGTATTCGGTGATCTTGTCCATCTGCTCCTGAGAGGCCTGGGCGCCCATCATGGTTTCGGTATCCAACGGGTGGCCAATCTTGATCTTCTTGACGCGCTCGATGGCGAGCTCCAAGAACTTATCAGCAATATCCTCATGGACCAGCGCGCGCGATGGGCAGGTGCAGACCTCGCCCTGGTTGAGGGCGAACATGACGAATCCCTCGACGCACTTTTCTAGGTAGGAGTCATCTTCATCCATGATGTCTTTGAAGAAGATGGACGGCGATTTGCCGCCGAGTTCCAGGGTGACCGGAATGACCTTGTCCGCGGCGGCCTTATTGATGAGCTTGCCCACTGGGGTGGATCCGGTGAACGCGATCTTGGCGATGCGGTCCGAACCCGACAATGCCGCACCAGCTTCCTCGCCCACACCGTTGACGATATTGAGCACGCCGTCTGGGAGGAGGTCGCCGATGATATCCATGAGCAAGAGGATGGATGCTGGCGTTTGCTCCGCGGGTTTGAGAACGATGCAGTTACCGGCGGCCAGGGCCGGTGCGATCTTCCAGGAAGCCATGAGCAGCGGGAAATTCCACGGAATGATTTGGCCGACCACGCCGAGCGGCTCGTGGAAGTGGTAGGCCACGGTGTCTTCGCTGATTTGGGACAGGCGGCCCTCCTGCGCGCGGATGGCGCCCGCGAAGTAGCGGAAGTGGTCAACGGCCAGTGGGATATCGGCGGCCAAGGTCTCGCGGACGGCCTTGCCGTTTTCCCAGGTTTCCGCGACGGCGATCTTTTCGAGGTTTTCTTCAATCCGGTCCGCGATGCGGTGCAACAAGAGCGCGCGCTCTGCTGGCGTGGTCTTGCCAAAGGTGGCGAAGGCCTTTTCCGCGGCGTCGATGGCTGCATTGACATCGGCTTCCTTGCCACGGGCTACCTGACAAAATACTTCACCGGTCACGGGGCTAATGTTGTCCATGTATTCGCCATCGACTGGCGGTACCCACTTGCCGCCGATGTAGTTGTCATAGCGGTCGCGGTAGTTGACGATGGCCCCTTCGGTTCCGGGTGCTGCGTACAAAGTCATGATGGTGGTGTCCTCTCGTGCAGAAATCTCGACTGTGGCTCTTGCCAGACGTGGCCCTTGCCGGGTATGGCTCGAACCACTGCAGGCGCTCTACCGTGGCGTATCTCACCTGCTTTCCGGCCATAGTAATGCACTTTTTCGCATCTCGCACAAAATAGGGGTGAGAAATTAACATTTCTTCACAGGCCAAAGTCCGGTTGTGCGGGCGCGACATTTCCGGGGTGAAGGCGTAGCGACTGCGAGAGGACGCGGGAACGGGTAGGCGCCGATGGGCACCGAGAGGGCTCCCGCGAATGCGCCGAGAGAGAGCACCGAGGGAGGAACCGCGGAGGTGAAGGACTTTTGGACAGAGATAAACCCTCCATACCTGTGCGGGCGCTATGTCCTGGCAAAGGTATGGAGGGTTTTAAGTTGAGGTTTCTCGTCCGCAGGACGAATTAGGCGGTTTAGCCGGTTTAGCCGCCATTGTTTCGGCGATTGCGTTTGCGATCGCGCGCGGTGCGCGGGCTCCACATCACCACGGAGGTAGACCGCGGGACGTGGACGAGCTCACCGCTGCGCTGGGAACGCACTGGGGCCTGCGAGCCTTGTGGGCCTTGCGGGCCTTGTGCGCCGCGGGTGTGCTGCCCCTGGGCTTGGGGGTGCTGCGATCCCGAGCGCTGCCCGGCGGCGAGCTGGTCGCGGAGGGCACGGACTTCATCGGCAAGCGCATCGCGTTCAGCCTCGAGCTGGTCGCGTTCCTCGGTTAGCTCGATGATGGATTTGATGCCGGCGAGATTGACGCCATCGTCTTGCGAGAGCGCCTGAATCTTGCGGAGCAGTTCAATATCGCGATCCGAATAACGGCGGCCGCCGCCCCGGGTGCGGGCCGGGGAGACCAAACCCATGCGGTCATAGGTGCGCAGGGTTTGGGCGTGCATCCCGGAAAGCTCGGCGGCCACGGAAATGACGTAGACCGCAGTAGCGGAGCCTTCTGCCTTTCCAGTACTCATTGTGCAATGCACCTCCTGCCTTAATTGCTCCCCGCGCCGGCCCAGCCTGCGCGGGGATTAAAGCCAGAGTCCTTTTCGGCTTGTGCATAGGTGCGCAAGGCGCTGGAGGCCGCAGCATCGAGCTTGGAAGGCACGGTGACCTGCACGCTGACCAAGAGGTCGCCAGCCTTGCCGGCGCGCTTGGCAATGCCGCGTCCACGCACGCGCAAGGTGCGGCCATCCGGGGTACCGGCCGGGATCTTCACGCGGACCGGGCTGTCCAAGGTGGGAACCGTGATGGTGTCACCAAGGGCGAGCTCGGCAAACGAGACAGGGACGGTGATGTGGATATCGTCGCCGTCGCGGGTAAAGACCTTGTCAGGCTTGACGGTGACCGCAACGAAGAGGTCACCGGCCGGGGTACCGTTCGGGCCAGCCTCGCCTTGGCCGGCGATGCGGACCTTTTGGCCGTCGATGACGCCGGCGGGGATGCGGACCGTGATATTCCGGGTGCGGTGCACCGTTCCGGTGCCGTTGCAATCCGAGCACGGATCCGGGATGCGGCGGCCCGTGCCATCGCAATCCTTGCACGGGGCGGAAAAGCCGAAGGCACCGCGGTTTTCCGAGGTGTACCCGGAGCCATTGCAAGTCCCGCACGTTGAGGTCTTGCCAGAGGAAGAACCCGAGCCGTGGCACGTGGTGCACGGCGCATTACCGCTTAAGGCCAGCGGGATGGTGGTCCCCTTGGCGGCCTCGCGGAAATCGAGGGTTATTTCCGTTTCGACATCGGCCCCCCGCGACGGTTTAGCTGAGTGGCCAGCACTACCGCTGCGGTTGAAAACGCTACCGAAGATATCCCCAAAACCGCCGCCTTGAGACGATCCTCCAGTGGCTCCTCCGAAGAGGTCCGAGAGGTCGAAGTCTTGCGCACCTTGTCCACCCATGTTCGTGGATCGAAACCCGCCGGGAAAGCCGGCGCCTCCGTTCCGTCCAAAGCCACCGCCATTACGCAGCATGGCCTTGAACTGGTCGTATTCCTTGCGCTCGGAGGCATCGGAAAGCACATCGTATGCTTCCGCAACCCGCTTGAACCGGTCCGCTGCCGCGGGGTCATCGGGGTGGGTATCGGGGTGGTTTTCGCGGGCAAGCTTGCGGTACGCGCGCTTGATCTCGCTTTGGTCTGCGGACGAGGAGACCCCCAGATCCGCATAATAATCTTTGTCTGCCCATTCGGGTTTAGCGCTCACTGGGCATCTCCTCCTTTCAAGAAGAATCGGTTGTAGTTAGTAAAAAGGGCGCCGGGGGAAGTTGAATCAGTCAGTTCCCAAGGCGCCCTTTTTCCGGATTAATCGGCTTGTTCGGTGCCTTCCGAACTGCCGGAGTCCTCACCGGGGTCCGCGATGATGACCAGCGCGTTGCGCACCAGCCTCTCGCCTACGCGGTAGCCCTGGCGCAGCACGGTGCCGAGCACCTGCTCATCGCCGGAGGATAAATCCTGCACGGCCTCGTGCATCTCTGGGTCGAAGGGTTCGCCTTCTTCACCAAAGGCGGTGAGGTTGTGCTGCTCTAGGCCCTTGCGGAGCTTATCCGCAACCGCCTTGAGCGGGCCCTCTAGGTCACCGTGCTGCTTGGCCAAATCGAGGTCATCGAGGACCGGCAGCAAGTCACTAATGACCTTTGCCTTCGCGGTCTCAATAACGGATTGGCGGTCACGCTCGGTGCGGCGGCGGTAGTTGGTGTATTCCGCATTCAGACGCTGCAGGTCTTCCGTGCGTTCTGCCAACTGCGCCTCCACATCGTTGGCGGCAGCGCCGGTGGAGGTGGGCTCATCGCCCTCCGCCTCGGCCTCGACCTCATCGGCGTTGACATCAGCCAGCGCGTCTTCGAGGTCAGCATCAAGGGTGGGATCCAACTTGGCTTCTTCGGAGGCATCAGCCTGCGCGTCGTTGGCAGCCTGTGCTTCCTCGGCCTTTTCGGCGGCAGCCTCAGCGCGGTCAGCCGAGGTAGCCTCCGGATCCGTGTTTTCCGGGTCGCCTGGGTTTTGCGGCATTCCGCTGTCCTGAGTCATTACTTGTCGCCATCCTTGTTGTCGTCGGAGTTCTCGTCTTCGTCCACAACTTCAGCGTCGACCACGTTCGGGTCGCCCTGTGCAGCGCCAGCATCGGCAGCACTCTCAGCGCCGCCTTCTGCAGCCTGTGCCTCGTAGATCTGCTTGCCCATCTCCTGGGATTCGGTGGACAGCTTCTCTACTGCGGACTTGATGGCATCAAGGTCATCGCCCTTCAGTGCCTCGTCGACGGCGTCAGCAGCCTCGGTGACCTTGGTCTTGGTGTCCTCAGAGACCTTGTCCTCGTTATCCTCCAAGAACTTGCGGGTCTGGTAGGAGGTGGACTCTGCGTTATTGCGCAGCTCCTGCTCCTCGCGACGCTTCTTGTCTTCCTCAGCGTGCTGCTCGGCGTCCTTGACCATGCGGTCGATCTCTTCCTGGGAAAGGCCGGAGCCTTCCTGGATCTTGATGGTGTTTTCCTTGCCGGTGCCCTTGTCCTTGGCGGTCACGTGGACGATTCCGTTGGCGTCGATATCGAAGGTGACCTCAATCTGGGGCACACCGCGAGGCGCCGGTGCAATGCCGCCGAGCTCGAAGGAACCCAGCAGCTTGTTGGCGGTAGCCATCTCGCGCTCGCCCTGGAAGACCTGAATCTGCACGGAAGGCTGGTTGTCTTCTGCGGTGGTGAAGGTCTCAGACTTCTTGGTCGGAATGGTGGTGTTGCGCTCGATAAGCTTGGTCATCACGCCGCCCTTGGTTTCAATGCCGAGGGAGAGCGGGGTGACATCGAGAAGCAGCACGTCCTTAACCTCGCCGCGCAGCACGCCTGCCTGAAGGGCAGCACCCACTGCAACGACCTCGTCCGGGTTAACGCCCTTGTTCGGGTCCTTGCTGGTCAGCTCCTTGACCAGGTCGGATACGGCCGGCATACGGGTGGAACCGCCGACCAGCACAACGTGGTCGATATCGCCAACGGAAAGGTCAGCATCCTTGATGACCTGGTTGAATGGAGCCTTGGTGCGGTCCAGCAGATCCTGGGTGATCTTCTGGAACTCGGTGCGGGTCAGGGTCTCGTCCAAGAACAGTGGGTTCTTGTCGGAGTCAACGGTGATGTAAGGCAGGTTGATGTTGGCCTGCTGAGAGGAGGACAGCTCAATCTTGGCCTTCTCTGCAGCCTCGCGCAAACGCTGCACGGCGCGCTTGTCCTTGGTCAGGTCAACACCCTGGGAGCTCTTGAAGCGGTCAACCAACCAGTCAACGATGCGCTGATCCCAGTCATCGCCGCCCAAGGTGTTGTCACCTGCAGTAGCCATAACCTCAACGACGCCATCGCCGATTTCCAGCAAGGACACGTCGAAGGTGCCGCCGCCCAAGTCGAAGACCAGGATGGTCTGCTCTTGTTCGCCCTTTTCCAGGCCGTATGCAAGTGCTGCCGCGGTGGGCTCGTTGACAATGCGCAGGACGTTCAGGCCGGCAATCTGGCCGGCTTCCTTGGTGGCCTGGCGCTGTGCGTCCTCGAAGTATGCAGGAACGGTAATAACAGCGTCCGTAACATCCTCACCCAAGTAGGACTCTGCATCGCGCTTCAGCTTCATCAGCGTGCGAGCAGAAATCTCCTGGGAGGTGTAGTCCTTGTCATCGATGTTGACGGTCCAGTCAGTACCAATGTGGCGCTTGACGGAGCGGATGGTGCGGTCCACGTTGGTCACGGCCTGGTTCTTGGCGGACTGACCAACCAGAATTTCGCCGTTCTTCGCAAACGCTACAACGGAAGGCGTGGTGCGGGAGCCTTCGGAGTTAGCGATAACGGTGGACTCGCCACCTTCCAATACGGAAACGACGGAGTTCGTCGTACCAAGGTCAATACCTACTGCGCGTCCCATGATTCATTCTCCTTTTTATTGAGTGCAGTTAATAAAGTTGATTGTCAGTGACTCAACTCTTCGTTGCGTCCTTGCGCTACTCTAACAGAACTTTAGCGCTCCTACACAAAACCTTGAGCCTGTGTCACTCAATCTTAATAACGGGCCACCCTGCAAAGTTATTCCCGCAGACTCAACTTTCTTGAAACTTTTTATATTTTCCCAGCTAGACAGGTTGTAAAGCTGGACCACCATCCCAGCCGCCCCAGATACACAACAAAGAAAAACTCTTCCCCCTTGAGCCCCACAGAGCCCAAAGTCACCCACACGGCGCCCCAAAAAGTGACCCAAAGGTGGCCAAAAGTTACCAAAGAATGGGGCACAAAGAGGATTGTCAGCCCTCACCTGCTCGCAGATACTGGACACCACGGCAGCCGCTCGGTTGCTATCCAGAGAATGATTGTTGTGTAGATTCACTTCCCCCACCGACATGAAAGGAAATGTCAATGCTCGATACCCTTGTACACCTCAGCTCCGCCGTTGACTTCGATACTGTCGTTAAGATCACCAAGGGCATTGTTGGGCTGATTTCTCAGTCCGACTCCAACTCCGAGGGCCTGTCCTCTGTAGTTGAGGGGTTGTCCTCCCAGGGCAGCGTAGAGTCCACCACTGAGACCACCGCTGCGGCTGAAGAGGCTGCCACCACCGCCACCGCCGCAAACGCTTAAAACTCCGAGCACTTAAAACGCTCGGTAGCGTTTCACACTCCTTCGTGAAGACCAGCTAAACCTCCCTCACCTTCTGTGCCGCGCGGCATGCGCTGCGCAATTAAGCTGCACGATTAAGCAGCCAGAAGGCGCAGGGAGGTTTAGCTGTTTTAGCACCCTATTTCTCAGATATGCGTTTGTATTTACACTAGACGCGCACGTCAACCTTCACCCCAGCGTCTAGAAAGCATCCTTCTCGCCGTGACCCACGCCCCTCGCCCGCCGCTGTATCATCGCCTCCGCTCGGCGATGACCCTGCAGCGCACCGCAGCATTGATCGCCGCGCTGTGCGTAGCACTTACCCTGCTCGCAGCGTTTCTCACCCCAACCGAGCATCAGCTTTCCGCGGCCATCATCGGGCTTATCCTCACGGTGATCACCGCCTCTGTGTACCGCTACCCCAAGACCATGACGGTGGCGTTCCTGGGCATCTGGGTCGCTGCCATCCTCACGGTGGGCATCCCCTATGCCAGCTGCGTCTTCCTCGCCCCGGTCTTCCTCGCCGTCTTCGCCTTTCATGGCACCAGATGGCAGACCTTCTTCCTCCTCTTGGCATTTTGGGGTGTCGGCCTTATCGATCCTGGCACGCACCGGCTGGTTTTCCTCCCGGCGCCCGCGCTGGTCTGGGGCATGCTTTTGACTGTCAGCGCCCTTATCGGCGGCACGCTGGCGCATTCCGCCAAGCGCTACAAGAAGGCCATGGTGGAATGGAACAACGATGTCAAGCGCCGCCAGACCGACTTGGCGGAGACCCTCCACAATTCCGTGGTCTCCAGCCTGACGGTCAATACCATGCAATTAGAAGCCCTAAGCTTGGAATATGCCAACGATCCAGGACTTAGCCGGCGCCTTACTGAGCTTAGCGATGCCATGCGTGCCTCTATGTCCGAGGTCCGCGCGCTCACCAAGGTGCTGCGCACCAATATTGAGGGCGCGACCGAGGGCACCAGCCTTGGGACGATGGCCCCACCCACTAGCTTTGCCCAGTTGCTCAGCCGCGAGGAAGAGCGGCTCTCCAAGCTCAACCGGCGCCCGGTCGTCAATATCAGCGGGCACGATTTCTGCCCCGAATTTCCTCCCACGGTGCTCGAATCCATCGCCGCCATCACCACCGAGGCGTGCCTGAACGCTGTGAAGTACTCGCCGCCCGGTGCCGAGATTGTCATTTCGGCGCGGCCTCATAGGGGCTGGACGCAACTGAGGCTGAGCAATCCCATAGCCAAGCCCACGAACACGTCGGCAGAGACATCGTCAGGCATCGGGCTTTCATCCATGCAGCGCATCGCCGCGACTATCGATGCCAGGCTGGATACGAGGGGCATCGACAAGCGCTGGGAGCTCACCCTATCCCTGCCACCTTCGGCGCATAAGGCGCGTTAATTATGCCACGCCGCATGGCAGGCCCGCGCCCCCTTCAATTAAGCTATGCCTTGCTTATTTTGACGTAGATTTTATGACAAGGAGATTGGTTATGCAGACCGCGCTCGCTAGTATCCTCACGCCCTTAATGATGTCCACCTCCCTGTTCGGCGCGGACCTAACGCCCGGCGATCTCCCCCAGAACACCAAGTACGAGTCCTCCGTAGAACTCGTCTTCGGCTGCCCGGCTCCATGGTGCTTCGAGTAAAGACAGCGCTGCTGCTTGTCGATGATGACCCCCTCGTCCTCCAAGCCCTAGGCCACTACTTTGCTACCGCCGAGGACATGGAGGTCCGCGCCACCGCAGAAAACGGCAAGGATGCCCTGGAGCAGCTAAAGACCAACGACATCGATGCGGTTATCGCCGATATTCACATGCCAGAAATGGATGGCACGGAATTATTGCGCGAGATCAACAAGCTGGAGGATCCCCCAGTTTTCATCGCGATGACGGCAATGGATAACGATGACACCCTCAAAGAGGTCATGTCCCACAAGGCCGCAGCCTATATCCTCAAAAGCTCCAAGCCCGCCTATATCCAAGACACGGTCCGGGAGGCGGTGCGCGGCGGCACGGTCGTCGCCCCGCAATCTTTGACGCGCCTCTTCCAGCAGATGCCGGAGCTGCACACCGATAGCGATGCCGCCGCCCCGGACCACAGCCCGGAAGCACCCACCATCTCCCCGGCACAAGAGCGCATCCTCAACCTAGTCTGCGAGGGCAAATCCAATGAGGAAATTGCCACCAGCACCCACTATGCCGCCGGCACCGTCAAAAAGTACGTCTCCAGCCTGCTCAGCGAATTCCATGCTAAGTCCCGCCTTGAACTCGCCGTCAAAGCACTGAAAGCCGGCTACGGAAAATAGCTACTTCCCTTAGAGGGCACCTGCACAGCACAATGCGCCCCCGCAACGTTTCGTACGCGTTGCGAGGGCGCTGCTTTGACCGCTTCTAAGTCAGATTCTGAAAAGTCGGCAGTGCTGGGTAACTGCCACTAGCTTTTAAGCGTTGCGGTTCCTACGCACCAGGAAGAGACCGCCTGCAATAGCCATTATTCCGGCAATCACCAGGCCGATGACAGATGCACCGGTATTGGCAAGGCCAGTGGTTCGCTGCGAGTGGTCACCCTTGGCAGGGGCTGGCGCCGTCGTGCTGGTGGCGGCATGAGACTGCGACCCGTTCTGCGGCTGGGTGGTCTCCTGCTGCTTGCCAGGCTCCTGCGGCTCGGTCCCCTTAGGCTCGCTCGACTTCGGCTTTTCCGGCGTCGTGCTGGGATCCTCGTCCTTGTTCTTGCCCAGCGGCAACAATGGCACGAGGAGCAATGGCTGCGGCAGCGTCGGCGTCGTGGTGGACGAAGGCGTAGGCTCAGGGCTTCCCGATGGCTTGCAATCTGGGTCCTCGGACTCAGGCTCCGTAGAAGGAACTGTGGTCTTGCCGCTCTCGCTAGGCGTTGGCTCCGAAGGCTCGGACGGCTCCGACGGATCCGATGGCTTAGGGGACTCAGACTCCGATGGCTTACACGTCGGCGTAGTCGTCTTGGTCGTCTCCGTAGTCGAAGAAGCAGGAGTCTCCGAGGTAGTCGTCACCTCCGTAGACGTAGTAGACGAAGGAGAAGATGGCTCAGGATCCTCTTCCGGCTCAGGCTCAGGGGCCTCGGTCTCTGGTTCCGTGGTCGTTACCGTGGTCTCGCCATCTTCATTGGGCGTAGTCTCCGAAGGCTCTGACGGTTCCGATGGCTCCGTTGGTTCCGTTGGCTCCGACGGTTCAGGAGAATCCGAGGTAGTCGTCGCCTCCGTAGACGGAGTAGAAGAGGTAGAAGACGGCTCCGACTCTTTTTCCGTATCCGGTTTCGGTTCAGTTTCGCTTGGAGTAGGCGCCTCCGGATTTTCATCGACGGTCAGCGCGGCACTCGCAACATCTTGTTTAAATAGATGCGCATTTCGGCTTTCGACCTTGACACCGAAGTGGTCCTTGCTGGGATTGAATGAGCAATTAGTAGACCTCACCCGTTGTTTAACGTGGATGGTAGAGCCTTCAGGTATCCATACATCGCCGGCGGAGCCCTTTTCATTGAACTTCCATTCATAGCGGCTGAGCCAACGATAGTTTGTCAGATCCGTACCGTCGGCACCCGTATAAATGGTCGGCTTAGCCTGCGGGTTCAGGGTACGCTTTGGATAAGCGTCACTTGGGAAAACCTTATCGGTGAGATTCTCTCCATTGGGGCCCGTCACAGTAAATTCTGGTTGACCATTCAATCTGAAGTGGTCAGCAGTGGTCCCGAGCCACAAATCGGCCATCCAAGTTCCGTAGCGGCCTGGGTTTTCAAAGGTAAGCGTACCTTCCGCATCCCGGTAGCAGGCAGCATTGTCCACCTCGCGACCGTTTACCTCGTTCATTTCCCATTTCCCGTACGTCCAGTCCAACGTCGGGCGGATATCGATTTCGGTCGCTACTGTCACACCGAGTTCTTCACCGTCTTTGACAGTCTCGTTAACCGTGACAGGAATATCGACACTTAGAGAAGTGTCGGCGCCAAAGGGAGTAGTCGATTTAAACCCAGGGCGAAGCTCGCCGGTTGCAAATTCAAAAGTAATAGTGTTGTGCTCGTCCACCGTCGGAGCCTGGGTAAGCTCCCGCTTCTTACCGTCGCTCCACTTAAAGTCCAACTTATCTACCGATTTCACGGTCAGTTTCGGATTAACATTCAGCTCAAACAAAACTGCGGTGATATCAGACTCGCCATATTTCCATTCTCCCAACTTTGGATAAGGTGCCGCACCTTCAATTTCAATGTGGGCATTGACGGTTTCACCTGGTTTTACTTTGGTTTTATCTGTGTCCAAAGTAATCCTGGCCGCCTTAGGGCCGTGTCCCAAGTTGTCACCGTGGGATGTCGTTAGCTGATCGTCAGGAATGAAGGCATTAGCAGACGTAGGGGTTACGACCGCAGCTCCCCCTACCGTCAGGAGCGAAGCGGAAAACAACGCCATTACTTTCGTGGAAGCTTTTCTGGAAGTACTCATGGAAACCTCTGGCAAGTAGATGGATAGGGGCTAGAGAATGCTTAAGATTCAGCCGTGAACATTAACATGAGCTGTGAAAAGCGTGTACCTCATGTACAAGGTTGAACACATATCAACTTCACATGAGCGGCGATCTGGATGAAATACAGTCTTGGCCCATTTACCCCAGATCGCCGCACGACCCTGACCTCGCCAGACAGTCTTTAACACGGTTAATCTCGGAGAAAGCGCACCTTTAACACTAGACAGCGACTACCCCCTAAAACTCTATACCCAGCAAGTTAAGCTTTCTATTTTTACCCCCGAGTGCGATTTTGCAAACGAGACTAGCGTCACGTTTCTTCCATCCCTATAATCAGGTTAACAGCAAAGGGGTAAAAATCCTTGCGTACCAGCGGATTTATGCCGTTTCCGGTACTTATACCCCGTTCTGGAACATAAAGGACATTGCACTTTTACCAGATAGAGTGCTCACCCTTTTTTAATATCGTCACTTCGTAGAAAGCAGGTGAGTGTTGAACACCAACTTGGCACGCGTCCGCCGCCATAGCGACAGGCCCCCGGTCACCAATACCGATAGCACTATGGCTTGTTGATTCGCTTGGTGTAAACCACCGAGCAGCGGCGCGCGCATTCCGCGTGTTCCACTCATTGCCACGTGTGCGGCGTTAAAACGCCCCGCATGCTTTCTCATTTCCATAGACTTACCAGCCACTTTCTGCCACCGGCGCTAAAAGTCACAGCATAAAGGCCACACCGCGGTGTGGGTTGGCCGCCAACCTGGAAGTACACGTTTCGAAAAAGAGGTTGAATTTCACATGACTTCTCCCGCATACACCCGCACGCCACTATCTGATGATGTTGAGGCCGTACTGCCCGCCGCCATTAAGCGCGCGCAGGGCTGGCTTGAATCCACCGCAGATGAAAAGGACAAGGCCACCGAGCAGCTCGCGGAGCTGTTGCGCGATGACAATGGTGTGCGGTTCACAATGGACTTCGTGGACCGCGTCATGCGCCCGGAGGATGACAAGGTCACGGCCAAGGCGCTGAAGGACATTTCCTCCCAGTACGATCCTTCCTTCCTGGGCAGCATCAATGGCGCGCTCGTCGGCGCCGGCGGCTTCTTCGGACCCATCCTGCCTAACCTGGTCATGCCGGTAGCACGCATGTACATGCGCAAGATGGTTGGCCACCTGGTGCTGGACGCGGAATCGGATGCGCTCAATGACACCCTGGAAAAGGCCGCAGCCTCCGGCGAGCAGCTGAACCTCAACCTCCTGGGTGAGGCCGTGCTTGGTGAAGAGGAAGCAAAGTCCCGCGCGCGCCGCACGCTGGAGCTCATCAAGAACCCGCGCGTGACCTACGTATCCGTCAAGGCGTCCTCGATGGTGGCGCAGCTGAATAACTGGGACATCGGCAGTTCCGTAGAACGCCTGAAGGACCGCCTGCGCCCGCTCTACCAGGAGGCCGCACGCCGCAACCCGCAGGTCTTTATCAACATGGACATGGAGGAATACCACGACCTCCACCTGACGCTGCGCCTGTTCAAGAGCCTGATGAGCGAGCCGGAGTTCAAGAACCTGGAATCCGGCATCGTGCTGCAGGCCTACCTGCCCGATACCTTCGATGCCCTCCAGGACATCGCGGAATTTGCCAAGCAGCGCGTGGCAGAAGGCGGCGCCAAGGTCAAGGTGCGCATTGTAAAGGGCGCCAACCTGTCCATGGAGACCGCCGAAAGCGAAGTCCACGACTGGCCGCTGGCTACCTACACCAACAAGCTGGACGTTGACGCTAACTACTACCGCCTGCTGGATTACATCCTGCAGGAGGAATTCGCGGACTGCATCCGCATCGGTGTGGCCAGCCACAACCTGTACACCGCCGCCATGGCCTACGAGCTGGGCGTAAAGCGCGGCGTGCTGCACATGCTGGATTCTGAGATGCTGCAGGGCATGTCCCCGGCGCAGCAGGCAGCCGTGCGCAAGGTCTACGAGGGCCGCCAGATCCTCTACACCCCGGTGGTCCACGCGGATGACTTCGACGTCGCCGTGTCCTACCTCGTGCGCCGCTTGGAGGAGAACTCCGCGCCGCAGAACTTCCTCTACGCCCTCTTCGCCCCGGGCGAGGAACCACTGGCAAGCCAGGAAGAAACGTTCCGCAAGGCCGTGGCCAAGCGTTGGGATACCTTCGCTGGATCGCGCCGCACCCAGAACCGCCTCGAGGATTCCGGGCGCCAGGCACCGGATTCCGGCCGCTTCAGGAACGAGCCCGATACGGACCCGGCAATTACCCCGAACCGCACCTGGGCCAAGCGCGCGCTTGCAAATGACCCTGGTGAGCACGGCGTCCAAGAGGTCACCGACCCCTCCGCCGTGGAAAGCTACGTCGCCCGCGCCAAGGAATTGGGCACCGAATGGGGCAAGCGCCCCGCCGCAGAGCGCGCCGCGGCCCTGGACGCCGTCGCGGATCAGCTGGCCGCCAAGCGCGGAGACTTCATCTCCGTGGCAGCCTATGAGGCGAATAAGACGGTCACCCAGACTGACCCGGAGGTCTCGGAAGCCATTGACTTCTGCACCTACTACGGCCAGTCCGCCCGCTTCTTGGAAGAGGCACACTCCGAGTTCCACCCGCACACCGTCACCGTGGTGACCCCGCCGTGGAACTTCCCCATCGCCATTCCTACTGGCGGCATTGCGGCCTCCTTGGCGGCGGGCTCGGCGGTCATCGTCAAGCCTGCTCCCCAGGTAGTCCACTGCGGCAAGATGGTGGTTGAAGCCTTCCGCACCGCACTCGAAGCCGAAGGCCTGGACCCGGATCTGGTGCAGCTGGTGCTGACTGATGAAGGCGATGCCGGCAAGGCCCTGCTCTCCCACGATGACGTGGACAACATCATCTTGACCGGTGCCTCCGATACCGGCGCGCTCTTCCGCTCCTGGAAGCCCAAGATGAACCTCATGGCAGAGACCTCCGGTAAGAACGCGCTGGTCATCACCCCAGCCGCCGACCCGGACCTGGCCATCCAGGACCTGTACAACTCCGCCTTTGGCCACTCCGGCCAGAAGTGTTCGGCCGCTTCGCTGGTGATTTTCGTTGGCGCTGCGGGCAAGTCCAAGCGCCTGCGCGAGCAGCTGCTGGATTCCGTCAAGACCCTGAAGCCTGGCCCGGGCTATGACATCACCACCACGATGAACGGCCTGGCTGAAAAGCCGAGCGAGAAGCTGCTGCGCGGCCTGACCCAGCTGGAGCCGGGCGAGAAGTGGCTGCTGGAGCCGGAGAAGCTCAACGAAGAGGGCACCCTGTGGTCCCCAGGCATTCGCGATAATGTCCAGCCGGGTTCTTGGTACCACAAGAATGAGTGCTTCGGCCCCATCCTCGGCATCATGTACGCCGATACCTTGGAAGAGGCCATCGCTTGGCAAAACAGCACCGGCTATGGCCTGACCGGCGGCATCCACTCCCTGGATGACAAGGAAATCGAGTACTGGATCGACAACGTTGAAGTGGGCAACGCCTACGTCAACCGCGGCATTACCGGCGCGATTGTCCAGCGGCAGTCCTTCGGCGGCTGGAAGAAGTCCGTCATGGGCCCAGGTGCGAAGGCCGGCGGCCCGAACTACGTGGCTCAGATGGGTACCTGGACCGATGGCGAGCTCAAGCCGCGCGACGTGGATATCGCCCCGGCCAGCGTGAAGATTCTGGAGCGCCTGCGCGATGAGCTTTCTGATGAGCTCAGCAAGGACGATCTGGAATGGCTCTGGCGCTCCGCCGAGCTGGACCGGATTGCATGGCTCGAGGAATTCGGCCGCACCCACGACCGCACCGCGCTGGTTTCTGAGGCCAACCGCTTCCGCTACCGCCCGCTGTTGACCAAGCTGCGCATCCGCGTGGGCGAGGACTACAAGCTGCGCGATGTCGCCCGCCAGGTACTCGCCTCCGGCATTACCGGTACCGAGACGGAAATCTCCGCCGCCCCAGAGGTTGCCGCCCAGCTGCAGGAGCTCGGCTTCGACGTGAAGTCCATTTCTGATGGTTCCTTCGCCGCCGCCGTGGCCAATGACGAGTCCTCCCGCGTGCGCGCCCTGGGCACCGTGCCGGATTCCGTCTACGAGGCAGCGGTGCGCTCCAACTCCGTGGTGCTGGACCAGCCCGTGCTTGCCGATGGCCGCCGTGAGCTCATGCCTTACCTCCTCGAGCAGGCAGTCTCCGTGACCATGCACCGCTTCGGCATCATCCGCAACGTGGGCAACCTGCGCGACTAATACGCCAGTTGCCGCCCTCGCGGTATAGCGACTAAGCGCCCCACCTTCTCCCCTTCCTGCTGGGAGTTGGGTGGGGCGCTACCTTTTTCTCCGCTTTTCCTGCGCTATCTCTAGGTGGTTTCCTGTGGCATAGTAGATGAATGACTACGCCAGAAAACCATTCCCCCAACGGCGCCGAGCAGCACTCGGACCAGAATTCGGCGCAGCGCCCGCAGTACCCGTCGGCGCTTGAGCAAAACGCCGCCAACCGCAAGGCCGATGCGAACAACCCCTACGCCGCGCCGCTGGTCTCCCCCGATGAATCCCAGCTGGGCGCTGAGGTAGCCACCGCCGATCCCGCCGATCGGGATAATAAATCCGCCGTGCTAGCGAAAGACTTCCGCAGCATGGCCAAGATTTCGGTGTGCTTTATCCTCATCGCGGCAGGACTTGGCCTGGCGGGCTTCCTGCTGCGCTTTATTTGGGTGGGCCTACTGCCGGTTATCCTGGCCATCCTGGTATCCACGGTGCTGTATCCGGTCACCGCCTGGCTGCGGTCCGTAGGCTTTCCCCGCACCCTGGCAGCGGTCACGACGCTTTTGGGCTTGGTGGTTATTTTCGGCGGCATCTTTGCCGCCATGGCGCCCATGGTCACCGCGCAGTCCAAGGTTCTTATTAATGAGGCCGAAGCCGGCATTATGCAGCTGACCAAGATGGTCAACGATTCCCCGCTGGACATTGAAGTGGACCAGCTGCAATCGGTCTTCCAAGACATCGTGACCTTTGCCAAGGGTCAGGCCTCCACGATTGCCACCGGCGTGCTTTCTGGTGTCTCCATGGCCAGCTCCATTGCGGTAGCCACCGTCATCATGCTCTTTATCACCTTCTTCATCATTAAAGATGGCGATAGGTTCTTGCCCTGGCTGCGCAAATACACCGGCAACTCCGCCGCCTGGCACATCACGGAGCTCACTTCGCGAGTGTGGAAGACCCTGTCTGGCTTCATTCAGGCCCAGGCCATCGTCGCTCTTGTCGATGCCGTCTTTATCGGCCTCGGCCTCTGGGCCCTCCAGGTCCCACTGGCGCTGGTCATCGCCGTGATCACCTTCTTTGCGGGCTTTATCCCCATCATCGGTGCGGTCACCGCCGGCGCCCTGGCCGTCATCATCGCCTTGGTATCCAATGGCCTGACCAATGCGCTGCTCGCACTGGCGCTTATCATCATCGTGCAACAGGTAGAAAGCAACGTCCTCCAGCCCATCCTGCAGTCCAAGGCCATGGGCCTGCACGCGGCCATCGTCTTGCTCTCCATCACCGTGGGTTCCACCTTGGCCGGCATCGTCGGCGCTTTCCTCGCCGTGCCGGTCGCCGCCACCATCGCCGTTGTCCTGCGCTACCACGCAGAAATGGCCGCCCTGCGCGCCGGCGAGGTCTCCCCCGATGACATCGAAGTCGTCACCGGCTCCAAAGCCGTGTCTAAGAACGACAAAGAGGACAAAGATGGCAAGGGTGCCGACGCCGACAACACAGACTCCGAAAGCCAGCGCACCGACGAAAGCGGCGACGGCACCAACAACTCCCGCGAGGAGTCTCCTCGCGAGAAGGTAAAGCAACTTTTCGTGGCCATGAGCCCGCTCGCCTAAAGGCCCTTTTACACAACGCGGTGCACCTGCCGGAGTATTCCTTCCGAGGTGCACCGCGCCTTATTTAAATGCAAAGAGTCTTCCCATTTGGGGGGGGGGGGCATCTACTTTGCGAAATCAATACATGCAGGATATTTCCAGGTAACGATAATCACACTCCAACCAATTTGTACAGGAAATATTAATCTTCCTACGGTGTGTACAGGGTAAACGAGATCTCCGTTTCCTGGATGTCGTCATTAACACCTGGCCTAAAGATTCCCTCTCTACACGTTGGGTGTTAAGCAAAGAAAGGCTTTTCACGCATGAAGAAAACTGCATTAATCCGGTCCGCAAGTGCTGCGGCCATCTTCGGGCTTACGCTCTCCATGGGCGGGGTAACCGCCGTGGCCCAAGATGGCGCTCCGGCCGCCGCCCCGGCTGCTGTCATCGATGAGAATGCGCCGGTGACCCTGACCATCGATAAGCGCCTCAATCCCACCAGCATCGGCGGACCTGGTTCCGGCACAGCAGATCAAGATGCAACCGGTAACCCACTGGCAGGTGCTACTTTCACCGGTACGCTCCTTGACGTCAGCAACGTAGACCCGAAGAAATTGGGCGAACTGAACGCAAGCAACTACAAGGAGCTTGGAGCTACCGCCACGGGAACTACAGTTACCGGCAAAACCGGCAACGATGGCCAGCTGAAGTTTGATTCGAACGGTACCAATTTCCAGCAGGGCATTTGGCTATTCACTGAAACCATCGAGGGCGAAGTAACCGACACCGTTACTCAAAAGAGCTACAAAGCCTCTCAAGTAGCCCCCTCCACCCCATTTATCGTTTCCCTGCCTTATACCAACGGTGAAGGCAACGGATGGAACTACAATGTAGTGGTCCAGCCGAAGAACACCACCGCAGGTGTTACCAAGGAAGTCAAAGACGCGGACAAGAACGTCGGAGACACCATCGAGTATGTTGTCCACGGCAACGTACCGGTCGTCCCGAAGGGCGAAAAGCTCAAGAGCTTCCGCCTTACGGATAAACTCGATACCGAAAACCTCGAGAATATTGAAGCTCAGGTCGCACTCTCTGATGGTACCGAGTTGGCTGCCAGCGACTACACCCTGAATATCACCCAAGGCACCGGCGACGTTGAGCTAAACGTCACCAATTTGGACAAGCTTGCAGGATTGGACGCTGGAACCACCGTCGATCTCACTATTACCGCCAAGGTGAAGGAACTCGCAGGCACCGATGGCATCGCCGTAAACAAGGCCCGTCAGTTCGTCCACTACCCTAACCAAGATAACGAGACCGAAACCGAGTCCAACGAGGTCAAGTCCTACTGGGGCCAGGTCAAGGTAGTTAAAACCGAAGAGGGCTCTGAGACTCCGCTGAAGGGTGCTGAATTTGAGCTCTACCGCTGTGCAGGTACTGAAACGCAAGCTGATCAGTTAAATGATCAGCAAAAGATTTCCATCGACGGCACTTCTAAGTGGAAGACCGCTGACGACGGCACCGTACTTATCGATGGCATCCACGTCACCGATGTAGAAGACGATTCGAAAAAGATCGAAAACTCCTACTGCCTTGTAGAGACCAAAGCCCCGCGCGGCTTTGTTGCCACCAATGAGGTCCACTCATTTAAGCTGACTTCCGACGAAACTAAGCTGAACGCGGATTCCCCTCTGCAGTTGGAGAAAAAGATTGAAAACAAGCGCTCCGATATGCCGCAGCTCCCGCTTACCGGTGGCATGGGTATTGGCATCCTAGGCGCACTCGCCGTACTGGTAGCAGGCGGTGCACTCTGGTTCGCTCGCCGCGCGAACAAAGAAAGCTAAACCGAACCATCGGTTAGGCACCTGGGAGTTAATTCGACTGCATACGGGCAGCTAACTCCCACATACGTGGACTGTTCCCTCGCTTCGGCGAGGGAACAGATTCCATGAGCTTTTACACCACCACAACGGACATGCCGAGTCTGGCGAGTGAGGAAATTTTATATGGTACTGCGTACTTCTGGTCCCGCGGTTAAAGCGAAGCATAGGGACACATCGAAGACACTGCCGCAAAAAGCAGTTCCCGTCATTGTTCTCGCGATGCTTGCCATCGGCCTCTTGCTTTACCCAGTGGTGGTGACACAACTCAATAACTGGGAACAGCTCCGCGCCGCTGATTCTTATAGCAACGACATCGATAATGCAGATCAGGAGTTGCTTGCCCAGCAATTCGCCGCAGCCCAGGAATACAACAAGACTCATTCGGCTGGTCCGATCCTCGATCCCTGGCTGACGCGTATTTCTGAGGATAACGCTGACTACCAAGCATACTTATCCGAATTAGATGCCCATGACGTTATGGCTCGACTCGTTGTGCCTTCGGCTGACGTCGATCTTCCCGTTTATCACGGCACCAGCGAGGACGTCCTTCAGAAGGGTGTTGGGCACTTGTACGGCTCCGATCTCCCTGTTGGCGGAGAAGGAACGCACTCAGTCCTAACTGCCCACACCGGACTGGTAAACGCCACGCTCTTTGACAATCTCAACAAAGTCAAAGAAGGAGACCCAATCTATGTTGGTGTCTCCGGTGAAAAAATGAAGTACCAGGTCAATGACATTCGGGTGGTGCTTCCGCACGAGACGGATTCTCTCCGGCCAGAAGCCGGAAAGGACCAAGTTACCCTCATTACCTGCACGCCGTATGGTGTCAATTCCCATCGCTTGTTGGTTACTGCTGAGCGCGTGCCCTTCGATGAAGAAGCAGAACAAGCCTTTACCCCTCGTGGCCTCCACTGGACTTGGTGGATGTGGGCTTTTATGGCTGGCGCATTGCTTATCGCCATTGCGGCCGCTTTCTGGCTGTACAAACTGAATAAAAAGCAAAAGCCGAAGTTTGGTCAGTCAGTATCACTAGAGGAAGCATAAATGTTTAAACAACGTAGACTAGCTCGGGCAACAGCAGCCTTGTGCGCAGGGTGTGTCGTGACATTGACTGCACCCGCAGCACCGGCTGATGCCAAAGTCATTTCCGGGTATGCTACCGCGTCCACCCAAGTTGACCCCAGCTCCATTGGTCAAGAGCTCAATTCCCTTACCATCTCTCTGCCCACTGGTAATCCCTTTGATGAAGTTAAAGAAGGCGAGCTACCACCGGGAGCGTTAAGCGGTTATACCTTCGAATTAGCACAGGTAGCGGGTCTTGATATCCGTACGCACCAGGGATATACGGATGCTCTCAACCTCACTCCGCAAAAAGCACGTGATCTGGGGTTTACCGAGGTAAAGAGGAAGGAGACCAGCGATGATTCTGGCAAGGTTCGCTTCGATAATCTCCCGGCGGGCGCATACCTAATCGAGATAACCCCTCCCCAACGCAGCGGGGAGAAGCATAAGGACATCCAGCCCATGATCGTTGTGCTTCCTGCCACCGACAAGGAGGGAAATTGGCTACACGATCTCAAGGTAGTAGCCAAAACCGACGACGGCGGTGGCGATGTCCCTCCACCAACGGATATCCCCGATCCACGACCGACCCCCACTCCGACTCCATCGAAGCCTAGTCCGACCCCACCACCTGAGGACACCACGCCTCCGGGGCCGGGACCGGATGGCTCCGAAACAACAGAAACTACGCCTGCTGATACCCCACCAGAAGGTCCTGAGAAACCAAAGCCCAGCCAATTAGCACGAACAGGCGCTTCCGTACTCGGAATCCTTGTTCTGGCTGCTAGCCTCATCGCGGCCGGAATGCTGCTTATCCGTCGAAATAACAAAGGTGACCAATGATGAAAGGGACGACAACAATGCACAGCTTCTCCCGCAAAATGCGGACAAGCGCAGTAGCTGCCTTTACCCTCATGTTGACAGCTGGGGCTGTTCCAGCGGTCACCCCAACCCAATCGGAACACTCCGTCACACCGACTGCTCATGCTCAATCTGCAGTGCGAGCTCCGGTGACAATCAATAACGTTCGCACTGTATACAGCAACGTTTTTTCGGTTCACATGTCGGCCACCCAAGCGATGTCGATGAAGAAGCTGACTCTTAACACCACAGAGAAGTTCTCTACGTATCCAGCTGATACAGACAAGGCTCTCACCATCAATGGTACCTCGTATCCTGTGTCCTGGATTTCCCCTAACGGAAGATCTACGAATACGCTTACCGTAATTCTTCCGACTGCCATAGACGTACAGCCTGGGACTCCAATTGTTGTCCAATGGCGGGCAGGACAGAGAAATGTCCCTAGGTTGTCTAGTATGACGGCGACCATGGAAGGCACCGAGTTAGCACCACCAGAGCCCCCAGCAGTTGGAAATCCTACAGAGGCGAAAAATTACCGTGCGCTTCCAAACAAGAGAACGTGGGATGCTTGCACCTCAAACGATGGCCTTCTGTATGCAAAGACTTGGTGGGACAATTCAGAAAACACGCGGAAGCATGGCGGCAAAGATGTAAGCGTAGTCGAGGTGGCTCTTAACGGAGGCGGGGACCTCACTAATGCCATCAATACCGCAGATCCACGGCTGCAACTCCGCTTCGGCTCCGGGGCGGCCGGTTGGACAGAGCTTAAAAAAGACGTTGATTACACGCTAACGGTAAGTGGAAACCGAATCTTTTTTGAGCTCAATCAAAAGATGCAACGAGCTCCTTCAAACATCGACTCCTTCGATGTCGAAGCCCGGATCCCACTAAATGTGACACAATCCAATTGCCAGATGACGCTGTGGCACAAGGCTCCCGAGTGGTTCAACCGCGACGCAACAGATACCGATATCAACGCACCAGAAACACCACGTCACGAGTTAGACTGGCTGCCAGCATCTTCCCCAAACCCCGCTTTGCCTAAGCGCTGTGGGGGAAAGATTGCCCTAGTTTTCGATACCTCCGATTCCATCGCACGAAATAATGGTGCCGGTGTTGCTGCTAGCCGCGATGCCGGCTTAAGCGTTATTAACGCGTTACAGGGAACAGGAAGCCAGATGGCGATCTATAACTTTGCTTCAAGCGCAAAGTCAGTCCCCGGCATGTCAACAGATACGTTAAGCCTCAACGACAATGGTGATGTGCAAAAGCTGCGCAGCGCTGTTAATGCCATCGCAGAACCTTTTTACCGCGATGGTCGTGGTGGCACCAATTATGAAGCCGGCCTTAACCAGATCCCCTCGGGAGAGTTCGACGTAGTCTACTTCATCTCCGATGGGCTTCCAACCACAAGCGGGCGAGACTATCCTTACGGCTTTGATATCGGTACCCTGATCAATCAAAGTGATCTATCCGCCGCAGTTCGCGCGGCTAACCGGATCAAAGAATCCGGCACACGCATCGAAACCGTTATGGTAGGCGTAGAACCATTTAACGAGCACATTCTGAAAGATGATTACTTCGGTTTGGGGGCAGTTAAAAATCAGAAGACGCCAAACGTACCCAATGTGACAGATGGTATATCAAAACCCTGGCCTCACCAGGACGGCTATGGATACCCGAGCTACTACGGACAAGCGGATTTCGTGCGGGATATTGTCGAGAATGGCAAGGTCTTGATGTGGGATACCACTGATGCGAGTACCGTCACGGAATACGATATTACGAACCAGCCAGAAGTTTGGCGTGCGGGCGTTCGTAATACTAAGTCCATCGGTGCAGATATCTCCAGCGAGGATGCTGTCACTACCGTAGATAACTTCAATAATTTGGTGAATAGACTCAATGACCTAGTCCTCAGTGACTGCTTTGGTTCCATTAACGTGACTAAGCTTGTCCATGGCGAAGATGGCTCGGTCTCACCTGGACAGGATTGGACCTTTGATACCTCCGTTGACGGTGGTCAAGAAGCCATCATCGACGGCGAGGATGGAACTGAGCGTAAGGCACAGGTCACTGATAAAACCGATGAAGACGGACGCTACGGGCGTTCCTTGAATCAAGAAAATAGGAAGGGCCAGTCCGTCACCGTAGTTGAGCATCAGCAGTCTGGCTATAGGCTCCACAAGCAGAACGGCAAGAATGCTGTATGCACGACTCGTGTACAAGACGGTAACTCCTGGAAGACTACGAACGCCAAGGTGCGCAATATTGATCATGCCGAGAGACCAGGATTCGGCGTGGATGTTCCATTCCGGGGCATCGTCAATTGCACGATTGAAAATGATACCGTTCCCGTAAAAATTGATCTTTCCGTGCAAAAAGTCAGTTTCGAAGACACCCCGCAACCACTAGCAGGTTCCGAATTTACGCTTAATAAAGTAGAGGGGGATAACCGCGAACAAGTAGGGGTTCTGCGCGATGGCGCAACGAGGATTTTCGACCTCGAACCGGGCAATCGCTACGAACTTGTAGAAACACAAGCACCTACTGGCTACCAGCTGCTTAGCCGTCCCATCTACTTCAACATCGCTATTGGAGAATCTGGGAAACCAGAGATTCAGATTGAGGGAGGAGCTGAACAGTACCCGGAGATTTCTATCCAGAAAGATAAAAAGGAACCGAACCACTCCGTAATGCAGGTAGCCGATATCCGCAAAGGCGATCTGCCCTATACCGGCGGTCGCGGGTTGGGAGGACTAGCCCTGTTGGCCAGTGTCGTAGCAGCAGCAGCTGTGTTTATTGGACGGCGTGCTTTGAACTAATCAAGGAATTCTTCCATAGAACTGTCCTTTAACCGTGAGGCCTTCTCAACGTCTTTCAAAAATGACGTTGAGAAGGCTTTTCCCTATCTAAATCCGGCGTATTCGTCTCATACCGGATTAGTAGCTGGGAATACTTCTAGCACAAAAGCCTAAGTCAGCTGCGGCAGCGGCAAGCTGGCGGGCGCTGCGATCTAGGACACCAGCCCAGGTTCCCATCGATTCCTCGTTCGCGGAATCAGAAACCTGCTTAAGCAGCGTGCAGGGCACGCCAAAGCGCTGGCAGGTGGCCGCGATGGAATAGCCTTCCATGTCGCACAACTGCGATTTCTTCACCAATTCGTTGCGCAGGGCGGTAGTGGAGACAAACATGTCGCCGGTGGCCAGCCCCCGTGCTGGAAGTTCACCAGAAGTCTCCAACTCGATGAATTCTGGCAGGAGGTAACGGCTGATATCGGTCAGCACGTCTAGCTTGAAATCGTGCTTGGTTACTTTATTGATCTCAAAGACACCATCCATGCCATCGACAAGCGCGCCTGCCGTACCAATATTGACCACGCGCTCAGGCAAAGCATCATGCGCGCGGGCCTCTGCCAATACCTCGGTCAGGGATATCGCGGCTGGAACCGTGCCGATCCCGGTAATAAGCAGCGCTTCACCGTCCGGAATGTGTGCAGCTTCGGCGTCCACGGCCGCTACAAAGAGGGTTCGTCCAGATAAATTTTCCATGCCTGCGACAATACCTGCACCTCGCGTGGTCATCGGCGAGGGGCGTTTTCGCGGGGCGCTCGTCAACAGTTCACAAAGCAACCGAGTTTGGCTAAAAATGGGGGCGAAATTTACAAGAACGCGGTTGCTTTAGGAACCGTGGCGGTCACGTGGAGCGACCGGGTACCGCCTGAAGGAGTACCCGTGAAGCCACTGGGCGGACATCGCTAGCGCAAACGGTGGCCCACGAATCCGGCGGCCAGGGTGTTGCCGGAGGATTGGTCAATGAGCAGGAAGTTGCCCACGGCACCGCGGGCGGCGTAGTCCTCCACGGGCAATTCGGCCTGGGTCTGGATGGTGATGTGGGCGATGTCGTTCATGGCAACGGCCTCGGGATCATCTATGTCGGATACGCCATCGAGATCCAAGGTGCGGGAAACGGCGGCGATGCGGGCCTTGACCAGGGAGGAACCATAGCGCAGCTTGAGCATCTGGCCGGGTTTCAGGTCCTTTTCGGTAAGGCCGACCACCGTGGCATCGAATTCCCGGGTGGCCGGGGGACGCTGGGCGCCGGCGAGGAGATCGCCGCGGGTGAGATCGATGGCATCGGCAAGCAGTAGCGTGACCGAATCACCGGCGGCGGCGGAGGGGGCGGGGCCATCGGCGGTGTCGATCTGGGTGACGGTGCTGGTGCGGCCTTCGGGCAGGTGCACCGTATCGCCCACGGAGATGGACCCGGCCTTCACGCGGCCGGCGTAGCCGCGGTAATCGGTGGAGTGCTCGCGGATGACGTACTGGATGGGAAAACGAAAGTCCAGATCATCGGCGCGGCCGGTGGCAACAGGGATGGTCTCGAGCACCTCGAGGACGGTGGGGCCGGTGTACCAATCCATGGTGGTAGAGCGCTCGACCACGTTATCGCCCTTGAGCGCGGAAATGGGCACGACGGTGGTATCGGTAATGCCCAGGCGCTGGGCAATCTTATGGAATTCGGCCTCGATATCGCGGAAGACCTGCTCATCGTAGTCTACGAGGTCGATCTTGTTGACCGCGAGGACGACGTGGCGCACACCCAGCAGGGCGGCCACGTTGAGGTGGCGGCGGGTTTGTTCGACGACGCCGTGGCGGGCATCGATAAGCAGCACCACCACCTGCGAGGTGGACATGCCGGTGACCGTATTGCGGGTGTACTGCACATGCCCCGGGGTATCAGCGAGGATGAAGGTGCGCTTATCGGTGGCAAAGTAGCGGTAGGCCACGTCGATGGTAATACCTTGCTCGCGCTCGGCGCGCAGGCCATCGACCAGCAGGGATAGGTCCATGCCGTCGAAGCCGCGATCGGAAGAGGAGCGCTCCATGGACTCGACCTGGTCCGCGAGTACGGACTTGGTGTCATAGAGGAGGCGGCCGACGAAGGTGGATTTGCCGTCATCAACGGAGCCGGCGGTGCACAGGCGCAGGGTATCGCGCTGTTTGAGGGCGCCGACATTCGGCGCGAGGGTAGTCGTCATCAGAAGTAGCCTTCCTTCTTGCGGTCTTCCATGGCGGATTCAGAAAGTTTGTCATCGGCGCGGGTGGCGCCGCGCTCAGACAGGGTGGAAATGGAGATTTCCGCGAGCACCTCATCGGGGCTGGAGGCGGTGGAGTCGACAGCACCGGTGCAGGACATATCGCCGACGGTGCGGTAGCGCACGGTGCGGGTCTCTAGCTGCTCATCGTCTTGCGGTCCGCCCCATTCACCTGGCGAAAGCCACATGCCGCCGCGGTTGAAGACCTCGCGCTGGTGGGAATAATAAATGGGCGGCAGCTCAAGCTCGCGCGCGCCGATGTATTCCCAAATATCGGATTCGGTCCAGTTGGAGATGGGGAAAACGCGCACGTTTTCGCCGGCCATCTTACCGCCGTTGTACAGGTCCCACAGCTCGGGGCGCTGGCGGCGAGGGTCCCAGCCGCCGAAGGAATCGCGGATGGAAAAAATGCGTTCCTTGGCGCGGGCGCGCTCCTCATCGCGGCGGGCCCCGCCCAGCACGGCGTCGTACTCGCGCTTGGCGATGCTCTCTACCAGCGGCACCGACTGCAGCGGGTTGCGCGTTCCATCGGGCCGTTCCTGCAGCTCGCCGCTATCGATCCAGTCTTGGACGTGGGCGACGTGGAGGCGGGCACCGGATTCCGCGACTAGGTCATCGCGGAATTTGATGACTTCGGGGAAGTTATGACCGGTATCCACGTGGAGCAATTCAAAAGGCACCGTGGCCGGGGCGAAGGCGCGGCGGGCCAGCTCGAAGACGACAACGGAGTCCTTGCCACCGGAAAAGAGGATGCCTACCTTATCGAATTGCCCGGCTACCTCGCGCAGGATGTGGATGGATTCATTTTCTAGGTCTTGTAGGTGTGGGGAAAGTGTGCTCATTATTCGTGTAACCCGCATTCTGTCTTGCCATCTGCAAATACTCGCCCGGAGCGGGCGTCCTCGCCCTCGCCGACTGGGAAGGTCAACGGCGCATCGCCGATGGACCGGTATCCCTGCAGGGTCAGCGGGTGGATGATGAGGTCGTTTTCTGCGATGTACTGATCGGTATCGTCCAAGTCCCAGGTAATGATCGGCGAAATCTTTAACCGCCCGGTGCGGTCCAGGCTGAGCGCTGGGGCATTGGCGCGGTGCTCGGAATCGGCCCGGCGCAGGCCGGTGACCCACCCTGCATAAGGATCCATGGCCATGTTCAGCGGCTCCACCTTGCGCATGCGGTTATAGGCGGCTGTATCGCGCGCGTACAGGCGCGGGCCGTAGACCTCGTCTTGCTCTTCGGGGCTCAGCAGCGGCAGCACGCGGACTAGGGGGAGATCCGGGTAGCGCTTATCCACCTCTTCGGCCACCTGGAGGGTCTCCGGGAAGTGCCACCCGGTATCGATGAAAAGCAGGTCAGCAGCGAGCCCGGCGCGGTGGGAGAGCTCTGCCAGCACGGTGTTTTCCATGGACATCGTCACCGCTAACCGGCCGGGGGCGTGCTCGGCGGCCCACTCGGTGATGCTTTCTGCGGATTCGTCGTAGAGCTTATCCGCCCACGTGTCCACTAGCTGTTCATTGCGCGCGGCCACCTCGGTGGAAAGCGGTGCGGTATCGCGCGTGCCTTCGGGCGAGATATGGGGATCGCGGAAGGAGTGTCCACCATCCAGCAGGTTCGTCGTTGGGTTCATGAGCTCACACACTAGGCAACCGCGGTAGCTCACGCAGCACGTTTTTCTGGAAACGGCGCTGAGCTTGGCCGAAGGGAAGAATAAAATGTTTTATTTCTGAACCAAGCTGACTAGATTTATAGACAATGTAGTCTATCACGGGCCGACCGGACTCGCCCGAGGAGGAACTTTTATGCAGCGTGTTGCCATCATTGGGGAAGGTCCTGCCGCCTTATCCACCGTGGAAAGGCTCCTAAGCGCCGGCATGTGCGTAGACCTCATCTCAGAGAAAACTGCACCGTTCGGTCTACTTCGCCGCTTTGCGGGGCTTGCGGGCGTGCTTGATGAGGCCGTGCCGCACGAGTGCGCACCGGGCACTACCCCGCGGCTGCGCCTATTGGGAAACGTGCGCGTGGGAGTAGACGGCGATATCACCCATAACGAGGTCCACCAGCTGGCCGCCCACGGTGACCGCGAGCTCATTGTCATGGAGTTAAAGGCTCGCGGCGTTCCCGTTACCACGTGGGAGGGGCTGTGCACGCCGATCACGGATTTTGAGGACTGGACCAGCGTCATCGCCAGGGCGCAATTGGCGCACGTCTTGGTCTAGGTCCGGCTACGAGGTCAGGTGCCTAAATATAAAAACCGTTCGCCCCATCTGCGCCCACCAGATATGCTTGCTGGTTAATCCCTATTCTCCCTCGAAAGAAGCGCAGGTTTATGGATCTGGTCCGAATCCTCTTTACCCGCTCGGCGCCTTATACGCTCTACGTCATAGCGGTACTTATCCTGCAGGCGCTGTCCACCGCGGCCACCCTGTATCTGCCGTCCTTGAACGCCAAGATCATCGATGAAGGCGTGTCCAAGGGCGATATCGACTATATCTGGCGCACCGGCGGCATCATGCTCGTCGTGGCCTTTGTCCAGGTCATTACCGCCATCGGTGCGGTGTGGTGCGGCAGCCGCACCGCCATGGGCGTGGGCCGGGATCTGCGCAGCGAGGTCTTCCGCAAGGTCACCACGTTTTCTGCAGAAGATATGAGCGAGTTCGGCACGCCCACGCTTATCACCCGCGGCACCAATGACGTGCAGCAGGTGCAGATGGTCTACATGATGATGCTGAACTTCATGGTCACAGCACCCATTATGTCCATCGGCGGCATCATCATGGCCATCCGGGAGGACGCCGGACTGTCCTGGTTGGTGTGGGTTTCTGTCGCGGTGCTGCTCGGCACCATCTCCGTCCTCATCGCGCGGCTTATGCCGCTTTTTCGTGCCATGCAGGACAAATTGGACACCATCAACGGCACCTTGCGCGAGCAAATCACCGGCATCCGCGTCGTGCGCGCCTTTGTGCGCGAGGCCTATGAAACTGAACGCTTTACCAAGGCCAATAAGGACATTACCCAGCTTTCGCTGAAAATCGGCCAGCTCTTTGTCCTCATGTTCCCGCTTATCACCGTCATCTTGAACGTTGCCACGGGCGCCGTGCTGTGGTTCGGTGGCCAGCGCGTGGATGCCGGGCTTGTTGATGTCGGCGGGCTCACCGCCTTCCTCCAGTACCTGCTGCAAATCCTCGCCGCCGTCATGATGGGCACGTTTATGGCGATGATGCTCCCGCGCGCCCTCGTGTGTGCCCGCCGCATCACCGGGGTCTTAAGCCACGAGCCGTCCATTACCCCGCCGAAGGATACCGTCACCCCGGCGACCAATTCCGGCACCGTGGAGTTTCGCAATGTCAGCTTCTCCTATGCCGGCGCGGATGCCCCGGTGCTAGAGGATATTTCCTTTACCGCCCCTCCCGGCACCACCACCGCGATCATCGGTTCTACCGGCGCGGGCAAGACCACGCTCCTCTCCCTCATCCCGCGCCTGTACGTCCCGAGCGAAGGCGAGGTGCTTATCGATGCCACCCCTACCACCTCCCTCTCCCGCCCCGACATCGTCAGCCGCGTCTCGCTGGTGCCACAAAAGGCCTACCTGTTTAGCGGCACGGTGGCCTCCAACCTGCGGTTGGGCCGCCCCGAGGCCACCGACGATGAGCTATGGGAGGCGCTGCGCGTGGCACAGGCGGACTTCGTCGATGACTTAGGTATGCCCATCGCGCAAGGCGGTACCAATGTATCGGGCGGGCAGCGCCAGCGCCTATCCATCGCCCGCATGCTCGTGGCCCAGCCGCGCATTTATCTCTTCGATGATTCCTTCTCCGCGCTGGATGTGGTTACGGATGCCAATGTGCACACCGCCATGCACCAGTCCTTTGCCCAGCGCGGCGAGGCCGTCACCACCATCATCGTGGCCCAGCGCGTGGCCTCCATCCAGGATGCCGATCAGATTTTGGTCATCGATAAAGGACGGATTGTCGCCCGCGGCACCCACACGGAGCTGCTGAATTCCTCGGATGTGTACCAGGAAATCGTTAAATCCCAAGAAACCGCTGGAGTAGCTGGAGGAGAGCACTAATGGCTAAAGACACCACCCACCACTCCTCCGCTGAGGAAGCTGAGCTCCAAGAACTTGAGGCCAAGGTTGCCGCCGATGAATGGTCCGGTTCCGCACCGCGCCAGGCCAAGAATTTCTGGCCTTCTGCTAAACGCTTGTTACTACTGCTCATGCCCTATAAACGCATGCTGGCGGTAGTGGCGGCAATGAATATCGTCTGCGTTTTCCTGGCGGTCTTTGCGCCCAAGATCTTGGGCGATGCCATGGACGTCATCTTTTCCGGAGTCATCTCCCGCGAGCTGCCATCTGGCATTTCGGCGCAGCAGGCCATCGACGGCATGCGCGCCCAGGGCCAAGATCAGGTGGCCGATATGGCCTCCGGCATGGATTTCACTCCCGGCGAGGGCATCGACTTTACCCGCTTGGGCACGCTTATCATCGCGGTGATCGCGATGTACATCGTCTCTGCCGCCTTCGAGCTCTGGCAGGGGCTCATCTTAAACCGCCTGACCGTCGACACGGTCTACGAGCTGCGCCAGCGCGTAGAAGCCAAGGTGCATGCCCTGCCGTTAAATTACTTCGATTCCCGCCAGCGCGGCGATATCCTCTCGCGCACCACCAATGACATCGACAATGTGCAACAAGCCCTCCAACAGGCGCTGTCCCAGCTGTTCTATAACATCCTGATGATCCTGGGCATCACCGTGATGATGCTGAGCATCTCTTGGCAGCTCGCCTTGGTGGCGCTCTTGGCGCTGCCGCTGACCGCACTTATCATCGGAGTCATCGGCGGGCGCTCGCAGCGCCAATTCAAAACCCAGTGGCGCGCTACCGGCCAGCTCAATGGCCAGGTAGAAGAGTCCTTCTCCGGCCACGACTTAGGCATCGTCTTTGGCCGCACGGAGGATATGACGCGCCAATTTGATGAGCGCAATGACGAGCTCTTCCGCGCTTCCGCGCTGGCGCAATTCCTCTCCGGCATCATGATGCCCATCATGCAATTCGTGTCCTACCTGTCTTATGTGGCCATCGCTGTGCTTGGCGGCCTGCGCGTGGCCAACGGGCAGATGACCCTGGGCCAGGCCACCGCCTTTATCCAGTATTCCCGCGAATTTAACCAGCCGCTGGGCCAATTGGGCGGCATGATGCAACAGGTGCAATCCGGTGTGGCCTCAGCCGAGCGCGTCTTCGAATTCCTCGATGCGGAAGAACAATCGCTGGAGGTAACCAGCGATGAGCTAGCCGGCCGCGCCCGCGGCCGCGTGGAGTTCCAGGACGTTGACTTTTCCTATTCGCCGGAGAAGGAGCTTATCACCGGGCTCAACTTGCGCGTGGAACCGGGGCAAACCGCGGCGATCGTAGGCCCCACCGGCGCAGGCAAGACCACCATGGTCAATCTGCTCATGCGCTTTTATGACATCGATTCTGGGCGCATTCTTATCGATGGCCACGATACCGCCCACATGCCCCGCACCGCCCTGCGCTCCCAGGTGGGCATGGTGCTACAAGATGCCGTCCTCTTTGAGGGCACCATCATGGGCAATATCCGCTACGGCCGGCTTGATGCCACGGACGATGAGGTCATCGCCGCGGCCAAAGCTACCTACGTGGATCGCTTCGTGCACTCCCTGCCGGAAGGCTATGACACCGTCATCGACCAAGATGGCGGTGCCATCTCCGCCGGCGAGCGCCAGCTGATTACCATCGCGCGCGCCTTTTTGGCCCAGCCCGCGCTACTCATCCTGGATGAGGCGACCTCCTCCGTGGATACCCGCACCGAGGTGCTCGTCCAAGAGGCCATGAATGCCCTGCGCGCCGAGCGCACTTCCTTCGTCATCGCCCACCGCTTGTCCACCATCCGGGACGCTGATTTGATCTTGGTGATGGAAAACGGGGGCATCGTCGAGCAAGGCTCCCACGAAGAGCTGCTGCGCGCCCAGGGTGCTTATTGGCGCCTGCACCAATCGCAATTCGCGGAAGGCTAATCCCCTCTGGGGAATGTATACCCCGAAACATTGCCGGATTTTTGTGTGCTACGCTACACTCTTATCACGCTCTATCACTCACAGGGAGGGACTATTATGTCCAACTCACTCAAGACAGAAAACAACCAAGCACCAGAAGAAAACACCGAGAACAATAAGGAAGAAAAGCGCGAATTGCGCCGCGCGCCCTTAGGCCCGGATTCCCTGCTGTGGAAGTGGGGATCGGATAACCGCCTGCAGTTGCTGCGCGGATATACCGGCATCTTGCAGAATATGCACCCGGCCATCGGGCAATCCCTGCTGGATCACTCGAAGTTCTTCGACGAGCCATTCGCCCGCCTGCAGCGCTCCACGCCGCAGATCATTCAGTCCATCTATGATGACGGGGACATCGGCGAGCGTATCCGCGATTACCACGTCACCATTAAGGGCACGCTGCAAAATGGCGAGCGCTACCACTCCCTCAATCCGGAGACCTATTGGTGGGCGCACGCTACCTTCGTCTACCGCGTCATCTACGCCCAAGAACTCTTCGGTACGCCATTTACCAAGGAAGAGCGAGACCAGATCGTGCGCGAAGGCGTGACGTGGTGGGATAAGTACGGCATGTCTGAGCGCCCGGTCATCGATAATTACGACGACTTGATGGCGTACATGGATGAGATGGCAGATACCGTCCTGGAGCGCAATGAGACCGTGGACTTTGCCCTGCGCACCGCCCGCGTTGAGCCAGTCAAGGCCCCGGACGGTGTTCCGGAGGCTGTGTGGAAGGTCATCTGGAAGCCCATTATGCGCAGCGCCATCTGGCTAACGGTGGCGACCTTGCCCAAGCAGTACCGCGATATCTTGGATCTCAAGTGGACCAAGCGCGATCAAAAGCGCTTCGACCGCATTGCCAAGTCCGTCCGCTTCATCATGGATCACCTGCCAGAAGACAAGCGCTACATGGAGCCCGGCCGCTCCCTGATGATCAAAAACGGCATGATCGAGGGCAAGTACAAGGAGCCGAAGAAGATTCAGGGCTACGCGCCGAAGGCCACCGATTCTGACTCCGCTTCCGCCGAATCCGCCCACGGCAAGGACGCTGACGATAACGCCGCCAAGCGCCGCGCAGCTGGCTGCCCCTTCTAAGGCAGGAACGCCGATTTCCTAGAACACGTGGCCCCGTGAGCTGAATACTGACTCCCAGATTCGCGCCTTTAGGCTTTAAGGTAGAAGCATCGTGGAGCATCAGTAGTAAAGGAGCACGAATGACCACCGTGTTCGGTTGGATTGCTATAGCCGCATCGATTCCGGTGTGGCTATACTTTTTCGTCCGCGTCGGGGCGCTCATTAAGTTCATCCGCTCGGGCGGGCCCACCCAACTAGAGCGCACCAATAGCCCCGTAAAACGCCTTTGGCGCGTGCTGGTAGAGGTCTTCGGACACACCCACTTCAAGGGAAAACCACTGGTCAACGCCGCCCACTGGTTAGTCATGGTGGGCTTCTTATTTGGCATCCTGGTGTGGTTTGAGGCCTATATCCAATCCTTCGCCCCGGATAAAGGGTGGCCGGTCTTAAGCACTTGGCCGGTCTATCACTTCGTGGAAGAAGTGCTCGGCATCGGTACGATGCTGGGCATCTGCTTCCTCATCGGCGTGCGCCTGAAACTGGGCGATACCGAGCGCGGCAGCCGCTTTTTCAACTCTCAAACGGCCGCGGCCCGTTGGGTAGAGGCCATCGTCTTCATCGAGAGCCTTAGCATGCTCCTGGTCAAGGCCTCCAAGATCGCGGCCTTTGGTCACGGTTCCGCAGTCGCGGATTTCTTGACTATTCACCTGGCTAAGGCGCTGCCCGAATCCCCGGCACTGGTCAGCTTCTTCGCCCTGGTCAAGCTACTATCCGGGCTCCTTTTCATCTTCTTTATCGCCCGCAAATTCCAGTGGGGTGTCATGTGGCACCGCTTCATGGCGTTTTTCAATATCTTTTTCCAGCGCAATACCTCTGGGGACAAGGCGCTCAAGTCCCTGCCCACCCCGGACCTGGAAGAAGACATCACCCCTGGCAGCTGGAAGATGCTGCTGGATTCGACCGCATGCACCGAGTGCGGCCGCTGCCAGGAGCTGTGCCCTGCCTGGAATACCGATAAGCCGCTCAGCCCCAAAAAGGTCATGATGGACCTGCGCCAAGGCGCGCTGGATAATTACAACCCACACGAGGGCCTCGATGTGCTCTCGATGGCTGGTGTCATCGACGATGACGTCCTGTGGTCCTGCACCAATTGCGGGGCCTGCGTGGATCAGTGCCCCACCGATATCGAGCACATCGACCATATTGCAGACCTGCGCCGCTTCAAGGTCTTGGCGGAATCCGATTTCCCCTCGGAACTCACCGGCCTATTCAAAAACATGGAGACCAAGGGCAACCCTTGGGGCCGCAATAATTCCGAGCGCCGCGCCTGGATTGATGAGGCGCGTGCCGATGGCATCGAGGTACCCATCATTGGCGAGGACACCGCCGATTTCTCCGATATGGAATACCTTCTCTGGGTAGGCTGCGCCGGCGCCTATGATGACAATGGCCGCCGCACCACCCGCGCCGTCGTGGATCTACTGCACACCGCCGGTGTTAAGTTCGGCGTGCTTTCTACCGGTGAGACCTGCACCGGCGATCCCGCCCGCCGCGCCGGCAACGAGTTCTTGTTCCAGATGATGGCGCAGCAAAACGTTGAAACCCTCAACAACGCGTTTGCGGGCGTACCCAAAGGCCAGCGGAAAATCATCACGACCTGCCCGCACTGCTTTAATACCATCCGCAATGAGTACCCGGACTTTGACGGGCATTTCGATGTATTCCACCACACGCAGCTACTCAACCGCCTGGTGCGCGAAAAGCTGCTACAGCCGGTTCCGCGCACCCCAGAAAACCGCAAGCCCATCACCTATCACGATCCATGCTTCCTGGGCCGCCACAATAAGGTCTTCGATCCCCCGCGTGAGCTTCTCGAGGCCACAGGCGTAGAGCTGCGCGAAATGGACAAGTCCCGCGATGAGGCCTTCTGCTGCGGCGCCGGCGGCGCCCGCATGTTTATGGAGGAAAAGCTGGGCTCTCGCATCAATGAGTTCCGCACGGAGCAGGCTCTCGAGACCGGCGCCGAGGAAATCGCCACCGGCTGCCCATTCTGCAATGTCATGATGACCGGCGGCGTGAAGTCTTTGGCCACCGAGTCCACCCCCACCACGCAGGTCAACGACGTGGCTACCATGCTGCGCAATTCCATTTCCCTGGATGACAAGGGCACTCTTCCCAAGCCCCGCCCCAAGGCATTCCTGGGCACCCCAGTGCGCCACCGCGCGGCTTCAGCCACCACCGCTGAATCCCCCAAGGCACCCACGCCTGCCGATGCCCCCTCCTCCACCAACACCCCCGCTGCCGCGACGCCACCTGCTACGCCCTCTGCGCCTTCTGCTCCTTCGGTACCGGCAGCTCCAACCGCACCCTCTGTCCCAGGCGCTCCCTCCACTCCGGCGGCACCAACTCAGCCTGCCGGACCCAGTGCACCATCCGCTCCCGCTGCTCCGGCGGCTCCTCCCGCACCCGGTTCTGCGACGCCATCGGCACCATCGGCGCCAAAGGCTCCTTCGGCACCCGGCGCGCCCACTCCATCTGCTGCACTGAGTGCTCCCTCCGCGCCCAGCGCGCCAACACCACCGGGCGCTCCCACGCCGCCAAAGGCTCCTAAGGCCCCAGCGGCTCCGAGTGCTCCTTCGGCACCCAGCACCCCTGCAGCTCCGAGCGCTCCAGCAGCACCAAGTACCCCGGCAACTCCAGGTGCTCCGACTCCGCCAGCTGCTCCAAGTGCCAAGGCACCACAAGCTCCGGCAGCACCAAAGCCACCGCGCGCTGACAAGAACCCCGAAGCAGCAGCGCCACCCGCACCGCCTGCACCCCCTGCCCCGCCAGCCCCGTCGGGTCCACCGGCTCCACCGGCAGCGGCCCCACCACCTGCTCCACCCGCTCCACCGGCATCGTCGACGCCGCCTGCGCGACCGGCACCACCGGGGACGTCGGCAAGCGCAGAGCCTCCCAAGGCACCCAAGCCACCGAAACCGCCGGAGCCACCCACGCCGCCGGAAGACGCGAATACCGAGTAGGCATGTGCAGGGGTGAGTGCGTACGCTGTGATCCATGCATTTAGATGTGGGATGGGCTGCGGATACTGTTGTTCTCGCAGCGGGCGCGACGGAAAACACCACTAGCCTCGTTTCCTTTGCCTGGATCATGCTTGCGGCGCTGTTGGCGCCCATAGTGTCGTTCATGTTGGGCAACCGGCTGCCGGCCGTTGCCCTTTTGATCATCTTTGGCATGGTCATCGGCCCCTCGCTTTTGGATGTCGCGCATGAGGATGCCGGCATCAGCATGCTCAAAGAACTAGGTGTTGGTGCGCTCTTCTTGCTCGCCGGTTTTGAAATCGAGATTTCTACGCTCAAGACCAAAGAGGCGGGAACTGCGCTATCCACCTGGCTTATCTGCCTCGTGGCCTGTGGTGTTGGTGCGTATTTCTTGGTCGATAATGTCCCAGGTGCCATCGTGGTGGCGCTCGCGCTGACGTCCACGGCGTTGGGCACGCTTCAGCCCATGCTGAAACAGGACCGCGTGCTCGAGACCAAAGTGGGTAAATCGGTCATGATTCACGGTGCTATTGGTGAGGTCGCCCCCATCACCGCGATGGCGCTGCTGCTGAGCACGCGCTCCACGTGGACCACGCTGCTGATTATGCTCGCGTTCATCGGCATCGCCGTGGCTGTTGCCATCATGCCGGCGGCCATTGCCACGACGATTCCGTGGGTTAAAGCGGCGTTTATCTCCGGTGCGGGGTCTACCAACCAGACCATTTTGCGCCTTATCATCCTGATCCTTGCCACCCTCATGGCCGTCACGGCGGTCTTTGAGCTAGACATCGTGCTGGGCGCCTTCGCCGCCGGCATCATCTTAAACCGCATCATTCCGGATGAATTCCACCGCCGGCTGGAGCACCGCCTCGATGTGGTCTTCCACTCCATGCTCATCCCGGTTTTCTTCGTGGTCTCTGGCATGACGATTAGCTGGGATACCATCGCCAATAATCCGGGGAAGGTGCTGGGCATCCCGGCGCTTATTCTCGTTACCCGCGGCCTGCCGGTATTCCTGCGCGAGAATGTGGGCCACACCGGCTCCGAAATTGAAACGGTGCGCGAGCGCCTCCAAGTCAGTTTGTACACGGCGACCGGCCTGCCGATCATCGTTGCCGTAACCTCGCTGGCGGTTAATTCGGAATTGATGAAGCAAGAAACCGCTTCGATCTTCGTCGCCGGTGGCGCATTGACCGTTGCCATCTTCCCGTTCCTGGCCAACCTGGTGGGGAGGAAAGACTCCAAGACGGTTGATGAATCCGATCCACAGAAGAAGTCCGATTCTAACGAGGACGATAAGGAAGAAGAGTCGCAAGAGCTCTAATCTGTGCACTCCACTCTAGAAGCCATGCCTTGCCACCGCGGCAGGGCATATTCTTTTTGAATCAGCTTGTCTATTATGGTGGCTGTGACTAATAGCTACGGATCCTCCCCCTATAACCGGACACTGCGTCTATCCGATTCAGAGCGCAACGATGCCCTGACCGATCTAGCCCGCGCAGTGGGCGAAGGCCGCTTATCCATGGACGAGTTTGAGGAGCGCTCCGATAGCGTCATGCAGGCCGTGACCCAGAAAGACCTGGCACCGATCTTTAGCGATATTCCTGCGACCGGCTCGCAAGAGGTAAAGATCTACTCCCAAGGCGATGTGGACCGCGCCTATAATGCTGCAAAGAAGCCGCGCATCGCTACGGCTCTGACCAGCTCGGTGGTGCTGCTCGCGGCATCGCCCACTCTTGTCTTGCTCAGCGCCACTATGAATAGCCCCTGGTTGCTGGCGGGCGGCGCCGTGGCCGCAGCGCTCATCCCCATCGTGTGGATCCTCTTGTACGTGGCCAAGGTGGGCCCGGAATCCTGGCATGCCCCCTCGGTGCGGCAGATTGAGCGCCAACAGCAGCGCGAGATCCGTGCGCTGACGGCACACGAGCGGGCGCACCAAAAAGAATTAGAGAAGAAAATGTGGTCCGAACGCCGCCAGCAGGCCGGGGAAATTACCGGTCAGGCTATGGAAATGGCAAAGAAGCAAATCAGCAAGTGGAATAATAAATAGCGCTGAGGTGCGCTGCAATATTTCTTAGCGCTGTGAAAGATGGCACAATATGGCCATGACTTCTCCCAAACCCCGCATCTTTGACCAGTCCGAAAAATTAAAAGGCATCGCTTACGATATTCGCGGTGAGGTCTCAGCGGAAGCGGAGAGAATGGAACTGGACGGCCACACCATCCTCAAGCTCAATACCGGCAACCCCGCCGTCTTTGGCTTCGATGCACCCGATGTCATCATGCGCGATATGATCAGCGCGCTGCCCACCTCCCAGGGCTACTCCACTTCTAAAGGCATTACCTCGGCCCGGCGGTCCATCGTCACGCGCTATGAGCTCGAAGACTTCCCTCATTTTGATATCAACGATGTCTTCTTGGGCAATGGCGTATCAGAACTTATCACCATGACCACCCAGGCCCTGCTCAATAACGGCGATGAGATCCTCATCCCGGCACCCGATTACCCGCTGTGGACGGCGGCAACCTCGCTGGCCGGCGGCACCCCAGTGCACTACCTGTGCGATGAGGAAGACGACTGGAACCCATCCATCGAGGACATTAGGTCCAAGGTCACCGAAAAGACCAAGGCCATCGTGGTTATCAACCCGAATAACCCAACCGGCGCGGTGTATTCGCGCGAGGTCCTGCAGCAGATCGTGGACATCGCCAGGGAGCACAACCTGCTGATTTTGGCCGATGAGATTTATGACCGCATCCTTTATGACGATGCGAAGCATATCTCCATCGCCTCGCTGGCCCCCGATCTCTTGACCTTTACCTTTAACGGCCTGTCCAAGGCCTACCGGGTATGCGGCTACCGCGCGGGCTGGATGGTCATTACGGGTCCGAAACATCATGCGCACGGGCTCATTGAGGGGCTCGAATTGTTGGCAGGTACCCGCCTGTGCCCGAATGTTCCCGCGCAACACGCCATCCAAGTGGCGCTGGGCGGCCGCCAATCCATCTTCGAGCTCACCGGAGCTGGGGGACGATTGCTACGCCAGCGCAATATCGCCTATGACAAACTCAACGAAATTCCGGGTGTCTCCGCAGTAAAGCCGAAAGGCGCGCTGTATCTCTTCCCGCGCTTGGATCCCAATGTCTATGACATTCACGATGATTCCAAACTCATGTTGGATATCCTCAAGGCGGAAAAGATCCTCATGGTCCAAGGCACCGGCTTCAACTGGCCGCACCCGGATCACTTCCGCGTGGTCACGCTGCCTTGGGCCTCCCAATTAGAAAACGCCATCGAACGCTTGGGCAATTTCTTAGTAAGCTACCGCCAATAGCACCCCAGCAGACGATTGGTAATTGCAGTGATAAACGTTGACAATACATCGTATGGGACGACATTCCTCGGTTTCTAATTCGACGACGGGCGCCGCTTCGCGGCATCGGCAAGCGCAGGGTCGATCGGAGTCCAGCGGGCACGCGCAGGGCCGGTCGAGGTTACAACGCCTAAAGCCACGTCAGTTGGCGCACTCGGTATCCGGTCACCCGTGGCGCATTGGGCTAGTAACCGCCATCGGTGCGGCCCTTATCGCCATGCTGGTCGGCCTCGTCCTGCTCTGGCCCACTAGTGCTGCCTCTGAGCATACCTCGGAGGAGTTCGAGTCCACCTACGCGTTGAACCACCCGCAGGTGGAAGGCACCGTGGAGAAGACCGATCATTCGGCGTGCCAATCGGAGCAGACCGGCTTGGCCTTCGATACCCCGCCGCTTATTCCGGAAAAGGAAGACGTGGACTGTGACCGGGCGCTGGTGAAGATCACCTCCGGCGAGGACGAGGGAAAGATGACCCAATTGGTCACCTACGGCAACGCAGGCGACCCAGAATTGCAGCCGGGCGATGACATCGTGCTATCCAAGGCCACCGATCCTGCCGGGGCAGTATCGTATGCCTTTGCCGATTATCAGCGCAGCAATAGCCTCCTGCTCTGGGGAGTGGTCATCGCGATCGTCATCATTGCTTTCGCGGCGTGGCATGGGGTGCGCGCGATCATCGGCTTGGGGTTGAGCCTTGGTATCGTCTTCAGCTTCCTCATCCCAGCGCTCATTGCGGGCACCAATCCCCTGTGGGTGGCCCTCGCCGCCTGTACCGCCATCGTTCTCCTCGCCGTGCCACTTGTCCACGGCGTGAATTGGAAATCCGCCTCTGCGGTCGGCGGTTCACTGACTGCGCTCGCCCTCGCCGCGTTTCTGGCTTGGGCGGCCATCGATAGTTCGCAGCTGCAAGGCTTTAGCTCCGAAGATAACCTCAAGCTGCTGCTATATATGCCCAATGTGTCCATCCTGGGCGTGCTGCTGTGTGGCTTCGTCGTCGGCGCATTGGGCAGCCTTGCCGATGTCGCCATCGCCCAAGCCTCCACCATCACCGAGCTGCATGAATCCGACCCCGCGGCCACACCGCTCGAGCTTTTCTTATCCGCCATGAGGGTCGGCCGCGACCACATTGCCTCGATGGTCTATACCCTGATTTTGACCTATACCGGCGCCGCATTACCCCTGCTCCTGCTCATTACCGCCGCCGAACGCCCCGCGGGGCAAATACTTAGCAGCGATCTCGTCGCCACCGAACTCTTGCGCTCCGGTGTCGGCGCCATGGCGCTGACCCTCGCAGTCCCAATTACCACGCTGATTGCCGCGTTTACGGTCCCGTCACGCCGCCGTTAAAGCGTGCGCCCCAGCGCCTGTATCTTCCAGCCGGCGTCGGACCAGGCCGCAACGTCTAACACATTGCGGCCATCGATAATGTGCTTATTATCTACCAGCTCGCCGGCCTCGTTCGGGTCCAGTTCCTTAAATTGCTCCCACTCGGTAGCCAGGATGACAAGTTCCGCCTCCCGCAAGGCGGTTTCCGTGTCGGCGGCATAGTCCAAGGTGGGAAAAACCTTCTTGGCGTTTTCCATACCCTCTGGGTCATAGACGGTCACCGCCGCACCCGCCAAGGACAAGGACCCCGCGACCGAGAGCGCCGGCGAATCCCGCACATCATCCGAGTTCGGCTTAAAAGCACAGCCCAGCACGGTGACGCGGTGGCCCAACAGCGAGCCATTGAAGGCTTCTTTAGACATATCCACCATGCGGTCGCGCCGGCGCATATTAATCGCATCCACCTCGCGCAGGAAGGTCAGCGCTTGATCAGCGCCGAGCTCACCGGCGCGCGCCATAAAGGCGCGGATATCCTTGGGCAGGCATCCACCGCCAAAGCCCAGGCCCGCGCCGAGAAACTTGCGACCAATGCGCTTGTCTATGCCAATGGCATCCGCCAACGCCACCACGTCTGCCCCCGCGATCTCACAAATCTCGGAGACTGCATTGATGAAGGAAATCTTGGTGGCCAAAAAAGCGTTGGCGGATACTTTCACCAGCTCCGCGGTCTGCAGATCGGTCACAATGAAGGGCGTATCCTGCGCTAGCGGCTGCGCGTAGATCTCGCGGGCAAGCTCTTCCGCGCGGGATTCTGATTCGCGGGTGCCAATGACAATGCGGTCCGGGGTAATGGTGTCGTGCACCGCATAACCTTCGCGCAAAAATTCCGGATTCCACGCGATCTCCACGCGAGTTCCCTCGGACGCTAAACCGTCCGCAAGTTCCTGGAGTTCCGCCGCCGTGCCTACCGGAACGGTGGATTTGCCGAAGATAACGTGTTCCCCGCGCAGCTTGGGTACCAAGTCCGTGATGACAGCCTTGACATAGGTCATGTCTGCCGCATAGGAACCGCGGCGCTGCGGGGTTCCCACGCCGAGAAAGTGCACGTCGGCAAACTGTGCGGCCTCCTCATAATCCGTGCTAAATCCTAAGCGCCCAGCAGTGATATTGCGCTCGAGCACCTCCGGCAGCCCCGGCTCGAAGAACGGAACCTTGCCCGATTGCAAGACGGAGATTTTATCTTCGTCTACATCGACACCTAAAACTTCATGCCCCAACTCCGCCATGCAGGCGGCGTGGGTAGCACCCAAGTAACCGGTGCCAATAACAGTCATCCGCATAAAACCTCATCCTAGGGATTTTATGTAAATACCAGATTAATCCCTGCGGAAGTTCAGGTAAGACTTTGATGGCGTTGGCCCGCGCTGGCCCTGGTATTTCGATCCCAAGGCACCCGTACCGTACGGACTTTCCGCCGGCGAGGTCATCTTAAAGATAGCAAGCTGGCCCACCTTCATCCCCGGCCACAGCGCAATGGGCAAGTTCGCGGTATTGGAGAGCTCTAAAGTAATGTGCCCGGAAAAGCCGGGATCGATAAAGCCCGCGGTGGAGTGGGTCAGCAGACCCAGCCGCCCCAGCGACGACTTTCCCTCCAGCCGTCCAGCCAGGTCAGCCGGGAGGGTGAATTTCTCCAGCGTGGCACCAAGGACAAACTCGCCGGGGTGGAGAATAAAAGATTGCCCCTCTTCTACCTCCACCAAGGTGGTCAGTTCCGGCATCTCCGCCTTGGGGTCAATGTGCGTATAGCGGGAGTTATTGAATACCCGGAAGTACTTATCCAAGCGCACGTCAACGGAAGAAGGCTGGATAAGCTCACTATCAAAGGGCTCGATGCCCAGCTCTCCGGAATCAACGGCGGAACGAATATCACGATCTGAAAGAAGCACGGACCCAATTCTACTCAATCCCCTACCTAAGGTGTATAGTAGGGAAAGCGCATTTAGCGCAGTGCCGACGTAGTTTAATGGTAGAACTGCAGCTTCCCAAGCTGCTGGCGCGGGTTCGATTCCCGTCGTCGGCTCCACTATAACCTCGCATTTGATGAGGCTGGGGTTGCGTTTGGCGAGTATCCCCTTGGGGGTCTAAATTTCGGCGAGCGTTGGCGAGTTTACGTTTTACCTAGTCAGAGCGGTGGCGGGTTGAGCAACAGCTAACTATGGACATGAAAATGCCCGCCCTCATATGAGGCGGGCTCGGCTACCCGGAATAGTTCTATAGGTCGACGCTAATAGCGCGCCCGTCACGGAAGAAAAACTTGATGGCCTCTTCCCTGACGGTGGTTTGGTCGATGAGGGCTGTCCACTGGGTTGGCTGGAATGTGCTGACCGGCGCTCTTGAGAGTTGGTCGTACGCGGCAAGCAGCGCGTTGTGTTTGACTTGGCGCTCGTTGCTCTGCGTCTCCAGGTTCTTCAATCGATCGGTGGCGTGGTTGTAGTCGGTCTCGATGCGTTTGATCTGCTTGGTGTACTCGTCTTGGTCGGTCGCAACATGCTGGTTGTGTGCCACCATCGCAGTGAACGCGGCTTCTAGTTCAGCCTGCCATTCGGCCAGGTCCTCCCGCTCGGCTTCGAGTTGCTTGGTGTCGAATACCGCTGCGAGGTCTTCACGAAGGCTCGGCGCCTCGAGGGCGGGGCCAAGTTGTGACAGCGCGGTCAGGAAGGCGGTCTTGATCTGGTGGTCACGTAGCGTGGGAGTAGCGCAGACCTGGTCGCCTGCGTGTTTGTTGTTACAGTGCCACACGGTGTGTTTGTTCGTGGTCGATGACCAGGTTTTACGTCCGTACCAGCCGCCACAGTCGGCGCATTTCAGGCGGGAAGAGAACAGGTGGAGTTTCGAGCCGCTTCCTTCCCCGTGACGGGTGGCTAGTTCGTATTGAACTTGATCCCACACCTCAGGGCCGATGATTGGTGCGTGGTTTCCGGTGACGTAGTACTGGGCAACCTCACCATCGTTACGCTTGATGGTCTTAGTCAAGAAATCAGCAGTGTACGTCTTCTGTAAGAGGGCGTCGCCTTTGTATTTCTCGTTCGACAGGATCGAACGGGTCGTGGTGACGTGCCATGTGGTTTTTCCGCGTGGCGTCAAGTGTCCTTCTGTTTCGAGGGTGTCTTTGATTTCGCGGATGGATTTGCCTGCCAGGAATAGGCCGTAGATTTCACGCACCACAGGGGCTCGTTCTTCGTCGATGGCAAGGTTGCCGTCCGCTCCTTTCTTGTAGCCAAGCAAGGATTTGTAGGGCACCATGACTTTCCCGTCCACGAAGCGCTTACGGTGCCCCCAGGTGACGTTTTCGGAGATGGAGCGGGATTCTTCCTGCGCGAGGCTGGACATGATGGTGATGAGTAGTTCGCCTTTGGAGTCCAGCGTCCAAATGTTTTCTTTCTCGAAGTAGACCTCCACTCCCCGGTCTTTGAGCAGGCGAACGTGAGTGAGCGTATCAACAGTGTTACGGGCGAACCGGGAGACGGATTTGGTGATGATGAGATCAATCTTGCCGTCCAGGGCATCGGTGATCATCTGTTTGAAGCCTTCACGGTGTTTCGTTGAGGTTCCGGTAATGCCTTCATCGGTGTAGATACCGACGAGTTGCCAGCCTGCATGCTCGTTGATGTATCTGGTGTAGTAGTCGACCTGGGCGTGGTAGGAGGATTGTTGCTCTTCCAGGTCTGTGGAAACCCGAGCGGTAGGCGGCGACACGCTTAATAGCCTGCAGCGCCTCACCCTCGGATGCGCCACCGCCAAGCGGTCTGGTGGCGGGGATGGTTGTGACGGTGCGGGTCATCGTAGGTGTCCTTTCTCGTCCAGGCCGGTGGTGATGGTGGTGCCATCCTTCAGCGTGATGTCGAGCCGATCGGGATACGCGTGGATGACGTCGAGGTGCTCTGCGACGGCGCTCTCATCGAAACGCTCGAGATCGAGGATGTCTGTCATGAGGTTTTCGCGCATGGTTTCGCGCAAGTTGTGGCTCCCGCACGAGTTGCCGTGTCCTTTGCAGGCGTTCCAGCAGCGCCAGAATTTGTAGTCGGGCATGGTGGCACGTGTGCGGGTTTTGCGTTGATAGTTCCACCCGCAGGCTGGGCAGGTGATCTTGCCAGTGAAGCACCCGGTGTTTTTCGATGGGGTTGCTGCCAGGCCGTTTTCTCGACGGCGGGAGATCTCGGCTTGCACCGCGTCAAACGAAGCCGTAAGATCTCTTTTATGGGGAAGAAAGACGACACGCAAGAACTCCCCAACCTCAAATCTGAGAAGGTTGAGGGATTCAGCTTCGTCGAGTCCGGAACGATCTCCGCGTATCAGATGACGTATGACCGAATCTTCTGGGATCTCGATCATGCGCTGTCTGAGCTTGCCGGTCCGCAGATCGATTTTGCGAACCTTATTCACGCTGCTGCTCACCTTCGACTCGTATTAGAACGAGTCACCACAGCGTCATTCATCGCCGCATACAACATCTTTCTGGAAGCTCAGGAGAACGTCACCAAGGCAAAGGACTTTGGAGAAGTCCGCAAGAAGTTGAAGAAACTGAATAGTAACTACTGGCCTGTAGCTTTTGGCCAGGTCACACACGATGGGAATACAGGACTTGGCGTGCTGCCAAACGTGGGTGTTCAGGAAACCGATGTCGGACGAATCTGGGGAAACCTCAGTGGAATCCTCCACGCACCAAACCCGTTCAAAGAGAAGACATCTACTCCAGACCTAGACTTCACAATGCTCAAAGATCTCGCGTCTGATCTAGAAGATTTGCTTCGCTCTCACATAGTTCAGCTCGCGGATTCCAGTGAGGTGTTCTATCTGCGACGCCTTCCGGACGGTGAAATCGCAGTCCAAGCATTCAAAACAGGGGCACCGCTTCTCTGAGGTCATAAAACCAGGAGTCCGCGCTCGTCTACCACCCCGGATAGCCCGGTCAAGGGCCATGATGGTGGCGACGACACCGTCGATCTTCTCGGTGGACTTTTGCTTGTCGGGCTTGATGCTTGGTCTCTAGTGATTCCTCCACGTCGATAAACCTGTCGAGGCCGCGGCGGGATGCCTTGGTGAATCATTCTCATTGTCGCCGAGACTACCGCGCACGACGTCTTCCACCCCACGGCTAACCCATGCCCTGAGGCGTAGCCGCTAGCTAGCTACACCGCACGATGGGCTGGGGGTCGTAGACCGTGGTCTTGGTCTCGCGGGAAAGCTCCTTGCCGCTGAGATCCTTGATGATGCGGGTATCGGACGTCGTAAAGCCCGGGGCACCGGATGATGGCGAACAGTCGCTGCCTGGCACGGACCTCGGTTGTGGCTCGGTATTGGCCCAACGGCCGTTATTGATGGATTCCACCTCTACCGTCTTGGTGCCTTTCAAGCGGACGGTGATATTGCCGCCGCCAAAGCTGGTCTCAATCTGCACTGGAGTATTGAAGGTATTGGTAAATTGCAGGTCAATGGCACCCTCGTACACGGTGGCCTCGCGGCCGGCCGGGTAGCGGGAAATGTAGTACGAGTGCGGGGTGTGCGCGGTATCTTGCATGCCGGCGAAGTACGCGGCGTTATACAGGGTGGTGGCGAACTGGGAGATGCCACCGCCCACGGCGGAACCGGAGTGGCCGTTGATGATGATGCCGGATTCCACATAACCCTGCGCGGTGCCGCGGGGGCCGGTGTAACCGTTGAGGGAGAAAGTCTCACCGGGGTTGACAATGGCGCCGTTAACCTCTTGGGCAACGAGCTGGATATTGCGCCCAGAGGCGGAGGAAAAGCCGCCGGTGGTGAACTCACCCACGGTATCGTTAAACGTCGCGTTTTCGGCGTCCTCAGTGGTGAACTCGGCTGGGTCAGGCTTGTAGGTAGCGTCCCACTCGCGGTCATCGCCAGTCACGCGCTTATCAAAGCCCTCCATGGTGGGCTTCCAGTCAATGATCTCACCGTCCTGGGAGGGGGTGACCTGCCTGGAGCCACCGGCGAATTTCACCTTGGCGTTCACGCCAGGCACGTCGGCGCCATCGCTGCGCTCTTGCAGCAATTGCTGCGCGCGGTTGCTATCAACCACCAGGTGTAGCTGGCCGTCCTTTTCCTCAATGCTGGTGAACTGGGAGATCTCCGGCTTATTCAGCGTGGCGGTGACGTTATTTTTGGCCTTCAAGGTCAGTGGATTATCCAGGGCCTTTGCGGCATCGCCGGTGCGCATCTTTTCAATGGCCGCCTCATTAATGGCCGGCTCGATTTCTTCTGGCTCCACCTGCACGCCGTCTTTGTCGAGCCAATTCGCTGCCACCGCATCGTGCAATTCGGTGCCGTCTACGGTCTGGCCCAACGTGGGATCGGTGACCTTGAGCTCGCCATTATTAAGCTCCAGCATGCCATCGACGGGATCGGTAGAAAGCTCGTCTTTGACGCGGTCAAGGGTGGGCTGCAGCTTGCTATCGTCCACATCGGTTTCTACCGGGATATCTTCGGTGGAGCGAAAGAAGCTGGCCAGGCGGGTAATTGGGTTGAGGGAAGGTTCCTCGATGCCATCGACGGCGGCCTGATTATCCAGGGCCAGGCCGGATTCGGCAGGGGTAAATTCAGACTGCAGATCGCCTGCGGTCACGGTCACGGGCTGGGTCTCAACACCCTTGAGCTCGTCCTCGAGCTTGGCCACGGCGGCGGTGCGCTCCATGGCGGAAATATCCACGCCGCCCACGGAGACACTGCGCGGGATCTTGTCCTGGTTTGCTATGACATCCCAGGCATAAGCGATGCCCGTAATGAGGACGAAGCCAACGATCACGCCAAGCGTGATGAGCCAGCCCTTTGCACCGTTTTTTCCTTCTGCCTTCTTCACGCCTTAAAGGTTAACGGGTAAAGGGGCGTTTTTCCTAGTCGCTGTCCCCATCGCGTACGTGGCGGGCAGCATCGCCGAGGCGCTCAGGGGCCAACCTGCCCTCATCCACAGCGCCCACGACGGCATCGATCACCGCATTGATATCTTCCTCGGTGGACCACAGGGGCATGTCGGCACCGGCGGCGAGGGAGGTAATGACGGCATCGGCAAGCGGCAGCGAATCCGAAATGGCCGCCATGCCGCCAATGTCATCGGTATAGATGGTGCCGTCATACTGCAAGGCCTCGCGGGCAAGGCCGTAAGCCTCCGGCAGGATGGAGGCAGGAGTCTGGCCATCGCCCAGGCCCGGCACCGCGAGGTGGCCCATCATCAGCGCCGCATTCGGTGCTGCGGGAATGGCATTCCGGAAGGGAATGAATTCATGGTTCTCAAGCTCTTCGAGCGGCGGGGTAATGGCCTCTGCCAGGTGGGTATCGCCCGAGGCGCGACCGTGGCCCGGGAAGTGCTTGAATACGGCCTTGACCCCGGCGGCATCCAGCCCGCGGGCAAAGGCAGCCCCGTAATCGCCTGCTTGGGCGGGGTCGGTGGAAAAGGCGCGGTCGCCCACGACTTCGAGGCCATCACCATCGACATCGAGCACCGGCGCGAAGTCCACGTTGATGCCGTAGTCCATGAGCCGCTTGCCGATGTCCCCCGCCAGCTGTTCCACCTGCTCCGGCGAGTTTTCCGCCGCCATCTGCTGCGCGGAGGGGTATTCGCCCAAGATTTCAGAAAAACGCTGCACGCGACCGCCCTCAAAGTCGATGGCGACCTCAAAATCGCGGCCTAGTTCCGCGCGCAGGGCGTTAATATTGCGGCCCTCTTCTTCTAGCAAACCAGGATCCGCCCAGCTCGGGATGAAGATGCCTCCCACGCCGGCCTCCAGCTTGGCCTTGGCGTCCTCATAGCTGGTCGCCGGCGGCATAAGCACCGAGGCGGCGGTGGCGCGAATATCTTCCGGCGCCGGCGCTGGTGCCGGGGCTGGGGCGGCCTCGGTGGCGGAGGCTGCGGTACCGGGTGACGAGGGTGCGGGAGCCGCGGATTCGCGCGCCTTGTCCTCGTCCGAGGCGGAATTAGAGCAGGCGCTCAGCACCGCCACGAGGCCCAAACTGACAATGATGCGGGAATATGTCATGCCTTCCAGTGTGCAGCATTCCTCGCGAACTGTCCCAAGCGGTGGGTAGACTAGTGACATGAGTAACGGCAAAACAATGTTAATTGCCTATGATGGCACCGAACGCGCCGATCGCGCCTTGGAGTACGCCGCCCAGCTTTTGCGCCCCTCCACGGTGGAAATCCTCACCGCGTGGGAGCCGGTGGCCCGCCAAACCGCGCGCGCCGTCAGCCGCACGGGCATGCACCAGTCCACCGTGTCCCCCGATAGCGTGGAAGACGATCCGGCTTACGAAGAGGCGCTGAAGATCTGCCGTCAGGGCACCCAATTGGCAGAGAACCTCGGCCTGGCCGGCCGCGCGCACCTCGTGGAATCCGCCACCACCATTTCTTCGGCCATCGTGGATGCCGCGCACGAGCTCGACGTGGATGTCATCGTGACCGGCACCCGCGCGCTCACCGGCTTCCGCGCCTGGTGGACCAACTCCACGGCGGACCAGATCGTGCGCAATGCGGGCCTGCCCGTCTTTATCGTCCCGCAAGAAAACGACGAAGACGCGGACGAGGACGATCCGGAATACTTCTAAGTAACTGCTAATATCTTTAGCCATGGCTCTGGAATCCGATTCTTTAAACAAGCGCACCCTCGGCCCCGCCGTGGGTAGCGCTGTTGTGGGCATCGCCCTGGGCATTATCACCATCATCGGCATCGCCCAGTTCTCCGGCAGTGATACCGTGCCGGAAGGCAATGCGGTCTCCCCCGATGATGCGGTGCTGGGCGGGCCTGAATACGGTTCCCGCACTTAGATGGGCGCACCGGCGTGCATGACCGGACCGATCAGCTCCCCCGCGGCCCACATAGCGGTTCCTACGTACACCGCTACCGCGCACTAGGCCGCGCCCTGCGCCACCGCTGCGCGCGCCTTGCCCGGCCCTACCCGCTCGGCATTATTGCCTTGGCGCTCATCCTCGCGGTGCAGCCGTGGGGGCTGACCGCCGCCGATACCAAACACGATCTGGCCGCCAACCCGCGGCACTTCCTGCGCGGCGCGCTTGATGCCTATACCGATATCTTTACCCTGGGCCAACTGCAGAACCAGGCCTATGGCTACCTCTTCCCGCAGGGCCCCTTTTTTGTTTTAACCGAGCCTCTGCCGGATTGGATAGCCCAACGCCTGTGGTGGCTGCTGGTCTTAAGCGTGGGCTTTATTGGCTTTTACAAGCTGGCCACCCGGATAGGCCTGCGCGGCCGGTGGGTCTGGGTGGCGGCGATGCTCTATGCCCTGTCCCCGCGCTCGCTGTCCACGCTGACGGCCATTTCTTCTGAAACCTGGCCGGTCATGCTCGCCCCGTGGGTCATCCTGCCCTTCCTGCGGGAAAAACTCACCTGGCGCGATGCTGCCGCCGCCACGATTCCCGTGGCGCTGATGGGCGCGGTCAACGCCACCGCCACGCTCGCGGCGTGCACCCCGGCGCTTGTCATCGTGGCCTACCGCCGCGCCTTCAAGCCCGGCGCGGCCTGGCTGCTTGGCTGCCTGTGCGTATCCGCGTGGTGGATTGGCCCGCTTTTAATCTTGGGCCGCTACGCCCCGCCGTTTACGGAATTTATCGAATCCTCCCGCGTGACCACCCGGTGGCTGAACCTGCCAGAGATCCTGCGCGGGACAACGAGCTGGTCACCCTTTGCTGATGCCGAGCGCATCGCTGGCAACGAGCTCGCGACCTCAGCCTTCTTTGTGCTTATCACCATGGCTGTGGCCGCGATAGGCATTTATGGCCTGTGCCGGCTGCCCCGCGTGTGGTCCATCATGCTCATTACCGGTGTGGCAATTTTGGGCTGCCAGGCGGCGTGGTACCTCGATGCGCTCGATGGGGTACTAGCGCCCCTGCGCAACCTGCACAAATTCGATTCGTTGGTGCGCATCCCGTTGCTGTTGGGCTTTGCCCGCGCCTGTCAACGCCTGCCGCTGCCCACGGGGCTTCGCCCCACCAAGAAGCAGATGGTGGGCGCGCTGGTGCTGCTCGTGTGCATCAGCGCGCTCTCCCCGGCGTGGTCGCAGCGGCTGCTGCCCCTAGGCGCCTACGACGAGGTACCGGATTATTGGCACGAGGCCACGGATTATATCAACGAGCACGCGGAGAATACGCGCACCCTGATCTATCCCGAGGCCTCTTTCGCGCGGCAAGAGTGGGGCTGGACCCGCGATGAGCCGGCGCAGCCGCTTCTTGATGTCCCTTGGGCCGTCCGCGATGCCATTCCCCTCGTACCCCCAGAGGCCATACGGGGCCTCGATGGCGTAATGGCAACGCTTGAGGAGGACCCAGCCAGCGGTGTGCGCGCCTTGCAGCGCTTAGGCATCGGCGCGGTGATGGTGCGCCACGATCTCTTCGCCGCCGATAATGACACCTTGAGCAGTAAATTTGGCGGTGAAGTGCACACTTTTGGCGAGATTGATGTGATCCTGCTCGAGCAGCATTCCATGGCCCTGACCTCAGCAGATCCCGTCCGCGTGGCCGGTGGCGGTGAGGCACTGGCCTTCCTCGATGCCCACAATGGCCCGGCCGCCCGCGAGCTGGTGGAAAGGGACGCCGATATCGTCACAGATACCCCCACGCTGGTGGATCGCAACTACGGCACGCTCCACGGCGCCGCCTCGGCACCGCTGGCCGCAGACGATCCCAGCCACGTTTATAACCGCCTGCGCGATTATCCCTCCGCCGGCCCGCTGACCACGATGGAGACCCACGGCGGCGATGTCGAAGTCTCTTCTTCTGCCGCCGATGCCACCGCCTTTGGCGGCGCCCAGCCGGAAAAGTCCGCCACCGCGGCGGTCGATGGGGAAAATTCCACCGCCTGGTGGCCCGCGCCCGGCGATGATGAGGGCTGGATCGAGTTGCGCGGTGACTTTAGCCAACCGAGCCTGAAGCTCATGGCCACCAGCTCCACCACGGTAACGGTGCGCTCGGGTGGCGCTGCAGTAGAAGTGGATCTCCAACCCTTCCGCTCCAAGACGGTGCGCGTGCCCGGCGGGGATTCGCAGGCCATCCGCGTGGAGCTATCCCACCGCACCGGCATCGCGGAACTGGAGGTAGAAGGCCACCCCATCGAGCGCGTGGTGACCGTACCGGATACCTCGCCGAATGTGCACCAATTCTTCTTCCAGCAGATGGTGCACGATACCGGTGTGCTCATTCGCGATGTCACCGTGCCGCGCCGCATGGAGGTCACCGTGGATTCCACCAAGCCGGTGCTCATCGATTCCCACCGGTACTCCCCCGGCAGCACCCTGAGCCTCGAGCCCGGCGTCCACCGCGTGCGCACCACCGGCGCGTGGGTGTCCATGACGGAGAAGGGCTGGACCCCGCCGAGCGATTATCGCCTCACCGATTTTTCTATCGCTGCTGCAGAGGATGAGCGTCTGCTCATTACCGGCCGCGCCTTTAATAAGGGCCTGCGCGGGTTTATAGGCGATACCGAGCTCGCCCCGTACGAGATCGATGCCGCCACCCAGGCATTTATCGTCCCTGCGGGCACGCATGGGGAATTCCGCATGACCTTTAAGGCGCAGCCTGCCTACCGCGCCGCCTTGCTCTTTGGGGGCGCGCTCGGCCTGGCCGCGCTGGGATTTTGCCTGCTTTTCGCCGCGCGCCGTAGCCCGCAGCCCACCTGGCACCCGCATCCTGGCGGCATGGCCTCTGCGATGTATTCGCTGACCTGCCTGGCACTGGTGGGGTGGCCGGCGGCACTTGCGGGCATGGCAGCCTGGCTCATCGTGCGCTGGACCACCATTCCGCGGGCTTATTTGGCCAGCGGCGTGGTAGCGGCTGCCGGGGCCATCCTCGCCCGGGCCCCGTGGACCTCAGGGGCCTATGCAGGCGATTCCGTGCTGCTCATGTGCTTATGTGCCGCGGGGCTGGCCTGCCTTTTCGCCGCCGACGGCCCTGGCCCCGGCCCCGGACCCGGCCCATCAGGAGGTCGCGGCCCGGGCGCTCGATAAGCGTATAGCTCGCCGCAGAGACCACAACGGTGCCCACCACCGTGACGGCAAGGATCACCCAAAAATCCAGCGGTTTCCCGCTAAACAGCGCCACCCCGGTCAGCGGAAAGGCCACGGCGAGCACCGCCACGTGCCACAGGAAAATGGAATAGGACCACGCGCCCAGCGCCTGCATCAGCGGCGAGTTAAGCCACGAGGTTCCACGTGGAACTAGGGCCACCGGCACCACCACGCACCCCGCGAATACCGCCCCGGCGATGATGCGGCGGGCAAATTCCGCCGGCTCCGGGTGCACCAGCCCGGCCGGCCCAAACCAATCCCGGCTCGCCACCCACAGCACGAGCCCCGCCAGCACAACCCAGGCCCAGCGCACCTGCAGAATGCGCGCCGTGCGCTTGCCGATGCCCCTTTCTTCCACCTCCGCCGCCAGCATGCCCACCGCGAACCACGAGGCATAGGCCGGTGGCCAGATTTGCGAGTTGACCTGGTCCTCACCGTAGTCCGCGACAAAGGGGATAAATCCCCAGCCCCAGCTCAGTACGGCAGCGCCGGCGATAACGCCCATGCGCCAGCGCTGCGGCAGGCCGCCAATGGCCCACACGAGGAGCGGTAGTACCAGGTAAAAGAAGAACTCTACGCACAGCGACCACAGGTGGGTAAGGCCCGGGGCAAGGCCATCGACCACATAGATCTGCGTGGAGGTCAGGTTGGCGAGGATCTGGGTGGGGGTGATGGAGTGGGCATCGGGAAGCAGCAGCAATACCGATACCACGCAGGCATAATAGGCCGGTGCCAAGCGCGCGATGCGGGAGTGGGCATAGCCGCGCACCGTGTGCAGCCCGCGCCGGCGCCACAGGAGGAAGGCGCTGAGGGCGAAGAAGACGGCGACGAAGAAATCGAAGCGCCCGGCAAATCCCCACCCGGTGCCGGTTTGGAAGGATACGTGGGTGACAATGATCCCTAATGCGGCAACCGCGCGTAGGCCGTCTAGCTCCGGTAGGTGCTGGGGTAGTCTTTTCACAGATGCCTGCGTGCGCACGCTTGCTCCTTTACCCCGGAAACCTGAAACTGATTGGATATAGTACTGCAATGAGCCGCTACCTTTGGCCACGCTCGCCACGGGCGTGGGTTGTCATTGCCGCAATCATTTTCCTCCTCATTGGTACCCTCGCGCCAACGCTCTACAATAATCGGACCCGCCCGCTGGGCTTGGATAAGGATTTTTCCACCTCAAGCGGGCCCACCGACGCAGTGTGGATGGACGTGCGCGCCCTCATGGCCGGCGAGGCCCCTTCTGATACCGCATCCAGCGATGACCCGCGCTGCGCCGAGAAATCCGCCCCGGTGTGGTGCTACCAGCACCACGAGCCGCTGACCTTGGAGCGCACCATTGCCACCGGCGAGGTCGACGATGATGACACCATCGCCACCACCGATTCCGTGACCAGCCTACTTGCCGGAAAAGCTGGGGACTCCCAAGAGGAAATCGCCACCATTGATCAGGACTCGGTGCTCAACCGCGAATCCACGTTCCCAGTCGCGGATCCGGTCAATAAATGGGCCCTCGCCTTGCCCCAATTCAACGCCGATCTAACCCGCGCGGACTTCGAGCGGGACGGCCTGACCTATTTCTTCCCCTCCGGCACGGAGCAACGCTCCTACGCATTTTTTGACTTCCTGGCCCAAGAATCCACGCCGATAGACTTTACTGGTGATTCAAAAATGGATGGCATTCCCATCTATTCCTATCACCAGGACGTACAGCCGCTGCCGCTGAAGAATATCTTTAGCAATATCAGCGCGGGGCTAGATAGCACCACCAAAACGGACGAGCTGAAATCCGGCGACTTCCAGTTGAAGGGTCCCGCAAGCCGTTTTTATGACCGCCACTCGCGCGAGCTTTTGGACTTGGATGCGGATGCCACCGTTATTGTCGAGCCCTTTTATACCGTGGGCCGCGATATTTCGGTCGAGCCCACCACCGGCACCATCGTGGATGTCCGGGAAAACGTCAAGGTCTTTTTCGCCACCGATATCCAGCAGGCGGGAACCCTCATCGCAGAGGATGACACCGAGGATCGCTCCGTGCTGGCAGCGGATTTCCGGTGGTCAGAGGATACCCGTGCGGAGCGCCTCGCTGAGGTCCGCCCGGTAATCTACGCTATCCGGGGGCTTATGGCCGTTGGCTGGCTGGGCAAGGCCATCGGCGTTTCCCTGCTCATTTTCGCCGCCTACCAGTACATGCGCCGCCACCGTGACGCCCATGATGCCGCACACGCCTAGACGCATCCTCCTCGGGCTATGGGGAATTATCCTCGTGGCCGCGGTGTGCTGGCCCTTCGCGCTGTCCGGCGAATTCCTCTGGCGCGATATGGTGCTCCTAAACAATCCGGGGCTTACCCCATCCGCGCTAGGCGCAGGAAGCCTGCCCGCCCGCAACGCACCACAAGATGGGTTTTTGGCCTTACTCGGCGGCGCCTGGGCCGCCCGGGTGCTCATCTTTGCCGCCGCCGGGGCCGCCGCGTTCACCGCCGCGCTGTGGTCTCGAACCACGGTAGCGGCACTGGCCGCGATGACCATCGCGGTGGCCAATCCCTTTGTCATCGAACGCCTCTTACAAGGCCAGTGGTCCCTGTCCATTGCCGCTTGGTTGCTCCCGGTCATCGCCTGGGCGGGGCGCCGCCACAGCTGGCTGGCCTGGCTGGCCATGTGGGGCGCATCGCTTACCCCTACCGGTGGGCTGTTCGCGGTGGTCACAGCCCTTTTTACCTGCCGGAAGCGGGTCGCCCTGGCAGGCTGCCTCTTGTGGCTGCCGTGGCTGGTTCCAGGCCTTTTCCAACCCGGCGTGCCTGGCGATGCCGCAGCCGCCGTCGCGGCCTTTTCCCCGCGCGCCGAAGAACACGTGAGCACGGTGGGCGCGCTGCTGCGCCTCGGCGGAATCTGGAATGGCGAGGCCGCCCTTGGCCTGGCAGTGTTCGGCCTCTTCGTCGCAGTTCTCGCGCTGGCGGGTGCGCACCGCGTCCCGGCGCGCTTGACCGTCCTGGCCGCGCTGGGCATAGGTGGGGCGCTGGCATGTTGGCTACTGCCCGGCATGCTGGAATGGGCCATCGATAACGTTCCAGGGGCGGGACTCTTGCGCGATAGCCACAAACTCACGATGCTCGCGCTGCCGCTATACGTTGCCTCCATCGGTGCACTGCCGCAGATTCCAGCCGCACTGGCGCTGGTAGCCGCCACGATTCAGGTCCTTCCCGCCCCGTCCCGCCTTGCCGTGCTTTCTCCCCGCGATACCGGGGTGGATGAGCAGTTGGTGCGCGATATCGACGGACGCCTGGCGTTCTTTCCGGAGCGGCCCAATTTGGTGGAGGTTCCCCCACCTGATGGCCGCGCGCATGGAGAAGCCACCCCGGGAGTCGCGGTCGATCCCTATTCCAAGGCCGTGCCGATGGTGGAATCCGGCGAGCTCAGCGTGGACGGTGACGTCATCGATCAAGCCTCGCCGCAGTACCGCGCGGCGCTGCGCGCCTGGCAGGACCGCGATATGGCGGGCCTTGCAGATCTTGGGGTGGGCGTCGTTGTGATAGATGGCGCCATCGCCGCAGAGACCACCGCCCCGCGCCCCGAACTACCGTGGGCGCTTACCGCCCTGTGGATTGCTTACCCGCTACTAAGTTTTCTAGCAATTGCGCAAAGGCAGCGCCGGTCTTCTCCCACGAAAAGCGCGCGGCAAACTCCCGGGCATTAGAACCTAGGAGGCGGCGCAACTCCGCGTTCTCTAATAACTCTTGGGTGGCCGCCACGAAGTCGCCCTCTTCTTCTACAAGGATTCCGGTCTCGCCATCGATTACGCTATCGCGCAGGCCAAATGCATAACCCACTGTGGGAACCCCATGTTGGGCGGCCTCCATAACGGCAAGGCCCCATCCCTCTTTGCGGGAGGGCATGAGGTGGGCATCGGCACGCGCGAGCAAGGCGTGCTTATAGTCTTCCGTAACCTGGCCGCGAAAGCGCACGCGATCGGTCACGCCGAGCTTTTCGGCATAATCGCGCAAGTTCGACTCCCACCAGCCCGAGCCAATCACATCCAAAACCGCCCCCGGCGTGCGCGCCACCGTATCCATGGCGTGCTCAATCTGCTTGTGCGGGACTAGCCGCGACAGGGTCACTAAGTGTTTATCCGCCTCGCGCTCGAGGGAAGGCACGTGCGCCGGAATGGGGTCTAAGCCATTGGCGATGATCCACGCGCCGTCAATGCCGAGCGCCTCCAAATCCTCGCGCGAGGCCTGCGAGACCGTGACGTAGGTCGAATCCCGATATACCCGCGGTGCCACGCGCGATTCCAAAAACCAGCCCAGCCGCCCGAGCACCGGACCGGCCACGGGCCATTGCTCGCGGTGGCAATGGTGGGTAAGAAGCACCGTCGGCGCGCCGGAAATCAGCCGCGCGAAGAAGGGAATGCCGTTTTGGGTATCGATAACCACGTCAATGCCGCGCAGATCCCCCAGGCCCATCCTCCCGGCCACAATGGCCACCCACGCGCGCGGGTACACGCCAAACTTGGCACCACCGCGGCTATAGCGCACGCCATCCCGAACCTCCCGGCGCGCTGCATTCATGTGCTTAGAGGTGCGAAAGACCACCTCGTGGCCCTGCGCCGCTAGGTACTCCCCCACGCGTTCGAGGTAACGCTCGGAGCCACCACCCTGCGGGTGGGTGGAATCGCGCCAGCATAGTAAAAGAATTTTCATCGTGGGGTATTAGCCTAGTGGTTTATGAAACACACCCGCGACATGGCCACGCTCTCCCGCTCCTGGGCGCTGCTGCGCTCGTTCCGCTTCGAGCAAACCCGCCCCGATATTTTCTACGGCGGCCTAGCAGAAGATACGGCCACGCTGGTGGAGAACTTGGGCCGCGATTTGGGCGTGCCGCTTGCCGATTCCCTCGTGCTCGACGTAGGCGGCGGCCCCGGCTATTTTGCCGCCGCCTTCGCGGACCGCGGCGCGTCCTACGTTGGCCTTGAGCCCGATGCGGGGGAAATGTCCGCGGCCAATATCCACCTCAGCAATTCCGTGCGTGGCGATGGCACGCGCCTGCCCTTCGCGGACGATTCCTTCGATGTGGTCTATTCCTCTAATGTCGCCGAACACATCCCCCGCCCGTGGGATATGGGCAAAGAAATGCTGCGCGTTACCCGCCCCGGCGGCCTGTGCATCATGAGCTATACCGTCTGGCTGGGCCCCTTCGGCGGCCACGAAACCGGGTTATGGGAGCACTACATAGGCGGCGCCTTCGCCCGCGACCGCTATACCCGCCGCCACGGGCACCCGCCCAAGAATGTCTTTGGCACCTCGCTATTTAATGTCCCCTGCTCCACCGGCCTTACCTGGGCCGAGTCCACCGGCGCGCTAAAGCTCGCCTTTCCGCGCTACCACCCCAGCTGGGCGTGGTGGCTGACCAAGGTTCCTGGTCTGCGCGAATTGGCCGTGTCCAACCTGACGCTGGTTCTGCAGCCGGACTAGACCGCGCCACAACTCGCGCCGAGGTTGTCCTGTTATACTGCCCAGCATGCCGGCCGAACTACAACGTTCACAGCTATCCCCCGCCGTTCGCGCAGCTCACCTAGGGTGGGCCGCAGCCAGCGTCATCGCTACATTTGCCGGTGCGGCACTCATTGGCATCGCCTGTGGCCTCATTACAAAGAGCGGTTCCTGGGTAGCCTTTGGCATCGCCGTCGGCGGCGCCATCTTCGGCTTGGGAACGGTCTGGTACGGATTTTCCCGCCGCTTGGGCTGGTCATGGCGCGATGCCGGGTTTGTGAAAGCCGATCACTCCTTATGGCACCTGCTCTGGTGGATTCCCCTCGCCATCCTGGGTTCTGGTGCGGCCACGGGTGCCGTCAATGCATTACTAGGCAGCGAACCAGCCGGCAATAACCTTTCCGCCGGCCTAAAGATCAGCCCCGCTGCCACCATCATGGTGGTACTCAGCACCGCGCTTGTCATTCCCCTGGTTGAAGAAGTAGCCTTTCGCCGCGTCCTATTGGATTGGCTGCAAAACTCCATGCCCACCTGGGCAGCAGCGCTTATCACCATCGCTGTCTTCGCCCTGGCGCACGGCATCCCCGCAGTAATGCTTTACATCGCATTCTTTGGCAGCTTCTTGGTGCTAGCGCGCCTTTGGTTCAAGACTCTCACCGCTCCCCTATGCATTCACATTGCGAATAACACGGTCGTGGCAATCACGGCCCTGGCGGGACTATCGGGCTAAGCAGTCGCTGCGCAGCGGGAGAAAAACGCTAGTTCAGTAGCCGAGGTGGAAACTACGTCCAGAATGCTTCAATGTACCCAAAAGTACGGAAAGGTTTCTACAGTATTTTATGGACACAACTTCTGGCACCATGGAGAGAGTGAAGAGCTCTAACCGCAAGAAGATCATTGAAAATTTGGGCAAACCCCGCATTGAGCCGTATCTAGAGGCTGCAAATGGAAATGAGAAGCATGCACTTGCTCTTTATCGTTGGGGCGTTGAGATGACTGCCTCCGTTCAAGAAACACTGGGTATTACCGAGGTTTTTCTTCGTAATTCCATTGATACACAATTGCAAAAGTGGAACAGCGAACAACTTGGACAACGCAGTACCAGTTGGCTCCTCGAGGCCCCAGCAAGGCCTTTACGTAGCCTAACGCAAGGCAAGAGGTTAGAAGCTAAAAGGCGGGCTCAGAAGTCAGCAGATCGTCGCCCTGCTAGTCATTTTCGGCATGGGCAGGCGATTACACACGATGATGTGCTTGCTCACACGATGTTCGGGATGTGGAAAGATATCCTCCCTAATCATGCACCTGGCGCAGATCCGGAAAAGACCGAAAATAAAAACCGCTTCACCTTATGGGAAGGGGCAGTAAAGGACGCTTTTCCTTTCGCAGATGATTTAAGTGGCGAAAAGACTTACTGGAGAGTTGCCCACCTGCACGATCTTCGGAATCGCGTCTCACACATGGACAGTCTGTTAAACGTAGATATTTTGGACGTTACCAAGGATGCCTTTACCCTAGCAGAAAGTATTAATTCTGCATTAGCCAGTTGGTTGACCAGTACTAGCACTGTTAGTGCAGTACACAAGAAACGACCGATATAAGAAAAGGCCAACAGGCGCTTTTCGTCCTGTTGACCTTTTCAACTCATGACAAGGGAACCTGTCCTTGCCTTCTCTGATCCTTAGCATACATGATTTGCATACCTGTGACAAACCGACCATCGAAGTTGGTGAAACTCTAAACTATTCGGGGTAGTTTCGCTGAAATGCTAGCTAATTTGACCCCAGAACACTTTACTCCGCAGGGAGTACTTCAGGATCTGCAGCGAGACGACGAGTAATGGCTGCAGATTGAGAGGGCGTAGGGTATCTCGTAATTCGATATCTCGGGCTATAGCAAAAGCTATAGCTTTTGATTCTCATTCTCCTGAAGCTTTTTGTTCTTAGACTCCTGGTACCTTTTGGTTGCAAGATAAGTGCTGAAGGCGCCCATTAACGCGCATGCACCGGAGCTGATCAAAAGTCCCGTAGACGGATTAGATGTGGATATTGAGAAAATAAAAACCCCAACTCCAATAGTCAACGCAAACAAAGCTGCGATTAGTATTGATGATTCGCGCATATTTCCTCACAATCCTGGGACAGTATCTGTCTACCCGGGACTGAAGAACCCCGGATTTTGTCCCTAGACATTTGCCTTGATTCCCAATTTACCCTAGGGAACGTTTCGAGGCTTTCAAGATAAAAACTAGCATTTTCAATCCAAAATCGACCTCAGTACCGCTATTCCAGTGGTTTCATCGGGACCAGCCCTGGAAAGCAAATTCCTCTTGGGGTTTAAAAGTGGCGGATTCTAGGGGTCGTTGCAACGATGACGGTTACTTTGGTTTGATACTACCGGTTTGTGTCAGGGCGTTGGTCATGACTTCGGCTGGGGTGCGCCAGTTGAGTGCTTTGCGTGGTTTGTGGTTGTGAATGTTGGCGATCATCTCCAGGTCCTCGGCGCTGTAGATGGACAGGTCACTGTTTTTGGGAAGGTTTCTCCTGAGCCTGCCGTTGGTGTTTTCGTTGCTGCCTCTCTCCCACGGCGATCCTGGATGGCAGAAGTAGATGGGAATGTCAGTGGCCATGGTAAAGGCTTTATGGCCAGCCATTTCACTTCCTTGGTCCCAGGTAATTGATGACCAGATAGCTTTATCGATTCCAGCAACAGCCTTGTGCAGGGCTGTGAATACTTCTTTGCTGGTATGCCTTCCTGGCAGGTGGCCAAGGACAACAAATCGGCTAACGCGTTCTACTAACGTGATCACCGCTGATTGGTTATTTTTACCAAGGATGAGGTCGCCTTCCCAGTGGCCTGGCAAAATACGTTCAGTAACCTCTTCTGGCCGGTCGTCGATGAGGATCATGTCGTCAACGAAGCGTTGCTGGGCCGGTGTGGTGGTGCGTGTTTGGCGTTTCTTGCGTTTCTTTCTGCCGGTAGGCAAGTCCAGGCCGAGGTCTTTGAGTCTTCCTTTGGACTGTAGATAAAAGGCGTCATAAATCGTTTCGTGACTAATGCGCATGTCCTTATCAGTGGGGTAGTCGATGGGCAGGCGATTGGAAATCTCCTCCGGTGACCATTGTGCCCGCAATTGTGTGCATACATAGTCCCATAACCTTTTGTTGGCTAGCAGTTTCGGTATTTTCGGCCGCAGCCTACGCGCACAAGCCTTTAACTGGGCGGTCTCCGCACGGTACGGGCCTTCAGCGCTGTGGTTTCTGCGTACTTCACGCTGAATTGACGAAGCACTTCGCCCTAAACGGCGCCCGATTTCCCGCAGCGGCACATGCTCACGAAGAAGGTCGGCGATAATAACGCGTTCTTCAAAGCAAATATAGCGATCACTGATGCGTTTATACGGATCCACACCGACAGGCAAGGCAGGGGGCCGAAGCCGTCCAGATTCGATGACGTCATGGCGTTGGCGCAGCGCTTTCATGAGTCTTTTATACGTGGTGGCATCCTCGCCGACAGGTATGAACTCTTTACGTGGCCCTCCGGATTTGATGAGACCTTTTTCGAAGTCTAAAGACAATCGACGATCAATTCCTACTGCAGTCCCAGCATCACAAACAGGCAAGCTCGCCAACCGAAGGCGTAAGTATTCCACCCTTAACTGTGTTTGGCGGACTTTCCGGGCATACCTCGTTAGCCGGATATGGCACCCAGCTTCTGTAGCAACGGCATACGCAGCGGTGGGATGCATCCCACATGTTTTGGCGGCTTGGTGTACCGAAAGTCCGTCTTTAACTAGTTCTACAAGCTGTAAAGCCTGGCTACCGCGACGATCAACTCGTTTGGCTTTATGTATGACTGGCAATCCATGAGCATGACAAAAATTCAAAGCATGCGCGTAATGACAGCCAAGCTCACCAGCAGCCGAACGAACACTACGCCCACTGCCAACCAAGGCGACCAAGCCACGACGATCCGACTCAGACAACGAATGAAACGGGCCAACAACTCCAGGCACAACAACACCCTCCTAAGGGAAAGTGTTGCAACGACCCTCTGAACTCAAGAGTCGTAGTAGAATAATAAGGGCCCCAACGAGTGCCAGCTCATTGTGACCCTCGGGTCTAAACACCCACATGAAGAATCGCGCTAACGAACTTCACGGTAGCGGTCACAAAGTTGAGGACTCCGCTCATCAAGTTAAGGATTGCAGCTCCTTTGGTGGCGAGGTCTTTTCCGTTGTAACTGGGGTATCGGTTTAACCCCAACAAAGATCTAACCCCAGAGCTTTACGCTGCTGGGGTTAGCTTTATGCGGGGATTACCGCGGCTGAACGCGTTAGGAAGCGGCGTCCTCCACGCGCTTCTTCAGGGCGCGGAATTGGTTCCACACTTCCTCGGGCACGCGGGAGCCCAAGAAGTTCAGGTACTCGGCGTTGTCTTGCATATCGCCTTCCCATTCCTTCGGGTCAACGGCGAGTGCGGCGCGAACGTCGTCGACATCGAAGTCAAGGCCTTGCAAGTCGATGTCCTCGGCGCGGGCAGTGCGTCCGACCACCGTGTCCTCGGCCTCTACGTTGCCTTCAATGCGGTCGATGATCCACTTGAGGACGCGGGAGTTCTCGCCGAAGCCCGGCCACAGGAAGCGGCCATCGTCGCCGCGGCGGAACCAGTTAACCAGGAAGACCTCTGGCATGCGGTCGCCGCCCTTTTTACCCATGTCAATCCAGTGCTGCAGGTAGTCACCGGCGTTGTAGCCCATGAACGGCAGCATGGCCATCGGGTCGTGGCGCAGCGCGCCAACTTCGCCCTCTGCGGCTGCGGTCTGGCCGGAGGACAGCAGTGCACCGATCATGGTGCCGTGGTCCCAGTCGAAGGACTGGGTAACCAGCGGAACCGTGGTCTTGCGGCGGCCGCCGAAGAGGATGGCATCAATCTTGACGCCCTTCCAGTCGTCGTATTCCGGCGCGGCGGTGGGGCACTGGGAAATCGGTACGCAGTAGCGGGAGTTCGGGTGGGCGGCCTTGGTGGACGATGCTGGTGTCCAGTCCTCACCGGTCCAGGAGATGAGGTGGTCTGGTGCCTCCTCGGTCATGTCCTCCCACCAGACATCGCCGTCATCGGTAAGCGCAACGTTGGTGAACAAGGTATTGCCCGGCTTCATGGTATCCATGGCAATCGGGTTGGAATCGTAGTTGGTGCCAGGGGCAACGCCGAAGAAACCGTTTTCCGGGTTCACGGCATAAAGGCCGTCCTCGCGCAGGTGCAGCCAGGCGATGTCATCGCCCACGACCTCAGCCTTCCAGCCAGGAATGGTGGGGGTGATCATGGCCAGGTTGGTCTTACCGCACTGGGATGGGAATGCGGCGGCGACGTGGTAGTTCTTGCCCTCTGGGTTCGTCAGCTTCAGGATGAGCATGTGCTCAGCCATCCAGCCTTCTTCCTTGGCCATGACGGACGCGATGCGCAGCGCGTAGCACTTCTTAGCCAAGATAGCGTTGCCGCCGTAGCCGGAACCGTAGGACCAAATCTCCTTGGTCTCTGGGAACTGGGTGATGTACTTATTGTCGTTGCACGGCCAAGCAACGTCCTCTTCGCCTGGCTGTAGCGGGGCGCCGACGGAGTGGAGGGCGTGGACGAAATCGCCGTCCGTACCAATCTTGTCCAGCGCCTCTGCGCCCATGCGGGTCATGATGCGCATGGACAAGACCACATAAGCGGAATCGGTCAGCTGCACGCCGAGCTTGGGCTCTGGATCGCTGATCGGGCCCATGCAGAAAGGAACGACGTACATGGTCCGGCCCTTCATGGATCCACGGAAGGCCTCCGTCATTTCTTCCTTCATGGCCTTTGGCGGCGCCCAGTTATTGGTTGGGCCCGCGTCTTCTTCCTTCGAGGTGCAGATGAAGGTGCGGGATTCCACGCGGGCAACGTCCGCAGGGTTGGACCGCGCCAAGTAGGAATTCGGGCGCTTTTCCTCATTGAGCTTGATGAGGGTGCCTTTTTCTACTAGCTCCGCGGCGAGGCGGTCAGCCTCTTCCTGCGAGCCATCCACAAAAGCCACCTCGTCCGGCTGGAAAAGCTCAACGCTTTCATTAATCCAGTCGATCAGTTTTTGATTGTCTGTAGGCAGCTCTCCAACGAGGCCCTGAATGGTGGCGGTCATTAAAAATTCTCCTCTGGATAGGATGTGAAAATCGGGGCACATCACGGCCCAACTTTGCCTTCCGCCTCCAGATTAACCGGCAGAGCCAAAATATTGTTCACATTAAGTGTCATTTTTCCCACTCCGGTTATATCCACCGCCGTGAGCGGACGTTTACCAAGCGCACCACGAACAATTGTGATATTAGGCGTGATATCCTCCACACCATTTCGGGGGTAGACAAGTTGCCCGTTCGCCCGTTCCGCGCCACAAGACACCACCCCCGTCAAAGCCTCCGGTTATCCCCCTCCCCCATACGGCGGGGAAAATACCCGGCGCGGCATATTGCTTGCCATGCCTGGACAGGGAAAAATAGGGCGCGATGAATAGCACGGATAATTCTCAAAACACCCCTGCCGGAGAAATGCCGCCGGGTCGCCCGCCGCAAACGGACTTCAATGCGGTCTTTAATAATGACCTGGACTACCCGCGCCTGGGCAATGTCACCTTCCGCCGCGGCACGCTCACAGATAACCAGCACCAGCTTTTTGAGCAGCGCTGGCCCGAGCTGGGCCGCGTCTTAAGCGATGAGCTTATCGATGTCGATGAGTGGTTCGGCCGCACCGGTGCCAAGACCATCGTGGAAATCGGCTCCGGCACCGGCACCTCCACCGCGGCCATGGCGCCGCTGGAGCAGGACACCAATATCATCGCGGTGGAGCTCTATAAGCCTGGCTTGGCCAAGCTCATGGGGCAGGTGGAGCGCGAGGGCATCGATAATATCCGCATGATCCGTGGCGATGGCGTGGAGGTCATGGTGCGCATGATCGCCCCCGAATCCCTGGACGGCATCCGCGTCTTTTTCCCGGACCCCTGGCCCAAGGCGCGCCACCACAAACGCCGCATCATCCAATCCGGCACGCTCAATCTCTTTGCCTCCCGGCTGAAGAAGGGCGGCGTCCTGCACGTTGCTACCGACCACGCCGGCTATGCCGAATGGATAGATGAGCTCGTGCACGTCGAGCCCAGCCTGGAGTACAAGGGCTGGCCGTGGCCGGATTGCCCGCAATTGGTGGACCGCCAGATCATCACCAAGTTTGAGGGCAAGGGCCTAGATAAAGAACACGTCATTACTGAATACCTGTGGGAGAAGAAGTAAATGAGCACCTATCTACTGGTGTGGGACGCACCCAATATGGATATGGGGCTCGGCTCCCTGCTCGGCGGGCGCCCCACCGCGGCACACCGCCCGCGTTTTGATGCCATCGGCCGGTGGCTGGTTTACCGCGCGGTGGACGTCGATGCGGATCCGCAGGCCGCGGTCTTTACCAATGTCTCCCCCGGCGGTGCCGATGTGATTCGCCCATGGGTAGAGGCCATCCGCAATGTGGGCTTTGGAGTCTTTGCCAAGCCGAAGATCCACGAAGATGATGACGTGGATCCGGATATGATCGACCACATTGAAAAACTGCGCGATGATCTCGCCGGCGTCGTGGTGGCCTCTGCCGATGGCCAGAACTTTCAGCCCTTGTTAGAAGAGCTCATTGATGAGGGCCTTCCCGTTACCGTCCTGGGTTTCCACGAACACGCCTCCTGGGCCGTGGGCCACCCCGAGATCGACTTTGTTGACTTAGAAGATATTGACGGCGTCTTCCGCGAGCCGCTGCCGCGCGTCAACCTGGATAACCTGCCTGAAGGTGGTGCATGGCTCCAGCCATTCCGCCCGCTGGCTGCGCTACTGAATAATAGCTAGGAGGCTTACCCCACATGTTTGAAAAATGGGGACGATTTTCCTACGCACACCGCAAGGTCATTCCCATCGTCATCCTCGGTGCCATCCTTGCCCTCTTCGTAGGCTTTGGAACCCAGCTCGAGGAACGCATGAGCCAGGAGGGCTGGGAGGACCCGAATGCGGCATCGACAAGCGCGGCGCAAATCGAACAAGAAACGTTCGGCCGCGATAATTCCGGCGACGTGATTTTGCTCTTTAGCTCGCCCGATGAGAATTTCGATGCCGCCAAGGAGCACTTGGCGCAGCTCAAAGAGGACTACCCAGATCAGATTGACTCTGTCACCAGCTATTTCGATAGTAAGAACCCCAACCTGGTCAACGATGATCACTCGCTGGCCTTTGCCGCTATTGGGCTCAAGGGCGATGATGAACAAACCCTGAAGGATTTCCGCGCCATCGAGGGCGCGCTGACGGATACCTCCGCGCCGGTCAAGGTTGCCGGCGCTACGGCCGTGGCGGACGCCCTCGATGAAGGCATGGCAGAAGATATTGCGCGCGCGGAAAAGGCCGCGCTCCCGCTCGTTGGCCTGCTGCTTCTGGTGGTCTTTGGTTCCGTAGTAGCGGCGTTCATGCCGCTTATCGTCGGTGGCCTATCCATCCTGGGTTCGCTGGGCATTTTGGCCATCCTGGCCGGTTTCCTGCAGGTCAACGTCTTTGCCCAGGCAGTGGTCACGCTGCTGGGGCTGGGCCTGGCCATCGATTACGGCCTATTTATGGTCTCCCGCTTCCGCGAGGAACTGGACAAGGGAAGCTCCACCAAGGATGCCGTGGCCACCACCACCGCCACCGCCGGGCAGACCGTCGTCTTTTCCGCGGCGATGGTCGCCGTCGCGCTCTCCGGGCTCTTCCTCTTCCCCCAGGCCTTCTTGAAGTCCGTTGCCTATGGCTCGATTTCCGCCGTCGGCCTGGCGGCCCTGCTGTCCGTCACCGTCTTGCCGGCCCTGTTTGGCATGCTCGGGCCCAAGATCGATCTGTGGTCGGTGCGCCGCACCTCCCGCACGGCCCGCACCATTCAGGACACCTGGTGGTACAAGCTGCCGCGCTGGGCCATGCGCCGCGCCAAAGGCCTGACCCTGGCCATCTGCGGCCTCCTCATCGCGCTCGCACTGCCGATCATGAGCATCACCTTCGGCGGCATCAACGAGACCTACCTGCCGCCCAACCACGACACCCGCGTGGCGCAGGATACCTTCAACGACGAGTTCCCCGCCTTCCGCACCGAGCCGGTCAAGCTCGTGGTGGAAAATGCCACCAACGAGCAGCTTGTCGATGTCGTCATGCAAGTCCGCGGCCTCGACGGCCTTACCGAGCCCATGGGGCCATCGACCGCCACCATGGACGGAACCACGGTCCTTTCGGCCGGCATTAAGGACCGCGAAGACTACGCACGGATCGTCCACGAGCTCGAGGATGTTAAAGCGCCCGAGGGCGTCAACCTGTATGTCGGCGGCACGCCAGCCATGGAGGTGGAATCGCTCGATGCACTCTTCCACAAGCTGCCGTGGATGGCGCTGTACGTCGTCCTCGCCACCTTCATCCTCATGGCATTAGTCTTTGGCTCTTTCGTGCTGCCAATTAAGGCCATTGTCATGACGCTTCTGACCCTGGGTGCCACCCTGGGCATCCTGACGCTCATGTTCGTCATCGGCGTGGGCTCTGGCGCGCTGAACTTCTCGCCCGGCCCGCTCATGAGCCCCATTCTGGTGCTCATCATCGCCATCATCTATGGCCTGTCCACCGACTACGAGGTCTTTTTGGTCTCCCGCATGGTGGAGGCCCGGCGGCGCGGCGATTCCACGGACGAGGCCATCGCCGCAGGCACCGCGCATACCGGCGGCATCATCACGGCGGCAGCCCTGATTATGATCGTGGTGGCGGGCGCCTTCGGCTTCTCCGATATCGTGATGATGAAATACATCGCGTACGGCATGATTTTTGCGCTGCTTATCGATGCCACAATTGTCCGCATGCTCCTCGTCCCCGCCGTCATGCACCTGCTGCGCGAGGATAACTGGTGGGCACCTAGCTGGCTGCACCACATGACCACTAGGCTTTCTGGTGGTACCACCCGCCGTGGGAAGACCATTCCCTTCAGTGAGTTAAAGCGGCGCCTTGAAGGAGATAAATAATTGAAAAATTGGCTGCAAGTTATCGCCTCGCTCATAGTGCTGGCCATCCTCATCTACGTCTTCCGCGATGAGCTGGACTTTTTGAGCGAAGGCTTCTCACGGCTCTCCCACGCCGAACCGGGGCCGGTAACCCTCGTGGTCGTTGCCTCTATTATTTCCGTCGTGGCGATGGGCGAGGTCATGCGCCTGCTCATCCGCGCCGGTGGGGTGGAGGTTGAGGCCACGGAAACCGCCGCCCTTACCTTTGCATCCAATTCCTGGTCCACCACCATGCCCGCCGGCCCCGCCTTTTCTGCCATTTTGACCTTCCACGTGCAGCGCACCTGGGGCGCCTCGGTGGTCCTGTGCGGTTGGTTCTTCGTGCTGTCATCGGCCATTTCCACCTTGTGGTTGGTGCTTATTGGGCTTGGCGGCGTGCTCTTCCTTAACGCCGATATGGCCTTGTGGTCCCTCATCGGCACGTTGGCGGTAATGCTGGCGCTCTCCGGCGGGCTCTTCTGGCTAAGCAACAACCCCGAAACGCTGGAGCGCTGGGTAAAAAAGCAGCGGCTGCTCAAAGGCTCGAAGCGCGAAGCCCTGCTCGAGCACGTGGAAAGCCTCAAGGAAGTGCACCTCACCCGCCGGCAATTCGCCTGGGCATCGTTCTACTCCTTGGCCAACCGGTTAATCGACATGGTCGCGCTCTGGGGCTGCGTATGGGCCGTAACCGGCCAGATGCCCACGACCGATTCGGCCGATAACACCACCACCATCGCCGGCGTCGCGCTGGCTTATCTCACTGCCAAGCTGGCCGGCTCCGCTCAAGTCACCCCGGCGGGTCTCGGCACAGTGGAAGCAGCGATAATCGCCACGCTCGTGGCCACGGGCATGACCGCAGTCGATGCCACCAGCACGGCGATCATCTACCGCCTTATCTCTTTTGCCTTCATCACCGCTATTGGCTGGGTCATTTATTTCTGGCACTATGCCCGCAAGGGCATTACCTACGCCGCGCTATCCCGTAAAGAAAAAGAAAAGGAAACCGTATGACTTCCACGCGTATTGCTCCACTCATTGACATCATCGCCTTGATGATTTTTGCCATCGCCGCTCGCCTCGCTCACGGCGGTTTGAGCTTTTCCGGCTGGGTCGATGCCTTCTGGCCCTGGGCGGTAGGCGCGCTCATCGGCTGGGCCATCATCCTCGCCACAAAGGTCCAGGGCAAGTGGAAAGAGGGCGTCGTAGTCTGGCTATCCGCCATCATCGGCGGAATGGCCCTGTGGATCATGGTCAATGGCCGCCTGCCGCATTGGAGCTTCCTCATCGTGGCGACCGTGATGTCCGCCCTGTTCTTCTTTGGCTGGCGGCTATTTGCCCGCAAGTAGCAGATCGTAAAAAGCGACTTACCCTAGAACGCGCATCAGTCAAATCAATTCAGCAAATTTTTGACTTCAAGCCGTCAAACCTACCCCTTATGGGGGTAATCAGCTCGAAATAGCAGTTAACACTAATAGTCCGGGAAAAGCTTTTAGTGAATAATTGCCCGTATCCGAGTACAGAACTTCAGAATCGGATACCGCTCAATTATCCCCACAAGAAGTTGAAAGGTTCCCGTAGTGAAAGCTGCAACACGTAATTATCTAGCGCTTGTGGCCTCAGGGGTTCTCATGACTGCCGCTTCCCCTGTCGCCGGCGCTATCGATTCCGCCGAATCGGCTCCACCAGTTGAAGAGCATTCAGAGCTTTCAGAATCCTCTTTTATTGACGAGGCACTTAAAAGCTCAGGACCCGCTGAAGATTCACAAGAGGCGGCATCAATGGCCGAAGAAGCCTCCAAACTCCCTCCCCTTTCATCAGGGCTCTTGGGTCCAGGTGACCATATCGGAGATCAATACACCGCTTTCTACCACGATCCAGTAGAACTCGACTCCTCGGAGCCTGGACAGCTCTTCCGATCAGAATCTGTGCGCAACCCCAAAAATCCACTTGGCATCAGCAACGTCGGCCCTTATAAGGCAGACCGCATACTCTATTCTTCCACCAACCGCTCTGGAGAAAAGATCCAAGTAAGCGGAATGGTCATTGAGCCTAAAACCGAGTGGGGCGGAGAAGGCCCACGCCCTGTCGTGGCATTTGCACCGGGTACTCAAGGATTAGCGGACCGTTGTGCCGCCTCCCGTAAACTTGCAGACGGGGTTGGAGACTACGAGCAGTTCTATTTCCATCAGTACCTGAAGAAGGGCTATGCCGTAGTACTCACCGACTATGAAGGGCTTGGCACCCCTGGTATGCACACGTACATGGATCGCGCATCCCAAGGCCATACAGTCCTCGACAGTATTCGAGCTGCGCAGCAACTAGAAGGCTGGGACATTAACGAAACCAACCCAGTATTTATCAATGGCTACTCCCAAGGCGGTGGAGCTGCTGCCGCTGCTGCCGAGCTATATGACGACTATGCTCCGGAGCTCAACATCAAGCTTGCGACTATCGGTGCTGCGCCAACAGACCTTACGCTGTTGCCTTCTACCCTCGACGGCTCCTTGTATTTCCTCTTCGAGTCGTATGCCCTTCTAGGGCTAAGCAACTCCTATGGCGAGGATCTGTACTCGCATCTCAATGACCGGGGCGCAAGAAAGCTACAGGATGCGACGAATACTTGTACCATGGGGCTCCTTAAGACCGCCGGCACTACCGTTGAGCGGATCAGCAACGATGGCAGAACCGTGCAAGACTTCATTGACAGTGAGCCTTTCAAATCGATGCTGGCAGAGCAGCATATTGGCTACGCTGCTCCCGCGATTCCAGTCGTCATTACGCATGGCCGCGGTGATGACGTGATTCCGTACTCTACTGCTGAACAGCTCGTAAATGAATGGACTGAGCGCGGCGCCGATGTCACTTTCATCCCAAATAACGCCCACACTCACCCGACCGGCACTATTCCGCACATCATCGAATCAGTAAAAGCTATTGACGCTGCGCTACAGCACGAGGAGGGAAGCCAGTAAATACTGCTCCCTTACGCCATGAAAAGGCTCCGATGGGGTTGCCCGTTAAGTGAAAAAGCTTTCCTTTCCGATCTCGTGGGGTAACCATGAAATAGTTGAACTCGGTCTTTCTTCTCTAGCATGAAACTAGGCGCACTAGCGGCCATAGGTCGCGATCAGGGGCGTGAACACCTGTGAGCAGATAGCAGGGCGCTTTTGTCCGGCAATGCGCCGGCGCATTCGCGTATCAGTATGAGCAACAGAACGCGCTCAAAACGTTAGGGCGTGCACATGCAAACGAGCACTAGGACGTGGCAATCACACGGGGCAAGGAGGTCGCGGGCGCGACTTCCGCGGCAGCACCAAACCTATAACTACTCGTAGTGGATTAATCGTCGCATCCTGTTTTCAAAAACTCATCGCACTTGTTTGCTCACACCGAGAGTTTCATTGGCTAGCGACCTACTGTGGATGCTCTTCGCTATAGCGCAGCAAGGTTTCCGCAACAATCTGGGCTCCAAGTAAAGCTTCGTCACGCAGCTGTGCTTCGGAGTACTCAACGCCTTTGATGATTCGATGCTCAGCGTGGATAACACTCGCAGTCTGCTGGTCTGCACGGAAAACAACCGGCCACAGCGCACGATTATTAAAGTCGCTGATCCAATTAAGATCCGCTGCTTCGGACTGACGAGCCTGGATCATCCCACCAATACCAATGTTCGTGTCCTGATCAACGATGTAGACAGGAACCCCATTGACCTGAGTCAGCAATCCACCAGTCGACAGCTGCGAGCAGCTAAGCCCCTGAGTAGAAAGTGCCTCCCCAATAGATTCGACGGATGCTTCACGCAATGCTGGCTGCTTCTTTCCAAACAATCCCATGGTCTTACTCCGCCCCTTCAAAAAGTTCTTCGATCGTTCCCAGCGCATCGAACCCAACCTGCAGGCTAGCGTCGATTAGCGCATCCAGCTGAAATTGGGACACGCCTTGGGTGAAGTTGAAGTGATTGCGGAATACAATCGTCCGGCGTCCCTCGATGAGGTTAGGAACCACTTTGCCGAAAGCCAGGTTGTCATTCGTCGCATTAATAGCGTTCATTGCCACCAGCTTCTTATCCGACGGGATTGCTCCAAAAGACTCAATGCGAACAGTGAAATACTCACCCTCGGGAACGAAGATGGCAACACCTTGCGGAAATTGGGAGCCCCACTCGCCGTTTTCCTCTCCCGCAGAAATCTGCAACGTATTCAGAGACTTGACGAGCATGGGAGTAGAGAAAGTGGTGATGTCTTTATATGAACTCATTTTGCTCCTACTTTACAAGAGGTTCTCTAAAGGGAGATCCTTATTGATCCAGATTCTTTCCTTAGCACGCTCATTTAAGTCCTCATAGTAGCTTAAGAAATCTCCGATGGACTGCGCTTTTGCATCTGTAGCTTCTTTTGCTCCAGCCCATACAATTTTGTCCGGTTCGGAAAAATCTGCTTTAAGGATCGGATAGTCGCCGGCTAATGTATCGAAAACAATCGAATCAGCGATTTCGTCGTATAAATAAGGTGACCATGTATAGCGTTGGTAGCCTGCCTCATATCCTACGATTGCCGTCTGTTTTAGGGCTTTAACACGGAGGATAAGGGCGATCTCGAAATGAGAAGGACATTGCACTATGAATAATGGAGCTATATCTGTCTTGTTTTTATAGCTGTTTTCTTCAGCTATCCATTTGTTTAGTGCCACCGACAGCTTTATTGCTAATCGGCCAATATCGATTTGTTCGATATCTATCCACATAGATCTTCCATTCCGCACTTCAGAATTTGGGCCTGACCCCGGAAAGTAAACGCATTGTTCTCTTAGACGGCCACACCATCGCGTGTGAACTGTTCCCAGTACGTAGCATGGTCGTAGATTACAATTGTGCCAGCCCGACCGGGCCAGGTATCAGGTAGCCACCAAACAGAGTTCATCTCCGAGGGCAGGAGAGCCCGGAATCCACGCCAAACAACGCAGAAATAAACGATGCCAAAGCGTTACGCCAGGTTGACGACAAGGCTTAGCGTCCGGCAGACGATTTTACTCGCCGGTTATTCCTGATGCCTGTTTTTGATGCGATTGACCAGTACTGCTCCAACTATGGTGAGCAGTATGAGGATGAGAAACCCGAGGATCGACTTGTTTGCGATGCCGACATAACCTGAAATTGCCAGCCCAAATAGTGCAACGACAATCGCATTAGGAGATATTTTATGCCTGTTCATTAGGCCTCCTTCACACTTGATCGTTAAATGGGCCTGACCACCGACAAAACGACTGAATCCGGAAATCCGGCGGCGTACCGACATTGTAGGGCTCTTCCTTAGCCGCAGGTCTGTGATCCGCGCGGTCGGCTCTATTCTAGCCGAACAACATGATGATTGGATCCAGCAAAAGCGCTACATGTCTGTCCTCGATTCAGAAAGAACAGATACACCACTTCTACGGACTTGACCATCCCCGCCACAAACAGAGTATCGAGGATGATTTTTACTCATCCTTTCATCGTGATCCGAACCGGCTAGCACAGCAGGAAGTTGTGTACGGTATTTCCCAGTCAAAGACCGGTTATCACCGTAGAAGAGTGAAAAGGGCTAGTACCACTAGCCCAGACCCACTAACGAGCCAACCTCAACCACGCATCCTGCCGTCTAGCCTCGGAGCCTTAAATCTGTGCGAACGTTCTCAGCTTAGAACGGCAGCTTGAATGGCACGCCTGCTGCGATCTGGTTGTAGGCCCAGTAAATGTAGCCGATGATTTCACCAATCAGGTCGAATGCGCTGGACAAAGCAAACAAGGTTTTCTCCTTCAACTGTCACGAAACTCTTATTTAGGTATCGCAACGCCATAGCACCGCGTTACATCGGTGCAATATTGTGCTTTTTGGGCAGGTCATGCGCAGATTTCGTGGCCAATTGCCGCAGCGCCTGGCGCAGCGCAATGCGCGATTGATTCGGTTGAATCATGGCATCGAGGTAGCCGCGTTCCGCTGCCACGTAAGGTGCCGTCATGGTCTCATCGTAGAAGTCCATGAACATCTTCTTGGTCATCTCGCGCTGCTCAGGGGTCTCGGCGGCCTCGAGCTGCTTGCCTGCAATCATCACGACTGCCGCGGCCGCACCCATGACCGCGATCTGCGCGGTAGGCCACGCCAAGTTAATATCGCCACTCAGGTTCTTCGACCCCATGACGGCATAGGCACCGCCATACGCCTTGCGCACGATGAGCGAGACCTTCGGCACGGTCGCTTCCACGACGGCGAAGGCGAATTTCGCACCGCGGTGAATCAGACCCACCTTCTCCTGCTCCACGCCCGGCAGGTAGCCCGGCGTATCGACGACGAAGACGAGCGGGACATTGTAGGCATCGCAGATACGGATGAAGCGCGCGCCCTTATCGGCGGCATCGGCATCGATGCAGCCGGCCAAGTGCATGGGGTTATTGGCCACAAAGCCGACCGTTTTGCCGTCGATGCGGCCAAAGGCGGTGATCATATTCGGCGCGAAGTTTTCTTGGATTTCAATGAGCTCATCGTCATCGCCAAGCTGGGTGAGCAATTCCATCATGTCGTAGCCGGCGTTGGTGTCATCCGGCATGAAGGAATTCAGATCCTCGTCCTCGGTGATTTCGGCATCAGAAGGCGCGGGAAAGATCGGCGACTCATCAAAGCAGGTCAGCGGCAGGTGATCCAAAATATCGCGCACCATGTCAAAGGCGTCTTCCTCAGAATCCACCACGGCGGAGACGTTGCCGTTGAGCTCCTGCTGGCGGGCGCCGCCCAACTCAGCGGAGGTGACGTCTTCACCGGTAACCTCACGGATGACATTGGGGCCGGTGACATACATTTCCGCTTCCTCATCCACGGCGATGACAAAGTCAGTGGTCACCGGCGCGTAGACCGCGCCGCCGGCGGATTTACCCATCATGATGGAAATCTGCGGGCTGCGGCCAGATAGCGGCAGCTGGCGGCGGGCGATTTCGGAGTACATGGCTAGCGAAGTCACCGCGTCTTGAATGCGGGCGCCGCCGGAATCTTGGATACCGATGACCGGGCAGCCAATCTTGATGGCCATATCCATGATCTCAGTGACCTTCTTACCAAAAGTCACACCCACGGAACCGCCGTAGACCGTCTTATCGTGGGCATAGATGCACACGGGCCGGCCGGATACGCGGCCATAGCCTGTGACCACGCCATCGGAATAGATGGCCTCCGGGTCACCCGGGGTCTTGCCCAAGGAGCCGGTTTCGACGAAGGAACCTTCATCCAAGAGCTCGTTGATGCGCTGGCGAGGGGTGGTACGGCCTGCCTCGTCGCGGCGTGTGCGGGAACGCTCGCTGCCTGGATCTTGCGCCTCTTCTAGGCGCTTGCGCAGGTCAGCGAGCTTCTCAGCGGTTGTTTGCTTGGCCGCCACGTATCTTCTCCTCGATCCAATCGTTCATATGCTTGCCCACGGTGCCAATGGCTGGCTCGTCCGGCACTGCCAAGTGATCGCCGGGCAGCTGCACAATATCTAGATCCTTAACGATAACGCCCCAGCCGCCATCCGGATCAACCTCAGCGTAGCGCGGCTCCAGCTCGATCGCACCGTCATGCATCCGCTCGGAGCGGAAAAGCAGCACGGGAACACTGACATCGGCCCAGCGGTGGAAATCGATCTTGGCCAGAATCTGGTTATCCACGAAGGACGCCCGCTGGTGCTCCAAGACGCCGGCGGAAAGGCCGTGTTCGGAGGCATCCGTCGTGGCCAAGAATTCCGCCAGCATGGTCATCAAGGCATCCTCGCCCATGGTTTCCAGCATCTCGTACGGCGGCTCGAAGTCCAGGCCATAGGTCTTCTTGGCAAAGGCGGCGTAGCGCTCCCACCGGGCGCGGGTTTCTTCCGGCGTATCCGGTGCCGGGTGGGAAGGCTGCGTGGTATCGAGCAAAGCGATGAACGCGACCTCGGCGCTCTCCTCCCCGCGCTTGCTGCGCTCCGCCAGCTGGTAGGCCACCTCATAGGCCAAGGCGCCGCCAAAGGACCAGCCGCCCAGGACGACCTTGCGGCCGCGCGCATAGCGAACGATGTCCTCGATATAGGCGGCGGCTCGCTCTTCTAAGGAGCCTTCAATCCTTTCCACGCCGTAGACGGCGACATCCGCTGGCAACCGACGGGTCAGCGGCTGGTAAACCACCGTGGTTCCACCGGCCGGGTGGAACATGAATACGGCTGGGCCATCGGCCTCGCGCAGGACGCGAATATTGCCTTCCACCTCGGTCTCAAGGCCCTCACGGACCAGGTCAGCCAAGGTTTCCAGCGCCTCAGCGTCGAGGACCTGCTGCGCGGTGACATCGATGTGGGCACGATCGCGCAAGCGCTGGGCAATCTGTGCGGCCACTTCTGCAGAGATTTCCGGAAGCGGCGAGGTCACGCCCGCCGGGGCCTTGCCGGTAATGCTTGCCCACGTGCCAAAGACCATGCGCTCAGAGGCATCGCGCGGGGCGACGCCCACGCCCTGCTCCGAGTCTTGGGTGGTCTCGTCTGCTGCGGACGCGGACTCGGTAGCCGGAGCAGCATCGGCACTGTTCTCACTATTATCTATGCGGCCGCCGGCAACGGCCTCCTCGACCATGGTGATGACGTCTGCCAAGGAGGCATCGCGAAGCGCCTGCACCTGCAGCGGTGGAATCTGGAAGTCATTTTCCACGCGGTTTTTAATGCGCATGCCCATCAGGGAATCGAGGCCCAAGTCAATCAGCGGCAGCTCGCGCGGCAGATCCGAGACGTCATAGCCCATGGATTCGGACACGATAAGCGCCAGGCGGTCCTCGACGGTCTCTTGCCGCGGATCCCAACGCACCGCGTCTACACCCGCGTCATCGGCAGTCGGCTCCGGGGCGGCGCTGCCCTCTGGCACCGCCGCGACCCCAGGGATCGCACCCGCGCCCAAGTCCAGGCCGGAGGCAAAACCTTCCGCCAAGAGCTCAGTCCGGGTCTCCTGCACGCTGTAGACGGCGATGGACATGCCGCCGATGGACGTGGTGACCACGGTGGTAATTTCCCCGTACGGCGGGAGATCGCGGTGTTCCTCCGCGGCCACGATGTGTGCCCCAGGCTGCACCGCTTCTGCGGCGGCCTCCACGATGGCCAGCGTGGACGGGGCCTGATCCGCGTTGGTGGAAAAAGCCACCTTGCCCTCCGGCAGGTTCACGCGAGTACCGGGCAGACCGGAGACCCCAGCCGAGGGCCGCGCATTGGTCCAGAAGCGCTGGCGGTTGAACTGGGTATACGGCGCTTCTGCCTGCGCGCCCGAGCCCACTACGGCGGCAAAATTCACCGGGGTTCCGGTTACGTAGAGCTTGCTCAATAGATCCAACAAGGACTCGGTGGGATCCACCTTGCGCTTTAGGCTATACAGCAATTGCGCATCGGCCTTGCCCACGGCAAACGCGGTAGACATAAGCCCCATGAGCGCCACCGGGTTCGGCGAAATCTCCACCAGCTGGGTGTGGCCTGCGGCAAAGGCCTGTTCCGTAGCGTCCTGCAGATACACAGGGTACCGGGTCATGCGCAGCCAGTAATCCTCATCGTGGACGGTGGCGCCGGGGCGGTAGACCTCGCCCTTATCCACGGAGGAAAAGAGCGTTGTGTGCAGCGGGTGGGCCTCCATGCCGGCGATGGCCGCTTCGAGCTCGCCCAAAATCGGATCGACGGCGGAGGTATGCCCCGCCGCCTTCACGTTGAGCGCGCGGGCGAATTTTCCTTCCCCATCGAGTTTTTCCACCAGGTCCAGTACCGCCTGGCGCGGCCCACCCACGGTGGTCATGCCGGGGCCGGTATAGACGGCTGGTTCGATGGATACATCGAGGGCGGCGATGTCCTCGGCGGACAGCTCGACCACGGCCATGGCGCCTTGGTCAGCCTCGCTTAGCGATGCCTCTCCCTCACCCATCAAGCGCGCGCGGTGGCAGGCAATGATCATCGCATCCTGCGCGGAAATGCCACCCGCGGCATAGGCCGCGGCGATCTCGCCCATGGACATGCCCATAACGCCCGCTGGGCGCACGCCGAAGGAGGCCAATAGGTCCGTCAGTGCAATCTGGATGGCGGTGATGGCAACCTGCGCCGTTTCCGTGTCATAAGTTTGGGAGTCGTCTTCAACGATATCCAGGATGGACCAGCCCGACTCGAAATCAACGACCTCGTCGAGTTCTTTCAGCCGCGCGCTAAACAGCGGCGAGAGAGCCATCATGTCCTTTGCCATCTTGCGGTGTTGGGAACCAAAGCCGGAGTACACGAAGACCGGCCCCTGCACCTGCGGGGAATCCGCCGCGGCGATGCCGACAGACACCTTGCCCTCGGCCACCTGGCGCAGGCGCTTAATGGCCTCTTCAATGGAGCTGGCCATGACGACGGCGCGCGAGCGCGCGTGGTTGCGGCGCGCGACCGTGCGCGCTACATCGGCCAAGTCTGGCTGTTCTGCCTCTAAGAAATCCGCGAGCAGCCCCGCCGCACGCGCGCGGCGGGAGGGCAAGAGGCCGGAGACCGGCAGCGCCACCGTGTCGGTGGATAGCTGCGGCTCGCTGGTACGCGGGGTGCCCTGGTAATCCGTCAAGACGACGTGGGCATTCGTGCCGCCAAAGCCAAAGCCCGATACGCCGGCCACCTTTTTCCCGGAGTATTCCGGCCACTCGCGCGGGTCTTCAACGACCTCGAGGCGCTCGGCCACGAAATCGATATAGCGGTTCGGGCCAGCGTAATTGATATTCGCGGGGATAATATCGTGCCGCATGGCCTCGATGACCTTGATAAGGCCCACGACGCCCGCTGCGGATTCGGAGTGGCCAATATTGGTCTTGGCAGAGCCCAAGAGCACGGGCGATTCGATGCCGCGCCCAGCGCCCAGCACGCGACCGAGCGCGCTGGCCTCGATGGGATCGCCCAAGATGGTGCCCGTACCGTGGGCCTCCACATAATCTACGTCCTCGGGCGCCACGCCCGCATCCGCGTAGGCGCGGCGCAGCACGTCTTCTTGCGCTTCTGGATTGGGTGCGGTCAGGCCATTCGAGTGGCCATCAGAATTGACGGCAGAGCCCTTGAGGACGGCTAGGATTTCATCACCATCGGCCTCCGCGTCCTCTAGGCGCTTGAGCACCAGCACGCCGGCGGCATCGGCACGCACGATGCCATCGGCGTCATCGGAAAAAGCATGAATGGCGCCGGTAGGAGAGGTGACACCCAATTCCGAAAAGGCGGTGGAGGCGTGCGGAGCGGCCAAGATATTCACGCCACCTGCCAGCGCTACATCGGCGGCGCCGGTGCGCAGATCCTTGATGGCATGGTCGACCGCAACCAAGGAAGACGAGCAGGCCGTGTCCACATTGATGGATGGACCGCGGAAATCCAGGGCATAGGAAATGCGGTTGGCGACGACTGCCGAGGAATTACCCGTAAGCGCATAAGGGTGCATCTCCGTGGGATCGGCGGTAATCAGCATGCCGTAATCATTATTGGTCGAGCCCATGTACACGCCCGTGTGCGTGCCGCGCAGCTCATTGGCAGGAAGGCCAGCGTTCTCCAGCGCGTGCCATACCAACTCGAGCAGGATGCGCTGCTGCGGATCCATGTTCGCGGCCTCCAACGGCGATAGGCCGAAGAACTCCGCATCAAAGGATGCAACATCATCGATATAACCGCCATCGGTATTTTGCTGCGCGATCTTCTCGCTCATTACCGGATCCGCGCTGTACTCAGACCACCGCCCCACCGGCAGCGGCCCCGTGCCCGCGCGCGATTCCGCGAGCATGGTCCAAAATTCCGGCACGTCTTTGGCGCCTGGGAAACGGCCGGACAAGCCGATAACCGCAATATCAGTACCCTGCGCAGCGCGAGTCGAGTGCTGCACGCGCGGGGCATCGTCGCGCCGCCCCGCGGGCTCAGTGAGCAGGCGATTGGCTAGGAGCTCAATCGTGGGGTACTCATACGCCACCGTGGCATCGAGCCGCGTGCCTAAGAGATTTTCTAATTCACCCGATAGCACTACGGCATCTCGTGAGGAAAGACCATAATTTTCCAGTGGGGTGGAATCTAAAATCTCTGTGGCGGCAACGCCCGTGGCCTGGGATACCCAGTCACGCAGCCATGCACGAAGTTGCTCGATGGTCATAAACCGTCTTTCCTAGTGGGGTTAATAGAACGACAAATACCTATATCGCTCTATTTTGTCACCTTGTTAACTTAACGTCCGAATCCGGCTTTAAGCTTGGTAGTCCTTTTTTGCCACGCGGCGGGCAATCTTATGCGAGGAGGTGCGCTTAATTTCGCCCGGTGCCTTCCACACGATATCGCTCGGGGTAATGCCGTGATTCTTCGTCACGGCCGTGCGAATCGCCTCACCGGCGGCGGCATCGCCAGATGGATCCGCGTCATCGGCGCGCTCCACCAAGAGAACCAAGGACTCTGAGTTTTCGCCCTCTACGGCAAAGGCGGCGACGGAATCTGGGCGCACGTGCGCGGATGCGTCCTGCACGGTGCCTTCAATATCTTGCGGGTAGTGGTTGCGCCCGGCGACGACGATGAGATCCTTAAGCCGCCCGGTGATATACAGCTCGCCCTCGATGATGGTGGCGAGATCGCCGGTGGCCATCCACCAATCATCCTCCGGCAGGCCATCCTGGATGCGCTCGCCCAGGGTATTGCGGAAGGTAGCCGCGGTTTCTTCTGGGCGGTTGAGATAGCCCGTTGCCATATTTTGCCCATGCACCCAGATTTCACCAATGGTGCCCTCTGGGACCTCGGCCCTGGTTTCAGGATCCACGATGGCCAGGTGCTGGAACGAGACGCCCTGGCCATTAGAGGCGAAGGCAACCGTTGCCGCAGACTTTTCTTCAATAACCGCCTTACCGTCCGCCAATTTCTCGCGGTTGAAGTGGGAGATGATCGGGCGCTTGTCACCCTGTGCGGTAGAAACGATGAGGGTGGCTTCCGCCAAACCATAGGAAGGGCGCAGCACGGAGCGCTCGACGCTGAAGGTGTCCAGGAATTTCTGCACCGCCGGTTCCGTCACCGGCTCAGAACCAATGAGGATGCCATCGACGTTGGAGAAATCCGCGTCCTTGCCGTAGCGCGCGGCCAATTCCAGGGCGAAATTGGGCACGGCGGTATAGGTCTTCTTCTCCTCACCCGGCTGGCGGCTGATGCGCTCAACCCACCGGTTGGGGTGCTGGATGAAATCGCGCGGGGTCATCAAATCCAATTCGATGCCCAGGATCGTGGTGAATAGCGCCAAGATGATGCCCATATCGTGGTGCATCGGCAGCCACGAGACCACGCGCGGCGGGAACTGCATGTTGATCGCGTGGAAGATCTGCAGCACATTGACCAGGATCGCGCGGTTGCTCAGCTCCACGCCGGCAGGGGTGCGCGTTGAGCCGGAGGTGTACTGCAAGAAGGCGGTGGATTCCACGCCCTCGCCGGCAACCGGCTTCCACGACGCCGCCAAGGAATCTGGCAGCGCATTGATGGAGATGACGCGCGGGCGCTCCCGCTCGGTGGAGAAATAGGTGCGCACCGCTGCGGCCGATACGCGGTTGGTCAACACAACGGTGGGCTCGCAGTCAGCAAAGACCGCCTTGAGGTGATCCGCGTGGCCTGGCTCATTCGGATCATAGAGCGGAATCGGGGTCATTCCCGCGTACATCGCGCCCAAGAAACCGAAGAGGTACTCGGGGGAGTTGCCCGCCAGGATGGCCACACGGGTACCGGGTTCTGCGACCTGTTGCAGGCGCCCTGCCACCACTTTGATCCGTGTATTGATCTCTTGGCGGTTGAGCTCACGGAAGGTATCTCCCTCATCGTAGAGCCACTGGCGGATTACAACCTGCGAGGTATCCGTCTCTGCTTGGTAGAGGGTCTCCGCCAGGCCCGCCAAGGTGAGCTCTGCCGGGAGGGCGATATTGCCCTCGGCATCAAAGAACTTCCCCATGAGTTGCTGTATATCCATCGATTCTCCTTTGGTAAATGGTTTTGTTTTAAAAAATATCGATGTTGTAGCGCCTCATGTTACACGGCATCAATCACCCGATGTGCCCAATCCACGACCCACTGGTTCGCAGTAGTCCCATCAATCACGCCGTCGTTGCTGGCGTACTGCGCGTGCACCCCATTGGCCCCGATCAAGTCCTTGGCGCGTTCCAAACCATTGCCCACGCCGGTGGGCGCATCGCACACGGAATCATCTGGGGCACAGATTTGGAAGGTCCTATCCGCGAGCTCGCCGAAGCCGTGCGGGCGCGCGCCGCGCATGGTAGCTCCGGGCACGATGGGCTGGACGAGCCCGGAGACGGGCTCCAAGGCAATCTCGGCACCGATTCCGCCGAGCGCGTGGCCTGGATTTTGGCCCACGCCGTTTTCACGCCGGCCATCTGCGATCAGCGCCACGCCCGCGATATTTTCCGCGGGGATCACGCCTTCGCCACCGCCAATATCATCGGCCACATCGCCGGCGATGACCGCGCCTTGGGAAAATCCGCTCAAAATGAACTTGGTCTGTGGGCAGCTATCGTGCATGCCGCGCAGCTCTTCATTCATCTTCGCGGTGCCCTCATTGCGGGAATCGTCGTAGCTCATCTCCTCCTGCGCATTGATATTTTTAAATTGCGCAGTATACGGAAGGGTCCACACCTTCACATCATCCCCGTAGGCCTCCCGCAACGGCTGCGTAATAGACAGCATGAATGAGCGCGGATTAGCAGAAGGGTTGAGGGGATCATCGTCGGCCGCGGATTCCCAGGTTCCTGGCGCGGAAATAAACTCCACGGCCGGGCACCAATCCGGCTGGGGTTGCTCCGGTGGTGCCGCAGACTCTGACTCCTCGGGGGCGCTAGGCCCCGCCGAGTCCGAGGTCGTGAGGTAATGCACCGCCCCCGCGCCGATCACAACAAGGAGGGCGAGGACGGCAACGACGGTAATGATTTTTCGCATGAACTAGTTGTACCCGGAAAACCTCAAAGGAAGCTAGCAAAGTGCTGAACGTGCGTTGTCCTGCAGCAGCTTGGTGAGCTCGTCAAAGTCCTTATCAGAGCGTTGCTGCTCAATCAGTTGCCCGGCCACTGCGGGAATGGTGATTTCATCCTCGCCGCAAGCGCCCTGGCCAGCACCGAGGAGCTGATCTTCTACCCCATCGACGTTCACGCCTGCATCCTTCAACGAATCCAGATACGCAGCCTCTTCCTTGGGCAGCTGCGCGGACGGGATTTCAGAGATCTCGCGGGCACCGCGGTCCTCCGGGGAGTTCGCGGAACCAGAGCCGTTCCGCGGCTCAGCGGAGCCCTTGGAATCGTCCTTGGACTCGGAGGGCTCCTGCGAGGAGGAAGCACTGCGAGATGCAGACTCGCTACTGCTCGTGGTCGATTCTTCGGAGGTCTTTTCGCGCGACAGCGGCGCCACCGAAGTGTCATTGCCGGAGTCACTATCCACGGTGGCAGAGTCACACCCTGCCAAGCCGAGGCATAAGACCGCTCCTACGAGGGCTAATTTACGCATGCTTACTTCTTTTCAGTCTGTACGCGGCCCATGACTTCACTGATCGTTCCGTGCTGGAACTCCTGCTTCAATCCACCAGCTGCGATTTCGGAGTAATCAGAGGTGGGCCAGCCAAATTCGCCGTGCTCCCAGCCCTTCTTACCCCATTCATCCATGATGGCGCCCTTCAAGATGTAGTGCGCGCCGGATTCTGGGGACCAGTAGATGGAGCCATGTTCAAACTCCTGGAAGAAGCCGCCCTCGACCTTCTTCTCGCCGTCCGTGGGGAAGCCCAGTGGGGATTCGACACCGCCCATATCCTTGTACTTTTTGCCAATGGCACCAAAGGACACCTGGTTCTTGCCGTCCGGGTTGCGGGTCAGAATGCCGTTTTGGAATTCCTGGGTAAAGCCTTCGCCCACCTTCTTGACCGCGCCGGTCGGGTACTTCAGATCGCCGCCTTCGTAGCCCTTCTCGCCCCACTTCTTAAACATGTCGCTGGTAATTTCCCAGGCGCCGGTCTCTGGGCTCCAGTAAATGGAACCGTGTTCAAAGTGCACGAAGCGTCCCTTGCCATCTGGCGTCTTAAGTTCATCGGACTTCGGGAAGCCCAACCAGGAGGTAGGGCCACCGATTTCCGCATAGCGGGCGCCAATGCGGCCGTGCAGGGCGTGCGCACCGGTCTCCGGGGACCAGTACGCCGTACCGGTTTCGAAGTCTTGTGCCTTGCCCTTATCGGCAACGTCATATTCGTTATTCAGGCAGGAACCGATGTGGCCTTCCTTGGTGGCCTTGGCGATCTCGCCTTCGGTCTGACAGTCCGCACCGCGGTCGGCCTTGTCAATGTTGAGGGCATCCGCAATGTAGGGCCATGCATTTTGCATCTCAAATTGCCAGAATTCCCAGCTGTGCACGCCGGAGGGGCGGAATTGCACCACAGGCTCCACATTGGCGCGCTTCGCGTAATCCACGAAGGTCTGGGTGGACATACGGGAGATGACCTCCAAGCCCATGCCGGCCAAGCTTGCCTGGCCCTTGGCCACGGAGGTGGCATTGCCAAAGTCATCCTTGCCGTTACCGGCAGAGACATAGACCTGCATGTCCTTGAGGTTTTCGATGCCCAGCTTTGGATCGTGGTCAATCCAGTCCTGCGAGCCCGGCTCGCCCCACATCTTGCGGGAATCGAAGCCACCGGCATCGCGCTGCGCAGCCATGATGGCCTGCGGCATGCCGCGGGTGGTCGTATCAAGGTAGCCGGAGAACGAGCCCACGAAACCAAACAGGTACGGGTTGCGCTCCGCCAGGTTGATCGCAGCGGTACCGCCCATGGACAGCCCAGTGACCGCGCGCTTCTGGTTGGAGCGGTATTCCTTATCCAAGATGGGAACCAATTCCTTGGTCAGGAAGGTCTCCCACTTGTAGTTCTTGCCTGCATCCGGCTGCTGCCAGTCGGAGTAGAAGGAGGATTCGCCGCCCACCGGCATGATGAGGTTGACGTTGCGGTCCGCGTACTGGTTGAGGATATTGGTCTCAATGGTCCAGCCGGACTCGTCATCGCGGGCGCGCAGGCCGTCGAGTGCCCATACCTCAGGGAACTTCTTTTCCGGCTGCGAATACCAGTCGCGCGCGAGCTGGATCTGCACCTTTTGCTCTTGATCCGGCATCGCTGCGGACTTGATATAGACCATCAGGTGGCGGTTGGACAGGTACTCCACACGGTTGATCTTTACGCCATCCGGCAGGCCCTCTACCTCTGGGTACTCGGTCTCCACTGGGGTACGAGCCGGCGGTTCCTTGGGCGCAAAGTGGTCAGACAGGCTGCCGCCACCGCCTGGCTGAGCAGAGCTAATATCACCAAGTGAGCTTTGGGCTGTGGCATTGGGCAGCAGGGCCAGTCCAACGGCGATGGCGGTCGGTACGGCTGCTACCGCAAGCCCCTTGCGGGCCTTGCCCGGGGAAGTGTTTTTGCGCATAGGTAAACGTCCTTGAAGATTTACCGCGGCTACATTCCGAAGGTTCCCCTCCTCCGGACTGCCGCCTGCGGCGTGAGCTGTCTATTGTGCGCTTAAGTTTAAGTTGAACTTGAGGCTTAAGAAAGGCTGACACGCCGGAGGCAATTTATATCACCATTTATTGCGGTTCGGACGAGGCTGAACTCAAGCCCTATTACAGACGCAAAAAGTCCCCTACTACAAGGTAGGGGACGAAAGCGTTAAGCGGCTTTTACCAAGCGTTCATAACGTTGAGAACCTGCGGCTTCGACTTCTCCAGCTGGTAGCCAAACTGCAGCCAGTTGTGCAGACCCTGTGCCGGGTAGTCCACGGTCGGGTTCAGGCCCTGCAGGCGAGCTGCACCTTCCCAGACGTGGGTGGTGATGCGGGAACCGACCTCAAGGGCAGCACCGGCTGCTTGGTGCTCTGGGAGGTAGCGCTGGCGGTCAAGGTCGCCCGGGATACCGGTTGCGGCGGAGATGTAGACATCGGTATTGCGCAGCTGCGGGATGAGCAGCAAGGGGTCATTCTGGAAACGCTTCGGGTTAAACAGCGAGCCGTACATCGCGTTGATGTTGAACCCACCGGCATCCAGCATGGCAAAGCGCATGAAGGTCTGCGCGCCCGGAACCGTCGTGGTCAGGTAGCCAGAGAAGGACAGCGCCTGGCGGAACTGGTCATTGTGCTTTGCGGCCAAGGTCAAGGCAGAACCAGCGCCCATGGACAGGCCAGCAATGGAGTTATTATTGCGGGCCACGCCGAAGTTGCTCTCCAAGTAGGCGGGAAGCTCGCTGGTCAGGAAGGTCTCCCACTTGTAGTTGACCGGCTCGTTCGGGTCGTACTTAGCGGGTGCCTGCCAGTCAGCGTAGAAGGAAGACTCGCCGCCTACCGGCATGACCAGGGTGATGTTGTGCGGCTCGTAGGTACGTGCCGCGTTGACGTCATTGACCCACGCGTTGGTGCGGTCGGTCGCACGCAGTCCGTCCAAGAGGTACAGGCCAGCGTTGCCGCCATTCTTTGCGGGCTGGATCTGCACTGGGATATTGCGGCCCATCGACTGAGACCACACGTCGCAGCGCTGGACCCACCAGCCCACCTGGTCCCACTCGCACGTGCCAGTATTGTCCGCACGCAAGAAATCGCGGTGAGCTGCGTGCGCCTGCTGGGTGCCGCCTGCCACTACGGCAAGACCCAGCGCTACGGCGACTGCCATGATGACCGAAAGGACGCGACCCCTAATAGATGCAGTCATCTTTCTCCTTCACAAAGTATTTGGTAATTGTCACTTAGCTTTATCGCTCGGAATCTGTGAACCGTTAACATCCCGACGCGAGAAGCCTAACTAGCAAGCAGTCTAATGCACTCCCGGGCCAAATGTTGCATCTTCCCCCATCAGTCCAGGTAAGACCCCGGATCGGAAGAGAAGGAAAGCGTCCGCCCGTCTGTCAGGGAAAATTTAATATTTTCCCAGAATCGGCCCCAAGTTAAGGGATCCCTGTACGTAGCAAAGAGTTCCTGAAAATCGGCATCGTTAAGCGCGGTGCGGGCCTTGCGGGCCGCGTCCTTATCAATCCAGAACGGTACGGAATCAATATCGGCCGCGGAATCCGCCACCTGCCACGGCATGCCCAGACTCTTATCGTGGCCAATCCGCCCGCCCTCGATGCGGGGCTGGCGCGCGGCCAACGGGTTGCTCAGGCCAATCTCATCGAGCACGCGCACATCCAACGGGGCATTCATGGAGGTAAGCCCCAGGTTCAAGAAATAGACCGTGGGCGGATCCGTGCGCGAAGGATCCCCCTCGGTAGCCAGCCAGGAGGGGCTGCCATCGTCTTGCAGGTAGCGGAAGGTCATGGCATCGCCGTCCTCCAGCTCCTTAATCGCGTCCGTATAGCCGTGCATCATCTCCCTGCGCAGGAATTCTTCGTGGTGGCGGGGCGGTGTATCCATCTGCGTGGCGTGGGTCCAAAAATCGCGCTCGTCCACAATGGAAATATCACTGTCATAGACGGCTGGATCCACCGGGTGCCCGCGCAGCGCAATGACAATGGCCCACACCCCGCAGGCGGCCGAGGCCACCCACAACCGCAGGTTCACCACAAAAATGGGAAGCAGCGCGGCAAAAAGCGGCAAAAGCAGCATGCGGCCGTGCATAAAATCGCCGCCCACGCGCAGGACATACAGGGTGTGCAGCACCGCGGTGCCGACAAAGAGGTAGACGGCGCTTGCGGTAGAGCGCAGCTGCGGCGGGCGCAGCTCAGCCTTCCAGAGTGCGGCTACCACCAGCACGGCAAGCGGCAGCACCAACCAGTAGGGCCCAATGAAATCACCGAGGTAGGTAAAGCCCTTTCCCCATTCGGAGCCGCTGGCGGATTTCGCCACCGCCGTATGCGGGGTCAATAGGCCGTAATATCCCATGCGGAAAATCTGGTAGCCCAAGGGCAGCGGCAGGGCGATGGCCAGCACTTTCCACGAGCGCGTGGAAATCAACAGCACGATTCCAACGATGCCGCCGTACAGTGCCAGCTCGGGGCGGATGAGCCAGGACAGCCCGGCCCAAAAGGCGAGCCAATACGCGGCGGAATTCCCTCGCTCGTGGCGGTGCGGGCGCGCCCACTGCAGCAGCAGCCACCACAGCATGGCCAGGTAAAATAGGCACAGGCCCCATTCCAGGCCGGAGGTAAAAAAGTCACGCGCCGGCGGCAGCGCCACATAAACCAAGGCGCCGGCCGGGAGCACGATGCCGGAGTGCATGCTTGCCGATGCCCACGTGCCCAGCACCATCGCCGCCACGGCTAGGACCAGCCCGAGGTAGATGGCGATGGATTCTAGTTCAGCATTGCTGACCCACCGCACCGCTAAGATGAGGTATTGCCACAGCGTGGAGGTATTGGCCTCAACGCGCTCGCCCACATTGAATACCGGACCGTTACCGGCCTCTAGGTTGCGGACGGTGCGCAGGACGATAAGCCCATCATCGGAAATCCAGCGGCGGGCGAAACCGCCCCACAAAGACAAAACACCGATGACAAGAGCCGAGGCTGGAATGCTCCAGCGCGCGAGGGCCTTGTTATCGGTGTTAAACACGAGGATAGAGTGTATCAGTCCGATCGGAATTTGCTACATCGAAAATCCGCCGCTGCCTAGACCAATGGCATGACGTAGACGGCCATGGCGATACAAGCCAGCCAGGCGATGGCGAGGAATTGCAGGGTGCGGTCCCCCAACGCGATTTCTTCCGGCGCACCACCTTGACCGCGGTCCACGTCGGCGGCATAGCGCAGGATGGCGATGGTAAACGGCACCATGGAAATCTGGTACCACACGCCACCGGAGGTTGCGGCATTAGCCAGCTCAAAGCCCCACAGGGAGTAGAAGATCACCACGGCGGTAGCCGCTAGCGTCCACACAAAGCGCAGGTAGGTTGGCGTATAGCCCTGCAGGGACTTGCGGATTTTCGCACCGGTCTTTTCCACCAGCAGGATTTCGGCATAGCGTTTACCGGAGGCCATAAAGAGGGAACCAAAGGCGGCGACCAGCAAGAACCATTGCGAAAGCTCAATATCGGCCGCCACGCCGCCAGCCATGGTGCGCAGCATGAATCCGGAGGAGACCAGCGCGATATCGATGACTGGAATGTGCTTCCAGCCAAAGCAATAGCCCAGCTGCAGGGCAATGTAGACCGCCATGACGATGGCGAGCTCTAGCCCCGCCGTGGCCAAGAAGGACAGCCCAATGGACAGGCCAACGAACACCACGGCCATGACATAGGCCACCTTGATGGGCAGCACACCCGAGGCGATCGGGCGGAAGCGCTTGGTGGGGTGCTCCTGGTCCTCGCGCCAATCCTTGGCGTCATTGATTAGGTAGATGGAAGAGGCGCCGAGGCAGAAGACGATGAAGGCTAGGAGGACATCGACAAGCACGCGCCCATGAAAGAGCGAGTCCGCACCGGCCGCGGCGGGCGCGGCCAGCACGAGGATGTTTTTTACCCATTGCTTCGGGCGCAGGGCCTTGACCATGCCATCGGCCAAATTCTTCGGCGGCTTGCGCTTGCGGCCGGTATCGACACCGGACGTATGCGGCTCCGAATAGAGAAAGTGCTGATTCTCAGCCTCACTCATGCGTCTTTCTCCTTCGTCATTGCCCGCGCGGTGGCAGCGCCAATGGCTGCGCCCGCGACGGTATCGGTTGGATAATGCACCCCGAGCACCATACGCGATGCCATCATCACCGGCACTCCCATAAGCGGAACCTTGGACCCCGTCAGGCGGGAAAGGCCCACCAAGAAGGCGGTGGTGGAGGTGGCATGCGAGGACGGGAAGGACAGGCGCGAGGGAGTCTTGACCCCAACGCGCACGTAGGAATAGTCGGGCCGCTTGCGCCGCACGATGCGCTTGAGCACCACGCTTGCCGCATGCGCGATAAACGCTGCGGCACCGATCCGAATCCAGTCTTCCCGGCGCTTTTTGTCCAAGCTGGCGCCTAAGGCCGCGCTGCCCAACCAGCCCAGGGCGTGCTCGCCCAAGTGGCTTAATCCGCGGGCGGTGGGCAGCACTCCCGGCACATCAAAGGCGGCGTTCTGGATGGATTCCAGGACGCGGGATTCTGCGATGGAAAGCTTATTGGGCATCAAAAACCTTCTTCCAGGAGGACCGCGCGGTCAATTCTGGCAACGCGGCGCGGTAGCGTGCCCGCAGGTCATCGAAGTTTTCTTCAATTTCCTTCAACAGGCCACGGGTTTCAGCGATAAGCTCCTTGGCCAAATCGCGGTCGCGCTTGCGGAAGGCCACGCCCGTGCCGCCGGCGGTGGATACGGTGGCGGAATCCAGGCGGGAGAGGGTGAACCAGCGCGCCTCTTCTGGGGTGAGGTTTAGCTGCGGTGCCGCGTGGTGCGCCGGATCCTCCTTGCTCAGCAGGTGCTTGAGGCCCTTGGCCGCCCATGGCAGCTTTTTGACCTTGCCCAGGCGCCCGCCCACATTGCGGGTGGGAACGCCCGGCGCGCCGGTCGGCGCCGGCAGCTGGTCCGCGGACTCGATGATGACCGCGTCCGAGTAGTTCTTGCGGATCTCCGCGATGCGCGGCAACGAGGTATCCAAGATATCGAAGAGGCGGTCCGGCCCCGCCAGAAAATCCTTCATGGCCTCGATTTGGATGGCCATGGTGGAGTATTCCATGCACATGGTGTGCTTGAGCGTGGACTTAAAGATGGACCTGGTAATGCCGGATACCGCGCCATCGTGGTACAGCGAGGCCACGATCAGGCGGTTGCGCAGGTGGAAATAGGCCTGCCAGTCAATGGCATCGTCCTTATCCGCCCAGGCCATGTGCCAAATGGCAGCGCCCGGCCAGGTCACCGTGGGGAAGCCATTGCGGGCGGCGCGCAACGAGTACTCGGTATCGTCCCACTTGATAAATAGCGGCAGTGGCTGGCCGTTGGTCTCTGCCACCACGCGCGGGAAGAGGCACATCCACCAGCCGTTGTATTCCACGTCCACGCGGCGGTGCAGGTCGCGGGAATCGTACTTCTTTGGATCCAGGCGGGTCTCCTGCGTGCCGATGGCGCGCAGCGGGTACTTGGCAAAGTCGTGGTCGTACACGGCGTGCGGGGCCGCGCCCCACATGAAGTCGGAGCGATTGACCTGCTCACCGGTGGTGCGCAGCTGGGAGCGCTCCTGCAGGTTGAGCATCTGTCCACCAACGATGATCGGCTTTTCCGCATAGCGCGCGGCCTGTACCGCGCGCAGCACGGAGTCCGGCTCGATGGCAATGTCATCGTCCATGTACAAGATGAAGGGCGAATCGGTGTTCTCCAGCGCCTCGTACATGATGCGGGAATAACCGCCGGAACCGCCGAGGTTACCCTGGCGGAATTCGCGGAAGCGATCGCCAAAGTGCGTTACCGCTTCGTCGTAACCGGGCTCATCGGCGGGGTGCTGATTGCCTTGGTCTGGCATGAGGACGAAGTCAATGATCTCATCCACCACGGGATCTTCTGCCAGCGCCTGCAGGGCGGCGACGGCATCCGTGGGGCGGTTGAAGGTGGGAATGCCGACGGCGACGCGCTTTTCGGAAGGGGCGAGCTCGGTGCCATCGGGAAGCGTCTGCGCCGCCGGGGCCTGCGGGGAGCACCAGGCTGCATCCGACAACGTGGTTTCTTTTTCCGCGGTGACATCGAACCACAGCCAGCCGCCGTCCTCGAAGTTCTTCAGCGGCAGCTCAAACTCGTGGTGACCCGTACCCACGAGGTGGTTGGCCACGGAGATGCGCTGGCCATCCTGTTTAGAACGGTACAAAGACACGTTGGCCTGGCCCTCGATCTCCAGGCTTAGGACCACCGAGCGCAATTGCGACCAGCGGCGCCAGTAGGAGGCTGGGAAGGCGTTGAAGTAGGTTTCAAAGGAGGCTTCCTCGCCGGCCGGGATGGTCACGGCGGTGCGGTTTGTCCAGCTTAAGCGCTCGCGGTTTTGCTCCGCCTCGATGAGGTAGAGCATGCGTACGTCAAAGGGTTCGCCGCGCTTGGGCAGCAAGATTCGCTGCAGGGGCTCATAAGCCGTGGTGTTGTTGGCAGTCACGATTGCTTCGATTCTCCAAACTATTTAAACAGTAGTCAGCGATTTAGCGTAGTTGTTTTATGAGGATTACTCGGGTTTACACGCGGATGTGTCTTCGGGTTAAGTAGCAAAAGGGACCTGACCCCTGTTTGGTAGACACCTGATATCCAGCCCGATGGTGGACACACGGTGATGCTGGATGTCACGCACCGTCATACCGCCGGCGTACAACGAGATGATCATGTCATCGAGTTCGGTCAACCGGCGTGCGCCTTCGGCACCATCCGCGCAACAAACCTACCCACGCGGTCTCTGGGCATAACTACCTCAAGCCGGCCGTAGCCAGAGTCAACGGTTTAGGTATAGGCCCCATTTCGGAAGTTATTGCCTTGGCCGCGGTCAACCTGAGCTTTCGCCATACGGTCGGAATACTCGTAGCCCAAATGAGCATCCATTTCAGCCTGCAGCCCGGCGTTAACCGAGGCCTGCAACATGGCCGTGCACAAGCTCGCTGGCATCGTCAGTCGAGGTCGACAAGTCACCGATTAGACTGGCAAGCTTAAAGGTTTTCCATCAGCTTCTCGCTGATCTCGTTGACCCTAGACGGGTCATAATTCTTCTGCGGGGATACCGTAGTCATTATCGGTGAAGCTCCTTTCAAATCAGAGCCCCACACACAAAATCTCCGACACTCTCGGACCACACGGTCCTTGGCATCCTAGTCAAATTTTCTTGGCATATTCCAGATTTTCCCATCTACTCAAACGGAACAAAACCTGGGACAGTTCACGTGGGAAAACAACGTTTATACCCGTTTATGCCGCCAGGGTAGAAAAACCACAGCACCAAGAAGCAAGACGACAGTGGCACCCACTAAATATGCTATGGATCCCCAGGGGATTCCATCGCCGCCAAAGAGGCCGTATCTAATGGCTTCACTTATGTGGACAGCCGGGTTGGCTTCTCCCACTATCTGAAGCCACGAAGGCAACAAGTCTTCAGGAACGGCAACCGGGCCGAGACTTAGCAGCGTAATGGCCAATAACAATGAGATGGAAGATGCCTGCTCAAGGCTGGAACATAATGCTCCAATTATCATTCCGGCAGAAAGGAAAGTACAACCAGCAAAAACTAGGGAAGGAATGATAGTGAAAGAAGGAGATAAAGAAAGCCCGAGAATCTTAACTACCGCAACTGGGGTTATGAGCAGTGAAGGAGTAGCTAAGAGGCTAAAGGCGATAAAGCTCCCCACAACAAACTGGAGGCGCTTCGCCCCAGTAGCCGCTAGTTGATCTAGGGCTCCATTCGCCTTCATAAAGGAAATATTGGTGGCAATTTTCCCCTGCAGCTCGAATAGTAAAGAAAACGATAGACCACCAATAACAGCGTACTCAACGGCGGCCCCGCCTGAATTTTGTGCGTACACACCAAGTCCTAAGGACATTAGAACAGGAACGACAATTCCAGTAAGCAGCATGGACGGCCAAGACCATCGCCAATTGGTCAGCTGTATGCGCGTAAATGTAAGAGTGTTACTCATGCTTTATTCGATTTGGATGCGATTAGGTTGACAAAAACATCCTCGAGATTGGGTGAACTGATAGTAATATCGTCGGCTCCTTCGTGACATAGTTTCGAGACAATTCTCGGAACTTGGTCGACATCTACTATCTGCTCCCAAGGTTTTGAACTTTTATCACTATTGGATGCAGTGCGGTACGCAATGGTTCGTCTATTTTGAACGTTTTGCATGACTTGGTTAACCGTGCCGTTAGCAATGAGCCGTCCTTTATCCATAATTCCGAGATGGGTTAAGCAGGATTCAACTTCGGAGACTGCATGAGTGATTACCAATACGGTAACTCCCTTATGAGAGAGGGCCTCAATTTCGTCCCATACTAGACGGCGATTTAGCGCATCCAGCTCATTCGTGGGCTCATCCAGAATGACGAAAGGGCGGTTTGAGGAGATAGCGATCGCAAGTTGGACAAGTTTACTTTGTCCACCAGATAGCGATCTCACCTCTTGATTGTGGAATCGAAGAATGCCTAGCTTCTCTAGGAGACATTTCTGCTGCTTGTTCGATGACTTCGTCCTGTACAGCCGACCAAAGAAATCCATTGATTCCTTTACAGTCATAGTGTTTAGGGCTAGGGGAGATTGCGACAAATATGCGACATTTGACCTCTGCCAGTCAGAGGTCGCGGACGCATCTCTGCCTTCATTTATCCAGATATGGCCGGAAGTAGGGCGTAGTAGGCCGGTGAGGATTCGAGCTAAACTACTTTTCCCTGAACCGTTGCGCCCAATTAAACCGTAGACACTACCCTTGTCGATGCTTAGCGAAACGTTGTCGACTGCGGGCTTTTCTTGATTGGGGTAGGCCTTACAAAGACGCTCTAGTCGTACAAGTTCTGACATGACCTAACGTCCTTTAGTTGACAACGAAACTGCCTAGACTTTTCGGCGGACGATGTTAAAGCAGTTGAAGTGTGCAATATCATCATCCGCGATTGATTGCGATAGTAGCATTCTCAATTCGGGCCTGACCCCCGGAAAGTGGACACGTCGGGGGTCAGGCCCCTCCTTATGCAGGTTAGGTTCCCACACACAAACCATCAGACACTCTCTGGTGTGACACACCCGCCGTGCCGCAGGCGGGAATTGCAGAAAGGGTCCGACTTCTCTAAAGGCTGGATCCGATGACGAATTTAGACTTTAGAGAATCTTTTTACGTCAATAGCTATACCAATCGGCATGCAAATAAGTGGAATAAATTTAACTAACGATACTGCGCTGGAAGCCTCATCGCCTTTAAACAAGACATGCAAGGTAACGAAGCCTATAACTGCAAGGGCAATTCCAATAGCCGTAAAAAGGTAGAACTGCTTTTTAGGACGATTTGGGTAGAGCGCTTCCGCATATTCATCAGGGGCTCCAAACTCGTTCCTCAAGTTAACCCCAGCACCGTCACTTTCCATGACTCTTAGAATTTCTTGATTAATATCCGATTCGGAGACTGACCTTAACCTAAGCTCCCGAGCCAGACTTTTCAGGTATTCGTCATTGAGAGTGCTCATGCTATTTCCCTTCCATCACATTGCGGATACCGCTTAGTAAGTACTCCACGTCCTGGACGCCCTCCTTGAGAGCATCTCGACCGGCGTCTGTAATCTGAATCATTTTCCGAGGAGGATCATCATGTAATTCCGCCCATCTCGAAGCAATGAGCCCTTCTTCCTCCAACCGAGTTAAAAGCGGATACACCGTACCGCTTTTAAAATCTCCAAGATTGAAACTTACGAGCATCTTTCTGATCTCATAACCGTATGACTCTCCCTTTGAAAGAATCGCCAGAATCGACAAGGGCAACACCGAAGATGCAATTTTACGAGTCCATTGCTTCACGAAACCTCCAACAAATATTTCAACCCAAGATAGGTCGATAACCTACGTAGGTAGCAATTCTACCTACGATAAGGGTTGTCCCTCTAAAATGCGCGGACTTAAGTCAATTGATTTTCTTTACACCATTCTCAAAGAGAATATGGGCAATGGCACTAGCCCTGTCCTTAACCACAGGGCTCGCATTCAGCCGCTTACCAGCAACACCACGGAAACCAATGACGCCTGAATAGGCCAACTCTTCTATAAAAACGACACCACACGAAAGGACGCAACCGCTATTTGCGGGCAACCCCAATATTCTTAAAAGTGTCCGGATCCCCTCCTGCTACTTAACCCCTGTCTTCGACGCCGCGGGCTTCCGCTCGCGCCGCCCGCTCTATCTGGCCTACCACCGGAATGGAAGTACACTGCATGCATGATGAAAGGGCTGAGGTTTCCCTCAGCCCTTTTTGCTTTCGCCCTGCCTTAGGCTAGACGCGCACGGATTCAGTTACCGGGTCGATGCCCAGCTTGTTCAGCATGTAGTAGACGCGAGCCTCTAGGTCATCGGCAAGCTCGCGGGCCTGCTCAACGGTCTCAGCCGGGGCGATGTCCCAGATCTTGATGTCCTTGCCGGCCTCATCGCGCTCGACCTCGCGACCCAGGTACACGATGTAATCCGGCATGGCCACGGTCCGCACCTCTTCGAGGTACTTCTTGGGCGCCTGGCCCATGCCGCGCTCGCTCATGACGTGGGCCAGGTGGTCATTGCCGTCATTTTCCGGGTGGGCGGCGGCGGTATCGACGTAGAGCGCCGCACCGGCGTGCTTTTTGGTGAGGTCCGCTGCGGCCTTGGCCAGGGCGTGGTTATTGCCCGCGGCGAAGCGAACGTGGATGCGGTGGGCGCCGAAGAACTCGCGCACCTCGCGCTCTACCAGCACGGGGATGAATTCCACGAGCTCGGCGTTGGCGGTGTGTTTGGCGATGACCTCGTCCAGCTTCGCATCGATGTCAGCACGGGTATATCCGTGACCGTACTTGGTGTGTAGGTCTTGGCGGAGGGTTTCAAACTGGTTCATTGTTATCCCCTTTTCTGGATTCTTTCCCCGTTTGCTTTTTGTTAACTTAAAGTTAACCTTACAGCGCAGTGTGACATCCGTCAATTGATTGGTCATAACCCAGTAGTTAGCCCTCGCGTGGAGCAAGTTACGCGTGGGGCGCGCTGGGCTATAGACTCTGCCTTTGATGATCCTGCTCATTGATAATTACGACTCGTACACGTTTAACCTCGCGCACCTCATCGCAGAGGTCTCCGGAACCGAGCCGCTCGTCGTTCCCGCGGGCGAGGCCGCCGGCATCCCAGAGCACGTGCGCGCCGGCGAGTTCAGCCACGTGGTTATCTCCCCTGGTCCAGGGACCCCGGAGGAAGACAACGACTTTGGCATGTCCCGGCGCGTTATCGAGGCGGCCGCCGCAGCGCGAATTCCCCTGCTCGGCGTCTGCCTTGGCCACCAGGGATTGGCGATGCTCGCCGGTGCCCGCATACGCCGCGCGCCCGAACCGCGCCACGGCTTCGTATCCACCATCAGCCACTCCGGCGAGGGAATTTTCGCCACCATCCCGCAGGATTTTCAGGCGGTGCGCTACCACTCGCTGCACATTGAGCCCGCCCCCGGCATCACCGTGCACGCCCGCAGCGAGGACGGCACCGTCCAGGCCCTCAAAGTCGATGGCCTGCCGCATTGGGGCGTGCAATTCCACCCCGAATCGGTACTCACCCAGCACGGCGCGACCCTGCTGCGCAATTTCCTCGGCGGTTTTCGCCTGCTCCACCGCGAGGTCCCCGGCGCGATTGACTGCCCACGGGTCTTCGCGGCGCTGCAGGCAGACGGCAACGACGCCTTCTTCTTGGACTCCGCCGACGCGCGCGGGCGCTATAGCATTCTTGGCGATGCCACCGGTCCGCTTAGCCGCTCCTTTCGCTACCGGCTTGGCGATGCCCCCGATATCCTCACCACCCTCGAGCGCGAGCTATCCACGCAGGTCTTTGACGCGCCGGATTTACCGTTTACCGGCGGGGTAATCGGTTACTTGGGCTACGGATGCGCGCAGCTTACCTTGCCCATCCAGCTGCGCCACCGCTCGCCGTATCCCGATGCCTACTTCATCCGGCCGCAGTCCTTCCTCATCTACGACCACCACCGGCAGGTGACCCACCTGTGCTGCCTCGACGGCGACGGTGCCCAGCGCCTGCTTGACCGCCTGGAAAGCGCCGTGCACAGCGCGCAACAGGAGGAAAGCGAGGGTGGTGGCGGGGCATCGGCAAGCGCGGGCGCCTGGCGCACCACCGACTACCTGGACCGAATCCAGCGCGCCCAAGAGCTTTTGCACGCCGGGGAAAGCTACGAGGTCTGCCTGACCGATACCTATACCGCGCAGGCCACCGGCGATATTTATACAGCGCTGCGCCGGCACAACCCAGCACCGTACGCGGCGCATCTGGTATTCGACGGCGTGGAAATCTGCAGCGCCTCGCCAGAGCGCTTCCTCAGCGTGCGCGATAACCGCGTCGAGGCCAAGCCCATCAAGGGCACCATTCCAGCCCACCAGGACCCCTCCCTGCTTCGCGACGACCCCAAGACCCGCGCCGAAAACCTTATGATCGTGGACCTTTTGCGCAACGATTTATCCCGCGTGTGCGAGCCCGGCACCGTGCGCGTTCCAGGGCTGATGAACGTGGAAAGCTACGCCACCGTGCACCAGCTCGTCTCCACGATTACCGGCCAGCTGCGCCCCGGCACCACCGCGCTCGATGCCATCCGCGCCGCCTTCCCGCCCGGCTCCATGACCGGCGCGCCGAAGCTGCGCACCTGCGAGATTATCGATGCCCTCGAGGCAGGACCCCGCGGCGTCTATTCCGGCATCGTGGGCTACCTCGGCTATTCCGGCGAGGCGGATTTCAGCGTGGTGATCCGCACCGCGGTGCGCGCGGCTAACGAGGTCACCGTCGGTGCCGGCGGCGCCATCGTCCTCGATTCCGATCCCGCAGCCGAGCTGGCCGAAAGAAACCTCAAGGCCCAATCGGTACTCGGGGCGTGGTCATGAGCTCCTATATCTGGCGCGACGGCGCCTTTATCCCCTGCACCCCACCAACCGCTTCCTGCACCGTGGCCGATTCCTGGCGCCATTCGCAAGGCCGCACGCACGGCCTCCAGCTCCACCTGAAGCGCTTCGAATCCGTGGCTGGAGCCTTGCCCGCCGGCTTCGTCCCCGCCATGCTGGAGCTGCTTTCAGGCGGCGAGCTCTTCCCCCGCATCGCCCTCATAGCCGACGAGCTTTACCTCGATATCCGGCCTGCCCCGGCTCCGCGCGCCCACACGCGCCTTACTTATACACAGGCCCCCGATCCCCGAGTGCGGCCTCTAGTCAAAGGCCCGGACCTGCCCGCCCTGGCCGCCTACCGCGAGCAGTATCAGGTAAGCGGCACCGATGACACCGCGATTGTCGATGCCCACGGCGCTATCGCAGAAATCACCACCGGCGCGCTCATCGCCTGGGACGGCGACACCCTCCTGCTTCCTACCGGCGTGCGCCTGCCCAGCGTGACCCTGCGCCAGGTCCTGCACCGCTGCAATGACGCAGGACTTTCCACCGTTCAGCGCCCGTTGACCCCGGCACTCGCTGCGGAATGCCCTCTATGGTTTATCAACTCACTGCACGGCATCAGCCCTGTCAGCTCTATGCACACACCACACGGCACCATCACTCCGCCACCGCACCCAGAGGCCGCCAGCTGGCAAAACTGGTGGTGGCAGGGTTTTAGCACCGAAACTATGGGTGAACACTACACATAACACTCAACACAACACTCAACATGTGCAGTGTTGTGTTGAGTGTTGGGTGTTGTGTTGAGTGTTCACGCCGAGATTTCTATTAGCTCGGGCAGATCGCGGCCTTTAGCCTCGGCCCCGCAGCGCACGCTTTAATTCGCTGCCGATAATGGTGCGCGCAATCAACGCATCCGAAATAATCCCGCCCATCTGGACGAACGGATGAACTTGGCCTTTAAATTCGATCGAGCTCACTACATTTCCCGCATTGAGCATTCGCTCAACGTAGTCACTTACCTCAGAGACCAACGGATCAAGCTCACCGGTAATCACCGTCGCTGGAGGTAGCCCCACCAGATCGCCATTCCTGCCGGGTGACATACGGATATCCGTGCGGTCTGCGGTGCCCGCGTAAGAATCATAAAAATAGTTAAGGCGCCGCCGGGTGAGGTAGTAGCCGTCACTAAAATCCGAATGGGATTGCGTGTCAAAGGTGGATAAATCCATGACGGGATAGATCAACACTTGATGAGCCAGCTTATCGCGCAGTTCTTGTGCAATCACCGCTGCGATATTGCCGCCCGCGCTGTCTCCGCCCACGGCAACGCGCGTTGGATCGATGCCAATCCCCAGTTCTCCTTGTAACACCCCGTCTACTACTGCACGGCAATCATCTAGTGGTGCTGGGAAGGGGTGTTCCGGTGCACGGCGATAGTGCACGCTGATACAGATGATTCCCGCTTCTGCGGCAATGTCCCGCACGGTTGTATCCGTGGTCTCTAAATCCCCCAGCACCCAGCCGCCGCCGTGGAAGAAGATGAAGGCAGGCTCTGCTGGCTGGGCATCGGAAAGCGCGGGCTCCTGTGGTATATAAACCCGCACCGTGACACCGCGCACCGAGGTCTCGTACACGGAAGCCATCGGGGTTTTCTTGCCCCAAGCCGCTGCCGTCTTCTGCTGGGCGGCGCGGTTTTCTTCAGGGGTGCGCGTGTCCAGCTGCGAGGCATCCCTGTTCAGCTCGAGGAATTTTTGGGCTTCGGGCTGAATAAACACCATAAAAATACTTTCCAGTACTGCACCTATTAAGCGATGCGAGCACTCATCATAGCTGGGTTGGATAGCGGAAAGGCCCGCCGGGTGTTCCGGCAGGCCTTCTTTGCTTGCTGCTTTTTCTTATCGGGAATGCGCGTTGCGCGGCTGCGCAGTTTCAAATGCTCCTGGAGCCGCTCCGGGGACATCTTCCACATGCTGCGGTCCGCGTGCCCGGGCTTGGTGTATTTCTTGCGTTGAGCCATGCCGTCACCTCCTAACCTGTGAGGTGACTAAGCATAGCGTGCCCAGGGCGGATTAGCAGCTCTTAGTGCCCGCGCTCTTGCTCGATGGCCTTGCCCTCGTTCCAGAAGGGCACGAGCTTGTTATCGAAAAGGGAGAGCGCAGCGCCGATGGCCATGTGCATATCCAAGTACTGGTAGGTGCCCAGGCGGCCGCCGAATAACACCTTGTTCTCCTTGGCTTCTTGGGCGGCTAGTTTGCGGTACGCCTCCAACTTGGAGCGATCCTCCGGGGTGTTGATGGGGTAATACGGCTCATCGCCCTTATCGGCAAAGCGCGAGTATTCCTTCATGATGACCGTCTTATCGGAGGGGTAACGGTCCTTGCGCTCTGGGTGGAAGTGGCGAAACTCGTGGATGCGGGTGAAGTCCACGTCGGCATCGTTGTAGTTCATCACCGGGGTGCCCTGGAAGTCACCGGTCTCGAGCACCTCGAGGTCGAAGTCCAAGGTGCGCCAGCCGAGCTCGCCTTCGGCGAAGTCGAAGTAGCGGTCCAGCGGGCCGGTGTAGATAACGGGGGCGTCCGGAGACTCGGCGCGCAGATCATCGCGCACATCGAACCAATCGGTATCCAGGCGGACCTCAATGTTTTCATGATCCGCCATGTTTTCTAGCCACGCCGCATAACCATCGACGGGCAGGCCTTCATAGGTGTCGTTGAAGTAGCGATTATTGAAGGTGTAGCGCACCGGCAGGCGGGTGATATTGCTGGCCGGCAGTTCCTTGGGGTCGGTCTGCCACTGCTTGGCGGTGTAGTCGCGAATGAACGCCTCATAGAGCGGACGGCCGATAAGGGCAATGGCCTTTTCCTCCAGGTTCTTGGCCTCATCCACAGAGAATTCGCCGGCCTGGTCCTTGATCAATTCGCGGGCCTCATCGGGTGAGTAGTACCGGCCGAAGAATTGGTTGATAAGCCCTAGCCCCATGGGGAATTGGTAGGCGGTGCCATCGTGCATGGCAAAGACGCGGTGCTGGTAGTCGGTGAAATCGGTGAACTGGTTACAGTACTCCCACACCCGCTTATTGGAGGTGTGAAAGAGGTGCGCGCCGTATTTGTGCACTTCAATTCCGGTGGTGGGTTCCGCCTCGGAGTAGGCATTGCCGCCCAGGTGCTCGCGGCGCTCAACGATGAGCACCTTCTTTCCCAGCTGGCTAGCGGCCCTTTCCGCAACGGTCAGGCCAAAGAATCCGGAACCAACAACGATGAGGTCATAAGAAGTCATGGTTCCCACTTTATTGCACTCCAGCGAGGAACACGGGTCATCGGCGTGTCGCAACAAGATTCACAGTTGTCACACTCGTAGCATCACTATCAACTGTTAACTTTTGGCAACCGTTTTTACAGCTACATCGGCACCTAACTCAACCCAGGGAGAATAGAGTGAAGCAACGACGTCGACTAGTCCCCACGAGGTCACCGTGGACCACACCCGTCATCGCGACGGTTTCCTCCATTGCCCTCGTCATGGCGGCCGCATTCGGCGGCCAGCAGGTCCTCAAAACCCAGGACTCTGGGTCCGGCGGGCCCATCGAGGTGAAAAACGCCTCAGAAAGCTTTAGCGACGCCGACTCCGTCGTCGTTGATGATCCCGCCGTGGCAGCGCAAGGCGATGGCGAGGGCCCGCGTGCCGTCAAGCACTTCCACCGCGACGAACCATTCAACATGTTCGCTGTGACCTGGGAGGGCAAGCGCGACGTGCACTCCTTCGTCCGCTCCAAGCAGGAGGACGGCTCCTGGAGCGAGTGGTTCGATATGGATGCCATGAACTACGGCGATGGCAAGAACGGTACCGAGCTTATTTACGTGGGCGATACCAACGATGTGCAGGTATCCATGGCCAATGTGGACCTCGTGACCGGCTCCAACCTGGATGACGATGCTGAATTGCTCGAAAAAGCAGCCGGCGCTGCGGATGCCAACCGTGCCGCACCGCTGCCCTATAACGTCGGCGATATCGCCCCTGTAGCTGATGAGAACAACACCGACCGCACCACCGTATCGGACCTAGATGCCGTCTTCATGGACGGCAATGCCCAAGAAGGCCAAGCCATCGAACCTACTGCCACCACCGATGGCATGCCAAAGGTAGTTTCTCGCTCCGGATGGGGCGCCGATGAATCCAAGCGCTGCCAGCAGCCCACCTACGATGACGGCATCAAGGCGATGACGCTGCACCACACCGCGGGCTCCAATAACTACACCCCGGCACAGGCCGCCGCGCAGGTTCGCGCTGCCTACGAATACCACGCACAGAACCTGGGCTGGTGCGATATTGGATACAACGTGCTCGTGGATAAGTTCGGCACCATCTACGAAGGCCGTTACGGCGGACTCGACAAGGCCGTCCAGGGCGCCCACGTTGGTGGCTTCAACTCCCATAACTGGGGCATTTCCATGATTGGTAACTACGAAATTGCAGAACCATCACAGAAGATGCTGAACTCGGTAGCAGAAATCGCCGGATGGAAGGCCGCTATCTCCGGCATCGATCCCACCGGCACCGCTACCCTGACCTCTGGTGGCTTCGGCGGATCCAAATATGCGGCCGGCACGCAGGCAACCGTGCCTGCCTTCAGCGGACACAATGATTTCCACTACACCCAGTGCCCGGGTAGCCACACCGTGCAGCACTGGAAAGAGATCCGCGATAACACCAAGCAGAAGTACAACGCGGTCAAGGCCGGCGGCAGCGCCGCTGCAATGAATTGGGATAAGAAGCCATCGATTAGCGGCGATCAGTCCGCCCCGGACGGGACCACCTCCTCCATCGGAGGGGTCGATGTTCCGGTATCGACCATCCAGGCCTTGGCTGGCATCGCCGCCGCCGTCTTCGGCGTCCTGGTTGCCAACGACCGCGTGGCACAGCCGGATACTGATAAAAAGGTTGCCGGCAACCTGACCGCAGGCGATATTCCGAATATCGTCAACAAGGTTGTGCAGCTTTCTAATAATGAAGGACTCAAGGAATCCTGGACCTCCGTCCTCAACGCCTTTGGCCCAGTCCTGGGCCTCGCCGTAGGCGGACCGAACTCCACCGATTCCGGCAAGATCATGTACCAGCTCTTCCAAAACGGCGTGGTCCTCTCCTCCAAGGACTCCGGCGCCAAGGCCCTGACCGGGGAGATTGCTAAGAAGTGGGCAGAGGGCGATAACGCCTCCAAGCTCGGCCTGCCCACGACCAACGAGATTAAGAACGGCAAGGAAATCCGCGTCCAGTTCCAGGGCGGCGAGATTGTCTACAACATGAATACCGAAAAGGTAGACATTTACACCAAATAGTCTCGCCCATGGAGAAGGGGCGCTAGAACCAGCGCTCCAACACCTTCGCCACGCCCGCCTGGTGGTTGGCCACGGTGACCGCATCAGCGGCCGCCTTTACCGCCGGGAGGGCGTTTTCCATTGCCACCCCGCAGCCGGCCCAGGTGAGCATCTCAATGTCATTGGGCATATCACCAAAGGCAATGGTCTCTTCCTGCGCTATCCCATGCTGCTTGGCCAACCACTCCACGCCGCGGCGCTTGGTGACGTTGGGGGCCGCGACCTCGAGCACGCCCTCCTGCATGGAGTAGGTGATATGCGCCAGCTCCGGATCGATATGGGGAGCAATCAAGTCATAGAGTTCCGGTGCGGAATAATCCGTGTTCCGGATAAGCAGTTTGACCACCGGCTGTGCCACCAGCTCGCCCACGCTGACCACGCCAAAACCCTCAAAGAGGGCATTTTCTGAGTAGCGAGGATCGACCACGAAAAGCTCCTCGGGGGCATCGGCAAGCGAACCGCCCGCGCGTTCCGCGCCAAAGCCGACGGTACCGAGGACGCGCTGGGCTACCGTCACCACCTCTTCTAGCGCGTCTGGGTACAGCTCGCGCGCGGATAAGACGCGGTCCTCCGCGGAATCATAGAGCACCGCCCCATTTGAGGTCACGCATACCGGGCGCACCGTGAGCTGCTCCAGCACCGGCTCTATCCAGCGAAAGGGCCTGCCGGTGGATAACGCAAAATAAGCACCCTGCTGCACCGCCCGCGCCACTGCGTCGCGGTTGCGACGCGGGACGCGATGATTGCGGTCCAACAGGGTGCCGTCAATATCGCTCGCGATGAGCCGAGGGGCCCGGGTAGGGAAAGTATCCATACCCGCGAGTTTACTTCAGGATTTAGAAGTCCATCTCATCCTCATCGGAGTCTTCCCAGTTCAAGGAACGCTTGATAGCGCGCTTCCATTCACCGTAGAGGTAGTCCACCTCTTCTTGCTCCATCTTGGGCTTGAATACGGTGAGGTCACCGCGCTGGGTATCCAGGATGCTCAGGTCCTCCCAGAAGCCATTGTCCAAGCCGGCAGCAACAGCGGCGCCGGTTGCGGTGGTCTCAATGTTCTTCGGGCGGTGCACCTCCACGCCCAGGATGTCAGACTGGAACTGCATGAGTAGCTCGTTGGTGGTCATGCCGCCATCCACGCGCAGCTCGGTGATCTCCACGCCGGAGTCCGCCACCATGGCATCCGCCACATCGCGGGTCTGGTAAGCGGTTGCCTCGAGGACGGCGCGTGCCAGGTGTCCACGGTTGGCAAAGCGGGTCAGGCCGACGATGACGCCGCGGGCATCGGAACGCCAGTGCGGAGCGAAGAGACCAGAGAACGCTGGGACGATGTACACGCCACCGTTGTCCTTGGTCTCGCGTGCCAGGTTCTCGATGGCAGAGGAGTTGGGGATGAGCTGCAGGTTATCGCGCAGCCACTGCACGAGGGAGCCACCCATGGAAACGGAGCCTTCCAGTGCGTACACGGGGCGCTCGCCCTCGCGCTGGAAGCAGACGGTGGTCAGCAGGCCGTTTTCGGAGAACTTCGGGGTGGTACCGGTGTTCAGCAGCAGGAAGAGGCCGGTGCCGTAGGTGTTCTTGGCCGAACCCGCGCGGAAGCAGCCCTGGCCAAACATAGCGGACTGCTGGTCACCCAAGATGGCGCGAATGGGAACGCCGGCGAGGGAACCGCGCTCGCGGACGGTGCGGAAATCACCCAGGGACGGGCGAATCTCCGGCAGCATGGACATCGGAATGCCCATTTCCTTGCACAGATCTTCGTCCCACTCCAGCTTTTCGATGTCCATGAGCAGCGTACGCGAAGCGTTGGTCACGTCCGTTGCGTGCAGCGCTTCCTTGTCGCCGTCGCCCTCGGCACCGCCGGTCAGGTTCCACAGCAGCCAGGAGTCAATGGTGCCGAAGAGCAGCTCGCCCTTTTCGGCGCGCTCGCGGACACCATCAACATTATCGAGGATCCACTTGACCTTCGGGCCCGCTGGGTAGGAGTTGATCAGCAGGCCGGTGCGGCGGCGCCACTTATCCGGGCCCTCTTCACCTGCCAGTTCCTTACAGATGGCGGAGGTGCGGGTGTCCTGCCAGACGATGGCGTTGTAGACGGGCTCACCAGTGTTCTTATCCCACACCACGGTGGTTTCGCGCTGGTTGGTGATACCGACGGAGTCGATATCTTCTACTGTTATATCGCCATTGGCCAAAGCCTCCCCCACAGCACGGCGGGTGTTGCTCCAGATCTCCTGCGGGTCGTGTTCTACCCAGCCCTTTTCTGGGAAGATCTGCTCGTGCTCGAGCTGGCCCACGGATACCTGATCGCCATCGTGGTTGAAGATGATGCAGCGGGTTGAGGTGGTTCCTTGGTCAATAGCTGCGACGTATTTCTTATCACTCATGTGTCTAATTTCTCCTGTATAGGGGGTGGATTAAAGCGCAATGGACAATAGGCCAACGGCAACGGCCGAAAGCAGCGGGCCAACAATCGGCACCCATGCATAGCCCCAGTTAGCGCTGCCCTTGTCCTTAATGGGAAGGACGAAGGCGTACATCAAACGCGGTCCCAAGTCACGGACCGGGTTGATGGCATATCCCGTAGGCGTACCAAGGGACAGGCCGACGGCGACAACGACGAATGCCACGCCGAAGTAGCTCAGTGGGCCCAGCTCGCCACCGGCAGGACCGAAGGCGATGAACATCAACAATACGGTGGTGGCGATGAACTCGGTTACCGTATTCCAGCCATTGTGTGGGTGCGCGGGGGCGGTGAAGAAGATTCCCCCGGTTTCAGAATTGGCGCCGGTAACCTTGCCCTCTTCGTCGTAGTTATTCGCATCGAAGAGTTGCTTGAACGCAGCCCATGCCAGGAAGGCACCGAACATAGCACCCAGGATTTGGCCCAGCGCGTAGAACGGAACCAGGTTCCATTCAAGCGAACCATTGAGCGCAAGCATGAGCGTTACCGCAGGGTTCAAGTGGCCGCCAGAGGGGTCGGCCACGCTGGCGCCGACGAAGACGCCCATGCCCCAGCCCAAGGCAATAACAATCCAGTCGGAGCCACGAGCGCCCGAGGTGCGGAGGTTTACCAGCGCGCACACGCCGTTACCAAGAAGCAGCAGCAGTGTGGTGCCGATAAACTCCCACAAGAATGCATCAGATCCAGCCATTAGCGCCTCCCCTTATCCTTGAGTCTCGGTCGGACGAGCGGAGCCAGCGCGGACCAGGATGTCGTTAGCTTCGCGGTCAGTCACAGCTGCCTCGGCGGCCAGCTCTGCCTCGGTGTGCTTGGTGAAGGTATCCACCTCGAGCTGCTTGTCTTCCTCGCTCCAATCCAGCAGCGGAGCAACGAAGTCCGCAACGGCGGGAGCTGCATTGACGCCACGGTCACCGAACTCAATGGCAACGCGGAGGCGACGGGTCAAGATATCGTCCAAGTGCAGGGCGCCCTCGTGGGTAACGGCGTAGCGCACCTCAGCCCAGAGGTAGGTTTCAGCACCGGGAACGGGCTCGAGCAGGGACTCATCGTCCTGCGCAGGAGCCAGAACCTCGCCCAAAAGCGAACCGTAGCGGCCGAGCAGGTGCTCGATGAAGTCCTCGCTCAGGTTGTAGCGGCGGGCCAAGGTAGGAATCTGGTTGGCCAGAGCGTGGTAGCCGGCAGCGCCCAGGATCGGGGTGTGCTCGGTGATGGACTCTGGCACCTTGCCGCCGAGTTCTTCCACGGCTAGGTCAACGGCATCCTTACCGATGACGCGGTAGGTGGTGTACTTACCACCGGCAACGGAGACCATACCCGGGGCCACGCGAGCCACGGCGTGGTTACGGGACAGGTTGGTGGTGGAATCGGACTTACCGGATAGCAGCGGGCGCAGGCCGGAGTAGACGCCGACGATGTCATCGCGGGTGATCTGGCGGCGCACGCGCTGGTTGACCTCATCCAGGATGTAGTCAATATCCGCCTTGGTGGGGGCGGGATCCGGAAGGGATAGGCCCTTTTCCCAGTCGGTATCGGTGGTACCGATGATCCAGTAGTCGCCCCATGGAATGACGAAGAGGACGGACTTTTCAGTGACGAAGCACAGTGCTGCTTCTGCATCCAGGGCATCCTTTGGCACGACGATGTGCACACCCTTGGAGGCGTGAACGGTGAACTTTCCTTCCACGCCGGCCAGCTCCTGGATCTTGTCGTTCCAGACACCGGTGGCGTTGATGAAGACCTTACCGCGCACGGTGGCCTCGCGGCCGGTGGCGGTATCACGGACTTTAGCGCCAACGACGCGGCCGCCGCGGTCCTTGTCAAAGCCGATGACCTCGGTATTGGTGCGCACATCGGCGCCGTATTCAGCGGCGCTGCGCAGCACAGTCATGGTGTGGCGGGCATCGTCCACCAGGGTGTCGTAGTAGCGCACACCGCCGACGATGGCGTCTTCCTTCAGGCCAGGGGTGACTTTGAGGGCGCCCTTGCGGGTGAGGTGCTTTTGCATCGGCACGCTCTTTGCGCCACCCATGAGGTCATAAAGGGTAAAGCCACCGAACATCATGACGCGCTCCCATACGTGATGGGTGAGCGGGAAGATGAACTTCAGCGGCTTAACTAGGTGGGGAGCCAACGTGGACATGTTGAGCTCGCGCTCCTTCAGCGACTCTGCCACGAGGCGGAAGTCAAACATTGCAAGGTAGCGCAGGCCACCATGGAACATCTTGGAAGAGCGAGAAGAGGTACCAGCGGCGAAGTCGCGGGACTCCAGCACCGCGGTCTTCAAACCACGGGTTGCCGCATCCAGTGCCGCGCCGGCACCTACGGAGCCACCACCGATGATGACGACGTCGTAGTCCTCATCCGCGTAGCCATTCCACACATTTTCAAAATATTCGGGGTTAAAGGATTGATTGCTTTGCTGGGTCATTAGAGACCGCATCTCCTTCCTTGGTGCTCATGTGTGCTTGCTCCGACAAACGATGAATGAGATGGCGTAAGCACAGCTAAAAGCAAGTTTTGGATGATTCATGATGGCGACTATTGCGCTCTAAAAAGTAGAGCCAATATCTCCTATCTCCTATGGTAGAGGTCACCGCTTAAACATTCACTAGAGGTTTCTCACACGTAACTTCCGGCCCCGTAAGCAGTCAATTCCCGCCCTTTGATTAGCCAACCAAAAAGAAAACCACCCCCTCGCGGGGGTGGTAACGCCAACGTTTGCACGCGCCTAGTCTTTTTGTAACCGGGCCATCGCTTCCAAAACCTCGGACATGCCTGCGCGCTCGGCGGAATACGTCACAGCCTGCGCATCCTTGACCACTTCGATGGGTGCTGTCTCCAGGGCAACGACCGGGATGTGATTCAAAAACCCCTCATCCCCCGGCTCATTACCAAAGACCAATGCCTCGCTCGGCTTGGCGTCCAAATCATCCAGGATGCAGTCCACGCCGGCGGCGGCCGTGGCGGAGGTAACCTTCATCGCTTCCTTATCCAAGAGCGGCTTTTCGGCCTGCTCATCAAGCTGGATATGCCACACCGCCTGCGGGACATCGAGATCCGCATCGCACGAGACCACGATGAGCACCTCCGCTGCGGGGTAGATGCTTTCTAGCGCCGCCTTCAGGCGCGGGGTCAGGGCATCGTCTTCCCAGTTCAGCGTGCTTTGATGCGCCACCACTACGCGCGGGATGGCAGAAAACTGGGCCTTGAGCCGGTGCGGCAGGCGGGAGACGATCAAGCGCGATTGGGTCGCCGCGGCGAGCAGTCCCTGCTCTACCACGGATCCTTCCCAGATCTCCTTGCTGCTTGCGGCAATAGAGGCCTGGGCCTGCGCAACATCGGTCTTCAACTGGGCCATAACATCGGCGACCTTATCCTTGCCCTCATCCAAGCCGCGGGTTGCCTCTTCCACCACGGCGTTGAGGTTGGTCTTAACCCACTCCAAGGTATCGGCTGCGATGTGCTTCTTTTCCTGCGACTCATCACCTTCGTGTGTGTCTTGGCCTTCCTCACCCTTGGCAGAAGCCATGTGGTTGCGCACGAGTTCCACGGTGGACACGGAAACGCGGTCTTTGAGTCCTACCAGGTCATCGCGCAAGCGCCGCACACGGTGCCGCTCCGTTTCTACCTCCGCATCGCGGGCTTCGGCCTCTTCCAGCGTCGGGGCGGAACCGCCCTTGCGCGCGGGCACCCAATATTCGCCGGCGGGCATGGGTCCGAACTCCGCTTCATAATCCTCCCAGAGTCCCTCCAAGGCCTCCTGCATGCGGCGGCGGATTTCTGCGGTATCGGCCTCCGGATCCCCGGTGGGGTAATACGGCTCGAGCGCGGTAATAAAGACCGGAGTCTTGGTGCGGCCCAAGTTCTTTTTGTGGCCCTTTGTCCACAGGCGCTGCGAGCCGAACATCACCTGCGGAACAACCGGCACACCGGCTTCAAAAGCGATGCGGGAGGCGCCGGTTTTCATGCTGCGAATTTCAAAGCTGCGGGAAATCGTGCCTTCAGAAAAGACGCCGACGAGCTCACCGGCCTCGGCAAGCTCTACCGCCTTGCGCAAGGACTCTTTGCCATCGATGCGGTCTACCGGCACGTGCCCCATAGCGCGCAGCAGGGCGCCCACGCCTGGGGTGCTAAAGATGCTGGCCTTGGCTAGAAAGCGCACCAGCCGTTTTTTGCGATAGGCAATGAACGCGCCGAACAGAAAATCCATATACCCGGTGTGATTGCACACAAGGACGGCACCGCCGTCATCGGGAATATTCTCCTCCCCAGACAGGCGCATCTGCAGGCCTTGGGCCAAGGTGAGGCCGCGCCCGATGTGGGTGATCTGGCGGTACAAGAAATTCGTCGCAGCGTTCATGGTGCTCCTTTAGCTTTGTTCCGCAGGCTACTGCGGCGTGAGGACATCCTTGCCCACGAATGGGCGCAGGGCCTCTGGAACAACGACGGAGCCATCGGCTTGCTGGTGGTTTTCCAAGATCGCCACGATCCAACGGGTGGTGGCCAGGGTCCCGTTCAAGGTGGCGGCCACCTGCGTCTTCCCGTTCTCATCGCGGTAACGGGTGGACAGGCGGCGGGCCTGGAAGGTGGTGCAATTGGAGGTGGAGGTCAGCTCGCGGTAGGTGCCTTGGGTTGGCACCCACGCCTCGTTATCGAATTTGCGGGCCGCCGAAGAGCCCAAGTCACCGCCGGCGATATCGATGGTGCGGTACGGCAATTCCATCGCAGCCAGCATTTCCTTTTCCATATCGAGGAGCTTTTGGTGCATGTCCTCGGCGTCTTCCGGCTTGCAGTAGACAAACATTTCTAGCTTGTCGAATTGGTGCACGCGCAGGATGCCGCGGGTGTCCTTGCCGTGGGAACCGGCCTCCCGGCGGAAGCAGGAGGACCAACCCGCGTACTGCAGGGGACCATTGGATAGATCGATGATCTCATCCTTGTGGTAGCCAGCCAGCGCGACTTCGGAGGTACCCACGAGGTAGCGGTCATCGGCTGGCAGGTAGTAAATCTCATCGGAGTGCTGGCCCAAAAAGCCCGTGCCGGACATGATCTCTGGGCGCACTAGAACCGGCGGGAACATCAGCTGGAAGCCGGCTTCCCGCGCCTTTTGCGCAGCCAACATCAGCATGCCCAGCTGCAGGAATGCGCCATCGCCGGTGAGGTAGTAGAAGCGGGCGCCGCCGACCTTCGCACCGCGCTTGACGTCAATGAGCCCCAGGGATTCACCGAGTTCAAGGTGGTCCTTGGGCTCGAAATCGAAGTGCGGGATCTCACCTACCTCTTCAACGAGGACAAAGTCATCCTCGCCGCCGGCGGGTGCGCCTTCGACGACGTTATCGATCTTGTACTGCAGCTCTTCCACCGTGGCCTCAGCCGCGGACCGAGCCTCTTCAGCCTCTTTGACCTTGGCCTTGAGCTCATCTGCGCCTTCCAGCAACGCCGGGCGCTCTTCCGGGGAGGCCTGACCAATCTTCTTGCCCAGGGATTTCTGCTGGGAACGCACCTCGTCGGCCTTCTGGATGGCAAGGCGGCGCTTCTCATCGGCTGCGAGGAGCTGATCCACGAGCGAGGGGTCTTCCCCACGGGTGACCTGGGAGGCGCGGACAACGTCTGGGTTTTCACGGAGTAGCTTGAGATCAATCACGGAACTGATTCTAGCGCACTGCCATTGCCTTGCCGTGGTAATAACCAGCGAATTATTATGGAATCATGTCCTCCCTAGAATTACCGGCCCGCGAAATCAGCGATGGCCCCACCCCAAAGCACGCCCAATTGCACGATATTCTGGAGGAATTATGTAATACCACCCTCAAACCCGGTGATATCCTCCCCGGTGAGAGGCTCCTGGAGGAGACCTACGGTGTCTCCCGCATTACGGTGCGCCGGGCCATCGGGGATCTCGTAGCCGCCGGCAGATTGCGCCGCGTGCGCGGTAAGGGCACCTTCGTTGCCCCCAACCCCTTGGTATCGCGCCTGCACCTGGCCTCCTTTTCCGATGAAATGAGTGCTCAGGATGTGGTGGCTTCCTCCAAGATCCTCAACAGCGGCCGCGCGAGCGCCCCGGAGGCGGCCACCAACTTCTTTGGCACCCCTGCCACGGAAGAACAGATTCATTTGCGCCGACTGCGCTTGGGCGATGGCGAGCCCTATTCCATCGATGACGGCTGGTATAACTCCGCTTTTGCGCCGAGCCTGCTGGAAAATGACACCTATAATTCGGTGTATTCCATTTTGGATAAGACGTTTGGCGTCCCCATCACGGACGCGGACCAGACCGTCTCCGCCATTGCCGCCAATGAGGAGATTGCGCCGCTTCTCGATGTCCCCGTGGGTTCCCCATTGCTGCACATCGTGCGCTGCTCGCGCTCGGGGGATAAGCCCGTGGAGTGGTGTTCCTCGGTCTACCGCACCGATAGGTACCACCTGAATACCCGCGTTTCCCGGGATACCTCAATATAGAAAACACCCTGCTTAAAGGGTAAGATAATGGGCCTTATGAAGAAATCACCTGCGTGGCGTTCCGCTGTGGCCGTCCAGATTGCCTTGATCTCAGCAATCGCGGCGGCCGTTTTCATGGGCATCTACGGCATTGTCAGCAACCACGGGTCTAACGGGGGCGATACTACCGCCGCGTCCGAACAGTCCTCTGCGGGCGGTGCCGATGGCTCAGGATCCTCCGATGCAAAGGTGGAGCCTTTTACCTCCGCTTCCGCTGGGTCCTGCGTGACGTGGGATATCAATGAGGATGGCTCTGCCGCTTCCTTCAAGGAGGTGGAATGCTCGGAGCAGCACCGCTTCGAGGTTTCCACCGTGGAGGATCTCAGCGTCTACCCCACCAGTGAATTCGGCCCGGATGCCTCGCGGCCCGCGCTTACCCGCCAGCACCAGCTGCGCGATGAGCTCTGTGAGTCCGCCACGGTGAGTTACCTGCACAGCAAGTGGGATCCGCACGGCAAGTACGATATTGCCTCCATCTTGCCGCCGGAATCCGCGTGGAATAACGGTGACCGCACCCTGCTGTGCGGCCTACAGACCACCGATGATCACGGCGTGCCGCAGTTGACCACCGGCAATGTTGAGGCCTCCGAGCAGGCCAACCTGGCCAAGCCGGGCGAGTGCCTGGCCATCGATGATCAGCAAGTACCGCATGTGGTGGACTGCGCCCAGCCGCACCAGCTGGAGACGGTATCCGTCATCGACCTGGGCAAGAAATTCCCCGACGCGTACCCGGATGGCAAGGAGATGGATAAATTCCTCTCGGATTCCTGCACCGCTGCCGCCGAGGACTACCTGGGCGGGGAAGAACAGCTCTACCAATCCACGCTGCAGCCGTTCTGGGGCACCGTGTCTGAAGAGTCCTGGAATGGCGGCACCAAGTCCGTGAACTGCTCGCTCGTCCACGCCCGCGATGATGGCGGCTTTTCTTCCATCACCGGTGCCGCCACCGGCGGCCGCCAGGCGCTCTCCATCGACGGCAACCCGCCGGAGGAGCGCCCGGAGCGCAACCCGATTCGCGATAATAAGCCGGCACCGTAAATGTATTCCGTATCGGAAGAACGCTTCGAGGAAATGGTCAATGACGCCCTCGATCAGGTGCCCGATGAATTCGTGCGCAAGATGCGCAACCTGGTGATCATGGTGGAAGAAGAAAACCCCGATGATCCCACCTTGCTAGGGCTCTATGAGGGCGTCGCCCTGCCCCAGCGCACCTTCGACCACACCGGGTATTTGCCCGATGCCATCTTCATCTACCGCAGCACTTTGCAGCGCTGGGCCGCGTCAGAAGAAGACTTGGCCGAGCAGGTCAAGGTCACGGTTTTCCACGAGCTAGGCCATTACTTTGGCATGGAAGAACACGAACTGCACCAGCTGGGCTGGGGCTAGAGCTCAATATCGGCCCAGCGGGTAAGCGTCCACTCGCCAAATTTCTTGCCGCGCGGCTCCATCACGGTAAAGCGGCAATTGGGCATATAACCGGTATAGGCAAAGTCCGCATCCGCGCCGGTAGCGTGCTTGGTCACCACCCGGATGGCGGCGCCGTGGCTGACGAGGATGACATCGCAGTCATCGGCAAGCTGCGCCGCAATCTCTTCCAATGCGGGCTGGAAACGCGAAAGCACGTCCTGGAGCCGCTCGCCGCCTTCCATGGCGGCCTGGCTATCGCCGTAGCACCAGCCGCGCATGGCCGTATCGTGGCTGCGGTGGGCGGCCTCGCTAGCATCGAGCTCCCAATCACCGGCGAAAATCTCCTGCACGTTCGGGATGACATCGATGGGAATGGAAAAGCGCGGCAGGTCCCGCTCCTGTTCAAAGGCGCGCGCCGCCAAGGTGGCGGTCTGCTGCGCCCGCAGCGCAATCGAGCACTTGAAGTCGACCTCGCGCTCGCCCACAAAGCCTGCTAATTCCCGGCCCACCTCCGTGGCCTGGTTGCGCCCCAGATCCGTAAGCTCCGCGCCCGGCGGCCGGGTATCAAGCAGCCGGGAGACATTGGAATGGGTTTGGCCGTGGCGCAGCAGGATGATTCTTCCAGTCATGCGTCCAGATTATTGACCCCTGCGCGCCCTCGCCACCCAGGCATCTGCCTCCGCCAGATCCCGCGGTGGGTGGCCGGCGGGCGTCGCGGTGGGCCAGGAGCCCAAAAACCGCAGTTCCTCCGCCCGCAACCACACCGCACGCAGGGCCTCAGCAACCGGCTGGTCATCGATATGCCCAATCAAGTCCACATAGAAGCGGTAGTTACCAAAGGTTTGGCGCGTCGGCCGCGACTCAATCCGGGAGAGATCCACCCCGCGGTGGGCGAAATCTTGTAACGCCCCCACTAGGGTTCCCGGCTGGTTGGGCAGGGTGAAAATGACGCTGGTGCGATCCTGGCCGGTGCGCGCGGTCGGGCGCCCCGGCAGGCCCACCAACACAAAGCGGGTGGCCGCTCCCTGCACGTCGGCCACGCCGCTCGCCCTGGTTTCTAGGCCGAAGATTTCAGCCGCCCGCGCTGGCGCCGCCGCCGCGTCGACCTCCCCGCGCGCTACGGCCTGCGCCGCCGCCGCATTCGAACTAGCCGGCACGAATTCCACGCCCGGCGCGTTCTCTGCTACCCAGCCGCGGATTTGTTGGAAGGCCACCGGGTGCGTGCTCAGGCGCGCGATGTCTTTCGTTCCCGGCCTTGTCATAATGCTGAAGGTAACGGGGATATCTACCTCGCGGTAAATCTGTACGGGATCGCCTTCTACCAGCGCGTCAAAGGTCGTCGTCACCGCACCATCCACGGAATTTTCGATGGCGACGCAGGCATAACCGGCCTGCCCGGCGCGCACGGCCGCCACCGCCGCTGAAGGCGAGTCCACCGGTAGGGTCTCCACGGTCTCCCCGCGCGCTTCCCACTCGGCGGCGAATTTGTGCACGGCGGCCTCCGTGAACGTACCGGCGGGACCTAAGAAAGCGATGGTTGTAGTCATGCCCGTCACCTTAGCCCACTAGACTGGTGCGCCATGGACTTTTCCATAGAACGACTCCGCGCGGATGTGCAGGGCATGGGCCCCGCAGAGCACGGTTTTACCTACCTGGATCTGCACCGCGCGCCCGCCCGCACCGGCCGGCTGCGCGGGTGGGTCCTATCTGCAAAGGATCTCAACGATGTCGCGGGCACGCCCACCACTTTGGGCAATGCCAAGCGCACGTATTATCCCGCGGTCAGCGAGCCGTTCATCGCGACATTGGAGAAGCAGGGCGCGGTATTCATTGGCAAGTCCTCCACCCCGGAGTTGGGCTTGCGCGTCGATACCGAGCCGGTGGATCTTCCCCACCCCGATAATCCTCTTTATCCAGGCCGCACCCCGGGCGGCTCTTCTGGCGGCGCGGCCGTCCAGGTAGCCCGCGGCCTCGTGCGCGCGGCGCAGGCCAGCGATGGCGGCGGTTCCATTCGCGTTCCCGCAGCCGCCTGCGGGGTCGTGGGCTTTAAGCCTGCGGGCAGCAACCTCGGCACGGAGGGGTTTATTACCCGCACCGTGGCCGATAATGCGTTCCTGCACGGCCACCGCATGATCACCCCGCGCGCCCGCATTGGGCTCTTGCTGGAGCCGCTTTTTGCCGCGACCCGGGTGGAAGCCCACCACCTGCGGGCGGCACGCGAGGCCGCAGATCGGCTGCGCACCGCGGGGTTTGAGGTCGTCCCCATTGCGCCTTATCCGCAGGCAGGGGCCACGTTTGCGCACTTCCGCGAGATCTTTACCTCCCGGTTTGTGGGTCTGCCACAGGCAGAGGGCTACGCGGCTTGGGTGGCCCAGCAAGGCGCTACCGTATCCGCCGCCGAGCTAAGCGCCGCGCAGCGCCATGTCCGCCACCTCCCGGAGCTCCTAGCGCAGCAGTGGCGGGTCGATGCCATTATCACGCCCATGCTCACCGCGGATCCCCCGCCGCGGGGGCATTTCCTGTCCCTTCCGCACGCGGAGAATTTCGACGCCCAAACGCGCTGGTCCCCGTGGGCCTCGCTGTTTAATATGGCCCAATTGCCCGCCATCTCCGTTCCTTGGGCCATCCCCGCGCACCCGCCCGTCGGCGTGCATGTGGGAGGCATTACGCTTTCCGATGCCCAACTTTTAGGCCTCGCCCACCTCCTGCACCCATGACCAAGAATCTCCGCGCCGAGCTGCTCATCGTCCTGACCCTGACCTTTGGTATTTCCGGGGTCCGGGCGGTGCTGCGGCTTATCAATTCGCTGGCCGCCCCGCAGTCGCTCAATGAGCAATCCGTCACACTCAACTCCAGCCAATCCGCTCTGGCGTGGGTGGATTTGGGCCTGCAATTGTGCTCGGCGGCGGTCCTGTTTGCTTATGGTGCGCTGGTACTTTTACTGCTGGCACAAGACCACATTAAACCGGCCGCCTACCGCGCCTCTGATTGGTTGCACGGCGCGGGACTCGCCGCGCTCATCGGCCTCCCAGGGTTAGTTTTGTATTTCGCCGCGGTGCAGTTTGGCTGGAGCAAAGAGGTCATCCCCGGTGACTTCGATAATGCGTGGTTAGAAATCCCGGTGTCCCTCATCAAGGCCGCCGCCAATGCCTTTGCGGAAGAGACCGTGGTGGTCATGTGGCTGATGACCAGGCTGCGCCAGGCGAGCTGGACGCTGCCGGCGGCCTTGGCGGCAAGCTCTATCCTGCGCGGTTCATATCACCTGTACCAGGGGGTATCGGCCGGTTTTGGCAATATCATCATGGGCGTAATCTACGGCTACTACTATCACCGCACCGGCCGCGTGTGGCCGCTTGTCATCGCGCACTTTCTTATCGATGCCATCGCTTTCCTCGGCTATTCCTTCGGTCTTTCCGTGCTTTAATAGTGGCGTGCTCGCGAAGAAAGCGGGGGAATTGGCCGGCGCCTTGTAAGGTATAGCGCATGACTGAATCAGGACGAGATCCGCATCGGGAGGCGCGCCGCGCTGGCGATAGCTCATCCAGTGAGTTCGTCCTTGGGGCCGATGGCCGTCCCCTCAAGGACCGCTATGGTCGGCCCATTCGCCGCCGACCGCGCACGAATCGTTCCGAGCCGCATCAGCACATCCCGCGCCAGGAAACCCCTACCCGCTACCCCAGCCAGTACCGGGCCCAGCAGCAGCGTTCCGCGCAGCAACCACCACAGCAACGGCCGCCGCAGCAGCGACCACCACAGCGATCGCAGCCGCAATCGCCGCAGCAGCTGCAACAGCGCTACCAGCCACAACAAGCTCAGCAACCGCCCCGCCGCCACTCTAAGCCGCACAGCCGCCGGAAAAAGACCAATCCGGTCAAGCGGTTCTTTGGCTGCGCCGGCATCTTTGTCCTCGTCGTCGTGGTGTGCAGCCTTATCTTCGCGCTGTGGGCCGATACGCGCCTGACCCGCGTGGATGCGCTCCCGGATGAGCAGGTGGCCAATACCTCTGGCACCAATTGGCTGTTGGTGGGATCCGATTCCCGCCAGGGCCTATCCGAAGAAGACCAACAAGCGCTCGGCACCGGTGGCGATGTGGGCGAGGGACGCACCGATACCATCATGCTCCTGCATATCCCGCGCTCCGGCCAAGCCCAGCTGGTCTCCATTCCGCGCGATAGCTACGTGGAAGTACCAGGCTTCGGCATGGATAAGATCAACGCCGCCTTTGCCTACGGCGGGCCAAAGCTCCTCACGCAAACCGTGGAGGGCAATACTGGCCTGCACATTGACCACTATGCCGAAATCGGTATGGGTGGTTTGGCCAATGTGGTCGATTCCGTCGGCGGCGTTGATATCTGCGTGCCAGAGCCCATCAATGACCCGTTGGCGGGCATCGATCTGCAGGAAGGCTGCCAGAAGCTAGAGGGAAGCGATGCGCTGGGTTATGTGCGCACCCGCGCCACCGCAATGGGCGATCTTGACCGCGTGCAGCGCCAGCGCGAGTTCTTCGCGGCGCTGCTAGATAAGATCACCTCCCCAGCCACCCTGATTAACCCCTTCCGGTCGATTTCCCTGATTAACCACACCGCTTCCTCTTTCATCGTGGGCGATGGCGACCACGTATGGCACCTAGCCCGCGTAGCACTTGCAATGGGCTCCGGCGTGGATACGGAAACCGTTCCCATTGGCGGGTTCCAGGACACCGTCGTGGGCAATGTCGTGCTCTGGGACGATGAAGGCGCCCAACAGCTCTGGGACTCCATGAAATAGGACTGAACTCAATCTTCGTATCGGAAAAACGCTATTGAGAAACCAGCAAGTGTGGTTGCTATGAAGAATTCAGGGAGAATTCTCCACTCCACAGGATCCATAGAAAGCATCCTAATTATGCCAAGGATGAAGGCTATTGCGCCGGCGGCTGCGAAAGCCCAGGCTATGCGCCGAGGCCCTGAGTTTTTCTTGTTCATGCCTTAACTCGTCCTAGCTAGATTGCGAAGAAAGCGACCCTTTCCTCCTCGTGCTGTAGGGAAAGAGCCGCTTTGGTGTGGTTCGTTTAGCGCAACGTCACCTGGCGGGACTTGATGTTTTCTAGCTGCTTGCGCTCTTCTGCGTTCAATTGCGCGTCATTGGAGATTTCTTCTTCCAAGGCCTTATCTACGCGCGCGAGCTTGTCCTCATAAGAGGAATAATCAACCTCAGGCTGCACGTCAAAGACGGGAGCGATGAGGCCGTGGGTGCGGAAGACTCCGGCGAACTTGGTGTCCTCGCCCAAGTTCAGCTCGCCGCGCGCGGCGACTCGCGCCAGGGCGTTGAGGAATGCGGCCTCATCGTCGTTCGGGCGCACCCAGCGCACATGCGCTTTGCCGCCGCCGGCATTGGCCCAAAAGGCGGTACCGGTAATATCGTTGCCCACCTGGTGGGATTCAATAACCGAGTCATTGGCGGCGCGCATGGACTGCGATACCTCAGGGGTGACCTGCGCGCCTTCCGGGATCCACCAACTGAAGTCCTGGTGGACTTCGATGTCGAGGGTAGTTGCGGCATCGATAAGCTCACTAAGCTCCGGCTGCGAGCCATCGGCCGCGGTCGATTCCAAGGTAGAGCCTGGCTCGTTGTTCTTGACCCAGTTCAGGGCGAAGGCCAGATCCCGGCCAGGGTTGTGGGTGTGGGACTGCACCTGGAGTGCCACAAAAGCATCGCCGCCGAATTCCTCATCGCGGATCAGCGCCGCGGTGGCGCCCGGAAGGACGGTGGAGACGTAGACGTTCCTATCGCAGCCCTTCACGTCGAGCTTGGCAAAAGCGGAGGGCACGAACTCTTGCATGGCAACGAGGGAAGCCTCCGCCGCGAGGCCGCTATAGGGGCGCGGGTCTTTTTCCAAGGCGGCGCGCTCTTTGGCGCGGGCAGCAAGCTTCGCCTGACGGCGGGACATGCCCTCAGGCAGATCTTCTTGTTTCTTTTTCTTCTTGGCCATGCCTCCAAGATACCTGCTTTCTACAGCTCAATAGCGCGCAGGGCCACCTCCGGCTGATTGGTGGCAAGCATGTCCACGCCATTGGACCAAGCCCACTTCATGTCCTCCGGCTTATCAACGGTCCACATATACGTGGGCAAGCCCTGCGCACCAATAATGGCCGCCTGCATCTTGGCGCGCAGCAGGGAAACCCCCAGGGCGCTCGGCCGCGACCACATGAAATCCGAGCGATTAAAATGGCGTTCCCAATCTCGGCGCAGGTAAATGCGGTCAATGTGCGGTGCCAAAATCTTCATGCGCCGGATGGCTTTATGGGAAAAGGAAATAACGTGCATGCGCGGATCCTCATCGAGCCCGGCGGCGCGCAGCCGTTCCATGACCCGCTTTTCCAAGGCGCTGCCTTGCCCGGAGGGGTGCTTGGTTTCAATATAGAGGTGGTGGGGCTTGTCCCCCAGCATGGCCAGGAGGTCATCGAGAAGCATCATGCGCTGCCCCTTGCCGATGTCGACCTCACTCAGCTCCCGCCAGTCCATCGCCGAAACCCGCCCGGCGCGCCCCGTCGTCCGCTCCAAGGTGGGATCATGCTGGACCACCACCTTGCCGTCGCGGCTTAACCGCACATCGCACTCCACGCCATGGATGGGAAGCTCCAGGGCCTTTTCAAAAGCTAAGGGGGATAGCTCCGGGTATTTTCCGGAGTATCCCCTATGCGCGACGATGTGCACTAGCCAAAGAACTTTTCTTTGATGTCATTGAGCGTCTTTGCAGAAGCGTCGAAACGCTCCTTTTCGTGCTCGTTGAGCTGCAACTCCACCGGGCGGACGATGCCGGTGCGGTTTACGATGGCCGCGGTGCCGATGTAGAGGTCCTCCACGCCGTACTCGCCCTGCAGGTAAGCAGAGACGGGAAGCGCCACGTCTTGGTTCTGGATAATCGCGGCGGTAATGCGTGCAAGCCCCATGCCGATGCCATAGGAGGTCGATCCCTTTGCATCGATAATGGAATAGGCGGCGTCGCGGGTTTCTTCAAAGATCTTTTCAATGCGCTCGGCGTATTCCGGATCCTTTTCCAGCTTCTGCGAAAGCGGGACGCCAGCGACATTCGCGGTGGAGACGGCCGGTAGCTCAGAATCGCCGTGCTCACCAATGATGTAAGCGTGCACGGACTTCGGTGCCACGCCTTCCAATTCACCCAGCATGTAGCGGAAGCGCGCGGAGTCCAGAATCGTACCGGAGCCGATGACCCGCTTGTGGTCAAAGCCGGAGGCCTTCCATACCGCATAGGTCAGGATATCGACCGGGTTGGAGGCGACCAAGAAGATGCCGTCGAAGTCATTAGCGATGACATCTGCGACGATGCTGTTCATGATCTTGACGTTCTTGTCCACCAAGTCAAGGCGGGTTTCGCCGGGCTTTTGGGCGGCGCCGGCGCAGATGACGACCATGTCAGCGTCCGCGCAATCCGCGTAGGTTCCCTTGGTGACGCGGGTACGCTGTGGCGACCAGACCACACCGTGGTTGAGGTCCATGACATTGCCTTCCAGCTTCCGCTCATCGATGTCGATGATGGCCAGGTGGTCGACGATGCTCTGGTTGACCAGTGCGTAGGCGTAAGCGACTCCCACGTCACCCGCGCCAATGAGAACGACTTTATTTCCTACATGCTTTGCCATGACCCTATTGTGCAACGCCCAGCGGGGTTTTGCATGCGTAATGTTTCACACTGCACAACGCGGTACGTTCTGGGATAATGGGCAACCATGAAACGCGCCTTCAGCCGCGCTGCACTAATTTCTCTTGGCGTAGTCGCGGATCTCACGCCCGTCGTCCGCATGACCAGTCGGCAGACGTTGCCGCCCCATATGTCGGCCGGAATCTTAGGCGCAGAGCTGGCCACGTGGGCCGCCGTATCCCCATCCCTGCTGCCCCGCCCGTGGTGGGTAACGGCGGCCAATGTATCTATCGGGCAAGCCATCGGGCACCTCGGGGCGGCCTCGACGAGTTTCGTGCTCAACCGGCTGGGCAAGCGCCCCCAAGATCGCTTGGGCCCGCAGCACCGCCAGATTTTGCACTTAGCTATTGGCGCCGGCACCGCCTTCAACGCGGCGCTCTCGCTGCGCAACCAGGAAAAGCAGGCGGGTCTGGTCAATAAACAACTGGTTCGCGGTCCGGCTACCGCGGCCATCGGCCTAGCCGCCGGCACCGCCGGATACGGCGCGCTGCTACTGGTAGGCGAGGCGGCACAACTGACCGTGACCAAATTATCGCGTCAATTGGGCCGCTGGGTTCCAGCACTCGTGGCCTGGCCGGTCGTTACCGCAGGGCTCACCGTGGCCGCGGTGGGGCTATCGGACCGCGTGGTATTCCGACGCTGGATCCGTTCGCTCTCCCACAAGGCACAGCGCTTAAACAAGCAAATCTTTCCCGGCACGTCCATGCCCTGGGAGCCGGAGCGCTCCGGCAGCCCATGGTCACTTGAACCTTGGTCCGCGCTGGGGCAACAGGGGCGGCGCTTTGTCTCCAACGGCCCGCGCGCCCGCGATATTCGCACCATCACCGGCGCTCCCGCCAAAGAACCCATCCGCATTTATGCCGGCTACATCCCCGGGCGTTCCTTTGCCCAAGCGGCAAAGAAGGTGCGCTCAGAATTGCAGCGCACCGGTGCGCTGCGCCGGGATACCATCGTCATTCAGATGCCCGCGGGATCCGGGTGGATCAATAACTGGAGCGCGAGCTCCTATGAGTTTTTGACCGCCGGTGATTGCGTCACCGTCACCATGCAGTATTCCTACCTGCCCTCGGTTTTCGCTTACCTCGTGGATAAAAACGCGCCCAAGCGCGCCGCGGCCGAGCTCATTTCCGTGGTGCAAGAAGAAATTGACAAGCTCCCAGAAGAAGACCGCCCGCGGCTCTACCTTGCAGGGGAATCCCTGGGTGCCTACGCCATTATGGATAATTTCCAGAACAAGGAAGAACTCCTCGCGGCTTGTAGCGGCGCGGTCTTTTCTGGCCCGCCGCGGATGACGCGCTTTACCCAGCGCCTGCGCCGCGATATCGGCTCGCTCGAGCGGCTCCCCGTCATCGATGGCGGGCAACACGTCCGCTTTGTTGCCCAACCGGAGCACTCGCGCCGCGATGCCTTTGGCAACGATTTTCCTTCCAGCTGGCGCCGGCCCCGCGTGCTCATTGCCCAGCATGCCTCCGATGCCATCGTGTGGTGGGACCTGAACCTGATGTTTCGGCGCCCCACCTGGATGCACGAACCCCAACCGGAGACACTCCGAGCGGATACGCTCCGCCACCTGCGCTGGGCACCGTTTATTACCTGGTGGCAGATTGGCCTAGACCAGATCAACTCCCTGAACGTCCCAGGTGGCCACGGGCATAACTACTTTCAGGAGATGCTCTGGTACTGGAATGAGGTCCTAGGCTCCCAATCGCGCCTGAACCTCACTCCTAAATTAGCCCGGAAAATCGCCGGTTTTATCCGGCTCGATGCCTAATCGCACTTCACACCGGTGCTGTGGTGCGGGCAGTACCCATTCGGCACCTTGTGCAGGTACTGCTGGTGCTCGTCTTCGGCCAAGTAGTACTCGCCAGAGTCCGTATCGGCTAAGCGTTTTACTTCGGTCGTAGTTTCCCCAACACCAAATTCTTTCAGCTTATCCGCGTAGCTATCCACGATTTCCTGGATTTCCTCCCGCTCTTCTTCGGTGCGGGGATAAAACGCGGAACGGTACTGCGTGCCCACGTCATTTCCTTGGCGGAAGCCCTGCGTTGGATCGTGCGCCTCCAAGGCCTTCACCACGAGCTCGCGCAAGGAGATCTTCTCCGGGTCATAGGTGACCTCCACGGTTTCTGCATGGTTGGTTTGCCCGCGGCAGACCTCATAATACGTGGGGTTCGGGGTCGTGCCACCGGCGTAGCCAACCGAGGTGGACTCGACGCCATCGGTCTCCCAAAACATCTTTTCTGCACCCCAGAAACAGCCCAGGGCAATCAAGATCGATTTCTGGCCGTCCTTCCACGGACCGGTAATTGGGGTATTCAGCACCGCGTGCGGGGCTGGGTCCAAGACCGGCTCGCTGCGGCCCGGCAGGGCATCTTCCGCAGCCACCATCTTCGGCTCTGGTTTAAACATCCACATTAGGTAATGCTCCTTTCTCCATTTCCCTTAATAACGTTGTACTGGGCAAATAGATTCCCGGGCCACTAAATATTCGCGGTAATTGCAGATTTCAAATTAATCATGGCGAAATCTTTCGATCGTGCCTATCATCGGGACACGTACCCGAAGAAAGGATTACACAAATGGCTGTTTACGAACTTCCTGATCTCCCATACGCATACGACGCACTGGAGCCACACATCTCCGCAGAGATTATGGAGCTCCACCACGACAAGCACCACGCAACCTACGTGAAGGGTGCTAACGCTGCCCTCGAGGCACTGGAAGAAGAGCGCAACGGCGAGGCTAACCCGGACCGCATCCGCGCCTTGTCCAAGAACTTGGCATTCAACCTGGGTGGCCACACCAACCACTCCATCTTCTGGAAGAACCTGTCCCCGAACGGTGGCGGCCAGCCCACCGGCGAGCTGGCAGAGGCTATCGACCGCGACTTCGGTTCCTTCGAGAAGTTCCAGGCACACTTCGCTGGTGCTGCTACCTCCCTGCAGGGTTCCGGCTGGGCAGTGCTGGGTTACGACCACATCGCTGACCGCCTGATCATCGAGCAGCTCACTGACCAGCAGGGCAACGTTTCCGTTGACTTCACCCCGCTGCTCATGCTCGATATGTGGGAGCACGCTTACTACCTGCAGTACAAGAACGTGAAGGGCGACTACGTCAAGGCCGCTTGGAACGTCTTCAACTGGGACGACGTTGCAGAGCGTTTCGCTGCAGCTAAGAAGTAACTTTTAACTTAGTTACTTTCCGCCGCCTTTCCTTACTGGAAGGGCGGCATTTTTATGCTTGCACTAACCCCATCAAGGGTGTGGCACAATTTACACCGCCGCCTGTGAAGAGAATGCTGGTACGCATGACCAGAAACCGGCGCGCCACCATCGCCATGCTCCTGTTGGGTTTGGCGGTGTTTTCTAGCCTCTATACCACCCAAGCAATTTTGCCCACGTTGGTAACGGATATGGGCATCTCGCACACCGAGGCGGCCATGACTGTTTCGGCCGCCACCGGCGCGTTGGCTATCTGCGTGGTTCCTGCGTCCATTCTTTCTGAGCGCTATGGGCGCGGGCGCATCCTCCTCATTTCCGCCATCGCCGCCACCATCCTGGGCCTTGTTGTGCCCCTAGCCCAAGAGAGCTGGCAGCTCATTGCCCTGCGCGGGCTGCAGGGCGCGATGTTGTCCGGCGCCCCAGCTACCGCAATGGCCTGGCTTTCAGAAGAGCTCGAGGATAATGCCTTGCCTAAGGCGATGGGCCTTTATATCGCGGGTAATTCCGTGGGCGGGCTCACCGGCCGCATCATTCCCGCGGGCTTGGTGGAGTTTTCCTCGTGGCGCTGGGCGCTGCTCGGTTCCGCCGTAGTCTCCCTGGCCTTTGCCATCACCTGCTGGCTCCTCCTGCCCGCCCAGCGGAATTTTCACCCCAAGGAAATTCACTTCCGCTCCGAGCTGAGTGCGGTCTTTGGGCACTGGGCGAATAAGGATCTCGCCACACTATTTATCGTCGCCTTTTTATCCATGGGCACGTTCGTGTCCATGTATAACTTCCTTACCTTCCGCCTAACCGGGGATTTTGACCTGTCCCCGGCGCTGGCTGGTTTTACCTTCCTGTTTTATCTCTCTGGCACATGGTCCTCGGCCCGGGCGGGCACGCTGGTCGCGCGCATTGGGCACGGTAAAACCATGGTCGGTTCCGCCGCGCTCTTTACCGTGGGCATTATCCTCTGCGCCGGCAACCTAGCCATGACTCTTATCGGCATGGTGTGCCTGACCGTCGGTTTCTTCGCGGTGCACTCCACAGCGTCTGGCTGGGTGGGGCAACTGGCCACCCACGACCGCGCCGAGGCATCCTCAATGTACGTTTTCTGCTATTACCTGGGCTCTTCCATCGTGGGCGCCTTGGCAGGCGTGCTTTTCGATGCCCTCACCTGGCACCAATTCATCGCCTGCTTCACCGCCTTCGCGCTCGCGCTCACGGCGCTGACTTGGACCAAGATTAAATCCGACTAAACTCGGTTTTATGCCTCAAGATAAGTGGTCGAGCCGCACCTGGCACCGCAAAGCCTCACGCCCCGTGTCCATCTGGATGATGGTCTTCATCGTAGTGGGCGCAGCGCACATATTCGTGCCCAATTATCGCTGGGTACTTATCCACCTCTTCACGTTGGGCCTGGTCACCAACAGCATCCTGGTGTGGTCGCAGCACCTGACTGAAAAATTCGTGCAACAAAAACTGCCGGATTCCGCCCGCCCCAAACAGCTCGCGCGCATCTATATCCTCAATATCGGCATCATCATCGCCGTCGCGGGCCAAATCCTCGTGCAATTCTGGGCTCACCACTGGATACTGACCCAGATCGGTGCCACGCTTATCGCGCTTACCGTTTTATGGCACGCGGTGTCCCTGTTTGCCCAGTGGCGAACAGCTAAGGATAAGCGCTTCCGCCCAGTTGTCGGCGCCTACGTGCTATCCGCGCTGTGCTTGCCGGTCGGTGCGGTCTTCGGCGCGATCCTGGCCATTCACCCGGGTGATCCGCAGTTGCTCTTGGCCCATATCGCCGCCAATATCGGCGGTTTCATCGGCCTTGCTGCGGCAGGTTCTTTGACCATCCTCTTTCCCACGATCTGGCGCACGCAGGGCACCAATGAGCGCATGTCCTCCTCGTTCGCGCTGCTTACCTTGGGCGTGGTGGCAACGTCCATCGGCGCGTTTCTGAACTTCCCGCAGCTTGGGCTGATCATCTATTGCATCGGCTGGATCTTGAGCCTGCAGCAGTGGCTTGGCAATGTCATCGACGTCGCCCGCGCACCGCGCGACCGCGTTAACTTTGCCTCCGTCTCGGCGCTGATGGCCACGCTCTGGCTGGTGCTATCCCTGGCGTACTACACCACGCAGCACTTCCTCGTGGCAGAACCAGGGCTTCCTACGCTCGGCCTCGTGGTGGGCTTTGCGGCGCAGCTGCTCATCGGAGTCATGAGCTATCTTCTTCCCACCACCATGGGCGGTGGCCCCGGCGCGGTCCGCGCGGGGCTTCAGGAGCTGGATCGGTGGGGCCTGTTGCGCGCCACATTCGTCAATGGGGGGCTGCTCATCTGGATGGGCACGGATATCTCCTTGCTCAAGGTGGTGGCCTCGCTACTATGCATCGGTTCTTTGGCGGTCTACCCCATATTCATTGCCCGTGCGGTCAAGGCCCAAAAGCAGGTGTTGATGAAAAAGGCGGAAGGTCCCGCGCCGAAAACCACCGCGGACTGGAACCAAATCTATATCGGCATCGCCATCCTGGCGGTAATCTACGCCCTGTTCGCGGCGCTCTAGAGCTCCGGGATTCCCGGCGCGCCGGCGCTCATCCACTCGCGCACTATCCGGGTGGCGTGGACATCGCCGGCGTTATAGTCCAAAAGGCGCTGCCGGACGCTCATATCGCCCGCTAGGGCCTCCCGGCGCGCGTTGACGGATTCTTCGCCATCAAAGTCCTCTTCCGGCCACCGGAATCCCGCCACTGGGGCCACCACTTTGAGCCCCAGCCCAAAGGGCCCCGCGAAGGATCTCTTCACGTAGGCAAACATATCCACCCACTCTGGGGAAGAGATAAAATCTTCTACTTCCCGTTCATCCACCTCCCGGAAGCGCTGCGCGGAGCGGCGCATCCAGTGGTTCTCGCCGTGGGCGGAATAGCAATAAGCGGCAAAGGTCTTGCCCTCCGTGTGCGCTTTATCGCGCAGCCGCATTAACCACCGCCAAAATTCGGCGAAGTTCTCCGCCTCGGCGCGCCCGCCCAGCGGCTCCCACGTCACGAAGGGGTGGTACTCGCCCTCGAACCACGCGCCCCACAGGTAAGCGCCTTGGTCCATGTAGGCCTCCATGTCCACATCCACCTCGACATCCGCCCGCGGCACCGACGTATCCCCGCGGCGCAGCAGCGTCTGCCCGGCACGCCACGCGGCGGCGAGGCGGGAGGGCTCGCCCAAATCGGCATCGATAAGCGCCTGCACCGTGGTAATGCCGCGCTCGCGAAAGGGGCGGGCGCGATCGCCCGGTAAGAAAAGGGAAATATCGTCCGCCGCCACCAGTTCTTGTTCGCACAAGGGCCAGAACCTGCAGCTAGTGCACTCTTTGACCCGCACCGGCGCGGTGGGCAGCGGCTTATCCCAGGCGCGCTGCACGTCAAACTTCGCCGTCTCCGTGAAGAAGGCCTGTTGGCGATCCTGACCGATGGCCCCGCCCCGCCCGGAATTCAGGCCCATGTCCTCTAGGGCCTCGGCGGCTAGCGCCAAACGATAGCCATCGACGGCATGGTGGCGGGCCTTATACGGAACCTCCATGGGCTCGCTCATCCCAAGGCGGTGGGTGGGCACGGCAAGCGTAGTTTTCTTTGGGTCCTTGCGCGCGACGCGGTGGTTGCTCACAATAATGGGGGTATAAGAACCCGCCTCCCGCAACAGCAATTCCACGTGCACTTTCCACTTTTCGGTGGCAAAGACCGCATTGGTGATGTGGGTATAGCCGGAGGCAATGGCCTCCAGCGTGGCCATGGCGCGTTCCCAATCGTCACCTTCTAGATCGATGCGCCGGAAACGGCCAGGGGCTTTACGCGGGAATAACTCCATGACCGCGTCTACGGCGGCGCTGTGGCGCTCGGCCCGAGCAATCGAGGCTCGGGTGCGCGGAATCTCCGGGTGGGCGCGCCGCTGCGCCAAGCGATAGCGGCACCCAACGAGATCCGAAGCTACAACGACATCCTCCACACCGGGTGAGCTTAATAGAACAGCAAGGTAATGTTGAATCCAGACTCGATCGAACGTAAGGGAAAATAATGAGTATCCTCAAGAAATTGAAAAAGGCTCGCCAGGAAGCACGCGCGCAGGCCAAGGCGGCGAAGGCGCGCGCCAAGGCTGAGGTAAAGGCCCAGTCGAAGGATCGTCGCCGCCAACAAAAGCTCCTTGCCAAGCAAGAAAAGCACCTTCTTAAGACCGAAGAAAAGGGTCTCAAAAAGCGCCGTAAACACGAACAGAAGATGGCGGAAAAGGAACTGGAAAAGCTGCGCGAGGGCCACTTTAATGCCGGCAAGGTCAAGCGCTATGCAGGTGCATTGCGCACCGCCGCCCCGCTGTTGCTTCCCCTCGTTTATCGCGCATTTGTGGGCCTTAAGTCCGAAAAAGAAAAGCGCAAGGCCCACAAGGCGGGCGTAAGTTCGGCAGAAATGGCCTCCTTTTCCGGCTACGGCGCGCCGCTCAAGGCCCGCACCGCCAGCATCCGTAATTCCCTCAAGGACGTGGATCTGCCCGCCGGCTTCAAGCGGGACGTGCGCGAGCGCCTCGAAGAGGTTGATGCCGCGATCGATAACGCCGAATTCATGACGGAACAGCAGCGCCGCCGCGCGCATAAGACCATTAGCGGAGAGATCGATTCCGTTACCGCGGAGATTCAGCAGCGCCTGGGCGAATAGTTTCTCCTCCGCCTCCCATCGCCGTTCACCTTTTAGGTGGCGGCGATATTTTTATGCGCGAGGGCCACTAACTAAAACTTTATTGTCTACTATTTTCCACACTGGTAGAATTGAATTAGAGTTAATTCGGATTCCAAATACCGGTATTAGGTAAACATATCGATGCAATAAACCATGGAGGTACTATGGCACGCCGCGAAATCACGCAATTTTATGATGACCTTGATAATCAACTCATTGGTGAGGATGAATTAGAGGTAGTCCGGTTCAGCGTCAATGGGCGCAGCTACTTGATGGATCTATCCCGCGACAATGCCCGCCGCTTCCACGAGGCAATCGCCCCCTTTGTCGAGGCCGCACATGCCGCTCCCGATGCGGAATCCCCACAGGTCGATCCACGCAAGGTCCGCGAATGGGCGCAAAAGCAGGGCCATGACGTAGCACGCCGCGGCAAGATCCCCCAGAACATCATCGACGCCTACAACGCGGCCCACTAGATTAAAGCACGCCCTGTTCCCTGGCGGCCGCCACCGCGGAGGTGCGCGAGCGCACGCCCAACTTGTCATAAATGTGCACGAGGTGGGATTTCACCGTGGCCTCAGAAAGCATAAGGTCTTGGCCAATCTGCCGGTTCGAGGCCCCCGCCGCCACCAATTGCAAAACCTCTAGCTCGCGCGGGGTCAATGAAGTGCGGGGCGTGCGGACCCGGGTCATGAGGCGATCGGCCACGATGGGCGAAAGCGCCGAGTCCCCCTCCGCCGTCGAATGGACGGCATCCAAAAGCTCCTGCGGCGGGGCGTCTTTTAGGAGGTAGCCCACCGCGCCTGCTTCGATGGCGCCGAGGATATCCGCATCGGTGTCGTAATTGGTGATGACCAGCACCTTGGGCGGCGTGCTCATGGAGGAGCGAATCTGCGCGGTGGCTTCGACGCCACCCATCACGCGCGTTCCCTCGAGGCCCGCCCCGAATCGCAGGTCCATGAGGATGACATCGATACCACCTGCTTGCGCCGCGGACACAGCGGCCTCCGCCGTCGCTACCTCGCCCACGACGTCGATATCTTCTGCGCCTTCGAGCACCGAACGCAGCCCCAGCCGCACGATCTCGTGGTCATCTGCCAAAAGGACCCGAATCACGACATCCCTCCTATCGATGTTTTTCTCAACCAAAAGTTTAATCTACCGCCTTATCCAAGGGCATACTAACTGACACAGCCGTGCCCTCCCCCGGCGCGGATTCTATGACCACATCGCCGCCTAGCTCCTGCGCGCGGCGCCGCATGGCAGATAGGCCAATATGCCCCAGCCCCGCAGGCGCGCTTTCCACCGTCGCGGGCTCAAAACCCTGCCCATTATCCACCACATCCACGCGCACCTCGTCGGTTTCATAGGTGACGGTGATCCGGGCGCGGCTGGCACCGGCATGCTTGACGATGTTCCCCACCGCCCCCTGTGCAATCCGCAATAGCGCCGCCTCTATTTTCATCGGCAGCTGTTGCTCCGCACCCTCGCTGTCGACCTCCACCTGGAACCCCGCCGTAGCGGCGAAGTTTTCCGCCATGCGCGTCAGCGCCGCCTCGAGGGACGTCTCCGTTAGAGTGGGCGGCTGCAGCGCAGCAATCATGGCCCGCGCTTCATGCAGGTTATCCGCGGCGGCCCGCCGCGCAAGCTCAATGCGCCGGCGGGCGGCGGGAATGTCTCCCTTATCCAGATCCCGGTCGGCGGAGTGCAGGAGCATCTGAATCGATGACAATCCCTGGGCCAAGGTGTCATGAATCTCGTGGGCGATGCGCTGGCGCTCGGCCACCATGCCGGCATCTCGTTCCGTGGCCGCCAATTGCGTGCGGGTTTCTATGAGCTCCCGGTTCATGCGCGATAGGGTGCGAAACGCATACGTAATCGCCACAGTGACCAGCGCCGAGACCGCCGGGCCCATCACCCCGCCAAAGGTCAGCCCTCCCGGTATCTGCACCACGATGGTAAGAACGGTAGCGCCAATCACGCATAGGATACCCGCAGCCATATCCAGCACGGTCAGGTACAAAAAGTACATGACGAATACCAGGTAGATGGCGGCGGGAGCCACGAATAGATCCGCGCCCCATAACACCGTGAGGATGCTTATCCACAGGTAGTGCATGGGCCGCGGCCACTGCTCCGCATAGATCGATCCCGCAAAGTAGACCGCCGCGAACCCCACCAATAACAATAGGTTGATAAGGGACTGGGATAGCGGCATTTTCACCGAGGTAAAAATGCCCACCACCAACAGGACCGCAGTTAAGAAATGAATGCCGGTGCGCAGTGCATCGGAATCCCGATCTAATGTGGAGCTCATGCGCAAAAGCCTACTTGTCCTTCTCGCCGTGACCGGAATAGGGATCGCGGGATGCCAAACCGAACAAGCAGACCAGACCGAACCGGAACACGAGGTGGCATCGGAAAGCACCGCCGTCAACGTCGCACAGACCGCAGAGGTCAACGAGTGGAGCGATTGTCCCTATATCGATCCCGGTTGGCTGGAAAATACCAACGGCGAGCGCCTTACCAAGCAGGGCATCGACACGCGCTTTCCCACCCCCGCGTGTGTCTTTTGGTCCTATCAAGACAACCCGCAAGCTACCGTTATCGTGCGCGATTTGCCCACCGTAGAAGACGCCCGCGCCGCGGTGGATTGGGCTGCGCCAATCGATGCCACCGAGCCCGCCTCCTTTGCAGGCTGGGAGGGCGGACGGGGCATCGTCAATGAGCAGGCCGTCTACGCCGTACAAAAGGATACCCACGCGGTGCTGGTGTGGAGCAATCAGCAACAAACCTTCAAGTCCGAGCAGATTGCCCAAGAAGCCATTGCCAATTTAGGGCTTTAAACCGCGACGTCGTTATAGGGCATCATCGGCGAAACCCAGGGGAAGACGACCTCCATGAGGAGGAAGAACACTCCCACCGCAATGGCGATGGCGAGCAGCGCCTTCACTGGCTTCGGCCCCGGCAATAGGTTCCACAAAGCGCGATACATTACTTAGCTTCCTTTCCAACTTCCATCGCGTGCACGATCATGCGCTCGGCGTTGGAAAATTGTGGGTGACAAGTGGTGAGGGTCAGCATTCCCCGCGTAGGGTCCGCTTCAGTTCCTGGCACGGGGTCGATCACTGAGACATCGCCAGGCGTGGTGATATGCCGGCCGGCAACATGGCTATATTCTTCCGGTACTTCATCGAAGCAATCTGCGTGCTCGCCATCAATGGGCAACACCTTGTAGGTAATCTTTTCCGTTTGGGTTTCGATGATGATGTCATCGCAGGTATGCAAGGAACCCAAGTCATTGAATGGGGCACCCTTGCCCACGCGGTGCCCAGCCACCGCAAAATTCCCCGCCTCACCTGGCATTTGGGTGTCTTCATAGTGGCCGGGGCCGCGCAGAAGATCATCGTCATCCGTGCCTTGGATGATGGCAAAGTGATAATCCGAACCAAAGGAAGGGATGCGCATCTGCGCGAAAGCCTCTCCCAAATCTGGGTCCATTTTCTCCCGTGGGTTGCGCCACTGCTGTTCCAGCTTTGCATTGGCCTCATCCTGTAGCCGCCCTGATTCCACATTTGTCCAATAGGCTTCATAGAATGCAAAGAGGACCAAAACCACGCCAATGGTAAGCATGAGTTCCCCAAGAACTTTAGTCATGCTTTAACACCCTAATATATACCGCCACATCGAAAGGTTAAGCATGTTCGAAGTCTTCATGTACCCGGTTTCCGGAATCATGAAATTCTGGCATTGGCTTATCGGTAGCTTCGTCGATGAATCCACCGCCTGGCTTGTTTCCATTATCCTGCTGGTGATTACCGTCCGCGGTATCGTCTCCCCGCTGAACTGGATGGCGCTGCGCTCTGGCCGCATCAGCGTCCTCATGCGCCCAGAAAGCACGCGGATTAACGAGCAGATGAATCACGCCGAAACCACCGAGGAGATGGCGGAGCTCATCCAAAAACAGCAGGATTTGTCCAAGAGCTATAACTACAAGCCTGCTGCCGGCTGTATTCCCCCACTGATTACGATCCCCGCCTTCCTTGGCTTGTACCAAGTCATCTTGCGCATGTCGAATATCGAACAGGGCTCGTCCACGGTGGGCATGCTTGATGCTGCCGATGTCGCAGCCTTCCGGGAGACCACCTACTCCGGGGTCCCCATCACGGACTTCGCCCGCGATCATGGTGATCTGCTCAATCCCATCGTGATTGCCGCCATTGCCTTTACCCTGGCCAACTCGATCATCTCCGTGGTGCGCAGCTTCCTCACCACGCAATTTGATCAAAAGGTCAACCGGCGGATCTTCATTATCATCGGCATCCTGCTGATTGTGGCGCCCATCTTGCTCTGGCACCTGGCCCATAGCGGTCCGCTTCCCGTCGCCATCATCCTGTACTGGGGCTGGGCTTACCTGTTCACGCTGGTCCAAACCATTGTCTTTGAGATCATGCTGCACAAGCGCTACCCGCTCACGGAAGAAGTCCACGAGATGCGCCGCGAGAGCATCCGCGCATGGCGCCAGAAAGATAAAAAGCCTGCCCTTTCCAAGGAGGAGAAGAAGCGGGTCAACCGGCTGCGCCTGGAGGCGCGAAAATACCTTAAATCGAATAATCAGCAGGAGGGGCCGACAACATCTGAGTAGCCAGCTCGCGGGCCGTATATAGCGGCCCGGCTTCCTTGGTCAAGCGGGCTCCGGCGAGACCTCCATCAAGGAAAATCAAGAGCTGGCTTGCTTGAGAAGCCGAGGGATAGCCATTGCGCTCCGTCAACAGCGCCGTCAAGGTGGAGTGCACCCAATTGCGATGCTGCATGCAAGCCGCAACGATGCCGCGCTCTGAATCCGTTTCCGGCCGTGGGTACTCGCCCGCTGCATTCAAGAAGTGCGAGCCGCGAAAACCTTCTTCCGGCTCTTCCTCAATAACCTTGTCAAAAAAGGCCAAAATCTTCTGATCCGGATCCTGCATGGCAGCCGTGCGCTGCTCCCAGTCTTGGCGGAACTGCTCGTCCAAAGACTCTACATAGGCAATGACCAAGGCATCCTTGGACCCAAACAAAGAATATAGGGACGCCTTGGCTACATCCGCTTCGCGCAAGATGCGGTCAATACCGATGACGCGAATGCCCTCGGTTTTAAAGAGCTTGGTTGCAGATTCCAGCAGCCTGCTTCGCGGGCTGGGCCGATTGCGGCGCGACTTCTTCTCTGCCATGGATTCCTCTCTACAACGACAAAACCGGTTCATCTATACTTTATAGACAAACCGGTATGTACGCTAATTATATGCGGACTATTGCTTCACTTTGTCCACAATCCACAGCAAAATACAAGCACCCGCGGTGGCCGCGACGATGGAGAAGATCCATCCACCGCTAGCCTCAATGTTGAGCAGCTGGATGATGCTGCCACCGATGAGGCCGCCGATAACACCCACCACTAGGTTGGTAAACAACCCGTGGTCACGCTTCATAATCTTCTCCGCCAGCCAACCGGCGATGATACCAACGATGATCGAGGTGAATAGACCCAAACCTAGTCCCATGATTTCCTCCTAATATAAACGTATCGAGTATTTCCCAGTGTAAACCCCTGTGACTCAAGTAGGGATAACAAATACGACACATTTGTGTAGCAAAGTGGCTCTAAAACACCAGAAGCGCTCCACTCCCTAGCTGCAAAAGCCGGGGAGAAGAGCGCCGGGAAGTCAGGCTAGCGAAAGATTTAGCCTTCGTCGTCTGGGCGCACCACCATCATCGGGCACGGTGCAGACTGCAACAACGCGCGGGAGGTAGAGCCAAGGACCATGCCCTTGAACCCACCGCGTCCGTGGGAACCAACGACGAGAAGCTGCGCACCCTCGGCAGCCTCCGTCAGCGCACGGACGGGGCGGTCACGGGTGATCTGCTTCTTCACCTCAACATCTGGGAACTCTTCGCGCGGCTCCTTCAGGTTTTCTTCCAGTACCTCGGTCTGTTCCTTTTCAATTTCTGCCCACTCAGATTGAGCTGCAGAAAGGCCGGCCAGGGATGCCTGGATTTGCATATCCATCCAGGTGTGCACGGCAACGAGGGCCGCGCCGCGAGCCTGAGCCTCGCGGAAAGCATAGGAGGTGGCCTTCTGAGAGACCTCGGAACCGTCCACACCAACGACCACCGGGCCATACTTGGTGGAATCGGTGACGTTATTATCTTCACGAACCACCACTACCGGGCACGCAGCGTGTGAAACAACCGCGGCGGAAACAGAGCCCATAACCATGCCGGACAGGCCGCCCATGCCGCGGGAACCCATCACGACCATGGTGACGTCATGGGACATTTCCAGCAGCATGTCGATAGGAGAACCCTCTGCGATGGTGTGCCCAATCTTGAGCTCTGGGGCTACCTCGTGAGCGATTGCACGAGCTTCCTCGATCTTTTCCAGGGTCTCGTCCTGCAAATCATCGTAGAGGTCCTTCGGCGGGACCATACCTTCTGCATACAGGAACTGCGGTATGGTGTAGCTCGAAGCGATGCGCAGGGGGATTTCCCTCTTCATCGCCGTATTTGCTGCCCAACGGACGGCGTTCTTTGAGGCGTCAGAGCCGTCGACGGCGACGACTACAATGTCTTCCTTAGCCATGATCTTTCCTTTCAGTGGTTATAACTTAATTATAGTACGGATTAGGCTTAGTGGTTGACAGTTGCAGGATCAGAATTGGACGGAGAGAAAATTTCGAGGAGCATCCGGAATACGTCCCTTAACACCGCGCCAATTCCGTCAGAGAAAAAAGCCATCACCTGGTCCGCGAGAGAATTAATATCCATGCCAAACACACTAATACATCGCAGAAAAGGATTCACCCCTTTGCCCATCAAAAATGGGCTCAACCCTACGCGCGTGCGCACGCCGGAGGCAGGCCTTAGCACCTGGGATTTTCTCAGCGAAGTCATCTCCTCCCAGCGCCACCGCCACCCCAATGATGATGCACAGGCACTACGCGAGCGATTTGCCGCGGGCGAGGTGGTCCTGCGCGATCAAACTCCCCTGAAGCCAGGTACCGTGCTCGGCAAGGATGTCGATGTCTTCTTCTACCGCATCCCCGCACCAGAAATACCCGTACCCTACGACATCCCCATCATCTATGAAGATGACAACATCCTGGTAGCCGATAAACCCCCATTCATGGCCACCATGCCGCGCGCCCGGCACATCGTCGAAACCGCCACCGTTCGCCTCCGCCGTTCCACCGGAAATAACGAATTAGTGCCGGCACACCGCCTCGACCGCCTTACCTCCGGCCTCCTTCTATTCACTAAGCACAAGGATGTCCGCGGCGCCTACCAGTCCCTCTTCGCGGAAAAGAAAGTCCACAAGACCTACCAGGCGGTCGCGGAATTCCGCCGCTTGCCGACGCCCCTCCAATGGTCCTCCCACCTGACTAAAACCCCCGGTGAAATCCAGGGCCGGATAGCAGATGGTGAACCGAATGCTTTCACCACACTAGAATCGGTAGAACCCATTGATAAGGCCCCTTATGAGAAGGTTCACGGGCCACTGCCTGACCTCGGTATCTACACCCTAAAGCCACAAACTGGGAAGACCCATCAATTGCGGCTGCACATGTGGCAGGCAGGCATACCGATCCTCGGCGATCCGGTCTACCCCACGATCTTCCCCGAGGAGTCCGAAGACATGGCCGTACCCATGCACTTAACAGCGACGGCCTTAGAATTCACGGATCCACTCAGCGGAAAGCCACGCCATTTCACCTCTGGCCTTCCATTGGCCATGCACAAGTTGCTTTAAGCTGTGGGTGGCCGACATTACCTACGTGCGTACGAAGAAAGGCTTTGTGTATGCCACGTTTGTCACTGACGTTTACTCCCGGCGGATCGTCGGATGGGCATTATCGGACTCGATGCGCACTTCAGGCATTGCCGCTGCAAGCACTCAATCAAGCGACCCAAGTGTGCGAGGGAAACAACAGGTCTTATTCACCATTCGGATCACGGCTTATAGTACGTCAGCGTTGTCTACAACCAGCGACTTGCCCAGCACGGGATCACTGTTTCTATTGGGATTGTTGGCGACTGAAATGACAATGCACTGGCTGAAAACGTTAACGGCTCTTACAAGAACGAGCTGATCCATACTCGCAGGTGGAATGACGTTGTCGAGGTAGAAATCGCCACGTTTGAGTGGGTGTCATGGTGGAACGAGGTAAGGCTCCACCAAAGCTTGGGATATCGAACCCCGGCCGAGGTGGAGACCGATTTTTGGAAGAAGAACTCGCAACAGGGAATAATAGAAATCAAGGAACATGCCTAGGAACAAAACTCGGGGCACTTCACTCATGGAATGAGCGACAAGGCTCCTAGCTGGTTTAGTACAGATATTCCCACTTAGGATTTATGGAAATGGCAGTAGCACCAGAGCGTCATTTTGATTTAAAGGCCGCTGCGTTCTCTTTGGCGGAAATCCTTAATAGGGACGCTTTGAGTGAAAATAGGTTTAGGGATGAGGACGCTACATCATTACCTAAATTTCGTGGCGTCGCTGCTTGGATTAATACCTTTTTATACATTGTTTTAGAAGTGGAAACTCCTAACGGTACAGCCTTTGTAGGGTTTGAAACCATTTTTCATCCTGAGGGAACTTTTCGAGACTACTCGGTTGAGTATGAAAATGTCCACGACTTATGGGCGTACGAAATTGCTGGCGAATCGTTTCTTAAAAAACTCGATTTTGAAGATTCAAATCGTATCACTTGGTTGAAAACTGATAGGAAAAGTTTCGTTCCTTCTACATGGCGCGATTTGCTCGATTTTAATGATGCATCGATTCGAATATGGATGCAGGATTAAAGGCTTTTCCTTTTGACTATTGCCACGAGGGGCGGCCAAGTCCGGTGGAGCGGTATATCTGTCCTTTCTGAATCGGTGGATCGGGGGACAGCGTCAGGGTCGGTGTTGGGGTCCGGCTCGGGGTTGATATTGGTTCATTAAGAGGCTGCCTCGATGGTGTCTGCGTCGTTGGCGTGGACGGTATTGGTAGCTATCAGGCGTCGGGTTTGTTCCAAGCTTGCTAGTGACATATAGCGTTTTTGCTGAATCCAATCGTCATGCTGTTCAGCTACTACCGCGCCGACGAGGCGGATGACTGCTGCGCGGTTGGGAAAGATTCCTACAACGTCGGTACGCCGCCTGATTTCACGGTTCAAACGCTCCGTTGGATTATTGGACCATACCTTCGTCCATACAGCTTTGGGCGTGGTTGTAAACGAGAGTATCTCATCTAATGATTCTTCCAGGTAGTCGGCTGCGTCAGGGAAACGCTCGGTACAGAAATCGGACCTGACCCCCGGACAGTGGACACGTCGGGGGTCAGGAACCTGCTGATACGCTCTTGCGGTCACCATAAGATACCCACCTGTTGGCAGCGCGAATTAAGTGCACGATACAGGTTTGGACCATTGAATTCGGCCATGTTGCCTCTACAGCCTGCGGCAAGCCTTTCAGCCCGTCACAGCAGACAATAAAGACGTCTTTGACCCCACGGTTAGATAAGTTGGCACATATCTGCGCCCAAAATGAAGCGCCTTCTTCTTTGGCAATCCATAGACCCAAAATGTGCTTGATACCATCTAACTCCACGCCAATAGCCATGTACGCGGACTTGTTGACAACCCTGCCACCATCGCGGACTTTAATGCGCAACGCATCCAGGAAGATAACGGGGTAGAACTCATCTCACTGGCGGTTTTGCCAGACCATGACCTCATCGCCGACGGCATCAGTGACCGGGGAAATTGTTTCATGAGAGATATCTACCCGCAGTGCAGTAGCCATCTGATGCTGGATATCCCGAATGGTCATTCCGCCGGCATATAAACTGACAATCATATCGTCAACATCTGTCAGCCGCCTGGAGCCTTTAGGCACCATCGTAGGAACAAATGTCCCGTTTCTATCTCGTGGAACATCAATGCTTACTGGCCCGTAATTAGAATCTACGGTTTTCGGATATGTCCCATTGCGGTAATTATCCGTTCCAGCAGTAGCTTTAGCTGGGCTATCACCGGATGCATAACCCAGGTGGGTATCCATTTCCGCGTTCAGCCTGCGGGTAATTGAAGCTTGCAACATACCGCGAACCAGGTCATTGGCATCCGTGGTGGAAGTGCCTAGCTCATCAATAAGTTTCGCCATCTCAGGGTTAGCAAGAAGCTTCTTTTCAATCGCATCAATCTTGGCCTTATCAGCCGGATCTCGTCGTGCCACACTAGTCATTCTGGCTTATCTCCTTATGCAGGTTGGGAACCTACACACAAACCATTAGACACTCTCTTATTTTCTTCTCCCCGTAGGGAACTATTTTTGCTTTGATTCATAGACCCCAAGGCTACGTCAATTGATTATTGCTCCTAACCAGTACGGATGGAAAACTTGGCACCTTATGAGCATTGCGGGTATTTACCGACCCAACCACCCCTTCTCAGAAGCAAAGAACTCAAAGAGCTTATCAAATTGCTCAACTACACTCTTTCGATCAACCGCTGGCGGAGTCCACCACTGGTTAGCGGGTCCCTCCTGCTGATGGTTTTGAGGATCCGCCCAGACGTCACCGCCAATGAAAAGACGATCCATGACAGTAGATTCTGCTTCAGTAGGGTTGTTTAAATACTGCTCAAAGCCTTGCCTAACGTAAAAAGACTTAAAGATATTTCTACAATTTAGAAAGGCCTCACCGGCGCTTGGTCCACCTTTGTCAAAAAGAGCCTGAATGGCCCAAGGTCCGTCATCGCGACATTCCCACCGAAGGAATTCATAAGCAAGGTCTTCGAGTTCGTCGAGGTCGGGCCATGTAGGGTTTCGCGCACACTCAAGAATGTCTTTTTCCCAAACCTCCGCGAGTGCTACCGGACAATTGGACCACAACCATAAGTATCGACCGAGCACTTCTGGCTTTGTGCAATCAATCTTCACTGCGGCACTCTTGTAAGCCTTCGCAGATAGTGCAACTGAAGCTTGATCTTCAGAAAGTCCTTCAACTATTGAAGAAATCGCGCCTGGATCGAAAACCCATACAACGTCAGGCTCTTTATGTTCTAGCCATACCGCCATAATTCGCGCCCCCAGTGGGGATGACTTATTGGCCGCATCCCAACCAAGCAGGTCTCGCACCTTTACAGGGCTAACGCCGGACTTAATTTGAATACTTATTGTTTCGAAGCTCATCTTCCAAGTGAATGGCGATCCGGCTCTTATGCCTTTTCTTTGTTTCAACGTGAGCGGACGGATAGGGATCTGGCAGCTAATGTCTAGCCCATTGTCGTCCATTGTCAACAAGTTGGTTGCAATTCCTGCACTCTCGAGTGCGGCCACTACTTGTAGCTCGGCCAGCTTCCCTCGTACTGTATTCGAAGTCCTCAACATGAATGTTATTTTAGTTAAAGAAGACCACTTCAAAGTGAAGAGAAAATAACGGGTACGCCCTACCCACCACACCTGACAGTAGGGGGTAACACCACGACACCTACCACGCATTCCCCCAGCTCGACAGAGAACAACCCACAAATACAAGCGGGGTAAAACACCAAGTAGTCCCCGAAACACCAACCACCCACAATTATTCGGGGTGGTGGCCTTTCGGGGACTACCAGAATCACTATTTTGTTGTTTTGTTGTTTGGTGTCGGCGGTGACTTACTCTCCCACAACCTCCCGGTTGCAGTACCATCAGCGCGTACAGGCTTAGCTTCCGGGTTCGGAATGGGACCGGGCGTTTCCCTGCAGCTATGAACCACCGACAAACCTATCAGAACACTACCCACCACACTTGTGTGTGGTGTTGTGTCAGATACTGCATAGTGGACGCGACACACACGATAATGTGTATTTTTGTTTGTTTACTCGCTTCACAAGTCCACCCAACAATCATCCCCACACGTGGTGTTCGGGGGTTGTTGTGGTGTGTTTGTTTTGGTCAATTAGTACCAGTAGCCTTCACACCTTACAGTGCTTCCAAGTCTGGCCTATCTACCCCATAGTCTTTAGGGGACCTCAAAAGAAACCTCATCTTAAAACAGGCTTCCCGCTTAGATGCTTTCAGCGGTTATCCCTTCCGTACGTAGCCAACCAGCGATACCCCTGGCGGGATAACTGGCACACTAGAGGTACGTCCGTCCCGGTCCTCTCGTACTAGGGACAGCCTTCTTCAAGTTTCAACGCGCGCGGCGGATAGAGACCGAACTGTCTCACGACGTTCTGAACCCAGCTCGCGTGCCGCTTTAATGGGCGAACAGCCCAACCCTTGGGACCTACTCCAGCCCCAGGATGCGACGAGCCGACATCGAGGTGCCAAACCATCCCGTCGATATGGACTCTTGGGGAAGATCAGCCTGTTATCCCCGGGGTACCTTTTATCCGTTGAGCGACACCACATCCACAAGTAGGTGCCGGATCACTAGTCCCGACTTTCGTCCCTGCTCGACATGTCTGTCTCACAGTCAAGCTCCCTTGTGCACTTACACTCACCACCTGATTGCCAACCAGGCTGAGGGAACCTTTGGGCGCCTCCGTTACATTTTGGGAGGCAACCGCCCCAGTTAAACTACCCACCAGGCACTGTCCCCAACCCAGATCATGGGCCAAGGTTAGATGCTCAATCCGATCAGAGTGGTATTTCAACAACGACTCCACCACCACTAGCGTGACGGTTTCACAGTCTCCCACCTATCCTACACAAACCGAACCAAACACCAATACCAAGCTATAGTGAAGGTCCCGGGGTCTTTTCGTCCTGCCGCGCGTAACGAGCATCTTTACTCGTAATGCAATTTCACCGGGCCTGTGGTCGAGACAGCAGAGAAGTCGTTACGCCATTCGTGCAGGTCGGAACTTACCCGACAAGGAATTTCGCTACCTTAGGATGGTTATAGTTACCACCGCCGTTTACTGGGGCTTAAATTCTCAGCTTCGCTAACAAACGTTAACTAACCGGTCCTCTTAACCTTCCAGCACCGGGCAGGCGTCAGTCCATATACATCAACTTAACGTCTTCGCATGGACCTGTGTTTTTGATAAACAGTCGCTTCCCTCTATTCTCTGCGACCCCACAACACTCCAACCGCAAGGGTCTTCACGTCACAGGGCCCCCCTTCTCCCGAAGTTACGGGGGCATTTTGCCGAATTCCTTAACCACAGTTCACCCGAACGCCTTAGTATCTTCAACCTGACCACCTGTGTCGGTTTAGGGTACGGGCCATACACACACTCGCTAGAGGCTTTTCTCGACAGTACAGGATCACCACCATCAACCCTTTTGGGTCTACGCATCACGCCTCAACCACAAAGTGTGGCGGATTTACCTACCACACGGCCTACACGCTTACACCACCAATCCACTAAGTGGCGCGGCTACCTCACTGCGTCACCCCATCACTTGAACCACACATCAGGCCCCACGACATCAACACCACCAACACTCAAAAAAGTGAAAAGGTAGCGTATCCGCAGTGGTTAGTATCCGTGCTTTATCATGGGCGCACATGTACGGGTACCAGAATATCAACTGGTTATCCATCGACTACGCCTGTCGGCCTCGCCTTAGGTCCCGACTCACCCTGGGAAGACGAACTTGACCCAGGAACCCTTAGTCATCCGGCGGTAAGGATTCTCACCTTACAATTCGTTACTCATGCCTGCATTCTCACTCGCACACAGTCCACGCCTCCTCACGGTAACGCTTCCACCCATGCACGACGCTCCCCTACCCAAACAACAAAAAATTGTTGCTTGCCGCGGCTTCGGCGGTGTACTTGAGCCCCACTACATTGTCGGCGCAGAACCACTCGACCAGTGAGCTATTACGCACTCTTTCAAGGATGGCTGCTTCTAAGCCAACCTCCTGGCTGTCTTCGCGATCCCACATCCTTTTCCACTTAGTACACCCTTAGGGGCCTTAACCGGCGATCTGGGCTGTTTCCCTCTCGACTATGAAGCTTATCCCCCACAGTCTCACTGCCGCACAACACAATTGATGGCATTCGGAGTTTGGCTGACATTGCTAAGATTGTAGTCCCGCTCAACCAACCAGTCGCTCTACCTCCACCAAGCTAAATGCGACGCTGCACCTAAATGCATTTCGGGGAGAACCAGCTATCACGGAGTTTGATTGGCCTTTCACCCCTACCCACAGCTCATCCCCGCAGTTTTCAACCTACGTGGGTTCGCGCCTCCACAACCTCTTACAGCTGCTTCACACTGGCCATGGGTAGATCACCCCGCTTCGGGTCCAGGACATGCCACTTATCACCCCATTAGGATTCGGTTTCCCTACGGCTACCCCACACGGGTTAACCTCGCGACATGCCGCTGACTCGCAGGCTCATTCTTCAAAAGGCACGCCATCACACAATAAAAAGCGCTCTGACGGATTGTAAGCACATGGTTTCAGGAACTATTTCACTCCCCTCCCGGGGTACTTTTCACCATTCCCTCACGGTACTATCCACTATCGGTCACACTGAGTATTTAGGCTTACCGGGTGGTCCCGGCAGATTCACAACAGATTCCACGAGCCCGTTGCTACTCGGGAACCCAACAACCCCCACATCATCATCTTCAGCTACAGGACTCTCACCTACTCCGGTAGGCCATTCCAAACCACTTCACCTAACAACAATGCAAAAAGGGCGTGCCACTGGTAGATGACACAAAATCAGGCCCCACAACACCGCACACACAACCCCTACCAGGTATCACATGCACACGGTTTAGCCTCATCCACGTTCGTTCGCCACTACTAGCAGAATCATTATTATTTTCTCCTCCTACGGGTACTGAGATGTTTCACTTCCCCGCGTAACCCCCACAACAGCTATGAATTCACTGAAGGGTAACCCCACATAACCAGGGCCAGGTTTCCCCATTCGGACATCCTCGGATCAACGCTTTATTGACAACTCCCCGAGGCTTAACGCAGCCTTACACGTCCTTCATCGGCTCAGCATGCCAAGGCATCCACCATGCGCCCTAAATAACGAACACACCAACCACCACACACAAACCACACAACACGAAGCCATGCAGCCAGCATGTGGCAGCAACAAGTGAACTTGACAAAATAAACAAAAAGAAAAATCACATCACACACACAACACCACCCACAAAAGCAGGCGGCATCATGTGAGATGCTCGCGTCCACTATACAGTTCTCACACAACACCCCAACCAGCAACAAACACCACCACAATGAATGGCATCCATCAACCAGTCAGGCACACAAAAAAGGGGGATAATGCCCCAGACACCCAACAATGCACCAACGACTTACCAATCAACTTTACTTCCTGTATGCATGGACACTTTTACGCATGTCACAAAGCACTGTCTCAACACTCGGTCCTGTCGATTAAGGTGTATGTCCTACCCGGAATTGCCATATTCGGTGGCAGCAGAACACTCGCCTACTCAACCACCAACCCACCATCAAACAACAGTGGACAACCCACAACTGTGGGTCATGGCTGCAACTGCAGCCAAAATAAAAGCTCCTTAGAAAGGAGGTGATCCACCCGCACCTTCCGGTACGGGTACCTTGTTACGACTTCGTCCCAATCGCCGATCCCACCTTCGACGGCTCCCTAACACGTTTAGGCCACCGGCTTCGGGTGTTACCAACTTTCATGACGTGACGGGCGGTGTGTACAAGGCCCGGGAACGTATTCACCGCAGCATTGCTGATCTGCGATTACTAGCGACTCCGACTTCATGGGGTCGAGTTGCAGACCCCAATCCGAACTAAGGCCGGCTTTCAGCGATTCGCTCCACCTCACAGTGTCGCAACGCGTTGTACCGACCATTGTAGCATGTGTGAAGCCCTGGACATAAGGGGCATGATGATTTGACGTCATCCCCACCTTCCTCCGAGTTAACCCCGGCAGTCTCTCATGAGTCCCCAACCAAATGCTGGCAACATAAGACAAGGGTTGCGCTCGTTGCGGGACTTAACCCAACATCTCACGACACGAGCTGACGACAACCATGCACCACCTGTACACCAACCACAAAGGGACGAACTATCTCTAGCCCAATCTGGTGTATGTCAAGCCCAGGTAAGGTTCTTCGCGTTGCATCGAATTAATCCACATGCTCCGCCGCTTGTGCGGGCCCCCGTCAATTCCTTTGAGTTTTAGCCTTGCGGCCGTACTCCCCAGGCGGGGCGCTTAATGCGTTAGCTACGGCACGAAAGTCGTAGAAAGACCCTCACACCTAGCGCCCACCGTTTACGGCATGGACTACCAGGGTATCTAATCCTGTTCGCTACCCATGCTTTCGCTCCTCAGCGTCAGTAACTGCCCAGTAACCTGCCTTCGCCATCGGTGTTCCTCCTGATATCTGCGCATTTCACCGCTACACCAGGAATTCCAGTTACCCCTACAGCACTCAAGTTATGCCCGTATCGCCTGCACGCCCGGAGTTAAGCCCCAGAATTTCACAGACGACGCGACAAACCACCTACGAGCCCTTTACGCCCAGTAATTCCGGACAACGCTCGCACCCTACGTATTACCGCGGCTGCTGGCACGTAGTTAGCCGGTGCTTCTTATCTAGGTACCGTCACAAAAAAGCTTCGTCCCTAGCGAAAGGAGTTTACAACCCGAAGGCCTTCATCCCCCACGCGGCGTCGCTGCATCAGGCTTGCGCCCATTGTGCAATATTCCCCACTGCTGCCTCCCGTAGGAGTCTGGGCCGTATCTCAGTCCCAATGTGGCCGTACACCCTCTCAGGCCGGCTACCCGTCGCCGCCTTGGTAGGCCATTACCCCACCAACAAGCTGATAGGCCGCGAGCTCATCCTACACCGAAAAAACTTTCCAACCACCACACTAAAGATGGTTCCTATCCGGTATTAGACCCAGTTTCCCAAGCTTATCCCGAAGTGCAGGGCAGATCACCCACGTGTTACTCACCCGTTCGCCACTCGAGTACCCTGCAAGCAGGGCCTTTCCGTTCGACTTGCATGTGTTAAGCACGCCGCCAGCGTTCGTCCTGAGCCAGGATCAAACTCTCCACAAAAAGAATTTCAGCAAAACACTGAAAAGGCCGTGAAAAGCCCAAACCTAACCAAAAGAACAAACCACCACAAACCCACAAAAGCAGGCCCATGCTGGCGTCCAAAAATTACTACAAAGAAAAAAATAAACTGCCTCCCCAACCCGACGGGGCACAAAAAAGGGAGACAAAAAGTTGAACACAATCACATGCCAACCAATCCATCAATGCAGCCGAAACACTAAACAGTATTCAAAAAGATGCGTATTCCAACACCTTACCGGCACACACCAACCAACAAGCACACTAGGCTTGCCGGCCAACAGACCAATCAACACACAACCATGCACACAAAAATAAAAAATAAGTACATTGGCACACTATTGAGTTCTCAGACATCATCAGCACACAACAGCTACATGCCTAAAAGCATGGAACTCGTTGCGAGTAAAAAATTGTTTTCGTCAGGGCCTGTTTTCCTATCGCCGCTTCAGCCAGAGACAGTGTCTGTCTCTGTGGGGCGCTGTCGGTCGCGCTGACTCGTATTAAGTTACACACCGCTTTAAATTTCCACAAACTCGCTGGTCACTCTTGGTTTCGAAAGCATTTATTTCATGCCGAGCCAGCCCGCAAAGCCTTTCTCCCACAGGCTGCTTATGCGGCGTGCATATATCGGCAGGGTTACGGCCCATACGGCGTAGATGCCAAGGCTTATAAACATCCCCACCGCGGCCGAGACATAGCCTTGGACGAAAAGCCATAACAGTGCTGCGATACCGAGGAGGTACGCGACAAAAACTCCAAGGGTCCTCTTCTCTAGGAACTCGAGGTACGTAAGGCCCGGGACGGTGACGGCCGCGATGGCGGTCATGGCGGCGGCTATCTCGATCGTGGTTCCCCCGAGGGATAAGGCTAAGCCCACGGCGGCGCAACCAAGGATGAGGATGAGCCCGGTCATTGCGGTCATGGAAGCCCAGCGCCGACGCGTGCCGCCGAGCGTGACATAGTCCCTGAGCGTATCCCGCAATATGCCCATGGGCTGGCTGATGAAAACGGCGGAGAGTGCCCAAGCAATGAAAGCAATAAATTCCATCGGTTCCCACAGCGTGCTCATTAGCGAAAGCACAACGTTGATGGCTAAAAATACGACGACCATCAGCCACATGCGGAGCTGGCGGCGGTATACAGCCTGCGCGTCGAGCGTCGGCGGGAAACGCCCAAGCTTGGATGCAATTCCCAAAGGGGTCGTCGAGTAGCCCGTCCTGGTTGGGGTTGGTTTGCGCCACAGTGCCCATGCCAATGCCGCCGCATAAACAGCCAACGCCCACCAGCCCTGCCGTGCAGCCGTTCCTGCCATGGCCACGACAGCGAAAACCGTGACTATAATCCGGCGATGTTCATTCCATATCTGTGAGCTCAGGCCAAGTACTTGGTACTTATCAAAACTGGGTTGATACGTCAGGATGGGCACAAGGGGCAAGAGCAAGGTGACAGTTCCCCACTTTTCGCCAAAAAGTACGGGGTAAAGCGCAATGAAGAAGAGGACTGTAACCCAAACCCATTCCGTTGTGTGCCATAGAAGTTTCATGACTGCTCCTCCAATGCTCGGACAGCCTTTTCAAGTGATACCTCTGTTACCCGGAGGTGATGTTCGTTGGCATAGCGGAAGACGGTATCGGGGGAGGAGGTGCGGGCATCGACAAGCACCTGGTCTCCCAGGCTGGTTGAAGCGTGCTCCAATACCGGCAGGTCCAGTGCGGAAATGGCCGCGGAGATCGCCTCTTCGGGCCCGCTGATTTCCAGGAAGGAATCAACAAATTCGTCCACGGGACCGCTAATGGGGTGCTCCCCCATAAGGGAAATAGTGTCCAGCAAGCCCTCTATCTCGTTGAGGTGATGGGTGGATACCACGATGGTACGACCGTGCTCTTCCCGGAGTACCTGGTAAAAGAGTTCGCGACGCGGCAGGTCGAGGCCCAGATAAGGCTCGTCCAAAAGCATTATTTCGCAACCAGACGCAACGGCGAAGACAAATCCCAACGCCGATTTTTGCCCGCGCGAGAGCGCAGAATACGCCTTATTGGGGATGTCGAAGCGCGCGATGAGGTCTTCGTAGCGCTCAGCATTCCAGTTGGGCCACCGCGCTTGGCCAACGGCGCCGAGCTTCTTGCTGCCCCACGAATCCGGCAGCGGATTGTCGATGCCCATGAGGATCACCCGGTTGAGTACGGATTGGTTATCAAAGGGCTGGCGGTCAAAGACCGTGATGCGGCCGGATTGAATTTGACCGGCGATTTTTCGCAATAAGGTGGTCTTGCCAATTCCGTTGCGGCCGACCAGACCATGGGTAAGACCTGCGGAAAAGGTGAAATCGCGGGTAGTGATCATGAGTACATTCCTCTGCTTTCTGCAACCCGATCAAAAAGGTCATGGAGCTGGGCGCGGTTGTAGCCCAGGCGTACTGCTTCATCGACAAGCGGGGCCATATACTCCGCTGCGAAGTCACCTCGCCTGCGCTCGCGGATGGCACGCGATGCACCCTCGGCCACAAACATGCCGATGCCCCGCCGCTTTTCCAGCACTCCTAAGTCCACCAAGAGGGTGATCCCCTTTCGCGCGGTTGCGGGGTTGATGTTGTGGAAATCCGCCAGCTCATTGGTGGAAGGTGCCTTATCGCCCTCCGCCAGAGTGCCGTCCACAATGGTGTCTTCCACCAAGGACGCAATCTGCCGAAAGAGCGGCTGCGTGGAGTTATCCATCATCACCTTCGGCTCGTTAGTTACTTAGTTAGTTGTGTAACTAACCATATAACACGCTTGCCGACGCTGCAATGGTCACCGAATTCTTTTCATTTGCGGCCAATATACTGGGAATTAGCGAATTCTGATCGACGTTTCGGGGTGAATAAGGCACACTGGAGGTAACAAAGAATTTTATTTAGAACAATTAGAACGGAACTTAGGAGCCATGCTTGAACGCACACTTGTCTTTGTCGATACCTCATACCTGCTCGCGAGCTTTTATAACTCCTGGGAAACGGGGGCTCGCGCGCAGCTAGAAATCGATCTGCCCGAGGTGGTCAGCACCATGGGCGGGATGATCGAGGAGCAATTAGGCAACCCGATTCAGCGCCAATACTGGTACGACGGAATCCCGGATACCGGTCCGCACCGCTACCAACGCGCCCTTCGCACCTGCGAGGGCGTGCAATTGCGCACCGGACAACTCATTGAATGGGGTGAGCGACGCACCCAAAAGGGCGTCGACACCCGGCTTGTGGCCGATATGGTCATGGCCGCCGTGAAGAACCAGTTCACCGACTTCGTGCTGGTCAGCGGCGATGCTGACATGATCCCCGGCGCGCAGACCGCCGTAGACAATGGCATCCGCGTGCACCTGTACGGCTTTGGCTGGGACTCGATGTCCGCGGCGCTGCGCCATACGTGTGATTCCACCACCATCTTGGATCCACGCGAGGACTTCGCGGATTCCATGGAGCTGCAGGTCCTCGAGGGACCGCTTCCCCCAGTTGTGCGCGATGCAGCGCAGAAGGCAGAGGGAGCAGAAGAGGAGCTTCCGGGCACCGAACACTGCGACGAGTGCGAAGAGCCCTCCGAGGTAGAAACCGCATTCGGCACCCCAGAAAAGCCCACGCCGGCACCTACCCCAAAGCCCGCGCCGCCTCAAAGCGCACAGCAGGCCGCAACCCCAGCCCAACAAGAGCAGGAAAAGCCCGCCGCGGAAGAGGCCGAGGCTACCGATCAAGCAGCACCAAAGCCTGCGCCGAAACCATCAATGATGGCACCGCGGCGCAAGCTGCGCTCGAAGTACGTCCCGCTGCCAGAAGAGGTCTGGAGCTCTGCCGGGTTCCAGTCACCATTCGATGTGGGCCAGCAATACGCATCATGGTGGTTTGATAATGCCGCCAACTCAGAGCAGCGCGACCAAGCCCACTTACTGTCTGGCGGCGGATTGCCACCGGAGATCGACCGCCCGCTGCTGCAGTTCGCCTGCGAAACCCTGCATGAATACACCCTGACGGAAACCCAGCGCGTGAACTTACGCGATGGGTTCCACTCAGGAATCCGCGGCGTGCTTATTAATATCCGCCGCGAGAATTAATCCCCGGATTCGATTTCCTTCTTCTTGGCCATATCGGCGCGCAGCGCATCGAGCCGCGCGCTGGCCTTCATATCGTTGCCGGCCGCTTGAATCTCGCTCATGCGGTCGCCGCCGGTTGCCTGCTGCAATTCTTGTGCACCAAGGGCATCGGCATAGCGCTTTTCAATCTTGGCGCGGACGGAGTCCAGGCTCGGCACGGAATCGTCGGGCTTGAGCTCGTTCATGGAATCAAGCGCTTCCGCGTTCTTTTCCTGCATTGCAGCCTGATCCGCCTGCGCTTCTAGCTGGCTGACCTGTGCCAGCTGCTCCTTCAAGCGGGCCTCGGACTGTTTTTGCTGGTTCTTGGCCTGTTCAGCCGCCTGCTCCGCCGCCGCGTACTGCTGCTTGACGTCTTCCAGTTCCTGTTCCACCGCAACGAGCTGGGAGGCCACTACCTCAGCGGCTTGGTTGTACTCATTCGCCTTCTGTGGGTCCTCGGCGGAATCCGCAAGCTCCAATGCGCGCTGGGTTTGGGATTGGTAATCCTGCTGGGACTTCACCAGGCGGTTCATCTGCATTTCCAACTGAGACTTGTGCCCGATGATCTCTGCCGCATGATCAGAAATCTCTTGGTGCTGTTCCTTGGCGGCCTTAACCGCCTGCTGGATTTGGACCTTTGGATCGGCGTTCTCATCAATCTTTTGATCGAGAGAACTCATCACGTACTTCCAGCCCTTGCTGAAGGGGTTAGCCATCACAATCTCCTTTGGTCATAAAAAGACGCTTTCTAGCGAGTTTAGCGATACTCACCAGAAAGCGCCGTGGAAGCTCTGAAAATTCAGATTCTATGCCTCCTGTGCGTTCTGCTCTTCAACCTGGCGGCGAACCTCAGCCATGTCCAGGTCCTTGACCTGCTTGAGCAGATCCTCCAGCGCTGCGGGCGGCAGTGCGCCAGCCTCGCGGAAGACGAGGATGCCATCGCGGAAGATCATCAGGGTAGGAATGGACTGAATCTGCAGCGCGGAAGCAAGACCCTGGTTTGCCTCGGTGTCCAGCTTGGCAAAGGTAGCATCCGTGTGCTCCTCGGATGCCTTCTCGTAGACAGGGGCAAAGCGCTTACATGGGCCGCACCAGTCCGCCCAGGCATCGACAAGCGTAATGCCTTCGCCGGTTACGGTCTGTTCAAAGTTCTCTTCAGTGACATCAATAGTAGCCATACTCGTTGTAACTCCTTTACATTATGGTTTATTCCCCACCGTACCTAAATTTCTTCCTTGCCTGATACCCCTAGGGGGTATAGCATGGAAGCATAAGCAATCGAGAAAGGATGATAGTCATGGCAACGAAGAACTACACCGTAGAAGGAATGAGCTGCGGACACTGCGAAATGTCCATCCGCGAAGAGGTCGGCGAAATCGCCGGTGTGGACGCTGTTTCCGCAGACCACACCACCGGCGCAGTGTCTGTCTCCGGCAGCGATTTCACCGATGAGCAAGTAGCAGCCGCCGTAGCCGAAGCCGGATACACCCTTAAGTAGGCGAATAACATGTCACACGTTGATCTCGGGGTCTCGGGCATGACCTGCACGTCCTGCTCTTCCCGGGTAGAACGCAAGCTCAACAAGGTAGACGGTGTTGAGGCGAGCGTTAACTTCGCCACCGAATCCGCCTCTATTGAGTTCGATCCGGAGACTTCCACGCCCGCGGATCTGATCAAGGTCGTCGAAGGCGCCGGATACAGTGCTTTCGATATGTCTGGCAACGATGACGCAGACCAGGACGGGGACGCAGAGGGCACGCCGGCTGATGATGCCCGCGCTGCAGAACAACAGAGCCTGCTGCGGCGCACCATCATCTCCGCGGTATTGTCTGCCCCCATCATGGTCGTCTCCATGGTGCCTGCCCTCCAGTTCCAGAACTGGCAGTGGGCCTGCGCCATGCTGGCCACCGTGGTCTTCATCTTTGGTGGCGCCCCCTTCCACTCCGCTACGTGGACCAACCTGAAGCACGGCTCGTTCACCATGGATACCTTGATTTCCATGGGTACCTCGGCCGCCTACCTGTGGTCCCTGTACGCGCTATTCTTTGGCAACGCCGGCGAGCCCGGCATGACGATGAGCATGTCGTGGTCCTCCAGCTCGGCCGAGATGGACCATATCTACTTTGAGTCTGTGGGAATGGTCATTACTTTCCTGCTCCTCGGCCGCTGGTTCGAGGTCAAGGCCAAGGGGCAGTCTTCTGAGGCGCTGCGCACCCTGCTATCCATGGGCGCGAAGGAAGCCTCCGTGCTGCGGGACGGCGAGGAAAAACGCATTCCCATCTCCCAATTGCAGGTAGGCGATGTCTTCGTTGTGCGCCCGGGCGAAAAGATTGCCACCGATGGTGAGGTCGTCTCCGGCAATTCCGCCGTGGATGCCTCCATGATCACCGGTGAATCCGTCCCGGAAGAGGTGGGCGTGGGCGATACCGTTACCGGCGCCACCATTAATGCTTCCGGCAAGTTGGAGGTCAAGGCCACCCAGGTGGGCGAGGACACGGTCCTTTCCCAAATGGCCACCTTGGTCACCAACGCGCAGGCCTCCAAGGCTCCCGTGCAGCGCCTGGTGGACCGCATCGCGCAGGTCTTCGTGCCGGTAGTCATCGGCATTTCCGTCCTCACGCTGCTGGTACACCTCATCTTTGGCGGCGTGGCGCCGGCGTTTATCGCCGCTGTCTCCGTGCTGATCATCGCCTGCCCATGTGCACTGGGCCTTGCCACCCCGACCGCCATCTTGGTCGGCACCGGCCGCGGCGCCCAGTTAGGCCTGCTCATTAAAGGCCCGGAGATCCTTGAGTCCACCAAGCAGGTCGATACCATCGTGATGGATAAGACCGGCACGGTTACCGCCGGGGAAATGTCCGTTACGGCCGTGCATGGCGATGTCCTCGATTATGCCGCCGCCGTCGAGCGGAACTCCGAGCACCCCATCGCCCAGGCCATTGCCCGCGAGCGCGACGTGGAGCCCGGTACCGATTTTTCCACCAGCACCGCTGGCGTGGAAGCAACGGCGGATGGGGTGCGCGTGGGCGTCGGCAAGCCGCGTGGAGACCTAGGCCAGTACGCTGAGGCCTTCCGCGAGGCAGAGGCCGCGGGCGCTACCCCGGTGGCGGTGTACCTAGACGATGAGCTCGCTGGGCTCATTGAGGTCCGCGACACTGTCAAGCCCACCTCCGCTGAGGCCGTCCAGCAGATGAAGCAGCTGGGCCTGACCCCGCACCTGCTGACCGGCGATAATGAGGGCGCGGCCAAGCGCGTGGCAGAGGAAGTTGGCATCACCGAGGTCACGGCCGGCGTGATTCCGGAGGAAAAGGTCGACGTCATCAAGAAGCTGCAGTCCGAGGGACACAATGTGGCGATGGTTGGTGACGGCGTCAACGATGCCGCGGCCTTGGCCCAAGCGGACCTTGGCTTGGCGATGGGCGCCGGTACCGACGTTGCCATCGAGGCCTCCGATATCACCTTGATGAATGGGGACCTGCGGTCCGCAGCCGATGCCATTCGCCTATCCCGCCGCACGCTGCAGATCATTAAGGGCAACCTGTTCTGGGCCTTTGCCTATAATATTATTCTCATCCCCGTAGCGGCCTTTGGCCTGCTCAACCCGCTATTTGCCGGCATCGCTATGGCATTGAGTTCCGTATTCGTCGTCTCCAATTCCCTGCGTCTTCGGAAATTTTCTAGCCAGCGCTATGATTAGCGCATGCTCAGCCGCAATGAACGATTAGACCGGCTCCCGGTCACCAGCAAACACAAGCGCCTACTCTTGGGCTCCGGCCTAGGGTGGGCGCTCGATGCTATGGATGTGGGGCTTATTTCCTTCATCATGGCCGCCCTGGCCGTGCATTGGGATTTGAGCAGCACCCAAACCTCCTGGCTCGCCTCTGTTGGCTTCCTCGGCATGGCTCTGGGCGCGACATTCGGCGGGCTCCTTGCGGATAAATACGGCCGCCGCCACGTCTTCTCCCTTACCCTCTTGGTTTACGGCCTGGCCACCGGTGCCTCCGCCCTGGCCGGCGGGCTGACCATGCTTATCATCTTCCGTTTCATCGTCGGGCTGGGCTTGGGCGCGGAGCTGCCGGTCGCCTCCACGCTAATCTCCGAATTCTCGCCGCGCCGCATCCGCGGACGCATGGTGGTCCTCCTTGAGGCCTTCTGGGCGCTCGGCTGGATCCTCGCCGCGCTCATCGGCACCTTCATCGTCGGCGCCGGCGAAAACGGCTGGCGCTGGGGCTTTGCCGTGGGGCTCATCCCCGCTGCTTATTCGGTCTACGTGCGTCTGGGCTTACCGGAATCGGTGCGCTTCCTCGAGTCCAAGGGCCGCCACGAGGAGGCCGAAGAGATTGTGGCATCCTTCGAAAAGGCCGCCGCGGGCCAGCCGCTTGACGATGCCCACCCGGAACCCACCGCCTCCACCGAGACCTCCATTTGGGGTCCGGGCCTGCGCCGCCGCACGGCGGCGCTGTGGACCATATGGTTTTGCGTCAACTTCTCCTATTACGGCGCCTTCATCTGGATTCCGTCCCTGCTGGTTGCCGATGGTTTCTCGCTCGTAAAATCCTTTAGCTTCACCCTCATCATTACCTTGGCGCAATTGCCGGGCTATGCCACTGCCGCCTGGCTCATTGAGGTCTGGGGCCGGCGGATTACCCTCGCCGTGTTCTTGGTCGGCTCCGCCGTCTCCGCCGGGCTCTATGGAACCGCAAGTTCCGAGGTATTCATCATCATCGCCGGGTGCCTGTTGTCCTTCTTCAACCTCGGCGCCTGGGGTGCCCTGTATGCCATTGGTCCGGAGCTCTACCCCACCGCGCTGCGCGGGCGCGGTGCGGGCGCCGCGGCGGGGTTTGGCCGCATCGCCTCCATCGTGGCACCGCTTATTGTGCCGCCATTGATCGCGGCAACCGGCGCTGGATTCCTCTTCGTGCTCTTTGCGGCCGCATTCGCCATCGCCGCCGTAGCGGCATTTACTCTGCCTGAGCTGAAAGGTGAGACCCTTGCTCGATAAATTAGCCCTTAGCGCCTGGATCGGCGTCATGGTAGCGCTGACCACCCTGAAGGCTTTCTTCCAGATTGGTTACCTGTGGAAGCCCGAAAATCAGCGCGTCCGCGAGCTCCATTTAGTTCCCCTCGATGAATTCTCCGGCAATAGTTGGTTTGCCCCGCTTTTTGAATACGCTGGTAATACCGCCTTCTTCATCCCCTTCGGGCTCTTGGTATTCACGCTATGCCGTTCCGTGAAGGTATCGACGGCCTGGGGATTCGCGCTGAGTTTAACCCTGGAGACGGCCCAATATGCCTTCGCCTTAGGCCGCACGGATATCGACGATCTGCTGTTTAATACCCTCGGCGCGCTCATCGGTGCAGCAATCGCCTACTGGTGCGGCCAACGCTTCTTCCCGGTTTGGCGGTGGCTTTCCCTGGCCGCGGCCGCGGTCTTTATCGTGTTGGTGATTCTGGGTCCCCGATTAGGAGACCCCGCCGCCGTCGTGGACCTATAAGCCCTTTATCCGTGCGCCATGTTGACGAACTTGGAGTAGTGCAGCTGGTGGGCCACCTGCACCGTATCAATGGGCCCGCCGCGGTGCTTAGCCAAGATAATATCCGCTTCACCGGCGCGCTCGTTATCGCGGTCCTGCGAGTCTGGGCGGTACAGCAGCATCACCATATCGGCGTCCTGCTCCAAGGAACCGGACTCACGCAGGTCAGCCAATTGTGGCTTCTTATCGTTTCGAGCTTCAGGTCCACGGTTCAGCTGCGAGATGGCAATCACCGGCACCTCAAGCTCCTTGGCCAAGAGCTTGAGCTGACGCGAGAACTCCGAAACCTCTTGCTGGCGCGACTCCACCTTTTTGCCCGAGGACATCAGTTGCAGATAGTCCAAAACAATGAGGTCGAGCCCATGCTGCTGCTTGAGCCGGCGTGCCTTCGAGCGAATCTCCATCATCGTGAGGTTCGGGGAATCATCAATGAATAGCGGCGCATCTTGGATGCGGTTAAGCGTGTCATCGATCTTCGCCCAGTCTTCAGTGGACACCCCACCACTGCGCATATCGGTGAGCTTCACCTCGGATTCCGCGGAGAGCAGGCGCATCACGATCTCTGAGGCGGACATTTCCAAGGAAAAGATGACGGAAGACTTGCCGTGCTGCAGCGAGCACGAGCGAATGAAGTCCATCGCTAGCGTGGACTTACCCACACCGGGTCGCGCCGCCACGATGATCATCTGTCCCGCGTGCAAGCCATTGGTGAGCTTATCCAGGTCAATAAACCCTGTGGGCACACCCAATTCAACGCCGCCGGCCTGCTGCAGCGCCGCCAAATCATCAATGGTGGGGTCAATCAGGTCCCCCAGCACGCGGTAGTCCTCGGCGGTTTTACGCTGGGCGATGGCAAAGACTTCCTGCTGGGCCCGGTCGATCACCGATTCGATCTCAGCATCCTCCGTGCCCGAAAAGCCCAGTTGGACCACGCGCGTACCGGCATCCACTAACCGGCGCAGGACGGCCTTTTCCGCCACGATTTCCGCGTAATAGCGGGCATTGGCAGCGGTAGGAACCGTAGCCAAAAGCGTGTGCAAATAGGGTGCGCCGCCAACGCGCTCGAGGTTATTGAACCTATCCAACCGCGAGGAAAGGATAAGCGGGTCAATGTCTTGGCCCGCCGCGTAAAGGTCCAGCATCGCGCCATAAATTAAGGCGTGAGCCGGATAATAAAAGTCATCGGGTTCGAGCTCTTCAATAACTTCCATGACCGTATTGGGGCTAAGCAGCATTGCACCCAATACGCCTTGCTCGGCTTCCCGGTCCGACGGCGGCTGGCGATACTCCTCGTATCGCTGCGGTTGGTCCTGTTGGTACCGCGGCCGGCGCGCTACGGCGTTATCCGGCGCAGGCGGTTCCGGTGGAAGCTGTTCATCATCAAAGCTCGCGTTGGTCATGTGTCCCCCTTGGTGTCCGTGAAGCGACCTTGTGTAACGCTGTCCAAGTTTAGACCAGCGCCCAGACACTACCCGCCTGGGTATAACTTCCACAGTTATCCACAGGGGATTGTGGAATTACCAGGTAGTCCAATCATCGCTTTCCATTTACCGAGGTCACGACTGTGGATAACTTGCCACCTTTCTGACCTGCGGCGATAATAACTGCTGGTCAGGGAGCTATTTGCAGGTGTGAAAATTACCACATGATAGTGGAATATGGCCTGTGACCAGCGGGTAAGGCAAGCAAAAATCTTGGTGGGAAAGAACGCCGAATTCCACATTCATCCACAGATTTTCACAGTTATCCACAGGCCAGTTGGGTAGGCAAAAGGCCCCAGGAATTCTCCACCTCACATAGAGAATTCGTGGGGCCTTAAGCCATGCTGTTGTCTTTGGGTCTGTGGACCGTCGTGCGCTGCTTAGGCAGCGACGACCGAGAAGTTCACCTTGCCGAGCACGTCAGCGTGCAGCTTCAGCTCGACCTGGTAGTTGCCGGTCTTCTTGACCAGGCCCTTGGGCATATCAACGATACGCTTATCCAAGTTAGGGCCACCGGCCTTGGAGACGGCCTTGACAATGTCTTCTGCGTTAACGGAACCGAAGAGCTTGCCGGAAGTGGAGGTCTTAACCTTGACCTCAACGTTCGTCAGCTGCTCAAGCTGGTTGCGGACCTCGCGTGCGTGGTCCAGGTCGCGAATTTCGCGAGCTTCCTGGGCGCGCTTGATGCCCTCAATCTGCTTCTCAGCGCCGCGGGAAGCCACGATGGCCAAGCCGCGGGGAAGCAGGTAGTTACGTCCGTAGCCGTCCTTAACCTCAACAATTTCGCCAGCGGCGCCGAGGTTCTCAACGGCAGCGGTGAGGATCAGCTTCATGATCCCTGCCTTTCAATTGAGTTAGTTGAATAGTTGCGGGTGACAGACTTAGAACGGGGGTTCAGAATCAGCGCCTCCGAAACCACCAGCTGGCGGTGCGGAGTTCCACGGATCCTCTGCAGGAGCCTGGTTCTGCTGCTGCGACTGCTGCTGTTGCTGTCCTCCAAAGCCGCCCTGATTATTGTTATTCGAGCGCTGCTGCTGGCCGCCGCCATAGTTGCCGCCACCCTCACGGGGATTGCGGTTTACCTGTGCGGTGGCGTAGCGGAGCGACGGACCGACCTCATCGACGTCGATCTCAAACACGGTGCGGTTTTCACCCTCGCGGGTCTGGAAGGAACGCTGCTTCAAGCGGCCGGTAACGATGATGCGCATGCCCTTGCTCAGGGTCTCGGCGACGTTCTCCGCCGCCTGGCGCCATACGTTGCAGGTCAGGAACATAGCTTCGCCGTCTTCCCACTGGTTCGTCTGCGAATTATAGCGACGAGGCGTGGAGGCGACGCGGAAGTTAGCTACCGCCGCACCCGCCGGGGTGAAGCGAAGCTCGGGGTCAGCAACTATGTTGCCCACCACCGTAATATTGGTATCTCCCTGTGCCATGTCTTTACTCCTTATCGGTTACGTGGATTGTGCCTGATCCCAGTATCCGCTACTTGCTGTCGGTGCGCAGAACCTTGGTACGCAGGATGGTGTCGTTCAGGTTCAGGCGACGGTCGAGCTCGGAAACCGAAGGGTGCTCGCACTCCAGGTTAACGACGGCGTAAATGCCCTCTTCCTTCTTCTCGATGGGGTATGCAAGGCGACGCTTGCCCCATACATCGAGGTTCTCAACCTTGCCGCCGTCCTTGCGGACGATGTCGAGGTACTTATCTAGGGACGGGGTTACGGTGCGCTCATCCTGATTAGGATCCAGAATGATCATGACTTCGTAGTGACGCACGGACCTCATCACCTCCTATGGTCTAGTCGTTTTCGGCTGCATCACCTTTGCGGATGCAGCAGGAGGGTACGTTGCGTCAAGCAACCCCACCACAGTACCGCATATGACCGGCGAAAAGAAATCTATCCCGTCGTGGTGGCGGCGAAAAAGATAGCGCCCGTCGCGGGGATGATGGTGAGGAAAACGATGGCAAGGATGCCCAAGATGATGGGCCCGCGCTTATCTTCCCTGTTGTGAAACAGCCAAAAGGCCGCCATAACGCAGATAAAGCCCAACAAGATCGACACCATGCCGATTAAAGTCACAATCATTGAAATACTCCCGCCACTGGGTCGCGGCCCATATGCGCCGCACGCACTTTATCTTCCGTTTTATTCCACATTTGCCGCAGCACAATAACCGCCATCGCAATGATGAACCCATCGCGCACGAGGATCGCCATGTCCAAGAGCTCGTGTGGAATGCCCTTATTATCAATGCCCAGCATGTGCCACATGAGCAGGGGCCATACGAGGGCATCGGCAAGCGCCCAGCCCAGAACCAACCGCCAACGCGGCACGGCCAAGGCCGCCGGAACCACCAGCCAGAGCGAATACTGCGGGGACCATACCTTATTGACCAGCAGAAACGCCGCGACGATGAGGAAGACCAACTCCGCTACCCGCGGGGTAAGCGGGCTGCGCCAGCCGGCCAGGGCGATACCGGCGCATAAAAGGATGAACGCCACGAGGGAGAAGGTATTTAAAAAGTCCTGGCTGAAAGAAATACCCAGATTTCGGCTAATCAGGGCATAGAGGGTGGTCCATTCCGCACCGCGTTCTTGGTTCAAACGGAAAAATTCCGCCCAAGCGGCCGGGTATTTCAGGGCGATGGGAAGGTTGACCGCAAGCCACGCGGCGGCCGTAGCGACGGTAACCTTTGCAAAAGCGTCCCAACGGCGATTGCGCCAGGCAAGGACGAAAAACGCGCCCATCAAAAATATCGGCCATAATTTGAAGGCGGTTCCAAGGCCAATGAGGATGCCGGCGAGCCAGGGGCGGTGGCGGCTAATGGCCAGCAGCGCACCGACGGCGAAGGCGATGGCAGGTATATCCCAATTGCTAAAGGCATGGATGATAATCAACGGGCTGGCGGCCACCAGGATGGTGTCCCACGTGCGGTTTCCCACCAAGAGGTAGACCATGTAGATGACGCCGACCCAGATGCAAGCCATGACCAAGGCGGTGAGCCCAAAGTACCAGCCAGCGGCAGGCACACCGGCCCACTCCACGAGGCCATAGGTATGGCGCGAAATCCAGCCCATCAGGCCCTGGAACATGCCCGCCAATACCGGGTATTCCATATAGCGGGTCAGGCCATCTTCCTGCCAGGAAAAGGCGTAGGGAAAGCCCGGTCGATCGAGGCCGCGGCCTTCATACAGCGGGACGATGTCGTTATAGCAAAAGGAGGTGTACTGGCGGTTTGCGGACCAATCCAGGTTGATGGTGCCGTCTTCGCCGCGGGTGCCACCAGCGCAATTCGCCTTGGATAAGAACCCGCCGGCCAAGAAAACCCAGGCTACTGCGATCAGCGCGCGCAAAGGGGTCCACCACTGTGTGTGGCCATCCCGGGCAAAGCGCCCCCTTGGCCCGCCCAGGAACTCGATGACGCCGCGCGCCATCGGTTCGTCTGCGGCGGACATGCGCTGATCGTGGCTCACGCGTACCGCTCCTTGCTTAGCCTAAGAGGTCAGCCAGGCCGCCTTCGCGGCCGAAGAAGTCATCTAAAGACGGGGCCTCAGGCCGGGCCGGCTCATTATTACCGCCGCCATTGCCGCGGTTGCCGCCGTTTCCATTATTGCCACCCTGGTTCTCGGGCGGCTGCGGCGGGGCATCGTGGCCCGCATCCGGGGTCTCGGCAGGTGCTGGGCTGGCCTCTTCTTCTGGGGCGCCGTCCTGGGCTGGGCCAGTGTAGTTCTGTGCACCCTGCCCACCGGAACCGCCGCCTGGGTTATAGGCCGGGGCACCACCGCCGGCAGATACCGTGCCGAAGCGAACGGGGTAAGCCGAGGGGAATTGCTGGAATTCCTGATCCGCCAAGGAGTTATCCAATACGGACTTCCAGATCTTGGTCGGCGCGCCGGCGCCATACATGATTCCGCCGTACTGGTCGAAGATGGCCGAGGTGTTGTCCGCGGTACCGACCCACACGGAGGTAGCAAGCTGCGGGGTGGCACCAACCATCCAGGTGTCCTTGTTGGTTCCGGAATCGCCCAGCTGGGTCGTACCGGTCTTGGAAGCCGAAGTGCGGCCGCCAGCCAGCGAGCCATTGGACCATGCCGCTACCGGCGCCATGGCCTCAAGGACGTTATTGGCCACATTCGCGGAAACGCGGCGCTCGCCCTCATCGGTTGGGTGTTCATACAGAACTTCCCCGGCGGCATTTTCTACGCGCTGCACAAAGTGCGGGTTGTGCCAGACGCCCTGGTTCGCGAGGGTGGACATCGCGGTTGCCATGTCCAGCGGACGGGACTGGTACTGACCCAAGACCACGCCTTCAAAAGGCTGCTTGCCGTTTTCAGTCAGCGTCTCTTCGATGCCCGGCAACGAGCGGGCAACACCCAAGGCGTGGGCCATATCCGCGGTGTCCTGGGTGCCATTTTTCAGATCGCTCTGCAGGCGCAGGTAAGAGGTGTTCAGGGACTGCTTGGTGGCCTCGCGCAGGTCACAGACGCCACAGCCGCCGCCCACGTTGGTAACCAGATCGGAGCCCGGCAGCTGGTACGGCGCCGAGGAGTAGTTGGTATCCAAGCTAATGCCCTGCTGCAGCGCAGCGGCGAGCGCCATAATCTTGAAGGTCGAACCGGTCTGCAGCGGGGAGTTGGCGTAGTCCCAACCGTTGGAATCATGCCCGCCAAAGTAACCGCGCACCGCACCCGTCTTCGGGTCGATGGTCACAGAGGCCGCGCGCGCGTCTTCTTGCAGCGGCGCCAGCTGGTCATCGACTGCCTGAATCGTGTTGTTTTGCACGTTCATATCGATGGTGGTGGTAATGCGCAGGCCGCCGGTGGAGACCTGGTTTTCCGTAATTCCTACGTCCTCGAGCTCGCGGATGACCTGATCCTTAATGTGGCCATTCGCGCCTGGGGCTTCCGTGTATGCCGAGTACTCAGCGGGATCGCGGGTCTCTGGGAAGACCATTCCATCGCGCTCTTCCTTGCTGAGATCGCCCATGTCCACGAGGCCGTCAAGCACGTAGTTCCAGCGGCTTTCGGAACCCTCCTGGTTCACGCGGGGGTCTAGGCCAGACGGGGACTGAATGAGGCCGGCGAGCATGGCGCCTTCCTCGGGGGTGAGGTCCTTGGCGTCCTTATCAAAGTAGGCGTTGGATGCGGCCTGGATGCCGTAGGCATTGCGGCCGAAGTAGACCGTATTCAGGTAGGCGTTGAGGATGTCCTCTTTTTCCCACTCGTTGGTCATCTTGATGGAGTAGATGAGCTCGCGCGCCTTGCGCACGTAAGAGTATTCGTTGCCCACCAGGGTGTTTTTCACGTACTGCTGGGTAATCGTGGAACCACCACCGGCGGTGTCATTGCCGGTGACCTTACCCAGTACCGCGCGGCCCAAACCGGTGAAGGAAAAGCCGGAGTTATCCCAGAAGTCGCGGTCCTCTGCGGCGAGCACGGAGTCCTGCACAAAGACGGGGACCTCATCCAAGGTCACGTGCGTACGGTTGCCTTCCGGCGGAACCAAACGCGCCAACTGGGTGTCGTTATCGGAGGCATAGATGGTAGAGACCTGGTTATTGGCCAGCTCTTTGGGCTCCGGAACGGTGTACTGCGAATAGGCATACGCAAAAAGGCCTGCAGGCAGTGCCACAAAAACCAATAGGAGGGCCACAACGACCCACGGCCAGATGCGGCGCTTTTGGGGTTCTTCGCCTTCTTTGCGGCGGTCCACCTTAGTGGACTCGCCAGTAGATTCCTTCTCGGTCACTGATTCGTGTCCTCATTCATCCCTGGTAACAAACTAAATAATTGCAGCTTACTGCCTAAGGCGGTGCGCCGAAAACTAACACGCGTTAAAAGCCGTTGCAGAACGCAATAAATGATTCCAGCGGCAGTGCCGGCAGACCTCCACCTCATGCACGGTAAATTCCAGGCCTTCGCCGACAAATTCCGCTATTTCTTTCTCGCTGCGGGCGCTCCCGGCGCGCCGGCCCAGGCTCTCGCCGTACACCCACCGGGTCAGGCGCAGGTCCTCCCCGCAGACCGGGCAGGGCTTATCCATGGTGCGGCCGTGGTGCTCAGCGGCGGCCCGGAGGAGGAAGTCCGCATCGCAGACCTCGTCGCGCCTCAGGTGCCCGGCGCGGTATTCGCGGACGTGTTGGGTGCGTTCCCACTCGTGGGAAAGTTCGTGCTTGAAGGCAACGGAATTCACCCGCATTGTCTTAATTTCCTCTTCTTGATCGATCCATATGCCGTCGTGCTACCACCAGGCATAATTTCTGGCCTAACGTTGCGCAGGCACCACACAGCAACGAATTAATAAAGGAGCATAGTGTGTCTGACAAAGTAAAGGTCGCCATCGTCGGCGTCGGCAATTGCGCCACGTCCCTTATTCAAGGCGTGGAGTTTTATCGCAACGCCGCAGCGGAGGAAAATATTCCTGGCCTGATGCACACCCAGTTCGGGCCTTACCACGTCGGCGATATTGAATTCGTCGCGGCCTTCGATGTCGATGGGGACAAGGTGGGCAAGGATCTTGCGGAGGCTACCCGCAGCTCCCGCAACTGCACCATCACCATCGCAGACGTCCCAGACCTAGGCGTCACCGTTCAGCGCGGCCCCACCATGGATGGCCTGGGCCGCTACTACCAGGAGTCCATCACGGAATCGGACGAAGCTCCTGCCGATGTCGCAGCTGCCCTCCGCGAGGCCGGTGCCGAGGTTGTTGTTTCCTACCTGCCGGTTGGTTCCGAAGAAGCAGATAAGTTCTACGCCCAGGCCGCCATCGACGCTGGTTGCGCGTTCGTGAATGCCCTGCCGGTCTTCATTGCTTCTGACCCAGAGTGGGCCAAGAAATTTGAGGACGCAGGCCTGCCCATCGTGGGCGATGACATCAAGTCCCAGGTTGGTGCCACCATTACCCACCGCGTTATGGCAAAGCTTTTTGAAGACCGCGGCGTGCGCTTGGACCGCACGATGCAGCTCAACGTGGGCGGCAACATGGACTTTAAGAACATGCTGGAGCGCGAGCGCCTGGAGTCTAAGAAGATTTCTAAGACCCAGTCCGTGACCTCCAACGTGCACAATTCCCCTATCGCTGGCAAGCGCGCAGACCGCAACGTCCACATCGGTCCCTCGGACTACGTGGAGTGGCTGGATGACCGCAAGTGGGCCTATGTCCGCTTGGAGGGTTCCGCATTCGGCGAGGTCCCACTGAACCTGGAGTACAAGCTCGAGGTCTGGGACTCCCCTAACTCCGCCGGCATTATTATCGATGCCGTCCGCGCCGCCAAGATCGCCTTGGACCGCAAGGTCGCCGGACCGGTACTTTCCGCTTCTTCCTACCTAATGAAGTCCCCTCCAGTACAGAAGGCCGACGATGTCGCGCGCAACGAGCTGGAAGATTTTATTAAGGGAAGCTAATTTTTTCGTCGCGATACTACCGCCAGGCGGTAGTGCACGATAGAATTTAGTTTTATGACGCAACACCATGATGAGACGGACCCAACGAAGTCCCCGTCCGACTACGAGGACGCGGTAGAGGTAGCCCGGGATATCCAACCGGCGCTCAATAAGTTAATTCTTATTTTCCAGCGCACCGCAGAGGGTTCATCGCTGACTACCTCGCAGGTCTCCATCATGAATCAGTTGCGCTTGCGCGGGCCTTCCCGCGTATCCACCATTGCCCAGGCGGAGCTTATCCGCATGCCCACCGCATCCAACGCGCTCTACCAACTAGAGCGCCGCGGGTTCGTGGAACGCCACCGCGATGAAGAAGATCGCCGCGGCGTGCTCGTCGCGCTCACCCAACTGGGCGAGTCCGAATTGGCCATAGTTTCCGGGCAACGCGCCGCGGCCCTTGCAGAGATTATGCGGTGGCTCGAGCCCGAGGACTTGGCCACCGCGCGCGAGATGGGCGCGGTCATTTCCAAGCTTGCGGATGTCTACCGCCCCACTATGGATAGCGAGTAGCGCGCTTGCGGCCACATGCAATTTTAGTTTTGCGGCCGTAACAGACGATAATGAGCTTTAGTACTCACTAAGCTTTCGCATACATATTCTTTCTATGGGCAAAAAATCTCACCAACCGCTGCTGCCGACCCTGCACAAGGGCTCGGCCGAAGAGCCGCTGCGCATCCTCATTTCTTGGAGTCCTTCCTCTTCCGGCACCGAACCCCTCGAATTCGCCGCCTGGCTATCGCGCACCGCGGTGATTGAGGTGCGCGTTATTTCCACGGTTTTCCAGCCTTGGACCACGACGTCTTTGTCCAAGCTGGGCGGGAAATACAAGAAGTGGTTTAAAGAGCAGAAGCAAGCATGCGCGGCAGCCACCGCTGCGGCCCTGACGGAGGCAGGTATCCCGGAAAAGTACTGGGACGATACGCCCTCCGTGCTTGTCGATGGCCCCTCCCGCCCCCAGCTCCTTACTGAGATGGCCCAGGATTTTCAGGCCGATATCATCCTGTTAGGCCCCAACCAGGCCGCACCCAAGGGCCGCTTTTTCCCCGGTTCCACCGCGGATACTCTCCTGCACTACTCGCCACTATCCTTAGGGCTTATCCCGCGCAAGGCCAAATTATCGAAACACGGCGTGACCCGTTTTAATTTTGTCATTACGGAGCGCGGTGAGCGCGCAGATAGGGAGTTATTGGGCGCGGCTGCGCTGGCGGATCGCTGGGATTTGCCTCTGCGCATCTTGGCCTTCTCGGCGGATGACCTGCTGCATTCCCCGTCGAAGGATAAAAGCGATATTGCGCTCAAGCTCACCGCGGAGTGGCACGAGGATTCGTTAGCGATGCTCGACCGGGCCCGCGACCACATCCAAGATGCCTACCCGGAGGTCGAGGTCACCTCCGAGATCGGCTCTGGCGCCGGGTGGTCCGGTGCCGTTGATTCGCTCAAGTGGAAAAAGGGCGATCTGATGTTGATGGCCTCTGCCCCACAAGGCCCCATCGCGCGGGTCTTTTTGGGTTCTACCGCAACCGAGTTGCTCCCTCATATTCGCGTACCGGTACTCATTCACCCCGCGACCGACTAGGCTTAATGTATGAGCTCGCGCCCAGAGCACCCCGAAAACGACCTGACGACCGACGCCGATTATGCCAACCTGCGTCGGCCTGAGCCGCAAAGCTTCGATGATTTGGCAGATGAGCCCGATCCCGTCGAGGTAGCCGCCGCGAACCGGCGCTCTACCCGCCAAGCCATCTGGTACATGGTGTCCGTGCTGGTCATCTCCGCGCTATATGGCTTCGGCGTCGCGCTCTTTTCGCGCCTTACCGGCGGCCCCCTGTGCGAGGACGGCACCGCAAGCTGGCTGTGTACCGAGGGCCAAAGAAACTTCTTTGCCATTTCCACCATGATCATCCCACTGCTGGGCATGATCGGCTGCGCGATCATCATGGTGCGCAAACTGCGCCGCTACCTGCGCTGGCGCAGCTGGATGGCGATCTTTTGGGTTGTGGCCTTTAACTTTATGATCTGGGCCATTAGCGATATTCAGCTGCTTTTGGTGCGCTAACCCCGCACCTTAGCTGGCAAGGCTAAGGGCCACTTCCTTACAATTCGGCCTCCCGCAGTGTTGGGTTTCCACATTTTGGATGCAGTCATCACAGATGAGCACCTGCTGGCGGCACGTGTCCTCATTAATGCAGTTGTGGAAGGTATTAGTACCCTTGCCGCAGTGCACGCAGTGGCCCAATTGGATAAAGCCTGGGTCCTCTAGTCCTTGACCAAACTCCTGGTGCATGCGCTTGTCAAAGACGTACATGGAGCCTTCCCACAGCCCATCATTGCCGTACTTTTCGCCGTAGCGCACGATGCCGCCATCGATTTGGTAGATCTCGTTGAAGCCACGGTTCTTCATCAAAGAGGAAAGGACCTCGCACCGGATGCCGCCGGTGCAATAGGAGACGACCGGCTTGTCCTTCATCCAGTCATATTTGCCGGATTCCAGTTCCTCAATGAAATCATGGGTGGTGCGCACATCCGGCACGACGGCATTTTTGAACTTGCCAATCTCTGCTTCCATGGCATTGCGGCCATCGAAGAAGACTACCTCATCGCCGCGCTCTTCTACCAGCTTGTTGACCTCTTCCGGCTTGAGGTGCGTGCCGCCGCCAACGACGCCGTTCTCATCCACCTTCAGCTCGCCCGGCGCGCCAAAGGCCACGATTTCATCGCGCACCTTGACCGATAGGCGCGGGAAGTCCTCGGCGCCGCCATCGGACCACTTGAACTGCATGCGCTTAAAGCCCGGGTATTCACGGGTTTGGCGCACGTAGCGCTTGCAAGCATCCATGTCGCCACCGACGGTGCCATTGATGCCGTGTTCCGAAATGAGGATGCGCCCCTTCAAGCCCAAGGACTCGCACAGGGTGCGCTGCCACAGCATGACGGCGGTGGGATCCTCGATGGGGGTAAAGCAGTAATACAGGAGAACTTTGCCGATAGTCACGCCCATAATCTTAGGCCCGCTACCGGCAAGATCCCCAATTCCTTAGCGCTTTTGGTACAGCGCCTTCTTGCGGGCAAAGACCGGATCAGAGGTCACGAGCACGCCAAGGTTGCGGAAGATTCCCTCATCCACCGAGCCCAAGATGGTGGTGGTGTGGACGTCGCAGCCGGCGAGTTCCTTGATCTGTTCCAGCGCCTTGCGGGCATCCTCGTCCTTGGCGGCGGATACGGATAGCGCGATGAGCACCTCATCGGTGTGCAGGCGGGGGTTGGAAGAGCCCAGGTGCTTCGTCTTCAGCGTTTGGATTGGCTCTATCGATTCCGGCGAGAGCAGGTGGGTATCGTCATCGATGCCGGCTAGGTACTTGAGGGCATTGAGCAGCATCGCCGCGGAGCAGCCCAGCAGCGGGGAGGTGCGGCCGGTGATGATAGTGCCATCGTGAAGCTGCATCGCGGAGGCGGGTCCATCGGTTTCCTCCGCGCGCTTGCGGGCCGGGCCCACTACTGGGCGGTCATCGACCTTGATGCCGGCCTTCGCCATGACGACGGCGGCGCGCTCAGACTGCTCATCGCCCAGCCCGGCGCGGGCTTCTTCTACCTTGGCCTTGAAGTAGCGGCGGATGATTTCCTGTTGGGCGGCGGCGCGGCAGACCGCATCATCGGTAATGCAGTAGCCGGCCATATTCACGCCCATGTCCGTGGGCGATTCGTACGGCGTGGTGCCGGTGAGCTTTTCCAGCAGGGTCCGCAGCAGCGGGAAGGCCTCAACGTCGCGGTTGTAGTTCACCGTGGATTCGCCGTGGGCGCTCAAGTGGAAGTGGTCAATAATATTGGAATCGTTCAAGTCCACGGTGGCGGCCTCGTAAGCGAGGTTAACCGGGTGCTCGAGGGGAAGATTCCAGATGGGGAAGGTCTCAAACTTGGCGTAACCAGCGTTATTGCCGCGCTGGTGCTCGTGGTAGACCTGCGATAGTGCGGTGGCAAGCTTGCCGGAGCCAGGCCCTGGAGCGGTCACGACGACCAAGTCCCGGGAGGTTTCCGCGAACTCGTTCTTGCCAAAGCCATCCTCAGACACAATGAGGTCCGTATTTGTGGGATAGCCTGGGATAACGCGGTGGCGGGCGACCTTGAGGCCGAGGCGCTCGAGCTTTTCGATGAACGCTTCTGCCTGCGCATTTCCGTCTTCCACCTGGGTCATGACGATGTTTTCAACCAAAAAGCCGCGGCTGCGGAATACGTCTACCAAGCGCAGGAGGTCGTCTTCATACAGGATGTCTAAATCAGCGCGTACCTTGTGGCGGGCAATGTCTTTGGCGTTGATGCACGGGAGGATTTCAATTTCCTCTTTGATGCGCTCCAGCATGGCGATCTTGTTATCCGGGGTAAAGCCCGGCAGCACGCGGGAGGCGTGCATATCATCGAAAAGCTTGCCGCCCATTTCCAGATAGAGCTTTCCGCCGATTTCTTCGCGGCGGGCCTGAATGTGCTTTGACTGCAGCTCAATGTATTTTTCTCGGTCAAAACCGATTTTATGCGTCATGATTTATCGACCCTTCAATAGAAATAAAATCAATCCGCGCTTCGAGTTTACTCTTTTTCATCCCCCGGCGCCACGCGCCCTAGTTGGGGGCGACCAATGATGTCACTACACTGAAGCTATGCCTGAAGGTCACGTGATCCACCGCCTAGCCCTCACACTCAACGCTGACTATCGCGGGATGCCGCTCAGCGTGACCAGCCCGCAAGGCCGGTTTGCCACCGAGGCGGCCATCCTGGACGGTACAGAAATCGACCACGCAGAGGCCTTTGGCAAGCACCTCTTCGTGCACTTCACCGCCGCCAACCCAGCGCATATCCTCTATATTCACCTGGGGCTCATCGGCAAGCTCAGCTTCGAACCCCGCGAGGAAAACCGCGGGCAGATCCGCATACGCATAGACAATGGGGTGCAAGCCGCGCAGCTGCGCGGGCCCCAATTCTGCCTGCTGCTCACGGAGGAGGACTACCAGGCGCGGCTGACCAAGGTAGGCCAGGATCCGCTCCGCGTCGATGCCGATCCCGAAGCCCTGTGGGCCAAGGTGAGCAAATCCCGCCGCAGCATAGGCTCCCTCATGATGGACCAGCACCTGTATGCCGGTGTGGGCAATATCTACCGTGCGGAGGCCCTCTTCCGCGCCGGCCTCTCCCCCTTCACCCCTGGCAAGGATGTTTCCCGTGAAACATTCTTCGCCATCTGGAAAGACCTGGTAGAGCTCATGAACTACGGCGTAGAGCACGGCCGCATCGATACCGTGCGCGCCGAGCACTCCCCCGAGGCCATGGGGCGTGAGCCGCGCCAGGATGATCACGGCGGCGAAGTCTACGTCTACCGGCGCGCCGGCCTGCCCTGCTATGTCTGCGGCACGCCGATTGCGGAGCAAGTAATGGAGGGCCGAAACCTCTTCTGGTGCCCCACCTGCCAATCCGCTGCTTAAGGCCTATAGTGGCGGGCATGCGACCTGCCTATAGTGTATCCACCGTTCGTTCCGCCGAATCCGCGCTCCTCGCGCAGCAGAGCCACGATGATGAACTCATGCGCCTGGCCGCCCGGGGCGTTGCCGCCACGGCGAAATCCATGCTGACGGGCCCTGCGCCTCGCCGCATCACCATCCTGGCCGGGCCTGGCGGCAATGGCGGCGATGGCCTTTATGCAGGCGCTTTCCTCGCCGAGGAGGGCTATGGCGTGGAAGCGATACTCGTCGCCGATGCTGCGCACGACCCAGCGCTGCAAGCTTTTACCGCTGCCGGCGGGACCATTACAGATCAACCGCACGCGGAGGCTACCGGCCTACTCATTGATGCCGTCGCCGGTCTCAACTCCACCCGCGGGCTTAGCGGTGCGGGCCTTGCCGCGTACCGCGCGGCCAAGCAGCACGATATCCCGGTGCTTTCGGTGGATATCCCCTCTGGCATCAACGCGGATACGGGCGTGGCCGCGGAGAATGCCGTCGAGGCAACGATTACCGTGAGCTTCGGTTGGGCGCGCGCCGGCCATATCTTCGCCCCGGAATGCGGCACGGTGGTGCTCTGCGATCTGCAGCTGCCCAACGCGCCGCGCTCCTTTACGGAGGAACTAACGGCTACCGCAGAGCCGGCGGGCTATATCGCCAACGAGCCCACCATCGATCTCCCCTTCCAGTGGCCCGGGGAGCCCGTGCTTGCCGATGCCCACCTCGGCCACGTCACCGCCCCCAAGCCCGTGGGCTGCACAGGCCCCATCGTGGACCCCACTCCCCACGCCTCAAGCACGAAATACACCGGCGGCGTCACCGCCATCTGCGCTGGCAGCAGCGCGTATCCCGGCGCGGGCATCCTAGCGGCTACCGGCGCGGTGCGCGCCACGCCGTCCATGGTGCGGGTCATAGATAATGATGCCGTGGTCCCCCACCTGCCCGAAGTCGTTCCCCACCCGAGCGCCGAGGATAAGGTGCATGCCCAGGCGTGGGTGGTAGGCCCTGGCCGCGGCACCGATGAAGCAGCAGCCCGCGAGCTCCACGCCGTTCTAGACCGCGGGTTGCCCACGATCCTGGATGCCGATGCCCTGACGCTGCTCGCCCAAAGCGCCGATCTGCGCGATCGCGTCCGCTCCCACCCGCGGGTCATCCTTACCCCGCACGCCGGCGAGTTCCGCCGCCTCTACGAGGCCACCCTCGGCCGCGAGCTCGATCTCAGCGAGGGCGTGGGCCCGCGCCAGCGCGAGCTGGCCGAGGACTTGGACTGTTTTATCCTGCACAAGGGCCGCATCACCACGGTGACCGCGCCCGGCCAGGCCATCTACGGGATGAATGCCGGCCACTCTTATGCGGCCACCGCAGGCTCCGGCGATGTTTTATCCGGCATCCTCGGCGCCACTATCGCGCAGGTAGACCACGAAAAAGCCGATGCGGAGTACATCATCATGGAGATCCTCCACGCCGCCGCCCTACACCAGCACGCCGCAGCCATTGCGGCGCATACCCCCGATGGTTTTGGCATTTGTTCCGCTTCCCAGATTGCCGCGGCGATGCCCCAGTCCATCGCGCGATTGCTCGTTATGCACCGATAGCGTCCCGCTTACTCACGCGGCCGTCTTTAACCTCCACCACGTGGTCGGCGAAGGTGAGCAAGGAGCGATCGTGCGTGACCAGCACGGTGGCGGTGTGCATCTCCTGGGTAATATCGCGCAGCAGGCGGATGATTTCCTGGGAAAGGTGGGAGTCGAGGGCGGAAGTGGGTTCATCGGCAAGCAGCAGGTTCGGCTCATCCATCAAGGCGCGCGCGATATTGACGCGCTGGGCCTGGCCGCCGGAAAGCTGGCCGATGCGACGATTGCCCATGCCCTTAAGGCCAACGAATTCTAGCAGCTCATCGGCGCGATCCTTGCGCAGCTTGCGCCCGACCATGTGGTCCATGATGAGCAGCTGATCGCGCACCTTGAGCGAGGACAACAGGTTCGACTGCTGGAAGATGATGGAATTCGTGCCGTTGACCTTTACGGTGCCGGAGTCCGGAGTGATGAGCCCGGCGCCGACGGAGAGCATCGTGGACTTACCGGAACCGGACTCGCCCACGATTGCGGTGAGGGTATCGGAGTCGGCGCTAAAGGTGGCATCATCAAGCGCCGTAGTAGTCGTCGTACCGTCCTGGAAGGTGACGGTGGCGTTGCGAATATCAAGGATGGTGGACATTTAGGCATTTCCTCCCAATGCATCGAGGGGGTTGGCTTTGGCTACGCGGCGGGTAGAGACCAGGGCACCGGCCATGCCCAGGATCCAGATGCCGACCGCGGGAACGATGATGGTGCGCACGGATACGTCGAAGGGGACGGTGCCGGAGGCCAGCAGGCCAAGCAGCCAGCCGACGAAAGCGCCGAGGATGGTGCCGGCGGCCAAAATCAGCGCGGCTTGGGCCAGGGCATCGCGCAGCAGGTAGCGCACCGAGGCGCCCAGGGCGCGCAGGATGGAGAGATCGCGGGTGCGCTGCAGGGTCCATACCGTCAGGAAGGCCACGGTAACCAGGGCAGAGATGCCGTAGAGGAAGCCCTGCATGGTCAACAGCGAACCGCGTTCTGACTGATACGCGGGCAGGCCGGAGAAGGAATCAGACATCTCGACCGAACCGGGCACCTCCTCAGAGTGCAGGGCAACCGTACCGACTACGTCCTCTGGGGCGTGGCTTACCTTCTGCCAGGTCTCTGTAGATACCCATACCACCGGCGAGTGGGAGAACTGCGTTTCGGCAACGGTGCCCTCTACGGAGAGGTCTACCCCACCGATATTCACGGTGCCGGAGGCCTCAATCGTGTCAGAGAGGACGGCGCCATCTTCCGGGATGGTGGCGTTGGTATTGGGGATGGTCGTACCGGCCGGCAGGCCCATCACGCCTACCGCGCCCTCGCCCTCCAGCTTGGTTTACGCGGTGCCCAAGGCAATCGCATCGCCGGAGAGATCCTTCTCGTGGATCTCGGACTCGTTATAGGCGGGCTCTTCGGTAGAAAAACTGACGTAGGGGTGCTCCTGCGCCACGGCCTCAAGCGCCGAGGTATTTTGCTTGGATAGGCCCTCCGTCAGGCCGGAGAGCATAACCAAAAGAAGGGTGATAAGCGCTACGGTGCCGCCGATGAGCCCGAAGCGGCCGCGCGCGGCGGTGATTTCACGAATAGCTAAGAACATACTTCTATAGTCCCTTTGCGCAGTTCAGAAGTAATCGGCGGCCTAGTTGAACCTCCAGTCAACCAACTGGTTGATCCCTCATCCACCCTCCGGCAGATACTGTAGGAAATTGTGTTTTCTGGACAGAAATTATGGCTCTGGGGCTTACACGCCATGTTCACGTTCCTGCTGCTTTTCGGCGTGGCCCGCGCCTATATCGATGACCGCTTGGACGCCCGCGCCATCCTTTTGGCCATCGGCCTAGCCGCGGTGTACGCGGCCGCGCGCTGGATTCCCACCTGGCTCTGGCTCACCGGGCTGTGCCTGCTCTGGTTGGGGCTCATGGTCCACGCGCAGGATTTCATGTGGCTCGAGTTCCCGCTTATCTTCGTTTTCCTGCGTGCCTTGCCCAAGTGGCCAGGGCTTATCTCCATCACGGCGCTATGGGCGGCGGCCGCCTTTATCCCCGCCTGGCTGCACCCGGACGGATGGTCCATCGCCGCGGCCATCGGCCCGCTTATCGGCACGACCTTTGCCGCGGGCGTGTTTTATATCCAGCGCCGGTTGCAGGCGGAGGCGGCGCACCACAGGGACATCGCCAAGCAGCTGCAAGAAACCCAGGCCGAGCTGGCCGCCAGCGAGCACCAGGCCGGGCGCCTAGAAGAGCGCGAACGCCTGTCCCGGGATATCCATGACACCGTGGCCCAAGGGTTGAGCTCCATCCTGCTGGTATCCCGCGCCGCTCGGAATACCGATGACCTAGCGACCAAGAACGAACAGCTCGCCGTCATCGAGGACACTGCCGGCGAGAACCTGGCGGAGGCCCGTCGCTTCGTCCGCGAACTCGCCGGGCCCGATGAGCGCCTGGAGACCCAGCTGGATTCCATCCTGTCCCAGATGCGCCGACGCACGGAGGCTTTGGGCGAGGACACCACCTTTGACCTTGTGGTTTCCGGCAGCGGAAGCGTGCCCAGCGATATCAAGCAAGTGGTCGTGCGCGCCGCGCAGGAGGGCCTTAATAACGTGATCAAGCACGCGCACGCCTCCCGCGCAGTGGTCACCCTTGGCCTGTTTGAGGATGCGGTCACCCTGGACGTCGTGGATAATGGGCACGGTGTAATTGAGCCCCCGCGCCACGGCGGCGATAGCGGCTTTGGCTTGCAAGGATTGTCCCAGCGCGTGGAGAGCGTCGGTGGCTCCCTGAGCCTCGAATCCGGCGACGGCACCGCCCTTGCCATCAGAATCCCCCTCAAGGAGCAGCCCCATGGTTAATGTCATGCTTATCGATGACCACCCCGTCGTCCGCGCCGGGCTGCGCGCGATACTGAATACCTTTGCCGATGTCCGCGTGGTCATGGAAGGCGATAACGGCGCGGACGTGGACAAGCTCTTTACCGATGACGCCCCCGAGGTCGACGTCGTGGTCTGCGATATTCAGATGCCGGGCGTCGATGGCATCACCGCCACCAAGAAGCTGTCCGAGGCCGGCGGCCCGCCCGTGCTCATACTCACCACCTATGACACCCAAGCCGATATCTTGGCCGCGGTCGAGGCTGGCGCGATGGGCTACCTGCTCAAGGATTCGCCCGAGGAAGAGCTACACGAAGCGGTGCTCAATACCGCCGCACGCCGGCGCACCCTCGCCCCTGAGGTGGTCAACCTCTTGGCCCAGCGCGTGGGCCAGCCGGAGCAGTCCCTCTCCACGCGCGAGCTGGAGATCCTCCGCGCCCTTGCGACCGGCTCCTCCAATAAGGAGCTGGCCAATCAACTCTTCATTTCTGAGGCCACCGTGAAAACACACCTCATTCACATCTATCAAAAGCTGGGCGTAGACACCCGCACTGCCGCGGTAACTGTGGCCCGCGAAAGGAAACTGATTTAATGCTGGACTGCATCGTTATCGGCGGCGGGCAAGCCGGCCTGGCCACCAGTTATTACCTGCGCAAGAAGGGCCTCGACTTCCAGATCCTTGATGCCGAGCCCTCCCCCGGCGCGGCCTGGCGTCACGCGTGGCCGTCGCTCACGCTCTTTAGCAATAGCGCGTCTTCCAACCTGCCCGGCTTGCCGATGCCCCACCACGACGGATTTCCACCCGCCAGCCACGTCATCGATTACTTCACCCGCTACGAGCAACGCTATGACCTGCCCGTACGCCGGCCGGTGCGGGTCCAGGAAGTCACCCATGATGGCGAGCGCTTTCACGTCACCACCGATGATGAGCTTCTTACCGCGCGCACCGTGGTCGCGGCTACCGGCACGTGGTCCTCGCCGTTTATCCCCTACTACCCCGGTTTCTTTGCCGGGCGGCAATGGCACTCGGCGGTCTACCCCGGGCCCGATCCCTTCCGCGGCGAGTCCGTCACCGTTGTTGGGGCCGGCAATTCCGGGGCCCAGATAGCCGCAGAGCTCGTGCTCTCCGGCGTAGACACCACGTGGTTCACGGCGAAGCCGCCACGGTGGATGCCCGATGACGTCGATGGCCGCGTTCTTTTCCAGCGCAACCGCGCCCGCCTTAATGCCATGATGCGCGGCGAGCCCGATCCCGGCGCGGATACCAACTTGGGCGATATCGTCGTCGTTCCTCCCGTCAAGCGCGCCCGCGATGAGGGCCTGCTTAAGGCCTCCCCCATGTTCTCCAGCCTCGATGAGGTGGAGGCAGACCACCTCATCTGGTGCACCGGGTTCCGCCCCGCGCTGGGGCCTTTCCGCACGCTTCTCGATGGCCGCACCCCCACCGTCGAGGGCCTCTTCCTCGTCGGCTACGGAACCTGGACGGGCCCCGGTTCTGCAACCATTACCGGGGTGAGCCCCTTTGCCAAGCAGACCGCGGGGGACATCGCCAAGCTCTGCTCCCCCGACCTTTAGCTGCCCAAAAATGGTTGCATCACAATTCACGTATCATGGTGAGCATGAGCACGCTACTTGTTACCCGTAACGAAGACAAATCCGTCACCACCTCCTTTGAGGAAGGGGAATTCCTCGGCGAGGGTGACCTGACCGTTGACGTCTCTTATTCCTCGCTGAACTACAAGGACGCGATGGCAATCACCGGCGATCCCGGCGTCGTCCGCACCAACCCACTGGTGCCCGGCATCGACGTGGTCGGTACCGTATCCGAGTCCAATGTGCAGCGCCTGCCGGTGGGCACCTTGGTTGCCTCCTTTGGCGATGGCCTCGGCGAATTCCGACACGGCGGCTACACCCCGAAGCAGCGCGTCAATTCCCGCGCCACCGTTGCCCTTCCCGCGGATTTCACCGCGGAGCAGGCCGCTGCCGTCGGTACCGCCGGCTACACCGCGGCGCTGTGCGTTAACTCGCTGCGCGGGCTTCCCGAGGGCCCTGTTCTCGTCACCGGCGCCACCGGCGGCGTCGGCTCCATTGCCGTCAACCTCCTGCGCAATGCCGGCTACGAGGTCCACGCCATGACCGGCCGCCCGGACGATTACGCCAACTACCTCCACGAGCTCGGCGCACATGAGATCATTGACCGCTCCGAATTCACCGAGCCGGGCAAGCCTCTACAAAAGGCCATCTACGCTGGCGCCGTGGACACCTCCGGTTCCCAGGAGCTGGCCAATGTCCTGGCCCGCACTAAGTGGGGCGGCACCGTTGCCGCCACCGGTATGGCCAGCGGCCCCGACCTGCCCGCCACAGTCATGCCCTTCATCCTGCGCAACGTGCACCTAGCCGGCGTGAACTCCGTCGATGCCCCGCTGCACTACCGCCAGAATGCTTGGCAGCTCCTCGCCCGCACCCTGGACCTGTCCATCCTGGAGTCCTTGACCAATACCCTTCCCCTGGAAGATGCGGTAAAGGAAGCGCAATCGCTCATCAACGGCAGCCACCATGGCCGCACGGTGCTGAAGATTTCCTAAGGCCTTAGTCTTTAGGACCTACAAATAGGCAGGCACCCCGTCAGTGACGGGGTGCCTTTCTTGTGCGATCGACTCCTTGGGTTCTAGGTATCGCCCGTTAAGCTGCGCATGATTTTTCTGGAGATGAAACCCAACTGCTGCAATTCCTCTCCCGTCAAGACGGAGACCACCTTGTCATCCACCTTCGCGGTATGACTGCCCAATGCTGCGGCGAATGCTCCCTCACCTATTTTCGTCACTGTGACTTCAATAGCTCGGGGTCCTAGTTCCTCCGCGTGCCGCCTTGTCACCAACTTGCGCCCCTCCATCCGGACCAGTTGTCGGTGCAACCGCGACTTTTCCCACCCCAGTTCCGCGGCCAACTCATGCGGCCGGGTGCTCTGCCCACGGCGGCGCTGCAGGACGGCCAACACCGCATAATCGGCCTCGCTCACATTCGCAGTTGCCTGCAGCGCGTTGGCCAACTCCTTATGCAGCGCCCGCTGCATCGCTACGAAGTCCGCCCACGCTGCACTTTCTTCTGGGCGCACAGGATTCCCCCTTAGGCTTTGACTTAAATAGCATTATATAATGCGCAGTTGATTACTCAACCGACAATTGAGCGGAGCGGTTGTTCCATCAACCCCCACCATTTATTAAGGCGCGGGATTTGGACTTCCAATCATTCATAAGTGCCATATTTTTGCCAATTTAAACACATATACTTTGCTTTTCGTAAGCTATTTATTGGTCCTGACGTTTTCTGGATACTATCTATCATTAGGACTTAATAAGTACCTATCGGCCGGATTTCGAGCCGGCTGCGACCCCCGTCGGGTAGACGCCTGTCTATGATGGCGGCCATGGATAAACTTTTTAGCGCCTGCGGATTCGACTTCCTGGACACGGAAGAACTCATCGCGGAGCTTCCCGCAGAGCGGACCCTGTGGGATGCGCCTGCTTTTGATCAAGTGCTCTACTATGCGGATCCCTCCGGCATCGCCGTCACGGCGATGGAGTACGAGGGCGAGTGGACCGTATTGCCGTCGTTCCGGGGCGGGGAAGACGTAGAGGCAACGCTATATCGCGCCATGCCATTTATTGGCATCTTAGAAATGGAAGATCTGCGGTGGGCAGTGCTTAGCGATGCCCCCTTCACGCTACCTACCGGCAACCCCGTAGGCGGTGAAAAACTGCTCGGCCGCGTGCGACCCGCAGTCGTTGCGCTGGACTATGAATTAACGGAACCGGCGGAGTTTTCGCTGCGATCCCCAGCCACGGAACGGTTTTATCAAAACTACAAGCCCAGCCTGCTCAACCCGCAGGTCGAGCTAGCTGGCACCGTGAATAACGTCGAGAAAAAGACCAATGAATTTGGGGGAGGGGAGTTCTGGGTATGCGAAATCGACGGGCTCCCGCTCATCGTTGATGCCCCAGTTGAGGCGGGCCAGGGAATCCGGGCGCACGGCATCGCGCTCTGCGCCACGGAGTACTGGGATTAACCGCCTCGCTGCTAGGAGGAGGTAGCTCCTACTGTTGCGGAGCCGCAGGTACCAGGTCTACAAGGCGCTCGAGGTAGTCCCGCACGAAATCGATGGTGCTGGGCGGCTCGATCTTTCCATCCTCGCCGATGAGCTGGGGAGAATTGCCCAAGAATACCTCGGGCTGACCGGGCATCGGCATGTCAAAGTAGGACAAGGCTAGGCGCACATTCTTGTGGGAAGAATAGCCACCCATGCGGCCGACGGAGTGGCTGATGATGCCAGCTGGCTTATTCTTCCAGGCGACATCGGAATTGGGCTTGGACCCAATATCGATGGCATTCTTTAAACACGCCGGGATCGTCCGGTTATTCTCGCTGGTGACGAACAAAATGGCATCCGCTTCCTTAATTGCGTTGCGGAAATCGGTGTACTCTCCCGGCGTGGGTTTATCCTCCACGCCAGAATCGTCGTAGTCGAAATCATAAAGCGGGAGTGTGCGCAGGTCATAGCGCTGGCACTCTACGTGCTCGGGAACGAGTTCAATGGCATGGTTGGCGATCTTCTTCGCAATGCTTTCCCGCCGCAGGCTGCCAACGAGTACAAGAAGTTTCATGATGGGTGTCCTTTCGTGTGGAGACTTGTTGGTTTTTAGAAATCCCAGTCGGCATCGGAGGTCTCTACGGCTTTGCCGATGATATAAGAGGACCCCGACCCCGAAAAGAAGTCGTGGTTTTCATCCGATCCTGGCGTGAGTGCCGCGAGGATCTTCGGGTTGACCTGGCACTCCTCGTACGGGAAGAGGTTGGGATAGCCCAGATTCATCAGGGCTTTATTAGCGTTGTAGCGCACGAATGTAGCGACATCATCCATAAGCCCGTATGGTTCATAGAGCTCGCCGGAATAGCGCATCTCCAGGTCATAGAGCTTGCGCACCAGGTCAAAGGTGAATTCGCGCATTTCTTCGCGGCGAGCGTCCGTGGCGTGGTCGAGTCCCCGCTGGAACTTGTATCCGGAGTAGTAGCCGTGGACCGCCTTATCCCGCAGGATGAGCCTGATCATGTCAGCGGTATTGGTCAGCTTCCCGTGCACGCTAAAATGCAGTGGTAGATAGAAGCCGGCGTACAGCAGCAAGGAGGACAAGAGGGTAGAGGCAACCTTGCGCTTTAGTGGGTCGTCGCCGTAGTAATGCACCATCACACTGGTCGCGCGCTGCTGCAGCACTGGGTTATCCACGGCCCACGCATAGGATTTTTCGATCTCTTCGGTGCTGGCCAGGGTGGAAAAGATGGAGGAATAGCTCCGCGCATGCACGGCCTGCATGAAGGCTATATTGGTATAAACGGCCTCCTCATGTTCCGTCCGGGCATCTTGAATCTGGCTGATTTCGCCCACGGTGGCCTGCACGGTATCCAGTAGCGTCAGGCCGGTAAAGACGCGAATGGTGAGATCGCGCTCGGCTGGATCCATGCGCGACCAATCGTTGCGGTCATTGGAAAGCGGGACCTTCTCCGGCAACCAGAAATTCGAGGTCAGGCGGTTCCACACCTCTAAATCCTTATCATCCCAGATGCGATTCCAGTTCACTGGGCGCAACGGGGTGGAGGCATCGTGGCGAAAATGCGGCGGGGTTTGGGATCGCTCAATGAGCTCTTGATATTTCATCGGTACTTTCTCTTTTCTTTGTCTTCGAGGCCCTAGCCGTCAGGCAATGGACGCGTGGGCGGTGGGGTAGAGGTGGTGCGCAAAGAAGTCCTGCAACCCCTCCCGTACGCGGGCAACATCGCGGTCGGTACCGAGCAGCTCAAAACGGTAGAGCTCAGGCACGCCGCACTTTCGGGCTATCTGTGGCCCGGCGCAGCAATACGCTTCACCAAAATTGGTATTTCCAGAGGTGATGACGCCGCGCAGGAGTGCGCGATTTTCCGGAACGTTGAGGAATTGGCGCACCTGCACCGGAATCGCCGCCTTGATATTGCCGCCGCCGTAGGTCGGGACGATGAGCACAAAGGGCTCGGTGACATAGAGCATTCCTTCACGCTTCGGCCGCAAAGGAATGCGTGCCGCTGGAAAGCCCAGCTTGTGGACAAAACGGTGGGTATTTTCACTGACCGAGGAAAAATACACAAGATTAGCGGCGGTCTTAGTGCCGCAGGGTGGCGTCGAGGCTGTAGTCATCTCGCTCCTTAGTGGCTGCGCCGAAGCGCACTTTCTGCTTCAACTACAGATCTAACGTACTTTTAACTACGCCGCAACTAACCACCGTTGACATGCGCAAATACTCCCCTTCTTTCAGAAAAGAAGGGGAGAGGGGCAGGAAAGTTACATGCGCACCCACACGGCGCGGGCTGCATGGGAGCTCAAAGAAAACGCCGCGGAATGTTCATTCTGGGCATTCTCGTTTTGGTTACCCTCTACGCGCACGGCCATCCCGCCGGAATAGGGCTGGCTTTCGCGCACGCTCACGGCAGCGCCGATGGTCAGGTTATTCTCGCTGAAAAAGCGCAGCAGATCGGCATCCGCATCACTGATGCGGTCGACTACACCGCCCTCGCCGGGCTCTAAATCGCTGAGTTTGCGCAGATCTCCTGGCTCGGACGCGGGGGGCGCGGCGTAGTCTGCGGGGTAGTCACCCGCGGCGCTGGGAATGGGGTCTCCATGCGGATCGCGGCTCGGAAAACCCAGTTCAGCGTCTATGCGCTCCAGAAAGAAATCGGAGACGCAGTGCTCCAATTGCTCAGCCTCCGCGTGGACCTGGTCCCAGCGGTAGTGCAGGGATTCCACCAGGAAAGTTTCAATAAGGCGGTGCCGCCGCACCATGGCGAGGGCAAAGGCACGCCCCTCGGTGCTCAGCCCGATGGCACCATACGGCGTATGGGTGACGAGACCCTTTTTCTCTAGCCGCCGCACCGCATCCGACGCGCTGGAGAGCCGAACGCCTATGTGCTGGGCGAGCATCTTTACCGTTACGGGATCGTCGTGCCATTCGCCCAGCTTAAACAGGGCCTTGAGGTAGTCCTGATTGGACGGCGAGAGGCCCGAGACGTCCACGCTCATTGGTTATTTAACCACCAGGTTCACCATCCGGCCGGGAACGTAGATCTTCTTCACCACGTTCTTGCCGGAGGTAAGGTCAGCCACCTTGGCATCGGCAAAAGCGGCCTCGAATACGGTGTCTTGGTCAGCATCGGCCGCAACGTTGATGCGGGATTTAACCTTGCCGTTGATCTGCACTGGCACCTGGATCTCATCATCTAACAGGTATTTCTCCTCAAAAGAGGGGAGTGGCTCGTAGGTGATGGTCTCATCGTGGCCAAAGCGCTGCCACAGTTCCTCCGCAATGTGCGGGGCGATGGGGGAGACCAGCTGGGCGATGGGCTCCACCGCCGCGCGCGGAGCCTCGGTGCGGTAGGTCTTGGTCAGGTAGTTGACGTATTCGATGAGCTTGGCCACCACCGTATTCAGGCGCAGGTTCTCATAATCATCGCGCACGCCCGCGATGGTGCGGTGCAGCTGCTTCAGATCATCCTGGGTGAGCTCGGCATCGGTAGTAGCCACTTCACCGGTGTCCTCATTGATGGCCAGGCGCCACAGGCGCTGCAGGAAGCGCTGCGAACCGACGACGTCCTTGGTCGCCCACGGGCGGGAGGTATCCAGCGGGCCCATGGACATCTCGTACACGCGCAGGGTATCGGCGCCGAAGTCGCGGCAGATATCGTCCGGGGCCACGGCGTTTTTCAGGGACTTGCCCATCTTGCCGTATTCCTGGTTGACCTCTTCGCCGTTGTAGTAGAACTTGCCGTCCTTTTCCTCTACCTCGGCCGCAGGGACATATACGCCGCGGGAATCGGTATAGGCGTAGGCCTGAATATAGCCCTGGTTGTACAGGCGGCGATACGGCTCCTGCGAGCTGACAAAGCCCAGGTCAAAGAGCACCTTGTGCCAGAAGCGGGCGTAGAGCAAGTGCAGCACGGCGTGCTCGACGCCGCCGACGTACAGATCCACACCACCCGGATCGTTTTCACCGTGCTCATCTGGGCGCGGGCCGGTCCAGTAGCGCTCGTTTTCGATGTCGCAGAAGGCCTCGCTATTGCGGGGATCGATATAGCGCAGCTGGTACCAGGAAGAACCCGCCCACTGGGGCATAACGTTGGTATCGCGGTAGTAGGTCTGCGGGCCATCGCCCAAGTCCAGCTCTACCTCTACCCAGTCGCGGACCTTGGCCAGCGGCGGCTGCGGCTCCGAGTCCTTATCTTCTGGATCGAAGGAGGCCGGCTTGTAGTCTTCCACCTCGGGCAGCTCCACCGGCAGCATCGACTCTGGCAGCGGGTGGGCCATGCCGTCCTTGTCGTAGACGATGGGGAAGGGCTCGCCCCAGTAGCGCTGGCGGGCGAAGAGCCAGTCGCGCAGCTTGTACTGAATCTTGCCGCGGCCGGAGCCGTCCTTTTCCAACCATTCGATGGCCTGGGCGATGGCCTCCGCTTTATTCAGGCCATTGAGGTCCAGGCCCTTATCGTTGGCGGAGTTTACCAACGCGCCGTCCTCGGTCCAGGCTTCTTCCTCGATATTGCCGCCGGAGACGACCTCCGTAATTGGCAGGCCAAAGGCCTGGGCAAACTCATAGTCGCGCGTATCGTGCGCGGGTACCGCCATGATGGCGCCGGTACCGTAACCGGTCAGCACGTAGTCCGCGATGAAGATCGGGATGCGCTTGCCGGAGACCGGGTTGGTGGCATAGGTGCCCAAGAATACGCCGGTCTTTTCCTTGTTTTCCTGGCGCTCCAGGTCCGACTTCGCTGCGATATCCGCGCGGTAGGACTCGACGGCTTCCTTCGGGTCATCGTTGCCGTAGGTCCAGCGCTCATCCACGTCATCGTCGTAAGGAATGGGGGACAAGAGGGCATCGACAAGCTCATGCTCCGGTGCCAAGACCACGTATTCCGCGCCAAAGAGCGTATCTGGGCGCGTGGTAAACACGTCGATGCCGTAGCCTTCCGCAGGGAAGGTTACCTCCGCACCGCGGGAGCGACCGATCCAGTTGCGCTGCATGGACTTGACCTTCTCCGGCCAATCCAGCAGCTCCAGATCATCGAGCAGGCGATCCGAATACGCGGTAATGCGCATCATCCACTGGGACAGATTTTTGCGGAATACCGGGAAGTTGCCGCGCTCAGACTTGCCTTCCGCGGTGACCTCCTCGTTGGCCAAGACGGTACCCAAGCCCGGGCACCAGTTCACCGTGGAGTTGGACAGGTACACCAGGCGGAACTCATCGACGGCCTGGGCCTTCTCCTGCGCGGACAAGTCCTCGTAGTAGCGCCCATCCTTGGTGGTGCGCTTATTGGCCTCCAATTCCTTGATGAGCTCAGCAATGGGGCGGGCCTTTTGCTGCTCTTCATCGAACCAGGAATTATAAATCTGCAAGAAGATCCACTGGGTCCACTTAAAGAACTCTGGATCCGTGGATTCCACCGAGCGGCGCGGATCGTGGCCCAAGCCCAACATGCCCAGCTGGCGGCGCATGTTGTCGATATTGGCCATCGTGGTGGTCCGCGGGTGCGTACCGGTCTGGATGGCGTACTGCTCGGCCGGCAAACCGAAGGCATCGTAGCCCATGGTGTGCAGCACATTCTTGCCCAGCATGCGGTTATAGCGGGCATAGGTATCGGTGGCGATATAACCAAACGGGTGCCCCACGTGCAGGCCCGCACCGGAAGGGTAGGGGAACATGTCCTGCACGTTGAGCTTTTCCTTGGGCAGCTCGCCCGCACCCGTGGCTAGCGAACCGACCGGGTTCGGCGCGTTAAAGGTCTCATGGTCCTTCCAATACTGCTGCCAAGTCTTTTCGATCTGGTTCGCCAGCTCAGGGGTGTAGCGGTACGACGTGGAATCGCTCGGTTTAGTCATAAACACACAGTGTAATAGCCCCAGCCCGGCGCGGGGTAGGCAGAGGTGGGTTTTGCTTCACTAATCCGGCACCGGGCTGGCACTCCGGCGGTGGCGGAGGGGGCCTGGGGCAAGGACTAAGGCCCGCCACGGAATGTTCCGGCGGTGTTTAGGAGCTATTAACGCGCAGTTCCTTTCGTGGTTAAATCGCGTCTTTATCTTCAACTCAAGGCTTTGCGCCCAGCCATGTCTGGGTCGTTTCTCTCTTGCTCGCAAGGCCGCCATCTCTTCGTCTCTCACTTCCACAAAGGACAATTCATGCGCACTTCTCTCCGCATTGGCGCCGCTGCCGTAGCCGCAACCGTGGCTACCGCTGGCGCAATTGCCCCAGCCACCGCCGCCGAATCCCAGGGCCCAAAGAACATCATCTACATGATTGGTGATGGCATGGGCTACGGCCACGTGGCATTTAATAACCTCTACGAAACCGGCCAATCCAAGTACCTGGTCGATGGCGCATTTAGCACCGAAGGACCAGAAGAACTCGACGGCAAATCCGTGCAGCGCTTCGAAGACTTCAACCGCCTGTCCATGACCACTTACCCAAATAACTCTTCCTATGACCCACAAAAGGCGTGGGCTAGCCATGAGTACGTGGATAAGGGATACACCGATTCCTCTGCCGCCGGCACCGCCATGTCCACCGGCGTGAAGACCGATAACGGCAAGCTGGGCGTGAACGATTACGGCCACGAGCAGGAAAACACCTCCGAGCGCGCCAAGAAGGCCGGAAAGTCCGCCGGTGTGGTCTCCTCCGTGCCGTTTAGCCACGCCACCCCGGCTTCCTGGGCGGCGCACAACATTTCCCGCAATAACTACCTGGAGATTGCGGATGAGATGTTCAACTCTGATCTCGATGTCATCATGGGTGCCGGCCACCCGTTCTACGACGATGACAATAAGAAGAAGGATGAGGCCAAGTACAAGTACCTATCTGAAGAGGTCTACAACAAGCTGTCTTCCGGCGAGTCCGACTGGAACTACGCCGAAACCAAGGAGCAATTTGAGGCCTTGGCCCAAGGCGATGTCGCGGCGGGGGAGAAGTACTTCGGCCTGGCGCCTGTAGCCTCTACCTTGCAGCAGGGGCGCTCCGGCGAGTCCACAGTGCCTTATGACATTCCGTTTAACGATGTCGTGGATCTTCCCACCATGACCACCGGCGCCCTCAACGCGCTGGGCCAAAATGACGAGGGCTTCCACGTCATGATTGAAGGCGGTGCCATTGACTGGAGCGGCCACGGCAACGAATCCGCCCGCGATATCGAAGAGGTACAGGACTTCAATAAGTCCGTCGATGCCGCCATCGACTGGGTAGAAGAAAACTCCTCCTGGGACGAGACCCTGCTGGTCGTTACCGCTGACCACGAAACGGGATACCTCTCCGGCGCCAATGAGCGCTCTGAGGGCAAGTTCAACTCCATGAACGGTGGCGGTGGCAATACCCTGCCCACTGGCCACCAGTGGTACTCCACGCAGCACACCAATCAGGTGGTCCCCTTCTTCTTCAAGGGCGCTGGCTCCGAGGCCCTTCGCGCGAAGGCCACCCACACCGACCCCGTGCGCGGTGACTACATCGATAACACCACCTTGGCCAAGCTCACCTTGAATGAATGGTGGGTAAAGCACGATGACCAGGGCGGCAACGACCAAGCAGACGATCCGGCATCCGATCAGCCCGGCGACAATGACAACGGCGGTGACGGTTCCTCCAAGAGCGGGCTCTTCGCCGGCATCGCCGGTGCCGGTATCGCCTCGCTGACCATCGGGGCCATTGCCTTCTTGGCGCAAAAGCTGGGCATCATCACCATCAACCCGAATGCGTGGCGGAACTTCTTCCACTAATCCACGCGATCAATTGCGCGCAAAGGCTTTCATTACCCTCGGTGGTGAAAGCCTTCTTTTTGCCCTCTGCCTGCAGAATCCACATCTTTTCAAAAATGATCTAGGCTGGTGTAAATGAGCCAGGAGAAGTTTCGTAGCCAGCTATCATCTTTTCTAGACGCGGCGGTTTTTCAGGGGGTCCCGCATCTTCGCCTCGCGCCGGATACCGATACTTTAGAGCTTTACCTGCCAGCCGTAAGCGCGGCCTATGAACCAGAAGACCCGCAATGGACCGTGACCACGCAGCTATTGGATGGCACGGAGGTCACCCGCAAGTTTTATTACGTCGCCGGTGAAGAACCTGGCTTGTGGGTTTCCATGCCGCAGCCCTTTACCCACCTTGCCGTAACGTTTGCGGAGCAGACGCTGGAGTTTGCGGGTATTGCCAATGGTGGCCTGCTGCTCGATTCCGCGCACCGGCCCGTCGATAGCACGCAGCCCATCCCGCAGGGCGCGTACACCTTCATCGCACCGACCGGCACGCAGCTAACTCCCGCCCCGGATAGCCAGCCGCGCCCGCATGGCGCGTGGGAAGGCTGGTCCATCTTTGAAGTAGCGGCACAAGATTCCTTCTCCATCGCTGTGCCGCGCCAGGACAAGGCCACCATCACCGTTGCGGAGGGCGCGGATTTTTCCTGGGATATGGCGGTCAAGTCCCTGCCCAACGCGCGCGGGTTGGACGGCGAGCTGGTGTACACGAAATCCCCACGCCTCTTGGTCAATACCCCACTGCACCTGCAGCTGACCTATGTCCCCATCGGTGGGGAAGAGGAAGAAATCTTAGAAGATGAGCTGCCGGAGGGAATCCATGAGGTTCTACCCGGCGACGTCTTCGAGGACCCCTGGGTGGGCCGGTACCGCTTTAGCCTGTTTAAGGGCGAAGAGCTTGTCGATGTCCACTATCTCAACTTTGCCGAAACCCTCCACATGCGCTCCAAGAACGAGGGGCCCCGCGGAACCAACTTCCGCTTCATCGATGCGCTGGGGAACCTGTCACCGTTTAGCTATGCTTTGGCCTCGTCCCCCGATAAGCCCATTCACATGGAAAAGGGCCAGCGCGTATTTGGGGAAGACGAATCGGTGCGCGAGGAGACCATCAGCAGCGAAGCCGGCTACGAGCTGACCTTTGATGTCATCCCGGCGACCATCCGCACGCGCGTGAAGCGCACCGCGGCCGAGCCCGTGGATTATATGGATAAGCAGGTCATCCTGGCGGATCAGCTGGATGCGGATGCGCTCTTTACGGTGCACTCGCCGGAGCCGCTGCCGCTGGCGAAATTCGTGGTCATTGATAAGAACCAGAAGATCCGGGATCTCGTCACCGCCAATGGCTCAACGGAGGCGACGACGGCCCTCTCCGTGCCCAATCGCGCCCTCAAGGCCGCGCTGACCAAGAAGTCCTCGCTGGAGCTCTACCTCCTGTGGTCCACGCTGTCTTATGAGGAGTACCTGGAGGGCCTGCCGGATAAGGAGCGCGCGGCGCACCTCAAGCGCAGCATGGACCGCCGCGTGATGGAATACGAGGCAACCGCGGCAAGTGACCTGATCTATGCCGCCATCGCCACGGTGCGCAAGGCGCCACTGGTGGCCCGCGCCACCATCGAAGACGGCATTCTTATGCCCGAGCAAACCCACGAGGAAGAGGTGGAGCTTTTGGCGTGGGCATGGCCGCTTGGCAACCCCGCCAGCGAGCCGCTGCCTTTGGAGCCGGTAGAGGAGGGCTTCGAGCTACCGGAGGAATTGCACGAAGCGGGCGATCTCATCGTGGACTTCCGCGAGGATGAACCGGCCAGCGATCTCGCCGCCCCGCAGTACCCGCCGGCAAGCTCGCTCATCATCTTCCACGATGGCGAGAGCGAGAATACCGCCGGCACGTGGGAGACCTATGCCGCCCTGCGCCGCCTTGCTCCCAAGGCCAAGGAAACCTTCGCGGGTGTTATCCAGGACATTGAGGCCGATCCGCGCGCCAGCCTCGATGCGCTTATGCAGGTGGACTTCGAGCGTGGCCAGCGCATGCGCGCATTGGTGCGCACGGGCCTGATTACCCGTTCCTTTAGCCGCGATGGGGGAGAGGCTGCGGATCCGTCTTCCGTGCTTGCTGCGCTTGCCGATGCCAACCAGGCCCACGTGGAACAGTCCGGTTCACCCTCGCTCTGGCGGACTGCCACCACGGGAGTAGACGATGTCACCCGCCCCATGCTGCTCATGAGCGCCACCGGCGAGGCCCCAACGCCCGCCACGGACAGTGCGCAGCTATGCGATGACGCCCACCGCATCGCCGCGCTGCGGGAATGCTTTGCCAATGACTTGGCGCTGACCCGCCTAGGAACCATGTCCAACCTGCGCACTACCGCCCTGCAATTGCGGGTGACGCTACAGCAGTTGGACGTTGATAAGTCGGTATTGCACACGCTGCTCGCCCTGGATGCCTTTGGGGATGGAAACACGGATCTCGGTAGCTCCGCTTGGATGCCATTTATTTCCTATGTTTTTGCCATTGCCGCACGTGGGGTGGCCAATGGGAAACTGACCGATCCGGCCGTGGCGTCCGCGCTGGATAACGCCCTCCCGCAGCTCGCGGAGGCGGTCTCGCTGGCCCCAGAACTGTTTTACCGGGATATTCTCACTGCGGAGGCTCTTACCCGCGACTACAATGACTAAGATGCAGGTTATTTCCACCAACGTTGCCGTACGCAGGCCGGATCCGAGCGGGCGGCATGAGTTTTCGGGCATCGACAAGCGCCCGCAAGATTTCATCGATGTTGCTGCTCCCAGCCCCAATTACGGCGATGGTTCTGGCGTGCGTGGCGATTCTATCGGCGATAGCGATCACCACGGTGGAAGTGACAAGGCCGTCTATGCCTATGCCCGTGAGGAGCTGGATTATTGGGAGGATTCGCTGGGCCGCACGTTTGCTGCGGGGTCTTTTGGGGAGAACCTCACCACGCGCGGCATTGATCTGTCCGCGCTGCTTATCAATCAACGCCTCCACATCGGTACGACCACTCTCGAGGTCTCCGTACCCCGCCAGCCGTGCGCGACCTTTTCCGGCTGGGTGCAGGAGAAGGGCTGGCTCAAGCGGTGGACCGCGCGCGGTGATTGCGGCGTGTACTTCCGCGTCATTACGCCCGGGCGCATTTCTGCCGGGGATGCCATAACCTGTGGCCCCGCGCCCGCGCACGATATCACCATGCGCATGGCGTTTGCGGCCAAGATGGGGGACCGGGCGATGGCCCGGCGCGTGGTCGATGCCGAGTGCTTGCCGCCCCAGCACGCAAAAAAGCTCCGGGTATAAACCCGGAGCCAAAAATCTGTGTCACTTTAGGCCGGCTGCGTGCCCTCTGCGGCGCTGACGACGGGCGCCTTCGCCTTGGGGTAACGGCCGTGCACCATGTAGTAATACACCGCCGCGACGGCGATGAGGCCGGCGAGGATGAGGTACATCGTATCGAAGCCGGTGGCGCTCACGATGGGGCCAAGCCCGAAGGGTGCGAGGCCGATGCCGAAGTCCATCAAGAGGAACATCGTGGAGATGCCCGCGCCTATTTGGGCGGCCGATACAGAGCGCACCGAGATGGCCTGGCAGGCGGGGCTTAGCGTGCCGTATCCCATGCCCGTAAACGCACCCGCGACCACGAGCATGACGTCATTGCTGGGAAAACCCATGATGATAAGGGCGATGGCGAAAGAGACCAGGCCCAGGTACATGACCGAGTTATCGCCCTTGTGGTCCTGGATCCGGCCCAAGAAGAAGCGCATGATGAGCATGACTACGGCGTAGCCGATGAAAAAGAGGCCGGCGCCGGTGGCCAGATCCTCTTCGCGCGCATAGGCGTTGAGATAGGTGACCACGCCGGAGTAGGCGATGCCCACCAGGAGCATGAAAAAGCCGATCGGCAACACGTTGGGGTGCACCGCGTTGCGCAGCTTGAAGGCCGGCTTTTCCTCATCGAGTTCCGCCGGGTAGCGCAATACGAGCGCCAGCACGAGGGAGACGATACTGGACCCCAGGGCGACCGCAAAGAGGGTGTTATAGCCAATATTATTGGCCAAGAACAAGCCCACGGCTGGGCCGAAGGCGGTAGCCAGGGTCGTGCCGAGGGCGAAGTAGCCGGTGCCTTCCGCGCGGCGCTGCTGGGGGATGACGGACTGGGCGACGGCCATCAGCGCCGTAGAGGTGAGCGCATAGCCCGCGCCGTGAAGCAGGCGCACCAGGATCAGGACGGCCACGTTATGCACCACGAAATAGCCCACCGTCACGATGCTGACGAAGGCCAGCGAGGTCAGGGCGGCGCGCTTTTGCCCCACGCGGTCCACCAACCAGCCGGAGACGATGCGCATGAATGTCGCGCCCAAAACGAAGGCGCTAGAGGCAAAACCACTGACGGTATCGGATGCCCCGAAGCTCTCGACGGCATAGAGGGCCATGGTCGTCACAGTTAGGTAAAAGACAAGAAACTGGCCAAAATTAGCCACCCACGCCAAAAGGAACGTGGGTGTAATCAATGGCGGCTGAGCTGCCGCTGAATTCGTTATTGACAAGACTCACTCCAAATAAAAAATAAAAATCCTCCCAACCGCGCACGACCCCAGAAGGGCCGCGTGCGGGGAGAAGGAAAGCAATCACAATTATGCGGGGAGTGAGTATACGCCGCGGGCACTTAATTGTTTAATCAAACGCGGTTATAAGAGCGTTCTAAACAGTGATTGCTGAGCAGGCTTAGGCATTCGCATAAGGGTCGCGGATACCCAAGTACTGCACGGTGGTGTATTCCGCAATGCCTTCCGCGCCGCCCTCGCGGCCCAAACCCGACTGCTTGACGCCACCGAATGGGGCAGCGGCGTTCGAGATAACGCCGGCGTTGAAGCCCATCAGGCCGAACTCCAAGCCATCGGCGACGCGCCAGAGGCGATCGGAGTCTTCGGTAAAGACATAGGACGCCAAGCCGTACTCGGTGTCGTTGGCGATCTCGAGCGCTTCTTCCTCCGTGCTGAAGGTGATAATCGGGGCGACTGGGCCGAAGATTTCTTCCTGAGAAACGCGTGTTTCACGTGAAACATTGCTAATGACGGTCGGCTCATAGAAGTAGCCGTCGCCACCGGCGCGCTTGCCGCCGGTAAGGATGGTGGCGCCCTTCTCGGCGGCATCGTCCACGAGGCCGGAGACGCTATCGAGGGCCTTAGGCTCGATGAGCGGGCCACAGGTCACACCCTCATCCATGCCGTTGCCCAGCTTGAGCTTCTTAAACTCCGCAACGAGCTTTTCGGAGAACTCTTCAGCCACGGATTCGTGGACCAAGAAGCGGTTGGCCGCCGTGCAGGCCTCACCGATATTGCGCATCTTGGCGCCCATCGCGCCCTTGACCGCCTGATCGATGTCTGCATCCTCGAAGACGATGAACGGCGCGTTTCCGCCGAGCTCCATGGAGGTGCGCAAAACGTTATCGGCCGCGCCCTTCAGCAGGGTCCTGCCCACTGGGGTGGAACCGGTGAAGGAAAGCTTGCGCAGGCGGGCATCGGCAAGCAGCGGCTCCGAAATAGCGGAAGCGGACTTGCCGGATACGACGTTGAGCACGCCCTTGGGCAGGCCCGCATCGAGCATGGTCTGCGCGAAGTACTGCGCGGTGAGGGGAGTAAGCTTCGCCGGCTTGAGCACCATCGTGCAGCCCGCTGCCACCGCGGGGGCCACCTTGCGGGTCGCCATCGCCAGCGGGAAGTTCCACGGGGTAATCAACAGGCAGGGGCCCACCGGCTTGCGGCGGGTGATCATCCGCAACGTACCTTCGGGAACCGTCGCGGTGCGGCCATAATCGCGCACCGCTTCCTCGCTAAACCAACGGAGGAACTCCCCGCCGTAGGTGACCTCGCCCTTGGACTCCGCGAAGGGCTTGCCCATCTCAAGGGTCATCAGCGCGGCGAAGTCATCCGCGCGCTCCTGCACGAGCTCGAAGGCCCGGCGCAAGATCTCTGCGCGCTCGCGGGGCGTGGTGCGGGCCCACTCATCCTGGACGGCACAAGCAGCATCGAGGGCGGCAGTGGCATCCTCCGAGTTCGCGGAAGCAAGCGTCGCGAGCTTCTCACCCGTGGCCGGGTTTTCTACGTCGAAGGTCTCCCCGGAGGCGGAGTCGCGCCACTCACCACCGATGAGCAATTGGGTAGGAACCTTTGCAATTACCTCTTCGATATTGATGCTCATAACCATCACCTTTCTTGAAAATATAGACTTACACCACACTACTCCGATTTCGGCTTGGATCGACGTGGTTCAGAGTCGAGCTCCTTAGGTCGCTTTCGGGCGACACATAAAAGACACATAAGAACCGGTTTGAATATTTTTCATTTGTTTCTTCCGCCCTATAGAAATTTAGGCTAGGCTAGTGCGCATGAAGAAAATGACTACTCGTTGGTGGTGGCGCGCGTAACTCGCGGGCCTTTCTTCGCACCCCATTTTTAGGCTCGCTTTCTGCGGGCCTTTCGGCGTTTTCAGTGCCTCTTGAGTTCAGAGGGTCGTTGCAACACTTTCCCTTAGGAGGGTGTTGTTGTGCCTGGAGTTGTTGGCCCGTTTCATTCGTTGTCTGAGTCGGATCGTCGTGGCTTGGTCGCCTTGGTTGGCAGTGGGCGTAGTGTTCGTTCGGCTGCTGGTGAGCTTGGCTGTCATTACGCGCATGCTTTGAATTTTTGTCATGCTCATGGATTGCCAGTCATACATAAAGCCAAACGAGTTGATCGTCGCGGTAGCCAGGCTTTACAGCTTGTAGAACTAGTTAAAGACGGACTTTCGGTACACCAAGCCGCCAAAACATGTGGGATGCATCCCACCGCTGCGTATGCCGTTGCTACAGAAGCTGGGTGCCATATCCGGCTAACGAGGTATGCCCGGAAAGTCCGCCAAACACAGTTAAGGGTGGAATACTTACGCCTTCGGTTGGCGAGCTTGCCTGTTTGTGATGCTGGGACTGCAGTAGGAATTGATCGTCGATTGTCTTTAGACTTCGAAAAAGGTCTCATCAAATCCGGAGGGCCACGTAAAGAGTTCATACCTGTCGGCGAGGATGCCACCACGTATAAAAGACTCATGAAAGCGCTGCGCCAACGCCATGACGTCATCGAATCTGGACGGCTTCGGCCCCCTGCCTTGCCTGTCGGTGTGGATCCGTATAAACGCATCAGTGATCGCTATATTTGCTTTGAAGAACGCGTTATTATCGCCGACCTTCTTCGTGAGCATGTGCCGCTGCGGGAAATCGGGCGCCGTTTAGGGCGAAGTGCTTCGTCAATTCAGCGTGAAGTACGCAGAAACCACAGCGCTGAAGGCCCGTACCGTGCGGAGACCGCCCAGTTAAAGGCTTGTGCGCGTAGGCTGCGGCCGAAAATACCGAAACTGCTAGCCAACAAAAGGTTATGGGACTATGTATGCACACAATTGCGGGCACAATGGTCACCGGAGGAGATTTCCAATCGCCTGCCCATCGACTACCCCACTGATAAGGACATGCGCATTAGTCACGAAACGATTTATGACGCCTTTTATCTACAGTCCAAAGGAAGACTCAAAGACCTCGGCCTGGACTTGCCTACCGGCAGAAAGAAACGCAAGAAACGCCAAACACGCACCACCACACCGGCCCAGCAACGCTTCGTTGACGACATGATCCTCATCGACGACCGGCCAGAAGAGGTTACTGAACGTATTTTGCCAGGCCACTGGGAAGGCGACCTCATCCTTGGTAAAAATAACCAATCAGCGGTGATCACGTTAGTAGAACGCGTTAGCCGATTTGTTGTCCTTGGCCACCTGCCAGGAAGGCATACCAGCAAAGAAGTATTCACAGCCCTGCACAAGGCTGTTGCTGGAATCGATAAAGCTATCTGGTCATCAATTACCTGGGACCAAGGAAGTGAAATGGCTGGCCATAAAGCCTTTACCATGGCCACTGACATTCCCATCTACTTCTGCCATCCAGGATCGCCGTGGGAGAGAGGCAGCAACGAAAACACCAACGGCAGGCTCAGGAGAAACCTTCCCAAAAACAGTGACCTGTCCATCTACAGCGCCGAGGACCTGGAGATGATCGCCAACATTCACAACCACAAACCACGCAAAGCACTCAACTGGCGCACCCCAGCCGAAGTCATGACCAACGCCCTGACACAAACCGGTAGTATCAAACCAAAGTAACCGTCATCGTTGCAACGACCCCTAGAATCCGCCCCTTCTGCTCGCGGATACTCCGGGTCCCACGCACTCTGTACCTCAGTTACTCCCGAAAGGGCACTGCAATGACATACACCGCCACCCGCGATATTGCCTATTGCCGGGATGCCTCCGCGCTATTTCATAGCTTGGCGCAACCGAGCGATTCCTTATTATTGGAAAGCGCGGATATTGAAACCAAGAAGAACCTCACCTGCCTCGCCGTGCTCGATGCCGCGGCCAAAGTGACCTGTACCGGCCAGCGGGTTCGCGTACTCGCATTCAGCCCGGCGGGGGAGCAGCTCATCACCATGCTGCAATCGCGCTTCACAGACCGGATTGTTTCACGTGAAACCACGGAGATTGTCTTTGAGTTCTCACCCTCCAGCGAGTCCGATGAACGGCAGCGACTGCTGGATGAATCGACGGCCGATATCCTCCGCGCGCTGCAACGCGATGATTCCTATTCCTCGCCCCTGTTGCCCTTCGTCGCGGGGGGCTTTGCCTATGACTATTTGGCCACCTTTGAAAACCTGCCCGAGGTAGGCGAGGGGCCCAATAAGTTTCCCGATTATGAATTCCTCGTGGCCCAGACCGTCCTCGCGGTGGATCACCTAACGCACACGGCGCGCGTAGAGGGCTGGGATATCGACCAAGCCCGCTTGGAAGACAAGCTCGACGCGCTTGCCGCCACGCCCATCACCGCCATAGAGAATCCGGCGCCAGGCCAAACCGCGGGGACCCTGACGGCGACCGCGGATATTGACGATGCCGCGTTTTGCAAGCAGGTAACGCGGCTCAAGGGCAATATTGACTCCGGCGATATTTACCAAGTCGTCCCCGCCCGCACCTTCACGGTGGACTGCCCCGATGCCTTCGCGGCCTACCGCCAGCTCCGGGAGACCAATCCTTCGCCGTATATGTTCTATCTGCGGGGAGAAGATTACGAGCTTTTCGGTGCATCACCGGAATCCAATCTGAAGTTTGACCCCGCGACGCGGCAGGTGGAGCTCTATCCCATTGCCGGAACTAGGCCCCGCGGGCTCAACCCGGATGGCACGATCAACGATGAGTTGGATATCCGCAATGAGCTAGAAATGCGCACGGATACCAAGGAGCTAGCCGAGCACACCATGCTGGTGGATCTCGCGCGCAATGACCTCGCCCGCGTGGCAGAGCCCGGCACCCGGCGGGTGGCGGACCTGCTCCAAGTGGATCGCTATTCCCGGGTCATGCACCTGGTCTCCCGCGTGACCGCCACGTTGCACGAGGACTTCGATGCCCTCGATGCCTACCGCGCCTGCATGAACATGGGTACGTTGACCGGCGCGCCCAAGCTGCGCGCCAGCGAGCTCATCCGCCAGGCAGAACACAAACGCCGTGGCTCCTACGGCGGCGCGGTGGGGTACCTGCGCGGCGACGGCGCCATGGATACCTGCATTGTCATTCGCTCCGCCTTCGTGCACCGCGGTACGGCCGCCGTCCAAGCCGGTGCCGGGGTGGTGCACGATTCCGTCCCCCAATCCGAAGCCGATGAAACCCTGCACAAGGCCTATGCCGTTCTCCACGCCATTGCCCTCGCGCACAACGCCACCCTGGAGGTACAGCGATGAATTCACCGCACGTGGTCTTGCTCGATAACCACGATTCCTTTGTCTATAACCTCGTCGATGCCCTCGCCGGTTACCGCACCACCGTCTACCGCAACAGCGTCTCCGTCGCGGAGGTGCTGGCGGCCGAGCCCGATATTATTGTCCTTTCCCCGGGCCCCGGCCACCCGCGCGACGCTGGCTGCATGATGAAGCTTATCGATGCCACCTTAGGCACCATTCCCATCCTCGGCGTCTGCTTGGGCTTCCAGGCGCTGCTGGACTACCACGGTGGCGGGGTAGGGCCGTGCGGCCCCGTGCACGGCAAGTCCATGCCCATGACGCTTACCGATGCCGGCGCCGCCCACCCAGTCTTCGCCGGCCTAGCCACCGATGCCGATCCCGCCCAACCCGGCGTTCCCGGCACCCAAGTCCCAGTGGCCCGGTACCACTCCTTGGGGTGCACCCACGTGCCAGCCGGCATGCGGGTGCTCGCGGATATCGAGGCAGAGATTGGGACCATCGCCATGGCCGCCGAGACAGACGATGGCATGGCGCTGGGCATGCAATTCCACCCCGAGTCGATCCTCTCGCCTCGTGGCCCAGACATGCTGGACCGCTGCATCCACCGACTATCCACTCATCCCACTACGGAGCTAAAACACTAATGACGAACCAGAACCCGCTGAAAACACTGCAAGCCTTTTTGGATAATCCCGCGCCCACCGTGGAGGAGGCCACCGAGGTCTTCACCCCAGTCGCCGTGGGCGATTATGACGATATTCAGATCTCCGCGCTGCTGACCCATATCCGCACCCGCGGCGAAACCCTCGCGGATATCACGGGTGCCGCCAAGGCATTCCTGAAAGTGGGCCACCCATTTCCCATTACTGGTGAGGGCCTCATGGACTCCGCGGGGACCGGTGGCGATGGCGCGAATACCATCAATATCACTACGGCGGCCTCCTTGGTTGCCGCCGCTGGGGGAGTAAGGATGGTTAAGCACGGCAACCGGTCCGTTTCCTCCAAGTCCGGTTCCGCCGATGTGCTCGAAGCACTAAATATTCCACTGGACCTCGACGTGGACCGCGCCGTCCGCCAATTCGAGGCCTCCAACTTCACCTTCCTCTTCGCTCCGGCCTACAACCCAGCGGTGGCCCACGTGCAACCGGTGCGCAAGGCGCTCGGGGTCTCCACCATCTTCAATACCTTGGGACCCTTGCTCTCCCCGGGCCGCCCCGAGCTACAGATCATGGGCATCGCCAACCCCGCCCAGGGCCCCATGATCGCGGAGGTTTTCCGGGAGCTGGGGCGCAGGCGGGCGCTCGTCGTCCACGGCGCCGGTACCGATGAGATCGCTACCCACGGCACCACGCAGGTTTGGGAGCTGAAAGATGGCGAGATTTCGCACTATGAGTTTACGCCGGAGGAGTTGGGCATCGCCAAGCATGAGCTCAGTGAGCTCGCCGGCGGCGACGGGCAAGATAACGCCGAGCACGTACGCGCCATCTTCAATGGTTCGGGCAAGCCGGCGCACTATGATGCGGTCGCGGCATCGGCTGGAGCGATGTTTTATCTGGATGGCACCACGGCCTCGATTGCAGAGGGCGTCGCCCACGCCAAGGGGCTCGTCGATAGCGGGGAAGTGGACCGCTGGCTGCGCACCCACGAGCAAGCGGAATACTAGGAAGGCCACACGAGGGAAAAGAAATGACAGAACACAAACTGCCGACGGTGCTCGAGGGAATTGTGGCGAAGCGCCGCACCCACCTTGCCGGCATTCGCGAGCGCATCGCCCACGTAAATGTGGACAAGCTTGAACCGTCCCGCCGTTCGCTTTTTGCGGCGCTCAATGGCACCAATCGCTTCATCATGGAGTGCAAATCCGCGTCGCCATCCCTCGGGATGATCCGCGAGGATTACCGCCCCGGCGATATCGCGCGCATCTATTCCCGCTACGCGGGTGCCATTTCCGTGCTGTGCGAGCCAGAACGATTCGGAGGGGATTACGATCATCTGCAGACCGTGGCGCAGTCCACGCACCTGCCGGTATTGTGCAAGGACTTCATCGTCGATCCGGTTCAGGTCTATGCCGCGCGCTACTACGGCGCGGATGCGATTTTGCTCATGATGTCCATCGTGGACGATGAGACCTTTGCGCAACTGAAGTCCCTGGCGGATGAGTTGGGGCTCGATGTTCTGACTGAAGCCATCACCAAGGAGGAGGTGGACCGCGCGCTGTCCTTCGGGGTGGAGATCATCGGCATTAATAACCGCAATCTCCATGACTTGAGCATCGACCTCTCCCGCACCGAGCAGCTCGCCGGGTACGTGCCGGACGATAAGGTCGTCGTCTCCGAATCCGGCATCCGCAATAACCACACCATCCGGCGCTTGAGCGCCCACGCCAATGCCTTCCTCGTCGGCTCCCAGCTGACCTCCCACGAGGATATCGACCGCGCCGCCCGGGATCTGCTCTTCGGCGCGAATAAGGTGTGCGGGCTCACCGCCGCCTCCACGGCCCAAGCCGCTCGTGCCGCCGGTGCCCGCTACGGAGGCCTCATCTTTGTCCCAGACTCTCCGCGCAATGTTTCACGTGAAACCGCCGAGAAAATCATCGCCGCCGAACACGGCTTGGACTACGTAGCCGTGACCCGCAGCGACGACCCCGCCGAGTTGCGGGAGATAGCGGCAACCCGTGGCCTATCCGGAATCCAGTTGCACGCCCCGTTCCAGGGCAACTTGGATGGCGAGCTGGCGCTGATCGAGCGCGCCCGCGCGTTGCTCGCGGACACCGACGCGGAGTTTGTCTGGCGGGCCATCGACATGACCAACCCCCAGTGGATAGAGATGGCGCCGGAACTCGCCGCGAGTGTGGACCGCCTCGTGCTCGACTCGGGTAGGGGAGGCACCGGCCAAAGCTTTGATTGGGCGGCGATCCCGGAAGACATCAAAGCCCACAGCCTCCTGGCCGGGGGTCTCAATCTAGACAACCTGGAAGGCGCGCTCCGCGTAGGAACCGCGGGGCTCGACCTGAATTCGGGATTAGAAACGTGCCCCGGACGCAAAGACGTCGCCCTGATATCGCAATCCTTCCGCACCATCCGATTATTCAACCAACCTGACAAGAAAGATTAACCATGCCCGTTTCACGTGAAACACTCCTTCCCGCATACTTCGGGGAATTCGGCGGCCAATACGTGCCAGAATCCCTCATCCCCGCATTGGATCAATTGGAGCAGGCGTTTGTCGATGCCCAGAATGATCCCAGCTTCCGCGAAGAGCTTTCAGGATTGCTGCGCGACTACCTGGGTCGTCCGACCCCCGTTACCGAGGTAAAGAAGCTCGGCGGAAAGGCGCGGATCTTCTTGAAGCGCGAGGACCTCGTCCACGGCGGGGCGCATAAGACCAACCAGGTGCTCGGGCAAGCCCTCTTGGCTAAGCGCATGGGCAAGAAGCGAATCATCGCCGAGACCGGCGCGGGCCAGCACGGCACGGCAACCGCCTTGGCCTGTGCGCTGCTCGATCTCGAGTGTGTGGTCTACATGGGTGCCAAGGATGTCCAGCGCCAGCAGCCCAACGTCTTCCGCATGGAGCTTATGGGCGCCAAGGTCGTCCCCGTCGATACCGGATCCGGGACGTTGAAGGATGCCGTCAACGAGGCACTGCGCGATTGGACCGCGACCTTCCATGAATCGCACTACCTACTCGGTACCGCGGCCGGGCCGCACCCATTTCCCACGATCGTCCGGGAATTCCACCGCGTCATTTCCACCGAGGCCAAGGCCCAGCTCCTCGAGAAGACGGGTGGCCTTCCCGATCTCGTCGTCGCCTGTGTGGGCGGCGGTTCCAACGCCATCGGTATGTTCGCTGACTTCATCGATGAGGATGCGGTGGAATTGGTAGGCGCCGAGCCAGGCGGTGCGGGCCTCGATTCCGGGGAACACGGCGCCACCATTAACAATGGCACGGTGGGCATCCTCCACGGCGCGCGCAGTTACCTCATGCGCAATTCTGACGGCCAAGTGGAAGAATCCTATTCCATTTCCGCTGGCTTGGATTACCCCGGCGTGGGCCCACAGCACGCGCACCTGCACGCAACCGGGCGCGCAAAATATGTCGGAATCACGGATGCCGAAGCCCTAGAGGCATTCCAACTCTTGTCCAAGAAGGAAGGCATCATTCCCGCCCTCGAATCCTCCCACGCGCTGGCGTACGCCCTCAAGCGCAAGGCCGAAGACATCACCATCCTCGTCTCACTTTCCGGCCGCGGCGATAAGGACATCGACCATGTCCGCCACACCCTGGAATCCCACCCCGAACTGCAACTCAAGGAGAACTAATCATGGGCAGCCGTTACGATAAACTTTTTGCCGCGTTGCGTGAGAAGAATGAGGGCGCGTTTGTCCCTTTCATCATGCTGGGCGATCCAACTCCTGAGGCGAGCCTGGATATCATCCGCACCGCAGTCGCCGCCGGGGCGGATGCCTTGGAGCTCGGCGTCCCCTTCTCGGACCCGGTGGCGGATGGTCCTACCATCCAAGCCTCGCACATCCGCGCCCTCGATGGGGGAGCGAGCCTGGATAGCGCTTTGGATCAGGTCCGAAAGATTCGTTCCGAGTTCCCCGATTTGCCCATCGGCATGTTGATCTATGGCAACGTTGCATTCGCCCGTGGGGTGGAGAAATTCTATGCTGAGTTCGCGGAAGCTGGCGCCGATAGCATTCTGCTTCCCGATGTCCCCGTGCGCGAAGGCACCCCATTCATCGCCGCGGCAAAGGAAGCCGGTATCAACCCGATCTTCATCGCCCCTGCGCGCGCCGCGGAACGCACGCTCGCCGGCGTTGCCGAGCATTCACAGGGATATATCTACGCCATCTCCCGCGATGGCGTGACGGGAACCGAGAAGGAATCCGAGACCACCGGCCTCGACGAGGTGGTCGCCAGCATTCAGCGGTTCGATGGACCTCCGGTCTTACTCGGTTTCGGTATCTCCTCACCGCAGCACGTCGCCGATGCCATCGCCGCAAACGCCGCGGGCGCCATTACTGGATCCGCGATCACCAAGATCATCAACCGCCATGTTTCACGTGAAACTGGTGCCGCTGGGACGATCGAGGATGCCGATGCCTTGCACGCTGAGCTGACCGAATTCATCTCCGCGATGAAGGAAGCGACCAAGAAATAGTGCCTTTTAAAAGGTAGCAGCGCACGAAAGAGCCCCCTGGCTTCCTCCCACATTTGTTGGGTGGGGAAGCCAGGGGGCGCAAATGTTTCACGGGAAACTAGGCTGCGGTCTCTGCCTCTTCGTCGTTCAGGGTATCGACCTTGTCGCGGGCGAATTTATCGACGACCATCGCAATGGCACCATCGCCGGTCACGTTCGCTGCGGTGCCGACGGAGTCAATCGCAATATAAGCGGCGATCATCAGCGCGACCATTCCGTCATCGAAGCCCATCATGTCCGCCAAGAGGCCAACGGCCACCATAACGGCACCACCCGGAACACCTGGAGCGGCGATCATCATGATTCCCAGCAAGAAGATAAAGCCAAGACCGGTGCCAGTGCTGATATCCATATTCGCCATGAAGACGATGGCGAAGGCATAGAGCGTCAGCTTCATCATCGACCCGGACAGGTGAATCGTCGCACACAGCGGGATCACAAAGCTCGCAACCGGCTTCGAGATGCCGTTTCGCAAGCTGGATTCCAAGGACACCGGGATGGTCGCAGCAGAAGAAGACGTACCCAATGCAGTGAAGTATGCCGGCAGCATATTCCGCAGCGCCTTAAACGGATTCTTACCTGCAATGGCCCCGGCGACCACATACTGGAGTACGAGGTACACCAGCGTCATGACCACGGCCAGGATCAGGACCTTCGCGAAGGCAGAAAGGACATCGCCAATATTGCCGTTCATACCCAGGCCAAGGAACATGCCGAAGATGTAGAACGGCAAGATGGGGATAACGAATCCCCAAATGACCTTAACCACCACATTTTCCAGTTCCTTGGTGACGGTATAGAGCGTATCGGACTTGACCGTCGTCATGGCGACGCCAATGCAGAAAGAAAGCAGGAGCGCCGTCATCACTTCAAACGGTGGTGCCATCTCCACTTCGAAATAAGGGGACAGCGAGCCCTCATCCACGTCCGAAACATTGGTCACTAGGGTCTGGCCTGCCAACATCGAGGGGTAGAGCCACTGTGCCAGGCCATAGGCGATCAACCCCGAGAGAATGGTGGAACCGTAGGCAATGCCCGCCGTAACCCCCAACCATTTTCCTGCGCCCCTGCCAAGACCGGCGATCGCCGGGGCGACAAGGGCGAAAATCAGCACAGGAATGAAGAAGTTGAGGAAGTTACCAAAGAGCCCGTTGAAGGTGGCAAATGCTCGACCAAACCACTCCGGGGCAAAGAGGCTAAAAACGATGCCAAGCACGATGGCGAGAACGATGCGGAAAAGGAGAGAGTCCGCTATTTTCTTGAGGTTCATGCAATCACAATCAGGTTAGGTGTTCCCAGTCCGGGGACTCACTTGGGTGCGGTCCAGCGGAAGGAGAGACAGCGTGGTGCAGGTGCAAAATCGAGCGAATATCTATCGGTCGATCCAAAATGAATATTACCCGAGGCACCTTATATTTAAGACACCAGCCCCGTAGCTTAATTTCCAATCTCGCCCTGCAGGATTAGACTATGGATATGGTCGCAGTGGGAATCATATTTTTAATCCTTGCCGTATTCCTTATCGTGGTGGGCGCACTCGCCGCCACCAAGCGGTTACCCGGCAATAAATACATCGGCTTGCGCTTACAAGAGATCCGAAAGTCACGAGAAGCGTGGGATAATGCTCACGCCGTTGCGGGGCCCTTCTGGGCCCTTGGCGGAGTTTCGCTGCTTTTCGGCGGCGTCGTAGCTTTTCGTGCCGAAGGTTGGATGTGGCTTATTCCGGTCACGACTTTCGTAATCGCCATCCTCGCGCTTTCCGTCGGCTCAAACCTTGGCTCCCGCGCGGCATTTCTTTATGAGCAAGCGCATGCCGATGAGGACGGTTGTGGCGATAGCTGCAACTGTGGCTCCGGCGGCTGCGGTGGGGAAGAGGCGGCCACAGACTCCGCCGCTCAACCCGAGGTTGATCTGGGTGCCCTCCGCCAGGCCGCCCGCCACTCTGATAATTAAATAACTAGCTTTCGAGTTTTTCTCCCTCCCGTTCCTGTCCGGCAATCGCGTCACACAGGTACGGGGCAGGGAGATTTTTTATGACACTGTGACGTTATTACTCCAACCACGGTGTCGCACACTTTTCGTCACAGCTAAATTAAGTAGGGGGTATTTAACGAAACCTACCTATGTTGGACTCCATCTATAGTGGCGTGCCACAACCTACGGGGATTCCTGTGGGAATTCCTAGAACTCGCATAGAGGTTCCGCAGAGCTCGGCTCCGCCACTACACCTAGAGCGGGGAAGAGTAGACAATGGGAGGCATGAAGAAAACCACAGCCCTCGCCGCAATCGCCGTCTCCACTTTTAGCATTGGTTCCTATGTCACCGACTCCCACCGCGTCGAACCTGAATCGCACGCCGCAGGAGGGGACGGGCCACATCCCATCGTTAATGACTTAGGTCTAGATTCCGGCACCTATGAACTCACGCCCACCGAGGCCGGGCCGGTCGCAACCTGGAACGGCAACCTGTCCTAATTTCGTGTTTCACGTGAAACCTACACAGAACCATTTCACTTTAGCTGCCCCGACATATGATTAACCGTTGCCGAAATCATGTTCCGGCCGTGAACCATTCAGGATAGAGTAGAGGCTATGACTATCTGTTCGCGTCGCATGTTTTTGCTCGGATCCGCTACGACTTTCGCAGGTGCATACCTCGCGGCCTGTGGCTCAGAACCGTCCGCGGAAATCGCGGCAACGGACATTCCAGTAGGCTCCGGAATCATCGTTGACGGAGTTATCTTCACGCAGCCGAAAGAAGGGGAGTTTAAAGCCTACTCCCAAACCTGCCCGCACCAACAAAATCCCATCACGGAGATCGACGGCATGACTGCCACCTGCCCGGCGCATCATACGTCCTACAACCTGCAGGATGGCTCAGTCATCGAAGGCCCAGGCCGAGACCCGCTCAAAGAGTACGAAGTAAGCCAAGAAGGCTCAAAGGTCTCCACCGCATAGATACACGCCGGCATATCACGCTCTATACTCATGGTTTCACGTGAAACCATGCGGCTTAAGAAGAGCACAGGGGCGAAAAATATCCCCACTACCTTTCGTGGAACCACGCACGACGGTTTACACTTTGGGTCATGCTGCACAGACTCAAAAAGCCAGATCCCCTCATCGTCCTCATCCTTGCGGCCGTGGCAATCGCGATCATTGCACCGGCCCGCGGCACCTTTGCTGACGTATTTGGGAATCTGACGAATGTAGCGATCGCGCTCTTGTTCTTCCTCTACGGCGCGCGCTTATCCACCCAAGAGGCCTTGAATGGCCTTAAGCACTGGCGGCTCCACCTCACCATTCTCGCATTCACCTTCGTGATTTATCCCCTCATCGGCCTGGCCCTGCGGCCGCTGACTGGAGTCATTACGGACGATATGTACATGGGGATCCTATTCCTCACGCTAGTCCCGTCTACCGTGCAGTCCTCGGTGGCGTTTACCTCCATTGCTAAGGGAAACGTATCTGGAGCAATCGTCTCCGCCTCAACCTCCAACTTGGCCGGCGTCTTCATCACGCCCGTCCTGGTCATGTTGCTCATGGGTACTGGTTCCGGCCTTCATATCGATACCTCGGTCTTTGGGGAAATCTCCCTCTTGCTTCTCGCTCCATTCATATTGGGGCAATTAACCCGGCGCTGGATTACGAACTTCGCTCAGAGCAAGGCCACAAAGGTGGTGGACCGCGGCTCCATTGCCATGGTGGTCTATTCGGCCTTTTCTAAGGGCGTGGTCGATGGAATTTGGTCCTCCATCTCTGTCTGGGAGATCGTGTTCCTCGTGGTTTTCGCCGCAGCCTTCGTCATCTTCATGTTGTGGCTGACGCGGTTTATCTCCAGAAAACTAGGATTCTCACGCGCCGATATCATCGCTATCCAATTCTGCGGATCCAAGAAGTCCTTGGCCACTGGCCTTCCCATGGCCTCGGTCATCTTTGCCTCAGGGTCAACATCGCTCGGGCTATTGATCCTCCCGCTCATGATTTACCACCAGGTGCAGCTAATGATCTGTTCTGTGTTGGCCTCCCGGTACGCGCAGGAGGACGAGGAGCAACTACACTAAGTGCCCATGGCTAATTACCTTTATGTGCGCACCGAACTGACCGTCCCGGGAGTGGGCTCAGCGGTCCACCTCGCAGAATTAGAAGAACACGACGCCCAGCGCTGCCGCATGCACCGCATGATCGCCCTGGATCCCGCGGACTCGGTCGTCGGGGTAGCAACCCCGGATAGTTCCACGGGAAACGTGGACAAGCCGCAAGAAGTCGTCCCGCACCCCGATACCTACGATGAGTTCCCGGATATTAGCGCCCAGTACATGGACCAAGAACAATTTGAAGCGCTGTGGACGGAAGCCACCACCAAGTTTGGGCTTAGCTAGGCGCGGCCTACAGCACCAGGTTCACCAGGATCATGTAGAACGCGGTTCCGCCGAAGATGGATAGTCCGGAATCCCGCTTCCACTTGTGCAGCCCGGCGGTGACCAGCACGCCCAGGAGCACCGGCCACAGGCCGCCAGTGCCATCCGCCTGTCCGGCAACGGCATAGACCACCAAGATGGTCATGACGCCTACGGGCATCATCAAGCCCAGCAACGAAAAGAACTCGCTGTCCTTCATCCACTTCTTTGCGGAGAAGGGAAGCTCCCGCAATAAGACGGTTACGATGCCTACAGGGATGAGCACTGCAGCAATCGCGCCTAAACTGACTCCAGCTGGCATTTAGTTCTCCTCCTTCACGGTAGTGGAGGCAAGGGGCTGCAGCCGCCAGGTAAGCGCGTTATCCACGCGAGGCGATAGATAACGAATGATGAGCAATAAGAAATAGGCGCTCAGAGAGACCATTAGCAGCTGCCCTGGGGTAATGAATGCGGCGAGGATGCCCAAGGCCGCGGCCGATAGCGGGAGGGACAGATCCTGATTATTGCGGAAGGAGTCCATCGCTAGAACGACGAATAGGGCGACGAGGGCAAATTCCATTCCCTCGACGGAAGAGGGGATTACCTGGCCGGCGAGCGCGCCAACGATGCCGCCGCCTACCCACAGAATTTGGCAAAAGATTTGTATGCTCAAAATGCGGGTTCCGGTAGGCCGCTCCTCGCGCGGGAGCGCCGAGACGATGGCATACGTTTCATCCGTGAGGGCATAGGTGGAATAGGCCTTGCCCACGGGGGAATTAATCCGTTTGCGGGGGAACGTTAGCCCATAGAAGATATGGCGGAAATTCACCATAAACCCGGTAAGGAGCGAGGACAGCGCGGAGACACCACCGGTAACCATGGAAATGGCGAGAAACTCCATTGAACCGGCGTAGATAACGATGGAAAATATGGGCGTCCACCACCAGCTAAAGCCGGATTGCACCATCAGGAGGCCAAAAGCCAAGCCCAATGGAATTAGCCCGAGAGCCGCCGCCCACGTGTCTTTAATGCCCTTGTGGATTTCCTCGCGCATACGGGTCAGTGTAACCGATCACATACCGGCCGCTAGGAATTAATTATCATCCACATTCACGGGATAGGTGGAATACAGCGGCAGGGGCATTGGCTGGCGTTTCATGACATCGGCCCAAAGATCGGCCGGGCCTGGGGCCACGACATCCTGTGCTAGGGCGGGTGCTACGAACCATTCACCGGCCTCGATTTCTTCCTCCAGCTGCCCGGGACCCCACTCGGCGTAGCCGGCGAACATGCGCATGCCGGTGACCAGTGGCTCGATATCTTCCGGGTTGGAGCGCAAATCCACGTGCGCTAGACGCGGTGCGAGGCGGTTGAGTTGTTCTTCTTTATCTGGGTCCACGCCTTGCTTGGTCTGCGCCAGGCCCACGACGGATTGCTGGTTGAGCGGACCACCGATATACAGCGCCTGCGGTTTAGCAACGACGGACATCCACTCTGGAAGCACGTTAAAAATGGCCACTTCTGAGCGCTTGGTGAGGTCCACGCCAAAGGTCATCATGTCATTGTGCTCAACCAATAAGATAACGGAGCGGGCGAATTCCGGGGACAGCATCCCTGGGGCGGACACGAGTAGTTGCCCTGGGGCGGGATCGTTGCGCTCGAGGGCATTAAATAATCTATCGGCAAACATCACTGTTTAGACTCCCACCACTGGCGCAACTTCGCAATAGCTTCTTCCCGCTCGAGGGGGCCGTACTCCAGGCGCATTTCCTTCAAATAGGACCAAGCCTGTCCCACTTCGGGGCCAGGGGAGAGGCCTAGGATCTCCATGATCTCGTTGCCATCGAGATCCGGGCGCACCCGCGCGAGGTCTTCCTTGCGGCCAATCTCCGCGATTCGCTCCTCCAATTGGTCATAGGTGCGCTGCAAACGCCGCGCCTTCTTGGCATTGCGGGTAGTGCAATCGGCGCGCACCAGCTTGTGCAGGCGGGGGAGGAGGTCACCGGCATCGTTGACGTAGCGCCGCACGGCAGAATCGGTCCATTGATTTTCCCCAAAGCCGTGGAAACGCATGTGCAGGTAGACCAACTGGCCAATATCTTCCGTCGTGGCCTTGGGGTATTTCAGCTTCCGCAGGCGCTTGCGCGTCAGCTTGGCGCCCACCACCTCGTGGTGGTGGAAGGACACCTTACCGTCGGTGTTATCGAAGGTATCGGGCTTGCCGATGTCATGCAGCAACGCCGCCCACCGCAAAACCAGGTCTGGGCCATCTTCTTCTTGATCCATGGCCTGGCGCAGCACCTTCAGCGAGTGCGCATAGACATCCTTGTGCTGGGCGTGCTCGTCCGTGGTCATCCGCAGGGCGGGGATCTCCGGGAAGATGTAATCCGCAATCCCGGTATTAACCAGCAGGTCGATGCCATCCCACGGGGCTTTGCCGCACATGAGCTTGTCCAGCTCCACTTGGACGCGCTCTACCGTGATGCGCTGAATCTCTGCCGCCATATCGCGCATGGCTGCCACCACGCGGTCTGCCACGTGAAACTCCAATTGGGATGCAAAGCGCGCGGCGCGCAGCATCCGCAGCGGATCATCGTGGAAGGAGATTTCCGGTTTATCCGGGGTATCGAGCACCTTATTGGCCACATCGTGGAGGCCGCCGAGGGGATCGTGGAACTCAAAGGTGGCATCGGCAAGCAGCTCAATGGCCATGGCGTTGACCTTGAAATCGCGCCGCACCAGATCGCCCTCCAGGCTATCGCCGTAGATGACCTCGGGGTTGCGGGACTGCCCATCATAGGAATCGGAGCGGAAGGTGGTGATTTCAATCTGCTGGCCCTTGTACACGGCGGACACGGTGCCATAGGCAATGCCGGTATCCCATACCGTTTCGGCCCACTCATCCAGGATTTCCTTGACCACCTCCGGGCGCGCTGGGGTGGTGAAGTCCAGATCATTGCCCAAGCGGCCGAGGAGCGCATCGCGCACCGAGCCGCCCACGAGGTAGAGGGCATGTCCGCGCGCGCTGAATTTCTCCACCACCCCGCTCAATAAGCCACTGAGCGAGTTCACGGTAGACTCCGCGCGCGCAAGAACGCCGATTAACTGAGTGTCCTGAAAATTCACGGGTGAGAGTCTACTACGATTGGCAGGGATGACTAACCAAGAACAAGGCTCCGCGCAAGGCCCCTCCAAAGGAGGCGGCCGTAGCCGTAATCGGCGCCGGCGCCGGCGGCGGCCGGATAACCGCACGCGCCGCACTAACCAGCAGCGCAGGCAGCAACGCGGTGGCAATAATCATGGCACCTCCACCGTAATGGAGACCCGCGATGAGACCTCTGCAGGCGGGCTCGTAATCTCCGGGCTGGCCGAGTGCGTCGACGGCAACGGTAAAGCGGACCTGTCCCGCGTCTACGTGGCTCTTATCGGGCGCCTAGACCGTCGCGGGCGTTTATTGTGGTCCATGCCCAAGGGGCATGTGGAAAATGGCGAGGCCAAGGAGGTCACCGCGGAGCGCGAGGTATGGGAAGAAACCGGCATTTCCGGCGAGGTTTTCGCTGACCTCGGGGTGATCGATTATTGGTTCGTCTCTGATGGCGTGCGCATTCACAAGACGGTGCACCACCACCTCCTGCGTTTTGTGGACGGCATCATGAACGATGAGGATCCAGAGGTGACCGAGGTGTCCTGGATCCCCGTTTCTGAACTCATCGAGCACTTGGCGTACGCGGACGAACGCAAGCTCGCGCGCATCGCGCACGATCTCCTCCCCGATCTCGCACGAAAGGAAGCCGACGCAGGGAAAGCGACCCCACGCTAATGCACCAGCGCCTGAAATCACTCGCCGCGGCTGGCGGTTGCGCGGTACTCGCCGGTTGGGGATTGTTCCTACCAAACGCGGCGGCCCAAATGGACTCTGCTCCGGACAAGCAGATGGATATCCAGGCTTGGCTGGGCGCGCGCGGCCCGGAGCGCGCCGATCTGGACCTTATCGATGCCCAGCCCTTTACCGTAGGCAATGACCTGCGGCTGCGCTTCCGCGTGCACAACCCCACCGATCAGCCCTTAGAAGATCTGCAGATAACTAGCCGGCGCGGCGATAGCGTGGCTAATGCGGCAGAAGCGCGGACGGAAATGGCCACCGGTGATTTTCCCTATTACGGCCCGGGCATGACCACCGCGCCGTTGCAACCAGGTGAAACCCGGGAATTAAGCTTTACCGTACCCAGTGGATTGGATGCCGAGCGCACCTTGGCCATCAATGAACCGGGCGCCTATCCGGTGCTTTTTACCCTGACCGGCACCCTCGAGGGCGATGCGGTGAGCCTGGCAGAAGAGCGCTTCGTGGCCCAGTTCTCCGAAGAGGGCCCCACAGATCCCGCTGCGGCCGCGGCACCGGAAGAAGCGGCACCAGAAGAAGAACACGACGATGCCGAGGATTCCCAACCGCACGATCTCACGGTGGTTTATCCCATCAGCGCGAACCTGGACATCGTCCCCGGCGGGCTTGGGGGAGAAGAGCTCATCTTGTCCTCCGATAATTTAGGCCACGAGCTACGCAAAGGCGGCCGCCTCGATAGGTTGATTTCTACCTACGAGGATCATGACCTGCAGGGAGCGGGCTGCGTGGCCATCGACCCCGCGCTGCTCGATACCGTCAACCGCATGTCGCAAGGCTATACGGTCAATTCCACCCGCCCCGCGCAAGGCGATCGCCCCAAGCGCCTGCGCGATTCCTGGTCGCGGGGCAATGACGATGACAAGGGAGAGCCGGGCGAGGCAAAAAATGATGCCGAGCGGTGGCTGGAGCGCCTGCGCGAACTGGATTGTTTCATCGCCATGCCCTGGGCCAATGCGAATGCCTCTGCTGTGGCACGGGCCAATAATCCCGCCCTTCTCTTTGAGGGTTTGCAGCGCGGCAATCAAACCATTGAGCGCATCCTGGGCAAGGCACCGGCCAGCAATATCCTGGCGGTAGGTTCCGGTTATATTGACCAAAAATTGCCGGTGCCATCCCTGGTTGCGGATAATTCGAACTGGTCCGGCGAGGCCGCGACTTTCGATGCCTCCCTTGGCGCCCTGCTATCCCAAACCGGCTCCAAGCCGCAGACGGTTGGCTATTCCAACCCGGAGCTGCGCTATGACTACGCCAAAGATTCTGCTCTGTCTCGCGCCATCACGGGCGGGGCGGCCCTCAGCCTCGCGGGTGGGGAAGATACCGTGGCCAAGCTTCCCAACTACTTAGACCCAAGCGCGGCCGAGCATGCACTCGACGCCGCGGAAGAACTGCTCGACTCCGGCCACTCCCGTCCCCGCGGGATCAGCACAGTGGAATTGCAGCAGGGCGATCCGAACGCTCCCACCGGCAGCCCCTTTATCGATCCGGCCGTCTTTTCGGAACCCGAATTGGCCCGCGTTGAGCAACAGGCGCGCTATACCGATGAGCTGATGAATATCGTGGTGGATGACCCTGATATCACCATGACGCGCTCTGAATTCGTGCTGTCACTGCGCCGCGATCTCCTCAATTCCTTATCGCTTAATAATCGCGATAGCTTGAGCACCCACGCCGCAGCGCGCCAGTCCTTTTCCCGCACCATGGAGATGCACTCCAATACGCTGCGGGATCTGCGCGATTCCGTCTCCCTCATCCCGCCGGGCAATGTTTATACTCGCGTATCTGAGTCATCGCCGCTGCTCATCGTGGCCGAAAATGGCCTGCCATTGCCGGTGGAGGCGAAGCTGCAATACGATGCCCCCGATGGCGCGCGGCTCAACACGCCCAAAAGCGTCCGTATTCCCGCTAAGGGCTCTATTACTGTATCCATGACCGCTGATATGCCGAAGGACGCGGATCGCACGGACATTGGGCTGTGGCTGGCCACTCCTAAAGACCAGACCATTTCGCAGCCCATCACTATCTCGGTGCAGACACGTGCCGGTATCGTAACCTTATACGCTGCCGGCATAGCCGGCGCTCTTGCGCTGGTTTTGGCTACGCTCTTTCGGCTTGGCCGTCACCGACGCAAAAATCACAAGGCTGAAAAGTAAAAGTTGAAGTTGTATCCTCTATGACCGAAAAAGATGGCCGCCAGGCCCACCACGCGGAGAAGGCACCTGCAGGCGCGGTAGACCCCACGGATACCGCCCCCAATGCGGAAGAAAACCGTGTCCCGGTTACCGCCGGCGCGCGCGGCCGCATCGTGCGCGCCTCTCCACCCGCACCGGTACCAGAAAAGCGGCCCACCCCCTCAGTGCAGAACACGACTGTTCCCCCTGAGGAAGATAAGTCCGCGCTGACTGGCCGCAATGCGGAGATTGAGGCCTCCAATCAGGACGTCATCCGCGCGACGGGAACGATGGCCATCGCCACGCTGCTCTCGCGCATCACCGGCTTCCTGCGACAGATGCTGATCGGCGCCACCCTTGGTGCCACGGTGGGTACGGCCTTCAGTAGCGCCAACCAGATCCCCAACCTGGTCACCGAAATCGTGCTGGGCGCGGTGCTGACCTCACTAGTGGTCCCGGTCTTGGTGCGCGCGGAGAAGGAAGACTCGGACCGCGGCGAAACCTTCGTCCGAAGACTTTTTACCCTGGCGTTTTCCATCCTGGGCATCGTTACCATCCTCTCCGTTATCTTCGCGCCATTCTTAACGAGGATGATGCTGCCTGAAGATTCCAAGGCCAATGCCGTACAGGCAACATCATTGGCCTTCTTGCTTTTGCCGCAGATCCTGTTCTACGGCCTTTTCGCCCTCTTCCAGGCGGTTTTAAATACCAAGAATATCTTCGGCCCTGGTGCCTGGGCGCCGGTGGTCAATAACATCATTTCCATCAGCGTCCTCTTGGCGTATCGCTTTTTGCCAGGCCGCCTCGACCCGCACGATCCTACGCCGGTGGCGGATCCACACATCATGCTGCTGGGCCTGGGCACCACCACGGCGGTGATCGTGCAGTGCTTGATCCTTGTGCCGTACCTGAAAAAGGCCGGCATCAACCTGCGCCCGAAGTGGGGCCTCGATGCCCGCATCAAGCAATTCGGCGGCATGGCGCTGGCCATTATTACCTATGTGGCCATCTCCCAGCTGGGTTACGTGGTCACCTCCCGCGTGGCAGCGTATGCGGATGCCGGTGCGCCGCTGGTCTACCAGAACGCGTGGCTGATGCTGCAGGTGCCGTATGGCGTTATCGGCGTGACCTTGTTGACCGCCATCATGCCGCGGCTTTCGCGCAATGCCGCCGATGGCGATGTCGATGCCGTGGTGCGCGACCTCACCTTGGGCACCAAGCTGACCTTCATCGCGCTTATCCCCATCGTCATTTTCATGACGGGCTTCGGCGTGCCCATCGCCCGCGCGCTATTCCAGTACGGCGCCTACGGCGCAGATAGCGCAGAGCAGCTCGGCCTCACCATCAGTTTTTCCGCCTTTACCTTGATCCCGTATGCGTTGGTGCTGCTGCACCTGCGCGTTTTCTACGCCAGGGAAGAGGCGTGGACGCCCACCTTCATCATTGCCGGCATCACGCTGACCAAGATCGTGCTGACCCTGCTGGCACCGCTGATGACCAGCAACCCGGACCGGGTGGTTATCCTCCTCGGTACCGCCAACGGTTTTGGCTTTGTCTCCGGTGCGGTCATCGGCGGCTTCCTGCTCAAGCGCAAGCTGGGCAGCCTGGGCGGTAAGGCCGTGACCCAGACGGTCCTCTGGTCCTCCGGTGCCGGCGCGGTCGGACTAGTTGTCTCCTGGGCGCTGTACTGGCTCATGCAATTGGTCTTGCCGGCGCAACTGCCTTCGATCGTCTCGCTGGTCAAGGTCGTCGTGCTGGGCATCGTCTTTGTGATTATCACCGGAATCGTCCTGTCCAAGTCCTCCCTGCCCGAGGTGCAGAACCTGGCGCGCGCCCTCCAGCGCATCCCGGGAATGTCCCGGTTCATCACGGTGGACAATTCCAAGGCCATCGAAGTCGAGGAACCAGACCTGCAGGAAATCCAGCCGGTCTATACGCAGGATTCCTTCAATGCCACCTTGGTACCGCCACCGATGTCCGCCGGTATCGTCCGCGGCCCGCGCTTGGTCCCCGGCGCCCCCGTATCGGACGGTCGCTTCCGCCTCCTGCAGGATCACGGCGCTGTATCCGGCGCCCGGTTCTGGCAGGCCCGCGAACAAGCCACCGGCCGCCTCGTGGCGCTGACGTTCGTCGATACCAATACGCAGGCGCCCATCGCGCCGTCGACGCCCACGGTCTCTGCCCGCCGCTCCGCCGAAATCTCCCGCAATACGCGGCGTTTGGCCGAGCTCAACCTAGAGACCATGGCGGATAATATCGAGATTTTGTCCTACCGCACCGGCTGCCTGGTGGTGGCGGATTGGTTTGAGGGCACCTCCCTCAAGCAGGTGGCAGAGGCAGATAACCTCGACCCCAATTCCGTCGCCCGCGCTACCGCGCCGCTGTTTGCCGATGCCGCCACCGCCCACGACGCCGGCCTCATCCTCGGCGTGGAGCACCGCGACCGCTTCCGCGTATCCACCTCCGGCATCGTCAAGGTTGCCTTCCCCGCGGTGCTGGATGGGACGTCTGCAGAAAGCGACCGCGAGGCCCTCAGCTCCGCGCTAAGCATGCTGGTCGAATCCACCGAACCATCGCCGAAGAAGCTGCGCGATATTTCCGATGACGCCAATCTCACCGCCGATGAGGCCGCAGAGCGCCTCGAAGAGGCACGGCTGGCCTTTGATGCCGCGGATGCAGAGACCCGCGAAGAGAAGCTGGAAGAGCTGCAGGAGGCGGAGGGGCTGACCTCGGCGGGCATCGCCAAGCGCCTGCGCGAATTCGCCCCGGAAGAGCAGGAAGAAAAGACCGAGGCCCTCCCCGTGGTCGTTGAAGATGAGCCCACGCAGGAAGAGGATCCGAAGCAAGAACCCGGCTTTGGCGGCCGCGGTTACTCGGGCTCCGGCGTCGTGGTCATCGGCATTTTCGCCACCATCTTCGTCGTGGGCATGGCGGCGCTGACGACGTGGGTGATGTCCCTGCTCAGCGATGTAGAAAAGACCAGTTCGGTTACTGAAACCGTGCAGGGCTCCACGATGATCCCGGAAACCCCGCCGGTGCACCTCAAGGAATCATCCGCCATCACGGTGCCAGACGGCGAGGATAATGAGCAGCTTATCGATGGCAAGACGATCACCACCTGGTCCACGAAGGAATCCGGTTCCGGCGCCTTGGTCACCCTGGATAACCCGGCCCACCTTTCTGTCATGACCGTAACCCACACCAGGTCCAATGGCGCGCACTACGAAATCTATGGCGTTAATAAAGACGATTTCGATCCCAAGCACCCGCAGCTGAGCTCTCTTCCCAAATTGGCGGAAGGAAAGTTCAAGCACTTAAACGAGGAGCTGGAGCTCAAAGAAACGCCCCAACAATTCGATGCCGCGCTCATAGTCATCACGGAACTGCCTAAGTCAAAAGAGGTTACACTGGGGGAGGTCCAGCTTGTTGGCCATCCTTAAAACCGAGGTCAGAGGGTTGGAAAAAGAATTTTTACTTCAAGGCTTGACTAAATTTCCCAATCGGGTATCGTAGTTTGTGTTACATCAACAACAACGTTAGGAGAAACAATCATGTCCCTCGCAGCAGGTACCTACACCATCGACAAAGAGCACACCGTCATCGGATTCGTTACCAAGCACGCCATGGTTACCAAGGTGCGCGGCAACTTCGGTGAGTTCGAAGGCACCATCAACGTCGCCGAGAACATCGCTGACTCCACCGCAGAGGCCACCATCAAGGCTGCTTCCATCTCCACCGGCAACGAGGACCGCGACGGCCACGTAAAGAACGAAGACTTCTTCAACGTGGAAGAGTACCCAGAGCTTTCCTTCACCACCACCAACGTCAACGTTGATGAGGACGGCAACGGCACCGTCACCGGTGACCTCACCATCAAGGGCACCACCAAGTCCGTCGACCTCAAGGTTGAAGAGGTCGCTACCGCTGAAGACCCATTCGGCAACTTCCGCCTGGGTTTCGAGGCACAGACCAAGATCAACCGCAAGGACTTCGGCATCGACTTCAACGCTCCGCTCAAGACCGGCGGCGTCCTCGTTTCTGAAGACATCAAGATCGAGCTCGAGGTTTCTGCCATCAAGCAGTAATCGCACTTCTTTGAAACCTTGGGCTCTCACAGCCTTTTGGTTACCAACCACTAAAGCCCGCGCCGCGTACCCGCTCGGCCGCGGGCTTTAGTTGTATTCCCCAGGCAAATCTTTCAGGCTCGGTGCCTTGGCTGGGCAACTACTCGGCCAGCACACAACAACTTCAAACAACTTGAATTTATGCCTTGAGCTGCAGGTATGAAGAAGCGGCCGAATTATATTAGTTGAAAGTTGTGTATAGTTGTTTGAAACAACTTCTGGGTTCCGCGAAGCCCCCAAGTATTCGGGGTCAGCAGCCCCATTGGAAGTGAGATTTTACCCAAAATATCCAAGTTACGCTGGGTTTTTAAAGAAATCCCTAGGCCCCTCGTTTAGGATCCTGGAATCGCCGCGCGATTTTAAAGTAAACAACTTCAAACAACTTGCTACTCTTCTGACCAGCACATCTGCTGTAATCGAATAATTAAGCTTCGAGAAGTTGTACACAAGTTGTTTGAAACAACTTGTGCTAGCATTCATCTATGTCTGAGTCAGAATTGCAGGCCGTTTACGCAGCTCTCAAAGCTATCGAGGAAGGTGCTACCGCCGATAGCCAAGAGAGTCAGGTTTTGGACTTCAAAGAAGATCCCGCAACACATCCACAGAATCGAAACCCGGATGCTTCACTTACTGAATTCCTCATTAATGAAACCATATGCTTTTCCAACGCGGACGCTGCGGTTTGCCATATCGTCTTGGGCGTTTCCGATGAAAAGTCAGGTACCGCAGCTTTTACCGGAACCTCACGCAGCATCGAATGGATTGAGCAGAAAATATTTAATGGTACTCAACCGGGAATCAGAGTAGAAGGAACTGAACTTAACTATTGTGGTCAGCGGCTTATTTGTCTGCGAATTCCCAAAGGGTTGACACTTTACCAACGCCCGAAAGGGCAGGCCAGCATTCGCAGAGGCACCTCGTGCGTGCCACTTTCTGAAGAATAGCGGCGCTCCATCACCTACCAGCGCGCAAATCCGGACTTTTCTGCAGCTGAGTCCCGATATTCTTTCGAAGATTTGGATGCTACAGCCATCGAGCAAGCGCGCCAGCTCCTCAAAAAAGCACGATCGGCTTCAGGCTCCTTAGATCGAGCACCCCACACGACCAATGAACTACTTTCCGAGCTCGGTCTTCTCACCCGCGAAGGTCAGTTAACCTACGCCGCAGAAATCCTGTTCATTACTCCAGCCAATAGTCGAACTACCATCAGACACTTGGCCCGTGAGGTACCTGGAGGAGATCCCCAGGCCACGGAAATATCAGCACCTTTGATCACCGCCTACCTGAGGCTAAAAGAACTCGTAGCAACCGCAGCACGAACAGAAGTTGCACGCGTGAGCTTCCCAAACGGGCAAGAGATTTCTATCCCAGCCTTTCCTGAGACCGCAGTGGACGAGGTCATTTCTAACGCTCTCGCACACAGGGATTGGGATGCTAGTAGTGCAGTAGTTATTGACCAATCACCGACTGCGCTTACTGTGTGGTCACCAGGACCGTTGCCAGTGGGAGTCACAGAAAAGCGAATCTTAACTACTCAATCGATCCCCCGCAATCCCCGACTCATGGCTGCCTTAAGAATGCTGGACCTTGCAGAGGAATCTTCACGGGGTTTCGACCGCATGTGGGCATCGATGTTAGCTAGTGGACGCCATACCCCGGCTTTGCATACAGCGGAGAATTTTGTCGAAGTAAGCCTATCTTCTGGTGAGGTAGACAAGGACTTTGTCTATGCGTTAGCTAGATTAAACGACCATTACCCGGACAAGGCGTTTGAAAGTATCAATGGGTTACTTATCGCACGCCAACTGATGGATCACAAGATTTTGCTCAACCGATCCGCAGCCGCTCTAATGCAAGTCACCGAGCAAGAAGCCCAAGGTATTCTCCAGTGGTATTCGTCTATTGGATACCTGGAAAGGCTTCGGAACGCCGGGGAATGGATCCTGTCTGGTGACGCGAGGAAACTTATGGGATTGAATAAACAAGGAGCAATTTCATCGGCCTCAGTGCAAGATTGGATTTTGGCACAGCTTGAAGCAGGCGAAGTACTCTCCGCGCGGGAGACGGCCGAGGAATTAGGTGTCGACAGAAAGGTTATAACTGATATCCTGCGCCATTTGAAAAAATGGGACAAGCCACGATCGATCCATCGGGCCCACAAAGAGGCAGTAATACTCGGTGGATTGTCGCCGGTTGAAATGCTCGTCGCAGATTCAGGGGGGCACATCTTCCTGAGCCCAGCTTCTGCGGTAACTATAGTTTCTAACTATGACGACACAACGCGATAAAACCCAGCACGAGCAGCTCCAAGAGCGCGCTGCAGCAGTAGACCTGCGGGCATACCACCTACACCTCGACTTATCTCAAGTTAAGGAAAGCCCCACGTTTGGCGCGACGAGCCGCATCGATCTCACCACCATCGAGCCCGAGCTTTTCCTGGACTACCTGGGAGAATCGGTAGAGCAGGTAACGGTTAACGGTCAGGCGCAGGACATCGACTTTGATGGCAGCCTTATCCGCCTCCACGGGCTACCGGTAGGGGAGGAGCTGACGATTGAGGTCAGTGGCACCTCGCGCTACTCGCGCACGGGCCAGGGTTTGCACCGCATGCACGACCAGGCCGATGACGCGACCTATCTGTACTCACACCTCGAGCCTTCCGATGCCCGCCGCATCTTCCCTTGCTTTGAGCAGCCCGACCTCAAGGCGCCGTTCCACGTCGCCATGACCGCGCCGAAGGACTGGCAAATCCTCTCCAACCAGCCGGAGACCGAGCGCGAGGAGCACGGTGACAATGCCGCGGTTCGCTTTGCGCCCACCCCGCCGCTTTCGACGTACCTCACCTCTTTTGCCGCGGGGCCTTATAAGTACCAAGAGCGCACCTGGACTTCGCCGGATGGCGAGCACTCCGCGCAGCTGCGCGCCTTTGCCCGCGCCTCCATGTTTGAATACTTGGACGAGGAGATCTTGGAGCTTACCGCGCAGGGCATGGACTATTTCCACGAGAACTTCGGCTTTGCTTACCCCTGGGGTAAGTACGATTCCATCTTCGTGCCGGAATATAACCTCGGTGCGATGGAGAACCCTGGCCTGGTGACCTTTACGGAAAGCTATATCTTCCGCTCTAAGGCCACGCGCAGCCAGAAGGCCTCTCGCGCAAATACCATCCTGCACGAGATGTCCCACATGTGGTTCGGCGATCTTGTCACTCCGCAGTGGTGGGACGATCTCTGGCTCAAAGAATCCTTCGCGGAGTTCATGGGCGCCGATGCCTCCGTGCACGCCACCGACTACGAAGAGGCGTGGGTCAACTTCGCCGGCGAGCGTAAAAACTGGGCCTACCTGCAGGATCAGCTTCCCACCACGCACCCCATCAAGGCCGATATCCCAGACGTCGATGCCGCACGCCAGAACTTCGATGGCATTACCTATGCCAAGGGCGCGGCCGTGCTCAAGCAGCTCGTGCACTACGTGGGCCGCGATAATTTTTACGCGGGCGCGCGGGATTACTTCCAAGAGCATGCCTTCGCCGCGGCCACCTTCGATGACCTGCTCACGGCCCTGAAAAAGCACACTGACCGCGACCTCGATTCCTGGTCAAAGGCGTGGCTGCGCACCTGGGGTCCGGATACACTTACCCCGGAGCTGCACACGGAGGGCGAGAAGATCACCGAGCTTGCGGTGAGCGCCGAGGCCGAGGATACGACCCGGCCACACCGCCTGAGCGTGGCGCTTTTTGATGCCTCCTTGCACAAGTACCGCGAGTTCGACATCGACCTTCCCGCCGGCGGCCACCGCACCATCGTGGATGAGGCGGCGGGGGAGAAGGCCCCGGCATTGCTGCTGCTTAACGATGCCGACCACACCTACACCAAGGTCCGCTTCGACGACGTTTCGCTTGCCACCATTAGCGATCACCTCTCCGAGGTCCAGGATGGGCTCAGCCGCGCGGTCATCTGGACCTCGCTGTGGAACCTCACCAGGGACGGGGAGTGGAATGCGGAGGAGTACGTGGGGGTCGTCGCCAAGCATGCACCCGCAGAGACCAATGCCACGCTGCTGACCACCGCCTACGGCAATGCGCACTTTGCCATCCAGCACTATGTGGCCCAGGATCGCCGCGAGCAGGTGCGCGCCGAATTCGCCAACGCGCTGTGGGAACAACTCGGTGCTGCGGATTCGGGCTCCGATGCGCAGCTCATTCTGGCCCGCACCGCCATTGCCGCACTGGCCGCCACGCCTAAGGACTCCGGCACCGATCGCCTGCGTGACCTGTTTGCTGGCACGGTCGAGGACCTGCGCCTCGATCCGCAGATCCGCTGGTCCATCCTGCGCGCCCTGGCCGCCCGCGACGCCGTCAAACTGGATGAGCTGGAGGCAGAAAAGCAGCGCGATAATACGCTGACCGGCGCCGCCGAATTCTTGGGCGCTAGCCACGCCTTCCCCACGCCGGAGACCAAGCGGGCCGCCTTCGATAGCGCGCTAACGCCAGGGGAGTACTCCAATGCGGAGGTCGACGCCCTGCTGGCCGGCTTCAACGCCCCGCGCTCGGCGGAGCTGCAAGAAGAATTCGCCGAGGAGTTCTTCCGCCGCGTCGAAGACACCTGGGATAACCACCCGATTGAGATTGCCAACCGGCTAATCCGCGGCCTCTACCCGGAATCTTCCATGGCGGAGTCCGCCACCACGGATCTCCTGCACAAGGATCTGCCGGGTGCGCTGCGCCGCGTACTCCTAGAGTGCCGCGATCACCTGCGCCGCACCCTGCGCGTGCGCGCTCAGCAGTAGGCGGGTCAATAGACTGTACCGCCGCCGGCTCGCGCCGGAGTTCTCCTCGGGTCACAATTGCTTTAACACTTGTTGATCCGGGGGGAATCTACAGATGCCATTAAGTCCTGACCACAGCGACGAAGAATTAGTTGATGCTTTTATCGAGGGGGATAATAAAGCCTTTTCCGCCATCGTGGAACGCCACCGCAAGCGGCTGACCACCGTGGCGCGGCGTTATACAAGGAATGAGTACGACGCGCAGGATGTCGTGCAAGAAGCCTTCCTGCGCGCTAGCTGCAATCTCCATAACTACCGGCGGGAATCGGCCTTAAGCACGTGGCTGCACCGCCTAGTGAAAAACACCGGCTACGACTATTTAAATCACCGGGCTAATAGGGAAAACGCCTCGCTCGATAGCGATGATTTTGCCGATGATCGCAATCCACTGCTGGCGCATAACCCATCTGAAAACCTTGCCGAGCAGCTCGTCGTCCGCGAGGCCATGGAGCTTTTAAGGCAAGACCAGCGCGAAGCCCTCATGCTTACCGATGTCGCCGGGTTCCGCGTCAACGAAGTTGCCACCGCCCAAGGCGTAAAGCCCGGCACCGTTAAATCTCGCCGCGCACGCGCGCGGGAGGTCTTGCGCGAAGCCATCGGTTAACTACATCTCGATATCGCATCATTCTTGCATCAATTTCGCAGCCGCTAGCCTTTACAATATGAACGATTCGCAATCTGGCGGGTAGACTCTTGACGTTACGCAAAATGACACTGTGATTTTAGGGAGTTAGCAATGACCGTCCACGATGTTGCCATCGTAGGTTCCGGACCTGCCGGTTATACCGCCGCGCTTTATGCCGCTCGTGCTGAACTCAGCCCCATTGTATTTGAGGGATTTGAATACGGTGGCGAATTAATGAACACCACCGAGGTAGAGAACTACCCGGGCTTCCAAAAGGGCATCATGGGCCCAGAGCTCATGGAAGAAATGCGCGCACAGTCAATCCGCTTTGGCGCGGATCTGCGCATGGAAGTCGTCGACTCCGTTGAGTTGGAGGGCGATATCAAAAAGCTCCACGTGGGCGATGAGGTATTTGAAGCCCGCACGGTAATCCTCGCCACCGGCGCCGCACCGCGCCACCTTGGCATTCCCGGCGAGGAAGAGCTCTCCGGCCGCGGTGTTTCCACCTGCGCTACGTGCGATGGCTTCTTCTTCAAGGGACACAATATCGCCGTCATCGGCGGCGGCGATTCCGCCATGGAGGAAGCTACCTTCCTGACCAAGTTCGCGGAGTCTGTCACCATTGTCAACCGCTCCGAAAACTTCCGCGCATCTAAGATCATGTTGGACCGCGCCCAGGAGAACGAGCAGATTAAGTGGGAAACCAATAAGGTTGTCGAGCGCGTGCTTGAAGATGACGGCAAGGTCGGCGGCCTAGAGCTCAAGGACGTTGAGACTGGGGAAACCTCCACCTTGGATGTCACCGCCATGTTCGTTGCCATTGGCCACGATCCGCGCTCGTCCTTCCTCAACGGCCAGGTAAAGCTAAACGATAACGGCTACGTTGAGGTTGATCAGCCCTCCACTAAGACCTCCCTGCCTGGCGTTTTCGCTTGCGGTGACTTGGTAGATGATCACTATCAGCAGGCCATCACCGCCGCAGGATCTGGCTGCCGCGCTGCCATGGATGCGGAACAATTCTTGGCTGCAAACCGTTAGATCCAGTATGAGTAACGTCAAAAAGGTAACCACTGAAACATTCCGTTCTGATGTCATCGAGTCGGATAAACCCGTCGTCGTAGACTTCTGGGCGGAATGGTGCGGGCCATGCAAGAAGCTGTCTCCGATCTTAGAAGAGGTCGCAGATGAGCTCGACGGTGAAGTCACCATCGCCCAGGTCAACGTCGATGAAGAACGAAACCTCGGTGCCATGTTCCAAATCATGTCCATCCCAAATGTATTGATTTTCAACAATGGCGAGAAGGTCGATGAGTTCGTCGGCCTGCGTTCTAAAGATGACATCGTGGCGCAAGTGAAAAAACAGCTATAGCTGTTAATCTTGTTACTAAAGTTAACGAGTAGGAAATCTGCCATGCGGCCCAAAGTCCTAGGGCCGTGGAAGGGGTGAAAGGCGTGAATCGCGTTCTTCGGGTTGGTGATTCAAGTGTGCGCGTAGCTGAAGCTCGCGCCACCTTGGCTCGCCTTGGCCTCTTATCAGATTTCACGGGGGAACTGTCTGCCTGGAAAAAGCAGAAGTACTCCGAGACTGATAAGACCTTTGATGCCGATCTCGCTGAAGTGCTCAAGGCATTTCAGCAGTCGCGCGGCATCCTCCCAACGGGAGAGATCGACGATCTCACCCTGCGCGAGTTACGCCAAGCCTCTTATACCCTGGGTAGCCGTGTATTGAGCTACGAGCCCACCAATGCCTTGGTGGGCGATGACATTTCGCAATTGCAGCAGCAACTGCAAGAGCTTGGGTTTTATCAAGACCGCGTCGATGGTCATTTTGGCCGCACTACCCACGCCGCGCTCACCGAATACCAGCACAATTGCGGGCTGCAGGAAGACGGCGTGTGTGGCCCCGCGACCATTCGCGCGCTCAGCTTGCTCGGCCGCCGCATCACCGGCGGTTCGGCGCACAATATTGTAGAACGCGAGCGCGTGCGCAATGCCGGACCAAAGCTGGCTGGCAAGCGCGTGGTCATTGACCCTGCGCTCAGTGGCCGGGACTCTGGCTTCACGGTCAAGGGCCGTTTTGGTGATATTTCTGAGCAAGAAATTCTATGGGATCTCACCCAGCGCATCGAAGGCCGCATGATCGCCGCCGGCATGGAGACCATTATTTCGCGCCCCCGCACCGATGATGCGGACGTGCAATCCCGTGCCGAGCTGGCTAATGCCTTTGATGCCGATATGGTGATCTCTTTGGCGTGCGATTCTTATCCCAATGAGAAGGCCCACGGCGTAGCCACGTTCTACTTTGGTTCCGAATCCGGAAACTCCTCACTCATTGGTGAGACCCTGTCTGGCTTCATCCAGCGTGAAATCGTGGCCCGAACCGATCTGCAGGACTGCTCTAACCATGGCCGCACCTGGGATCTCTTGCGCCTGACGCAAATGCCGGTTGTTCAGATCTTTTTGGGTTATCTCACCAACCCTGAGGACGTCAAAATCCTGACCAACCCTAAGCGCCGTGATGATATTGCAGAAGCAATCGTCATCGCCGTCAAGCGCATGTACCTCATGGAGCAAGACACCGCCATTACCGGCACCTACAAATTCTCCGAACTTCTCCAGGCGGAGCAGGCTTAGCCCTCCTCACTAGGTTTGGGGCGCAGGCATTCTTTTGTGGCGTAGCCACCGTGTAATATCAGTCCAGTTATTGACTACTACACAGTGAATGGATTCCCATTATGGGCAGCTCAACCTCCGCCCCAATTTCCACAAAAGAAACCCGCCGCGTGGTAGCTGCCACCACAATCGGAACCGCGATTGAATGGTACGACTACTTTCTCTATGCCGCGGTTGCCGGCCTGGTATTCAACCAGGTGATGTTCGGCCCCTTAGAAGGCGGGGTAGCCAGCATCGTGTCCTTCGCCTCCGTGGGCCTATCTTTCCTTTTTCGCCCACTTGGCGCGTTCCTAGCGGGACATTTCGGTGACCGTCTTGGCCGCCGCCTCGTTCTCATGGTCACCCTTTTTGCCATGGGCGGGGCCACCACACTGATTGGCCTCCTGCCTACCTACGATACGGCGGGAGTATGGGCTCCCATCCTGTTGATTTTCCTCCGCATCATTCAAGGCATTTCTGCCGGGGGAGAGTGGGGTTCCGCGGTACTGCTTGCAGTTGAGCACGCTCCCAACGATAAGCGCGGCCTCTTCGGTGCTGGACCACAGATCGGAGTCCCCATCGGCCTACTGATGTCCTCTGGCGTGCTGTCCATCATGAATATCATCGCACCAGGGGATGCCTTCCTTGAATGGGGTTGGCGCGTGCCGTTCTTGCTTTCCTTCGTCCTAGTGATCATCGGCTACGCGGTCCGCGTCGGCGTGGATGAATCACCGGTCTTTCAGGAGATCTCGGATAATAAGAAACGCGAGGCTGCAAACCCCATTGGGATCCTTTTCAAGCGGTATTTCCCGCTTGTCCTCGTCGCGGCTCTAGTCTTTGCCGGAAATGGCACCGTGGGTTATATGACCACCGGTGGCTATATCCAAAATTACGCCACCAACCCCGAGGGCCCGGTCTCGCTCGCGCGTGGCGATGTCCTCAATGCCGTCACCCTATCCGCCTTCACGTGGCTCATCTTTACCCTTTTCGCCGGCTGGTTATCGGACTACATCGGGCGCCGCGCGACGTATCTCATCGGATTTGTCATTCAAGCAATCGGCGCAGCGGCCCTTTTCCCGCTGGTAAATACGGCGTCCCTAGGATTGCTGTATGCCGCCCTCATCTTCCTGACGGTAGGCCTCGGCTTAACCTACGGTGCGCAATCTGCCATGTATACCGAGCTTTTCCCTGCATCCATCCGTGCCTCGGGCGTATCGATTACTTATGCCATCGGTTCCGTCCTCGGCGGTGCCTTCGCCCCGATGATCGCCGCAGCATTGGTAGAAGCAACGGGCACGACCTTTGCGGTTTCCGTCTATCTTGTCTCCGCAAGCATCGTCGGATTTATTGCGGCCCTACTCCTGCGTGAGCGCAAGGGCATTCCGCTTGGCGCCGAATACGAGGAAGAACAAGCCAAGGGCCACTTCATCTTTTCTAAGAAATAGTGCCCTCGCTCTAAAGAGGAGGGCACTCACCTTGCGGAAGTGGCAGGCACCTGGGGAACCTGCCACAGGAGCCAGTTATTTATCCCGCTCCATCAGCGCCATGATGCGCTCGAAATCTTCTTGGTCGCCGAATTCTACGACCATCTTGCCCTTGCGCTTACCCATAGTCACGGTGACCTTGGTATCGAAGCGATCCGAGAGGCGCTCGGCCGAGTCGGTGAAAAATTGCGGCTGCGGTACCTGAGACTTCTTCTTATTCTCCGCAGGCTTCCCGTCGCGCTTATATAGCGTCACGGCTTCCTCGGTCGCGCGCACGGACAAGCCCTCCGAAATAACCCGGTCCGCGATGTAGTCCATCGCTTCCTTGTCATCGAGGCCCAAGATAGCGCGGGCGTGACCGGCCGAGAGGGTGCCTGCGGCGACTCGCTTTTGCACATCCACCGGCAACCGCAGCAGGCGGAGCATGTTGGTCACCTGCGGGCGGGAGCGGCCAATGCGGTCCGCTAGTTCGTTCTGGGTAACGCCGAACTCTTCCAAAAGCTGCTGATAGGCGTGCGCCTCTTCCAAAGGGTTGAGCTGGACGCGGTGGATGTTTTCCAGCAGGGCATCGCGCAGCAGATTGTCATCTTTGGTATCGCGCACGATGGCGGGAATGGTGGCCAGGCCAGCCTTAGAGGAGGCGCGCCAACGGCGCTCACCCATGATGAGCTCAAATCCGCCCTCCTCGGAGGGACGGACGACGACCGGCTGTAGGAGGCCGAACTCGCGGATGGAGTGAACCAGCTCGCTGAGCTCATCTTCATCAAAAACGGTGCGCGGCTGCTTGGGGTTGGGGACGATGTCCCCCACGGAAATCTCGCGGTAGGTCGCACCGATTGCTGCCGGCGTAGCTTGCCGCTTCTTGGAGGACTTGGACCCGGATCCTTGTTGGATGGTGGGGGCGCCCTTCACGCGCTTCTCGCCGCGTGCCTTGCGCTCGCTATTGCCCGTGGAATTTCCCAGGATAATATCTGCGGCGGAATCACCCAGCCGTGGCTTGCGGGTGGGCGCATCGGGGCCGGACGGGATGAGAGCGGCCAAGCCTTTGCCTAGGCCACCTTGCTTTTGTTCTGCCATGAAATCCTATCCTTCCAATTCCGCATAAATTTCGGGGCTCACGCCAATCGCCCCCGTAGTGGGATGCGGGCGATAATCACCGCGCCTGTTGAGCTCGCGAGCCGCCGCGAGGTACGCCCGTGCACCGGTGGATGAAGGGGCGTAATCAATGACCGTAGTCCCGTAACCAGGCGCCTCTGAGACGCGCACAGAACGCGGGATGACATTGCCCATGACAACGGCGCCAAATTGCTCACGAACGTTATCGGCCACATCCTCAGCCAAACGCGTACGTGCATCATACATGGTAAGGAGCACCGCAGAGATATGCAGATCTTCATTGAGGTGCTCGCGAATCATCGTGATATTGCCCAGTAACTGGCCCACGCCCTCCAGTGCGTAGTACTCGCACTGGATAGGAATAATGACTTCTTCCGCACACGTCATGGCGTTGATCGTCAGCAAGCCCAAAGATGGCGGGCAATCAATAAAGACGTATTCAAAGCCGTGCTCTTCTAGGAACCCTTTATGGAGGGCATCGTAAAGCCGAAACTCGCGGCGCACGAGAGATACCATCTCAATTTCTGCGCCGGCAAGATCGATGGTCGCGGGGATGCAATAAAGGTTGGAATTATGCGGGGAAGCCTGCATGGCCTTTTCCGCAGTGCAATCGCCCAAGAGCAATTCATAGCTGGAATCGGTTCCTGAGCTATGTTCCGCGCCCATGGCGGTCGATGCGTTTCCCTGGGGGTCAAGGTCAATGACCAATACCTTCTTGCCTTCAGTAGCAAGGGCTGCGGCCAAGTTAGCGGCGGAGGTGGTTTTACCTACGCCGCCCTTCTGGTTGGCAATGGTGATAAGGCGCGGATTAGTCATGCCGTCTACTTTAGTTCACGCGCGGGACACGGATAATCGTGGTTCCGTGAACGGTCGTGACCTCGGCCTTTCCGCCGCCGGCCTTCTTAATATCCGCGGCATCGCGCTCCAGCTCTTCGTGTACAGAAGAACCTTTCAGCGCGATCATTTCCCCGCCTTTGCGCACCAGGGGAAAAGACCACTTTGCCAGCTTTCCCAGGGGAGCTACCGCGCGGGAGGTCACCACGTCTGCGCCGGCCACTGCCTTCTTAATGGGGCCTTCTTCGGCGCGCCCGCGCAGCACGGTGACGTTATCTAATCCCAGGTTTTCGGTTACCTCGTTGAGGTAGTTATAGCGCTTCAAAAGCGGCTCAATGAGCGTGATGTGCAGATCGGGGCGGGCGATGGCAAGCGGGATGCCGGGCAGCCCGGCACCAGAGCCGACATCGATAACCCTGGCGCCTTCCGGAATGACTTGTTCAATAACTGCGCAGTTTAAGATGTGGCGCTCCCACAGCCGCGGTACCTCGCGCGGGCCGATAAAACCACGAGTGGACCCGTCTGTAGCGAGCGAATCGTGGTATTCCTGCGCGAGCGGCAGGCGAGAGCCAAATACTGCAGACGGGTCCATCTCGGACACTATGAGAATCTCCTCAGTAGCTGTTTAGTTGTCGTTCTTCCGCTGTTTCTTCGTGCGGTTGTCTTTCTTGCGAGCGCCAGGCTTTGGAGCGGTAGTGCGCTTGGCCTCAATCTTAGCGGCCTCTTCCTCTTCTTCTTCGCGGTCCATCTTTCCGTAGATGATTCGGGTCTGGAAGAAGGTCCACACGGTGTTGGACAGCATGTAGAACAGCAAACCGATGGGCCAGATGAAGCCGGAGAAGATCAGCATTGCGGGCATGACCCACAGCATCATCTTGGACATCATGGCCATCTGCTGCTGCATCATTTCCGCATTCTGACCCTGCGGGGCAGAAGTCTTGCCCTGGGCGCGGCGCTTTTCCTGGCGGTTCAGGCTCATGCGCGCGTTGAAGTGCATCAACACGACAATCACGGCAATCATCGGCACGATGATGAACGCCGCCTGGGTGGTGGTGGTAACACCTTCCACCAAGGGCGAGTTCAGGCGCAGGTTCGTCACCAGCGGAACACCGAAGATCTTGGCGTCCAAGAACTGCTGGACGAGCTCCGGCTTAAAGATGTAGTTCGCGGTATTGGCATTGTCCTCAATGGACATCGGCTCGCCGCTGGGGTGTCCAAAGCCGCCGGCTACAGACACCGTGCGGTCGAACGAGCGCAGCACGTGGAAAAGACCAATGAACATTGGAATCTGCACCAAGACCGGAAGGCAGCCGGCCATCGGGCGGACGCCAGCGTCCTTATAGACCTTCTGCATTTCCTGCGCGGCGCGAGCCTGATCCTTGCCGTACTTCGCGCGGATTTCCTGCACCTTGGGCTGGATTTCCTGCATCTTGCGCGAAGATCGAATCTGGCTCACGGTGGGCTTGACCATGAGCGCCTTCAGCGTCCAGGTCAGCAGCACGATGGCCAAAATCCACGTAATGCCCCAGGCGGGATCCATTACGAGGGATAGCAGCCAGTGCCAGAACCATAAAACGGCCGAAATTGGCCAGTAAATGAAATTAAGCACGAGTGTTTAATCCTCAGTTGTTGTTGGTGACCGGTACCGGGACTGGATCGAATCCGCCCGGATGCCAGGGCCCACATTTGCACACCCTAGCCATTGCCATCGCCGTACCTTTAAGCGCGCCATGTCTGGACAACGCCTCTAAGGCGTAAGCACTGCATGTCGGTTCGAACCGACAGGTTGATACCATCTTAAGGCCCGAGACATGTTTTTGGTAGAAACGAACCGCTTTAACCAGCGGCGCGGCCAGTCCGGAGGCTGCAGGAATTTCTTCCCCACGGGTATTTAAATATCCCATTGCTTGCGCAGCGCCTTAGTAATATCTTTTTCTAATTGCTCACTGGTGGCGGTCGCGCTGGCAGGTAGCGCACGGATGACAACATCCACGCCCGCTGGGAGCTTGGGGATGAGCGTCATGCACACATGGCGAAGCCGCCGGGAGGTGCGGTGGCGTACCACTGCATTCCCGACGGCTTTAGAAACAATGAGGCCGAATCGCGGCCCAGTGGCCGCGATCTCGGCCGGATTGCCCATGGTGCCATTGGAATTCGCACTCATGGTATCGCGCGCATGCACGACGACGGTGCGAGTGCCCTGCCGGCGACTGCCCTTCATCGTCCGCCGAAATTGCGGCGGTGATGTGAGCTTGTGGTGGGCTGGCAGCATGACTTATGCGGACAGCTTTGCGCGGCCCTTCTTGCGGCGAGCGGCCACAATTGCACGACCGGAACGGGTGCTCATGCGAGTGCGGAAACCGTGCTTACGTGCACGGCGACGGTTGTTCGGCTGGAACGTGCGCTTACCCTTTGCCACGTCAATTCTCCTTGAAGTTGTACGTGGACATACTGCCGCCTGAAAACGGCAGCACATCCACTGATGAATGGATTCCATGAACCTGACGCATCACTGTTATCCAAATGCTCGGCGAGCCTTGGTAGCCCAGCCAATGCGAAGTGACGCCGTCCTGTTCATACGCAACTCTCTGTTGCAATAGACCATGCCAGATTACGTGATTTAAACCGCTGGAAACAAATCGACACCCGGTTACACCCGAAATTACATAAGTGTTTTTTCCTGCAGCTAGAGGGCCAGTTTTCGCGCTCATGCTGCGGCTAATCCTTCGCGCCGCAACCCTCCATAGCATTTTGCATTTTAAGTATAAATCCTCCGTTAGACACACCCGCCTTCGCGGCGGTAGAACTAAGGAATCGAATTCCACAGCAAGCTAACCGTTGTGGATAACTCTAAATAACCACTTGAGAGTTTTACTGTTTCCGCAGTACAACACCGTAAAGTGGGCTATCACAAGTTATCCACAGCCATGCACTAAGCTGTGAATAACTATTTCTTCCACACCTGTGGATAACTCTGTGGAGATCGAGGTGACTCGATAAAAACCACTGTGAAAACCGCGGTGGAATCCACCGTGGAATTTGTTATTTACTGTCCACCCGTCCCCGAGAGAATTATTGAAGGTAGCCCGTT